>NZ_CP115161.1:3335000-3876143 GCF_027594405.1 Zunongwangia sp. HRR-M8 | reverse complement strand
CGCAGCACACTATATTTTTGATCTCAGCTGGCAAATCTCGTTCTTGTTTGCTTCTTTGATTATTGTTACAGGGCCTACGGTAATTACGCCTATCCTTAGGAATATTCCGTTAAAAAAGGATGTATCTATAATCCTGAAGTGGGAAGGAATTCTTATTGATCCTATTGGTGCACTTGTTGCCGTTTTGGTTTTCGAATTTATTAGTGCCGGGAAAGGGAAAGAATATACTTCTACCGTATTATTAGAATTTGGTAAAATCGTGCTTTTTGGATTTACATTCGGTTTCACTTTTGCCCATGCATTGGCCTATAGTATCAAGAAAAATATAATTCCGCATTATTTATTAAACGTGCTTACACTGGCGGCCGTTCTAGGTGTATTTGTACTTTCAGATCAATTTGCTCATGAAAGCGGACTTTTAGCCGTGGTAGTGATGGGAATGGTGATGGGAAATATCGATCTTCCAAACTTAAAAGAACTCTTATATTTCAAAGAATCTTTAAGCGTTCTTTTAATTTCAATTCTATTTATTTTGTTGGCCGCAAATATAAATATGGATGATTTATATTTAATTTTTACTAGTAAAGCTATTTGGTTATTTGCTGTAATTGTATTTGTTGTGCGGCCTCTAGGAGTATTTATTAGTAGTATAAACTCTTCGCTTAAATTTAATGAAAAGCTATTTATAAGCTGGGTTGGGCCAAGAGGTATAGTTGCTGCAGGTATCGCCTCTTTATTTGGTATCGAATTGCAAAGACAAGGCGTAGAAGGCGCAGAATATATTACTCCGCTAGTATTTATGATTGTGCTGGGAACAGTGCTTTTAAATGCCACAACTGCACGTTTATTTGCTCAGTTAGTAGGTGTATTTTTAAAGAATTCTGAAGGTATTCTTATTATCGGAGCATCATCATTTTCCAGAATCATTGGTAAATACATGGAAGATAACGGCAGGCATGTAGTTTTGGTAGATAATAACGGGATGAATATCAGAAAAGCAAAAAGCATGGGGCTAGATGCTATTGAAGAAAATGTATATTCTGAAGATTTAATTAATAATATAGAACTTAATGATATTGGTTATTTAATGGCGATGACCAGTAATAGCGAGATCAATAAGAACGCTATCAATAAATTTAGAAAGCATTTTGGTGAAAATGGATCTTTTAGAGTGGTCTCTCCGGAAGAAATGTCTGATCCAGAAAATAATCCTAAAGAAGGATTATTTTCGCAAACCGATGATTATGTGAAACTAACCAATCTGGCAAGAAAATATTCACAAATTCACGAAATTACTTTAAATTCTAAAGAACATTACGAGGGATTAATTGAAATTTCTAAGACCGATCCAGATATAATTCCCCTTTTCGTTAAAAATGTAGAAGGGAATTTAAGTATCATTCCTTCCAATAGTAAAGAAGTAGAAATAGAGGAAGATTTTAAACTTGTATATTTAGGAAAGCAGATGGAAGTAGAGGAAGATTCTAATACCGGTGATGCTGAAGATACCAGAACAAAGAAGGAAGAAGGCGAGAATTAAATAAAGTTTATATCGTAAAAAAGCCCAATTTCATGATTTGAAATTGGGCTTTTTTAATAGTATTTTTTTCTCAATTAATCCTCGTCCATAGCATCAATCAGCTCGTCGGTGATTTCTAAATTATGATATACATTTTGTACATCGTCATCGTCTTCAAATTTTTCAATTAGGTTAAGAATTTTTTTAGCGTCTTCAACTGGCAGTTCTACAGTATTTAAAGGAATTCTCTGTACTTCAGAAGATTTAGTTTCGATTTCTAGCTCTTCTAATTTTGAAGACATAAGACCAAAATCTGGAAAATCGGTATAAACAGTGATAAGGTCATCCTCTTTTTCAATTTTAGTAGCGCCACCTTCAATAAGTTCAAGTTCAAATTCTTCAAGGTTCCTTTCAATTTTTTCCTTTTCAAGAACAAAAACTCCTTTTTTATCGAATAAGAATTCTAATGAACCATTTGTACCTAAACTACCACCATTTTTAGAGAATATAGATCGTACAGAAGATACGGTACGGTTGGTATTATCGGTGGTACATTCTATGAATATGGCAATACCATTAGGCCCATACCCCTCAAAAGTAACCAGCTCATAATTGTCTGCATCTGCCCCACTCGCCTTTTTAATAGCTCTGGCGATGGTATCTTTTGGCATATTTACACCTTTAGCATTGCTTATAGCATTTCGCAAGCCTGGGTTAGATTCGGGATCTGGTCCTCCCCCTTCTTTAACTGCAACACTAATTTCTTTAATTGCTCGTGTAAATTGTTTTGCACGTTTTTTATCCTGTGCACCTTTACGATGTTTTATATTTGCCCATTTACTGTGTCCGGCCATTTTACCCTTATTTTTCTGGTTTTTAATCAGTTTTACTTCAATTTAAGTCGATTTTAATCAAAATGAAGCAATTTTCACAAATTTAAGAAATTGAGAAGTCAATAAGAAATGAGGGACATCTTCCGTAGAAATCCATACTGAAGCATAGAACGAAGCCGATTAGTTTCTAAACTTTTATAAAACTAAAAAGCCCCATAGCTAAAACTATGAGGCTTTTTTATAATTGATTTAATTTCTTAATCGTTTAGTTTTAAAACGGCCATAAACGCTTCCTGAGGAATTTCTACATTTCCAACCTGGCGCATACGTTTTTTACCCTTTTTCTGCTTTTCTAAGAGCTTTCTCTTACGAGAGATATCTCCACCATAACATTTAGCGGTAACATCCTTTCTAAGGGCTTTTACGGTCTCTCTGGCTATAATTTTAGCACCTATCGCTGCCTGTATAGGAATGTCAAATTGTTGTCTTGGTATTAATTCTTTCAGCTTTTCACACATTTTCTTACCAATATCGTACGCATTGTCTTGGTGCAGTAAGGCTGAAAGTGCATCCACTTTATTTGCATTAAGTAAAACATCTACTTTAACAAGTTTAGAAGCGCGCATTCCAATAGGAGAATAATCAAAAGAAGCATAGCCACGCGAAACTGTTTTTAGACGATCGTAAAAATCAAAAACAATTTCAGCTAACGGCATATCGAAAGAAAGTTCTACACGTTCTGTAGTTAAATATGTTTGATTAGTAATTTCCCCTCTTTTCTCGATACACAGGGACATTACATTCCCTACATAGTCGGCTTTAGTGATTATAGTAGCTTTTATAAAAGGCTCTTCTACTCTATTTAAGGTTGAAGGCTCTGGTAAATCTGATGGATTATTTACTAAAATAAGTTCATCAGGATTTTTATTGGTATAAGCATAGTAAGACACGTTAGGTACCGTAGTAATAACCGTCATGTTAAACTCTCGCTCTAATCGCTCCTGAATTATTTCTAGATGGAGCATTCCTAGGAATCCACATCTAAAACCAAAACCTAGTGCTGCAGAGCTTTCTGGTACGAAAGTTAGTGAAGCATCATTAAGCTGAAGTTTTTCCATAGAAGCTCTAAGCTCTTCGTATTCCTCAGTGTCTACCGGATAAATCCCTGCAAAAACCATTGGTTTTACATCTTCGAAACCGGCAACAGCTTCTGTAGTTGGATTTTTAGCATCGGTAATGGTATCCCCTACTTTTACTTCTCGAGCATCTTTTATTCCGGTAATTAAATACCCAACATCGCCGGTTTTGATTTCCTGTTTTGGATGCTGAATTAATTTGAGCGTTCCTACCTCATCGGCTGAATAATCCTTGCCTGTAGCGACAAATTTAATATGCTGTCCTTTTTTGATACTTCCGTTTATAACTCTAAAAAAAGTCTCTACACCACGAAACGGATTGTAAACAGAGTCAAATATCAATGCTCTAAGCGGCGCATCAACTTTGCCGCTTGGTGCAGGAATTCTCGTGATAATGGCATGCAAAATTTCTTCGATCCCAATACCTGTTTTTGCACTGGCAGGAATTACTTCTTCACGATTGCAACCTAAAAGATCTACAATATCGTCGGTTACTTCTTCTGGATTCGCACTTGGTAAATCTACTTTATTTAAAACGGGAATAATTTCTAAATCATTCTCTAAAGCCAGGTACAAGTTAGAAATTGTTTGTGCCTGTATGCTTTGTGCAGCATCAACAACCAATAAAGCACCTTCACAGGCTGCGATAGATCTAGAAACTTCGTAAGAAAAGTCTACGTGTCCCGGGGTGTCGATAAGGTTAAGTGTATATTGCTCACCTTCGTGAACATAATCCATTTGGATTGCATGACTTTTAATAGTGATACCACGCTCCCGCTCCAAATCCATACTATCCAAAAGCTGTGCTTGCTTTTCTCTTTCTGTTACCGATCCTGTAAAGTCTAAAAGTCTATCTGCTAGTGTACTTTTACCATGATCGATATGGGCGATGATACAAAAGTTACGTATGTGTTTCATGCAATTGTGAACGTTAATTGGTTTATACCTTCTACAAGGTTTATTAAGGAACTATCCTCAATTATTTCAATTTTAATGCTAATTTTTTAATTCTTAGCAACTTCTCAAAATTCTATTTTATTTTTAATTCCGAAGAAAAATTAGTTTTCCGCAGTATAATTATAAAATTTTTGGGCTGCAAATATAGTGTATTTCAAATACCTGATAGAAACTTTAAATAGCTCTTTAAAAATATGATAAATGAGATGACCTATTTAATAATTCTAATTAAAAAATTAAATAATGTTATTGTTAATTATAAAAAAAGTTAATAAAGTGTTTAAGTTTCATAAAAAAGTTTCTTTTTTTTGTAAAGAAGCTTTTCTGTAAAATTCTAAGATTTGAATTTAAGCTTTTTCAAAATGCTAATTTAAAACACGAGTAAATAAATATTATGAGCAATAACTCGAATACTTCCGGAACAAGCAGATCGATCATCATCATTGGGATCTTATTTTTCATCTTTGGTTTTGTAACCTGGTTAAACTCAGTGCTGATTCCGTATTTAAAAACAGCAAACGATCTTAATAACTTCCAATCGTTCTTTGTGGCTTTTGCCTCTTATATTTCTTATTTCGTAATGGCTATTCCTTCAGCTAAGGTTTTAGAAAAAACAGGATTTAAAAAAGGGATGAGTTTAGGTTTAGTGGTGATGGCGGTTGGCGCATTAATTTTTATTCCGGCAGCAGCATCTAGAACTTATGCTTTATTTCTTACAGGATTGTTTGTACAGGGAACAGGATTAGCACTATTGCAATCGGCAGCAAATCCATATATCACGGTTTTAGGACCTATAGAAAGTGCAGCGAAGCGTATTAGTATTATGGGAATTTGTAATAAGGTTGCTGGCTCGCTTGCGCCATTAACCTTAGGTGCGATCCTTCTTAAAAATATGGATCAGGTAGAAGCGCGATTAAGTCAACTAAGTGGTGCTGCTCGTGAGGCCGAATTAGATCTTCTTTCGTCTAGAGTAGAAATGCCTTATATTGTAATGGCAATTGTTTTGGTTGGTCTGGCAGTGCTAATTTATTTTTCCTCTTTACCAGAAATTGAAACCGATAAAGAAGACGAAACTTTAGCAGCAGCAAATAAAGACAAAACGAGTGTTTTGCAATTTCCTAATTTGCTTTTAGGTGCTCTTGCTATGTTTTTATATGTTGGTGTTGAGGTTATTGCTGGTGATACGGTAATTACATATGCTAAAGATGGACAGGGAATTGCTACTGAAGTGGCTAAGAATTTTACATCCTATACGCTGATTGCAATGATTGTTGGATATCTAATTGGTACGGTAACTATTCCTAAATTTATAAGTCAGGCAAAAGCCCTTCAAATTTCAGCAATTTTAGGAATCGTTTTAGGTCTTGCCGCAATTTTTAGCGACGGTTTTGTATCGGTAGTTTGCATATCTATGCTTGGTTTAGCAAATGCGGTTGTTTTTCCTGCAATCTGGCCTTTGGCTTTAGATGGTTTAGGAAGATTTACCAAAATAGCATCTTCATTTCTAATTATGGCGATTGCTGGGGGAGCTATTGTACCTTTGGCTTATGGATCTTTGGCAGATAGCATTGGTCTTCAGCAAGCATATTGGGTAGTGATCCCTTGTTACTTATATATTCTTTTCTTTGCGGTAAAAGGACATAAAATAAGATAAAATTTAATCTATGAAGCTTTTTTTCTTTTCGGTTGTGGTTGTTTTTTCAATGATATTCAATCTTAATGCTCAGGATAAACCGGCAATTATCCCAAAGCCTAATAAAATTGAATGGACCGATGGGGAGTTTCAGTTTTCTTCTACAATAAATTACTATTCTAATCCTGAAGCTGATAAAAACTTAGCTCGATTACAAGATTTACTGAAAACAACTGGCAGTGAACTGCAAAAAACTTCAGAAGAAGAGGCTCATGTTTCTTTAAAAATTGATAAAAATCTTGCCTCAAAATTAAGTACAGAAGGATACCAACTTAAAATTACTTCAGAAAAAATAGAAATTATTGCGGCAGAGAATAGCGGACTTTTCTACGGAATTATAACCCTACGACAGCTATTTCCAGCTGAAGTAGAAAGCGGTAAAATAACGTCAGCATTTCATATTCCTGCGGTAGAAATTTCAGATAAACCTTACTATCAATGGCGAGGAACAATGATCGATATGGCACGCAGCTTTTTTGGTTTAGATTACTTAAAAAAGCATATCGATCGAATGGCTTTATATAAATTAAATCGTCTTCATTTACATTTAAGCGACGATCAAGGCTGGAGAATAGAGATTAAAAAATGGCCAAAATTAACTGAAATAGGAGGGCAGTCGGCTGTAGAAAATGGTCAGTCTGGTTATCTAACACAAAAGCAGTTTAAGGAATTACAGGAATATGCGAGAGAACGAAATGTGATGATTATTCCTGAAATTGATATGCCTGGGCATACTTATGCAGCTTTGCAGGCTTATCCTGAACTGAGTTGCGAAAATTTTGAAAATCTAGAACCAAAACGCGCAACACCACCAGAATCTTTTAGAGGAACTGAAGTTGGGTGGAGCAAGTTTTGTATGGAAAAACCGTTGGTTTACGAATTTATTGCTGATGTTATTGCCGAACTTGCTGAAATTACTGAAGCTCCTTATCTTCATATAGGAGGCGATGAGATTGAGGATAAACATTATAAAGATTTCGTTATAAAGGCAGAAAAACTTGTTCGCTTAAATGGGAAAACGACTATTGGTTGGGAAGAAGTAACTCAGGCTCAAGTAGACGTATCGTTTATTAGTCAGCGTTGGACAGGCACTACAGAGAGTGTAGTTGATACTCGGGTAATCGAATCTATTTGCAAAAACTTTTACCTAGATCATGGCAATGTTCCCGATCAACCAAATACCTATAGCTGGTGCAAAAAAGACGGTGTTTCTCTAGAAAATGTATATAGTTTTATTTCTGAAAATCGAAAAGCAATTGGAGTAGAAGGTGCATTATGGACCGAACTTGTACATAATGCTGCAACGGCAGACGATCGTCTTTGGCCAAGAAGTATTGCTGTTGCTGAAGTAGGTTGGACAGCTCCTGAAAAAAAGAATTATACTGAATTTACTAAACGACTAGGATTGCATGGCAAAAGATTATTTAATTTAGATGTAAATTTCTATACAACACCAAATGTAGATTGGAATACTACAAAATAGATTTTCTACAATTGAAAAATAATTAGAACTTGCAGGATGTAATTTTAGCAAATGGAAAGTAAAAAACCCGATACCGAAAAGCAGTCGAAATATAATGATCTTGAAAAGATGAGTACAGCAGATTTGCTGTCAAACATTAATAAAGAAGATCAAACGATTGCTGAAAATGTACAAAAGCAATTACCCGCCATTGAAGCCTTGGTAAATGTAATTGTCGAAAATATGCAAAAAGGAGGACGGTTATTTTATATTGGCGCAGGTACTAGCGGTAGATTAGGTGTTTTAGATGCATCAGAATGTCCGCCAACATTTGGGGTGACGGCAGATTTGGTTATTGGTTTGATCGCAGGTGGGGATACAGCACTAAGAAATGCTGTTGAAAATGCCGAAGATGATACCAATCAGGCTTGGAAAGATCTTGAAAAGCATAAAATTTCATCAAATGATACTTTAGTTGGTATTGCAGCGTCAGGAACTACACCTTATGTAATTGGTGGAATAAATGAAGCCAGAAAACATGGAATTTCAACGGGATGTGTTGCGTGTAGCAGTGGAAGCCCTTTAGGCGAAGCTTCAGAATTTCCTGTAGAAGTAGTTACGGGACCTGAATTTGTTACTGGTAGTACCAGAATGAAAGCAGGTACCGCACAGAAGATGGTTCTAAACATGATTTCTACCAGCGTGATGATAAAATTGGGGCGAGTAAAAGGCAACCGAATGGTAGATATGCAACTTTCAAATAAAAAATTGGTTGGCCGTGGTACCCAAATGATTATGGAAGAACTACAAGTTGCCCAATCTGAAGCTAGAGACTTATTACTAAAACATGGTAGCGTAAGAAATGTTCTTGTTAATTATAAAAAAGAGCTCAAATAATATCGAAATTTGATTTTTAGTTTAGAGTAATTTTAAACCTGCTTTTTGATATTTTTGAAGTGATTTTTCAGTAGGATCCAATTCAGTTACCAAAGTATCTACTTGGGTAAGATCACATATTTTATATCTGTTTACCGTATTTAGCTTTTTCGAAATACTTAATGAAACGATCTTTTTAGAAGAATTAACCATAGCTTTCTTCATCTGTGCAATTTCCCAGTCAATTTCGGTAATTCCTTTTTCCAGATCCATATAGCCGGTTCCCAAGAAGCAGATATCTGCAGTAATTTCAGCTAAAGTATTGATAGAACTTCCCCCGGTAGCCAGCTGCGATCCTTTAGACAGTTTACCACCAATTAAATGTACTTCGCTTTGCATTGAAGAATTATTAAGCAATTCTACCGCCATTGGTAAGCTTGGCGTAAAGAATGTAAGATTCATCTTTTTGGGTAATAATTTCGCCAATTCTAAATTTGTAGACCCACCCGTTATAAGCACAACGTCGCCAGTATTCAATAAAGAAATACCTTTTTTCGCAATAATAGATTTGTTTTCGTATTCGTAGATTTCACGATTTTGATCGGTATGAATATTGAAACCATTAGAAACTGCACCGCCATGAACTTTTTTTAGAAGTTTTTGTTTATCTAACTCAACAAGGTCTCTACGAACGGTATCCATAGAAACATTTAGTATGCTGGTCAAATCACTTAATAGTACTCTGTTATGTAAATGAACCTCATTAAGAATAATATCGTGTCGCTCTGTCTTTTTCATAATTTCTCAGCAATGATGCTTATCCAGTTAATAAGTTTTTAATTCAGTTTTAAATTTGTTAAAAAAATAGTAAAAATGAAAGTATGTATAATTTATAACTATTGCTAATAATGCGACTAAAAACTGCAAAATTATATTCTTATTTTCTTAATTAAAGCATTTGTTTTTAATATTTGCTGTTTTTTATTGCATTTAATGTTATTATATGATAAGTTTGTTTATAACCAATTGTTAACTAATTTCTTATGAAAGAACAACTACGTAAACCTTTCTTCATTTTACTCCTGCTTTTTTCGATTAGCAGCTGGGCCCAGGAGAAAGAGGTTTCAGGAACTGTAGTAGACGAAAATCAAATTCCTTTGCCGGGCGTAAATGTGCGGGTAAAAAATTTGAATGTTGGTACAGTAACAGATTTTGATGGTAACTTCAGGCTATCCACTCCGGATAACAGTGATGCGATTTTGGTATTTTCCTCTGTTGGTTTTCAAACTCAAGAAATTAATACAGGAGATAAAGTAACCTTCGATGTAAGTATGGCAGTCGATAGGGAAAGTTTAGACGAGGTAGTGGTAACTTCCTTCGGTATTGAAAGAGAGAAAAAAGCTCTAGGATATGCCGTACAGGAAATTTCTTCGGAAGAAGTTCTTGAAGGAAATCAGCAAAATGTAGTCAGCGGACTTCAAGGAAAAGTCTCTGGGGTTACCATTGGAAATTCTGGTGGAGCACCGGGTTCATCTTCGGTAATTTTAATTAGAGGAGGTACGTCGATAACGGGCGACAATCAGCCTTTATTTGTGGTAGATGGTATTCCTATAGATAATTCAACAGGTTCTAGTTTAACCGTTGCTAGTGTTAACCGTGCTGCCGATTTGAATCCGGAGGATATAGAAAGCATATCAGTACTAAAAGGACCAGCAGCAGCAGCACTATACGGTATTCAGGCCGCGGAAGGAGCTGTAATTATCACCACTAAAAAAGGAAAGGCAGGAAGCAGCACTATTTCTTACTCGGGCTCATTTTCTGTAGATGAAGTTTTAGGAACTCCAAATGTGCAGCAACAATATGGGCAGGGTACACAAATATTGAGTACAGGTGGATTTAGTTATGAAACTGAATCACCATTTAGTTGGGGACCTGAAGTTTCTTCGGGAACTCAAACGTACGATCATATAGATGATTTTTATCAAACCGCTATAACTCAAAATCATAATGTGAGTTATTCTGGAGGTACCGAAAAAGGAACGATGTATTTGTCAATTGGAGACTTATCTCAGGATGGTGTAATCGACGCAACTAGTTATGATAAAACTTCTTTCAAGATTAATACCTCCTCGCAAGTAAATGATAAATTAACTATAGGTGCTTCTGCTAATTATATTGTTAGTGAAATTGCAAGTACCAAACAGGGAAATGCAAGTGGAAGTAGCTATAGCAGTTTATTATCCTATCCAGTGAATATAGACATTCGTGACTATTATAATGAAGATGGATCGCAACGAATGTTTTATAACGATCAACGTTTTGATAACCCTTATTGGAGCGCAGAAAATAGCCCAAATGATAATAAGGTAAATCGTCTTTTAGGTATTGTAAATGTGAGCTATGATTTTTTAAACAATTTTAATATTTCTTATAAAATTGGTACAGATTATTTTAGAGAGTTCAGCAAAAGAATTATTGGTACAGGCTCATTGATAGAAAATAGAGATGAAGGTTATATAAGTCAGTATGAAAGGGAAAACAGAAGAACAACTTCAAACCTAATTATAAGTTACGATAAAGATATTACAGAAGATTTTTCTATTGATGCTTTGGTAGGGAATATGGTTGAAGATCTAAAAGTTCATACGGTTTATACTTATGGTGATGGTTTCCAGGCTCCAGGTATTTATAGTATTGGAAATGTATCTCAAGAAAATCAATCTATTACTGAAATTGTTAGAAGAAGAAGAGCAGTTGGTGTTTTTGGAGAAGTTAAGTTTGGATGGAAAGATGCCTTATTTTTAAACTTTACAGGAAGAAATGACTGGAGTTCCACACTACCTAAAGAAGATCGTTCATTCTTTTATCCTTCTATAGGAACCTCTGCGGTGCTTACAGATTTATTAAGCCAGGGCGGTAATGATATAACTTCGGATAATGGTTTATCATTTTTAAAATTGCGAGCTACATGGGCGCAGGTAGGTAAAGATGCACCAATTGGTGCATTAGAAAGTTTTTTGGGTACTAATATTAATTCACTGGCGAGTTCAGCATACACTTACAACGGTGTTGATATTGGTAATCCTGAATTAGAGCCAGAGTTTACAAATAGTTATGAAATTGGTTTTGATTCTAGATTCTTTCAAAATAGAGTGGGATTAGATATGAGTTTCTACTATAGTAAATCTGAAAATCAAATACTTGAGGATATAAGAGTACCACCATCTGCAGGAACTTTCTATGCAACACTTAACGGTGGTTCTATAGAAAACAAGGGGATAGAAGCCTTGCTTACTGCTAGAATTTTCCCAAGAGAAAATGATTTTCAATGGGACATGACTTATAATCTAGGGATAAATCAAAGTGATGTTATCGATTTACCTGGCCAATTAGATGAAGTTTATCTCTCAGATTCATGGACTTTTGGAAACACAGCAGCGGGAGCAGCAATTTTAGGAGGATCACTTTTTGGCTTGAGAGGTTACAAAGCGGTAAGAAATGATGCTGGAGAATTGATTATAGGAGCAGATGGCTTACCAGAATTAGAAACCGTTATTTTTGATGATGTTAATCGTTTGCCAGATTGGACTTTGGGAATTACAAACACATTTTCTTATAAAAAATTTAATTTCACTTTTCTACTAGATTTAGTTCAGGGGCAGGAAGCTTATAATGCCACCAAATCTGCTTTTTCATATTATGGTTTAGCTGAAGAAACTCTAGGTAGATCTACAGATGGTACACGAGTGGTGGAAGGCGTAACTGCGAATGGAAGTCCAAATACAGTTGAGGTAACTGATCAACAATATTTTCAGCAATATTGGTCCCAAAACGCTGAAAACTTTATAGAAGATGCCTCTTATGCAAGATTAAGATATGTAACACTTTCTTACGATCTGCCAACAGACTTTCTGGCGAAGCTAAAAATTGTTTCAGCACAACTTTCGGTAACAGGACGGAATTTATTTACAATCACGGATTATTCAGGAGTAGATCCAGAAGTTAATACTTATGGTGCAGGAATTCAGGGAGCTGGTTCTATGGGTATAGATAATTTGGGAACACCAAATACCAGAGGTTTTGATGTAGGATTACGATTTAAATTTTAGAAAATATGAAGAAGATATATAACTATATAATATTAGTTTCATTGGTGAGCTTTTCATTTTCATGTAGTGACGACTATTTTGATGTCAATAGCTCAGAAACGCAACCTACAAATACTGGTTTGGCTCCGCAGTATAGAATTGAAGGAGCGATAGAGAACACTGTAGCTACAGCTCAGTATCGCGGAGTAAGAGAAGTATTAGGAGTCGTTCAATACGGTTCACAAAATACAGCAGCCTATTATTCAGAATCGTGGAATACATCCTTAACAACCGGTAGCTATTTTTTATGGCAAAATGTATACGTTTATGCATTACCAAATACAGCCGATTTAATTTTTCTTGGTGAAGAATACAATTCACCACATTATACAGCGGTAGGTAAAATTTTAAGAGCTTATCTTTTTGGGATGGCTACAGATCAATATGGGGCTATTGTTACAGATGATAGTTATGATCCTGGGCAAACAATACAATTAGAGCCAGAATTTGCATCTCAAGAAGAAGTATACGAAGAAATATTCCTTTTATTAGATGAGGCATTAGCAGAGTTGGATATGGAAAGTGAGCTTGGCTTAGATGATGAAGATGGTGATATTTTATATCACGGGGATCTTGAGCAATGGAAGCGTTTTGCTAATTCAATAAAAGCAAGATATTTAAACCATTTAAGTAAGAAATCTTCAGGCGAACACGCTTATGATCCTCAAGCTATAATCAGCGCTGCCGAAAATGGATTTAATTCTAATGAAGATAATGCGCTAATTCAATATGGTGGTGGAGAAGCTAGTAATGACAATCAGCCTTTTAGTGAGAGTGGTTATGGTTCAACAAGATTTGATTATTTTTCAGAATTTTTTGTAGAGCTTTTAAAGAATCCTTTAAATATTAGTAGTGATTTTCAAGATCCACGACTTTCAGTAATTGTTCCAGAAGCTATAAACGGAGGATATCAGGGAGTACCTACAGGAGCCGGAGTAGATAATGAGGATGAAGAAGGAGATAATTACTCTATTGGCAACGGTGGTTTTTATACTTCACCGGATTCTCCAACTTATATGATGACCTATAGTGAAGTAAAATTTATTGAAGCTGAGGCTAGATTTAGAAGTGGAGACGTTGCCGGAGCGTACACGGCTTATAAAACCGGTGTAGAAGCAGATTTACAAAAACTAAATATATCTGCGGAAGAAATTTCCAATTACTTAACCAAAATTGATACTGAAATTGGACAAACTGAATTTGATTTATCCCAGATTTTCGTTCAGAAATATATCGCAAATATGCTGAATCCAGAAACCTGGGTAGATTTTAGGAGAGTAGATTACAGTTCAGATATATATCCCGGATTGGAACGTCCAGAAAATGTGAATGTAAGTATTTTTCCAAATGAAGACGACTGGATTAGAGCAATGATGTATGAGTATAATGAAGAAGATCGTAATTATGAAAATATGCCAAATAACGATCCATCAGTTAGATTAACTACGCCGGTTTGGTGGGATACCGAAGAATAATTTTAGGTTAGTTTGATAAAGCTTGTTCAAGAATAACTAATTTTGAGCAAGCTTTATTACTTTATAATTCAGCTTAGTGAATTTAACCGATATTATGCGCATGCTATCTTTAATGAAAAGATCTTCCCTACTTAAAAACAGTTTAGCTACTTTTAGTTTGTTTTTAATTTTCTCCTGTAAAACCCAGCAAACAGCACAACCTTCCAAACCTCAAAATCAGCCGGAAGTTGTGGAAACTCAAATTCCTAAAGAAGAAAAAGAAGAAGTTGATACTACAAAACCTGCTGAGGTCACTTCGGAAGAATTGCCTGATACCGTTGAGGTAGAAAAAGAGATTTTAAAAAACGAACCACCAATCGATGTAGCCGAATTTAGAGCAGCATGGATAGCGACTGTAGCTAATATTAACTGGCCATCTCGATCAGGGTTGCCAACTGCGCAGCAACAGCAAGAAGCGATAAAATTGCTCGATTTTTTAGCGAATCATAATTATAATGCCGTGATATTTCAAGTACGTCCGCAAGCCGATGCCTTGTATCAAAGTGATATTGAATCCTGGTCGTATTTTTTAACCGGTCAACAAGGAAAAGCACCACAACCTTTTTACGATCCGCTAACTTATTGGATTAACGAAGCACATAAACGCGGAATGGAATTACACGTTTGGTTAAACCCATATCGTGCTTATCATACTACCGGTGGCGAAATTAGCGAAGCTTCCGTAGTAAGAACCAATCCGGAGATGGTGGTGAAATTGCAAAACGGAATGTACTGGATGGATCCTGCTCGCAAAGATGTTCAGGATCGCACAGCTGCTGTGGTAAAAGATTTGGTACAGCGTTATGATGTAGACGGAATTCATTTTGATGATTATTTTTATCCGTATGATTCCTATAATGGTGGCAAGGATTTTCCCGACGATCAAAGTTGGAACGCGTATAAAACTGCCGGTGGAAAATTAAGCAGGGGAGACTGGCGTCGTAAAAATGTAGATGATTTTATCGAGCGTGTGGCAAAATTGGTTAAAAAAGAGAAAGATTTTGTGAAGTTTGGGATTAGTCCGTTTGGAATCTGGCGTCCCGGTTATCCGCAATCTATCGCCGGTTACGATCAGTACGAAAAGTTGTATGCCGATGCCAAAAAATGGCTAAACGAAGGTTGGGTAGATTATCTTACGCCGCAGTTGTATTGGAAAACCGATCAAACTGCGCAAAGTTTCCCGGTTTTATTAAACTGGTGGGAAGAAGAAAATACTAAAAACCGACATCTTTGGCCGGGAATTAATGCCGGATTAATTAAAGAAGAAGGTTATGAAAGTGAGTTATTCAATCAACTAATGATCACCCGTGGAATGTTAGCTAAAGATCCGGGAGCGGTGTTATGGGATTTAAAAGCATTGATGAATGATAAAGCAGCCGAAAAGGCTTTAGCGGAAAACTATTTCAGAAAACCGGCCTTGGTACCGCCAAGTCCATGGATAGATAATAAAGCACCAAAATCACCTGAAGTTTCAACTAATCTTGATGGGAATACATTGCGAATGTCGTGGCAGCATCCAGACGAAAATGATGTGTTTAGATGGGTGTTATATTTTCAGTACGAAGGCAGTAAATGGGATTTTAAGATCCTGAATAACGATCAGCTTTCAGAACTTAAAACCACGCTTTCTTATCTGGTTGGAGAAAAGAAGGTAAAATTATCGAAAATAGGAATTACAGCGGTAGATCGTACCGGGAATCAAAGTGATTTTAAAGAAATTATTCTAGAATAAATCAGTAAAATGAAGATCGAATATCACCAATATCAACTGCAATTAAAAGACACTTTTAGGATTAGCCATGCGTCGCGTGATGTGCAGCCAAGTTTGGTGGTTTCCGTATCTCATAATGGTTTTACAGGTTTTGGTGAAGCAGCCGCAACTTCGTATTACGGAGTGACGGTAGAGGGGATGATTCGGTCTTTAAAAAAAGTCGAAAAAATTGTCGAAGATTATATCAAAGAACCTCCGGAAGTAATTTGGGAAAAGCTTTATCCTGAATTAAAAACGGAAACCTTTGCGCTTTGTGCTTTAGATATGGCCTTGCACGATCTCTACGGAAAAAGAAAGCAAAAACCGCTCTATAAATTGTGGAATCTGAATCCTTCTGAAGCTCCGCAAACCAGTTATACAATCGGAATTGCTTCAACCGAAGATATGATTCGCAAGATCAAGGATTTTCCGTGGCCATTATACAAGGTTAAATTAGGAACAGATCATGATATCGAAATTATAAAAGCGCTTCGAAAGCATACAAATTCGGTTTTTAGGATCGATGCAAATGCAGCGTGGACTGCCGATCAGGCAATCGAAAATAGTCATATTTTAAAAGAATTAAACGTTGAATTTTTAGAGCAGCCGCTTCCGGTAGATGATGATGAAGGGCAAAAAATGCTTTATAAAAATTCAGCATTACCAATAATTGCAGACGAAAGTTGTATTGTAGAAACCGATGTTGAAAAATGCGCGGATTATTTTCATGGCGTAAATATAAAACTGACCAAGTGCGGCGGAGTTACCCCGGCATTGCGAATGATTGCAAAAGCAAAATCACTGGGTTTAAAAACTATGGTGGGTTGCATGACCGAATCGACCGTGGGGATTTCAGCGATTGCACAACTCGCACCCATGCTCGATTATGTAGATATGGACGGGGCTTTGTTGTTGAAAAATGATACTTCAACCGGAGTAAAAATTACTTCAGAAAAAGTGATTTATCCCGCAGAAAATGGAACCGGAGTAAAATTGTTTACATTTGAGTGATTCAGGATCTCATCCAATAAAATTTGAGATGTAGTATAGAATTGATTAATGATATTTAAAATGAAGATAAAAAAATATAGTTTTTGGACATTGGTTTTAGCAGCGGTATTAGTAAGCTGTAATGAGAAACCTGAAACAGCTTCTGAAGAAAAAAACGAAGCGCAAGTTATAATCGATAGTTTAGAAAATGTATATGCACCCGATGGCAGAGTAGCGCTTTTTGATATTGAAGCTGAAAAAAATGCTGAGGGTTTTACGATCGAAGGAGAAACCAATATGCCCGTAGCTGCAGAAGATTTAGAAAAAGTATTGAAGCAAAAAAACATAAAATTCACCTCGAATATTGAAACTTTACCGGATGCTGAAGGTTTAGACAACCAAACAATGGGTGTAATCAAAATTTCAGTAGCCAATCTTCGTGAAGAACCTCGCCACGCTTCGCAATTAGTTACTCAGGCAACACTGGGAATGCCGGTAAAAGTGTATAAAAAGGAGGGAAGTTGGTATTATATTCAAACTCCAGAAGGGTATTTGGCTTGGGTAGATTATGGTGGCGTTCAGAATATGACTAAAGAAGCGTTTGCTGACTGGAAATCTACGGAAAAACTGATCTATTTAAATCCTTACGGGAAATCGCTAAAATCAGCTAAAAATGACGCTGAGGTAGTTTCCGATCTTGTTGCCGGAGATATTTTAGAATTAACTTCAGAAGAAGGCAATTTCTACGGTATTTCGTATCCTGATGGCAGAACAGCTTTTGTTCCAAAAACAAAAGCAAAACCTTATAAAAGCTGGTTAGAAAATCTTGATGTTGATGGAGAAACTTTAGTTGCAACCGGCGAGAAATTAATGGGACTTCCTTATTTGTGGGGAGGAACTTCACCAAAAGGAGTAGATTGTAGCGGTTTTACAAAAACGGTTTACTTTTTAAACGGAATGGTGATTCCGCGTGATGCTTCACAACAAATTCATACCGGAGTTTTAGTAGATTCTACCAAAAACTTCGATAATTTGGTAGCTGGAGATCTGTTATTCTTCGGAAAACCAAAAACCGACTCTACTAAAGAGCGCGTAATTCATGTAGGAATGTGGATTGGCGATCAAAAATTTATTCATGCTATGGGAGATGTTCACATCAGCACGATGGATACTACCGCTGAAGATTTCGACGAATACAACTATAACCGTTATCTACGAACCAAAAGAATTTTAAACGAAAAAGACAAAGGATTACAGTATTTAAAAGAACAGGATATTTTTACGGAGTAGTTTTTTAAGTACGCATCGTTTTCAGTCTTTTATTATCTAAATAAAATCTCAGTGACTTTTACTAACCACATAAAACTGTGAAAGAAGGTATACTATATTGGGATATGGATCCCGTAATCTTTTGGATTACCGATTCTTTTCCGCTGAAATATTACGGGTTATTTTTTATGACCGGTCTATTCTTAGGCTATTTTATTGTAAAAACTATTTACAAAAAAGAGAATATACCAGTTCAGGATTTAGATAATTTGCTAACTTATATCATTTTAGGGACGCTTATTGGAGCAAGACTAGGTCATTGTTTGTTTTATCAACCCGACTATTTTTTGAGTCGGCCGCTAGAACTATTTTTACCTATTCAAAAAATAGGAGAATCCTATCAATTTGTAGGATATCAAGGTCTGGCCAGTCATGGCGGTGCCATTGGTGTTTTAATAGCTATTATACTGTACTGTAAAAAATATCAAGTAAATGTTTTATGGTTATTGGATAGAGTTGCCATTGGTATTCCGGTGACCGGCGCTTTTATACGTTTAGGGAATTTTATGAATTCAGAAATTTATGGAAAACCAACCAATGCGAATTGGGGCGTAGTTTTTATGCGAGATGATATAATTCCAAGGCATCCAACTCAGCTTTACGAAGCATTTTCATATTTATTAATTTCAGTGATTTTGTATAGCGTTTACAAATCAGAAAATGTCAGAATTAAAAATGGGCAATTATTTGGTCTCTTTTTAATACTGCTATTTTTGGCTCGTTTTATTATTGAATTCTTTAAAGAAAATCAAGTAGCTTTTGAAGATAGCCTTACGTTAAATATGGGACAATGGTTAAGTGTTCCTTTTATAATTGCAGGAGTGATGCTATTAGTTTGGAAAAGAAAAGCGCTTAAAAGTTAATAGTTTTCATTCATTATTAATTCTATCGCATTTTGTAAAATTTTATAAATGAAATATTGATTTTGAACTCTCCACTATCTTAAAAATAATCATAAAACCTACTTAATAGATAGGTTTTATGATTTTATAGAGAAAATCTTATAACTGAATTTCTTTTTTCAGATTATAATTTGTCTATTTGCGTTTTAGTTTAAAACTTTTTACCCACAAATCTATGAAAATCAAATACTCTATTAACCTAGTAATTCTATCGGGTTTATTGTTATTTTCTTGTAAATCGAAATATCCGGAAACTTCAGAAGCAAAAATAACCGGTGAAATTGCCGAAAAAGCAATGATAGTTTCTGCGAGAAAAGAAGCTTCTAAAATAGGTGTAGAGATTATGAAAAATGGCGGAAACGCTTTTGATGCGATGTTCGCTACTGAAATGGCTTTGGCGGTAAGCTACCCGTTTGCCGGTAATTTAGGGGGCGGCGGTTTTATGGTGTATCGCACTGCCGATGGTGAAATAGGTACCTTAGATTATCGCGAAAAAGCGCCCTTGGCGGCATCAAAAAACATGTATTTAGATGAAAATGGAAATGTAATTGAGGGTAAAAGTACGTTAGGAGCTATGGCCCCTGGAGTTCCGGGAACCATTGCAGGAATATTCAAAGCACATGAAAAATTTGGGAATTTACCAATTCAGCAATTACTGAAACCAGTTATCGAATTAGCCGAAAAAGGAGTGGTGGTTACCCAAAAGCAACAAGAACGATTACAAAAATATCGTGAGGTTTTAGAACAAGTCAATCAAAATTCAATTCTTTTTACAAAGAATTATTCTGAAGGGGATACTATTAAAAATATAGCTTTAGCCAATACTTTAAAACGAATTTCTAAAAACGGAAGAAGCGAATTTTATGGAGGCGAAACTGGAGAAAAAATGGTCGCTTTTCTACAAAAACAAGGCGGAATTTTAACGAAAGAAGATTTGAAAAAATATGAGGCAAAATGGCGTAATCCGGTTCGTATTCAATACAAAGATTATCAAATAATTTCGATGCCACCTCCTTCTAGCGGCGGAATTGTATTAGGGGAAATTTTAAAGATGATTGAACCCTTTCCGCTAGAAGAATACAATCAAAATTCAACAAAATATATTCAGGTTTTAACCGAAGCTGAACGAAGAGCGTATGCAGATAGAAGCTTTTATTTAGGCGATTCCGATTTTTATGATGTCCCGCAAGACACTTTATTATCCACTTCATATTTAAGCGGTAGAATGGCCGATTTTAGTTTTGATGAGGCTACTGCTTCTTCTTCCATAAAACACGGTGTAATTAGCGGTTACGAGAGCAACGAAACTACCCATTATTCGATTGTCGATACCGAAGGAAATGCGGTTTCAGTAACCACAACTTTAAATGGGGCTTACGGGTCCAAATTGTACATTCCGGAGCTCGGTTTTTTTATGAATAATGAAATGAACGATTTCAGTCTAAAACCGGGAGTGCCCAATATGTTCGGATTAATAGGTGCAGAAGCCAATGCTATAGCACCTGAAAAACGAATGCTAAGCTCGATGACGCCTACCATTATAGAAAAGGAAGGAAAACTTTGGATGGTTGTTGGCTCACCTGGTGGTTCTACCATTATCACTTCAGTATTACAAACTTTTTTAAATGTTGCTGAATTCGATTTATCCATGCAAGAAGCTGTTTCAGCAAAACGCTTTCACCATCAGTGGTTGCCCGACGAAATTATGATGGAACCTGAAGGGTTTTCAGAAAAAACAATCAAAGAACTTCAACAGAAAGGATATCATATTAATCAAAAAGAATCTAGAATTATCGGTAAAGTAGATGCCATAAGAGTATTGCCTAACGGTAATTTAGAAGGAGGGGCCGACCCCAGAGGCGATGATACCGCTATCGGCTTTTAATGACTTACTAAACTAAAAAACAAAAAAATGAACAAGATTTTTACCCTACTCTTTTTGCTTATTGGCAGTAATATACTCGCAAAGCAAGATAATATAACGGGAAATGTAACCGATGAAAATTCGGAGCCTTTACCAGGCGTAAGTATTCAGCTTAAAGGAACACAAACCGGAACGGTAACCGATTTTGACGGCAATTTTAGTATTGCAGCTGAATTAGGCGAAACTCTGGTTTTTACTTTTGTAGGATTTGAAAAAAAGGAAGTAGAAATAACGAAAACCGATTTACAAATTCAATTAGTAAGCGGGACTAACTTAGAAGAAGTGGTATTAGTAGGTTCGAGAAACCGAAGTAGAACGGTTACTGAGTCTGCCGTTCCGGTAGATGTCTTGGATGTTGAAGAGCTTCAGGTTTCTGTACCACAGGTAAATGTGAACCAGATTCTTAATTATGTAGCCCCTTCATTTACATCGACCACCCAGTCTTTATCAGACGGAACCGATCATATCGATCCGGCTTCGCTACGGGGTTTAGGACCCGATCAGGTATTGGTGCTAATCAATGGGAAACGTCGCCATACTTCTTCTTTAATTAATGTAAACGGAACTTTTGGTAGAGGTAGTGTGGGGACCGATTTAAATGCCATTCCTGCTGTAGCCATCAAACGAATTGAAGTATTACGAGATGGCGCTGCAGCACAATACGGATCTGATGCAATTGCCGGCGTTATAAATGTGGTTTTAAAAGATGAGGTAAATACCCTTAATTTCAATGTAACAACCGGCGCAAATGTATCGCGAAATGCTAATGAACAAACCGGTGGGATAGATGGTGAAAGCGTTAATGTCGCGGCTAGTTACGGAATTCCATTAGGCGATAACGGTGGTTTTATAAATTTCTCTGGAGACTTTGATTATCGGGATTCGTATAACCGAATGAAAGCCTGGGAAGGTGATATTTTTAATGCCTACAACGCTGTGGAGTGGCGGGCTAATCAAGACAATGCCGATATTAGTAATTTGTCTAATCAGCAAATTCAAAATTACGCGCAGCAGGTAGATTATTTTTCTAACGATTTTAAAAATGAAATAGCTCAGGCTACCGATCGTAGTGCTTTACAAAATCTTTTAGGGCGAGATGTTACTGAAGAAGAATTGGCTGCACGTGGTTTGAATCGATCTGATTTTAATATGCGCGTAGGACAATCGGAATTGAGAGGCGGTCGTTTATTTGCCAATTTTGCATTACCATTAGATGATAATGGAACCGAGTTATATGCCTTCAGCGGACTTAGTTCTCGTAAAGGAAATGCAGCCGGATTTTACCGATTACCGAATCAAAGTCGAACCTACACACCTTATTACATTAACGGATTTTTACCGGAAATAAATTCTAAAATTACCGATAAATCTATAGCTGCCGGAATACGTGGAAAAGTGGGAGACTGGGATGTAGATTTTAGTAATACTTGGGGAGAAAATGAATTTATGTATATCATTTCAAACACGTCTAATGCTTCTTTGGAAGGAACTAGTCCAACAAGTTTTGATGCCGGAGGATTTTCTTTTTCTCAAAACACAACTAACCTTGATGTTTCTCAGTTTTTCGATGGTTTGTTTGAAGGTTTCAATGTAGCTTTTGGTGCCGAATATAGATTGGAAAATTATAATATTATTGCCGGTGAAGAAAAGTCTTATACACAATATACCGAAGATGGAACTATTATTACAAACTCCAGCCAGCAACCGGCAACCGATTTCTTTGGCAGTGCAAGAGCAGGTGGAGCACAGGTTTTTCCTGGTTTTACGCCGGATAATGCTATTTCTAGACAGCGAAATAGTGTAGCTGCTTATGCCGATTTTGAAGCCGATGTAACTGAAGATTTTCTGCTGACTTTGGCCGGAAGATTTGAAAATTATTCAGATTTTGGATCCACCTTAAACTTTAAAGTAGCTTCCAGATATAAACTTACTGATAATATAAATTTACGAGCAGCGGTGAATACTGGCTTTAGAGCACCTTCATTACACCAAATTTATTACAACTCTACTTCTACTGTTTTTGACGATTTTGGAGATCCGGTACAAGTAGGAACTTTTTCTAATGATAGTAGAGCGGCAAAATTGTTGGGGATTCCAGATTTAAAAGAAGAAACTTCTAAAAGTGCTAGCGTAGGGGTAACGGCTAAAATCCCAGAAGCGAATTTAACTATTACAGCTGACGCTTATTTTGTAGCGATAGACGATCGTGTGGTTTACACAGGCCGTTTTAGTGATGATGATCCAGATTCTGAAATTAGTCAGATTCTTAGAAGTGCAAATGCGGAATCTGCTGCATTTTTTGCCAATGCGATTGATACCGAATCCAAAGGATTGGATGTGGTAATCACACAAAATACATTTTTTAATAACGGTTGGAAACTGAAAAACGATTTGGCCGGTACTTTTACGCAAACCAATAGAGTTGGCGATATCCATGCTTCCCCTTTATTACAAGGAAAACTGGATACGTATTTTTCTGAAGACAATCGTATTTATTTGGAAGAAGCCGTGCCTAGAACCAAGATCAATCTTACTAATGTACTAACTGTAAACAATTTTAATTTCTTCCTTCGTAATGTATATTTTGGTGAGGTAACCCAACCTTCAAACACACCAGCGAATCAAGAAATTTATTCCGGAAAAGTAGTAACCGATCTTTCGGTAGGTTATAATTTTTCAGAATCGGTTAATTTAACAATCGGAGCTAATAATCTGTTTGATTTATATCCAGATAAAAATAGAGTAGAAGATAACAGAAGTAGCGGACGGTTCGACTGGCCAAGAAATGCCCAATTTGGCATTGGCGGGCGCTATTTGTTTGCCAGATTACATCTAAATTTAGATTAATAAACCCTATTATCTTTTTACGATAATTTAAAACAAAAACCTCACAGTTTTTAGAATTGTGAGGTTTTCGTTTTTTATAAAGTTGCCGAAAAGCGTTCAGTGATCAGCGCTCAGTCTTTATCAAAATTCAGATCAATTATAGGTTTAAAGTTGTAACCTTTCAGCTAAAAAATCATTCAAAATTCAACATTTTCTATACAAAATAATTTAATACTGATTCTTAGCTCTTAATTCTATTCTCTATATGCTAACAGCGAAGCGATCTAAATTCTCCAATCTACCTAAAGCGATTTTCGATATAAATTATAAAGAATTTTAATTTCTTCAGCATTTAAAATTCCGTCTAAATGGTCTTTTTCCTGAAGAAAATGAATCTGAAAGCTTTTAATTGCCGCATCAAGATCGTCAATATTATACCCAATAATTCTCAAAGCTTCAGCAATATCAAAATTAGCCGGAATCACATTTGGAAATATGTAGCGATCTAATAATGCGATGCGCTGTTTAAAAATAGGATCAATATTGTCTATTTTTAGCGGATTTTCTTTGAAAAATTCATTTTCAAATTGAATATTTTCGATAGCTTCTTCATCATACCATATTCCGTAGCCTTCTTCAGCTAAACGTTCCCAGGGAAAATCGGCGCTAGGATCCACTTTTCTTCCGGGAGCAATATCTAAATGACCAATAAAGTTTTCCGCAGGAATTTTATAATCTTCTTTTAATTGCTTTAACACGTCAAGCAAACTTGAAATTTGGGCTTCAGAAAATGGTTCTTTGCCATTATTATCGAGTTCGATGCCTATCGAAGAGGAATTAAGATCGGTAGTGTGTCCCCACTGGCCAATACCACCATGCCAGGCACGATAGTAATTGTTGAGCATATGGAAAACTTCTCCGTCATCACCAATTACATAATGAGAACTTACCTGAGTTTTTGGAATGGTAAACGTATTTAGTGTTTGAGTTGTAGAATCCTGCGCAGTATGATGGATCACTACAAAGTTTGGGCGTCGAAGATTAAAATTAGTAGTTCCCACTGGATACTCACCATAATTGAGTGCGGAGTCGTTCTGGGTTTCTTCAAGCGGGAACTTACTTAATTCTTTTGCATAGGCTTTCGCCTTTTTTGTATAAACTTTATTGGTAGTTCGGTAAGGGTTTGAAGAACATGAGATCATCAAACCCAAACCCACTAAAATCAAAAATTTTCTATAATAGTACATGGTCACAATTTCTAACCAAAATACATAATATTGGTTAGAAAAGAACTAGAATTTCCATCTAACAAAGGCTTCTATAGCTTCATAATTTGCTAAACCAAGATTATGATATTCGAGTGCAGTTTCGCTGTTACGTTCTTCGGCACGTACCCAGAATTCGCGCTCGTCATCCCCAGGGAATACCGGAGTATCTTTTTGTGACTGGTGTTTAAATATAGCTTCACGTTTTCTAGCCACTTCTTGTGGAGAAAGTGGTACAGCCATTTCGATATCGTGCATATCAAACTCCTGCCATGCACCACGATACATCCATAACCAGCAGTCTTTAGTCCATTCTTCAGTTTCTCTAAGTCTGTTCATAGCTTCAATGATAATATTGAAACAAACTACATGTGTACCGTGTGGATCGGCAAAATCACCGGCTGCAAAAATTTGATGCGGTTTTACTTTTTGAAGTAAATCCATCGTTATTTGCACATCTTCTTCAGTTACCGGACTTTTTACTTTCTTACCAGTTTCGTAAAACGGCAAAGCCATAAAATGGATCTTCTCGTCTTTTAAACCGGCATAACGAGCACCTGCTATTGCTTCTGTCTTGCGAATAAACCCTTTTACATCCATGATCTCACGGAGGTCAATGTCATTTGGACGCTTTTCAGCAATAAATTTATTGAAGTTATTATAAATCTCTTCTAGCTTGCTAGTATCTTCACCAATGCTTTTATTAAAATCGATGGCAAATTCTACATAACGTAATACATCGGTATCCCAAACAGCGGTATTTCCTGAAGTTTGATAAGCCACGTGCACATCGTGTCCCTGGTCTACCAATCTTATAAAAGTACCTCCCATAGAAATTACATCGTCATCTGGGTGTGGGCTAAATATTATCGAACGTTTTTTAGCAGGCTCGGCACGTTCTGGACGCTGAGTATCATCTGCGTTTGGTTTTCCACCAGGCCATCCGGTAATGGTATGTTGTAATTGGTTAAATACGTCGATATTTATGTTGTAAGCTGGCCCTTTTTCTGTAGCTAGCTGCGCCATACCGTGGCTGTTGTAATCCTCGTCGGTTAATTTTAAGATTGGCTTATTAACCGCATTAGATAACCAAATCACAGCTTTTTTAATTTGATCTTTATCCCAGCTGCAGTCTTTTACTAGCCAAGGGGTATCGAATCTTGTTAATTCTGAAGCAGCATCTTCATCTAAAATAAATTCAACATGATCATTTAATTGAAGGTAGGTTGCTGGTACGCTTCCAGAAATTTCACCTTCAACAGCCTTTTTAATAATTGAAGCTTTCTTTTTGCTCCACGCCATTAAAATAATTTCGCGAGCTTTAAAGATAGTACCAATTCCCATGGTTATGGCTTTGGTAGGCACGTTTTCTTTACCACCAAAGTCACGAGAGGCATCGCGTCTTGTTAGATCGTCCAGCGTTACTAAACGTGTACCGCTGTTAGGCGCAGATCCTGGCTCGTTAAAACCAATATGCCCTGTTCTACCAATACCTAAAATCTGAAGATCTAAACCACCAACTTCGGTAATCTTTTTTTCATATTGTAAACAAAATGCAGCGATATCTTCTTTATCTAGAGTCCCATCTGGAATATTGATATTTTCTCTTGGAATATCAATATGATTAAACAGATTCTCGTCCATAAACTTTACGTAGCTCTGGTTTTCATCTGGCTGCATAGGGTAATATTCGTCCAGATTAAAAGTGATAACGTTTTTGAAGCTAAGCCCATCTTCCTTGTGAAGGCGAATAAGCTCTTCATATACTTTTACAGGAGTAGCTCCAGTAGCAAGACCTAAAACAGCTTTTTTACCTTCTTCCTGTTTTTTCTTGATGATCTTAGCAATACGCTTTGCAACTTTTACAGATGCTGTTTCCTCGTCTTGATATACTTTAACGGGGAGCTTCTCAAAACGTGTTTCTTCTAAGAGATTTAATCTGGCCATGGGTATTTATTTTAACTTAAATGTGATTTTATAATTGAAATCTGATTTTTGAAAATACTATCCATTACAGCGATAGTGCCACCGTAAAGGCTAGAATTATTTCCCAGATTCGATAATTCTATATTTGTTTTTTCTTTCAGCTGCATCATGCAATAAATATTCATGGATTGCTGAATGGGTGTTGTTATAAATTGTTTTGCTTTGGCGATTTTTCCTTCAAGAACAATTAATTCAGGATTAAAAATTTGAATAAGAATAGCGATTCCTTTTCCTAAACTCATTCCTATTTCAGAAAGTGAATTTATAGCGAATTGATCCCCCTTATTAGCCGCTTCTACAATAGTATCGGGCTCTAATTTTTCTAAAGCTTGTGGAGAAAGACTATTTAAAACTGAAGTTTGCCCTTGCTGAAGTCCTTCTTTTACTTTTCTAACCAATGCTAAACCCGAGGCTTCTGTTTCTAAACATCCCCTTTTTCCGCAGTGGCATAACATACCGTCTTCGACCATTGGGATATGCCCAAATTCACCGGCAAAACCCGAAACTCCAGAATGGATTTTTCCGCCCATAATAATTCCTAGTCCAACACCCCAATCCATAGAAATTACGAGTACATTTTCTTTGTCTTTGGCTAAACCAAAATGAAATTCAGCTAAAGAAGCACTTTTTGCGTCGTTAAGAATCGCAACTGGTTTTTTAAATCTAGTTTCGAATTTATCGCGAAGGGATGCAGGATCTTGTTCGGTTAAATAATACGTGTAATTTTTTCCTTCTTCTGAAGAAACTAATCCTGGCATACTTATACCTACCCCCATTATTTTAGCATCATCTACCTCTGATACTTTTAAAAATTCTTCTGAGAAATCGTAAAGTAGATCTACAATATTAGAGTTTGGAGAGATTTGTGTTTCTAAAGTCTCCTCTTTAACAATACTGTGGTTATTATCGATAAGAGCCAATTTTATTTTAAATCGCTCGATATGAATACTCAATACAAAAAAGGAATGTTCTTTTAATCCGTAAAGATCGGGTTTACGACCACCTTCAGATTTTCCTCTCCCTTTTTTAATTACCATGCCATCTTCTAGCAGTTGGTTAACAAGGGCCATAGAAGTTGGGAGACTTATGCCAAATTTTGAGCAAATTTCTGCATTAGATGTATCACCGTTTAGAAACATATGTTTTATGATTCTGGTCTTTTGATGTACTTTTTTTCGCTCAACATTGCTCATATCTTTGATAAGAGCTTCTTCAATTAGAAAATCCTTTAAATGTAGACTCATATTCGTCAAAAAATGTCAGGTCTTTATGCCTTTCGTTAAAAATTTAATTCTTCTTGCAAGAAACTAAATTTCTGAAAAATAAAAGTATATAAAAAATCTAGTTTAGAAAAGACTTAATGTAAAATTTTAATTAAGATGTTTTGTTTTATTAAATTTTGTAGATTTAAATGAAATAATTCAGGTTATTTATTATAAATAATATCCTTTTACAATGCATCTTTTTTATATGCGTTGTTATTTTTCATACTAATGTGGCTTATTGCTTATATCTTAGACAAAAAGAAAATTTATATCAAAGTTTAAACCTAACCCTATGCGATTATTTTCTATAAAAAAGTTTCTACTCACCTCTATCATTTTCTGCGGAATTCAACTGAATTCTTATGCACAGCAACAACCTGAATTTTTAGAATATACCAATAGTAAATGGGTAGATTCTGTAATGCAGGAATTATCACCCAATGAAAGAATTGCGCAACTTATCATGGTAGCCGCCTATTCTAATCGAGATTCGAAACATAAAGAAGAAATTTTAAAACTGGTTAAAGAACAGAAGATCGGCGGACTCATTTTCTTCCAAGGTACAGCGAAAAAGCAAGTGCAGCTGATGAACGATTATCAATTAGTTTCTGAAGTTCCGCTTTTAGGAGCTATAGATGCTGAATGGGGATTGGGAATGCGTTTGGATAATACCATTAGTTTCCCGTATCAAATGGCTTTGGGTGCGATTCAGGATGATACGTTATTGTATAAAATGGGAGAAGAAGTAGCACGGCAGGTAAAACGTACAGGTTTACACATGAATTTAGCTCCGGTAGTCGATGTTAATAACAACCCGAATAATCCGGTGATCAATTACCGAAGCTTTGGTGAAAATAAAGAAAAAGTAGCTGAAAAAGGGATTGCGTACATGAAGGGTATGCAGAACCAAAAAATCTTAACCACTGCCAAGCATTTTCCGGGACATGGCGATACCGATACCGATTCGCATAAAGCTTTACCGCAAATAAATCATCCTTTTACAAGATTAGATACTTTAGAAATGTATCCTTTTAAAGAATTAATCGATGCAGGGATTGGTGGCGTAATGGTGGCACATTTAAACATTCCGGCGCTGGATAGTAGCGGAGTTCCTTCTACTTTATCTAAAAAGATTATTAGCGGAATTTTAAAAGAGAAACTCGGTTTCAAAGGTTTGATCGTAACCGATGCTATGAATATGAAAGGCGTTACTACCGGAAATGAGCCTGGTGTTGTCGATAAAAAAGCCATTATTGCCGGCAACGATTTATTAGAATTTACCGAAGATGTTCCCAAAGCTATTGCTGAAGTTCGAAAAGCGATACATCAGGGAATTATTTCTCAAAACGATATTGATGAAAAATGCCGAAAAGTGCTGGCGGTAAAACAATGGGTTGGTTTAAATAAATACGAGCCATTAAAAACGGCGAATATCGATAAAGAGTTGAATAACTCGTACGCCAACTATCTTCAGCAGAAATTGGTTGAAAAATCGCTAACGGTGTTGAAGAATGACAAGGAAATGATTCCACTTCGGCGTTTAGATACTTTAAAAATTGCGAGTATTTCAATAGGAGCAGCGAAGCAAACCACTTTTCAGGAAAATTTAGGCTGGTATACTAAAATCGATCATTTTCAATTAAAAAATAACGCGACCGCCGGTCAGATTTCCGCAGTAAAAAAGAAATTGAAAAAGTATAACGTGGTCATTGCAGGACTTCACGATCATAGTCGGTTTCCGCGAAATGTAATTCGATATTCCGATCAGGTTTTAAAATTTATTGCTGAAATTGCCCAAAAAGAACATACTATTTTTAGTGTTTTCAAAAATCCATATTCGTTAAATAAGATCAGTAAAATTGAAGAAGCTTCCGTCTTAATTGAAGCCTATCAAGATTCTGAATTAACACAACAAAAGGCAGCACAACTAATTTTTGGCGGATTTAAAGCTGATGGGCAACTACCGGTAAGTGTGGGTGAAAAATTTAAAGCCGGCGATGGTTTAGAAACTTCAGAAAAAATCAGATTTTCGTACACGACACCCGAAGATGCCGGTATGATTGCAGATTTTCTTCAGCATAAGATCGATTCTTTAATGCAACAGGCAATGGGTGCGAAGGCGATTCCCGGGGGTGTGGTTTTAGTGGCTAAGGATGAAAAAATTGTTTTTCAAAAAGCTTATGGATTACATAAATATAGCGATACGGTAAAAGTAAAATTATCAGATTTATATGATCTTGCTTCAGTAACTAAAATTTCTTCTGCTTTACCGGCATTAATGAAATTGCACGACCAAGGGAAATTTAGTTTAGAAAATGGGATCGATGATTATCTGCCGTACTTTAAAAATTCGAATAAAGAAGGTATCCCTTTTCGGCAAATCTTAGCTCATCAGGCAAGATTTAAACCCTGGATTGCCTATTGGCAAAATACGCTACGGAAGAATGGAAGCTATAAATGGAATACGTTTAAAAAGGATTCTTCAGCACGATTTCCGATAAAAGTTAGTGATGATATGTGGCTTCATCTTAATTACGAGAAGAAAATTTATAAAGCCATTAAAAAGTCACCGCTAGAGGAAAAAGCTGAATATAAATATTCTGGGCTTGCTTTTTATTTGCTTCCGCAGATCGTGGAAAATTTGAGTAATGAAGATTATAGAACGTATTTAAACAAAAATTTTTATTCGAAATTAGGAGCGACAACTTTAGGATATCGACCTTTAGAAGAATTTGAAATTTCAAGAATTGTTCCTACAGAAAATGATTTCAATTTTAGACATGAAGCTATCCAGGGGAGTGTTCACGATGAAGGTGCTATTATGATGGGAGGAGTTTCTGCCAACGCCGGATTATTTTCGAATGCTAATGATCTGGCAAAACTAATGCAAATGTATCTTAATATGGGAAAATATGGAGGAGAGCGTTATATTGAAGAATCTACTTTTAAAGAATGGACAAAAACGCAATTTCCAGAGAATAATAACCGTCGTGCGATCGCTTTTGATAAGCCAAATTTAGAATATACAGGGCCGGGAAATAATACTGCTAAAGATGCCAGTACAGCTAGTTTTGGGCATACCGGCTTCACCGGGACAATGGTTTGGATGGATCCTTCTGAAAATCTACTTTTTGTATTTCTATCAAACCGAGTTTTACCCAGCCGCGAAAACCGCAGATTATACACTTTAAATACGCGTACGCAAATACAACAAGTGCTATATGATGCTATAATTGATTAGGTTATTTTTAAAGAATTCTTTTAGTAATTAGATAATTAGGAGTAAAAATATATATTTGTTATTGATCTTCAATTTAAAAGAATTTGAATGAACAAACTACTACACTACCTATCTCTTACGCTTATCTTATTTATGTCTAACCGTTTATTGTCTCAGCACGAAGTTAGGGGGCATTTGATAGACGGCAATAAAGAACCTATAAGTTTTGCTAATGTTATTTTAATGAATGCTGAAGATTCTACCACTGTAGTTAAAGGGGTTGTTTCTGAAGATGATGGACGTTTTTCTATCAAAGAAATTTCTGATAACACCTATCTTCTTAAAGTTAGTTTTTTAGGTTATGCTGAATACTTAAAGCAGATCGAAGTTGCTGGCGATACCAATCTCGGTAAAATTATAATGCAAGAATCTAGTGACGATCTAGGTGAAGTTACCGTAACTGCCAGAAAGCCAAAAATTGAAAGGAAAATAGACCGAATTTCTTTTAATGTAGAAAATTCATCACTTTCCGGTTTAACCACTTATGATATTTTAAAACGAACGCCCGGAGTAATTGTTAGTCAGGGACAATTATTGGTGAAAAACAGGCCAGCTACCGTGTACATAAACGACAGGAAAGTTTACTTAACAACCTCAGAGTTAGAACAACTTTTATCGGGTTTAAGCGGTGAGAGTGTAAAATCTGTTGAGGTGATTACAACGCCACCAGCCAAATATGATGCCGAAGGTGGTGGTGCTATTTTGAATATTGTAATGTCTAAAAACCCTTCGATTGGTTATAAGGGAAGTTTAAATGCTTCTAATACCATTGCTGTTGTTCCCAAATATAACATTGGTACTAGCCAATATTACAAGAGTAATAATGTAAATGCGTTTGCCAGTTACAACTTCAACGCAAAAAATATATATAAAAACGACGAAAGTAATGTCACCTATTTTGAACCGAACGGTACTGAAAATTCTACCTGGCTTGGCGATTTTGAGCGTGATACTAAAAACTATGCGCATAGCTTAAATACGATCTTAGATTTTGCACTTTCAGAAAAAAGTAAATTGAGCTTAAGCGCCAATTTGTTATTTACCCCAAAAAACGATTCCGATTTAAACGGAAGAACAGATATTTATGATCCTTCAGATAATTTAAATTCTTTATTTACAACCGATAGCCGATTAGAAAATGAATCTAAAAATCTATTATTCAATGCAGATTATTCCACGAGTCTGGGCGACAACGGCGCAGCATTATCGGCACAGGCTAATTACATTCGGTATGACGATGATCAGGATCAGGATCTAAGCACAACTTATTTTGACGGTATAGGTAATGAAATTAGAAATAATATGATTTTCACTCAGGCCTTTCAAAATACAGATATTTATACCGGGCAGGTAGATATTACGGCGAACATGGGAAATCTGCCCATAGAAACCGGATTAAAATATTCTGGAATAACTTCTAATAGTGGATTAGATTTTTATGATGGTGCTGAAAATGTTTTTAATACAGAATTATCTGATGCTTTAGATTACGAAGAGAATATCTATGCCGCTTATTTTAGTACTTCTAAAGATTTGGAAAAATGGAGTTTTAAGGCTGGTTTACGCGGAGAACACACTGATATTGCAGGGATTTCTGAACAAAACGGACTTGTAAACGACCAGGATTATTTTCAGTTATTTCCAACTTTTTATGCAATGCGGAGTTTGGGAGAAGAAAATTCGATTAGCCTGGAATATAACCGCAGAATCGAGCGTCCAAGATTTCAAAGTTTAAATCCATTTCAATATTACATAAACGAAAATAATGTAAAAGAAGGAAATCCATCTTTAGTACCAGGAATTTCAAACAAAATCAATTTTAATTATTCTTATAAAAGCTTTTTATTCTTCGATTTATATTGGGATCGCGTAGATAATTCACCTTCAGTTTTGGCATTTCAGGATAACCAAAATCAAATTCTAAGGACTTTAAACGATAATTTAGATTATACTCAGCAATTCAGCTTAGATATCACTTATGCCAATTACATAACCAACTGGTACTATCTTTACGGATACGTTTCAGCATTTTATATGGAGAATCAGTTTTATGCACTAGAAAGCGCTGCTGAAACTTACAAGATCGACACTTTTAGTACGTTTTTAAACATAGCGAACTATTTCTATTTTGGTAGCGATGGTACTTTCAGCGGAAATATAAACACGTATTTTCTTCCTAATATTCTGGCTGGATCTTACAAATACGAAGATCCTCAGTTTGGTTTAGATATCGGTTTGCGAAAAAGTTTTATGAACAAGAAAATTTCAGTGGCTATAAACGCTGAAGATCTTTTTAGAACCATGAATATCCCATTACAAAGTCAGTATTTAAATCAAGATAACGGATTTTATGCAATTTCAGAAACAAGAAGAGTTACCTTCAGTGTACGTTACAACTTCGGAAATTTCAGATTAAATGATAATAGCCGCGCGATTAATGCAGATGAAGAAACCAGACTTAAGGAAAGAAATGTTTTAGATTAGTTTTTTTAGTGGAAGATCATTAAAAATTACTGCTGAAATTATCGATTTTTGACTATTGTTTTTTCTGAAGTAATCGCTGTAAGAATTACGATTTAGGTTGCTTAATAGAAAAAAAATCGGGGATAGTCTTTAAACGCTTGAAAAAAAGGTAGTTTAATTGAATTTTAAATACTTCAATCTTATTTACTAATTTTGCACTTTCTAAAAATAAAAGACTGTGGCGAAAATAGGAGATATAGATGTAGGAGAGTTTCCATTGTTGTTAGCACCAATGGAAGATGTGAGTGATCCACCTTTTAGAGCTTTGTGTAAAGAAGAGGGAGCTGATGTGGTGTATACCGAATTTATCTCTTCTGAAGGCTTAATACGTGATGCAGCCAAAAGCACCATGAAGCTAGATATTTACGAGAAAGAGCGGCCTGTTGGTATTCAGATTTTTGGTGCGAATCTAGAGAGTATGCTACAATCGGTTGAGATTGTAGAAAAATCGGGCCCAGATATTATAGATATTAATTTTGGATGCCCGGTAAAGAAAGTGGTGTCTAAGGGTGCCGGTGCCGGGATTTTAAAAGATGTAGATCTAATGGTTTCTCTAACCGAAGCTATGGTTAAGCACACCAATTTGCCTGTAACGGTTAAGACGCGTTTAGGTTGGGATCACGATTCGATTAAAATTCTAGAAGTAGCAGAACGTTTACAAGATGTTGGCTGCAAAGCAATTTCTATCCACGGTCGTACCAGAGCGCAAATGTATAAAGGTGAAGCCGATTGGAAACCGATTGCTGAGGTTAAGAATAATACACGTATGCATATTCCGGTTTTTGGAAATGGAGATGTTGATACCCCTGAAAGAGCTATGGAAATGCGTGATAAATATGGCTTAGATGGGGCGATGATTGGTAGGGCAAGCATTGGTTATCCATGGTTTTTTAGAGAAGTAAAGCATTATTTTAAAACCGGAGAACATTTAGCGCCACCAACATTGCAGGAGCGTGTAGAAGCTGCGAGAAGACACCTACAGATGTCTATAGATTGGAAAGGAGAGAAGCTTGGTGTTTTTGAAACGAGAAGGCATTATACTAACTATTTTAAGGGAATTCCTCATTTTAAGGAATATCGTATGAAAATGGTTACCAGCGATGACTCTGTTGATGTTTTTAAAGCTTTTGATGAAGTAGAGAGAGATTTTGCGGGCTATGAGTTTGGCTAGTATTAAAAATTTAGATCTCCGCTGATAGATTAGAATTTAGAGAATAGAAGATAGACCGGGGAAGATTAATATTGTATAATTTACTGGTCTTTTTTTGCTGAAAGCTAAAAGATTAAAGCGGTGGTTTTTCTTCTAAATGTTAAGCTTTATATTATTAACTATTCCTTTAGTGCTTTTTTGCTTCTACTCGCAGCCAAAAAAGAAGCAAATAATCCTAAAATTCCTATCGTAAGAATAACTGTCAAAATATTACTAATCTCGATACTCACAGGGTAAGGAAGGCTTGGAGTGATCATTACCAAATCAAATTGCATTTGCAGGTAGATAAGAATAAGAGAAAACAAAAGTCCGATTCCACCACCAATAGTGCACATCAACATGCCTTGCGTAAAGAAGATATTCTTTATTTGTTTAGGAGTTGCACCCAAACTTTGCAGTGTTTTTATATTATTTTTTTTATCTAAGATCACCATGATAATCGATCCCACAACGTTGAAAAGCGCGATAATTAGGACTAGGGTGAAAATTAAATAGACCGCCAAATTCTCGGTGTTCAGCATTTTATAAAGTACTTCATTTAATTGAGCACGAGTCTTAATTTCAACATTATCGCCAAAAAACTTCAGAATATTCTCTTTTAGAATTTCTTCATCAGCTTCCGCAGACATTTTAATTTCTATGGCACTATATGTATTTTCATCTAAGTTTAGGAGACTTTGGGCAAAACTAATATTAGAAAAAACGTATTTTCCGTTGAGGTCTGAATTGATATTGTAGATCCCACTTACGATAACATTTTTTTGGTTGAATGCATCAGTAGGGTTAGTAATTTGTCCTTTCCCCGGTTTGGGAACTATCAATCGCATTAAGTGATTATAATTAAATATTCCGGGATTTAATTTTCTGGAAATATCTGCGCCAATCACCACCTGAGGCTCGGAAGAAGTAAACCAAGTACCATCTACCGAACTATCGATTTGTGTGACCTGTTGGTAACGCTCATCCACACCTTTTATAAATGCCCAGGCTGTCTTTTCCTGATATTCTAAAATAACCCGCTCTTCAATTGTTTTTGTGTAATTGGCTATACCTTCAATCTTATCAAAATCTGCTTCTTTTGTTTTAGAAAAAGCAATCGTTTTTCCTTTTTTTGGAATAACTTTTAAGTCAGGATCAAATTCATTAGAGAAAGCAAGACTAAATTCCCGTAAGCCAGAAAATCCAGATAAAACAATAAATAGAGAAAAAGCACCAGCAAAAACACCAATAGCTGCAATAATGGTGATTATATTAATTGCATTATTGCTGCTTTTAGAAAACAGGTAACGCTTGGCGATGTATAAGGGGAATCTCAAGTTTACGACTTTTTCCTACGCTCCAAAAGATCTGGATTGTTAATTGGGTCTTCCTCGCCTTGTAGTGATTTGTCTATATTTTCAATATATTCTAAAGAGTCGTCTATAAAAAAGCTCAAATCTGGCATTTTGCGTAACTGATTTTTGGTACGCATCGCCATCTCGTGCTTTATCTTATACTTTACTTCGTTTAATTCTTTTAGAATCTCCTCGGCATGTTTTTGCGGAAAAACACTAAGGTATGCTTTGGCTATACTAAGATCTGTTGTTACTTTAACTTTAGAAACAGAAATTAAAATTCCATTAATTCCGGCATCTCTTAAAAAATTATTTACAATTTCGGCCAGATCCTTTTGCAGTACGCCTCCTATTTTTTTCTGTCTATTTGTTTCCATGTTGCAAAAATAGTACTTTAAACTTAGCTGTAGATTTATTGAAGATAAGAATAATTATTTTAGTTGAATCTTTGCTCGATAATTGAGATTGCATGTGCTTATGGATGTCTCAGTATAAAAAGTAATTTATTAATTAAATTCCTCATTGAGTTGCTCTTAGTAAGCTTACTGAAATTAGGATGGATTTTAAATAATTTATAATGAAAAAGATTGAACATATAGGTATTGCCGTTAGTGATCTAGAAGCGGCCAATAAAACTTATGAAGCTTTAATGGGAAGGCAAAATTATAAAACTGAAGCGGTTTTAGCTGAGGGCGTAAATACTTCGTTTTTTGAAATTGGAGAAAGTAAGATCGAATTACTAGCAGCAACTTCAGCCGATAGTGCGATTGCAAAATCTATTTTGAAAAGAGGGGAAGGCATGCATCATATTGCTTTTGCGGTAGATGATATCCAATCTGAGATACTTAGGCTAAAAAATAAAGGTTTTCGACTTTTAAATGAAGAACCGAAAAAGGGCGCGGATAATAAGTTGATAGCTTTTATGCATCCCAAAGATACCAACGGAGTTTTAATCGAGCTTTGCCAAGAAATACAGTAAATTTTTAAGGGAAGTGCTTTATCTTCAAAGGATTGAATGTTAGGTATCCACTAATTTTAAAAAATGTTTGGCACATAACAGAGATTTATCTAAATTTGCGCACCCATAAGTAAAATTATGGACTGGTCCTATAGCTCAGCTGGTTAGAGCACTTGACTCATAATCAAGGGGTCCCTGGTTCGAGCCCAGGTGGGACCACCAACAAAATCAGGCCTTACAGAGATGTAGGGCTTTTTTATTTCTTCTTGGGTACAACATATGTACAACATTTAAGAAGGCTTTTCTTTTTTAGAGGGGCCAACAACATTTTTTAAAAGGATTGGGTAAATATTTCCAAACTTTGGCATTTTCTTTTTACTAACATTACATTAATGTATATTGTTCGAGTTTTATTTTTAAACAATTCTTCATATGGCTAATAAAAGCAGGGTAAATTTTGTTGTTACTGATTTAGATGATACTATCTGGGATTGGTTAAAAATGTGGTATTCTTCTTTTGAGCCTTATCTAAAAAGAATTTCCTTGGAATATGGTATTGACATAGAAGAATTAACTGATGACTTTAAAAAAGTTCACCAAAGATATAGAACTTCGGAATCCTCTTTTATTTATAAGGATTTAGAGACACTTAGCAAGGAAAATAAAGCCACGTTTGAATTAGCCAAAGCTGGGGGTAAAAGTATTCTTCATGAATATTATTCATTAAAAAAAAATAATTTAGAATTATATACAAATGTTCTGGAGACCCTGCAGAAGATAAAACAAGAAGGAGCGATGGTTATTGGTTTTACCGAATCAAATGCATTTTTCACTAAATATAGGATAAAACATTTGCAGCTAGATGGTTTGTTCGATTGTATTTATGCTCCTATTGATATGGAGGTTCCGGAAACAGTTTATCGCCACTATTCTGAGGAGTCCTGGGAACCAAAGAAAACAGAGTTTCGATATTTAGCAAAAAACACTAGGAAACCAGCTCCTGAGATTCTGGAAATTATAATTAGGGATTTCAAAGCTTCCAAAGAGAACACTATATACATAGGTGATAAGCTAGACAAAGATATATCTATGGCGAAAGATGCAGGTATTACTTGTGTTTATGCAAAATACGGACATAAAATTGAATCAGAACAGTACGAACTTCTTAAGAAAGTTACCCATTGGACTAAAGAAGATGTGGAGCGGGAAATTGAATTTAAGGCGAGTCATCAAACAATGCCTATAGCGGATTATACTCTGGAAAAATCCTTTAAGGAATTAGAAGGATATTTTACTTTTTATCAGTTTCCTCAAACTAAATTTATAGAGCCAAGTTATGATAATATTATTCAAGTATGGGCAAAAACTATAGATGTTCAACAACATTTTAATGATATTGCCTTAAGAATACGTAATATTACTCTTACTGTTTTTACGTTCTTAATTGGAGCTATTGGTTTTACTACAAAAGATCACCTATATATTACTATTTCAGACAATGCTGTTTCTTACACAGCATTGATTGCTGCATTAGGAATAATAATTATTGCAGCTTTTTTTTATATGGACCGATACTGGTATCATAATTTGCTAGTAGGTGCTGTTAACCAAGGTTTAGAGATTGAAAAAAAATGGGGTAATATTTTTCCTGAAATGAGACTTACTAATTCTATTGGGAATTCCAGCCCTCACACTTTTGTACTATGGAAGATCCATTCTAAACATAAGTTTCTAATATTTTATGGGATATTAGCAGGTTCTATGTTTCTAATATTTTGTTTGACAATATAAAATGTTACAGAAACTAAACTTTATGTTATAATGATCTGTAAAATTTTTATTAAGAATGATTTTATCTCCCTTTTTGAGCCTTTATTTTTTTCATCTAATCTTGGATAGCGGTAAAGGTTTGATATAAGGATCTATTATTTTAATTTGAAGAAAGGGCTGATCAATGTTATTTTTAACCTAGAATTCTTTTATAACAGCATTTAAGCGGATGAAGTTGTCGGCAACTCTAATAGTATAAAAGTCGGTGTAGAGTTATGAAACACGCTTGGAGCAGTTCCAAGCCTGAGATTTAACTTAGCTTTATTCTTATTACACTTATTCACATAAGAAGCTATAGATCTGATGTTATTAGAATTTAATTGCTAATGAAGGTTTGTAATTTTTGATTTCGGGGATGTAATGCTATTTTTAACTATAAGTCTATCCAGTATTTCCATTTTTTTTGTTTTTTCAATATTTAGTGGGAAACAAATGGAAATGAACATTTTCTTTAAAAGTATCATTTTTTGTCTGCCGTCCAGCTATTCAAACATATTGTAAGTCTTCATTTCGTTTTTTGGCATTACCAATAAACTTTCTTCATATTCTAAGCGATAGGAGAATTTTTTTGTAAAATTAATCCCACATTTTTCTTCATTGCCACAAGTAATCTATTAATTTTTTCCACTTATTTTTCTTTTGGCTATATTTAATAGTCTGAAGCGTTGGTAACTATGGAAAAATTTATTCTTGAATCCGGGAAAGCACTGGCCAGGTTAAGAACCGGAATAAATGATTTCATCGAGGACAAAATAGAGGGAAATGTCACGAACGTGATTCTTTTTATCCTTGCTTTTTATATTTTTTTCGTTACCAGCTTCAGCTTAATTTTCGGAATCCAGACCATAATAGATGGTTATGGTTATTTTCTTGTCCTTTTTATAATTCTGGCGATAGTTTTGGTCTGGCTGGCCATATTCTATGAATCAGATAAACACCTGGAGACTGATCGGCATAATTTCAAGGTGCAACCCATTGATAAATACCGGATAAGGTTTGAATATATCAATCTTGATAAAGATTCTCAAGAGCAATTCTTAAGATTGCTTAAAGGAAGGCGGGTACAGCAGAAGATCAATTTCACGGTGGGAAATAAAAGCAAGGACTCTGCGAACCACCGGGTGCTTTTTGTCTTATTCGATGAGTTATTGGTTGGCGGCATCCAGGATCTTTCCGGTGACAGGAAACAGGATTTTTTCCAGTTGCTGATGACCTCCTTCCTGATGAACCTTGAACCCATGAAGGAGAACACCCTGAAAACCAGTTTTTCTGCATGGAAAAACGACCAGGAGAAAGACAACTCCAGGAATCAGCGAAAATTTATCCGGCAGATGCTGGGAGTGGAAAGAAATTAAAATTTATAATCTTTTTATTCTTCTAGTATTGTCTCGATCGCTTTTTCCAGCAGTTCGTCTTCATCGTTTACAGTTCCCTTGATAGTTAGTTGGAGTTACTTCAATATCTGGAACAATACTTGTTCTTTGGGTTTCCTCCCTCCAAGAATAGTTTACCCCGAGCCTGGAAATAAGCGTTCTAATCCTCCGTTAAGTAAGACCTCAGAAATATAAATTTACCCTTGATTCCGGAAACCTACCAGAATGCGTCCGGGTAGATGCTAAAATAAAGAATAATTAAAGCGTAATTCCCTCCTTATTTGAGTTATTGTATTGATTTATAGGTATTTGCTTTCATAGGTTTGTTCTGTACTAATCGTTAATCTTAATCGTAATTGTTATGACAGAACAGGAACAAGTAGTGGTTTTACTGGAGGATATCAAGGCTCTGCTATCCCACAACAAAAAAGTAATGAACGTGGATGACCTGGCGCAGTATACCGGGCTTTCCAAAAGCAAGATCTACAAGCTTACCCATTTGCGCCTTATCCCTATGGGGAACAACCCGAACATCCGCCAGAAGTTTTTCGACAAGGAAAAGATCGATGCCTGGCTCATGGGGGAACCGGACCTATCCGATGCCTTCCTGGAGGAACAGTTCAACAGGGACCTCTTAAAGAACCGTAAGTAGTTCTTCTTTATTCATCCTTTAAAAGACCTAATGATGAAAAAGCAAAACTATATCCGGGTGGGCACGAACTATTACAAGCTGGTTCGGCTGCCTACTATCTCGGGGGACTTTAATGAGATCCTGGTACCCTGGAGTATTGAGACGCTACGGAACGACCACGGCAAGGCATTTATCGGTAAGATCAAAAAATATGATGGTTTTACCTGTATTCCCAGCCACCTGGATTTTAAGCAGGAGATATTTGGGTTTTATAATACCTATGCTCCTTTGCCCCATATCCCAGCAAAGGGACCGATCGATCATTCGCTTCGTTTTGTGAAGCATATTTTCGGACAGCAGTGGGAATTGGGGCTGGATTACCTGCAGCTTTTATACTTAAAGCCGATCCAGGTACTTCCTATTTTGTGCCTGGTTTCAAAGGAGCGGGTAACCGGTAAAACCACCTTCCTGAAATGGCTGAAAGCTATTTTTGACAATAACCTTACCTACCTGACCAATGATAACTTCAGCAGCCAGTTCAACGCGGACTGGGCAAATAAGCTACTCATCTGTATTGATGAAGTATTGTTCAACAGGGAGGAGCTTACCGAACGGATCAAGTACCTGAGCACTACTGATTTCAATAAGCTGGAGGCCAAGGGCAAGGATAAGCGGGAAGTGGAATTCTTCGGGAAATTCATCCTCTGCAGTAACAACGAGGATAATTTTATCAAGATCGACAGCGCGGAAACCCGTTTCTGGGTATTGAAAGTACCCTCGTTAACAAAGGAGGAAACGAATTTTCTGGAACTGCTTCGAGATGAAATCCCCGCATTCCTGGAATTCTTAAAACACCGGAAACTTTCCACTTCCCATAAGACACGTATGTGGTTTTCCCCGGAACAGATCCGTACCACTGCCCTTGTAAACCTGGTACGGCATAACCGCAACCGGGTGGAGAAGGAACTGGCCAGTTTGCTTTGGAACGTCATGGATACCCTGGACCTGGAGGAGGTGGATGTGTGTCCCCTGGATGCCTTGCACGCCTTAAACCGGACCCGGGTTAAAACGGACCTGACCCAACTGCGCCAGATCTTAAAGAAGGACTGGGGGTTGAGTAACCAGGCCAATTCGTTGAGCTATAAGCGGATCATGGTGTGGCAGGAGGGCGGCCTGGGGCTAACGGATGCCAGGGGAAGGTACTATACGATCAAACGATCATTCCTGCTTAGCCATTTTGGGGAGGACCCGAAATGATGCAGTGATGAAAAATTGATGAGGGGCGCTAAGGCCAATGGGAATGGGCTTTTTAAAACATTTACCCATCGTTTTCGCCCTCAGGGAATTTAGTAAACAATTTTACCTGAAGTTTTTTACTCTTTTTTTGATGAATGATGAGCAATACTCTTTAAGGCCAGTGTTTATAAGGGTTTTCGGCCTCATCGTTTGCTCATCGTTTCTTCATCAAAATAAAAGTGATGAGCAGGAATAGGGGAGTTTAAAGGGATTTAATTTTTAAAAATCAAAAGTATGAGAACAACAGGAACACCTGGGATAAGCTGGGAAAGAGCCCGTAATGTTTGCATCGTAAAAACGCTTGCAAAATTAGGGCACTTTCCCAGCAAAACAACGGAAAAAGAAGCCTGGTTTCTGAGTCCCCTGCGGTCAGAAACACATGCCTCTTTCAGCGTTTCTTTAAGAAAGAACCTCTGGTATGATTTCGGAATGGGAAAAGGGGGTAATGTTATTGACCTTGTTATGCTGGTAAAGTCTTTTTCTAACAGGGAAGCTTTGGAATTTTTGGAAACCGGTACGATCGCTACTTTTTCACCACCTGTAAAGAAGCCGGTGGTGAAACAAGGGATTAAGGTGCTGAAGGTGGAAACTTTAAAGCACCGGGCGTTAATCAGTTATTTGGATTTCCGGAAGATTCCTGTTGAAGTTGCCAGGGTCTATTGCGCCCAGGTATGGTACCAATATAAAGACCGGCAGTTTTATGCCATAGGACTACGGAATAATAAGGGCGGCTGGGAACTTCGCAATAAGTACTTTAAAAATTCCAGTAGTCCCAAGACCTATTCCTTTATTCAAAATGGTTCAAGGCAGCTGGTTATCACGGAGGGGATGTTTGATTTTCTATCCCTGGCGACTATGGAGGAAGTTTTGGTGAATTCTTCAGATGCTATCGTTTTAAATTCCCTGGCTTTTGTGGATCGTATTAAAGGCTTACTTCCGAAATATGAGCGGGTATTACTGTACCTGGATAATGATACTGCCGGTAAAAAAGCGGCTGCTTCCCTTTTACAGCTTTATAATCATATCACCGATTGCAGTGATTCCTATAGCGGGTATATAGACCTCAATGAAAAACTGAAGGATGAAAAGGATCGGAGGGAGTAAGGAGGTTGCTGTACTTAAAGCGGGGAGTGCCGAGTGGGAAGTTATTTTTCTGGTAAGCCCTCGGTTGGATGAAAAGTATGGTATTAAAGATTCAAAAGTGGAGCGGGAACAAAAGCAGCTTCAGCAGGCAGTTCCAGTTTCGAAAAAGCAAAGCAAGATGTGTCATTGTAATGACAATCTTGCTTTGCGCCCGGTGGTTGCAAAGATTTTAAAAGGAAAAAGATGAAAAGGGAATACATCCAGGTGCGGTGTTCGATCTATGAGAAGAAGCTGCTCCAGAGAAGGGCGGCCAGGGCAGGAATTTCACTTTCAGAATATATCCGTGCTACTGCCTTTGATAAGAATATCGTGGAAAGGCTCACTCCTGAACAACTGGAGACCTACCAGATGCTGGTACAGTACAAGAACAACTTTAGCCGTATCGGGAATATGTTTAGAAAGCGGGATCCAAAACTGGCCAGGGAGGTGGAAGACCTGGCGAAAGAAATCAGGAAACATTTAAAAAACTTTAAAAAATGATAGGGAAAGGACATGCTATTTCCAGGACCAGGGCTTCCATAGCCTATGGCTGGAACCAGGAAAAGGAAGCTGAAATTGTGCTCAGGGAACATGTGGCCGGGGATACTCCCGGCGAGATCGCCGAAGAGTTCAGGATTATCCAGTCGCAGAATGAGCGCTGCACCAATAACACCTTAAGCTTTATCGTCAGCCCGAACATTGAGGACGGGAAGGACCTCAGTAAAATGGACCTGGAAGAGGTCGCTAAAAAGTTCTTAAAGGAGATGAAGCTTCAGGACCATCAGTCCATTGGTTTTGTTCACAGGGATAAGGCGCATACGCACATCCATATCTATACCAACAGGATCGGCTTTGATGGGAAGACTTACAATGACCGGTTTATCGGGAAACGAAGCCAGCTCGCGGCAGATAATGTTGCCAGGGAATTGGGCTTTATAAGGGTTCGGGAAGTACAGCAGGAAAAGCTTCAGGAGTTAAAGGGTTTGCGACAGGAGATCAGGAATATACATGACCGGGTACTCCAGTCGAGGCCAAAATCCCTGGATGAGTATATCAGCAAGATGAGGGCCCAGAAGGTGGAGGTGATTCCTACTATCAATAAAGCGAACCAACTGCAGGGTTTCCGGGTGGAATACAAGGGGGTGAACCTTAAGGCCAGTGAAGTTCACCGGTCGATGAGTGGTAACAGGTTGATCCCTGCTATCTCGCAAAACCAGGGTTTTAAAAGGCTAACGCAGGCGCCAAAGGAACTGCAGGTCTTAAACAAGACGGTGCAGCTAAGCGGTAACCTGTCTACCAAAATAACCAAGGAGCTTTTAAAAAGGGCCTTGAAAGTAGTAAGGGATACCGGGATAGGATATGGATATTAAATAAATAATTGAGTTATGAAAAAACTAGATGAAATTATGGAACTGATGGCCGATGAAATGGCTGATTTTAAAACTGCGGTGCTGGAACTTCAAAAGTTATCTAAGCAATTGGTATCTATGAGTATTCCCATTAGCACCGATGCTTTGGAAAATAATCTAGGCATATTCCTTAAAAAGCAGGAAGCAGAAAAGGAAATAACCGATGAAATCTTAAAAGAGATAGACAGGAAATTAAAACGTGCCAGGATCATACCCAATTACCTGCTTATCCTTTTCGGGATACTTGGAATTCTTGCTTTGGGCCTGGTGGGGTATTTTGGGTATACCGCCAATGAAAAACTGGAGGAAAGCTTTTCGGTTTACGGGGCGATGATGGAAATGAAATCTCAGAATACCCAGTACGAGGATTATTTTGCAGCATACCCGGAAGTCCAGGAGGAATACTGCAAGTGGCTAGAGGATGGATACCAGGGTTTGTAATGACAAATGGTCTGTATAAAGGTACTTTTGATTTTCGGAAAATGTTACGGAAACCCCCGGTAAACCCGATGGAATTTGTGGTAAAAACTTTCCTTGCCACTACTAATTTTTTTAGCAGTGGTGGATAGGACGTGGTTTCCAAGAGGATAGGAAGGTCCTGAAAATAGGATAAAAATTATTGTTATTAATAAAGGAATTTAATGCGATCCTATGCTGTTTTTACAGTACTTCCCGTACGCTAAAAAAACAACATGGGATCCGGCGTAGCTTATGGTTGATATTGGGGTAGGAGGTAATTGTAAGATTGTAAATTAAAATTTTAGATCAGGAATAGGTAGAATAATTCAATACAGGGGTTGTTCTAGGACTAATGGGACATATAAGACAAATCTTAAATCTTATTTGGCAAATGTTAACCTAACTATTTAGGCTTAAATTAGTAGAATGTAAATTTAAAGGGGATGGGTTTTTTAAAATCGTTCCTTAAAATAATACTTTAAAGCCAAGTTTTAATCCCTTATAGACAAGTATTTCTTTGTTATTTAGTTTGTGTGAAAGAGTAGTTTGGGAGAGATGATTTCAGCCAGCTTTTGAAAAAACTCCCGAATTGATAAGTTTTCTTCCATTTTTGATAAGTATTTTTTTGTTACTTATAAAAGATTGATTGAAAGGAACATCGAAGTGATCTTCTCTTCGTTTGTTCTAATAAAGCCTGGAAGATGTTTGAAGCCGAGTACATAAATATGGAGTTGACTGATGGTATTCTATTTTTAGAATACAGGGATGAACTTGACCTAAATTTGGAAAAAGCAAGGGAAATATTAAAATCGAGGTTAATTTTTCAACAAGACAGCGAATATCCAGTGTTTTGCGATACTTCAGGTATTCGAAGCGCAGAACCGGAAGCCCTGGAATTTCTTGCAGATGAAGGTGTGCTTCTTATCAGGGCTGTAGCTTTTTATACTAAACATCCCCTTGATAACCTGCTCACCGAATATTTTGTTAGAACTTATGGAAAAAAAGTTCCCGCCAAAGTATTTAATCATAATCACCAGGCTATTCTATTTTTAAAGCCCTACTGCGAATGAAGTAATCAAAAAATATTAAAATATGGAACGCGAATTTAATAGGTTAACCCTACAAGGTGTTTACCAGATGTTATATGAAATAGGGAAGGGAAATTTCGGTTTTCAAATTATAAGAACCGGGTTTCGTGATGAATTAGAGGCGCTCATTGCCGTTTTCAACGTCAATGCTAAAAGGCTCAATCGAAGTCGCCAACAGTTTCTTTGGGCTAATCGATATAATGAAGTAGTGGTTATAAGTACGCTGACCTTTTTAATAGATGAAAATCTTCAAATTCTGGATTATAAATGTGATGGGGATGTTTTTGGCGACATAAAACAACAGAACAGCTTAAAGGGAAAGTCTTTTGGAAATTTATTGACCCCTAGTTCCAATTTGGAGTTTAGAAAAAATATCCGGAATTTACTTAGTACAGGAGAAAACTTTATAAACCTTCAACTCGCTTATGAGTTTTATAAGGTTCTGGAGCTTAAACTGGATACAGTGGTTGCTAAAGTAACGCATGATGGCCATAGCAGGTTCACTATTCACTCATCACTCCTTGATTCCCAAAAGGATAAATTTTTTAACTTAAAGGAAAACGAGTCGATAAATAAGATTTCTATTTGGGATCAGCAGCTTTTCCTGAATATAGAGGAATATATCCTGGACCATATTAATGAGCCTTCTAAGAAAAATTACGAACTGGCACGGATGTTTAATACCAACGAGCATAAAATCAAGACTGGATTTAAAAAAGTAGTTGGGCTTACACCTAAGCAATACCATAAAAAACATCGTATCATTCAATGTAAAATCCTGGTCGAAAATACCGAATATTCTTTGCACCAGATAGCAATTAAAATGGGCTTCAAAAGCTATCCCAAATTTTCCAGGTATTTTAAAAAGGAGGTGAAGATGACCCCCAAATCGTACCGGGAACGGAGTAAAACCCATAATGTTTAATAAATTCTCTCCCAATTTGATAAGCTTACCTCCACTTCTGTCACTTTTTATTCTGCAATTTTACATCATTGATAATCAATAAAGAACGTGAGATGAGAAATTAATTGATTTTCCAAAAATAAGATCGAGAAACTGTTTAAAAAATAGAGCCTTTAGATCTGGAGTAGACAGATAGTTTGAATTTTTTGAAGAACAGAAATATAGAGAAAGAGATATTAAAAATATTATTGCGCGATAGTGCAGGTGAGGCCGAATACCTGTTTTATAACGGCATTTTATATTAACAATTAAATTTTTTAATGATGAGAAATGTAAAATTTTTATTACCGATGTTGGCATTCATTTGTGCCATTGGAATGGCTTTTGCCACCGTAGACCTTAAACCTGATCCAGAACCAGAAATGCAAGCCATGGATTATATCTTATTGGATGGTGAATGGGAAGCGATACCTGAGCAAAATTGTCAAGGTACTGATGATATTTGCCGAGTACAACTGGGAGCTAACGGACCTGTGTTCGAGGTATTTGATGAGCTTGGCGATAACAATGCAAAACCAAGTGGTGAAGGTACACCCCAGGTGATCAACTTGTAGTGTATTTTAATAAGTCCATCGAATGGCGATGGACTTAAACCCTTAACATTTAATTTCTAATTTTTCATAATATTAAGTTTTAAACAATATCCCTTCAGCCATTTATCTGAAGGGGTTTTTTAATTCCAATATAACTATTACCCGTTGTATCAAATATACCTGTCCGTTTTCACTTTCTATTTTAAGTCTTGATAGCCTTCAGGATAGGCTTGAAATAGTTGTAATTTTGCCACATTCATAAATTTCTTCGCGGCTTTATTGATATCTTCCAGACTAATAAAATGCTCCAAAAGAGTTCCGTATTCTAGTAACTCCTTCTCTAGGTTTTCTGAATTCTCTAATTTTTGTTGAAGATAATCTGGCCAAAAATTGAAATACCCAAATCTGTTGAACCGATTTTCGTAAATTCTTAATTCATTTACTATAGCCTTTTCAAGCCACTCCTTGTCAACCCCTTTATCTCTAAGTTTTTTAAATTCCTCTTTTGCATTGTTTAACATTCTTTGCTCATCTCCTAATTCACTATCGAAGGTAATTTCAAAGGCATAAATGCCATTAGCTCTATCCATCCAGATTCCTCGGGCGGAAGGTGCATAACAACCATCTCTCAATCGTGCAAAAATTCGTTGGTTTAGTGCTTTCGATAAAAGTTGAAGTTCAACTTGCGTTTTAGTGTCTTCAGGAATCTTAATCGGAAAGTAAAGCTTGGTATATACTTGATTAGTATTCTTAAAGTATAGTTTCTCAGTCATCCTTTTAAAAGGGTAATCCAATTTATTATCCGTATGGATAACTTTAGGCTGAGTAGGAAAAGCTCCAAGTGTGTTAGCTAAAACGGGTAATAATTCATCTTTGCTGAAATCACCGGTGATTACGAAAGTAAAACCAGATAAATCTGAAAAATATGAACTAGCTGCTTCGAATACTTCATCCATTCTAAGAACTTCCAGATCATTTATTCCAAGAACAGGAATTTCAGGGTAGCAGATAGCCTTTATTTTATCCATTATAAATTGCGAGGAACCTCTAATTGATCTACCCTCTAAATTTACTAATTGATCTTTTTTAAATGCTTTAAAAGCTTTTTCATCCTGTCGAGGTTTGTTTAGATAAAGGTATAGTAAATTTAGAAGTTCAGGAAGATCTTTAATTTTTGCTTTTCCAGATATAAGCTGATTTTTCATATTAGTACTCAACCGTAATTGAAGCCCATTATCTCTCATATATTCATCTATTTGAAATTTAGTATAAGGACCCGCTCCACTGTATTGCAAGACTTCAGGAACTGTAGCTACTGCCTGATATTTTTGCCTATTATTTTGAGGTGCAGGATTAGGGCGAAATGCTTTCAATTCCACAGTATTCTCAAAATAATTATCCTGAGGATTAGTAGGTTTTAGGACTAACTTAATGTTATTGGGAAGTAAGACAGTGGAAACTTCTATTGAATTTTCCTTTACAGAAAGCTTTTCCGTTATATCAATACTTGGAATTTTTGCAACTTCTGATAGACTGGTTATAGCTGACTTAGGAGGCTTCAAGGGCTCGATATTCATTGAGTCTACCTCTTCGATCCATTCTTTGAAAAGTTGAAGTTCCGGGATTGTCTCTTTCTCTCCTTTGAGGAAAATAAAGTTTGTATTTTCCTTTAAAGTAGCATATTCCTGAGAATAATTTTTCATATCGTTCAGGCTTATTTGACTCAAAATTTTTGAGACCAGGGTGTACTCTACTTGTGGATTTGGTGCGGCTTTATCACGAATAAAATGATGTGCATATTTATTAGCCAATGAATGAGAGGTGATAAATCTATCTTTCTGATATTTTTCTTTCAATTGTAATTTGGCTTCTTCCAATGCTTCAATCCGAAAATTAAGATGCAATTGTTTCCAAGAAATTATTCCCCTTTGAAAGCGGTCTTTTAAATTTTCAGCACTGCCGCCTTTCAGATCTAATCGCATTAAGGTAGCATTAACCTGATTCCCCGGGAGCAAATTTGACCGGTAATTCGGCTCGAACTTTTCAAATGGAGGTTCGTATTGGTTCTGAAGCGGTTTGAGTTTTTCGGAAAGAAGAATATCATAGATTTGTTGCAAGAGCATCATCCGGTAATCTTCTATTGTCTTTGCACTAAATCCAAAATTTGGTCTTGAACGAATGATCTCTATTTTTAACCCCGGATGAAGGCTGTCAATGACAGTACTAAATTTATTTTTTCCATCAAAACTCACGGTAAATTTATCCAGGTACACCTGTTCATTTTTAGGTTTTTTTGGCATCTTAAGATCAGAAAATCGATGTTTGACAAGGTTTTCCATACTATCCAAATTTATATCACCTACTATTATAGCAGCTTGCAAGTCGGGTCTATACCAGTCCTTATAATAGCGTTTCAGGGCTTTAGGCTTGAAGTCTTCAATATTTTCTCTAAATTTTGTCCGTGGAATAATTTTATATCCATAACCTCCCAAAACTTCCCGTTCTATTATGTAGCTTCTCCATCTTCGATAAGGATCACTATTTCTCATTTCCCCTAAAACCGCTGCCCGTTCAACGGATATTGATTCTTGTGACCAACTCTGGCCCTGGCTCCATTCCCGTAAAACCTTTACGCCATCTTTAAGATTCTGACTGGTGCTGGATGGAATACTAAGATCATATGAGGTAAAAGGATGTCCCGTTTCTGCCCCACTAATGCCTCCCAGGTCTCTAAAATGCTTCCTAATATTTTTAAAACTTTGAGTTTCTTTAGCTAATAAATGTTCCAAAAGATGCGCATATTCTAACTGGTCTTCGTCTCGATGAATACGTCCTGCTTTAACAATCAATTGGAGTTCTATAGTTTTTTCAGGAAAATTATTCTTCCTCAAATAATAAGTGAACCCATTATCCAGTCTTCCGTATCGAACCGTACTATCCAGGGGAATTAATTCTTGTGCGATATGCTCATTAGTCTGGGCCGGAGAACTCCGAAATGCTATTAAACAAATGAATAAAAACATTCGAAGTTTTTGATAATTGTATGTTTTAATAACCATCGTTTTGCGTTAGATTGGGGTTTCTCATTCTTTCTTCCGCTGGAATTGGATACCAGATATCGGTATATTCCCATTGTGGGTTCTCATGACCAATAACCGATTCTACCTTCCCTGTGCGTTTTAGATCCAGCCAACGATGGCCCCATTCGGTAAATAATTCTTTTCGTCTTTCTCCCATGATTTCTTCTAATAATGAGGTTTCACCAATTTCCGTATTGGTTTCAGTTAATGAATCTAGTCCTGCTCGCTGGCGAATTGTATCCAAATCCTCCAGAGCACCGGTTAGGTCTCCCCGGTGGATTCTTGCCTCTGCTCGGATGAGATATTGTTCTGCTAAGCGCAAGACCATAGAATATTCCTCGATAGGAAAATCTGTACTATTCCGAACCTTATATTTGTGAGAGAAATAAACTTCCAAGTTGTTATGGTATTCAATCCAATCTGTTAATCGTTTATCTTCTTCCTGAAATACCTGAACGAAATCTTCTTCCAGTTGAAAGCTAGCCAGAAAAGTAAACACTGGATCAATGATAAAAACACTGCCTTCATTGGTATGTGTTGAAAAACCACTGCCAATTGGTGATATTTGCCATATGGCTTCCCTGCTGTTAGCTAAAAAAACCTCATTAAGATTTTCAAGAATTTCATAATGAGATTTGGCCTGTATTACAGCAGTACTGTGGTCTTCTGCCTTTTCCCAGTCTTCTAGAAAGAGGTACACCCTGGCCAACAGTGCACGAGCAGCATAACTGTTTACCTGGGTTCGCTCCTCATCCCTATATTCAATATTTAAAAATTCTTGTGCCAGTTGTAAATCATTAATAATTTGCTCGTATACCTCCGAAATAGGCGCACGGGTGCTTAACTGATTTTCCCGGTAATCTGTAGATAGTATTAATGGGACATCATTGTATAGGTTTACCAGGTAGAAGTAGGTGAAAGCCCGAATAAAACGAGCTTCTCCCTCTAGTTGCACGTTGAGGTCAGTACTAATTTTATCAGAACTTCCCAGACCTTCTAGCAATGAATTTGTCATGTAGATAACAGCGTATGCACTGGACCACAGATCCAGGTTGTTGGTATTTTCAGGTAATAGTTCATTTGCTTCAAACTGCATCCGGGTTATGTTTGTGGTATTTATATTTCTAATATTATCTCCAGATAAACCAGCAAGCACAGTAACGCTACTTCTTTGACCGTTTGAAAAAGCAGATAAAAAAAGTTGATTATAAATACCTGTCATAGCACTCCTTGCTGTGGCATCATCATTAAATACAATTTCTTTTACCATTTTGTTTTCTGGCGCTGGCACATCTACAAAATCTTCACAAGAAGGGAAAAGACTTATTGCCATTATTATTATGCAGGTCCTTATTATATATTTTCGTTTCATAATATTTTCATTTAAAAATTAATTTCTAAGCCACCGGTGATTGTTCTTAATTCTCCAATGCCTGTACCGTAAGGTCGGTCCGGATTTCCCTCATAGGAGGATGCCGTAAGTAAATTTTGACCGTGTACGAATAACCTGCAGTTTCCGATGCCTATTTGCTGTAGTAGATTTTTTGATAAATTATAAGAAAGGGAAACGGTTTTTAGACGGAGATAGGAGGCGTCTACAATTGGAAAAATGGTATTTTGAAGCTGTACATAGGAATTAATGGAGGCCGGAGATTGAGAAATAAGCTGGTAAGGGCTGTCTTCTTCCAGGCCGGCCAAAACAGCTTTCGTGGAGTTGGCAATATTGCCTCCGGTGAAGGAAATAAGTCTCCCTTCTTGCTTTACAAATTCCAATAAAAACTGCAAAGAGAAATTCTTATAGGAGATATTGTTGCTTAGACCTCCAAAAAAAGTTCTGTTTCTATTTTCTATAATCAATCGGTCCTGGTAATCATAACTGCCATCATTGTTAATGTCTCTTATAGTGTATAAACCGGTTTCAGGGTCTAATCCTGTGTATTCATATAAAAGGGAAATATTTAATGGATAACCAACCCGGTAGGTATTTGAATAGGAAGATTGTTCAATATCTGGATAACTAAGCAGTTCATTTTTTGGAAAGCTGATATTAAAGGAACTCTGCCATCTGAAATTTTCAGAATCAACATTCAAACTGGTGAGTTCAGCTTCCCAACCTGTATTTTCTACAGTAGCTGGTAAATTGGCCTGGACCGATGTAAAACCTGCCATTGCGGGAAGAGGGTAGCCCACCAATTGATTTGAAGAGCGATTTCTATAATAACTTAAACCTAGACGAATGCGGTCATCTATAAACCCAAGTTCAATCCCTCCTTCTAGTTTTTTATTAATTTCCCAGGAATAATTTGGATTGGCCAGCCCTGTAGGATAGAGACCACCAGGGCCTCTGGTAGCTTCATAAGCATCTAAGTAACCATAATCTCCAATTTGATCATTTCCCGTAGTACCATGACTTCCCCTAAGCTTCCCAAAACTTAAAAATGGTACAGCTTTTTCCATAAACTTTTCATCACTAAAGATCCAGCCAGCACCTATTGCACCAAAGTTGGCAAAGCGATTATCCGGTCCAAAACGGGAGGATCCATCGCGTCTGCCAGTAAAATTTAAATAATACTTTCGATCCCAGTTAAGTCCAATCCTTGAGAATATAGCTGCATACCGGTAAGTAGTATTTCCCCGTCTTGCATTAGTAATACTTTCTGCGGCACCTATATTTCCTATTAGTGCTTCAGAGGCATAACCATCTGCTTGGAAGCTTTCTAATATATCTTTATTTTCCTGAAGGGTAGCACCAACAATAGCGTTCAGGTTTAATTTACTCCAACTTGCAGTATAATTTAATTGAGGTTCGATTATCCAGGAGTTTCGCCTGGAGCTTAAATGAAAAGATTTATGTGTTATGGAACTCGAAGGGTTATATGATCTAATGGGTTGTTTTCGAAGTTCCCTTACATCGTAATTGGTGTAACCCAAACTGGTTTTAAATTGTAATCCATTCAGCAGCTCATAAGACAAACCAAGGTTTGAAATAAAGTTATTGGTTTGCGTATTAGTGGAATTATAGTAACCTGCAAAGGGATTATCCAAACCAGCTGCTCCCCATTCTTCCCAATTTAAGCTTTTGTCCTGGTTAAAAACTGCCGGAGCATTGGGAGGTAATAAGGCAGTTGAAGAATTAAAATTTATGCCCCCCACAAGATCATTGACATCCACACCATAATTAACCAATAAGTCTAACTGAAACTTGTTATCATCCGATCGATGGTTTAAATTTAAGCTACCGGTTAATTTCTGATAGTCGTAATCTCCGGGGTATACAGTACCCTGTGAAAAATAAGAACCTCCTAATCTGAAGGAGGTGTTTTTATTTCCTCCGGAAAAAGTAAGGTTGGCCTTTGTAGTTTCAGAGGTGCCACCAAAGAGAAAATCCTGCCAATCGGTATACCTTTCCTGGTCCCAGATTAGTAAGTCGTAAGCATTGCGTTCTGTAAGCTCTACCCCATCATTTTCAAATGCCCTTCTTCTTACACTTAGGTATTCTTCGGTATTCATTAGATCCAGGCGATTGGGAACTGTGGCTACCCCGGTATAAAACCTGGCATCCAAACTTGTACCCATTTCTGAACCTTGCTTTGTGGTTATTAAAACCACTCCATTTGCACCCCGAGAACCATAAATTGCTGTGGCATCTGCATCTTTTAGAATCTCTATGCTTTTAATATTTGAAACATCCAGGTTATTTAGAGGATCTATCCCTGCTTGTGATATTAGGGAGTTGCTTTCTACGGGTGTGGAATTAATAGGAACTCCATCTATGATATATAGAGGAAAATTTCCTTCTTCCCGTAAACTGTTAGTACCCCGAATTCTAATGGTAGGGGCAGCGCCCGGGTGATTTCCTCCCGCAGGGGTTATCTCAACCCCAGCCATTCTTCCCTGAAGAGCTTCTATAGGGTTTACCACCGGCTGCAACTCTATTTCTTCGGCAGTAACTCGTGAAATATTACCCGTGCTTTCCCGCTTCGTAGTATTATAATATCCCGCATTTATTTGTATTTCTCCCAGGGCGGCGATGTCTTCTTCGAGTTGTACGTTAATTACTTCCCGGCCATCTACTGCTATTTCCTGTTTTTTATAGCCTATATATCTAAATACCAGCGTGGCATTCGCCGCTGTGGTAATGCTGTATTCGCCATCTAAATTAGTCACCGAGCCGCGTGTGGTATTTTTTACTATTATACTCACCCCCGGAATAGGTAGGCCGTTTGTATCGGTTACTATACCCGAAACTTCTTGCTGCTGCAAGGGTAGGGTAGTAGTGGTTGCTGCAGTTGCAGACTTTGAAAGGAAGAAGAGTATCCCGCCAATAATAATTAGCGCCACCCATTTAAGGCGCGAGTAATTATTTTTCATAATTTTGCGTGTGATTTAAGTGAAACATTGTTTTACTTAAGCTTAGGCCTTCCCCGCTCAGACGTCAATCTCAGGGGAGGGCCTTTTGAGCTTAATTCAAATAGCCCCCAATACATTTATTAAAAATGAAGGGGAATCCCGGCTCCCTATAGCCGAAATTGTAAACCTATTACTAATGTTCCCAAAGCCCTTGTAGGGGCTTTTCCCAACCCACGCTGTAAAAAAACATAGGGTATTACAGCACCCACGGGATTGTAAAAATTTTGCTTATCCCGCAATAAGCTTACGATTAGACATAAGATTAGACAACCAAAACAGTTTATTTTGGGATTGCGGAACTTAAAAAATTGTAGAAAATCACTTTGAAAATTATGAAGAGAAATGGCCTATTTCGCGAAAACAAAAAAGGGCGTGGCTCAACTTAACGGATTGAGGTACTGGTATACCTTGGAAACGATAAGTGAGATGTCACGCCCCGGGCCGTGAGCATCCTTGCTTATCCTCTCGTTTCCTAAAAATTACCAGTTTTCAATCCGAGATTCAAAGCGAATGCTTCTAATGTTTTACTTTAAGAAGTTTCGCAAATATATTATATATGAGATAAATATATAAAAATAAAAATAGTAAACCAAGTGGCTTACTGTTTTTATTTTTTCTTTTTCGAAATTGGCGTATATGGCCGAGCTTACCCAAGAGAATATAATCCTTGCTAATAAAATAGCGACAAGAATTAAACAACTACGTGAAGAAAAAACAGGTCCTGTGCAAATGGATTTTGTTCGAAAATATAATGTTGAAAAACAAATTATTAGTCGTTGGGAAAGTCATATAAAAATTAATACGAAAACGGGTGCTAAATCTGGTAGAGGAATTACTATTTATTCTGTTGAAGAATTCTGCAAAATCATAGGAATAAAGCTTGTAGATTTCTTTGATGATGATTTATTCCAATAGGTTTTAATCTTTTGAATATTTATTGAGGAAGATTCTTTGATACTATTTTATTCACTTTCTCAATTACGGTTTTCCAGAACCTTCTTTTAATTTAATCTTTTATATTTAGCGGAACTGTGTTTATTTAGACATATTTCTATAGTGAGTTTGCATTTGAAGAAAAAAATGGATGGAAGTAACATCTATAGCTGAAAAATTACTATTTGTAATTGTAAGAATTGACACGATAAATGCGAAAGGGGAAAAACGGTTCTGAAACTGGTTTTATTTCTTCGCATAAGTATAAAGAAAATGAAGCCTTATGTATTGTAACGAATAAGTATGTTGTTAAAAATGCAGTAAAAGGTGGTATTACTTTTATGAAGAAAAAAATAAAAAACCAACTCTAGGAACCTCATTTAGACTTGAACTTGATGATTTTTAAAAATTATGGAAAGGAAACGATGATCCAAATGTGGATATTACAGTAACACCATTAATTCCATTGTTAGAACAAATTAAGAAAAGTCATAACGTAGATATATATTTTCAACCATATTTCATCTGATAATATACCGACAGAATCTCAAATCAAAGAAATTGATGCCATTGAAAATATAACTTTTGTTGGATACCCAAATGGAATTTGGGATAGGAAAAACTAATACCCCAATTTTGATACGAGGTACTACTGCGACACATTACTCTGTCGATTGTGAAAACGAAAAGAAGTTTTTAATTGACGCATCTGTTTCCGAGGTTCAAGCGGTAGTCCTGTATTTTATATAACTCAGGCTCTTTTACGAAGAAGGTTGGAGGAATAATTGCAGGGTAGTAGACTTTATTTTTTAGGAATAGTAGCAGCTGTTTTTTAGAACTTCAGTTAACGAAATTGTAAGCATTCCAATTCCTACTTCAAAAAAAAAATGTCTCAGTTGGTCAAGAAATAATTGACTTAGGTTTTGTGTTTAAAGGAAATATCGTTAGCTAAACTATTTAAGACGAGATTTATAAGGAAATTGTTGGATGAATAAAAACTAATGACAATAACTAAGTAATTGGTTGTTCTTGCATACTTCTGAAAGTCCTCGCAGATTTTCAGCTTTGTTTATAATTACAAAGTTAAGTGCTAACCTACTACTCATAAGCGAAGACGTTATGAGCAAGTTAAAGGAACAATATTAATTATTACAAAATTCATTTATGATAAGGAAAATTGAACTTTGGAATTGCAATAAATCCAGATTATCAAAACAACACTCAACAAGTAGAATAGCAAATAACGGGTTTTAACGAAAAAGTGTAATTTCAAAAACGAATAAAGAAAACAAGCCAAAAGATTTCTGAATTACATTGAACAAAAAGGTGGAGCCAAAACCAGAGTACTGTCCACGAGCATTGAGAAGCTAACTGCAAATTAAGCATTTTTCGTTTTGCTCGTACCTCACAAATTAAAAAGAGTATGATTTTTCTAACGCATACGACCGAATTGAATATCCTGAAAATCTAAATAATCATCCTATTTTTATATATTTGTATCAAACATTTCTAAAGATGACCGAAATAGGGAAACTCTTGGACAAAAAATCCGTTAATAAAGCTGAAATATCCAGAAGAACAGGAATAAGTGCTTCTCGACTAAGTGAATTAAGTTTGAAAAGTTCTACTCGTTTAACAGCAGAAGAACTTTATTTAATTGCACTTGCAATTGATATCGATCCTGCTGAGGTTTTAGAAGAAGTTTGCAAACATTTGAAACTAGAGATTAATAATGTCTAAAATCGCTTTTAAAGTTTCAGCAAGAGCTGGTAAACTATTGGGTAGAGAAAATTTCTCTAATCCCGAAGGTGCTATTATTGAATTAGTAAAAAACTCATATGACGCTGACTCAAATAATTGTCTTGTGCTTTTTGATATTCCGAGGAAAAAGATAAAGGATAGTGATGGAAAAGAAATTGAAATACCTCTAAGAGAAAAAAGTATCTTATATATTATTGATAATGGTGAAGGAATGACTGAAAAAGTTATTAAAGACCATTGGATGCATATTGGAACAGGAAATAAAGAGAAAGACTATATATCTGATGCGAAAAGAACGAAAACTGGTGCTAAGGGAATTGGCCGTTTTGCGTTAGACAGACTTGGGTTTGAAACAGAAATGTGGACACTATCTAAAATAGCAAAAGATAGTATTGGTTCTTTTTGGAAAATGGACTGGAATCAATTTGATGAGTCAGACAAAGCTATTTCACAGATTGAAGCCGAGTTAGAGCCTGCTAAAATTGATTTAAAAGATAAAATTAGAAGCCTCACTAATAATAATCCGCTTATAGTAAATGCTATAAAAAAATTAAACTTTGATAGAGGAACAATAATAAAAATTTCAAACCTAAAAGATGATTGGTTTGATGAGGAAACATCGTCCGTCTTTAAAAGTTTAGAAGCTTTAATTCCCCCAAAAGAACTTAATATACCTTTTGAGGTTTTCTTTAAACATTTTCAACAACCTAAAGAGTTTGGTAAAGTCGAAACAGCATTTTTTAACGATTTTGATTACAAACTAAAAGCTAATTATAATGCTGAAACTCTTAATATAGATTTCGAAATAACGAGAAATGAAATAGATATCAAATTATTAAAAAAGAAATACTTAAGTGTTTTTAAATCTAAAAATTATCCTTACGATTTGCAAACTATTGAAAATAAAACATTCACATATTCTAAGTCTATAGATAAAGTTTTAGATTGGAAGCTTAATGATTCTAATAAAAAAAACTTAAAGGAGGTTGGGAGTTTTGATTTTACATTTTTTTATTTGAAACTAACAAATTCATTAAAGGAAGGTTATCCTTATAAAACTATCTCAGCAAGTGAAAGAAAATCTATTTTGAAAAGATTTGGAGGAGTTAAAATATATAGAGACTCTTTCAGAGTTAGACCCTATGGAGATCCAAACAATGATTGGCTTCGGTTAGGTTATCGTGCAGCACAAAGTCCTGCTGGTCCAGGTCAAAGAATTGGTGATTGGAGAGTACGACCAGAATCAACGGCTGGCATCATCACTATTTCTAGAAATACAAATCCATTATTAGTAGACAAAGCTGATAGAGGTGCATTACAGGAAAATGAAACATTTGAAATTTTCAAGCTTATTCTCACTGGCATCATAAGTGAGTTTGAATATGATAGAACAAAAATCCTTAATCCTATCTATTTAGAGCAAAAGAAAAGTGCAAAAGAGCAAAAGGAAAGTGAAATTCAAAAAAGAGCGGAAGCACTTGCAGATAAAATAATAGAACAAAGAAAAAAGGTAGAAGAATCTATCTATGGAAAAATAGGTAAAGTAGATTTATTTCAAGAAAAAAAAGAGGAGGAAGAAAAAAAGAGCTATGAAGAGGCTTTCAAAGATACATTTAAAGCTATTGATGATGAAAATGCAGAACAAGAAAACCAAGAAATTGTTCAAGTAAGATCACTAGCTAGCTTAGGACTTATAGTGTCGTCTTTTGCGCACGAATTGAAGGAAATTAAGGATAACGCAGTCGAAGTAAAAATACTTGAAGGAATATTTAAGTCAATTGTTCCAAAAGAAAAGAAAAAATCTGATGAATTTAAAGATGGGATCGATATTATTGAATTGTTAGATGAAAATTCTGATAAAATAGTTCATTGGGTAGACTATGCTTTAACGGCAATTAAAAAAGACAAAAGAACTAGAGGGAAATTTGAATTTTCTGGCTTTCTTAAATCTTTAGAAAAATCTTGGAGTAGAATCTTTAAGAAAAAAGATATTTTATTAAATATAATTGATAAAACTAAAGATAAATCATATGATTTCAGGGCATTTGAAATGGATATATCTACCATTTTCACGAATCTCATTAACAATTCAATTGATTCATTTAACAACCTAATTGAAGTACAGAAAAGAATTATAGAGATTTCAGCTAACATTAAAGATGACCATATTGAAATATTATATTCAGATAATGGAGTTGGTTTAGATGGAGTTTTTGATGACAAAGAAGAAATATTCTTACCATTTAAAACTGCAAAAAGAGATAGGAAAGGAAAAGAAATAGGTACGGGTTTAGGCATGTATCTCGTGAAATCTGTAATTGATGATAACAATGGGACAATAGATATTTTAGAACCAACCAAAGGTTTTTCGGTTTATATATCATTTCCCTTAAGAAAATAAAAATATATGGAAACAAAATATAGAGTTGGGTATATCGATGAAGATGTTAAACAAGTAAAAAAATATCAAAGACGGTTTAGAAAATATGACATTGAAATCATCGGTTATGAATTCGTTCAAGGAATGACTTTAGATGAACTAATGCTTCAAGTTTATGAGTCTGATATAGATTTATTGATGATAGATTACAAATTAAACGAAACTAACCAAGTTACCTTTAATGGTGAGGCAGTTGAAAGTGATTTTTATGACAAAAAACCCTTGTTTCCACATATTATTTTCACTAACAAGGTTGAGCAAGCAGAACCGCATGTAGAAGACTGGAAAATTATTTTTGATAAAGATGATATTTTTAGTGAAAACGATGAGGATGATAAGAAAGTAGAGCACTTCATAACGACATTGGTTAAGAGTATTGAACAGTATAGAAATCACATTAATAAAAAGAAAACCATTGTATCGAACCTTTTAGAAAAAGGGGAAAGAGAAGGTTTAACTGCCTCTGAAAAAGATTTACTGATTACTAAGCAAGATGAATTAATAGCCTTGGATAAAACCGAAAAAAATGAAATCCCTAAACATCTGCTAACAGAGAAAAAAATGGATGATTTATCTAAGACTAAAAAAGAGGCTGAAGAATTTCTACAATCATTATTTGACAAAAGAAAAAAGTAATTGGTATATGACGGTAAGAGAGACATTACCAATAAGAAGAACAGTTACGACCATGCAGCCAACTGGTAAAAATTGGAGTGAGCATAAACTAGACTTGCAAAAAGATTTTAATAATTGCTGTGGATACTGTGATTCTTTCGATGGCTTTAGGCATACATATTTTGAAGTAGACCATTTCATCCCTAAAAGTCTATTTGAAAAGAATGGAAATATTGAATATTGTCAGTATGACAATCTCACATATTGCTGTAAATTCTGCAATAACAAAAAAGGTAGTTTATGGCCCTCAAAGGATGAAACCCTTCCAAATATTAATGACGAAGGATTTGTTGATGCTTGTTTAGCGGAATATGAAAATCATTTATACAGAACTTCTTCGGGCAATATAATGTGGAAAACTGATTTAGGAAAATGGATGGCCACGAAGGCTTTCAGATTTGACGAAAGAGAGCGATCAATAATTGTTTTATGGAATTTAAATGAACTGAGAAAAATTATAAATGCTTTAATTGTTGAGTTGGAAAACTTTCAAATTGGAGATGGTACTTATGAGGTAATAAAAGAGAAATTAGGAGATTATTCCCTAAAATATTTTATTTACCATCAAGAATTGATGGAATATTATAATGAATAAAAAAAGTACAGGCTCATATTACACACCAGCCTATTTGGCTAGTTTTATTTCTAAAAGAGTCTTATCCCATTTTAGAAATAGGTCTCGTCTATCAATATTGGAGCCAAGTGTTGGTGATGGAGCTTTTATTTCGGAATTAGAGTTAGAAAAAGAAATAAATATCAATTTGACAGCATTGGATATTAATGAAGTTGAATTGAAAACAGCTTCTATAAAATGGAGTAGAAAAACAGGTTCATTTGTCCAAACAGACTTCTTAGAGTATTTATCTTCAAAGCAATATTCAGCTGTTATTGGAAATCCACCGTATGTCAAAAAAAATATACTTACACCAAAACAAATCGAATTAAGTAAAAAAATACATACAAACGAAAACCTAACAGAAGCATCTGTCAAAAATATTTGGACTACATTTTTGGTGAAAGCAAATACATTGTTGGCTAATAATGGAGTTTTGGCATTTGTTTTACCCTCAGAATTATTACAGGTTAAATTTGCTGAAGAAATTAGAGAATATTTAAAAAATCAGTTTGAAAGAATTGAAGTATTTACTTTCAACGATTTGATGTTTGATTGTAAAGGGCAAGATACAATCGTACTTTTTGCTTATAAAAAATCTGATAACAAAGGCGAGTTTTTTGCTAATATTACTTCAAAAGAAGCATTAGAAAAAAACAGGTTCGTTTTAAGAAATAACGAATTACTTGTTTCCTCAAAAGTAAAATGGACACATCATTTTTTGACTTCTGAAGAATTAACATTTATAGAGAACCTAAAACAAGGACTTAGAACGGTAAATGATTACACGAATTCAAAACCTGGTATTGTAACTGCCGCAAATAAATTTTTCATTATTGACACAGAAACTGAAAAAAAATACAATTTATCAAAATACACGAAGCCAATTATTCAAAAAGGACAATTTGTAAATGGAAGGGTCGTATTTAGCAATGAAGACATTCAGCAACTCGAAGATAATAAACGTCCTACTAAACTTCTACAACTAAATGATAATGACAAGATTTCAAAAAAATTAAGGGAGTATTTAAGTTTAGGAGAATTAGAGGAAATCCCTCAAAGGTACAAATGTAAAATCAGAAATAATTGGTATGTTATTCCAAATATATCTGAAATACCAGAGGCCTTTTTCTTTAAGAGAAGTCATTTATATCCTAAGCTTTTAAAAAATAATTCAAATGCGTTTGTTACAGATTCTGCTTATAAAGTTGGAATGAGGAATGGTTTTGACTTAAATAGCTTTATCTACTCATTTTACAATACTTTGACATTACTTCTTTCTGAATTAGATGGTAGATATTATGGTGGTGGAGTGTTAGAGCTTATTCCAAGTGAATTTAAAAAGTTGCCTGTTCCGTATGTAGAAATTAATGAAAATCAATTTAACCAGTTTAAAACAAAATTCGAAAGTAAATCCAACATTGAGCAAATATTAAATAGAAATGATTTTAATATTCTTAATTCAACTCTGGGAATTAATAAGGAAGGTATTCAACGATTAACACAAATTAGAAATAAATTGAAAATGAAAAGATTACGTGATTATGCCAACGCTTAAAGCAATACTTATTTGTATTTCGCTATAGCCAAGGGTTAATAAAAAAGCCTTCGTGGGACAGGAAGGGCCTAATGGTTAGAGATTATAGCTGGCGACGGGACCCAGACCGATGCGTTGTTCGATAGGATCGTGAATTCCTCACATCGAATCGATCTCAAAGGAAATTTAAGAAAAGGAACTTTAAAGGAAATATAAACTTAAACTTTTTTATAATTGTAGGATCCTTCAAAGTGGCGCAATTGACCGAAACAGTTGACGTCATCACTCCGAAATAGCCAATCATCATGAAACAAGAAAAAGATTTTAAAATTAAGGATTTTTTCAAGCTAATTGCGTTAGTAGTTTCTCTGTGGGTAATTAGTTGGATTACGATAGATATATTATATTCCTCTGTCACTGACAGAGGAGCTTTTGGAGATAAGTTTGGGTTTATTAATTCGCTTTTTTCTGGTTTGGCTTTAGCTGGAATTATTTATTCAATTTTTCTACAACAAAGAGAACTCTCACTGCAACGAACCGAACTAGCAGAAACAAAAGAAGAATTCAAAGACCAAAATTTCCAAACTACTTTTTTTAACCTATTAAAAACTCAGAATCAAATTGCTAACGATATATCAGCGCGCGTTTACTATATAAAGAATTACAATAATAAAACCTTTAGAAATTTAGAAGGTAGAGATTTTTTCATACAATCCAGGTTTGAGCTCCAAAGAATTGACAAGGCTTTATCCAATTCAAATTATCTAAATTATCGGAAATGGGACGCGCAAGATGGAGCAGATGAACCACAAAGTTATGAGGAAGCTGAAAGATTAACCAAAATGATGAGATTATCTTATACTTTCGAATATTATAAAATAGATAAGGAAACGTGGGGAGATTTATTGGAATTAAATTCAATTCAGAAAGCAGAAAAGTTATATGCTATATTTTTCAATAAATTTCATTTCGCAATTGGTCATTATTTCAGACATATATATCACATTTTGCTTTTCCTTGAAAAAATGGAGAAAGAAAAAATATCTAAAACAAATTCAATTACAGATTTTAAGGATAAGAATATCGAGATAGAAAGAATAAATGCAGAATTCAAACAATATGCAGACTTTTTACAAGCTCAGATGTCCACACCAGAGCTTTTTCTGTTGTTTTATAATTCGCTATCATTTCCAAAATTAAAGAGATTACTCATTAAATATAATACTCTGGAAAACCTACCTAAGGAAGACTTACTGAATGATAGCCACGATGCTATTGAAGGAATTAATTTAAAGAGTAGAAAGGAAATTCTTAAATAATAAAGATGCTCAATAAAATTCTTTAGTGTAATTTCCGGGTTTTTCCTAAAAAGTATAATTTAGAAACCTATTGACCTAAAAAAATATAGCTAGAATTTAGATTAATAGCGGTATGTAGTCGTCTATGATTTATGGATCTAACTCTAAGTAGGCAGAGATTAGAAATATAGATTAATTAAAGATTTTCCTGAAATTTACTTTTTAAATTTTTTCTTCTTGTCTTTCAATTTTTGTTGATAACATTTCTGATTAATTCTTTTTCTAATTTACAACTGTCCGTAATTTTGTCCGTGTCCGTAAATTCGTCCGCACATGGCTACAGTAAACTTTTATTTAGATAAGGCAGATAAGAAGAACTTATCCCCAATTTACCTTAGAATCAATTGTAATAACAGGCAAATCAAGGTGTCCGTGGGGCAAAAAGTCTCCAAGGAAGATTTTGACAAGGATAAGCAATTGGTAAAGAAGTGTAATAAGAATTTTGAGAAAATTAATTATTACTTGGGGTACTTGAGGTTAAGGGTAAACGACTTGTTTGATAATTCCCAAAAGAAAAAATACACCGATACTGAAATCAAGAAATTCTTGCAGGATATAATAAAAAATTACAAGGATGATAAGAACCTAAGCATAGTTGAACCGAGTTTTAAACAAGGTGTTGAGACCCCGGTGACTTTCGTTGATTTATTCGCCGGCGCGGGTGGTTTTAGCGAGGGTTTTTTGCAAGCAGGTTATAAAAGTAAGTTTTTTGATTTTGTACTAGCTAACGATATTAATTCAAATTGCGAATTGACGCACGTGGTAAGGTACAACCACCAGCTAGGTCTTCCCACGGGGTTTCTTTGCCAAGATGTAACCGAGCCAGACTTTATTGATAATTTACTTGGTAAAATTGGGGATAAAAAAATCGACGTGGTGTGTGGGGGGCCACCTTGCCAAAGTTTTAGCCTGGCAGGGAAAAGAAAAAAATTCGACAAGAAAGATGATTTATTCTCAAGGTACCTTGATGTTATAAAGATCTTGCAACCCAAGTACTTCGTCATGGAAAACGTGAAAGGGATCCTTACCAAGGAAAATGGGAAAATCAAGGAACTGGTTTTGAAGGAAATTAATTCTATTGTTGATATCACCGAGATTCCTAGGCTGGTAAATTTTGTGAGCAAGATTGAGAAAGAAAACGTGGACAACAAGTTTCTTGTTAGTTGCGTAGCGAGGAAAATCGACCTAGAGCAGTACACCGAGGATAAGGAGGAGGAAGCAAAAACGGAGTATATCAAAACAATCGAGGCAAGGTTTAGGAAGATCACCCCGAAAATTGTTGATTACAAGACTAGCAAAACCGACACGAAAATTAACACCATTCGTCATGGCTTTAACATGCTGGTAAGGAAGAAGGAATGGGAGAAGCTTCAAAGGGATATTATCAAGGAGAAGGATTTTTGTAACATAAGTAATGATTATTTCGAGGAAACCTACGTTAATTTTCTCACTGAAATCTCTTCCAGTTCAGTAATTGATAAGATTGAGGAGGCTTTTAAAGAATTAAAAATACCTAGGTCATATAGGAAAGACTGTGATGATATAGTCCAGGCCTTGAGAATCTATAATTACAGCCTTGATGAATCATTAAGTTTCCTTTCCACCTTGTGTAACAAGGAACAAAAAGCAGGGCTTAGGGAAAGAATCAAGGAAATAAGGTTGTACCGTATAGAGAAACCATTCGTGGCGAACGCGTCGGATTACGGGGTTCCCCAAAACCGGGAAAGAGTACTCTTCATTGGTTGCCGGAAAGACCAGCAGTTCATCGAAACCATCCCCCCAACGGTTGAAGAGGATCAAAAGGTTAGTGTATTCGAAGCCTTGTACGACCTGGATTTCGTTTCGAACAACCAGGAAGCCCATAGTTATTCCCCTGTAAATTTAAAGGCCATGTATAACGGTGAATCAGCAAAGATGAAAAAGTTGCTAAGGAAACGTGCTGTTGATGGGAGACCTGTAAAAAAGGCTGGAAAAACTTACGCGGACTGGAGCAAAGAAGGTAGGCTAAATAAGAAATACTCAAGTGTTATCAATACCCCTTTTTATGTTCGTAACGAGGAAGACTTGGACCTTGGGAAAAAGAACTTTGACTTGTTACATAACCATAAAACAAGTAACCAGGGTAAGGACGTGGTGGACAGGCTCCGGGTAATAATAGAGGAAGGTAATTACAAGAAAGCACAGGATAAATTAAACAAGCGTGGCTTGGCTTCTAACAAAAGAAATTATAACTTGCTGGTACCGGGTAGTCAAAGCCCTACCATCTTGACTATTCCCGATGATTACGTGCATTATAAAGAACCCCGATCTCTAACCGTTCGCGAAATGGCCAGGTTACAATCTTTTGATGATTCTTTTGTTTTCCAAGGCAAAAGATCAACCGGTGGGAATAACAGGAAAACTGAAGTTCCCCAGTACACCTTGGTAGGGAACTCAGTGCCACCCTTGATGGCCAGGGCAATAGGTGTCGAGATCTTAAAGCATATTGAATGAGAAAACTCACCCCTGCCGAGGAGAGAAGGTTGAAAGTTTTTACCGAGAATTCTATACCTGTCACGTTAATTGAACCTACCACGACAGGGCTGAAAAAATCCATCATGGACGCAACCGGTCCTGTTAGGAATTATTTGAAAGAAAGAGGGTGTCATGACTTTACTTGTCAAGGGCAGGGGACCCAGAACAAGGTCTTGGTAAAAAGTATCTTATACTCGGGGTTTAGCACCAAGAATACCAGGACTTCACTATACAGGCCAAGTACCAAGAAGGGTGATCCCAGGATCTGGGTCTACGGGCTAACCGCTTATGCTGATCCAAACGATATATTGGCGTTGGTTTACTTCGAGGGTACTATGCATGCTATCAACATTTCAAGGCTTCCACTTGAAAAACTGGTGAATTCCCCAGTTACGAACCCTTTGAAGGAACTAGTTTCTGAAATTAGTAGCAAGGAAAACAGGGTTCCTAATGAACTCTTGGGGTTAATAAGGAATATTTCTGGAAGGGGGTTTATTCCCTCCAATTTAAACGCCGATACCGCCGTGGGAAGGTTACTTGAGACCTTGCTGGGTATTGATATTAACTCGTCGAAACAACCAGATTACAAGGGAATCGAACTAAAGTCTTTCAGGAGTAACAAGGGGAACCGGAAAAACCTGTTCGCACAAGTTCCCAACTGGGAGTTAAGCAAGTTTAAAAGCTCCGGCGAAATTCTTGATGCTTTTGGTTACTGGAGAGATGAAGATTTCAAGCTTTATTGTACCGTGTCCACTTTAGTTGAAAATTCCCAGGGGCTGTTCTTAAAAACGGACCTAGAGAAGGAAAAATTAATTGAAAGTTCTTCGAACCACCTTGTAAATGATTTTGCAGTTTGGGAGCTTAGCAAGCTTCATGAAAGACTGCTGGAAAAACACAGGGAAACCTTCTGGGTTTCCGCCGAGAGCAAGGTAATAAACGGTGTAGAGCATTTCCAGTATTCGGCGGTTGAACACACTAGGAAGCCTATCGTGTCACAATTTGATATCCTACTTGACCAAGGTAAGATCACGTTAGACCACCTAATAAAGAGGGACCGGCGGGGTAAAACTAGGGAAAAAGGCCCGCTATTTAAGATAAAGCCTAATGCCTTGAACCTTCTTTTCCCGCCAAGTAAAAAATATGATCTTTTACAGGAATAACAAGGGGTTTAGTCGTAGAAATCTACTAAGAATGGTTAAGTTAAGTTCGCTTCCTTGATTCGAAGTAATTGCAACTCCCAGTTAAGGGACAATCTTGGCACCTCGGGTTTTTAATAGTACACACGACGGACCCAAGATCTAAGATTGCCCAGTTTAACTTTCTTGATTTAGAATACGGGATATTAACCAGGCGTGCCGCCAGGTTGTTTAGGTAGGGGTCATACCTAATATCAACAAGCTCACGTTCGCCGAAAACTCTTTCTAGAACCCTAGCCATGTTAACATCGAGAAGGGGGGCAGGCTTTTTTATAATAAACAGGATACATGCACTTAGAAGGTAGTGACCAATCATTGGCAAAGTTTTAATCTTTTCAATGGATTGTGGAAATTCCCCGTTAAACTGGGTAAGGCTTTCTGCAAGTTTTTTTACCCTACTGGCTTTTTGCCTATATAAACCCACGGGCCTCAAATCTTCTTGTAATTTTTGCAAGGGTGCTTTTCTGAGGCTATCCCACCCCGGGTACTTGGAAATAAAGCCCGGGAAGAATTTCTTAACGGTTTCAGCCTTGGTTCTTTGCAATAAAACCTCGGAAATAATTAACTCGTAACTCGAGGCAGATTTTTCTCTCCACGGAAAAGTCCTACCTTTTTTTGAATACCAATTCAATAGTTTATCCTGAACTAGGTGAATTTTTTCTATTGGAATATATTTTATTTCCTTCATATCATGAACAGGTTGGTATGATCAAAGATAAGGAACAGCCAATCTTGAAAAAAAAGCTCTTCTGCGATTATCTTAATTATTCTATTACGTAATTAGTATTTTTATAAACACCCAGTTTACCCTATTTTTAAACTTTTTGGAATTGTTTTTCTAAGGAAACATAGCTCTTGGTTTTATCTGGATAAAATGCCATACTCTTCAACTAATTCCAAGGTGAGTTATTTTTCAGTTTGTGGAACCACAAGTAGAAGAAGTTAATAACCAATTCAACACTTAAAAGTGAAAAGAATGAGAAAACTTACGAAAACTGAAGAAATAAATATTAAGATACTGACGGAAAACTCAGTTTCGTTAACTCTTATTGAACCCACTAAAACAGCCTTAGTGAAATCAATAATGGACGCTACTGCACCTGTAAGAAGTTACTTGCGATCCACCGGGATTCATGATTTTAACTTGCAGAAACAAGGAGCGAAACATAATAAAGTTTTATTGGAAACTTTGCTCTATACGGGGTATAAGGTTCATAAATCATCAACCTCCTTGTATAGACCAAAATCAAAGAAGGGTGATCCAAGAATCTGGGTATATAAATTAAGGAAATTTGCTAACCCTAATGATATTCTTGGAATAATTGCATACGAGGAAAAGTTACACGTGTTTAATCTCACCCAGCTTCATGTTCAACAATTAATTAATTCCCGGGTATTGAACCCCTTAAAAGAACTTGTTGAAGAGATAAGCTCTCAAGAAAATTCTGTTTCCCGGGAATTGCTCCAGGTGCTATGCCGTTTAGCCAAGAAAGGTCCAATTCCATCAGGGGTTAATGCAGATACCGCTGTAGGTAGAACCTTAGAAACGGCACTGGGGATCCCGATGAATTCATCTAAACTACCAGACTATAAAGGGATAGAGTTAAAATCTTACCGGGGAAAGAAAGAAAACAAAAGTGAAACCAGGAAAACCTTGTTTGGACAGGTGCCAAATTGGAAGCTTAGTAGTTTAAAGAGTTCAGCTGAAATATTAGAAGCATTTGGTTACCAGAGGGGCGCTAATTTTCAACTCAATTGCACTGTTAGTACAACTAAAGCAAATTCCCAAGGGTTAATACTCAAGCTTAACCAAGAATTGGAACAATTGATAGAGTACTCTAAACGTGAAGGAATAGATAATTTTGCAGTGTGGGAGCTAGAAAAGCTACATCGACGTTTGGCTACTAAGCATAAAGAAACCTTTTGGGTGAAGGCTCAAAGTTCATGGGTGGAGGGTGTAGAACATTTTTTATACGAATCAGTTATCCATACCAGGAAACCAATTATTTCACAATTTGATATCCTACTAGAGCGGGGAGTAATTACTTTGGATCACATGATAAAAAGGATACCACCTGGGAGGGCAGATGAAAAAGGACCCTTTTTTAAAATTGAGCCGGATGCCCTTAAGTTATTATTTCCGCCGAGTAAAACATATAATTTATTAGAGTAGGCGTAGTTATATTGTAATCTTCGATCCATTTATAAAGAAGAATAATAAATTAAAATAGAATGAAGGTGAAGAGAATTTTCTTAGATGATATCAGGTTTCCGGAAATGATTTACAGCCCCGAAGAAGCTGATGGTTTTTTAGTGGTAAGAACTTATGATGAATTTGTAAACTACATACAGAAAAATGGCCTTCCAGATTTTATAAGCTTTGATAACGACCTTGGCTTGGATAAAAATGAAAATTTAGCTCCAGATGGTTACGCAGCAGCGAAATGGTTGGTGTATGAATCAGGTTTAGATCTTCGTGATTTAGAATTTGGAGTACATTCCGCGAACCCAGTAGCAGCAGATCAGATAAGAGGCCTATTGAATAATTATATTAAATTCCAAAAAAAAGATTAATCAATCTATGCTGTAATATGCCCAAAAACCTGAATATTAAAACGTTGTAAATACTAATAGCGGCCTGGTGCAACTGGCTCGGGAGATCATCTTGGGTAAAAGTGATTATGGGTATTCTACAGAAGTATTTAATGAGAAATTTTAAAATACCACTTGGTTTACCCACCATTCTTACGGGTTCCCGTAAGATTAAACCATAAATTTACTGTATGTTTGCGTGAGCTGGCTAGTCGGTGGGTATAACGTTTATTCAAGACGCTTCAAAATTTTTTATAATTTTGAAGGTATCCCCTACGGAATGTCCGTAGGCTGATTAAGCATTCCAAAGTGAACCTTTGGCAGCTTGCCCTTTACAAGGTAAGTGAGCAAAGTGTTTACGACGGTCTGTATGATGCTTCTGATAAGAATTTCTGTCATAGATGGATTAATTATTAAGTTAGCAATTATCATTCTATTAAAGAGGGACGCTATCTAGATACTCTGTATTGAAGTAGCAAGCCGATGTACCACCAAGATTTTAATATCACGACGTAGTCCCGGCCAGCTCATTTTTTTATGACTAGTAAAGATTGGTTTAAGCTAAAGAAGTATCCACATATAGGTCTGCCTTTTGAGAGAAAGGATAGGAACTGGCTTATTGCCTACGTGACTAATCCCGATAAAATTTCAAAACATCGATTTGTACCTCTTATCAAGCGGGAAATAATTCAAAGAAAATATAGGCCAGAAGGATTTGCCAAAAATGATTTTGGCAAGCGAATTCGAAAAAAACAAGAGCCTAAAAAAAGACATATTTATTACGCAAGCCATCTCGAATCTCTGATTTATAGTTATTATAGTAATCTACTAACAGATCACTACGAAAAATTTCTTGAAGATAAACCTTATCGTTATTGTCCTGTTGCTTATCGGAGAATACCCAAAGTGTTAGGGGAAAAAGGTAATAAATCCAATATTGAATTTGCAAAAGAAGCATTTGAATTTATTAAAGAGAATAATAATAAAAGTGTTTCTGTTATAGTTGCCGATGTAACCTCCTTCTTTGATAATCTTGATCATAAAATTTTACATGCCCAGTGGAAAAGGGTATTGAATAAACGTGATGCATCTGGAAATTTGAAAATGCCTAATGACCACTATAATGTATATAAATCTTTAGTGAACAAAAGATATGTAAAACAAAATGAATTACATAATACTTTCTTCAACAAGGTTTGGGTGGAAAGGGGTACTTTAAATGATCCTCAAAAAAAGATACTGAAACAAAAACGTGTAAATAAAACCCGGAATTTAAAAAGGGAAAAAGTTGTAGCTTATTGTACCAAGAGAGAATTTTTTAATAATCATGTCGCTTTAATTAGGCCGGGCAAAAAATGTTCTCAGCAACATAAAAAATGCAGGAACAATTGCGAACCAGGGGTGATGAGTGGTATTCCCCAAGGGACCCCAATGAGTGCAACGCTAGCTAATATTTATATGCTAGATTTTGATGAACTGATGAGTGATGCCGTTAGCGAAATAGGTGGTTTTTATCAAAGGTATAGCGATGACCTAATAATAATTTGCAACCAAGCAGATGAGAACAAAATTAAGCATGTAATGATTAATGGGATTACGAAGCTTTGCAAGCTTGGAATACAGGAAAAGAAAACTCAAACATATCGATATTCAAATAATAAGGGAGTATTCACAGGTGGTATTGTTAGTGCAGAGGGGGACTTGAACAAAAATAAGCAACTAGAATATTTAGGTTTTGAATATACAGGGGGAAAGGTTTACATTAAGACTAATGGTTTTTCAAAGTTTTATAGAGGGATGGTACGAAGTATAAAGCGAGGGAAATTTTATGCTTCCAAAAAACATAATAAATCCAAGGGTGTTTTTAAAAACCGGTTATACAAGCGCTTTACTATAATTGGGGGTAAACGTAGGTTAAGAAGAATACCGGATCCTGAAAGGCCTAATATGTTCATTAAGGATCCAGTAAAAACTTATGACTGGGGTAATTATTTCAGCTATGTTTTAAAAGCTAACGATGTATTCAGAACTTTAAATGGTGGAAAAGACATAATTAAGAGGCAAAGCAGAAAAATAGAAATCAATTTTCACAGGGCATTGAAACACCCCAGGACTGAGCTCAAACCTCGTAAAATTAAGAAAAAGGATAAACAGGACTAGGTTTCAACAGAATACCCAAGAAAAATAAGACAAGTCTTTTCAACAGATTCTACGTAAGGCCTGTTATTAGCATAAACTACAGACTCAAACACTATAATTAAAATCCGAAAAAGACACTATCCCGTAAAGTGTGTAAGTTTTAAATAAGGGGGTTTGGCTTTATTACTTAAAGTCGAACCCTTTCTTCATATATAGTTAAGAACTGATTGAGGATAATTCCCCAGTTTCTAACCGGCATAGTCCACTTTTTTGTGGCTTCCCTTAATGCCAAATATACTGATTTCATAACAGCATCATCTGTTGGGAAGGATAATTTATTCTTGGTGTACTTCCTGATCTTACCGTTTAAATTTTCAATCAGGTTGGTGGTGTAAATGATACGCCTGATCTCGAGTGGGAATTCATAGAAAACTGTAAGATCTTCCCAGTTGTCTCTCCAGCTTTTAATAGCATAGGAATACTTGTCATTCCAATTGCGTGCAAAATCCTCTAGGGCAGCTTCTGCGGCCTGTTTGGTCGGAGCATCATAGATGAGCTTCATATCCTTTGTAAAGGCTTTTTTATCTTTCCAGACCACATACCTGCAAGCATTCCTGATCTGGTGGACTACACATATTTGCGTTCTGGATTCCGGGAATACGTTTCTAATGGTATCGGTAAATCCATTCAGGTTATCTGTAGCGGTGATCAGAATATCCTCCACACCACGGGCTTTCATATCAGTAAGTACGCTCATCCAAAAAGCCGCAGATTCATTCTTACCCAGCCATAGGCCAAGAACCTCTTTCTTTCCATCCCTCCTAAGACCTACTGCGATATAAATCGTTTTGTTGACTACCTTGGAGTTCTCTCGTACCTTAAACACAATCCCATCCATCCAGACAATAAGATAAACCGGCTCTAAAGGGCGGTTCTGCCAGGCGACAATATCATTGCTAATCCGGTCAGTTATTCGGGATATGGTGGAAGTAGAAACATCAAAACCATAGACTTCAGAGATCTGTTCTTCGATATCACTATTGCTCATTCCTTTGGCATAAAGAGAGACAATTACATTCTCGATTCCATCAACCATATTCTGCCGCTTTGGAACAATCATGGGATTAAAGGATCCGTCCCTGTCTCTTGGAACCTTTATAGAATCTTCTCCATAGGAACTGCGAACCTTCTTCTGGGAATAGCCGTTGCGGGTATTACCTTCTTTAGATCGCTGGTTTTTCTCGTAATCAAGGTGACCATCAAGCTCACCTTCCAGCATTTTTTCCAGACCACGCTTTTGGAGTTGTTTTAGGAAATTACTGAGTTCTTCTCCGGATTTGAACTGCTTTAAAAAATCATCGTCAAATAAATCTTCTTTTTTCATTACTGTGTAAATATTAGAGGCCTGAAATTACAGGCAAGATTAAAAAAATATCGGGGTTTGCAAACCCCGATATTTTCTACTTACACAGTTTTTGAGATAGTCCCTCCGAAAAAATAACATAGTAATCCTTGACGGATAAATCCTCTTCTTCTAAAATATGGTCAAAAAGGATAACATCTTTTCCTTTTACTAGCCAAACTTCATATGAATCTTTTCTGGCCCATCCGAACGCTATTTCTTCTCTCGAAATAATGAAGGAATTACCAGAAAATGTTTTTACTTCAACATATTTATAATTTTCTCCTTGATCCGGGCTATATCGAATATCGTAGTGTAGACCTTCATCATCTTTGGATTTCCAGTGGACGAATTCTTTACCGTATTGTTTACAGAACTTATCAAACACTTTCTTTTCAGAATTTTTTCCAACCTGTGCATTCTTCTTACCCTGATCTTGTCCAGGATTAAAGAGGTGTTTTCTGTTTTTATATCCAGATAATTGCTTGGTCTTGAATTTTTTGGTTCTTGCTAGAACAACGGGTTCCGATTCTTCGCTATCCCCTCGTTCATCATTTTTAGATTCGTTTTGTCGCCCACTCTCATGACTCTCTTCCAAAACCTTTATTCGTCTTTTTAAGGTTTCGATTTCAATTGGAAAATGAAGTAAACTATTAATATGTGAATCTGATAATGCCCATTCTCTTTCCTTTTCGTTCAAGGTTTCTCTGTTTTTAGTGAAGCACCCATCTATATGCTGGTTTAAACCTGAGTTTAGAGTTATTTCACCAAAGTTTTTTCGAATAAAAATTTTAAAGATTACTTCTTTTTTAATAGAAAAACTATATTTATAATTTGCTGAAATCTCATCAATAAATTCATCCTTTAAAATTTCAAATTCATGTAACTTTTGAAGAAAATTTTCTCGTTGATTAGAATTCTCACACCATTTATGAAGCGACTTCCGGAACAATTCGTAATTATTAAGGAAATAGGAGGTAAGTTTATTGGTATGGTATTTATATAGGTCGATTGGCACTAAAGAGAAACTGTTGAAATCTTCAATGCTTATTTCTAATTCTGAAAACAATTTTGTAAGAAAGTTAATATTGCTTTTGGAATTTACATTATCATAATCCGGAAGATCTGAATTCATTGTTAGGGATAAATGATTCAAAGTAGTTTCTAGTGAGAAATCAGCTTCATTTTTGATCTCAAACTCCTTTCCTAAGGTTTTGTAAACAGAAGACCAAAAAATTGTTTTAGAATTGGAAAAACCCAGTACTTGTAACGTTTCATCAATTAGATCATTTGTGAAATTAACTCTCGTTAGATGTTTCACATCTGAAAGATCAGTTGAAAAAATAGCTCGAAATTCTGATTTGTGACTAGCAACATCAAAAAGGTGTGAAAGAATCTCAGACAGGGAATCCTTGAACTGTGAATCTCTTTTAATTGTTGAGAAAGCCTTCCCGTTAGGTATCTTCATATAATATCCATCATCCCTAAGGTAAATAAACTCGAACTCATCAAGCTCATAATGCTTAGAGTTCATTTCAGCACTAAGACTGTTACATAGGGTAATCTTCAATTTTTTGAATGCTGTTGCCTCCTGCCTTTTTGCAGTTTCATTGTCCAGAGCATTCACTCTATGAATGAAAATATACGGCATTAACTCAGTAACGTATTCAGTAAGTTGCCTAGTTTCTTCAGGATTATTTACATATTTACCAAGGTCGATTTCAATCTTTGAAAGATCATTAATGCCAAAAAATTCGATAGCTTTTTTTCCGCCGGATCTTCGAGGGTAATTGAAAATAGGAAAATTCTCTCTTAATTTGTTCGGTAATTTAACTCTTTCACTAAAATAAATATCCCCTGGCTCGAACAATTTAAGGCTCTCGTGGTCCTTGGCAAATAGCTTAAAATTAGACTCAAAATTTTCCTCATTTTCTTCATAATGCAAATAGGCTCTCCTGTAATAAGAAGCAGAGTTTCTTCCGTTGGGATATAAGCCATGAACCTTATTCAAAATTTGGCTTACCCGATGTATAGATAGATCATTAAAGTCAGACGCCCCACCAATTAAGTTGATTAGCTGGTCAATTTCGCGCCTTTTTAAAGAATGTTCTTTAAATAAAAAATCAGAATAATCGATGTTTTTCTCATTCACGTGTCTATAATTGGATTCAAGCAAATGATCTTTGAAATTATAGTATTCTTTCTGAATTAGTCTAGATAAATAGCTTTCGTTTGAAGACCTTGAATTATAAGAATTATATTTATAACTTACTCTTTCATCGTGAAGTTTTTCCCTTACATTAAGATTATTTCTTAATTTGGCATCTTTAGATACCCATAAAAGGAATTGTTCAATACGTAAATTTTCAAAAATCTTGTATCGTTGATCAAAATAAGTGACTTGTACCGAAGCAGACGTAGGAGGGAAACCAACAACATCTACAATAAATGGGTCATTGGTGTTTGTTAAAGTTTTTGTTTCATATTTTACGAATGAATTCACGCCCAACCAACTTAGTAAATCTCTCAATCTTGATTTATCGAAATCAGTAAAGCCCAAGTCCGACGGTGATGCTATATGAGTTTGAGATGAGTGCCAATTGCCAAAAATTTGTTCACTAAGAATACCCTGTTCATACCTTGTAGAAAAAAACATTTCTGAGGCCCATTCAACCTCACCAGTATTATCCAACATTGGAACTTCAGATAATCCTATTGATTCTGTGGTAATGGAAGAGATGGAATAATTATAATACAGGGATGCGAGCATTTGCTGTATTATTTCTCTTTCTTGGTATTTATTATTTCTAATGGCTACACGTGCATTGTCAATAATCTTCCTTGATAAAGGTAGAAAATCATAATCATGAATCTTACTTATGTTTTTAATTTGGTTCTGTAACGCTCTAGATCTATCCTGCTTTGTTTTTTCGTTAATTTCAAAAATTTTAATTAACTCATCGAATAGGTCACTATTCAGGATACTAATCGAACTAAAAGAAGGAATATCAAGTTCTTTACTGAGGTATGTAAAAACATCATCATCACTAGAAATAAAATTTCCTTCAAGATCAATTAAGATACTGTAATAAAAAGTCCTATTGTATTCCGCATTTCGATTGGTTAAGTATTTAATAAGTTGAGCCCTTAATTTTGTATCTTCAATCTGTCTGGACCATTGGTTAATCAGCTCTATAAAATTTTCATAGTCATCATACTTAGTTTTTATACATTCGATTTTTTCCGGCAAGGGTGAAATGTGGTCGTTAAAAAATTGTCCACCATTTCCCTCGTTAATTAAAGAGGCAAATTCCCCGTCAAGGAATACTGCTTCTTCTAAAGAAGAGTATGAATCATTCGCACACGGAATAATCTTCTCCTTATTCAAAATTTTATTGAGTTGCTTATAGAAATTCAATTCTTCTAAATTTTCGTTTTTACCCCGGTAATTTAAAAAGCAATATGGCTGCCAATCGATCTTTTCCTCAGTCTTTATTAGGGCAATGACTTTCATTAAATCTACCAGTCGGCGGACTACGTATTTGTTTTTTTTGCTGTACTCTAATTGTTTCCTATTTTGATCCAGATCGAAACTTGCATGAATAATGTAGGGAAACTCCAGTGAAATATTAGTAGGAAAAAATGAGAACAATTTATACTTCTCCTTCACTTTCCCTCTTGGTATAGCTATCTTGACTTGGTAATTTTCTTCTATACCATCTTGGTCCTGATACTTCGCAGGTAAAACATCAGTCTTTTCATATAGATCCCAGGTCTCTGCTTTACTTGTAACATTTTGGAAACTTCCTTTTAAAAGAGGATGTGTATTTCTTGAAATTTTAATATCCTCTTTTTCTGTAAACCCTTTAAAGTTGATCTCTTTAATATGTTTTAGGAATAATATCGTCTCGGCATTTATTGATTGTGCCTGCTGAATTATATCATTTAAAAATTGATCTTTATACTTTATTTTAATTATTGCACTGAACTCGGAATGACTACTATCTTTAACAATATCAGGAACGGTAAGAATTGGCATAGGATAAATTTCCTTTGGTATTTTAAATTGTTCACGGATTTCAATTTGTTCCAGTTCCTCAAAAAGTTCGTTGAATGCAGTATTCCGGATCTTTTCGGAATAAGTAACCCGTAAAGAATTGCTATAAATATCTACTTGATGAGCCCAGTTTAAAATAGATCGGAAGCCTAAACCTTTATTTCCAATATACTGTTTCTTATCTACTTTGGAGGAAAGATCGCTTGTGAAAAGTGACCTATAACCTTCCCTTGAAAAAGGAACGCCCAGATTGGCAATAGATAAAATATTTTCCTTTTCGTTTAATTCAATAATTACTTTATCTGAGGCTTGATCATCGCAATTTTGAAGCAATTCTAATAATTGGCGACCATTATACCCCTTTGTAGTAGATAGTTCTCGATTGTAAGCGGAAACCATTTCATCATAATCTTTTTTAAACAGGGAAAGTTTTGAGTGTTTTCTACCTACTATAAATTTATCCAAGTGTGTATTAATCCTCTCTACAATCATTATTTTTTTATTACTTCCCATCGTGTACTTTCAATTTATAGCATTACACTTTAGTGCTACACCCACTCCTGAATTATCTTCAATGGCTACTTCCTCTTGTGTCTCAAAAAGACGTCAATCATCAAAATAAATTGTATTCGAATAGGAGTTGATATAACATTCAAAATGAGGCACTCCGTATCTTTTGGTATTCGACAAATTTCTTCTTTTGGATAACAAGCCGGGGGAACCCAAAATTGGAATAATCACATTTTAGTTATTATCACTGGAATATATTTATCTATATACGGGATTACTTCCTTTAATATAAATTCATTTATAACTAAGCTAATTTCATATCAGCATCAAATTTAATGATTTATAGAGAAGTTTTTGAATGGAATATCTGCTAGTAACCAGATTTGATAAACAATTTTTCCAATATAGACTGTGTCAAGCTCTTTGAGATATGCCTTGGTAGTTTTTACATCCTGGTGGACTTGGATTCACTTATACTATCAGTGTCCGCACCATTTTGTTTTAAGCAGTTGGCAAAGCTATGCATAGCGACAGTGAGGGTGGCTTCAGGCAATATTTTGATTTTTGAGAATTTTTCAAAAATCAAATTTCCATAGGCAAATAGAATGGAACAGTTTTAAATAGCATTTGCCACCCATTAAATAGAGCAGAGCAAATCTTATAGGCTACTGCAGCAAATGTTTGTGTAAAAGTAAAATGATGTAACACAGATGTAACTAATCTTAAATTTACAACTGTTAACCCGGGAAAACAGGAGCTTTTAGATGTAACTATTAAGTAACTGATTGAGTAAAGGAAAAAAAGAGTATTAGCCGGCCTTTGCATTCGTAAGGCATCAAATTGGAATACCCCTACTGATACTAGACCAACAAAAATTAGCTTTATACTTTTTATTTACTGCAGCAACCATTTTTCTAAAACGGAAGATTTATAGCTCCTGCTTATGGGAATAGCCTTCGTTAACTTCTAAGCACTCGTTGGTATAAGAATCTAATGCCACCAACGACACGATAAAGGAATTAATTTTGTGAAAAGGTACCTCTCTGGGAGGGTTCCGGGGTTTTTTGGATTTAAAAAGCTTGACCGTTTTCTATTATTTTATTTACTTCTTCTTTTAAGGTTATCTAAAAGTTTAACTACTTCACTTTTATAACTTACACCAACAGGTATTTCATAGTCCTCAATCACCAGGTTTTTTTTATTGAAAGATATGATGTGTTCTTTATTAATTATGAACGATTTGTGTATCCTGGAAAAAGAACCATTCTTGAGTCTTTTTTCGAATGCCCCAATTTGATATTTAACAGTGTACCTTGTTTTATGTGTTTGAATATTTATATAGTCTTTAAAGCTTTCAACGAATAAAATATCCTTGAGAAAGATTCTACTATTATGACTTCCTGATTTTACAATAATGTATTCCTCATCCAAGGGTTTCCTTTCCAAATCAGTTTGGTTTAAAGGTATACTGGAGAAACGATCTATTGCTTTAATAAATCTTTCGAAGGTAATAGGCTTTAGGAGATAGTCTAATACATCTAGTTCAAAGCTTTCAACCGCATACTCTCTATAGGCCGTCGTTAATATAATTTTTGGAGGATCTTTCAGGCTTCGTATAAAATCCAGTCCGTTTAATTCTGGTAAATTTATATCGAGAAACATCAGATCAATTGTTTCGTTTCTCAAATATTCAAACGCTTCCATACCTGTTCTGCAGGTTCCTTTAATTTTGAACGAATTGAATTTAGACAAATGGTTCTCTATAAGCTTTATTGCCAGAGGTTCATCATCTACAATTAAGCAATTAGTATTCATAAGATGGTATCTATAGTTAGTTTAACGCAATATCGGTCAGTCTTATCTTCAAATTTTATTTCGTGCCTTGACGGGTAACTTAGACCTAGTTGCTTTATCAAATTTCTGTTACCTAATTTTCCCGCGGATTCTTGAATGTCCCTCCCCTTTGAATTTGATATGGTGAAAAATAATTTCTTATCATCGGTTTTAAGCGCAATTTTTATAAAAGTGTTTTTGTTTCCGGTGGTACCGGAATGTTTAAAAGCATTTTCTACTAGGGAAAGTAAAAGTAACGGAGCGATTTGTAAATTATCTGCAATACTCTTTCTGAAATCCAAATCTATATATGGATGCCTTAATCGCTCTAGTTCTATATAGTTTTCAATTAAAGTAACCTCTTTTACCAGTGGGATTCGTTTTTTTTGGCCTTCATAAATAACATAGTCCAGCATTTTAGATAATCTTTCTATGGCATGGGGAGTCTGGTCGGATTTAAGCAATGCTAATGAATAAATGTTATTTAATGTATTGAACAGGAAATGAGGATTAAGTTGCATTTTAAGCATCTTAAGTTCACTTTCTATTTTGGCTTTCTCCATTAATAAAATCTTTTCTTTCTGATTTTTAAAATCCATAAAAAATTTAATAAGCAAGAAAGCAACTACCACCTGATAAATCCTGGATGTGTATTTGAATATTAAATGAGGCAAATCAGTAATTATCTCCATTACCGGTTCCTTGTTTAAAGGAGGAATTCTAACAATGGGTTCGACAAGGTGAACCATTGTAATTCTTAAAAGCACAGACAACGTATATGCACTCCATAAAATTAGAAGTATTCCCCAAACGAATTTTCTTTTTAGAATATATTTTGGGACCACAAAATATGCAATAAAGTATGCAGCTATCATTTGGAATGGAAGAAAAGTAAATGCGTATATTAGAAATCCCCAAAATTTATTCATTAAAAATTCATTTTCCGAGGGTATTTCTATCATAGGAATTAACCCGCTAAGAACCGTGCTGGAAAGAACGCATACCCAAAAAATGAAGTGTCTTTGAAATTGGGATATTTCTGTCAATAGCTGAATTATTTAGTTTAGCTCTAAAGTAAATATTTACCAAACAAAATCGGAGGTCTACGATGAATTCGTAATTATTACCTATGAATTATAGCAAGGGAACGACGAATGCTTTTGGGACCAAAAATTAAATTGTATAGGTTTTAGCAACCACTATTGAAAGGACTAAATAAATTTCATCAATTGTTTTGTGCATTTTTGCTAGGAAATAATTATAAAAACAACAGGAATAATGATACAAAGCCGATCCCGTCCTTGTTATTTAATACTTATACTAAGTATCTGTCTTAGTTTAAATTATCAAGGTTACGCACAAAGTGCAAAACTTACCACTGCCTTAGATTCTTTACTTACCAAGGAACATAAACAAGGTGACTTAAATGGTAGTGTTTTGGTAATTAAGGACGGAGCAACTTTTTTTGAAAAATCTTATGGTTACACTGATGGTACCAAAAATCGAGAATTGTCCGCTAACTATAGGTTTAATCTGGGGTCTATTTTTAAAGAATTTCCGGGAGTAGCCATAATGCAACTGCAGGAAAAAGGGAACCTTAAATTAAATGACCCAGTTTCCAAGTACCTAAAAAATTTACCAGAGTGGGCTAAGGAGGTCACTATTAAAAATTTACTTCAATATACCAGTGGGCTCCCGAATGCCCCGTGGGGAGAACTATTTAAAAATAACTCCCCGGTTGAGGAAAGTCATCTTCTTAAAGAGCTTAATTCAATAGAGAATCTGGAATTTGAACCGGGCACGAATTATCTCTATTCTACTTATAACCCTATCCTTCTTATAAAAATAGTGGAAGCAATTTCAGGGAAAAAGTTTTCGGAGTATGCTCAGAAGCATCTATTCTCACCGGCAACTATGATGCACACTGTTTTCAAACCTGAGTATCCATATAAAGATAGAACAGATATAGCTATTCCTTTTGATTCAGAGTTTCAGGAGGATCAATACCATATAGCCATTAACTTCGTCTTGCTTGTTAGTACACCACGGGATGTTTACAATTGGTTTAACAGCTTGGAAAATTACAAACTCATTAGTAAAAAATCTCTGAAGGTTCTTTCCGAGGAATATCCTGATCTTCCTAAAATAAATACACAATCCCCTCTTGGACATTTGAACTGGAATAGTGGGAATATAGCGGCTCATATTCACCACGGCAATACAAATAATTATGAATGTGTAGTTAAAAGTTTTCCAGAGCAAAAGCTTACGGTTGTGATTCTTACTAATCGAGAAGCAGGCGATATAGATGAGTTAGCTGAAAAAATCTTGAAAAAGATCTTATGAGAATATTGCTAAAAAAGAAAATGCATTTATCAATAAAACTATTTTAAATGAAAAAGAACCACTAAATAGCTTATGGAGGACCTTGTAATTTTATGGCCACTGATTTTTCTTTTTTACTGAAGCAATAATTCACTGGCTTCATCCAGTATGGCAGTATCGAGCTCTTTAAGATAAGCTTTGGTGGTTTTTACATCCTGGTGACCTAGGGATTCACTTATAATATCAGTGCCCGCACCCTTTTGTTTTAAGCAATTGGCGAAGCTATGTCTGGCAACATAACTCGTAAGGGGTTTATCAATACCGGCAAGACTTGCTAATTCCTTTAAATCCTTATTAAACTTACTTAGGGTTTTTCTTTTTCTGTCATTTAATTGAGTGGGGGTGAGGTTCTCTCTTAGGAGTATTGGAAAAACATAGGGTCTTCTTTCTCTGCGGTAATAGTCGAGTATTTCTTTTACCGGTGGCATAATCTTTATAATGAAATTTCCCTTGGTTTTTGCCCTTGTATAATGAATTCTGTCGCCGGAAACATTTTCCCACTTAAGTCTCATCATATCGGCGAAATTCATTCCCCGGGTATAAAAGCTAAAAATAAAATAATTTCTACTGTTGATTAAATAAGGCTTATCGCTCAAATCTAAATTTTGTAGGTTATGAACTTCTTCAATGTTAAGGGCTTTTTTAATTGCTTTACCTTTTAGTTTGGATATTTTATAGTGTTTGAAAGGATAAAGTTTTTGGTCTATGATGCCTCTCTTTATTGCCACGTTGAAAATAGCTCGTATAGCTCTCATTTTAACCCCAATACCTCCTCCGGTTCCGCCTTTATTGCGAAGGTGTACTTCATATTTATCTAAAAAGGTAGGGGTCACTTCGTAAAAATGTAAAGACTTTTGTTTCACGAACCTTTGTACCGAATTTTTAGTGTGGTGATAAATGGCTGCATTGCTCATTCTCCCTGCTTCTTTAAATTCATCAATTTGCTCTTGCCAAAATTGGAATATATTTGAAGCTTCAGGATTTGATTGTATCCTAAACTTTCTTTCAAAATCATTTAGGGTATAGAAATCCTGGTTCATTTCCAATTCACTTATGACTTCTAAAGCACGATCTTCAAATTTTCCTATTAATCGATTTGACTTAAGTTGCTGAGTAAATTTTTTATTAAACCTTCCTAACTTAGAATCCCATTCATTTAAATTAGCTTCGAATGGAGTTCCGAAAAATTTAGATTTACGATCTTTGGTTACCCTTAATAGAACTGGGTATTTTCCGTTTCTTAGTGAAGTTTTGCGGAGGATGGTTTTAATTGAAGCCATAGCTTTATCTTTTAAATTTCCATCGATTTTATGTACAACATATGTACAACAAATTGACAAATAAAGGTAATTTAAAGAAACCAAAATAAAAATTAATTTTCATAAAATATTGATAATCAGTTAAATGAAATCAAATGAAAATTACGAGTAAGCTATTTTCGACTTCTCATAATCAAGGGGTCCCTGGTTCGAGCCCAGGTGGGACCACCAGTAAAATAAAGCCTTACAGAGATGTAAGGCTTTTTTGTTTCTAGTTTTAAGCAACTTTTGGTCTAGTTGGTATAATGAATAAAAATTATACAATAGATTATATAATTAATGCTAAAAAATAATTATGAACATACTTAGGAGCTATAGGATTATAATGTCTTGATTTTTTAGGACCGAGTGGAAAGATGTTTGACCTGCGGTCAGTTTCAGAATCAAAAATATTTTAAGAATACATAAGTAGAATTAAGAATTCTTATGAGTAAGATTTATTTTATAGCTGAGATACTTAGGAATATTGGCAATTTTATGATAGCCTCATGAGCGCTTTCTAGAAATTTTAATCCAGTTTTGATAATATTCATGCTGATAATTCTAAAGCTATATTCGAATATTTAATTAGTTTATAGGTTTAAATTTTAACCTACATCCTTGATCGCAGTCGGAATAAGCAGGAGTGAAAATAATATTAACATCTTCGTAATCCAATTCTTCAACAATAGTAGATGAGGTGCTTGCTATTCCTACCATTCTGTTTGTAGTGCAATCAAAGCCTAAGTATATCTCATCATCTTGAATCGAATAACTTCCTATAGTGCACTGAGGAAACCGTGTAGAAATGAAAGTCCCATCTTCATTAAAAGTATAGCTATAGGTGTTCTCAGCAGGGGTCCATTGGTTATTATCGTTATAAATTTCCACTAACTTCCAAGATCCTACGATTCTATCTACTTCATACATTCCATAATCTTGCGTATCACAGCTTATCGAAGTGAATAAAGAGCAAGCCAGAAAAAACAATACAAGATTTAATTTAATTCTATTCATCGATTATACAAATTAGGTTACAATAAAAAATTATAATAGCATAAAATCCAAGTGAAACTATAGCTCAGCCTGTTATTTGCTGGAAATTTGAGTAGGAAGAATATAAAGCCTAAAATAAAATTTTATGATTTATATAACATAATTCGGGTATTGCAAATACAATTAAACATCTAAATTATAGATAGTTATATTTTTTTATTTTTGAAGATTTAACATTTAAAAGAGTTAGGTTTGAGATATTAAAAGGCAAATAAGATATATTTAGACCCAGAAATAAAATATTTCGAAAAAACATATATTTTCGGAATAGTCATGATCAAATAAAAAAGTATTCATTCTTTAAGCTATGTATTTTCGCACAAGGATAGATTAAGGATAGTATAATTATTGCGTGGAGATATAGAATTGCGCAGCAAATTGGGGGAGGAAATGATGATAATATGAGTTTTCTTCAATGGTTTACGATGCCTATAGAAATTCAGACTTATGGTGGATATACCGTTCCAACAAAACAGTATTACGACTCTTTTGAAGAAGGTGATAACAGAAGATCGGCAACCTTAATCGGGCCTGGAGATGAACATCCAGATCCAGATATCAATATATCAAATTACCCAAATATTCAGGCAAATTATAACGGATTGAACACTTGCGAACTGTAGAAAATCCATGGACTCAAGAAGGAGAAGTGGTTATTATGAAGTGAAGTACTGGAGAAATCCACTTATTTATTCTTTCCAAGGAAATATTTTTAGCGATCAAAATCTAATTTTGCTTCGCTACGGCCAGGTTTTGCTTAGTCTTGCTGAAGCTCATCATCGTGTAGGAAATATAGGTACGGCAGAAGATTACGTCGCACAAGTAAGAGAACGAGCAGGTTTAACGACATTGCCAGATGGTGATATGTTAGATGTCATATTAGAAGAATATAGACACGAATTAGGAGGAGAATTTTCTTTATGGTGGGTGCTAAGAAGATCTGGTGAGCATTTAAATTATATTTCCTATCATTTCGGAATTACAATTCCTTCAGGAAAAGATATTTTACCAATTCCTCAGGAGCAAATGGATGCTAACCCCAATTTAGTACAAAATCCTGACTACTAATTTTAGCTGGTTTTTAACTTTCATGAGTCTCTCCAATCGAGAGACTTTTTTGGTTTTAATTGCGAAAAAAGCTTTTCATTTTCAAGTTTAATCTGGTAAGCGGAAAAAATTATCACTATCCTTCAAATTTTCAGATAATTATATTCAAACAGGTCGTTATTCAAAGGAATTATAAATCCAAATAAAATTTAAATTTTTCGATGAAATCGAAAAAAATATAGACGAAATGACGTGTATAAGATTTTAATTATTTAAATTAGTACCACCAACTAAAACCTTTTAATGACCAATGCTATCTTTTTTACATAAAAATCGTTTTTTCATTATTCTTGTTTTAAGCACAACAGCGGTGTGGTTCACTCTCGATATGATTTATTACAATAATTTACCTTAACGCTATAATTTTTAGATTTTAGCTTAGTTTATTTTTATTCCTAAAATAGCTAATGATTCTTGGCTATTATTACAATGTAATTATCCTATTGTTTTGAGTGGTAGGACCGTTATCTAGCGTCAATTGATCCTCGTCTTCATTCAGAAAATGCCTTATATTTTAAGTAGTATTTTTCTTCTTCACAGTTCTCGAATTATAATTTTTAGGTGCACGTACTATTAAACATTCAGAATAATAGTATTTTTAAAATTCAGTTATTCGTTAAGGTTTTCGCTTTTAAACAAATTGCAATAGGAGCGAATAAAAAACAAATTTTAAATCAACATAAGCTTAAACGTTAGTTATAATCCGAAATTTAAAAAATGAAATTACTAAGAATTCAACCATTTCTTGCCTTACTATTTTTAGGTCATCTAGTTACCGCACAAATTGGTGAAATCAAAAGTCCAGATGGGCAAATCAGTTTAAAATTAAATGAAAACAACGGAAAAATATCTTATGATGTTCGTTACGCAAACGCTCCGTTTTTAGAAGATTCGCCCTTAGGTTTAAAAACATCATTGGGTGATTTTTCTTCCGATCTTAAATATATTTCTTCTGAAATTAATAGCATCGAAGATTCATACGAGCTAAAGAAGGCCAAAGTGAGCCATGTAGATTATAAGGCTAATGAACTAGTGGCAAAATTTGTAAATGAAAACGAGGATAGCCTTTTTGTATATTTTCGAGTTTCTAATCGTGATGTGGCATATTCGTATCAACTAAAATCAAAAGCGGGAAGAAGTAATGTCAAGATTCTTGAAGAAGCCTCTGGTTTTAATTTGCCAGATTATGCAACTAGCTATATTACGCCACAAGCCTTACCAATGACGGGGTGGAGTGAAACTAAACCTTCTTATGAAGAAGAATATACGCTAAGCGAGAAATTAGGTGAGCCATCAAAGTATGGTGTTGGTTATACCTTTCCTGCATTATTCAAATTAGGTGAAAAAGGCTGGATTTTAATTTCTGAAACCGGTGTAGACAGTAGTTATCCCGGTAGTCGATTAAGTGAATCTACAGATGACGGTTTATTCAGTATCAAATTTCCGCAGGAAGGAGAAAATAATAGCATTGGCGATACTTTTGCGGCTATGGCAATGCCCGCTAAAACCCCTTGGAGAACAATCACGCTTGGGAAAACGTTAAAACCAATAGTTGAATCTACGGTAGCTTTCGATTTAGTAAAACAAAAATACGAACCTAGTATCGATTACAAAATGGGGCGTGCTACCTGGAGTTGGATCGTTTGGCAGGATAACAGTATTAATTACGAAGACCAGATTAAATATATCGATCTCGCCGCATCTTTAAATTTTGAATATGTACTGATCGATAACTGGTGGGATAATAATATTGGTTACGAACGAATGGAAGAGCTGGTGAAATATGCACAATCTAAAAATGTAGATGTTTTGCTTTGGTATAATTCTAACGGATATTGGAACGAAGCGCCACAAACTCCACAGGATAAAATGAATACTAGCGCTGCCAGAAAAAAAGAAATGGAGTGGTTACAAAAAATTGGTGTTAAAGGTTTAAAAGTCGATTTCTTTGGCGGGGATAAACAAACCACCATGAAGTTGTACGAAGATATTTTAGCCGAAGCTAACGATTATGGTCTGGGAATTACATTTCATGGATGTACTATCCCAAGAGGATGGGAAAAAATGTATCCAAATTATGTAACTTCAGAGGCAGTTTTAGCTTCAGAGAATTTAATATTTGGTCAGGAAGCTTTAGATAAACATGCCTTAAACTCTACAATCTTACCCTTTACAAGGAATGCTATAGGTGCGATGGACTTTGCTCCGGTATTTCTAAATCAAAGAATGTCCAGAGATCAGGAAAGTGGTACAATAAGAAGTACAACTGATGCTTTCGAATTAGCAACTTCTATATTATACTTTTCACCAATTCAACATTTTGGATTAACACCTAATAATTTAGAGGAGCAGCCCGATTATGTTTTAGATTTTATAAAAGAAGTACCAACAGTTTGGGATGAGACGATTTATATTGGAGGAGAACCAGAAGATTATACTGCTTTAGCTCGTAGAAAAGGTGATCGATGGTATGTTGCGGTAACAAACGCTAAAAAGGAAAATCGAAAAATAGAGCTCAATCTACCAATGTTAGCAGGAAAAGAGATGAAACATCTTTATGATAACAAAGATAAAACAGCAGCTTATAAAGCTTCAAAAGTAAAGAAAAATGGAACTCTAAAAATAGAATTGCAGCCAGAAGGTGGCGCTGTTTTATATTAAAGACAGATTGAAATTATATAAAAAAGCTTCTCGTCTCGAGAAGCTTTTTTTTTGAATAATTTTCAGAAATCATGCTAATACGATTTTGTAAGTTTTTGATGATAAGAAAAGTAGAAGCATTGAAAGATAACTGTAAAATTTACATTAAATTAGAAAACCGTAACTAAAGTTATCATCAATGAAATTGAAAATCGTTAATTTATTAATCTTAGTTTTATTTTTTCAGGCTTCAGCTTATGCGCAGCAACGCCACACAGAAATTCTTCAAAATGACTGGAAATTTATAAAAGGAAATCCTTCTGAAGCCAAAGAAGTGGCAACAAATACTTCAGATTGGAAAACAATAAGCATTCCGCATGATTGGGCGGTTGAAGAAGATTTTATTGAAGATGGTGATGGCAATACCGGGAAACTTCCGTGGAAAGGAGAAGCTTGGTATCGCAGCAGTTTAGATCTTTCAGCAATAAAAAAGGATGATAAAGTTTTCCTGATTTTTGATGGTGTGATGGCCTTCCCGAAAGTGTATGTTAATGGCAAGCTTGCCGGGCAATGGGATTATGGATATAATTCATTTTATATAGATATTTCAGCGTATTTAGATTTTTCAGAAAATGCTAAAAATGTGTTGGCCGTTCATGTAGATACGCGTCAGCATGATAGCAGATGGTATCCCGGGGCGGGAATTTATCGAAAAGTCAGTTTGGTTGCTATGGAACCCATTCATACAAAAATCTGGGGAACGCAGGTTACCACACCAATTATAAAACCAAATTATGCCGATGTTCGAATTTCGAGCCTGGTAAAAAATGAAACTTCCGAAGCAAAAAAAGTTAGCGTTACGCAACGAATTTTAAATCCTGATGGGAATGAGGTCGCTAAAAAAACGGTATCGCATCAGTTAAAAGCCGGCGAAGAAAATTATTTTGAAGTAAATCCGCGTTTAATTGATCCTATGCGATGGGATATCAAACATCCTCATCTTTACAAAACCATTACTGAAGTTAGCATAGATGAAAAAATTATCGATATTTCTGAAACCACTTTTGGGATACGTACCATCAAATTTACAGCAGATGATGGATTTCATTTAAACGGAAGAAGAGTGCAGCTTAAAGGCGTGAATTTACATCACGGTCATGGGCCGCTTGGTGCTGCCTTTTATCCCAGAGCCATGGAACGTCAATTAGAAATTATGAAATCGATGGGTGTAAATGCAATTAGAAGCAGCCATAATACCGCTGCTCCTGAAGTTTTAGAATTGTGCGATAAAATGGGCATTTTGATGTTTAACGAGGTTTTTGATAAATACGATCGAAAAGCCGACATCGTTGATACCACTAATTTTGAAAATTTTGCGGAACGAAATATTCGCAATTTTGTGATGCGCGATCGTAACCATCCGTCCGTATTTATTTGGAGCGTAGGGAACGAGATGCACGATGTACAGGCCAATGCTAATAATGGTTTTCAGCGATTACATACCATGCTGAATTATGTGCGAAAATACGACTATACTCGCCCGGTAACTATGGTGAATGATGTTCAGGATAATGCAGCTTTACGACATTTTGATTTTTACGATGTGCATAGTTGGAATTACGGCAGGCGTTATCAATTGGCTCGCCAAATGGAACCCAATAAATCGGTGATTATTTCAGAATCGGCTTCCACCGTAAGTACACGCGGATTTTACGAATTTCCATTACCCGAAAAGAAAACAGATTTCACCAAATCACTTCAAGTTAGTTCTTACGATTTTCATGCGCCAAGTTGGGCAGAAATTGGCGACGATGATTTTATGTGGCAGCAAGATGAGCCGTATATCGCAGGCGAATTTGTATGGACCGGTTTCGATTATTTGGGGGAACCAACACCGTACACCAATCGAACCGTAAAAGATATGGGAATGAGCGATAAGGAAGCCGCGCGTAGCTCTTACTTCGGAATTGTAGATATGGTTGGGATACCGAAAGATCGATATTATTTATACAAAAGCTATTGGAAGCCCGATGAGAAAACGATTCATATTTTACCACATTGGAACTGGAAAGGAAAAGAAGGCGAGAATGTTCCAGTTTTTGTGTATACCAATGGCGATTGTGCTGAACTATTTATCAACGGAAAATCGCAAGGAAAACAATGTAAATCGCCGGCATCTCAAAATTCAACCGAGCGTTTTCGTTTGATGTGGAAAGACGTGGTTTACGAACCCGGAGAAGTAAAAGTAGTCGCCTATAAACAAGGTGAAAAATTAGGAGAAAAAATACTGAAAACTACTTCAGAAGCGACCAAAATTAAGCTTTCGGCAGATCGAAAAACGATAAAGGCCAATGGAATGGATCTTTCTTATATTTTGGTGGAAGCTTTTGATAAAGACGGGAATCTAGATCCTTTAGCGAAGGAACGTTTAGAAATTGAAGTGAGCGGCGCGGGAGAATTAGCCGGTGCTGGTAATGGCGATCCACAGTCTTTCGAGCCGCTTCAGGATGATAAGGTTGATTTGTTCTACGGAAAAGCAATGATCATTCTAAAATCTGGAATGGAAGCAGGAGATATTAAGCTGAAAGTAAGCAGCGAAAACTTAAAAGGAGAAACGATAAAAATTAAAACTGAAAAATAAGAGAAGGGCATCGATACTTTTTTTTTAAAAGTTGACGTCACCCTGAACTTGATTCAGGGTCTCATCCAGATTATTAAATCTTAAAATTAAAGTCGAAATTCAATAATTTCGGCTATTATTTTATTTTAAAACTCCTTCGAAAAGACCAATCTGGATCCGCGATCTTTAGTGGGAATTTCTTTTACTTCAGTTAATCCTAATTTTTTAATGGCGTTAATAGAAGCATGATTATCTGGACTGGCAGCAGCCAAGATTCGATCTAATTGCAGTTCATTTTCAGCAAAATCGATCCAAAATTTCCCAATTTCAGTAGCAAAACCTTTTCCCCAATAATCTTGATGTAACACAAAGCCAAATTCAAGATCATCTTCATTCCCAAGAAAGTTACAAGGAATTAATCCTGTAAAACCAATAAAGTTTTCAGTGGTTTTGTCTAAAACGCATACAAAACCGATCTGATCTTCATCATTCAGGATAAAATTATTGCTTAAAACATCTAAAAACTCTTTTTTGCTAAGCATTCTTCCTTTAAAGGCCGATTTCATTACGGTTTCGTTCTCGCAAAAGAGTTGATAAAGCGGCATAAATAATTCGGCTTGAAAACTCACAATTTTGAGTCGGTTAGTTTCTAGTTGCATTTTAGAATGTTTGATTTGAAGGTGAAATGTATGGAAAATATTGAGTTTAGAATATAGATAAAGAGTGAATAACCAAAATCCAGAATCGAGATAAAGTAACTTTGATTGTTCTAAATTGCTTTTAATAAATACGGTTGGGCATTCATGAAAATTGAATTTTCAGAAGATATTATTCTTTGAAACATATTGTGCTTACACTATATTTACATATTTCAAAATAAATAATCTCTTCATATTCATGAAAATCTCAAAATATTCCATTAGAAAACTAGCACTATGTAACGCATTTATAAGTATAGCATTTCTATGTTTACAAAATGTTCAGGCACAAAAGTACGGCGGCAATCCGGTGATTGAAGGAATATTTACCGCAGATCCTTGCCCGCTTGTTTATAATGATACGCTTTACCTTTTTACAGGTCGTGATGAGCAAATTGAAGGCCGAGAAGGATTTCTAATGAATGAATGGCAAGTGTTTTCTACCTCAGATATGTACGACTACACAAGTCATGGTTCTTTATTAAGCATCGAAGATTTTGATTGGGCTGCTGGCAATGCTTTCGCAAGTCATGTGGTGGAGCGCGATGGTAAGTTTTGGTGGTATGTATCTCTTACCCATAAAAATATTCGTGTAAATGAAGGTTTTGCTATAGGCGTAGCCGTTGCAGATCATCCTCTTGGTCCTTATAAAGATGCAAAAGGTTCAGCTATTGTTACTGATAAAACGCCCAATGCTATCCCTCTAAACATTGATCCTGCTGTATTTGTAGATGATGATGGACAGACTTATTTATTTTGGGGTTCCTGGGGTGAGGCGCGTGTGGTAAAATTAAAAGATAATATGATTGAGATGGATGGGAAAGTACAAACTCTGGAACTCAAAAATTTCTTTGAAGCTCCTTTTGTGCATAAAAAAGGAGATACTTATTATATGACCTATGCAGGATCGGGATATCCATCAAAAACAGAATACGCCACAAGCAAAAGTATTACCGGTCCTTGGACGTATCAGGGAGTGGTTAATGAACTGCTTCCTATATCTGCAACTAACCATCAGGGAGTTGTAGAATTTCGTGATAACTGGTATTTCGTATATCATAACGCACAATTACCTACAGGCGGCGTATTTAGAAGATCGGTAAGTATCGACAAGCTTGAATATACTGAAGACGGTCTTATAAAAACTGTTGAAAGAACCAAAACCAGCGTTCCGGCTATAGATAAATCTGGCAAAACGATTCAGACTGAAAACTCAAAAAAAGATTAAACAAATAGCAAAACTATAGTTAAAATACGTCTAAACTTAAAAATTTACTTTGATCTATTTTCCGAAATAAAGCGCTCAAGTTCTTTTTGTTACTCAGGAGATCTAAAAATCCCAATAAATGCTTTGCTTACCGGCAACCTCAAGTCGCTGTTAATTGTGAATGCGAAGGCAAGAGGAAGGAATGTCGTTGTATCCTTCAAAAGCAATTCTTTCGGCCTTTAAATAACTTTCTGCTCAAGAACCATTAACAACTGCAACTTTCATATCACGAAGATCATTGGACACCTGAATTTAATGAGCATTTTTAAGTTGGATTTGTGGTATCTTAAATTTAGAGCTGTAATGTCTATTTCCCTCTATTTTCGCTACCATCCAAAAGATGTACAATTCGGTTTGCATAAGCTGCGTTACTTTCAGAATGAGTAGCCTGAATGATGGTCACGCCGTCTTCTTCGTTTAATTGTTTAAAGAGCTGCATAATCTCATTGCTTTGCTTAGAATTGAGGTTTCCGGTTGGTTCGTCTGCAAGAATTAATTTTGGTTTAGAAATTAGCGCTCTTGCGATCCCTACCAATTGCTGTTGCCCACCACTTAATTGGTTAGGAAAAAGATCTTTTTTTCCTACAATATTAAAACGATCCAACATATCGCCAACCAGCGCTTTACGTTCAGATCCTTTTGTTTTTTTGTACAGTAGCGGCGTTTCAATATTTTCGTAAACGGTAAGCTCGTCGATAAGGTGATATTGCTGAAAAACAAAGCCAATGTATTCTTTATATAATTTTGAACGATGTTTTTCTTTCATGTTATGAATGGTCTCTTCCAAAAATTTATACTCACCTTCCTGAAATCCGTCTAACATTCCAATCACGTTCAACAATGTTGATTTCCCAGAACCTGATGGCCCCATAATAGAAATAAATTCGCCTTCTTCAACTTTAAGACTTAAATCGTTTAGCAGGAAAGTTCTTCTTCCGCCGGTGGTTACCCATTTGTAAATGTGGTCTAGTTCTAATAACATGTTTTTATTTTTTTGAAATCTTATATCTTCAACCTCGCAGGTTTTGAAACTTTTGAGGTTTAGGTTTTACTCTGTTCTTAGTGATTTTACCGGATTTTGCAACGCAGCTTTTACCGTTCTAAAACTGATGGTGACTACAGCAATTAAAAGTGATAGTACGCCTGCGGCAATAAAAAACCAGAGGCTTAATTCAATTCTAAACACATAATTTTGTAACCATTTATTAGTGAAATACCAGGCAATAGGTGTTGCGATCACAAAAGCGATTCCTACTAGGATTAAAAAATCTTTGGTTAATAGCAAGGTGATATTGGTGACTCCCGCGCCAACAATTTTTCGAACGCCAATTTCTTTTGTCCGTTGGGTTACTACTAAAATGGACATCGCGAAAAGCCCAATACAACTTAAAATGATAGCGATTATCGATCCACTTGTAATCATACTGGTTAGTCGCTTTTCATTTCTAAAAGTGCGATCTATATTTTCATCCAGAAAAGAAGCCACAAATTCCGCATTAGGTTCTATGTTAGCCCAGGCTTTCTCTATCGCATCATAACTTTGTGAAGCCGTATTTGGAGCAACTTTTAGATAAGCATAATAAAGATCCCAGTTTGGATCTACAGAAATGGTAAGCGGCGCAATTTCTCTATTTAAATCCTGAAAGTTATAATCTTTAAGCACCCCTATAATCTTATAATTTCGGTTGCCTCCAATAGGGATCATTTTATTTAATGGTTCTTCTTCCTGAAGCAATTTTGCCATCGATTCGTTGATAATCAGGCTAAGACTATCTGTGGCAAAACTTCGGTTAAAATCACGGCCTTCTTTCAGTTTAAGGTCTAAGGTTTTTATATAATCATAATCTACAGCTAGTACATTAGTATTAATATTTCTACCTTGATATTCAAATCCCATCTGGCTTTCAAAACGGGAACCTGTGGCATCGATTCCCAAAATATTATCGGCACCACTAATGTTTACGATATTAGGATTGTCCTGAAGTTCATTCCGTAGTAATTTTAAAGATTCACGAGCCGATTTTTTACCGTTTAGCGGAAATGCGATTACCTGTTCTTTATTGAAACCTAAATTTTTATTCTGCATAAAATGTAATTGCTGCCACAACACCAAAGTTCCCGTAACCAAAAGAATGGCAATGCTAAACTGAAAAACCATCAGCACGTTTCGCAATCTATTTTTACCACTCATATCCAGTTTTCCTTTTAGCGACTGAATGGTTTTTAATTTTGAAAGCAACAAGGCTGGATATCCACCGGCGATTAAGGTAATTATTGCCAGGATGAGTAAAAATCCAAGGATCATCGACGGATTTACGATAGTGCTGAATTCAGCCGGAATTCTGAATAGCGACTGAAAAGGATCGGCAATCAAAAGACTTATCAGTAAACCAATAATTGCTGAAGTAAGAAAAATAAACACGCTTTCTGCCCAAAATTGAATAAAAAGCTGACTTTTTGCAGCACCCAGCGTTTTGCGCATTCCAATTTCTTTTAATCGTTTTGTGCTGCGGGCAATGCTCATATTAATAAAATTTACGCTAGCAATTATGATGATAAGCATTCCTATCCCAAAAATCAGGTAAGGGTAACTTCTGGACACTTCAAAAAGATGATTTTTCACTTTTACAAAATGCCAATCGGTAATCGACATTAGCTTTAGTTTTTTAAAGTTCCCTTCGGCATTTGGTTGTGCGCCATCACGCTCGGCGTCTTCGATATCTCCTTTAAAATGAAGATTAGTGAATTTTTGTGCATTTTTTTCAAAATCGTTTACGGCAACACCATTTTCTAATTGGACGTACACATGATGATTTCTATTTCCCCATTCGCTTAAATTTTCCTGATAATCCCGCATGTTTTCGATAGAAACAGCAATATTAAACTTATCATTAGTATTTTCAGGCAGATTTTTTAGCACAGCACTAACTACAAATGGTTTTAATTGACCGCCCATTTGAATATCTAATGTCTTTCCAACAACATCTATTTCTCCAAAGATTTTCTTAGCACTTTCAGCAGTAACTATGACCGAGTTTTGATGTTCTAGCGGATTATTTTTTGTTCCGGAGCGAATAGGAAAAGAGAACATCTTAAAATAATCATTGTCCAAAAAAGCCACATCTAGCAGCAATTCTTTCTCTCCCTTTTTTACCAGATTATAAGCTTCACTATATCGGCTAGTATATTTAACCCCAGGAACTTCTTCTTTAAGGGTAGGTGCCATGGCAAGGGGATGCGCAACCGTTGCTTTTGCACCCTCTGGTTTTTGAGAAACAAAATAGGATATAAATAAACGATCTTTATTTTCATGGAAATTATCAAAAGAAAGTTCGTAAACTGAAGCTATACTGAGCAATATAGCAGCAGCAAAGGCAATGGATAACCCAAGAATATTGAGTCCTGTAAAGGTTTTGTCTTTGATGAGATTTCGCCAGGCGATTTTGATATAGTTTCTAAGCATGATTGATGAGGTTTATTCGGTTCTCAATGATTTTACGGGATTAGCGATTGCGGCTTTAATGGCCTGAAAGCTTACGGTAATAAAGGCTATGAGGGCAGCTGCCAGACCAGCAAGTCCAAAAATCCACCAATGTATAGATGTGCGGTAATTAAAATTTTGTAACCACTCACTCATAATCCAGTATGCAAAAGGAGATGCCATCACAAAGGCAATACCTACCAGTTTTAAAAAGTCTTTGGAAAGTAGTGCAGTAACCCCGGCAACACTTGCGCCTAAAACTTTACGTACACCGATCTCCTTGGTGCGTTGCTCCGCCATGAAAGCCGCAAGTCCAAATAAACCCAAACATGCAATGAATATGGCTAAAACCGAGAAAAGTGTCGCGGTACGAGCCGTACGCTCCTCTGAAGCATACAATTGCGCTACATGCTTGTCTACAAAGGCATAATCAAAAGCAGTGTTGGGTAAATTCTCGTTAAAGGCTTGCTCTAGACCTTTGATCAATTGCTGCAAATTCTGAGTATTGTATCGTATCAACAAGGTGCGTATCCCTTCGGGGGCGTCATTGGCTTTATAATACATATACCCGCCGCTGTCTTCTTTGAGTGAATTGAAGTTGAAATTCGCAACGACGCCTGTGATGATCGCTTCCCCGCCCAGCTCTGTATTTACCGGCTTTCCTATTGCATCTTCAGGAGTTTTATAGTTGAGATAGCTGAGTATGTTTTCGTTGATCAGGGTGTAGATAAGCGAATCTCCCTCGGGAATGTTTTGGGGTAGTTCAGAGCCTGCAAGAAGCTTTAGCTTTAAGGTTTCAACCACATTACCTTCGGTGCGGCAACTGGCAATGGGCATTCCAGTTTGATCAGTACTTAACCGGCGTACAGACCTCCCACTCTCATCAGCTCCAGGTATGGATTGCACAGCGGCAATACCTTCTACATAGGTTTTTTGGTTTAAAACATTTTCTAAATTTCTGATCTGCTGCTTATTTTCTGCAGATTTTACAGAAACCGCCACCACTCCATCAGGATTGTAACCCAGATTTTTATTTTTTATAAAATCCATTTGCTGAATGATTACCGTAACCGCAATAATGAGAATGATAGAAGCCGCAAACTGAAAAACCACAAGTCCTTTTCGCACAAATTCAGAAGCGGTATGCTTTTTCCTAGATTTATTTACCAAAGAAAGCGGCGAAATACCGGTCATTGATAGCGCAGGATAACTGCCCGCAAAGAGTGTCACGATCAGCCAGATTAAACCCAGTCCAATTAAAATGGGTGGAGCCAGCAAATCACCGTAATTCAAGGCGTTTCCCGTAAAACTTTGAAACCATGGTAATATCGTGAATGAAACCGCGTAGGCCAACACCACTGCTATAAAAGCCAGGATTGCTGTTTCTATATAAAACAGAACAAGCATATGCTTTTGAGTCGCGCCCAAAACTTTATTTACTCCAATGCTCTTTCTACGCTTTCCCGAATTTGCAGTGGCAAGATTCATATAATTGATGCAGGCAATTAACAACACCAAAACAGACAGGAATATCAGACTTCTAATAGTCGTGATGCTTCCCAAACGGGCTGCGTAGCCATCGCGTATACCTGCCGAATACAAATGTATTTTAGTAAGCGGTTGCAGATAAAACTGTGTAAAATACTGTCCTTCTTTAGGCACATAGGCATCGATTAATTGGGTAGCCTGAGTTTCAACCTGAGCGACCTGAGCCTGTGGCAGCAGTTGTACGTAGGTCTCATAGCTGGCATTGCTCCAATACACATTAGTCCCCATCCAAGAATCCATAATATGATAGATCATATCACAGTCTATCACACTATTTTCGGGCAGGTCTTTATACACTCCTGAAACCTGAAGTGTATCCCGGTTGTTTACTGATATGAATGCTCCCAAAGCCGATTTTTTGCCAAAAAACCGTTCCTTCGAAGCTTCAGAAATCACAATAGAATTCGGGTTTGTAAAAGCATTTTTAGCTTCACCTTCTATAAATTTGAAGTCAAACATCTCAAACACCGTTGAATCTGCGAGGTAGAGCCTGTCTTCTGTGAAATTCTTAGCCCCTATTTTTAAGGATGCCGTCACCCCAAAATCATCTTTGATAAGGCGGGTCATCTTTTTGACTTGTGGAATATCTTTTACCATCGCCGGTCCCACTGCGTTGGGTAGTTGAGCCCAGGTCTCAAAGTTATATTCTTCAGAAGTCTCCATATTTACCCGGTAAATATCCCGGGCATGCGAATACATTTTATCAAAGCTGAGTTCGCTATTTACAAACGAAAAAAGCACAATACACACGCATAATCCCACTACCAGTCCTATGATATTTAACACCGCAAACAAGCGGTTTGCTTTTAAATTCCGCCAGGCGATTTTGATATAGTTTTTAAGCATAGCTGATTGGATTTTGATTGATGAATTATTCTGTTCTTAGGGATTTTACAGGATTTGCAATGGCCGCTTTGATTGCCTGAAAGCTTAGTGTAAGCAGTGCAATAGTTATGGCTAAAACTCCTGCAACAATAAATGCCCAAATGGGTATAGAAATATGATAGGCGAAATCCTGTAACCAATGATTCATTGCAATCCAGGCAATTGGTACTGAAATTACTAAGGCTAGAAAAACCAATTTCAGAAAGTTTATGGCTAGTAGGCTAACAATACTTCTAATGCTTGCGCCTAAAACTTTACGAACCCCAATTTCTTTTGTTCGCTGTTGTGCCGTAAAAGCAATAAGACCAAATAAGCCAAGACAAGCCACAAAAATAGCAAGTATGGTAAAAATAGTAAACAAAGAGGCTAATCGCTGATCTTCTTGATAGGCATAATTTAGATCGTCATCTAAGAATGAATATTCGAAAGGCGTACTTTTGGAATAATTTTCCCAGAGAAATTTTATTTGGTCTATTAACTGTTTGGGACTTTCTTTAGAGATTTTAGCCGTTATAAAACTAACGCCGGTATCGTAACTTTCAGATTTTTCAGAAAAAAATGCAAATGGCTGAATGGTATTATGTAAAGATTCCAGATTAAAATCTTTTACAATACCTATTACCGTATAATATTCCATTTTACCTCCGGGGTACCGTATTTGTTTGCCAAGTGGGTTTTCCCAACCTATTTGTTTTGCAGCAGTCTCATTAATTATAACTGATAGCGAATCATTTAACTCGTTAGTAAAATCTCTACCGGATTTGAGCTTCAGATCTAATGTTTTTAAAAATTGGTCATCGACTAAATAAGAACTTAAAGAAATGTCGGTAGCCACGTTAGGATCTTCTTCAGTAGCTTTTGGAGCATAAAAATCACCAAAATTACCACGGGTAAGCATTCCACTTGAACTACTCGCAGTTTTGACTCCGCTAAGGGAAATAAGTTCATCTTTAAAGTTGTTCAAACCGGAGCCTAAATTTTCTGCACTGTTAATAACCAAAACCTCATCTTTTTCAAAGCCTAAATCTTTTTGCTGTGTATATCGAAGCTGGCTAAAAACTACCAGCGTGCATATAATTAAGGTTATAGCTACGCTGAATTGTAAGACTACTAATCCGTTTCTAATAAGGCCTGTTTTTGTTGTTTTTAAGTTCTTTCCTTTCAAAGATTCGATTGGATTAAATGATGTAAGAAAAAATGCGGGATAAATGCCAGCTAATAATGCAGTAATAAATAAAACGCTAACTAATAGAAGAATTAAGTTGAGATCGAAAAGTGACTGAAAATTTATATTTTTTCCTGTTAATTCATTAAAAACAGGTAACACTAAGATGGCGGTAATAAATGCCAAGACGGTAGCAATAAGAGTATAACAAAGCACTTCGGTCATAAACTGCTTAATAAGCTGCTTGCGTTGTGAACCAAGAACTTTACGTACTCCAATCTCTTTACTTCTTTTTACAGATTGAACAGTAGAAAGATTCATAAAATTTACACAGGCCAAAATGATGATAAACAAGGCGATAACCCCCAAAATATACAGACTTTTAATGTCATGCTGCGCGGTGATTGAAGAAGTAATCCCCTGTGAATACAAATGTATCTCTGATAAGGCTTGTAAATGTAATTCCCAGTAATTTCCTTTTTCTATAAATGCGTCAAAAGGTTGCCCAATACGATCGAATGCAGGTGCGGCCTGTACTTTTAGCATCTCGGGAAAGCGAGATTCCAGATTATCAATAGTCTTAGGATTTTCGCTGGCTTGCTTTGTAAGTTTAACATAGGTAGCCATATTAAGCCAAACCCAACTCCAATTGAAATAAGCTACTTCATTAAAATTAGAGACTGGTATTAAAATATCGAATTTCACTGATGCTGGATATTCACTTAGATCTTTAAAAACTCCGGTAACTTTTAATGGCTTTTTTTCCTTTCCATAACTTAAGATCTTTCCCATTGGGTTAGTGTCACCAAAATACTTTTCTGCGATTTGCGGAGTGATCACAATACTATTGGGATCAAGTAGGCAGGTTATAGCATTTCCCTGTTGTAAAGGATAATTCAAAACCTCAAGAAAATTAGGATCAACTGCTAAAATCTCAGATTCTTTAAAAGTCTTTGTGGTATTGTTGGTTTTATTTTCAATGATGGTATTATCTGGCTGATATATTCGAGTGGCGCTTTCAATCTCTGGAAATTCGTTAAGCAGAGTTTCTCCTGCTGGTGGCGGTGTATAACCGGCATAAAATGAATTATCTCCCATTTTACCTTTCATATTCACTCTATAGATTCGACTTGCCTCATCAAATCTTTTGTCATAGCTCAGTTCGTGTTTAATATATAGTGCGATAAGGATAACCGATACCAATCCTATTGCTAATCCCAAAATATTCAGGATGCTATTGGTTTTGTATCTTAAAATATTCCGCCAAGCGATTTTGATATAGTTTTTAAGCATGATTGATGAGGTTTATTCAGTTCTCAAACTTTTTACAGGATTTGCAATGGCCGCTTTGATTGCCTGAAAGCTTAGTGTAAGCAGTGCAATAGTTATTGCGATACCTGCAGATAAAATGTAGAGCTCATAAGGTTCAGCAATTTTATAGGCAAAATCTTGAAGCCATTTTGCGGTGATAAACCAAGCTAATGGTACGGCAAAACAAAGTGCTATAGTTATTAGTTTTAAAAAGTTGATTGATAACAAATAGGTAATTTGAGCGATAGAAGCACCAAGAGCTTTGCGAATACCTATCTCCTTTTTGCGTTGCGCAGCCATAAAAAACGAAAGCCCGAACAAGCCTAGACAAGATACTAAAATGGTAATTGCAGCAAAAACATTGAGAATAAGGATGGTGCGTTGCTCGCTTTTATATAGATTTTGATAATCCTGATCTAAGAAGGAATATGTCAAAGCTGAGTCTGGATTAAAATCTTCCCAGACCTTTTCAATTTCTGAAAGTGCCTTAGCGGCGTTTCCCTGAGTTTTGATCAACACTTTAGCTGCCCAGTCATATTCTGCAAAGAGTGCAACCGGAGTAATGCTTTGATGCAATGAAACAAAATTAAAATCTTGCAGTACTCCCTTGATATATCCCGATCTTCCATTAAGATTTGCTGCTTTCCCTACCGCCTCTTCAGGTGAATAGCCTAGGTGATTCACGGCTGTTTCATTTAGCATAAAGGCGTACGTACGTTTTTCAGGAGCAATCTGAACCTGCTTTTTGTCTGTTTCATTAAAATCATTTCCGGCAATTAAACGCATATCCAATGTTTTAATATAATCTTTATCAACAGGAGCAGCGGTTATTGAGATCCCGCTTGGTTGTCCGTCAACCTGAATACTATAGCCCCCTTGCATATCGACCGGCGTATGGGAAGAAGTGGTTACATTTGCCACATTTTTTGATGCCAATAATTCTTTTTTGAACGCCTCAATACTAGCCTGACGCATTGAATTGGCATCTACCACAATAACATTAGCTCTATTGAATCCGGTATCTATCTCTGTTATAAAATGTAATTGCTTTTTAGCCACTAAAGTCCCTATGATAAAAACTACCGAAACAGTAAACTGAAATACAATGAGAAATTTTCGAATACCGCCACCTTTGCCAAGAGCAGAGGTACTGTTTTTTAAAGCCACTACAGGTTTGAATCGGGATAATACCAGTGCCGGCCATCCGCCTGCCAAAAGGGTTACGCTGTAAAACAATACAATAAGCGTTATTACAAAATAAGACCAATCCCAACTTGCAAGACTAATATTTAATCCGGTAAGCTTATTAAATGATGGCATTACAATAAGTGCAGCCAATGTGCCTGTAATGATAGCCAGAATAGTAAGTACAGCCGCTTCAGTTAAAAATTGAGCGATTAAGCTTTTGCGAGGTGCCCCCATTACCTTGCGCACACCTATTTCCTTAAGACGTTCAATAGATTTAGAGGTCATTAAGTTGGTAAAGTTTATAGCTGCAATCGTAAGCAGTAACACAGCGATGGCTCCCAGAATAAATAAATAGGTTTTCAAATTTCCTGAAGCTGCCGCTGAAAGATGATCTTCCTGAAGTGGCACAAAATCAAAATTCATTGTAAAACCTGACTGAAAATCTTCTTTAAACTCTCTCGCAACAAAAGTATTGAGCTTTTGCTCTGCCTGAACGCGTTGTTGCGCATTCTTCAGCAGTAAATAAGAATAGTCGTTTGCTGAATTCCAAATTTCACTTTCGGAGCGCTTGCTGGATTGATAAGACCCCATCAAATCAAACTGAATCGAAGAGTAAGGCAGGTTATCTTTTACGATGCCGGTCACCTCCCATATCTTATCATTAATTACAATAGACTTTCCTAGTGCCGGTTGCTCTTGAAAATATCGGGAAGCAGTAGTTTTCGTAATGATCACCGTATTAGGCCGATCTAATGCTGAAACAGGGTTTCCGCTTACAAAATCAAAACTGAATATATTGAAAATAGAAGCATCGGCAAGTATCATATTATGCTCCGTAAAATGCTTGTTATCAACTTCAACCTCCCGGCGATCATAGTTGTAAATACGCACCGCATCTTCTACCTCAAAAAGTTCGCGCTTTGCTACGGGAGCAACTGCGGTAGGTGTATAACGCGAATGCGTAGCTTCTGCGTCAGAAGCAGACTTGTAGTTGTAGTTTACATAGACTATACGATCTGCTTTTTTGTGAAAACGATCGTAGCGTAATTCATTTAAAATATAGGTTCCTAATAGAAAAAAGCACATAACCCCTACTATTAAACCTATAAGACTTAAAATGCTTGTCAAGGTATTTCTCCAGAGATTCCGCCAGGCGATTTTGATGTAGTTTCTAAGCATGATTGATGAGGTTTATTCAGTTCTTATCGCTTTTACCGGATTTTGTCGCGATGTACTTATTGTTTTAAAACTTATAATTAACAAAGATAAAAGCAGCATAGCTATTCCGCTTGCGGCAAAAACCCACCAGCTTAACGAGGTTCTGTACACAAAATCATTTAACCAAACCGAAGTCCTCCAGTAGGCAATTGGTATGGCTATAATAATAGCCAGGCTTATAAGCTTTAAAAAATCTTTACATAATAATACCTGAAGTTCTAATAAAGAAGCTCCTAATATTTTACGAATCCCAATCTCTTTTACGCGACGCTCTGTGGTATATATTACGAGAGCAAATAAACCTAAAACGCTAATTAAAATGGCCAATCCAGTAGCCCAATTTAAGAGTGTTTGTGTGCGTTGCTGGGATTTGTAAAAATTTGCCACGGTTTCATCCATAAATTGAATTTCGAAATCAGATTCAGGATAAATTGATCCCCAAATTGTTTTTACTTTGGCGATGGTGCGTGATACATCTTCTGTTTTTGGCTGAAATTTAAAATGAATCGTATTAAACTGAGAACGCCAATCCCGGCTTATATCTCCCACAAAAACTCCGGGATTAATGGCAGAAGTGAGCGGTTTTTGATTAAAATCCTGCATAACACCTACAATAGGATATGTATACTCTCCCTGAGTAATTTGTTGTCCTACCGCTTCTGCTGGATGGTTATATCCTAGTTTGTGCAGCATAGTTTCATTAATCACAAATTCTTTAATGGTATCGTTAAGCGGTTTTCTACCCGCAAGAAGTTTTAAATTGTACAGGTCAAAATAATCAGCATCTCCAAAACGCTGTTCTTGTAATATTTCAATAACTTCCCCTTCTTTTTCAAAATCAACAATTGTGGAGTTGAGATATAAAGAAGCCGGAGGAGGCCCGCCTAAGCTAATTTTTGTAAGTTCAGGAATCGCGGCCAATCGTGTTTTAAAAAGTTCTTTTTTGCTCATCGCAGCATCATTCCACGGCAGCTGAAGGTAGGCAATGTCTTCTACGGCAACTCCCATATCTTTGTTCATAAGATAATGTACCTGTTTCCCAACTAAAAGTGTCCCGATGATAAAAATCTGAGCTATTACGAATTGGAATACAGTAAGACCTTTTCTAAAACTAGCATTGGTAACAAAGGCAGCAGAATGATTTTTCAATATTGAAACCGGCTTAAAGCCTGAAAGGACAAAAGCAGGATAGATGCCAGAGAATAGACTTACCACTATTAAAAGTAAAAGCATAAAAACAATAACTATAGGGCTTGTAAAAAGTTGAAAACTTAAGCCGGAAGGAATAAAATTTGAAAAAGCCCGTAATAACCAAAAAGATAAAATGAAAGACAGCAATGATGCTATTATGGTTAGCAAGAACGTTTCTCCTAAAAATTGTAAAATCAACTGTTTCTTTGAACTCCCCAAAGTTTTTCGAATGCCAATTTCTCTAGCTCTTTGAGTGGCTTGGGCTGTTGTTAAATTTATGAAATTGATACATCCAAGCAATAACAAAAAAAGTGCTACGATACCAAGGTTAATCAATACCTTTTTACTTGCCTGAGGTGCACTATAGTCAAATGTGCTGTAACGAGTGTCGAAATGAAGTTCATCTAAAGGTTGTAAGTAAAATCTTGTCCATTCCCCATTCGCCAGATCTTCCTGATCCATTTTAGATTTGCAAAGTTTTTCAACTTGTTTTTGGATATTGGCAGCGCTTGCTGCTGCTTGTCTTTTTATAATTACCTGAGAGTTGGAGTTATAACTATTCCAGTTGGTATTAGTGACAGAGAATTCAGCATCAGCTATTAATTGTAATGCCGTTGGTAATGATATAAATTCTTGAAACACAAAATCAGTGCGCTGCTGGAAATCAGCAACAATCCCTGTTATTTTTGTGGGGATAGAATCATTATAAATGAGCGTTTTTCCAATAATATTTTCTACGGAAATGTTAGGGAAATAATCTTTAGCTCTTTGCTGAGTAAGTACAACTTCATTAGGCATTTGTAACACTGAAGCTTTATTCCCCGCAAGCCATTTATAAGAAATTACATTAAAATAACTGCTATCAGCAAAAATAACATTGTCAGGTTTTTTGAAGACTTTATTCCTGGCATCGGTTTCTACTTTTAAAGGTTCATACCTAAAAAAACTGCTTACACTTTCTAATCCAGAAACGTTTTCTCTTAACGCATCGGCTAGCACTGCGTTAACTCCACCAAAATGCTCTGTTTCTTCCGGACTTATAAATTGAGTGGTGATACGATAAATGCGATCTCCGTCCTTATGAAATTTATCAAAAGTGAAATCATAATACACCATAAGACCAATCACAAATGAAGCACTTAACCCTATGGCAAGACTAATAATATTGATTACTGAAAAGAGTTTATTCTTCCAAATATTCCGCCAGGCGATTTTGATATAGTTTTTAAGCATGATTGATGAAATTTTATTCTGTTCTCAAAGATTTTACCGGGTTTTGTAATGCGGCTTTTATACTTTTAAAACTGATGGTGATTAAAGCAATAGTTAACGTGATGATAGCAGCCAATATAAACTGCCACAGATTTAAATCGATTCTATATGCAAAATCCTGCAACCATTTTTGCATAAAATAATGCCCTAACGGAAAAGCAATTATAAATGCGACGAAAATCAATTTAACAAAATCTTTAGCTAGCATCCCTACTATTTCAGTGACATTAGCTCCTAAAACTTTACGAATGCCTATTTCTTTAAAACGTTGTTCTGTCGAAAAGGTGATTAGGCCGAATAAACCAAGACAGGCGACAAAAATGGTTAGCAAGGTGAAAATGCTAAGAATTGCACCCATTTGTTGTTCTTTGCTATAGGTTTGAGAAAAAGAGTCGTCTAGAAATGTGTATGAAAACGGTTCGTCTATGTTAAAATCAGACCATTTTTTTTCTGCAAAATCTAGGATATTTGTGATGTTTGCATTGTTAGTTTTCATTATTAGCCCTCCATAAGGATTATAGGCTAATACCAAAGGGTCTATTTGATGATGTAAGGATTTAAAATGGAAGTTTTTAATTACACCAATCACTGTAAATTCTTCGTTTTCTGGGTCTGCAGTTCTTTTAAAGGTTTTTCCGATCGGATTTTCTCCCAGATTTAAAATTTTAGCGGCTTCTTCATTGATTATGGCTTTATTAGATTCATTTTTTAATTCCGTAGAAAAATTCCTTCCTTTCAAAAGTTCAAGTCCCAGCGTGGGAATATAATCTTCGTCTACATCGTAAAAGAAAAACTTCCGTAGATATTCATCATTTTTAAAAATACCGCGCATGTGATTATCGGTTTCTCCTGCCGGAACAAACGCCGATTGGCTAACGCTGGTGATTTTTGGGTTTTTTAGCAGTTCTTTTTTATAAGATTTTACTTTAGTGCTTCCCATTTTATATGCGTCACGCAAGATGATAACCTGATCTTTTTGATAACCTAATTTTTTATGCTGAATAAATTGCATCTGATTATAGACCACAATAGTTGCAAGTATAAGTGCAGCTGAAATAACAAATTGAAAAACGACCATTCCGCTTCTTAAATGATTTCGTTTTCCTGAAGCCGAAAACTTATTTTTAATGGCCATTAGTGGTTTAAATGAGGAAAGAATAAATGTTGGATAACTGCCAGAAAAAAGACTCACTAGAATAACGAAGCTTAGCAATAGTAAAATACATTCTAAGTTGAAGAAGTTGAGTAATTTCAGTTCTTTTCCTGCCATCGTATTGAAGTAGGGTAAAGACAAGGCGATTAAACCTATGGCCAGTAAGATGGCAAAAAGTGTTGTTATGAATGATTCGACCAAAAATTGAGTGATTAATTGCTTCTTGGCAGAACCTAAAACTTTTCGAATCCCAACTTCACGACTACGTTTCGTAGCGGTTGCGGTTGCCAGATTCATAAAATTGATGCAGGCAATAAGAAGCATGAAAATGGCGATTGCGCTAAAAATGTACACATATTTTATATCTCCAGAAGGAGAAAGCTCAGTATTTGGTGCAAAATCTGAATATAAATGGATGTCTTTTAATGGTTGTAAAAATAAACCAATATTGTTGTTCTTCTGAAACTCTTCGTAAGAAATACCAATTGCTTTTTGAACCTGATCACCCATATATTTTTTTAAGAGTCCTGGAATTTGTGTTTCGATGCTACTAAGCGGGGTGTTTGGCTGGAGCAATACATAGGTAGCAAAACCGGAAGTAACCCATGAATTAGAAGTATGACTAGGATCGTGATTCATAGGAATAAAGACATCCATTTGCAGATGGGTGTTATGAGGAATATCTTCCAGTAGGGCAGTAACTTCTAAATCCCCTTCAACTTCTGTAAGTTTGATTTTTTTCCCTATAGGGTCTTCGTTGCCAAAATATTTCTTAGCTTCTGAAGAGGTAAGCACTACACTATTTGGCTTTATAAGCGAGGTATTAGCATTTCCTGTTATAAAGTGCAGATTAAAAATATCAAAGAAATTAGGATCAACATAAGCTGCTTTTATGTTTTCAAAAGTGGTATTATTATATCTAATTTCAGGATTATAAATTTTACTAAGACGCGTTGCGTTTTTTACCTGCGGAAAATCTTCTTTAAAGGTTTTGGCTACGGGAGCAGCAACTACAGCTTCCTTCAGTTCTTCACTATTTACATTGCCACGAAGCACCACTCTGGCGATATCATCGGCATTATTATAAAACCGATCGTAACTCAGCTCATCCCAAACATAGATCGCGATTAAAATACAGCTGGCCATTCCGATAGCAAGACCACCGCAATTCAGAAAAAAAGAGGACTTATTCTTAAAAAGATTTCTCCAGGCGATTTTTATGTGATTTTTGATCATGATGTCTTCTAATTTGATTGATGATTGTCTATTTATTCGCTCCTTAAAGATTTTACTGGGTTAGTAATAGCAGCTTTAATAGCCTGAAAGCTTACGGTTATGAGTGCGATTAGAATCACTAATAAACTGGCACCTATAAAATTTTTCCATTCAATATTAATACGATATGAGAAATCCATAAGCCATTGATCCATAGTATACCAACTTATGGGTATAGCTATGAATATAGCAATAACTACTAGGGTAATAAATTCTTTAGAAAGTAGTTGGACAATAATTATAGAGTTTGCGCCCAGTACTTTACGAATACTAATTTCTTTAGCACGATTTTTAGTCATATAGGTGGCTAGTCCAAAAAGACCCAAACATGATATAAATATGCTAAGACCGGCAAAAAGTGAAGAAAGGGTAGCTATTTGCTGCTCATCTTTAAATTTTTGAGCATAATCTTGGTCTACAAAGTGGTATACAAAAGGATATGCAGGATTATAATTATTGAAAACCTGCTCTAAAACTTTTAAGTTTTCGAGAGTACTATTCTGAGGGTTTAACCTTATAACCATGTTATAGTTATGCTCTTGGTTACCGAATATAAGCATAGGCTTCGCCTCGCTATAAGGAGATCCTATAATAAAGTCTTCAAAAACCCCTACAATTTTCAAAGTTTTGTCGTTATCACGTATCAACTGGCCAATAGGATCTTCAAACCCCATTTTTTCTGCTGCAGTGGTGTTTATCATTACAGATGAACTATCTGCGGGAAATTCATTAAGATCGATGTCACGTCCTTCTTTAATTTTAAGCCCCATGGTCTTTGCAAAATTACCACCGGTACGATATAAAGTGAAGTTTATACTCTCCTGTTGCATACCTTCCCATTGAAAGCCGGAACCATTACTGCCATTGAGAGTTACGTCCCAACCTGTTTTGCTAATTGAGGTGACTGCATTTTGCCTAAGCAAATCATTTTTAATCAAATCGTAATTTTTTTTGATATCACCTTCTATGTCAACTTGGATCAAATTATCAATATTATATCCAGTATTCCTGTGCTGTGTGAAGTTAATTTGACGATAAATAATACTGGTAGCAATTACTAAGATAATACCTATAGAGAATTGAAGGATTACTAGCACTTTTCTTGCAGAAAAGGATTTTCTGGATCCACTTAATGATCCTTTTAAATTTTTGATTGGAGGAAAGGAAGATAGAAAAAATGCAGGATAAAGGCCTGCAAATAATCCAGTAAGTAAAACAGTACCTAGTAATCCTAGCCAAAGTAACGGATTGGAGTACTGGATAGTTAAAGAGCTATCGATAATTCTATTAAACAACGGAAGACTTATCATGGCTACAGCTAAAGCAGCCATACCGCCCATGGTTGTAAGAATTAGAGATTCGCACAAAAACCGACTAACTAGTCGATATTTTCCTGCTCCAATAATCTTACGAACGCCCACTTCCCTAGCGCGACTACTGCTTTGAGCAGTACTTAAATTTATAAAATTAATACAGGCTATCCCTAAAATTAGAATACCTATAATAATCATAAGTCTTACTGTATCAATACGGCCCCCTGCCACTTTTCCATTCTCAAACTGCGAGTATAAGTGCAGTTTGCTAACAGGATGAAGAAAAATCTCCCAATTATATTTTTCTGAATTATCGGGTACTAGATTTTTAATTTTATTATTAACATCGTTTATTTCAGTATTAGGCTTTAATTGAACATAAGTATAATAGGTGTTTATACCCCAATTATTCATTACAGTTGGACTTAACTTAAGTGGAATCAAGTAATCGAAATTAAATTCGGTATTTGCCGGTAGGTCTTTTAATACACCAGTAACTTTATAATTATTTTCATTATCGATTTTTATTATCTTGTTTATGGGGTTTTCCTTTCCAAAGAGCTTTTGTGCCATTGTTTTGGTAATGACAATATTATTTGCACCATCCAAAGCATTCTCGGCATTCCCTTGCAGAAGAGGGAAACTAAACATACTTAAAAAAGAATCATCTACTTCGTTTCCAGTAGCTTTAATCGAGATGTCATGAAAACTAAATAAACGTTCGCTGCTCCAGTAAATTCTTGCTGTATTAGCTACCTCAGGGAATTTTTCTTCTAAAGATTTACCTAATGGCCCAGATGTAACATCCCAAACATTAATGTCTCCAACTCCTGCGCTGCGATTGTATACTTTATATAGTGAGTCTAAATTAGTATGAAAACGATCAAAACTTAATTCGTTTTCTACCCAGATACCAATAAGAATGACTGCCGTCATACCAATAGCGAGCCCGAAAAAATTTATAGTTGAAAACACTTTATTCTTCCAAATATTTCGCCAGGCGATTTTTATGTGATTTTTGATCATGACTGATGAATTTATTCGGTTCTTAAGGATTTAACAGGGTTTTGAATTGCAGCTTTGATCGCCTGAAAGCTCACCGTTACCATGGCGATACCAATAGCGGCAATACCCGCAATTACAAATACCCAGGCGTGAATTGATATGCGGTAAGCAAACCCTTGAAGCCAGGTGTACATAATATACCACGCTAGAGGGACAGCGATTAAAATGGCCACAACTACGAGAACCAAAAACTCTTTGGATAGCAAGCGCACGATACCGGCAACGCTAGACCCTAAAACTTTGCGTACCCCTATCTCTTTGCGGCGCTGTTCTGCTGTGTAAGCTGACAGTCCTAAAAGACCCAGACAGGATATTAAAATAGCCAACAAGGCAAAAATTCGAGAGAGATTACCTATCAATTGTTCGCTTTTGAAACGTGCATCAAAAGCATCATCAACAAAGCGGTATTCAAAAGGATACCCGGGGTTATATTCTTTTAATGTTGACTCAATGCTTCTCAAAACCTCGGTTGTAGCGTATTTTGGGTTTGTTTTTAAATACATGTACTGTGCTTCAGGGGGATAATTATAAAACATAACCGGATCACTGGTTCCGTACATGTTGCCGTATAAATAGTCATTAGTCACCCCAATGACGGTATACATATCCCCGTACCGGTCTATAGTCTTGCCCAGTGCACTACCAGTGCCCATCAATTGTGCAAAAGATTCGGTAATAATAACGTGTGAACTGTCATTTACAACTACAGGACTAAAACCACGTCCCTCAATCAATTCGATTCCAGTTGTTTTAAAATACTCATCATTTATGTATCTATAAGAAACAAGTACATCTTCAGTATTGCTCCCTCCCTGCCATCTTAAACCAGAGCCGTTATTCCCAGCAGAAAGTATATTAGAATTTGACAATCCTAAACCAGTAATCATCCCTGTATTTTTAAAACTTTCTGCTATAGCCTTTCGGTTTTTGATCAAATCACCATTTACTGGTATCTCGATCAGGTTGTCTTTATTAAGTCCTAAATCACGATTTTTTACATGTTGCACCTGCTGGTAAACCAGTAACGTACTAATGATAAACACTATAGAAATCACAAACTGGGTAATGACCAGACCTTTGCGAATAAACCCGGCTTCCTTAGACTGGATTCGGTTTCCTTTAAGCACGTCAATAGGTTTAAAAGAAGAGAGGTAGAACGCAGGGTATAAACCTGCAAATATCCCACAGGTTAGGGTTATAGCTAAAAGCGAAAGCAGATGCGATGGTATAGTTAAATCCAAAGCAATTTGTTTGTCTATTAACGCGTTGAATGCCGGAATAATGAAGATCAAAATTAAAATACTTAATAAAACTGCAAATATTGCAATCATCAAGGCTTCCGTTATAAACTGAAAAATTAATTGCTGCTTGTTTGAACCTAAGGTTTTACGCACGCCTACCTCATTTGCCCGCTTCTCGCTACGGGCAGTTGCTAAATTCATAAAATTGATGCAGGCAATAACTAAAATAATAAGCGCTATAAAACTGAACAACCGCACATATTCTACGCGACCACCTACCACTTCACCATCTTTAAAATCTGATCGTAAATGCCAGTTTTTTGCTTCATGTAAAATTGCCTGAGTGTCTTCATCGCCGGTTTTGGCTGGTAAGATGTGTTTGACTTTTTCATTAACGCTTTTGAAGTCAGCATCCGGTGATAACTTTACAAAGGTCTCTGTAAAATTGCTGCCATATTCCTGCGTCCAGGGTTTGTCGTATGTAAAATTCTCAAATGGAACCAACCAGTTAAAACTATAGGTCGTATTTACCGGCAGGTTTTCAACCACACCAGTTATTTTAAAATTGTCCTGTTGATTAACCCGGATTACTTTTCCTAAAATATTGGTTGGATTTTCAAAAAGAATTTGCGCTACCTGTTTTGTAATTACAATACTTTCTTTCATCTTGAAAGCATCAGTAGCATTGCCCTCTATAAATTTTAAGTTAAACAGATCAAATATATCTGGATCTGCATAAGAACCGGAACTGCTTATTGAAGAAGAGTTTACGGTAAACAGGAAATCTCTATTTCGCAATCTTGCAGCTTTGGTAATTTCTGGAATTTCAGTTTTTAAAGCTGCGGCTAAAGGTCCCGGAGTTGCCTGAAAAAAGGTACGTTTCTGTCCTTCATAGACCTGATTGGTAGGTACGCTGTAAACCAGTTCCTGATCTGTGACAATGGTGTCAAAACTCATTTCATCTTCTACCCAAAGTAGGATCAAACTGGCACAGGTGATCCCTAAAGCTAGACCAAAAATATTGAGTGCGCTATATCCCTTTTTCTTCCAAATATTCCGCCAGGCGATTTTGATGTAGTTTTTAAGCATGATGAATTGGTTTTAGGCTTGATAACTTCCTAAGTTGGTATTGGTTTTTAATTGATGAATGACCCCTTAAAATAGCTAATGTCGATATTCAGCCAGTATATTTTCGGTTACTTTTTGCCCGTCTAACATTCTTATGATTCGATGACTGTATTTGGCATCGTGCTCGCTGTGCGTAACCATGATGATGGTGGTTCCGGCAGCGTTTAGTTCGGTTAACAGATCCATAACTTCGTTTCCGTTGCTACTATCCAGGTTTCCCGTAGGCTCATCTGCAAGAATAAGTTTAGGATTATTTACTACCGCACGGGCAACGGCCACACGCTGTTGTTGCCCACCCGATAATTGCTGCGGAAAATGCTTTCTACGATGCATAATTTGCATTTTCTCTAACACTTCGTGTATTCGCTCTTTACGCTCGGCCGGTTTTACACCAGTATAGATTAATGGAAGTTCTACATTTTCGAAAACACTAAGCTCGTCGATAAGGTTAAAGCTTTGGAATACAAAACCAATGTTATGTTTTCTAAGGTTCGCTCTTTTTCGCTCGTTAAATCCGGCAACTTCGATCCCATTAAAAATATAACTTCCACCATCAGGGTCGTCTAAAAGCCCCAAAATATTAAGCAATGTTGATTTTCCGCAACCCGATGGCCCCATAACCGAGACGAATTCTCCTTCTTTTACTTCAAAGGAAAGTTTGTTGATGGCGATGGTCTGAACTTCGTCTGTACGGTAAAACTTTTCGAGATCTGTTATTTTTATCATGATGAATTTTTTGTCTGTATTGTTCCTGAAAATAATTATACTTAAAATTATAGAATTTAGTCTTTTAGTACTAGCTCTTGAATATCTTCATAATTGCTATAGCTTGAAGTAATTACCCGGTCGCCAGGTTCTAATCCAGAAAGTACCTCGTAATATTCGGTATTTTGGCTACCCAATTGAATATCGGTTTTGTAGGCAATGCTACCGTCTTCACTTACTTTAAAAATCCAGTTTCCGCCAGTTTCCTGAAAAAATCCTCCCTTCGGAATTAGCACAGCTTCTTTTTCTTGGCTTAAAGCTACTCTAATTTGTAATGTTTGCCCTCTTCTTATTTTTTCTGGAGCCTCTTCCAAAAAGGTCATATCTACCTGAAATCTTCCGTTAGCCACCTGTGTATAAACTTTTTTGATTTCCAGCGTATATTTTTTTCCGTCGAAATTAAAAGTTCCCTGCTGCCCGGCGTAAATTCGTGATATGTAATGTTCATCGACGTCTACACGAACTTTATAACCGCTAATCACGTCGATTTGTCCCAGGCGCTCCCCTTTAGATTTAGACTGTCCAATTTCAGCATCTAAAGAAGTCAGTTGCCCATCAACAGGAGCTCTCACTACAAGATCCTCAACTTTTTTCCGCATTAATTCTAAAGCTTTTCGGGTTTTTTCGTAAGATTCTCTCGCCTGTACATTTTCTTGTTTAGAAGAAATAGAGTCTTGTTGCAGCACTCTTTCGGTTAGGGCTAAACGGTCTTTTTGGTAATTGTAGTTGTTTTTGGTTTCCAAGTATTCCTGTTCTGCTACCACACCTTTTTCGAAAAGTTTTTTATTCAGTTTATATTTTCTCTCGGTTTCTTTAAGGCTGCTTTTTACTTCAGTAAGTTGGTTAAGTTTATTGATGGTGTTTTCTCTGGATGCATTTTGTGTACGTTGCATTTGGGTTAGGAGGTTGTATACCTGAGTTTCCTGATTTACCAAACTCAATTCCAGATCGGTATTCGATAATCGAAGAATTGGTTCACCTTTTTTCATTATTGCGCCGTCTTCAACAAATTTTTCTTCTACACGACCACCTTCTAAAGCATCCAGGTAAATTGTGGTAATAGGCATCACCACTCCGTTTACCGGTATGTTCTCCTGAAAGATATCTTTTTTAACGGTATTGATGCTGATGCGCTCTTTTTCAACATTAAGTCGGGTGCTACCGCTTGAGGAGAGTAAGACAAAAACAATTAGCCCAATCAAAAGTATAACGCCAATGATCATGGCAATTCTTTTAAGAGTAAATCGTTTCTTTTCTATTGGTATATCCATTTTGGTTAATATTGTCTAATTTGATATTGGTTGTTATTTAAACCCTTTTAGCTGAAATTTAAATTCACTTTGTTTTAATTTAAGTTATAATGATGCCAAAAATATAAAGTGCTAAAAATCAAATTTTTGAAATTTTATTCAGGATAAAAAGTGTTCGGTTTTAAGACACTAAGTGTTCGAAAACAAAACAGAAATGTGAGATGTTAAATTTCTGAAGTCATTTTTATTTATAGGTAGCAGAAAGTCGTAATATTGTAAGTATGCAACTGAAGAATGCGAACATACTGGTTATAGACGATGATCCCGATGTATTAACTGCATTGCGCATCATGCTGAAATCTTTGGCAAATAAAGTAGTTACCGAAAAGAATCCGAATAATATTACTTCACTTTTAGAGCAAGAAAAATTTGATTTGGTAATTCTTGATATGAACTTCAACGGAGTCGTTAATACCGGTAACGAAGGGATTTTTTGGCTTAATAAAATCAAACAAATCGATAAAAAGGTAGATGTTATCCTAATTACCGCTTATGCCGATATCGATTTGGCGATTCGATCGCTAAAAAAAGGAGCTTCAGATTTTTTGGTGAAACCCTGGAAGAATCAAAAAATGATCGATGCTTTAAAAGACCTAGTTGAAAAAAAGTCGTTAAAACCACAAATATCGAGACCTACTGCCGCCGGAAATAAAATTATTGGTGAAAGTGAAAAAATGCAGCTGGTTTTTGAGAAGCTCAAAAAAGTAGCACCTACAGATGCCAATGTTTTGATTTTGGGTGAAAACGGCACAGGTAAAGATTTAGTGGCACGGGCTGTACATGATCAATCCCTTCGGAAAAATAAGCCTTTCGTAAAAGTAGATGTTGGAGCATTAACCGAAAGTTTATTTGAAAGTGAACTTTTTGGTTATAAAAAAGGCGCCTTTACCGATGCGCGGGAAGATCGAAAAGGCCGATTTGAAGCGGCCAATGGCGGTACACTTTTTCTTGATGAAATAGGAAATATTAGTTTACGCCAACAGGCAAGATTGCTTACCGTGTTACAAAACCGAACGATTACGCCCTTAGGTTCCAACGAAAATATTCCAATCGATATTCGATTAATTTGTGCTACAAATTTAGAATTGAGTGATCTGGCTGATGAAAATACATTCAGAAAAGATCTAATTTATCGTATCAATACTGTAGATTTTATGGTGCCGCCACTTCGCGATCGCGGTACCGATATTACATTGCTAAGCCGATATTTTACAGATCTATATGCTGAAAAATATTTTAAAGGACCGTTTTTATTTGATAAAGAATTTTTTAGTAAGCTGAAATCACATACTTTTCCCGGGAACGTTCGGGAACTTCAGTATGTTATAGAAAGGTCGGTAATAATGGCCGATGGTGATACTCTTACTGCGGAAGATCTGGTATTTTCTGGATTAGAAAAATCGACACCCACTTCAAGCGGAATTCAGGAAACAAATCTCGAAACCGTAGAGAAGCAAACCATACTGAAGGTGATCGAAAAAAACAAAGGAAATATCTCTAAATCGGCTAAAGAATTAGGGATTACACGGGCAGCTTTGTATCGCAGACTTAATAAATATGACTTATAAAAAATACAGTTTAGGCGTTTTGCTAAGACTGCTGATTTTAACAGGGTCTTTAACTGCCGTTGCTTTTGGGATAAGTCTGCACCAAATAGCATTGATCATTGTAGGAGCAATCTTGGCTTTGGTGGTATTTTATAACCTGTATAAATTTATCACCCGTCGTTTTATAGCGATGGACGATTTTTTTGAATCGGTTAAATACAACGATTTTTCCAGACGTTTTGTAAGCAAAGGAGCACCTGAAGATTTGTCTCGACTTCATGAGGGTTTCAATTTGATAAATGATAAAATTCGGGAGATTAATTCCAATAAGGAAGCACAGTATCTTTATCTTCAGAAAATATTAGAAATGGTGGATGTTGGCATCATTTCTTATAATCAAAAAACAGGCGATGTGCTTTGGGCGAACGAGGCGATAAAGAAAACCTTGAGTATCCCTTCCTTCAAAAACATAAAATTTCTTAAAAGCCGAAAACCGGAATTATTCGAGACTATTTTTGAAATGAGCCATCTTACCGGAAGTTCTATAAGTATTAATGTAAATGGTGAAAAGATAAAAGTATTGGTTTCTGAAACGGTTTTTTATGAAAACGAACATTCATTTAAGATCATTTTACTTCAAAATATTGATGAAACCCTTAATCAAAATGAATCGGAAGCCTGGAAAAAGTTACTGAGTGTGATGACGCATGAAATCATGAATTCTATCGCACCAATTTCTTCGCTGGCCGATACTTTGCAATATCAGGTCACTGAAAACCTGAAGAATCCTGAAGAAAATACTTTAGATATTTCAGATTTAAATGAAGCGATAGGAAGTATTAAAAAGCGAAGCGAAGGATTGATGAAATTCGCTAAAACCTATCGTAGTTTAAATAAAGTCACGCATATAAACCGAAATAATGTATTTGTAGAAGATCTTTTTGCTTCGATAGAGCGGTTAATGCGACCATCATTGGCTTCTAAGAATATCGATTTATATTTTGAACTTTCCAATCTACAACTACAAGTAAAGATTGATAGTTATCTTATCGAGCAGGTGCTTATTAATCTGATCGTGAATGCGAGAGATGCTTTACAGCAAATTGAAAATGCAGAAATTTATGTAACCGCAAAAGCAACTACAGATGGTTACACCGTTATTAAAGTTATTGATAATGGAAATGGTATTCCGCAGGAAATCCAAGAAACGATATTTGTTCCTTTCTTCACAACCAAAAAAAATGGTAGCGGAATCGGTTTAAGCTTATGTAAGCAAATTATGATGTTGCATAAGGGGAAAATTCAGATTCACAGTGCGCAAAATAAAGGCACGGTAATTGGACTTTATTTTCAGAACAAATAAATAGCAGCTTGTTTAAATCTTACTTATTGAGAAAACTAAATCGTTGTATTGGAATTTGAGCGACTTATTAGGGTGATTCAACGAAAAAAAAGGTTAGAAGCCTTTGGATTAAGTAGTTTTGTGTCCTGAAATAAAACCTTTGTTAGTTGTTTTGCGTAAATTTAATTAGGTACTATAAATATATGAAGAATAGAATTACTATATTTTTTTTATTTATGAATTCAATGTTATTCGCTCAAGCGGAAGTTGATGATTGTACTACTTGTCCTCCTAATTATGTATGTTATGAGGGCTCATGCATTCCTAACTCAGGAGGCCCGCCACCACCAGGATTGGACGCTCCTATAGACAAAGAAATTCCGTTTACGCTTTTTGCAGGATTGGTATTCGGTGCGATGTATGTTTATAAAACAAAGTCTAAGAGAGTTCAGTAATCCTTTTAACATACTTACCAATAACATCAAACTCTAGATTGATAATAGAGCTTTCTTTAAGATGTTTAAAAGTCGTATTCTCATAAGTATAAGGGATAATTGCTACAGAGAAAGAATTTCTTTTAGAATTAACCACCGTAAGACTTACTCCGTTTACGGTAATTGAACCTTTTTCAATAGTAATATTATTCAATTTTGGATCGTATTCAAAAGTAAATTGCCAGCTTCCATCGATCTCTAGAATTTCAATACATTTCGCTGTTTGGTCTACATGGCCCTGTACGATATGGCCGTCTAAACGATCGCCAAGCTTCATTCCTCTTTCTAAATTCACAAAATCATTTTCAGCTAATGAACTTAGATTGGTTTTGTTTAGCGTTTCCTGAATAGCGGTAACAGTATAGCTATAATCTTTTATTGAAACTACCGTAAGGCAAACGCCGTTGTGAGCGACACTTTGGTCAATCTTTAGATCAGGAGTCATTTTTGCTTCAATTTCAATATGTAGATTTGATCCTTCTTTTGCCAGATTCTTTATTTTTCCTACCTCTTCTATTATCCCAGTAAACATGTATTCTATAATATTGGTTACATTTGTTATGTAAAAGTAAAATATATATTTGAAGGAAGTATGAAACATCCTAAAAAGATAAAACTAGGAATTAGTATAGGTGATTTGAATGGTATTGGAAGTGAGATTGTACTTAAAACATTCGATGATTCAAGAATGTTAGAATTTTGTACTCCCGTCATATTTGCCTCTACCAAAATTATTTCATTTTTAAAGAAAAAGTATAAACTCGGAATCAACTTTCAGGGTATTGATAATGCGGAAGAAGTTATCGATGGTAAAATTAACATCGTAAATGTGTGGAAAGAAAGCGTAACTATAAATTTTGGAGAAGAAGATTTAAAAGTTGGGGAATATGCTTTTAAATCTCTGGAAGCTGCGACTGAAGCTTTAAAGAACGATAAAATTGACGCTCTTGTAACTGCGCCAATTAATAAACACACCATCCAGTCAGAAAAATTTAATTTTCCAGGACATACTGATTATTTGGCGAAAGAACTACAAGGAGAAAGTCTTATGCTTATGATTACGGACGATTTAAAAGTTGGTCTACTTACCGATCATGTGGCATTAAAGGATATTGCTGAAGTAATTACTCCGGAATTAATTAAAAAGAAAATTAGAATTATTCAGCAAACTTTAAAACAGGATTTTAGAATTCGGAAGCCAAAAATAGCTGTTTTAGGGATTAATCCACATAGCGGAGATAATGGGGTGATTGGTAAAGAAGATGAAGAAGTTTTAAAACCTACACTTAATGAGTTTCGAGAAAAAGGGGAGTTGGTTTACGGGCCATTTTCAGCCGACAGCTTTTTTGGCTCTAAAAATTATAAAAATTTTGATGCCGTAATAGCTTCATATCACGATCAGGGATTAATTCCATTTAAAACACTTTCTTTTGGACGCGGTGTAAATTTCACTGCAGGGCTAAGTAAAGTAAGAACTTCACCAGATCATGGAACAGCCTTCGAAATTGCTGGAACAAACTCAGCCAATATAAGCTCGTTTAAGGAAGCTGTATTTAAGGCAATTGAGATTTCTAGCTGTAGAAATGAGTATATAGAATTAACTGAAAATCCATTAAAAAGGCAGAGTAAAAAGATATAAACAAAAAATTGTTTATAAAAAGCTTTTAGTTTATTTTATTTTTTATCTTTGCAGCCGCCTTTGTAAAAGGGCGAAAACTCAAAACTGAGGACGACATGAGGAAAATGAAAGCCTATACGATCCCTTTTGTGGGGTTAAAGCTTGGAAAGCACCAGTTTGAGTACAAGATTGACAATGAGTTCTTTGAACATTTAGAGTACGAAGAGTTTAATAATGCCGATGTTAAAGTCGACTTATTATTCGAAAAGAAAACCACAATGATGGAGCTTACTTTTGAAGCTTCAGGAACAGTAAATGTAAATTGTGACATTACAAACGAGCCTTACGACCAGCCAATAGACAGTAGTTTATTTTTGGTAATTAAATTTGGCGAAGAGTTTAATGATGACAATGAGGATTTGCTAATCATACCACATGGTGAGTTTGAAGTAAACGTACAGCAATATATTTATGAACTAATTGTTCTTGCAGTTCCTGCAAAAAAGATTCATCCTGGAGTAGAAGACGGGAGCTTAAAATCTGACGTGTTGGATAAACTGGAAGAGTTAAGCTTGGGCAGCAAAGAAAAGAAAGATGGGGACGATATTGATCCCCGATGGGATAAATTAAAAAATTTACTAAACGATTAAATAATAGTAAGCCATGGCACATCCAAAGAGAAAGATATCTAAAACCAGAAGGGATAAAAGAAGAACTCATTACAAAGCGACAGCACCAAAGATCGCTACAGATCCTACGACTGGTGAGGCACATTTATATCACAGAGCGCACTGGCACGAAGGTAAATTATACTACCGTGGCCAGGTGTTAATTGATAACACTGAAGAAGTAGAAGCTTAATTTTGATTAGGGCTTCAAAGAAATATATAGAAACTCTCACAACGTGGGAGTTTTTTGTTTTTAGTTGATTAAGTCCCAAAAAGACCTTAATTTGCACCCCTGTTTACAGAAATTTTAGTACATTTCTCTAATTGTTTGTACACTAACCAGCTGCAAACAAGGTGTATAAATTCAATTCTATGAATAAAATCACAGCAGCCATAACAGCTGTAGGTGGCTATGTGCCAGAAGATGTGTTGACCAACAAAATGTTGGAGGAGATGGTAGAAACCAATGACGAATGGATTACTACCAGAACTGGAATTAAGGAAAGAAGAATTTTAAAAGACCCCAATAAAGGAACTTCATATTTAGGGATTCAGGCAGCTAAAGACCTTATCAATAAATCTGGTTTAAACCCTGAAGAAATCGATATGGTAATATTGGCTTCTGCAACACCAGATATGCCGGTGGCTGCAACAGGAGTTCATGTAGCTTCAGAAATTGGCGCCGTTAATGCATTTTCCTACGATTTACAGGCAGCCTGTTCAGGCTTTTTATATGCAATGTCTACAGGTGCGGCCTATATAGAATCTGGCCGTTACAAAAAAGTATTGGTTATAGGAGCAGATAAAATGTCTTCTATTATTGATTATACAGACAGGACAACCTGCATTATATTTGGTGATGGAGCCGGAGCTGTATTAATGGAGCCAAACGAAGATGGTTATGGTCTTCAAGATGAAATTTTAAGAAGTGATTCAATTGGTAGAAATTCTCTCAGAATAGAGGCTGGCGGTTCTTTATTACCTCCCTCTGAAGAGACTATCGCTAAAAAGCTACACTACGTAAAACAAGACGGTAAAACGGTATTTAAATATGCTGTTTCTAACATGGCCGGTGTAAGCGCTCAGATTATGGAGCGTAATAATTTGACTAATGAAGATGTTGATTGGCTTATTGCCCATCAGGCCAATAAAAGAATAATTGGCGCTACTGCAAGTAGAATGGGAGTTGTAGATGAAAAAGTACTAATGAATATCGAAAGATATGGTAATACAACTTCTGCTACACTACCTTTGTTGCTTAGTGATTACGAAAAGAAATTTAAAAAAGGAGATAATCTAATATTTGCATCATTTGGAGGTGGTTTCACATGGGGAGCTACGTATCTAAAATGGGCTTATAATTCTTAAAATAACACCCTTATTATTATGGATTTAAAAGAAATTCAGAATTTAATAAAGTTTGTTGCCAAGTCTGGTGCCAGTGAGGTAAAGCTGGAGACCGGTGATGTGAAAATCACGATTAGAACAGGCTCAGACGAAAAAGAAACTACTGTTGTGCAACAAGTGCCAATGGGTGGCCAAGTACAACCACAAATGCCGGTACAACAACAAGCACCTGCACCTGCGGCACCGCAAGAAACGGCAGCGCCTAAAGAGGAAGCAAAACCTGCTGAAGATGATAATGCTAAATATATTACCGTAAAATCTCCTATCATAGGAACTTTTTACCGTAAGCCTTCACCAGATAAGCCTGTATTTGCAGAAGTAGGTGATACTATAAAAGAAGGTGATGTACTTTGTGTGATAGAGGCAATGAAACTTTTCAATGAAATTGAAAGTGAAGTTTCTGGTAAAATCGTAAAAGTATTGGTAGACGATTCGTCTCCGGTAGAGTTCGATCAGCCTTTATTCTTAGTAGATCCTTCTTAATTCTTGCCAATTTTTGTACAGGATTTTTTCCTGTAAATAAAAACCACAGGTATGTTTAAAAAAATATTAATTGCCAATAGGGGAGAAATCGCAATGCGTATTATCCGTACTTGTAAAGAGATGGGGATAAAAACGGTAGCGGTTTATTCTACTGCAGATGCAGAAAGTCTTCACGTCCGTTTTGCAGATGAAGCGGTATGTATAGGACCTCCTCAAAGTAATTTATCTTATTTAAAGATTGCGAATATTATATCGGCAGCAGAAATAACTAATGCTGATGCTATTCACCCGGGATACGGATTCCTTTCAGAGAATGCTAAGTTTTCTAAGATTTGTGAAGAACACGATATTAAATTTATTGGTGCTTCCGCAGAGATGATTAGCAAAATGGGCGATAAAGCTACTGCTAAAGCTACAATGAAAGCTGCAGGAGTTCCTTGCGTTCCGGGGTCTGAAGGGATCTTAAAAGATTACGACGAATGTCTAAAATTAGCTAAAGAAATAGGTTTTCCTGTAATGCTTAAAGCTACTGCCGGCGGTGGTGGTAAAGGAATGCGCGCTGTTTGGAAGGAAGAAAATCTTCAGGCAGCCTGGGATTCTGCACGTCAGGAAGCAGGAGCTGCTTTCGGAAATGACGGTATGTATATGGAGAAACTTATCGAAGAGCCTCGACATATCGAAATTCAAGTAATTGGTGATCAAACCGGTAAGGCCTGTCACCTTTCAGAAAGAGACTGTTCTGTACAACGTCGTCACCAAAAATTAACCGAGGAAACTCCATCTCCTTTTATGACGCCAAAGTTGCGTAAGCAAATGGGAGAAGCAGCAGTAAAAGCAGCAGAATTCATTAAATATGAAGGTGCTGGAACGGTAGAATTTTTAGTGGATAAACACCGTAAGTTCTATTTTATGGAGATGAATACTCGTATTCAGGTAGAGCATCCAATTACAGAGCAGGTGATCGATTACGACCTAATTCGTGAACAAATTTTAGTTGCAGCAGGAATTCCGATTTCAGGGAAGAACTACGAGCCGCAATTACATTCTATCGAATGTCGTATCAATGCTGAAGATCCCTACAATGGTTTTAGACCATCACCAGGAAAGATCGAGACATTGCATACTCCGGGCGGGCACGGGATTCGTATCGATACCCATGTGTACAGTGGATACATTATTCCGCCACATTACGATTCTATGATCGCTAAATTAATTACTACCGCACAAACGCGTGAGGAGGCAATTAATAAAATGAAACGAGCATTAGATGAATTCGTGATCGAAGGAATTAAAACTACTATTCCTTTCCATCGTCAGTTGATGGACGATCCAAGATATGTAGCTGGTAATTATACCACTGCATTTATGGACGATTTTAAAATGAATCCAGCAGAAGACTAATCAATATCGATTTTCAATAAAATGAAGCCTCGTTTTTACGAGGCTTTTTTTTGCTCTTAATTCAATATTTTTCTTAATCGATTAAGAAAATTCATTCCATTTTCTTTAAATACAGCTGAAATTATAAAACTTTCCGTAATTTGAGTTTGTAAATTTTTAGTATGAATTTTTCGTATTGGGAGCAAAAAAGCTGGCTGTCTGATCTCGATTTTGTAATCGTAGGAAGTGGGATAACGGGACTAAATTGTGCACTTCAGCTTCATAAAGATTATCCGGGTTCTAATATTTTAATTCTTGAAAAAGGTTTGTTGCCTGAAGGGGCAAGCACAAAAAATGCTGGTTTTGTCTGTTTTGGCAGTCTTTCTGAAATCTTAGAAGATCTTAAAATGCTACCCGAAGAAGACGTTGTCGCTTTAATCCAGAAACGATTGAATGGATTAAAATTACTTCGGAAGAATTTTGGTGATGATGAAATCGGCTTTAAAAATCACGGTGGGTACGAGGTTTTTCTGGAAAAAGACAAAAATCTTTTTGAAGAATGCGTGGCTGAAATTACCAATATTAATCGATTACTCTATGAAGTTTTTGAAAGCAATTGTTTTTCGCTTTCTGATAATAAATTCAATTTCAAAAATACTACTGAAAAACTCATTTTTAGTCCATTTGAATCACAGATCGATACCGGGAAAATGATGACACAATTATTACGAAAAGTTTATAAAAAAGGTATCCGAATTTTGAATAATATTGCCGTCCAAAATTTTGAAGATTTAGGTAACAAAGTGGTCGTAAAAACATCAAATTTCGAATTGGAGTGTAGAAAGCTATTTATTGCCACGAATGGCTTTGCTTCCAAATTTGGAATTAGCCAAGTTAAGCCGGCAAGAGCACAGGTATTGGTGACAAAACCTATAGAAAACCTTCAAATTAAAGGAACATTTCATTTAGATAAAGGCTTCTATTATTTCAGAAATATCAATAATAGAATTCTCTTTGGTGGCGGAAGAAACTTAGATAAAAAAGGTGAGGAAACCATCCAATTTGGGCAAACCGAGATCATTCAGCAGAAATTAGAAGAACTGCTTAAAACAAGTATTTTGCCCAATCAGAAGGTCGAGATAGACCAACGATGGAGCGGGATTATGGGAGTGGGAATTAATAAGAAACCCGAAATTGGTCACTTATCAGATAACGTTTTTTATGGTGTAAAATTAGGAGGAATGGGTATTTCAATTGGAAGTTTAGTAGGAAAAGAACTGGCAAAAGTTAGCGAATGATAAAAAAAATATTTCGATTTATAGCAAAACTTATAGGGTGGTTCTTTCTAATCACTTTTTTACTGGTGCTTATTTTTAAATGGTTGCCGGTACCGTTTACACCGCTTATGGCAATCAGATATTTCGAGCATCCAGATGAAGAAATAAAACATGATTGGGTCCCAATTGAAGATATTTCAAAAAACCTGCAACTCGCAGTAATTTGCAGCGAAGATCAAAATTTCGAAAATCATAGTGGTTTTGATATCGAGGCTATTCGAAAAGCTATAGAGAATAACAAAAAAGGAAAGCGTGTTCGTGGTGCCAGTACCATCTCACAACAAACTGCGAAAAATGCCTTTTTATGGCCTGGTAGAAATTATGTACGTAAAGGACTGGAGGCTTATTTTACCTTCTTGATAGAACTGTTATGGAGCAAAGAGCGTATCCTGGAAGTTTATTTGAATAGCATTGAGATGGGCAAGAGTGTTTACGGAGCACAGGAAGCAGCCCAATCCTGGTTTAAAAAGGATGCTATAAATTTAAGTCCTGCTGAAGCTGCCGCCATTGCCGCTATTTTGCCTAATCCGCGTGAATATCGTGCTAATCCCGCAAGTAGCTATATAAGCGGTAGAAAGAACTGGATCTCGCAACAAATGAAATATTACGGAGAGTTTGATTTAAATAAAACAAAAGAAATAAAGAAAAAATAGATTTAGATTTTGACGACAAAAGACCATTTGTATACCATGTGTAATGAGTATGTTGAATCTCGAATTCAGCGTATTAACAAGTCACTGAAAGATCTTGAAGAAGATATGGAAAGTGAAGGGAAAAACAGTGCCGGCGATAAATATGAAACCGGGCGCGAAATGATGAGTGAAGAATGGAATAAATTATCGAACCAGCTCAAAGAATTTAAACAACAAAGAGATACGCTAAAATTGGCTAAAAACAGGGAGGCTTCTAAAAGAATTCAATTAGGTTGCTTGGTAAAAACCTCCGCATCAAATTACTTTATTAGTATTCCCGTAGGAAAAATGGAACTTGATAAACACACCTTTTATGGCGTTGGTGCGAACTCACCTGTGGCAAGACTATTAATGGGAAAGACGGAAGGTGAGGAATTTGAATTTAACGGAATTAAAAATAAAATTTTTACAGTGGATTAAAAAAAAGATTATATTAGTGCGCTATTTATCAATCAATTACAATGAAAAATCAATGTGCGCTAATCATCTTTTTGATGTGCTGTTTTTCTGGCTTTTCACAAGTTTCCTTTGGTGTAAAAGCTGGTGTAAATTTTACTAAAATTACTTTGGAAGATCGTCCAAATGACTTTCGTTTTAGTGATGATGACGGGACGGGCTTTCATTTTGGAGCTTTTGCTGGTCTGGATTTAAATTCTTCTTTTGGATTACAAGCCGAAGCTTTGTATTCCAGGGAAGGGGTAAAAGATCAATACGCAGATTATATAAATATTCCTGTGTTTTTAAAATGGTATCCTGTGGCTCCGGTTCATCTTGGTGTTGGTCCTCAAATAGGATTTCTTGCAAATACTGAATTAAATAAAGATCAATACGAAAATGTTCTCTTTGGGGCTTTAATTAATTTAGGTGTAGATATTGCCGATTTTACAGTTAGCGTAAGATATGTAATAGGTCTTTCTAATGTTTTGGATCGAGAATTTCAGTTAGGTACTCCACCCAATATAAATTCGTCTAAAATTGAAGGAAAAGAAAATAATTTTCAGTTAAGCTTAGGCTATAAGTTTTAATTATTTTTTCGCTTTTCTATTAGTGGTTTAGAAATCACAAAATACACGGGAGCTCCGCTAGGGATAGCCGAGCGATGTTCAGCAAAAACGATAGTGCCATTTAAATTTGCTTCAATTAGATAATTACTGCCTTTAAAATAGGATGCAATAACTTGTGCTTTAATTGGAGATTTTCGACTAACTTTTAGTTCTTCAGGATAAAGGATGATTTTTTTTGTTGAAGTCTCATTCTGAACAATATCTTTCAGCATCACCTCATTAACATCGCCAAACAAGGAGGCAACATATTTGTTTGGCGGATTGTTATATAAATCTTCCGGACTCGCTTTTGCATAAATCTTATGATCTTTTAAAACCATCGTAGTGTCTGCAAAAGCCAGGGCATCGGTAATATCATGAGTGGCAATTATGCAGGTAATATTCTGCTCTTTTAAATACTTAAAAACTTTACGGCGAAGATTATTTTTTCTGAAATGATCGATATGGCTAAAAGGCTCATCTAGCAAAACCATTTCTGGTTCTTTGGCGAGAGCTCTAGCAAGGGCTACACGTTGCTGCTGGCCGCCACTAAGGAGTTTGGTTTTTTTATGGGCCATATCTCCCATTTCTACCACTTCCAGTAATTCCTGAATCCGCTTTTTCTTCTTTACCGGATACATATTACTTAAGTATTTCCCTACGTTATCAGCAACACTTAGCGGAAGCATTAGATCGAAATCCTGAGCCAGATATTTTATAAAATCTTCACCGGGCACCAAATTAAACTTAGGGCCAAGCAACTCTTCTTCTCCCCAAAATATCTTTCCATCGGTGTGCAATAATCCATAGATTAGCTGAAGCAAAGTACTTTTACCGCAGCCACTTTCGCCAATAATCGAGATATTTTCACCACGCTTTGCGGTTAAATTGATATGGTCCAAAACCTGTTCTCCATTCTCGTAAGCAAAGGATACGTTTTCTAACTTCAGCATAATTAGTGTCGTTTTAGGAAGGTTGAAGATACCCAAATTTGCAAGTTTTGGAAATAAAAAACCGCCAGATTTCATCGAATTTGAAAACCTGGCGGGAAATGTGTTTTTCAGAATTTTATTTAATTTGTATGAGAACAATGGACATTTCTGCCATTCCGAACTCAATCCGGAATCTCATATTGAATTTTAAAAGCATTTATGATGAAATCCTAAATTAGAGTTCAAGATGACGTGCTTTATTATCATTCAATAATCTAATCCTGCAATTCTGTATTTTCACTTGGTAGTTTTTCAAAACCCATATTGTATAAAGTAAAACCAAAAATATCGGCATATTCTTCGATGATCATACTGGTTGGTTTCCCGGCACCGTGACCAGCTTTGGTTTCAATTCTAATAAGAACAGGTGCATCTCCGGCTTGTTTTTCTTGTAATTCTGCTGCGAATTTAAAAGAATGCGCAGGTACCACACGATCATCATGATCTCCTGTTGTAACCAGGGTTGCTGGATATTCAACACCTTCTTTTACATTATGAACTGGCGAATAATCGTAAATGTACTCAAACATTTCTTTACTATCTTCAGAAGTTCCATAGTCATACGCCCAACCGGCTCCTGCGGTAAAGGTATGGTATCGTAACATATCCATCACGCCAACAGCAGGCAATGCTACCTTCATAAGATCCGGGCGCTGCGTCATTGTTGCCCCAACCAATAAACCTCCGTTAGAACCACCTCTAATCGCTAAATAATCTTTTGAAGTGTATTTGTTTTCAATTAGATATTCTGCAGCAGCGATAAAGTCGTCAAATACATTTTGCTTTTGCATTTTAGTCCCGGCATCATGCCAGGCACGACCGTACTCGCCACCGCCACGTAGGTTTGGAACAGCATATACTCCGCCTTGCTCTAACCAAACTGCATTTGCTGTACTAAAAGAAGGCGTTAAACTAATATTGAATCCGCCGTAACCGTATAAGATCGTTGGGTTTTTACCATCAAGTTCCACTCCTTTTTTAGCGGTGATGATCATAGGAATTTTTGTGCCGTCTTTAGATTTATAGAAAACCTGGCGACTTTCGTAGTCATCTGGATTAAAATTTATGTTTGGTTTATTGTAAACCTCTGAAGTTCCTTCTTCGATATCATATTTGTAAATAGTACCGGGAGTCACATAATTTGTAAACGAATAGTATAAAGTATCGGCATCTTTTTTAGCGCCAAAACCACCAGCAGAACCTAATCCCGGTAATTCTATTTCACGAACCAGTTTTCCGTCGTAATCGTATTGTTTTACTTGCGAAACAGCATCTACCATATATTCAGTAAAAAAATAACCACCACCGGTAGATGGGCTAAGTACATTTTTGGTTTCAGGAATAAAATCTTTCCAGTTTTCTGGAGTTGGATTTGCTGCATCTACAGTTACGATTCGTTGATTTGGTGCATCAAGATTGGTAACGATATAAAGTTTGCTGCCTTCGTTTTCGATCACATAAGTATCGGTGTCTTCGTTGTCGATAATCGTCTTTAATTCAGGATTCTTTTTCGATAGATCCATCATAAAAAGTTTACCTCCAGATGTCGAATTTCGGGCAGATATAAATAAATATTTATTGTCTTCACTCACACTACCGCCAACGTAACGATGTTTTTGATCTGGTGTTCCGCCAAAGATCATTTGATCTTCAGATTGTGGCGTCCCAATTTTGTGATAGAATAAACGATGTTGATCTGTTTTTGCTGAAAGCTCACTCCCTTTAGGCTTTTCGTAGCTTGAATAATAGAAACCTTCATTGCCTTTCCAGGAAATACCACTGAATTTGATGTCTTTTAAAGTATCTTCAGCTACTTCTTTTGTTTCAGCGTCCAGTACGATCACTTTTCTCCAATCGCTTCCTCCTTCAGAAATACTATAAGCTGCCATTTTTCCGTTTTCAGAAAAACTTAATCCGCTTAAAGAAGTGGTTCCATCTTCACTAAATTTATTAGGATCAAGAAAAACTTCTGGTTCATCATTCTCATTTTTACGACGGTAGATTACGTATTGATTTTGTAAACCATCGTTCTTAGAGAAATAGGTGTAATCTCCCTCTTTATGAGGGGCGCCGATTTTCTCATAATTCCATATTTCAGAAAGGCGTTTTTTTAAGTCCTCTTTAAATGGAATCTTATCTAAATATCCAAAAGTGACTTTGTTTTCAGCTTTAACCCATTCTTCGGTTTCAGTACTGCGATCGTCTTCTAACCAGCGATAAGGATCTTTAACTTTGGTGCCAAAATAATCGGTTACGGTATCTACTTTTTTGGTTTCGGGATAGTTTAAATTCAAAGCAGTGTCTTTTTCTTTTTTTGTTTCTTCGGAATCTTTACAGGAAGCCAGCGCGGCAAGTGTAAAAACTCCAATTACTATTTTTTTCATATGCGTGAGGTTTTGTGGAAAGCTTAAATTTATAAATAAAAAACGAGGTTGCTGAAAACAACAACCTCGTAAATATAATTTGAAAGGGAAAATAGACTTAAACCAGCTTGTTTTCCATTAAATATTCAGCGATTTGAACAGCATTGGTAGCAGCTCCTTTTCTTAGGTTATCTGCAACTACCCAAAGATTTAAAGAATTTGGTTGTGAATAATCACGACGAATTCTACCTACAAATACATCATTTTTACCTTCAGCATAAATTGGCATTGGGTAGGTGTTGGTATCTGGATTATCCTGAACAGTAACGCCAGGGAAATCATTTAAAAGTCTGCGAACATCGGCTTCGGTAAAATCATTTTCGAATTCAAGATTTACAGACTCACTATGCCCGCCAACAACAGGGATACGAATAGCTGTAGCGGTTAATGATACAGAATCATCTCCTAAGATCTTTTTCGTCTCATTGGTCAGTTTCATTTCTTCTTTGGTGTATCCATTATCCTGAAAAACATCACAATGTGGTAAGGCATTACGGTGAATTGGATAAGGATAGGCCATTTCTCCTTCTTTGTTTTCGTATTCGTTTTCTAACTGCTGTACTGCTTTAACTCCTGTACCTGTGATCGACTGATATGTAGAAACTACCGCACGTTTAATAGTATATTTGTCATGCAGTGGTTTTAAAGCCATTAATAACTGAATTGTTGAACAGTTAGGATTGGCAATAATTTTATCTTCTTTTGTTAATTCTGAAGCGTTAATTTCTGGAATAACCAGCTTTTTAGAAGGATCCATTCTCCATGCCGAAGAATTATCGATAACAGTCGTACCGTTTTCAGCAAATTTTGGAGCCCATTCTAAAGAAGTTCCTCCACCGGCAGAAAAAATAGCGATTTCTGGTTTGGCAGCAACAGCATCAGCAAGGCCGATAATAGTATATTCTTTATCCTTATAAGTTACTTTCTTTCCAACCGATTTTTCTGATGCAACCGGTAATAATTCGGTTATAGGAAAATCTCTTTCGGCTAGTACTTTTAACATAACCTGCCCTACCATTCCGGTAGCGCCAACAACTGCTACTTTCATTATTTATTAATTTTATCTGTGTTAACAGATGGTTTTATGAATTTTAAATTTAATCTTTTACAAATGTATCATACCTGTTAGGATCTATCGATCATATAAGTTAGTTTTTTGAGATAAAATTATCTTTTTAAACGTATTTCTGATTTTTGTTAAAAAAAAGACCCCTCTAAAAAGAGGGGTTTTATTATACATATTTGCTATTTAAAAAGTGCAGTATAGCGGTGCACGTATTGTTAAATGCTAATTAATAGCATCGCCATTTTGCTTTTTCAATTCGTCCCTTATTTGGGCTAAAAGTTCTTCCTGTGTTGGCCCTTTTGGAGCTGCAACAGGTTTTGGATCTTCTTTTTTCTTTGTCTTTTCGTATGCTCTTAAGAACAAAAATATAAATAATGCGACAATTAGAAAATTGATAATTGCCTGAATTAGATTGCCATAAGTAATTACAGCTGCTTTAGCCTCTCTGGCAGCATCTAAATTAGCATAGGTTTGGCCATCTAAAGCAACAAACTTTCTGGTAAAATCTGTACCGCCTGTAAGCACGCCAATAATTGGAGTAATAACATCTTTAACCACAGAGTCTACAATGGTTTTAAAGGCAGCACCAATTACAACGGCTGTAGCAAGGGCCACAATGTCGCCCTTCATTATAAATTTCTTAAAGTCGGAATATAAACTCATGCAATAGGAATTGAATATTTACATAGTACGATATTACTGAAAAAAAATATAAAATCTAATCTATTATAAGTCTTTTAACTCTCTGGGAGATAGCGGTTACAAGTTCGTAAGAGATGGTTCCTGCTCTATTTGCAAATTTTTCAGCGCTTCTTTCTTTTCCGAAGAAAATTACCTCGTCTCCCTCTTTACAGTCGATATCGGTAACATCAACCATCAGCATATCCATGCAAACATTACCAATAATGGGTGCTTCTTCGCCATTAATTAGCACAGCAGTTTTCTGCTTCCCGTAAATCCTGCTAATACCGTCGGCATGGCCAAGTGGCAACGTGGCAGTAATCGTATCTCGATTAGCGATAAACCCTCTATTATAGCCAACACTTTCACCTTTTTTGATATGATGAATTTGTGAAATAATAGTTTTAAGTGTAGCGACTGGTTTTAGATGAGAATCATGCTCGCTAGAATTTCCGTAACCATAAAGCCCAATTCCGCTTCTAACCATATCGAAACTTGCTTCGGGATAATTTAAAATTCCCGAAGTATTGCACATATGCCTTAAAATCTTATGATTAAAAGCCGCAATTATTTTTTCTGAAGTAGCTATAAAATTCACAATTTGAGATTGCGAAAAATCTTTTAAAGCCATATCCTCACTAGCCGCAAGATGAGAATACATGCCTACCAATTTTATTGCTGAAGTATTCTGGAAGATCGAAATTACTTCTTCAATATCATCAGGATCAAAACCAAGCCGATTCAGTCCTGTATTTATATTGATATGAACCGGGTAATTTTCAAGTTTTAATTGTTCAGCTTTTTTAATAAACTCTTTTAAAATATATAAACTGTATAGACTGGGAGTAAGACAATGGTCTATTAATGCTTGAAAACTGTGCGTTTGTGGATGAAGCACTAAAACTGGTTTTTCAATCCCACCGCTTCTAATGGTTTCTCCTTCTTTGGTATACGCTACCGCAAAATGGTCTATGCCAATTTTCTCTAATCTTTTAGCAATGGCAACAGAATCGCTTCCGTAGGCAAAAGCTTTTACTACACCAAGCATTTTTACACCCGGGGTAATCTTAGATCTTAAATAATGATAATTATGTTCTAAAGAATTTAGATCGATTTCAAGAACAGTTTCCTGAGCTTTAGGCATTTTTTTCTTTTAAATTAGGCTTAATTTCTTCAGCTTCCTTCACTTCAAGCTTTCTAATTTTTTCATTCTTCATTGCTCGGTAATACGCAGCTCTACTTAATGGCTCATATTCTTCGGTTTCACCAAGAAAAACCAAATCATCGCTAATCGCTTTTCTAAAGCTATATTGTGCTAAATTTCCGGTACGCGTACAAACCGCATGAACTTTAGTAACATACTCTGCGGTGGCCATAAGATTGGGCATTGGGCCAAAAGGATTTCCTTTAAAATCCATATCGAGACCTGCCACAACCACACGAATTCCGCGATTTGCAAGATCGTTACAAACCGTGACGATCTCGTTATCAAAAAACTGAGCTTCGTCTATTCCAACCACATCACAACCATCGGCAAGTAGTCTTATGTTAGAAGCAGATGGGACAGGTGTAGATCTAATTTCGTTAGCATCGTGAGAAACAACCATTTCTTCGTCGTATCGAGTGTCGATAGCCGGTTTAAAGATTTCTACTTTTTGTTTTGCAAATTGGGCTCGCTTAAGGCGACGGATTAGCTCCTCAGTCTTTCCAGAGAACATGCTACCGCAAATTACCTCTATCCAGCCAAATTGCTCTTCGTGATTTACTGTATTTTCGAGAAACATTTTGTAATTTTCAGATCGAAATGGGAAACAACCTCTTTATATATAAAGGTGGAACAAATTTATTAAAAATCCAACCCCGTAAGTAGGGCTAATCACTAAAGTTATGAAGAAGAAAATAGAAGCTGAATTGAAAACGCTGGCACAAAACATACTTGATGGAGATGCAGAAAAGCATGTAGATCAGCTGAAGCAAGAGGCTAAAGTTCTTTATGAAAAACTTACAATATTACAATTTACATTTTCTAATTTGGAGGAAGATCAACCTAAAGAACAGCAAGCGGCTATAGCAGCAGTGAGTTATGCTGATGATACTTTTGCACCCTCTAAACCGCAACCTTCAAGAACACAATCCCAAACCACAAATAAAGAAGGGAAATATTATGTGCCAGACGGGACAGAGTTTAATGATAGCGACGCTATAACTGAACCTGCTACGGAAAAAATAAAGGATATCGTGGCGCAAATGCCACCAGAAACTGAAGGTCTTGATCTTTTGATGCAGGCGCTTAACGACGATTGGTCTAAAATAAAACCAGAACTAGAGGAAAATCCAGATAAAGATTGGCCTTCATCTGAAAAAACTACAGAGCCAGAAGCGGAAACTGAAGAACAAAAAACTCCAGTAGCGCCAGAAATTCCTGAAGAGCATTTTGCTGAACCTCCTATATTCGAGCCGAAGGAAGAAGAAGCTCCAAAACCGAAGGAAGAAGAAACTGCAAGACCAGAGCAAGAAACACCACAATTATTTGATGAGGTTGAACCTAAAGAACCAGAATCCAATTCAAATGATTTTAGACAAATAGGAGTAGATTATGATAATCTTCCAGATTTTGAACCGCTGAATAATAAACAAGGCGCAAATCGTCCAAAATCGGTAAACGATCGCTTAAAAAGTGGTATTAGTATTGGTCTTAATGATCGTTTAGCTTATATCAAGCATCTTTTTAATGGTGATGCCGCAGATTATAATCGAGTGTTATCCCAGTTAAATACTTTTAGCGATTTTACCGAAGCCTATAAGTTTATCCAAATGGTGGTAAAGCCAGACTATAACGACTGGGAAGGGAAAGAACAGTACGAAGATCGATTTGTACAGGTGATCGCAAATAAATTTCAACAATAATTTATGGGAAAACTTTTTTTGGTTCCCACTCCAATAGGTAATCTTGAAGATATCACTTTTAGAGCAATAAAAGTTTTAAAAGAAGCCGACTTGATTTTAGCTGAGGACACACGCAATAGCGGTAAATTACTAAAGCATTTTGAAATTTCTACCCAAATGATAAGTCATCATATGCATAATGAGCATAAGACGGTTGAAGGATTAGTAGAAAGAATAAAAGCTGGTGAAACTTTTGCGTTAATAAGCGATGCAGGCACCCCGGCAATTTCAGATCCTGGGTTTTTATTAACACGAGCCTGCGTCGAAGCAGGGGTAGAGGTAGATTGTCTTCCTGGGGCTACGGCCTTTGTGCCGGCATTAGTAAACAGTGGTTTGCCCAATGATAAGTTTATATTCGAAGGATTTTTACCGGTTAAAAAAGGGCGACAAACACGATTAAAAATTTTGTCAGAAGAAAGCCGAACGATGATCTTCTACGAATCTCCGCACAAATTAATTAAAACGCTAACTCATTTTTCCGAATACTTTGGCGGTGATCGGCAGGTTTCAGTTTCAAGAGAAATTACGAAACTTCACGAAGAAACTATTAGAGGTACTGCGGAAGAGGTTTTGAAACATTATACTGAAAAACCACCAAAAGGCGAAATTGTAATTATCGTAGCCGGCAAAAAATAATGCAGGATTTATTGAAGGAAATACGCGATTGTGAAGTTTGTAAAGAACATTTACCATTAGGCCCGCGCCCAATTATTGAAGGTGTTAAAGATTCTAAGATCATATTAATTAGTCAGGCACCGGGTAGAATCGTACATGAAACAGGAATTGCCTGGAATGATCAAAGCGGTAAAAAGTTGCGGGAATGGTTGGATGTAGATGAAAAAACATTCTACAATCCATCTAATTTTGCCGTTTTACCAATGGGCTTTTGTTATCCCGGTAAAGCTAAAACCGGTGATTTGCCACCAAGAAAAGAATGTGCCCCTCTTTGGCATAATCAGGTATTTGATAAGTTGAAAAATGTAAAGCTTAAAATTCTAATAGGTTCTTATGCAAGCAAATACTATTTGCCAAAATCTGAGCGTAAAAATCTAACCCAAAAAGTTTCTAATTTCGAAGAATTTTTACCGGACTATTTACCTTTGCCTCATCCTTCACCCGTCAATCGATTCTGGCGAATGAAGAATCCTTGGTTTGAGGAGAGTATGATTCCTGAAATTCAAAAGATCATAAAGGAGATTTTATAAAAAAAGTGCTATTCTTTTTTTTAGAATAGCACTTTAGGCATAATTCAGAATGGAATAATTATTTCTCTAATTCTTCCAGTACTTTCATGGATTCTTTGGCATTAGAAAGTTTAGCAAGTTCTTTCGCAGTCTTATTTTCTTTTTCAGATTTAGCTTTAAGATCGGCTCCTTTTTCAATTAAAAGTGATAAAATTTCAGCTTTGTTGTATCGAGCGGCGTACATCGCAGGAGTTCTTCCTAAAGACTTTTGGTTAATGTCTTCTCCCAGTTCGATAAGTTGTGAAACCATTTCGTAATTTCCGGCAACAATAGCTTTACAAAATGAACTTAATTCAGTTGCGGCCAGATTTTCAATAGAAAATTTTGCTGGATCTTTTGGATCGTTGTCGATTGCAGCTGCATTAGCAAATCCAAAATTAAGTACTAAAGCTAAAGCGAAGGTAAACATTGATTTTTTCATGATGAATGATTTAATGATTGATAAATGATTGTTTACCTAAAAGACGCGCGAAAATCTGAATTGTTACAGATTAAAAATAGAAAGTTGGAATTTTAAGAATATTTTAATATTTCAGGCTGAAATTGAGAATTTAAAAATTTCCTTCAACAGTAATGCTATATGCTCTTTACAATATAAAAGTGAGGGATTTTTTAGAATGGATTTTTAAAATAAAAATTTATAAAAGAATTTCGATGCTTTTAGCCCCCTTGTTAGAACTCGCATCGAAAACAACTTGGTTATTGAGCCATATTTTTATAATAACTGCTCCATTCTTTGTATTGAATTCAGAAGTAATTAACGATTCCTCACCATTAATGATGAGTTTAGTTTCGGATCGATTATTTTGATCAATTTCATTATTTGCCGCAATCATTAGAAAATCTTGTTTTTCTGATAATGATACAATGTTGTAATTATCTGATGCTTTCCATTCTCCATCTATTTCGTAAAATAGCGCAATATTTTCTATGGTTACAGCTTCTGTCTCTATTAGATTTTCTCCATCTTGATTTTTAGGAACAATATTAATTTCCAAATCATAATTTGCGCAACAAATAATATCATCTTCATTATTGTCTTTACAAGATGTAAATAATAGAAAAGCAGAGGTTAATAAAAAAAAGAATAGTTTTTTCACAATCTTGTTTTTTTATCTAGATGCTTAGACTATCAATTAGTTGCGTAATTATTTTAGGGTATTTACAAACTCAAATTTCTTTCCACTAAATAAACCTTTGTCTGATAATTTAAGATCTGGGATTACGAGTAAAGCCATAAACGATAAGGTCATAAAAGGAGCTTTTAAGGTGCTGCCTAAATCTTTAGCCATTTTGTCTATTTCTTCATATAATTTCCCTGTTTCCCAACCATCTTTATCGCTTATGATTCCTGCTATGGGTAAAGGAAGTGATTTTTGATTTTCACCATCAACGGCGCAAATTCCGCCTTTGTTTTTGATAATGATGTTTATAGCTTTACAAATTTCTTCATCGGTAGTTCCAACGGCGATAATATTATGCGAATCGTGCCCAACTGAGCTGGCAATCGCTCCTTTTTTTAGTCCGAAATTTTTTATAAAGGCTACAGCAGGTGCTTTGTTTTCGTAGCGGTTAACTACAGAAATTTTTAAAATATCATTTTCGATATTCGACGAAAGTGAACCGTTTTTCAAAACTGCTTTTGCTTCGATTTCGTTAGAAATTAGTTCACCATCCAAGGCTTCAATTACTCGAACATTTTCTGTATTGGCTTTCAGCACAAAATCTTCAATGGACTTTTCAGAAATATTAAAATTATTCGGTGTTTTAAATTGAATAGATGGAATATGAGATTTGCCATTTTCAGCAACGACTTCACCGTCGATATAAGTTTTCAAAACCTTAAAATCGGTAAGGTTTTCTACCAAAATAAAATCGGCCGTATCACCTTCTTTCAGCAAACCAACATTTAAATTATAATGTTTTGCCGGATTTATGCAGGCAGCTTGCAATACTTTAAAAACATCGATTCCTTTGGTGACCGCACGCTGGCAAAGCTGATTGATATGCCCTAAGATAAGATCGTCCGGGTGCTTATCATCAGAGCAAAACATCATATTTTCATAATGCTCGGGCAATAGGTCGATAAGCGCTTCAAAATTTTTAGCAGCGCTTCCTTCACGCACCAAAATTTTCATTCCTAAAGCAAGTTTTTCTTCAGCCTCTTCGTACGTAAAACACTCGTGATCGGTAGTAATGCCTGCTTTTGCGTATGTTGAGGCCTCTTTTCCACGAAGTCCGGGAGCATGGCCATCTACAGGTTTTTTAAAATGTTGCGCCCATTTTATTTTTTCAAATACTTCAGGATCGTTATAAAGGACTCCGGGATAATTCATCATTTCAGCCAGATAAAAAATATCAGGAGATTGCATCAATTCTTTAATTGCTTCTGAATCAATAACCGCTCCGGCCGTTTCAAAAGTGGTAGCCGGAACACAACTTGGAGCTCCAAAATGAAATTTTAAAGGTACTTTTTTACCATTCTCTATCATAAAATTTACGCCTTCAATCCCTAGAACATTGGCAATTTCATGAGGATCTGAGACCGTAGCTACTGTACCATGGATAGTTGCAACTCGGGCGAATTCAGACGGCACTAACATCGAGCTTTCAATATGGATGTGCGCATCGATAAATCCCGGCATAATGAACTGCTTTTCGTTATGCTTGGATTCTTTAATTTCGACGATCTTTTTATTTTCTATGATAACTTCCGCAGGGAAAATTCGGCGGTTTTCGATATCAACAAGTTGGCCTTTAACGCTCTTCATTTTAAAAAATTTGAGAGTCGAAAAGTAACAAATTAAATTGTGAACTTTTATTTTAGTAATCAATTAAACAAGAGACTAAAAATCGAAATATGACGCTACAGCAATATCTAAAACAAGTAAAATCGAATCCTAAAACTGCAGATTTTGATCAAACTATGGCCTTAATTGATGAATATTATCAATTTTCTCCCGCTTCTTTTAAAAATGGTGAGGTTTATAATGAAGCTGGAAGCAATAACGGAAGTTGTAAAATTTTTGCTTTAGGATTATTGGAAGACTTAAATGAAGAAACCACTTTAGCCCTTTTTGGAAAGCATTATTTTGAAGATGTACTGAAACATCCTGAGGGCGAGGGACATCAAAACATTCGTAATTTTATGAAGAGCGGTTGGAGTGGAATCGCCTTTAATACCGAAGCGCTACAGCCTAAAAAGTAAGATCTTTTCGTATTTTTGAAGCGAAATAGAAGATTTTATGTTTCTATTTTTGACTCATGAAACCTTCATGAGGAAACCGAATTTTGTGAATAGATAATGCTGATGAATACGCGCTGGACCATAAAACCAAATCCTAATCCTGAAACTGTAAACACCTTGATGCAATCCCTTGGTGTCGACAAACCTATTGCCCGATTGTTAGCACAACGTGGTATTTCAAGTTTCGAGGAAGCTAAGAAGTTCTTTCGTCCCAGTCTTGCCGATCTGCACGATCCTTATTTAATGAAGGATATGGATAAAGCAGTGGCTAGGATAGAACAAGCTTTAGCTGAAGGTGAAAATATCATGGTTTATGGCGATTATGATGTCGATGGTACTACCAGTGTCGCTTTAATGTCTTCCTATCTAAAAACATTATATCCTAATGTAGCCACGTATATTCCTGATCGGTATAACGAAGGTTACGGAGTTTCTTTTCAGGGAATCGATTTTGCGTCCGATAATGATATCAGTTTGATTATCGCTTTGGATTGCGGAATAAAAGCCATCGATAAAGTGGCTTACGCTAAAGAGAAAGGAATTGATTTTGTGATTTGCGATCACCACCGCCCGGGAGCAGAAATTCCTAAGGCGATTGCTGTGCTCGATCCAAAACGAGAAGACTGCGATTATCCTTATAAAGAGCTTTGCGGTTGCGGTGTAGGTTTTAAATTGATCCAGGCAATGGCTGCAAAACGTGGCGATAACATACAGGCATTATTGCCGTATCTGGATTTGGTAGCCACCGCTATTGGGGCCGATATTGTACCTATTACCGGCGAAAATCGAATTTTAGCGTATCATGGTTTGCATGTCATTAATGTAGCGCCAAGAGCTGGCTTTAAAGCGATTTTGAGTCAGATTAAAAAAGAAGTGATCACTATAACCGATGTTGTTTTTGTGGTCGCACCCAGGATTAATGCAGCCGGAAGAATGAAACATGGTTTACATGCGGTAGAGTTGCTTACAGAAGAAAATGAAACGCAGGCACAACATTTTGCTTCGGAAATAGAATCGCACAATTCTACCCGAAAAGATACCGATAAAGCGATTACAGCAGAAGCTTTAGATCAAATTGAAGAGTTAAAAGAGCAGGAGTGTTTGAGCACAGTAGTGTACGCAGAAAACTGGCATAAAGGTGTGATTGGGATTGTAGCAAGCCGATTAACCGAAACCTATTATCGTCCCACCTTAGTCTTTACAAAAAGTGGCGATAAGCTGGCGGCGTCAGCCCGATCGGTAAAAGGATTTGATGTTTATAATGCTTTGGAAGCTTGCCAAGATCATATTGAACAATTTGGGGGACATATGTATGCTGCGGGTTTAACCATTAAGGAAGAAGAATACGATAACTTTAAAAGAAAGTTTGAAGAAGTAGTTTCTGAAACTATTGATAGAAAATTACTGACTCCTGAGATCTCTATTGATGCTGAAATAGAATTAGATGAAATCACGCCTAAATTTTGGCGAATCCTGAAGCAATTTGCCCCTTTTGGTCCCGGTAACATGTCTCCGGTTTTTATGTCCAGAAATTTAACCGATTCTGGTTTTGGGAAATGTGTTGGCAGTGAAGAAGCACATTTAAAATGCCGAGTATCACAAGTGGATAATAAATCTTCGTTTAATGTCATCGGTTTTAATCTCGGTAAAAAAATTGATTGTATTCAAAATAAAAAACCGTTTAGTGCGGTGTATTCTGTAGATGAAAATGAATGGAACGGTAATGTTTCTTTGCAATTGAAGTTGAAGGATATTAAGGAGAACTAGGTTTTAGATCGTTTTGCTGTTAGATCTTAGAATCTAGAGTAGAGAAAACAGATTCAAGGATTTATTTTGAATTTTGAATTGGATTCGGGAGAGAAAAAATCATGAGTCAAGAATCATAACAATTCAATTTTAATTATTTTGAAATTAAATGCCGAATTGTGAACCTGCGCTACCGTCATGCTGAACTTGCTTCAGCATCACATCATCATACTAAAAACTAATCTAAAATTAGCCGACTTAGAGCTCAACTCAAATTCCTCATTTTTCAATTGAAATTTTTCAACCGAAACCAGGAATGATTGATCCTGGATTTCCCTTACCAAAATTGCAAATACGAATTACAAAGTTAGAATCCGAAAGTTCTGCTTCCTAATTTTACAGTATACAGTATACAGTATACAGTATATTGTAAATCGTATACTGTGAATTTTTTTGCTGGATTTTGAATGAATTTGACGCTAACGGAAAACATTAAACGCTAAACAGTAAACTAACGACTAAATACTTTCTCAACAGCAAACAAAACCCGAAGCTATTTAGACTGAATTTAAATAAAATTTTTATCTTTGAGATAAACCTGCTAGAAATATGGAGGACGTCGATATTATTTACCACAACAATACCGGGATTTCTTTTAAGTGGAAAAGCGGAATTGCTAATTCTAATGAAAAGCGAGTTCAACTCGTATTTAAGGATATGGGATTTTATCTTTCTCCTGAAGAAGTGAATATGTTCTCAAAAAATATTCGAATGGCAAAAAATAGCGCAGGCAACTGTTCTCATTGTCCTCATTCTGAATTATGCGAACGAAATATTTTACTGAAATCTCCACTTCAAAAAATGGATTTTGTGGTTAATGCTTTTGAACTTAATGAAATCTGCGATTTGGTTGAAGGCACTATTTTTAAAATGGAACTTCATAATTACGTAGAGTTTGTCTCGAAAAATTAGCAGTTAGAACTGAGATATGAGATTTTAGAATATAGGCTGAAGAAAATAGATTCAAGAATTTATTTTGAATTATGAACCTGCATTACCGTCATGCTGAACTTGTTTCAGCATCTGATGGTTATAGTTGAGATATAAGATTTTAGACCGCTTTGCTGTTTTTAGAATAAGACTATAGAAAATAAACGTTTTTATACTGAATTTCAAATAAGAGCCAAGATTCTATGATTTTAGACTCTATTTTTCTGCTGAATTAATAATTAACGCTTTTTTCTGTAAACTACGAAGCGTTAACGGGATGCTTTTTTAAATACAATTCATCTCCATCAAAAGCTGCATAGGTGTAGAAATTAATCCAATCGCCGGTGTTAATGTATTTCGAGTTTTCTTTCAGTTTAATTTCCATAGGTAAATGGCGATGGCCAAAAAGAAAATAATCGTAATGCTTAGTTTCGAGTTTTCGCTTGCAATATTGCACCAACCATTCGTTATCTTCTCCTAAGAATTTAGCATCATCGTCTCCAGAAATCAGTTTGTTTTTTACTGAAAAATATTGCGCTAAAGGCACGCCAATATCAGGATGTAACCATCGGTAAAGCCATTTTGAAAACGGATTGGTAAACACTTTTTTCATGCGTTTATAGCCATAATCTCCAGGCCCCAGCCCATCACCATGACCAATTAAGAAGGTTTTTTGGTTGAATTCAAACTCCTGTGGTTTTCGAAAAGTTGGAATGTTAAGTTCTTCTTCAAAATAATCTTCCATCCATAAATCATGGTTTCCAACGAAAAAATAAATCGGAATTCCGCTATCTTTAATTTCAGCGAGTTTCCCTAAAACCCTAACAAAGCCTTTTGGTACGGCATGCTTATATTCAAACCAAAAATCGAATAGATCGCCCAGTAAAAAAATAGCCGCTGCATCTTCTTTAATTTCATCCAGCCATTTAACGAATATCGCCTCGCGTACTTTGCTGGCTTCTTTGGTAGGAGCACCTAAATGATTATCGCTAGAGAAGTAAACCTTTTTTCCGGTAGGTAGTTGCATACGATGAAATATAAATCAAATATACTTATTTCTACAAAGATGTTTTGCGTTAGGGATAGTAGCGGCATCCTTTTTTATTTGCCAGTTAGCACCTGTAAATGTTGAGAACATAATTACAAAGCAAATAAAAAAGATAAAGCGAATAGCCCGACCCGCTAGGGGAACGCCCTAATTATCGCTGGCATACCACTCGGCGAAACTAGTTTCAGTCTCCTGAAGTTTTAGCGAATGTAGTTTGATGTGACCTGGTAAGTGTTTGTTTATTTTTTGAGAAAAATCGATCACCATATTTTCACTGGTGGGTTGATATTCTACTAAAATCACGTGATGTCCACGATCTTTTAATTCTTTCGCGAGTTCTATATGAGGCGTATTTTTGTTGAAAACGGTGGCATGATCAAATTGGTCTACAATTTCAGACTTTACGATTTTTTTTAAGTCGCCAAAATCGATTACCATACCGTACTTCACATTATCAGTATCGCTAATTGGTTCTCCAATAACGGTTACACTAAGTTTGTAACTATGGCCATGGACGTTGCGACACTTACCATCGTAGCCGTAAAGTGCGTGTCCTGTTTCAAAAGAAAATTGTTTGGTAATCCTGATTTTTGCCATACCGAAATTTTAAGTCTGCCGTATATAATTTGGATTTCCCTAAAATTTTAAAGCTGAAATTATGAAAAATTGCTTCGGAAACTTTTCGGGAAATTTAAGTGCAAAGGTATTAAAAGTGTATTCAAAATAGAATAATAAGCCTTTAGCATTTTTTTAATTCGGATTATTTCATTTAACTTTGAGAAAGTAAACTTTAGGGGTGCTGATTCAATTCGGCTGAGAAAAACCCTTTGAACCTGATACAGATTAGCATCTGCGAAGGGAAAAGTTAGAAAATTTTGAATTGATTTTATCCAAATTAAGGGGTAAGTTCTATTTCATATTACTTTTCTTCAAAGACCATCCTCTTTGGTTTACGGCTATTAAAATCGAAACGATATGATAACTGTAAACGTCAACAACCAAAACCATTCTTTTAAAGAACCTGTAAAGCTTCAGGAGTTATTGGAGCAATTGAATATTCAGGCTTCAGGAATTGCTATTGCCATTAACAACGAAATTATTTCTAAACCACAGTGGGAACACACACTAGTGGAAGAAGGCAGTAACGTATTGGTGATTCGTGCTACGCAAGGCGGTTGATCGTTTTATTTTCAGTAATCAAATTTTAAACATCAATCTAAACCTTTTTAGTATGAAACCTAACCAATTACCGAGGGAAGAAGCCATCAGCAGAACGCCTTTTCCAAATTCAGAAAAAATTTATGTAAAAGGCCAACTTCACGAAAATGTGAAGGTGCCTATGCGTAAAATTATGCTTGATGATACCGTCGATAAATTTAACGGAACAAAAACGTCAAACGAACCGGTCTTGGTGTACGATACCAGTGGTCCTTTTACCGATCCAAATGTAGAAATTGATGTGCGCCAAGGTTTACAACCCATTCGCCAACAATGGATTTCAGGAAGAGAAGATGTAGAGCAATTATCTGGACTTTCCTCAGAATATGGACGGCAGCGTGAAGAGAACGAAAAGTTAGATGAACTTCGGTTTAAACGAATTCGAAAACCTTTAAAAGCGAAACCGGGGCAAAATGTAACCCAAATGCATTACGCGCGTAAAGGCATTATTACGCCAGAAATGGAGTTTATTGCTATTCGGGAAAATCAGAAGCTTCAGGAAATCAATCAGATTACCGAGCAACATCCGGGCGAAAGTTTTGGGGCGAGTATTCCTAAAGTAATTACTCCTGAATTTGTTAGAGATGAGGTTGCCAAAGGACGCGCAATTATACCAAGTAATATTAATCATCCGGAAAGTGAACCAATGATTGTTGGGCGTAATTTCCTGGTTAAAATCAATGCCAATATTGGGAATTCTGCGGTAAGTTCTTCTATTGAAGAAGAAGTAGAAAAAGCAGTTTGGGCTTGCCGTTGGGGCGCCGATACCATAATGGATCTTTCTACCGGAAAAAATATTCACGAAACCCGAGAATGGATTCTTCGGAATTCTCCGGTACCCATTGGGACGGTTCCTATTTATCAGGCCTTAGAAAAAGTAAACGGAAAAGCTGAAAATTTAACTTGGGAAATTTTTAGAGATACTTTAATTGAACAAGCCGAACAGGGCGTTGATTATTTTACCATTCACGCCGGGGTTCGTTTAAAATATATTCCGCATACCGCAAAACGAGTAACGGGAATTGTTTCTCGTGGCGGTTCCATTATGGCGAAATGGTGTTTAGCACATCATCAGGAAAGCTTTTTATACACGCATTTTGAAGAGATTTGCGAAATTATGAAAGCTTATGATGTAGCATTTTCTCTTGGCGATGGCTTGCGTCCGGGTAGTATTGCCGATGCGAATGATTATGCGCAGTTTGCCGAATTGGAAACACTTGGCGAACTAACCAAAATCGCCTGGAAGCACGATGTACAATGCTTTATTGAAGGTCCCGGACATATCCCAATGCATATGATTAAGGAAAATATGGATAAGCAATTGGCCGAATGTGGCGAAGCGCCTTTTTACACGCTTGGCCCGTTAACCACCGATATTGCGCCGGGTTACGACCATATTACGAGCGGAATTGGAGCGGCAATGATTGGCTGGTACGGTTGTGCAATGTTATGCTATGTAACGCCAAAAGAACATTTGGGTTTACCGAATAAAGAAGATGTAAAAGAAGGTGTAATTACTTACAAGATCGCAGCCCACGCGGCAGATTTAGCAAAAGGGCATCCGGGAGCACAACATCGGGACGATGCGATGAGTAAAGCGAGATTCGAGTTTCGTTGGGAAGATCAGTTTAATTTGGCGCTAGATCCAGATACGGCACGAGCGTATCACGATGAAACTTTACCTTCAGACAATGCGAAAGTGGCTCATTTTTGCTCGATGTGCGGACCTAATTTCTGCTCGATGAAAATCACTCAGGATGTACGGAATTATGCCAAAGAAAACGGAATGGATACCGAGGAAGCCATCATCAAAGGAATGGAAGAAAAGTCAGAAGAGTTTAAGAAAAAAGGAAGCGAAGTGTATTTATAATTTCTGAATAATGCTGATCGTAATTTCTGCAGAAAATTCGTAAAGCGGAATGCTGAAATGGTTAATGATTTTAAAATATGGGCGCCACCCTGAACTTGATTCAGGGTCGCATCCTAATTCAGTATTTAAATGTGGGAGATTCCGGATCGAGTCGGGAATGATGGCACTAATTTTAATTACAATTTGAGAATGTCAAAATATAATTTGAAATAATGCTAATCGTAATTTCTGCGGAAAAATGTATTGAAAATGAAGAATTTCAACTGAAATCGATACTCGATGCAGGTTTAGAAATTCTTCATATTCGTAAACCCAAGGTTTCTTTTGAAGTATTAAAAAGCTGGTTAGAAAAATTTGAAGCTGAATACCGCTGCAAAATGGTGCTACATCAGCATCACGAATTGGCACGAGAATTTGGGCTGAAAGGCATTCATCTTCCGGAATATTTCAGAACAAATCTGAAGGAAAATGTAGATGACTATATCACTTCTTTTCAGCAAGAAAAATTTAAGGTAAGCACTTCGGTGCATCAAAAAGAAATGCTTTCAGAAATATCGAATTTCGATTACTGTTTTTTGAGCCCTGTTTTTAATTCGATTTCCAAAACCGGGTATTCGGGAAAAAAGTTTCAGGTAAACGACCTTCAACAGCAAGTGATTGCACTAGGCGGAATTGATTCAGAAAAAATTTCAGCAATTCGTAAAATGGGTTTTAGTGGCGCGGCAGTGCTTGGCGCGGTTTGGCAACAAGAAAATCCAATAAAAAGTTTTATTAAAATCAAGCAACACTATGAATCAGTTTTTAAATAAACCGGTGAATTTGCAAAAAGAAATTTCTGCACTGCATTATATCTCTCAAGGAGAAAATGCTAAAGTTCATTTAGAAAATATAGAACGCGTGTTACAAGCCGGTGGCAATTGGATTCAGCTACGACTGAAAGAAACTTCAGCAAAAGAAGTGCTAGAAACCGCAATTTCAGCTCGTGAAATATGCTCAGCTTATCAAGCAAAACTGATTATAAATGATCACGTAGAAATTGCAAAAACCTGTAATGCCGACGGCGTTCATTTAGGACAAGAAGATACCAATGTTTTAGAAGCACGCCAGATTTTAGGAGAGGAAAAGATTATTGGCGGTACCGCAAATACGCTGCGGCATTGTTTGGATCATCTGCAAAACGGAGTCGATTATATTGGTCTGGGACCGCTAAGGTTTACGTCGACTAAAAAGAAACTGAGCCCCATTCTTGGATTTTCAGGTTATCAGGAATTGATAGAGAAATATTCGCAGCAGAAAAATACGGTTCCCATAATTGCCATTGGCGGAATTACACTAAACGACATTGAAGAACTCCGAGAAATTGGATTAAGTGGAGTCGCGGTTTCCGGTTTATTGACGCATTCGGAACATCCGGAAAAAGAAATTCAGCAGATCTTAGACAAGAGAAAATAGAAGAGAGACAAGAGACAATTTGATAATGTGGTAATGTGTTGATTTGAGAATGAATAGAATCAGGACTCATTTATTTTGAATGCTAAATGTTGAATTCTAAATGATTAAGATTCCGGCCTACCGAAAATTGTTCGTGAAATTTCAACCTGCATTATTTCGCACGTCATGTTGAACTTGATTCAGCATCTCACACATTTTCTAGGAATGGGATTGCTGAGCAAGTCCGGAATGACGAACCATAACCCGCTTAAATTTAAAAAAGCTAATGGCTAACAAATAAAAAATACAAAATGGAAAAACTAAAAATAGCAGATAAAAACTTCGATTCTCGTTTATTTACGGGAACTGGGAAATTCAGTAATTCAAAGCTAATGCGGGAAGCGGTTTTAGCTTCCGAAAGTGAATTGGTAACCGTTGCGCTCAAAAGAGTTGAAGCGGGCAATACTGAAGATGATATGATTACCAGTCTATCGCACGAAAAACTAAGTTTATTGCCCAATACATCAGGTGTTCGCGATGCCAAAGAAGCGGTTTTTGCGGCACAAATGGCACGTGAAGCTTTAGAAACCAATTGGGTAAAAGTTGAAATTCATCCCGATCCTAAATATTTATTGCCAGATGCGGTAGAGACTTTAAAAGCTTGTGAAGAATTGGTGAAACTGGGTTTTGTGGTGATGCCTTATATTCACGCCGATCCGGTGTTGTGTAAGCGTTTAGAAGATGTTGGCGCTCAATGTGTGATGCCTTTAGGTGCGCCTATCGGAACCAACAAGGGCTTAAAAACTTTCGATTTTCTAGAAATCATCATCGAACAAAGTAATGTTCCGGTAATTATAGATGCAGGGATTGGAGCGCCATCGCACGCGGCTTTTGCGATGGAAATGGGAGCAGATGCAGTACTGGTAAACACGGCAATCGCGGTTTCTAAAAATCCTGTACAAATGGCAAAAGCATTTAAAATGGCGGTAGAATCTGGGCGAATGGCTTACGAAGCAAAACTTGCCGAAACAGGCAAAATTGCAGAAGCGAGTAGTCCGCTAACACAATTTTTATATGAGTAGTTTTAAAACCCTTTTAGCACAATATAATTGGGATGAGGTATTGGAAAGTATTCAACAAAAAAATGCACAAGATGTAGAACGTGCGTTGAGTACAATAAAACCTGATCTTGAAGATTTTAAAGCCTTAATTTCTCCGGCAGCAAAACCGTATTTAGAGCAAATGGCAGCGAAAAGCAGGCTGATTACTAAAAAGCGTTTTGGCAATACCATGCAAATGTATGCACCAATGTATTTAAGTAACGAATGTCAGAATATTTGTACCTATTGCGGTTTTAGCTTAACCAATAAAATTCCTCGCAGAACCTTAACCGATGCTGAAATTTTAAAAGAAGCCGAATTTCTAAAAAATAAAGGCTATCAGCATATTTTATTAGTGACGGGCGAAGCCAATAAAACTGTAGGAATCGATTACCTAAGTAATGCCGTTCGGTTATTGAAACCACATTTTGCGAATATTTCTATGGAAGTGCAACCACTAGATCAGGATGAATATGAGCGATTGGTGAGCGATGGTTTGTACGCTACATTGGTGTATCAGGAAACGTATCACCGCGAAACTTATAAAATTCATCATCCCAAAGGCAAAAAATCCAATTTCGATTATCGTTTAGCAACTGCAGACCGTTTGGGGAAAGCCGGTATTCATAAAATAGGAATCGGTGCCTTATTTGGTTTAGAAGATTGGCGAGCCGATAGTTTTTTTACCGCGCTTCATCTTAAATACCTTCAGAAAACCTATTGGAAAACGAAATATTCCATCTCATTTCCCAGATTGCGGCCGTTTAGCGGTGGTTTAGAACCTAAAGTTGAAATGACCGATCCTGACTTATTGCAGGTGATTTGCGCCTATCGAATTTTAGATGAAGAAGTAGAATTATCGATTTCTACGCGAGAGCAAGAGAAATTCCGCGACCATATAGCGCATTTAGGAATTACCTCGATGAGTGCCGAATCAAAAACCAATCCCGGTGGTTATGTAGTCGAACCACAATCCTTGGAGCAGTTTGAAATTTCAGATGAGCGCAGTACCGAAGTGATAGCCGAAATGCTACTAAAAAACGGGATAGAACCCGTTTGGAAAGATTGGGGAAAGTTTTGAAAGGTTAGAATTGAAAAGAAAGATATGAGAACTTAGATTTGAGAATTTGGAGTGGAGATTGGAATGAATTCAGCATTCGGCGCTTCTGTATTCTTAAATATCTAAAATTAATTTATATCTGTAATAGTTAATAAATGAGTTTTATTTCACCGTATTGGTTAAATTGTTTTAAATTAGTTGTTTAACAGTTTTTTCTCGACCTTTCGATTCGAATACTTTAATAGTATGCTGAATTTGGTCGCGTTAAGAAGATTAAATAGAGGTAATATGGAGAATCAATCAAAAGTTAGTTCGAGTTTTAAAAATAATCTGATGCTAGGATTCTTCATTTTCCTAATTGTATTGTTAGCTTTTAATCTGATATTTAAAGATATTCTTGGGAGTAATTTTACCGTGATCATATTTACTCCGCTGATTTATTTTAGTTTATATTTTATTTTTAAAGCTTTAAGTAAGCTGAAATAGATAATCAACAAGTCTTTCTTTTTAAAGTATATTTCAACTTAAGTATGCTTATACTTATACCTTTAGCAATAAGCTCGAAGCTTTTTTGCATTCCACATCTTGTTTCCTGATTCTTTGATCTATTTTCTGAAATCTAATAGCGAAGCGGTCTGGCATCTAAATTTTTAATTTTTGTATTCAAAAATAGCTTAATTTTAACCGGTTTTTTATTTTTTCAAAATTGACAGAAGAACTTTTTGAGCAGCTAGATTTCAAGTTAAATCAGCAGTACGAGACAATAATTGATGATTTGCTGGAAAAGCAATATTGTATAGTGGACGATTTTTTTGAAAATGAAGAAATTAGCCGCTTAAGAGGAGCTTTAATATCCCAATATCAGGAAGATCAGTTCAAAAAATCGGCTATTGGAAATCGCACCAACGAGCTTGTTGAAAAAGCCATTCGTGGTGATTTTATCTTATGGATGAACGAAGCTGAGGCTGGCGAAACCGAAAAGATTTTCTTCAATAAAATCAATAATCTTGTCGATTACCTAAATAGGACTTGTTTTATGGGGATTTTGCACAAAGAATTTCATTATGCGGTGTACCCAAAAGGCACGTTTTACAAGCGACATTTAGATACATTTCAAAACGATTCTCGTCGTAAATTGTCGATTGTAAGCTATTTAAACGATGATAGCTGGGAAAATACAAACGGTGGCGAGCTGGTGATTTATAAGGAAGACGGTAACGAGGAAGTTATTTACCCATTGCCGGGCAGAGTGGTGATTTTCGAGAGTCAGATTTTAGAGCACGAAGTAAAAGAAGTCAAAAACTCTGAGCGCTTAAGCATTACCGGTTGGTTAAAAACAAGATAATTTTTTGACCAATTTCAGGTTATTGGGCGTTGCCTGCGGCCGGGCTTTTCGTTTCAATCTTTTGCTCGCACACTTGCAAAAGGATTTTCACTGCAATCCCTAACGCAACACCAGTCTTTAGCGAGAACTTATTTTTTAAACTTTTTGTAAAAAACTAAAATCACAAGAATTATGGCTAATATCATCCAAAAGCCATAACCGCTAAGAAAACTCAAAATCTCAAAAGTTTCCTCGTTTTCAGGTAAAGTACTCTGCATTATTTTCTTCCTTTTTTACGACGGTAATAATCAAAAATTACTAGGGCAGTGATCACAACAAAAATGAGTAGAAACCAAAAGTTTTCACTTAAAAAATCCGAAAGTTCAAAGCCATATTCCTGAGTTTCGGATGCAGGTTTATCTTTAGGTAATTCTGGTTGTTGAAACAGCATTTTTCATTTTTAAATAAATGTAGAGAAATGCAATTTTCGAATAGCCAATAAAATGGTAAAGTTCGCTTTCTTTTTTCGACTTTTAAATAAATTTCAAAAAAGGAAATAAATATTGGTGCAAAAATATTTTGGAGTTCATTTGCCAAAAAGTGCTATTACTTAAAAACCCAATACTTCGTCTTTTTTATAAAAAAATCGTTACTAACTATTTTCAAAATTTCTTTAGCTTTTTCTTTTTTAAAATACGGTAAACTGAAAATGCTACTATTGCGAATAATAAAAATGGCAAAACCATTGCTACAAATTGGCCTATGTAATACCCAAACAATTCGGCTTTGTTACCTAAGGCATCAAGTGGTAAAACTTTCATATGTTATTTTTTAAATTTAGAGAGTGCGTTTCTGGTAAAGTCAGATAACACCAATTCTCCACTAATAGCCGCATTTTCTATTAAAATGGTCGACCAGTTCTCTGTACCTTTCCACAAAAGCTTTTTCATTTCGAGTAGGGCTTGGGGATTGTAAGATGCTAATTTTTCAGCAAATAGCTCAATTTCTTTATCTAAATCTTTTATGTTTTCAAAAACCCTAGCATAAAGACCTTTATCTTTTGCCCAATATGCCGTTTTCCATTCGTGTGCCGCGAGACTGAGTTCAGCGAGTCCGTCTACACCTATTTTTCGCTCTATGGCCGGTGCAATTACAAATGGTCCTATACCAATACTTAATTCTGAAAGTTTAATAGACGCCGCTTCTGTAGCCATTGCATAATCGCAGGCAGCGATTAATCCAACGCCACCACCTACTGTTTTCCCCTGAATACGACCAATAATTAATTTTTTACAGCTACGCATGGCATTTAAGACCTTCGCAAAACCCGAGAAAAAAACTTTTCCCTGTTCTGTATTTTCAACCGCCATTAACTCGTCAAAAGAAGCGCCGGCACAAAAAGCTTTTTCTCCTTCAGATTTTAGTACAATCACCTTAACTTTAGTATCTTCAGAAAAATTTGAAATCGCTTTTTCTAAACGTTCTAAAAGTATGCCGGGAAAACTGTTGCTTGCCGGATGCCCAAATTCTATAGTACCTATGCCGTTTTCAACTTTCGAAAATAGGCTTCCATCTTCTCGCGTGGTTGTCATATATTAAGTTTTTTCAAAACTAAAGATTCTTAAAATATTTATAAGTGAACACTTCGTTAATAAAAGAGTTCCCATATTTGCAAATGCATTAATCAATTTTGAACATCCTGACCTCGCAATTAATTTATGAATGAAGAACTAGCACTGAATTTCAAGAAAGATATAGAAGATGTAAATGAGATTCCCGGAATCCACTCATTATTAAATGTAATTAGCAGCACTTCTAAAATGAGGTTTGTTGCTGTTGCGAGAGTTACCGAAAATCGCTGGATTACTGCAGTTTCTAAAGATGATATCGAATTTGGTTTGCGACCGGGCGATGAGCTGGATGTTGGTTCTACAATTTGTAATGAAATTAGGGAACATCACATTCCTGTAATAATCAACGATGTAGATAATAATTTTATATTTAAGGATCATCACACACCAAAACAATACGGTTTTAAAAGCTATATTTCTTATCCCATATTTCTCAGAGATGGATCTTTCTTTGGTACTCTGTGTGCCATAGATCCCAATCCGGCAAATTTGAATAACGACCAAATAAAAGGAATGTTTGAGCAGTATGTCGAGTTAATTTCTTTTCATTTAGAATCGGTTCAAAAATTACAAAATGCGAATAAGCAATTACAAAAACAGCAAGAAATAGCCGAATTACGAGAAACCTTTATTGCAATTTTAGGACATGATCTTAGAAATCCTGTTGGGACTGCTCGAATTTGTGCCGATATGTTGTTAAGTGCCAATCTTCCTGAAGCTTCGAAAAAACAGGCAGAAATTATTAAATCGACCTCTTACAGGATGCAGAGTCTAATTGATAATCTCTTAGATTTTGCGAAAGGGAATTTAGGAGATGGTATTAATTTAAACCGATCTAATAATAACACTAAGCTTGAAAAGGAAATTCGTGAAGTAGTCGAAGAATTTAGAGCGCTGAATAAAGAAAATAAGATTACTACCGCAATATCAATTACCGAAACGGTTAATTGTGATAGCAGCCGGGTTTCCCAGTTATTATCAAACTTACTAAGCAACGCCACTAAACACGGAACTTTAGAAGAGCCTATCGAGGTGATTGTGTCTAATACTGAAAATGAATTTAGTTTATCGGTGATCAATCAGGGGAAAACAATTCCTGAAGACTATCGAGGGGATTTATTCAAGCCATTTTTTAAAAGCAAGGCTCAAAGTAACGAAAATGGACTTGGCTTAGGACTTTACATCGCTTCAGAAATTGCCAAAGCACACGATGGTTCTTTGACTATGACGTCTGAGAATGGAGAAACTTCTTTTACCTTCAAAATGCCATTAACGCAGAGTGTTGAAAGTAAAATTGCCTAGTTTAAACTTCTTTATTCAAGTATTTTCTTCGGAATTTAATAACCAGTCCTACACTTCGTATCAACATCCAGACTAAAAATGCGATCCAAATAGCGTATAATTTCAGCCCGAAGTAATCTGAAATTAACAGCGCAGGCGTAAAACCTAAAAAGGTGGCAACTAATAAAAGATTCCGTAGATAAACAGCTTCGCCCAGGCCTTTAAAAATTCCGTCGAACATAAAAGCGATTGCGTTTATTGGCTGCATTAATAGAACGATCCAAAAGGCAGAGGCAAAGAGCGCCAAAACAACTTCATCTTTGTTGAATAAAAATCCAATTTGATTATAAAAGATTCCACATAAGACCATTAAGATAAGCGCGATCAAAACGGCATATTTTGAAATCCTTTTGCTAAGTTCCCAAAGGTTTTTGTAATCTTTTGCGCCTAATAATTTACCGCCAATTGCATTACCGGCATTTGCATAGCCATCGATAAAAAAGCTAAAAAAGAGCCAGATATTCATTAAAATACTTTGGGCGGCGATATAGCTTTCTCCATAATCGGTAGCGTAAGCATTAGCTAGCATTATAGCTATATTTAGCGAAAGCGTGCGTAAGAAAAGATTGCCGGCCATCACTAAAAGTGATTTAAATTCAGGATTTATATTAAAGCTCAGTTTTAAATGAAACGGAGTTTTACGAAAGAAAAACCATAAGGCTATAATCAACATTGTAGCTTGGGCGGCTAAGCTGGCATAAGCAGCGCCTTCTAAATGCATAGCAGGAATATAGCCATCGATACCGTAAACCAGTAAGTAATCGAGCGCAATGTTTACCAGCGCACCACTAAGACTGCACTTCATGGCCCAAGAAGTGTTCTGCAAACCCCTAAAGACACCAAAAATGGTAAAGGTTAACAGTGTTAAGGGAAAACCAATTGCTCTAATCTGATAGTATCTGATCGAATAATCCAAAATTAAACCTTCAGCATTATAAGCGCTAAATATTAGTCGCGCCAGTGGAGCTGTAATTCCGTAGATTAAAAGACTAAGAAGAAGATTAAAAACGATCGTTTGTGGAACCAAAGTTTTAACCGCATGCAATCGATTAGCGCCTAAATGTTGAGAAACCTTTGCTGAAATAGCAGTTTTTGTTTGTGCCAATATCCAGATTACTGCAGATAAAAATGAACCTACGATCCCCGCGGCAGCCAAAGCTTCAACCGAGTTATCTTTTACATTTCCAATTACAGCAATATCCGTAAGAGAAATTAGGGGTTCAGCAATTCCTGCAATAATCGCAGGGATGGCTATCCTATTAATGTTTTTAAAACTTACTGCTGAGGTATCTAATTTGGCCATATTGGCAAAGATAGACGGGTTTTTTTAAAGAACTAGTTCGTAGCAATGAAATGGATGTTCACTTTGCATCGGGAAGAAAATATCGCCTAAACGGTGATAACCTCGAGATTCGTAGAATCGCTGGTTTCTTTTATTCTGGCTAAAAGTGTCCAAACGCACTGAATCGTAATTGTGATCTCTTGCAAATTCTTCAGCAAAATCCATTAGAATTTTACCGTTACCTAGTCCCCAAAAAGAAGGATCGGTGGCAAGACGATGAATGTAAAGGTTATTTTTATTCTTGGTAAGCCAATTAATTGGGATGTACTCATCATCCATATTAGGTGTTAAAACAATGATACCCATAAGTTCATTTTCCTCATTTAAAAATTTAAATAATTCTTCTTTCTGAATATCGCTTGCAAGTTTTTCTGCTGTAGGATAGTTCTCGTTCCATTGGTTAATTCCTTTTGCAATCATTGCCTGGGCGCAACGCTCTGTAAGTTGTTTGATTTCAGCTAAATCTTTAGGTAGGGCAGTTTGTATCATTAATCTTAAAAAACTTTTTTATATGGATAAAATTTATAAATTTGCTGGCATCCAACGGGGGATTAGCTCAGCTGGCTAGAGCGTTTGGCTGGCAGCCAAAAGGTCATCGGTTCGACTCCGATATTCTCCACAAAAACCTCGCAACTGCGGGGTTTTTTATTTTATGGTCTTTTTCATTCTTTCTACTACTCCAGAAATATATGTTTTTACAGAAGCGAGCATGTTTTCATGATTTTGTAATCCACGTTCATAAATGCTTTTAATTTTCTTTTCATCATCTAGAATGGCCTGATTTTTAGCTTTAGCATTTCCACTTAGTCGATTTACTGTTTCCTGCATTTCTTTTTTAAAAGATCCAAAATCTGGAAAATCAATATTAACTGGTGTTTGGGTTGGACCAATATCAATATGACTTAACTGAACAGTACACTCTTCATCCTTGAAACTGCTTAAAATTCCGAAGTAAATATCCATTTTGGTGGTAATATCGCCTTGTTTGACGTTCACTTTAGAAGTAATATCTGCAATCATTTCATCTTCTGTATTTTTAGAAGCTTTTATGTTGGATTGCTTAAATTCAGCTAAAAGCCATTCGTGTAGCTTTTCTTTGATTTGTTCTTGAGATTTCCCCTGGGTAGTTATCGTTTCTTCGTAATAAAGGTTTCCTTCTTCATTAAACTGAGCATTGGCCGCTGTGCTTAGGCAAATTAGTAGGGCTATAACAAATCGTTTCATTATTGTAATTTTTTTCAAAGATAGTTTCAAAAGGAAAAGAAAAAAAGAAACCTCCTGCAATCATAAAGAAAGAGGAGGTTTATTGTGATTTTCTATAAAAATGCGTTAATCATCAGAGTCACCATATTCATCAACCAGCGCTTGAACTTCTGCCTCTAAAAATGGAAAAGTTCTGTCTAAAAGATATTGAAGTTTCTCTGGTAGTTCATCTTTTTCCCAGGGATGTGTAGCTTCAAAAACATGATTAGCGTTTTCTACAAGTAATAGCTTAGAGATTGGGCTCCACTCGAATAATTCTCCTGAAGAAGAAATGGAAACCGTAGTGTCATTACTTCCATGAGCAATCATATGCGGAACATCTAGCTTTTGCGTTGCGTTCTTAACGTTTAGGCGTTCTTTATTTTCTTTATAATTCTTGTAGAATTGGTAGTGGTGTGGCAATTGTTGTTTTGTTCTAGAGTTAACAATATATTGTACACCTTTCTTTTCCCATTTTTCCAATTCTTCTCCTTTTGGAAATTTTGCGCCCAAATCTGTTGGTGCTGCAAAAGTTACCAGTCTCGTGATACGTTTTTCGTTTGCAGCCTTAATGATGGCAATAGCACCACCTCTAGAATGCCCAATAAGATTAATATGGCTAACATCTATCTGAACGGCCTGAGGAAAATCTGGCAACAGGATCCAATCGATTACAGATTGCAGATCGTCTAATTCTATCATGTAGTTGTTGTCTCCAAAAGCCTCTATATTCAAAAATTCGGTTGGATTTTCTGGAGTTGTGCCATTGTGTGAAAAATTAAATTTCACGAAAAAATAACCTTTTTCTGCAAAGGTTTCTGCCATTTTATCCCAGGCACCCCAATCTTTAAATCCTTTATAACCGTGGCAAAAAATCACTACGGGTTTTGGTTTTTGGTCGTCTTGATAAAACACATCACAAAGTATCGGTTTGTCGTGTTTTCCTTCAATCTGGATATTTTTCTTTTTCGTAACTTCCATAAATTCTAAATTTCTTTTTCGGTGAAAGGAATCGCCGGATTGCAAATTTCAGTAATTAATTTTTTTAATTGGTCTTGATACGCTGTGAAAGTGTCTTCGCTTATAGAGAAATCTTTAGAACCTCCTCTAGGCTTCTCTCGCTTGGCAAATTTTAGCAGACCGCCTTTCAGGTTTTTAAAAGAAATAATCCCACCTTCTAAAGGAAGCGAAATATTTTCTTCGTTTTTCATCATGGTAGCATAGGCAAGTACCTGAAAACTCTTGCTGTACTTATCGTAATCTGTAGTGATGTTTTCCCAATCTACAATTTCTATTTTACTTTGATCGACCTTTCCAGTTTTATAGTCAATAATTCTGGTGATACCGTTACAATTTTCTACGCGATCCACTTTTCCTTTAATATAAACCGGAAAATTAAGTTCAGGAACAGCGATTTTGGTTTTTAGATTTTTTTCAATTTTAACGATTTTTATCTCTTCTCCGTTTTTTAAACGATTGCTTTCGAGATCAAAGAAGTTTGATAAATAGCGCTTTGCAATTTCAAAAATCAAGTAATTTTTTCCCTTTAAAATAGGCGATTTTGTGTAAGTTTTCTGGAACTGAGTGGCTACTTCTTTCCCAATTCGTTTTCTAAAATCAAGAATATGAGCTTCAGTTAAAACTTGTCCTTCCAAAGGTTGGTAGAATTCCTCTAAACTGTCATGAATTACGGTACCTAAGGTGTTGTAGGCAACGGTTTCTTCAACCTCTTCTTCCTCTTTAACCCCAAGCACATATTGATAATAAAAATCAAGCGGATTACGTATATAACTAGTTAAAGCTGAAGGCGAAAATCCATAATTAGCGAGACTTTTTAATTTCTCGATCATGGCGGGAGTTTTTTCGATTACCTTCAGTTCGTTATTCACTTTTGGAACTTTTGGCGAAACCGTATTAATCTTCAGCTCATGTTTTGGTTGTTTTTCGATTTCCAGCTGCGTTAAGAATCTACTTTTTTCTCCGGAATTTAATCCGCCACTTTCGGTATTATAGAGCAAGGTGACTTTTTTAGCTCGCTGCAAAAGTCGGTAAAAGTGATAGGTGTACACTGCATCTTTCTCGCGATATGTAGGCAGATTATAAGATTTTTTAAGATCGTAAGGAATAAAAGAATTATTCGATTTTCCTGAAGGTAAAGTCCCTTCATTAACCGAAGTGATAATTACGTTTTCAAAATCGAGTGCACGAGACTCTAGCATTCCCATAAGCTGCAACCCTTTAAAAGGTCGTCCTTGGAAATCCAAACTTTGCGTGCTCATTATTTCATTATAAAAATTGCGTAAGGCCGTTAAACTATTTATATGCGGATACGTATTATTTAAGGTCTGAAGCTGATTAAAAAGTTTATGAAAATGATATAAAAACTCTAATTGTAGTTTACTTGTTTGCTCCTCTTTTAGAATGTTTTTAATGCTGAAAACAATATTTTGAAAATTTTCGATAGCAATTTTGGCTGAATTTTTCCAGTCATTAAAACACCATCCGATAAACTCTTTAAGATCCTCGGGAAAATTGTCCTGAATATCTTCCAATTTCAAATAGACCGTATTTTCTTTATTTATCTTTTGAATAAATTTAGAAGCATAGGGTTTTAATATTTGATGCAAAGAAGGATGATTTAAAATCGCGATCACATTTCGATAATAATAGCTGGAACCCGATTTTGTATGAAGATCGAATAAAGAATTGAATAGCGAAGTTACGGGAGCATTTTTAAGCGGAAATCCCATGGTGATATTCAAATCTTTTACATTGGGCGGTAAACTATTTAAAATAGGCAACAACAAACTTTCATCACCCAGAACAATGGCGGTTTTCTCTAATTCAGCTTCGCTTTTATCGGCTAGTAATTCAGCTAAATATTTCGCTTGTCCTACATTTTTGGGAATCCCGGTGATTGATATATCTTTTTCTTTGTTGTATTCTTCGATGCCAGGATTTAGCGGGTTGTCTTGATAAAATGGCCAATCTTTTAAATATTCACGGATAAACAGAGAAGCTTCGTGATGATAATCTTTCAGGAAAACATTATCAATATCCCAATAAACTGTAGCCAGTTGTTTTTCTAATAATTCTTGAAAAATAATCTGCTCTGCAGAGTTAAGCGCATTAAATCCTAAGAATACATAATTGTGATTAGCATTTTCTGAAGTGTATTCTGGTATTTTAGTTGCTGCGGCTCGATAAATTAAGCCTTGATAGCCTTGCTCTTTGGCGACTAGATTTTCTTTTAAAACTTGATAATATTGAGGTAACTGCGCCCAAAACTTCAGGTAGTTCTCAATTAGTTCAGTTCGGTTTTGTTTAGACCAGTGATTAATATCCTGAATATCGGCCAGGTAATCAAAAAACTTTTCAGCATCAATCAAATAGCGATCGATCTCATTAAAATCATGAATCAGGCTTTGTGCCCAGGCGAGAAAGGTTTCAAAATTTTCCAATTCTTCCTTAGAAGTAAGTTTTTGATATACCTCATAAAACTCAAATAATGTAGTGGTATTATCTATAGATTTTAAACCGGAAACTTCTTCAGCAAACTCTTCAATGCTATAAATTTTTGGTGCGAAAATACTTTCCGAAGAAAGCAAACTTAACTCGTTTAGAAGAAAAGCACCAGCTCTTTTACTGGGTAGCACAAAGATAATATCTGAAATTGGAGTTTCTTCTTTTAGAAGCTTTTCTAAGACCTGACGGATAAATGATTTCATACTATAAAAATAAAAAACGCGCTGAGGTTTCAGCGCGTTTTTGTAAAATTTATAAAGTGACTAACACTGTTAGATTACTTCATTTCTTTGTCTTCATCTAGAGAAATAACTACTCTTCTGTTTTCCTGTCTTCCGGCAGCAGTATTATTAGTAGCAATTGGTCTTGATTCACCGTAACCTTCAGAAGTTAATCTGTTTGCAGGGATACCAGCTCCAATTAAATATTCTCTTACAGAAGCAGCTCTTTCCTTAGAAAGTTTTAGGTTGTAATCGTCGTTACCTACGCTATCTGTGTGACCTTCAATATGGAATACAGTATTGTCGTATTCTTTCATGATATCTGCGATAGAGTTTAAAGCTTCTTCAGATTCACTTCTAACTGTTGCTTTATTGAAATCGAATAAAACAGTATTTGAGTATTCGTTAAGTTCTTTTACAACTTCAGCAGTTGGTTCTGGACAACCATTGTTTGCAACAGTACCAGCAACATCTGGACATTCGTCGTCTTTATCTGGAACACCATCACCATCAGAATCTGGACATCCGTTAAATTCGATTAGACCTGGAGTTTCTGGACATTCGTCATCTTTATCTGGAACGCCGTCACCATCAGAATCTGGACATCCGTTAAATTCAACCATCCCTGGAGTTTCTGGACATTCGTCATCTTTATCTGGAACGCCATCACCATCAGTATCAGGACATCCGTTAAATTCAGCTAGACCTGGAGTGTTTGGACATTCATCATCTTTGTCTGGGATACCATCACCGTCAGAATCTGGACATCCGTTAAATTCAGGAAGACCTGGAGTTTCTGGACATTCGTCGTCTTTATCATAGATTCCGTCACCATCAGTATCAGTTCCACCAAACATAAATTTGATACCTGCACTGTGTTGGAAATGTTGTCCCATTTCAGGCTCAAAAGAGTGCTTATATTTAGATTCTACAAATAATGCAAGATTATCGGTAAACCAGAAGTTAATCCCTAAGCTACCGTTTAAAGTAGGAGCATCAAGATTTTCCATATCTTCACCATCTTGATCACCAATCCAGGTGTAACCACCACCAACACCAACTACAGGATCAAACCATCCGTCGTTAAGCATTGCTCTTAGAGAGTAATTAATAGACCCATCTACAGAGTAGTAAGATAAATCGTCTACAGAACGATCACCAAATTTATCAATTTGGTTAATTGTACCGTCAATTTCTGCAACTAATCCAGCACCAATATATCTACCAACGGTAAGTTGGGATACAGATGGAAGAATGTTCCAGTGATCACCAGTATTAAAGTATTCGTCGAACATACCGTTACTAAGTGGAGCTCCATTACCAGTAGGGTAAAAATCCACAGCGTTAGTACCAATGCTTACCGCCCAAGGGTTGTTTTCATCCTGCGCCGTTGCAGAACTAATCCCAAGAACGACCATCGATAGCACGATTAATTTGGAAAGATGTTTCATATCAATAGTTTAGTTTTAAGTGTTATAAATGCAAAATTAGGTGGTGGGTGTTCACCACCAAAGTTTGCTGTAATAAAGTTTTCTTAATAATACTATCGATTTGGTGGCATATTTCGAATCAAACCCCTGTTTTTTATAGGTTCTTTAAGAATCTATTTGGTAAATCACAAAACTTAGTTAATCTATAACACCTAGCTCTCTACCAATTTTGGTGAAAGCGGTGATGGCTTTATCCAAGTGTTCTTTTTGATGTGCTGCCGATAATTGTATTCTAATTCTTGCTTTTTCCTTTGGAACAACCGGATAAAAGAAACCAATCACATAAATACCTTCTTCCAAAAGTTTATCTGCCATTTCCTGAGATAACTTTGCATCATAAAGCATTACCGGTACGATTGCCGCATCTCCATCTATAATATCGAAACCTGCATCTTTAATCCCTTGTTTAAAGTATTTCGTATTTTCTTTAAGTTTAGTTCTTAAGCTATCATCCTTTTCTAGCATTTCAAAAACCTTTAATGAAGCACCAACGATAGATGGCGCTAAGGAATTTGAGAATAAGTATGGACGCGAGCGTTGTCTTAAGATCTCGATAATCTCTTTTTTAGCGGTGGTATAACCTCCCATTGCTCCACCAAGAGCTTTACCTAACGTGCCGGTAATAATATCTACGCGCCCAAGGACTCCTTTTTCTTCTAAAGTTCCGATACCTTTTTCTCCAATAAATCCGGTCGCGTGGCACTCGTCGATCATTACCAAGGCATCATATTTATCTGCTAGATCGCAAATGTCATCTAATGGCGCTACAAGCCCGTCCATAGAAAATACACCATCGGTTACGATAAGTTTGAAACGCGCGCCATTTTCGTCTGCTGCTTTAAGTTGCGCTTCAAGATCTGCCATATCCCCATTTTGGTAGCGATAACGCGCTGCTTTACAAAGACGAACGCCATCGATAATCGAAGCGTGATTCAGCGAATCTGAGATGATCGCATCTTCTTTGGTTAAAAGTGGTTCAAAAATTCCGCCGTTAGCATCAAAACAGGCAGCGTATAAAATGGTATCCTCAGTTCCGTAGAAATCTGCGATTTTTTGCTCTAATTCTTTATGTATATCCTGAGTTCCGCAAATAAAACGAACACTAGACATTCCAAATCCATGAGAATCCATCGTGTCTTTAGCGGCCTGGATAACTTCTGGATGCGAAGAAAGGCCTAAGTAATTATTGGCGCAAAAGTTTATCACTTCCTGCCCCGTATTTATTTTTATAACAGCGTCTTGCGGAGTCGTAATGATACGCTCTCTTTTAAACAATCCATTGTCTTTAATATCTTCTATTTCGTTTTGAAGGTGTTCTTTAATAGATCCGTACATAGTTAATTCGTTTTTTTGCAAAATTAGTATCTCTGCTACACAAACCTAAGAGAAATCGCTTTGTTTGTATAAACTAGTATTTTCTTGTCGATTTGATATCCCATTTTTATAAGAGTATCCCCGTAGCTGGTAATTTGTTGTTCGTGCTTTGCATCAAAAGCACCGGTTTTATAATCGATGATAGTTACGATGTTATTTTTAAAATTTAATCGATCTGGTCGTAAGCGCTGTCCGATTTCAGTAAGAATATCTCTTTCGTTATAATTTATTGACTCTTCAGAAAAATATTCTTTAAGATCTGGATGGGTTACAATGCGCTTCAGTAAATCATTAATTTTTTCAGAAACCTTTTCAGTAATAATTCCATTAGCGATCGCATTATTAATAACCGGTTCTACATCTTTTTCCGTATTAATATCGGTTAGAAGATCATGGATTATTTCTCCTTTTTCTATAGCTTCTTGTTGCTTGGTGTCCCACAAACTTCCGGAACGCGTTACAATATTTACCGCATGGTTTTGTGTTGCTGAAGAATAAAAATGCTGTAAAGTAATTCCTGAATTTTTCTTTTCTTCGGAAGTTGGAGCTTCAATCTCACCAAACTCATAATTAGTTTGCTCGTCGTCCCAAACGCCATTTCGTTTTAAATAGCCAATAAGTAATCCTGAAGTTTTCGAAGGATTTTCATTGCCGCTTCTATCCAAATCCAATTTCGATAAAATGTAAAGCTGTTTTACCGGCCTGGTACAGGCAACGTATAAAACATTTAAGGTGTCCAATTCATTCTGAAAAAGTAGCTGTGTAAATAAAGCTTCCGGTATTTCACCCCAATTTTCCATTTTTGAAGACGCATTTATATAGCTTGCCGGGATATCGCCCAAACTTCCATCGTGCGGAACCCAAAGCGAATCTTTACGCGTGTCTTTAAAATCTGAATTCGCAAAAGGATAGATCACAATAGGAAATTCCAGTCCTTTTGCTTTATGAATGGTCATGATTGTGACCGCATTCTCCTGCTGCGGCGCTATGATACTTAGCTTTTCATGTTCCTGATCCCAAATTTCTAAGAACCCCTGAATACCTTCAGTATCTTTTTGGGTGGTTTCATACACAAAATCAAGAAAAAACTGAATGTAGGCATTCGAATCTTTAACCAATCCAAAACTTCTTATTATAAATTCGCAACTTTCGTAAACCGAATATTCATTTAAGAAATCCAGGTTAAAATCTAAATTATATTGCTGCAACCAGTTAAAAAAGTCGTTTCCGTTTTCTTTTATTTTTTCTGAAATTACAGAATGTGGATCTTCAAGCTGCAATAAATACTCCTGTATATAACCGAAAATCGATAATTTGAGTTCATTATTTTCCGGTGTGATCGAGAATTTTAAAAGATCACATATAAAATGAACTTCTGGAGAGCGCGAAATCAGTAAAGTTTCTGAAGAAACCACATCGATCTCTTTTTCATTTAAAGCTGAAGCAATTGCAACACCTTCTTTTTTTCTTCGGGTAAGGATACAAATATCAGATCGTTTAAAACCTTTAGCATCAAGATTATTAATAATATCGATCACTTTTTCAGGATAAACTTCCTGTTCTTCCTCACTGTTTTCAGCTTCAATAAAACCGATATTCACGTAACCTAATCCCGATTTTTTTGGATTCTGGGCGCTTTGTTTAAATAATTTGCTGTATTCGGGATGCCCAAGAAAATCGGCTGCATAACCAAAAAACTTATTGTTGAAATTTACAATTTCAGCCGAGCTTCGATAATTATCGGGTAAATTATACACCTGTTTTTCAATCTGAAAGGGATTCCCCTCATTACTCAGATCAATAAACTGTTCGGCTTTACCGCCACGCCAGCGATAGATCGATTGTTTGGCATCGCCCACCAGCATTAAACTTGAAGTTTCCTCTGGCAACGATTCCATTGAAAGCTTGTTATCGATAAGCGGAATCAAATTTTCCCACTGCATTTGCGAGGTATCCTGAAACTCATCGATAAAATAATTTTGATAGCGCTCGCCCAAACGCTCGTAGATAAACGGCGCCGGCTGGTCTTTAACCTGGGCGCTAATCATTGGATTAAATTCTGAAATTAGTAGAATTTGGCGCTCTTCTTTTATTTCTTGAATTTCTCGATTTAAGGCGTTTAATAATGAAAGTTGGGTAAGGCGTTTTCCGATTTCAGTATAAAATTCTAAAGAAAAATACAGATTTTTGCTTTGTAAAAACAGATCTGAAATTTGCGGTTGAATCGCATCTCCAAGCGACATTTTCCCTTTTTTTAAAGGTAAAATACCTTCGTTTTCTAGTTTTTCTACCCATTTTGCGCTAAAATTAGGAATTCCGTTTTCCTTAAGTTTTAGAAAGTGTTTTGGTAGATATTGCCCACTAAAATCTGTAGGATCGATTCCGTGATCTTCGATTAGCTGAAAAAATTGATCTACTTTTTGCTCAATTTCAACTTGATTTGTTTTAAGCTGTTGTTTTAATTTTTTTCTGAAAGCTTCAAAATCTTCCAGCGTTTTAGGCTGAAGTTTTTCTAAATAAAACTGATTATTTTCGTTTACCAGTAATTTTGCAATATCAAGTAAATCACGACCAATATCCCAGCTTTTATCCTCATCGGCTTTGCTTAGGGAAAAATCTACCAAAACTTTAGTGAGCTTTTCGTCATTTCCGGTACGATTTATTAAGCGATCTACAGCTTCGTTTAATATTTTTTCGGTATCCAGTTCAACTTCAAAATTTACAGGTAATCCCAGATCTTTTGCAAAAGTGCGTAGCACACGATGGGTAAACCCATCGATCGTAGAAACTTCAAAAGCAGCATAATTGTGAATGATATTCTTTAAAATTCCAACCGATTTTTGCTGAATTACTTCCGTAGAATTATTGGTTTCCTGCGCGACTGCTTCCAAAAGGGCTTGAGAGTTGGCGGGAACCGGGTTTTTTGTAAATGCATAAAGACTTTCTACAATCCTGGTTTTCATCTCTGCAACCGCTTTATTGGTAAAGGTGATTGCGAGGATGTTTTTGTAAGTGTCGGTTTTTTCAGATTTGAAGAGTAGACTTAAATAAGATTTAACCAGAGTAAAGGTTTTTCCCGATCCTGCAGAAGCATTGTATATTGTAAAATTATTGGCCAATTTTTATTTAATAAAGAATGAATTAGTGATTAAAGGTAAGGTAAAATTGATTTTATAAATGCCTAAGCTTTTAAGTATATTATAACACTTAAATATTTTCATTACACATGTTAATACTTAAATTTGAGTAGAATTTAATACTAATCACTAAAAAAAATAAAACTATGGCATTTGCGTTACCAGAGCTTAAATATGCATTCGATGCGTTAGAGCCACATATAGATGCAAAAACAATGGAAATTCACCATGATAAACATCATAGTGGATATACCACAAAACTAAATAAAGCAATTGACGGAACTGATCTTGATGGAAAAACTATCGAGAACATTCTTAAAAATCTTGATTTATCTAACACAGCTGTTAGAAACAATGGTGGTGGTTATTATAATCATAACCTTTTTTGGGAAATCATGTCTCCAGATGGAGGAGGAAAGCCAGAGGGAGATCTAGCAACTGCTATTGATAGTGCATTCGGATCTTTTGAAGCTTTTAAAGAAGAATTTTCTAATGCTGCTGCAGGACAATTTGGTTCTGGATGGGCATGGTTATGTGTTCATGATGGTGGAAAGTTAGAAGTTTGCTCTACTCCAAATCAGGATAATCCACTAATGCCTGAAGTAGGATGCGGCGGAACACCAATATTAGGATTGGATGTTTGGGAACATGCATATTACCTAAACTATCAAAATAAACGTCCAGCTTATATAGATGCTTTCTTTGAAGTAATCGACTGGAAAGAAGTAGCAAGTCGCTACGCTAAAGGAAAATAATTAAGTAATTAATTGTTAAAGTTCGAAAGAGGCTGTTCGTAAGAATGGCCTTTTTTGTGTCTTATTCTGAATAAGAGACTCCAGTGTTCTTTCTATAATGAAGGATTTTCAAAAGGCAATAAAATAAAAAAGGTGGATTTACATCCACCTTTTTTGCCCCAAATCTACCATGAACTTAACCTACTTAAATTTTATGGCAGGTCTAATATAGATAATATGGGTATTGGTCTAAAATCTTTTAGATGAAAGACTTATATAATGGTTGAAATACACTATTTAGTATGCTCTGTCTTTATTTCCTTCAAAAAAGTTTATAAAAGCTCTGTTAACCACTCTATTACCTCCCGGTGTAGGATAGTCTCCTGTGAAATACCAATCACCCAGATTTTTAGGACATGCTTTATGTAAATTATCTACAGATTGGTAAATAACTTTTACATTAGCTTTTACTGTTGGCTCACTTAAAAGCTCAGATATTTTTTCTGAAATCTGCTCGTCGGTAAATGAATCGTAAATTTCTTTTACAAAGTTTTGTACCTCTTTGTCTTCTAAGTCAACTTGTTTTATACACTTATTATAAACTTCTTCAACAAGTTGGTAATTGTCGTTCTCTTTTAGTAATTCTAGTGCCGCTCTAAAGGCAACTAAATCCTCAAGGCGTGCCATATCAATCCCGTAGCAATCTGGGTATCGAATTTGCGGTGCAGAAGAAACAACTACAATTTGTTTAGGATTTAGGCGATCCATCATTTTTATGATACTTTTCTTTAATGTAGTACCACGCACAATGCTATCGTCGATAATCACTAAATTATCCTCTGGTTTTACAACGCCGTAGGTAACATCATATACGTGAGCTACAAGATCATCACGGCTGCTATCTTCAGTAATAAAGGTTCTTAGCTTTACATCTTTAATAGCAATTTTTTCGGTTCTTAGGCGATACTCAAGAATTTGCTGAAGTCGCTCGTCTGTTAAGGTTTCCTTTTCTTCTAAGATCGCTTCATTTTTCTGGCGATTCAATTCGTCCTGTGCAGCTTCAACCATTCCATAGAAAGAAGTTTCTGCGGTATTCGGTATAAAAGAGAAAACGGTATTAATGGTGTCGTAGTTAATAGCCTTAAGAACTTCAGGCATTAATAATCTACCAAGCATTTTACGTTCTTTATAGATTTCAGCATCACTACCTCTAGAGAAATAAATACGCTCAAAAGAACATGCTTTTCTTTCTAAAGGTTCTATGATTTTTTTGATAGAAACCTCTCCGTTTTTCTTGGTAATAATCGCATGGCCAGGATCAAGTTCTTTAATATCTTCAAAATTTAAATTGAAGACGGTTTGAATTACTGGTCGTTCTGAAGCGACTACTACAACTTCGTCATCTTTATAATAATAACAAGGTCTAATTCCCGATGGATCACGCAACACAAAAGAATCACCATGGCCCATTAAACCGGCAATAGCGTAACCGCCATCCCAATCTTTAGAAGATTTTTTAAGTATTTTGGCTACATTTAATTGTTCAGCAATATGAGGAGATGCTTCTTGCTTGGTAAATCCTTCTTTCTTTAATTTTTTATAAAGTTTGCGCACTTCTGAATCTAAAAAGTGGCCAATCTTTTCCATGATCGTAACGGTGTCTGCCTTTTCTTTTGGATGCTGCCCCAGTTTAATGAGGTTGTTGAATAACTGATTAACATTGGTCATGTTAAAGTTACCAGCCACAATAAGATTACGATGCATCCAATTGTTTTGTCTTAGAAAAGGATGTACACTTTCGATACTATTTTTTCCAAATGTGCCATATCGAACATGCCCTAAAAATAACTCGCCCAGATAAGGAATCTTTCTTTTCTGAAGCGCAACATCATCGGCATATTCAGGATGTTGTTGCATTTCATCATTAATACGCTGATTTATTTGCTCAAAAATATCCTGTATTGGCTGCGATTGGTTAGAGCGAACTCTGCTTATATAACGTTCCCCAGGCTGTACATTAAGTTTAATACTGGCAAAACCGGCACCATCCTGCCCACGATTATGCTGCTTTTCCATTAAAAGATACATCTTATTTACACCGTAAAAAGCAGTACCGTATTTTTCTTTATAATATTCTAGTGGTTTTAACAGCCTAACCTGTGCAATTCCACATTCGTGTTTAATCGCGTCACTCATAATTGTATTGTTGCTCTGTGTGGGGTTTGTTTATGCCTTAGTAACAAAAAAAGCCCTGAAATTACAGGGCGTATGTTTATTTTAATTTATTTTAAACTGTGTGAGTTTTTTAAATTCTTCTAATCGTTTATCGATTTCTTCGGGCGAAAGTTCTTTCATACGTTCGGTTCCAAATTTCTCTACGCAGAACGAAGCTAAATTAGAGCCATAAATAATTGCATTTTTAAGATTTTCAAAAGAAATATCTTCAGAATGTGCAAGATAACCTATAAAGCCACCCGCAAAGGTGTCTCCGGCTCCGGTAGGGTCAAAAACTTCTTCTAAAGGTAAGGCAGGGGCAAAAAACACATTTTCTTTATGGAAAAGTAAAGCGCCATGCTCTCCTTTTTTAATTACTACATATTTTGGGCCCATTTTTTCAATCACTCTTGCAGCTTTAATCAAAGAGAATTCACCAGAAAGTTGTCTGGCCTCTTCATCATTAATGGTGATAACATCAACTTTAGCGATTACTTGCTTAAGTTCTTCTAAAGCATTGTCCATCCAAAAGTTCATGGTGTCTAGAACTACTAATTTTGGGTTGGTAACTTGTTCTAAAACGCTAAGTTGTACTAAAGGATGTAGGTTTCCTAACATTATATATTCCGCATCCTTATAATTTTCAGGAACTACCGGATTAAAATCGGCCAGTACATTAAGCTGTGTATCTAAAGTGTCACGAGTATTTAAGTCGTTATGATATCTTCCACTCCAAAAGAAAGTCTTACCTTCTTTAATAACCTCAATCCCTTCAATATTGATATTTTTTGAAGAAAGAAGGTCTAGGTATTTTTCAGGAAAATCACCACCAACAACAGATACAATTGCACTGTCTACATTAAAGTTTGAAGCCGAAAGGCCAATGTAAGTCCCTGCACCGCCAAGAATTTTATCTGTTTTTCCAAAAGGAGTTTCGATAGCATCAAAGGCTACAGTTCCTACAATAACTAGTTTGCTCATAATTGCATTCAAAAATTATGCTGCAAATATACAGTTTGTTTTTCAAGCTGTAAACCAAAAGTTAATTTAGAAGGTTTACAAATTTAATTTTTAAAACCAATATCCTCTGGAAGGCTTTTTTGTTTGGATGCTGTAACTGCCAAAGCATCACATCTTTCGTTTTGTGGGTGGTTGTTGTGACCTTTAATCCAGGTGAATGAAACTTGATGCTTTCTATATTCTTTTAAGAATTCCTGCCACAAGTCTGCATTCTTACGATCTTTAAAATTTTTCTTCTCCCATCCAAACACCCATTTTTTTTCAACAGCATCTGCAACATACTTAGAATCGGTAAATACTCTGATATTTAAATTTGGTTTTTTAAGCTTCTGTAGTGCGTGGATAACAGCTAAAAGTTCCATTCTATTATTAGTAGTATGTCTGTATCCCTGTGCAAATTCTTTTTTGTAGGGCTTCCCTACCCATTCCATCACTATGCCATAACCGCCCGGTCCTGGATTGCCACGGGCTGCTCCATCAGTATAAATATGAACTTGTTCTTGCAACTTTTAAGATTCTTTAAGTAGAATTTTTTCGATTACTAACGGAAAATGATGATGCTCTAACTCATGAATTTTAGACGCAAGACTTTCTGGAGAATCATTTTCTTCAATAATTGTTTTAGCCTGAAAGATATGCTCACCCTTGTCGTAATCTTCATTTACAAAATGAATGGTAATGCCGCTTTCTTTCTCTTTATTGTTTAGGATAGCCTGATGAACGCGCATGCCGTACATTCCTTTTCCTCCGTAATTAGGTAGTAATGCAGGATGGATGTTAATTATACGATTTGGGAAATTTTCGATAATATTTGTAGGTACCATCCATAAAAATCCTGCTAATACGATAAGATCTGGATTTATATCTGTTAGTACATGAAGAACTTCATTAGAATGGTAAAGTGCATCTCGATCAAAATACAATGCTTTTATATCATGATTGTATGCACGCCGTAGTACTTTTGCATTTCTTTTGTTAGAAAAAACTGCTGCTACATTTATTTTTGAAGAATTTTCAAAATGGCGTATAATATTTTCGGTATTCGTTCCTGAACCCGAAGCAAATATCACTATTTTTTTTGTGTTGTTATTTTGTGGTTGGTCGCTCAAAATAAGGCTGTTAACAATTATTAGGATATAAAGTTAATCTCTTTCATCGAAAAATATGTAAATTCACCTCACATTTTTAAAGTAAAAATCGGTTTTAAAATAAAGTTTTTTATTTTTGCCACCTAATCAAAATTAAAATAAAATATTATGTCTGACATTGCATCAAGAGTAAAAGCGATTATCGTTGACAAATTGGGTGTTGATGAGAACGAGGTTGTTAATGAAGCAAGCTTCACAAACGACTTAGGTGCTGATTCATTAGATACTGTGGAATTAATCATGGAATTCGAAAAAGAATTCGATATTCAGATTCCAGACGATCAAGCTGAAAATATCGCGACAGTTGGTCAAGCAATTTCTTATATTGAAGACGCGAAAAAATAAAAATTAAAAGAACCATATGGAGTTAAAGCGAGTTGTAATAACGGGCTTGGGTGCCCTTACCCCAATCGGTAACAATATTAGCGAATATTGGGACGGCTTGGTTAATGGTAAAAGTGGTAGTGGCGCTATTACGCATTTCGACCCCGAAAAGTTCAAAACAAAATTCGCTTGTGAACTCAAAAATTTTAACCCGTTAGATCACTTCGATCGAAAAGAAGCGAGAAAACTGGATAAATTTACCCAATATGCCATGGTAGCTTCAGATGAAGCTATTGCAGACTCTGGTATAGATCTTAATACGGTAGATAAATATCGTGTTGGTGTTATCTGGGGTGCTGGAATTGGTGGATTGGAAACCTTCCAAAACGAAGTTTTAAATTTCGCGGCGGGAGATGGTACTCCAAGATTTAATCCCTTCTTTATTCCTAAGATGATTGCTGATATTGCCCCTGGTAATATCTCTATCAAACATGGGTTTATGGGCGCTAATTACACTACGGTGTCGGCTTGTGCCTCATCAGCCAATGCAATGATTGATGCATTGAATAACATAAGATTGGGATATAGTGATGTAATTGTTTCAGGAGGCTCAGAGGCTGCAGTAACAATTGCAGGTATGGGAGGTTTTAATGCCATGCATGCGCTTTCTACCAGAAATGAAAGTCCCGCGACAGCTTCAAGACCTTTTGATGCTACTCGTGATGGTTTTGTTCTAGGTGAAGGTGCCGGTGCGCTTATATTAGAAGAATATGAGCATGCAAAAGCAAGAGGCGCTAAAATTTATGCTGAAGTAATTGGCGGTGGTCTATCTTCAGACGCTTATCACATGACGGCACCACATCCAGAAGGAAATGGTGTTGTAAGAGTGATGGAGAACTGTTTGCATAATGCAGGTATAAAACCTGAAGACATCGATGCTATTAATACTCATGGTACATCAACACCTTTAGGTGATGTAGCCGAGTTGAAAGCTATTACTAAAGTTTTTGGAGATCACGCGAAGAATATAAATATTAATTCAACAAAATCGATGACAGGTCACCTTTTAGGTGCCGCTGGAGCGATAGAAGGAATAGCAAGTATACTGGCTATGCAGCATGGTATTGTGCCACCAACTATCAATCACGAGAATGTTGATGAAAATATAGATCCTTCGTTAAACCTAACTTTAAATAAACCTCAAAAACGAGATTTAAACATCGTGATGAGTAATACATTTGGTTTTGGTGGGCATAATGCCTGTGTAGCTTTTAAAAAATTAAACGAGTAGCGCTTTAATGAGTGTTATTCGAAACATACTAAATTCCCGTTCTTCTTCAAAGGGCGGGAATTTTTTTGATTCCCTCCATAAGTTACTTGGCTTTAGGCCAAAAAATCTTTCTTTCTATGAAAGAGCTTTTACACATCGTTCTTTAAACATTAAAGATAAAGAGGGTAACGCTATAAACTACGAGCGATTAGAATTCTTAGGCGATGCTATGCTTGGTTCTGTAATTGCCTCCCATCTTTTTAAAGAAGTTCCAGACGGAGATGAAGGTTACCTCACTAAAATGCGTTCTAAAATTGTAAGTAGGAAGCATTTAAATGAATTAGGAAAAGATATGAATTTAATTAAATTCGTTAAATCTAACATTCCTAATGATCAATTTGGGGTAAATATTCATGGTAATATTTTTGAAGCCTTGATAGGTGCTATATATCTTGACAGAGGGTATAAGTATTGTAATAAATTTATTTACTATCGGGTAATAGAACCTTACGTGGATATCGAGACTTTAGAAGGTCGCGTAATAAGCTACAAAAGCTTATTGATAGAATGGTGCCAAAAGAAAAAAAAGGAATTTAATTATCAAGTCTACGAGGATACCGGCAATGATGAGCTTAAACATTTTGCTGTAAAATTATGGATAGATAAAAAAGTAATAGCAAAGGCTAGAGCTACCTCTAAAAAGAAAGCGGAAGAAAAAGCTTCCAAGCGCGCTTATTATGCACTTCAAAATAAAATCAATTAATTTTTGTCAAATTCGTTGAAACTACAACGTTTTCGTTAAAATTTGTGAAAATTATTCAATTTTAACCTTTAATTTTGTCATCGATATTTTATCTTTATCGATAAAGTGAGATAAGCATGCATGCACATCGAATGATGCTTGAAGAGATTGAAGAAGAGGACTTTAAATTAATAGCGATTTATGCTAATTTAGAGCCTTATAAAATGGCTTTTTTGCTGAATCGATATTTAAATTTGAAATTGATGAGAAGTCGGTTTGATGTAGACTTCAATCATAAAGATGTTCAGGCAATGTATGCTTTATTTACATACAAAGACCTTAGCAGTTATAGAGATTATAGCCTGGTGAGTAATAAATTTAAAGGAGAATCCAGAAAAATTTTGAATGCCGGATCTCTGTTTTTAGAAGAAGAAGTAAGACCCTTAGAGGTTAATCTTATTCTTCAGTATAAGAAAGTTGATTTTTTTTTGAAGATAGAAGAAAATATAGAAGATCAACAGGTTCATCAACTGGTGAACCAGATAGGACGTATTCCGCAGGTACAGGCTGCCTATAAGATCCATGTGGATCAGTTAAAATCCAAACAAAATCTAATTTTTGAATAATGCCAACAAATAAGAAGACTAAAATAGTTGCTACTTTAGGGCCAGCAACTAGCTCAAAACAAACTTTAAACGATATGCTCCAAGCTGGAGTAAATGTGTTTAGAATTAATTTTTCACACGCCGATTACAGTGATGTAAAAGATCGTGTGCAAATGATTAGAGAGCTAAATGAAGAGAAAGGGTACAATGCTGCAATTCTTGCAGATTTACAAGGTCCGAAATTACGAGTTGGAAAAATGGAAGAAGGTGTCGTGGTGTCACCTGGAGACGAAATTGTTTTTGCTACCGGAGAGCGATTTGAAGGTTCTAAAGAACGTGTTTTCATGAATTATGCTGCCTTTCCTAGAGATGTGAACGAAGGGGAGCGAGTTCTTTTAGATGATGGTAAATTAATATTCGAAGTTGTAAACACGAATAAAGAAAACGAAGTTAAAGCAAAAGTAATTCAGGGTGGTCCCTTAAAATCTAATAAGGGCGTTAATCTTCCTAATACAAATATTTCTTTACCGGCGCTTACCGAGAAAGACGTGGAGGATGCAAAATTTGCATGTAGCTTAAAGGTAGACTGGATTGCACTTTCTTTCGTTAGACATGAGAAAGATATTATTGAACTTCAGGATTTAATAAAAGAGCATACGGAATATAAAATACCGATTATTGCTAAGATTGAAAAGCCAGAAGGTGTTGAGAATATAGAAAAAATTGCGGCTTATTGTGATGGGTTAATGGTAGCTCGAGGTGATTTAGGAGTTGAAATTCCTGCGCAAGAAGTTCCATTAATTCAGAAAAAATTAGTTCTTGTAGCTAAAAAAGCCCGTATACCGGTGATCATCGCAACCCAAATGATGGAAACCATGATTACCAGTTTAACACCAACTAGAGCAGAAGTTAATGATGTAGCAAATTCTGTTATGGATGGAGCTGATGCAGTTATGTTAAGTGGAGAAACCTCAGTAGGGCAATATCCAGTTCAGGTTATCGAAAAAATGGCTTCAATTTTAAGGAGTGTAGAGAATTCGCCGTTAATTAAAGTTCCGCATGAGCCGCCACATGTTCGCACAAAAAGATATATAACTAAATCTATTTGTTATCATGCAGCACATATGGCTAACGAAATTAAGGCTAAAGCAATTTGTACGCTAACTAATAGTGGTTATACGGCCTTCCAAATTTCAGCTTGGCGTCCAGAAAGCCATATTCTTGTATTTACTTCTAATAGAACTATCCTTAATCGTCTTAGTTTACTATGGGGAGTTCAGGCGTTTTATTACGACAAATACAGTACAACAGATGAAACTATAGATGACATCAACAGTATCGCAAAATCAGATGGTTTTGTAGAACAGGGAGATTTTACGATCAACCTGGCTGCTATGCCAATTACCTCTAAAGGAATGGTAAATACGCTTAGAGTTTCTGAAATAGAATAATCTTAGATTCAATTTTATATAAAAAAAGCTCCGATTTTTCGGAGCTTTTTTTATTGGTATCGCCAAAGGGGTTTATATCCCCAAGGCTTGCCTTTAAATGGTAAATTTGTTGCTAACAAATGGGTTGTTTGCTTGCAAATAGATAGTTTACTAGCTTTTTTGCTGATTCTATTTAAAAATCGAACTTCAACTGAACAATTATTTCTTTCTGTTCTTCTTCCTTTTTAGAGGGTTTATCTGTATTTAAATTAGAAAGTGAAATCCCCAAGAGCCGCACAGAATCTTTCATCTTTTCCTGGTACAAAAGCTCTTTAGCGAGCTCTAAAATGAGGTCTTTACTTGAAATAAAATAAGAGATTGTTTTACTACGTGTTTGTAAACTAAAATCACTGTATTTTATTTTAAGTGTCACAGTCTTTCCGGCAACTTTACTTTTTTTCAATCTCTTTTCAATCTCCTCAGCAATACTATTCAGCTTTTCCAGCATAAATATTTCTGAAGATATATTTTCGCTAAATGTGCGCTCTGCACCAAGTGATTTTCGCATTCTATTAGGTTTAACTTCGCTTAGATGAATACCACGTACAACATTATAATAATAGGAACCGTGTTTGCCAAAATGTTCTGCAAGATATTCCTCAGATTTCGATTTTAGATCTTTTCCGGTAAATATTCCAAGTCTGTACATCTTTTCAGCAGTCACTTTTCCAACACCATGAAACTTTCTTATTTCCAGTGCTTCTAAAAATGTCTCAACTTCTTCAGGATTTACAGTTTTTTGCCCATTAGGCTTATTAAAATCACTTGCTACTTTTGCAATAAACTTGTTAATTGAAATTCCTGCCGAAGCATTTAATCCCGTTTTTTCCTTGATTTTAGCCCGAATCTCTTTGGCAATCATGGTGGCGCTGGGATTTCCTTTTTTATTGCTTGTTACATCAAGATACGCTTCATCTAATGATAATGGTTCTACAAGATCTGTATATTCAAAAAAGATACTTCTAATTTGCTGCGAAAGCTCACGATAACGATCAAATCTGGTTTTAACGAAGATGAGCTCTGGGCAGTTTCTTTTAGCAATAACACTACTCATTGCACTTTTTACGCCATATTTTCTAGCCTCGTAACTAGCAGCACTCACAACACCACGTTGTGAACTCCCGCCAACGGCGATGGGTTTCCCTCTTAATTCGGGATTGTCCAGCTGTTCTACAGAAGCGTAAAACGCATCCATGTCGATATGAATAATCTTGCGCATTTTCACTATACTGCAAATTTAATGCTAAAACCATCCATCCTAAAAGCACAGTTGCTTTAATTGCTTATATTTAGTTGTATATTAATCTTAGAGTATGCAAAAGACAGCAATTGTATTGGGCGCTACTGGTTTAACAGGCGGAAATTTGGTAGAAGAACTTCTTAAGAATAACACGTATTCCAAGATAAAGTTATTTTCCAGAAGTAGTTTAGGAAGAAAAGATGCGAAGCTTGAAGAGCATCTGGTCGATCTATTTAAATTAGAAGATTATAAGGACAATTTTATAGCCGATCATGTCTTTTGCTGTATCGGTACCACTAAATCCAAAACGCCCGATAAAGAAACCTACAAAAAAATAGATCATGGGATTCCTGTCACTGCAGCAAAACTATCAGCCAAAAATAATGCAGAATGTTTTATCGTAATCTCTGCTATGGGAGCCGATGCGAATAGTAAAATCTTTTATAATCAAACAAAAGGTAAAATGGAGCAGGATGTCATGGTAAAAAATGTTCCCAATATTTATATTATCAGACCTGCATTAATTGTTGGTGATCGAACAGAAAAGCGTTTTTTTGAAAAACTTGCCACGCATGCTTTTAAAATTTTTAATTTTATGCTTGTAGGGAAATTAAAAAAATATCGATCTGTAAAATCGATTCATATTGCAAAAACGATGATCGAAGTTGCTAATTATGGATATCCAGATTCGATAATTAAATCGAATAAAATAAGCGAACTCGCAACAACATACGATGGTAGAAATTGAGCGTAAATTTTTAGTGAATTCTGAAGATTTTAAAAAAGCGGCATATAACAAAAGCCGAATACAACAAGGTTTTTTAAATACAAATCCCGAGCGTACAGTAAGAATTAGAATAAGAGATGAAGAAGCCTATATTACAGTAAAAGGGAAGAATAATGAAGCGGGATTAACTCGTTTTGAATGGGAAAAGCAAATCGATAAGAATGAAGCTGAAGAATTACTGAAACTTTGTGAACCCGGAATGATCGATAAAACTCGGTTTTTAGTAAAATCTGATGCTCATACTTTTGAAGTAGATGAATTTTACGGCGAAAATGAAGGTTTAATTGTTGCTGAAGTAGAACTTTTAAGTGAAAAAGAGATTTTTAAAAAACCAGATTGGTTGGGTGACGAAGTAACTGGGCAAGCCAAATATTACAATTCTCAACTAATTAAAAATCCTTATAAAAACTGGTAGTTTAGAATCAATATTAGGCGTTTTTATTCTTTTTTTCTGTAGAAAAATTCGAAAATATGAAGTCTAATTTTTCTAAAATAGGAGTTTTCTCTATTGAAGATTTAGGATTATAGATGCAATAAAATCAAGCTTTAGATTTAATAATATCAATAATCTCTTGTTTTTGTAAAACACCAGATTGTCTCCAAAGTTGCCCGCCATTTTTAAAAAGCATCATTGTGGGAACACCTTTCACCTGATATTTGGCGGCAAGTTGTTGATTTTTATCAACATCAATTTTGATGATTTTGATGTCTTCTCCCAATTCTGTTTTCACCTCTTTTAATATTGGGCCAAGCGTTTTGCAAGGACCACACCAATCTGCATAAAAGTCAATTAAAACAGGTTTTTCATCGGCGATGATGTCTCCAAAGGTGCTCATTAATTATTGGTTTTAGGTAAATTTAGCAAATTCAAGATCATTGGAAAATTCAAAATTGTTAAGTTTTTGCCTTATTTTTCAGTAATAGAGAAAACATCTACACTCATTTTTCTTCCTTCCAGTTTTTGCGGTCCTAGAGGCTTTACTTCAAACTCCTTAGAAATTTTTGAGTTCTCGTTTACTTTACCAGAAATCAAAATTAATTTATCATAGGTTTTGCATAGGCCTTCAATTCTGGCAGCCACATTTAAAGTGTCACCGTGATAAGCAATTTCACGTTTTATGTCTCCAACTTCTACAGCTGTAACCAATCCTTGGTGAGCTCCTGCTTTAAACACGGGAACATGATTGTATGATTTAAGATAATGTTCTTTTTTCTGCTGAAATCGATTGTGGACGGCAAAGAAAAATCTTATTGCTTCAGTAGAATCAAACCATTTTAATGGCCAACCTATTACAACTTCATCTCCAACATATTGATAGATTTGCGCGTTATGCTTTTTTACCATTTGATTGATGTCCATAAAGCTTTCCTGGATAAATGCGCTGTATTGTACATGTCCTAGCTTTTCTGCTAATTGTGTTGAATCTTTTAAGTCCAGAAACATAAAAAGTCGATTCTCCTCGGTTGGATAACGGAACTTTCCCAATAAAAATGGTAAAATTAGGCCAGGACCAAATTTGTTCGTCATCTGGTTGATAAAACTTAGAACCAAAGTCATAAACAACGTATAACTTAGAATGATAATATTGTAGAATTTCCAATTCATTCTAATAATATTTTCAGTGTATTCGTTTAAGAATGAATCATCGGCATATTCTACAACCACGTATCTTATAAAAGATATAATAAAGGTTAGCACAGAAAAATAAAGAATACCACCCGCCAGAATATTAAATCCTAAAGATCGATTTCTGAAGATATAATTTTTTAGAAAATGGTCAATAAATCCAAGAGCAACACCTAAAAATGCACCTAATCCTAAAAATAGAGTCAACACACCTGTAATTGAAATATTGGTTGATTTGCCAATAGCCTGTAGAACAGATAACGCGGTAAGATGAATTATTAGAAACAACAGCCCATAAGCTAAAATCCAGAAAATAATTTGTTTAAGGATTTTGCTTAAAAATGGATGTTGATTAGAAAAACTATAAAAATTTATAGCGTAAAATTTCCCCATAAACTTTGTTATTTATATTCGAAGAATTTGTGATGATTGATGAAAAAAATCGGATAAGCAAAAGTATAACTTTTTAATGCACTGTCTTTATTTCTGAAAAAAATAAATATTATAAAACAGCCCCGATTCTTTGAAAAAAACGGGGCTATTTCCAACAATTAACAAAAATTCAAATTATTGCCATCCACCACCTAATGCTTCGTATAAATTAACTAAAGAATTTAGTTGCGTATATCTAGCATTAATAAGGTCTAATCTAGAATTCAGCGTATTTTCTCTTGCAGTTAATACTTCAAGGTAATTCGCTAATCCATTATTAAGCAATTGCTCAGAATAATCTGTTGCAGTGCTGTAGGCGTCAAATTCTTTTTCTTTAACCTCTATTTTTTCACTCGCAGCCTCGTAATTATAAAGCGCATCAGATACTTCCTGGCTTGCAGTAAGAATCGCCTGTCTAAAATTTAAACGTGCTTGCTCTTGTTGAGCTTCTGCAACTTCGTGCTGCGTTCTTATTTGGCGACCGTTAAAAATAGGTTGTGTTAAGCCCCCAATTATATTTGCAAACAGTGAGTTGGTATCAAATAAATCTCCTGCATCCAAACTTTGCAATCCACCAGTAGCTGTGATCGTTAATGACGGATAGAAATTTGCTCGGGCTACATTAGTAAGTTCAAATGCATTCCAAAGATTATACTCAGCCTGGATCACATCTGGGCGATTTCTTAGTAGCTGAGTTGGAACACCGATTTTTAATTCAGTCGTTATTTTCTGATCAGATAATTCCGTTCTCTCTATTTCCATAGGGGCTTTACCCAGTAGGATAGACATGCTATTTTCCATCAATCGCATATCATTTTTAAGATCTATTAAGATCGCCTGTGCCGTATATACTTGAGCTTCTGTTTGCTTTACGGCAGCGGCAGTAACGTTTCCAGCCTCTTTTAACGCTTTGTTGGTTTCAAGGCTATTTTTACGGTTTTCTATCGTTTGCTTGGTTACTTTAATCTGCTCGTCTAAAGAAAGCAAATTATAATAAGTTGTCGCAATACTAGAAATAAGTTGCGTTTTTACTGCCTGATGAGCAGCAACGCTTTGAAGGTAACTGGCTTCGTAAGCTCTTTTGTTGCTTCTAATTTTACCCCAGATATCAGCTTCCCAAGAGAGGTTTCCAGAAATCTCATATTGATCTATATGATCTCCTATAGATCCACTGGGAACGTTCCCTAATTGTAACCCCATCTGGCTATTTTTAGAAAAATAGTTTCTCGTAAAAGTAGCGTTACCATTTAATGTAGGGAAATAACCTGCTTTTCCTTGTTTAAGGTATGCTTCTGAAGCAAGAATTTGCTGTAAAGCTACCCTAATATCGATATTATTCTCCAATCCTTCTTCAATGTATTGTTGTAAAACAGGATCGGTGAATAAATCTCTCCAAGAGACATCTGCCATAGTAATACTATCCTGTGGCAGATTATCTGTTCTGAAGTTTTCTTCTTTAACAACTTCTGGTCTTTCGTATTCTTTAGCTACAAAACAAGATTGCAGACTACATAAAAGTATTGGGAATACCAGAAATTTAAAACTGATGTATTTTTTCATCTTTAAATTTATTTCTAAGATTCTGTTTGTTCTACGGCTTCAGGCTTCTTTCCTATTTTTTCCTGCAACCATTGGAAAAGGATAAATAGAATAGGGATTACGAAAACTCCTAAGATCGTTCCTATAAGTAATCCTCCAACAGCTCCTGTTCCTATAGATCGGTTTCCTTCTGCTCCTACACCAGAGGCTAATACCAACGGCATTAATCCTAAAATAAAGGCGAAGGATGTCATAAGAATAGGTCTCAAACGGGCTTTTGCACCATCAATCCCGGCATCTACAATAGACTCTCCGTTTCTTCTACGTTGGATTGCGAATTCTACAATTAGAATTGCATTCTTCGCCAACAGTCCAACCAGCATGATCAAAGCAATCTGGAAGTAAATATTATTTTCCAGTCCCATAAGCTTAGTACTTATATATGCTCCAAAAATACCTAGCGGTAAAGAAAGAATTACAGAAAATGGAAGTAAATAACTTTCGTATTGTGCCGCTAAAAGGAAATAAACGAATACCACACAAAGAATAAAGATTAGGATTGTTTGGCTACCAGCGCTAACTTCTTCTCTTGTAAGCCCAGAATAAGCTGTGGTATAATTAGAGCCTAACTTGCTTATCTCTTCGTTTACAATATCAATACCATCACCAGAACTAAACCCTGGATTCATAGCTACCGTTAACTTAGTAGAGTTAAAAAGGTTGAACCTTGTTACAGATTGAGGGCCATAAACTCTCTCTAAACTCACATATTCACTAAGCGGAGACATTTCTCCTGAACTTGTACGAACAAACATTTGGTTAAGGTCATCTTTATCTGCTCTGGCATTAGGATAAGCCTGCATATAAACGCGATATTGTTTACCAAATCTAGAGAAATCTGCTGCATAAATTCCTCCAATATATCCCTGCATTGTTGCGAAAATATCACTTATGGTCACTCCCGTTTGCTTAGCGAGTGGGATATTAATATCCATTTGATATTGAGGATAATTGGTGTTGAAAGCCGTTTGTGCATATTGCACCTCTGGATGCGACATGATGTTTTGCATGAATTCCTGGTTGGCCTTATCCAGATCCTTAAAACTACCACTAGAACGATCTAGCAAGTTCACTTCAACACCAGAGGACGAACTAAATCCTGGAATACTAGGAGGAGAGAAAAATATGATATTGGCATCTGGTATGGTAGCAGCTGTGCCAAATAGTTTTCCTGTAATGGCTTCAACAGATAATGAGTCTTCACCACGTTCACTCCAATTGTCAAGTTTTATAAATCCTAAAGCATAGTTACTACCCTGGCCGTTCAATAAACTAAATCCATCTACCATATTTAATCCCTGAACACCTGGTATATTTTTTACTTTATTGTAAAGCTCTTCAGTAACTGCATGAGTTTTATCTAAAGAAGAACCGGCTGGTAATTCTACGTTGGCAAATACAATCCCTCTATCTTCATTAGGAACAAATCCAGTAGGTGTAGTTGTAGCTGTCCACCAAATTCCAACTCCTGATAATATCAAAATTAAAACCGTAATCCATTTATTTTTATAAAGGAATTGTAAGGATTTACCATAGCGATTAATAGTAGCGTTAAAGCCTCTATTGAAGGCTGCATAGAATCGCTGTAAGTAGTTCTTTTTCTTATTTTCATCCTCATGCTCATTATGTGGTTTTAAGAATAAAGCACACAACGCGGGACTAAGTGTTAATGCATTTACTGCAGAAATCGCAATGGCTACAATCAAAGTAATACCAAATTGCTCATAAAATACACCTGTTGGTCCTGTAATAAAAGTTACGGGTATAAATACAGCGGCCATTACTAGGGTAATAGAAATAATTGCACCTGAAATTTCCTCCATGGCATTTATAGTAGCGCCTTTTGCAGTTTTTGCACCTTCATCTAATTTGGCGTGGACGGCTTCTACAACCACAATTGCATCATCTACCACAATACCAATCGCTAGTACTAAGGCAAATAGCGTTAGTAAGTTTATGGAGTATCCAAAAAGATTCAGGAAGAAAAATGTACCTATAATCGAAACCGGTACTGCAATAGCAGGGATAAGTGTAGATCTGAAATCCTGTAGAAAAATAAATACTACAATAAATACTAATATAAATGCTTCAACAAGTGTATGTACTACTTTTTCGATAGAAGCATTTAAGAATTCATTGGTATCATAAGGGATAAAAACTTCGATTCCTTCAGGAAAATCTTTTTTTAACTCTTCTAAACGAGATTTAATACTTTCGATGATTTCCTGAGCATTTGAACCTTTGGTTTGATAAACAGCCATACTAACACTAGGATTACCTAACGTATTAGAGCTTACCTGGTAAGATTGTGCATCTAATTGAATATCTGCAACATCTTTAAGTCTAAGAAATTCTCCGTTTCCAAGCGCTTTGATGATAATATCTTCGTACTGCCCTTCTTCTTTATAACGGCCGGGATATTTTATGGTGTAAGAAAAGGTTTCTCCACTATTTTGTCCTAAAGTACCAGCAGCAGCTTCTAAACTCTGTTCGTTTAAGGCTGAAATTACATCTGATGGAACAAGATCATAAGCTGTTAATCGTTCTGGTTTTAGCCAAATTCGCATGGCGTAATCCTGGCGAGAAAATACATTAACATCACCAACACCAGAGACCCTTTTAAATTCAGGAACAACATTAATATTTAGATAATTATTTAAAAATGTTGCGTCGTAATTAGGGTTAGTGGTATAAAAAGACATAAACATCAGCGAACTTGTCTGCTGTTTTTGTGTAGTTACACCAGCTTGTGTTACCTCTTGTGGTAATAATGGATTGGCAAGGGCAACCCTGTTTTGTACGTTTACCGCATCGATATCGGGATCTGTATCCTGTTCAAAATAAACAGTAATTTCAGCAGTACCGTTATTGGTCGCACTAGAAGTAATGTAGGTCATTCCTTCTACCCCGTTTATCTGCTCTTCAATAGGAATAATTACACTTTCCAGAATAGTTTCTGCACTGGCACCTGTATAGGTAGCAGATACTTTTACCGTTGGAGGTGCAATATCAGGGTATTGCTCTATTGGTAAATTGCTAAGTCCCAGAACTCCCAAAATAACAATGATAATAGATATCACTGTAGAGAGGACGGGCCTTTCTATAAATGTTTTAAGCATTATTTTTGTTATCTAAGGATTATTGAAATAATTGATCTACCGGCTTTGCGATGCTATCAAATGGCACTTCTTGCGGTTTTACAGTGGCACCAGGTCTAAGTTTTCCAGCGCCTTTTGCTACTATTTTATCGCCTTCTTTTAATCCAGAAGAGATCACATATAAATTACCAACATTCGCTTTGGTCTTTATTCTTATAGCATCCACTTTGTTGCTATCGGCAACTTTATAAGCCATAATGCTTCCTTGTTGCTCGAAAGTTGAGTTTTGTGGAACTACCGGAACTTCTTTATATGTTACGGGTATCTTAATAGTACCGCTGTTACCGTTGGTGATAAGCTGATTTGGATTATCGAAGATCGCTCTAAAGCTAACCGTACCGGTATTTTGATTAACCTGTCCTGTTACTGTTTGGATTTTTCCTTTTTCTTCGTAGGTCTCACCATTAGTTAGCACAAGACTAATTTCAGGAAAATTATTTACTTTTTCCTGGCGGTTTTCTCCTTCTGTAGATTGTATGAAATCTAAGTAATCAGACTCGTTCATAGAAAAGTAAGCATATACTTTTTCAATATCAGAAACCGTAGTTAAAGGTGTAGAATCTGATGGGCCTACTAAGGTTCCCTGTCTTAATCTTATCGAACCTACATAGCCATCAACAGGACTTTTTACGGTAGCGTAGCCAATATTAGCGGTAATACCTTCGTATTTACTTTTAGCCTGTTCTAGATTGGCTTTGGCAGTTTCCAACTGAACTTCACTTACGATTTCTTTTTCAACTAGAGGTTTAATTTTATCAACTTCTACCTGGGCAGCGTTAACGCTAGCTTTTGCAGCATTAGCATCTTGTGTTAGTGATTGAGTTTCTAACTTAAAAAGGGGTTGTCCTTTTTTAACACGTTCACCTTCATCCACTAATACTTCCTGAATATATCCCTGCACTTTTGCACGTACATCACTGTTTACAATACCTTCAATTCTGGTAGGGTAAGAGTTATATCCTGTTAGTGTTTTTGTGGGAATAGTAATTACAGGATAAGGCATTGCCTGTTGTTTTTGGCCTTGCGCCTGTTGCTGGTTTGATTTGTCTTCTCCGCAAGATACGAGCATGAGAACTCCGGCGACAAAACCTATATAAGCTTTAATTTTTCTCATTTTTTTTATAATTAGGGGTAAAGATTATTAGCTTTTTATTTTCGACATTTTTTGTATAACATCCTCAATATTCAATTTTTGAGACTCTAGATATTCTCTAAAGAGCAATGCTGTTTGTCCATTTGTTTGAAATTTTTGATTGTTATTTTTTATATTGAAGTTTATAATCTTGTCCATCAATTTAATCTCTTCAGAAATGTTTAGATGATATTCTTCGAGGGTGTTTTTTAAGTAGAATGTGCTCGCTCTAAAATATCGTTTCCTATCTCCAGATTTCGTGAAATATTCTATTTTCTTTAGTTGTAAAAGATGGTTGAGATGCGTAGAAACTGAACTTTTGCTCGCGCTTGTGATCTCTAAAATTTCATCGAAAGTATGCCCGTCTTTTGGCGAGAGAATCATTATAGCATAGATTCTTGCCGCTAATGGAGCTAATTGATGAATCTGCTCGAAGTGCACACCTATCTCTTCAATCAACTGGCTTTTTTCCTCTGAACAACAACTCATATTTAAAAAATTTGAGATGCAAAGGTATGATTGGTTCGGAAACTACCGAACTAATTAAACTTAAAAAAAAGTTAATTATTTGTTACTGCGCAGAAAGTCAAGCTCGTTGCTCTTTAAGAGAAAGCCTATCCGAATAACACTGCGATATTGATCGTATTCGATAAGATTTTCATCGTAGCCCGTAAACCATTCTAAGACTAAAAACTGATTTACGCTATTAAAAGGATTGTATAAAATACGTGGTCGTGCAGCTCCTTTCCAATCCCAGGATAATCCTTTTTGAATCATTAATTGTGCATAAAGCTTGTTTGGGATAAACTCGTAATCAAAATTTAACTGGCCGTATCCTGAATAATCCATCAAATCTGGATTGCCTTCTTTGTACGAAAAAGGAATCCACCCTTTTACCCCGGCGATTAGTTTATCATTAATAGCCAGATTGAAATCTAAGGATACAAAATTCCAGCTACGAGAGTAAATACTATCACGCCCGTTAGATTCATGTTCTAAAGCCAAAGTTCCAAGAGAATTTACTTTACCGCTTTTATCATAAAAGTATTTAGAATAAGCAATTCCCGGGTTAAAGTTTATCTCTTCAAAAGGGCTGGAAAATTCGTAAACATTCCAAAATGCTTTTTGTGTGTATTTTATATATAAATAAGAATCCTGCGGCACTTTTTTTCTGAAAATTAGCTGCTTAAAACTTATTTGATATTTAGCATCTGCAGTTTGTTTACTTATACCAGTATGCGTGGGAATTCCTGTAATAAAATAATTGTCTTTATGGATGGTAAAAGAAGGCAATGTAGCAAGACTGTCTTTCAAGGTTTCCTTGGTAAGACCTTGAGCATTGAGAGTATTCAGAAAACAAAAAAACAGCAGAGAAAAGAAGATCTTCATTAATTAATAGGCTTTTTATATAAATTCATTTTAGAGAAAGCGCTTAGTCGTTCAATTAAAAATTTAATAACTGAAAATTTTTAGTATTTCTACAAAAACCTTCAAAATATTGAAAAATAGAAAGTTATAATTATAAAGAAGTACGGTACTTTTTTATAATTATTCTCCGTAAATACCTAGATTTAATTCTCCTTTTTTATTCATGCTGGCGCGATACATGCCGGCGGTATTAAATTCCATCGCAACATTTCCATCGTTATCTATGGCTATGATTCCGCCATCACCGCCCATTTTAGGTATTTTTTTCTGAATAACTTCTGCTGCCGCTTCTTGTAAACTCAAGCCTTTATATTCCATTATAGCTGAAATATCATAAGCTACAACACCACGAATAAAAAACTCTCCCCAGCCGGTAGAAGATACTGCACAGGTGGCATTATTTGCATAAGTTCCTGCACCAATTATGGGAGAATCGCCAATTCTATTCCACTTTTTATTGGTCATTCCGCCGGTCGAAGTTCCCGCCGCAAGATTTCCGTTTTTATCTAAAGCCGCACAACCCACAGTTCCAAATTTGGAATCTTTTATAAAACTGTCGTAGTTCGCCACTGTTTTATTTCCTGCCTTTTTAGCTTCTCGCTCTTTTAAACGTCGTAAACTTTTAAAGCGGTTTTCTGTATAAAAGTAGCTAGGATCAACAATTTCTATTCCGCGTTGCTCTGCGAATTCTTCGGCGCCTTTTCCTGCCAGTAATACATGTTCTGAATTTTCCATGACTTCGTACGCCAAATTTATCGGATTTTTTACATTCGTAACACCCGCAATCGCACCGGCATTTAAAGTTTCACCGTCCATGATCGATGCGTCGAGCTGGTTGGTTTCGTCATTGGCAAAAACCGCTCCTTTGGCCGAGTTAAATAATGGCGAATCTTCCATTACATTTATCGTGCGTTGTACCGCCTCGATCGCGGTGCCGCCATTAGCTAAAATTTTGTGACCAGTTTTTATGGCTTCTTCTAATTTTGCTTTGTACGCATTTTCTAAAGAATCGGTCATATTTTCTTTAAGGATCGTCCCGGCCCCACCGTGAATTACAATCCCAAAATTAGGAATGCTGTCTTTTATTTTTTCTGATATTTTTTCTTCGGAAGTAGAAGTTGCTGAGGTTTCATTTTCTGAAGTTTCTCCACAGGAAATAAAGGCGAAAATGCTAAAAAAAAAAAGTAGTTTTTTCATGGAATATTAGGTTTTGCATGGCCTGAAGTTATATAAATTAATTGAAATGTTTAAACCCGCGTTAGTGATAGGAGTGAAAAGCCCGTAAAGCGCCTTTTTTGGCGGTGCGGACTTGCAACGGATAGCACGGTAGGCAAAAAGCAGCGCGTTTTGCCTAAACGCCCAAAAGCTTAAAAACCTGCTCTCTCTTTGAGTGGGATATATCTATTAAATTGACAGATATTTATTGAATCTTGATTTTCTTTTGCTCATATTATGTAATTTTAGGTTCAAAATTTAGAATATGGCTGTAGCTAAACCTTTTAACCTTAATAAGTGGATCGAAGAAAACAGAGATACTTTAAAACCACCTGTTGGAAATCGAAATTTGTATAGAGATGCGGGAGATTTTATTGTGATGATCGTTGCCGGGCCTAATGCTAGAAAGGATTATCATTATAATGAAACTGAAGAATTATTCTATCAATTAGAGGGGAATATCCAGGTAAATATTCAGGAAGATGGACAGAAGAGAACGATGGAGTTAGGACCTGGCGATATGTATCTAAACCCTGGTAAGATTCCGCATTCACCGGTTAGAGAAGAAGGTTCTTTGGGATTGGTTGTAGAACGCAAAAGAGCGCATTTAGAAGGTAAGGACGGATTGCTTTGGCATTGTGATAATTGCAATCACAAATTGTATGAAGTGTACTTCCCTTTAGAAGATATCGAAGTAGATTTTTTAAAACATTTTAAACATTTTTACGAGAGCAAAGAGTTGAGAACCTGTGATAATTGCGGTGAAGTAATGCCGGTAGATCCACGCTTTATTGCTAAAGAAGACGAATAAATTATTTACACAGAAAAGGAAAATGAGTAAAATCGCAAAAGATTTTGGAATAGATAAAGCCTTAGAAGAATTAGGGCTGCAAGAAATAAATAATGGAACTTCTACCGGAAAAGATTTCTTTTCTAACGGAGAAATCATCGAATCCTACTCACCGGTAGATGGTGCTTTAATAGGAGAAGTAAAAGCCACTACCGCAGATGACTACGAAAAAGTAATTACTACTGCTACAAAAGGTTTCAAAGAATGGCGAACCATGCCGGCACCACAGCGAGGCGAAATTGTAAGAAAATTTAATGACGAATTACGGCGCTTAAAAGAGCCACTAGGGAAACTCGTTTCTTATGAAATGGGGAAATCTTACCAAGAAGGTTTAGGGGAAGTTCAGGAAATGATCGATATCTGCGATTTTGCCGTAGGTCTTTCTCGTCAGTTACACGGATTAACAATGCATTCAGAACGCCGTGGTCACCGTATGTATGAGCAATATCATCCATTAGGAGTGGTGGGAATTATCTCTGCTTTTAACTTTCCGGTGGCGGTTTGGTCTTGGAATACGGCTTTAGCTTGGGTTTGTGGCGATGCTTGTATCTGGAAAGGTTCAGAAAAAACACCATTAACTTCTGTAGCTTGTCAAAATATTGCCGCGCGTGTATTTTCTGAAAATGGAGTGCCAGAAGGAATTTCTTGTTTAATTACAGGAGATTATACCGTAGGAGAAATGATGACGAAAGATGAACGTATTCCGTTAATCTCAGCAACCGGTTCTACCCGAATGGGGAAAACTGTAGCCAAAGAAGTAGCCGGTCGTTTAGGAAAATCTTTGTTAGAATTAGGCGGTAATAACGCTATTATTGTTACTCCAGATGCGAATATTAAAAACACCGTGATCGGTGCTGTTTTTGGAGCCGTAGGAACTTGCGGACAACGTTGTACTTCTACGCGTCGTTTAATTGTTCACGAAGATATTTACGATAAAGTAAAAAATGCGGTGGTTGATGCTTACAAGCAAATTAAAATTGGTAATCCATTAGATGAAAACAATCACGTAGGACCGTTAATCGATAAAGATGCCGTTAAGAATTACCAAAATGCCTTAGAAAAAGTAGTGGATGAAGGCGGAAAAGTTTTAGTTGAGGGAGGCGTTTTAGATGGTGAAGGTTATGAAAGCGGTTGTTATGTAAAACCTGCCATTGCTGAAGCTGAGAATCATTTTGAAATCGTGCAACACGAAACATTTGCTCCGGTATTATACATTATGAAGTATAAGGGAGATGTGAGCAATGCATTGGATTTACAAAACGGCGTTCGCCAGGGATTATCTTCAGCAATTATGACCAATAATTTACGAGAAGCAGAGCGTTTCTTATCTGTTGAAGGTTCAGATTGTGGAATTGCCAATGTAAATATCGGAACTTCCGGTGCTGAAATTGGTGGTGCTTTTGGAGGTGAAAAAGAAACCGGTGGCGGGCGTGAAAGTGGTTCTGACGCTTGGAAAGTTTATATGCGTAGACAAACCAATACCATCAATTACACAACTGAATTACCGTTAGCACAGGGAATTAAGTTTGATTTATAGCAGCTAGATCTGAGATTTTAGATAAAACCTCACAAGTTTTCAAAACTTGTGAGGTTTTTTATTTTTCTAAACATTCTGTTTTCTAAACTCATTTGGAGAACGATGAATTAATTGCTGAAAAGCATAACTAAAGGCTGAAATACTGTTGTAACCGCAGCTATAAGCAATTTCAGTAATAGAAAATTCGGTTTGTAAAAGCAACTCCATACTTTTTATAATTCGAGTAAGTTTTACATACTGTAAAAAAGAAGTCTCCATATTTTTTTGAAATAAACGAGAAAGTGTACGCGGACTTTGTCCAAATTCTTCAGCAATTTTATCTACATATAAATCCTGGTCGATGTTAAGATGTATGTATTTTAAAATCGGTCGTAAAACTTTATTTTCTGTAGTAGGTAATACGATCGGTAAGGGATTTTCAGCCACATTTAGTACAATGTTTTTCATCGCGATTAAAAACTCAAATTCTGCACTATCTTTTTTAGTGATATCACCTCGCCAATTGGCGGTATAATAAATCATTTCCATTAGAAGATTAGTTACAGGAAAAATGCCGCCGTGTTCTTGCAAATGATGATCCTGAGGAATAATCCATTTCGGAAAAAAAATATTCCGGATCATTTTTACTGAAGTCCGCGAAGTTACATTATGCTCCCTTCCTGCCGGAATCCAAATAAAATGCCTTGCGGGAAAAAAATAAGATTTGTTTCTCGTATTTAAAAAAGCCACACCTCCTTCAACATAACTGAACTGATGTTTTTGGTGACTATGCATCGGCAAGCTTTCTTCAATTTTAGTGTGATATACAAAGAAACTTTCGCTATCACGTTTTACTTTTTCTAAAAATGGATGCATATAGACTAATTTATATTGGCTGAAATTATAAAATATTTGTCTGTTTTTTGAAAATAAGCCTTAATAATTCAGCTGAAATTTGCAAAATGAAATTTAAGATGACACATAAGATTTCAGCTTGCCTGCTATTTTGCTTTTTCTCTCTAAGTATGAGTAAAATAGCAAGTGCGCAGGTTTTGAAAGACAGCATTCCTTTAAGTTTAGAAGAAGCTTGGAGCCGAGCCAATACCTATAGCAAAGAAATTCGGCTTAGTGGTTTTGATACCGAAATTGGAAAAGAGAAGATTATCGATGCTAAACGCCAGCGTCTACCAGAGTTTGGCGTAGAAGGGAGTTACGGGCAACTTTCTAATATTCCTGTTTTTACAGACGGAATTTCTAACGATGCAGATTTTATTCATTTAGAAGATCACACCACTTATAGTGCCGGAGTAGAAGCCTACTTCAATTTATATAATGGGAATAAAACGAATCTTCAAATTGAAGAAGCAGAGACAAAGCAAGAATTACTTACTTATTTAGAAGAAGAAACTGTTGCTGCGATTCATTACAAAGTAGCTGAAGCCTATTTGCAAATGCAACGATCTATGTCGTTTAATCAATTAATACTTCAAAATATAAATCGAAATAAAAAGCGTCTAGACCAGATTACCAAATTGTATGAAAACGGCGTGGTTTTAAAAAGTGACCTATTGCGCGCAAAACTTCAGCTTTCGCAGCAGCATACCAATTTGTTGGAAATGAAGAATCAAGTTGAACTTGCCACGCAATCTTTAAATATTTTGGTAGGTTTTGAAGATGAACAGCCTATAAAACCCACTGATAGTATTTGGGTGAATGTTTTGAAAGCTGAACAAACGTATCGGGATTATAAAAATGAAGCGTTAGACATTTCTCCCCGAAATAAGATTGCAAAGCAACAGATTAAAATTAAAGAACTTCAGGAAGAAGAACTGAAAGCAGATAAGCTTCCTAAAATTGGGCTGTTTGGAGATTATACGTATTCTTATCCTCAAATAAAATTATATCCTTATGAAACTGCTCCATATTTGTTAGGAATCGCAGGCGTGAAATTATCTTACAATATTTCTGCATTATACCACGACAAGCATAAAGAGAAAGCAGCAAAGATTGCGGTAGAACGTCAAAAATTAGAAAAGGGGCGTACCGAAGATAACTTAAGAAAAGGTGTAAAAGCAGCTTATAAACATTTGCAGGAAGATCTAGAGAAAGTTGAAATTTCTAAAATGAATATCGAACAGGCGCAGGAAAGCTACCGCATTGTCAATCAGACTTACTTTAATCAACTTTCATTACTCACCGATCTTTTGGAAGCCGATACGCAATTATTACAGGCAAAATTTGAATTTGTGAACAATCAAATTTCAGCAAGATTACATTATTACCAATTACTTAAAATAACAGGCGAATTATAATGAGTGAGCAAGTTAAGAAATACGAAAAATTAGATAATACGGTGGTAAAAATAACTTACGGCGTAGCCTTAATTATCTTGTTAATTTTGGTCGTTTGGGGCACACTTACTTTAGTGAACTTTTGGCGTTATGAAGAAACTAACGATGCTCAGGTTAAAGAGTATATCAATCCTATTTTAAGTAGAGCTAGTGGTTACGTTCAGGAAATAAGATATAAAGATCATCAACAAGTTACTAAAGGAGATACACTGGTTATCTTAGATAAAGATGAAGCGAACGTAAGTTTGCAAGAAGCAAAAGCCGCATTGGCATCTGCTAAAGCACAATTAGAAGTTTTAGAAAGCAACGTTTCTACGGCAACGAGTAGTGCCAGTGTAAATCAAGCCAAAATTAGCGCTGCCAAAGCAAAATTATGGCAACAGCAGCAAGAATTTAATAGATATAACAAGTTGTTGGAAGGTGAAGCCGTAACGCAGCAACAGTTTGAAGATGTGAAAACCAGGCTTGAAGTCGCGAAATCTAATTATAGAGCGATAAAAAATTCATTTAGTACCGCTCAGGGAAAAACTAGAGATGTAAGTGCGCAAATAGCTGTAGCTAAAGCAACTATAGCGCAAAAAAAATCGGTTCTAGAGCGAATTCAACTTAATTTAAAATACAGTGTAATCATAGCGCCATCTGACGGTTATATGGGAAAAAAGAATTTGCAGGAAGGTCAATACGTTCAAAAAGGGCAAACCATTGGGTTTATTGTAGATCAAAATCAGGGAAAATGGGTTGTGGCTAATTTTGAAGAAACGCAGATTGCAACAATGCAAGAGGGAAAAGAAGCTGAAATCACCATCGATGCTTACCCTAATGAAACTTTCCACGGAAAGATTGAATCTTTATCTCCGGCGACAGGATCAGAATTTTCTTTACTACCAACAAACAACGCTACCGGAAACTTTGTGAAAATTACACAACGTTTTCCTGTACGTATTTTATTTACCGATGAGGCTGCTAAACTTAAAAAACTTCGCGCAGGAATGAATGCCGAAGTTTTTGTACCCAAATCTTAACTTATGGCAAGTGAAAAAAACGAGGCAATTTTTAAACGTTGGGTGCCAGACTGGTTAGTTTTACTGGCAATCTTTCTTTTTTTGCTTCCTATAGCTTCAGTACTTGGGATTTATTTGGCAGGAACAACTAGCGCTGCCACCTATTACGCCATAGATAGTACCGATGTTCGCTACTCTGTAGTGGTATTTTATCTGGCCATCGCCAGTGCTTTTCCTTTAGAGAAAAGTTTTTTCAATTTCTTCTCTTCAAAAAGTTACTTAATAGGGGCGAGCATCATATTTGTGTGCATCAATTTGATCTTATACTATACCAATAGTTTTGCAGTGCTATTAATTTTGAGATTTGTTGGAGGCGCACTTTCTTTAAGTTTTATAGGAATAACTTTCAGTCTTATTTTTAGACAATTTCACGCACAAAGAAGTAGAGTGTTGGGATATGCAACGCTGTATTCCTGTTTATTTGTAACTGCACCATTGGCTCAGATTTTAGATGCCAATATTTTTACCCACTACGATTTTAATACCATTTTTTTAGTCAAAATCTATATGGTGTTGCCGGGACTTTTATTGTTTCTTTTTCTTCTGAAAAGTAATGTTGATTTAAGGCCGGAAGGAAAACTTCCGTTTAAAAATGTTGATTGGCAGAGTTTTGTGATTTATTCTTCAGCTTTATTGTTAATCGCTTATGTTTTACTTTACGGGCAGTACTATCATTGGTTTAAAAGCCTAAGAATTACTTTTTGTATGATTGGTTTTGTATTTCTGCTGTTAATGTTTGTTTTACGGCAATTAAAATTAGAAACTCCTTACATCAGTTTAAAAATTTTTAAAGCACGAAACTTTAGGATTGGTATGGTGTTGCTTTTTGTGTTTTATTTGGCCAAAGGTGATACCAGTGTGCTTTATGGTTTTTTTAGAAACAGTGTTCATCTAGATAGTTACCATCAGGGCTATGTGATGTTGATAAATGGATTTGGAATTGTTTTAGGTGCCTTTTTAAGTGCCCGGTTTATTTTGGCAGGTAGAAAAATACGACTGATTTGGCTCACCGGATTTGGTGCATTATTATTTTACCATTTACTGAGCCTGAATGTTCTTGGAAATCAGGCAGAAATGTCTACTTTACTATTGCCTCTATTCTTGCAAGGCTTCGGGAATGGTGTGTTGATAGTTTCTATCGTGATTTTTTATGCAACTTCAGTCAAACCCGAAATTGGATTTTCAGCATCGGTAACAGGTGTCGCTTTTCGATTTTTCTCTTTTACAGCCAGTATGGCTTTAGTTGCTTTTATGGGGTTGCATCAGCAAAAAATACATCAGCAATCTTTTGCAGCCAATATCACTGCAGATAATCCAGTAGCGATGCAGGAAATTTCAAAATATTCAAGTGCGTTGCAGCAAGAAGGGAAGTTGGTAGAATCTAACAAAGCTGCAAAAGCTTTATTAAATAAAGAAGTTGGGAAGCAGGCAAACCTGATGTTTGCCCGAGATTATTTTATTTATATGAGTATTTTTATTGGATTGGTGATGCTGGCAATTGCAGTCATCCCACATTTCCACTATAAAATACGCAAGATAGGAGCTAAGTTAATTCCGGTTTAAAATCAAGAATTAACTTAGCTTAAATTATTATTTGGTTTTCTTAACGTATTGGGTAAGGATAACGATATGTTGGCCATCTACACGTCCTTCAATTTGTTCAGCATTATCGTGTACTAACGAAATTCTATGCACGGGCGCGCCACGCTTTGCCGTAAAATTAGCGCCTTTTACATCTAAATCTTTAATAAGTACCACCGAGTCGCCATTGGCAAGAATATTCCCGTTGCTGTCTTTATGAACAATCTTTTCTGCTTCATCTTCTGTTTCTACACCATCTTTTGCCCAGGTCAACGCTTCCTCATCCAGGTACATCATTTCTAACAAATCTTGCGGCCATCCTTCTCCTCGTAAACGGTTAAGCATTCTCCAGGCTACAATTTGCACCGGTAAATGTTCACTCCACATACTGTCATTTAAACAACGCCAGTGGTTGGGATCTACTTTTTCTGGATCTTCAATTTGTTCAAGACAAGTTTTAGAAATTAATATTGAATTTTCTAAACTGGCTTCTGAAGTTGGAGGTACTTGATACACCTGTAAATCTTCTTGTGAACCCGATAATTCACATTTGTTACCACTACGTTTCATTAATTGTTGTTCAAGTACGCTCATATTCTATGATTTTTTGCAAAAATACATTTTATTTCCGTTTAGAAAATGAGATTTAAAAAAATGTTAAAATTAAAGTTTTTTGGCATTGACTTTTCTGAAAAACTCAGAGCGATAGGTGTCACCAAGCGGTAGATCTTTATTATTTACCCAAACTTCAAAATTATCGGTTTTTTGTATTTTATTTAAAGCTACGATATACGACTTGTGAATTTTAATGAAATGTTCTTCAGGCAAACTCTGCTGAATTTTCTTTAACGTGTTGTAGGTAACCAACTGCTCTTTTTCAGTGTGAATCACCACATAATTTTTAATGCTTTCAGCATATAGAATATCGTCTAATTTTACTTTTTGAAAGCGGTTTTTACCATCGGTCTTCACAAAAAAATAGTCTTCAGATTGTAGAATTTCGGTATTTATTTCCGAAGAAAATTTCCTTTTTAGTTTCTCTACAGCTTCAATAAATCTAGGGAAAGCAACAGGTTTTAAAAGATAATCGACCGCATTTACCTGAAATCCTTCTACGGCAAATTGTGCGTAGGCGGTAGTAAAGATAATATTGGTCGAATCTCCAATCATTTTTGAAAGTTGAATTCCGGTAAGTTCGGGCATTTGGATATCCAGAAATACTAGATCTGGTTTAAGTTTTTTGATTAATTCTAAACCTTCTAAAGCATCGGTAGATGAAGCCAGCAATTCTAAATCCCTCGTTTTTCCTATAAAAGTTTCCAACACCTTTATCGCAGGTGGTTCGTCGTCGATAATGATACATTTTATAATCTTCGCCATTATTTTAAAGGAAATTGAAGTTTTACAAAATAAGAATTTTCTTTTTTGAAGTGTTCTAAATGATAGTCTTTGCCAAAAAGTAGCATTAATCTTTGCTTAATATTTTTATAGCCAATTCCCGATTCATCATAGTTTTGCTGAGGTTTAAAATAGTTTTCGACTTTAAAATGAAGCTGATTTTTATCGATTTTCAATAGGATGTCAACAGGTTTTTCTCGCTGATTTAAAATTCCGTGTTTAAAGGCATTTTCTACGAAATGAATTAAAAGTAAAGCGGGAATTTTTGCGTTGCCGATCTCTTCAGGGAAATTGGCATTAATAAAAAGCTGATTTGAAAACCGACGCTGAAAAAGATTAATATAATTTTTAATAAAATGAATTTCATCTTTCAGCAAAACATATTCGCCTTCATTTTCGTAAGTGACATAGCGAAGCATTTCTGAAAGTTTAAGAATGTCGTCGCTAAGTTTTTCATCGACCACCAAAGCATCTGCGTAAAAACTATTAAGCGTGTTGAATAAAAAATGCGGACTCAACTGCGATTTTAAAACCTGAAGTTCTGCCTGTTTTTTCTTTAAACTTAACTCACTAATTCGCTTATTGATGCTGAATTGATATTTCACAAAATAGAAAATCAAACTCAGTAAAAATATACGAATTGCGTAATAAGAGTTATCGAAGATGTAAAAGAGTGGTCTGCGAGAATTCGGATAGTAGTTATGTTCTCCCGTAAAACCATAAATAATCACTTCTTCTATAAGATACCGAAGACCGGCAAAATACAATAAACTAAAAATTAAGCCTAAAAATAAATATCCCCATTTTTTCTTCGGAATCGTTCTAGGGGCGATACAACTGTACACCAGATAAAATAAACTCGCCTGCAAAAGCGCAAATTCTAGATCTTTTAGGTTGAATGTTGTAGCTCCCTGAAGCACAATTTCAGCAAAAATGTCCATGGCGAAAAAGAGCACCCAAAAAATAATATGATATGTGATTTCCTGCTTTTTGGTCATGACTCGTTTAACAATAATACATTAATTTCAGGAAAATTGGCTTTCAATTCTTTTTCGATGCGGTATATATGTGATGCACCTACGATAACGATGTTTCTTGTTGCTGAATTATCCACGATTTGAGAACCTATGTTTTGTGCCATATTATGATTTCTACGATTCCAGAAATCCAAGCCTTCGAGACAACTTTTTGTTTGGTTTTTCACATAGCTGAAAGAGGCTAATTGATTTAAACGCTTCAGGGATTTTCTTTTATTTACGTAGAAGCCTAATCGACCAAAAAGCGCAGGAACAATAGCTTTATTATATTGCTTTTTGTTTAGTTTCTGGTTGATTTTATTATCGCCATTTTCGCTGCCATCTTCTGCACAGTTTTGCCAGGCTTGATGATATTCTTTATTCGTTTGCTGATCGTCCATTGATTGTAATTTTTTGATGTTTAATTGCAGGGCAAGTTTGGCAGTAAGATCGCCATCTTCGTGACGAGTAGGTTTTGATGAACCTGAAATTCCATATTGCTGAATATAAGAATAGAAGTCATAATTTGCATAATCACGCAGATACCCAAAAGATTTGATAAGTTCTTTTAAATCTTTTTGCGTTAAGGCATTAAAGTTTTTCTTTAATAATTTCTGAAATCGAGATTGGTCAAAATTGTAGCTATTTTGAAGCGAATCTGAAAGTGCGTAAAATTCTTTATAACTGTTAGACCAGCCATCTTTTAGATACTCCCAACTAATCGAATCGTTTGGCCGCGGTGTTTCTACATAAATAGCTTCGGGTTGGTAGTTCATTGCTTTTTTTAAAAGCGGTCTATAACTATGTTTTACGATTTTTGGGACTTTATGCATGGTTCCGATAAGTAAGACTTCTTTTTGTTGCCCAATAGCGATCTGGCTGAACAGTAGAAAAATGAAAGAGATGAATAGCTTTTTCATGGTTACAGTTCATTAAATTTAACAAGCTCAAATTCTGGGGTGCATTCAAAAAGCCATTTTAGGATAGAAACATGGCCGGCTCCAAAAATTACTAAGATTCGGTCATTCAGATTATGATTTATTTTCTTTTCTTCTGAAATTTGATGAGCATCCAAGCCTGGATAGTTGAAATGAAAGCTTCCTACTAAAAGGACTTTGGGAATCTTTTCTCCCTTCCGAAGAAATTCATCGGGATCTTTTAGTCGAGATTGTGAGAAAATTGAAGAGAAACTAACACTGAGTAAAAGAGAAATTAAAATCGTTTTCATAAAAAAAGTGCTTTATAGATTTGAAACCAAAACTAGAAAGCACTTTGCTTTTAATTTTTAAAATGAACTAAACACTCACTTTCTCAGGATAAAATGTGGTTTTTGTACAATTAAAATCTATAGCCGATCTGGAAACCTGCATTAAATTCGATAGCAGAAAACCGATCTTTTACCTCGTCACTAAAATTTCTTCCAATATTAATAAATGGTCCTAAGACAAATTTATTATTGAAATTCCACTTATAACCGCCACCTAGACCTACGATAAACGAATCCATATCTGTTTCTACGGTGCTTGGGGTATTGTTTCCTTCTAGTATTTTATCTTCTTCAAATTCGCCAGTGCGGATCTTGATAAAAGGATTGGCATAAATTCCTGACCCTCCATCTTCTCCAAAATAATAGCTATATCCAAATTTGAAACTTGTAGTATTAAATTTTCTTGAACCACTTTCGCTATGGTAATTTATACGATCGTTAAAAAGAATTATAGCTTCTACAGATTGATTTTTGTCTAAAAAACGCTCGTAACCAAATTCTACAGAGGCGATAGCTATAGTGTTTGCAATATTTAACTTGACTTCGTTTTGTGGAATTCCGCTGGTTTGCGCTTTAGCAAATGTACTTAAGCATAAAGCTCCTAGTATAAAAAATACCTTCTTCATAAATCGATCTTGTTTTTTTGTTAGCGTGGCAAAGATACTTGTTCAGTTTCAATAAATTTAATGCGATTGTATTTTAATTATTTCTGAAACAATAAGCTGTTATGTTTAATCTGTTAGGAATAAGTGACTTTTGTGTTTAATGTGGTTCTTGTAGTAGTACCATAATTTACAATTTTACTCTTAAAACAATGATAAGGTTCTTAGAGGTTTGCTATAATTTTTATAATTTGGAACTCTATTTAAACAATCAAAAATGAGCATTTTCAGTAAAGATAAAATTGAGGAAGAACACCAGAAGAAACAGGAGGATTTTCAAGAAGAAGATGTAGAGACTGTTCTGGAGGAAGAGGAGAAAATCAAATCTAAATTTGAAAGTAAGAACGCGCTTAGACGATATTTTGATGATGCGCAAATCTTATTTAATTTGGTTAGAGATTACGCGAATGGTGATTATCGAGAAATCCCTTTTAATATTATAGCGGGTATTGGAGCTGCGCTGCTGTACGTGTTATCTCCTATAGATTTAATCCCAGATTTTATTCCTGTGGTAGGATATCTGGACGACGCTGCAGTTATTGCTTTTTCTTTAAGTCTTATTGAAAAAGACCTGGCAGTTTATAAAGTTTGGAAAGCTAATCGAAAAGCTTAACAAGAAGCTTAAATAATACAATTAAAAAAGTCCGCAATATTGCGGACTTTTTTAATTGTATCTGAGTTTAAATAATTCCGTTATTCGCTACCCATTTAAAAGTATATTGATCTTGCGGAATTGCGATACGATCTGCAATTCTCGTCATTCTATCGGGAAGTTTCATTAAGTAATCACGAGCTTTTTCAGCTTCATCTGTTAAGGCTCTCATTTTATCAATTTCCCAATAATCATTTAATTTTTTAAGAATATCGATATAATCGTAGGTGGTATACACACCAAGGCGTTGTGCTGCATTCGAGAAGTTTTCGAAAGCTTCAGCAATTCCCTGTCCGCTCTCTCTTAAAAATTGAGCTGGCATGACAATTTTTTTCTTCATCATGTCGTGGAATGCAATCATCATTTCACTTGGATCGTGCTCAAATATGGTTTTTACAAATTCTCGGTATGCCATGTAATGGCGCATCTCGTCTCCGGCAATGATGTTACACATTTTACCGAGCATTTTATTGCCTTTTTTCTTCGCTAATTGTCCCACACGTTTATGAGAAATATTAGTGGCTAATTCCTGAAAACTGGTGTATACAAAGTTTTTATAAGGATCTCTACCGGTACCAATATCAAAACCATCGTTTATTAAATGCTGCGTGGTTTTTTCGATTTCTCGCATATCTACACGACCAGATAAATAAAGGTATTTATTAAGAGTATCACCGTGGCGATTTTCCTCGCCCGTCCAGTGTCTTACCCATTTAGACCATGGATTTTGTTCGCCATCGGCACGACGCTGTTGGTCTACACCTTCTACATCCATTAGCCAGCTTTCGTAAGTAGGTAGGGCTTCTTCAGTAACCATATCTGCCACCAAAACAACCCAAAAATCGTAACCTAATTCTTTAGCTTCTTCGCGTAGTTGTTTCGCATTTTCCAAACCTTCTTCTCCCTGTAGATTAGGCAAGAGATCGGTAGGTTGCCAAATATCATCTACGGGAATTAGATATTCGTCAATAAACCCATCTACTTTTTTTTCGATGGTCTTCATTACTTCAAGTCTTATGTTTTCTAGGGCCATTATTTTCTATGTTACTGTAAATTAATGAAAATTGTCTAAATTACAGAGTTATTAGCAAGTTAAAATGCAATAATCATGCAATTATTTTAACTAAATGCATGGTTTGCAAATTAAAGGGAAATACATTGAATTACAAAGAGCTAAATTTTTATACCTATAAATCAATTTCTACCACTTTCTTCAGGATACAAGGTATAAACAGGATCACTTTGCCATACTTTCTTAGAATCGACATCTATAGCAGATAAACTTCCTTTAAAAGCAGCACCTGTGTCTACATTCCAAATATTCGCTTTATTCACCGGAAAGCTTTCACCAATGCGAGTTACCGGAGTGTGTCCAATAAAAATGGAATCGAAAACCTGTAATCGCTTCGGAAAAAAAGGACTGTCTTTTTTAATATTTTCATCTAAAGCTAAAGCCATTTCCCAAAGTGTACGATCCCAGTAAAATCCTGTACTGTAATATTCGTATTCTGGACCATGAAGATTAGTAAAGCCTGCGTGCACAAATAATCGATTTTGATCGTCTACATAATAGTTTTGCATTTCAGAAAAAAACCGAAGATGTTGTTGTTTCTCTTCTTCGTTTAATCTCGCGTAACCATCAATACTGCTTTGCCCGCCATGATGTAACCATTTTTCAGTCATTGTGCCACTTTCTAACCATTGATGTGTAAGATCATCATGATTACCACGCATAAAAATACAATTGTAATCTTTAGATAATTCAATTAAATACGAAACCACATTTGCTGAATCACTCCAGCCATCTACATAGTCTCCAAGAAAAATAATGGTATCCTCTTTTGTAATTTCAACTTTCTCGTTTAATAGTTGTTTTAGTGCGCGTAGTCCTCCGTGAATATCACCAATGGCAAGCGTTCTACCCATGCTAATTGTATTTTACTTTTCTTAAAATTCGTGTACTTTCTTTATAATAATGGTAGGCTTCTCTGCTATACTTTTTTAAGAACGGTTTTGCTTCTTCCAGTTTTTCCATCGCCTCTCCAAAGCCGTTAAGGTAACAAAGCAAATAGGTTGATGGTAGGTTTTTAACATCCTTTCGTTGATTTTTAGTAAGTGGTAAGAGTTGTTTTAAGCGCGCCAACAGTAGATTGTTGCTATTGTAAATATGATAGAGCGTATTTTTATCGTACACCGGTGGCTCGAAAACTAGTTTGCTCTGTATTTCGTAGGTCGCATTATCTTTAAAATGAATGATTACTTCTTCTAAAGGATAATAGTTGTAACTATTGGGAACACCAAGATGAACATACTCCAAAATCTTGAAAGTGTCGTTGTCTGAAGAAATACTTACTTCATCTAAATCTGAGTAAAATAGTTTTACCTGCTCGTTGATAAGCGCAATATCTACTCGGCTAAAGTAAGTTTTTCCTTTTGCATGTTTCTTCTTCCCGGCCCAGCAGACCACAAAATATTCTTTAAAAACTTTATAGGTTGGATTTAGTTTTTTGTGATGATTAATAAAATCAAAAACTCCGTCTAGGGTTAGCTCAATATTGTTTTGTGCATGTTTTTCTATGGCGGCTACAACTTCAGAATTTTCATCTTCAATTTTAATATCAAAATCCTTTGGCATGCTTATGCTGCCATCTCTAAGAAAAATGGAGCCTCCATAATACTTCCAGATATTTTTCCGAAGTGAACAAATTTGGCCATTATTAGGTCTTATTGTTACTAAGCCTACCACCAAATGATCTGGAAGATGCGGAAAGGGAATGTTTTCGTAAATAATTTTAGGAGGATTGCTTAGATATGCATTTATAAGGTTCTGGATTTTACTGTCATCAAAAAAATCGATACCTAAAATTTCGTTGTCTTCATCTCTAACGCCAATAACTATATATGAGTTGTTGCTTGGATTAGAATTTGCAAGTGCGCATATATGTTTTAAAAATTTAGCCTTCCCTTCTTTTTCACGAATGTTCAGCTGTAGTTTTTTATCATAAAAACTATTCTCGTCGTTATGCGCTAAAAGATTTTTTATAAGAAGACGTTTATTAATCATGTTAGTTTTTGTCTACAATAGTGCTTGTGGCCTGCGAAGTGCACATTACGATTAAATCGGCAATATTTACATGATATGGTCTGGTAACAACAAAACGAATAATATCTGCAATATCTTCTGGTTGTAAAGCTTTAAACCCTTGATAGACTTTTTTAGCTTTTTCTTTATCACCTTTAAATCGAACATCACTAAACTCGGTTTCTACTAGACCTGGGTTAATTGCGCCTACGCGAATTCCTTTGCCGTTTAGATCTATTCTCATTCCCTGATTTATGGCATCTACGGCATGCTTGCTGGCACAATACACATTTCCGTTAGGATAAACCTCTTTACCAGCAGTTGAACCAATATTGATAATATGTCCAGATTTTCTTTCGATCATTCCCGGGATTACAGCTTTACTAACATAAAGCAATCCTTTAACGTTAATATCGATCATGGCATCCCAGTCTTCTATAGAGCCATCCTGGATAGTTTCTAAACCATGAGCATTACCAGCGTTGTTTATAAGGATATCGATATTAGAGAAATCTGGCGGTAAATTTTCAATCTTTTTAAAAACCTCTTCTTTATCTCTTACATCAAAACTTAAGGTTAATACATCAACTTTTTTGCTCAATGTTTCTTTAAGTTCATTTAGTCTGCCTTCTCGTCTTCCGCAGATAATTAGATTATAACCTTCTTCAGCTAAAGCTTTTGCTGTTTCTTTTCCTATGCCGCTGCTTGCTCCTGTGATTAATGCAGTTTTCATTGTTAATTTTTTTTTAAAGACTAATGTACTAAAGTATTTACAAGTAAGAGGTTTAGCCTAATTAATTAGATTTTAAATCTTGTTAAAAATAGTTAACAGGTGAAAACATGGAAAATGATATCGATTTTACAACGTTATCTAAGCTGAATAAACACAAATCTGATTTATGAAAAAACAAATTTTAAACTTTAAAACGCTATTTTTACTGGTATTTGCAGGTCTTACGTTAACCTCTTGTAGTGACGATGATGATAATGTTTCTACTGAAGAAAATGCCAGAGTCGCTTTTAGAATGGTCGATGCTCCCGGAGATTTTGATGAGGTAAATATCGATGTTGAAGAAGTTAGAGTACAAGTTGATGCTGAAGGTGAAGATGATGGATGGATACTATTAGATACTGAAGCCGGAATCTATAATTTATTAGAACTTACCGGTGGAGTGTCGCAATTATTAGCCGACGAAGAAATTGCGCCAGGATATGCAGGACAAATTCGTCTAATTTTAGGAGATGATAATTCGGTAGTTGTAGATGGAGAACAATATGCACTAGCAACACCAAGCGCCCAACAATCTGGACTTAAATTAAACCTGGATAAAGAATTAGAATCGGGTGAATCATATACTTATACTTTAGATTTTGATGTAGAAGAATCGATCGTTAACCAAGGGAATGGTGGATATCTATTAAAACCTGTAATTCGTTTATCTGCGGAAGAAAATTCAGGTAAAATTGTGGGTGAGGTACATCCTTCAGAATTTAGAAGTTTAGTAACTGCTAAAAATGCTACAAATACAATTTCTGCTTACACAAACGAAGACGGTGATTTTACACTTTACGGAGTGCCAGAAGGAACTTACCAAATTACGGTAATCGCAGAGGAAGCTTCAGGATTAGAGGCTATTACGAAAGACAATGTGGTTGTAGAAAACGGCGAAATTACAGATGTAGAGACTTTATTTTTAGAATAAATTTCGGCTTTTAGATAAAACAAAAATGGGCGCTTTTTTAGCGCCTTTTTTTGTTTTCAATTTTTTAAAGAAAGCTTCATCGTAGTAATGATATGCTCTAATTTTTATTTTATTTGAGATTTAAATGAAAATAGTTATAATCTTAAGGTGTTGATATTTAGTTTTCTATATTTTTTCTATAATTATTAAGTGCTGATACACAATACAATTTGAGGCTTTCCGTTAGATTTATGCTTAAACCAAAGAAACTAGATTATTGAATATCCGAAAGTTTAATAATTTTGAATTTGCTACGACCGCTGTATGGTTGTATATTCACGTTTTAAAATCTAATTAGAATAATGACAGACAATCAATCTTCTTTAGACATCGCCAGTCTAAACGAAAAAATTGAAAGAGAAAGTGCTTTCGTAGATGTGTTAACAACAGAAATGAATAAAGTTATTGTTGGCCAAAAGCACATGGTAGAGCGTTTACTTATAGGTTTATTAGGACAGGGACATATTCTTTTAGAAGGTGTTCCCGGGCTTGCAAAAACTCTGGCAATTAATACACTATCGCAGGCAGTGCATGGATCGTTTAGCCGTGTGCAGTTTACGCCAGATTTGCTACCAGCAGATGTAGTGGGTACGCTAATCTATAATATGAAAATCAACGATTTTAGTATAAAAAAGGGGCCAATTTTCGCCAATTTCGTTCTTGCAGACGAGATAAACCGAGCACCGGCAAAAGTACAATCGGCCTTGTTAGAAGCCATGCAGGAAAAGCAGGTAACCATTGGTGACGAGACTTTTAAGCTAGATAAACCGTTCTTGGTAATGGCTACGCAAAACCCGGTAGAGCAAGAAGGAACTTATCCTTTACCAGAAGCTCAGGTAGACCGTTTTATGCTAAAAACCGTTATTAAATATCCACAATTAGAGGAAGAGCAGTTAATTATCCGCGCCAATCTAAAAGGCAGCTTTGAAAAAGTAAATCAGGTAGTTAGTATCGATCAGATTTTAAGAGCTCAGCAAACCGTTAGAGAGGTTTATATGGACGAAAAGATCGAGAAATACATTCTTGATATCATTTTTGCTACTCGTACTCCTGAAAAGTATAAACTTGAAGATTTAAAACCTTTAATTAATTTTGGAGCTTCTCCTCGTGGTAGCATCAACCTGGCAACTGCAGCAAAATGTTATGCATTTATAAAGCGTAGAGGATATGTAATTCCTGAAGACGTTAGAGCAGTAGTATACGATGTATTGCGCCACAGAATAGGAATTACCTATGAAGCTGAAGCCGAAAATATAACTTCTGAAGATATTATTGCTAAGATCGTAAACGAGATCGAAGTGCCGTAGGTATACAATTATCAATTGGCAATTATCAAAATCGTTTTGGTAATTGATTATTGTTATTTGTTTATTGAATTATATGGATACCAAAGAGTTACTTAAGAAAGTTCGTAAGATCGAAATAAAGACCCGTCGCCTTAGTGATCATATCTTTGGCGGGGAATATCATTCTACCTTTAAAGGAAGGGGAATGACGTTTAGTGAAGTACGAAAATACCAATTTGGTGATGATGTTCGTAGTATCGACTGGAATGTTACTGCAAAATATAACGAGCCTTTTGTAAAAGTTTTTGAAGAAGAACGAGAGCTAACCATGATGTTGGTGGTGGATGTTTCTGGATCTGAGTTTTTTGGGACTCAAAGTCAGTTTAAAAAAGAAGTGATTACTGAAATTGCGGCGACTTTGGCATTTTCAGCAACACAAAATAATGATAAGATCGGTTTGCTTATGTTTTCAGACCAGATCGAAAATTATATTCCACCTAAAAAAGGAAAATCTCACGTTCTAAGAATTATTCGAGAACTTATAGAATTTAAGCCCAAAAGCAAGAAAACCGATATTGGTAAAGGATTAAAATACCTTTCTAATGTAATGAAAAAGAAAGCGATTGTTTTTGTGCTTTCAGATTTTATGGGCGATGATTACCAACAAACTCTAAAAATTACCGGAAACAAGCACGATGTTACGGGAATACGGGTTTATGATCAACGCGAAAAGGAAATTCCAAATCTTGGTTTGGTACAAATGTTGGATGAGGAGACCAACGAATATATCACCGTAAATACGGGCAGTAAATCGGTAAGGAGAAGTTATACCGATCATTATCTGGATCGTGTCAAATATTTTGAAGAAAGCTTTAAGCTAAGTGGCTCGGGAGTGATTAATACCAGAGTAGACGAAAGTTATGTAAAAAAACTTTTGGGGTATTTTAAAAGAAGAGGCTAAGCATATTAAGATGAAGAAAAATCAATTGTCAGACCCTATATATAAACAACATGCTGTCAAAAAGCGATTATCGGCAATTTTAGTGATTGCTTTCGCTTTTTTTGCAATGCCATTAGTTGCTCAGCAAGCTCAGGTTTCAGCAAAAATAGATACTGCGCAAATTAAGATTGGAGAGCAAATTTCCTATAAAATAAATGTTGAAACCGATTCTACAAATCTGGTTGTTTTTCCTGAAGGAAACACTTTTGCTCCTCTAGAAATTGTAGAATCTTTAGGAACAGATACTACACGAGTTCAAAATAAATATCAGCTTTTTAAAGAATATACACTTACCCAGTTTGATTCGGGTTCGTATACTATTCCGCAGCAAAAAATTATTATCAATAATAAGCCATTCTTAACCGATTCGATGCGTGTTGAGGTTGCCGATGTAGCTGTAGATACTACAAAGCAAGAAATGTATCCAATAAAGCCATCGGTAGAGATTCCTAAAAGCTTTAGTGTCCCAAACTGGATTTGGTGGTTGTTGTTAGTATTGGTCATTTTAGGTGTTTTAGCATTCTTTTTTATAAAGCGTAGGAGAGAAAAAGCTTTAGAAAATAAGCTGCCACCTTACGAGCAAGCCATGAAAGATTTGGAAGATCTGGATAAAAGCACACTTATCGAGAATCGAGAGGTAAAAGAATATTATTCAAGACTAACCTATGCGATTAGAAGATATTTAGACGAAAAAGTTTATGATGGTGCGATGGAAAGTACAACTACCGAATTAATTGAATACCTTGAAATTCAACAGAAATCTGGAGTACTTCAGCTACATGGCAAAACCTTAGATAATTTAAAGCAGATTTTACAAAGAGCCGATTTAGCGAAATTTGCCGGTTCTCGTCCAGATGTTATTACTGCAAAGGAAGATCGAAATAAAAGCCGAATGATCATTAACGATGTAAAATCATCGATGCCAGAACCTACTGAAGAAGAGTTAATGCAAGATGAAGAATATCGCCAAAACAAACTTTCTAAAAGAAGGAAAAAAAGACTGATTTTAGGAGTTTCGGGTGGTGTTTTAGTCGTTTTTATTGCACTAGCTGTTTTAATAAGCTCTAAAGGTCTGGATTATGTGGTCGATACCTATTGGGGACATCCAACCAAAGAATTATTGGAAGGTGATTGGATAAGAAGTGAATATGGTACGCCAGCGGTTTATGTTACCACTCCAGATGTTTTGGTGAGAAGAGACATGGAGCTTAGCGAGGATGCTATTCAATCTTATGTAGATGCGCAGATGTTTAGTTTTGGTAGTTTGGTTAGTAATTTTTATACCAGCTTAAATACCAGAACGTTTAGTAAAAAAGACCAATTTGACCTTAAGACCGGGGTAGACGGTGTTTACAAGGAATTAGAAAATCAGGGCGCACAGAATATCGTGATGAAGCAGGAAGACTTTACAACAGTAAATGGAGCTAAGGGAGTGAAAGTTTTTGGTACTTTAGAAATGACAAATCCTGTAAATGATGAAATTCAGCCTAAAAAATATAGTATTCTGAATTTTGCTCAAAACGGAGGTTTCCAACAAATCACGGTGATTTATAATGAAGACGATAGCTATGCTGAAGAAATTTCCGGAAGGATCATTAATTCAGTAGAACTTATAAAATCAACAAATTAATGTTTGCGAATTTCACTTTCGAAAATCCTGAGTTTTTCTGGTTGTTTATTTTACTTCCGGTGGCGATCGCATGGTATTTCTGGAAAAGAAATCTGCAAACCCCGGCTTTACGAATGTCCAGCATTCAGGGATTTAAAGCAAAACCGAGTATTTTAGCTAAATTAAGGCCGATTCTTTATGTTTTAAGAATTCTTGCTTTGGCGCTATTGATTGTCGCTTTGGCAAGGCCAAGAACCGTAGATGTTTCAACCCGAACCAATAGTACACAGGGGATTGATATTGTAATGGCAATAGATGTTTCGGCCAGTATGCTTGCTAGAGATCTTCAGCCAAATCGCTTGGAGGCTACAAAAACTGTTGGAGAAGAATTTATAAAAGGTCGTCCTTCAGATCGTATTGGTTTGGTATTATATTCGGGAGAAAGTTTTACAAAAACGCCTATCACCAGTGATAAATCTGTAGTATTACGAGCATTAGAAGGGATCGAGTTTAACAATGTGTTACAAAGCGGTACTGCTATAGGATCTGGATTGGCAACTTCTGTAAATCGATTAAAAGATAGCAAGGCAGAAAGTAAAGTAATTATTTTACTTACCGATGGTGTAAATAATTCAGGATTTATAGATCCAATAGTAGCTAGTGAGTTAGCAAAAGAATTTAATATTAAAGTTTACACTATTGGAGTAGGAAGCAATGGCATGGCGCTAACGCCTATTAAAATCTTACCTAATGGTAGATTTCAGTTTGGTAATAGGAAGGTTGAAATCGACGAAGAGCTATTGCAACAAATTGCCGATGAAACCGGCGGTAAATACTTCCGGGCAACCAATAACGAAAAGCTAGAAGATATTTACGAAGAGATCGATCAGTTAGAAAAAACAGAAATTGAAGAATTTAAGTATACCAATTACGACGAGAAATTTAGACCATTTGCTTTACTAGCAGGTGCTTTGTTACTGTTTGAATTGTTATTGAGGTATACCATTTTTAGAAGTTTTATATAAAGCTTGCAATGTTAGTATTTGAAGAAGAAATATATTTTTGGCTTTTACTGGTAATTCCAGTAGTATTATTGCTTTTCGTCTTCCTTTTATTTTGGAAGCGAAAAGCACGTAAAAGTTTTGCTAGTGATGAGCTTTTGCAAAAATTAGCTCCAAATAAGTCGAATTTTAAACCGATTTTAAAAGTTGGTTTACTTTGTTTGGCCTTGGCTTGTTTGATAGTTGCTTTAGTGAATCCAAAAATGGGAACCACTATGGAAACTGTAAAGCGAGAAGGTGTAGATATTGTATTTGCGATCGATGTTTCTAAAAGTATGGATGCTGAAGATATTGCGCCTAGTCGTTTAGAGAAATCTAAACAACTAGTACGACAAATTTTAGGCGGTTTGGGAAGTGATCGTGTAGGGATCATTGCCTATGCTGGCAGCGCTTTTCCGCAGTTACCCATTACCACAGATTATGCTTCAGCAAAAATGTTTCTTCAGGCGCTAAATACCGATATGATAAGCTCTCAGGGAACTGCAATTCGAGATGCAATCGATTTGGCAACAACTTATTATGATGATGATACGCAAACCAATCGCGTGCTATTTATTATAAGTGATGGCGAGGATCACGAAGGTAATGTAGAGTCTATTGCCGATGATGCTTCAGAAGAAGGAATAAGAATTTATACCATTGGAGTAGGGACAGAAAAAGGTGGTCCCATTCCTATTAAAAGAAATGGTGTAGTTCAGAATTATAAAAAAGATCAAAACGGCGAAACAGTTATCACAAAATTGGATCCTAATACCCTCAAAGAAATTGCATCGCAGGCAAATGGTGAATATATTGAGGGAAATGTAACTGCCAATGTTACTGAAACGGTACAAGATTTGCTAAAAAATATAGAGAAAACTGAATTTGAAGCTAAGCAATTTGCCGATTATCAATCGCATTTTCAATGGTTTTTAGGGCTTTGCTTTCTGTTTTTGTTTTTAGATGTATTTCTTTTAGAAAGGAGTACTGCTTGGATTAAAAAGCTTAATTTATTTAACGAAACAAAAAAGGGTTAATATGAGATGTGCAAAACTAATATTTGGGCCAAACTCGTTTTTCCTATACTTAATGTTTTTTATTTCGTCGACTTTGGTTGCGCAGCAAAGCGATGATATGGAGAAAATGAGAGAAGAAGCAAATAGCTATTTAAATGAAGCTGAAAAAGCTCTAGGTGATAACGATTTTGCAAAAGCTGAAGCTGCGTATAGAAAAGCTATAGCTAAAGATCCTTCTAATACTGCTGCTAAGTATAATATGGGAAATCTATATTATAATCGCGAAAAATCTGGGGAATCTCAATCCAGATTTGTTGAAGCAAATAAGGTTTCTGAAAATAAAGAAGATCGCCACAGGATTAATCATAATCTTGGGAATTCTTTTATGAAGCAGAAAAAATATAAAGAAGCGGTGGAAGCTTACAAAAATGCATTGAGAAATGATCCTACAGATGATGAAACTAGATATAATCTTGCTTTAGCCAAAAAGAAGCTTGAAGAAGAGCAAGAGAAAAATCAGGACAACAAAGATAATCAGGACGATCAGGATAATAAAGATCAAAACGAGGATAAACAGGATCAGGATAATCAGGGCGACGAAGGAAAGGACAAAGATCAAGAGGGAGATCCAAAGGATCAGGGAGACGATGAAAATAAGGATCCAAAGGATGGAGAAGGTGATAAAGAAAATGAAAAGCCGCAGGATCAAGATCCCAACGAACAAAATAAAGGAGATAAAGATCAACAAGATCAAAAAGGAAATCCTGAAGAGAAAAAACAGCAAAAACCACAAACTGCGCAAGGTCAGCTTTCTCCCCAGCAGATTAAAAACCTGTTAGAAGCGATGAATAATCAAGAAGAAAAAACGCAGGATAAAATGAATGCTGAAAAAGCTAAAGGAGTAAAAACCAGATCTGATAAGGATTGGTAGTCTCTTAAATTTTTAAAAATTGAATTCAGATTAGAATTAAGGTTTACAAATGAAATTAAAGTTAATAATATTAAGTCTGTTTTTATTTATTACCAGCCTTATTTCTGCACAGGTAAAGTTTACCGCAGAAGTTAGTAGGGAGCAGATTGGAATCAATGAACGCCTGCGTGTAGATTTCAATATGAATAAAGACGGCGATAATTTTACCCCGCCATCTTTTACCGGGTTTAAGGTAGTAGGTGGTCCAAACCAACAGGTAAGTAATAGTTGGGTTAACGGAAAAAGTACCTTTTCTAAAACCTACAGTTATTATCTCGAACCAACTTCCAAAGGAAATAAAACTATTGGACAGGCCGAAGTAACTGTGGCTGGTACAGTATATAAAACAACCCCCGTAAACGTTAATGTTGGCGATGCAGTAGAGCGACCTCAGGATGGCAATAATTCTACTATCGTTCCAGAAGATAATATTCATTTTGTTGCTGAAATTTCAAAAGCAGATCCGTATTTAAATGAAGCGGTAACGGTTGTTTATAAGCTTTATGTAAGTCGGCGTATTAGCGTTAGTAATTACAGAATGTTAGATAATCCATCCTTTACAGATTTTTGGAGTCAGGCGTTGGATAATAGCAGTATAAGAGTAGAAGAAGGTACTTATCGTGGCGAGCCTTATCGTTATGTAATTTTATATAAAACATTGCTTTATCCACAGAAAACAGGTAAGCTGGAAATCGAGCCCTTAGCGGTTTCTGTTTCTGTAGACGTGCCCAGCCAAAGAAGAAGTATTTTTGGAGGGGTTATATATCAAACTGTTGAAAAACGGGTAACCTCAGCTAGTCGACAAATAGACGTAAAACCGCTCCCTACTGAGGGGAAACCAGCAAATTTCTCTGGTGCCGTTGGTAGTTTCGAATTTGATGTTCAGCCTAGTAAGACTACTTTAGATGCCGGGGAATCTTTAACTGCTTCAGTAAAGGTTAGAGGACGCGGAAATCTAATGCTTTTTGAGCTTCCAGATTTGACGGTACCAAGCTCTCTAGAAATATACGAGCCAGAGCGTAAAGAAAATTTTAGTTCTAATGCTAATGGTACTCAGGGTAGCTTAGCCGAGGATTATACGATCGTTCCTACAAGAAAAGGTAAATATCCGATCCCTGGTTTAAATTTCTCTTATTTTAATCCTCGTACAGAAACCTATAAATCGATTTCTTCAGAAGATATTGTTATAAATGTAGAAAATGGACCGGTAGGAGCGCCTGTTAATGCAAATGAAAATGGTGACGGGGCAAATGTTGCGAACACTAATAAACAGGCAGTAACACTTAGCGGAGATCAATTTAGATATATAAAATTAAATGCCGATTTGAATTCAATTAATGCTCCTGTGTTTTTTAGATCCTGGCTGTTTTGGGCGCTTTTAATTTTACCTCTTTTAATTATTCCGATAGTGATTTTATTTGGCAAAAAGCGAGAAGCAAGAGCCAAGGACGTTACCGGTAACAAAATTAGAAAAGCAGATAAGCTAGCAAGGAAATATCTTTCTGAAGCTCGAAAAAATCTGGGGGAACAACAGCAATTTTATATTGCATTAGAAAGAGCTATGCATAATTATTTAAAAGCAAAACTGCATATCCAAACCGGTGAAATGAGTAAGGAAAGAATAAGTGAAATTCTTACAAATAAAGGAGTTGATAATGCAACAACTTCCCAATTTATCGAAATTTTAAAGAGTTGCGAATTTGCAAGATATACACCGGCATCGATGGATACCATGAAACAGGATTATGATAAAGCAGCAAGTGTCATTTCAACTTTAGATAAACAATTGTAATTATGAAAAAGATCCTTTTTATCATATTGGTTTTTTGCACTACAATTGGTTTTGCACAAAATAATTCTCTTTTCGAGGAAGCCAATAAGCAATATGCAGATGGTAATTACCAAAAAGCCATAACTGCGTATGAGAAAATTTTAGATGGGGGACAAGCATCAGTTTCGTTATATTATAATTTGGGAAACGCTCACTATAAGTTAAATCATATAGCGCCCAGTATTTATTATTACGAAAAAGCATTACAATTAAAACCAAACGATGCTGATGTAAAAAACAACATCCAGTTTGCCAAAAATATGGCGATGGACGATATAGAAAATATAGAACAAACCGGAGTTTCTAAAATCGTAAATAGCTTAATTTCTACTTTTAGTTTTAATACATGGGCAATGATAGCCATCGGGTTTATGATATCTTTTGTGATTCTTTTTTTGTTATACTATTATGGCAGGAGCGTTTTGCTTAAAAGAGTGTTATTTTCAGCGGCCATAGTTTGTATTATCTGTAGTATCATTTCAGTGATTTTTGCCTTTAATCAACAAAATCTTCAGTTGAATAATAATTATGCTATTGTTTTTAGTGCAGAAGCAGACGTAAGAAGCGAACCTAATTTGAGAGGAGATCCTTCGTTCGTACTTCATGAAGGAACTAAAGCTAAACTCCTAGAAAACTATCAGGAATGGTATAAGATCGAACTTGCTGATGGTAAGCAGGGATGGATCAAAAAAGATAACATCAAAGAATTGTAAGAATATTGCCATTTATTTTTGATTTAAAGCAAAAATTAAGCTCAAAAGGCATATTTTTATAATATGAAAGCACATGCTTATATTTTTTTAATTGTCTTTATAAGCTTTATAAATACATCTTCTATCCTTGCAATAGTTGATGAAGAAGCAAATTATTCCAGTGCTTTCTCGCTGAATGAAGAAGAAAACAATCTAGAAATTAATTACTTCTTTAAATTCACTTCAACCTTCGATGCATATTCCATAGTATCATCTTTTGATGATAAAGAAGGCTTGTTTTTCGATAATTATATGCAGGATTATCATAAGGTTCACATAGATATTACTTCTCCGCCTCCCAGATACTTTTAATAGTTTTCACATTTTATTCAACAATTGATTTTGTAAGATAAAAAGTAACCTCATTTTGGTTATTTAAGAGTCTAATATTTTAAATTCGGGTATATGTTTAAATATTTAAATAAGGATTTGCCGGCGAGTTTGGTAGTTTTTTTCGTGGCCTTACCGCTTTGTTTAGGTATAGCCCTTGCCAGTGGTGCGCCAGCCTTTTCAGGATTAATTGCTGGTATAATTGGCGGAGTAATCGTTGGATCGATTAGTGGTTCACAGTTGGGAGTAAGTGGTCCCGCCGCCGGGCTTGCTGTAATCGTTCTTACAGCTATCGCTTCTTTAGGCTTCCAAAGTTTTTTGGTAGCAGTTGTTATTGGTGGAGCAATTCAAATTTTATTGGGAATACTTAAGGCGGGGGTTATTGGTTATTATTTTCCTTCTTCTGTAATTAAAGGGATGTTAGCGGGTATAGGGATTATTATTTTTCTTAAGCAAATTCCGCATGCATTTGGATACGATGGAGATTATGAAGGAGATTTTTCATTTTTTCAGCCAGACGGAGAAAATACGTTTTCTGAGTTAATAAATATGTTAGATTACGTTTCCCCTGGTGCTTTAATCGTTACGGCAATTTCACTTGCTATTTTATTGCTTTGGGAAAATGTACTCGCTAAACGGAGTAAAATTTTCACGATTATACCAGGGCCATTAGTAGCTGTGATAGCCGGTGTGATTTATTATATTTTAGCTCAGGGAACTTCTATCGGTATTGCTGAAGAACATTTAGTTAAAGTGCCTGTTCCTGAAAGTTTTTCAGATTTTGGAAGTCAGTTTACCTTTCCTCGATTTTCAGCAATTAAAAATCCAGAGGTATGGATTACAGGAGTTACTATTGCGATAGTAGCAAGTCTAGAAACGCTGCTTTGTGTAGAAGCTGCAGATAAGTTGGATCCCCATAAAAGAGTAACTCCAACCAATAGAGAGCTGGTAGCTCAAGGAACAGGAAACATTATTTCAGGGTTAATAGGAGGATTGCCTATTACTCAAGTAATTGTAAGAAGTTCTGCCAATGTCCAATCTGGAGCAAGGACAAAAATGTCTGCAATTGTTCATGGATTTTTGTTATTAATTTCTGTAGTAGCTATACCTGTGCTATTAAATATGATTCCGCTAGCAGTTCTTGCCGCCATATTATTTTTAGTAGGATACAAGTTGGCAAAACCCTCATTGTTTAAAAAAATGTACGGTTTAGGAAAAGCACAATTTTTGCCATTTATCGTTACCATAATCGGAATTGTTTTTACCGATCTTTTAATTGGGATTGGTCTAGGGCTGGCAGTAGGCATTGTCACCATTTTATTAAACAGCTATAGAAACTCTCATTTTTTACATAAGAAAGAATTAAATTCTGAAACACATCAATATAAGATGGTATTTGCTGAAGAGGTTACTTTTTTAAATAAAGGCGCTATTAATCGAGAATTACATAGTTTGCCGAAAAATGCTCATCTTGAAATAGACGTAACCAATACAAAATATTTGGATTATGATATAGTAGAAATTCTTGATGAATATTCGGTGCATGCCGCAGATCGAAATATATCTATTACTATTGTAACTGCAAAAGAGGAAGTGGTTAACCCCAAAAGTTATTCAAAATTTTTTACAACCAATGCTAATGCTTAATTTTAGATAAAAATAAATATGGAATTTTATAAACAGATTTTAGAAAATAACAAGGAATGGGTAAGCAATAAGCTAAGCTCGGATCCTGAATTTTTTAAGCGTTTGGAAAACGGTCAGCAGCCTCCGTTACTTTGGATAGGTTGTGCTGATAGTCGTGTACCTGCTAACGAAATTATAGGAACACAACCGGGAGAGGTTTTTGTTCACCGTAATATAGCCAATATGGTGGTGCATACCGATATGAACATGCTTAGCGTTCTAGATTATGCGGTAAATGCACTAAAAGTGGAGCATATTATAGTTTGTGGACATTATGGTTGTGGTGGAGTAAAAGCAGCCATGGAAAACCAATCTATAGGTTTGATCGATAACTGGATTAGACATATAAAAGATGTTTATAAAATGCACACTAAAGAACTAGAAGCGATTGAAGATGAAAAGGAACGCTGGGATCGTTTTGTTGAGTTAAACGTGATTGAACAGGTTTACGATCTTGCAGAAACATCTATTGTCCAGAATGCCTGGAAAAAGGAGCAAAAAGTGGTGATCCATGGTTGGGCATACGGAGTAGGAACCGGAATAGTGAAAGATTTAAATGTTCACTTCAGCGGGAACGAAAGATTGGATGAGGTTTACAGATTAAATTTCTAATCTTTTATTTAGATACTATAGAAAAGGGAGCTTGTGCTCCTTTTTTTATTTCTTAATTTTCAGTTGGATTCCAGATTCCTCTTTCCCTAGCTTCCCGCAAAATCGTGGGTAGAATGGTGGGGGCAATTATTGAGACAGGCGGGTAAAGCACAGATCTTTCAACAGTTTCTTTTTCAACAATATCTACTTGCTCTTCCGTAGCTTTAAAAAACATGATCACGACACTGGCCAAAAAAGCTAACTTTAAAAGACCAAAAGCTCCTCCCAAAATCTTGTTTACCATCCCAAGCGCAGCAAGATTAGCTACTTTAGTAAGAAATCTTCCTGCCATTGTAATTAAAAATAGAATAAGAATAAAGGTGATAGCAAAAGCTAGAAGATTAGTAATGCCTTCTTCCCAATCTACATATTTATCTAGAAAGTCGCTTAAAATATAACTGAAATAAATGGCGCCGTAAATTCCGGCAATAAGTCCTATTAGCGCAGCAATTTCGGCAAATAATCCTCGAAAAAATCCTCGGATGAGTCCGTATAACAAAACAATTCCCAGGATAATATCGATGGTGTTCATGCTTAATATTTAAAGTATAAGTAAAACTTTTTAAATTTTTGTTACAGTAAGATAAAGATCAGACCTTGTTTTTTACTTTTGAAGGTTACTAGTGATATCAAAATCAAATATAAATAATTTGGTTTCAAAACCTATATTTGCATCATGGCAAGAGACGAAAAATTAAAAGAGCGGTGGGAAAATCTTCAGCAAAAATTAGCAGTTCAATTTGCTGATGGCGAAAATATGGAACTAGACGCGGTTATTTATATTATAGGGGTGCAAGAACTGGGGCAGGTACATCGTCGTTTTAAAAAAGATCAAAAGGTAGACTTGATGCATATTGCTATTTGTAGACTTTTAGAACCTTATGGTTATTACGAGTTTGATTATTTTGATGATGATGGCTGGCCACATTATAAAGTCCTGGAGCAATTACCAAATCTAAAAGCAGGGGAGCAAAGTATTTTAATGAAAGAGGCAATTGTAAATTATTTTCTGGAGAAGGATTATATTTCTTAAAACATGAACTTGTTGCTTTTCGCCGATCACCCGAATGATTCGGGGCCAATTTACAGGGAAACGGTGCTGGGAAGATTTCCCGTAGAGCCCTTTAATACGCTTAGTAACATATTTTTTATAGCGATTGTAATTTACTTCTCCTATCGCGTTTATAGAAATTATAGAGAGCAGTGGTTCTTAAGTTTCGCGCTCCCGGTTTTGTTTATAGGCTGGCTTGGCGGAACCATTTATCATGCTACCAGAAGTCACGAAATATGGCTTTTAATGGATTGGGTGCCTATTGTGATACTGTGTTTGTCATCCTCACTTTATTTTGCTTCAAAGGCCAGTAATAAAAAGAGACAGGTAGTTGGTTTAATGGTTTTGGTGCTCTTTCTTGTTATTGGTATCAAGTTTATTCCGTTTAAAACGCATGGAGAAAACTATGGATATATTACCTCTGCGATAGGTGTAATTTTGCCTATTGCAATACATGTATGGCAAACAAAATTCAAGCATGCTAAATTTATGGCCTTTGCAGTATTAAGCTTTATTGTAGCGATAAGTTTTAGAGCTTTAGATCGCTATATTCATTTTTCGATGGGAACCCATTGGTTGTGGCACAGTTTCGGTGCTTTCACTGTTTTCTTTTTAATGAAGTATATTTATCTGGATGCCAAAACCTCTAATTTAGAACCCTAATTTCTTAAATTTCCCTTCAGGTTTTATCGGTTTTTAATACAGCTTAAAGACGTAAATTTTTATAAATTTGCCAACTTATAAGAATTGTATCTATGATTGATAAGATTAAGGAACATATTGCTGATGTCAAAGCGTTTAATGCGACGACAAAAGATGAAATAGAAAATTTCAGAATTAAATATTTAGGGAAAAAAGGAATCCTTAACAGTTTTTTTGCTGAATTTAAAAGCGTTCCTAACGAACAAAAAAAGGATTTTGGACAGGCGGTTAACGAACTAAAGACTTCTACCCAGGATAAAGTTGAAGAACTTAAAAACAAATTAGAAAGTCTTGAAGAGGAAAAAGGAATTTACGGTGATCTTTCCCGTCCTTCAGAACCTTTAGAAATTGGCTCACGTCACCCCATTTCAATAGTTAAAAATCAAATCATAGAGATTTTTTCGAATATTGGATTTAATGTTTCTGAAGGTCCAGAGATCGAGGACGACTGGCATAATTTTACGGCATTAAACTTACCAGAATATCACCCTGCAAGAGATATGCAGGATACATTCTTTATTCAAACAGATCCAGATATTTTGCTTAGAACGCATACATCTTCTGTGCAAGTAAGATATATGGAAGGAAATGAGCCTCCAATTAGAACAATTTCTCCTGGTCGTGTATTTAGAAATGAAGCAATTTCAGCTCGTTCCCACTGTATTTTTCACCAGGTAGAAGGATTATATATCGACAAGAATGTTTCTTTTGCAGATCTTAAACAAACGCTTTTATATTTCACAAAACAGCTTTTTGGGAAATCTAAGATTAGATTAAGACCTTCATATTTTCCATTTACCGAGCCAAGTGCCGAGGTGGATATCTACTGGGGCTTAGAAACAGAAACCGACTATAGAATTACCAAAGGGACTGGATGGTTAGAGATTATGGGATGCGGTATGGTAGATCCTAACGTACTTAAAAATTGTGGCATCGATCCAACAGAATATTCTGGTTTTGCTTTTGGTATGGGAATAGAGCGAATCGCAATGCTACTCTATCAAATTGGCGATATTCGTATGTTCTATGAAAACGACGTGCGATTCTTAGAGCAGTTTAAATCGTCAATCTAATAGCATCGAATACTTTAATTTTGTGAGTTTTTTGAGAGAATGGCTTTTCTAAAAAGACGAAATTGCCTCAAAATAAAACTCATGAAAAAGACTAGTTTTTTAATTTTGGCGGGTATAATTTTAGGCTTGGCCATCTACTTGGCAATTGCTGTTTTAAAATTGACAATTGGTTTAATTGTTCTTGCAGTTGCTGCTGTTGTATTATTTATATTATGGCAGATGATTAAACATAAGTGGGAAGACAAGTTTGATAAAGAATAATAAAAGATTAAGTTTTGAAAAAGGATATTGAGATTCCTAAAGTTGAAAAAATTCATGTTGCTGCAGTAAGAGAGTTTAATGAAGCATTTAAGGCAGAGGAGTGGAATGCGTACATTATCAATAATAAAAATGTTACAATAGAAATGATCCTTATCGTTTCTAAAGGTTACGACGGAAAAAAAGAAACTTCAGTAATGCGCCATAAACTGGAGAAGCTACCGCCACATTCTTTCGCCAAGATCGAGTTTATTCAGGATGAAGTTTTACAGCTTAATAACGAGTATCAGATCACTTTTTTTGTGGATAATAAGATGTTTGAGAAAACTTTTATCTTTAAAAAGAACAGCGTAAAAGAAGATCTTAAAAAAGAGATACCGCTAATTCCCAAATTGGGCATTTTAGCTGAATAATTTTAAGTAAACTACCTCGGGGTAAGCTATCGAGGCATTCGTTGAAAACAAATTTTTAATTTCGAGGCAAGCCTCTGGGTATTATACCCTTTGGCGGTGCCAATAAAAAAGCCTCTGGAAACAGAGGCTTTTTTATAGTAGTAATTATAATTTTTTGGCTAGTCTAATTTATCGGCCAGTTTTTTAAAGGTCTTTTTAGGATTTTTACCTTCATAAAGTATAGCATAAACAGCGTTGATTATAGGGGTTTTAGCTTTGCGTTCTTTATTAATTTTGTAGGCGCTATCTGTAGCATAATAACCTTCAGCAATCATACTCATTTCCATTTGTGCGCTTTTTACGGTATAACCTTTCCCGATCATATTCCCAAACATTCTATTTCTACTAAATACAGAATATCCGGTAACTAAAAGATCGCCCAGGTAAGCCGAGTCGTTTATATTACGCTTCATTTTGTGTACTTTTTTAATGAATTTTTTCATCTCGCGAATAGCGTTACTCATTAGTACACTCTGGAAGTTGTCGCCGTATCCTAGCCCGTGTGCGATTCCGGCAGCAATAGCATAAATATTTTTTAAAACAGCAGCATATTCGGTTCCTACAATATCGTCACTTGTTTTTGTTTTTATATAATCGCTAGATAAGAAACCGGCCAGCATCTTTGCTTTTTCCTCGTCGCTACAGGCGATAGTTAAATAAGATAATCGCTCTAGTGCAACTTCTTCAGCATGGCAAGGCCCGGTAATTACACCAATATTTTCAAATTCGATATCGTAGAACTTATTAAAATGTTCTCCAACAATCAAACTACTTTCTGGAACAATTCCTTTTATTGCTGAAAAAACGATCTTATCTTTTAATGACACGCTTAAATTATCTAGTTCAGATTTTAAAAATGCAGAGGGAATAGCAAAGATTAAAATATCTGCCGCGCTAACAATTTCATTAATGTCGTTGCTAAGCTGAAGTTGATTAATATCAAACTCAATATCACTAAGATAGTTAGGATTATGATCATGCTTTTTTAGATGTTCTATGGCATAAATACTGCGCATATACCAATGCACTTTATTAAGATTCTCTGTTAGCATTTTCACAATGGCAGTAGCCCAACTTCCTCCGCCAATAACTGCTATGTTTGGAACTGTATTCATTTTTAAGGTTTGTTGTAATAGCAAAATTAAAGATATTATAAGGGAAGACGGGATCTTAAGCAGTAATTGAAGAAAGTATAATAAAAGTTTAACAGTAAATAAGTGATCTTAAAGACAATCTTAATAGAAATGAAGGCGTTATTATAAAGCGCTTCTTCTACGCAAAGAAGAAGTTCTTAGTTTTTTGGTTGGTTATTTAGTTTGAAAACCGCCTTGTATGAGAAATACAGGGCGGTTTTTTAATTTGTAGTAATATTATGGTCCAGTAGCGAATTGTGCTAAAGTCTAGCTTATGCTTTTCTTTCGGCTACTTATAAAAATTGTTATGGATTACGTATTCCCATACTTTAGGTGGTAACATGGGTTTTATAAACTTACCTTCGTTTATTGAATCTCGAATAAATGTTGCTGAAATTTCAATAACAGGCGCATCCACTCTGGTAATTTTTGGATGATCTTTAAATTGATTTTCTACCCTTCCGCCAGATTTTCTTGGATAAACATACAGCGAATGATTTTCTAAAATCACCTCATAATTTTTCCATTTATGGAACGTCTTTAAATTATCTTCGCCCATAATAAGACAAAATTCGTTGGTAGGATATTTCTCCTGAAGGTGCGCCAGCGTTTTTACGGTGTAATTAGGCTGCTCCAATCGAAACTCTACATCGCTGGGTTGTAGATGTTCAAATTCTTCGCAGGCCATAAAAACCATATCCAGACGATTATGGTTATTTAAAAGCGTACTTTTCTTCTTATGTGGATTATGCGGGGTAACCACCAGCCATACTTCATCCAAATCAGAAAATTCGGCCATATGATTTGCAATGATCACATGCCCAATATGGATTGGATTAAAGGTGCCAAAGAAAAGTCCGATTTTTTTATTCATCTTACTTTTTTATAAAGTCTGAAACCAAATTATATGCTTCTTCCAATGCCACTTTCAGGTCGTTGTTCTCGATAATAAAATCAAATTGTGGTGCAGTGGCAAGCTCGATACTTGCTTTGGCAACACGCATATTTATTTTATCCATCGACTCGGTTTTACGCTTTTTTAACCTGATCTTTAATTCTTCGATACTTGGTGGTTTTACAAAAACAGCCAGTGTTCTTTCAGGATAGATCTTCTTAATGTCTAATCCTCCCACCACGTCGATATCAAAAATAACATGCTTTCCTTTTGCCCAAATTCGCTCTACTTCAGCTTTTAAAGTTCCGTAGAAATTATCACGGTAAACTTCTTCCCACTCTAGAAATTCGTCGTTTTTAATCTTCTTTTTAAAGTCTTCTAAAGACAAGAAATAATAATCTTTTCCATCAATTTCGTTAGAGCGAGGATCACGAGATGTTGCTGAAATCGAAAAATCTAGCTTTAATTCTTCCTGCTTTAAAAGATGTCTTACAATAGTGGTTTTCCCTGAACCAGACGGAGCTGAAAATACGATGAGCTTCCCTTCTTTCATGGTGCTGTGCTTTATTTTGGGTTGAATGCTGTTATAATACGTTTAAGACTTGTTCTTTTATTTTTTCCAGCTCATCTTTCATTTGCACTACAAGCTGCTGCATTGGGGCGTAGTTACTTTTGCTACCAATGGTGTTTATTTCACGTCCCATTTCCTGGCCGATAAATCCTAATTTTCTACCGTTGCTATCTTTTGTATCTAAAGTTTCAGTAAAGTAAGCAAGGTGGTTTTTTAATCGAACCTCTTCTTCCGTGATATCGTATTTCTCAATGTAATAAACCAGTTCCTGCTCAAAGCGATTTTCGTCTACATTCTCTTTAAGATCCTCGATTCCTTTACGAAGCCGCTCACGAACATTATCTACACGCTCTGGATTAATTTGCATAATTTCATCCAGTAGATTACCAATATTGTTTACACGAATTTTTAGATCTTTTTCCAAAGCAGCGCCCTCTGCAGTTCTGTACTCATTAATTTCAGCCAATGCTTCTAAAAGTGCTTTTTCGATAGCCTCAAATTCTGTTTCGTCAATCTCTTCTCGTTCTGTTTTTAACGCATCAGGAAGGCGCATTGCGATTTCTAAAAGCTGGGCATCATGTTTGCTACCAACATTTGGTAACTTTAAATCTTGCATTTGCTTAATGTAATTCTTTACCGCTGCTGCATTTACTGAAGCTGAAGTCTCATCGCTTGTTTGCTCTACATAGAGTGAGAAATCTACTTTTCCTCTTTTTAAAGCAGAGGATATCGTGTTACGCATCACCAATTCTTTCTCACGATATTGCGAAGGAATTCTGGCATTTAAATCCAGATTTTTGCTGTTTAAAGATTTAATTTCTATAGTAATCTTTTTATTGGGAAGCTGTAGTACACTTTTCCCAAAACCTGTCATAGATTGAATCATGCTTCATTTTTACGGTTGTGCAAAGATAATCAATTCTTAGGCAGCGCAAAGGCTATAGAAAAATTTAGCTGAACAATGGTTTCTACTGAAATCTTAAAGCTGATTTTGGATAAATTGAAGCGCTCTTTCTTCCTGGTAATAGATTTTTTTATGCTGAATAAAACCTACATGACCGCCATGTTTTGGGATTTCTAAATGCAAAAATTTAGAGTTCTTGGCTATTTTCTTAGGGAATGATGCGGAAGTGAGAAAACTATCATTTTCAGCATTTAGCAAAAGCGTTGGAATCTTAATATTGGGTAAAAACTGAAGACAACTGCACTTTTCGTAATATTCAGCCGCAGAGGTATAACCATGTGCACGGCTGGTGTACAGCTCATCGATAGCTAGTAACGAATTACAAGCTGATATTTGCTTTTTTTCAAGTTCTTTTGGAAATGCCATTTGACGCTCAAAAAGTATATCTTTCAAATTCTTTTTAAAGCGATTACTGTACAATCTATTTTGGGGCAAATTTAATGCTTTAAGGCTTGCTGCAAGATCACATGGCGTTGAAACCGCAACGGCAGCTTTTACTTGTTCTGGAAGTATAGTGCGCTCTCCCAGATATTTCAGCAAAAGATTACCGCCAAGGCTAAAACCAACCAAAGCAATTTCAGTGTAGTTATATTTGGTTAAAATATGCGCCAAAACCTCTTCGAGATCTTCAGTAGCGCCGGCATTGTAGCTGCGGTATAATCGGTTTATTTCACCGCTACAACTCCTAAAATTCATTCCGCAGTAATCCCAGTTATTTTCAGTAAAAATTTTGCCCATTCCCAGCATGTACGGTCTGTTGGCATCGCCTGCCAAACCATGCATGGCAACTACTAATTTTTTAGATGGAGTTTTAGAAAAAGCCCAATCTAAATCTAAAAAATCACCATCTTTAAGTTCTAAGCGTTTTCGTTTTTCAGACTTAAAATCTACTTTTCTAAGCGTTGCGGCATAAATGGTTGCGATATGCGCGTTTTTAAAAAGAGGCGGAGCGGTATAATTACTTTCGATCACTGGCATTTGCCAAATTTGCGAAATTTTTTTTACTCGATATTTATTATCCCATTCAGGATTTAATTTCATTTGACTTGCCTCGAATATTCAAAAAAGCTGTTCTATTTAACCTTTTTGGCTTGCGTACTTTTTGTTAACTAGGATTGCCTTGAAAAAATATATTTGAAAAATTTCATGCGGTATTTTCTTAAGGGTAATTTAATAGTTTTCGAATTTCGATGCTTAAAATTAATTATGCATGCATAGCGAATATTTGTAAATTAGCCGTTCTTCAAAATTGAAAAGAAAAGAAAAATTATGTACACTAAAGAATTCGAGATACGCTGGAGCGATATAGATGCGAACAGGCATTTAGCCAACACGGCTTACATTAACTTTATGAGCCACACTAGGATGGCATTTTTAATGGAAAATGGATTTGGACAAAAAGATCTGGCAAAGCACAATCTTGGTCCGGTAGTTTTTTATGAGCATGTATATTATTTTAGAGAAGTTTTTGCAGGCGAGCCGGTAAAAGTGAGCCTTCAGTTAAAAGGACTTTCTGAAGACGGAATGTATTTTGAATTTGTGCATAATTTCTATGACAGTAAAGGAAGAAATTTTGCAAGTTGTGAAATGATGGGTGGTTGGATCGATCTTAAAGCAAGAAAATTAACAGGATTACCTTCTGAAATGATTAAAAATCTGGATAGCCTGCCACACACTGAAGATTTTAAAGTGCTTACAAAAGAAGATACCAGAAAACACGGTAGAAAACCGAAAGATATCGATCCAGAATTGCTTAAATAAAGCAAGCTGAAATTATCGATTTTCAACCTATATTTTTAGAAACCCGGCTATGCCCGGGTTTTTGTTTTCTTAAAACTAACCAGATAAACACCAACAAATACCAATAATCCGGCTACAACTTTTATGGTGGTTAATTGATCGGCACCAACCAGGATCGCATAGATTATGGCAATTAAAGGTTGTAGATAAATAAACACACTTATTGTTGAGGCTGATAATTGTTTTAGCGCATAAATATTGAGCAAATAGGTAGAAAATGTTGTTCCGGCGACGACAAAAGCCATTCGCCAAATCGCATCGAATGGTAAATGAAACCAGTCTACCGCAACAAATTCAGAATAAGTAACCGGCAGATTTAAAATAACACCCATTAAGAAAAGCCATTTCATAAGGGTGATGGCATGATACTTTTTGGTAAGCGGTTTTACGATCACCAGGTAAAGTCCGTACGAAAAAGCATTAATAATAAACATCGAATTTCCTAAGGGAATATTAGGTGCATTAGAAACACTATCGCTGCTAAAAAGCACTAAGGCTAATGCTCCAGAAAGTCCCATAGCAATACCAATTCCTTTAATAAGCGTGATTTTTTCTTTCAGAATAAAAGAAGCTAAAATCAACACCATTACGGGGGAAAGGGTAATTATTACGGAGCTGTTAATTGGTGTACTAAGGCTTAATCCTTTAAAAAAGAAAAGCATATTTATACACATTCCAAAAATTGCGCAAGCCAACATTCGTGGCCAGTCTTTTTTATCGACTTTTTCTTTTGGAGCAAACGGACTTAATAACCAAAATAAAATAGCAGCACCTAAAACCCGAAGCATAATAAAGCCAAAAGCTTCAATATGTGCGGGCATTACGCCTTTGGCAATAGTATGATTTAAACCATAGATTGCACTGGCACCAATTGCGGCGAGGATCGCCGGCAAACGCTTATCCATGAATAGAATCTTTAGCGGCCGCTACATTTTTTTTAGCATTGCCAATAAAGATCTCATCATCGTTAATTATTACGGGACGTTTTAAAAAGGTATAATGTTCCAGGATCAAAGCTTTGTAATCTTCTTCGCTAAGATTCTTGTTTTTAAGATCACGTTCTTTATAAAGTCTTGCTCTTTTGCTAAAAAGTGACTCGTAACTACCCGCAAGTTTTTGCATTTCCTCTATTTGCGTTTTTGTAATAGCATTGGTTTTGATGTCCTGAAGCTCAAATGCTGCCGGAGCTTCGATCTCGTTTAAAATGCGTTTACAGGTATCGCAGGTAGACAGGTAGTAGATCTTTTTCATTTTATATCAATTTAAGATTGCAAAGAAAAAACTTTATAAGAGCTTCTGCAATTTATTCGGTTAATGAAAAATCTATTTTCAAATATTCTGAGATTTCTTCCATATTATATTCATAAGTTTTTTGTCCTTCAGCATAAGCGGCGATCTCATATGGATTGTAAGTTAAAATCAATTTATCGTCTCTAAACCCAATATTAACGGGAAGATGAAATTCGTCATTTTCGAAGAACATTCCGGTGCTGTTGATGTTTTTATCTTGCGGGATATCTTCTTTTTTTCTGAAATCTTTTTCTACGAAATCTTTAAATTCTGAAGTAAATAAATCCTTGTGAGTATAAACTTTCCCGGTTTCAGGATTAAAATTCATATACGTGTTGCTTCCGTAGCCATGCGCGCCTCCGGTAAAGGTGTAAGCATTAAAATCGATGCTTAGCAATTTTGGGTTTTCTTCAGTGATTTCAGCAAAAACAGTCGCCTCCCAGGGAATATCAGAATCTGGAAAATCTTCTCGATAAGAAGCATAATTTGCAATAAAACCATCTACCATTTCTTCCATAGTTTCAGGCTTATCATCGGGATTAAAACCAGAAACAAGTTGGATAATATGAGCTTCTATAGAATCGTTTATCTTTTTAGCGACATTTTCCTTTCCTTTTGCAACGGGATAATTAAGGTTTACAAAAGTGCAGTTTCCTTTCTCTGGATTACATTTTTCGTAGGCTTTTTCTACGTTATAATTGGTGAAAACAAGGGCTTCTTTTTTCTCTTCTTCACAGGCAAAAAGCATAAGGCTGGCAAGCAACACAAAAAGAAATTTTTTCAAAATGGTTTTCAGGTTTTAGGTTATTGTTTTGCTAAAGTACGCAGCAATTTTGGCATTGCCAATGCGAAGCTTATTTTTGCTAATAAGATTTTTAATAGCAATGAAAATCAGCTTCTAAAGCAGGTTTTTCGCTATAAACCAATAAAATTATTGTTATGAAATTTAATACCAAAACCATACACGGCGGGCAGGAAAATACAGATCCTGCATACAACGCTGTAATGCCGCCAATCTATCAAACCAGTACGTATTCACAAAGTACGCCTGGAGGACATAAAGGTTTTGAATATTCCAGAAGTGGAAATCCAACTCGATCTGCTTTAGAGCGTTCTTTAGCCAGTATCGAAAATGGTAAATTTGGGATGGCTTTTGGGTCTGGTTTGGCTGCTATCGATGCTGTGTTGAAGCTTTTTAAACCCGGAGACGAAATTATAAGTACCAACGATCTCTATGGTGGTTCTTACCGTTTATTTACCTCAATATTTGAAAATTTAGGCATCAAATTTCACTTTATTGGGATGCAGGAAGCTGAAAATATCGAATCGCATATCAATGAAAATACGAAATTGATTTGGGTGGAGACTCCAACTAATCCAATGATGAATATTATCGATATCGAAGCAGCAGCTAAGATTGCTAAAAAACATGATATCTTATTAGCCGTCGATAACACTTTTGCGACGCCATATTTGCAACAACCTTTAGATTTAGGAGCCGATATTGTGATGCACAGTGCTACAAAATATCTTGGTGGGCATAGTGATGTTGTGATGGGTAGTCTTGTAGTGAAAGATAAAAATCTGGCAGATAAATTATATTTTATCCAAAATGCGAGTGGAGCTGTTTGTGGACCGCAGGATAGCTTTTTGGTGTTGCGCGGAATAAAAACTTTACATCTTAGAATGCAGCGCCATTGCGAAAATGGAGAAAAAGTAGCTCAATTTTTAAAAGAGCATCCCAAAGTTGCAAAGGTAAACTGGCCAGGTTTTGAAGATCATCCAAATCATGATATTGCTAAGAGGCAAATGAAAGGTTTCGGCGGAATGATTTCTTTTTCGACTACGGAAGGAACTACCGCAAGTGCCGTTAAGATACTCGAAAACTTGAAGGTTTTTACGCTAGCTGAATCTTTAGGAGGGGTAGAATCTTTGGCTGGACATCCTGCAAGTATGACACATGCATCGATCCCAAAAGAAGAACGAGAAAAAACCGGAGTTGTGGACAGCTTGATAAGATTAAGTGTTGGGATTGAAGATGGTGATGATCTGGTGGAAGACTTAAAACAGGCGTTGGGATAATATTAGTTAGATTTTAGATCGCTGTGCTGTTAGGGATTAGAATATAGACGAGTAAGCAAGATAGAGATTATTTTTTCTGAAATTTTGCAGAAATATTAATTTGATAAGGAAACAAATTTTCATGCTGAACCTGTCTGTCCGGCGGGCTTGATTTAGCATATCATGATTTAATTAAAAAACGAGGGCTAAAATTATCGAATTTCAGCCCTTGTTTTTTAATCTATAATCTATATTCTAAAATCTAAGAGCGAAGCGGTCTAGATTTTAAATTACTTTGCCTAGCGCCCAGATAAGTCGTTGTACTTCTTCTTCAGTATTGTAATGCACTAAACTGATACGTACTACACCTTTTTTTTCGGTTAAGTCGAAATCTTCAATCAGTTTTTTGGCGTAAAAATCACCAAATCTTATTCCGATTCGATATTCGTCGATTTGCTCAACAATTTTATCGCTACAAAGCTCGTTGTGGACAAAAGAAATTGTAGGTACTCTTTTAGAAGCATCGGCTTCAGGATTTCCTATGATCTTTACTTTGGGATTTTCATTTAAAAAATCAAGAAGTCTTTGCGCTAATTTCTGTTCGTGCTTTGCAATCACTTCATAAGATTTTTTCAGCATTAAAACTGAAGAGTCTTTATCGTTTGGAAAATGTTGCTTATAAAATTCCTTAAAATATTCAGTGATTCCTAAAAGACTGTACGTAAGCTCAAAATTGAAGTTTCCCGGCTGAAACTTATACGGGATATCATCTTTTTTGAAGAAATAGTGATTAATCCCGGCCATTTCTAAAAGCAAATCATACTTTCCAAACATCAGTGCTAAATGCGGGCCATAGGTTTTATACCAGCTAAAGGTATAAAAATCGATATCCAGTTCTTGGACATCAATTTGGCGATGAGGTGCGTAAGCAACGCCATCTACGCAGAAAAGTGAACCGTTTTGATGTGTAATTTCAGCAATCTCCTTGATGGGATTTATTGTCCCTAAAATATTGGAGCAATGTGTAACGGCAACAAGTTTTGTCTTTTCTGAAAGTAATTTTTTAAGTTCAGAAAGCTCTAATTCCATAGTTTCTGGATTGGCTTTCCAAACCTTAATTTTTATTCCTTTTTCTTCCAAATCTGTCCATGGAGAAACATTGGCTTCATGATCTGTATTAGTGACGATTACTTCGTCTCCCTCCTGCCATTTTTTGCTAAGGGAGAGACTCAAAATTCTAAAAAGCATACTCGAAGAAGGCCCAATGATTATTTCTTCGGTTTGCTGGGCATTTATAAATTTTGCGATTTGTTTGGTTGCCCAAGCTAGCTTTTCGCCAGCTTCTTTGCTAATTTTATAAGATGCACCAAGTTGTACGTTATGATGAATCAAATAGCCATTGATACGCTCAATGACTTTTCCTAAAACCTGGGAGCCACCGGCATTATCCATAAAGACAAAATCTTTATCGAGTGCCGGAAACTGTTTCCTAACATAGTCTATATCCATAATATCTATTTATCCAGAAGACTTTCATTAAAAAGCTTAAGAATTCTGTTATACTCATCTGTCCAACTGCTTGGCTCAACAAAACCATGGTCTTCTACTGGATAAACCGCCATTTCCCAATCGTCTTTTCCTAATTCAATCAACCGTTGTGAAAGTCGTACTACATCCTGAAAATGTACGTTTACATCTACCATTCCGTGGGCGATCAATAAATCACCTTGTAAACCTTCAGCAAAATAAATTGGGGAAGATCTGCGGTAGGCAATAGGATCATTTACTGGCTCATTAAGAATATTTGCGGTGTATCCGTGATTGTAATGTGCCCAATCTGTTACCGATCTTAGCGCCGCACCTGCAGCAAAAGTATCTGGCTCGTTAAACATAGCCATCAAAGTAATAAATCCGCCATAACTTCCACCATAAATTCCGACTTTTTCAGGGTTGATTCCATGGTTTTCAATTAAATATTTTACACCATCTACCTGGTCTGAAAGATCTTTACCTCCCATGTGGCGGTAAATCCCGGTTCTCCAATCACGGCCATAACCGGCGCTCCCGCGGTAATCAATATCGATAACAGTATACCCTAAATCTGTTAATAGATTATGGAACATGTATTCTCTAAAATATGAAGACCACCACTGGTGTACGTTTTGTAAATATCCTGCGCCGTGCACAAAAACAACGGCAGCGTCGTTTTTAGTTTCTTCGCTTGGTGTGTATAATCTTGCCGGAACCATTGCGCCATCTTCAGCTTCAAACTTAATAAGTTCAGGAGTTCTCCAGTCGTAACTGGCAAATGCTTCAGATTGTCCGCTAGTTAGTTGTTTTGCTTCTCCTTTCCCTGTTTTCTTAAGATAAAGTTCCCAGGGTTTATTACTGAAGGAATAGTAGATCGCCATATATTTTTCATCAGGAGAAAGATAAACCTGGTTATTACCGGTCATGTTGGTAAGTTTTTCCATTTTACCACCCATTACCGGCATTTTGTAAAAATGGCGAACGTCTGGGCCTTCTTCAGAAGTGGTTAAATACCAGTATTTTTTATTATTAGATAATTCGGGATCAAAAACTTCATAATTACCAGGAGTGAGATCTTTTTTCTCTCCATTATCAACATTAAGAAGATACAAATGAGAATATCCGGTAGCTTCAGATTGAAAATAAATATGCCTGTTGTCGGGCAGCCAACCTAAAGTTCCGCCACCAAAAGACCAACCAAGACCCGGACCTGCGATCCAAGCTTCGTCGCGTTGGCGATCTAAAGTGTTAAGGCTTCCGTCTTCAAGATTAATTTGGGCGATCCAGCGGTCTTTGTTATCTTTAGATCGAATGCTCACAATAGCTTTTTCTCCATTTTCAGAAAAATAGGCTGGTGAGGTAATTACTTCACGAACTTTTTCTTCCCATTCTTTATCTGGATAATCTTTTACGTAATCTGGTAGGTCTTTGATGCCTTCAAGATCATCTGTGCCTACTATAAAAACGGTATCTTTTTCAACATTATAAAGAGCCAGTTCCACTTCGGTTTTATCGTCGCCTACTTTAGAGCGTGCAGGTAAATCTTTAGTATATCCAGATTGGTCTACATAATTTGGGACTTCGGTATTATCACCGCGTTCTCTTTTAATTAAATTGAAACTTACATACTTTCCGTTTGGAGAAATGTTAAGCCTGGATATTTGTTTGTCACCGGCATAAAACGCATAATCTTCTTCCTGAGCAACACTTTCACGATAGATTTTAGAAGCTTCAGATTTTTCTTTACGCTCATTAACGACCTTTAGAAGATCAAGATTCTCATCCTGGATCCATTGATTTTTTTCTGAAAGTTTTTCTTCTCTATCTTCAGGTTTTTTGCCTTTATTGATATTGGTTAATTTGGTGATCTTACCTTCGTCAAGATCGTAGATAAAGGCATTCTCATTTAATACAAACGAGATTTTAGATTCGTCTGCCATAAATTCAGGACTCTGAATTCGTTCTCCAAGGTCTATTAATTCTGTTTTAGAATCTTTCCTGATATTATATAAAAAAAGCTTTCCATCTTCAGTAAAAAGCATTTCGGTTTTCTTGTCGTTATAATCGCCGTAACGCGGAATCATATTTTCCTTTTCCTGCTGAGAAACTTTTATGATCTCCGATTGTTTAGAAAGATCGATCTTATATAAAGAATCATCGGGATCGTTTTCTAAGTTATACTGAAAATAGATATTTTCACTTTGCATACCCCACTGAATTCTGGAAGGAAACGTTCCCATCCATTTTGGGTCTTGCATAATTTTTTCCACAGAAAGTTCACTTTGCTGTGCCTTTAGGGCAATGCTGCTAAAAGCAATAAAGGCCAGGATTGCGATATTGCTAAAACGAAGTTTAATTTTTGTCATTTACGTAAATATTGGATTTTAATTAGTGGAGAGATTATAAATACTCAAAACCCGAAATTTTATAAAAATAAAATTCGATTTCCTCTTTTATGAAAGCTCGCCAAAATTGGTTTCAATATAGCTAAAATGAAACATGAATTCAAGAATAATAAGTTTTAGCCTTAATTTGAAGGGAAATTGGAGGAGGATAATTTTCCATTTTTAAGAAATAAAAAAAATAAGAAATACAGCAATCTATAGTTTGCGTTTTAAACTTTTAGCTGCCTTTGTATATCCACCGTTCCCGCCGTCTACAAAATGAATGTGCTCGTGTGTGCTAATGTTTCTTACGTAGCAGGACATGATACTTTCCTCACTTACATAAATTCCATATTTTATTTTTCCTGAATCTTCCAGATTGTCCAAGTAACCAGTAAGCGCTTCCCTTTGCTGAGGTGTTCCTGAAATAACTGTATTTATTCTTCCGTCGATGACTAAGGTGTCAGCTAAGGCCACCATCTTTTTTAGATAGTTTTTTCCGTTCTCTTTTTTAAGCCAAATATGTTTTCCATATTTCCCAATTATCCAACTTTTAAACATATAAGGCAGATAGAATCTACCCAGCTTGGCTTTCATTTCATCATTAATTTTACGAAGATTAGCTTTCAGTTTTAATCTGTTTACAGAAATAGGCTTTCTTCTCTTTGGGGATCCGTAAATATCATCGATAGCCTTTAAAACTTCAGAAAAAACTTTAGATGTTTCCTGATCATCTCTTGATACTACGATTAAACTTACTACTTCCTGGTTCTTTTTTGGAGGTTTTATTTTGTCCCATTTACATTCCATTCCATCAAGATTCAGCGCTTTACTATTGGGAACGATTTCTTGTTTTGGAAGGGTGTGTTTTATTAGATCTTCAGCATAATGTAGAGCGTCTCCCAAAACTATAGGAATGTCCATATCAGCATTCACTTTAAGTTTAGCGATTTTCAGCTGAATATTTTCTTTGTAGATAGTTTTAACCGGAAGCGATCCTGTTTTAAGCTCTAATTTGAAGTTTTTTTGAGTATTTCTCTTATGTTTCTGAAGCACAGCCAGCGTTTCTTGTAAAATTTCTTCGGGAACTATAGTTACGGCGCCGTCACCTCCAAAAAAGAAAGGTATATTTATTTTTGCCTCGTATGCAATGTTAATCATAGCAATAACGCAACCTGTAGCAATTAAATTGACGGAGTTATGTTTTCCATTAGCAATAGCATCAGTAGAGTTTTTAATATCTGCTGCCACTATATGCCAATTTTCTGGAACCTGATGAAAATTGCCAATATCTCCTACAAGCTTGCTCACCGGAATATTTAGCGCCGGCAGATCTTCATAAAAATTGGAGTTGCTAATAGCCATTAATCTTTCATTTTTTATGCAATTCGGCATAAATAAAACAAGTAAAGATATACAATCTTAGCATACGCAAAGCCTGTATTTAGGGAAGTATTTATTTTTCGATTTCCAGTACTTTTAAATATTCTGGGCCGCCATCCACTGGATACCCTTCAACTTTTTCTGCGATAATAGTATAGGTTTGTCCTTCCAATTCGGTTAGATCTACTTTTCCTGAAGTTAAGGCATAAGTTTTATTATCGGTTTTTAAGACATGGCTGCCATATTGATAAGTTGTTATTCCCGCGGCTTCGATTAAGCCGGTGAGCTTCATATTGCTGGTTACATTTTGATTATTACAGGTCGCGGTGATAATAAATAAAAAGAATGAAGAAAGTAATACGGTTGGTTTCATAATTATATAAGTTGAATTTAGCTGGAAATTACACGTTCTAATTGAGCTTCTCTTTATTCTTAGGGAAGTTTTAACGGGTAGTGATTCTATATAATAAAAACATTTCTATTTTTGTGTTGCTTTATGGCCTCGTAGTTCAACGGATAGAATAGAAGTTTCCTAAACTTTAGATCCAGGTTCGATTCCTGGCGAGGCTACAAACTCAAAAAGGGATTAGAAGTTAAACTTTTAATCCCTTTTCTCGACTTTAAAACTTACTAGAACACATCCCACCATCTTTATAAAGAAGCAGGATAATCAAAAAACAAGTAACTGCCAGAACGATTAATATGATTTCCAGCATCACTTAAAATTTATTGGCATCGCAAAATATTGGAATTTCCTCAGGCTCATTTATGGAACAAACTTGTTAAACTTAAGCTTGCCTATTGTTATTCTTATTACTGAAGTTGCGCCACAATTTCTTGCCATTCCTTAATTTCGGGAATCCCCGGTTTTCTTTTTCCGAAAAACTGAACGATCAATTCCTCATTCTCATCAAAACATTCTATAGAAGTCACGATGCCATCATCGGTAGGTTTTCTTACGACCCAACAATTTTTAATTTGCTCCATATTTAGGTGAAGATTAAAATCTGGATCCATAATATTAAACCATTGTTGGTGCCACAGTGTTTTTTTGATCTCACCAGTATGGATCTGTATATTCCCGCGATTCCCAACAAAAACCATAATGGGTACTTCTTGTTTCGCGACATTTTCTAACATACTCACAATCTTTTCCTTATCGATGGTGTCTGCGTAATAGGCGCTAGGCGCTAATCGTAAGGCTTGTGTACGGCTAATGTTGTGCTTTTTAAGCAACCCGAAAAAGTGATGCGTATCCTTTAGTGTTTCCCAGGATTTCTGAAAATCGGCAAGAGCTACTTCATCATCGCTTTTATAATTTTTTTCTTCTGAGAAAACCTTCGTCTTTAATTCTGGCGATTGTACTTCAGCTTTATATTTTTCAACCAAAGCATAGTATGCAGCGACATCACTTTTTGGGGTTAGGTAGATTTTATGGATAGCCATACCATCTTCAGCAAAAAACTGAAGGCTAAGACGTTCTTTTCCGCGAGCCATCTCAGTAACAGCAAAAGCAAAAGCCCAGTGCATAAAGAAAATTCTTAGGTCGATATCTTCCCCCACAAATAGACCAACTGGAGATTTGCTTATCGATGGGTTTAAATAAGTTCCTTTTCTTTCGTGCACACAACTTTCGTTGCGGGTTAGCGCCATTACTTTTCCTAAAGATTCAATTTCCTGTAATATTTCTTTAGGTTTATTGGCTAACCGAGTAACACCATTATCGATTTTTGTGGCAAGCAATTCGGCTTCACTTACATTAAGTGCCTGCGCAGCATTTCGTATTCTTAGTTGAGGTTGCTCTTCTTTAAGAGTTTCCCATTGTTGTTTTAAGCTTATTGTACTCATGGGTTAATATTTTGAATTATTGAGGTTGATTTTTCTTCACCAAACACGATCATAGGTGTTTGTGCAAGAGGATGAGACATTACTTTGCAGGGGAAATCGTAAACATTACAAATGGTTTGGGAGGTAAGCACTTGGTGGGGGGTACCATATTTTAACGTTTTCCCGTCTTTAAGCAAGAGAATGCGATCTGCAAATTGCGCGGCCAAATTAAGGTCGTGCATTACGATCGCAGCCATATTTCCTTTTTTTACAAAACCTTGTACTGCTTCTAAAACTTTATGCTGGTAATAAATATCAAGGTTGTTAAGTGGTTCGTCCAGTAGTAATAATTTTTCCTGAAATTCGTTGTTTAGCTGTGCAAATACACGAGAGAGGTGCACCCTTTGTTTTTCCCCGCCTGAAAGCTGGTTATACAAACGATCCTTAAAATGACTCATCTCGGTAAGTTCTAAACTTTCTGAAACTACTTTAAGATCGTAAATTCCCGGCCTGCTGGCAAAATAAGGATAGCGTCCCATCATTACGACCTCGCTTACCCGTAGCGGAATATCCTGTTGATGATGTTGGCTAAATTTAGCTCTTGTTTTTGCAAGATTGCCTGTGGCCCAATTTTTAATAGATTTTTGCTGAAAATGAATTTCTCCCGAATAGTTGATTTCTTCGGTTAAGGCCTTAAGCAATGTGCTTTTTCCGGCACCATTAGGACCAATAATCACAAAAAGTTCGCCTGCTTTTATGCTGAAGTTTATATCCTGAAGTAACTTCCTATTCTTGATACTGATGTTTAGTTGGTGTACTTCTAGCATTACAGAGCTTTTTTAAATTGAAGTAGAATTAAAATAAAGACCGGAGCGCCCATAAAAGCTGTGATAATTCCTATCGGAATTTCGATGGGAGCTAATGTGGTTCTGCTAATAATATCTGCAGTAAGCAACAATAAACTACCAAAAAGGGCAGATAGCGGTAAAACGTTCCGGTAATCAGATCCTAAAAGTAACCTTAAAATGTATGGGACAATAAGCCCTACAAAAGCAATGGTTCCTGCAAAAGCCACTGAGGCGCCAATCACCAATGACGATAACCAGATAATTTTAGCATGGTATTTTTTTACATTAATACCTAAATGTCTGGCATTTTCTTCACCAAGCATCATGGCATTTAAAGCCTTTCCATTCCCTAACAAAAAACTAATGCAAATCAGGTTGATCATAAAGAGAATAATCACTTTAGACCAGTTGGCAGCACCAAGACTTCCTAATCGCCAAAAGGTGAGATCTCGTAATTCATCATCTTTAGAAATAAAAGTTAGGAAGCCCGTAGTTGCCTCAGCAAGGGCAGCAATAGCAACACCGGCTAATAACATAATTACCACATGCGTTTTACCGTTTTTAAAAGATATGCTGTACACTAGCATCATCACTAAGAGTGCACCTATAAAAGCGGCAATAGAAATTAAGGAATAGTGTAAAATTTCAGGAAGAAATTCTTTTATAGTACCACCCAAAACAATAGCCACAGCGGCAAAAAGCGCCGATCCTGAAGTTATTCCAATAATTCCCGGTGTGGCCAATGGATTTTTAAACATACCCTGTAATGATGTTCCTGTAACAGCAAGTCCTGCTCCCATAATTATTGCTAAGATGCTTCGTGGCATACGTACATCAAAAAATATATAGGCATCGGTAGGATTTACTGCAACAGTATCATCAAATATGCTTTTAAATAAAAGCATAAAATCATTCCAGTTTAACTGGTATACGCCCAAAAGGCTCGAAGCTATAAAAGCCACTATCAATAGAATAATACCTAAAGACATATACCATTTAAACTTATTTTGCATATTGACTAAGCTTTTCGTTTAGTTGGGCTGCAGCTTCTCCTGTTCTTGGTCCAAATCCTGTAAGTAATAAACCATCCATGCTAATTACCTGTCCTTTTTTTGCCGCAGTCGAGTTTGCTAAACCAGGAATATCTTTTAAACCTTCTTTGCCGTTAACACTTTGTAATCCACTATCAAAAAATAATAAAACATCTGGGTTAGCCTTTGCAACAGCCTCGGTAGTAAGCGGGCGATAATCATCATAAGTATTCATGGCGTTTTCACCACCTGCAAGCTCTATCATTTTAGCAACGGGTGTTTCTTTTCCAGCTACAAGTAAAGTACCAGCACCACGGGCATAAACAAACATTACTTTTGGTTTGCTATTAAATTCCTTTAATGCATCGATATCATTTTCGATGTTTTTAGTGATCTTTTCTGGTGCTTCTGTATTAAGATCTTCAGCAACGGCAGCTGCTAATTTTTTAGCTCCTTCAACCGAATATTCTGGTTCGTAATAATGTACAGGAACCCCTAAGTTATCAAGCTGAGAAATAATATCTGCTGAAAGTTCCTTTTTTACCGCAAAAATCTGTGTTGGTTTTTGCTGAAGCAGTGCTTCAACATTCAAATTCATTACATGGCCAAGATCGGTGGCGTTTTCTTTTAAGTTTTCAGGATAAATACTGGTAACATCTACCGCTACAATTTGATCCTGATAGCCTAACTCGCTAATGATTTCACTTAGCGTACCATTAAGACTAACGATTCGCTCTTTTGACGTTTCTTCTTTAGAACTCTGTGATTGGTTAGCATCAGATTCGGTGTTTTTACAACCAATAATGGTTATAAAACATAGAAGACTAAATAGTTTAAATACCTTCATTATTAATTTTTATTAAATCTAAATAAGGCAAATGTAAAATTCATTTTTAAAGAAGACCATTTTCGAATGTTAAAATTATTTTTATTTAGATTCTTTAAAAATAAAATAAAGTTTTGTTTGGAGAATTCAAGTTCAGCTAATAAGTTTGTGACTAAATTTATTTAAACTAAATCTAAATAATGAGAATTGCAAGTTTTATTTGTTTTGGCTTGATCGTTGGAAACCTTTATGCACAAAGGGATTCGGTTAGTGTAAACGAGTTGGACGAAGTTCTTTTATTTGGAAACGAGCAAAGCATAAATAGTATAAATACGGAGTTATTTTCTGTAAATACGATAAGTGCCCAACAGATCAGTCAGGTTGGGGCTAACAATCTGGCCGATATTTTAAATCAGCAATTAAATATTAACATTACCCCCAATGCTGCAGATGGTCGCTCTACTGTTAGCATGTTCGGATTGTCTGGAGATTACGTTAAAATTTTAATCGATAACGTGCCGTTGGTTAGTGATAACGGTTATGGTAATAATATCGACCTTACCCAGATTAATCTTGAAGATATTGCCAGGATAGAAATTGTTGAAGGTGCGATGGGCGTACTTTATGGTGATAATGCTGTAGCCGGAGTGATTAATATTATCACCAAAAAATCGAGTCCTTCTAAATGGAATATCAGGGCGAGTGTGCAAGAAGAAACGGTAGGTGAAGAATATAATTTTGATGATGAAGGCCGCCATATCCAAAATCTGAATATATCGCATAATATTTCAGAGCACTGGTATACTTCAGCTAATTTTTCGAGGAACGATTTTAAAGGCTTTAAGAATAATTACTTTGGAAAAGATTATTTCGGCTTATCGGGAAATGGTGTGAATAATGATGGTCGCCGTGGTTACGAATGGAATCCAAAACTACAGCATACCTTAAATGCAATGCTGAAATATGGTAAAAACGATTTTAATTTTTTCTACAAATTCAACTATTATAATGAGACGCTAGATATCTATAACCACGCAATCAATTCAAGACTACAGAATGGGGAATATGATATCACAGCTAACGACGAGCAGTTTATAAGTAACCGCTTTCGGCACGAAGCACAGGTATTCGGAAAATTAAATCAGGTAGATTATAATCTTTCGCTTTCGTATCAAACTCAAAAACGGGATTACGAAAGTTATGTTTACGATCTTAGGCAAGAGCAAAAGCGAAGTACAACTTCAAAAATGACCAATCAGGAAAGTGATTTTTGGTTTTCTAAAGGGACTTTCGAAAATTTATTGGCTAAATCGGTCAATCTCAATCTTACGGCGGGTTACGAAATTACCTATCAGCAAGGTTATGACGCAGTAGCCAGCGGAGCATATTCAGATAATATTGCTGAAAAGGATTTAGGGAATTATGATGTGTTTTCCCAGCTTTCTTTTACTAAAAATAAATGGTCGCTCCATCCGGGGGTTCGTTATAATCACAATTCTAATTACGATGGCAAACTTATCTGGTCTGCCAGTGCCAACTTTAAACCAAGAGGAGATTTTAAATTGCAGGCAGTAGTAGGATCTGCTTATAAAACACCAACCTTTACCAATTTATACTACTATTTCGTAGATGCCAATCACGATGTACGCGGTAATCCAGATTTAACTCCGGAAGATGGAATTTCATATTTATTTTCTGCGGAAAAAACTTCGGTTTTAAATAACGAATCTCGACTTCAGAATAACCTGAAATTCTTCCATTTTGATATTAAGGATAAAATAGATTTGGCGGTTGTGGGCGATAATTCACAAATGAAATATCTAAATATCAGTGAATATAAAATTTTAGGTGTTTCTACTGAAAATAACTTCAGTTATAAAAATTTTCAAACCAATATTGGTCTTAGCTATACCGGGATTTTACAAAATCTGGAGACCGAATTGGCTAGTCCAGATGATTATTTATTCAGCTTAAATGCGACAGCCGCTTTACGTTATTACTGGCCAAAAGCTGAAACTCGTTTTTCACTGCTGCTAAAATACAATGGCGAGTTGCAGCAATATTTTAGAGATAACGAAATCAACGAATTTGTAAAAGGAACGCAGGAAGATTACTCGTTAATGGATGCCAGTATCAATAAATATTTCTTTGAGAAACGTTTTGAAGTTACGCTGGGTGCCAGAAATATTTTTAATGTAGTTCGGGTAAATAACTCGGCAATTACCGCTACGCCTGGTCACGAGGCACCAGAGACTTCGTTACTGTTTGGGTATGGCCGCTCGTATTTTCTAAAACTTTTATATAACCTAAATATTTAATTCTAATCAATAAATCAATGAAAAGGAACATTTTACTACCATTATTTTGTCTAAGTTTTGTACTGTTTAGTTGTAGCAGCGATGACGATAACGGAGGAGGAATTATCGAAATACCCGCGGTAGAAAGTGCCGTTTTAGATATCGAATCTGGCGGCTCTAACGAACCTAACCAGGTATATATCGATCTAAGTACAGAGGAAACCACAGTAGTACGACGCGATAGCTGGGAACTTGGTTTTGTAAGTTCAGAGAATCGTGTGGTTTTAAACTCTTCGATTTTAGTCTCGGCAGCAAAACTAGAGGGCATTTATGATATCGATGCAGTTAATGACGATACCGAATTATCCGCGCCTATGACTTTAAAATTTCTAAATCAAGGATTTCAACCAACAGAAGTTACAGTAAGTACGTTAAGCGAATTAAAAGAAGGAATTCCTGTAGGATATCATATGTATGGCAATCTAGAAAATAACATTACGTTTACTGATGATAGCACCGGAGATCTAGATAAAACTGCTATAGGCGATATTGCAACTACTGAAGCCGAAGCTGAAGTTTTTGTGGTTTCCCTTGGAGCTGAAATCCCACCTGCCTCTGAAGATGGTTCTTTAAATCACACCGGTGAAGATCGTGGTTTTTATAAAATCAAGGTTTTTATGAATAACAACGATTATGTATTGCAATATGCTCCCCTAAGTTCAGATACACACAAAGAAGTGGTAATTACTAAAGACGAAGCTTATAATTTTAATGCTTTTAGCTTGGAAAACGACACTGAAGTTGAGGTTGAGCCTGGAGTAGGTAATTGGGATCTTAATTATACCAGTGTATATTCTTACTACGGTGATTATAAAGGAATGATTGCCGGTATAACTTATTCCGATTATGTGTTGCATAATACTTTGAATGGCGTAGGGGTTTATATGGTGCTTACTGAAGAGCCTGCTGAAGAAGAAGGTGGCGCTCCTGTTCCAACAGATGAACCATCTTACGATGAGTTTACTTTAGACGATGTACAGGAAAATGAGTTTGTTTACGACGATCGTGCATTAATCGCAAGTGAATGGCGTTCTAATAGTGAAGGAGCGCTTTCAGATAGGTATTATATTGTAAAAGATGCAGATGGTAATTTCTATAAATTGCAATTTACCGCGTTATTTAATACTGATGGAGAACGTGGTTATCCACAGATTAGGTACGATCTTCTTTAAGGAGTGTTATTTTAGTTTGATTTTAATCCCTGTTCTTTTAAAAGGCAGGGATTTTTTAACCGATAATCGGGATTAAATAAGGCTGGCACTGCGATAAATGATTATCTTAAGATTCAAATTTTTAGTATGAAAAGAATTTTTACAACCTTATTCGTTTTAGCCGCGACTTTTGCGGTAAATGCACAACAATTAAAGGCGTATGCGATTTATGATTCTGAAGGAAATTCGGTTTCTTTTCAAAAAATGAGCGATAGTTTATCGAATTATGATGTAGTGCTTTTTGGAGAATTTCATGATCATCCTGTGGTGCATTGGCTTCAGAAAAAACTCACTGAAAAATTATATGCTAAAAACTCGAATCTGGTCTTGGGAGCTGAGATGTTTGAAGCCGATAATCAATTAATTCTGGATGAATACCTTCAGGATAAAATTCCGCAGAATCGTTTTGAAGAAGAAATGCGTTTATGGAATAATTATAAAACAGATTATAAACCTTTAATTGAATTTGCCAAAACCAATAATCTGCAATTTGTGGCAACCAATGTGCCAAGGCGTTATGCATCGGTAGTTTCAAAATATGGACTGGATACCTTAAAAACCTATGCCAAAGAAGCACAATCTTACTTTGCAAAACTTCCTATAAAAGTGGATACCATCACACCGGGTTATGCTGAAATGCTAAAAATGATGAATGGTCACGGTATGCAGGGCGATGCGATGAAATTTGTAGAAGCCCAAGCGATTAAAGATGCTACTATGGCTGAAAAGATCCTGGACAAACTTTCTAAAGACGGGATTTTTATTCATTATAATGGAGATTATCACAGCAAGAGTTATGGCGGAATTTACTGGTATCTAAAAGAAATGAACCCCGAATTGAAGATCGCGGTAATTAGTGCAGAACAAAGTGACGATGAAGCTTTAGAATTTGTACCAGAAAAAGCAAGTACCGGTAATTTTATACTTTTTATTCCTGAGGATTTTACAAGAACTTACTAAAGGAGGAAATTCCCTTTTTTGCAAAAAATATGATCGATTTTTAGGCTTTGGAGCTATTCTTGTTTTAAAAAGCTTCAAAAGTAATTCTTATGAAATTTTTCAAACTACTTTCGTTTTTACTCGATTTTCGAGTTTATAAAACAGCATTTTGACGATGAACTACTTAATTAAATTTACGGTGACCACATTTTTATGATTTATTATGGGTATTCATGGTGAAAAATTAGAAATTTTCGGTAAGCAATTTGGATTTAAAGAAGTAGGCAGGAATTATTAATGAAATCTCTTAAAGCTTAAAATAAAGTGAAATAACAAGCTATTAACAATTTAAAATTTAAGCAATCAATACTTTTGGATCAGCTGTTTGTCTTAAAGCTAACAAGAAAAGAAATTAAAATGTATTTCTGGACAATCATTCCCAATTCTGATTGCCCAGAAACAAATTCTGAAGAACTCAGATATTTGTAATTGATTTTAAGTGAGAGAGAGTGAGAAAAGGGCTGATCAACGCTTGTTGGCAGCCTTTTCTTTTTTACAAAGTTTGGACTAATTTTAAAGTTCCGTGAAATAACGGCCTATTAACATCATGTCTCTCAATGGCTTTCTAACTTCGCGTAAAACTAAAACTAATAATAAAAGGTCGATAATGCGGGTTATCGACCTTTTCTATATCATTACAGTTATGAAATTAAAAGCGATAATCTTTGATGTAAATGAGACATTATTGAATATGCAGAAACTTAGGGAGGAGATAAATCGTGTGTTGGATAATTCTCTCGGCTTTCAGGTTTGGTTTGATAAACTTTTGCATTATTCCCTTGTAGAAAACGAAACCGATACTCACAATGATTTTTCTGAAATTGCAAAAGCTGTTTTTAAAATGACGGCAGATTTCTTCGGAAAAAATACTACTGAATATCAAATAAATTCAACATTAAGTTTGGTGAGTAAATTACCTGCTTATAAAGATGTTTCAATTGGACTTCAGAAATTGAAGGACCAGAATCTAAAATTAATTGCGCTTACCAATGGTACCAGAGAAGCTCTGGATGCACAATTAAGTTTCGCTGAAATTGATAACTATTTTGATGCAGTTTATTCGGTAGATGTTGTAGGAAAGTTTAAACCCCATCCGATTACTTATCAAAAAGTACTGAATGATCATCATCTTTTACCGCAAGAGACTTTAATGGTCGCAGCACATGGATGGGATATTGCAGGAGCTGCAAAAACAGGTTTAAAAACGGCTTTTATAGAGAGAGATGGTAAGAAAGAATATCCCTTGGCAAAGCCTGCTGATTTAAGCTTTAAGAATATAGATGAACTTGCAGAGGTGATAAAAAATAACGCCTGAAATTAACCAATTTCAGGCGTCTTTTTTTTAATATTTTAAAGAACTCAGTATCTCAAAGAATTCGTTTTGTAGTGTATGTGTTTTATCTTTTGCATACCAGGTATGAAGCTCTCTTTCGAAGTCTTCAAAATCTCTTCCATTAGGATTTTCTTTCCAATCCAGTACTAATTGCTGGGCGGGTTCAGGTCTTGGTCCCCAAGTAAACAATTCTACACCTTCTTCAGAAAAAGCAACAAGCTTAGGAATAGACTTACTTCCATTAGTAAGATATTTATCCATAAACTCTGGGTTCTTATCCCTAAGAATTACTCTAAGATCTATTTTATTTCCTGCGGAAGCTATTTCGCCAATTATCGGTAAATTTTGCGCGCTATCGCCACACCAGGCTTCAGTAATAACATACCAAACTTGCTTTTTCTTAAGCCCGGTAACGAGATTCTCTAATTCAGGAATTAATTTTGTTTTATTAAGCCGTTTCATTCGGCTTGCATTAAGCTCGGTAAATTTCACCAAATTTTCGGTTTGTTTTTCACCTGAAGTTTGCTTGTTATTTACCAGTTGAACTGTCCATTCGTAAAATTCGATATAACTAAATACCGGTTTATTTACATTCATTTATTTAGTATTTTTAGAAATTGAATCCTAGTGTAAACATCACTCTATTTCCATCTTCACTGTGATAAAGTCCTAAATTACCAGATAAAGCATTAAATCCATTAATAAATATAGAACCTCCAAAATCGTTATGCCATTTTTCAGAATTATCGTCATCTTCCCAAACGCGACCATAATCAAAGCCTAGAGTGAATCCCATTCTTATCGGAACAAAATTAGTTCTAAATTTAGTTATCCCCACTCTTAAATCGGTGCTTTGATATAAAGAAGTTTTTCCGTTAAATCTTTCGTTTCTAAAACCTCTTAAACTATGATTACCACCTAAAGTTGCAGCGTGATAAAATTCGTAGTTGTCACCAAAAATCATATTACTTCCTATTTTGGTAGCTAGTACAGCCAATCCACTAGAATGTAAAGGATAATCTATAGATAAAGATGGCTTTAAGTAAATAAATTCATTATTGAACTCGTCGATATTTGTTTTGTAACCGGTGGCAACGTCAAATTGAAGACCTCTTCTTATAAAAGAAAGCTCATTTCCTTTGTTCTTATATTGAAAAGAAACTTCTCCACCAGCGTAAATCTGGTTCTCAAAAACATCATTATCAGCATTGAAAAATTCACCGGTTGCCTCGTTTTCTTTGTAATCTACTTCATGAGACTCTATCAATGGCTTGATCTTAAAGTTAAGCCCAGATCCATTTCTATAAATTAAAGACGGGGCGAAATTCCATTGTGCGATTCCTATTCGGTTATAATCTCTGTCAACAGCATCATTATCATAACTTGTTTCATTGCCAGTTCCAAAATAGTTTATCGCGTAATTTGGACTGGTAATTCCGGCTTCGATACCAAAATTCCAGTTATGGAAGATATGCGCAAACTCCCCCGTGTAATTAAATTCGAATCCAGAAGTTGCAGCATAAAAAGCCCCTTCAAACTGATGTTGAGATTCGAATGGATTATTTGCAAGGCCATACGTGGTGTATGTGTCTCTAACTCCAACTTTAAAACCTGCATCTGGATCCCATCCTACACTTGGTAATATAACATTTGTGCTGTATTTTCTTTTTTCAGGACTGTAATTATTGATATCATAATCGTCTACCAACCATTTATTGCTGTTGCCTTTTACGGTATTCTTTTTATTCTTGTAATCGTAAAGCTTAGCATTACGGGTATTTTCAAAATCATAAGTGTCGTTATTTTCACCACCTATAATTTTTAATTTGATATAATGATCTCCATCACCTACAATCTTAAAATCATCTTTGCTATCTAAACCATACAACCAAATCTCTTTAGTGATTTTTTTATCGTAAGTATGCTCAAAAACAACTTCATCTTCACTTTCAATAGAAATTGTTGTTTTACCATCTGGTTTTCTTGTAATTAGAAAGTTGTCTTTCTCCTCGGTTCCTGTAACTACCTGGAAGCGATTAAGAAATTCAAAATATCGTCTAGCCGGACTCATAAGATTGTCTCTTCGCTCTTTTGTAGCCGCGATGATCTTGTCTATAGATTCATCTTGTACTTCTTTAGGAAGGATTTTAAAAGAATCTTCGATTACCTGGTCGGTAAGTTGATTTTGTATATATCTAACCTGTTTTTCCCAATCTTCCCAGCTAAGTGTTTTTATAAATGCCTGGTCTAAAGGATAACCATCAAAATTAAGCCATTTTACATTTTTCACCCCTTTTTCGTAATCCTGCATTTTTCTGAAATCTACAATAGCCAAACTGAATAATTTAATTAGAGGGCCATCGTAGCGTGGAAATGCCTGGTCGCGATCACGGCGAATAGGCTCATAAAGTTTAGTACCATCTTCCTGCTCGAATTCTGAAAAACGCCATTGATCAAAATGACGATCCCAGTCACCAATTAGCATATCTACTAAACGTGCTTTTAGGAATTGATCTTGGTCGATTTGGTATTCTTTAGAATCTTTCATGTCGAGTAACAAATCTGTAGTAGACACAATATCATCTGGGCTTCCAAATTTTTTGTTATCCTTGTTTTCATCACCTGCATGAACTTCTAGCATGTAAAGCTTATCACCATATTCTTTATTAAAAATATTTAGGTTCTTTTGTTTGGGCAGATAGTAAATTTCTGGTTCAGCATTATAAATGTTTAACGTATCAAACATCGAGTTTAATGCGAATGGTGCGTAAGGATGTGCGGTAGTATAAAAATCCTGTACCAAATCTTCGGCCACAGTATTTTGCATATAATCCTCTACGTAATGATTTTTAATCGCAGATTGGATAAATCTTACAGCGCTTTTACGTAGTTCCCTTAACGTAAATTCGTGTTCGTTATCATCTTTAATTCTGATGGATCTAGATTGGTGGCCACCACCTTCAGAAATCGCTACAGGATTACCGGGCAATGTATCTAATCTTAAAACTTTAGCATTAATATCTTTACTATACACATCACGGTAGTGTTCTCCCCAAAAGAATTTATAAAAACCACTTTTTTTAGTTTCATCCTCGGTGTAAATAGAAGATTCTATGGTAGAAGGGTAGTCGCTTAAATCATGGTAAGATACCTCGTCTAAAGTAGTTTGTTGGCGCTTAATGACTTTGCTGAATAATTTTTTAGTAGCTCCACCTTCAACTGAATAAAATTCAACTTCAGAACTTCTATCGTCATAAACGGTAAGTCTGGCAAAACCATGATCACTAGAAGCAAATTGCCCGTCATCCTCATCAGCTTTAGCCTTTTTTGTTTTCTTTCCTCCGGTTCCGCTTATGATTTGTGGGATGCCATCATCAGATAAAAATTGAAGGTTTTGGTCACTCCCTGAAACAAAAATCACATCTGGGAACATACTTGCCAGTGTTTCTATCGTACCTCTTAATTGTTTGCGCTGCTGGCTGTAATAATCTTCTTTTTTAAAACCTCCAGTTTTTTCAAAAAAGTTGAGCCTTGTATTACTTAAAATAGGATGGTGAATAGCAACAATTACGGTTTTGTTCTGTTCGTCTTTAAGGTCGTCTTTAAACTTGGTAAAGAATTCGTCGCGAGTTTTTAACTCACATTTATTATTAATGTACAGGTGTTCATCCCAATCCTCTAAGAACCATTGAGAATCTACCATTAAAAGTTCGATATTCTCGGTATCCAGATCTTCAATTTCGCGAACACAACCGTCATTTGGCCAAAATTCAGCTTTACTGTTATCCTGTAAGAACGACTCCATGTCGTCAATATTTTCATGACCATTTTTATTCCATTCATTTTTACCGGGGGTATAAATTATTCGCCCGTTAAAATTTTCCATTGGTTCCATCAGGTTTTTCCGTAAAAGCTCTTTTACTTTAGCTCTGTCTTTTTTATTAGGGGGAAAACCGGTTTTAGGAGTAATATTTCCTAAAGCGACAAAAGTTGCTTTTTCATCTTGTTGAGACATTTTATTAATTGCTGAAAGTACCTGTGCGGTGTAGTTACTTTCGTCGACACCAGTATTGCCTGTTAAATAAAATGTTTGGGAAACTTTTCTTTCTGAATTTTGAGCATAAGAATGATTAATTCCCGTGCCTAATATTAGCAGAAAAAGAAGTGAAAATTTGTTCAAATTGAAATAGGAATGCTGTAGTATATATTCTTTTACCATATATAAATCTGTAGTTTTTGAAGACGTGATTGCGCTCTAATTAGCGTGTGAAATTTCAAAAAAAATCGCAGACGATACTAATTTTTAACTATCTATAACATTTTGAGTTCTGTAAGCTAAAAAGTTTTCTTAAAAAATACGCTATGTAAGGTAGAGCCTAGTTAAGATTGCGTTTTTCAACAAAGAATTTTTTCAATAATTGTCCGCATTCTTCTTCCATTATTCCCTGTATAACCTTAGTTTTTGGATGTAATTGAACTCCGTATTTTTGATAACCTCGATGGGTGTCTTTTGCGCCAAAAACCAGTTTAGAAAGCTGGCTCCAATATAAAGCACCTGCACACATTTGGCAGGGTTCTAAAGTAACATACATGGTGCAATTTCTTAGATATTTGCCACCTAAAAAGCTAGCGGCTGCTGTAATAGATTGCATTTCGGCATGAGCGGTAACATCATTTAAAGTTTCAGTAAGATTATGGCCTCTGGCAATTATCTTATTTTTTATAACGACAACTACTCCTACAGGAATTTCACCTTTTTCAAAAGCAATTTCAGCCTCTTCAAAGGCTTTTTTCATAAAATAGTTATCATCGTATGGTGTGAGCACGGCAGTATTTTTCAGCAAGATAAAAAACGAAGTTATAATTATTCAATTTAGTTTCAGGATAAAGCTAAATTTGTGACGATTATGGCGTATACAATTTTAAATACAATACAAGGTCCATCAGATCTTAGGCATTTATCTAAAGAGGAATTAAAACTGCTTGCACAGGAGTTACGGCAGTTTATAATAGAAATTGTTGCCGCTAAAGAGGGACATCTTGGTGCTAGTCTTGGCGTGGTAGAGTTAACGATCGCGTTGCATTTTGTTTTTGATACGCCTAATGATATGTTGGTTTGGGATGTTGGGCATCAGGCTTATGGTCATAAGATTTTAACAGGAAGACGAGATAATTTTCACACCAATCGTCAATTAAACGGTCTTAGTGGTTTTCCAAAAAGAGAAGAAAGTGTTTATGATACTTTTGGTGTTGGGCATTCTTCTACATCCATTTCTGCAGCTTTGGGAATGGCATTGGCTTCAAAATTAAATGGAAATTTAGAAAAGCATCATATAGCAGTAATTGGTGATGCGTCGATCGCTAGCGGAATGTCTTTTGAAGGTTTAAATCATGCCGGGGTAACCGATGCTAATTTGCTGGTAATCTTAAACGATAATGCCATAGGAATCGATCCTAGCGTTGGAGCGTTAAAAGAATATCTATCCAAAGCCAAAGTTGGATATAAGCCCCAGAAAGGGAATATGATTGAAGCGCTTAATTTCAATTATTTTGGACCGGTTGATGGGCACGATATTACAGCTTTAGTGGCTATTCTTGAAGAACTTAAAAATACGGCGGGTCCCAAATTTCTTCATGTTATCACTAAGAAAGGTAAAGGCTTAAAAAAAGCAGAAGAAGACCAGGTAAAATATCACGCGCCGGGAAAATTTAAGCCAGATACAGGAGAATTACTTTCTGCTAATGTTGAAGGATTACCATTAAAATATCAGGATGTTTTTGGCTTAACTTTGGTAGAGTTAGCCAAACAAAATCAAAAAATTATAGGAATTACGCCTGCTATGCCTACCGGTAGCTCTTTAAAATATATGATGGATGCATTTCCTGAAAGAGCATTCGATGTAGGTATTGCAGAGCAACATGCCGTGACGCTCGCAGCAGGAATGGCAACACAAGGCGCTATAGTTTTTTGTAATATCTATTCAACTTTTTTACAAAGGGCTTACGATCAATTAATTCACGATGTTGCGTTGCAAAAGTTACCTGTTATATTTTGTTTGGATCGTGCCGGCTTGGTAGGAGAAGATGGGGCTACACATCACGGTTTGTTTGATATTTCATTTTTAAGGGCTATCCCGAATATGATTGTAGCAGCACCGGCAAACGAGATCGAGCTAAGGCAATTATTGTACACCGCTCAACTGGGATTATCGAATCCAATTGCCATACGTTACCCCAGAGGTAGAGGCGTGGTAAAGAACTGGCGGGTACCATTTCAAACTTTGGAAATAGGAAAAGGAGTTTGTGAAAGCGAAGGTGAAGACGTTGCCATCCTTTGTATAGGAGCAATTATCAAAAACGCAAAAGCTGCTTTAAAGGAAATAGAAAAGCCAATAGGATTATACAATATGAGGTTTATAAAACCTTTAGATGAAGAATTGCTTCATCATATTTTCAGCAAGTATACAACTATAATTACGGTTGAAGACGGAGTAGTGAAAGGCGGTTTTGGAAGTGGTGTTTTAGAATTTTCAGCAACGAATAACTATTCCCGAAAAATAAAATGTTTAGGTGTTCCCGATTCCTTTATAGAGCATGGAAAAATTGATGAATTACAAGAAATCTCTGGAATAGACGTTAAAACTATAGTACAAGTGATAAAATCTTTGTTTTAATTTTTAATTTAGCGAATCCGAATAATCTAAAACACTTAATGAAAGCCCGATTAATCCTTAGTTTAATTAGTATTTCATTCTTTTTTGGTTCATTTACTTTTCCAGTATATGCACAAAATCAAACGGCGCAAGACACCACAAAAACGCCGCAAGATTCTGCAGATGTGGAGAAGGTTGTAATTTACTGGTCTGAAAAGAATGCCGTTGGAGTGAATTTAAATGAAGTTGCTTTTGTGAACTGGAACGCAGGTGGAAATAATTCTATATCATCCTTGTTTCATGGTGAGTTTGAACGCAATTTTAAAAGGAAACTCACCAGCTGGAAGAATTATCTTTCTTTACGATATGGTCTTAACTCGCAGCAAGGGCAGGAGCTAAGAAAGACTGATGATCAAATTCACTTTAAAACTACTTTTGGATATCGCGCAGATTCTGTTTCTAATTGGTATTATTCTGGCAATATAGATTTTAGGACACAGTTTGCAAATGGATATAAATATCCTAATAAAGATGCAGCAATATCCAAATTCATGGCGCCTGGTTATCTTTTAATTGGTGTGGGTACACAGTTTTCTCATCCCGATGAAAATTTTAATGCTTATATCTCGCCGGTAACCGAAAAATCTACATTTGTATTAGATCAAAGATTGGCTAATGAAGGTGCTTATGGTGTAGAAGGAGCAGAATATGATGACGATGATAATCTTATCAAAGAAGGCAAAAAAGTGCGATCTGAATTTGGGTTTTTGGTAACCAGTGATTACAAAACACAGGTCTTTCCTAATGTGAATATGAATACGCAAATAAGCTTATATTCAGATTATTTAAATAACTTCGGGAATATAGATATCGATTGGCAACTAAATTTTGATATGAAAGTAAACGATTTTATTAAAGCCAATATAGGATCTCATATCCTTTATGATGACGATGTAAAATATAAGGAAGACACCAATGATGATGGTGAATTAGAAACTTTAGGACCAAGAGTGCAGTGGAAACAGCTTTTGGGAATTGGTTTTACCTATGTCTTTTAAGTGTGATTTTAATTTGAAATTAAAAACCTGAACCTTGGTATCTTTTAAAAGAAGAAACCGTAAAACCATCGGTTAGCGATGCGGTATAAGAACATATCTGAATTAGCTTTTCAAATACCGAAGTCTCAGACTGCAAATGTTTTAATTTTGGTAAAGATCGTAACACTAAATCATTAAAATTAGAATCTGGGTCTTCTGTTTCAGGTAAAAAAGCTTTAGTATAGGTATCCAATAAAGTTTCTAGCATTTTATAGCCTGCGATTTCTTTGTTGATTACTTCTTCGCTTTGGTATATCTTTTCGACGCTTATTTTAATGATGTCTTTAATCTGTGCTTCGTACTTGCTTCTATCGAATAATGACTGATGAAATTCACCCGCAAGAATTTGATCTTCATTTTCCAGGAATATTTCTGCAGCTTCTCTTATCAAAGTATTTATAGCCAAAGATCTTAAATAGCTAAGGCGATCTGCCGTATTTTGTAAAGAATTATATTTTGGTGTCGAAATTGTGTCTTTAACCAATTTAATAAGATACTCCAACGCATAATCTTCGTCGATAAGACCAAGGTTTATACCGTCTTCAAAATCTATGATAGTATAACAAATATCGTCTGCTGCTTCTACCAAAAACGCTAATGGATGGCGTGAAAAACTGATATTCCCTTCTTTGCCGGTTTTGGTTAAGCCAAGCTCTTCTGCCACATCTAGCATTGTTTCTTTTTCACTCTGGAAGAAACCAAACTTTTTATCTGCAATGTTAGCGGTTGGTTTGTGTGGTAGTGATTCTTTTGGGTATTTTATAAAAGCTCCAAGCGTCGCATAGCTAATTCTTAATCCGCCGGGAGTGCCGGGTCGATCCTGAGTTAGAATTTTAAATCCGTTTGCATTTCCTTCAAACTTAATAAGATCTTGATATTCTTTCTCGCTAAGTTGTGATTTAAATCTTTTTCCGTTTCCGTTTAAAAAATATTCTCCTATTGCTTTTTCTCCGGAATGTCCAAAAGGCGGATTCCCGATATCGTGGGCTAAAGCCGCAGCAGCTACGATAGCACCAAAATCATTCATCTGGTAACCATGAATATTGCTTAAATGTGGATGCTTTTCTAAGATTTTCTTGCCGGTAAGGCGCCCTAGAGAGCGGCCAACTACAGAAACCTCTAAACTATGGGTTAAGCGCGTATGTACAAAATCTGTTTTGGAAAGTGGGATTACCTGTGTTTTATCTTGTAAACTTCTAAAAGCTGAAGAGAAAATAATACGGTCGTAATCTACTTCGAATCCTAAGCGGGTTTCGTCCTGCTCTTTACGTAAGCGTTTGTTGGTATCTCCAGATCGTTTTAGTGATAATAGTTGTTCCCAGTTCATGATTTTGGTTTTGCGTTAGGGATAGAGCGGTTTGTTTGAGCTCTTGCAAGATTGGTAAATCTTGAAAAGCGAGTAGCGAAAGCCCGGCCGAAGGCAACGCCCAGATTATAGGTTTTCGGCTACTTTTTCTAATTCCATATACCAGTCTTCGCCAAATTTTCTAATAAGCGCTTCTTTGGTAAATTTATAGATGGGCACCCCAAGTTCTTCTCCTAAGCTACAGGCATCATCGCAAATATGCCATTGGTGATAATTTACCGCAGCAAATTCTGAATATTGTTGAACTCTAACTGGGTAAAGATGGCAGGAAACTGGTTTTTTCCAATCGATTTCTCCTTGATTGTATGCCTGTTCTATGCCGCATAAAGCGGTTCCTTTATCATCAAAAGTTACATAGGCGCAGTCTGCACCATCGATAAGCGGAGTTTCTATCTCATCAAAATCTGTTGTGATGTAAGTGCCTTGTTCTTCGATGGCATCTATACCTTTTTGTCTAAGAAAGGGTTTTACTTTTGGATAAATTCTATCCAATATTTCTTTCTCATACTCTTCTACAGGAGCTCCTGCGTCTCCGTCTACACAACAAGCGCCTTTACATGCACTTATATTACAAACAAATTCTTTTTTAAGAATTTCTTCTGATACTATGGTTTTACCTAACTGAAACATATGGCAAAGATAATTTTATGATTGATTTTATAAAGAAAAGCGGCTCATTATTTAGTAAAGATTTACGTTCCAAAATGGCTTAATTTGTTATGAAAAATTACTTTTGCAAAAAATTTTGAAATATGTTTAAATTGTTCGATCTCAGACAAGTGTTTACTGCGGGCATGGTATTATTCGCGGTTATCGATATTATTGGCAGTATCCCAATAGTTTTGGATTTGCGTAAAAAGGTAGGACATATACAAAGCGAGAAAGCTTCTATAGTGGCGGGACTGCTAATGATTGCTTTTTTGTTTTTAGGAAAAGAGATTCTTAATCTTATTGGGATCGATGTAAATTCTTTTGCTGTTGCCGGTGCTTTTATTCTGTTTTTTCTTGCTTTAGAAATGATTTTGGGGATTAGTCTTTATAAAGACGATTCTATAGAATCTGCATCAATCGTACCTTTAGCCTTTCCTTTAGTGGCGGGAGCAGGGACAATGACGTCACTTTTGTCGTTAAGGGCCGAATATGAAACAATAAATATTATTGTCGCTATCATAATCAATATTATCTTTGTATATATAGTTTTAAAATCCTCCGGAAAAATTGAAAGGGTTTTAGGATCCCAGGGTATTAGTGTTATCCGTAAAATATTTGGCGTTATTTTATTGGCAATCGCCGTTAAACTTTTTGCCGCAAACATTCAGAGTTTATTTAAATGACAAAGTATTTAATTTACACGATCATCTTTTTAGGAGTTGTTGTAATTGGTTTTAATATTACCATTTTAGATTTTAGTAGCCATATCATGGAAGATGAGAGTGGTGGGGCTTTAATCGCAATTATTGCAAGCCTTTGTGTGATTGTTTTAATGGGAATTTTATTGGTCTCTAGAGCTATTGCTAAAAAACACAACAGTTAATTATGGAATATGATCTTTTAATTGTTGGTGGTGGTGCTGCAGCAATGTCTTGTGCCTTAGTGATTGGTTCGGCTTTGGAGAAAGAATATGCAAAAGATAAAAAAGTTGGTATTGTTCTTCATCAAAAATCTTCAGATCTTCAAAACGCATTATTCAATAATGTGTTAGGATTAAAACCGGGTACAGAGGGTAGAGCTTTATTACAGGAAGGACCACAGCAGTTAGAGGAGTTATATCCAAAAGTAGATCAATTAAAGAAAGAGAAGCTTCAGCATATTAGTAAAAATGAAGATGGGATTTACGAGCTTAAAACTAATAAAGAAACATATCTGGCTAAAAAAGTTGTTATTGCTATAGGATACTCTGATAATTTTAGAATAGGCGGTTTGGATAAATATGTAATGCCCCACAAAAAAGCGAAAGCTTCTAAAAATCGAATTCAGTTAATGAATGAAGATCATCTTGTGATCCCAGATCTTTATGTAGCGGGATCTTTAGCTGGATGGCGAAGCCAATATTCGATAGCTTGCGGAAGTGGAGCTGCTGTAGCCACCGATATTCTTACCGATTGGAATGATGGGGAACACACTAAAGTGCACGATAAATTATTCTAAAAATAATGCTGCAATAGTAACTACTAAGGAGGTTGCCATAAGTATTAAAAAAACCTTATGTAAGCAACGGTAAAATAAAGCTCTTTTTAGTTTCCCGGTAAAGACCTTATCTTCAGGATGCGACACAATATGTCTTTTTATGCTATGATTTGATACGTAAGAAGAATCTACAAAAATTTCTTTTTTCAGCATAAGGAACGCGCTATTATCCAGCAATCGAAAACTTACTGCGATTACAAAAAAGAATAGCGAGGTACTTAAGCTGTATATTAATAAAACTTCTGGTTCTTCCATTTAATCTTTAAAATTGTTTTTTTCTTCAGATAATTCCAAAACTTTATCAATTACTGGATCGCCTTCGTTTTTTAGTCGCTGAAAGTAATTAGAGCCAAATAACTGTTGTGCCATCACCGCTTTTAAATACTGCATCATTAATGGCTTGTATCTGGTAAGTCGAATACTTAAACCTTCGTTCTTTCCGTAGGCGATTAAACGATCGATAGTCTCGTCGTTAATCTCTACATTCTTATCAAATTCTTTTTTAGAAAGTGAATTGTAGTAGGATCTATTTCGTTCTAATTCCTGAAAAATAAACCGACTTAAAAATCCACGATTTAATAAAATACTTATATGTTCTCGTTCAATTTCGATGTCTTTTGGTATAAAGACATCTGGAATAATACCGCCACCGCCATAAACTACTTTACCGCCCGGGGTTACGTATTTTAAAGAATCATCTACTTTTATACTGTCGACACTTTTTAATTCGCCATTTTCATAACGGCGTTCGTAGTCTCTAAAGTAGTTGGCATTTCCGTTTTCATAAGGTTTCTGGATGGAACGTCCTGTTGGCGTGTAGTATCTCGCAATAGTTAATCTTACGGCGCTACCGTCGCCAAGATCCATTTCACGTTGTACCAATCCTTTCCCGTAAGAACGTCGCCCTATTATGGTGCCTACATCGTTATCCTGTAAAGCACCAGCAACTACCTCGCTGGCTGAGGCAGAATTTTCGTTGATAAGAACATAAACGTGACCATTTTCAAAATCGCCTTCACGTTGTGCAAAAGTTTTTTCTATAGATCCGCTTTTGTTTTTGGTGAATAATATAAGTTTATCTTCTTTTAAAAACTCGTCTATAATATTTATTGCTTCGGCCAGGTAACCCCCGGGATTGTCCCTAAGATCTAGCGCTATTTCTTTTGCACCGGCAATTTCTAAGGCTTTGATTGCGGCCCTAAACTCTTCGTAAGTAGATTCAGCAAATCGATTTATTTTTATGTAGCCTACAGTTTTGTTCAGCATATAAACAGCTTCTACACTTTTAATAGGTACTTTATCGCGTTCTACATTAAAAGTAAGAAGTTTATCGTGTCCCGGCCGTTTTATTTTTAATTCGACCTTGCTGCCTCGCTTTCCTTTTAAAAATGTGGTTAACGAATCACTGCTAACACTAAGATCAAAAAGTGGTTTATCGTTAGCATATAAAATACGGTCGCCACCACGAATTCCTATTTTTTCACTTGGCCCTCCTTCTAATGGCTGGATTACCATTATGGTGTCATTGATAGCATAGAAACTTACCCCAATCCCTACAAAATCGCCTTTCATATTTTGGGAAACATTATCGTATTCTCTCTCTGGAATATAAACTGAATGTGGGTCTAAACCTTTCAGGATATTGTTCACTGTAATATCAACTATGCTATCGGTATTTACATCGTCTACATATTCGTAATCGATATAGTCGATTAGACGATTTAATTTTTCTTTTTTAGGATTGGAGGAAAAAAGCTGATCTGATGACGAATAGTTTATTTTACCACCCATGTAAACGCCAATAGCGCAGGCAATTCCTAATAAGAGCGGAGTATATATTTTTCTATTCGTTTTCAATCGTCCAATTGAGTTATTTGCATTATCTCGATTCCGGCTTTTTTTAGAAAATCAAGACCGCTATTGTCTTTATAATCTACACAATATACCAGGCGTTTGATCCCCGCCTGATGGATTAATTTACTACATTCTTTACAAGGTGACAGGGTGATGTATAAGGTAGCTCCCTGGCAAGATTGGGTAGAAGCAGCAACTTTTAAAATAGCATTAGCTTCAGCATGTAATACATACCATTTTGTATATCCAGCTTCATCTTCGCAAAAATTTTCGAAACCACTTGGCGTCCCGTTGTAACCATCAGAAATTATCATTCGATCTTTTACAATTACGGCACCAACCTGCTTTCTTTTACAATGTGAGAGTTTGCTCCACTCTCTTGCTATTCTTAAATAAGCTTTGTCGTATTTAAGTTGTTTGTCTTTTTGCATGCGCTGTAATGGGAGATCGTTTATCTTATTTTAGGTAAAGGAACGCTAAAATATTGTATGCTACAGGTTAAACCAATTTTAACGCGTTAAAATTAATTAAATCGCATTGAAATTTTCTCTTAGAATAGGAAGTACAATACCTACAACTATAGCTGAAACGATAAGCACCCAATCTCTTTTGGATACGCGGAAGAAATTTTGTGTTATAAAAGCTAATATTAAAACGCATAAAACCACCATTGCCTGTGCGCATTCTATACCTAAAGCAAATTCTAAGAGAGGGAATATTTTTGAAGAAAACCCGCTACTAAGCATTTTAAAATAGGTAGAAAATCCTAAGCCGTGTATTATTCCAAAAAAAGCGGTGGTAAAATAAAGTAAGGTAGGATTATTAGATTTTTCTTTATTACTAGCAGTTAGAATGTTGTATATCGCGGTGATCATAATCGATACCGGTATTAGAAATTCTACCCAGGCCGTATCTACCATTACTATTTCGTAGGTGGAGAGAAATAATGCCAAGGTGTGACCTAAGGTGAAAATGGTTACCAGCCACAACATTTTTTTCCATGAAGTAAATGTATAAGAAGCTACCAGAGCAATGAAAAACAGGATATGGTCGTAAGCATTCCAATCTAAAACATGCTTTAGGCCTAAATTAAGATATAACCAAAATTGTGACATAGGGAAAACGGCTAATGCTGCCGAAAGTACAACTTCTTAAGAAAATCACAAAGTTAAGTGTAACTAAAGTGGAACATTTAAAAATTTCCTTCTTATTTATTTAAAATTAATCTAAATAAATATTGTGAATTATAGTAATGTTTTTTAGATTTGAATATCAAGGCAGTTTTAATCGATAAATGATATTGCAATTGTCTATTGTAAAAGTTTGTTCTAAAGTCTGAAAATGGCGTAGTTGTGAGGACTGCGTCATTTTTATTTTTATGGTTGCCCTACTTCGATCGACTGTGATTATTGAGTTTGAAAGATGATTCTTACAAAAGCTTAATAGAGGATTTTCCAAAAAAAAATCAATCACAATTACTTAAATCTACAATAAGGGGAAATTCCCCCTTGACTTTTTCTCTAAAATGTAATAAAAGCGGGTATTTGCGTATATTTTCATAAAAGTTAAAGTAAACTTTTTTTGATTATAATATTTGTTAATTTTAAGCTAAATAAAAACCGAAGTTTAATTATGAGTAACACTAACAACTATCCGCTATTTTACGTGGATAATTTACAGAAAGCTGAAGGAGAAAGCAGCTACACGGTAGATTTACATTTACCGGAAAATTTTAATTATGTCGACGAGTATCATGTTATTGGAACTAGTACACTTTTACCGGAAGTTTTAAAAATTCAACTTTTGATAAAAATAGATAACGATGATGTTACCCCATCGCCAATTTCAAAAACAGTATCTGTACCATTTGTTTTAACAGAAGATGAAAATGGTTCTTATTTCAAGTTTATAATCACCTGGCAATTAAACGGAACGACAGAAGGTGGCGGCGTTGGTAATCCTGAAGACGAAGAGACTGTAGGAGAAAGTGTTCTACAAGGTGTTGGATAATGAAAAAACTACTGGCTTTTTGTGGAGTTGTATTTTTTGGGCTGGTTTCTTGTTTTGCGCAGCAAGAGCTGTTGGATAAAGCGGAAGCTTCTCAAGAAGCGGATAATTATCAAATATCTTTAGATCTTCTAGCAGAAGTTGACACCACGAAATTATCGGTTCCGCAAAAAGCCAGGTTTTATTATTTACAAGCTTCTAATTATAAATTCAGAAGAGAAGATTCAGAAGCCTATCCTTTATTATTAAAGGCCAAAAAACTATACACTACAATAGATAGTTTAGAGAAGGTAGCAACGATAAACCTGGAGTTATTTCAGGTAGTAAAAAATATCGGTAGTGATCAGTTACATTATAAAGAATACATCAACGAGTATTTAGACTATCATCTTTCACAAAACAAACCCAAAAATCTTCGTAAAGCCTATATACGAATCGCAGTTAATTTTGCCAGAAAAAGTACTGTAGATAGTTCGTTTAAATACTTCAGAAAAGCCTTAAAATTAATAAAGATAGATAAAGATACCTTGGCTGAAGCTCAAATGCTTAATAATTTCGGGGTGTTATATAATGAATTTACTCCTTACAAAGATTCAGCCTTGTTTTACTTTGATCGTTCTAGGAAGTTTTACAAGAAACCAACAGATTTAGAATCAAGCTATCTAAATACAGCTAGTGCCTATAAAAAACTTGGCAAATACGATGAAGCCATTTTCAATTATATAAAAGCTGATTCGCTTTTAAATCTAGTGAAAGAGTATCAAATCTCTGATAAACAATTCCTGTACGATCTAATAGCTAAAACCTACGAGCTTGCCAATAAACCTACAAAAGCTTTAGAATATTATAAACTAACCCAGGCCTATCAGGATAGTTTAAACCTGGAAGATCAGGAAAAAGCGATTTACGATATCCAAACCAAGTATGAAGTTCAGAAAAAAGAAAATGAAAATCTTCGTTTAAAACAATATCGAACTTGGTTGTTTTCAGGTGTAATTTTGTTAGTACTGTTATTGGTCGCTAGTTATTTGGTGTACCGCAACCAAATGGCAAAAAAGCAACTTCAGATAAAACAGTCGGCTTTAGAGAAAAATCAGTTAGAAAAACAACTGAAAGATCAGGAACTTGCCGGTTTAGATGCTATGCTGGAAGGTCAGGAAAAAGAACGCCAGCAAATTGCGAACGATCTTCATGATAATTTGGGCGGTTTATTGGCAACCTTAAAGTTACATTTTCAGAATTTAAAAATTAAAACAGGTCGTTTACGAGACGAACAAGATGAGTTATTTAAAACTACCGATTCGCTGTTAAATGAAACCTATCAACAAGTGCGTAATTATGCCCATCAGCGTAACGCCGGTCTTAAAACCAGCGAAGGTTTAGTACCCTCCATAAAAAATTATGCCGCTAAAGTTTCAGTCGGGAATAGTTTAGTGATTCATATTGAAGATCACGATATGGAACGGCGCTTAGAAACCAGTCTCGAAATAACGATTTTTAGAATACTGCAAGAATTAATTACCAATGTAATAAAGCATGCAGAAGCTTCAGAAATAATTGTTCACCTTACCGCTTTCGACGATCATATAAATATTATGGTAGAAGACGATGGTAAAGGTTTTGATACTTCAAAACTAAAAGAGAAGAATGGTATGGGCTTAGGCTCTATTATCAAAAGAATTGAACATATTGGCGGAAAGGTAGAAATCGATAGTCAGCCGGATGGCGGCACAACAGTAATTTTAGATATACCAGTATCATGATACGAGTAGTATTAGCAGAAGACCATTTAGCCGTAGCCGACGGAATTTTAGCGTATTTTAAATATCACGACCAGATCTCGATTATAGGCCAGGCAACAAACGGAAAAGAATTATTGGAATTGGTTGAAAAGTATATTCCCGATGTGGTATTAACCGATATTAAAATGCCGGTGATGGACGGGATTGAAGCTGCGAAATTGATTAAAGCGAAATTCGACAGAATCGGAATTATCGCTTTTAGTATGTTCGATCAGGACGAGGCGGTCGATAAAATGCTACAAGCCGGGGCGACAGGATATTTGCTGAAGAACTCATCTTTAGCAGAAATGGAAAAAGCGATTATAGAGGTTGCTGAAGGAAAATTATATTACGATCCTAATTTAAGTGTAACTACAGAAGCTTCTAAAGGCGAGAGCAAAGGAATCCTTACCAAGCGCCAAATTGAAATTTTAAAATTGATTGGTAAAGGGAAAACCAATCAAGAAATAGCTGATACTTTGTTTATAGGAAAAACAACAGTAGAAACGCATCGTAAAAACATGATTAGGAAATTAGATCTTCATGGCCCGGGAGAGTTATTGCGCTACGCTTTACAATCTAAATATAAATTTTAAAAATACCCTAAGAAGGGGATGTTGCTGAAATCATAGAATAGATACTTTTGGATTAATAGTTCATAATGCTAGCAGTTCTTAATAGTGTTGATGAAGTATTTCGTTCAATTCTCTATTTCATTTTTATGAAATTAATCTCCCGGCCTCTTAAGTCGGGAGATTTTGTTTTTAGTTGAATTTGAAAATATAATGATCTCGTGTTGAAATTCTTAGTTTCTAGAAGTTAATTTTATATGAATTAGAATAGGTTTTCTTTCTAAAGGTTCTTCGTCTTTAGGTAATATTGCTAACAATTACCGAAACTAAACTTTACATTTAGATGAATTGCAGCTAACAGGTTTTTAATATAATTTCTGTTTTTTTGACATTGATTCTGTTTGTAAGTTATCCCAATTTACAATCAACTTAAAGAGTTCGCTCTTTAAGAACATAAAGAAGCAGGTCTAAGATTTGTTTCATCCTTTAGTTTGTTAAATCCATCTCTCTCCCGGGAGATGGATTTTTTTCAAATATGGTAGCGCTAAGATTCCCTTTTTTATAATTATATTTTTATCCAAAAATAGGTTGAATATCGAATAATTTTTTAATTTTGCCGTCCAATTGCCTTGGTGGCGGAATTGGTAGACGCGCTGGATTCAAAATCCAGTTCTTTCGGGAGTGTGGGTTCGATTCCCACCCAAGGTACAAGAGAAAGCTGAGATAAATGTCTCAGCTTTTTTTATGTCTAAAAATTAGGGTTCTTTTTTGCTGATATATTACAAACGCAATATTGCTAGTGCTTTTTTAAGCTAGTTTTATTAATTTGGATGCCTGTTTTAAATGTCAGATAAATGAACCAATTCTTCTATTGCCTTAGTATTTCACTATTTTTTCTAGCAACATCATGTAATTCTGATGACCTATATGATTCTGAACCCGATCTAGAAACAAGAAGAAAATGGCTTGTTAATAAAGATGAATGGAAATTTAGTGGGCTTAATCTTATAGATATTAATGAAAGTGATCCTACTATCATTGGGAATTTAGAACAGCAGTTAAAAAATAGTCTTTATCAAAACGTATATATTTTTAATGAAGATGGCACAGGTAGTTTAATTACTAGGCAGAACAGGTACTCTTTCAATTTTAATGTTAGCGAAACAGAAATAACCTTAGGCGGTGGCCTACAAGATGTATGGAAGGGCTATGATATCGATAATGGTGCATTGACGTTTTTAACAAAAGGAGAGAGTTACATTTCTGGTAAAAACCTGAGTTATGCTGTTCGGCTTACGTATAAGTGAGGTTTAAGTTTTTTTTTGAAATAAAATTTAACATTTTCTATGGACGCTTTTTAAGCTGTAAATCGTTAATATGTTCCTAATTAGCAAACTTTTATTATAGTTAAATTAGGATTTACTTATAAAATTTATAATTTCCCCGCCCCAATTCTACATTTTATGAAAAATATATTAGCCTTATTGTTATTACTGTTTTTTACGAGCGTCGGCGCTCAGGAGTCTAAATTTGGATTAACAGCAGGTTTTAATTATTCTCTGCAATCTCATAATGGGGATTTAGTAGGTAGTCCAGATTTACATTTTGCTCCAGATGCAGCATTCGGTGGGCAGGGAGGAATTTTTTACGAAAGAACTTTTGGTAAATTTTTAATTCGTCCTCAAGCTCTTTTTTATAGGTCTAGAGGAGAGTATAGTTTTCCAAATTCCTCACCTATTTTTACATTAGATAAATTGAATTTTGAATTATTGCTTGGGTACGAAATCTTCAGGAATATCGATCTAGTGGTTGGTCCAGGATATCAGAATATAGTGAGAAATGATTTCAATGTTAGAGGAGAGGATTTAAGAGACAATATGAGTAATTTAAATATAATTTCAGGACTTAAGATTCAATTAAATAAAAGATTAGAATTAAGTTTAATGTATGACTGGACTTTCGATTCTGATGAGAATCAAACTGCAGTTTTGCCTTACAATGGTTCGAACGAAGTTTTCTTATTGGATGATGCTAGAGTGAATATACTAACTTTAAATGTTAGCTATGCAATCTTTACGAATCAAAATAAAAGTAGAGCTAATAAAAGAGCTAAGAGTGGCGGTCGAGGCTGTTATTTTTAAACGATCACTTGTTGTTTAATTGATTTTTGCAGATTTTAAATTAGAAGTTCTTTACACAGAATTAATTTCTAAATTTGCAACACAACTATTAATTAATATTTAAACAACACAACAATGAGTACTCCTTTAACCGAAGCTAAAATTTTTAGCTGTACCCAAAGTAGGGGTCTTGCAGAAAAAATAGCGGCTTCGTACGGTAGTGAATTAGGGAACGTAATTACCTCTACTTACAGTGATGGTGAGTACCAGCCGTCTTTCGAAGAATCTGTGCGTGGCGCGCGATTATTCATTATAGGTTCTACAAATCCAGGAGCAGATAATTTGATGGAAATGCTGTTAATGCTGGATGCTGCAAAACGAGCTTCGGCAAGGCATATAACTGCTGTAATGCCTTATTTTGGTTGGGCCAGACAGGATAGAAAAGATAAGCCAAGAGTTCCTATTGCTGCAAAAATGATCGCCAGCATTCTGGAAACAGCCGGGGCAACAAGAATTATTACCATGGATCTTCATGCCGATCAAATACAAGGCTTTTTTGAAAAACCTGTAGATCATTTATTCGCTTCAACCGTTTTTCTTCCTTATCTAAAAAGTTTAAATCTGAATGATTTAACGATTGCCTCTCCAGATATGGGTGGCTCAAAAAGGGCTTATGCTTATTCCAGAGCTTTAGAAAGTGACGTAGTTATTTGTTATAAACAAAGAGAAAAGGCGAATGTAATTTCACATATGGAATTAATAGGAGATGTTACCGGGAAAAATGTCGTGCTGGTTGATGATATGGTCGATACCGCGGGCACACTTACCAGAGCTGCAGATTTAATGATGGAGCGTGGCGCATTAAGCGTACGGGCTATTTGTACACATCCTGTACTTTCAGGTGACGCCTATGAACGAGTAGAAAAATCAAAACTTCAAGAACTTATCGTAACCGATTCTATTCCATTAAGAAAGAAATGCGATAAGATAAGAGTGGTTAGCTGTGCCGATTTATTTGCAGATGTTATGCAACGTGTTCATGGTAATCGTTCAATTAGTTCTAAATTTTTAATGTAAATTTTTTCTGCTAAAAAATTTAGAATCAGACTTTAATATCTCAGCAAAATGTTGCAATTTTGCACTCCTTAAAAATAATAAGAAAATGAAGTCAATTACGATCAAAGGATCTAAAAGAGAAAGCGTAGGTAAGAAAGCTACTAAAGCGCTACGTAATGCTGGACAGGTTCCTTGTGTATTGTATGGTGGTGATGCAGAGCCATTACACTTTACAACCGAGGAAATTTCATTCCAGCACTTAGTGTACACACCAGATGTACATACTGTAGTAATCGAGTTGAAAAGTGGAGAAAAGTACAATGCAATTCTTCAGGATATTCAGTTTCACCCAGTGACTGATAATATTCTTCACGTTGATTTCTACGAAATATTTGACGACAAGCACATCACTATGGAAATTCCAATCCATACCGTTGGTGTTGCTCGTGGAGTTAAAAATGGTGGTGTACTAAGATATAACTTACGTCGCTTAAAAGTACGTGGTTTACCAGGAGATCTTCCAGATTACATCGAAGCAGATGTTACTAAATTAAAAATCGGTCAAAAACTTTACGTAACTGCTGTAGAAAGCGAAGATTACAAAGTTCAGCACCCAGATAATACAGTAATCTGCCAGGTTAGAACTTCTCGTAACATCGTTGCTATTGACGACGACGAGGATGAGGACGATGTAGATCCACAAGACGTTCCATCTACAGAAACTGATGATGTTGCAGCAGTAAAAGAATAATCTCTTTTATTTCTGAATATTATTAAAATATCCCGTATCAATTTTGATACGGGATATTTTTTTGCAAGAACTTTAGCATTGGCGTTATTAAAAGCAAGGTGAAAATTTTATCTTTACCAAAAGAAATAAAATGCTGTCGTTCTTCGGAAGAATTTTGAAAAGTAATAAAGCTACAGAAGAAGATATTGATCCCATGAAGAAATTTTTAATCGCGGGCCTTGGTAATATTGGTCCAAAATATGAAAATACACGCCACAATATTGGTTTTAAAATTCTTGATGAATTAGCGGCAAAACACGAAGCTGTGTTTACCACACAAAAACTAGGTGATGTTGCCCAATTTCGATTTAAGGGTAGAACCTTTGTTTTGTTAAAGCCAAGTACATATATGAATCTTAGTGGGAAGGCCGTAAATTATTGGCTTCAGAAAGAGAAAATCGCTGTAGAGAATTTACTTGTAGTGACCGATGATCTTAATCTTCCTTTTGGGACTTTGCGTCTAAAAACCAAAGGAAGTGATGGAGGGCACAATGGTTTAAAAGATATCCAAAATCAACTGAATACAACTAAGTATAATAGATTCAGATTTGGTATAAGTGCTGAATTTTCCCAAGGACAGCAAATAGATTACGTACTAGGAGAGTGGGACGAAGAGGAGCGTAAAAAGATGCCAGAGCGATTAGAAAAATCGGCTGAATTAATAACGTCCTTCGGTACAGCAGGAGTTTCTAATACAATGAATTCATTTAACGGAAAATAGGGAGCCTTGAAAATACATACAGGAGCACACGAGTTTGAGAGTGAAAAACCAACGGTAGTAACCATTGGTACGTTTGACGGAGTGCATGCAGGGCATCAAAAAATTATAGCACGTTTAGTTGATAGAGCCAAAGTCAATAACCTAGAATCTGTAATTCTTACATTTTTCCCGCATCCCAGAATGGTTTTGCAAAAAGAAAGTGGTATAAAGTTAATCAATACTATTGTTGAGCGTACCGAAATTTTAGAACAAAGTGGTATCCATCATCTGGTCATCCATCCTTTTACCATGCAGTTTTCCAGATTAAGCGCTAGAGAATTTGTAAAAGAAATTCTGGTGGAAAAACTTAAAGCTAAAAAAGTTATTATTGGCTACGATCATCGATTTGGTAGAAATCGTACCGCAGATATTAACGACCTTAAAGCCTTTGGAGAAGAGTTTGATTTTGAGGTTGAAGAAATCACAAGACAGGATATCGAAGAAGTTGCTGTAAGTTCTACCAAGATTAGAAATGCTCTGGAAGAAGGCTTAGTAGAAAAAGCAAATACTTATTTAAAACATCCATTTTCTGTAGAAGGAGAAGTAGTAAGAGGCCGTGGTTTAGGAAAAGAATTTGGTTTTCCTACAGCTAATATAAAGGTTGAAGAGGATTACAAACTTATTCCCAAAAATGGCGTTTACGTAGTGCGATCTAAAATAGACGGCGAAAATTTCTTCGGGATGATGAGTATAGGTACTAATCCTACTGTTGGAGGCGTTTCAAAAACCATCGAAACTTATTTCTTTGATCTTGACAAAGATCTCTACGGAAAAATTCTTAAGATAGATTTACTGATTAGAATTAGAGATGAGAAAAAATTTGATTCAGTTGAAGAATTAAAATTGGCAATGCGCCAGGATCAAGCATTTTCCAATCAATATATAAAAGATAACTATGTGGAATAAATGGCTTTTTAAGCAGATAGATAATTCTGGATTAATATTTTTTAGAATAGCATTTGGATTATTAATTGCGCTTGAGGCTTTTGGAGGAATTTTTACTGGTTGGGTGCGGCGCACATTAGTAGAACCAGATTTTACCTTCAATTTTATAGGTTTCGAATTTTTGCAGCCATTGCCCGGAGATCTTATGTATTACTATTATGGGCTAATGGGTGTTTTTGGTCTTCTGGTGATGATTGGCTTTAAATATCGATTTTCGATGGCTTGCTATACAGTTATGTGGGCATCGGTTTATTTAATGCAAAAGTCATCGTATAACAATCATTATTATCTTTTAATGTTGCTATGCTTTATCATGGTGTTCTTACCGGCGCATAGAGCATTATCTTACGACGCCTGGAAAAATAAGGCTATTCGATCACTATCGATGCCAAGATGGGTTTGGCTTTTTATCGTTTTTCAATTATTTATTGTGTACACCTTTGCATCAATTGCAAAATTATATCCAGATTGGTTGGATGCCACAGTGCCAGCGATGTTAATGCACGGAAAAAGAAACTTCTGGTTAGTGGGGGAATTTCTTCAGCGAGATTGGATAAAATGGGTTATTGCTTATTTCGGTTTAATTTTCGATTTATTAATAGTGCCGATGTTATTATGGAAGCGGACTAGACTTCCGTTTTTTATACTAGCGGTATTCTTTCATTTATTCAATAGCTTTATTTTTCATATTGGGATATTTCCGTATTTATCTCTAGCATTTTGTGTATTCTTTTTTCCAACAGAGAAAGTGAACAAATATTTACTTCGGAATAAAAAAGCGCATTATAACGGTGATGAGGTAATCGTTCCGCAGCAAAACGCATTGTTGAAATTGGCCATAATCGTATGGTTTGTAGTGCAAATTTCTTTACCGCTGCGCCACTGGTTCATTAAAGATAATGTTTTGTGGACAGAAGAGGGGCATCGTCTTAGCTGGCGTATGATGCTTAGAACAAAAAGCGGAAGAACCACTTTTAAAGTTGTAGAAAAAGGTACTACAGATACGATATTCGTTGAAAAACAAGACTATCTTTCTAGAAAACAGCTCGGTGCGATCAACTCGAAGCCCGATATGATCTGGCAATTTTCTCAGCGCTTAAAAGATGAGTATGCGGCGCAAGGCAAAGACTTACAGGTGTTTGTGAATGCACGAGTTTCGGTAAATGGGCGATCTTACGAAACATTGATCGATCCCAAAGCAGATATCGCTAATGAAGAGTGGAATCATTTTGGGCATCACGATTGGATTTTGCCTTCCAATTTAGATAAATAATTAGCTTCGCTTTTATTACATTTGCGACTTCAAAATATTATTAACGGCGATAAAATTAATTGGCCTTATGTTACAAGTTAACAACATCAAAGAGCATAAAGATGCGTATATCAAAGCGCTTAAAAAAAGAAATTTTGATGCTGAATCTATTTTTGATGAGGTATTGAGTTTAGACGAAACACGTCGATCCACTCAAACCAAACTTGATGATACTTTGGCCGAATCTAATAAGCTTTCTAAGCAAATAGGTTTGATGTTTAAAAATGGAGAACATCAAAAAGCTAATCTCCTTAAAGAGAAAACAGGAAAACTTAAAGAAGATTCTAAAAAATACTCAGAGCTTTTAGCAAATACTATTGCCGAGCTGGAAAAGTTGCTTTATACAGTACCAAATATTCCAACAGAATCTGTTCCTGCAGGAAATTCAGAAGAGGATAACGAAGAGATTTATAAAGAAGGTGATATTCCTGTTTTAGCTGAAGGTTCTTTACCACACTGGGAACTTGCAAAGAAATATGATATTATCGATTTTGAGCTTGGGAATAAAGTGGCGGGTGCAGGATTTCCTATTTACAAAGGAAAAGGGGCAAGATTGCAACGCGCGTTGGTTTCTTACTTCTTAGATAAAGCGGTAGATGCAGGATATTCAGAATATCAATTGCCTTTAATGGTGAATGAAGCTTCTGGTTATGGTACAGGGCAATTGCCAGATAAAGAAGGGCAAATGTATCATATAACAGAAGATGATCTTTATATGATCCCAACTGCCGAGGTGCCAATTACCAACATGTACCGCGATAATTTATTAACCGACAAAGATTTTCCAATCGCCTGTACAGGTTATACACCTTGTTTTAGAAGAGAAGCAGGATCTTATGGCGCTCATGTTCGTGGTTTAAATCGTTTACATCAATTTGATAAAGTAGAATTGGTGAGAATCGAAAAACCAGAGAACTCTTATAAAGCTTTAGACGGAATGGTAGATCACATTAAAAACCTGCTTAAAGATCTACAATTGCCATACCGTATTTTGAGACTTTGCGGTGGTGATTTAGGATTTACTTCAGCTTTAACTTACGACTTTGAAGTGTTTTCTACCGCACAGGATCGTTGGTTAGAAATTAGTTCAGTTTCAAATTTTGAGACTTTTCAGGCCAATCGTTTAAAACTTCGATATAAAAATAAAGAAGGTAAAAAAGAACTGGTGCATACGCTTAACGGAAGTGCTTTGGCCTTGCCAAGAGTTTTAGCCGGAATCTTAGAAAATTACCAAACAGAAAACGGGATTAAAATTCCGGAAGTACTTGTGCCTTACACAGGTTTCGACATGATCGATTAAGCATTTAATTATTCTATAAAGAAGCGCATTTTGTTATATTTACAAGATGCGCTTTTTCATTTTAATATTATCTGTATTTCTTTTTTCTTCGGAAATCAATGGGCAGTCGTTACAACTGGCTCAAAATTTCTTTGATAAAGGCGAATACGAGAAAGCACTTTCCTATTACAAAAAAACATTAGAAGTTGCCGGCGATAACCCGCAAGCTTATTTTGGTGCAATAAGCTCGTTACAACAACTGGAACGTTTTGATGAAGCTGAAACCCTACTAAGAAATCGGTTGGAAGCTTCACCACAAAATAGCGGTATTTTGATTGATATCGGTCACAATTTTGCGTTGCAAAAAGCCGAAGCAAAAGCCGAAGAATATTATCAAAAAGCGCTGGAAGCTTTAGAAGAAAACCCTCGCCAGGCTTTTGGAATTGGGATGAGTTTTGAAAAGTACAGTTTACTGGATTTTGCAGCAAAAGCCTACCAGAAAGCAAATGAGTTAATGCCAAATGCCGGTTTAGAATTAAAACTTACAAGAATTTACGGAGAGCAGGGAAAACTGCAAGAAATGTTCGAAAGTTATCTGAATTTGGTGATTAAGGATGAAAAATATTTTCCTTATGCCAATCGCGAATTGGGTAATTTTATAACCGAAGATGCAACAGCTGAACCTAATGTGTTGCTAAGAAATTCATTACTGAAGCGGCTGCAAGCCGATCCAAATCCTTTTTACAACCAAATACTTAGCTGGTTGTATGTTCAGCAAAAAGAATATATCAAAGCACTAATCCAGGAGAAAGCGATTTATAAGCGAGCAGCGGTATCAAATTTAAATCCTATAGTAGATTTGGTGTATACGGCAAAAAGAGACGATGATCTAGAATCGGCAAAAACAATAACAAATTATCTTATAGAGGAAGCTCCACAGTCTTTCAAACTTCGAGTGCAACAACTAAAATTGAGTTTAGATGTAGAAACAGCAACTTCTTCAAATTATGATGAAATAGAAGAAAACTTCCGTAGTGTTATTGAAGAACATAAAGGTTCTGTCGAGACCATCCCGCTACAAATTGATTTTGGTCGATTTCTAGCCTTTAAAGCTGAAAAAGTTACAGAGGCTGAAAGCTTGCTAAAAAGCCTGCTTGCTAAAGCAATAAACAACTATGATAAGTCACGCATTAAAATGGCGATTGCAGATGTCTTGGTTCTTCAGCAAAAATTCAACGAAGCGCTAATTACGTATACTCAGGTTCAAAAAATGCTTAAGAACGACCAGCTTGCCCAGGATGCGCAATTTAAAGTAGCAAAAACAAGTTATTATAAAGGCGATTTTGAATGGGCACAAACACAGTTGGATGTTTTAAAAAAATCGACTTCTCAGTTAATCGCTAACGATGCGATGGAGCTAAGTTTACTTATAAAAGATAATAGTTTAGAAGATTCTACCCAGGTAGCTTTAAAGAAATATGCGCATGCAGATTTACTTTCTTATCAGGAAAAAAATGAGCAGGCAATAACTAAATTAACTGAGCTTTTGGTAGCGCATAAAGGAGAGAAGATTGAAGACGAAGCACTATTTAAACAAGCTCAGCTTTACGAATTGGAAGGTTTATATCTTTTAGCTGAAGAAAATTATTTGTCGATATTGTCGAATTACGGAGACGATTTATTAGCAGATAATGCAGCCTGGAATTTAGCTGAACTTTATAATAATCAACTAAATTTACCAGAAAAAGCGCAACAATATTATGAGCAAATTTTGTTTAATTTCGAGGATAGTATTTACTTTATAGAAGCGCGTAAAAAATATAGATCCCTAAGAGGAGATTCCATCGAATGAAACGATTATTAGCAAAATCCTATAAATTATTTTGGATATTCATTCCTCTGGTTTTTATGTACGGGATGTTTAATAAAGATCATTTAAGTATGGTTAATATTCATTCTACCTATTATGCGATACGCGATCAACATTTTGCGGGATTAATCGTAATATTTTACGCATTATTTGGGGTTTGCTACTGGTTAATGGATTTCTTTAAGAAAGAGCTTATTAGTTGGATGACGGCCTATCACGTATTTATAAGCATATTTGGGCTTTTATTTTTGCTGATTTTTTATGGAATTATAAATGATCTGGAATTCGATTATGCTTTAAAGGAAACCTTAATGATGCTCACAATGATTTCGGCTGCCATCACTATTGCTGCTCAGTTGCTTTTTCCTCTAAATCTTATTCTTTCCTACTTTCGGGGAAAGAAGTAATTATTCAGCAGCGATTCAATTACTGAATATTTAGTTTGTCGATTCCTCTAATCAATACTTGCTGCAAGGCTTTTGATTCGTATTTTTGCAAATTCAGGATAAAATTTTAGAATATGGTTATTTATAATGTGACTACAAACGTTCAGGAAGATGTGCATCAAGATTGGTTGCAATGGATGAAATCTGAGTACATTCCTGCCATGCTAGCAACAGGTAAATTTAAAAAAGCATTAATGACGAAGGTGCTTGCAAAAGAACCTATGGGAGGAATTACCTATTCAGTACAGTACACAGCAGAGAACATGGCGTACCTTAAAACATTCTACGTAGAAGATCACGCAAATATGGTTGCCAAAACAAAGCCGTTTAAAGGGAAATTTGTAGAGTTCTCAACCGAACTTCAAGTTGAAGACGAGCAATAAGTTGTTGCTAAAACACACAATATGAGTAAAAAGAAATTTAGAAAGAACTTTAAATCACCAGCCAGACCAGAAGATCTAAGTGGGCAGGTAAGAGCAAAAAAACATTTAGGACAACATTTTCTAAATGACGAAAGTATTGCTGAAAAAATTGCTGATACTTTAGCGCTTTCCGGTTATAAATATGTTTTGGAAATTGGCCCTGGGATGGGAGTATTAACTAAATTTCTATTGAAGAAAGATACCGAAGTTCATGTTGTAGAGATTGATACAGAAAGTGTAGAATATCTAAATGCAAATTATTTACAACTGCATGGTAGAATCCACGAACAGGATTTTTTAAAATACGATTTTACTCAGGTTTTTGGAAAAGAGCCTTTCGCAATTACCGGCAATTTCCCTTATAATATTTCTACGCAAATTGTATTTAAAATGCTAGCCATGCGAGATCAGATTCCTGAATTTTCTGGGATGTTTCAAAAAGAGGTAGCAAAACGAATTTGTGAGAAAGAGGGTAGTAAAGCATACGGTATTCTTTCAGTATTAACTCAGGCGTTTTACGACGCTAAATATTTATTTACCGTACCTCCAACGGTTTTTAATCCACCGCCAAAAGTAGATAGCGGTGTATTGCGACTAACGCGTAAAGAAAATTACGATTTGCCCTGTAATGAAGCCCTTTTTTTTAGAGTGGTAAAGATGGCATTTCAGCAACGACGTAAAACCTTAAGAAATAGTTTAAAAAGTCTTAATTTGCCCGATAGTTTAAGGGAAGATACTATCTTTGGCAAGCGACCTGAGCAGCTCAGTACACAAGATTTTATTTCACTTACCTTAAATATCGAGCCATATGCACTTTCAAATTAGCGACCAGCTGATTCAAAAAATTCAATTCCTCATCGAAACAAAAAACGATGAAGAATTGTTATTGCATTTAGAAGATGTTCACCATGCCGATATTGCTGAAATTATTACTGAACTTAGCCTGGACGAGGCTACCTATGTTGTTAAACTTTTAGATAGCGAAAAAACTTCTGAAGCTTTAATGGAGCTTGAAGAAGGGGTAAGAGAACGTATTCTCGACAAACTTTCTGCCAGAGAAATTGCAGATGAGTTGGTGGAGATGGATACCGATGATGCTGCCGATATCATGAACGAGCTTTCGCCAGAGCTTCAAAAGCAGGTGATTTCTGAAATTCAGGATGAGCAACATGCCGAAGATATTGTAGAGCTTTTACGATATCCCGAAGATTCTGCGGGTGGTTTAATGGCCAAAGAACTTGTTCGAGTTAAAGAAAACTGGAGTGTTACTGGCTGTATGACCGAGATGAGAGCGCAAGCTGAAAACGTGACCAGAGTACATTCAATTTATGTAGTAGATCACAAGAATCATCTTAAAGGTAGATTATCTCTTAAAGATCTACTAACCGCGCCTAGCAATGCTAATATTCGTGATATTTATATACCTAATGTAGATTATGTAAATGTGCATACAGAAGGTGAAGAAGTCGCCAGAATAATGCAGAAATACGATTTAGAAGCTATTCCTGTTATAGATGAAATGCGCAGATTGGTTGGCCGAATTACGATCGATGATATTGTAGATTTTATCAAAGAAGAAGCCGAGCGTGACTATCAAATGGCTGCCGGTATTTCTGAAGGTGTAGAGGCAGATGATAATATTTTTAAGCAAACAAGAGCACGTCTCCCATGGTTATTAATCGGGATGTTTGGAGGATTAGGCGCCGCCGGGATTATTAGCGGATTTCAGGATACCATGTCTGTTTTTCCTAAATTGTTATTGTTTGTTCCATTAATCCAGGCAACTGCCGGGAACGTTGGTGTACAGTCTAGTGCTATCGTAGTGCAGGGATTAGCCAATGGAAGTTTAAAAGGAAATATAATTGCTAAACGCTTGGTTAAAGAAATTTCATTGGCCTTGTTAAATGGTCTTTGTATCGCTTTAATTGTTTTTGGTATAAGTCATTTTGGCTTTGGTACAAGTTTTAAAGAATCTATAAGCGTTGGTATTGCATTAATTGCGGTTATACTTCTTGCTGCTATGATTGGCACAATTATTCCAATAATTTTAGATAAAAATAAAATTGATCCCGCTGTAGCTACCGGGCCATTTATCACGACCAGTAATGATGTTTTTGGTATTCTTACCTATTTTTTAATCGCGAAAGCCATTCTTGGTTTTTAAGAAATTTCCATATTTCTTCCTCATATTGCTGGCATTGCTTAAATTTGCAGGTTATTGTATTGGTTGAATATGACACTTCCCTATTTTCAACAATTTCATTTAGAAAGCAGATTTAGCTTTATAATTACAGCTAAATCTGTCACAACTTTAGATTCTATTTTTTTCAGAAAACTATTGAAAAATGTAAAATATCTGGTTTCTAGATTTTTTGCTGAAATGCTGGTGCGATTCAAACAATAGCCAAAACAAAATATTAATAAAAAACGATTAAAATGATCATTTTACACGCTGATACCAATCATCCAAGTTTGATGAAGTTATTAGCAGATGCAGGGCATCACAATATTGAAGGGTTTTCACAAAGCCGAGAAGAGACCTTACAAAATCAACATTTATATGATGGGATTGTAATAAGAAGTAGATATTCTATCGATAAAGATTTTCTTGATGCAGCACCTAATCTTAAGTTTATTGCTAGAGTGGGAGCTGGATTGGAAAATATAGATGTGGAATATGCAGAAGAATGCGGAGTTAAATTATTTTCTGCTCCTGAAGGGAATCGAAATGCTGTGGGAGAACACACTTTAGGTATGTTACTTTCTCTTTTTAATAAGCTAAATAAAGCTGATAGAGAAGTGAGAGAAGGACTTTGGAATCGTGAAGATAATCGTGGTATAGAGTTGGACGGGAAAACTGTAGGTATCATAGGTTACGGTAATATGGGGAAGGCTTTTTCAAGAAAATTACGAGGTTTTGACGTAGAAGTACTTTGTTATGATATTAAAGAAGATGTAGAGGATAGTAACGCTACGCAGGTAGATTGGGAAGAATTCACCCAGAAATGTGATGTAGTAAGTTTGCATACTCCATGGACCGAGCAAACAAACAAAATGATAAATAAAGATTTTATAGAATCTTTTCAGAAACCATTTTGGTTTGTTAATACCGCTCGTGGAAAAAATGTAGAAACTGAAGATTTAGTAGAAGCATTAAAATCAGGAAAAGTATTAGGAGCAGGATTAGACGTTCTAGAATACGAAAAAGCATCTTTTGAAAGTTTATTTGCCAATAAGAAGAATGTGGCTATAAGCGCAGGAGAATCCTTGCCTGAAGCTATGCGAGAGTTAATGTTTATGCCAAATACCATTTTGAGTCCGCATGTTGCAGGTTGGACGCAGGAATCTCATGAGAAATTGGCAACAGTAACCGCTAATAAAATTATCGATGCTTTTGGTAAAGGAGAACACTAAGAATAAGTTATAAGCTTTTTAAATGTTCAGCTGCCTGAGATATTAAATATTTCAGGCAGTTTTATTTTATAACATTTTGTAAGACAATATATTTCTTCATGTTGCGGTAGCAATGCTTAACAATTCAGAAACAAAGAGTCCAAGAATGCTTTCTATTTTCGTGAGAAACACCACTTTTTTAGTAATTTATTCTTAGGAATTTAAATCTGTAATGTATCACTGAATTAAAAGGCATGAAAAATATTCTTGTGTTATGTACTGGTAATTCTTGTCGCAGCCAGATTGCCCATGCATATTTAAAATATTTTTCTTTTAAAAAAGCAAACATCTATAGTGCGGGGATAGAAAAACATGGTATAAATCCCAAAGCCATAGCTATAATGCAAGAAGACGGGATAGATATTCGTGAGCATTCTTGCAATCTTATTGATGAGTATTTAAATATAGATTTCGACTTTATTATTACCGTATGTGACCATGCGAAAGAGTTTTCTCTCGATATTTTCTCTAAGAAGGCTGTTAGAATGCATAAAAACTTTAAAGATCCTTCAAAAGTAAAAGGAGATAATCAAAAAATATATGACGCTTTTGAGACGACGAGAAACCAAATAAAAGATTATTGCCGATCTTTCGTAAAGGAAAATCTTTAAACAAAAAAAAGAATGGCGTACCATTCTTTTTTCTTTATCTAATTTAAATTAGAGGTTTATCCAATTCCACTAAGTTCTATTAAGGCCTGTTTTACCGGAGTTTCACCTTCAACGGCTTGATAACTCATATTTTTAGTAAGCGGATCTGCTAAAGACATTACCAATAAAAAGGCGACATCATCTCTAGAAATTTCTCCGTACTCCTCAAGTTTTTCAGCAACTTTTACCCGAGCGCGTCCCATTTCGTCATTTAAACTTCCGGGTTGTACGATGGTAAAAGGCATTCCACTGGCACGAAGATGATCGTCTGCTTTTTTCTTAGCTCTTAAATAATGTTCCAAATCTCCACCATCTTCCGGGCTGTCTGTACCCATAGAACTTAGCATCACAAATTTTTTCACGCCGCTTGCTTTAGCGCCGTCAATCATTTTAATTGCTCCTTCTTGGTCTATTGCGGTCGTCTTTTCTGGTCCTGTGCTTCCGCCAGATCCAGCAGCAAAAATTACTTTGTCCACACCTTTAAAAGCATGAGATACATCTCCTTCTAAATCGGCCAAAATACTTTCTACCCCCATATCTTCAAAGATTTGCCTTTGCTCTTCTTTTCTGATCATAGCCATAGGGCTAAAACTCTCAGAGTTGTTTAGTATTTCGATAATTCTTTTTCCTGTAGATCCGGTTGCACCGGCGATCAATATATTTTCCATTTTTTTCTTTTCTGTTTTCGAGGAATATAATAATTGAAATAAAATTTACCTAAGCTGCAATAGGGAATAACACGAAATTAACAGCTGGTAATAATTATTGATTCTGATTATGTTTTTCTTCCAGTTCTTTTTGCAGTTCTTCCATAACCGGTTTAACGGTACTTTCAGGGATATCGGCAATTCTAATATACATAAGGCCATCCACAGCGTTATTGAATAGCGGATCTACATTAAAAGCGACCACCTTTGCATTCTGTTTGATGTATTTCTTGATAAGCACTGGTAGACGAAGATTTTCCGGTTCAATTTCATCGATAATTTTATCGAATTTGTTTAAATCGGCTTCACTTTTATCGAATACAATGTCCTTATCTGCATCTTCCAAAATGACCTTAAATTCTTTTTTTGGTCGAATGTATTGCGCAATATAAGGGTCGTAATAATTGGATCGCATAAACTCAATCATCAAAGACTTAGAAAAGTTTGAGAATTTGTTGCTAATGCTAACTCCGCCAATAAGATATTTATGTTCTGGGAATCTAAGGGTGCAGTGCACAATACCTTTCCAAAGTAAAAAAAGAGGCATAGGTTTTTGCTGATAATCTTTAATGATAAAAGCTCTACCCATTTCTATAGATTCACTCATCATTTTATAAAGTTCTGGCTCAAATCTAAAAAGATCCTGAAGGTAAAAACCGTTAACTCCATATTCTTTAAAAATTTCAGATCCCATTCCCATTCTATAAGCTCCGGCTACTTTCTTTGCTTCATTATCCCAAAGGAACAAGTGATAGTAATAATCATCGAAAGGATCTAAATCAACGGGATTATTAGTACCTTCTCCAATTTCACGGAAGGTTATTTCTCGTAATCTACCCAGTTCCTGAACGATATTTGGGATAACTTCTCGCTTAGCTAAAAATACCTCGTAGTTTTTAGACATCAGCAATCGCTTGTCCATTTTTCGGCAATTTTCAACCTCAGCTTCCATGAGCTCAGATTTTGTTTCCGAAGCAATCTTTTTAGGCGTTTTAGGAAGTTTTAATGAATGCGGAATTTTCTCGAAAAGTTTCTTCTTTTCAAACACGTTTGCGAGCATATAGGTTTTACGACGTAGGTAGGCCGTAAATGTTTCTAGATCTTTGTGCTCTAACTGGTCTTCTACTGAAATTGGATTGCCAATACGAACCTTAATTTTTCTACGTTTTTGTGAAAGCATTTCACTGGGCAATTTTGCCGTTCTAAGTACATCGCTCATCGACGCAAGTCGGTAGAAAAAAGTACTGTTTTTCGCATGAAAATAAATAGGTACTACGGGAACTTTTGCCTTTTGTATAAGACGCATTGCAACGGGCTCCCATGGTTTGTCCACAATCAATTTTTCGTCTTTGTAAGTAGAAACTTCACCCGCAGGAAAAATACCCAATACATGGCCTTCTTTTAAATGAGAAATCGCTTCTTTTATGCCACCCACACTTGATTTTGCATCTTTGTGAGTTTCAAAAGGATTCACCGGCATAATGTAAGGTCGCAAAGGATCTAAGCGATGTAGCAAAAAGTTGGCGATGATTTTGTAATCGTCCCGCTGCTCTAATAAAAGTTTCATTAATATCATACCATCAATTCCTCCTAAAGGATGGTTAGAAATGGTGATAAAAGGACCGTTTTTTGGAATACGCTTTAAATCCTTTTCAGGAATATCAAATTTGATTTCGAATGCTTCTAAGATAGAATCGATAAACTCAACTCCTTTAAGATCTTTTCGTTTTTGATATTCTTTATTGAGTCTGGAGAGTTTTGTTGTTTTTAAGATCATCCAACCTGCTGAGGTTCCCAGAAAACCTAGTTTATCCAGATTCATTACTCTGGCGACTTCATTAGCGGTTATAAATCCCATTGGTTAGTTGGTTTTAATCAAATGTACAAAGATAGGTAATAAGGTTTTAACAATCTGTCACCATTTGTACGGTGTTATGCGTAAGTTGTTTTAAAAGTACCTTTTTTCCTTTTTCTACGGAAGTAATTGCTTTTTCATCAAAATGACGAATAGTATACAACGAAACTCCAGTTTGATAATTAACGCGAAATTTTGCTTTTAAGTGTTGAATTAGTTTTTCGAGCTGGTTGAATTTGTTATCTACACATACCGAAAAACTGATGGCGGAATTCTGAATAAGATCAACCTTCATTTGATATTGGTGGAATAGCTGAAATACTTCACTAATATTTTCTTCAACCATAAACGAGAAATCTAAAGAAGATAAAGAAATAATTGCCTGATTTTTCTTTACAATAAAGCAAGGCATCTGCGGAACTACCGCGCAGCCATTGCCACGGCAAACTTTTGTTCCCTCGTTTTCTGGATGGTAAAAAGACTTCACAAAAAGTGGAATCTCCTTACGCTGTAAAGGTTGTAATGTTTTAGGATGAATTACCGAAGCGCCATAAAAAGCAAGTTCGATCGCTTCTTCATAAGAAATCTGGTTCAGCAATGTAGTTTCAGTAAATTCACGAGGATCGGCATTTAAAACTCCGGGAACATCTTTCCAGATAGTTACGCTTTCAGCATTTAAACAATAAGCAAATATCCCAGCGGTATAGTCGCTACCTTCACGACCTAAACTAGTGGTGAAATTATTAGTATCTGAACCTATAAAACCCTGGGTGATCGTTATGGTTTCAGGATTAATTTCAGCAATAATTTTTTTCTGAGTAATTTCCCAATTCACCTGCGCATCGCGATAGGTGCTATCGGTTTTAATAAATTCTCGGGCGTCTATCCAGGTATTTTTAATTCCATTTAGCGATAAGAATTCACTAACAATAGTTGTAGAAATTAATTCCCCAAAACCTATAATCTGGTCGTAAACAAAATCGTATTGTACGGATTTATTATGCTGAAGAAAATTGGTAAGATTCTCAAAAAAATGATTTATTTTTTCGAGAACTGCGGCTTGCTTATTTTCAAATAAAGCATTGATAATATTGAAATGAAAAAGCTTCAGATGGTCAATTTCTTCCTCTGGAGAACTTCCGGCTAAATATTTTAAAATGATCGCTTCTAGCGCATTGGTGGTTTTACCCATTGCTGAAATTACAATCAATTTATCTGGATTATGGTGTTTCTCCAGAACCTTTAAAACATTTTTTACGCCTTCTGCATCTTTTACAGAAGCTCCTCCAAATTTGAAGACTTTCATTCGCTATTTTTGTATGTTCTTTTTAATAACACTTTCATTCATGTGAACCGTAAACCAATTCTTTTTAATATCAGCTCCGGTATTTTCATAGAATTCGATCGCATTTTTATTGCCTTCAGAAACTACCCATTCTACACGTTTTACGCCATGTTCATAGCCGTATGTTACAACTTGATTATATAGCGCTCCACCTAAACCAGTGCCTCGCATACTTTCAGTAACAATAAGATCTTCTAAGTGCACGGTACGACCTTTCCAGGTAGAAAACCTAAAATAAACTAATGCCATACCTACAATTTTGCCATCTACATCGGCAACAAAACATTTAAAATTACCATTGTCAAAACCTTCGGTTTCTAAATCTTCTACCGATATTTCTACTTGATCTGGCGCATTTTCGTGTTTGGCTAGTTCCATAATCAATTCTAGCACCTGGGGCATATCTTCCCTTTTGGCTTCCCGTATCTGATATTCCATAATTTTTAGTTTGGTTGCAACAAAAGTAGCAATAAGCTTTTAGAAGCTCCTATGTTTTGTGGGACTTTGCGTTATATTAACTCCTTTTGCTGCAAAAATATTGCATTGCAGCCTCGTCCATTTGCACGGTTCTCCACTCATCAAAAACAGTTGCGCCACTGTTTTTATAAAATTCAATTGCATTAGTATTCCAATCTAATACGACCCATTCTGTTCTTTTGCAACCCTGCTCTTTAGAATATTCGATTACTTTGTTGTATAAGGCGCTACCAAGTCCTTTGCCGCGATATGCTTCACTAACTACCAGATCTTCTAAATGAATAGTTTTCCCTTTCCAGGTAGAATAACGATAATAAAATAAAGCCATTCCTTCAATTTTACCATCGGCTTCAGCTATAAAGCATTCAAAAAGCGGGTGCTCACCAAATCCATCTCTTTCTAGATCTGCTACAGAAACTTCGACAGCATCTGGCTCTTTTTCAAATTCTGCTAATTCTTTAATTAGTCTAAGTACCGCTGGCATATCTTCCTTTGCAGCCTTTCTAACTTCAATTTTCATATTAGAGATTTTTTGGTTAAAGTTTTTATTTGTGTTAAAACGTTTACGAAAACGTTGTAAGGTGGCATTTTTTCAATAAATTTGATAACAAACTACTGTAAATCAAAATGACTAAAACCAGACCAACGCTCGGTGAATTTATCATCGACAATCAACAAGATTTCCCATACTCGACGGGAGAATTATCAAGATTAATACGTTCCATTCGTCTAGCTGCAAAAGTAGTAAATCACGAGGTAAATAAAGCAGGACTTGTAGATATAACCGGAGCGGTAGGAGAGCAAAACATTCAGGGTGAAGATCAGCAAAAGTTGGACGTTTTCGCCAACAAAACCTTTATTCAAACTCTTACCAATAGAGAGATTGTCTGCGGAATTGCTTCTGAAGAAAACGACGAGTACATCACAATTGCGGGTAGCCGAAAGGATCACAAGAATAAATATGTGGTGCTGATGGATCCTCTTGATGGAAGCTCAAATATTGATGTAAATGTATCTGTAGGAACGATATTTTCTATTTATCGCCGAGTAACGCCGATTGGAACTCCGGTAACTTCTGAAGATTTTTTACAGCCCGGAAATTTACAGGTGGCTGCAGGATATATTATCTACGGAACTTCAACAATGCTAGTGTACACCACTGGACACGGAGTAAATGGTTTTACTTTAAACCCGGCTTTAGGATCTTGGTATCTTTCGCACCCAAATATGAAATTTCCTGAAAAGGGAAATATTTATTCCATCAACGAAGGAAATTATGCCCATTTCCCAACGGGTGTAAAAAAATATATCAAGTACTGCCAGGAAGAAGAAGGCGATCGTCCTTATACTTCAAGATACATTGGTTCGATGGTTTCAGATATTCACCGTAACATGATTAAAGGTGGTATTTATATTTATCCAAAAAGCTCTAAACACGAAAAAGGAAAACTTCGACTACTATACGAATGCAATCCTATGGCTTTTATTGTAGAACAAGCTGGTGGAAAAGCCAGTGATGGCTACCAACGCGTAATGGATATTATGCCTACAGAATTGCATGAGCGATCGCCAATTTTCTGCGGAAGCAAAAAAATGGTAGAAAAAGCAGAAGAATTTATGAAAGAATATGAGGATTAATCCTGCTTATCTAACAAGTACTGGTAATCATCAAAAGAAAGCTGCCCACTAAAAATTTGGATAGATCTTTTAATTATAGTTTCTGAAGCCTGGCTGGAAAAACCAAGACCAATAGCATAACGTTTAATCAGTTCGGCTTCTTCCTCATCTATTAAATGGTCTGCAAAAATGATTCTGAATAAATCGTGAAGGCGTTCCAGTCTTCGCTCGGTATCGTGCGAAGGAGTAAGAGGGTAAGCTTTGGGATTTTCTAATACTTTTTGGTATTCACTCTCTGTGATATCTAACTTTCTAGCGAAGCGTTTTAGCAATTCTTCTTCTTCAGCGTTAATATCACCGTCTATAGCCGCAAGGTTTACAATTGCAGCAAAATGGCTTAAATTTCTTAAATGCTCTCCCGAGCCGAATAAATCTGAAAATGACATATTTAGGGATTTTGCCAGCAAATATAAATAAAGGCTTTAAAATTTAGCTGAAAAATTAGTTTTTTCACAAACCGAACATTTCCTAATCTTTTCCTAATCGTTTTTTTGAGGTTCAGAATTTAACTAATTTCATTTATTACGGCACTTCTTCTAAATTTATTTGGAGCTTTTAAATAAAGTTAGATGCTGTTTTAAAAAATAAAAATTCAATGTCCACACCTTTACTAGCTTTTAATGATAACGGAATTTACTGTGCCCAAGCCGATGTATACCTCGATCCGTGGCGAGCGGTAGATAAAGCAATTATATCGCATGGACATGCCGATCATTCCCGATGGGGACATAAAAAATATATTACCCATCATAGTAATATCCCGATTATAAAACATCGATTAGGTGATATTAACGTTAGCGGAAAAGATTGGAATGAAACTTTTACGATTAATAACGTGAAGTTTTCTTTCCATCCTGCTGGTCATATTATAGGTTCGGCTCAAATTAGAGTAGAACACAAAGAAGAGGTTTGGGTATTTACCGGTGATTATAAAACCGAAGATGATGGCGTGGCAACTCCTTACGAACCGATAAAATGTAACACTTTTATTACTGAATGTACATTCGGGTTACCGGCTTTTAAATGGCAACCGCAAGAAGAAGTTTTTGCTGAAATTAATAACTGGTGGCAACAAAATAAATCGGAAGGAAAAACATCGGTAATTTTTGGCTATTCGTTAGGGAAAGCACAGCGAATATTAAAATATTTAGATACCTCAATCGGTAAAATTTATACGCATGGTGCGATCGAAAATATGACAGAAGTGTTACGCCCACAACTCGAAATGCCAGAAACTACCAGAATAACTCGTGACGTAAAAAAAGAAGAAATTAAAGGAAATATAGTAGTGGCACCACCTAGCGCGCACGGAACACCGTGGATCAAAAAAATGGTGCCCTATGTTACTGCATCGGCGAGTGGTTGGATGACCTTTCGGGGAGCTAGAAGACGTAGAGCTATCGATCGTGGTTTTGTGCTTTCAGATCATTGCGATTGGCAAGGTTTATTGTCTTCAATTAAAGAAACAGGAGCCGAAAAAATTATTTGTACGCACGGATATACCGATATATTTTCAAAATATCTTAGAGAGCTTGGTTATGATGCACGAACCGAGCAAACGCAATATGAGGAAGAAAACGCAGAGCAAACTTCTAAAACCGAAGACGAATGAGACAGTTTGCAGAATTGATAAAAACATTAGATACCACTAATAAAACAACGCTAAAAGTTGAGGCATTAACCAAATACTTCAATAATGCTCCCGATCGAGACAAAGTTTGGACAATTGCAATTCTTGCACATCGCCGACCGCCAAGGCCAGTAAATACTACTTTAATGCGCGGTTGGGCTTCAGAAATTGCAAATATTCCACTTTGGTTGTTTGAAGAATCTTATCATATTGTGGGAGATTTAGCGGAAACCATATCACTGGTTATTCCGCCTTCTGAGGCATCTTCAGAAAAAAGTTTAAGTCAGTTTTTACAGGAAATCATCGATTTAAAACCAAAATCTGAAGAAGAGAAAAAAGAATATCTAAAAGAAAATTGGCTCAGTTTAAATTATTACGAACGTTTTGTGTTTACCAAACTGATCACGGGAAGTTTTCGAATTGGAGTAAGTCAGAAGTTAATGACGCGTGCGCTTTCTAAAGCAACCAGTATCGACGAAGATATTTTAGCTTATAAATTAATGGGCAATTGGAATCCGGCGAAAACAACGTACACCAAACTGATTTTAGAAGAAAATGAAGAGGATTTTTTATCGAAACCCTATCCATTCTATCTAGCTTATGCAATCGAAGATAAACCTGAATATCTAGGTGATGTAAGCGAATGGAGTGCCGAGCATAAGTGGGACGGCATAAGATCGCAGGTAATTGTTCGAAATAACGAATTATTTGTGTGGAGCCGTGGTGAAGAATTGGTTACCGATAAATATCCGGAGTTTCAAAAGTTTGTGGGAGTAATCCCAAACGGAACAGTGATTGATGGTGAAATTTTGCCTTTTCCAGATGGTGGAATAGGAACTTTTAAAGATTTACAAACTCGAATTGGACGAAAAACCATTTCAAAAAATCTACTAAAAAAAACACCGGTTATCCTTAAAGCTTATGATGTATTAGAATGGGAGGGTGAAGATATTCGGCAAAAGGCTTTTCAGGATCGTAGAGTGATTTTAGAAAAACTATATACCGAAGTAAAATCGGATGAATTACCCTTGCATTTATCGCATACTATTCAGTTTAAAACTTGGGAAGAAGCCGCTGAGGAAAGAGAACGATCTCGAGAAGTGAAATCGGAAGGTTTAATGCTGAAGCGCTTGGATTCTCCTTATCTGGTCGGCCGGAAAAAAGGCGATTGGTGGAAGTGGAAAGTCGATCCATTAACTATCGATGCTGTGCTTACTTATGCAATGCGTGGTCACGGTAGGCGAAGTAATTTGTTTACCGATTATACGTTTGGATTATGGGACGAAGAGAAGGAAGAACTGGTCACTTTTGCCAAAGCTTATAGCGGTTTAACCGATGCTGAATTTCGGAAACTTGATGCCTGGATTAAGAAAAACACTTTAGAACGTTTTGGCCCGGTTCGAAGTGTGGCTCCACATCACGTATTTGAAGTTGCTTTTGAAGGAATAGCCGAATCAAAACGTCATAAAAGTGGCGTGGCCACAAGATTTCCAAGAATTCTGCGTTGGCGAACCGATAAAAAAATTGAAGAGGCTAATACGTTGGAAGATTTAAAAGCTTTAATCCCGTAGCGATAGATAGTCGAAATTAGATAATTTCAGGATAGATTTTAGAATGAAGAGACAGGAACTTTTGAAAATTGCTGAAGATTGGTTTACCGATCAGGCTTGGAAACCATTTAAATTTCAGAAGGATACCTGGAGAGCTTATCTGCAACAAAAAAACGGACTCTTAAACGCACCTACCGGAAGTGGAAAAACCTACGCGCTGTGGGTGCCCATTGTGCTGAATTACATTAAAAATAATCCGGATTATAAAACAAAACATAAAAAAGGGCTAAAAGCCATTTGGATTACACCGCTTCGTGCACTTTCTGTAGAAATTGAACAAGCTGCTGAACGATTTGCTAATGGATTAGGAACAAATTTAACTGTCGGAATTAGAACCGGCGATACTTCGCAAAAAGAACGGGCAGCACAAAAAAAAGCGATGCCCGATTTACTGATTACCACTCCGGAAAGTTTGCATCTTTTATTATCATCTAAAAACTACGATAAAACCTTCAAAATTCTGGAAGCCATTGTAGTTGACGAATGGCATGAACTTTTAGGTAGTAAACGTGGCGTTCAGGTAGAACTGGCTTTATCGCGATTAAAAACGGTTTCAAAAAAGCTTCGAATTTGGGGAATTTCAGCAACTATCGGGAACCTTCAGCAAGCCAGAGAAGTATTGTTGGGACCGGAATCTGAAGCGCTTCAGCATTCAGAGTTGATCAAGGCGAATCTTCAAAAACAGATAAAGATAAAATCGATAATCCCGGAAACTATGGAGAAATTTCCGTGGCGCGGGCATATGGGCTTACATTTAATCGATGAGGTGGTGCCGATCATCAAAAATTCAAGAACAACACTGCTTTTTACCAATACAAGATCGCAATGCGAGTTATGGTTTCAGAAACTTATAGGTAAATATCCGGAATTTGCAGGCGAGCTGGCCATGCATCATGGGAGTATCAATAAAGAAACGCGACTGTGGGTAGAGCAGGCAATTAGAAACGAAAGTCTAAAAGCGGTGGTGTGTACGTCGAGTTTAGATTTGGGAGTCGATTTTGCGCCGGTAGAAACGATAGTCCAGATTGGCGGCCCAAAAGGGGTGGCTCGATTTTTACAGCGTGCCGGGCGTAGCGGTCACCAACCCGGGAAAGAAAGTGTGATCTACTTTTTACCTACGCATGCGATTGAATTGATTGAGGCTTCAGCTTTGCAAAAAGCTGTGGAGAAAAAAGCGGTAGAAGATCGGATTCCGTATTTACTAAGTTTCGATGTTTTGGTGCAGTATTTAACAACTTTGGCGGTTTCTAACGGATTTTTTCCTAAGGATATTTATCCTGAAATAAAATCGACTTTTTGCTTTCAGGCAATTACTGAAGACGATTGGCGATGGATTCTCAATTTCATCACAAAAGGCAGTCAGAGCTTGCAAGCCTATGATGAATACAAAAAGATTGAAATTGAAGATGATGGTAAATTTAAAGTGAATCATCGTGGTGTGGCGATGCGTCACCGATTACAGATTGGTACAATCGTCAGCGATGCAATGCTGAGTGTAAAATATATGAAAGGCGGTTATATTGGAACGATCGAAGAATGGTTTATTTCGAAATTAACGCCCGGTGATGTATTTACCTTTGCCGGTCGGAATCTGGAATTGGTTCGGATTAAAAACATGCAGGTTTTAGTAAAAAAATCGAAGAAGAAAACGGCAAAAGTACCCAGTTGGATGGGCGGGCGCATGACCTTCTCTGCCCAGATGAGTGAATTGTTACGTGAAGAAATGTATTTAGCTTCAGAATATGATCCGGCTACCGGAAAATCTGAAGAACTCTCGGCATTAACAGGGATTTTCGAGCGTCAAAAAAAGGAATCCATAATCCCTAAAAGCGATGAATTTTTAATTGAAACCTTTAAAACTCGCGAAGGTTATCATGCTATTTTTTATCCGTTTGAAGGCCGATTTGTACACGAAGCTTTAGGAAGTTTACTAGCCTATAGGATCAGTTTATTGTCACCCATTTCATTTTCTATTGCTTTTAACGATTATGGATTTGAGTTACTGAGTGATCAGGAAATCGATATGCAACAGGTGTTGGATAATAATCTTTTTTCTGCGGAATATTTAATGGATGATCTTTATAAAAGCTTAAATGCTACGGAAATGGCGCGCCGAAAGTTTAGAGACATTGCTGTAATCGCCGGTTTAGTATTTACCGGTTATCCTAATAAGGTCGTTAAGAGTAAACATTTACAATCTAGCTCGCAATTATTATTTAGTGTTTTTAAAGATTATGAAGAAGATAATTTACTCTATTTGCAGTCATTTAGAGAAACTTTTGAGCATCAATTAGAAGAAGGACGATTGCGAGAAGCTTTAGAACGGATCCATCATCAAAAAATCGTGTGGCGAAATTGCGAAAAACCAACGCCATTTTCTTTTCCAATTATTACCGATCGATTACGGGAAAAACTGTCTTCAGAAAAATTAGAAGACCGAATTCGAAGAATGATGAAAAGTTTGGAAGGGTAAGGTAACTAGTAGTTAGAATTTAGATGGCTTCGCTGTTAGAAATTAGAGTTTAGGCAGGAGAAGATAGATGCAATGATTCTAGCTAAGAACATTTTTCAGATCTTGTCTGCCGATTATAGTCATAATTTCAACAAGATCATTGTTAACGCGGTAAAAAATACTATCTGATCCGCAAACACATCTGCGATAATCTTTCTTTATGAAATCTAAAGCTTCAAATGAGTAAGGGTTGTTTGCAATGATATCGAAATATTCAAATAGCTTATAAAAATATGTATCAGCTTGTTTCATGCCGAATTTCGAGACACCGTATTGATGAATTCGAATTATATCTTCTTTTGCTTTGTTACTAAGTCTATAATTTGCCATCTAATATGGCTTTAGATTGCGCTAAGATATCTTCTTTACTATCTGATGTAAATCCGCTTTGTTCAGCTTTTTCAAGTTTAGCAATTATCCAATCAATTTTAGCTTGTTGTTTTCTGGCCTGTCTTATCAGATCATTGACGATCTCGCTTTTGCTTGAATATTCTTTACTTTCTACCTGGCTTTTCAGCCATTCATCATTAGGTTCTGTTAAGGAAATGCTCTGTCTAGACATGGTGCGTTTTTGATGTAAAATTACATCAAAAATTTTATATTGTCAATATTAGGCTTAAAGCTGACAGGTTCTATCTAAAATACTGTCCATCGTAAACCTTCAAATTGTAAACTCAACTCTATTTCTTCAAACTTTGATTTACCTTATTTCTAACCAATTCTGTAGTAATTCCGAATAAAAGATGCGCTATAAATTCGTTCGCTTGCATTTTCATTGGTACATCGGTAGGTTTGTCTTTAAGACCCATAAGCGGTAAAGAAGTTTGGTGGGTAGAAATCCATGTTGAGGTTCCCATTATAATGCCTTCAGCGATATTCAATCCGTCTTTATTCTTTTTTCCGTAACCATATGCGGCTCCAACGCTGGCTCCTACAGGGAAATTTACCAGTTGTTCAGCAAGTTCTTCATTCTGAACGCTAATTGGTGTTCCCGTAATCTTGGTAGATAGATCGTCTATAATTTTAAGTTGAGCACTTCGATTTTCAGCTTTTCTAACTGGTAAAAAATATTCAACCAAACTTTTAACCGCACCTCCTGCGAGTCCGCCAATAGCTCCTGCTACGACACTTCTGGTTGTTGGATTATTTATTGTAGGGTTATTTTTGATCGTATCTAAAAACATAAAATTGGTTTTATTGCTCTACTGCTGAACTTCAATTAAGGCTCTTCAATATTAAGATAATAAAGCTATCTAATAAGTGGCGCTTCTGCAATCATTTAACAATCATTTGACAACAACTGCTTAAAATGTTTTACATTTAGGATATGAGTACAAAGGAGAATTTGAATGTAGCGATAATTCAGGCAAATCTGGAATGGGAAGATGCTGCCGCTAATCGAAGTCTTTTCAGTAAAAAGATTGAAGCTTTAAGCGATTCCGTAGAGCTTATTGTTTTACCCGAAATGTTTACCACAGGTTTTAGTATGAATGCTGAAAATCTTGCTGAAGAAACTGATGGGGAAACCTTACTTTGGATGAAGGAATATGCAAAAAAGAAAGATGCAGCAATTACCGGAAGTGTAATAATTACTGAAAATGGTGATTTTTATAATCGATTACTTTTTGTTTTTCCCGATGGTTCTTACCAAAAGTACGATAAACGCCATACGTTTACTTTAGCTAAAGAGGATAAAATTTATTCAAAAGGTAATGATCGTTTGATTGTTGAGTATAAGGGCTGGAAAATTTGTCCGCTTATTTGTTACGATCTTCGATTCCCAGTTTGGTCAAGAAATACTGAAGATTACGATTTGTTGATTTACGTAGCCAACTGGCCTGAAAAAAGAGTGGCAGCCTGGGATGCACTTTTGAAAGCCAGAGCCATAGAAAATATGAGTTTTTGCATCGGTGTAAACCGAGTAGGAGAAGATGGTAACGATGCTGTTTACAATGGTCACAGCGCAATTTATGATTGCCTCGGAAAGATTTTAACCGAAGAAAATGCCGAAACTGAATTCTCGAAAGAAATCTGTTTAGATAAATCTTATCTTCAAGATACCAGAAAACAGTTTAAGTTTTTAAATGACCGTGATCAATTTAAGTTAATCTAAATAGAACGGAGGAATAACTTTGTCCCAACTTGCACGAACCGAAAGTGTATCGGGATAGTAACTAATTTTTTCAGGCTTTCGTCTTTCTAACCAGCTACCGGTATCCCAATATCCATTTTCATTTTTATCGTAGATAATTCTTAGAAAATAATCTCCGGCATTTAGATGTTCAAAAGTAAAATTTGTGCCTTCAGTTAAGGTTTGCTTTTTTACTAATTCTCCTTTTAGAGTGGTAAGTTCTATAATAATAGGATAGCTTCTTACATTGCGAAGCGACATGATTAGGCTTCCGTAGTCTGATAAAGGTTTGGTGGTTAACTTCTGATTTATAGTATCGTTTTGATCTCCAAATAGATCGGTTAGCGTTCCCGGTAAAGCTTTGAAATAATACGTGTCTTCCGGTTCCTTTTCAAAATTAATTTCTAATTGGTTTTCTAAATATCGAATTTCAGAAGTAAAAGGAACTTCAATAGAATCTTTGTTGAGAATCGTAATTAGCGCATCGTTTTTTTCAACTAAAGGCGTATTTGCTTTCAGTAAAAATGGTTGCTTGTATTCTATGTTTCCAGAAGGCTCTGGACTTACATTTAAAGAATCTCTTTCTAATTGTGCCATTCTTATATAAACGGTGTCGCGCTGGCGTGGCGTTACAACTTCTAAAGAAACACTGTCGGTTTCTATAGGATCTCTAAACCAGTAGTAAAGCGTGTCGGTTTTGGCATCGCGTGTAATTCTGGATACCGGTGCATCCATTGGCGGATATAAAAAATTAAGTTCTAAATCGTCCAAATTCGGCATGCCTTGATAGCCAATTAGCAATTGTCTTCCTTTAAAAAGTTTAGGTCTTTTAACCTCGAAAGCTAATTCTTCCTGAAAAATAGAAAGCGTATAAACGCTATCGGTAGGTATTGTGATTGGGTGTTCTAAAAATCCAATTTTGTCTTTTCCCGGGTTAAATTTGTAGTTATCATTATCATCAAGAATGGCGACCATTTGATATTTGCCGGCTTTTAGGTTTTCTAAATCAAAGTTTACGCTACTGTCCCTGGTATAACTTACATATCTGGGAATATCTTTATAAACTACAGAATCTGTATACGTACTATCCATTTCGTAAAGAAAAATGGAAACAAATTCTGGCGTTTCTTTTAAATAGGCATCTTCAATAAATCCTGAAACCTCAAGAGAATCTATGTAATCTCCGGTACTAAAAACATATTTGAAATATGGATAAGGGTTCCCTTCGTTATTATCTACAATGCTTTTCCCAAAGTTAATAGCATAAGTGGTATTTTCTCTTAGCGTGTCACCAATTTCAATTCTTACATCTTTTCTTGCCTGCCCCAAGGGAAGAATATTTGGTTTAGGATCCATTGGTGGAGAAATGATGATTTGTTGCTGAGGATTTTCAAGCTTTATATATTCATTGAACAAAATTCTAATTTCTTCAGCCTTAAAATTAGTGGTATAATTTTCGGGATTAGCTCTTATAAAACGTGGCGGTTCTTCATCTATAGGACCACCCTCTGGCATTCCTTTTTTAGCACACCGCACTACAGATGTGATTATAATTGTAAAAAGAATAAATTTGATAAGCTTCCTGTTCATCTTCAAAAGAGCTATAATTTCTTCAAAAATTAGATTAAAAATCGTCCCGCAAAGAAACGATTATTTTAAATTTAAACGTAACAATCATACGGTAATTGCCATAGTAGCGATACTGATCTTTATTTTTTCTGAATAGCGTAAACAATTAATACAAGCTTCTAAAGTGGCTCCTGTAGTTAGAATATCATCTACTAAAAGAATGTGTTTTCCTGAAATTACTGATGGCTCTTTAAGCTGAAAAGATTCTTCCATAAGATTCCATCGTGATATTCGATTTTTTAGTGCCTGCTTTTTTGAAAAACTTGTTTTTAGTAAAAGATCATCGCGATAAACGGCATCCAGACTTTTTGCGATTTCTTTACCAAAACCTTCTACCTGATTGTAGCCGCGTTCTTTTAAACGTTTTTTATGTAGTGGAACCGGGATCACCAGGTCAATTTGCTTAAATCTTGGCGTGTTTTTAAGAATTTCGCCTGTCCATCGTCCTAAAAAATGGCTTATTTCAAATTGTCTCTTATATTTGAGGTTATGAAGCAAGGTTTGCACCATGCCCTTTTTACGAAAAAGCAGTAGTGAATACGCAGCGTTAATTTCAGCTCTACCATAAAATACTTTATCGGCCTGATTCACGTTATTAGGTTGGTAATTTGTTACGGGAAGTTGATGTAAGCAAGAGGTGCAAATCACTTTTTCATGATTTAATAATGGCCTGTCACAGCAATTGCAGGTGATTGGATAGAACAGGTTTATAAAATCGTGAAACATTTGTTAAGCGGTTGTGGTGAAAAGCCTTAAACCTCTAAATTTATAAAATATTAAAAACTTTATGATGACTGAAAAGAAGAATAATACTGCATTGAAGATTCTTATTGGTGTTTTAGCGGTTGCCCTGGTGGCGCTAACTATTTATACTGTTAGATTCTATAATGAAGAAAAGGAAAATAAGGTAATTCTTCAGAAGGAAAAAGCGGCGATAGAAAACGAGCTGAATGAACTTATAGTTAAGTATGATCAGGCCATCGATGAAAATGAAATCATGGATCAAAATCTAGTGAATGCTAGAGAGCGGATTAATCGCTTATTAGATTCGGTTAAAGATTATGAGGCAAATCTTGTATTGATTACCAGATATCGAAGAGAGATTAGCAACCTTAAAGCAGAAAAAGAGAGATTATTTAGGGTAGTGGATAGTCTAAGTGCGCAAAATCAGCGTATGGCCATGACCATCGATAGTACACAAACCGAGCTTTCACAAAAAACAAGACTTTCTGATTCCCTTCAAACCAGCAATCAGAGTTTAGCTAACAAAGTAGACAGAGCTTCACAATTAAAAATAACAAGTTTGCGAGGAGAAGGTGTAATTGTTAGAAATAGCGGTAAAATTGTGGAAAATGACCGTACAAGAAGGATCGATCAAATAAGAACATGTTTCACTATTACAGCAAACGATCTTGCTGAAGCTGGAGAGAAAAATCTTTATGTACAGGTTTATAATCCTGAAAATGATTTGGTTGGCGATAAGATTCCGGTCGCCCATGATGGTGGAGTAATGGTATATAGTGCGCAGAGTACGGTGTATTATGAGAATGAAGAATTAGACGTATGTATTCTAGCTAATACTGTTGAAGAAAAATTGCTAGAAGGAAACTACAAGGTTTATGTTTATAACGATGCAGCATTAATTGGTACCGCTTCTTTTAGCTTAAGATAAGAAACTCAAAATTTTACAGACCGCCATGAGTTATATCATGGCGGTTTTTTTATTTTTGCTGTATGGCAAAACAAGAAGATTTATTCAAAAACGTAATATCCCATGCCAAAGAGTATGGGTATATTTTTGCGTCTAGTGAAATATATGACGGATTAAGCGCTGTTTATGATTATGGTCAAAACGGTGCTGAATTAAAGAAAAACATTAAAGAATATTGGTGGAAAAGCATGGTGCAATTGCATCAAAACATTGTAGGCATCGATGCCGCAATTTTGATGCATCCTACAACCTGGAAAGCTTCTGGGCACGTAGATGCATTTAATGATCCGCTAATAGATAATAAAGACTCTAAGAAGCGTTATCGAGCCGATGTTTTGGTGGAAGACTATGCTGAAAAAATCAATCAAAAAGCACAAAAAGAAATTGCGAAAGCTAAAAAGCGTTTTGGTGATGATTTTGATGAATCCCAATTTGTAGCAACCAATCCAAGAGTACAACGCTACAAAGCTGAAGAAAAAGAAATTTTGGAGCGTTTGGCAAAATCTTTAACTGAAGAAAATCTCGCTGATGTAAAAGCTTTGATTGAAGAGTTAGGAATTGCTTGCCCAGAGAGTGGTTCTAAGAACTGGACTGATGTAAAACAGTTCAATCTAATGTTTGGAACTAAGCTTGGAGCTTCAGCAGATAGTGCAACAGATCTGTATTTAAGACCTGAAACGGCACAGGGTATCTTTGTGAATTTTGCTAATGTTCAAAAAACCGGAAGAATGAAAATCCCTTTCGGAATTGCACAAATTGGTAAAGCCTTTAGAAATGAAATTGTTGCGAGACAGTTTATTTTCCGCCAACGTGAGTTTGAGCAAATGGAGATGCAATTTTTTGTACGTCCTGGAGAAGAACTTAGTTGGTTCGAAAAATGGAAAGAGACGCGTCAAAAGTGGCATGCTTCTTTAGGTCTAGGAGATGATAAATATCGCTTCCACGATCACGAGAAGTTAGCACATTACGCCAATGCAGCTACCGATATTGAGTTTGATTTTCCTTTCGGATTTAAAGAATTAGAAGGAATACATTCAAGAACCGATTTCGATCTTAAAGCGCACGAAGAACATTCTGGTAAGAAACTTCGTTTTTATGATCCAGAGCTGAAAGAGAAGTACGTGCCATATGTAATCGAAACCTCTATTGGTTTAGATCGTATGTTCTTAGCCGTATTTTCTGCTTCATTACAAGAAGAAGATCTTGGTGAAGGGAAATCGAGAACAGTTCTTAAGTTACCGGCGGTTTTAGCGCCAACGAAAGCAGCGATTTTACCATTGGTTAAAAAAGATGGTTTGCCAGAATTAGCGCAAGAAATTGTAGAAGAGCTTAAGTGGGATTTTAGAGTGCAATATGATGAGAAAGATGCTGTGGGTAGACGTTATCGTCGCCAGGATGCGGCAGGAACGCCATTATGTATTACTGTAGATCACGATTCTTTGAAAGACAAATCGGTTACGGTACGTTATCGTGATACGATGGAACAAAAACGAGTTCCAATTACAGAATTAGCTTCGATTATCGATCAAGAAGTGAATTTTAAACACTGGTTGAAAAATGCGAAGTAAATAAGTCATTATTATAAAAGAAAAAAGACGGTTTTAAACCGTCTTTTTTTATGCTTTGTTGTTCTCTGAAATTATTCAGGATTTGCTTCTTCTCTAATTTCTTTGATTCTTTCATCTAAGAATCTAAGTCCAACATTTTCAGTATTAATAAGATCAAACAATTCTAACGCTCTACGCATCGTTTGTTCTTCTTCCATCTGCTCTTTTACATACCACTGTAAAAAGTTTTCAGTAGTAAGATCACGTTTATTTCTGCATTCATAAATAATATTGTGAATGCTTTTTGTAATGGCGATCTCTTGATCTAATGCGGTTTCGAAAATTTCTTCTAAAGAAGTAAAATCGTGATTAATATTTGCTACTTCAGGAGAATATGCTGTTCCACCATTATCATTTATAAAGTGAAATATTTTCATCATATGGTCACGTTCCTCTTTAGATTGCTCATAGAAGAATTCAGCACTATATACTAGTCCGTTGTGATCGCACCAAGAGGCCATTGCAAGATAAGCGGCAGAAGATTGTGCTTCCTGTTTGATCTGTTTATTTAATAGATCTAAAACATCTACATGTATTAGTAGATTTTGTCTTACAAGGTCTTTCATAGGTTTAAATTTTATGTAAAAATACCTAAAAAAGAAGTAATTAGCTAATAGGATGGTTAATTTAGAAGTAGTCTAATATCAAGCAAGAACTGAGTTGATTTCCATCATAGCGAAAGTTCCGCTGATTAAATCTCTCAAATCGAGGACCTCATATGTATTGAAGACAAAAAGATGTTCGCGATTACAAAGGCTTAATACTTCTAGCCCATGTGGATTTATTCCGTTTAAATGATTTTCGATTTGGATTGCATTCAACTTATGTCGAAAAGCTAGTAATTGGCAAAAGGTAAACTTTACCGTTTTATGCCCAAAGTCTATGTAAAACTTTCGGTTATGGTCGCATTGGCTTGCAACAAAGAATTTGGATGTATAAATCGTATTCATTTGTGGCCAAAATTAATTTTAATTTAGAATAAATCCAAATATCAAATCTTAATTTGTCGACTAATTTGTTGATTTAACGAAATAAAGGTTTCTGTACGGGAAACACCTTCGATACCTTGAATGTTTTTATTCAGCACTTTCATTAAGTGTTCGTTGTCTTTGCAAAGTACTTTTATAAAAATAGACCAGTTTCCGGTTGTGTAGTGGCATTCGATAACCTCAGGAATTTCTTTAAGTTTATTAACAGCAAGTGGGTTACTTACTGCTTTGTCTAAGTAGACTCCAACATATGCCATGGTTTTATAGCCTAATAACTTTGGTTCTATAATAAGTCTGGAACCTTCTATTAGCCCAGATTTCTCTAGTTTTCTTAGTCTTTGGTGTACTGCTGCTCCAGTAATTCCTATGTTTTTAGCAATTTCTAAAATTGGCCTTTTGGCGTCTTCCATAAGAAAGTTAAGAATGGTTTTATCGATACCATCGATAACAACATTTTGATCTATAATCTTCATTTGGTTGTAGTTATAAAGCTAAAATAGGAAAAAAGATTTCATTTCCTAATTACTTACACCACCTATAGGGTTGTAACCTAAGTAAGTAGTTTGTTTTTCTTTAAAATTGATACCGTTTTGTTGAAGTTCTCTCAAAATCGGCTCGTAAACTTCCCTTGAAATTGGCAAATGCACACCAGGAGTAGTAATTTCTTTTTTTAAAATTTTTATTGTAGCAATACCAACAGGTAATCCAACTGTCTTCGCCATTGCTGTTTCTGTTTGATTTTTACCTATACAAACCATGGTAGCATCAATTTGTTTTTTCTTGCCTTTTATTTCGTAGCCAAGTTTATGGTACATTACCAACATGTCTTTATCTTCTGAGGCTAGTTTCCATTGCTCTTCAAGAATCTTCTGAAGCGCATGTGCTGGTGTAGCATTTTTTATTCCAATGGTTTTTTTAGGATTAAAGAGATCTATATCTAGTAATTTTTCCCACATGCTATCATCTTGATCTATTTTTAGGTTGTGTCTTAATTTTAGTTCGACCGAATCTGTAGGAGAATACGGTAAAAAAGAATTTACGAATTCTCTATAAGTCATGTCCTCCGAGTTTTCCATTGTAAAGCTATCATCGGTCATTCCTAATTGTACAAACATATTCCACGCTCTGCTAAAACCTACCCGGCGTATCGTACCGCGGTAAAGTGTTAGAACATCGTCCAGCCCGTAAGCTTTGCGATAATCTAAAGAGTTTCGATTAGCGTAAGCTTCAAATCGGCCATAATTTTCAATGTCTAAAAATTCTGTTCTTCTAAACAAGCGGTGATAAGGAATGTATTTGTACTTTCCTTCCTGAATAAATTCAGCAACACCACCTTGCCCGGCAACTACAACGTTACGCGGGTTCCAGGTAAATTTATAGTTCCACAAATTAGTATCATTTTCTGGAGCTATAAGTCCGCCACAAAAAGATTCAAACATTATTATTTTTCCACCATTATCTCTAATTCTATCAATTATATGCATGGCGCTCATATGATCTATTCCCGGGTCAACGCCAATTTCATTCATAAATATAAGTCCGGCCTTTTTCACTTGAACATCTAAAGCTTTCATCTCTGCGGTAATGTAAGATGCCGTTACTAGGTTCTTTTTCAATTTCAGACAGACTTTTGCAATTTTTATGTGAAATCTTGCTGGGAGCATAGAGATTACAATAGCTACAGGTGCGATATAAGTTTCGCAACTTTCAGCATTAAAAATATCAAAGCTAATAGCATGACAATTTTGGTGATTTTGGACTGCTTTTTTCGCAAGCGATAAATCTTTGTCTGCAACAAGAAGTGTAAAGTTTTCTTCAGAAGATTTTTCTGAAAGATATTTTATAAGAACAGCGGTAGATTTTCCCGCGCCAATTAACAGGATTTGTTGCATAATTCAACTAATTTTGTGTAATGTTAACTAAGATATTAAAACTTCTAGTATGACGCGCAGATTTTTAGTGACAGGAGGAATATTTGGACTTTTAGCCGTAATTCTTGGTGCCTTTGGAGCCCATGGATTGAAAAGCGTGCTTGATGTAGAAACGTTGAACTCGTTTGAAACCGGAGTTAAATATCAAATGTACCATGCACTTTTATTTCTTGCTTTGGCCAATCTTCATAAAATACAAAGTGCTGTTTTGTACTGGTTTTTTTGCGTAGGTGTTTTATTTTTTAGTGGATCTATTTATTTATTGAGCCTAGATCAGTTAGCTGGATTAGATCTTAGTAGCATCGCATTGATAACTCCCTTAGGAGGTGCTTTATTAATTGTTGGTTGGACACTTCTTATATTTAGAGCATTTAAGTTAAAATATCAGTAATTTATTTTATAAAATTAGGTCTTTTGTTGAAGATTCCTAAATTTGCTGTATAAGACATAAATAGACAAATTATGGATTTAAAAGGCATTATCACGAAAACGATTTCGTTAAATAGATATGGAATCGAAAATAGTAAAGCGAATTACCAATTATCACCTGAAGAACTTCAACAAATAACCATTGAGAATCAACAGGGAGAGGAAACTAGAAATGGTGTGCTTGCTATTAAAACAGGAAAGTTCACTGGGAGGTCGCCCAAAGATCGATTTATCGTTCAAGATGAAGTAACTAAAGATCGCGTTTGGTGGGGAGATATTAATATTCCTTTTGATGCGTCGAAATTCGATAAATTATATGATAAAGTAGCTAGTTACCTGTCTGGAAAAGAAGTCTTTGTTCGAGATGCTTATGCCTGCGCTGATAAGGGTTATAAATTAAACATTAGAGTTATAAACGAATATCCGTGGTCTAATATGTTTTCTTACAATATGTTTTTAAGACCTACGGAAGCAGAATTGCAAAATTTTAAGGAAGACTGGGTTATATTAAATGCTCCCGGTTTTAAAGCAAATCCTGAAGAAGACGGTACACGCCAGCCAAATTTCGCAATTTTGAATTTTAGTAAAAAAATTGCTTTAATAGGAGGGACTGGTTATACCGGAGAGATTAAAAAAGGTATTTTTTCAGCATTAAATCTTATTTTACCGGTCGATAGAAATACGCTGCCGATGCATTGCTCTGCAAACGTAGGGGAGGAAGGTGATACCGCGATATTTTTTGGATTATCCGGTACGGGAAAGACTACGCTTTCTGCCGATCCTAAACGGAAGTTAATAGGAGATGATGAGCATGGTTGGTCGCCAGATGATAAAATTTTTAACTTCGAAGGTGGTTGTTATGCAAAAGTTATTAATCTATCGAAAGAAAATGAAGCCGACATTTATAACGCGATAAAACCAGGTGCGATTTTAGAGAATATTGTTTTTAAAAATGGTGAAGTAGATTATACAGATACAAGCATCACTCAGAACACGCGTGTAAGTTATCCAATAGATCATATTCATAATATTCAGCAACCATCTATTGGGGAAAATCCTAAGAATATTTTCTTTTTAACTGCAGATGCCTTTGGTGTGCTACCACCAATAAGTAAGCTTAGCCCGGGACAAGCCGCCTATCATTTTATAAGCGGATATACCGCAAAAGTTGCAGGAACTGAAGAAGGTGTGCATGAGCCATTGCCCAGCTTTTCAGCTTGTTTTGGTGCACCTTTTATGCCGTTACATCCAACAAAATATGCTGAAATGCTAAGTCTAAAAATGAAAAAAGCGAAAGTAAATGTTTGGCTTGTTAATACGGGATGGACAGGCGGTCCTTACGGAACTGGAAAACGAATGAAATTAGGTTATACCCGAGCGATGATCGATGCGGCATTAGCAGGAAACTTTGAAGAAATTACTTTTGAAAAAGAAGAATATTTTGGTTTGAAAATTCCCAAGTATTGTCCAAATGTCCCATCTAATATTTTAAATCCCAAAAAAACCTGGAATGATCAAGAAGCTTACGATGCAAAGGCACAATATTTGGCCGATAGCTTTATAAAAAATTTCAAAAAATTTGAGGAGTATGCTGATTATGAAATTCTTTCAGGAGCTCCAGTAAATTATGAATGTAATTTTTAGTCGTTTTTAATTAGTTGCTTTTTTGAACAAAAAATCCGGTGTTTGATAGACAAAGCACCGGATTTTAATTTAATAGAAGGTAAGCCTTTATTTCTTATTCGCTTCTGCTATATATTTACTAAGAGCCATCGTCATAGATGGGGTTTCTGATGTTGGCGCTTTAATATTTACTGTTAAACCGTGGTCTTTAGCTGCTTTAATGGTGGTGTTTCCGAAAACAGCAATTCTTGTATTATTTTGTTTAAAGTCTGGAAAGTTTTCAAATAGAGATTTAATACCGCTAGGGCTAAAAAATACCAGAATATCATAAGTTACCTCACTAAGATGCGAAAGATCGCTTACTACCGTTTTGTAAAAAACTGCTTGTTTCCATTGTACACCTAATTTATCTAAAGTTTTAGGTATAATAGGTTTAAGCATGTCTGAAGATGGTAATAAAAACTTTTCGTTCTTATACTTTTTAATAAGAGGCGATAATTCTTCAAATGTACGTTTACCTACGTAAATTTTTCTTTTTCTATAAACCACATATTTTTGTAAATAGTAGGCTACTGCCTCACTAAGACAGAAATACTTAAGAGAATCTGGAACTTTAAATCTCATTTCCTCAGCTACTCTAAAAAAGTGATCTACGGCATTTCTGCTGGTTAAGATTATAGCGGTATGTTTAGAAAGATCTACTTTTTGCTGTCTAACTTCTTTTGAAGAAACACCTTCTACGTGTATAAAAGGAACGAAATCAACTTTAACCTTTTGTTTTTCCTCCAGTTCAAAATATGGAGAGTTTTCTATTTTAGGTTCTGGTTGAGAAACCAAAATTGTTTTCACTTTCATATATCAATTCTTTATCAGATCATTTGATAAACTACTATCAGTTTATATAAAATAAAATAAGGGGCAATTTCGAGAGCGCAAAGGTACAAAATAAAATAAAACCAGTTGTCTGTAATTAACCTTTGATATTGCTTAAAGATGTTAAATATTCCTGTTAAATTTGCTAGAAGTATAGCGCTACCCAAACCATAAACCCAAAAATCATTAATATTTACGGTGTAAATTAATAAAAGTGTTACCGGTAAAACTAGAAGGGCGATATAGTTTCTATAGCTTAATTTCTGAAATAGATAGAGGTCTATTGCCTGATCCATATCGAAAATGTTGGAAATAATTTTTTCAACTCCGAATTTTAAAAGTATAAAACACACATAAGCAGTAAGAATTCTAATATAAATGAGGGCAAAATCCTCAGTAGTAGGATTGTGGTAAAACTTGTAAACCCAAAAGATAAGCACCGATATTGAAAGCGCATTTACGCTGAATAGCAAAATGTTAAATCCATGAAAAGGATTGTTCTCTTTTCCTTTAAACAGCATAAATTTGTTGGAAGTGAGAATAGAAAGAAAATCGTTAAAACGCTGGTTATAAAGGTTTCTAACGATTACAATCATTACAAAGCAGATCAAGAATATGATAGTGATCCAATCTAAAGGTTCGGTGTAACGTTCTATAGTCTGCAATTTATTTTTTCTGCAAATTTAAAGCAATGTGATAAAAACTAAGCTTAAAAACAAAAGAAAGCAAAAGCATGGTTTAAAATCCCTACATTTGTGCAAAATTTGATAGAATGGTTCATGGGCTTATAATTATACCCACGTACAATGAAATTGAAAATATTGAGCGTCTGGTTAGAAATATTTTTTCTCAACCGCGCAAATTTCATATTTTGGTAGTAGATGATAGTTCACCAGATGGTACTGCAACCAGAGTAAGAACTTTACAAGCAGAGTTTCCTGAAGCACTTTTTTTAGAAGAGCGTAAAGAAAAAACAGGTTTGGGAACTGCTTACATACACGGGTTTAAATGGGCCTTGCAACGAGAATACGATTATATTTTCGAAATGGATGCCGATTTTTCCCATAATCCCAACGATCTTATACGTTTATATAATGCCTGCAAAAGAGAAGATGCAGATGTAGCAATAGGATCTAGGTATGTAACCGGAGTTAACGTAATTAACTGGCCAATGAATCGTGTATTAATGTCCTGGCTAGCGTCTAAATATGTTAGATTGATTACAGGGATGGACATTCATGATACCACTGCTGGTTATGTTTGTTATAAAAAAGAAGTTCTAAAACGTATAAATTTGGATAAAATTCAATTTGTAGGTTATGCGTTTCAAATAGAGATGAAATTTAAATCTCATCTATTTGGTTTTAAGATAACCGAAGTGCCGGTTATTTTTACAGATAGAACCAGAGGAACCTCTAAAATGAGCGGCTCTATTATTTATGAAGCTGTTTTTGGAGTAGTAAAAATGAAAGTAAAAAGTCTGTTTAACAGAAGATAATAGTGATGAAGAAAGTCCTGATAAAAAACGCCAAAATTGTAAATGAAGGCAAAATTACTGAAGGTGACGTTTTTATTGAAGATGGAATAATAGTAGAGATTGCTGAAACCATAAGTGCAAAGTCGCCAGATGTGCAGATCTTTGATGCGGAAGGAAGCCATCTTTTACCCGGGGTTATAGACGATCAGGTACATTTTAGAGAACCTGGTTTAACTCATAAAGAAGATATTGAGAACGGAAGTAAAGCAGCCGTTGCCGGTGGTATTACTTCTTTTATCGAGATGCCTAATACACTGCCACAAACTACTACAATAGACGAATTAGAGAAGAAATTTCAGTTAGCTGCTGAAAAATCTTATGCCAACTATTCATTTATGTTTGGGGGTACCAACGACAATTTAGAAGAAATTTTAAAAGTTGATCCTAAAAAGACAGCAGCCTTAAAATTATTTTTGGGATCGTCTACGGGAAATATGCTAGTGGACGATCAAAAGGTTTTAGAGGAAATATTTTCCAAATCACCATTAATGATTGCAGTTCACTGCGAAGATGAAGAAACCATACAGAATAATTTAAAGGAATGTATAGAGCGTTATGGTGATGATATTCCTATAGAACTTCATCCCAAAATACGAAGTGAAGAAGCATGTTATAAATCGTCTTCTAATGCCGTAAAATTAGCTAAAAAAACAGGGGCGAGATTACATGTTTTTCATGTTTCTACTGCTAAAGAATTAGCGCTTTTTAGCAATAAAAAACCTTTAAAGGATAAAAAGATCACTGCCGAGGTTTGTATCCACCATCTTTGGTTTAATGATAATGATTATCAAAAAAAGGGCACCTTTATTAAATGGAATCCTGCTGTGAAAACAGAAAACGATCAGGAAGCTTTAATGAAAGCGTTAAACGATGACAGGCTAGATGTTGTGGCCACAGATCATGCCCCACATACTAAACAGGAAAAACAAAATCCATACACCAAAGCTCCAAGTGGAGGTCCTTTGGTGCAGCATGCATTACCAGCAATGCTTCAGTTTTATCATCAGGAAAAAATATCTTTAGAGAAGATTGTCGAAAAGATGTGCCATAACCCAGCAATCCTCTTTAATATTAAAGATCGTGGATATATTCGCGAAGGTTATAAAGCAGATTTAGTTCTTGTAGATCTTAATGCACCATGGCAGGTAAAATCTGATAATATACTTTATAAATGCGGATGGTCTCCTTTTGAAGGAGTGACTTTTAAATCTAGGATTACCCATACTTTTGTAAACGGAAAACTGGTGTACAAGAATTTTAAGCATCAGCCTTTTGCAAATGTGGCACAGCAATTGGAGTTCGATAGGTAATGAGATTCTTAAAAAACAGCCTTATTTTTCTAATTTTTATTGGTTTTTCCTGCCAGGACGTAAAGCATTTGAGTAAACCCGATAATCTTATTCCCATGGATAAGATGGTTGATATTCTTACTGAAATTGTTTTGGTGAATTCTGCACGAAATTATAATAAGATTAAGCTGGAGCAGACCGGCTTAAAACCTGATAAGTATATCTATGAAAAATTTTCCATAGATAGTGTGCAGTTTCAGAAAAGCAACGCTTATTATTCTGAAAATTATAATGACTATGTAGGTATTTTTGATAGGGTAAAGGATACTTTAGATGCCCTTAAAGAGCATTATAACAAATTAGAAGAACAGGAAAAGGTCGTTAAGGACTCTATTAAGGAGACAAAATTAGATATAGAATCGCCTGAAATGGAAGATACAATCGAATCTATTAAAGAGGATAAAAGAACTTCAGTACAAAAAGCGGATAGCTTAAAGTTGGCGAAGTACAATAGATTATTTATAGGCGTTTTAGAATTTATTTAGCCTTGTCTTTAAGGAAGTACTTTCCGGTTTCCTTAATTACTTCTTCGATTGGCGTGAATTTAAAATTTAATTCTTTTTTTATTTTCTTGTTATCATATACAGATTTTTCGAAAATTCCGGAAATATCACTTCTAGTAATATTTTGATTATATCCAAAAACAGAAGCTATTTTCTGAAAAAACCATCCCAAAGAGATCATCCATTTTTTTAGAGGTTTTGTTGGTTTGGGTTTGTTGATGCTTTCCGTAGTTATATCAAAAATCGTTTTAAAGCTAAGATTTTCAGCAACTAAAATGAATCTTTCATTGAAAACCTCAGAAGTCATTAATTTGATCATCACATCAACAACGTCTTTTACGCCTACAAAGCCAGTCACTTTGGGGAAATGATAGTTTAAGCCGTTTTGAATGCGACTAAAAATTTGCCCACTTCCTTTTTTCCAAAATCCCGGACCAATAATCACCCCAGGGTTTACTATAATTACCTTTACGCCTTCCTGGGAAGCTCGCCATACTTCAATTTCAGCACCATATTTAGATATCGCGTAATCGCTATTGTTTGTTTCAGGATTCCAATTTGTTATTTCTGTAGTAGGTTCCGAAGAAATTACTGGTTTTCCCAAACTGGCGATGCTACTTACATAACAAAGCTTATCTATGCTGTTGGCGATGCATAGATTTACGATATTTGCTGTTCCTTCGATATTAATTTTTCGTAGGTCTTTCTCATCTTTAGGATTAAACGAGACCAGAGCTGCACAGTGATAAACCTGGGTCACATCTTTAAAAACCTCATTTAATTGAGGAATATTAGTGATTTCAGCAATCACCCATTCGATTTTTTTGAAATATCGTTCTGCTTCTTCCCTCGTGTGGTAGTACGAAAATACCTCTAGCGTTTTATGTAAGTCGCTTGTCACACGATGGATTGCTCTTATATGTTGCCGCTCTTCTGCTAATTTTAAAAGCAAATGCGCTCCAACTAGACCAGTGCCTCCTGTTACTAAAATCATGCTGTAAATATAATTAAAGCACTTAGGAAAAATAATAGTAAATGGTATCTTTACAGCTGTTTTAAGAACAAATTGTTAATTATGAACAAAAATTTTGTTGAAGAGCTTACCTGGCGCGGTATGATTCACGATGTGATGCCGGGAACAGAGGATCATCTAAACGAAGAAATGCGCGCTGCTTATGTTGGGATCGACCCAACAGCAGATTCTTTACATATTGGTCACTTGGTAGGAGTTATGATGTTGCGTCATTTTCAATTAGCGGGACATAAACCTTATGCTTTGGTTGGTGGTGCTACTGGAATGATTGGTGATCCTTCGGGAAAGTCGGCAGAACGTAATTTGTTAGATGAAGCGACTTTAAGACATAACGAAAATTCGATTAAAGAACAGCTTTCAAGATTTTTAAATTTTGAAGGAGCAGAAGAGAACACTGCAGTTTTGGTGAATAACTACGACTGGATGAAGGAATTTTCTTTTCTTGGCTTTATTCGAGATGTTGGGAAGCACATAAGTGTGAACTACATGATGGCCAAAGACTCGGTTAAAAAGCGTTTATCTTCAGATGCTTCAGAAGGGATGTCTTTTACTGAATTTACTTATCAATTAGTGCAAGGTTATGATTTTCTACATTTGTTTAGAGAACATCAATGTACTTTGCAAATGGGAGGTAGCGACCAGTGGGGGAATATCACAACCGGTACAGAGATGATTCGTCGAATTGGCGAAGGCAAAGGATACGCACTAACCTGCCCATTAATTACTAAAGCAGACGGTACAAAATTTGGAAAGACTGAAGGTGGAAATATTTGGCTGGATGCCAATAGAACTTCGCCTTATAAATTTTACCAATATTGGTTAAATACCAGTGATGCGGATGCTGAAAAATATATCAAAATCTTTACATTTTTGAGTAAAGAGGAGATTTCTGAGATAATTGCAAAACATCAGGAAGCGCCTCATTTAAGAGAACTTCAAAAAGTTTTAGCGAAGGAAGTTACCGTGATGGTACACTCTGAAGAAGATTATAACAATGCCGTAAAAGCTTCTGAAGTTTTATTTGGAAAAAGCACTGCAGAAGATCTAAAATCTTTAAATGAAGCAACTTTTTTAGATGTATTTGAAGGAGTGCCACAAGCTGAAGTTTCTAGAGCAGATGTTGAAGAAGGTTTGGATATGATTGGAGCACTTTCTGCTAAAACCGATTTTTTGAAATCTAACGGAGAAGCCAGAAGAGCTTTAAAAGAAAACTCGGTTTCCGTAAACAAAGAAAAGGTAAAAGAAGATTACAAGATCACCAATAATGATCTTATCAATAATAAATATGTTATTCTCAATAAAGGTAAAAAGAATACCTACATTTTGGTTGTAGTATAAATTATAAACCTAAATATGATTATAAAAAAGCCCCTTTTGAATTTTCAGAAGGGGCTTTTCAACTAACTAACCAATCTAATATGAAAAATTTTATTTGCGAAAACCTATGATTACCACAATCATATATTTTGCTGAAGATAAGTCGTAATTAGAGTTGTAAACTTACAATTAGTTTTAAAAATATTTGATTATAAAACCATTAGGTTGCAACCACGAATATCGCTATTGTCAAAACGCCCCAATATTTCTATCGTTCCATCTTTATTTATTTTTCCCAAATCCTGAGTAGCAATAAACGAGCAAGAATTAATATTCGCAAGATCGATTACATTTATTCCTCCGGTTTTTCCCGATTTTACTGTCGTTAAAGCATCTTCAGGATCTCTAATAATAAGATCCATCCAAGGCGGGCATTCAAACACGCCATTTCCTTTAGAATAAGCCTGTGAAAGTAACTCGGTCATACCATACTCGCTATGTATAGACGAAACACCAAAACCTTTGGCAAGTATGGTGTGCAGTTCTTCTCTAATCATTTCTTTACGCCTACCTTTCATTCCGCCAGTTTCCATTACAATGGTATTTTTAAGCTCAAATTGGTGGTTTTCTACAAGATCCAACAAAGCAAAAGAAACACCAATTAAAAGCGTTTTTTCGCCTTTTTTATCGAGCTCGATAAGCTTGTATTTTAGTTCTTCGAGATTGTGTAAATAGAAGCCGCTTTCTTTTTTTTGACTTTTCTGAATAAGATGCTCGGCCATGTAGATAAGCGAAGAGCCTTCGCGTTCTAAGTAAGATGGTAAAAGTGCTAAAATAGTGATGTCTTCTGCAGCACCATAAAATTGCTGAAATGCTTTTTCGAAACTTTGTTCGTAGATATCCAAATCTGTAACCAAATGCTTACTGGTTTTATTTCCAGTAGTTCCGCTGCTGGTAAAAGTGATCTCTATTGGTTTATTTTCTGAAAGTATGCGGTGACTCTTAAAAAACTCGATAGGTAGAAAAGGAATATCCTCTAATTGCTGAACGTTGTTTGGAGTCTTATGTAAGTGATTGCAGAAATCCTGATAGGTTTTGTTATTCTTATATTGAAATTCGAAGATTTCGAGGCTTATTTTTTTAAAATCAGTTTTAGACTGAATATCAAAAATTTTGCTTTTCTGCATTGTCTGCAATTTTTAAGCAAAGTTAGAAAGAATAAAAAATAAAGGAATAATTAATCGCAAGAATAAAGTTTATCTGCCTCTTGGGGAAGAGCGTCGTGGGCCGAAGCCTCTCCTCTTCATTTAACAATAAGCTTGCGCGTGGCAATCTCGTTCTTTTCTTTGATTTTTACGATGTAAATGCCAGCATCTAAAGAAGAAATGTCAAGCTCTTTACCGATAAGTTTAGTTTTCTTGATGGCTTTTCCCAGAACGTTGTAAATTTCGATTTCTTTTTCAAGATTCTTCGTGCTGGTAATATAAACTTTGTCCCCAGAAACCGGATTTGGATACATACTAAGACCATCAATTGTCTCTTCAGTCCTTTTATTAAGGCGTAGATCATTTTCCTGAGCAGCTGCAGGAGCAGCTATCAGTAAAAATAGAACCATGATAAGACTGTAGAGATATTTTTGTTTCATTCTTTCTTAGTCGGTTATTGCAAACTTACAACAAATATTGAAAAAGTTTATCTAAAATTTGCATAATTAAAAGAGATGTATTTATGTTTATTTTAAGAAGTAAAAATGGTAACAAAAAACGGCTGCAACTTGCAGCCGTTTTTTATATTATTATTGGCAATAATTTAGTCTTCAGATTCAGCAGAATCTAAAGAAGGGAACGTGTATCCAGTCCATGCAAAAACTGAAGTATCAGCTCCTGTGTTTCCTGCTTCTACAGTAATATTTGTAGCACCCGCATCTTTAATTGCTGTAGCATCTATACCTCCTAAAGCAGTTACATTAATAGAAGTTTCGCTAGATCCGTTTCCACTATTATCAGTAAGGTCAATAAAATCAGACGCAGTTCCTGCATTTTCGTCTTCTGCTGCAAAAATGGCCACTACCGCATTAGTTATTGTAGCGTTACTTCCTCTTCTAATTTTAATCATATCTGCCATGTTAATAGTAGACTGGTGGTAAAGAGTAAGTCCGTCGATAGTAGGGTTCGATCTTGGTGAAGCGTCATTGTTGCCTTGATTACTATCAGCTTCAATACCTCTAGGATCCTCAGTTACATCATTAAATCCAAATTCTCTGATTCCATAAAAGTTTTTACCGTTTCCAGTCCAACCTTCGGTCCAATCAAACCAATCATCTTTTGCGTTAACTACTAGCGCATTTGTTACGTCTACAGTACCGCCAAACCATTCGATACCATCGTCATCACCGTATCTTACCATGATGTTGCTTATTGAAGTTTCACTACCTACACCGTAAAAAGTGAAACCGTTAAATTCTTGCTGTCCACCTATTCTTGCTCCAGTGTATTCTAAAATCATGTAGTCTATGATTCCAGAGTTATCTTCATCGTTGTCACCTCCATAAGTTACTTCAGCAACTTCAGTTGTAGCAACATCTCCAGAATTAATTTGGGCGTATCCAGCTAATATAAGCCCTCCCCAGTCTCCAGAACGCGGATTCTCTGCTGCTGAAGTAATCGTGATAGGTTCTTCAGCTGTGCCCTGCGCATCTATTTTTGCACCCTGTAGAATTACCATATAAACTTCGGTACCTCCTGCTTGAGCTTTTATAGTAACACCAGGCTCTATGGTTAATGTAACGCCATCTACTACTCTCAAGGCTCCTGTGAGCATCCATTCAGTATCAGCAGTAATAGTTACATCAGCACGCACCTCACCTTTTAGATCTTCAGGATCTAAATCTGGATCATCTTGAGAGTCAATTACATCATCTTTTTCTTCTACGGCAACACCATCGTCATCTGTTACTGGGTTGTTGTCATCGTCACTAGAACAGCTAGTTAATAATAGCGCTAGTGCAAAAAACGCATAAAATAATTTTAATTTTTTCATAAGTGTTTAATTTAATAATTGGATTATATAAAAGTGTTTAGATTACATGTTTAGTTATAAACTGTAGCTAAGTCCCAACGAAAACACAATTCCTTTGTTAAAATTGTTAATTACGTTCGTTCCGCCATTGATGTCATCCTGAGTTAATTGAAATTCCGGATCCAAAATATTTTGAACTTTGGCGCTAACACCCCAATGCTGAGAGATAGTTCCTTTAGCGATAAAGTCTAATGTTGGAATACCAGTCTCAACAATATTACCTTGTTCCTGTACCCCTAAAGAGTAAATACGATCACTAAAATAGTTTAGAACAACAGATGACATTAAGTTGAAGTTAGTACTATCGTAGTTGTAAGTAAGATCTGTATTAAGAACCCAAGGAGATGCTCCTTCTAATTCATCTTCACTATTTGTGAAATTGGTGTTGCGATTAGTAAGATCTTGTCTAGAATATAGATAGGATGTGTTTAATCCAAATGCCAATTCGTGTTTTCTGTTCTCACTAGATTCAAGATTGAAAATCGTTTTACGAACTTCTAATTCGGCTCCAGCAACGTCTGCTTCAGCACCTGAGTTGATGTAAGAAAGTTGATTAGCTGCAGAGTTAACTTGTACTCTGTTTATTGGGTTTTTAATTTTTTTGTAAAATCCGGTTATAGAAATAATTTGATTTCCTCCAAAATAAAATTCATATTTAAGATCAAGATTATAGTTGTCTGAAGCTTCTAAGTCTGGATTACCATAGCTTGAAAAGTTTACATTTTCATAGACAAATGGAGCAACTTCTTTAAACTGCGGGAAGGTATATGTTTTACTTCCGGTAAGTCTAAGAATACTATTTTTAGTAAAGCTGTATTTTCCAGTAAAACTTGGCAGCAAATACGTATTTTCTATAGTTGAGGGATCGGTGTTGCGGTTGTTTTCACTGCTTGATAAGTTCGTATCCCAGTTTACATATTGTTTAATATGTTCCAACCGTACACCTGCATTTACTGTAAATGCTTCGTTAAACTGATAAAAAGCACTTGCAAAGCCAGCATGTATGTCTTTTTCTCCTTCGTAGAAGAATGGATCTAAAGGATTAAAATCGTCACCAAAACCACTATTAGTTACTAGTCTAAAAGTGCCGTCAGATAAGTTTTGCTGATTAAATACAGCATCTGGATTTGAACGATCTATAACTACTGGAGAGCCGAAATCATGATTGAATTGTAAGAAATCAAATCTTCTGTCTGTATTTCTATAATCGTAACCTAAATTAATTTTTCCTTTTGGTTGCTCCTCATCACCCATTTCTCCATAAGCATAAGATGCATTTAGGTGTCCCACGATTTCATCTTCTTCTAATTCTGAAAAGAATCGTAAATTATAGGCAGGTGTGCCTACGGCGACGCGGTAATTGTCATTAGTTTGGTTATAAACAAAAGTATTCTGTCTACGATCAGGTTCATTTGCTCTTGTCATGTTGTAACCTACACTAGCTTGTAAACTAATCCTTTCGGTTAAGGCAAATTCACTTAGCAACTGATTAACGAATACCGTATTGTCATTAACCTGCTGTCTTTTTATATAGGCAGAATCGTCTGTTTCCTCAGATATATTTGCAGACTGGCCAAAATAGTTTCCTACACTTTGGGTATTATTATGGATATACAAAGAATTGAAACTTAAATTATTTTCTCCAAAGCCATAATCTACATTCGCCATCAAAATCTGAGAAACATTATATTGATATTTCTGAAAATCGAGATCACGAAGCGGTAATCCCTGTGCATTGATTTCTTTTGTATTTCCTTCGTTGTAGCTGTATTTACTGTCGAAAGATCCTATTAATAGAGTTTTTAAGCTATTTTCTCCAATGTTAAATTTTTTCCCTAGTTGGAAATTTGCATTCAGATTAACTTGAGAATTTTGCCTGTTTGGAGCAAAAGAGTTTTCGAAGCTATAATTGTCTAAACTGCTTATTGGGCTATCTGAAGATAAACCGTACCCAAACCAGGATGCTCCATCCACAGTTTCAAAGTCTTCGCTTACTGCACGGGTATTGATTCCCGATCCAATTCCTACCTGTATCGTTTCTTTGCCGTATAATTCTTTTGAAATGATATCAATATTTGCTCCAGCAAAATCTCCATACAAAGAACTTTGGAATGTTTTATTTATTCCAACACTGTTAATAATATTGCTGTCAAAAAAATCTAAAGCGACGTTTTTGTATTCTGGATCTTCAGAAGGAAGAGGTAATCCATTAAGAGTGGTAGAGTTGTAACGGTCACCAAGACCTCTTACAAAGACATTTTTAACTCCTTCTTGTTTACTTACACCAGCCATCTTTGTTAAAGCGCCTTGGGCATCACCAACACCTTTTCTCGCTAATTCCTGTGCGCTAATGTTTTCGATCATTTCAATGGCACCCTTTTGCTCTAATAATAGAGCAACTTCACTATCTCTTCTAGAGACAGTTGTAATAACAACTTCATCTAAAGAAGCAGCACTGGCGCCTAAATCTGTATTTATTTCTGTAACTTTATCTGCAACAACCTGTACGTTTGGTATCTCTAAGGTCTCGTAACCTACAAAGCTAAAAACCACAGTGTAAGTGCCGGGCTCTAATTTGTTTAGAACATACAAACCGTCATAGTCTGATGTTGTTCCTTTAGAAGTTCCTTTAATTGTTACGTTGGCAAACGCTAATGGTTCACCGTTCATCTCACGGTCGGTAAGTTTCCCTGCGATCGAACCTGTTGTTTCTTGAGCATTTACTACGATAGTAAGTAAAAATGCAATGAGTACTAAAAATTTATTCATCCCTTTGTTTGATTCTTGAGTGCAAATTAAAGGGGGGTATGTAAAGCTTGTGTTAACGGCAAATTAACGCTTTGTCATTTTAGTGTTATGTAAAGGTTACTAAATAAATGCTTAAATTGTAGGTTGAAATTAATAATTACATTTACCCCGTATTTGTTAAAATCTATACAATAAAATGAAGAAAAAAGACATCCGTATCCTTCTAGTAGACGATGAGCCAGATATTCTTGAAATCGTAGGCTATAACCTTTCAGCTGAAGGATATCAGGTAATTACAGCCGATAATGGCGCAGATGCGGTAAAAGTGGCAAAAAAGAAAACTCCGCATCTTATTATATTAGATGTAATGATGCCGGGTATGGATGGTATTGAAGCTTGTGAGCAAATGAGAAAAATCCCTGAGTTAGACGAAACAATCATAACTTTTCTAACGGCCAGGGGTGAGGATTATTCTCAAATGGCAGGTTTTGATGCCGGAGCAGATGATTATATTACTAAACCAATAAAGCCAAAAGTTTTAATTAGTAAAGTGAAAGCTTTATTAAGAAGGTTTAGAGATGAAGAAGCAACTTCTAACATTGTAAAGGTTGGGGAGATTGTTATTAATAGAGATGAATATAAAGTAGTGAGAAATAAAGAGGAGATGATTTTGCCTCGTAAAGAATTTGAATTACTTTCATTATTAGCTTCCAAACCGGGTAAGGTTTTTAAAAGAGAAGATATTTTAGACAAAGTTTGGGGTAACGAAGTTGTTGTAGGAGGACGTACTATAGATGTTCATATTCGTAAATTAAGGGAAAAAATTGGAGACGACAGCTTTAAAACCGTAAAAGGCGTTGGTTATAAGTTCGTAGTTTAATGGCAAAAAAATTTAAGAAGTCCTACACATTCGCAATAAAGACCTCTTTATATCTAACTTTATTTTTAAGCGGTCTCTGGGCTGCTTTTTCTTATTTATCAGGCAATTTTCATTGGTGGGCTTTACTTGGTTTTGCTGCCGTTTGCTATACCTTTTCGTTTTTTATAACGCAGTATCGTGTAGAGAATTTTATTTATAAAAGGATTAAGAAAATATACGATGATGTTTCCTTGCTGGATTCTTCAACCTTAAGGCCTAATCAGGTGACTACAGATATGGCTTCGCTTACCAGAGAGGTAGAGAAATTTGCTGAACATAAAAAACTTGAGATCGAGACTTTAAAGGTGCGTGAGAATTACCGTAAGGAATTTATGGGAAATGTTTCTCACGAGTTAAAGACACCACTTTTTACCGTACAGGGATATATTTTAACTTTATTGGACGGGGCAATGAAAGATAAAACGGTGCGAAAAAAGTATCTGCAACGTGCCAGTAAAGGAGTTGAACGTCTAATCTATATTGTAAAAGATCTTGATATGATCACCAAATTAGAAACTGGTGATTTACACCTTTATATTGAGGACTTTAATATCGTAGAGCTTATCCAAAATACTTTTGATCTCCTAGAGATGAAAGCGGCCAAGAAAAATATCACGCTTACATTTGATATGCCGTATCGCGAAGCCATTTTCGTGAGGGCCGATAAGGAGAGAATTCAGCAGATAATTACGAATCTCGTTGTGAACTCAGTTAAATACGGTAAAGAAGGCGGTACAACAGAAATTAGTATAGAAAACCTGATTAAAAATAAAGTGATTGTACGGGTAACAGATAATGGTGAAGGAATAGAAAAAGAAAATATTCCTCGTTTATTTGAGCGTTTTTATCGCGTAGATAAAAGTGGTTCTCGAAAAGAAGGAGGTTCTGGTTTAGGCTTATCTATTGTAAAACATATTATAGAAGCACACCAGGAAAAAATTTATGTAGAAAGTGTTTTTGGTGTAGGAAGTGAATTTTCATTTACGCTCGAAAAGAGTAAAGAGATCCCGAAAAGAGTGATCGAAACGGATGCTGCTAAATCCTGAAAATTCTTCTAAATCATTCAATTTTTCCAAAGTGAAATCTTGCTGAGTGCAGAATGGAGCAACTCCTAGCTTATAAAGTCTTTCAGCAAGATATTCCTGCTCGTATTGTCCCGGTGTAGGGATAAAGAAAGCCTTTGCTTCAATACTATTTAAATCCATGATAGTTGTATATCCAGATCTTGCAATTATATATTTGCAACTGTTAAGGGCTTGCTGTAGAACAGCTCCATAAAGATGGTTTCTTATATTAATATTGGTGTTTTTTACACTAATTTCTTCCGAAGAAAAAACGCCTCTTACAAATAGAATTTTCTCCTCACTATCTTTAAAAGTGTTTAATAATTTCTTCTCTAAAAAAGTTCGTTGAGGTTCTGGACCAGAGAGAATAATCAAAAAATCATATATTTTAGGCCAGGAGCGTTTTTCAATTCGGCTTAGAGGTCCAATATATTTTATAGCTGAATTTTCTTTTTTTAAATGCCCCAAAATACCGCTTAGGTTTTTGCTTCCGGGATAATCGGGAACCCAGCATTCGTCGAATTTTTCGATATAATTTTGCTGAATTTTACTACTAAAAGATGTGGTGTTGCCAGAGAGTACATTTAATTGATGTGTTACAAAGACGCTTTTTAAATTTTTGTGCCGTACACCCCAACGATTATCTGAAATTATTCCAATAATCTGATAATCCTTAATTATTTGCTTAGTTATTTTTTTTTCAGCCTTTATTGTTCTTAAAATATGTGGACTGTCAAAAAGTAATTTCCATTTCAAATTTGAGGGATCCTCGGTATATTTAATATTATAAGAAGGCAAACTTAAGCAGGTAATATGTGGAAACTCTTTTTGCAGTAATTTTAGCGCATCACCATCGGATGCTAGGATAGGTTCGTAATCATTTTTTAATAATGCTTTAATTATAGGAACGCATCTTGCGGCGTGGCCAAGTCCCCAATTTAAAGCAGCAACTAAAATTCTTCCCTTTTGCATATAGCAAATATATACTTACGCAGAAAACAGCATCTTTTTCCCGATTAAAAAAACATCATCAAAGCTTTAAATAAGCTCTATCGATTTTAAGCAATTTAGTTTTACACTGGAAATCTTCAATTGTAACTATGGCTTTGCTGAAAACTCAAATAATATTCTATAAATTTGTCGAAACTCAATTTTTAACTGTGGGAAGTAAGAATAAATTAAAGCGTTTTAAAGAGAACGAGGTGTTTTCTAATGTAATTCAGCCTAAAAGAGAAGATTTAACCGATGCTCAGTTTGAATATAAAGGAAAATGGGCCAGTGATTTTTTCAAGAATGATAAGCCTATAGTATTAGAATTGGGTTGTGGTAAGGGTGAATATAGCGTTGGTCTTGCAGAAGCATATCCCGATAAAAATTTTATTGGTATAGATATTAAAGGGGCTCGATTTTGGCGAGGTGCGAAAACAGCTTTAGAAGACGGATTGGAGAATGTTGGGTTTTTAAGAACTCAAATAGAACTTATCGATCATGCTTTTGCAGAGAATGAAGTTAGTGAAATCTGGATTACCTTTCCTGATCCTCAGATTAAATATAAAAGGACAAAGCATCGTTTAACGAATGCAGAATTTCTACAGAAATATAAAAAAATTCTCAAGCCAAATGGCGAAGTGAATTTAAAAACAGATAGTGAATTTATGCATGGCTATACTTTGGGGTTGCTTCATGGGGCAGGCCACGAGGTAATTTATGCAAATCACCATGTTTATAAGAATGAAGGTGCGCCAAAAGAGGTGACAGATATCCAAACTTTCTACGAAAAACAGTATCTTGAAAAAGGAAAACCCATTACATATATTAAATTCAGAATAAAATAAAAGGTTTTTGGAAGAAGCAAGGATTTTTCTTATCGTATATTTTGCAGCTCTTTTTGGAGTTTTACCGCCCGGTCTCGTGAATATGACTGTGGCGAAAACCTGTATAGAGCGTGGTAAGAAAAATGGAATGCTGGTTGCTATTGGTGCTTCGATAGTGATTTTAATTCAGGCATTTGTAGCCGTTCTTTTAGCAAAATATATATTCGATCATCCTTTTGTTCAGCGCGTAATGCTTAGAGCTGCTTTAGTAATCTTTATTATTTTAGGAGTTTATTTCTTTATTCAGGCAAAAAATAAAAAGGGTGCTCCCTCTCATTCCAAGAAAAAAAATAAAAACAGTTTGTATAAAGGTATGTTGATAGCAGCCCTTAATATTTTTCCCATTCCTTATTTTTGCGCTATCGCCGGTGGTTTTAATGTTGGGGTTGGTGTAAGTTATAATTGGTTTAAAATTATAGCATTTGCAGCAGCAGCATCTCTGGGTAGTTTTACGAGCCTATATTTATATGTGCTTTCTTTTATTAAAATTGAAAATAAAGCAGAGAAATTCGCTAAATATTCAAACTACTTTATGGCCGGTTTGATGCTTATTCTAGTAATTGTGACGATTTTTAGGATCTATAATTCATGAGTTCTAATTCCGGTTTTTTCGAAAAAGTTTACAAAGTTGCATCTCAAATCCCAGAAGGTCGTGTGACCTCTTACGGTGCTATAGCTAAATATTTGGGAGCGGCTAAAAGTGCAAGGATGGTTGGTTGGGCGATGAATGCTTCAAAAGATAGAGATGAGGTTCCCGCCCATCGTGTAGTTAATAGAAATGGCGTGCTAACTGGTAAAATTCATTTTGGAGGTACAAATGCCATGCAACAGCTTTTGGAGGCAGAAGGCGTAGAGGTGAAAGATCTTAAGATTGTAAATTTCGAATCTATTTTTTGGGATCCAATGAAAGCGCTTTTTAAGGAAGATAAGTAGCTAATAATTGTAAGGTTTTACATACTTATCATACTGAATTTATGAATATACCAATTTAGAAAAACTGAATTGGTTTTGTAAATATTAGGGTAGATCAATTCTATATAAATGCTTCGTGTTCTTAGCATTTCAAGCTATATTTGCATTTAGAATCGGTCTAATTAGAGGATATTCTTACTAAAAAATTTTATGAAATTAGATAGAAAAGAAATCATAAGTGCATTAGAAACTATCAGTATCGCCGGAGAAGGCAAAAATATTGTAGATAGTGGTGCATTACAAAATGTAATGACCTTTGGTGACGAGGTTGTTGTGGATCTGGTGTTAAGTTCTCCCGCTTTACATATTAAAAAGCGTGCTGAAGTTGATGTGATGAAAACTATTCACGAAAAGGTCTACGAAAAAGCCAAGGTTAAGGTAAATATTAAAGTTGAAACTCCCGAGCCTGAAAAAAAAGCTCCTGAAATAAAAGGAAAAGCAATTCCTGGGATAAAGAATGTAGTTGCTATAGCTTCTGGAAAAGGTGGGGTTGGTAAATCTACCGTAACTGCTAATTTAGCAGTCACTTTGGCAAAAATGGGCTTTAAAGTAGGAGTTCTAGATGCAGATATCTATGGTCCTTCGGTGCCAATCATGTTTGATGTAGCTGCAGAAAGACCACTATCGGTTACTGTAGATGGTAAATCTAAAATGAAGCCGGTAGAGAACTATGGTGTTAAAATTCTTTCCATAGGATTTTTTACTAAACCTAGCCAGGCTGTAATTTGGAGAGGACCAATGGCAGCAAAGGCATTGAATCAAATGATTTTCGATGCAGCATGGGGAGAATTAGATTTTCTATTGGTAGATCTTCCTCCGGGAACAGGAGATATTCATCTTTCCATAATGCAATCTCTTCCAATTACGGGATCTGTTGTGGTAAGTACACCGCAAAATGTGGCTTTAGCTGATGCGAGAAAGGGAGTAGCAATGTTTCAGCAGGAAAGTATAAATGTACCGGTGCTGGGTATTGTAGAAAATATGGCGTATTTTACTCCGCAAGAATTGCCAGAAAATAAATATTATATTTTTGGTGAACAGGGAGCTAAAAACCTTTCCGAAGATTTGCAAATACCATTTTTAGGAGAAATTCCATTGGTTCAAAGTCTTAGAGAATCTGGAGATATAGGTCGTCCTGCTGCACTTCAGGAAGATACCCCCTTAGAAGAATCTTTTAAGGAGTTAACCCGAAATATGGTGCAAGAAACGGTAAAAAGAAATAAAAGCTTACCTCCAACCGAGGCGATTAAGATCACCACAATGGCTGGATGTAGTGCGGTTAAAACTAAGTAAATGACGAGCGAAGAAGTAAAACTTAATGTAGAAAAGGCACTGGCCGAAATCCGTCCTTTCCTAGAAAGCGATGGCGGAGATATATCTTTGGTTGCGATTGAAGACGACCGCCTTGTAAAAGTACAGTTAGAGGGTGCTTGCGTAGGTTGCTCTGTAAATCAAATGACTTTAAAATCTGGCGTAGAAATGACTATTAAAAAGTATGTGCCACAGATAGAAGAAGTAATAAATATCCAGAAGTAGACTTTCGAATTAACCCAAACAACATGATTAAAACAGATATGATTATTGTTGGTGCCGGGCCAACTGGACTTTTTACTGTTTTTGAAGCAGGATTGCTAAAATTGAAATGCCATCTAATCGATGCATTGCCGCAACCTGGTGGTCAATGTTCAGAGATTTATCCTAAAAAGCCTATTTATGATATTCCAGGTTTTCCAGAGGTTCTTGCTGGTGATCTTGTGAATAATCTGATGGAGCAAATAAAATCTTTTGAACCAGGTTTTACCTTGGGAGAGCGAGCAGAAACTATCGATAAACAAGAAGACGGAAGTTTTATTGTTACTACAAATAAAGGAACAAAGCATCATGCGCCCGTAGTTGTTATTGCCGGAGGCTTGGGTAGCTTTGAGCCGAGAAAACCGCCTATTCCTTCAATAAATGAGTTTGAAGATAAGGGAGTGGCTTATATGATTAAGGAACCTGAAATTTATCGCGATAAGAAAGTGGTTATAGCAGGTGGTGGAGATTCAGCACTAGATTGGGCTATTTATCTTGCCGATATTGCTTCAGAAGTTTCTTTAGTTCATCGCCGACAAGAATTTAGAGGTGCTCTAGATTCTGTAGAAAAAGTTGAAGAACTCTCTAAAATTGGAAAAATAAAAATGATAACCAATGCAGAGGTTGTAGATCTAAAGGGTAAGGACAATCTTGAAGCTGTGGTTATTCGGCACAAGGATACAGCTCTGGGTGAAGAAATTAAAGAAGTAGATAATTTTATTCCTTTATTTGGACTGTCTCCAAAACTTGGGCCTATTGGCGATTGGGGATTAGAGATCGAAAAAAATGCGATTAAAGTAAATAATTCTTACGATTATCAAACCAATATTCCCGGGGTATATGCCATTGGGGATGTAAATACTTATCCTGGTAAATTAAAGCTTATTTTATGTGGTTTTCATGAGGCAGCAATTATGTGCCAAAGTGCCTACCAACGTATTTTTCCGGATAAAAAGTACGTGATGAAATATACCACCGTTAGTGGTGTTAATGGCTTTGATGGAAGTAAGAAAGAGGCAAAAAAAGAAGTAGTTAAAAGTATAAGTTAATAGTACAAGCGAAGTGTTAGCTTCAAAAAATAAAGAAATGTCTGATATAAAGATTACCATCATCGACAGAGAAGGAGAGGCTCATACGGTAGATGCCCCTACAGATATGAATATGAATTTAATGGAAGTGATTCGTTCTTACGAGTTGGCGCCAGAAGGAACTATTGGTATCTGCGGAGGAATGGCTATGTGTGCATCCTGCCAATGCTATGTTATGAATTTAGAGCATATGTTGCCCGAACAAAGTTTCGAAGAAGAAGATATGTTAGACCAGGCATTTTTTGTTGAAGATAACAGCCGATTAAGTTGTCAAATTCCAATTACAGAAGACTTGGATGGCCTTGAAGTTAAATTAGCTCCAGAGTCTACTTAATTAATTCTATCTGAAAATATATAACAATAAAGCCGATGGGAAACCAATCGGCTTTATTGTTATAATTGTACTATTTCTTTTTCTATTCCATCCCATAACTCTATGCGAGCATCTAAAGCTTGCTTGGCCACAGTTTCTACTTCTTCCCATTTTTTGCCGTCGAAGGCGCATAAATGCTCAATCATTTCAAAAGCCATCGGCCCGTGTTCATCGTCATCCAATTCTATATGGCGATCAAAATAATATTTAAAAAGCTCCAAATCCTTTTCTGGAAAATTCTGTTGAATATTGCTGATTATAGAAGTGAACATTCCGGGAATTAGTCCTTCTCTTCCAAAGGTGAAAGCTGCGGCGATTTTGTGGGGTTTTCCTTCAGAAATTAACTCAAAAGTAAATTTTAGAAACTGTTTAATGCTCCAAGGTAGCTCACTGGTAGCGATAATTAAATAGATATCTGTACCATGGATTACCTGATTTATAAATTTGTAAATCTTTGTAGTATCTGCACCGGCTTTTTGCATGGCGTCAATATACATTTCGTAGTGACTTTGGTGCTTTCCGTAGAAATTAATATCGGTTTCCTCGGCAAGTACAATTTCGTTAATTAAATAGCGTGTTTCAGGATTTCCTACGGGAAACCATGGATTAGTGGTTTTTGTTAAACTTTGCTGTAAAGCTTTAAGTAAAGACATAAAATCCCATACTGCAAAAACATGATGTTCCATAAAGATCTGCAATTCTTTAGGGGAAGTGATCTTTGAATATAGCGAGTGATTTAGTAAAGTTTTTACCTTAGGCTTTAAAACTTTATTGATGTCTTTAATCATGGTTAAGCTTAAATTTCCCACAAAAATACTAGCTAGGTTCGGATTTTAAAATAATAACAGTCTTTTTAAATAATCTTAGTATCGATTTTCATTAAATCTCTTTAAATTCGTTGCTATTATGATTGGCTTCCTGCATTTAAATATTATTGTTTTTTACTCAGAAAAATCTAAGGATTTTCTTAGAGTAGAAGGTGTTGTGCCGAAAAAGGAAATGAAGCTAAAAAAGAAGTGTTGCGAGAAATATAAAAAGGGCAATCGTTGTAAACGCTGCCCTTGCTTCGATCTTTTATAAAAAATTAAAATCCATTAAATACTATCTAGTTTTATCGAATTTCAGCATGTATTTTTAGAATGCTGAATGTCCTGTGATATCCAATCCTGTGATAAGAAGATGTATATCATGTGTGCCTTCGTAGGTAACGACGCTTTCTAGATTCATCATATGCCGCATTATACTGTATTCCCCAGTAATTCCCATAGCGCCTAAGATCTGGCGTGCATCTCTGGCTATTTTTAAAGCCATATCAACGTTATTTCTTTTAGCCATGGATATTTGGGCTGAAGTTGCCTTTCCTTGATTTTTGAGTGTGCCAAGGCGCCAGGCTAGTAATTGAGCTTTTGTAATTTCAGTGATCATTTCTGCCAGCTTTTTTTGCTGAAGTTGTTTTACAGCGATGGGTTTACCAAACTGGATCCTCTCTTTTGCATAGCGCAATGCTGTATCATAACAATCCATAGCGGCACCAATGGCACCCCAAGCGATACCGTAACGAGCAGAATCGAGACAACCAAGCGGTGCACCCAATCCATTTTTATTTGGCAACAGGTTTTCCTTTGGTATTTTTACATTATTAAAGATCAACTCTCCGGTAGCACTTGCTCTTAGCGACCACTTATTATGAGTCTCTGGTGTAGAAAATCCATCCATCCCACGTTCAACAATAAGTCCGTGAATTCGATCTTCTTCATTTTTTGCCCATACAATAGCAATATCTGCAAAAGGAGCGTTAGAGATCCATAGTTTTGCTCCGTTAAGCAAATAATGATCTCCTTTATCTTTAAAATTGGTTAACATTCCACTAGGATTCGATCCAAAATCAGGTTCAGTTAAGCCAAAGCAGCCAATTAATTCGCCAGAGGCTAGTTTAGGGAGATATTTTTTTCTTTGTTCTTCAGATCCATAAGCGAAAATAGGATACATTACCAAAGAAGATTGTACAGATGCTGTAGATCGTATACCGCTATCGCCTCTTTCAATCTCTTGCATTATGATTCCGTATGAGATCTGGTCTAGGCCCGCACCACCATAATCTTCAGGAATATAAGGTCCAAAAGCTCCAATTTCAGCTAAACCATTTAATAAAATCTTTGGGAATTCGGCTTTTTGTGCAGCATCTTCTATTATTGGGCTTACTTCTTTTTTTACCCAAGAACGAGTTGCTTCGCGAACCATTTTATGTTCGTCGTTCAATAAGTCATCGATATTATAATAATCGGGAGCAGTAAAAAGATCTGTTTTCATTTTAGTTGACTTATTATCTATTATAAAATTAGTATTGAAATTACGGAATAACTACTATAGAACAAATTTTATTGATATATTTTATGTAAATAGGTTTCTTTTTAATTCCATAATAATTACAGTTTAGCTAATCAATATGCAGGTTATTGTTAAGCTGTTGCTTAATCTGTATAATTAGCTTTATATTTGGAGATTATATTACTATATGACATTTAAAGAACTGGGTATTATAGACCCAATCTCAAGGGCGTTAGAAGATAAAGGTTATTCTGAGCCTACTCCCATTCAGCAACAAGCTATTCCAATCTTATTAAAAGGAAAAGACTTACTAGGATCTGCTCAAACAGGTACGGGGAAAACTGCGGCTTTTACAATTCCTATTTTACAAAGATTGGTAGAGGGTGACCCGCCAAAGGGTAAAAGAAAAATAAGAGTGCTTATCATTACACCAACAAGAGAGTTGGCTATTCAGATAGCAGATAATATCGATACGTATTCAAAATATACAGACATTCGAAATACGGTGATTTTTGGTGGAGTAAAGCAACATCAGCAGGTAAGAAAAATACAGAGTGGAATAGATATTTTAACAGCAACACCTGGAAGGTTATTAGATTTGATTAATCAGGGTTTTATATCGCTAAATAATATTGAACATTTTGTGCTTGATGAAGCTGACCAGATGTTGGATATGGGGTTTGTACATGAGATAAAAAAAATTCTCAAAAAGTTACCTAAGGAGCGTCAATCGCTGTTTTTCTCTGCCACTATGCCGAAGTCTATTATCGAACTTTCAAGGCAAATTTTAGGTGATTTTGAGCGTGTAAAGATCGCGCCTCAACAAACTACGGCAGAGCGTGTAGATCAAGAAATTTATTTTGTGCCAAAACAGAATAAGGTTAAGCTGCTTGTTCATTTGTTGAAAACGGCTTCTTTTGATACCGTAATTGTATTTTCTAGAACTAAGCATGGGGCGAATAAAATTGTAAAGAAATTGAGTCAGGCTGGTATTGATTCCGCAGCAATTCATGGTAATAAATCGCAGAATCAACGGCAAAATGTGTTGAATGACTTTAAGGATGGAAAAATCAAAGTTTTGGTGGCGACAGATATTGCTGCCAGAGGTATAGATGTATCTCAGCTTTCACTTGTAGTGCAGTTTGATTTGCCAAATGTAGCAGAAACATACGTACATAGGATAGGAAGAACAGGTCGTGCCAAAGCTAGCGGAAGTGCGATCGCTTTTTGTGATATTGAAGAACGACCTTATTTAAAATCTATAGAAAAACTTATCGATCAGCGGTTGCCGGTTATAGATGATCATGATTTTAAAGAAATATCTGCAGAAGCAAAGGCCGCTCAAAGTGCTGGCAAATCGCCAAAAAAGCCAAGAATTAATTCTGGAAGGAAAACAAATCCGAGACGCAAAAAATAGTTTTGTCCTATAATAGAGATTACTAGTTTCGTTTATCTACGAATCGGGGATATTTTCTTGATGAATGATTTAAAGATTTTATCTTGAATGAATTACCTACATGGCAAGGTAAAAATCTTTAACTAAGTTCTTGTAAGCTTCAGTGTATTGGTGTCTATTAATTTCTATGACTAGCTCGTCTTTTTCAGTTTTTGTATTATCAAAACCAAGTAATAACAGACATCTTTTAATTTCTGAATCTTGGTGGCCTTTTACATAAGTGATTTTTTTAGGGAATAATTGAAAGTTTTCTGCTGTAGTTAGGAAACTTTCTTCTTGATTCTTCGGAATGATAACTGCTAGAGTTCCATTTTCGGAAAGTAGATAGGTCGAGCCTTCAAGTAGAAGCTCAAAAGGTAGTGCATCCTGAAAACGTGCCATATCGCGTTCTTTAGATGTGGTTTTATAGTCTGCGTTGTAGAAGGGAGGATTAGATATAATAAGATCGTATTTTTCTTCATCCTGCATTTCTTCAACAAATTCTCCAAATTCTGCGTGGTAGCAAAAAAGACGATCACCCCAATCGCTGGCTTCAAAATTTTCCACAGCTTGCTCGTACGCGTTTTCGTCGATTTCTAAGGCGTCTATAAGTTGTGCGGGGGAGCGTTGTGCAAGCATAAGTGCGATAATGCCTGTGCCGGTACCAACATCTAGTATGCTGTTTATATTTTCAGGAAGGTCTACCCAGGCGCCAAGAAGTACGCCATCGGTGCCGATTTTCATTGCGCATCTATCCTGATGAACTTCAAATTCTTTAAATTGGAATGGTTTTTTGGACATGGTTTGAAAATAAAAAAACCGCTTCAATTGAAGCGGTTTTTGATAAAATATTTTAAAAAGAAATTACTCTCCTAAAGCAACTCTTTCAAAAGCAACTACAGTAAGATCTGAATCTACAGATTTTACATATTGTGCAACAGATTGTTTGTTGTCTTTAATAAAAGCCTGGTTTACTAAAGTGTTATCTTTAAAGTAACGCTTTATTTTTCCTTTAGCAATGTTATCTAACATTTCTTCTGGTTTACCTTCAGCTCTTAATTGATCTTTAGCAATTTCTACTTCTTTATCAATTATAGTCTGGTCGATACCTTCCTCATTAAGAGCAACTGGATTCATTGCAGCCGCCTGCATAGAAACATCTTTAGCAGCATCCTCAGCACCTTCTACATTTTTAGAAAGACCTGTTAAAACAGCAATTTTGTTACCAGCGTGAATGTAAGAACCTACAAATGGAGCTTCTAAAGTTTTAAAAGCACCAATTTCGATTTTCTCTCCAATTACACCGGTTTGTTCAGTTAATTTATCTTGAACTGAAATTCCGTTGTAATCTGCAGCTAAAAGTTCTTCTTTAGTAGAAACAGTTAATGCAAGATCTGCGAAATCATTTGCTAATTTTACGAAGTCATCGTTTTTAGCAACGAAATCTGTTTCACAGTTAAGAGAGATAACAGCTCCTTTAGAATTGTCTGCATTTACTTTTGCAATTGCAGCACCTTCAGCAGAATCTCTATCGGCTCTCTTAGCAGCTACTTTTTGTCCTTTTTTACGAAGAACTTCAATAGCCTTATCAAAATCACCATCAACTTCCACAAGAGCTTTTTTACAGTCCATCATTCCTGCTCCTGTAGCTTTTCTTAATTTATTTACTTCAGCGGCGGTTATCTTTGCCATAGTTGTTTTAGTTTTTAATGAATAAGTCGCTTAGTTCATTCTGCAAAGAAAAAAACTAAACGACTCATAGAATTTACCAAAATGTTATTTTATTCTTCTTCGTTAGAAGATGCTTTCTTTAAAGTTTCTTGCTTAGATTCTAATTTAACATCATTCTTAGCCTCACTCATGGCTTTTTGATCTGATGCATCTTTAGATGGAACTTCTCCTTCAGCTTTTGGCATTTTAGGAGCCGCTTTTTCGCTTTTACTTTCTTTATCAGCTTTCTTAGAATCTTTACCTGATTTTCTATCAGATAAACCTTCTACGATAGCATCTGAAACGTAAGAAACTACTTTGTTGATAGATTTTGAAGCATCATCGTTGGCAGGAATCAAATAATCCACCTCACGAGGATCTGAATTCGTGTCTACCATAGCAAAAATTGGAATGTTTAATTTTTGAGCTTCTTTAATAGCAATGTGTTCACGAGTAATGTCTACCACAAATAATGCACCTGGAAGTCTGGTCATATCTGCAATAGAACCTAAGTTTTTCTCTAACTTAGCTCTTAAACGATCTACCTGAAGACGTTCTTTTTTAGAAAGAGTGTTGAATGTACCGTCTTTCTTCATTCTATCGATAGAAGCCATTTTCTTAATAGCTTTACGGATAGTAACAAAGTTGGTAAGCATACCACCAGGCCATCTTTCAGTGATGTAAGGCATGTTTGCTTTTTCAGCTTGCTCTGCTACGATTTCTTTTGCTTGTTTTTTGGTAGCAACGAAAAGTATTTTTCTGCCGCTGGCTGCTATTTTCTTAAGGGCTTCACCAGCCTCTTCCATTTTAGCAGCACTTTTATATAAGTTGATGATGTGAATTCCGTTACGCTCCATATAGATGTAAGGAGCCATGTTTGGATTCCATCTTCTTGTAAGGTGTCCAAAATGTACACCTGCATCAAGTAATTCTTTAACTTCTACTTTGTTTGCCATTTTTGTAATAGTTTACGTTCTGTTGAGATAGCAACATTCAGGTGGCTACTTGTTTAAAGTATGGCCCTGATTGTTTAGATGCTAAACTAACTTCCAATCGTAATTGGAATAACAACAAAATTTTTAATTTAAATAAACTGTTTGGGTAACAACCCGGTAAATATTAACGTTTAGAGAACTGGAATTGCTTACGAGCTTTCTTCTGACCGAATTTCTTACGCTCTACCATTCTTGGATCTCTTGTAAGTAATCCTTCTGGTTTAAGTGCTCCTTTGTTTTCTTCGTTAAGCTCTACCATTGCTCTAGATAAAGCAAGACGGATAGCCTCAGCCTGTCCAGTGATTCCTCCACCATATACATTTACTTTTACATCAAAAGTACCAGCAGTTTCAGTAAGATTGAAAGGTTGGTTTACTTTGTATTGTAACGTACTTGTTGTGAAGTAATCGTTAAGATCTTTTTTGTTTACAGTGATGTTTCCATTTCCTTCAGAAACATATACACGTGCAACAGCCGTTTTTCTACGGCCAATTTTGTGAATAACTTCCATTACTTAAGATCGTTTAAGTTAATAGTTTTCGGTTTTTGAGCCTCATGATCGTGCTGAGTTCCAGAATAAACCTTTAAATTACGGAAAAGAGCTGATCCTAGTTTGTTCTTAGGAAGCATTCCTTTTACTGCTTTTTCAATAAGACGCTCTGGCGCTTTTGTAAATAATTCTGAAGCAGTTAGACTTCTCTGTCCACCTGGATAACCTGTGTGACGGATGTATTCTTTAGCATCCCACTTTTTTCCAGTTAAGTTGATTTTCTCTGCGTTGATAACAATTACATTGTCTCCGCAATCAACGTGTGGGGTGAAGTCTGCCTTGTGCTTACCTCTAATGATTTTTGCAACCTTAGATGATAGGCGGCCTAAAGTCTGTCCTTCAGCATCTACAAGTACCCATTCTTTGGTTACTGTCGCCTTATTGGCTGATACTGTTTTGTAGCTTAATGTGTCCACACTAATTAAATTTACTTGTTATTAAACATTCCATTCCTGAACCCCAAAGTTGTAGCAAGGGGAAATTCAGGGGGTGCAAATGTACAATTATAAATTTATATAGCAAACATCATTTTTATCTAAAATTTATTGGAAGCGATTTGATAGTCAAAGATATACGTTTTAAGCTCTAATGTGCTTGTCTCTCTCTTCTGAAAAGTAGGGTACAATGATTATTCAAAAATAGATTTTTGATGTTAAAGCTAAAAACTTTGAAATTTTTCGAAATCTAATTCTCACTATATCTTTCCATTGGCTTAACATATAGTTCCTGAACGAGTATAATAATAATAAGCATAAGCGGAGTAGCAAATATAACTCCCCATATACCTGTTAATGCTCCAACAAAAATTTGAGAAATAATTATTAGAGCTGGTGGTATTTTAATAAGTCTTTGTTGAGCTCTTGGAGTAATAAAGCTACTTTCAAACAATTGTATTGCTGAATACATAATCACGACGATAAGTGCTGTAGTAGGGTCTTCAGTAAGTGCAACTAGCACTGCAGGAATCATTGCTGCTAAAGGACCAAAGTTTGGTATAAAATTTAAAACTCCTGCTATAATAGCTAATGTGAGCCACATAGGCATCCCCAAAATGGCCAGGCCAATTGCTGTTAATACAAATACGGCAAACATGGCAATAAATTTACCAGCTAGCCATTTTGTCAGTCCGTTTACTAGCCGTTCTAGGATGTCATTTGCTCTTTCCCTTTGTGAAGGAGGGATTAACTTAATTACTCCTTCTTTATAAATGTATGGCGAAACCGTAAAAAAGATACCTATTAATAATATGATATAGATATCACCAATTCCTCCAAAAGTGGTCATAAAAAACCTGGAAAGAAATTCTGGTACTTTTTCTGAAGATTGAATTTGTTCCAGTTGCATAGAAACTTCGCGTCCCAATCTACTTCCGTTGAGTGAATTTTGGGCATTTTCTAATAGCTTTGGGAAAGTTTCTTCCATTTTTGCAATTTCAGAAGAAACGGTTGCTCCAATAAGCCAGGATAAGCCAGCGACAATTAGAATCACGCCAATAACTGCTGTTAAAAGCGAAATTTTAGAACTCCAGGAAGTTTTTTTATGTATTAAGTCTCCCAAACCTCTGAAAAAGCAAGCGATAAGACTTCCTGCAAGTATTAAGATAAGGATGTCGAATGTTGCTTCTAAAAGAAGAAGGATAATAGCAATTAAAGAGAATATTAGACCAACAATCCAAACTTTCTTAACGAAAGAATAGTGTGGTTCTGATGGTTTGTTGGCTGGCATTTTTTTGGTCTGGAATTAAAATTTCTTCCAAGTTATCAAAGTTTTGTCCCAACTATCTTAACGAATGCTTAATTTTAAGACATCAATAGCCGGATAATAACTTTAAGTTTTGTTCCAGAGACCTATGCTTGTATAAATTCTAAATTCTGTTTAATGCGCTTCCAGCCAATCTTGCCCCACTCCTAAATCAACATCTAAAGGAACTTCAAGTTGATAAGCACTTTCCATTTCAGATTTAATAAGCGTTTTTATTTTTTCCAATTCAGGTTTATAAACATCAAAAACCAATTCATCATGAACTTGAAGAAGCATTTTTGTTTCAAATTTTTCTTCTTTAAATTTTTTGTGAATATTGATCATTGCTATTTTGATAATATCCGCAGCACTTCCCTGGATAGGAGCGTTTACTGCATTACGTTCAGCAGCGCCTCTAACTACTGCATTCTGAGAATTGATATCTTTTAAATATCTTCTTCTGCCTAAAATTGTAGAAACATATCCGTTTTCTCTTGCATAAGCAACCTGATCTGCAATATAATTGCTGAGTTTTGGGTAGGTTTTGTAATAAGTGTCTATTAGTTCTTTAGATTCGGCTCTACTTAAACTTGTTTGATTGCTTAAACCAAAAGCAGAAACACCATATATAATCCCAAAATTTACGGTTTTTGCGTTACTACGTTGTTCTCGCGTAACTTCATCTAAGGGAACATTAAAAACCTGCGATGCGGTTGAAGCATGAATGTCTTCGCCATCTTTAAATGCTTTGATCATGGTTTCTTCTTCGCTTAGTGCAGCAATAATACGTAGTTCAATTTGAGAATAATCGGCAGCTAATAATATATAATCTTCGTTTCTGGGAACAAAAGCTTTTCTAACCTGTCTACCGCGTTCGGTACGAATTGGGATATTTTGCAAATTAGGGTTATTGGAGCTTAGTCTTCCGGTAGCTGCGATAGTTTGGACGTAATCGGTATGCACTCTGCCGGTTTTTTCAACCTGTCCCGGTAAAGCATCAACGTATGTGTTTTGTAGTTTTACGAGTCCGCGGTAATCTAAAACATATTGAACAATATGGTGTTCTGCGGCTAAATAAGAAAGAACATCTTCGCTGGTAGAGTATTGCCCGGTTTTTGTTTTCTTCGGTTTCTTAACTAAAGCTAATTTTTCAAAAAGGATAATCCCTAATTGCTTGGGAGAACTTATTTTGAATTCTTCCCCTGCTTCTTCATAAATTTTAGTCTCTAATTCTTTAATATCACGATCTAAAGCTTCAGAAAGTGAGTTCAGAAAATCTAAATCTAGATTTATTCCTTCAATTTCCATATCAGAAAGCACCTCGACTAGTGGCATTTCAATCTCGTCAAATAATTTGCGAGTATTAGCTTCAGCTAATTCTTTTTCAAAAAATTCTTTAAGCTGAAAGGTGATATCGGCATCTTCAGAAGCATATTCCGTTTGTTCGGCTAAAGGAACATCACGCATGCTTTTTTGATTTTTGCCTTTTTTACCAATTAATTCTGAAATGGGTTGCGGAGTATAATTTAGATAGGTTTCGGCTAAAATATCCATATTATGGCGCATATCAGGATTAATTAGGTAATGGGCGATCATGGTGTCGAAAGTCTTCCCTTTAATCTTTATGCCATATTTATCTAGAACTTTGATATCATATTTTAGGTTTTGGCCTATTTTTTCAATTTTAGGATCTTCAAAGAAAGGGCGTAGCAATTCGATAAGATTCTGCGCTTTTTCAGCATCTTCTTCAAACGGAATATAATATCCTTTACCGGCTTCCCAAGAGAACGCTATTCCTACCAATTGGGCTTCAAGTGGATTAAGACTTGTGGTTTCAGTATCAAAACAAACCGATTTTTGCTTCATTAATTTCTGAAGGAACAATCGGATTGCCAAACCGGTATCTACTTTTTGGTAAACGTGCGCCGTATCCTTTAGCGTTTTTCTGCTATTGCTATCCTCTATTTTTTCTGAATTATCGCCTCCGAATAAAGAAAATTGTCCCGCACCTGCGACTTTAGCATTTTTCTTGGCTGATGGAGAATTGGTGACCTGAGTTTGATTGCTTTCGGTTTCTCCGCTAAATAATTTTATAAATTGATCTTTAAGTCTTCGAAACTCCAGTTCGTCAAAAATTGACTGTACTTTTTCTGAATCTGGCATTGAAAGTTCGTAGTCTTCAGCATGAAATTTCACATCACAATCGATAATTATTCTGGCAAGTTTTTTTGATAAAATTCCTTGTTCAGCATTCGCTTCAACTTTCTCTTTCATCTTGCCTTTTAGCTTATCGGTATTCGCTAAGAGTTCTTCCATAGAACCAAACTGTTTCAGGAATTTTTTGGCGGTTTTCTCACCAACACCAGGAAGACCAGGAATGTTATCTACAGCATCGCCCATCATTCCTAAAAAGTCAATTACCTGTTCTGGTCGCTCAACTTCAAATTTTTTCTGAACTTCTGGAATTCCCCAAATTTCGATACCGTTGCCCATTCTAGCCGGGCGATACATGAAAATATTTTCTGAAACTAACTGTGCAAAATCCTTATCGGGAGTAACCATAAAAACTTGGTAATCCTCTTTTTCGGCTTGTTTTGCCAAAGTACCTATAATATCATCGGCTTCGCAACCGGGAAGTTCTACAACGGGGATATGCATGGCTTTCAGAATATCCTGAATTATGGGAATAGCTTCCTGAATTGGCTCTGGTGTAGCATCTCTGTTGGCTTTATAATCTGAAAAAAGTTCGGTTCTTAGTTCGCTTCCTTCTTTGTCGAAGCACACCGCCAGGTGGTCTGGTTTTTCTCTTCTTATAACATCAAAAAGAGAATTCATAAATCCCATTATTGCTGAAGTGTCGAATCCTTTAGAATTTATTCTGGGATTTTTTATAAAAGCATAGTATCCACGGAAGATTAATGCGTACGCATCTACTAAGAAAAGTCTTTTTTGAGCAGCCATATTTACTGAAAAATTTATCTGTATCTTCCCAAAACTACGAAGATAATATTATACAAAAAGAAAACCGTTCATTTTTATGAACGGTTTTTATATATGTTGTTGATCTTATTTGTCTTAAACTTCTACTTGTCTCTTGCGGTTTATAAAACCATAAAAGAAGATATAAGCATACGCAATCATTACTAAAAAGAAAGCGATACCAAATCCAAATCTATCAGTCAAAAACCCGAAAGAAGGCGGTAATACTGCGCCACCAACGATCATGGTACATAAAACTCCCGATCCTTGTGGTTTATCGTCGCCTAGGCCATCTAGTGCTAAACTAAATATTGTTGGGAACATGATAGAATTAAATAATCCTACGGATATTATCGTAACCATGGCAACTATACCAACAGAAAGGTTAGAAATATTAATCATTAAAAAAGCACAAAGTGCGAATGCACATAAAACTAATGCGGGATTAAATTTCTTGGTTAAATACGACCCTATAAATCGGCCAATCATAGCGGCTGTCCAGTAGAATGTGACGAATACACCAACTACGGCCATATTGCTGGCTTCTTCTAGGCCAGAATCTAATATCCATTGAGCGATATTACGTAAAAAAGGAGTGGATTTTATAATTTCAGATAACTCCAGGTTCAAAAAGTAATTTACCATATAGCTTCCCAGAGCTACCTCGGCGCCTACGTAGAAAAATATCCCGAAAGCTCCCATCACCAGATTTCTATTTTTTAGAACATTTCTGTAATCATTAGAAGCTGCTTTATCTCCTACTTTGGGTAGATTAACAAATGCAAAAACTAAAGCGATTACTGCTATAAAAATAGCGATGCCAACAAATGGTTTTTGTACCGCGCCTGCTTCAGAAATATAATAAGCTTTTTGCTGAGCAGCAGATAATGCTTCAATTTCGGCAGTTGTCATTACTTTATCTTTCAGAATAAATAATGCGCCAATTGCAGGAGCTATTGCAGTTCCTAAGGCATTAAATGCCTGGGAAAGATTCAATCTACTTGAAGCCGATTTTTCGGGACCCAGTATAGTTACGTATGGATTAGCTGCTACCTGAAGAATAGTTATTCCTCCTGCTAGAACAAAGTAACCTACCATAAAGACCCAGAAAACTCTAAAGGACGCTGCCGGCCAAAACAACAAACAACCAGCGGCCATAGTGCTTAGACCTAAGATTATTCCCTTTTTATAACCAATTTTGGATAGAATATAACCTGCAGGGATAGAAAGCAAAAAGAAGGCTCCAAAAAAAGCAAACTGCACCATGCCTGCCTGAAAGTAGCTTAAAGTAAATACTTCTTTTAATCTAGGAATTAAGGAGTCTACTAATACTGTAATAAATCCCCAAAGGAAAAATAAAATAGTTAAGAAAATAAATGCGGTACGATGCGACTTGTTTGTGTTGTTACTCATAGTTAATTAAGACTTTCCTTTAAAGAAAGCTTTTACATTTTACATTTTCATTTTCATTGTCCTGATACTTGGCGTAAGAAAAACCGTCGTGAATGGCATATCCGCCAACCTCTCCATTTTTGTTTATAGCAATAAAGCAAGCCTGGAAATCTTTATGATTGGCATTCTTTTTTACAATGCGCTCTACTGCTTCCTTACATGCTTGTTGTGGAGATCGACCGTTTCTCATTAACTCTACCACTAAAAAGCTGCCTACGCTTTTCATAATAGCTTCTCCCATACCGGTAGCAGCTGCGCCGCCAACTTCGTTATCTACAAATAAACCAGAACCAATAATTGGGGAATCTCCAACACGGCCATTCATTTTATAAGCTAAGCCAGAAGTGGTACATGCACCTGCGATATCACCATCTTTATCCATGCAAAGCATGCCTATCGTATCGTGATTCTCGATGTTAATGATTGGTTTATACTCTTTTTCTTTAAGCCATTCTTTCCAGGCTTTTTCAGAATTTTCGGTTAGTAGGTTCTTCTTTTTAAATCCGTTTTGGATAGCAAACTGTAAAGCACCTTCTCCTGCTAGCATAACATGCGGAGTCTGTTCCATAACCTTTCTTGCTACAGAGACAGGGTGTTCAATATTTTTAAGATAAACCACAGATCCTGCATTTCCTTCTGGATCCATTATGCAGGCGTCTAAAGTTACATTTCCGTCACGGTCTGGAGCACCTCCATTACCTACGGTTGTATTTTTTAAGTTAGCTTCTTCAACCATTACACCTTGTTCTACAGCGTCAAGTGCAGATGTTCCTTTGTTTAAAAGTTCTCCGGCTTTTTTTGTTGCTTCATGGAAATTCCATGTCGCAATAGCAATGGGAAGAGATGCTTCTCTTGATGTTTTGATTTCGGAAATATTCTGGGCGAAAATAGAGGGGGTGGCACTTATCGCAGCTCCCGTGATTCCTGCCTTTTTTATAAAGTTTCTACGTTTCATAGTGCGTAGCTATAAGGTTTTAGCTGAAATTAAGCTGGAAAGGTAGAGTTTACGGGGTAAATTTACAATGTTAGCGCTGTTAATTTTAAGGAATTTTGATTTTAAGGCTAGTGTTTACAAGGCTTATTACGTTAAATTAATTTTAAAGAAGGATAATAAAGAATTGATTAAAAGTACCTTCGTTGAAAATCTCCTAGAATTATGCGATGGCTGCTATTTATTGCTTTCTATTTGCTTATTGATATTTATGCTTATCAAGCTTTAAGAAGTTTGAACCGTTCTTGGTGGCTTACTATAATCTATATCCTTGTTAGTATCGCTGTGATTGGTAATTTTATCTATCAATGGCAAAGTGCAGGCGGAGGATTTTTTAGTGCAATTGGATTTGCTTTTGGGATCGTTCTTGCTTTTTTACTGGCTAAAATTGTTATCGTACTTTTTCTTTTTGGACAAGATATTACACGATTTTTTATTGGAGTTTTTAAAGCATTTTCTGGAAGTGGTTACAGCGCTCCCGGCAGGCGAAAATTTGTGAGTCAGCTCGCGCTTGGTCTAGCTGCGATTCCTTTTGTTTCTGTTTTGTATGGAATGTTTAAAGGGAAATACGATTTCAGAGTATTAAACTACACATTGCATTTTGAAGATCTTCCCGATGCTTTCGACGGTTACCGAATAGCCCAGATTAGTGATGTACATAGCGGTAGTTTTGATAATCATGAAAAGGTTTCCTACGGAATAGATTTACTTAATAAACAAAAAACCGATGTGGTCTTCTTTACGGGAGATTTAGTAAATAATATGGCTACTGAAATGAATGATTGGAAATCACTTTTCAGCACAATAAAAGCGAAAGATGGCGTTTATTCCATATTAGGAAATCACGATTACGGTGATTATGTAGATTGGAGTAGTGCGGAAGCAAAAGCGCAAAATCTGAAAAAATTAAAAGCTACGCATGCTGAGATGGGTTGGGATCTGCTACTTAACGAACATCGATATTTAGAAAAAAACGGGGAGAAAATCGCCGTTGTAGGTGTGGAAAATTGGGGAGGTGGACATTTTAAAAAAGCAGGAGATTTAGATCTTGCCGGTAAAAATGTTGCTGATAAAGATTTCAAAATATTGCTTAGTCATGATCCTTCTCACTGGCAGGAAAAAGTGAAGAATCATAATAAATTTTATCACTTAACGCTAAGTGGTCATACCCATGGTATGCAATTTGGAATAGAGATTCCCGGTTTTATAAAATGGAGTCCGGCGAAATATCGTTATAAAAACTGGGCGGGGATATACCAAGAGAATCAGCGGTATATTAATGTGAATCGTGGATTTGGTTATTTGGCTTTTCCCGGTAGAGTAGGGATATGGCCAGAGATTAGTGTAATAGAATTACGAAAAGGAAAAGCTTCAGCATAATAAGGATTAATTATTATATTTGATTAGCGTCTGGGAGTAGTGTTTAAAAGAAAGAAATCACCTTGTAATAAGGTGAATGTTGAAAAAAATAATATCTCGGTTTATCGAGTAAAGCGCAATTTTATGTCAAAATTTGGAGAACTAGTAGGGTCTAATATACCTGTACTTATCGATTTTTATACGGAATGGAATGAAGCTTCTGTAAATATGCATCCTATTTTGAGGGATGTTGCTTCCGCTGTTGGGGATAAAGCAAAAGTGATTAAGATCGATGTAGATAAAAATACACAATTGGCAGAAGCACTTCGTGTAAAAGGTTTGCCAACACTTATGATTTATAAAAATGGAGAAATGATGTGGCGGAAAAGTGGAGAACAAAAGGCAGAGGCTATTCTTTCGCGCTTAGAAGAATATTCTTAATAGATCGCTTTAAATTTCCAACCTTTTTTAGTGTATTCTTCTAATAGTCTTGGTAGTGCGTATTTCAGGTTTTTTTCAGCTTTTAAACTGTCGTGAAATACAACTATGCTGCCTGGACGTATTTGTTTTTTTGCATTTTTAAGGCATTTTTCTTCATCATATTTGGCATCAAAATCTCCCGTGATCACATCCCACATTACAATTTTGTAACCAAGTTTCGTAATTTCAGAAGCTTGTTTATTTTTAATCTTTCCGTAAGGTGGTCGAAACAATTTTTCTTCGGAAGTAAATAAATTCTGAAGCTGAGATTGTATAATATTCTCTGCTTTTCTGAAATTCTCTAAGTAATCTGAAGTGGATGTTTTCCAGCCATCCAAATGGTTGAATGTGTGATTTCCTATGGCATGTCCTTTCGCTTCAATTTGATGAAAAACTTCAGGATGCTTCCTAACATTGTCTCCTATACAGAAAAAAGTAGCTTTGGCTGTATACTTTTCAAGCTGTTCTAGTACCCACGGAGTAACTTCAGGAATAGGGCCGTCATCGAAACTTAGGTATAGTGTTTTTTCCGAAGAAATTCTGGAAAGTCTTTTTGGATAAAGCTTTTTTAGAATCCAGGGATATTTAAGTATAAAACGATTCATAAAAAAGAAGGTCTCAAAATATCGAATTTAGATATTCTGAGACCTTTTTATTTGTTTATTCAACAACATCAATCTTTAAGGAATCTTGTGCTGCTTGTCCCTGGTTAAGTTCCTGCTCTAATTCTTGCTGGCGTAATTGATCTGCCGGAGATACTTCAGGTTCGATACCTTCATCCTCTGCATAGAAATGCTGGAATTTCTTTAGGTAATTATTGAATTCTTCAGCTTTCTCTTTCATTATTTTTTCATCCTGATTTCTAACCAAAATGTCAACCAGACCGCGGTAACGCTCTACGTCGGTAAAAATTTCTTCAGCATATCTGCGCTGTCTCTCGAAATCCCAAGTGCTGTACCAATCCAGATTTTGCTTATATTTTTCAGCAACTTTATTCCAAAGATCTCGTGCTTTTTCGTCTTCTCCAACTTTGTAGTAGCCATTAATAAACGGTTCTAAAAGCGTGTAATATCCGTAATAATCTACCGGCATATTTTCCATTCCTAAATCCAGGATTTCTTTTGCACGTTCCTGGTCGCCTTCGTTTAATAGGTTTTCTATTAATCTCGCAAGATTGCTCCTGTAGGTGATGGAGTTTTTACGTGTTTCTGGGTCATGGTAAATATTTGGATCTCCCATATTACCCCAATCCCAGTTTTTCACCATATTGTACATCTTATCGGTATTTACCCTTCCCATATCAAATGGGTTTCTAGGATTAACCGGTGTTTTAATCGGTACAAGTTTGTAAGCTACTCCTTCTAGCTGAAGGTAGTCTTTCATCCATAAATAATCGTCATCGCCATAGCTTCCGCCGGTAAAATAGATTGGACGCTCCCAATTGTTGTTAGCAATAATGTCTAACATCAACAATCTGTTTTTATAGATGAGGTTAGAGCCTATTTCTATATCTATATGATCAACAACCTGGTCGGCTTCGCTAGGATCTACGATTCCGTTATCAATAACAGTTTGTTTATTTACCGGAATTCTAACGTGTTTAGAAGGATAGGTATTAAAAGTTTCGTTTTCAGAATATTCTAATTTGGTTCTGGCATCGTCGCTTTCAATGTAATTCATCCATTGTTTAATATTGAGCGTATCCTGAGTAATTTCTCTGCCGATCACAATATCATTTTGCCCGGAATAGAAATCATGCTCTAATTGCGAAGGTATCGGGTCGCTATCAAAAGCTTTGCGCTTCATCTGGTCGATATACCAATCGGTCGCAAATAAACTTGTGTTTACAACTCTAACGTCCATTCTATAGCGCTCCACCTGCTGTGCATACCAAAGCGCAAAGGTGTCGTTATCACCAATGGTAAATATAATACCATTTTCGTCTACAGAATCCAGATACATTTTGGCCATCGCTAATGCCGAATATTTATCAGAACGATCATGATCATCCCAGTTTTGGGCTGCCATGATAGCGGGTACAATTAACGAGACAGAAATCACCACAGGAGCGACTATTTTTGGCGATAAATAATGCTTCAGTTTGTCGTATATCGCGTAAACCCCAAAACCTATCCACATCGCAAATACGTAGAACGAACCTACTAATGCGTAATCTCTCTCTCGAGGTTCAAATGGTCTTTCATTCAGATAAATCTTAAGCGCTATACCTGTGAATAAGAAAAATACAAGTAATACCCAGAAGTTCTTTTTATCACGGTTTAAATGAAAAAAGAAACCAATAAAACCAAGTAAAAATGGTAAGAAATAATAGGTGTTTCTTGCCGGGTTGTCTTTAACATCATCAGGTAGATTATCCTGCGGCCCTAAGTGCCACTCGTCAATTGGTGTAATACCACTTAGCCAATTTCCATGTAAATCAGTATATTTTCCCTGAATATCATCTTGTCTCCCTACAAAATTCCACATAAAATATCTCCAATACATATAACCAATTTGGTATTCTAGTAAATAGGAAATATTAGCTGAGGGTGTAGGTTTTTCAACATCAATGTAATCACTAAATTGTTGAAGAAATTTATGATAGTCTGAGTTATCTAACTCTCCACTAGAATAGCGTTGTTTAAACTGAGAGATAGCTTGCATCAAACGTTCTTCACCCTGGTATTCTGGTTTAACGGTAAATTTAAGTGCTCCCGTTAAATCCATATAATTTGAAGCATGCTCTGTACTCCACATTCTTGGAAGGAAAGTTTTATGATCGTCATCCAGATTCTGCTTCGTATTTTTCCAATTATTGGTGATCACATACTTGCCAAGCTCTTCGTTTTTCTCGTATTTAGGTTTTTTATCGCTGTATGGATTGTCTTCATCTAAACCAGAATACATTTCAGACCATTGCGGGCCGTAAAATAAATGCGTTTCTCCGTATTGCTCTCTATTGTAATATGCAAGTAATTCACGCGCGTTATCAGGGCTGTTTTCATTAATAACAGTCGGTGCGTTAGAACGAATAGGTAGCATGATCCAACAAGAGAATCCTATTAAGATAAAGAGGATACAATGTAATAGTGTGTTTATTTCAGTTTTCTTATTTTTTATACTCCAATTAATTCCGAAGTAAAAAGCAGCAATAACGACTAAGAAAGCTACGATTGTACCCGTATTAAATGGCATCCCGAGTGAGTTCGTAAAGAAAACTTCGGAAGCTGAAAAGAACGTTAAGGTGTAAGGTAGTAATAATTTAAATATGAATAGTAATACTGCTACCACTACGACATTGGCAATGATGAAATTCTTTACGGTTACCTTTGGATAATTTTTAAAGAAATATAGAAAACCAATCGCTGGGATCGTTAAAAGTCCCATAAAATGAATCCCGAATGTTAGTCCTGTAACTAAAGATATTAAAATTAGCCATTTGTTTCCGCGAGATTCAAACATATCCCGTTCCCAAAGTAATCCAAGATAAAACATGAGGGACATAAGGCATGCCGCACCAGCGTAAACTTCAGCTTCTACAGCACTAAACCAAAAACTATCGGTAAAAGTGAAGGCTAAAGAGCCAACGGCTGCACTCCCAAGAACGGCAATTTGTCCAGAAATACTAAGCGTGTTCGCTGGTCCTGAAATTTTCCGGATAAGTAGAGAAACCGACCAGAAAATAAATAATACCGCAAATGCACTGGCCAATCCAGACATAAAGTTTACCATTAACGCTATATGTGCGTTATCGGGAGCAAAAGTAGAGAAAAAAGCTCCAAGCATTTGGTAAAGCGGCGCACCTGGCGGGTGGCCTACTTCTAAATTAGCTGAAGTTGCAATATATTCTCCTGCATCCCAAAAACTGGCTGTAGGTTCTAGAGTCGAGCTGTAGGTAAAAAGGGCGATAGCAAAAATCACCCAACCGGTGATTATATTCCACTTTTTAAAGTTGAATTTTGTCATTTTCGGTAATGTTGAATCTTGTGTGGCGAATTTAGTAATAAAATTAGGAACGTCTGTACAACGCTTATTTAAAGTATTTATTTTTTGCTGAATTTAGAAAAGTATTGAAGTTCTTAAATTTAGCATAATATTGGATAGTGCGTTTATGCTTATTTCAATTAAAAGTTGTATTTTTTTTAAAAAATATTTGTGGGAATGAAACTTTGTTTTAAATTTGCATCCGCATTACAGCAATGGCCTATGGTGTAACTGGCAACACGTCTGGTTTTGGTCCAGAAGAGTCTAGGTTCGAGCCCTAGTAGGCCAACAGAAAAAGCCCTCAAATTTTTTGAGGGCTTTTTTATTTTGATCAGGATTTGAATTCTATATATTTGAACTACTAATCCTAACCCGGAACCTAGAAATTATGTCGATCGAGGCAATTATAACGATATGTGTTATAGTTGGAGCAATTATACTTTTTGCTACCGAACTTTTATCTATTGACCTAGTAGCCTTATCGGTTATGCTGGTTTTAATTTTAAGTGGTGTTCTAACTCCACAGGAAGGAGTAAGAGGGTTTAGTAATACTGCTACTATCACCGTAGCTTTTATGTTTGTTTTAAGTGCTGCTTTGTTAAAAACTGGTGCGCTTCAGGTTATGGCACATCGATTATCCGGTATTTTTAGATATAAATTCAATGTAGGCATAATTTTGATGATGGTGCTTATAGCTTTTATTTCTGCATTCATTAATAATACACCAGTTGTTGCTGTATTTATTCCGGTAATTATTCAGATTGCTCATTCTTCCGGTCAAAGTCCCGCAAAAATGCTTATTCCGCTTTCTTTTGCCTCAATTTTCGGTGGAACTTGTACGCTTATAGGAACTTCCACAAATATTTTGGTAAATAGTATTTCTGAATCTGATGCGGGTATTTCGATTTCAATGTTCGATATGACTCCTTTGGGGCTAATTTTCCTGGTTGTTGGTATTTTATATATGATTGTTTTTGGAGTTAAAATATTACCTAATAGAAAAGTAAGTAAAGATCTCCGTGCAAAATTTCAGATGAGCGGTTACCTTACCGAAATTGAACTTTTAGAGGATTCTGGTTCCGTAGGGAAAAAAATAATGGACTCTGGTTTAGTGAAAGAATTGGAGATGGATATCATCGAAATTCGAAGAAATGACCAGAAGTTTACGCTCCCTGCAGGAGACTTTATCTTGCAAAGAGGAGATATCCTGAAAATACGATGCGATGTAGAGAAGATCAAGTCTTTAAAGGATCGAGCTAAGATAGTTATTGGTACTTCCATTCGAATTGGCGATGATGATTTAACTGGAACAAATTCTACCATAGTAGAACTTGTTTTAACAGCTAATTCTGAAATTGAAGGTAAAACTTTAAAATCTATGGATTTTAGAAGAAGGTATAGGGCTGTTCCTTTAGCTATTAGGCATCGCGAGGAGGTAAAACACGATCAACTTTACGATGTGAAATTAAAAGCTGGAGATGTAGTTCTTGCAGAGGTTAAAACGCATTACGTGAAGGAATTGCGTAAAAAAGGAAGTTCCCAAAAGGCGCCGTTTATTGTTCTTTCAGAAGATATGATAACCGATTTTGATAAGAAGAAGTTTTATACCGTGATTAGCGTAATATTAGGTGTAATTCTTTTAGCTACTTTTAATATTCTTGATATTATGGTAGGCGCTATATGCGGAGTGACTTTGTTGGTTCTTTTAAAAACAATATCTATGAAAGAAATGTATCAGGCGATTAACTGGAAAATTGTGTTTCTCTTGGCTGGTGCATTAAGTATGGGAACTGCTATGAGTAAAACAGGTCTAGATGAAATGATTGCTAATGGATTAATTAGCAGTTTAGGGAGTTGGGGACCGGTGGCTATTGTTTCGGGTTTATATTTGGTAACCTCAATGCTAACAGAAATTATGTCTAATAATGCAGCGGCAGCTTTATTGACTCCAATTGCGATTACTACAGCAGTAAATCTTGGTGTAGATCCTATGCCATTTTTGATGGCGATTATGTTCGCCGCTTCAGCAAGTTTTATGACGCCGGTTGGTTATCAAACCAATACAATGGTTTATAGTGCCGGGCAATATAAGTTTAAAGATTTTTTAAAAGTAGGTACACTACTTAATATTATCTTTTGGATAATAGCAACGATAATGATTCCGCTTTTATATCAATTTTGAAATTATTCTTCTAGATATAAATCGAATTCAATTTCAATTTCTTCTTTCACTTTAATTAAACCGAAAACTTTTTTAGGAGGTTCTAGTTTAAAATCATTGATATTTAGCAAAATTGTTCCTTTGTAATTTGAAGAAGCCTGATCTATTTTTACCGGCACTTGAAAAGTTTTTGCTATGCCGGCAATATTTATTTCTATAGTAATTAATGAAGAAGATAAATCTTTGAATTCTAATTTTTTCAAATTCAGAATAATATTAGGGTATTTTTCAGCTTTCATCAAAGCTTTAAAATCCTTGTTGATTGGTCGACTTCCGCAGTCAAAAGCTTTAGAATTTAGTTTTAAACTAGTGTTTTTGAAGAATAAGGTATTTTGTTTGCTTTGAAAAGAAACCCTTAGATATTCTGGTAGTTCTTTAGGGTCAAATTCGCAGCTAAAAGTATTGATGTTAGTATCGCCTGTAATTTTAAGATGGGAATCTTTATTGATTTTTAGGGTTTTATGTTCTAGGCTTTGAGCATTGTTTAATTGAATTCCGAAAAATGTGAAAAATAGTATGTATAAGAAAGTTTTCATTGCTAAGGGGATTTTAATGAAAAAATGAAAAAGGAGAGCGATAAATTCGTTCTCCTTTTTCTAAATTGAATTTATCTAAAAACTAATCACTGCTTCAATTGTTGCACCATTAAATTTACCTTCATTTAAAATGCTTGTTTGGTTAAAGTCATCGTAGTTTTGCACTACGTATTCAGCTTTCAATAGAATATTATCAGTCATAAACCAACCTGCGGCAGCTTGAAATCTGTTGATATTTACATCTTGTCCTGAAGGATCTTCTGCATCAACTACATTATAACGAGCGCCAACATAAATGTTTTCATCAAGTCCAAATCTATATATCAATTCACCAGCATATTGGTTAGCAGTTCTGTCATCAACTTCAGCACTAGCTTTTCCTGTGGCAGTTTCAATTGTTCCGAAGAATTCAAGACCTCTATATTTCACAAACGGGTTAATCATAATTGCAGTTATTGCGTTAGATAACTTAGGGTCGTATCTTGAAGCTCTAAAATCATCACTTTCACTACCTAATGCTTGCATTACATTATAATATCTAGCTCCTGCTCTATCTGCGCTGTATAGATATGTGTTTGGAATGTAGCCAGTATTGTACATAGATCCAGTAAGGCGAACGCGCAAATCGTTATTGATTTGTTTGTCGTATCCCAATTTCGCTAGGAACGATGCTCCACCGGTTTTGCCATAATCATTTTCGCTAACAGATTGATTTAATTTACCGTTGGTGAACCCTACCATTCCTATAAATCCGTTACGACGGTAATATAATTCAGCTCCTACTTCAGTAGTAAAGGCATCCATAATTAAGTTACCTACAAATGGGTTGTAAATTGCCTGTGCGTTATCAGATCTTCTAAAGTGAGCATCACCATAGTTGTTTTCCATGTGACCAATTTTAATAGTGGTGTATTTCATAACATCCTCTAAAAATCCTTCCTGCACAAAGTTAAGTTTGTCTACCAATAAATATCCTCCTTTTACATAAGGTTCGTGGTGGTGTCTTGAAGATAAGTATGTACGAAGATGCATTCTAACTCCATCATACAGGGCTACATCTAAATCGAAATTTGCGGTAGGAAGGTTAAAATTCTCGCCAATACCTTGTATTTGGTAACCTTCTATATTTGCATTTTCATTATCCAAAGCCTGGAATTGTAAAGCAAAGGCTCCTCCGATTCTAACTTTTAATCCATCAAAAGTAGTGGTGGTATCTTTTGGTGCTTCAAAAACATTGACACCATTTTTATCTGGTTCGCGATAATTATCTAGATTTCGATTGTCTTGAGCTTGTATATTTACTCCTAGGAATAAAGAGAAAGCAATAGCGGAGATTTTAAATATAGTTTTCATATTGTTTGATTTATGAATTAGTTATTGATTGAATTGAAAATTGAAGTTTACCGTTACCTCTTCACCTGTTTTAATGGTGCCCATCAAAGCTGTTGGAGGTTCTACACCGTAATCGGTCATGTTAATTGTCTGTTTTCCTGAAATTTTGATGTTTTGGTTAGAATTTTTTATACTTACTGGTATTGAAATTGTTTTAGACTTTCCATTCATTGTAAGGCTTCCAATCACCTTGTTTGATTGTACTTCTTTTGAAGTAAATTTTACTTTAGGATAATCATCTTCGTTTAATGCCTTGTACGCATTTTTATCCATGCCTCCTTTTCCGCTTTTTAGAGATTTAATTGGGATTTCAATTGTGATTTTAGAGACTTTTCCGTCTTTACTTTCTATGTGTCCAACGGCATTTTTAGAAGTCATTTCCCAATCATGAATATTAGATGTTCCTTCTACCAAAATGTTAGAAGTAATCGATTTAAGATTCTGGCTGTTTACATTAAATCCTGTGAAAATTATAAGGATTAAAGTGATCAATGAATAATTAAGGGATTTAGTTCTCATGACTTATTTGTTTTGTTTGATACAAATTTCTCATATTAAGCCTGAAGAATTTATGATTAATGTCATGTTTTGCTGAAATCACGCGGTATTTATGAGGAGTTATTAACTATTTCGATATAGTTGTTTTTTCTTTTTAGTATTAATAAGCCATGAAAATTTTTACACTTTCTTTTATTGAATTTTATTAATTGATTTATATTTACAGCTTCATTTTTGAAGCTATGATTCATTTAGAAACTTCCCCACTTAAGGTTTCTTTAATTATTCCCCAAAAGATAGCTTCTATTTCAAACCAGTGATTTATTATGTCTTGGTATGTAGTAATAACAAAGCCTAAGTCTGAAATTAGAGTGGCTAAAGCTCTAAAGGAAATGGGGATTGAGGTCTTTTGTCCCGTAATAGAAGAAGTACGGCAATGGAGTGATCGTAAAAAGAAGTTCACTGTTCCTTTATTTCGAACATATATTTTTGTGAATTTATTAGAAAAGGATCGTTCTGTAGTTTTTGATGTACCAGGGGTCGTAAAATATTTATTTTGGTTAGGAAAGCCGGCTAAAGTTCGTAAGAATGAAATTGAAATGATCAAAGAGTGGTTGGGCAATGAAACTGTTCACAATATTAGAGTTTCACAATATAAACCGGGTGAAAATTTCAAGATTAAAAAAGGAGCTTTTAAAGATAAAACGGCTTTTGTTCAGGAATTAAATAAAACAAAATTAAAGCTTGTTCTGCCAGATTTAGGAATATTTTTAACTGCTGATATAAATGAAGTTATTTGAATTTATGAATATCATATTATTCTGAATTTAACTATTTAATTAATGAATATTTCTTGATATCACCAGAGTGTTTTTAAATATATAGTAATAGTAAAAAAATGTTAAATTTTAGTTTTGTTGAATTAACATTTATTTATAGGTTAGTGTACTCTAAATAAATAGTTTTGGAGCTCGATTTAACTAAAGGTTGAATCAATTTTATACATAATACAGCTTCTTTTTTTATGAATTGAAGTTTCGAATAAACTACTTGGGCGATTTAAATCTGTGACTCTTGCGGCGAAGCCGTATAAAATTTTATCTTTAAAGTAAAATAATCAGTTAAAATATGGGCGCTACTTATCATGTTGTATTAACCGGGGGGGTGGGAAGCCGTTTATGGCCACTATCCAGAAAATCCAGACCCAAACAGTATTTAGAAATTTTTAAGAATGATTCTTTATTTGAGCTTGCTGTTAAACGCAATCAGAAATTTTCTGATGGATTGATAGTGGTAGGAAACAGGAATAATCGCAATCTTTCAATTAGAAGTCTGGAAAAACTTGGAGTTGATAATTATTATGAAATAGTCGAAGCCATTCCACGAAATACTGCTCCAGCTATTGCCTTTGCAGCATTTCAGGTAAATCCAGATGATATATTGGTGGTCACACCTGCCGATCATATTATCAAGGCAGGTCAATTTTATGATAAAGCAGTTTCTAAGGCTATAGAGTTAGCTAAATCAGATAATATTGTAACATTTGGTGTAAAACCAACAAGGCCAGAAACTGGTTATGGGTATATTGAAAGTGATGGGCAATCGGTACTTTCTTTCCGCGAAAAGCCCAATTTAGAGACCGCGAAAGATTTCTTGCATAAAGGTAATTTTTTATGGAATAGCGGAATGTTTTGCTTTAAAGCAGGGGTGTTTTTATCAGAACTTCAAAAATATGAACCTGAGGTTTATAATAATTCGAAGGAAGCTTTTGAAAAGGCGAATGATGGGATGCTTGATGAGGAATTGTCGATGCAAATCCCTTCTATAAGTGTCGATTATGCTGTAATGGAACGTAGTGAATTAATAAAGGTGGTTAATGCTGAATTCGACTGGAGCGACATGGGTAGCTTTGAAGCGGTATATGATTACTTTTTAGAGTCTGGTTATCCTGTAGATGAATATGGGAATATGGTTATTGGCTGCGATAAATTTACCGCTTTTGTTGGATTGAAAAATTGTATTTTCATAAATACTGATGATGCTATTTTGATCTTGTCGAAAAAAGCTTCGCAAGATGTCAAAGGGGTTTATCAACAACTGGTAGATAAAAATTCACCTTTAATCCAATAAAAATATTCAATTCTGCTTTTATTTTTAAGTTGCTAACTTTTTAAGTAGAATAGATTAATATGAGTAATATTATTCCACATAAATATGAAATTTCTGTTTCCGAAAGAGCTTCTTTAAAAAGTCAGAGGCCAATTGCAGTGTGGTTTAGCGGTCTTTCAGGATCTGGCAAATCTACCTTGGCAAATCTGCTGGAGAAAAAACTTTTTTCTGAAGGTTTTCATACGTACACATTGGACGGGGATAATATTAGGTGTGGACTCAATAGAGATCTAGGGTTTGATCAAGAATCCAGAAATGAAAACATTAGAAGAATAGCTGAAGTTTGTAAATTGTTTTTGGATAGTGGTTTAATTGTGATTGCTGCATTTATAACCCCTAAAAAAATTGATCGGAACATTATAAAATCAACTCTTGGTGATGCATGTATAGAGATTTTTGTTGATACGCCAATAGAGATTTGTGAGAAAAGAGATGTTAAAGGTCTATATAAAAAGGCAAGGCAGGGAGAGATAAGAAATTTTACAGGAGTTACCTGTGAGTTTGAGAAGCCTACAGCACCAGATTTGCATGTAGAAACTCAAAAGGAAGAAATAGAAGAAAGCATTCGGAGAATATTTCAGTATATTCACGACCGAATAATTGAAAAATGATATGAAGAAGTATTATCTGAATTATTTAGATGAACTTGAATCGGAAGCAATTTATGTTTTACGAGAAGTCTGGGCTCAATTTGATAATCCGGTAATCTTATTTTCCGGTGGCAAAGACTCGATTCTTGTGACTCATTTAGCAAAAAAAGCGTTCTATCCAAGTAAAATCCCGTTCTCGCTATTGCATGTGGATACTGGGCATAACTTTCCAGAGACCATTGCTTTTCGTGATGATCTAGTGGAGAAATTAGGCGTTAATCTTTTGGTTGGTTCTGTTCAGGAATCTATAAACCAAGGCCGGGTGCAGGAAGAAAAGGGTAAAAATGCAACTCGTAATGCATTACAAATTACCACGCTGCTTGATGCTATTGAAGCTAATAAGATTGATTGTGCCATAGGCGGTGGGAGAAGAGATGAAGAGAAGGCTAGGGCTAAAGAACGATTTTTTTCGCATAGAGACGATTTTGGACAATGGGATCCTAAAAATCAACGTCCGGAATTATGGAATCTCCTTAATGGAAAGCATTTTGAAGGAGAACATTTTAGGGCATTTCCAATAAGTAATTGGACTGAAATGGATGTTTGGAATTATATAAAACGTGAAAACATTCAAATCCCATCTTTATATTTCGCTCATGAGAGAGAGGTGGTTTGGAGAAACAATTCCTGGATTCCGGTCTCAGATTTCTTGAAATTGGAAGAAAATGAAGAAATTTTATCTAAGAAAATAAGATTTAGAACACTAGGAGACATCACAATTACCGGAGGCATAGAGTCTAATGCAGATACACTGGAAAAAATTGCAGAAGAGGTTTCTACCATGCGCAAGACAGAGCGGGGCGATCGATCTGACGATAAGCGCTCAGAAACGGCTATGGAAGACAGAAAAAAACAGGGTTATTTTTAAATAAACGGGTCTTAGACCATAAGATACAAGTTACTATGGAAATTAGTAATAATCAATTATTACGATTTACAACAGCTGGAAGTGTAGACGACGGTAAAAGTACCTTGATAGGAAGACTTTTATATGATTCAAAATCTATTTTTGAAGATCAATTAGCTTCCGTTACAGAGACGAGCTCTAAAAAGGGACATAACGGCGTCGATCTTGCTCTATTTACAGACGGGCTTAAAGATGAAAGAGAACAAGGGATTACCATAGATGTTGCATATCGCTATTTTACTACTCCCAAAAGGAAGTTTATAATAGCAGATACACCGGGTCATATTCAGTATACAAGAAATATGGTGACAGGAGCTTCGACAGCTAATGCTGCGGTGATTCTTATTGATGCCAGAAACGGAGTTATTGAGCAAACCAAAAGACATTCTTTTATAGCTTCACTATTGAATATTCCACATCTTGTGGTATGTGTAAATAAAATGGATCTTGTTGATTTTTCTGAAGAGACTTTCAATAAAATTACGGCTCAATTTGAAGAATTTAGTAGTAAGTTATTAATGAAAGATGTGCGGTTTATTCCAATTAGCGCTTTAGAAGGTGATAATGTGGTGAATAAATCAGAAAATATGAACTGGTATGCTGGTGGTACTCTTTTAAACGTTCTAGAGACACTTCATATTAGTAGCGATATTAATAAGATAGATGCTAGATTTCCTGTTCAAACAGTTCTAAGACCGCAATCTGAGGAGTTTAGGGATTATAGAGGATACGCCGGTAGAATCGCTAGCGGAATTTATAGAAAAGGAGATGAAGTAGCTGTTTTACCTTCAGGATTTACTTCAAAAATTAAGTCCATCAATACCGGTGATATTGAAGTGAATGAAGCTTTTGCTCCAATGTCTGTTTCGATTACCTTGGAAGATGATATAGATATTAGCCGAGGAGATATGATCGTGAAAAAAAATAATCAGCCGGAACCTTCTCAAGAGTTTGATGTGATGTTATGCTGGTTAAATAATGAGGCTGCGAAGCCACGTGCTAAATATCTAATTCAGCATACTTCGAATGAGGAAAGAGCAATGATTAAATCTGTCGTTTACAAAATAGATATCAACTCCTATGACCGTGAGGATGGTGAGGATAGCTTAAATATGAATGATATTGCTCGAGTGAAGATTCGGACTACAAGAAGATTAATGATCGATTCTTATCGTGATAATAGAAATACCGGAAGCATCATTCTAATTGATGAAGGAACTAATGAAACTGTAGCTGCAGGAATGATTGTTTAATTTGGAAAATCAGTATTTAGAGATAGCAATTAAGGCAAGTTTTAAAGCGGCCAAAAAGGTAATGTCAATTTATAATGAAGGAGGCTTCGATGTAGAGTTTAAATCGGATAATTCACCTTTAACCCGAGCCGATAAAGCTGCGCACAGAATTATAAAAGAAGAGCTGGAAAAAACAGGAATTCCAATTCTTTCTGAAGAAGGAAAACATTTGTCTTACGAGGAGAGAAAAGATTGGGAGAAGCTTTGGATTGTAGATCCAATAGATGGTACTAAAGAGTTTATCAAAAAAAGTGGAGAGTTTACCATAAATATCGCTTTGATCGAACAACAAAAACCAGTGTTGGGTGTTGTATATGCACCAGCTTTAAACGTGATTTATTGGGGAGCAAACTCTGGTTCTTTCAAATTATCTAATGTTTCAAGCTTTAGTGAGTTTCATGATAATTTTACTTCTAAAAGAGAATTACCTCTAAAATATGAAAAAGAAGCTTATGTAATCGCAGCTAGTAAGTCGCATCTCACAGAACGAACCAAGAGATTTATTGAGTTGCAAAAGGACGAGCATTCTAATGTAGAAGTTATCTCAAAAGGAAGCTCTTTAAAAATATGCATGGTTGCAGAAGATGCTGTGGATTGTTATCCAAGATTCGGTACTACCATGGAATGGGATACTGCTGCAGGTCATGCCTTGTGTGTCAATGCGGATGCCGAGATTATGGATTTAAATCAAATCCCTTTATTGTATAATAAAAAAGATTTAAGGAACAGTGACTTTTTATGTGTTCCTATTAATTAATAGAGTAATCAACTAAAATACTATAAATGAAAATTAAGAATATCTGCTGTATAGGAGCTGGTTATGTTGGTGGACCAACAATGTCAGTTATCGCTCAAAAATGCCCAGAAATTAATGTAACCGTAGTAGATCTTAATGAAAAAAGAATTGCTGCATGGAATGATGATGATGTAGAAAATATTCCGATTTACGAACCTGGTCTATCTAAAATAGTGAAAGAAGCCAGAGGTAGAAATTTATTTTTTTCTACGGAAGTTGATGAGGCAATCGATAAAGCAGATATGATATTTATTTCGGTTAATACGCCAACCAAAACCTATGGTATAGGTAAAGGAATGGCAGCTGATCTAAAGTGGATAGAATTATGTGCACGGCAAATTGCAAGGGTTGCTACTTCAGATAAAATTGTTGTCGAAAAATCTACCTTACCCGTTAGAACGGCTCAGGCATTAAAAAATATCCTTGAAAATACTGGGAATGGCGTTAATTTCCAAATTTTATCCAACCCTGAATTTTTAGCAGAAGGAACGGCAGTAGATGATTTACTAAATCCTGATAGGGTTTTAATCGGTGGGGATATTGATACTGAAAAAGGGAGAGAAGCAATGCAAGCTTTAGTTGATGTGTATGGACATTGGGTTGCTAATGATCATATTTTGACGACCAATGTTTGGTCTTCAGAATTATCAAAATTAACGGCTAATGCTTTTCTGGCGCAAAGAGTATCTAGTATAAATGCAATGTCTGAACTTTGTGAAAAGACAGGTGCAGATGTGAGTGAAGTAGCGAAAGCTGTAGGTATGGATACTAGAATTGGTCCCAAATTTCTTAAAGCTTCTGTAGGCTTTGGAGGATCTTGTTTTCAGAAAGATATTCTTAATCTCGTCTATATTTCTAAGTCTTTCGGCTTAAATGAAGTGGCTGATTATTGGGAGCAGGTGATTATCATGAATGATCATCAAAAAAGACGTTTTGCTGCTAACATTGTAAAAACACTTTATAATACAGTATCAGGAAAGAAAATTGCAATGTTAGGATGGGCTTTCAAAAAAGATACTAACGATACAAGAGAGGCTGCATCTATTTATGTTGCAGATTACCTTTTAAATGAACAGGCAGAAATTGTAGTGTATGATCCTAAAGTAACTGCTGAACAGATCTATGCTGATTTGGCTTATTTAGGTTCAAGGTCTGATGAAGAAAACCGCAAACTTGTTAAAGTTGTAAATACTGCTAAAGAAGCCTGTAATGACGCTCATGCAATAGCACTGATGACAGAGTGGGATGAATTCAAATCTTTAGATTGGAAAGAAATTTATGAAAATATGCTTAAACCTGCTTTCCTTTTCGATGGAAGAAAATTATTGAGTAATAAAGAAATGGAAGATTTAGGATTTAAATTTTATGCAATTGGAAATTAATTATTAGAATTAATTCAATTGTTAAAAACAAGAAATTAAAATAATGATTGCTATGGATAAAACTGCTAAAATTTATATCGCAGGTCATCGTGGAATGGTAGGTGGTGCTATATGGAGGACTTTAGAAAAAAAAGGCTATTCCAATTTAATAGGGAAAACTAGTAAAGAGCTTGATCTTAGAGATCAAAAGCAAGTCGCTGACTTTATTTCAAAAGAAAAGCCGGATGTTATTATAGACGCCGCAGCAAGAGTTGGTGGGATTTTAGCAAACAATGATTATCCATACCAATTTATTATGGAGAATATGCAAATCCAAAACAATCTAATTAATGCAGCACACGAACTAGATGTTGAAAAATTTGTATTCCTGGGAAGTTCTTGTATTTATCCTAAGTTAGCTCCGCAGCCATTAAAAGAAGAATATTTGCTTACTGGACCTTTGGAAGCTACTAATGAATGGTATGCGATTGCAAAGATTACGGGTGTAAAGACGTGTCAGGCCATACGTGAACAGTTTAATAAAGATTTTGTTAGTTTGATGCCTACCAATTTATATGGAACGAACGATAACTTTGATCTTAAAACTTCACATGTTTTGCCTGCTATGATTCGTAAATTTCATGAAGCAAAAGAAAATGGAAATTCGCCAGTTACTTTATGGGGAAGTGGCACACCAATGAGAGAATTTTTGTTTGTTGATGATATGGCTGAAAGTATTGTTTTTGCACTTGAGAATAAACTACCTGAACATTTATATAATATAGGTACCGGTATCGATATCACCATTAAAGAATTGGCTGAAACAATCCAAAGGAGCGTTGGTCATACAGGTAATATTATTTGGGATAGTTCGAAGCCAGATGGAACACCTCGTAAATTAATGGACGTTTCCAAAATGCATAATTTGGGGTGGAAACATAAGGTAGATCTAGAAGAAGGAATAGAGAGAACGTATCAATGGTTTCTTGAAAATATAGAGAACTTTAAGGAAGTAAAATTATAACGATTTAACAATCTAAACTAATACTTAAAATTTTAATTATGAAAGTTGCATTAATCACGGGTATTACAGGTCAGGATGGATCATATTTAGCTGAGTTATTATTAGAAAAGGGCTATATGGTTCATGGTATCAAAAGAAGAGCTTCCTTATTTAATACTGATAGGATTGATCATTTGTATCAGGATCCACATGATCCAGAACAAAAGTTAAAGCTGCATTACGGTGATTTAACAGATTCTATGAATTTGACCCGTATTATACAGGAAACGCAGCCTGATGAGATTTATAATTTAGGAGCGATGTCTCATGTTAAGGTTTCTTTTGATTCTCCGGAATATGTTGGCAATGTTGATGGATTAGGAACACTAAGGATTTTGGAAGCTGTGCGCTTATTAGGGCTAGAGAAAAAGACCAGAATTTACCAGGCTTCAACTTCTGAACTATACGGTGGTTTACCAGAAAATAAAAATGCAAATGGCTTCTATGATGAAACCTGCCCATTTTATCCACGTTCTCCGTATGGTGTGGCTAAAATCTATGGTTTCTGGATTACAAAGAATTATCGTGAAGCTTATAATATGTATGCCTGTAACGGAATCCTGTTTAATCATGAATCGCCAAGAAGAGGGGAAACTTTTGTGACCCGAAAGATTACACGAGCCGTAGCAAAAATAGCTTTAGGATTACAAGATAAAATATATTTAGGGAATTTAGAAGCACAACGAGACTGGGGACATGCGAAAGATTATGTACGCATGATGTGGATGATTTTACAAGCTGAAAAAGCTGAAGATTGGGTAATAGCAACAGGTGTAACTACCACGGTTAGAGAATTTGTTCGTATGGCTTTTGAGGAAGTGGGGATCGAGTTGGAATTTAAAGGTAAAGGAGTAGATGAAAAAGCATATGTAGTTTCCTGTAAAGGCGAATATAAAGTTGAGATTGGAAAAGAAGTCTTGTCGGTAGATCCATCATATTTCCGTCCAACAGAAGTAGATTTGTTGTTAGGAGATCCATCTAAAGCAAAACAAAAGCTGGGTTGGGTGCCGGAATATGATCTAAAAGGATTAGTAAAAGATATGATGAAAGGGGACATAAAGTTGATGAAAAGAGATGTAGATCTTTTAAAAGCAGGGCATAAAATTTTAAAACAAATGGAGTAATTTAAATTGAATCCCTATTTTTTATAACGTAAATCTTGGGGCTAGTGAAAATACCTAAACTTAAATAGGAAATGAAACTGTTTTACTGAATCATTTCATTAAATTTTATATAATAGTTAACTTCTGAAATAGAAAATTTTTAGATAAATATGAAAAAAAATAAAAATATACTGATCAAAATATTACATGTCTACAGCGAATAGGGTTATTAAAAACACTGGCTTTTTATATGCAAAAATGGGGATAACAATGTTTATCTCTTTGTATACAACGAGGCTAGTTTTAAATGCTTTAGGAACATCTGATTATGGAATATATAGTGTTGTGGGTGGAGCTGTTGCAATGTTAGGTTTCTTAAACGCTGCGATGGCTAGTGCTACTCAAAGATTTATGTCTTTTTATGAAGGTAGAGGAGATAGGATTATTCAAAAAAAAATATTTAATGTAAGTCTTATTTTACATTTTGGAATTGGAATATTTTTAGCTTTAATATTGCTATTAGCTGGTTATTTCTTTTTTAACGGTATATTGAATATCCCAGATAATAGAATGTATGCAGCTAAATTTGTATACGGAAGTCTTATTGTTAGTACTGTATTTACAGTAATGAGTGTGCCTTATCAGGCTTTGTTAAATGCTCATGAGAATATGTTTTATTTTTCCATAGTTGGTGTTCTCGAATCTATTTTAAAATTACTTGTGGCATTATTTGTAGTTTATACAGCGATGGATAAGTTGAAGATGTATGGTGTTCTAATGGCTGGAATTCCATTAGTAATTCTTACAATAATGAGAATATATTGTCACAAACACTATTCGGAATGCGTTGTATCCCCCAGACGTTTTTGGGATAAATCTCTTTTAAAAGAAATGACGGGGTTTGCTGGATGGAATTTTTTAGGTTCCACTATTTCTATAGTCGCTCAATATGGCCAAGGTATAGTTCTTAACATGTTTTTTGGTACTAGAATTAATGCAGCTCAGGGTGTAGCAAATCAAGTTAATGGTCAAATTAGCGTTTTTGCTGCAACTATGCTAAAAGCATTAAATCCTGTTATTGTTAAGAGTGAGGGAGCTGGAAGGAGAAGTAGTATGTTGAAGACAGCTATGATTGGTTCTAAATTTTCATTTTTTCTTTTAGCCTTTTTTGCCATTCCTATCTGTATAGAAATGCCATATATATTGCATTTATGGATTAAAAATGTACCAGAGTACACTGTTGTTTTTTGTCGTCTTTTATTAATTATAAGTTTAATAGATCAATTATTTATAACATTACCATCAGCAATCTCTGCCACAGGTAAAATTAGAAATTACCAATTATCTGTATCAGTTTTACTAGCATTACCAATAGTTCTGGGTTATATTCTTTTTACTATGGGCTACCCTCCTTACACTTTATATGTATTGTTCATTACTCAAAGGTTAATAAGAGGTTTTGGCGTTGTTCTGCATTTTGCAAAGAAAATTGTCGGTCTATCCAAAAGTTTATTCCTGAAACAGGTTGTAGTTAGATGTCTTTTGTCAACAATGGTATCATTAAGTATCGGTATTTTAATTATAGCGCTTTTAGAGGAAGGTTTGTTTAGATTATTTATAAGCTTAGTTTTTACTTTTATTGTAGGTCTATTAAGTTCATATTATATAGGTCTAGCTAGTGATGAAAAGGATCAAGTTATGTTACTTTATGGACAGGCAAAAGTGAAAATGGGAGAAATGTTAAAAAGGAATTAGAGAGGTATGATAAATATAAAAGATGCTCTAATTTATAGGATTAAACCTATATTATTTGAAAGGCTTAATAAAAAAGTAAAGAATAATTTTCAGAGTGATAACAAATCGTTTGAATATTATGATTTAAAAAAAGCAATTAATATAAAAAGTGTAGAGAATTTTTTTGAGTTCAAGGATAATTCTTGGAATCAAATTAAATACATTGAAAATCTTATGCTTAACGATTTAATTCCTTTCAAAGTGAAGGATGCGAATTATAAAAATGATAATGTATGTGATAATTCGAAAGTGGAATTTTTATCTGATGGAATTATTAAATGTTTCCATGAAGGTGTTAGTAATGATTGGATATTATTAAAATATCAAAATGAACTACAAACACCATATATTTTTGAGTTTGATGCTAAGATTAATACTATAAATTCTGAATTTCAGGTAGCTTTTAATTTCGAGAATTTAGGTAAGAGATATAGGTTTAATTTTAGGCACAATGAAAAATTATCTTTTGAAGTAGTTTATAAGGGCTTTTTTCATAATCATATATACTCTAAACCTTTAAGTGTTGAATTAGGTATTTATAATCATTTCAAGATAGTTGTTGGTATTGACTACTATCAGTATGTTGTCAATGATATTATTATTCTATCTGTTAAAGAAACAGAAAAACTTTTTCACGCATCGGGGTTAGCGTTAATTCTTTGGGAAAATAATGGTAATTCTATAGATGTTAGTTATAAAAATATTAAGTTTTCAGAAATCTAGCGGGGAAGAATTTAGTTTGTTAGATGTTTAAGATACCTAGAATTAGGAACTGATTAGAAAGTATTTTTCTTTTTTTAATTATAATAATTATGTTCATTACTAAAATTAAACTCATAATTTTTGCTGTAAACGTAGTGCCTCATCTACTTGTAACTTATTTTTCATCTGAAAAAGAAAAAATAAGATTGGATTTAGAGGCTTTTGCCAAAATTCAAAAGAAAAACATTCACGGGTTTTATGGGAGTTTAATGCACTATTTGATAAATTGTAAAGAGTTTAGAAATGTTTTTTACATGAGAGTTGGGCCTAGAAAAACACACTTACTTGGGTTATTATTAAAACCGGCTCCACTCTTATTTTTAGGGGTGAAAAGTGAAAATTGTGGAGGGGGAGTTTTTGTACAACATGGCAATTCTACTATTGTGTTGGCTAAAAGTATAGGTGAAAGTTTTTGGGTTAATCAGAATGTCACAGTGGGATGGACGAAATTGGGATGTCCTACAATTGGTGACAATGTAAGAATAGGAACTGGAGCCGTTGTTATCGGACCTATAACTATTGGAAATAATGTAACTATTGGAGCAGGTGCTATTGTAGCGAAAAATGTACCTTCTAATTGTACTATAGTTTCTCCACATGCATATATTTTAAATCAAGATGGAGTAAGAGTTAATAAGCCTCTTTAAGCAGTTTACTATAACTACATAGATATTTTAGATCCTAGTATATATTGTTTTTTGCGATTATTATAAAAATATAAAGGGAATGAGAATAGGTATAATGACAACCCAGGATGCTTTGAATAATGGTGCAATGTTGCAAGCATTTGCTTTACAAACATTTTTAGAGAGTTTAGGGCATCAGGTTGAGTTTATTAATTTTGAAAGACAACGAAATAGAACTTGGCGTTCTTTAGTTTCAAAAAGCCCAAAATTAATGAGACAAAAGTTAATTAATGCATTAAACGAAAGCCGCTATAGAAAGCAAGGTAACTACGGAGCTTTTTTAAAGAGGGGCGAGAAGGTTTATAAGAGTCTTAAAGCACTACAACAAGATCCGCCAGATTACGATATTTATATTGCTGGGAGTGACCAAATTTGGAACGTGAGTTCTAGAAATACGATTAATCGGCCATTTTATCTTGATTTCGGAGGAGACCATGTCAAAAAAATTGGCTATGCGGCAAGTATGGGGCAATGTAAGGTGCCTGAATTTATGAATGATGAAATTCATTCTTTGCTAAAGAATTTTTATGCTATCAGTTTAAGAGAAACAATCGCCGTGAATTTTATTCAATCTTTATTTAAAGATACAAAGCAAATATACCATACACCAGATCCTACGTTTCTACTTTCCGTAAATGATTATAAAAGATTTATACCGGATAGTAATAGCCAAAAGGAATATATTGTTTCTTATATATTGGTGCCTAATGAATTTCCGAAGGAATTGAGGGAAGCCTGTAGATTTATTGGGAACCAAAAAGGAATGGAGATATTAAATTTAAGAAATCCAGATACTTGCATTTGGTTAAAAGGAGCAACAGATATTATTGTTGCTCCTGAAAAGTGGTTGGAATATTTTTATTATGCTAATTTTACTATTTGTTGTTCCTTCCACGCTGTAGTATTTTCATTAATATTTAATAAACCTTTCGTGGTTTTAACACCTTATAAAAATGAGAGGATAGTGTCTTTACTAGACAGGGTAGGACTTGGAGATAGAATAGTTTATAAATTTGATAAAGAACAAATTTATAAACTTTTGAACCAAAATATTAATTGGAAAGAGACAAATGAGCGATTAAGCGAATTTCAAAGTGTAGGAGTTAATTTTCTTAAAGAACACATATGAGTATGATATCAGTTGTTATTCCGTTATATAATAAAGCGCATACAATATTAAAAACTATTCAAACGGTTTTAGATCAAACTTTAACAGAATTCGAATTGATAGTTGTTAATGATGGATCAACTGATGAAGGAGTCGAAGTGATTGAAAAAAATATAAATGACCCCCGAATTAAAATAATAAATCAGGATAATAAAGGGGTTAGTGTTGCCCGCAATGAAGGTGTTAGAATAGCAAAGAATCAATATATTGCTTTTTTAGATGGTGACGATGAGTGGCTCCCAAATTATCTGGAAACGATGGTAGATGGGATCAAGAAATTTCCAAATGCGGGTATGTTTTGTTGTGCAGGTTTAATTAGGAATTCGACAGGTATACATAATAGAATAGCTACAGACTATCGAGATAAAATAGTTGAAATTAGTTTTTTTCAAAATCCCCATGTGTTTCTTCATACGAGTGCTACAATTGTAACTAAAATTGAGTTTGAGAAATTGGGAGGATTTCCGGTAGGAATGAAAAGAAATCAAGATTATGCTCTTTTTTTTCAATTAGCACTTACTTCAAAGGTAATCTATTGTGGAACTCCACTAAGTATATATGTAGGTGACGTTGCGGGCCAAGCAACCCAAACTAAAATTAAGGAAGTACTAAAACATGTAATGGATAGGTATAATTTGGTACATATGAGATGGTTGGAAACGGGTAAGCTGAATATTGATTATCCAACTTTTCTGAGGTATGAAGTTAGGCATTTTTATCTTTCTTTTTTAAAAAAGAAAGATTATGCATCTATCAAGTACTTTAATAATAATCTAAATATAGAAATAAAGAAATGCTTTATTCCATTTGAATTTAATTTATATAGAAGTAGGAATACGAGAATATTGTCATATATTTTCATCTATCTTACTAAAGTTAGATGGCGTTTGAGAGGATACCCGAGATTGGGGAAATAAAAATTTTTATATGAATAAAACAAAAAAAATTCTGCTTAAATCATTACGTCGTTTGTATATTAAAATCACTAGTAATTCTGAACGAATTTCAGAAAAGAAAATTTATATTAAAAGTTCTGAAAATCTTATTTATAATAGATTACTTGCTGATGAACCTTGTATGATAGCTAGATTTGGTTCTACAGAATTAACATGCTTAATAAATTATATAGGAGTGAAGTCCGGAAGGAAAAATTATTTAAAATTTATTAGAGGGGAAGAAAATAAATGGTGGTGGGATTATAATATTATTGATCAAATGTACGAATGGAGTGGCTTTTTTCCTCCAACTTTAAATAATATTGAAAGATTTTGTGAGATGATGATCGATGATATGCAGGAGGTAGATGTTTTAGGTTCGTGGTTAGATGGAGAGAATTATTTTGATGGGTATTTAAATTGTTACAAAACACATTTACGTAATTTAGAGCCTTTTTGGTCAGATTTACCATGGACAAAGGCTTTAGAAAATAAAAGAGTTTTAGTAATTCATCCCTTTTCAGAAACAATACTTGATCAATATGACAAAAGAGTCCATTTGTTTGAAAATCCAAATATATTGCCTGAATTTAAATCTCTTGATGTAATAAAAGCTGTTCAGACTTTAGGTCAGACTAGTTCAGAATATATTGATTGGTTTGATGCTTTGGAAGGGATGAAGGAGCAAATTGATAAAGCTGATTTTGATATTTGTTTGATAGGGGCCGGGGCTTATGGTTTTCCCTTAGCAGCACATGTTAAGAGAATTGGTAAAAAAGCTATTCATTTAGGAGGAGCCTTGCAATTAGTTTTTGGAATTAGAGGAAAAAGATGGGAAGATCCAAATTATGGGGTTAAAGAGTGGGAAATCTCTAATGGTGAATATTCAGAATTAATGAATGAATATTGGGTGCGACCACTTGAAATTGAGAAACCTGAGACTGCGGGTAATGTTGAGGATTCATGTTATTGGTAAAATTATGAAATATCTTAAGAGGTTATTATATTTTCCAATGGGAGCATTTAGAGCATTACTTTTTTCTAGTAACTCCCACGCTCGGGATATTGTGAATAGAAAACAATTTCCAGAGGCGATTATTGATAAAAATGTAACAATTACGTCAGATTCTGAAATTGGTAAGAATTCTCATTTATTATCTGGTAATATAATTAATCATAGTAAGATTGGAAATTATACTTATATAGGTAGAAATTCAATGGTTCAGAATGCCGAAATTGGTAATTTTTGTTCGATTTCTCATGAGGTGAATATAGGCTTAGGTAGTCATCCAATACATCTGATCTCGACTTCTCCAATTTTTTATAAACGTGTAAATACTTTTAATATTCAGGTTGTGGATAAAGACTTGGATTTTATCGAATTTAAAAAAATTAAGATAGAACATGATGTTTGGTTGGGGGCTAGAGTAACTATTATGGATGGTGTTATAATCGGTACTGGAGCAATTGTAGCCACTGGAGCTGTTGTGACTAAAGACGTTCCGCCATATGCAATAGTAGGAGGTGTTCCAGCAAAAATAATAAAATTTAGATTTGACGAAAATGAAAGAAATAATTTATTAAAGAGTGAATGGTGGAATGAGTCTCCGTGGGATATTGTTAATATGAATTGGAAATGAGAACTAAAGCCTATTACTATGCAACTAAAATTTTACCTTTCTGTATTTTGTTAGTAACATTATCCTCAGTAAATCAATGGTCCAGACTGCCGATAGGAAATACATTTTTTTGGTGGATTATTTACGGTATTATTTTAGTGCTCTTTTTTAAAACAAAATCTTATTTATTAAATTCTATTACTTCTAGTTTTTGGCCTATATCTTTTTTCTTGATTATTGTATTATTTTCATTTATGCATGGTATTCTCAAGTCGGAATATTATTGGGACTGGAAATTATTAATAAGTAATTTAATGGTGTTTTTAATGCCAATATCAGTTTATGCATTTGGTTCACCATTGATATTGAGTAAAATTATAAAATATTGGAAAAATTGTGCATTTCCTTTATTTCCAATTTTTCTGATGTTTATATTGCCTGAGGCTTACGGAAGATATTTAATGCCCATAAGTTTTTTTTTATTGTTTTTTCCAATTTTACCTAAAAAGTGGAAATTTATTGGTATTCTTTCAATTTTATTGATAACATTATTAAGTAGTGGTGCGCGAAGCAACGTAATTAAATTTATAGTTCCATTTGGATTAAGTTTTTTATATTATTTCAGAAATTTCTTTTCTAAGAAAATATTTTTCTTGATTAGTTTGATGTTTTTTGTTTTGCCTTTTGCTTTTTTTTATCTCGCAGCTAACAATACCTTTAATGTATTTAAATTTGACGAGTATTTAGATACTAAGAATGATGATCAGAAACTTTTGGTGGACACTAGGACTTTTCTTTATGAAGAGGTCATAAGTTCTGCAATAAATAATGATTATTGGTTTTTGGGAAGATCTATGGCTCGAGGTTTTGACAGTAATTTTTTTGATTGGTTAGAGGCTTATAAACAATATCGTTTAGAAACTGATAGGGATGAGCGCCAAAGTTCCGAAGTTTCTATATTAAACATTTTTAATTATTTTGGGATAGTTGGAGTTATAGCATATTTTATTATTTTCTTTAAAGCTGTCCATACTTCAATATATATGTCAAATAATATTTTTTCTAAAATTCTTGGAGTGTATGTTGCCTTCAGGTGGTTTTATAGTTGGATAGAGGATTTTAGCCGTTTTGATTTAAACTTTTTGGTTCTATGGATCGCTGTTGGTGTATGCTTTTCTGAAACTTTTAGAAGCATGAATGATAAAGACTTTTTTAATTGGATCCAAAGTCTTTTTAGTAAGAGTGCTTTATTAAGTTAATTTAATAGTCATAAATGAAATTAAAATTACTTTTTAAAATAATTTTTAAGACTCTTAGAAAAGTTTTGCAGTTTCTTGTTAAAAGGTATGATAAATTCATTTGTTATATTATTTTCACAGGAAATGGTGTCTGTTTCGGTAAATTTAAATCAACCGGGTTCCCTTATATGATGATTGCCCGTAGAGGAAATTTTACAATAGGTGAGAATTTTTCTATGCATAATGGGATTAAAGGAAACCCTATAGGTTTTTATGATAAATGTACTTTTTTTGTAGATAAAGATGCAAGGTTGATTATTGGTAATAATGTAGGTATATCTCAGGCTGCTTTAATCTGTTACAAAGAAATAGTTATAGGAGATTTCGTTAAAATTGGTGGAGGTGTCAAAATTTTTGATACTGACTTCCATTCTTTAGATTCGAATATTAGAAGAAGTAAAGAGGATTTAAAACACAAAATAAAAGCTTCAGTCTTGATTAAGGATAATGCTTTTATTGGTGCTGGATCAATTATTCTCAAAGGAGTTGCTGTCGGTAAGAACTCCATAATAGGAGCAGGTTCTGTTGTTACAAAATCAGTGCCAGATAACCAAATATGGGCCGGAAATCCTGCTAGATTTATTAAAGAAATCAAATAATGAAGACTATTGCGGTAATTTTAACTGTTTTCAATAGAAAAAAGAAGACGCTCGACTGTTTAGACGGTCTATTTATTCAAAGTATACCTTCAGATATTCACATAGATGTTTTCATGGTGGATGATGGAAGTACCGATGGGACTTCCGAAGCTGTTGCAGGTAGGTTTCCCGAGGTCAATGTTATTAGGGGAAGTGGAGATTTATTTTGGAATAGAGGGATGCATTTGGCCTGGACTGTTGCTTTAAAGAAGCAGGAATTTGATTATTATTTATGGTTGAATGATGATACCTATTTGAAAAAAGATGCTTTGAAAAAATTATTAAAAACTTCTTATGATTTTAAGGATAAATCAATTATTGTAGGGACTACTTGTGCTCTTGACGATCATAATAAGATTACTTATGGAGGTCGTTCGAGGAAAAAGGGTTTATTAATTCCAAAACAATCTCCGCAAGAGTGTGATTATTTTAATGGAAATATAGTTTTGATTCCGTTTTATGTTCATAAAATTGTAGGTCTTAATGATCCAATCTTTAGACATGCCTTAGGAGATTTTGACTATGGTTTACGAGCGAAAGCTGAAGGGGTGAAAATGTATATTGCACCAGAAATATTAGGCAAGTGTGACTTACATCATGAATTAGCTACTTGGTGTAATCCCAAAAAGTCATTCCTAAAGCGTTGGAAAGCTTTTCGTTCACCGTTGGGAAATAACCCTGAGGAATTTTATAAATTTGAGAAAAGGCATAAGGGTTTCGGAATAGCTCTATTCCATTATATAACGAATCATGTAAGGCTTGTAGCTCCTTATTTGTGGAACTAAAATTTAATTTCTGTGATTAAAAAAACAAAAGCATTAATTTTTTTCCAATATCTACCACCTTGGCGTATTGACGTTTTTAATGAGATGAGTTTATATTATGATCTAACTATTGCTTTTACTGATTCTGAAAGGGAAGGTTTTAAGTATAATAGGCATGAACTTTTAAATCTACTAGAACCTGAAATAGACACTGTTTTTTTGAACAAGGGCTTTAGAATTGGCAAAAGACCTATAAGGTTTGGGGTTTTAAGCTTAATTAAATCTGTAAAGCCGAAGATTATCTTTTCTCATGAATATGCTCCTACTAGTATACTCCTTGCATTTTATAAAAGGTTTGTCAAGTATAAATATGTCATTACCACTTCCGATAATATTGTAATAGCTCAATCAGCAAAAGGTTTAAAGGCTCAATCTAGAAAATATGTACTGAAGAATGCTGATGCAGTGATTGTTTATAGTAAAAGGGTGATGAATTGGTATAGAAATGTATTTCCTCATTTGAGGGTGGAGGTATGTCCAAATATTCAAAATCCCGAAAGTCTGTTAAGTTATAGAAGTTTGTTTCCTGAAATAATAAATAAATATGAAGAAAAATTTCATCTTGGTGATAGAAAAATTATTCTTTATTCCGGGCGATTAGAACATGTTAAAGGATTAGATTTATTGATTTCTGCATTTGCAGAATCTAATAATAAGAATCATATATTAGTTTTGGTTGGAGAAGGAAGTAAAAAGAATGAGTTATTGGAGCAATCTAAATCTTTAGGAATTAGCGATAAAGTTGTTTTTGCTGGTTTTTGTTCAGGAGCTAAATTATATGCATGGTACGATATAGCAAACTTTTATATATTGCCAAGTAGATTTGAACCATTTGGTGCAGTGGTTAATGAGGCTTTGATTTTTGGTTGCCCCGTTTTGGCTAGCAAACATATTGGAGCAATCGATTTTATATCAGACAAAAACGGAAAACTTTTTGAGCCTCTAAATAAAGAAAAATTTGTTAATGAGCTTAACAATTTTTATTCTATAGACCATATTAGACAGAATCAAAGACCTAATTTAATGCCGGTGTCTTTTAAACAATATGTGGAAGTTTTTAATGATTTTTTATAATATATAGTATTTTATGAATTTTCAGTATAGTAATATGCCAGTAGGATCAAGTAAGTTAAAATTTGCTTTGAATCATTTTCTTAACGTTTTTCGTACCTGGTATGTATTTAACTTTAAATTTCCTTTTGTAAAATATAATGGATTTGTGAGGGTAATGAAAGATGTAAGATTTGCCAAGGGGCGTAAAATAGTTTTAGGGCATAAGGTGCAAATAGGTAAGGGCTCTAGAGTAGCAACTGATTTAATTTTAGGAAATCATGTACTTATAGCAGGTAATGTTTCATTTGTTGGTAGGAATGATCATACTTTTACAGAACCGGGAATAAGCATGTGGGATGCACCACGTGGCAAGGATGAAATGACTTATGTGGGTAATGATGTGTGGGTTGGAAATGGAGCAATAATTTTAGCGGGTGTCAAAATTTCTTCTGGATCTATAGTAGCAGCAGGTAGTTTGGTAAACAAAAGTATACCGCATTGTGAGATTTGGGGGGGGGTTCCTGCTAAGAAAATCAGGGATAGATTCCAATCTTCTGAGCAAAAAAAAGAACATTTAGAATATCTTAATAAACTAAGTACTAATTAATTCAAGAATGAAAAAAATAGGTATTATTACCATATCAAGAACAAACAATTATGGTGCTGAGTTACAAGCCTACGCGCTTCAAAGAAAATTAAGGAACCTAGGTTATGATGCAGAACTTATAGATTATTTATATTATAAACATAAAAATCATAAACCGACTAGTTTATCCCAACCAGTATTAAAACTGGATACAAAAAGTAAACTTAAAAACTTTTTAATGTACAGGGTGGTTTCGCCTTTAATCGAAGGAAGTTCTGTGTTTTCTGCTGCTATTAAAAACAGGAAAAAAAATTTTTATAGGTTTCATGCAAATGGCAATACTAGTTATTCTAAAGATCAATACAGAAGTTATGAGGAACTTTGTAAAATGAGCTTAGAATATGATATTTACATGGTTGGTAGTGACCAAGTTTGGAATCCTGGAACTGGAACATCATTATCTCCGTATTTTCTTGATTTCGCTCCTAATGATAAGCTAAAAGTGACTTATGCTTCCAGTTTTGGGGTTTCACAAATCCCTGAGAGTTTACATGCTAAATATCGCGATTTTTTTAATAATCTTGATATTATAGGTGTGCGAGAAAAGCAAGGGGTAGCTCTAGTTGAGCAGTTATCTGGGAAACAAGCACAGCAGGTTTTAGACCCTACTTTATTGCTTTCTAAAGATGATTGGAGTCGAGTTATTAATGGGGGTAACATGAATAGTTTGCCAAAAGGAGATTATATTCTTCTATATAAGTTACATGAATCTGATGAATTGGTGAAAAAAGCTTATGAGTTAAAACAAAAGTTTAATTGTGAAATATATAATATTTGTAAAAGAGCTTACGCAAATAAAAAAATAGATGGGATTCATAATATTGAAGATGCAGGACCTTCTGAATTTATAGCCTTATTCCAAAACGCTAAATTTGTTCTAACAACTTCTTTTCACGGGACTGCTTTTTCTGTTAATTTTAATATTCCATTTTTTGCAGTTTTGAGACCTAATAAGGCAAATAATTCCAGAATTACTGACTTTTTAGAAATGCTGAATTTATCAGATCGTATTGTTTGGGAAGATGGAGAAAGTGATAATGGGCAGTTATCTGAAAATATTAATTTTAGTGAAGCTAATCGACTCTTAAATGAATCCAGAAATGATTCGATGGGATATTTACAGCGTATTTTGAATGCTGAATATAAATAAATTATGAAAGAATTACTCTTTAAAATTTTTCCGGACAGTTTTATTAGATTTATTTTCAATAAAACTTTAAGAGCATATACTATTTATCAGTCGTATAATTACGATAGAAAGCGTTACAAAAAGTATTCTGATTCTTTCTTAATGAAAAACCAGAATGAGTTAATGGGTAATATTATTAAACATTATCATGTGTTTGAAAAGGGTTTGACAATGCCAGAGACTCGCTTAGGTTTTGGACAACCTAAGCTAATAGTTTTAATTAACGAATGTTTGAAGTATAGTGAGTTATTTGGGATTAATGAGCCTCAGTTAAAACATGCCGTTGCTGTTATAAAAGAGTATGAAAATTTTCATATTCAGAATAACTTTAAATTAGAAAGTAATACCCTTGAAAGTTTAAGCAGAATTAATTCTTTGGGTATTGAAGGTCAAGTTTCTAAGCAGCTTATAAATTATAGTGAAGAATATTTTAAAAATACAATGGCTCCATTTGATAAATTTTCTGTTTCAAGACATAGTTTACGAAACTTTAAGGATTCAAATATTCCCATAGAAAGCATTACTAAGGCTATAGAATTAGCTAAAAAAACACCCTCCGCCTGTAATAGGCAGGCATGGAGAACTTATGTTTTTACTGATAAAAGGCTTATTCAAGAAATATTAAAAATCCAAGGAGGAAATAGAGGTTTTGGTCATCTGGCTGATAAATTAATTATTGTTACATCTGAGTTGGGCGTGTTTGGTCATTCTTTTGAAAGGAATCAAGCTTTTGTTGATGGGGGAATGTATTTAATGAATCTTTTGTATGCTTTGCATTTTAATAAAATAGGCGCATGTCCCTTAAATTGTAGTAATACACCTAAAAAGGATAAAATACTTCAGGAATTGTGTAATATACCTCCCTCTGAAGTTTTTATTTGTATGATAGCATGTGGAGTGCCTCCAGAAGAATTTAAATTGGCAATTTCACCAAGGTATGATATTAGCTTTACAAATAAGGTTATAAATTAAGGTTATTGAATTTCAGCTAAAATGATCAAAATTCTTATTAATGTCTATGCGTGTTCTCCACATACAGGAAGCGAACCAGGAATGGGATGGAACTGGTGTATTAATTTAGCCAAGTATTGTGAGGTACATATAATTACCGAGGGAGAGTTTAAAGCTTATATTGAGGAAGCTCTAAAAAAATTACCGCAGGCATCTAATATGTATTTTTATTATAACCCGGTTTCAGAAGAAGTTCGAAAGATGTGTTGGAATCAGGGGGATTGGCGTTTCTATAGATATTATAAAAAATGGCAATATAAAACTTACCAATTAGCTAAAGAAATTGTTGAACAAAAAAATATAGATATCCTTCATCAACTTAATATGATTGGTTTTCGTGAACCTGGATATTTATGGAAAATCGAAAGTATTCCTTTAGTTTGGGGGCCGATAGGTGGATTAAAGAAATTTCCTGTAAATTATTTGGAAGGTGCAGGTATTAAATATCAGCTTTTTAACAGACTAAAGAACTTTCTTAACCTTTACCAGCTTAATAATGATATTAGGGTAAACAAAGCTCTAAAACGTGCTGATGTACTTATAAGTTCTATTCCCGATTCTCATAATGCTTTAAAAAAATATAAAAGATTAGATTCAGTAATTATTTCTGAAACTGGAAGCTATCCTACGAATAGCGGGTTTTCTGCAAATAGATTCTTTTCAAAAAAGTTAAATCTTCTTTGGGTAGGTAAATTTGATTTTCGAAAGCAATTACTTTTGGCTTTAAAAAGTATAGCTCGAGCAAACAATCCAGATATTATTTTGCATGTTGTCGGAAGTGGTTCTAAGCAGCAGGAAATTAGTGCAAATAAAATGGTAGAAACTTTGGGTATAAAAAATCAGGTTATTTTTTATGGAAGTATTCCTCATGTAATGGTGTTGAAGAAAATGAAGAAAATGCAGGTTTTTTTCTTTACCAGTGTAAGTGAAGATACTTCTACCGTTGTTCTTGAAGCGATTTCTAATCAATTACCAGTCCTTTGTTTTGATGCCTGCGGATTTGGGGCTATTGTTAATGAAAAAATAGGGGTTAAAATTAAACTTTCTTCACCAGAAAAGTCTGTATCCGAATTTTCTTCTAAATTAAATTATCTATTTGAAAATAGGGATTTATTAAAAGAAATGTCTATCAATTGTATTGAGGGTCAGTTAGAGTTGTCCTGGGATAATAAAGCAAAGAAAGTTGTTGATCTATATAGAGATGCTTTAGGCAAAAATAGAGCATAGGTAATTTTTATAAAGAGACATTCTTGATGAGAAAGAGACTTATAAGTATTGATATTTCTATTAAATCATATCAGGATTTTATTAAGGATTTAACCCGTTATGCAGAAAAAAAGATTTCATCGTATACTTGTGTAGCAAATGTCCATATGCTGGTGGAGGCTTATAAAAATAAAGATTTTGCGGCAGTAGTTAATAATGCAGATATGGTAACGCCCGACGGCATGCCGCTTGCTAAGGCTTTAAATTATTTGTATCATATTAAGCAGGATCGTGTGGCAGGAATGGATTTGTTACCGGATTTACTTGAATTAGCGGAGGAAAAAAATATCAATGTGCTGTTTTATGGTGGTACCCAGTTAATGTTGGATGAAACCAGCAAATTTTGTAAAAATAAATATCCTGACCTAAATTTAGTAGGCTTAATAAGCCCACCATTTAGGGACTTAAATTTAGAGGAAGAAGAAGATTATATTCAGCTAATAAATCAAAGTGAAGCAGGCTTTGTTTTTGTAGCTTTAGGCTGCCCAAAGCAGGAAAAATGGATGGCTTCGATGAGAGGACGAATTAATGCATGTATGATTGGGATTGGTGGTGCGCTTCCGGTAATGGTTGGCATGCAAAAAAGAGCACCAAAATTAATGCAGAGATTTTCATTAGAATGGCTTTTTAGATTAAGCCAGGAGCCAAGGCGGCTTTTTAAAAGATACGCCTACACCAATTCTTTATTTATATATTTAATAGTAAAGGAAAAATTTAAAAGATAGAGCTATATTCGAAATTAAGGCAAAGCTCGTTATTATTAATTAGTTTTGCAGCATAGCTGAAAAAAATATGAAGAGGTCTTCTTTAATCATACCTGTTTCAATTATAATACATCTTATTATAATTAATTTTACATTGTTTACTTTAAGTTATGATACCTATAATAATATCGTAGCCATAGTCTATTATAATCTTTCTTGGTTATTGATTACTTTCGCCATCGATTTTTATCCCACAAAAAGAAATGAGCGCTTTTTTACTAATTTTCATAAAGTGTTGGAATTGTTCTTTATTTTTTCTTTGGCTTATTTTACCAATTTTAGTTTTCGTAATCTTTCAATATCTCCTGTATATCAGATAAAAGTATTGTTGGTTATTTTTTCCACTATCATAATCTATCGCTATATTTTTTATTATCTAAGAGATATCTATCGTGTAGAAGGTGGAAACTTTGTAAGTGTTGTGGTAGTTGGGAGGGACCGGAAGCTTAAAAAGATCCGTCAAATTTTTGATCAGCCGGAACTAGGATATCGGTATAGGGGGTATTTCGATAATCATCCCTCTAAAAGTATTACCTATTTAGGGAATATAGATCGGGCGTTCGATTTTATTCGTGACAATACGGTAGATGAAGTTTACTGTATGGTATCCAGGTTATCTTCGGAACAAATTAATGAACTTATTGCTTTTTGTGATAATAATCTGGTTAAAATAAAAATGGTACCAGATAATAAAGAGGTTTATACGAGAGCCATGAATGTCGAACTGTTTGGAAATGTGCCTATTCTTAATTTAAGAAAATTACCATTGGATACTGATGTGGCGCGCTATACAAAGCGTAGTTTTGATATTGTTTTTTCTTCGCTTGTGTTGATATTTGTGCTATCATGGTTAGTTCCTATTATTGGAATTTTGATAAAATTGGAATCCCGTGGCCCGGTATTTTTTAAGCAAAAGCGACATGGAGTAAATAAAAAATCATTTTTTTGCTATAAGTTTCGCTCAATGGCCGTAAATAAAGAAGCAGATACAAAAATGATGACGAAAAACGATGTTCGCCTTACTAAGATTGGAAAATTTATCCGGAAAACGAGTATAGATGAATTGCCGCAGTTTATTAATGTATTGAAAGGAGATATGAGTGTGGTGGGGCCTAGACCTCATATGGAAGCCCATACAAGGGAATACGAAAATTCTGTTGATAAATATTTAGTAAGGCATTATGCGAAACCTGGGATTACGGGTCTCGCACAAATAAAAGGCTATCGTGGCGAAGTAGTGGTGAAATCTGATATTATCAATCGTACTCGTTTAGATATCTTTTATGTTGAAAAGTGGTCTTTACTTTTGGATATTAAAATTATTATCAAAACAGTGTTGAACGCAATAGGAGGAGAGGAAAAAGCCTATTGATATTATTTAAATTTTATAATTTATTTTTTAGATCTTTATAAAGATTTATTTTAGCCTAAAATCTATATTAATGTTGAAGTCCAAATTTATTCTTTATATATTCTGTTTTTTATTGTTATCCTCCTGTGTCTCTCGCGAGGAAATGGTTTATTTTCAAAATATAGATCAGCTTAAAGGAGATGCTGATAATCTGATTTATAATAATTTGGAAATTAAACCCAATGATCAATTGGCGATTACCGTTTCAGCTGATGAAATTGAGGCGGCAATGCCTTTTAATCTGCCTTATGTTGGTAATAGCTTAGGAGGGCAACCGGGAGAAGTTCGAATTGGAGGAACACCTTCTTTGCAAAAGTATCTCGTAAATTCTCATGGAGAAATACAATTCCCTGTTCTTGGTTCTATCAAAGTTATTGGAATGAACCGAAAAGAATTGACATCTTTTTTAGAAGCTAAAATTTCAGATTACATTAAGAATCCTATTGTCAATGTACATATATCAAATTTTCAAATAACGGTTTTAGGAGAGGTAAATCGACCTGGAACTTTTACAGTTAACGATGAATATATAAGTTTGCCGAAGGCTTTAGGTCTCGCGGGGGATCTTAGCATTTATGGTAAACGTAAAAATGTGCTGGTGGTTAGAGAAGGTAAGGACGGAGAGAAGGTACATGCTTATTTAGATTTGACCGATGCTAATATAGTTAATTCTTCCTTCTATTATTTACAACAAAATGATTTGGTGTACGTTGAGCCTAATGGCCCACAAATTCAGTCCGCAAGTTATAATCGAAATGCGTCTGTGTATATCTCCATAGCTTCTGTTCTAATTTCTTTAGCTGTATTAATAACCCGATAATTTATATATGAATAGCGAATATCAAATTTTTCAGGAGGAAGAAGAATTCAATTTAAGGGAAGAAATATATAAGTATTTAAAGTATTGGCCATGGTTTATTGTATCTGTATTTATTGCTTTATGTATTGCATTTGTTTATTTGAAATTTTCAAATTCCGTTTATAGAAGTAGTGCAACTATTATCATTAAAGATGAAGATACTAAATCTCCTGGTTCTGGAATATCCTCTTTTGCAGATTTGGGCTTTATAGATGGTTTGCAAACTAGTAGTATTGAAAATGAAATAGGTTTATTGGAATCTAAACGGATGTTGACTAAAACCGTTGAGTCTTTGGATCTAAATATTAAATATTATGCAAAAGATTTATTTGTTGCTCGAGAAATTTATAGTAATGTTCCTTTTAAAATAAGTATTTTACAATTAGACGAGCTGAAATTGTTTGATTTTGTGAAAAAAGGATATAATAGTTTCATAGTTAAATTGGAGAAAAAAGATGGTGTTGTTATTACTAATGCTGAATCTGGTGAAAAATTCAAGTTTGAATACGGCGAGCCTGGTAATATTGGTTTCGCCGATATCGTATTTAGAAATAATGAAAATTTCGAAATGAGCGGAAATAGTGAAATTGAATATAGTTTTGCCATTTCCCCAATTTCATCAGTAGTTTCCTCTTACAGTAATCGTTTGGAAGTTTTATTAGTAAACGATAATTCTACTTTAATTGAAATTAGTCTTAAGGATGAAGTTCCAGCTAAAGCGGAAGATATAATAGATCAATTAATAGTAGAATATAATAAAGAAGCCATTATAGATAAAAATCTGGTAGCTTCAAACACAGCTGAATTTATTGACGAGAGATTAAAAATAATCAATTTCGAATTAGATTCTGTAGAAATCGATAAAGAGGCTTTTAAAGAGAATCGTAAACTTACAGATATCCAAGCAGAATCTGAGCTTTTTTTAGAAAATGCAAGTGAGTATAAAAAGAAACGTCAGGAAGCGATGACTCAAATGCAATTGGTTGATGCGATGTTAAATTATCTTGAGGATGGTAATAATTCCGATCTTTTGCCGGCAAATCTAGGACTAGAAGGTGATGGTGTGAACAAACAAGTAACAAATTATAACCAATTGGTATTAGAGCGCAATCGTATCTTAGAATCATCCACTGTAAAAAACCCTACTATTCTAAAATTAGATCAGCAAATTGATCAAATGCGTTCTGTTATTATTAAAAGTTTGGATCGTTTGAGTTCAAACTTGGATATTTCCATGAAAGAATTAAATAATGAGGCCAAAGTCATACAGTCTCGAATTTCTGCGGTACCTTCGATAGAACGTCAATATCGAGGTATTGATAGGCAACAGCAAATTAAGGAGGCTTTGTACTTATTTTTATTACAAAAAAGGGAGGAAAATTCACTATCCCTTGCAGTTACTGCTCCGAAGGCTAAGATTGTAGATCACGCTTTTACTTCTGGTCAAATAGCACCTAGATCTAAAGTTATATTGCTTGGAGCATTAGTTATAGGTTTGATATTTCCTTTTTTAATTATTTATGGTAAGAATCTTCTAAATAATAAAGTGAGGAATAGAGATGATTTAGAGAGAAAAGCTAAGCAGATTCCAATTGTTGGTGAGATCCCTAGAATTGATAAAAAGCAAAGTCATTTGATTACAGAAGCGGATCGTTCTGTTCTAGCCGAATCCTTTAGAATTGCAATTACCAATATGCAGTATTTGCTGATAAATAAGACTGATAAGCAAACAGGGATTAAAATGCTGGTCACTTCTACAGTTAAGGGAGAGGGGAAAACCTTTACTTCTATAAATCTGGCTTTAACCCTGGCGAACATGGGAAAAAAAGTAATTGTAGTAGGTGCTGACTTACGTAATCCGCAGTTACAACGTTATGATGTAGGTTCTAGAAAGCAACTGGGGGTTAGTGATTATTTAATTGATGAAAATTTGAACTTACTTACTCTTGTAGAGCAAACAAAATATAATAAGAATTTAGATTTTTTAACTTCAGGAAGTATACCGCCAAATCCTTCTGAATTATTAAGGCATCGTCGCCTGGGCGAAATGCTTAGCATATTGGAAGAAAGGTATGATTACATAATTCTCGATACGGCACCATGTATGTTAGTAGCAGATACTTTCCTGATAAGCCAATATGCAGATCTGACGCTTTATGTGGTAAGAGCCTCCTATACAGAAAAAGATTTATTGCAATTCCCTATTGATTCTAAAAAGGCCGGAAAGTTACATGATGTTAGTTTTGTACTTAACGATGTTGATTTGGCAAATTTTGGTTATGGTAATAAGTATGGATATTCTTATGGAGCGGATAAAAAAAGCTTTTGGGAAAAATTTAAAGAACGTTTCTAGGGGCTTTAATTAAATTTTGAATTGAAATGATATTTTGTTGAATTACTTAGAAAGAATTTAAATATGGGACACAGATTAAAATTGTATAAAAGATTCCTGACGGGATCTTTTTATTTCATAACTTTTATGATGTATTCCCAATCTGGTTTTCAATTAGAGTTGAAATCTGCGGCATTTGTCAATGGCGATGATACCCTGCCATTTTGGTTGCAAAGTAACAATCATGGAAGAGTTGGTAGGCAAACAAATGTGTATGCTGTGCTTGCTCCTTCTTACGTTTTGTTTCTCAATGAAAATTCAAAATTAACCTTTGAATCGGCATTTGCTTATCGGGATAAATTTAACGAAGTAGGGAAAGCTAAGGATGTTTTTATAGATGAATTATATGCTAAATTCGCTTCAGAATTTATTAATGCAACAATTGGAGTGAAACATGGTGAATTAAAGTATAATGGACTTGCTTCTACAAATCAAAGTCTTCTTTGGTCGAATAATTCGCGTTCCCTCCCTGGGATAGAAATAAAAACAGCTAAGCCTGTTTATTTTCTCTTTGGTAAACAACTAGGCTTTGAAGCTTTGTTTAGTGAATATTTTTTAAACGATCACAGGTCCACTGAGGATACTCATGTGCACCATAAGTATTTAGCCCTAGTTTATAAACTAAGTACTAATTCAACTTTAAAATTAGGAGTTAGACATGTTGCTCAATATGGCGGGCAGCCCTCTGATCCTAGATTCGACGATCAGGCAATTGGTTTTTCTGAATATATAAGAATGTTTTTTGGGCGGCCGGGAAGTGATAATTCTTTACCTACAGACCGTGAAAATGCGATTGGAAATCATATAGGAAGTTACGAGTTTTCCTATAATAGGAAGCTCAGGAATGAAGGTGAGTTTGAATTTTTCTATAATAGTATTTTTGAAGATGGCTCTGGAAGTGCCATGAAAAATTTTCCTGACGGACGTTATGGTATTTTTTATGATACAGGTAAGTCAGATAGGATCATCAATTCGTTTGTCTATGAGTTTATCTATACTAAGAATCAAAGTCAAACCGCACCTCATCTTTGGGATAATTACTTTAATAGCGGTGTTTATAGTAGTGGTTGGACCTATCAGCAAAATGTAATCGGTATTCCTTTTATTACCAGTACGTACTTGTCAGATTATGGCGGTGACCATATTACTGTTGGTAATAATAGGTTGATTGCCCATCATTTGGGTATTCAAGGTAAATTATATTTTCCATATGAATTTAAAGTTAGTTACCGACGAAACTACGGATTTAATCAAAACATCGCTTATATGAAATATAGGCATTATGATGCAGATGATGAGCGTTCTTTATTTAAGGTGCAGCCTGAAGTTGTTTCGACCTACCTGAAAATAGGTTTACTAAGAAGTTTTATGAACGTAGATGTAATGGGAGCTTTAGATATTTCAGACGAGAATTCTAATTTTGCAGCAGGTCTTTCCGTCTCAAAATCTTTCTTTTAGAAGTCTATAGTACTAATGGCGTTAATAAGCCTCATTTTATTATCCATCACGGCAGAATTTACAAATAATGTAGGTCCTATATTCTTCTTTCCGAAATCGTCGTGAACATGCCCAAAAAGGTGTAGTGTGGGTTTTATATTTACTACGTGTTTTAATAATTCTTCACAACCAATATTCTTATAGGTTTGGCTTTCATCTAAAATCCCATAGGGAGGGGTGTGAGTTATGAGAATGTCTATGTTTTGTGGAATAAGATTCCATCTTTTTCGAATTGCTCTTCCTCTTTCCAAAGCAAATGCCCAATTAACATTACTTGGAGTATAAGGGCTTCCCCAGAAAGTAATTCCTTCTATGTTAATTCCACTATCCTCAAGGTAGACTATATTGTTAGGAATGATATTCGAAATTTCCTGCTGATGTTTTTCTAGATAAAAATCATGGTTACCCGCAACGAGTATTTTATGTTGGTATGGTTGTTTTGAAAACCATTCAAGAAAATTTAAAGTTTCTTTTTTTGAACCTCCTTCAGTAAAATCACCACAATGAATCAAAATATCTGCATCGGGTAAATGAAGATCTTCGTGTTTATTATGAGTGTCTGAAATGGAAACTAAGCGCATAAGCTGATATCGATTATTCACCGGTACCGTCTTCTTGCTCTTTAGAAATGTAGTCTTTATCTACGGGTAAGAATTTATTGGTGATTTTAGTAAGTGCAAACGCAATGATCACCGCTGTAAAAGCAAAGAAAATAAATTTAACCAATAGGCTGTCGCTCATAGCAAAGCTGTAAAATGCCAAGAAAATTTCAGCAATTACAAACAGTATCTTAAGGCTCAATTTAAAAATCATTGGTTAGCAATTAGTTGTTGCAAATATAATTTCTAATCTCGTAGTCTAGTAAAAAATTTTAATTTTTGACGTAAATTTAACTTTGGTAATTTTCTTAATTTAAAGTTTTTAGTTAAAAATTCTTAATCATGTTACCTTGGTCATAATAGAATCGTACATTTCAATTAAATAAGGACATCTTGACCAAAAAACAAATTACGGTTACTGTGATTTCATTAATAATTGTCGCAGTGGTTATCTCAAGTTTCTTCGCAAATTCTTTTGTCGAAAAAAAAGCAATTTCTTTACTTCAAAAAGAGTTGCCCGAGCTTCAATTTGACGATTTAAACATTAATATTTTTCAAAACCAAGCGAATCTATCTCAAATAAGTATACGTAAAGGCAGTGTAGATTTAAAATCGAATGGTATAAATCTAGCTGGTCTGGATTATTGGAAGTTGTTGGTAAGTGGTGATGTCGAGATAAGTAATGTTGCGATTCTGGATCCTGAAATCGTTTATTTTTCTAAAAGCAATTCGGCTGAGAGTAGCAAGAAGTCAAAAGGAAGCGATGATAAATCGAAGGATTTCAAAAAGGAAATTACGGTGAATAGCTTCAATATTAAAAAGGGGAGTTTTAAAATATTAGATAGCATCCAAGAGCGTACATTGCTGATAAATACTTTTGATTTTGAGCTCAACGAAATCTTTTTAAGTAGCGCTACTATTGCTAATAAGATTCCGTTTAAATATGGGAATTTTAGTTTGAAGTTAGATTCTGTAAAATTGAATGTCGATAAAAGGCATCAATTGAATGTTGCGGCGATTAGTATAAATAATAACGAAAGCTTTTTAGAAAGTATTCATCTAAGCTCTAAATATTCTCGTGAAGAATTTCAAAAACATACCGATATAGAAAAAGATATGTACGATCTAAAAATTGATAGTTTGGCTTTTCAAAATACGGATTATGGGTTTAGAAATGATAGTTTGAAAGTTTTAGTGGGTAGAGCTCTCGTTAAAAATGCCGATTTTCAAATTTATCGAGATAAAACATTGCCAGACGATACTTCTGTAAAACCAATGTACAGTGAAATGCTACGAAAAATGTCATTTCTGCTAAAATTGGATACTCTTCAAATTTCAAATTCGAGAATTGCTTATGAGGAAAGAATGAAAGCAGATCGTAAACCTGGAAAAGTAATTTTCGCTAATCTAAACGCGACCATAGCAAATCTTACCAATTTTAGCGAAAAGAAGGAATTTCCAACAACAAGTATTAGTGCTAATGCTGATTTTATGAATGAAGCGCCAATAAATTTAAATTGGGGATTTAAAGTAAATAATCTTAGTGACTATTTTAATGTTTCCGGAAGCATGGGGACGCTTTCTGCTAGAAGTATTAATGGATTTTTGGAGCCGGGAATGAATGTGAAGGCTGAAGGTGCTATAACTTCTATGAAATATGATTTTTCTGGAAACAGAAGTAAAGCTACCGGAGGAGTAAATATTGCTTATAAGGATTTTAAAGTTGAAGTTCTTAAAAATGACGGAACAGAAAAAAGTGGATTTCTAACAAGTATTGCGAATATATTTGTAAATCATAACGGCGAAAGTGGAAAAAATGCCAATAAAGGTTTAGAAATTGAGCGAGATAAAACTAAATCTTTCTGGAATTATCTATGGTCTTGTATTCGTAAAGGTGCTCTTAAAACCTTTGTTTAGATCTTAAAAGTTATTACCGGTCTAGAGGCATGATTTATTAAATCTTCGCTTATGCTTCCATTAAAAAAGTGTGAAAGTCCTTTGCGTCCGTGAGTGATAATTCCTATTAAATCTGCATTAAATTTTTCGGCAAAATTTAAAATTCCCTTCTCGATGCTCACGTCATTATAAATATGCTTTTCGATATTGTTTAATTTAATTTCTTCTAGAAATTCCTCTAAATCTGCATAAGCTTGTTTTGTAGTGGTGAAATTATTGGGTGTATTTACAAACAATAAATGAAGTTCTGTTTCGAATAATTTTGCAAAATGAACCGCTTTTAAAAGTGTTTTTTTGTTGTCTAGATCTGCATCTGTCGCTAAAACGAATTTTTTAATGTTGAAGTCTGAAACTTCCTTTTTAACGACCAAAACAGGTATTTCAGATTCGCGAACTACCTTTTCTGCGTTAGATCCTATAAACATTTCTTTATATCCGCTACTGCCATGTGATCCCATTACGATCAGGTCGCACTCATTATTTTTAGCAAATTCAGTAATGCCTTTAAACGCATAATTAAACTGAACTGCTTCGTGAATATTTATATTTTTGAGAAAATCCATATGCTTTATTTTGCTGAATTGCTGATGAGCAAGTTTCATAAAATATAGTGCTTCCGGTATGTTTTCGTTGTTCTGTAAAACCGGGTCAGCAAGATGAAGCGGAAGATCCAGCATATGCAGTAAATAAATATCAGCGTTAAATTTAGTAGCTATTTTTGCTGCAGATTTAAGTGCATTTTTAGCAATTTCTGAAAAATCTGTGGGAACCAAAATCTTTTTCATAGTGGTCAATTTTAATGGGTTTTAAACCGCATAATAAATTTACAAAGATTTTTGCCTAATTGCCTGGTTTTCTTTCTCGGGAATTATTATTATATTTGCATCGTTGAAACTAAAAAAGTACAGCGAGGGGACATAAAGTCCCCTCTTTTTATAACCAGTATGGAGTTGAAGGAGAAAGTAGAAAAGTTACTACAAGAAGCATTCGATGAGAATAATTCCTTATTTTTGATTGACCTTATGGTGACGCCGGATAATCAAATAAGAGTGGTTATTGATGGTGATAAAGGAGTATCTGTAGAAGATTGCATTAATGTGAGCCGTAAGGTAGAGCATAATTTAGATAGAGAGGAAGAGGATTTTTCTTTAGAAGTAACTTCTGCAGGAGTATCTGAGCCATTGCTGCTCCCAAGACAGTTTAAAAAAAATGTTGGAAGAAAGTTGCAGGTTAAAACTGAAAATGAACAATTTGAAGGAAATTTAATCGATGCTACAGAAACCAATTTTAAACTGCGCTGGAAAGCACGTGAACCTAAACCTGTTGGTAAAGGGAAGGTGACGGTAGAGAAGGAAGCTGTATTAGAATATTCAGCAGTTGTTGAAGCTAAAGTTATGATAACATTTTAATTGTCTTAGTATGGAAAATCTCGCCTTAATAGATTCATTTTCAGAGTTTAAGGATGATAAGTTGATAGATCGTGTAACATTGATGGCGATCTTGGAAGATGTGTTTAGAAATGCTTTAAAAAAGAAGTATGGTGAGGATGATAACTTTGATATCATTGTAAATCCCGATAAAGGAGATTTAGAGATCTGGCGAAACCGAGTTGTTGTTGCCGATGGTGAGGTAGAAGATCCAAATCAGGAAATATCACTAACAGAAGCACGACAAATTGAGCCAGATTTTGAAGTTGGCGAGGATGTTTCTGAAGAAGTTAAATTAATAGATCTTGGGCGTAGAGCGATTTTGGCATTAAGGCAAAATCTAATTTCCAAGATTCATGAGCATGACAATACAAATATATATAAGCAGTTTAAAGATCTTGAAGGAGAAATTTATACTGCAGAAGTTCATCATATTAGACATCGTGCAATAATCCTTTTAGACGATGAAGGGAATGAAATTGTTCTTCCAAAAGATCGACAAATTCCATCAGATTTCTTTCGAAAAGGAGAAAATGTAAAAGGTGTTATTGAAAGTGTAGAGCTTAAAGGGAATAAACCAAGTATAATTTTATCTAGAACTGCACCTGTATTTCTAGAAAAATTATTCGAACAAGAGATTCCTGAGGTTTTTGATGGTTTAATTACCATAAAAAAAGTGGTACGTGTGCCTGGCGAAAAAGCGAAAGTAGCGGTTGATTCTTACGATGATAGAATTGATCCTGTTGGAGCTTGTGTTGGGATGAAAGGATCAAGAATTCACAGTATTGTGAGAGAACTTGGTAACGAAAATATTGATGTGATTAATTATACAAATAACGATCAGTTATTTATAACCAGGTCTTTAAGTCCTGCGAAAATCACATCTATTAAGATCGACGAAGAAAATAAAAGGGCTGAAGTTATGCTTAAGCCTGAAGAGGTTTCTAAAGCAATTGGTCGTGGAGGTCATAATATAAGACTAGCGGGGCAATTAACAGGTTACGAGATAGATGTCTTTAGAGAAGGAGTAGAAGAGGATGTAGAATTGTCTGAATTCTCTGATGAAATTGAAGACTGGGTAATTAAAGAATTTGCAAAAATTGGTCTTGATACTGCAAAAAGTATTTTAGAACAAGATGTAAATGATTTAATTAAGCGTACTGACTTGGAAGAAGAGACTATTCGTGAGGTATTCAATGTTCTTCGCGAAGAATTCGAAGAATAATTTATTGTAATAATAAACAAAAGAGGTTAATTTAGAGGGCAATTTATGGCTGAAGCAAAAACAATGCGATTAAACAAAGTATTACGTGAATTCAATATTTCGCTGGACCGGGCTGTGGAGTTTTTAAACTCTAAGGGGCATGATATTGAAGCACGTCCTACTGCTAAAATTTCTCAGGAGACTTATCAAGTTCTTTTTGATGCGTTTCAGACGGATAAAAGCAAAAAAGTAGCTTCCAAAGAAGTAAGTGAAGAGCGGAAAAAAGAGAAAGAAGAATTACGTCTGGCCCGCGAGCGCGAGCAGGAGGAGAAAAGGAAGGAGCAAGAAAAGCTTGAAGAGGTAAGGCTTAAGGAGGAGCAGGAGATTAAAAAGCAGCAGGAGCAAGAAGCGATAACTTCTAGAACCAAACTTTCTGGTCTTAAAACCGTTGGTAAGATCGATCTCGATCAACAACAAGGTGAAAAGAAAAAAGAAGTGCAAAAAAAGGACGAATCTACAAAAGAGGAGCCTAAAAAAGTAGCTAAGAAAGAGGAAAAGGAAACACAAAATCAGCAGGATAAGCCAGCCCAAAAATCTGCCGATCATAAGCCTAAGCCAAAATCTGATGATGCTAAAGAGCAAAAAGAAGCTGCCCCTAAAAAAGAACAGCCTAAGCAGGAAAATGTAAAAGAAGAAACTGAAGGCAAGCCTGAAGCTTCTGAAGGAGAAGGGGATAACCGAATTAAGACTAATTATACAAAATTAGACGGTCCTAATTTTACTGGTCAGAAGATTGATCTTTCTAAATTTAAAAAACCTGCTAAGAAAAAAGACGATAAAAAAACAGCTGCTAGCGATGACAAAAAAGGTAATCGTAAAAAGCGTCGTCGTAGAATTAGTAAAGATGTAAAAGGAGGTCCTAATCAAGGTGGGGGTTCTAATAATAACCGCAATAAAGGACGTAATACTAAGCAACGTAGTAAACCGATTACTAAAGAAGAGCCTAGTGAAGAAGAAGTACAAAAGCAAGTACGCGAAACACTAGAGAAACTTCAAGGTAAATCTAGTAAAGGTAAAGGTGCTAAGTATCGTAGAGATAAAAGGGATCAACACCGTCAACGTTCAGAAGAAGATCTTGCAAAACAGGAATCAGATTCTAAAGTGCTTAAAGTAACAGAGTTTGTTACGGTAAGTGAAGTTGCTACAATGATGGATGTTTCTGTTACCAAAGTTATTTCAGCTTGTATGTCTCTTGGTATGATGGTTACAATGAACCAGAGATTAGATGCTGAAACGCTTTCTATTGTTGCAGATGAATTTGGATACGAAGTTGATTTTGTAACTGCAGATGTTGAAGAAACTGTTGAAGTTGTTGAGGACGATCCTGAAGATTTAGTAGAAAGAGCTCCTATCGTAACAGTAATGGGGCATGTTGATCATGGTAAAACATCACTTCTGGATTATGTTCGTAAGGAAAATGTGATCGCAGGAGAGAGTGGTGGTATTACACAGCATATTGGTGCTTATGGTGTAGAATTAGAGGGTGGGCAAAAAATAGCCTTCCTGGATACACCAGGTCACGAGGCCTTTACAGCAATGCGTGCACGTGGTGCGCAGGTAACCGATATTGCTATTATTGTAATTGCTGCAGATGATGATGTGATGCCGCAAACTAAAGAGGCTATCTCTCATGCGCAGGCAGCAGGAGTTCCGATTATATTTGCAATTAACAAATCAGATCTTCCAACAGCCAATCCAGAAAAAATTAAAGAGAAATTAGCTTCAATGAATCTTCTAGTGGAAGATTGGGGAGGTAAAGTTCAATCTCATGATATTTCAGCTAAAACAGGAATGGGTGTTAAAGAGTTGCTGGAAAAAGTACTTCTTGAAGCCGAAATTCTTGAGCTAAAAGCGAATCCTAACAAAATTGCCAACGGTACGGTTGTGGAAGCGTTCTTGGATCGCGGTCGTGGATATGTAGCCACAATTCTTGTTCAGGCTGGTACACTTAAGATTGGTGATTATGTTTTAGCAGGTCGCCATAGTGGTAAGATCAAAGCAATGCATGATGAGCGCGGTCACGAGATTAAAGAAGCCGGTCCATCAACTCCGGTTTCTATTCTAGGTTTAGATGGAGCTCCACAAGCGGGAGATAAGTTCAAAGTGATGTTAGACGAGCGTGAAGCTAAAGATATTGCTGCGAAACGTACTCAACTGCAACGTGAACAAAACGTAAGAACACAACGTCATATAACATTAGATGAGATTGGACGTCGTATAGCTTTAGGAGAATTTAAAGAACTTAATATTATCTTGAAAGGTGATGTGGATGGATCTGTAGAAGCTTTAACAGATAGTTTCCAGAAGTTATCTACTGAAGAGATACAGGTTAACATTATTCATAAAGGAGTAGGAGCAATTACTGAAAGTGATGTATTGTTAGCTTCAGCTTCCGATGCGATTATAATTGGATTTAACGTGAGACCTGCTGGTAATGCCAGACAGGTAGCCGATAAAGAAGAAATCGACATCAGGACATATTCTATTATCTATGATGCTATCAATGATCTTAAAGATGCTATGGAGGGTATGCTTTCTCCTGAATTGAAAGAAGAAATTACCGGTACAGCAGAGATTAGAGAAACCTTTAAAATATCGAAAATCGGAACAATCGCAGGTTGTATGGTTACCTCAGGTAAAATATACAGAAGCGCGGGTATTCGTTTGATTAGAGATGGCGTGGTAATCTATACTGGAGAGCTTGCTTCGCTTAAGCGTTTCAAAGACGATGTGAAAGAAGTAGCTAAAGGATATGACTGTGGTATGCAGGTTAAAAATTACAATGATATTAGAGAAGGTGACGTTATAGAAGCCTTTAGAGAAGTAGAGGTTAAGAAAACCTTGAAATAAATTTTTCGCGCTTTTAAGCGTGAATTGAGAATAAAAAAAGGCCGCAATAAGCGGCCTTTTTTTATGTTTAAAATTTAATTGGTTTACTTCCTTTTGGGTTTTGGGATAAAAGCTGAGGGGTATGCTTCTTTTAGCGTTAAAAGAGCTCTGTCTGCTTCTATTCTATTTCTAAAGTTTCCTACCCAAACCTTATAATTTGGTTCTTCATACTTAATTCTAGCACTGTAATTATATAGAGATTCGTAGTGTTTTATCTCTTCGCTAGCACCTTTGGAATTTCCGCTAAAGATCTGAATTGCAAAACGATCCCCTATCGTGTAGGATTTTTGAAGTTCTGTTTTCGTATCAATTAATTGAGTTATCATTTCATCTTCTGAAATGTTAATTTTTGCTGAATTTTCTTGAGAAACGGCTATTCCTGAAAAACCAAGGAATAAGCCTAACGAGATATTTCGTATGCTTAAAATATTCATAGCTATGATTTTATGGACAAATGTAAAACTTAATAACTAAGATTCTAGCTATTTTATTATTTAGAACTAGTATAAATTACCGATTAACACTTCTGTAACATTCACAAAATCGAACTTAAGTATTACTTTTGTGCCTGAATTTAATGGTGCGATTCTGAGTTTTTACGTACAGATTTTAATCTTAAAAACCGTACCAAAGTTTAGACGTTAATTCAACTTGTAATATGAAAAAGGTGAAATACCGCCACTCAACTTCGCGACTGCTCTTAATTGTAGCGTTTTTTCTTTCGTTCTCTGTAACGGGATTTTCTCAGGATTCTACAGATGTCGAGGCCGGTGAGCCAAAGACAGCTGCAGGAAAAGATGATGCATCCGCTTCAGCAGAACTTGGAGATCCGGCAGCCGGTAAAGGTTTGTTTAATTCTTTGTGTGCAGCATGTCATAAACCATACTCAGCTAGTATTGGTCCGGCACTAAACGGAGTGACACTTAGGCATGATAAAGAATGGCTTTATGCATGGATTAAAAATAACGCAGAGCTAAGAGCTTCTGGGGATGCAGATGCAGAGGCGATTTATCAGGAATACAATGGTACTGCAATGCCAGTTTTTCCTCAGTTAAGCAATGAAGATATCGATAATATTCTTGCTTATGTAGAGCAGCCGCAACCAGAAACTTCTACTGCCGCCACTGGTGGAGGAGAAGCTGAAGGCCAGGGTGGATCTGGAGGAGAAGTTTCTGTGAATATCATATTGGGTATTCTGATCTTTGTTTTGATTATGCTGTTGGTTGTTTTGTTCTTAGTGAATAAAACGCTCAATAATTTTGCTGCGGCTAGCGGAGTTTCACTTCCTAAGAAGCCAAAAGGAAAGCCAATTTGGCAATCTTTTGTTGAAAATCAGTTTTTAGTACTTGTTTTTTCAATAGTTGTACTTTTAGGTGTTGGTTATTTCGCTTATGGATTCTTGATGCAGGTTGGAGTGGATCAAGGTTATCAACCAATTCAGCCAATTCACTATTCCCATAGAATTCACGCAGGGGATAATGGAATTGAGTGTAAGTATTGCCACTCTTCAGCAAGAGTTTCTAAGTCTTCAGGAATTCCATCATTGAATGTTTGTATGAATTGTCATAAAGCTATCTCTGAAGTTGCACCTGAAACTGCTACTGAAGATCATTCTAAAGAATTCTATGATGGTGAGATTGCAAAATTATACGATGCTGTAGGATGGGATCCTGCAACTAGAACATACTCGGGAGAAGAGAAGCCAGTTAAATGGGTAAGAATTCATAATCTTCCAGATTTCGTTTATTTTAACCACTCGCAGCACGTTACTGTAGCAGGAGTACAATGTCAGCACTGTCATGGTCCTATTCAGGAAATGGAAGTTGTGCATCAGGAAGCTCCTCTTACTATGGGATGGTGTATAAACTGTCACCGTGAAACGAGTGTTCAGATGGAAGGAAACGAATATTATGAGAAAATCCACGAAGAGCTTTCTAAGAAGTATGGTGTAGAAGAGCTTACTATTGCTGAAATGGGTGGTCTTGAATGTGGTAAATGCCACTATTAATAACTGCGTTAGCAGATATAAATTAAGAAGTAAATATCTAGATATATATGTCATCAAACAAAAAATACTGGAAAAGTGTTGAAGAGCTAAAAGGTAGCTCTGTTGTTGAGACGCTAAAACAAAAAGAATTTGCAGAGGAGATTCCTGTAGAGGATTTTCTTAGTGATGAGGAATCTTTAAGTAATTCAAAAACTTCTAGAAGGGATTTTCTAAAGTATGTTGGGTTTAGTACTGCGGCTGCTTCTCTAGCAGCCTGTGAAGGTCCTGTGGTTAAATCAATTCCTTATGTAGTTCAACCAGAGCGTATAGTTCCTGGGGTAGCTAACTATTATGCTTCTACCATAGCAAACGGATTCGATTTTCAAAGTGTTTTGGTTAAAACCAGAGAGGGTAGACCAATTAAGATTGAAAATAATGATCTTGCGAAAGTAAAAGCTGCGGGTGGTGCTCGTGTTCATGCTTCGGTTCTTTCTTTATATGATAAGAAAAGAGTGAAGCGCCCAATGATCGATGGTAAGAATGTATCTTGGGAGCAATTTGATCGTGAAGTGGGATCTGCTCTTAATTCGGTTTCAGGAGAGATTGTTTTACTTACACAAACTTTTGCTAGCCCTAGTACAACTAAGCTTATTCAGGAATTTAGTGCGAAATATGCTAACGTAAAGCATGTTACTTATGATGCGGTTTCTGAAGACGCAGCGCTTTCAGCCTTTGAAGCTAGATATGGAAGAAGAGCGCTTCCTAATTATGATTTTAGTGAAGCGGAAGCTATAGTTTCTATAGGAGCTGATTTTCTGGGTGATTGGCAAGGCGGAGGTTACGACGTTAGTTATGCTAAAAGTCGTATTCCAAATAATGGAAAAATGTCAAGACACGTACAATTTGAATCAAATCTTTCTTTGGCAGGTGCCAAAGCAGATAAACGTGTACTTGCAAAACCATCAGAGCAAAAGGCTATTTTAGCTGCGCTTTATGGATATATAGTTGGAGGAAATTCTACAAGTGAGCTTTCTTCCAAAATTGATGATGCAGTTGTAAAAGCAGCAAGTCAATTAAGAAAGGCGGGAAGTAAAGGTGTTGTAGTTTCTGGTATTCCAGATGCTGATGCGCAGGCTCTTGTTTTGTCAATTAATGAAGCTTTAGGTAGTTCTATTATGGACACTGATAATGCTCGTTTGACGCGTCAAGGTAATACGGCACAGGTTACTGAACTTGTTAAAAATATGAATTCTGGCAATGTAGGAGCGCTAATGATTGTGGGAACAAACCCTGCTTATAGTCTTCCTAATGCTTCTGAATTTATTGAAGGTATTAAGAATGTAGATTTAACTGTTTCATTTACCATGAAGGAAGACGAAACAGCTAAACTTTGTAAATATATTGCTGCGACCCCTCATTATCTTGAAAGTTGGGGAGATGTTCAGTTTACTGATAAACAATTCAGTTTAATGCAGCCTACCATTAGACCTTTATTTGATACTCGTCAATTTCAAGAGTGTCTTTTAAAATGGTCTGGTAATAGCAACTCTTATCACGATTATATTAAGGAAACATGGTCTGGTAGTTTATCTGGTGGATGGAATCAGGCATTACATGACGGTGTTTTTGAAGGAACCAGCCCTGTTAGTTTACCGGTTTCTGAAGGTTTTGCTCCATCAAACAACGATGCTTCATCATTGAGAAAATTGAATGCATCTGCCCAAGAAAAAGGTGATTTGGAGCTTACGCTTTATACCAAAGTTTCGATGGGAGATGGTGAGCAAGCTAACAACCCTTGGTTGCAAGAACTTCCAGATCCTATAACAAGAACAACTTGGGATAATTATCTGATGATTTCTAAAGCAGATGCAGATAAATTAGATTTGGAGAACGAAATTGTTTCCAACGGAGCTTTAAACGGAAATTATGTAGATATTAGTGTTGGTGATACAACACTTAAGAATGTGCCTGTAATAGTACAGCCAGGTCAAGCAAAAGGTTCTGTTGCCTTAGCCTTAGGCTATGGTAAGAAAGAAGGAATGCAAGAAGAGATGCAAGTAGGTGTAAATGCCTATCCATTATATAAGAATTTTAGTGCTTTCCAAAATGTATCTGTTACTAAAGCTGCAGGAACTCATGAGTTTGCCAGTGTTCAGATGCAAAGTACACTAGCAGGTCGTGATGATATTGTTAAAGAAACTAGTTTATCTGTTCTTACCACAAAATCTAAACATGAATGGAATAGTGTTCCTGAGGTAGATTATAATCATCAGGAGATTCCAGTAAGTGATCAGAAAGCTGATATTTGGAATTCTTTCGATAGATCTATCGGTCATCATTTCAACTTATCTATAGATCTAAATGCATGTACTGGATGTGGCGCTTGTGTTATAGCTTGTCATTCAGAAAACAATGTTCCTGTTGTTGGTAAGGATGAGGTAAGAAAGTTTAGGGATATGCACTGGTTAAGAATAGATAGATACTATTCTGCTGGCGATACTTTTGAAGAAGAACAAGAGAAATTAATAAATCTTCCTGCTTTTGAGACCTACGATACTATAGAAGATCCTTCTTATGATAATCCACAGGTTGCATTTCAGCCTGTAATGTGTCAGCATTGTAACCATGCACCTTGTGAAACTGTTTGTCCAGTTGCAGCAACATCGCATGGTAGACAAGGGCAAAACCAAATGATTTATAATAGATGTGTAGGTACAAGATACTGTGCTAACAACTGTCCTTATAAAGTGCGAAGATTTAACTGGTTTAATTACGCTCAGAACGAGGAATTTGATTATCATATGAATAACGATCTTGGTCGTATGGTATTGAATCCAGATGTTGTAGTACGTTCTCGCGGAGTTATGGAGAAATGTTCTATGTGTATTCAAATGACACAAAAAACAATTCTGGATGCTAAGCGCGAAGGAAGAGAAATCAAAGATGGTGAATTCCGTACAGCTTGTTCAGCAGCGTGTGATACTGGAGCTATTCAGTTTGGAGATGTAAACGATAAGGAATCTAAAGTTGCTAAAATGCAAAATGATGATAGAACTTATCATTTGTTAGAAAGTATCGGTACGAAGCCAAACGTAATGTATCAGGCTAAAATCACTAATACTGCTGAAGCATAATAATTAAGTAATAAGAATCAATTTTTTAGAAATATGTCGTCACATTACGAAGCACCTATAAGAGAACCTCTGGTTACCGGAGAGAAGACTTATCATGATATAAGTGTTGAAGTAGGAGCGCCTGTACTTGGTAGAGCTAATAAATCCTGGTACATAGTATTTACAATTGCCTTAATTGCATTTTTGTGGGGATTAGGTTGTATAATCTATACTGTTTCTACAGGAATCGGAGTATGGGGGTTAAACAAGACCATTGGATGGGCTTGGGATATTACCAACTTCGTTTGGTGGGTAGGTATTGGGCATGCCGGAACTTTGATTTCTGCCGTATTATTGTTATTCCGTCAGAAATGGAGAATGGCAGTTAACCGTTCTGCAGAGGCAATGACAATTTTTGCGGTAGTTCAGGCAGGTTTATTCCCAATTATACACATGGGACGTCCATGGTTGGCATATTGGGTACTTCCAATTCCAAACCAATTTGGTTCCCTATGGGTAAACTTTAATTCACCTTTACTTTGGGATGTATTTGCGATTTCTACATATCTTTCTGTATCTCTTGTATTCTGGTGGACTGGTTTACTTCCTGATTTTGCGATGCTTCGTGATAGAACAACAAATGAGTTTCAGAAAAAAATATACGGAATATTAAGTTTTGGATGGAGTGGTCGTGTTAAAGACTGGCAGCGATTCGAAGAAGTATCTTTGGTATTAGCCGGTTTAGCAACTCCTTTAGTACTTTCGGTACACACCATTGTATCTTTTGACTTTGCGACTTCGGTAGTTCCAGGATGGCACAGTACTATTTTCCCTCCTTACTTCGTAGCAGGGGCGATCTTTTCAGGTTTTGCAATGGTACAAACCTTATTAATCATTATGAGAAAAGTGGTAAATCTTCAGGATTATATTACTGTTCTTCATATTGAATATATGAACAAAGTTATCCTACTTACTGGAGGTATTGTTTCCGTAGCATATATTACTGAATTTTTTATAGGATGGTATTCTGGTACTAGTTACGAGAACTATACTTACTTATCTTTTGGTGCTGCAACAGGACCTTATGCTTGGGCTTTTTGGGCATTGATTATTTGTAACTTTATAGTGCCATTAACCTTATGGTTTAAAAAGCTAAGAAGAAACATTCTTTGGACGTTTATTGTAGCTCTTGTTATTAATATTGGAATGTGGTTTGAGCGTTTTGATATTATTGTGATCGACTTAAGTAAAGGTAGAACCCCATCATCTTGGGCAATGTTTTCTCCTACATTTGTTGATATTGGTGTATTTATTGGTACAATTGGATTCTTCTTTGTTTTGTTCCTATTATATGCAAGAACATTCCCAGTGATCGCTCAGGCAGAAGTTAAGACTATCTTGAAATCATCTGGTGAGTACTATAAGAATCTAAGAGCTAAACATGGTGATGACGTTGCTCATCATGTAGATAATGATCCTACTTCTAAAGAGCCGGCGGCAAATATTGAGGGAAAAGGTAATTTCTTTGGTGATACTTCTACTGAAAAGGAAGCTGGAGAAGGCCATGAGGCAACGGTAAATGCGGATGGATTGGGAATCACTGAAGCTCAAAAAAATCGCCTTGATGTAATGTTAGAAAGGATTGGAACTTTCAATCCCGAAATGCAAAAGGCTGATGATTTGCAAAAACTTGATAATGTTGGGCCGTTGTTGGAGCAACGTTTGCATCAAGTAGGAATATACAAATATGGCCAGGTGGCTAATTTGACGAATGAAGATTATGTTTTGCTTGATGAAGTTATAGAAAGCTTCCCTATTGCTAGTAATCGTAGTGATTGGAATGCTCAGGCAACCGAACTAAAAAATAAATAACCAAGATGGCATCAAAGACAATACACGCTATTTATAATGATGATGATCTGCTTTTACAGGCTGTAAAGCAGGTTCGTGAAGCGCGCTATCACATTGGAGAAGTCTTTACTCCTTTTCCTGTCCACGGTTTGGATAAAGCGATTGGTGAAGCTCCTACAAGACTGGCGATAACTTCTTTTTTATACGGTATTACAGGTTTATCGGTAGCCATTTTGATGATGAATTTTATGATGGTTCAAGATTGGCCTCAGGATATTGGAGGAAAGCCGAGCTTTTCATTTATAACCAATATGCCATCATTTGTGCCAATTATGTTTGAGTTGACGGTATTTTTTGCGGCTCACTTAATGGTAATCACTTTTTATATGAGAAGTAGATTGGCACCTTTTAAAAAAGCTGAAAATCCAGATCCAAGAACAACCGATGATATGTTCTTAATGGAAATCGACGCAACAAATCATAACGTAGACGACCTTACAAAGTTTTTATACGATACGGGTGCTGCAGAAATTAAATTAATTGATAATAAATAGACCAGATGAGAAGTTTATTTCATAAATCTATAGTCTTTATTATAATCGCAGGTTTTTTTACTTCCTGTGCAGATGATAACGATCGTAACTACCAGTATTTTCCTGATATGTATCGACCAGTTCCTTACGAGCCTTATGGGTCATACGATATTTTTGCGAATCAGCAGGAAGCTAAATTGCCGGTAGAAGGAAGCATCTCTAGAGGTTGGATGCCTTATGATTACGAAAATACACCTGAGGGAAGAGAGGATGCTAAAGCAAATTTAAAAAACCCTTTACCTTACACAGAGGATAATTTAACTGAAGGTAAAGCTCTTTATACTGTTTATTGTGCAGTTTGTCATGGTGACAAAGGTGATGGGCAAGGAACTTTGGTAGAAAGAGAAAAAATATTGGGTGTTCCTTCTTATGACGATCCAGGTCGAAGTATTACAGAGGGAAGTGTTTACCACGCAATGTATTATGGTCTTAACAATATGGGGTCTTACGCTGTTCAAACTAGTATAAAAGAGCGTTGGCAAATAGATCATTATGTAATGAGTTTAAAAGATAAGTTAGAAGGAAATCCTGAACGTTCTTTTCAAACCAATACCATAACTCAGGAAAATTCAGAAAATCTTAATCCTGCTGAACCTGCTGATGAGCCTAGTAAAGAGCAAGTCGAAGGGTCAAATGAAGAGGAATCTCAGTCTGAGGAATAATTAATTAGGAATATAGCTTTTAGATCTAGTAATATGTATACGCTTTCTAGTAAATTAAAATTAACTGCAATTATTCTAATAGTTGTTGGTGCCATAGGCTTAGTTTATGGTTTTATTTCTACACCATCCAACCAGGAAGAATTGAAGGAATTAATGGCTTCAGATGCTCACGGCGAACACAGCAGTGATCATGTTGAAGCAACTGCTAATATAGAGGGACATGGTGCTGAAGAAAATCATCACGCCAGTTCTGCTGAAGTTCATGAAAATGAAACAGCTCATGAAACAGAAGCTCACGGAGAAGCTGAGCATGGTGATGAACATATGGAGCATGTGCTTCATCAATTTCAAACCAAACCTTGGTCGGCCGTTTTTGTTTCAGGTTTCTTTTTCTTAATGATTGCATTGGGAGCTCTTGTATTTTATGCTATTCAATACGTCGCGCAGGCAGGTTGGTCTCCGGTATTATTTAGAGTTATTGAAGGTATTACCAATTATATTTTACCAGGTTCGATTATCGTTGTGTTAATTGTACTTTTTGCAGGGGAGCATTTTTATCCTTGGCAAAATCACGAGCTTGTTGAAGAAGATGTGATCTTGCAAGGTAAATCAGGGTATCTTAATTTTCCGTTTTTCGTTATTAGAGCTATAATTTATCTAATAGGATGGAATTTATATAGATTCATTGCAACCAGAAATTCAGTGGCACAAGCTACAGCCAATACCTTAACTCCTTATAAAAAGAATTTTAAGGCTTCGGTATTTTTCCTATTGTTTTTCGTAATTACTGAAACTACGATGGCCTGGGACTGGTTTATGAGTATGACTCCGCATTGGTACAGTACACTTTTCGCATGGTACATATTCGCTAGTATGTTTGTTTCTGCGATTACTGTAATTGCCATGGTAACAATGTTCCTTAAAAAGCTTGGACATTTAAGTTTCGTAAACGATAGTCACTTACACGATTTGGCTAAGTTTATGTTCGCTTTTAGTGTATTTTGGACCTATCTTTGGTTCGGCCAATTCTTATTAATTTGGTATGCAAATATCCCTGAAGAAGTAACTTATTTTATTATTAGAATTGAAGAATATAACTTATTATTCTTTGGAATGATCGTATTGAATTTTATATTCCCTATTCTAATGCTGATAAATACAGATTATAAGCGTATTCCTTGGTTTGTGATGATGGCTGGAGTATTAATTTTAGTAGGACATTATATAGATATTTTCCTATTAGTTATGCCTTCTACTGTTGGACCTTACTGGTCTTTCGGTATTCCTGAAATTGGAAGTATCTTATTCTTCTTAGGCTTGTTTATATTGTTTGTAGGAACTGGTTTAGGTAAAGAATCCTTATATCCAAAGGGTAATCCTTTCCTTAAGGAAAGTGAAAATTACCATTACTAATTAAAAGATTGATTGTTTAAAGAAGACTTTATAAAATGACCGTATTTTTAGTAATCATAGTATTAGCACTTCTTGCTGTGACAGGATGGCAAATTTCAAAAATATTTGAATTGTCAAAAACTCCTGATGCAGATACTTCTCAGGTAGCTAACAATAAGGATAACGAGAACCAGGGAAAACTAATGATTGGTTTTGCAGTTTTTCTTTATCTTTTAATGATATTTTGTTTTTGGAGTTACACAAATGTAACTTTACCAGAAGCTTCATCAGAGCATGGTAGTAAATATGATAACTTAATGTTGATATCTATTCTACTTATCATGTTTGTTCAAATTATAACTCAGGCGTTACTGCATTTCTTTGCGTATAAGTACAGAGGTGCGGCAGGAAAGAAAGCTTTGTTTTATGCAGATAATGATAAGTTGGAATTTATTTGGACTATCATTCCGGTAATTGTGTTAGCAGGATTAATTATATATGGCCTTTTTACTTGGACCGATATTATGAGTGTTAATGAGGATGAAGATCCAATAGTTATCGAGTTATATGCTCAACAATTTAGTTGGACTGCGAGATATGCAGGTGAAGATAATACTCTAGGTGAGGCAAATGTTCGTTTTATAGAAGGAGTAAATACATTAGGGGTTGATAAAGAAGATTCTTATGCTCAGGATGATAAAGTTGTAAGAGAATTACATTTACCGGTCAATAAGCCAGTATTATTTAAGTTAAGATCTCAGGATGTATTGCACTCAGCTTATTTCCCTCATTTTAGAGCACAAATGAATGTTGTTCCTGGTATGATTACTCAGTTTGGTTTTACTCCAACAGTAACTACTGAAGAAATGAGGAATAACGATGATATGATCGATAAAGTAGATCATATAAATGAAATTAGGAAAGATAATGGGGATGATTCTTACGAATTTGATTACTTCTTACTATGTAATAAGATTTGTGGACAAGCCCACTATAACATGCAGATGAAGGTTGTTGTAGAGTCTGAAGCCGAATACGAAGCCTGGTTGGCCGAGCAAGGAACTTTCGAAGAATCAATGTCGCAAGAATAATTATTTTATTAAAGAACTAAAAGTATTATTTAAGATATGTCAGCAGTAGTAAACGCACCAGCTCAGGATCACCACGAAGATCACGGACATCATCATAAACAAACATTTATATCGAAGTATATTTTTAGCTTTGATCATAAAATGGTTGCTAAGCAATTCCTAATTACAGGTCTCTTAATGGGGATCGTTGGAATTGGAATGTCTATTTTATTTAGAATGCAATTAGCATGGCCAGAGGAGTCTTTTGCTATTTTTGAAGCTTTGCTAGGAAAATGGGCTCCAGATGGTGTGATGACACCAAATATTTATCTTGCATTAGTGACCATCCATGGGACTATCATGGTATTCTTTGTACTTACCGCGGGATTAAGTGGTACCTTTAGTAACCTGCTTATTCCGTTGCAAATTGGTGCGAGAGATATGGCTTCTGGTTTTATGAATATGCTTTCATATTGGTTGTTTTTTGTGGCTTGTGTGATTATGTTATGTTCTTTATTTGTAGAGGCAGGACCTGCTTCTTCAGGTTGGACAATATACCCTCCTTTAAGTGCATTACCACAAGCAATTGGTGGTTCTGGTATGGGGATGACACTCTGGTTAGTTTCGATGGCATTATTTATTGCTTCTCAGCTATTAGGAGGTATTAATTATATTGTTACTGTTATTAACTTGCGAACCAAAGGAATGTCTATGACAAGACTTCCATTAACTATTTGGGCGTTCTTCGTAACAGCAATTCTTGGTTTGGTTTCTTTCCCTGTATTACTATCGGCAGCGTTGCTATTAATCATGGATAGAAGTTTTGGAACTTCATTCTTTTTAAGTGATATTTTTATTGAAGGAGAAGTATTAAGCCACCATGGTGGTTCACCGGTTTTATTTGAACATTTATTCTGGTTCTTAGGTCACCCTGAAGTTTACATCGTAATTCTTCCGGCTCTTGGTATAACTTCTGAAGTTGTTGCTACAAACTCTCGTAAACCTATTTTTGGTTATCGTGCGATGATCGCATCTATATTAGCAATTGGTTTCCTTTCAACAATCGTTTGGGGTCACCATATGTTCGTATCGGGTATGAATCCATTTTTAGGATCTGTATTTACCTTTACAACGTTATTGATTGCGATTCCTTCAGCGGTAAAAGCTTTTAACTATATAACAACATTGTGGAAGGGTAACCTTCAAATGAACCCAGGAATGCTTTTCTCAATAGGATTAGTATCCACATTTATTACAGGTGGTCTTACCGGGATTATTCTGGGGGATTCTACATTAGATATTAACGTTCATGATACTTATTTTGTGGTAGCTCACTTCCACCTTGTAATGGGTATTTCAGCATTGTATGGTCTTTTTGCCGGGGTTTATCACTGGTTCCCAAAGATGTTTGGAAGAATGATGAACAAAAATCTTGGTTATATCCACTTCTGGGTAACAGCTGTTGGAGCATACGGGGTTTTCTTCCCAATGCACTTTATAGGAATGGCTGGTCTTCCAAGACGTTATTATACAAATACAGCTTTCCCATATTTCGATGATCTTGCAGATATTAATGTAATTATTACGGTATGTGCGATCATAACTGCTTTGGTTCAGTTGGTATTCATTTACAATTTCTTTAATTCAATGTTCCGCGGTAAGAAAGCGACTATGAACCCTTGGAAATCTAATACTCTAGAATGGACTACACCAGTAGAGCATATCCATGGAAACTGGCCAGGAGAGCTTCCTGTAGTATATCGTTGGGCGTATGATTATAGTAAAACCTATCCTAACGGCGAATACATTATTAAAGGTCAGGATTACGTACCTCAAACGGTACCGATGCAAAAAGATGAAGAAGATTTACATCATTAATAAACTTTTATCTTATATACTCAAAAGCCTTTTCTTTAATGAAGAGGCTTTTTTATTTTATATTTGTTTTGTCTATACTTAGGCTGTATTTAATTTACTTGCTATGAATGAAAATCTTGATGCCAGCGGAGAAAGTTTTTCTTCGGAAGAATTTGATATTGAAAGGGCTTTAAGGCCTCTTAGTTTTGATGATTTTGCTGGGCAGGAACAGGTTTTAGATAATTTAAAAGTATTTGTAGCAGCTGCGAATCTAAGAAATGAAGCTTTAGATCATACCTTATTACATGGTCCTCCCGGATTAGGGAAAACCACCTTGGCTCATATTTTAGCAAACGAATTGAATGTTGGATTGAAAGTTACTTCAGGGCCTGTTTTGGATAAACCTGGAGATTTAGCCGGTCTTTTGACTAATCTTGATGAACGTGATATCCTTTTTATAGACGAAATTCATCGTTTAAGCCCTATTGTTGAAGAGTACTTATATTCAGCAATGGAAGATTACCGCATTGATATTATGATTGAATCTGGGCCAAATGCGCGTACGGTTCAACTTAATTTGAGTCCGTTTACCTTGATTGGTGCCACCACTAGATCTGGATTGCTTACGGCACCAATGAGAGCTCGTTTTGGTATTTCAAGTCGACTTCAATATTATTCAACCGAACTGCTTTCGGATATCGTTCAGCGTAGTGCGCAAATATTAAATGTGCCAATTACTATGGAAGCTGCGATAGAAATTGCAGGTCGTAGCCGTGGAACGCCACGTATAGCCAATGCACTTTTACGCAGAGTTCGTGATTTCGCTCAGATTAAAGGAGATGGTAAAATTGATATTCATATTGCCAAATATGGTTTGAAAGCTTTGAATGTAGATGCGCATGGTTTGGACGAAATGGACAACAAAATTCTAGAAACCATAATCGATAAATTTAAAGGTGGTCCCGTTGGTATAACCACTTTAGCTACTGCGGTAAGTGAAAGTGCTGAGACTATTGAAGAGGTTTACGAGCCTTTTTTGATTCAACAAGGATTTATTTATCGTACACCAAGAGGAAGAGAAGTAACCGAGGCTGCTTATAAGCATATGGGCAGATCGCCAGGCGCTAAGCAAGGAGGTTTATTTTAATAGTTGCAGAAAAAGCTGCAATTTTTGACGTTTTGATTTATGAAGAAGAAAGAAATTCCAGAGGTATCTACGCTAACATTTTTAAAAAATGCAGGTAGCATTGTAAAAAACCCATTGCCTTTTCATCGTGAGAATTTCAAAAAGCATGGTGATATTTTCCGTTTAAATATTGGCCCTAAGAAGTCTGTTATTTTTTGTAGAGATGCCGATTTTGCCCAATATGTACTTCAAAAGAATCAGAAGAATTATATAAAATCTGAAATTCAGACCAAAGATCTTAAGAAATACGTAGGTAATGGTCTGTTAACCGCTAATGGTGAACATTGGCAAAAACAGCGTAAATTAATTCAGCCTGCTTTTCATAAAAAGCATATTGCTAATTTATTGGAAACAATTTTAGAAGCGATAAGAGTGGAATATACAAAGATCGAACTCAATACTTCTTTAGATGTGTTTCCCATATTCAACGATCTAGCTTTCCAAACGGTCGTTAAATCTTTATTTAGTTCAGCGGCCAGTCAGGAACAAATTAATCGTTTACAGTTTGTGACAGAAGCGAACCAAAAAATGCTTGTAAAAGAGCTTCGACAGCCTTATAAAAGTGTTTGGTTCCGCATTAGTGGAGAGCTGAAACATCACTTAAAATTAAGCGAAGAATCGCGACAAATTTTAAAGAAAATCGTAAAAGAACGTCAGGAAAATCCAAAGCGTTACGACGATTTACTCGATATGCTATTGGATGCGCGTTATGATGATGGGCAGCCGATGGATGAGGAACAACTAATCGATGAAATTTTAATTCTTTTTGTCGCCGGCCACGAGACCACTTCAAATTCCTTAAGTTTTACCACGCAACTACTAGCGCAGCATCCAGAAATTCAAGAAAAAGTTTTTGCTGAAGTAAAAGAAGCTTCAGCCAATAGCAAGGGTTTGATGGAATTTCTTCAGCAATGTTCCTATACGCAAAATGTGGTTTTGGAAAGTATGCGTTTATATCCACCGGCATATTTTATGGATCGAGTGAATTTAGAAGAAGATGAATTTAATGGATTCAAATTCGATAAAAACTCGAACCTTTTATTTTCGTTTTATGAGATTCATCGTAGCAAAAAACATTGGGAAAATCCGTTGGATTTTAATCCAGATCGTTTCGCTTCAGAAAAGAATCCCGAAGCGTATTTTCCGTTCGGTGCAGGGCCAAGAAAATGTATAGGTAGTAATTTTGCGATGTACGAGATGATTTTGGCGGTTTCAGAAATGGTTTCAAACTTCAAAATTCTTCCGAAGAAAAAAGACATAGAGATTTTACCTCTTATTACTTTGAAGCCTAAAAATGCTTTTGTAGAATTCCAGAAAAGAGCCTAATGTTTTCAGAAAAGAAGGCAAAATATACCAATCTTATCAAAGAAGAGGCGAAGCGTCTCGGATTTATGTCTTGCGGAATTAGCAAAGCTGAATTTCTAGAGCAAGAAGCACCACGTTTGGAAGAATGGCTTAATAAAAATCGAAATGGGAAAATGTATTACATGGAAAACCATTTTGATAAGCGTCTAGATCCAACAAAACTGGTGGAAGGCTCTAAAAGTGTGATTTCTTTATTGCTGAATTATTATCCTAATCAAACTCAAAATTGCGATTCCTATAAAATCAGTAAATATGCCTACGGAAGAGATTATCACTTTGTGATTAAAGACAAATTGAAATCTTTACTGAAATTTATTCAAGATGAAATTGGTGAAGTTGAAGGACGAGCTTTTGTGGATTCTGCACCGGTTTTAGATAAAGCCTGGGCGGCAAAAAGTGGTTTGGGATGGATTGGGAAGAACTCAAATTTACTTTCTAAAAAAGCCGGTTCTTTTTTCTTTATAGCAGAGTTGATCGTCGATCTGGATTTAGAATACGATACTCCGGTAACCGATCATTGTGGTACCTGTACCGCCTGTATTGATGCCTGTCCTACCGATGCTATTGTAGAGCCTTATAAAGTAGATGGTAGCAAGTGTATTTCTTATTTTACCATCGAGTTAAAAGACGAATTACCGAATAGTTTTAAAAATACTTTTGACGACTGGATGTTTGGTTGCGATATCTGTCAGGATGTTTGCCCTTGGAATCGTTTCTCTAAACCTCATAACGAGCCTTTGTTTGATCCGCATCCCGATTTACTGAAATTCGATAAAAAAGACTGGGAAGAGATCACCAAAGAAACCTTCAACGAAATCTTTCGAAAATCTGCCGTTAAAAGAACCAAATTCGAAGGTTTAAAGCGGAATATTTCTTTTATTAAATATTAAGACCGGAAATTTCTTTTGAACAAAACCTGTAATAAATCAAATGTTGCTGCACTAATCAGGTAAATTATATTTTGAGCAAAGATTTTTATAACCAGTTTATATTGCCTTACGCCGGTATTATTATTAAGATTTGTAGAGCTTATACGGATACTGAAGAAGATTTTCAAGATTACTATCAGGAGGTTTGTCTACAAATTTGGCACAGCCGTGATAATTTTAAAGAAAAATCGAAGTGGTCGACCTGGATCTATAGGATTACACTAAATGTAAATATGAGTTTGCTGAGAAAGCAGAAGAAGCAAAGTTATTCTTCATTGAATGGAAGAGATCTTCAAGAAATTCCTGCTGAAGAAACTTTCTTTCAGGATAAATCTTTGCAACTTCTTTATAAAGCGATACGCCAACTCTCTGAACTAGACCGTGCAATAATATTATTATATCTGCAGGAAAATTCTTATAAAGAAATTGCAGACATCATCGGAACTTCTCCTAATAATATCGGTGTGAAAATCACTCGAATAAAAAAACAACTTAAAAAATTACTTGATGGAAAAATCTATTGAAAATATCTGGAAAGAAGGATTCGAAGCTGAAAAAAAGTTATCGGCACCGGTGGTCTCTAATTTATATCGAAAAAAGTCTTTGTTGGTTGTTAATAAAATCAACAGTACCATGAAACGTGATAATTTAAGCTTAATCCCAATGTTGATAGTATTCTTTGCGGTGTTCGTCTATTTAGATAAAATGATTTTAGGTTGTTATATTGGTTTACTTCTTATCGTTTTATTTTTTCTTAATAGAAGGATATTAAAACGATTTGAAGCCATAGACATAAAATCGAATACCTACACCTATCTTTTAAATTATAGAAATCAAATAAAGCGTAGCATAAGATTTTCTACCTGGATAGTAGGCTTAGGCTTTCCTTTGCTTATCCTGCCTTCTTATTGGATGTTTTTTGAAGGAACCCAGATGATGGAAAGTTTTGAGCAACTTAGTTTTAGCTTTCAATTACTATTAACTTTAGGAATAGCTATTACACTTTCAGTACTATGCGTGGCGATGTATAAATTAGCTAATATAGTTCTTTATGGTAGATTGCTTGCAAACTTAGAAAGTACGCTGGATGATATGGAGCAACTTATGGACTCATGAAAATTATAAAGCTTTGTTATATAGTTTACATTATAAAGCTTTTGACATAATTTGTAAAGAAACCTTACTAACTTTGTAAATAGCTAAAGCCAAAAGTTATGAGCAACAATTCCAGAAAAAGAAGGGAAGCATTAGTTTATCATGCTAAACCTAAACCAGGGAAAATTGAGGTTGTCCCGACAAAAAAATATGCTTCACAGCGCGATCTTTCATTAGCGTATTCGCCTGGAGTAGCAGAACCTTGTCTAGAAATAGAAAAAGATAAAGAAAACGCATATAAATACACGACCAAAGGAAATCTTGTTGCTGTTATTAGTAACGGCACAGCAGTTTTAGGCCTTGGCGATATAGGCCCTGAAGCTTCTAAACCGGTAATGGAAGGAAAAGGTTTACTTTTTAAAATCTTCGCAGATATCGATGTTTTTGATATTGAGGTGGATACTAAAAATGTAGATGCTTTTATCGAAACCGTTAAAAATATAGCGCCTACTTTTGGAGGAATTAATCTTGAAGATATCAAAGCTCCTGAAGCTTTTGAAATTGAAAAAAGATTAAAAGAGGAATTAGATATTCCTGTAATGCACGACGATCAGCACGGTACTGCGATAATCTCAGCAGCAGCATTATTAAATGCCGTAGAGCTTGCCAAGAAAAAAATGTCGAAGGTTAAAATCGTAGTAAGCGGAGCCGGTGCAGCGGCAGTCTCTTGTACGAAGTTATACAAACTTCTTGGAGCTAAGCCAGAAAATATTGTGATGCTGGATAGTAAAGGAGTAATTAGAAAAGATCGTCCTAACCTTTCTGAAGAGAAATTAGAATTTGCCACGGAGCGTGATTTAAATACGTTAGATGATGCGATGAAGGGAGCTGATGTATTCATAGGCCTATCTATTGCAGATATTGTATCCCCAGAAATGTTAGAAAGTATGGCAAAACGACCTATCGTTTTTGCTATGGCGAATCCAAATCCCGAGATCGATTATCAACTAGCCATGGATACTCGTAAAGATGTAATTATGGCCACTGGTCGTAGTGATCATCCTAATCAGGTAAATAATGTTTTAGGATTTCCATTTATTTTCCGCGGTGCTTTAGATGTTAGAGCGACAAAAATTAATGAGGAAATGAAAATGGCTGCCGTAAAAGCTTTAGCAGAATTAGCTAAAGAACCGGTGCCAGAACAGGTAAATATTGCTTACGGCGAAACCCGTTTAAATTTTGGTCCAGACTATATAATACCAAAGCCATTTGATCCAAGACTGATTGCCAAAGTTCCGCCGGCTGTAGCAAAAGCAGCTATGGAAAGCGGTGTAGCTAGGCAGGATATTACAGATTGGCAAAAGTATGAAGATGAGTTGCTAGAGCGAATGGGAAGTGATAATAAGATCACCCGTTTACTTATGCAACGTGCAAAAACAAATCCTAAGCGTGTAATTTTTGCTGAAGCCGATCATTTAGATGTATTAAAAGCTGCTCAGATAGTGCATGACGAAGGGATCGCAATCCCTATTCTTCTTGGCCGTAGAGAGGTGATTAATGAATTAATGCGAGAAATAGATTTTGATGCTGATGTAGAAATCATCGATCCAAAATCTGATGAAGAAAAGGACAAGCTTCAAAAATATGCTGAAGCTTATTTTGATACTAGAAATAGAAAAGGGGTAACGCTTTATGATGCGCAACGATTAATGCGCGAGCGTAATTATTTCGCTGCAATGATGGTAAATGTAGGCGATGCCGATGCTTTACTTTCAGGATATTCCAGAGCTTATCCAACGGTGGTAAAACCAATGCTTCAGTTAATAGGAATGGCGAAAGGTGTTTCTAGAGTTGCAGCAACAAACGTTATGAATACCAGTAGAGGTCCTGTTTTTATTAGTGATACATCTATTAACATAGATCCTTCAGCTAAAGATTTGGCTAAGATTGCTCAATTAACCGCAAGAACGGTGAAATTATTTGGAATGGATCCCGTTATGGCGATGTTGTCTTACGCGAATTTTGGATCCTCAGATCATCCACAAGCAAGAAAGGTAAAAGATGCAGTGTCTTACTTACATCGTTATCATCCAGATTTATTGGTAGATGGGGAACTTCAATCAGATTTTGCATTGAATAAGGAAATGCTTCAAAGTAAATTTCCGTTTTCTAAATTGGCAGGGAAAAAAGTTAACACACTAATTTATCCAAACTTGGATTCAGCAAATAGTGCTTATAAACTTATCAAAGAGCTTAATAATACCGATTCTATTGGGCCGATTATGATGGGAATGAAAAAACCCGTTCACGTTCTTCAGCTAGGTGCTAGTGTAGAAGAAATGGTTAATATGGCTGCTGTTGCTGTAGTTGATGCACAGGAGAAAGAAAAAGCTGAAAAGGCTAAAAAATAGTTTTAACATAAAGATGATTTAAGGGGAAAGACTTGCGTTTTTCCCCTTATTTTATTTTAGTACATTTGCGGCTTTAACTTTCGGTTACCGTATGATTCATCACTTAAAGGGCAAACTGGTAGAGAAGAATCCTACCCATGTTGTCGTAGATTGTAATGGCGTTGGTTATTTTGTCCATATCTCGCTGCATACATTTTCTAAAATACAAGACGAAGAGAATATTTCCCTTTTTACTCATTTACAGGTGAAAGAGGATTCTCACACCTTATTTGGCTTTCATGAAAAATCTGAAAGAGAAATCTTTAGGCTTCTTATTTCCGTAAGTGGTATAGGGGCTAATACTGCTCGATCTATGCTTTCGTCTTTAGAGCCTGTACAGATAAGAGATGCTATAGCATCTGGCGACGTAGCAACTATCCAGAGTATAAAAGGGATAGGCGCCAAAACGGCACAACGGGTTATTTTAGACCTAAAAGATAAGATTGTTAAAATATTTGGTATTGATGAGGTTTTTGTAGAACAAAGCAATACAAATAAAGAAGAAGCGTTATCTGCTTTAGAGACTTTGGGTTATGCTCGTAAGCAGGCAGATAAGGTTCTAAATAAGCTAATTAAAGAGCAGGAAGATCCAACGGTAGAAACTCTGATTAAATTAGCATTAAAAAACTTGTAGAGACATTGAGAAACAATTACCTAAGGTTTTTCACATCGATGCGTTTCCCTTCGCTGCTAGTAGTGTTGTTGCTTTTAATTACTTCTAATTTATCTGCACAGCAGGAGGAAGAGGAAGAAACGCAACAGGATACCACACAAACATTTTCGTTTGGCACTATTTCTATGCCAGATCCCAGCGCTATACAATCTAAGTATGAGTATGATCCTGCTTTAGATTTATATTTTTACAAAAAGAGCCTGGGAGAAACAAATATTGGTTTGCCATTAGTTCTTTCTCCAAAAGAATATCAAGAACTGGTTATTAAGGAAGAAATGCAACAATATTTCAGGCTTAAAAACCAGGCATTATCTGGTAGAAGTGATAATGTTGAAGAGTTGCAACAGGATTTATTACCAGATTTTTATGTGAATTCAGATTTCTTCCAAAGTATATTTGGGGGTACAAATATTGATATTGCTCCACAAGGTTCAGTAGCGGTAGATCTTGGTGGATTATATACAAAACAGGATAATCCCGCTTTTTCGCCAAGAAACAGATCTAACTTTACATTCGATTTTGATCAGAGAATTCAGTTGTCGCTATTGGGGCAGGTAGGTACTCGATTGGGAATTGTAGCTAATTTTGATACCGAGTCTACCTTCGATTTTCAGAATCAATTAAAACTGGAATACACGCCCAGCGAAGATGATATTGTTCAAAAGATTGAAGTAGGTAACGTAAATATGCCGCTTAATAATACCCTTATTCAAGGCGCACAAAGCTTGTTTGGTTTTAAAACACAACTTCAATTTGGAAAAACCAAAATAACAGGTGTTTTTTCAGAGCAGAATTCAGAGAGGCGAACGGTAAACGTAGAAGGAGGTGCAGCAGTAGAGAATTATGAAAAATTTGCTTTAGATTATGATGAAAATCGGCATTTTTTCTTAGCGCATTATTTTAGAGATAATTACAATAATTCGGTTAAGAATTATCCATTTGTAAGTAGCGGAATTCAGATTAAAAGAATTCAAGTTTGGATTACCAATAGAACCAATAATGTACAGAATCTTACCGATACCAGAAATATTGTCGCTATTCAGGACATTGGAGAAAGTCCGGTGGATGGTAATATTGGTTTAAATGTAGCTCCTTCAGGCTTTTTTAATCAACCTGCTGGCGCTTATCCCGATAATGAAAATAACGATTTTAATCCCTTCGGAATAAATGGTGGAGCCCAGTCTGTTTTAAATTCGGCCATTCGTGATATTTCAACCGTAGAAAGTGGTTTTGGAAATGTTCAGGTTTCAGAAGGAATAGATTATGTGAAGTTGGAAAATGCACGGCAGTTGAATCCTGGCGAGTATACATTAAATCAGGATTTGGGATATATTACTTTAAACCAAAGACTAAATAATGATGAGGTTTTAGCGGTAGCATTTCAGTATACGGTAAACGGGCAGGTATTTCAGGTTGGTGAATTTGCGAATGATGGAGTAAATGCGACGGGAGATGAGTCACAACAACAGCAAGGACAAAACGATGCCAGGATAAGCCAAAATTTAGTGGTGAAAATGCTTAAAAGTACCATCACAAATGTGAACGAGCCGGTTTGGGATTTGATGATGAAAAACATTTATAGCCTGGGAGCTTATGATTTGGATCCTTCAGATTTTAGATTAAATATTTTATATACCGATCCTCAGCCCTTAAATTATATTAAACAAGCTGAAAATTCTTCAGTTCCGCTGCCAGAGGATGTCGTTGAAACACCACTTTTACGTGTTTTCAATTTAGATAATCTGAATACCAATAATGATCCAATAAATGGCGGGGATGGATTTTTTGATTTTGTACCCGGTTTTACAGTAGATGTCCAAAATGGACTGGTAATTTTTACCTCTGTTGAACCGTTTGGTGAATATTTATTTGAAAAGTTATATAATACGCCAAATAATAATCAGGAAATTTACTCAGAACCTTCTACCTGGAATGGCAATCAGAATAAGTATGTTTTCAGGTCACTTTATCGCACTACTAAAACGCAGGCAGAACAAGAAGATGCAGATAAAAATAAATTTCAGTTAAAAGGACGTTACAAATCGGCAAATTTTGAAGGTATTCCAATAGGTTATAATGTTCCTCAAGGTTCGGTTACGGTTACAGCTGGTGGTAGATTACTGCAAGAGGGTGTGGATTATGTAGTGAATTACGATTTGGGAAGAGTACAGATTTTGGACGAAGCACTTTTAGCTTCAGATACGCCAATTCAGGTAAATACTGAAAGTAATGCGTTATTTGGGCAACAATCCAAAAGATTTACCGGTATAAATGTAGAACATCAGTTTAGTGAAGATTTGATCTTTTCAGGTACATTTTTAAATCTTAGGGAACGCCCATTAACGCAAAAGGCAAACTATAGTTACGAGCCCATTAACAATACGATTTTGGGCTTCAATTTCAATTATACCAAAGAGGTTCCTTTTCTCACAAGATTAGTGAATAAATTGCCAAATATTGATACCGATGTAAAATCGAATGTGTCGGTAAGAGGCGAATTTGCCTATTTGCTCCCAGGGGCGCCAGCAGTTAATGATTTTGATGGTAAAGCAACAACATATATAGATGATTTTGAAGCTGCTCAAACTTCCATAGATATCAGTACACCCCTTAGTTGGGAGCTTTCTAGTGTGCCAATTGGTTTTGGGGGAGAATTGGCAAATGGCGATTTAAGTGTTGGCGATCGCAGGGCAAAACTTGCTTGGTACTCTATCGATCCGATCTTTTATAGTAGTCAGCGTCCTAGTGATATTTCAGATGCAGATCTTAGTAGTTATGCAACACGTAGGGTAACTGTAGATGAGATTTTTCCTAATACAGATGTAATCCAGGGGCAGGCTCAGGTTATTTACACCATGGATGTGGCTTATAATCCACAAGAGCGAGGACCGTATAATTACAATCCTGCTGCTGCTGGAGGGAACACAATCCCTAACCCCTCAGGTAATTTTGGGGGAATGATGCGCGGTATTAATACTACTAATTTTGAACAATCTAATGTAGAATATATTCAGTTTTGGGTGATGGACCCATTTTTATACCAGGACAATCCTGATAATGTAAATAACGACGGTACGATTGTATTTAATTTAGGGAATATTAGTGAAGATGTTTTAAAAGATGGTAGGAAACAGTACGAAAATGGATTGCCGGTAGATGGCTCAGATTTAAATACTATAGAAACTACTTATGGTAGAGTTCCTTCAGATCAATCACTGGTTTATGCTTTCAGTTCGGAAGGAGAAGCTAGAGAAAATCAAGATGTGGGTTATGATGGTTTGGATGATATTCAGGAAGCTTTAAAATTCCCAGATTTTGGTAATCTTCCCGATCCTTCAGCAGATAATTACGAATATTTTTTAAGTGTAGATGGTGGCATTAGAGAGCGATATAAAAATTACAATGGTGTAGATGGAAACTCTCCAGACAATTCAGGAGCAAACGATCGCGGGAATACTACTTTGCCAACTACAGAAGATGTTAATCGTGATAATACCATGAATACGATTGACAGTTATTTTCAATACGAAGTTCCTTTTTTTAACGGAATGAATAGCGAGAATAATGAATATATCTCTGATACCAAAGAGCTAAGTGTAACGCTTTTAAATGGCCAAACCCAGCAGGTAAGATGGGTGCAATTTAAAGTGCCAATTTACGAGCCTACAGATGCTATCGGGGGAATAGCAGATTATCGTTCTATCCGATTTATGAGAATGTTTCTTACTGAATTTGAAAAACCAACTTTATTACGTTTTGGAACGATGGAATTGGTGCGTGGAGATTATCGTCGCTACAATGGTAATTTAGATGAAGAAAGTAATTTACCACAAGATTCTAATGTGCTTTTTGAAGTTACCGCAGTAAATATTGAAGAAAACGAGAACCGAGAGCCAATTCCGTATGTTTTGCCTCCGGGTGTAGTAAGAGAAGAACTGTATCAAAATAACACTAATATTAGACAAAATGAGCAGTCTCTATCTATGAGTGTTTGCGGATTACAACCTCAGGATGCTCGTGCTGTTTATAAAAATTTCCAGATAGATATGCGTCAGTATAAAAATTTGGAAATGTTCTTGCACGCTGAAGCTTTACAGGGCCAAACACCGCCATTGGATGGCGAGTTGGTTGCGTTTTTAAGAATAGGAACCGATTTTACTGATAATTTTTATCAAATTGAAATTCCGTTATCTATTACTCAGGCCGGTAGTGTGAATCCTACAGAAATTTGGCCAGAATTAAATAGGTTAAATCTTCCGTTAGAATTACTGCAACAAGTAAAAACTGCAGTTTTGGGAGATCCGGCTTACAATACTACTCGTCTTAATTTCTTTGATGAAAATTTAGAGCCTCGAAATCCTGAAGATGCGTACGAAGCAGGAAGGTTAAGAATTGGTGTAAAAGGAAATCCGAGTTTTGGAAATGTAAGGTTAATAATGCTCGGAGTAAAGAACGGTGCAGATCGTAAAAGTTTGCAGGATATATGTGGGGAAGTTTGGTTTAATGAATTAAGACTTTCAGATTTGGATAACGAAGGTGGATGGGCCGGAGTTTTAAATATCGATACCAATTTGGCCGATTTTGCAACATTTTCTGCAACGGGAAGAAAAAGTACTGTTGGTTTTGGAACTTTAGATCAAGGGCCTAATCAGCGAAGCAGGGAAGATGCAGAGCAATATGATTTTGTAACCAATCTTAATATGGGGCAATTGCTGCCGCAAAATTGGGGGCTCAAAATTCCGGTTAACTATAGTAGGGGAGAAGAGCTGATTACGCCAAAATACGATCAGGAATTTTTAGATATCGAGTTAGATAATAGGCTTGCAGCTATAACTAATCCTGAAGAACGAGATCGCGTTAAAAAGCAATCGCAAACTTATACCAAGCGTGAGAGTATAAACCTTATAGGTTTAAGAAAAGAACGTACAGGAGAATCTAAACCACAGCCTTACGACGTGGAGAATTTTGCTTTTTCGGGTTCTTATAATCAGGTTGATTATCGTGATTTTGAAATTGAAGAATCTTTAGATCAAAATGTAAGAACGGGTGCTACGTATCAATTCAATTTTGCGCCTAAAAAAGTAGAGCCTTTCAAAAATATTACGGCTTTAGATAGTAGTGATTATTTCTCGTTGATTAAAGATTTCAATTTAAACCTCTTGCCTACCAATATAAATGCCAGTGCAAATTATCTTAGGCAGTATACACAGCAACAATTTAGATCTTTGGAATTGAGTGATAATGATATTGGCATCCCTACGCTTTATCAAAGAAATTATTTATTTGATTGGGAATATGGGATTAATTATAATCTAACCGAAGCTTTAAATTTCAGTTTTAATGCATCTAACAACAGGATTGTAAGAAATTATATCGACGAAGAGGGAAATGCCGATAATACGATTGGAATTTGGGATGACTATTTTAATGTAGGAGAACCTAACTTCCATTATCAAACGCTTCAACTTAATTATGAGGTTCCGCTCAATAAAATACCAGTTTTTGAATTTTTAAAGACGTCTTATTCGTATACCGGAGACTTCCAGTGGCAAAGAGGGTCGCGTATCTTACAAAATTTGGATGGTGTTCCTGATATTGGTAATTCTGTTCAGAATTCAAATTCGCATCAAATAACTGCAAATATGGATTTGCAGAAACTTTATAACTACGTAGGGCTTCGTAAGAAAGATGCTAAAAAAGGAACTTCTATCGCAGAGCGTAGTTTGGGAGTGCCTACGCTGCAGCCGCCAGGTGCTAATGAAAAACCAGCGCGTTCCAGTAAAAGTGCTTCGGGTAATAAAGCTTTAAATACGCTTATTGATGTCGTAACAGCTGTAAAGCGACTTCAGGTTAATTATCGAAATAATCAAGGAACTTTCTTGCCGGGTTATACTCGTAGTATAGGATTTATGGGATCTTTAAAACCTTCCGCAGGATTTACTTTTGGGATGCAGGATGAAATTCGCTACGAAGCTGCAAGGAGAGGTTGGTTAACTTTATATCAAAATTTTAATCAGCAGTTTACAACCATAGAAAATGAAGAATTAAGTGCGCAAGCGTCAGTAGACCTTTTGCCAGATTTAACTATAGAGCTTACAGGAAAGAAATTGTATTCTGAAACCTTTTCTGAAAATTTTCAGGTAGATCCACAAAGCTTAGAATATCAATCTTTAACGCCATACACTTTTGGTAACTTCAATATTTCAACGATTTTAATAAAAACTGCCTTTAAGCAAAGTGACGAGCAGTCTTCAGAAACTTTCCAGAAATTTAGAGAAAATCGATTGGAAGTTGCAAGAAGACTCGCTGTAGAAAAAGGTTTAGATCCTAATAATGTAGATGAATCGGGATATCCTGTAGGTCTGGGGAAAACCAATCAGGCAGTATTGTTGCCTGCTTTCATTTCGGCATACTCCGGAACTTCCGCAGAAAATGTAAAGCTTGGTGCTTTTAGAGATGTGCCATTACCTAACTGGAATCTTAAGTATACTGGATTAATGCGTTTGGAATGGTTTAAAAGAAGTTTTAGACGATTCTCACTTAGCCATGGTTATAAATCCAATTATACCATCAACCAATTTCAAACCAATTTGGATTATGATGAGGAGAATCCTTTTGATACCAATCAGGCCGGAGATTTTAAAAATAGAACTTTATTTTCGAATATTGTACTTTCAGAATTATTTACACCGCTCCTGCAAGTTGATCTTGAAACAAGTAATAACATCCAGTTTTTAGGAAGGTTAGAAAAAGATCGACAACTTTCCTTAAGTTTTGATAATAATATTCTAACAGAGATTACCGGAAATCAATATACCTTGGGAATGGGGTATCGTTTAAAGGATATGAAAATTGTTACAGCACTTGGTGGTCGTCGCCGGGTTTTAAGTAGCGATTTAAATTTTAAAGCAGACGTTTCTTATAGAAGAAATAAAACTATTGTGCGTTATTTAGATTTATTGAATAATCAGGTAATTGCCGGGCAGGACATTTGGTCGATCAATTTTGTGACCGATTATGCGATTACAAAGAATTTAACGGCTTTATTTTATTATGAGCATACATTCTCTGAGTATGCAGTTTCTACGGCTTTTCCGCAAACTACAATACGCTCAGGGATAACATTACGATATAATTTCGGAAATTAGTGTTTGCCTATTTGAACAATTACCCGAAAAAATTAACTTTGTCGCTATATAAAACATAACTATGAATATTCCAGAGGATTTAAAGTACACCAGAGACCACGAGTGGGTTAAAATTGATGGTGACATTGCAACTGTAGGTATCACAGATTTTGCACAAGGTGAGTTGGGAGATATTGTTTACGTTGAGGTAGAATCTGTAGACGAATCTCTAGACCGCGAAGACGTATTTGGTACCGTAGAGGCTGTAAAAACAGTTTCAGATCTTTATTTACCACTTACGGGAGAGATTATTGAGTTTAATGATAGTCTGGAAGATGAGCCGGAAAAGGTAAATAACAATCCCTATACCGACGGTTGGATGATTAAGATTAAGTTTTCTGAAATTTCTGAACTTGAAGATCTTCTTACGGCCCAAGAATATAAAGAAATAATCGGTGGCTAAAATTGCCTTTTTTTTGGCAGGAGCTTACACGGCAACGCTGCTTTTTTTCTCGTTGTATAAAATTACACCAGAATTTGAAGTAGGAGGATTTAGTGTAACCGATAAGATGCTACATGCATCTGCCTATTTAATGTTGTTTGTATTTTGGAATTTGGCTTTTTTTCTAAAATCCAATACAGAAACAGCATATAAGTCGACAATAGTTAAAATAAGTTTAGCTTGTATTGCTTTTGGTATGTTAATTGAGGTATTACAAGGGACGCTTACTAGTTATAGACAAGCCGACTGGTGGGATGTTGTCGCAAATTCAACCGGTGTTTTAATAGCATCATTTCTTTTTTTAGCTTTTGAGGGACCACTCAAAAAGGTTAAAAACTGATATTTGTTTAATTTTTTGGAAAAAATATTTATTTTAGCAAACCTTATTAATCAATAACCATTATGGAACCTAAGAAAAATCCTAAAGCAGATTTGTCCAGAAGAAGCGTATTGTTTCTTCAATTAGGTCTAATATTGGTTCTTTTTGTAACCTGGCAGGCTATCGAATGGAAGACTTATGACAAGTCTGATATCGATACCGGAATGGTACAGATGGATCAATTAGAAGACGAAGAAATTCCAATTACTCAAATGCAAAACACGCCTCCACCACCACCGCCACCACCACCGGCGCCAGAGGTGATTGAAGTTGTGGAAGACGAGGAAGAAGTAGAAGAAGATGAAATCGAATCTACAGAAACCAGTCTTGAAGACATCGTAGAGGTAGAGGAAGTGGTTGAAGCACCTTCTGAAGAAGAGGTTGCAGATGTTCCTTTCTCTGTAATTGAAGATGTGCCAATCTTCCCAGGATGTGAGAACCTTAAGAACAATGATGAGCGTAAAGCTTGTATGAGTGAAAAAGTTCAGAAATTTGTAGTTAAAGAGTTCGATACAGATTTAGGGTCAGAGCTTGGATTATCGGGTATTACTCGAGTAATTGTTCAGTTTAAAATTAATAAACAAGGTAATATTACAGAGGTAAGAGCTCGTGCTCCACACCCAAGATTAGAGCAGGAAGCTGCTAGAGTTGTAAATAAATTACCTAAAATGCAACCTGGTAAGCAAAGAGGTAAGCCAGTTGGGGTTGTTTATTCACTGCCAATTGTTTTCCAAATTCAGGATTAAAAAATTACGTTTTATAAAATATTTAAGAAATCCCGGTAAATCCGGGATTTCTTTATTTCAGGATAGCTTTAAATAGCGTATCTTTCAACCCGAAAAATCTTTTATCCTGGTATGAAGTATATCCTACTTCCAATCATATTCTTCTCGTTTTTTAATTTGCATTCCCAGAACGCTGAGGTTTATCCCGTTTTTCCGGAGTGCGAAACTGTAAACTATAGTGCTTCTGAAGCTTGTTTTAATACTACTTTGACAGAATTTGTAGTAGAGCGTTTCCAAGTGCCTTCTGCATTGAAAGAGAAAAGATATAGTGGGCAAATTACTGTGATTTTTGAAGTGAGCAGAACCGGTGCTTTTCGAGTAATGTATGTTGATGCTGCTTATGAAAGTTTGAAAGAGGAAGTAGAAAGAGTGTTTTCTCTTTTACCGCAAATACAGCCTGCGATGTACAATGCGCAGCCTACTTATATGCAATTTCGATTGCCTATTAACGTTCCTTTAGAAAGCAATCTAATACAAGAGGTGCGAAGTGAAAATATAACTTCAGTAAATGCTCCAGTAATCGCTCAGGAGGGCAAAGAAGATTTTGCTGAAAACGAGTTGGTAAAGGCAGCCGATGAATATGATTCAATAAAGTCTAAAATCTTCACTAATCCTCGTTACAGTAGTAATATCAATATTCCGCTTTCTCACGAATATTATTCCAGATTCGATGCGGCGCTTAACCAAATAGGAACAAATACGCATACTGCTTCAAAACCATTTTTATTTAAAGATGTATCTAAGTATTACGATTTAGAAGGAGATTCAAAACGTTTATTTCAAGATCGAAAAACATTAGTGGGGCGTAAAATCTGGAATGAGCATATGGTTAGGTTTGAAACCGATGATTATTGGTTTACTTTCGATTTTGCTTTAGATCTTCAATTAGGTAAAGATTTTAATGATGATAGCAGAGACTATACTTATAATAATACTCGAGCTGCTATTTTTCAGGGTGGGCTAGGCAAGAATCTAAATTTCTATGCGGTAGTTTACGAAAATCAAGGCCAGTTTGCTGGATATTATAATAATTGGGCAGAGTCTCTTCGGCCGGCTGGTGGCGATCCAGCTATAATCCCTGCACGTGGAATAGCGAAGCCATTTGGAGATAATGCCTATGATTATCCGGTTGCTGAAGGTTATATTTCCTATAGTCCTTCAAAATTCTTTAATGTTCAGTTCGGGCATGGTAAAAATTTTATAGGAGATGGTTATCGTTCTTTGTTGATGAGTGATATTGCTTCTCCTTTTCCTTATTTAAAATTAGATACTGAATTTTGGAAATTGAAATATACCAATACCTGGATGTCTTTACGCGATGTACGTCCAGAGGTTAATGATAATGGTAGTTTTAAAACCAAATTCATGGCTAATCATTATTTAAGTTTGAATGTTACAAAACGTCTTAATATTGGTTTGTTTGAGTCTGTAATTTGGGAGAGTGATAACGATCGAGGTTTTGATCTTAATTATTTGAATCCAGTTATTTTCTACAGAGCGATAGAATTCTCTACGGGACCTAACGGGGGGAATGCTTTAATAGGGCTTACGGCAAAATATAAAATTAATAATCAGTTGAATGCCTATGGGCAATGGATTATTGATGAATTTTCTTCTTCTGATATTTTTGGAGGGAAAAAGAGTTGGAAGAATAAATTGGGTTATCAATTGGGGTTGAAATACTTTAATGCATTCGACGTTCCTAATCTTTTCCTTCAGTTAGAATACAATCAGGTTCGACCTTATACTTATTCCCATAGAAAACCCGTTTTAAATTATGGCCATGCCAATCAATCCATGGCGCATCTATGGGGTGCGAATTTTAGAGAAATAATTGCCATTGGTAGGTATAAAAAAGATCGTTGGTATGGGATGGCAAAAATGATCTATGGGAAAAGGGGTTTTGACTTTAATTCTTTTGAAGATCCTTTTTCATATGGAGAAAATATTTACCGAAGTTATAGAGAGAGACCTTTTGATGATGGTGTGAAGATAGGGCAGGGTAACACTGGTATTTCCTTTTTCGGTCAATTAGAAGCAGGGTACATTATTAATCCAGAAACCAATTTGAAGCTATACGGTAGTTTTATTTATAGAAATATGAATACCGACGTGAATACAGTGAATAACTTCGATATTTCTACCACTTGGCTTAACTTTGGAATACGTACAGATATTTTTAACTGGTACTACGATTACTAGACTTTTAAGCTTGCTAAAAAATTAACAATTGTGCGGCCTTGCCAAAACCTAATTAAGGAGTATCTTTGCGCCAATTATAAAAAGTAGTTTTTGAGCAGCGCAGGCGTACATAGTACTTCCACTTCAATATTATCGGATTTTAAGGAAATAACCAAAATGCGTCTTGCAATTAGTGTGGTTTTTTCTTCTGTTGCTGGCTATTTTTTAGGTGCTGAAACTGTTGATTTCGTAACGGTACTTCTTCTTGCTATTGGTGGATACCTCATGGTTGGTGCATCTAATGCGTACAATCAGATAATTGAACGGGATCTTGATGCATTGATGAATAGGACAAAAAATCGCCCTATTCCCGCAGGTAGAATGTCGATTACCAGTGCTTTTATTATCGCAAGCCTATTTACTATTTTGGGATTAGTAGTGCTATATGTTATTAACCCTAAAACAGCCATGTTTGGTGGGATTAGTATATTTTTATATGTAAGTATTTATACTCCGCTTAAAACTAAAACACCATTATCTGTTTTTGTAGGGGCCTTTCCTGGTGCGATTCCTTTTATGTTAGGATGGGTAGCAGCTTCGGGTAATTTTAGTATCGAGCCAGGTACACTATTTATGATTCAGTTTTTTTGGCAATTCCCGCATTTTTGGGCAATTGGTTGGTGGTTATATGATGATTATAAAAAGGGAGGATTCTTTATGCTCCCCACTGGTAAAAGAGATAAAGGAACAGCAATACAAGTTATCTTATATACGGTCTGGACGATATTAGTTTCTTTGATACCGGTATTTGGTGTGACAGGTAGATTATATCTTACACCGGTTTCGGGAATTATTATTTTAATTCTAGGATTGGGGATGCTTTATTATGCGCTAAAACTTTATAAATTGAAAACGGCAGAAGCAGCAAAACGTCTGATGCTCGCCAGTGTTTCGTATATCACTTTATTACAAATTGTTTATGTTTTGGATAAATTTATAAGAGAATGGATTTAACAAGAGGAAGCGAGAAAGATAGAAGGAATCGTGCAAAAAAGATGATGCTTCTGTTTGCTATAATTAGTATGGTAATGATGTTTGCAGGTCTTACGAGTGCTTACGTAGTGAGTAAAAGCAGGCCTGATTGGCTTACGGAATTTGATTTACCTAAATCTTTCATATGGAGCACTATTGTTATTGTGGTTAGTAGTATAACGATGTTTTTAGCGAAAAAGAATATAATTGCAGGAAATAGAACTAATGGGACTGCTTTTTTAATTGGTACTTTAGTCTTAGCTTCTGTCTTTGTAGTATTTCAATTTCAAGGTTTTGCAAGTATTGTAGAAGAAGGCTATTATTTTACTGGTAGTGAAAGTACAATTACGACAAGTTTTATATATGTTTTGGTTTTAGCGCATTTAGCCCACTTGGCGGGAGGTTTGGTTGTGCTTTTAGTGCTAATTTATAATCATTTTAAACAGCGTTACTACAACGGGCAAACACTTGGATTAGAGCTTGGTGCAACTTTTTGGCACTTCCTTGATCTACTGTGGGTTTACCTGTTTTTCTTTTTATATTTCTTTAGATAATAAAATTGCGTATTTTTGCGCATCACTTAAAATTAAATGACTTCTTCTTATGGACGCTACTGTTGTTAGAACAGGTACCGAAGGTAAAACTTGGGGCGGTGGTAACCAGCCACTTGGAGCCAGCTATGGTAAGTTGATGATGTGGTTTTTCATCCTTTCCGATGCACTTACATTCACAGGTTTTTTATCAGCTTATGGGTTTTCCAGATTCAAATTTGCAGATTCTTGGCCAATACCCGATGAGGTTTTCAATCACTTTCCTTTTTTACATGGGGTAGATGCACCAATGTACTACGTTGCATTAATGACGTTTATTCTTATTTTCTCTTCTGTTACAATGGTGCTAGCTGTAGATGCTGGTCATCAAATGAAACAGGGTAAAGTGACTACTTATATGTTTTTAACCATTATTGGAGGATTAATCTTCCTTGGTTCTCAGGCATGGGAGTGGACTAATTTTATTCAGGGAGAATATGGTGCTCTAAAAACTAAGGGAGGTAAAATTCTTCAATTTGTAGATGGTGAAGGTCATCGAGTAGCTTTAGAAGATATTGCAGTAGCACACGAAGGAGAAAGAGTAACTCATGCCAACAACACCGGTGTTTGGTTTGAAGGTGAATCAACAGTTTCTGAATTTACACTAGAAGAAATAAAAGAAGGCTTCGCAGCTAACGATAATTTATTCATAAGAACTCTAGATTTTAACGAAGAAGGAGAAAAAACCATTTTATCCAGAGGGGATTCTCAAAAATGGTTAGATAATAATGCTGTTGGTATTGTTGAGGGCGCTAATTTAACAGAGAATGAATATGGGCCACCTTTATTCGCAGATTTCTTTTTCTTTATTACCGGTTTTCATGGTTTTCACGTACTTTCTGGAGTAATAATCAATGTTATTATCTTCTTCAATGTAATTGTTGGAACTTATGAGAGAAGAAGAAGTTATGAAATGGTAGAAAAGGTTGGTTTATACTGGCACTTTGTAGATTTAGTTTGGGTATTTGTATTTACTTTCTTTTACCTTGTTTAATTTTTTGAAGCGAAGAGATTATGGCACACGATAATACAGCACATCAGCACGAATCAAGTACAAAAAGAATATGGCAGGTATTTGCAATTCTTTCAGTAGTAACCATTGTAGAGGTAATATTGGGGATTTTAAGACCTCCTTTTTTAACTGAAACAACGGTAATAGGTATGCACCTATTAAACTGGATATTTATTATTCTAACCTTATACAAAGCATATTATATTGCATGGGCGTTTATGCACATGGAACACGAAACTAAAGGCTTAAGAAGAGCCGTAGTTTGGTCTGGTATCTTTTTAGCAATATATTTAATCTTTATACTTTTAACCGAAGGAGGATATATTTACGAAGTATATGAAAACGGTTATATAGCTTGGGATTTTTAATATAATCCAAAAGTTAAAATGTTAAGAAAAGGCGGTTTTGTAAAACCGTCTTTTTATTTTTGTACTCCTTTTCTGAATTGCTGCTATGAAGAAATTTTTTGTACTTACAGTACTTTTTGCACTCCCGATTATAGCCTATCTTTTTTTTGCCTCAGGTAAGAATAATTTTGCCAAGTTGCCGGTATTAACAGAGAATGTGACAGAAATTTCCAATTTGTCTACCTATAATGGGGATGCGGTTGCCTTAAGAGATCATATTAGTGTTGTAGCCTTCTTCGGAAGTAATCTTGAAGAGTTTAGAGGAAATACCTTTAATTTGGATAAGAAAATCTTAGAGAAGTATTATGGTTTCGATGATTTTCAGTTCGTAATAATACTGCCTGAAAGCGCAAGAAAAGATGCTGAAGCTTTTGCAAAAGAATTTGAAGGCATAACTAATGCAGAAGAATGGAAATTTATCTTTGGTTCCTCACAAGAAATTGAAACGATATTTAAAAGCTTCAAAAGTCCCTATCAACTTTCTGGTAATTTATATTCTCCTTACGTTTTTATTGTAGATAAAGCTGGTAATTTACGTGGTAGAGATGATGATGACGGTAAAGATCTTTATGGTTATGATTCTAGGGATATTGCTGAACTAACCAATAAAATGAATGATGATGTTAAAGTGATTTTAGCGGAATACAGATTGGCTTTAAAAAAGAATAATGCAGATCGAGATTATTAGGATTATAATAGAAATTCGGTAAAATGAAGAAGAAATATTCGTACATAGGTGTAACCATTGTTATCTTAATTTTCGGAATTATTTTTATTCCTAAAATTATTGATAGGGTTAAAGATGGTGAGGTCGTATCTGCAGATCGACTTAACAAAGAAGGAACAAAGAAAAAAGCAAAAAATTCGCCCGAGGTTGGTTTTGTTGAATTGAATGGACAAAAAAGAAAAGCTCCAGATTTTGAATTTATTGATCAACATGGTGATACCATCAGTAATCAAGATTATTTAGGGAAAGTATACGTTGTAGAATTTTTCTTTACAACCTGTCCAACAATTTGCCCTATAATGAGCGAGAATCTTGTTGAAGTTCAGGATGAATTAAAATCTTACGAAGATCAATTTGGTATAGCTTCTTTTTCAATAGATCCAGATCATGACACGCCTGAAGTTTTATCTGAATATGCCGATCGCTATGGTGTAAGCAATCCAAACTGGCATTTAATGACGGGAGATCGTGACGATATTTATAAATTGGCCAACGCAGGATTTCAAACCTATGCAGGAGAAGATCCGAGCGTAAAGGGAGGTTTTATACATTCTGGGATGTTTGCTTTGATCGATAAAGAGGGCTATATACGATCAAGAAAAGATAAGTTTGGGAATCCTTTAATTTACTATAGAGGATTTGTAGAAAGAAATAAATCGATTGCTGAAGGTGAAGAAGAACCTCAAATCGATATTTTAATTGAAGATATCAAAACATTGTTGTGAAAAGAGCTTTAACTAAAACAGACAAAATAGCAATACCGGTTATAATCGCACTATCGGTTTTAATTCCAATAGTGGTGCTTATTTTAATGAACTTGCCAGAAAGGTATAATCTTTTAGGGACAGAATCCGGAACCTTTCCGTTGTTTCATGCTGTGCTGAATGGATCTACGGCAGTTTTACTGCTTATGGGTTACTTTTTTATGAAAATAAAGGAGTATAAACTTCATAGAAATGTAATGATCACTGCATTTCTTTTGTCGTCCATATTTTTAGTAAGTTATGTGATTTCCAAAATTAGTAATGAGCCCGTACATTATGGAGGTGAAGGAATGCTGAAGTATGTATATTTTTTCATCTTAATAACACACATAGCACTTTCAGCAATAATAATTCCTTTGGTGTTATTTACGATGTATCGCGGTTTGACTGCAGAATATGAAAAGCACAAGAAAATAGCGCGGTGGACCTTCCCTATCTGGCTTTATGTGGCGATAACCGGCGTTTTGGTCTACGTTTTTATGTTTCCGTATTATTAAACAATTTTAATATGAATACAAGAGCTAACAAAAAGTGGATAGTTTCGTTTTTAATAATACTATTTATTCCTGTGGTTTCTAATGCCCAATGTGCAATGTGTAGAGCTGTTTTAGAAAGTGAAGCTTCTCAAAATGCTGCTGAAGGCATTAATGATGGTATTCTTTATTTGATGGTTTTTCCTTATTTACTCGTTGGCGGTTTGGGATACTATATTTATCGCTCTTATAGAAAAAGTAAGTCGCAGTCTTAAATCAAATTCTTTTTCTTAATAATTTTAAAAATTCCTGTAACATTTTGTAAAGATTTTAGTCTTATGGTTAAAGGCATTCATTTTGCTTCTAACCATCAATCAAAATGTTATGATCGAAATTAAAGATTTACACAAATCTTATAAAACAGGAAACAATTCTCTTCATGTCTTAAAGGGAATAAATTTTAATGTTGCTGAAGGGGAACTCGTTTCTATTATGGGCTCTTCAGGATCTGGTAAATCTACACTGCTTAACATTCTTGGTATGCTCGATGAAGCAGACGAAGGATCCTATACATTAGATGGTGTGGCTATTAAAAATCTAAACGAAAAAATAGCTGCTCGTTACCGAAACAAGTTTTTGGGATTTATTTTCCAATCTTTCAATCTTATTAATTACAAATCTGCAGTAGATAATGTTGCGCTTCCACTTTATTACCAAGGGATAAAACGTGGAGAGCGAATGGATAGGGCTGAAGCTTATTTAGAGAAAGTAGGCCTCGCCCAGTGGATGCATCACCTGCCAAATCAACTTTCTGGTGGGCAGAAACAGAGAGTAGCAATAGCCAGAGCTTTAGCAAGTGATCCCAAAGTACTTTTAGCAGATGAACCTACCGGAGCCTTAGATACTAAAACTTCCTACGAGGTCATGGATCTTATCCAAAAAATAAACGATGAAGGAAGAACTATTCTTATCGTAACACACGAGCATGATATTGCTGAAATGACCAAGCGAATTGTTAATCTAAAAGATGGGTTAATTATCGATGATACTAAAGTTAATCAGGTAAGAGCTTTACAGAATGTTTGATTTAGAGCGTTGGCAGGAAATATTCGAAACGATAAGCAAGAATAAATTGCGAACGTTTTTAACCGGGCTTTCAGTTGCTTCAGGAATATTTATTCTTGTGATTCTTCTTGGTATTGGTGAAGGCATGAAGCATGGTATTGAAAAAGAATTCCAATCTGATGCTGCCAATGTGATTTATGTTTATCCCGGGGTAACTACCAAAGAATACAAAGGTTTGAATCCTGGACGTCAAATTCAAATGAAAAATGAAGATTACGAGTTTACAAAACGGGATAACAAAAACGAATTAGAACTTAATTCTTCAATCTATCGTATTTGGTCTGGTATGATTACTTATGGTAAAGAGTCTGGTTCTTATAGAGTAGAAGGCGTTTATCCAGATTATCAATTTCTCGAAAACAGTAGTATGGTCCAAGGACGGTTTCTTAATCATAAAGATATTGAGGAATCAACGAAAATAGCCGTAATCGGAAATCGTGTAAAGCTCGATCTTTTCAAGGATTCAGATGATGTTATTGGGCAATACGTAGAAATTTCAGGAATCAAATTTCAGGTAGTTGGCGTTTATACCGATCCCGGTGGAGAAAGAGAAGAGAGTCGGGTTTTCGTTCCAATCAAAACAGCACAAAAAGTTTTTAGTGGTGCTAATAATATCGATTTACTAAGTTTTACATTAGAACCTAAAGATACTTACGAAGAAGCGCTTGCAGCGTCAAACAGTTTTACAGATAAGGTAGAAACCTATTTAAAAGGAAAGCATACTGTAGCTCCAGATGATAACAGTGCCATAAGAGTAAACAATATGCTAGAGAATACTAAGCGATTTTATGATCTTATGGGAATGATCAAGATATTCTTTTGGGGAGTGGGTATCTGTACCATTATTGCCGGTGTGGTTGGTGTAAGTAATATAATGCTAATTATCGTCAAAGAACGTACTAGAGAAATTGGTGTAAGAAAAGCTTTGGGAGCCGAGCCACTTTCGATTATAGGGATGGTGCTTCACGAATCTATTTTTGTAACCTCCTTTGCGGGATTAACGGGATTAATTGCAGGATTAATTTTGTTGGATCTAGCAGGTCCTTTAATTCAAACAGATTTTTTGTATAACCCAACGGTTGATTTTAACGTTGCGCTATCTACAGTTGTAATATTGATAGTTGCGGGTGCTTTAGCAGGTTTTTTTCCTGCATACAGAGCAGCACGAATAAAACCAATTGTAGCTTTAAGAGACGAATAATATGTTTAGTAGAGATCGCTGGGACGAAATTATAGAAGCATTAACCTCCAATTGGTTTAGAACACTGCTTACCGCCTTTGGTGTATTATGGGGGATTTTTATACTGGTAATACTTCTGGCGGCGGGTAAAGGCTTAGAAAATGGAGTGAAGCAGGGATTCGGAGATATGGCAACAAATTCTATGTTTATGTGGTCCAGAACCGTTTCCAAATCCTACAAAGGGCTTCCTAAGGGAAGAGAGTATAATTTTAAAACAAGTGATGTTGAGGCTATAAAAGAAAATGTTCCCGGCTTGTCAATTGTCTCACCCAGAAATCAACTAGGTGGTTTTGGAGGAGCTAATAATGTTGTGCGAGGTCTAAATAGCGGTGCTTACAATGTGTATGGCGATTATCCTGAAATTATAAAGCAACAGCCAATGGATATAACTTCCGGTAGATTTCTTAATTATTCGGATATTGAAGAAAAGAGAAAAGTAGCGGTTATCGGTGAGGGGGTAAAAGATGGTTTGTACGATTTAGATGAAGAAGTTTTAGGCTCATACATCAAAATTAACGGGGTCAACTTTATGGTGATTGGCACCTATAAGAAAAAAGGAAGCGGCGGCGGAGATATAGAAGAGCAGCAAAAGGAAATTTACGTGCCTTTTTCAGCATATTCCCAGGCTTTTAATATGGGAGATATTGTGGGTTGGATGGCAATTACCGCAGATGACGATCATTCTATTACCGAGCTTAAAAACCGAATTTTTAATGTTATTAAAACAAGACATACGCTGCATCCAGATGATGATAGAGCAGTAGGGAATTTTGATTTATATGAAGAGTATAGCCGGATAAACGGATTATTTGTTGCGCTTCGATTTGTAGCTTATTTTGTGGGTACCTTGGTGTTGCTGTCTGGTATAATTGGGATTAGTAATATCATGCTCATTGTAGTAAAAGAACGAACTAATGAAATCGGAGTTCGAAGAGCTTTAGGCGCAAGTCCTTGGAATATTAGAGGGCAAATTTTATTGGAATCGATATTCTTAACGATTGTTTCAGGGATGGTAGGTATCATACTTTCTACCATCGTTATTTTCATCATCAATAAAGTTTTAGAAGGAGTGGATACTTCAGAAATGATGTTTGCAAATCCATCAGTAAATATTGGCGTGGTATTAATTGCGCTGGCAATTTTAGTGATTTCAGGATTACTCGCAGGATTAATCCCGGCGCAAAACGCAATTAAAATAAAGCCGGTAGACGCTTTAAGAACCGAATAGAATCAAACCTAAGATAAATACAATCAAAAATGAAAAGAACAGTTACCATCATTATTTTAGCCATAATTTTTATAGGCTTTTTGGGTTCGCTGTATTACTACTTTCAAAAAGGTCAAGAAGATCCTGTAGTTTATCAAACCGAGCAACCATCAACTCAAACAATAACCAAGAAGACAGTGGCCACAGGTAATATAGTACCGTTAGAAGAGATTCTAATAAAGCCTAATATTAGCGGAATTATTGATGAAATTTATGTTGAAGCGGGAGAATCTGTAGAGGCAGGAGACTTAATTGCTAGGATTAGAGTGATCCCAAATGTAACTTCATTGCAAAGTGCAAAGGATGCAGTAGCTACAGCAAAGATCAATTTAGATAATCAGAAGAAGCTGTATGATCGTCAAAAATCTTTATTTGATAAAGGAGTAATTTCTGCAAACGATTTTGATAATACTGAAGTTGCCTATCAAAGAGCAGAACAAAATTATAAATCTGCTCAACAAAATTTTGAGATTGTAAAAACAGGAACAACAAGCGGGATAGGTGTTGCTGCCAATACTTTAATAAGAAGTACCGTAACCGGGATGGTTTTAGATGTTCCGGTGAAAACAGGAAATCAGGTAATCGAATCTAATAATTTTAACGACGGAACTACCTTAGCAACTTTAGCTGATGTAAATAAAATGATCTTTGAAGGAAAAGTAGACGAAAGTGAGGTAGGAAAAATAAAAGAAGGTTTGCCTCTTGAAGTTACTGTTGGTGCGATCGAGAATAAAACTTTCGATGCTGTTTTAGATTATATTGCTCCTAAAGGAGTAGAGGAAAATGGCGCGATTCAGTTTGAAATTAAAGGAACATTGGATAAAGCTGATGCTACTTTTATTAGAGCAGGTCTTAGTGCAAATGCCTCGATAATTCTTGAAAAGGCTGAAGATGTTCTTGCTATTAAAGAGGCCCTGGTTCAGTTTGATTCTGATTCACAAGAACCTTATGTAGAAATTGAAACCGGAAATCAACAATTTGAGCGTAAAAATATTCAGCTTGGCGTTAGCGATGGCATTTATGTAGAAATTAAGAGCGGAATTGATAAAGACGCTAAAATTAAAGTTTGGAATCAATTGAAACCAGCACAAAACCTTGCTGCTAATTAAAAAGTATAAGTTTTTGTAACATCTCAACTTTTCGTTAGACATATCTTTTACAATATTAATTATGAAGAAATTTAGTTTTTTAACCATTTTACTTTTCGTTGGGTTCATCACCAACGCACAGGAGAAAAAATGGACTTTACAAGAATGTGTAGAATATGCTTTGGAGCATAATATCTCTGTAAAGCAATCTGAGCTTGATGTGGAAGCTTCAGAAATCGATAAAAAAGATGCGATAGGTAATCTTTTACCGGCGATAAATGGTAATGCCAGTAACTCTTGGAATACAGGTCTAACCCAAAATGTAACCACGGGGGTCCTTCAGAATCAGACTACAAGAAACTTTTCTGCAGGGGTAACAGCAAGCATCAATTTGTTTGATGGCCTTCGTAATTATAAGCAATTACAGCGTGCAAAATTAGCTAAGCTTTCAGCACAGTATTCGCTCGATAAGATGCAGGATGATATTACGCTCAATGTTGCAAACTCATATTTACAGGTGCTTTTTGCAAAACAGGATCTAGAGGTTTTAAAATCTCAAAATGAAGTCACACAAGAGCAATTAGAGCGTACGCAACAGCTGGTAGATGCAGGATCTTTGCCAAGAGGGGATCTTTTAGAAATTAAGGCAACAGATGCCGACGAAAGACAACGTATTATTGTAGCTCAAAATAACATAAGGATTTCTTTAATTAGCCTGGCGCAAATGCTTTTAATTAAAGATTATGAAAACTTCGATATTGTAGAGTATGACTACGATATTTTTGGAGCTGAGATTTTAAATAATTCAGTTTACGATATTATTGAAAGAGCAAAAGAAGAACGTTCTGAAATTAAAATTGCAGAGGCAAATAAAGAAATTGCTCAACAAAACGTTGAAATTGCGCGTGGAGCTTATATGCCAACTTTAGGAGCTTTTGTAAATTATAATACCAGAGAGACAGGAGCAAATAGAATTGAATATTTTGATCCTCCGGGAACTTCAATTACAGAGATTGGTTATGTAGAATCTACAGGAGAGCCTGTTGTGACGGAGACTAGTGATCCTGCGGTTCCAACAGTTATAGGTCCACGTCCTTTTATCGATCAGTTATGGTTAAATGATGGTATTTCTTATGGGTTTCAATTAAGCGTTCCTGTATTTAATGGGTTTTCAACCAGAAACCAGGTACGAAGAAGCCAGGTAGATGCGCGTAGAGCAGAATATCAATTAGAACAGGCAGAGCTAGATCTTGAAGCAAATGTTTATCAGGCTTACGTAGATGCCTCTGGTGCTTTTGAAGCTTACGAAGCGGCATTAGTTGCAGCAGAATCTCAGGAACAAGCTAACGAATATGCTACAGAACGTTACGATGTAGGATTAACAAATGCTTTTGATTTTAGTCAATCTAAGTTACGTTTTGAAAATGCGCAACGCGAGGTGATTCGTGCTAAATATGATTATATTTTCAAATTAAAAGTATTGGAGCTTTACTTTGGAGTTCCGGTTTCAGATTTACGATTTTAAATTTACCCCAGTTAGTAGATTTAAGTAATAATAGATAATAGATCATCTACGATTGATGATTAAAAATGATTGCGTTTAAAAATTTTATAAATGAAAAAGAAAACTCTTTTTATCATTCTTGGTGTAGTAATAGTGCTAATTATATTACTTGTTGTAGGTAAAAAATCGGGAATGTTCGGTAAGAGCGGTAATTTTAAGCAGATCGAAGTTACAGAAATTAAACCATTGGACATTGTTGAAACAGTATCTGCTACCGGGAAAATTCAGCCCGAAGTAGAGGTGAAATTATCTTCTGAAGTTTCAGGAGAAATTATTGAGCTTCCCATTAAAGAAGGGCAACAGGTAGAAAAAGGTGATCTTTTGGTTAGAATTAACCCAGATCTTTACCAGTCGAGCTTGCAACGTTCTCAAGCCAGTATGGAAAATACTCGTGCAAATTATGCACAATCTCAGGCTAGTTTAAAACAAGCAAAAGCCGATTATGAGCGTAACAAAACTTTATTCGATAAAGGAGTAATTTCAAAGGCTGAGTGGGATGGTATAGTGTCTAATTACGAAGTAGCAGAAGCTAATAAAGAGTCTGCTTACTATAGCATGCAAAGCGCAGCGGCGACTGTGACCGAAGCTCAGGATAATTTAGGTCGAACTAGCATTTATGCTCCAATGAGTGGAACCATATCTAAATTAGATGCTGAATTAGGTGAACGAGTTGTAGGAACACAACAGATGGCAGGTACCGAAATTTTGAGAGTAGCCAATCTCTCTAATATGGAAGTTGAAGTTGATGTTAATGAAAATGATATCGTAAAAGTTGAAGTAGGAGATTCTACCACAGTTGAGGTTGATGCGTACCTGAGAAAAGAATTTAGAGGAGTGGTAACCGAAATTTCTAATTCTGCAGATAGTGAATTAACAACAGACCAGGTAACCAATTTTAAAGTGAAAGTAAGAATTTTAGAAGAATCTTACCAAGATCTTTTAGAAGGGCGGGGCGAGAATTATTCGCCTTTTAGACCGGGTATGACGGCTACCGTAGATATTATCACAAACCAAAAGAATAACGTAATAGGAGTGCCAATTAGTGCTATTGTTGTAAAATCTGATACAACCTCTGCCAAAACAGGGTCATTGCCAGCTTCAGCAAAAGAAACAGACCCTTCTAAACTTTATGAGTGTGTCTTTGTTAAGAATGGAGAAGAAGCTAAATTGCGCGTTGTAAAAACCGGTGTTCAGGACGATGCTAACATTCAGATTACAGAAGGTCTGAAAGAAGGAGAAACCGTAATTACCGGTCCTTATAATGTGGTAACAAAAACTCTTAAGTCTGGAGATAAAGTTGAGGTCTCAAATAGCGGTAACAGCGAAGACTAGAGTTTAAAAAATTAAAATTTTGGCTATAATTCTTTGTTTGGAAACAGCAACCACAAATTGTTCGGTTGCTTTGTGTGAAGATGGTAATTTAATTGCTTTAAAAGAAGATAACAGTAAAGGCTATTCGCATGCCGAAAAGCTTCATGTTTTTATTGATCAGATACTCAAAGAAAATAAGCTTGAAATCAATAATCTTGATGCTGTAGCTGTAAGTAAAGGCCCTGGGTCTTATACTGGATTAAGAATAGGTGTTTCTACCGCAAAAGGTTTATGTTTTGCTCAGGATATTCCGTTAATTTCAGTGCCTACTTTAACTGCTTTGGCTAAAAAAGTAGCTCCACAACCACAGGAGCAGATTATCCCAATGCTGGATGCTCGAAGAATGGAAGTATATTCCGCAGTATTCGATTCAGTATTTAACCAAGTTAGAGAAACAAAAGCTCAAATACTTTCCGAAGAATCATTTACGGAAGAATTGTCGAAAGGAACAGTTTATTTTATTGGGAACGGAGTTGCTAAATTCAAAGAAATTTGTGAGCATCCTAATGCTGTTTTTATAGAAGATAAGCTTCCTTCAGCAAAAGAAATGTGTGTAATAGCATTTGATAAATATAAAATAAGCGACATGGAAGATGTCGCTTATTTTGAGCCTTATTATTTAAAGGATTTTGTAGCAGGATAATCTGCTGTCTTATAGTTCTTTGTCTTCAGAACTGTCTTTAGATTTTTCTGATTCTTTTAAAACAGTCCCATTCATTTTTGTTTGATCGTAAAGATAAACATCTCTTTGTGGATAAGGAATGGTCATACCTGCTTCTTCCAATCTTATCTTACCTTCTTCTAGCATATACCAGTGGAGGTCCCAAAATACAGTATTGGATGCAAAATATCTCACATAAAAGTTAACCGAGTTGTCACCAAGTTCTCCAACTAATACCTGTGGCGCTGGATCTGCTTCGATACCTTCCTGTTCTTTTACAAGATTCATCAATACTTCTTTAGCTTTCTTTATATCGTCGTCATAAGAAATACCAAAAGTCATATTTTCGCGACGAACACCGTTTACAGTATAGTTTACAATGTTGTCATTTGCCAAGCTACCATTTGGAATTACAGCTTCCTGATTTCCGAAGGTATCTAGCTTAGTATAAAAAAGATTTACTTCTTTTACACTACCAGAAACTCCTTGTGCTTCAATCCAATCTCCTATTCTAAAAGGTTTTAAGATGATAATCAAAACTCCTCCTGCGAAGTTTGATAAAGATCCCTGTAATGCAAGACCTATAGCTAAACCTGCAGCACCAAGAATGGCCACTAAAGAGGTTGTTTCTATGCCTACTTGGGAGATGGCAACAATAATTACCAATATTTTTAAAGCCCAGTTTACCAATGTAGCAAGGAAGCCTTCTAAAGCAGGATCGTATTCTCTTTTTTGCAGTGCATTTTTCATGAATTTTATTATCCTTTTTACGATCCAAAAACCGATAATTAGGATTAAAATAGCTGCAATTAAGTCGGGTAGAAAATCAATAAATTTTTTAGCGTATTCTTTCGCTACAGCAGAAAAGTCGTTTAATTTATCCATAGTTTTTTAGTAGTTTTCACAAATAGAATAATTTTTTTGAGTAAATGCGAGAAATTCTCGTTTAAGTTTTGTTAAACCAGCTGTATATTATTTAAAACGCTCGTTAAATTTTGGTCGGGTAGCTGGCATTTACCCTCTTCGCATAAAAATATTTGGGTTTTTCCGTTAATAAATCTGTTGGCAAGTAAAGGCAAGTCGCTTTCTACTTTACTTCCTGAAAGTATCAAATTAGGATTATAATTTTTCTGAATTTCAGTTTTATACTCCATTGCTTTATTACCAAGAATTGCAACCTCGTAATAAGGATTACTCATATTCATATATAGTTGAAGCCAGTTAGAATATCCCATAGGGTAGGATTCGATTTTTTCTGAAATAACTTTAAGCATTTTAACGGCGATATCCTGATATTCCATATTCCTCAATAATTTACTTAGTTTAAATAAATTATTAGCCATTACTGAGTTAGAAGCAGGTATCACATTATCGGTGAATTCTACCGGAGTACTTATTAATGGATCATCTTCTAAAGATGTGAAGTTAAAAAGTCCATTTTCGGCATTATGGAAATTTTTGATACTATATTGAAGCATCTTTTTCGCCAGATCGATCCATTTTTCATCGAATGTAACCTCATAGAGCTTAACAAAAGCTTCAATTGTAAATGCGTAATCTTCAAGATAGCCATTAATCTTACTCTTTCCGTTTTTATAAGAATGGTATAATCTAAAATCTGAACTACACTGTTTTTCAAATATAAAATTGGCATTCTTACTAGCAATTTCTAAAAACCTGGTAATTCCCGTAGCAGCATAAGCATCCAAAAAACCTGTAATCGTCATTGCGTTCCAAGAAGTAAGTGTTTTATCGTCTAGACCTGGCCTTTTTCTTTTTTTTCTTACTTCTGAAAGAATACCAGTCCATTTCTCTTTTTTATTTTGAAGTTTCTCTAGCGAGATTTGATGTTTCTTGGCGAAGCTTTTGTCGTCTTCGGTTTTATAAAGAATATAATTTCCGTTTTCCCAATATCCTTTTTCATTGATGTTGAAATAAGAAGCAAATAAGTTGTAATCTGAAGTTAATAACTTCTGAAGTTCTTCTTTTTTCCAGGTGTAGTAAGCGCCTTCTTCCTGTTTTCCGCTTTCATTTTCAGAATCAGCATCCAGAGCAGAGTAAAATGCTCCCGAACTATCTGTAAGCTCATTTTCGATAAATAGGGCTGTTTTTTCAACAATCTCTCTAAACCATGGATTTTGAGTAAGTTTATAAGCTTTGCTGTAAACGCTTAGCAGTTGAGCATTGTCATAAAGCATTTTCTCGAAATGCGGAACATGCCATCTTGCATCTACAGCATATCTGGAAAAACCACCGCCCACATGGTCGAATGTTCCCCCAAAAGAAATTTTATTTAGTGTGTGAAGAACGTAATCATTTAACTGGGTATCCTGAAATTGATAAGAATATCGCAGTAAAAAATCCAGATTAGTGGGCATCATAAATTTTGGAGCATTTTTACTACCTCCAAGTTTAGTATCCAAATATGGTTTCCAGATTTCTAAAAAAATCTTCAAATTATCCTGAGAGAATTCTACGTCATTTTTACCAATTTCAAGAGTGTTTAATTGGTGTAGTCCTTTTTCAAGTTTTTCAGCATAATTAGTTAATTGCGCCGGCTCTTTCTCATAAATCTGTCTAATTTGGCGCAAGGCGCTTATCCATTGTTCTTTTCTAAAATAAGTGCCACCCCAAACAGGCCTGCCGTCTGGTAGCGCCACAATATTCATTGGCCAGCCACCACTTCCGGTCATTATTTGTACGGCCTGCATATAAACCTGATCGATATCTGGTCGTTCTTCACGATCTACCTTTATAGAAACATAATGCGCATTCATGATATCAGCTACCTCTCCATCTTCAAAACTCTCGTGCTCCATTACATGACACCAGTGACAAGCCGAATAGCCAACACTTATAATAAGTAGCTTATTACTCTGTTTTGCCTCCTGTAATGCCGTTTTATTCCATGCTCTCCAATCCACTGGATTATGGGCATGCTGAAGCAAATACGGACTACTTTCATTTATTAAATCATTAGTAAACTGCGGGGATTCCATAACCTATTTTTAATAAAAGGTAGTAAAATTTAAAAGTTTTGGTGCAATGAAGTTTAGATAACTTCACGTTCGTAATGACAATCTAAAGGTGAGATCATTATATTTGTCTCTCAAAATCAGCACAAAGCCTATATTTTGGAGGTAGTAATTAATTAAAGTTTTGGTAACCTTGGAGCGCTTTTAATTTGAAAAAAAAGAAAGACTTTTGCTGGTTGAAAATATAGGATTTATGGAAGATGTATACATTGTAATGCTGGTGGCCCTTCTTGCACTGGCAATTACAGATTTGGTGGTAGGAGTAAGTAATGATGCCATCAATTTTTTGAATTCGGCTATTGGGTCTAAAGCCGTTTCAATGCGAACCATTTTAATCGTTGCCAGTATAGGTGTAGCTGTAGGTGCGATATTTTCGAGTGGTTTGATGGAGGTTGCCAGAAAAGGGATTTTTCTGCCTCAGCAATTCTATTTTGAAGAAATCATGATCATTTTTATGGCGGTAATGATTACAGATGTACTGCTGCTCGATTTCTTTAACTCTATTGGTCTTCCTACTTCGACAACAGTATCTATTGTTTTCGAATTACTGGGTGCTGCTGTAAGTATAGCTGTAATTAAGATCTATAAAGATAGTGGCGATTTAGGATTATTAACAAATTATATAAATACCAGTAAGGCGACAGAGATTATTATAGGTATTTTAATGGCGGTAGTTATTGCCTTTATAATAGGGTTGCTGGTTCAATATATATCAAGACTTATTTTCTCTTTTCAGTTTGAGAAAAAAATGAAATATGTTGGAGGTGCTTTTGGTGGAGCTTCATTAACCGCTATCCTTTATTTTATCCTTATAAAAGGTCTTAAAAGTGTTACTTACCTTTCTGAAGAAACACTAAATTTTATAAATGAAAATACGCTATTAATAATACTTATTGGTTTTGTAATATTCTCGATTATCAGTCAGCTTTTAATGAGTATTTTCAAGCTAAATATTCTTAGGGTAATTATTGTTATAGGAACTTTTGCATTGGCGTTAGCATTTGCTGGTAACGATTTGGTAAACTTTATTGGAGTGCCTATTGCTGCGTGGCAATCTTTCACTTTATGGGAAGCTGCGTATCAATCTTCAGGAACATTACCTTCAGAGCTTTTGATGAGCGGTTTAAGCGGGAGCGTTCCTACACCAGAGTTTTTGCTAATCATAGCAGGTGGTGTTATGGTAGTAACTCTGTGGTTTAGCAGTAAAGCCAAAGCAGTAGTAGAAACGGGAGTGAACCTGGCAAGACAAGGAGATGGAGTAGAACGTTTTGAACCCAATTGGCTTTCCAGAAGTATTGTTCGCTATTCTGTTATAGTTAGTGGAGCTGTTTCTACCGTAGTGCCAAAAGTGGTTAAAAATAAAATAGATAAGAAATTTGAAAAGCCAGAAAATACTTCTAGAAGTAAGCGTTTAGATGCTCCGGCCTTTGATATGGTTAGAGCCTCTGTAAACCTGGTTGTGGCCAGTATTTTAATTTCTATAGGTACAAACCTTAAATTACCATTATCTACTACCTATGTAACATTTATGGTAGCTATGGGTTCTTCTTTAGCAGATAGAGCATGGGACCGCGAGAGTGCTGTTTATCGTGTTGCAGGAGTACTTAATGTAATTGGTGGTTGGTTTGTAACAGCATTAGTAGCTTTTACAGCAGCAGCAATTTTTGCTTGTATCATTTACTACGGAGGGACTATAGCCTTAGCTGTTTTAATCATTTTAGCCGTAGTTCTTGTGGTAAGAAGCGGAATAATGCATTCTAGAAAATCGAAAGAAGAGAAGAAAAATAAGCGATATAATCGTACCGATATTATTACTATTAATGAAATTACCACCGAAACTTCAGAGAATATTTCTAGTGTAATACACGGGATTAATAGAATGTACACTAAGACGGTCGATAATCTTGGTTATCATGATCTTGGCAAACTGAAGAAAAATAATAAAGCTATAGGAAAGCTTGAAGAGGAAGTAGATGATTTAAAGGGGAATATTTTTTATTTTATTAAATCGCTAGATGATGACTCTGTTGAAGCCAGTAAATTTTATATTTTGATTCTGGATTATCTTCAGGATATGACGCAGTCTATAGCATTTATTACCCGTAATAGCTATAACCACGTTCATAATAATCATAAAAACCTGAAGTTTAATCAGATTAGAGATTTGAAAAAGGTTGACGATCGTATGCAGGTTTTATTCGATGATATTGAGCATACTTTCAATAATCACGAATTTGGGAAAATAGATCAAATTCTAACAGATAAGCAGGAATTACTGGATTATGTTTCAGACTTAATTCAGAAGCAAATTAATAGGATTAGAACATCAGAGACCAGTCCTCGTAATACAAAATTATATTTTGGATTGTTATTGGAAACCCGCGATCTAATAACGTCTACGATGAGTTTATTGCAATTATTTCAGGATTTTTATCGTGAAGCAAAAAGCACTTTATAATAAATATTTAGTATTAATAAAAAAGCCGCTTAAAATTGATAAGCGGCTTTTTTTGTATCTTATAATTTTTAGAAAACTATCCGTTTATAGCTTCAACGTAATCTACTTTTCCTTTTAGCATGTCACGAAGCATCGTTTCGATTCCGCTTTTTAATGTCATCGTAGACGATGGGCAGCCACTACAAGCACCTTGTAAAATAACTTTTACTGTTCTTGTTTCTTCATTGTAAGAATCGAATAAGATATTCCCTCCATCACTAGCAACGGCAGGTTTAATATATTCTTCCAATATCGCCACAACCTGTTGTGAAGTGTCATCTAACTCATCAATATTAATTTGTGGCTTTGGGGCTTTTGCAGCATCTTCGGTTGTATTATTTTTTTCCGTAGAAGTGGTAACGGCATCATTGTTTAAAACCGAATTTCCATCCTGAATAAAATTACGGATAAATTCACGTAGTTCCATGGTGATTTCTTCCCAACTGGCAACATCAAACTTATTAATGCTCACATAATTCTCATCAATAAAAACTTCTTTTACAAATGGAAAATGAAATAATTGTTGCGCTAAAGGTGCATCCTTCGCATCGTCGATATTTTTAAATTCTGCCGCATGAAGCACAAGCTTACGATTGGCAACAAACTTCATTACCTTTGGATTAGGTGTGCTTTCAGCATAAACAGTTACCGGAATATTTTTCTGCTCGTTTTCATCGTTTTTGATAATGATTCCACCTTTATTAAGGTAAGATTCTATTTGTTCAGCTACTTCTTGCTCTACCTCTGGCCATTCTACAATATCGTACTTTTCAATAGCGATAAAATTCTGTGAGATATAAACTGTTTTTACAAAGGGAAGATAAAATAACTGTTGTGCTATAGGCGATTTTGCAGCTTCATCTATATTTTTGAATTCAAAATTCTCATGCTTGGTTAAAAATTTGTTAGCTTCAAATTTAACAATCTGAGTTTGTGTAGTATGTTGTATATTAATTTTGTAATTTTCCATTATTTTCAATTTTTGGCAAAAATACTAAACAAAAGTTATCTTGTAGATTTATTACTTAACTTATCTAATATTGCGAAATATAGTTTGATAAAATTTTACCCTAATTTTATAGTTTTTAAACGAATCAAAGGCTTATTGATTTTAAGCTTATTTTTCGTTTTTCCAGTCAATAATGCGATAGCACAAGAAGTTATCCCAACCTACTCCGATTATTTGACAGATAATTTATATCTTCTTTACCCTTCTATGGCGGGCGCTTCCAATTATAATCAGATACGTCTAACCGCAAGGCAGCAATGGTTTGACGTTAAGGATGCACCCAACTTACAAACTTTAAGTGTTAATGGAAGACTAGGTGAAAAGGTTGGATTAGGTACCATTTTTTTTAGAGATGAAAATGGTTATTTTTCCAAATTGGGTGCTTATGGTACTTTTGCTTATCATCTTATGTTTTCTCGCGATAACGTCAATCTGAATCAATTATCATTCGGGATTAGTGGGGGAATTATTCAGCATCGTTTAGACCAATCTCAGTTTACAGTTTTTGATCCTTTGATTGGAGGCCGTAATGCAACCGATTTTTTTGCTAATATGGATTTGGGATTGTCTTATTACTACATGGATTTCTATGCGCATGTTGCAGCTAAGAATATAATTTCTGTAGAGCGCGATTTATTTTATTCAGATGCTGTTCCTAATAATCAGAGAAAATATTTGGCGTCTGCCGGTTATGTTTTTGATTTCTATAAAGATGATTGGGGATTAGAACCTTCAGTTTTATTTCAGTTACGAGAGCAAAATTCGCAGAGTAGTGTAGACGCAAATCTAAAAGCTTATAAAGATTTTGATTTTGGTCTTGGGTGGATAGGTGCTTCTTATCGGCATAGTTTTGATGCTTCAGAATATAACAGAAATGGGGAAGAAGTAGCTCGCCAAAGTTTGAAATATATCACACCGTTTTTAGGTATTGAATATAAACAGTTTATTTTTGGGTACACTTTCAGCTATCAATTAAATACAATGGTTTTAAGTGATAATGGATTCCATCAACTTACACTAGGTTATAATTTCGGAAAGAATAGAGAGCGATACGATTGTCACTGTCCCGCAATAAATTAGAATTTTTTTTGCTTTACCTGAAATTCTTCTTTTTCAGGATTAATTATTTTCTGAAGCACAGTTGGATTAGTATTCGTGTAAAATTTACATTCTCCTTTTTGTTGAAAATTAGTATTCAATATTTTCAATTTCTCCAAGACTGCTTTTGTCTGTCTGGCAACCGCTTCACCAGAATCGATGATTGATATATCGTTGCTGAAAAAATGACGTAATTTAGGGATCAAGTAGGGGTAGTGACTACAACCGAGAACCAGATAATCTAAAGCTTGTTCCTGAAACGGAATTAGAATGTGCTGTAATAAGATATCCATTTCTTCGGAATTAATCTTACCGGCTTCAATAAGCTCTACAAGACCATTTCCTTCTACTTCAATAACTTTTAGATCTTGCGTATACAACTCTGAAGTTTTTGAGAATAATTGGCTGCTAAGCGTTCCTTTGGTTGCAAGAATGCCAATCGTTTTTGTTTTCGATTTTAAAGCAGCTGGTTTTATTGCTGGTTCAATTCCTATAAATGGTACGTCAAACTCGGTTCTTAGCTCCTGGATTGCATTGGTGGTTGCGGTGTTACAGGCTACAACAATTATTTTAGCGCCTAATTCTAAAAGTTTAATGGTGTTCTTCCGGCTTAATGCCACAATTTCTTCTCGAGTTTTTATTCCGTAGGGAGCATTAGCGCTGTCTGCAAGGTAAATAGTATTCTCGAAGGGAAGAAGTTCGTGAATTTCTTTCCATATAGAGGTACCGCCTATCCCAGAATCAAATATGCCTATTTTATCTTTTACCATAGCTCCAAAAATAAAAACTGCGCAGATATCTGCGCAGTTTTTATAGAATTTTATGTTTTTAGGTAAATTACATGCCTAATTCAGTCTTTACAGCTGGCATTAAGTCGTAACCATCTGCCATGATTACTCCAGCACCTGTTGTAGAGTCTAATACATAGTCGTATCCTTTAGCTCTTGCTACTTTTTGGATAGCTCCACGAGCTTTTTCTAAGATTGGTCTTACAAGATCTTGTTGTTTTTTCTGAAGATCCTGAGAAGCTTTTTGGCTGCGTTCTTGAATTCTTCTTTGCGCACCTTGTAACTCCATAGAACGTTTTTGATTTTCTTCCTCAGTTACAGTTTCTGCTTCAGCTTCGTAACGTTGTAATGTTTTTTGAGCTTCATTCATCATATCTTTGATCTCAGCATCATAAGTGTTTCGTAGCTTATCAAGCTGTGTCATTGCTTCTTTGTAGGCTGGCATAGACTCGATAAGATCTTGAGTTGCAATGTGAGCGATTTTAGAATCCTGCGCATTTACAAATGTTGTAGCTCCCAATGTTAAGGCTAGGGCTATAAAAAGTGTTTTGAATTGTTTCATTTTAATTAATTATTAAGTGTTAAAGTAATTATTTGTTAATTGATTGTATCCTTAATTCTGGCTTCAGCTTCTCTAGCTGCGTTTATACTATCTCTTCTTCGTTCTCTGTCTTCCAATATCTGTGCCCTTCTTTCTTCGAACTCCGCTTTTTTAGCAGCTCTCGTAGAATCACGTTTTCTTCTTCGCTCTTCAATATATAATTCGCGCTCTGTTTTGGCATTTTGAGAGGCTTGCTCCCGAGCTTGAATTACTGAATCCTGCTCTACAGTTCTATTTTCTGCTTGTTGTAATTCTATAAGATCCTGGCGGCTTTCAATCTCTTCTCTATTGGCAGCCCTTGTAATAATTCTTACTACCTGATCGCTCATATCGTAATTGGATTTGGCATAAATCATACCAATATCTGAGGTTCGATCAAAAATAAAATCAAATTTTCTTCTTTCAGCTATTTCCTGAACTGCGTTAAAAACCTGGTCTTGTATAGGTTTAATTAGTTGGCGCTTTTGTAAAATATAATCACCACCCGGGCCAAATCTTTTTTGTTGATATTCGGTTAATTGATCCTGAAGATATTTAATATCATCTTCTCTTTCCTCTAAAAGTTCTTTAGTTAATAAAGTTCTTTCGTTTTCAAGCTGAGTCTGAATTTCAGAAATTTCTCTTTTTTTAGTATCTATTTCATTTTTCCAATCCTGCACACGATTATCAAGTTGATTTGATGCTTCCTGATATTCCGGAATATTCTCTAAAATATAATCCATGTCAATATAACCAATATTGAGTCCGCGTTGAGAAAAAGCTCCCAGGGGTAAAAGTATGGTTAGTATGATAAGGAATATTTTTTTCATAATTGGTAGATAGAAAATATCATGCCATTTTAAAATTGTTGCCCAATGATGAAGTGAGTTTCCCATCCGTTAGCACCGCTATTAGGCTGTCCTGGCAGTGCATCGAAACCGTATCCAAAATCGATACCTAATAATCCAAAAGCTGGCATAAATATTCTTAAACCTGCACCGGCAGATCTATTTAACTGAAATGGGTTGAAGTCTCTAAAATTATCATAAGATGCACCGCCTTCTAAGAAGGTTAATGCATAAATAGAAGCTGAAGGTTTAAGCGTTATAGGGAATCGAAGTTCCAGAGAGTATTTATTATAAATAGTAGCTCCATCATCATTCGATGCCTGGCTTAAAGAAGTTCTGTCTAGCGGAATTAAAGATTGGTTAGGATAACCTCTAAGACGTATAGTTTCACGACCATCAAGGCTGTAAGAACCAAGACCATCACCACCCAGATAGAATCTTTCGAAAGGTGGTACTCCACGATCCTGATTGTAGGCACCTAAAAATCCATATTCTACATTGGTTCTTAGTACCAAGTTTTTGTTTTCGCCAAAATTGGCCAAGGTTGTGTACCAATCTCCTTTAAATTTCACTTTGTAAAACTCTAACCATTTATATTTTTCCTGGTCAATTTTCGCCTGATCGCCAATAGCGTTTGCTTCAGTGGTACGTACTGTTCGGCCTTGATCGTCGTATCTTATCAAATTACCATTATCATCTTCTAGCTGAAATTCTCTTTGGTTTTCTAAGTCATCATAGTCAACACCATTCCATAAAGAATAAGGAGGAGTGAACTTAGCTGTAATACTGAAAACAGACCCTGCAATAGGGAATATTGGGTTATATCTTGTGTTATCTCTAGTAATACCAAAGGTATAAGTTAAGTTGTTAGAGAAACCATCACCGTAAGTAAATAAACCGGTATTATAATTATTAAGATCGTAACGCTGAAACCCTAAAGTATGTGAAACCTGAAGATATGGATCTGGCTCTGTTAAACGTTTCGCAAAACCTACACTTACACCCAAAATGTCGAAACTACGGCTCTTATCAGCTCGTCTTGAGCGATAGTCATACAAAAACTGTCTTGTATAAGAGAATGATGTCGATAACTGTACTGGCTTTTTGCCTCCTAACCAAGGCTCCATAAAAGAAAGACTATATGTTTGGTAGTAAGTACTTGCCTGTGCTCTTAAAGATAATCTTTGCCCATCTCCCATAGGTACCGGTGTGTATGACTCTTTATTGAAGATCTCTGAAATAGCGAAGTTATTAAAAGAAAGTCCCAGCGTACCAATAAATCCACCGCCACCGTAACCACCTTGTAGTTCAATTTGGCTGGCACCTGCTTCCACGACGTTATATTCTAAAGATAATGTTCCACTTTGTGGATCTGGATCAATAAATTCAGGACTTAATTGTTCTGCATCGAAAAATCCTAAAGAACCTAATTCCCTAACGGTTGAAACAACATCTTGTTGGTTGTATTTTTGTCCCGGTTTTGTTAGTAAATTTCTATAGATTACGTGATCTTTTGTTTTGTTGTTTCCAACCACTCTAATTTCATCAAAATATGCTTCTTTACCTTCGTTAATACGTAGTTCAAAGTCTATAGTGTCATTGTAAACACGTGTTTCAACTAAGTTGAAACTTGAAAACAAGTAACCGTTGTTTCTATATATTGTTGAAATATTTGTTGCATTTGGATCCTGCGCTTCGATTCTTTCGTTAATAAGAACGCCATTATAGGTATCTCCTTTTTTGATCCCCATTGCGCGATCTAAAAATTCATCTGTATAAACTGTATTTCCTACAAATGAGATATCTCCGATAAAATATTTGTCTCCTTCTTCAACTTTAATATCTAGGGCGATATTTTTATCGTCTATTTTTATAAGACTGTCAGATATGATACGCGCATCGCGAAAACCATTTTCTTTAAGCTTATTAACCAGGTTTTGTTTGTCTTCTTGATAATCGTCACGGTTAAATTTAGAGCGTTTCCAAAAACGATAAAAGCGTTTTTGCTTCGTGTTTTTCATTGCTCTTTTCAGTTTCGCATCAGAGATCTGATCGTTACCTATAATATCAATATTTTTTATCTTTACTTTATCACCAGTATCAATATTTACAACCATATTTACCTGATTGGTACCGGTTGTGTCTTTTACTTCTACAGTATTGATAGCTACTTTTGCATTAAAATAGCCATCTTTTTTATACTTGCTTTCAATATAGTTTTTGGTGTTGGTAATTAAGTTCTCAGTAACATTAACACCGGTTTTAAGCTTATTCTCATCAATAAGCTCTTCTTTATCTCTTTTCTTTTTAATTCCCTGAATTCGAACTTCTGATAGTTTTGGGATATCGGTAATAACAAGCTCAAGATCGGCCACGCCGTTATCTACATTAGTGATATAAAATTCTATGTCACTAAACATATCTAGATCCCAAAGTTTTTTAATTACATTACTTAAACGTTGTCCCGGGATGTAAAGTTCTTCACCTTTTTTGAGTCGAGTAAACGAGATTACGGTTTGCTCGTTGTATCGTGTAGATCCAGTTACTTTAATTTCGCCTAAAGTATATTTTTTACCGTTTCCTATAGGGAGATCCTGCGCATTGGCAGCGATACTAAGAGTAAAACAAATTATTACGAATGCTACTATATTTTTCGTCATAAATGCACTAACTAAGTTGCTCACTTGTTTTTCCAAATCTTCGTTCTCTGTTTTGATAATTATAAATGGCTTCGTAAAGATTTTCTTTTCTAAAGTCTGGCCATAAAATACTTGTAAAATACAACTCGGCATAAGCCATTTGCCAAAGCAAAAAGTTGCTGATTCTTTGTTCGCCGCTAGTTCTAATCATAAGATCAACATCGGGCACATCTTTGGTATATAAATTTTCAGAGATTAAAGAATCATTGATCTCATCTGGTTTTAACGTTCCATTTTGCACTTTATTGGCTAAAATTTTAAATGCAGAGGTTATTTCTTCTCTGGATCCATAGCTTAAAGCTAAAATTAACGTCATTTTAGAGTTATCTTTTGTCTTATCGATAACATCTAAAAGTTCTCTTTTCGCTTTTTTTGGTAAGTTCTCAATATTACCAATGGCGGTTAATCTAATGTTATTATTTTGTAATGTTTTGATTTCTTTTTTTAGCGAAGAAACCAAAATTTTCATTAAAGCATCAACTTCAAATTTAGGACGGTTCCAATTTTCTGTTGAAAATGCGTAAAGAGTTAGATATTTAACTCCGATTTCGGCACTTCCTTCAACTACATCTCTAACCGATTTTACACCTTCGTTGTGCCCAACGGCTCTTAAAAAGCCCTGTTTTTTGGCCCAACGACCGTTACCGTCCATAATAACGGCAATATGCGCAGGTAATTTTGTTAAGTTGAGATTTTCTTTAAAATTCATTCTCTAAAAGCTCGAATAACAGGGTTTTCTCCCGAAGGTTATTGTAAATGTGATTCCGGTAAAAACATACCAATCATTTGTATTTTGATTTCCAAAGGTAAGAACAGGATCTTGTGTGTCGGTTAATTCCTCTGGATTACTTCCGTCTAAATTATCTGTAAACGTATATCGCGCGCCAATTTCTACTGCTCCAATTAGACGCTGAGTTAAAGTTGTTTTGTAACCAATAACCATTGGGATCGCAAATTCCCAGTTTGTACCCTGGTTTACCAATGGTCCTCCTCTAGATCCATCTAATATTACGTGGTCTGCACTAAAATAAGTAACACCTGTGTAAAGATAAGGGCTGCTTTGCGGCTTTCCCTTATGAAGATCGAAATCCCAGAAATTAAATTCTAAGCCCAAGGATGCTTCTGTAATAGTATTACTAAAAGAGTAGCCTCTTTGTTCTCTACGGGTATCATTACTTTCGGTATCATCTGCTTCTATATTTCCCATAATAACAGAAAACCTAAAGGAATGGCGAGGACTGCGATTCCATTTAAGAATACCTCCGAATGCCAAATCACTTGGGTTGATGTAAGTAGATTTACCTACATCACCAATATAATTTGCGCCACCCAAAAAGGCACCGACCTCATAGGTCTGAGATTGCAAATGTACTGAAGTAATTACCATTAAAACTAAAGCTATTCGATACCGCATAGGTTCTTAAAAGTTTGCAAATATAACAATTATGTTTGCTCTGCAATAATTTGAGCTAATTAGTATTACATTAACAGAGTTTTAAAAAAAATATTGTCTAATTACGTTTATCCTCTCCCCATAGAAGTTTCTTTCTTAGCGTTTGTAGAAAGCTATTATCGTGAAGTTCTACTAGATTAATAGTATAGGGTGCTTTTTTTATTATAATTTCAGTATCATTAGGAAGACTTGCTAAGCGTGAATCCATCGATAGAAGATGAGAGTCTTCGCGTCCACTAACTTTTAAAGTGATTTTTGTATTATCTTTAATAATAAGCGGTCTTGCATTTAAATTGTGAGGTGCGATAGGTGTGATTACGATAGAATCTGCATCTGGAGTAATAACCGGCCCGCCACAACTAAGGGAATATCCTGTGGATCCTGTAGGTGTAGCGATTATTAATCCATCCGCCCAGTAAGAGGTTAGATATTGATCGTCTAGCCAGGTGTCTACTGTAATCATCGAGGTTGTATTCTTTCGGCTAACAGCTATTTCGTTTAGGGCTACATTTTTAAAGATCTCTTCATCAAATTCTGGATTTGTTTCCACTTGCAATACCGTTCTTGGAGAAATACTAAAGTCTTTTCTCAAAATCGCGTGTATTGTTTCTCCAATTTGCTCTTTCTGAATGGTAGATAGAAATCCTAAACGTCCTGTGTTTATACCAACGATGGGAATATCCAAATTCTTAATATAATTCACCGATTTTAAAATGGTGCCGTCGCCACCAATAGTGAAAAAAAGATCAAAACTGTCATCTAAAACATCGAATGTTTCGTAGTCACTATATTCCCCTGTAACGCTTTGATTTTTATTGATAAGTTCTAAAAAATAACGTTCGATAATAACTTCAACTTTTTGTTCTTGCAAAAGCTCTAAAAGTTGATTGATGTAAGTGCCGGCGTTTTCGTGATAAAACTGGCCGTAAATGCCTATTTTCATATTAAATGTTTAGGTATTTGTCCAGATATTTAGAGCGTTCTCGAAGATTTTTATTAAATGAATCTTCCTGGTGTTGGGAGATAATACTGTAACCATATCTTCGTAGTGATTGTATCACTTCAGTAATTCCCGTAGGATTTATTTTGATGGTAATTTGGGCAAGATCGTTTTCAATTTTAGACACAAATAAGCCAAGTAAATGTACGTTGCTTGATTCTATAATCTGGCTTATTTCACTTAACGAATAATCTTTAAATCCTTTCTCTACGACAATAATATTTCCTGCCTCGTTCAAAAAGGGAGTTTCGTTAAAAATTCCCATAATTTCATTTAATTCGATATAACCCAGATATTCATTTTCATTATCTAATACAGGTAGGATATTCGAATCATTTTGTGCAAAAGTTTCAAGTACATCTAGCCAGTAATCGGTATTTCTAACAAAAAAACCTTCCAGCGCATATTGGTAATCTTCAATTGATTTTTCGGCATCAAAGCAACGAATGTCATTTTCAGAAATACATCCCATATATAATCCGTTATTCTCTACGGGCAAGTGAGAATAGGTAAGCTGATTAAAATCTTTCTGTACTTCACCAATTTTGTCAGTAAAATGACGAATTGAAACGTCATTTAAAATATATTCTTCCATATTCATATCCCACGTCCTTTAGCGCAAATTAATTAAAATAAAATTCATTCAGCCATACCCAACTTTGTATTTTTGTTAAAACAAAAAGTTTTAAGATAAGCTTTAGAGTATGTAGTGCAGTAGTAATTTATAATTGCAAAAGGCTCTATATGTCAAATAAAAACTATAAATACAAATCCCTTTATTGAAAGGAGAAAACTATAGCTATGACGAAATTAAGCGTTAATATTAATAAGATTGCCACATTAAGAAATGCACGGGGAGGAGATATACCTAATGTAGTGAAATGTGCTTTGGATATCGAAAAATTTGGAGCACAAGGCATTACGGTGCATCCACGCCCAGATGAAAGACATATTAGATATCAGGATGCGAAAGATCTGAAACCGGTTTTAAAAACTGAATTTAATATTGAAGGAAATCCAGTGACCAAATTCGTAAATCTCGTCCTGGAAATTAAACCAGCGCAGGTTACGCTAGTGCCAGATGCTGAAGATGCAATTACCAGTAATGCCGGCTGGGATACTATTCGTTATAAGGAATATTTGCAGGAAGTAATTTCAGAATTTAAAAAATATGGTATTCGTACTTCGATTTTTGTTGATCCAGATGAAAAAATGATTCAGGGAGCCGCAGAAACCGGAACAGACCGTATAGAACTTTATACCGAAAGTTTTGCTGAAAAATTTGCACACGGAAATAAAGAAGAAGCTGTGGCACCATATGCTAAATGTGCCAAACTTGCACACGATTTGGGGTTGGGTGTAAATGCTGGTCACGATTTGTCGTTGGATAATATAGCATTCTTTAAAAAACACGTGAATTTTGTAGATGAAGTATCTATTGGGCATGCATTAATTGCAGAAGCGCTTTATTTAGGTCTAGAAGAGACCGTAGCAAGATATTTAAAGAAATTAAAGTAAATTAAAATTGGCCAATTTTGGTTAAGATTTTAAAAGAACAAAAATGAAATTACATACTAATATTTTAGGAAAAGGAAAGCCATTTATCATTTTGCATGGATTTCTAGGAATGGGAGATAACTGGAAGACTTTAGGTAAAATGTTTTCTGGAGATGCTTACGAAGTTCATTTGGTAGACCAGCGAAATCATGGTAAAAGTCCGCATAGTGATGATTTTTCTTATGAATTATTAGTGGAAGATTTAAAAGAATATATCGAAGAGCACAAGTTGGAAAAAATTGTGCTTTTAGGTCATTCTATGGGGGGTAAGACAGCGATGCTCTTTGCAGCAACCTATCCAGAATTGCTAGATAAACTAATAATCGTAGATATTGCTCCTAAATATTACGAACCTCATCATCAGGAAATTTTAGCAGGATTAACCTTGTTAGAAGACGCCAATCTTTCCTCTCGCCAGGAAGCCTCTAAAATAATTTCTGAATACGTTCCCGATAGGCCAACACAGCTTTTTCTTCTGAAGAATTTAGACCGCGAAGGGAAAGGAAACTACGTTTTAAAAGTAAACCTTAAAACGCTAAAAGACAAGATTGAAAATATTGGAGCAGGTTTAGAAAAAGATAAAGTTTATAAAGGCGAAACACTTTTTATAAAAGGAGAGAAGTCTAATTACATAAGATTACCTGAAGATGAGCAACTTCTCCGTACTCATTTTCCAGAAGCAAAAATTGAAGTAATAAGTAATTCGGGCCATTGGGTTCATGCAGAAAACCAGAATGATTTTTATAATGCTATAATACGTTTTTTGTAAAAAGCGCCTTTAATTATTATGCATACATAATATTTTTCTCTATTTTGTTGTAGGATTCGTAATTTATGCTAAATTTGAGCATAGGTTTTTTAAACCTGATAAAACTTAATTCTACAATAAATTATTATGAAGAAACTAGTATTTCTAACCCTTTTTGGGTTGGCAGCTGCAATGGCTTATGCAGGTGGTTACAGAGTAGGGCTTCAGGGGCAGCGAAGACTGGCTATGGGGCATACTGGTGTGGCTGTGGTTGATAATGCAGAGCTGGCCTTTTTTAATCCGGCGGGTTTAGTGTATTTAGAGGATAATATAAATGTTGCTTTTGGAGCAAGTGCCGTATTCTCTGATGTGGTTTGGCAAAATGATGAATTTGGACAAATGTCCAGAACAGATAGTTCTATAGGAACTCCCTTTTATGCTTACATTTCTTATCGAGCTACAGATTGGTTAACATTAGGATTAGCAGCATATACGCCCTACGGTAGTTCTGTAGAATGGCCAACCGATTGGTCTGGATCTCATCTGGTAAACGATATCGATCTCCAGGCAATTTATGTTCAGGCGTTAGCTTCAGTAAAAATTTCAGAAAAATTTAGTGTAGGTGGTGGTCCTATCTATGTAAATGGATCGGTTAACTTTAATAGAAACTTAAATAGAACCCTTAGCGATATCGATGGAAATCGGGCAAATGTAACTGTAGATGCTTCTGGGGTTCATGCTTGGGGATGGTCTTTGGGGGCAATGTATAATCCTACCGATAAACTGAGAATAGGAGCAAACTATCGTTCAGAAATTATTGTAGAAGCAGAAGAAGGTGACGCAGATTTTAGCAATATTCCTAATTCACCACTTGCTCCTTTTAATGATACTAGATTTGATGCATCGCTGCCTTTACCAGCAGAGTTTTCAATCGGTGTATCTTACGAGCTTACAGAAAAATGGTTATTGGCTTTTGATTATAACCGCGCTTTTTGGGATGTTTATCAATCTTTAGATATCGACTTTGAAGATCCAAATATTCCAGATTCAGAGAATCCTAGAAATTACAAAGATGCGAATACCTATAGATTCGGAGTCCAATATCTAGCTAACGAAATGTTTACGCTTAGAGCTGGTTATTATTTTGATGAATCACCTGTACAATCAGGATATTTTGCGCCGGAAACACCAAGAAATGACGCGCATGGGTTTACAGCGGGACTTTCAGTAAATATTACCGAAAAACTTTCCATAGATGCTTCTTTCCTTTACAATAGGTTTAAAGAAGTAGATGAGTCTTACAATTATTATATGGAAAACGGAGAAAATGTACCTTTTGAAGGGACTTACAAAACTGTGGCGTTTGTTCCTGGTCTTGGGGTAACTTTCAAAATTTAAACTTACAGGAAATGATGAAAAACTATAAATTTTTAGTAGTTGGTTTATTGGCTTTGGGAATAGTTTCTTGTGAGCCAGATTTAGATAATCCAATAGATGAAAAAGGAAGTGTTTATACTAATGGAGAAGCAGATTTCTCTAATTATGTTGCTCTTGGAAATTCGTTAACCGCAGGTTATGCAGATAATGCACTTTATATTACGGGGCAAAGAAATTCGTATCCCAATATTTTGGCGGGACAATTTGCTCTAACTCAGGAAACACAGGAGTTTACAATTCCTTATATGAATGATAATGCCGGCGGACTTTTACTATCCGGCGAACCATTGCAGGGTTTCAATAACCGTTTAGTGCTAGCAGTAGATGAAGATGGGGAGCGTGCTCCTTCAGTTTATACAGGAATGTCGCCTACTACAGATATATCAAATATTTTAGAAGGGCCTTTTAGTAATATGGGTGTTCCTGGTGCTAAATCGTATCATTTGGGTGTGGATGGTTATGGTAATATAGCAGGAGTACAGGCTGGTCTTGCTAATCCTTATTTTGTAAGATTTGCTTCTTCACCTCAAACAAGTATTATGGCTGATGCAATGGCTCAAAATCCAACATTTTTTACACTTTGGATAGGTAATAACGATGTTTTAGGTTATGCAAGTTCAGGAGGGACAGGAGTAAACCAGGCAGGTAATTTAGACCCTTCAACTTATGGATCTAACGATATTACAGATCCTCAGTTTTTTGCTCAGGTATATTCAGGTTTAGTACAAACTTTAATCTCGGGAGGTGCCAACGGTGTCCTTATTAATATACCAGATGTTACAGATGTAGCATTTTTTAATACCGTACCGTTTAATGCACTTAATCCTGCAACCAATGACGATTTTGCAGCTCAAATTCCTACTTTAAATGCTACTTTTTCACAGTTAAATCAGGTTTTTGCTGCCTTACAAGTTTCTGATAGAAGTATTCAGTATTCTGAAACAGCGGCTTCGCCAGTATTGATTTTTGATGAATCATTGACAAATCTTTCTGCGGAAATAACTCAGGTTTTAACGCAATCTGGATTCGATGCGTCGATGGCTGCACTATATGGTCAGCAGTTTGGGCAGGTTCGTCAGGCTACTTCCGAAGATTTATTCACGCTTACTTCTTCAAGAGTTATTGGGCAGCTTAATGAAACACGCTTCACTCAGCTAGTTCAGGCAGGTGTGCCGCAAGAAATGGCGGGGCAACTTGCAATAAACGGGATTACTTATCCGCTAGGTGATGAGTATGTTTTAATACCAAGTGAGCAGACTGAAATTTTAGAAGCTACAAATGCCTTTAATGCTTCCATAAAAAATATTGCGACAACCAATAATCTTGCTTTTGTTGATGCTAATGCTATGCTTAGCCAAGTGGCTAATGGAGGTGTCGCTTATGATGGAGGTTCGGTTACTTCTACTTTCGGGACAGGTGGTGCATTTTCGTTAGATGGCGTTCACTTAACACCAAGAGGATATGCGGTAATGGCGAACGAGATTATCGATCAAATAAATGCAACTTATGGTTCTACGGTTCCTAAAGTAAATGTTGGTCAATACAACACTATTACACCTAGTAATGATGTACAGTAATGATAAACTTATATTAAAATAAAGAAAGTCGGCAATTAGCCGGCTTTTTTTTTCGCAATTTTGAGGTATTCAAACTAAATTAAATATGAGACTTTTACTAAAACTTCTTTTATCGGCCCTTGTAGTGGTTGGTCTTGCTAAGATTTTACCCGGTGTAAGTGTAAGTAGTTATTTAACAGCGTTTATCGTTGCTGTAGTACTTGCGGTCTTAAACCTAATTTTAAAACCAATATTGGTCGTTCTTACCTTACCGGTAACAATTTTAACTTTTGGGCTATTCCTATTAATTATAAATGCCATAATTATATTTCTTGCAGATAGCTTTATAGGAGGATTCAGCGTCGATGGTTGGTTTATGGCGATTATTTTTAGTCTGCTTTTTTCTTTGTTTCAGTCAATATTGTATTCCCTTCTTGATAAGGATTAGAAGCTTGCTGAAATTCAATAATTTGAAACTTTGCAGGCTTATGAAAAAAGCTTAATTTTGCACACCAATTTTTATAATAAGTCAAGAATGAATATTACCAGAGAGAATATTGATAAATTGAATGCGGTAGTTAAAGTAGATATCGCAAAAGACGACTATGCTCCTAAAGTAGAGAAAATCCTTAAGGATTACCGTAAAAACGCCAATATTCCTGGCTTTAGAAAAGGTCATGTTCCTATGGGGATGGTTAAAAAGCAATACGGGCAGGCTGTTTTAGTAGATGAGGTAAACAAATTGCTACAAGAAAATCTTAATAAATATCTTACTGAAGAAAAATTAGACGTTCTTGGAAATCCTATTCCAAAAGAGCAAGAAAACTTCGACTGGAATAAAGATGAGTATACATTCGAATTTGAAATAGGTCTTGCACCAGAGTTTGAAGTTGATCTTGACTTAGAAAAGCCAGTTAAAAAATATAATATCGTTGCTGATGATAAAATGATCGATAGCCAAATCGAATCTATCCAGAAGCAATACGGTAAATTAATTTCTAAGGAAGAAGTTGAAGAAGGAGATATCGTAGCCGGAACTTTTAAAAACGAAGAAGAAGGAATCGAAAACGAAACTTCTATCGAGTTAGAAAAAATTAAAGGGAAGAGAAATCTTAATAAATTTGTTGGCGCTAAAGCTGGTGATGTTATCACTTTAAAGACAAAAAGTCTTTTTGAAGATGATCACGACTTGCAACAACACTTAAAGGTTGAGCACGATAAAGCGCACGATCTGGATATCGAAGTTGAGTTTACTATTTCTGAAGTTAACCAAAGAGAGCTTGCAGATTTAGATCAGGAATTATTTGATAAGCTTTTTGGAGAAGGGAAAGTAACTTCAGTTACCGAGCTTAAAGAAAAGATCAAAGAAGATGCAGAGAAGCAATTTGTTCAGCAAAGTGATCAACAATTAATGAATGATGTTACTGAAGCATTAATTGAAAAAACAGACTTCGATCTTCCTAAAGAATTTCTTCAAAAATGGATTAGAACTGTTGGAGAAAAGCCACTTACTGAAGAAGAAGCGGTTGAAGAATACGAAAAGAGCGAAAAAGGTTTACGTTACCAGTTAATCGAAGGAAAAATCGTTAAGGATAACGATATTCAGGTAGATTTTGAAGCGCTTAAAGCTTTCGCTAAAGATAAAATTAAAGAACAAATGGCTCAATTTGGGCAGATGGATCCTTCAGATAAAGAATTGGACGATATCGCAGCAAGAATCCTTTCTAACCAAGACGAAGTGAAGCGTCTTTCTGAGCAATTAGTAAACGAAAAGCTGTTAAATTTCTACAAAGAGAATATGAAATTTGACGAAAAGGAAGTTACTTACGATGATTTTGTGAAAGAGATCTATAACTAAGCCTTTTTTATAATTTATACCTATCTTTAAGGCGTTATCCATATGGTATAACGCCTTTTTTGGCTTTATGGGTAGCATGTGTAATTAAAAAGAAAAATTGATGGATTACGGAAAAGAATTCGAAAAATACGCAACCCAGCATCACGGGATAAATAGCAATTATTATAACAAAATAGTAAGCAGTATGACCCCAATGGGGATGACGCCTAACATTATTGAAGAGCGCCAAATGAATGCTGTAGCGATGGATGTATTTTCACGATTAATGATGGACAGGATTATCTTTATGGGAACTGGCATCAACGATCAGGTAGCTAATATTATCCAGGCGCAATTATTATTTTTAGAAAGTACAGATTCTTCAAAAGATATTCAAATTTATATAAACTCGCCTGGTGGTAGTGTATACGCTGGTTTAGGTATTTACGATACCATGCAGTTTATAAAACCAGATGTTGCTACGATTTGTACTGGTATGGCAGCTTCAATGGGAGCGGTATTACTTTGTGCAGGAGCAGATGGGAAACGTAGTGGATTACCACATTCTAGAGTGATGATTCACCAACCTCTTGGCGGAGCTCAAGGACAAGCTAGTGATATCGAAATTACAGCAAGAGAGATTATTACTTTAAAAGAAGAATTATACAAAATTATCTCTAAACATTCTGGGCAGTCTTACGAGAAAGTACACGAAGATAGTGACCGTGATTATTGGATGAAAGCTGATAAGGCAAAAGAATACGGGATGATCGACGAAATTCTTACTAGAGATTAAGGAGTATTAAGAACGAAATTTAGAGAAGAGTTTTAGAAAGCATTTCTAAAACAGAACAGGAAATTAAATAAGATGGCGAAAGAAGAATTAGAATGTTCCTTTTGTGGAAGAAAAAAGCCGGAAACCAATCTATTGATTGCCGGCTTGGATGCTCACATCTGTGATCGATGTATAGAGCAGGCGCACGGTATTGTGCTTGAAGAATCCAAACAAGGGGAAGCAAACGAGTTATCTTCAGAATTAATGCTAAGTAAGCCTAAATCTATTAAGGCTTTTTTAGATGAATATATAATTGGTCAGGAAGCTACTAAAAAGGTAATGTCTGTTGCCGTTTATAATCACTATAAGCGATTATTACAACCGGATAGCGATGATGATATCGAAATCCAGAAAAGTAATATTGTTATGGTAGGAGAAACCGGTACCGGTAAAACCCTTATGGCAAAAACAATAGCTAAAATGCTGAATGTGCCTTTGGCAATTGTAGATGCGACGGTTTTAACAGAAGCAGGATATGTAGGTGAAGATGTAGAAGGTATTTTAACCCGTTTATTACAGGCAGCCGATTATAATTTAGAAAAAGCGCAACGCGGAATTGTTTTTATTGATGAGATCGATAAGATTGCTCGTAAAAGCGATAATCCTTCAATCACCAGAGATGTTTCTGGAGAAGGTGTTCAGCAAGCTTTACTAAAACTTTTAGAAGGAACCACTGTAAATGTTCCGCCAAAAGGAGGAAGAAAGCATCCCGATCAAAAATTTATCGAGGTAGATACAGAGAATATTCTGTTTATCGCGGGTGGAGCTTTTGATGGTATCGAGAAAAATATCAGCAAGCGTTTAAATATGCAAGCGGTAGGATTTAGTGCCTCTAAGAGCGATGATAATATCGAAAGAACTAATCTTTTAAAATATATCATCCCTAAAGATTTGAAAGATTTTGGACTTATTCCTGAGATTATTGGTCGTTTACCGGCATTAACGTATATGAATCCATTAGATAAAGATACGCTTAGATCAATTTTAACGGAGCCTAAAAATGCGATTATCAAACAATACACAAAATTGTTTGAAATGGATGAAATCGAATTTAGTGTAACCGATGAAGCTTTGGATTATATCGTAGAAAAAGCGGTAGAATACAAACTTGGTGCACGTGGTTTACGTTCGCTTTGTGAAGCAATTTTAACCGATGCGATGTTTGATCTCCCGGAAAGTGATGTAAAAGAATTTGAGCTTACTAAAAAGTATGCTGACGAGAAATTAAATAAATCAACTATAAATGCACTGAAAGCAGCTTCGTAGTTGAAAGCTAATATTAGTTGAAAAGCCTCATAAATTTTGTTATTTATGGGGCTTTTTTATTTCAATCTATTTCTCACTTCACTAATAAATCTGCAAGTAAACCTTTCAAAAATGAGATTATCAATTTTTATTTTTTGAAAGCTTTAGCATTGCACTATAATCTTCTGTTAATCATTTTAACTCAGCCTTATAAATTGGTAATTTCATAAGAAGAGAACTCTTTTTACCAATCAATAAATTGCATAGCATGGCTAAGGAAAATGAAAGTAATACCGAGATTGAAAATCAGGAATGGTTGGATTCGCTCAGATGGGTATTGCAAAATGAGTCGAAAGAACGAGTTGAAGAAATCCTAAAATTACTTCAGGCTGAAGCACAAAGAAATGGTGTGAAGCAAAACTTACCCCTTACCACTTCTTATATAAATACTATAAGCCCGGAAGACGAAGAAAAGTATCCTGGAGATATTGAAATTGAAGAGAAAATCTTAGGGTACATTCGTTGGAATGCCATGGCCATGGTGGTGAGAGCCAATAATGAAAGTAAAGGTATAGGAGGGCATGTTTCAACCTATTCTTCTATAGCACATTTGTGGGAAGTAGGTTTCAATCATTTTTATAAAATGGATCGTGAAGCAGGATCAGATATGGTTTATTTTCAAGGACACGCTTCACCTGGTGTTTATTCTCGAGCTTTTTTAGAAGGTAGGTTAACTGAAGAACACTTAGAAAACTTCCGTAGAGAAATAAAATCAGATAAAGGTTTAACGTCTTATCCACACCCGCATTTAATGCCGGAATTCTGGAATTTTCCAACCGTTTCTATGGGATTGGGGCCAATTAATGCAATCTATCAGGCGCGTTTTAATAAGTATCTAGAAAAACGTGGATTAATAGAAAATAACGATCAGCAAATTTGGGCGTATTTAGGTGATGGAGAAATGGACGAGCCTGAAGCACGTGGCGCAATAAGTGTAGCTGCTCGGGATAAATTAGATAATCTAACTTTTGTGGTCGATTGTAATCTGCAACGTTTAGACGGTCCGGTACGGGGAAATGGTAAAATTATTCAGGAACTAGAAGGTTTATTTCGTGGAGCCGGGTGGAATGTAATTAAGCTGCTCTGGGGAAAAGATTGGGATCCGATTTTCGAAAAAGATACCGAAGGTAAACTAATTAGTTTATTAGATGAATTACCCGACGGGCAACTTCAAAAATATGCATTTTCTGAAGGCGAATTTATCAGAGAAGATCTCTTCGGAAAAGATAAAAACTTAGCTAAAATCGTCAAGAATTTATCTGATGATGAGTTGAAGCGTTTAAAGCGTGGCGGTCACGATCAACAAAAAATATATAATGCTTATAAAAAGGCGACCGAGCATAAAGGTCAGCCTACCATAATTTTAGCCCAAACTATAAAAGGTTATGGTCAGGGAAAAGCCGGTGAAGCCAGCAATGTTTCGCATAAAACTAAGAGTTTTAAAGAAGATGAATTAAAAGCATTTAGAGATTTCTTCAATCTGCCAATTTCAGATAAAGAAATAAAAGATATTCCGTTTATAAAGCCTGAAGAAGATAGCGAAGAAATTAAATACCTACAGAAGAAACGCAAAGATTTAGGTGGTTTTATGCCGCAACGCAAAGATGAAAGCGAAGCGATAAAAGCGCCCGATAAAAAAGTATTTAAAAGTTTTTTGGAAGGCTCAGGAGATGATGAGGCGGCAACAACAATGGTAATGATTCAAACCTTAAGCAGGTTGTTTAAAGATAAAGAACTGGGGAAATATATTGTTCCGATTATTCCCGATGAGAGCCGAACTTTCGGTATGGAATCTTTATTCAGGCAAGTTGGAATTTACGCTCCCGGTGGTCAATTATACGAACCGGTAGATAAAGAAAGTCTGCTGTTTTACAAAGAATCTGAAGATGGGGCAATAATGGAAGAAGGAATTACCGAATCGGGTTGTATGGCCGAGTTTATTGCTGCCGGTACTTCCTATCTCAATCAGGGTATCCCAATGATTCCGTTTTACTTCTTTTATTCGATGTTTGGTTTTCAAAGAACCGGAGATTTAATCTGGGCAGCAGCAGATGCCGGAGCAAAAGGATTTTTAGTAGGAGGTATTTCAGGAAGAACAAGTTTGCCGGGTGAAGGTTTACAGCACCAAGATGGCAACAGTCATTTATTTGCTTTAGCATTTCCAACGGTAAAAGCTTACGATCCTGCTTTTGCATACGAGTTGGCGACTATTGTAAAGAACGGAATACAAGAAATGTATGTCGACAAAAAAACATATCAATATTATATCACGCTTGGAAATGCGACCTACAAAATGCCAAAAATGCCTAAAGACAGTGAAGAGGGTATTTTGAAGGGGATGTATAAATTTCAGAAAACTAGAAAACGCAAAACCGATAAAAAAGCACATCTTTTTGGTAGCGGTTCTATTATGGTTGAAGTACTAGAAGCTGCCGAAATTTTAGAAAAAGAATATGATGTTGCGGTAGATATTTGGAGTATAACCAGCTACAAAGCACTTTATGATAATGCGATCGATATTGAAAGAGAGAATCGCTTAAAAACGCAGCTTAATAAAGAGAAAAATTATATTCAAGATTGTCTGGAAGAAGAAAAAGGTGTTTTTGTTGCTGCTTCCGATTATGTAAAAGCACTGCCAGAGTCGATTGCGAAGTGGTTCCCGGCACCTCTTGCTGCTTTAGGGACCGATGGTTTTGGGCGTAGTGATGCAAGACCAGAACTACGTAATTTCTTCGAAGTAAACGCGGCACATATTGTATTTGCTACACTTTACGAATTAGCAAACGAAGGAAAAATTAAAGCCAAGCAGTTAAAAGATGCCGCTAAGAAATTTGACATTGATGCTAAAAAACCGAATCCAAGAACATCCTAATCAAAAAAGAAAAGAAAAATGGCTATAGAAATCAAAGTACCACAAATAGCGGACGGAGTAGAAACGGCAACAGTTTCAGAAATATTAGTCGCTGAAGGTGATAAAATCGAAAAAGATCAGGGCGTTATTGCTGTAGAAAGTGATAAAGCTTCTGTTGAGGTTCCAAGTTCAGATGCCGGAACAGTAAAAGAAATAAAAATTAGTGAAGGTGATGAGGTTGAAGTCGGGCAGGTAATCATTCTTTTGGAAGAATCAGAAGATAGCGACGATGAAACTGAGGATACCGAAGAATCTTCAGAAGAGCAGGAGGAAAAAACTTCTGAAGAAGAAAATGAAGATGAAGGTGATGATGCTGAAGAAAAAGACGGTAAGAAAAAGAAGAAGGTAAAAGAAGAGAAAGCTAAAGATAATAAAGACGAATCTGACGAAGAGGAGGAAAAAGAAACATCAAAAAAGGATGAATCTGAGGATGAATCTTCCAAAGAAAATGAAGATAAAAAATCAAACAAATCTTCAGGAAAATCTACCGGAGCCGGAATTCAGGCTTCACCGGGAACGCGTCGTTTAGCGAGAGAGCTTGGGGTAGATCTTAGTGAATTGGCAGAAGAAATTTCAGGAAAAATTTCAGAAAAAGATGTCAAAGAATTCGCTAAAGGCGGAAGTCAAAAATCTACAAAATCAGCTTCAGTTTCTTTACCGGATTTTGAAAAATTCGGAAATGTAAAACGTGAGCCATTAAATAATATCCGAAAAGCAACAGCTAAAAATGTTACGGCTTCTTGGCAGTCAGTACCACATGTTTTTCAGTTTGATGAAGCAGATATTACCGATATTCAGCAATATTTAGAAGCAAATCAGGATAAAGCTGAAAAAGCCGGGGGAAAATTAACCATTACCGCTTTGCTGACTAAAATTGTGGCGAGCGCATTGGTTCGATTTCCAAAGTTTAACGCCAGCATAGATATGGAAAATCAGGAAATGATCCTGAAAAATTATGTAAATATCGGGATTGCAGTTGCTACCGAAAAAGGATTGTTAGTACCGGTAATTAAAGATGCCGACAAGAAAAGTATCATAGAAATTGCTGCGGAATTAACCAATATCGCTGAAAAGGCAAGAGATGGTAAATTGAGTAAAGAAGATATGGAAGGTGCGAACTTCTCTATTTCTAATCTTGGCGGAATTGGTGGGACTAATTTTACGCCTATTGTGCCCGCACCACAATCGGGGATTTTAGGGATTTCACGTTCAGCTAAAAAACCGGTGTATATCGACGACGAATTTAAACCAAGAGAGATTTTACCGCTTAGTTTATCCTACGATCATCGTTTAATCGATGGTGCCGATGGTGCTGCATTTATCAATTGGATTACTCAGGCGTTGGAAGATCCTTACAAAGCCTTGCTTGGTGTGTAATTAGGAATTTAGCTAAGCTTAAGAGTTTAGAAAAGTAATTTTATTGTTCTAAATAACCTTTGCAATATTGAAATCTCGATTATCGAGTAAAAATAAATTATGGCAGATAGCAAAAAAGATAAAAAAGAACTGATAGTAATTGGTGCAGGCCCGGGTGGTTATGCAGCCGCTTTTCGAGCAGCCGATTTAGGGATTAAAACCACGCTAATCGATCCTGAAGCTAATCCAGGTGGAGTATGTTTATATCGGGGTTGTATCCCCTCGAAAGCCTTGTTGCACGTAGCGAAAGTGAAAAAAGAGGCTGCAGAATTATCGAATTTCGGAGTGAGTTTTGGCGAGCCTGAAATTGATGTGAAGAAAATAGGAAAGTGGAAAGATGATGTTGTAAAAAAACTAACCGGAGGGTTAGGGCAACTTAGCAAGGCTAGGAAAGTAGAGTTTATTCAGGGAAAAGCTTTTTTTAAAGATGAAAAAACGGTAGCGGTTGAAGAAAATTCTGGTGATTCTTACGAGCTGGAATTTGAAAACGCTATTATCGCAACCGGATCTGCACCAACCGAATTACCAAATATAGAAGTAGATCATAAACTTATTTGGAATTCTAAAGATGCACTCGATATTAAAGAAATTCCGAAGAAATTATTAGTGATTGGCGGTGGTTATATTGGATTAGAACTTGGTAGTGTTTATGCAAATTTAGGAAGTGAAGTTTCTATTGCTGAAATGACCTCTGGTTTTTTACCGGGAGCTGATCGTGATCTGGTAAAGGTTTTTGAAAAAGAACAGCCTTTTAAAAATCTGTATTTTGATACTAAAGTTGAAAAGGTTGAGGTGAAAAAGAAGAAAGTTGAAGTGGTATTGAAGTCTGGCGATAAAGAGCAGAAAAAGAAATTCGATCGTGTTTTAGTAGCTATTGGGCGTAAACCGAATACTAAAGCCAGTAAACCACAAAATGCGGGAGTAGAAATTGGCGAAGACGGTTTTATAAAAGTTTTTAATAATCGTAAAACTTCAGCAAACAATATTTATGCGATAGGTGATATTACCGGGCAGCCCATGTTAGCACACAAAGCTTCTCATGAAGGTCGTGTTGCTGCGGAAGTAATTAAAGGCGAGAAAGGTTCATCTTACGATGCTAAAGTAATTCCTGCGATTGTATTTACTGATCCTGAAATTGCCTGGTGCGGACTTACAGAGGAAGAGCTAAATTCATCGAATATCGATGCGAAAGTGGTAAAATTTCCATGGTCGGCTTCCGGAAGAGCTAAAGCTTTAGGAACCGATAACGGAATTACAAAACTGATTGTAGAGAGAGAGTCTGAAATTATTCTGGGCGGTGGTGTTGCCGGTAAAAATGCCGGGAGTTTAATTCCTGAAATTGCACTAGCTATAGAAATGGGCACAACAGCAAGAGATTTATCGCTTACCGTACATCCACATCCAACATTATCGGAAACAATTATGGAGAGTGCCGAATTGTTTTATGGAAGTCCAACACATATTGTTGATAAATAATTCAGGTTAAAAATGAGGCTCTATCTTCAGCGTATGCTATTCGGTTATTTACAATATCCGTAGCGTCATTCCGTGCTTGGCACGGAATCTCATACAGTTTTTTGACTGTTGATTCTTGTTTTATGAAACCCTGAATCAAGTTTAAGGCGACGTTGCTTTTCAGCAATATAATGCGACTATAAAAAATACTTAACTATCTAAAGCGAGATTTTAACTTTCTCGCTTTATTTATTTTTATACTTTTGGAATTAATCCAATAAATAGGATTAATTCCATTTTACATGATTTCAAAAGCTATTTTACATCTCGATCTGGATTCGTTTTTTGTTTCTGTAGAACGAAAACATCATTCAGAATTAAATAATAAACCGGTAATCGTTGGCGGAATGGGAGATCGTGGCGTGGTGGCTTCCTGTAGTTATGAAACCAGAAAGTTTGGAGTACGATCTGGCATGCCCATGAAAATTGCCAGAAGACTTTGCCCACAGGCAGTTTATATAAAAGGCAATGCCGGGATTTATACCAAAGAATCACACCTGGTAACTGAAATTATTAAAAGTCAGGTGCCTTTATTTGAAAAAGCGAGTGTCGACGAATTTTATGCAGATCTTACCGGGATGGATCGTTTTTTTGGAATAGAAGGCTTTGCTAAAGAATTAAGGCAGAATATCATTAAAGAAAGTGGTTTACCAATTTCGGTTGGATTATCACAAAATAAGGTAGTCTCTAAAATTGCCACCAGTGAGATTAAACCCGATGCAATGAGTGTGATTAGGCATGGCACCGAAAAAGATTTTTTAGCTCCTTTAGACGTTAATAAAATTCCGATGATTGGGAACAAGACGTTTCAGTTACTTATGGGCTTAGGGGTTTATAAAGTAAAAACGCTTCAGGAGATGCCGGTAGAAGTTTTAGAAGGCGTTTTAGGAAAAAACGGGCGTACCATCTGGAAACGCGCTAACGGAATAGATGATTCGCCAATCATTCCGTTTCATGATCGAAAATCGATTTCTAACGAGCGAACTTTTCATAAGGATACTACAGATATTACGCGTTTGCATGCCACTTTGGTTGCGATGACCGAGAGTTTGGCGTTTCAGTTGCGGCGAGGCAATAAACTGGCTTCTAATATTAGTGTGAAGCTTCGGTATTCAGATTTTCAAACCAGTACACTTCAGGCAAAGATTCCGTATACCAGTGCCGATCATATTTTAATTCCGAAGGCAGAAGAACTTTTCAAAAAACTATACAATCGTAGGGTGTTGATTCGGCTTGTAGGAGTGAAATTAAGCGGACTCGTAGGCGGGCATTACCAGATCAATCTATTTGATGACAGTGAAAAAATGCTGAATTTATATAACTCTCTAGACCGAATTAAAAATAAATATGGCGAGCGTAGCGTGGTAAGAGCAGTAAGCATGGGCGCGAGAACAATTGGGAGAATGCGAAATCCTTTTGATGGCGAACCACCAATTGTACTCGCGCATCGAAATCAATAATTGAAGCTAGAAGTATCTATTCTAGACTATAGAGGAAAGGGAAATTATGTACTTAAATTGTCATTCTTATTTTTCGTTGAGGTATGGTACTTTTTCTGAAAATGATCTGCTGAAATTAGCAATATCTAATAATGCCAGCTTTATAGCGCTTACCGATATTAATAATACTTCTGCTTGTCTAAATTTTTTAAAACAGGCCGGGGATTTTCCTGTAAAACCTTTGGTGGGTATCGATTTTCGTAATGGCGTAGATCAACAATACGTAGTGATCGCCAAAGATCGTGACGGATTTAGACAGATGAATGCTCATCTCTCAGGACATCTTCATGCTAAAAATAATTTTGATCAAAATGCGCCAATATTAGCAAATTGCTTTGTGATCTATCCTTTTAAAAAAGTGCAGGAAACTAATAAAACTGATTTTGGAGAAAATGAATTCATCGGAGTTTCAGTACGTGATCTCAATAAGCTGAAGTTTTCGAAGTATAAAAAGTACACTTCAAAATTGGTGGTTTTACAGGCTGTTTCTTTCCGAAGTAAAAAAGATTTTAATGCGCATCGATTATTACGAGCTATTGATAATAACATGCTGCTTAGTAAACTTCCGGTAGAAGAACAGGGCGATCCTAATGATAAAATGCTTTCTATAGAAGATATAAATAAAGCTTTTGAAGAATTTCCTGAAATTATAACGAATACTGAAGCACTTGCTGAAAAGTGTAATGTTGAGTTTACCTTCAGTAAAAAACAGAATAATAATTTATCTAAAATTGAAGGGAAAAAAGCAGATGAATTTACGCTTCGAAAATTATGCTTTGAAAATATCGAAAAGCGATACCCAGAAGCTACAGAGGATGTTTATGCTCGGCTGGATAAAGAACTTACAGCAATTATAAAATTAGGTTTTGTTTCTTATTTTTTGATTAATTACGAGATCGTAAAATATGCCCGGCAACAAAACTATCCGGTAATCGGGCGAGGTAGTGGTGCAAATTCTATTGTGGCGTATATTATCGGGATTACTAATGTAGATCCCATAGAATTGGATCTTTATTTTGAACGTTTTATTAACGAAAATCGAAGTTCGCCGCCCGATTTTGATATCGATTTCTCCTGGAAAGACCGCGAGGATGTTACCCGTTTTATTTTTGATAGTTACGATAACGTGGCGCTAATGGGAACTTATGTAACCTTTAAGCGGCGTGCGGTGATCAGGGAATTAGGGAAAGTTTTTGGACTTCCTAAAGCCGAGATCGATAAACTTTCTTCTGGTAGATTTCACGTTTCCAGTTTGGATAAAATGGAGCTTTTGGTCTTAAATTATGGAAATTTGATTGCTGGTTTTCCTAATTATTTAAGTGTACATTCTGGCGGAATTTTGATTCTGGAGGAAGAGATTTTTAATTACGGAGCGACTTTTTTACCTCCTAAAAATTTCCAGACGATCCAGATCGATATGAATATTGCTGAAGAAGTTGGGATTCATAAATTTGATATTCTGGCACAAAGAGGTCTTTCTAAGATCACAGATACTTTAGAGTTGATTCGGCAAAATCAGCCTGAAGCTTTTGTAGAAGATATTGATGATATTCCAAAGTTTAAAAATGATCCAAAAATTAATGATCTTCTTAAGATTGGTGATTGTATGGGGGTTTTTTATGTTGAATCGCCTGCAATGCGAGGATTGCTAACCAAACTTCAAACTCAGGATTATATGAATCTTGTGGCGGCAAGTTCGATTATTCGACCGGGAATTTCCAGTGGCGGAATGAAAGAAGAGTATATCAAGCGGCATCGTAATCCCGAAAGGCGAAAGCAGGGACATCCGGTAATGTTAAAAATCATGGATGATACTTACGGAATAATGGTCTATCAAGAAGATGTGATGAAAGTAGCGCATCATTTCGCCGGTTTAAGTTTTGATGATGCTGATGTTTTGCGACGCGGGATGAGTGGTAAGAAAACTTCAAAAGGACAAATGGAGAAGATTGAAGCGCAATTTCGTAGTAATTGTAAAGAGAAAGGATATACACAACAGATCACCGATGAGGTTTGGGAGCAGATCTCTTCGTTTGCCGGTTATGCTTTTCCTAAAGGTCATTCGGCTTCTTATGCGGTAGAAAGTTACCAGAGTTTATATCTAAAAAAATACTTTCCGTTAGAATTTATGGTGGCGGTGCTCAATAACGGTGGCGGATTTTATTCGGTTGAAACCTATGTTCAGGAAATAAAAAATTGTGGCGGGAATGTGCATGCTCCCTGCATTAATAACAGCGATCACCCCAATACGATTTTTGGTAAAGATATTTACCTGGGGTTTGGATATATAAAAGAGCTGGAAACAAAAACGGTACAGCAAATCTTAGAAAATCGACAGTTTTTTGGATATTATAAATCGCTGGATGATTTTATTGATAGGGTAGAAATTTCAATAGAGCAACTTAGGATTTTATTAAAAGTCGGGGCGTTTCGATTTACAGGAAAAGACAAACATCAACTGCTTTGGGAAGCTTATTTCAGAAAAATAAAATCAAAAAAGAAAACCGATCAGCCAGGACTTTTTAAAATCGAGCATAAAGAGTACACTTTGCCTAAATTTCAAAATTCGATGTTAGTTGATGCTTACGATCAAATAGAGCTTTTGGGTTTTCCGTTATGTAGTTATTTTGAATTATTACAGGAGCCGTTAAAGCAATCTGTAAGTGTAAAACAGCTTAAAGATTTTGTAGGAAAAAAAGTAAGAATTTACGGGAAATTGATTTGTACGAAAAAAGCAACAACTTCTAATGGCAAAGAAATGTGCTTTGCCACATTCTATGATGTAAACTATAATATTTTCGACACGGTACAGTTTCCAGATAATGTAGCGAAGTATCCATTATATAATAAAGGAATTTACCTATGTATAGGAAAAGTGAATAATGAGTTTGATTATATTTCTATTGATGCTGATATCATCGAATTTCAGAAAATTCAGGTAGATCCTCGTTTAGTGTCTTCTCAATTTAGTGCCTAAATCTAATTTTTGCTTCTAACTGCTAAAACGTTTATAGAGATTCTTATTTGTTAAAGAGCTGCATTTCATCGATTTAAATTACTTTTTAACGAAATTTTATGTTTTATTTGTGATACCAATAACACCTAACCAAAATGTATTTCAACCTAATAATTAACTATAACCTTACTAGTAGTTGTTATGAAGCTGATAAAATATGTGGTGATACTATTTTTTGCTGCAGGTTATGGCCAGGCCATAACAATAGATGATGCAGGAGTATCTAAAGAAGAATTAGTAGCAGGATTGTTAGATAATTCTTGTGTTAAGATTACGAATGTTACTCAGTCTGATAAGGAAGCGGTAGCATATTTTAATAATAATTCAGGAGATTTTCCCATTTCTGAAGGAGTTATTATTCGCTCAGGTAAAGCAAAATTTACAGAAGGTCCTTACGAAGGTCAAAACCTAAGTAGCGAAATAAATGACGATGTAGATCCAGACCTTCAGGCTATCAATAATGCTTCTGGGCAAAGTACTAGAATTTCTGATGTCGCTTATTTGGAATTTGAATTTATTCCGCTATCACAAAAGTTCAGTTTTGATTTTATTTTTGCCAGTAACGAATATGGGCAGTGGCAATGTGCTAGTAGTGATGTGTTTGCATTTCTACTTACAGAGGTAGCGACAGGTGAAACTCAGAATATAGCTGTAATTCCAGAAACTACAAAACCTATTTCGGTTAGAACGATTAATGATTCTAACTTCAACAATAACTGTGAAAGCGATAATCCTGAATATTTTGGAAGCTATCAGGTAGGTTCCGCTAACTCTGTTATTAACATGAGGGGGTATACTAAAATACTTACGGCTTCAGCAACAATAAAAGCAGGTGAAAAATACCGAATTAAACTAGTAATAGGAGATAGTAATGATTCTAATTATGATAGTGCTATTCTAATTGCTGCGGGTAGTTTTAAAACCAATCTCGATTTAGGGGCAGATCGCCAACTGTGCTCGGGAACTTTTACTCGTTTAAATACAGGATTAAAGGATACTTCATATAAGCATAAATGGTATTATGAAGATCAGGAAATTCCTAACGAAACAAATTACTACTTAGATGTTCGAGAGCCGGGTAAATATAATGTAAGGGTAACAAAAGATGATAAGCAATGTGATATTTCCGATCAAATTAACGTAGAAAATTTAAACTATGATAATCTTCCTGATTTGGTAGTTTGCGATAATGGAGATGCAGAACAATTATTTGATCTTACGAAAAATGGACATGAGGAATTGGGTTTAAGTTCAGAGCAGTACGATCTTGTTTATTTCAAGGATAATGCTGTCGCTGCTAATCAAATACCCGAGGTAAATTTAAAAGCTTTTAAAGGTGAGCCAGGTGAGACAATTGTAGTTAAGCTAAGGAGTAAAGAAACCGGAGAATTTTGTAATGCGGAAGCTGCTTTTAAGTTGCAAGTAAATGGTTCTTTAAATTTAGATTTTCCCGAAGAAATTGTGGTCTGCCAACCACATGGTAGCAATGTAATTGATCTTTCTCAAATTGGTGATTTAGTTAAGGATCAATTGGGAGAAGGATCATATCTCTTCGATCTTTTTAGATCTGAAACTAATGCAGCACTAGATCGTGATCCTGTCCTAGATCTTTCTAATTTCAGTTTTTCTGGAAACATCGAAAATTTTCAGGTTTTTGGTAAAGTAAGAGATACTTTAGTGCAGAATTGCTCTACCATTTTTCCATTGAATGTAAGTTTAAACGAACTTCCACCAGTATCAAAATTGGAAAATGTGGTGGAGTGTTCTTCTTATATTTTACCTCCAATTGAATTTGGCGATTATTACACCCGTTCTCAGGGGCAAGGCCAAAAGATGGAAGCAGGAGATGTTATCGATAAATCTGGGACTTATTATATTTATAACACCTCTTATTTAGGCTGCTTTAACGAGTCGAGTTTTAAAGTAGAGCTTATTAAAGATTACAGCTTAAGCGATTATTACTGCAATAAATTTGTGGTGCCTACTCCACCGGCCGGTGCATTTTATGACGCGCCTGATGGCGGCGGTAAAGAAATTCGTCCGGGAACAATTTTTACAGAAGATTTCAGTATTTATTATTACGGCGAATTGGAAGACGGGACTCTTTGTAAGCAAGAAAAGTTTGAAGTTTCCATTTTGCCATTGCCGCAAGTAGATCAGTTAAACGATGTAGTGGTCTGTAATGCTTATGTCTTGCCAATCCTTCAAAATGGTGTATACTATACAAAATCCAACGGTGGCGGCTCTCTTTTAAAAGCTGGCGATCAAATTGGATCTTCCACTACGCTTTACGTTTATAGTGATAACGGTAAATGTACTAGTGAATCGAGTTTTAATATTTCAATCATTCCAAATTTTAAAGATGTCTTTGCATGTGGCACGTATACTTTGCCTGAAATAGAAATCGGAAATTATTTTGATGAACAAGGAAATGAGATTTTGCCTGGCACCGTTTTTACTGAAAGTACAATAATCATTTATTCAGCTGAAACAACAGATGGTTCAAACTGCGCCAAAGAGATGAAGTTTTCTGTAGAGCTTACTCCGGTTCCTGTAGTGAGTACGCTAGATGATGTTTTGGTTTGCGTTGAAAACGGTTATGTTTTACCAGAACTTGAAAATGGAGAATATTTTACAGAACCTAACAGAAAAGGAAAGCAAATTTTACCGGGAGCGATTGTATACAAAAGTCAAAAACTTTTTATAAATAATTTGGAAAATAGTTGTGCTAATGAAAGCTCATTTTTTATAGAGGTTCGAGAAGTGGCGCCGGTAGAAAATTTTATAGATGTTTACAAATGTTTTGGTTACGAGTTGCCAGAATTAAAGTTTGGTAAATATTATACAAAACCTAATGCAAAAGGCGACGAGCTCATTGCAGGAACTATTATTAGGGAAACGCAACGAATTTATATTTATAATAAATGGGAAGATTTCGAATTGTGTGCTAACCAGAAATTTTTCACCGTTTATATTGAAGGGGTTGGTGTAGATCGACCAGAACCTGTTTCTGTTTGTGATTCTTATATTTTACCCAATCTTAAAGAAGGAGAATATTTCACTAAATCTGGCGGTAATGGTGAAAAACTCAATCCAGGTACTCAGATTACAAAGGATACGACGCTTTATATTTATAAAAAGGAAGGGCTGCGTTTTGTATGTGAAGACGAATATATTTTCGATATAAAGGTTTCAAAAACACCAATGATTTCTGAAATGTCGGATATTGAAATTTGCGGAAGTTACGAGATCCCGAGTGTTTATTCTGCCGCTGCTGCAGGAATTGCTCCTTCAGGTTTCGAAATGTACTATACTACAGATCTAGAGAATAGTAATGCAATTCTTGAGCCGGGTAGCATAATTACCGAGCCGGGAACATATACGATTTATTTAAAAGCTCAAAATAAATTTAATCAAAGTTGTTTTGCATACACCTCTTTTAATGTAACTATCCATCCTTTGCAAAATTTAGAGATAGAAAAAGAAGCGGTCTGTGTAAATACAGAAACTGGAGAAGTAGAGAGTGGTGCATATTTTTATACAGGCCTTAATCCAAATGTTTTTGAAGTAGCCTGGTACTATAATGGTGAATTAGTACATAAAGGTGTAGAATTTGAGGCGATGCAATCTGGAGAATATATCATTAAAACAACAAAAATAGATCCTCGTGTTGAGACCGGCTGCGGATTTAAAGAAACTTCTGTGTTTGTAGAAGTGTCTGCCAAACCAGAAATATTGGTTACAGTTTCAGAGCCTTTTAAGGATATAGCGGTAGTGAAAGTTGAAATTGTAAATGGAAAAGGAGATTATATTTATAGTCTTGATAATGGTGAATTTCAAGAAGAAAATCAATTTTATGATGTTTCATCTGGTACACATACCATAAAGGTAAAAGGAAAAATTGGTTATTGTGGTGTAACATCTCAGCAAATAAAAGTACTTAAGCACCCTAAATTTTTCACTCCTAATAGTGATGGTTATAATGATACCTGGAATATTGCTGAACTTGAAACACATCCCGAGGCAGAGGTTCATATTTATGATCGCTACGGAGCTTATATTACTAAAATTAAACCAGCTTCAGGAGGTTGGGATGGTTCTAAAGAGGGAACTCACTTACCATCTAATGATTATTGGTTTCAGGTTAACTTTGAACATGAAGGTAAAGAAATTACATATAAGTCTCATTTTGCCTTGAAACGATAAATATTCAGCACACTACAAATAAAAAAAGCCCGCTAAAATTAGCGGGCTTTTTAAAGGTGGTGCCTCCAGGAATCGAACCAGGGACACAAGGATTTTCAGTCCTTTGCTCTACCAACTGAGCTAAGGCACCAGTTGCTTTTCGAAAGCGGTTGCAAATATATGTTCATTTTTAGAAACTCACAAAACTTTTTTAGAAAAAAAGCTTTTGTATCTTAGCTTTTTTTAAAATTGATCTATGAATTTGGTTATCGATTTAGGTAATACTTTTGCGAAAATAGCTGTTTTTCAAAATGATAAGTCGGTGGAGCTTTTTAGAGTTCTGAAGTCAGAAAAAAATAAAAAAATTGAAGAAATTTTTGAAGCATACCCTCAAATTGAGTTTTCTATTCTATCTAGTGTACTTTATGATGATAGTTCGCTTGTGAAATTTCTTCAAAAAAGAAGTAAATCAATACTCTTAGATCAACAAACAAAAATTCCTTTTCATAATAAGTATGGTTCTCCAGAGACTTTGGGGAAAGATCGTATCGCATTGGCAGCCGCAGCAGTATGTGCTTATCCAAATCAAAATTGTTTAATTATTGATGCGGGAACATGCGTCACATATGATTATGTAAATGACCAATCTCAATATCTAGGGGGTGGAATTTCCCCCGGTTTGCAAATGAGATTTAATGCCGTACATAAGTTTACAGAAAAATTACCGTTAATACATGCAGATAGCAACCATCTAAAATTGGTAGGCAACTCTACAGAAGAAAGTATAAAAAGTGGGATATGTTTTGGTTTTGCTGCAGAAATTGACGGAATGATTTCCAGTTATAAATCAAAATTTAAAGATTTAACAGTTATTTTGACAGGTGGTGATAGTCTATTTTTGTCAAAGCGACTAAAAAATAGCATATTTGCGAACTCAAATTTTCTTTTGGAAGGTTTAAACTACATTTTAGAATTTAACAAAAATCAATGATTAAACGATTTATAGTAATCGTAGCCTTATTTTCTGCTTTTTGGGCCAAGGCTCAGGAAAATACTACTTCGCCATATTCTTACTATGGTGTTGGATTAACTAATTTTAAAGGTACTGTCGAAAACAGGGCAATGGGAGGCCTTAGTACATTTTCGGATAGTATTCACATGAATCTTACAAATCCTGCTGGCTACGCAAGGCTTGCGAGAACAGTTTATACTGTTGGAGGTAGTGCCGAATCTACGAAACAGGAAACCCTAAATGAAGAAGATCGTACAAAAAATGTGTCTTTGGATTATCTAGGCTTAGGAGTGCCGGTAGGCCGCTTTGGTTTTGGATTAGGCCTTATTCCGTATTCTTCTGTAGGATACCGTATTTTTGACATCGATGAAGATGGTGCTAGCAGATTAAGAGGTCGCGGAGGGATGAATAAAGTTTTTCTATCCGCAGCTTATGCTATAACTAGAGATCTTAGTGTTGGTGTAAATGCCGATTATAATTTTGGTAATATTCAGCATAGAAGAACCGTTCTTAGAGATGGAATTCAATATGGAACACGAGATATAGACCGATCAGATATTTCAGGATTTAATTTTAACTTTGGAATAGATTACCAAACAAAGCTAAATAGTGGTTTGAAGTTACATGCCTCTGCGGTTTATACTCCAGAAGCTGATATTACTACAGATAGTTATCGAGAAATCTCTAGTGTTCTATTTACTGCAAGTGGAGAAAGTCCTTTTAATATTAAAAGCTTCGATGTAGAATCTCAGGATATAACACTTCCATCTAAAGCAACTTTAGGTTTAGGAATTGGTAGACCGAATAAATGGTTTGTAGGAGGGGAATATTCTGCGTTTGGAAGTATACCCGAAATTTCGGTTTTTAGTACTCCGGTAAATGATGTAGAATATAATGATGGGAAAGCTTATCGATTGGGAGGATATTTTGTTCCAGAGTATAGCTCACTCACAAGTTATTTAAATAGAGTGGTTTATCGACTGGGAGGACGTTTTGAAGAAACAGGTTTGCAACTTAACGGAGAATCGATAGATGAGTTTGGCATATCTTTTGGACTAGGTTTACCGATTGGAGGAGATTTCTCTAATCTTAATCTGGGACTGGAGTATGGTCAGCGCGGTACAACAAGTTCAGGTCTAATACAAGAGAATTTTTTTAAATTATCAATTGGTTTATCTTTGAATGACCAATGGTTCGTAAAGAGAAAGTTTAATTAACCATAACAAACAACAAGATGAAAGCGAGATTTATAGTATTATTATCGGCGGTAATGCTTGGGTCGGGAGCATATGCTCAAGATTGTACAACTACTGCAGCTTTAGCTTATGATGATGCTAAAGCAAAAAACTATGATGCGGCATACGAGCCGTTAATGACAGTAAAGAAAGATTGTCCAGATTATAGTTTAGCAACATTTCAGTATTTAGAAAGAGTATTGAAGTATAAAATTGAAAACGCATCTGGTGAAGAAAAAACAAAATACATCAACGAATTAGTTGATACTTATAAAGAACGTCTTCAAAATTACCCTGAAAAGACTAAAAAGGGAGATGTGTATACAGATATTGCACTTTTGAAATTTACCCATAAAATCGGTTCAACAGAAGAAAGATGGGAAGCTTTTGATAAGGCTTATGTTGAAGATAAAGAAAACTTCACCAGTCCTAAAGGTCTTTATGCATATTTTGATCTTATGGTAAATATGCAGGATTCTGGAGACCGTGAATTACAAGATGTTTTTGATATTTACGATCGTGTAATGGCAAAAATTGATGAAGAAGAAATTTATGAAGCGGAGCGTTTACAATCCTTAATTGAAAAGCAGGATGCTGGAGAAGATTTAACTTCTAAAGAACAAAAGACAGCACAGATTGCTGAGCAAAGATTGACTAATTTTAATGCTGTAAAAGGCGCTCTAAATACTAAATTGGGAGTGCGTGCAGACTGCGATAACTTAGTGCCTATTTATGAGAAAGATTTTGAAGCTAAAAAAGAAGATGTAGCTTGGTTAAAAAATGCTAATGCTCGTCTTTCAGCTAAGGATTGTGAAGATCCATTATTTTTCAAAATTTCTGAAGCGCTTCACGAATTAGAGCCTTCTGCTGCTTCTGCTTACTCTTTAGGTCAATTGGCTGAAGCTGACGGCGAAAGAGCTAAAGCATTAGAATACTACAATGAGGCTGCAGAGTTAGAAAAAGATCCTTCTGATAAAGCAAAAATTTATTATAGAATAGGTAAGAACTATCAAAATTCGGGAAGCTTCTCACAAGCAAGAAACTTCTACAGGAAAACAGTTAATGCAAAGCCATCTTACGGGAGAGCTTATTTGAATATTGCTAGTATGTATGCAGAAAGTGCAAATAACTGTGGAGAAACTGCGTTTAATAAAAGAGCAGTATACTGGTTGGCTGCTGAATATGTAGCTAAAGCTGGTAGAGTAGATCCATCACTTTCTAATCACGCAAATGCAACAGTTGCGGCTTATAATGGTCGTGCTCCACAAAAAGCTGATGTATTTCAGGAAGGAAAAAAAGCAGGAGATGCTATCCAAATTGGTTGTTGGATAGGCGAAACTGTTCGCATCCCTCAATTATAATATGAGAATCACATATCGTGAAATAATACAGGGCATTGTCACGCTAATAGGCGTGACAATGCTTTTTTCATGTAAAGGTAATTTGAATGAAGTGAGGGCACTTCAAAATCCGGCTGATGCACCGCAGGGAATTGCAAAAGATATTATGCTTAAGTATACCGATTCTGGTAAAGTAGTAGCCACTTTGAGGAGTGAAAAAATGTTGGATTATCAAAACAGAAATTTTCCTTATCGTGAATTTCCAGATGGTTTGGATATAGAATTTTACGACGAAGAAGATAAAAAAAGTACGGTTACTGCAGATTATGGTATTATTTACGATAAAAGCGGATTAATAGATCTTAGAGGAAATGTAGTAATTTTCACAGCAGATAGTACAATTTTAGAAGGCAACCAATTATACTGGGATCAAAATCAAAGTTGGGTTTTTACCGATCGTGCAAATCAAATTAAATTTCCTGATGGATCTTTTAATGAAGGAATGGGTTTTGATTCTAATCAAAATTTCGATAAATTCAACTTTAGGACTAATAACGGAATTCAAAACATAGACGAGTCAGACAAATGACAAAGTATTTCAGATATTTCGAGTACGCATATTTAGTGATTGCAGCATTTTTCATTTTCGAGACATTTGCCATTTGGGATGCTGAGCGAAGCAGGGCCTATGTTTTTATATTTCTGGCCTTAATGGCCATTTTCATGTTTTTTTTCAAAAGAAATTTCCGAAGGAAATTAGAAAAGAGACAAAATCATAAAAAATAATGAGTGCAGAAGTCATCATTATTATTTTTTCATTATTACTTTCCGCGTTTTTCTCCGGTATGGAAATCGCTTATGTCTCTTCCAATAAAATATATATTGAAATTGAGAAGCTTCAAAACGACTTCTTAGCAAAAGTTTTAAAGCGCCTAACCAAAAAGCCATCTAAATTTATAGCAGCGATGCTTGTTGGGAACAACATTGCGTTGGTGGTTTACGGTTTTTATATGGGCGATCTAATAATGGAGTGGTTAACAGGAATGCAGCCGCTAGACAATGCAATTCTCAATTATTTGGTTACCGATTTAAGCTTATTTACCCAAACGCTGCTTTCTACACTACTAATTTTAGTAACTGCCGAATTTCTTCCGAAAGTTTTCTTTCAGATTTATGCGAATTCAATGCTGAAATTTTTCGCAGTACCGGCATATTTATTTTATCTCATCTTTAGTTTTATTTCTTCATTTGTTATCTGGATTTCAGATATGATTCTAAAGCGTTTCTTTAAAACAGACGGTGATGAAGTTCAGTTGGCCTTTAGTAAAATAGAACTTGGAAATTTTATTAGCGAGCAGATGGAAACGGTGGAAGAAGAAGATGAGGTAGATTCAGAAATTCAGATTTTCCAAAACGCACTTCAATTTGCAGATATAAAGGCAAGAGAAGTAATGATTCCCCGAACAGAAATTATTGCTGTAAATCAAGATGTCGCACCTGGAGATTTGGTGAAAACATTCACAGAAACTGGCCTTTCAAAGATTTTGATCTTTAACGAAACTATAGATGATATTATAGGTTACGTACACTCTTTTGAATTATTTAAAAAGCCGGCGTCTATAAAATCAATTTTATTACCAGTGATTTTTGTTCCTGAAACCATGTGGGTTAAGGATGTGCTGAATGTATTAATTAAGAAACGAAAAAGTATCGCGGTTGTTATTGATGAGTATGGAGGTACAAGTGGAATGATGACCATCGAAGACATCGTAGAAGAGCTTTTTGGAGAAATAGAAGATGAACATGATTCTGCAATATTAGTTGAAGAAAAAATAGGAGAAGATCATTATAAATTTTCAGCAAGAGCAGAAGTAGATTATATTAACGAAACTTACCGATTAAACATTCCTACTGGTGAGAATTACGAAACTTTAGGAGGTTTTATTGTTAATCACACTGAAGAGATTCCACAGCAAAACGAGGTAGTTCGGATAGATGAATTTGAATTAACTATTCTCGATGTTTCCAACACAAAAATCGATCTTGTAGAGCTTAAAATCAAGCCCGAAGATTAAAGCGTTAAAAAGTTAAGATTTTGCTAATTATAAGTTTCATAATTAGGCTAAAAACACTATTTTCGCCCACTATATTTGATAAAAATTATTTAGAATGGCAGTATTACAGAATATTAGGCAGAAGTCTGCTTTAATTATTGTGGTTATTGGGTTTGCATTATTTGCCTTCCTTATTCCTAGTATCCTGAAGAACGGTGGTTTTTCTGCAAAGGATAACTCCATAGCTACTGTGAATGGTGAGGATATCGCGAGAGAAGATTTCGCACGCCAGGTAGAAGCTTATCAGCAAAATATGCGTGGTAATATTTCAACCACTCAGGCTGTTAACCGTGTATGGGAACAACAATTAAATCAAATTATTGTAGAGGAGCAAGTAGAAGAACTTGGGATAAGAGCCGAGCAGGCGCAAGTAAGACAAATGATGAGAGCTCAAATGTCTAACAATCCTCAGTTTACTAACGAAGCTGGTATGTTCGATGAGAATCGAGTAAAAGAATATGTGGCGAGCATAAAGCAAACTTCCCCACAAATGTATCAGCAATGGTTAAGTTACGAAGAAGGCCTTTCTGAATCTGCTGCGCAGAATATTTATGCAAATATGATTCGTACAGGTGTTGGTGCAACGCTAACTGAGGGTAAACAAGCTTACCTATTGCAAAATAATACTATGGATCTGCGTTATGTGCAGGTTCCTTATTCTTCAATTTCAGATGAGGAGATTGAGGTTTCTAAAAGTGAAATTAAAGAATATGTAGATAGTCATAAAGCTAAGTTTGAAACTGAAGCAGCAAGAAATATTCAATATGTAATTTTTAATGAAGAAGCATCTACAGAGGATAAAGAAGAAGCTAAATCTTCATTAAGTGCACTGTTAGAAGATAGAGTAGAGTACAATTCAGTTTCTAAATCTAATGATACTATTCAAGGTTTTAGAAAAACTTCAGATGATCAGGAATTTGTAAATTCAAATTCAGATCTAACACAACCAGTAACCTTCAAATTTAAAAATCAGTTACCAAAGAAATTTGCAGATGATTTATTTAATCTTGAAGAGGGAGAAGTTTACGGTCCTTACGAAGAGAATGGATATTGGAAGTTGAGTAAGTTAATAGAGACCAAACAAATCCCAGATTCGATAAAAGCTAGTCATATTCTATTAGGTTACCAGGGCGCGCAAGCCGGTGGTGCCCGTACTGAAGCTGCTGCAAAACAATTGGCAGATAGTTTAGCTGGTGTAGTAAAAAGCGATAAGTCTAAAATGGCAGAGCTGGCAACAGAATTTTCTGATGATCCTTCTGCAGCTCAAAATTCTGGAGATCTTGGTTATTTTGGACCAGGAATGATGGTGCCAGAATTTGATGATTTTGTTTTAAATAATGACGAAGGAACTGTAGGGGTTGTAGAAACCGATTTTGGATACCATGTTATTTATATCGAAGAGCAAACAGAAAAAGAAAAAGCTGTTAAGATTGCAACAGTAGCTAGAGAAATCGAAGCTACCGAGGAAACAAGAAATAGCCTTTTTAACGAAGTAACAAAATTCGAGATTGCTGCGGGCGAAGGTGATTTTACAGAAAAAGCAAAAGCTGCTGATTATAGAATTCGTACCGTACGAGATGTAAAAGCACTTGACGAAAATATTCCTGGTGTTGGGCAACAACGTAGAGTAGTGCAATGGGCTTTTGAAGATGATGCGAAAGTAGGTGATGTAAAACGTTTTGAAACTCCAACTGGATATATTGTGGCTCAAATCACTGCTAAGAAGAAAAAGGGATTAATGAGTCCAGAAGATGCTTCTGCTGAAGTTATACCTATTTTAACCAAGCAGAAAAAGGCAAAAATGATTCAGGAGAAAATTTCAGGAACAAGTGTAGATCAGGTTGCTGAGAATCAGGATAAGATAGTGCAAACTGCTAATGCTGTAAACTTAAGCTCACCAACACTAGCAGGAGCAGGTAGCGAGCCAGAAGTTGTTGGCGCTGTTTACGCTCTAAAAGTAGGTGAAACTAGTAAGCCTATCGTTGGTGAAAAAGGAGTTTATGTTGTAGAATTAGTAAGTAAAAGCGACGCTCCCGAGCTCGATTCTTACAAGCCATTCGCTCTGCAAGAAACTAATACTCGTCGCCAGATGGCAAACAGTAGAGCTTTTGAAGCTTTAAAAGCAAAAGCTGATATTGAAGATAAAAGAGCTAAGTTCTACTAGAATTTAGGTGAAAATATATCAAAAAAAAGCCGCTCAATGAGCGGCTTTTTTTTGATATATACGAGATTTTTTCTTTATCTAATCTTAAGATTACAGGATTAAATTTTCGTAAGGAATTACTACCTCATATCCTTTTTGTTTAAAATACGCTTTAGGATCATTTTTGCTGGTGACCATTACAAAATCTCCACCCCAAGCACCAAGACTTTTTACACCTCCTTCAAAATCGGGAAAGAGCTTAGTCTTAACCTTTGGTAAATTTATCGCTTTAGAAATTAGATTTTCATGAATATTTATTAACAACTCAAATTCGGCTAAAGACTCGCATTTTAAGAGTTGCTGAGTAATATTGGATACTTTTTCAACTAAAACTTTTTGATGGGTTTCTGTTTGATTTCTATAATGCGCTATGGCTTCTCTGCTATTTTGTTTTTGGTTTAAGTAAACAAAGTATATGTCATGAATAAAATCTGGCTCAAAAGTCGCTTTTAATGCTTTTTGAGATGCATTAGTATGCTCGTAAGTAATTGGCCCTTCAGCCTGAGCGCAGGCGATGTCGTAACCACTTCCTTTAAATGTTCTTTCTAGTAATTGGTATGCATCGATTTTTAACCATTGCGCAATATTATTAATTAAGGTTGAAGAAGTCCCTAGTCCCCAATTACGATCAAATTCTAACTCTGTGCTAATGTCGCATCCTTCGAATAGGTTTTTTTCTGAAAGTGCTTCAGCTGCAGTTAAAATTTGAATACAGCGCTTTGAAATTTCAGCATCATTTTCTGATTTTTGAGTTTCTGAAGTAGATTTGATTCCGAAGGAAGTTTTTTCAAATTGATCCTGAAACCAAACTTTTCCATGTTCATCTTTACTTACCCAATTTATCAATCCTGAAGCGTTCTCTTTAACCTCTAAATATTGTCCTTTTTTGGTGGGAAGACAAAAAGCCTGAGCGCCATCTAGAACGGCATATTCCGCAGTAATTAAAAGTTTTCCGTGGCTATAGAATCTCATTTTCTCAGTTTTTCTAATTGCGTAGCAACATCGCTATGAGAAACAACATTAGTTTTGTAGTATTCAATCAAACTTGCTTTTTCTTCTAAAGTAGCATTGTGCTGATTAAGAATATTCATTAAATGCATCTTCATGTGACCTTTTTGGATTCCTGTCGTAATTAGAGATTTTACGGCTGCAAAATTTTGTGCCAATCCGGCCACAGCTACAATTTCCATAAGTTTTCTCGCATTAGGCTGTCCTAATATGTCCATTGCAAGTTTTACCAGTGGATGAAGACTTGTTAAGCCACCCACAGTTCCCAGAGCTAACGGAACTTCAATCCAGAATCTAAAGATTCCGTCTTCAATTTTAGCATGTGTTAAACTCGAATATTGGCCATCTTTAGAAGCGTAAGCATGTACTCCGGCTTCAATTGCTCTAAAGTCATTTCCTGTAGCTAAAACAACGGCATCAATGCCATTCATGATCCCTTTATTGTGAGTTACCGCTCTAAAAGGTTCAGTTTCGGCAATTTTCACCGCTCTTATAAATTTTTCAGCAAAATGCTCCCCGCTAAAATTTTTGTCATCAGAAAGTTCCTTTAAAGGACAGGTTACTTCAGCTCTAACAATGCATTCTGGAACATAATTAGAAAGAATACTCATCACAATTTCAATATTGCGTTCTTCAGCATTAAAATCTTCCCAGATTGCCGCTTCTTTCTCTAGAACTTCCGCAAATTTTTCTAAACAACTATTGATAAAGTTTGCGCCCATGCTATCTACTGTTTCAAAGTTGCAATGCAGCTGGTAGTAATTCTCAACTTCAGTAGTGCGTTCTCTAAGCTCGATACTTTTTATACCCCCGCCACGCTTTTCCATATTTTTGGTTAGCGGGGCTGCGGCTGCTCTAAGTTTAGGCTCTAATTCGTTAAAAAAGAGCTCTAATTTTTCTTCGCTACCTTTATAAATAAAATGAACCTGTCCCACTTTTATGGTATCGATCACTTCGGTTTTAAATCCGCCACGACTTCCCCAAAATTTGGCCGCTTTGCTGGCCGCTGCAATTACCGAGCTTTCTTCGATAGCCATCGGGATGGCAAAAAGTTCGTTGTTAATCAAAAAGTTTGGTGCGATACCAAAAGGTAAATAATAATTAGAGATCGTATTTTCTGTAAACTCCTCGTGTAATTGTTGTAGTTTTTCGTCTTTATTCCAGTACTGTTTTAAGACTTCAATAGCTTTTGAATCGTCATTCAGATAGGTTGCCGTTAACCATTTAATCTTTTCTTCCTTACTCAGCTTTGAAAAGCCAGAAATTGGTTCCTTCATGAAATTTAATAATAGTTCTTTTGCAAAGATACAATTGTTATTTGGTTGTCGATAATGCTTTCATTTTAGAAAGCTGTTTGGTGATTTTGAAGTTTGCTTTAACAAATTGTTGTATTTAACACGAGTTGAAGCGGCTTTTTCAGCAAATTTTAGTAAACTTGGCCTGCAATAAAATTTTGAAAAAATTTAATGAGGTTCTCAAAAATCTTAGTTCTGCTTATGACGATGGCAGCATCTGTTGCGACTTCCCAGGAAAAGAAAATTACGCTCGAAGAAATATGGAGCGGGAAGTTTAGTCAGCAACATCTACAATCCCTACAATCTTTAAAAAATGGTGTCGAATATGTGGTGTTAAACCATGATCCAGATTCTGGAAATACTAGTATCGATGTCTACAGTTACAAAACTGGTGAAAAAACTCGAACCTTAGTAGATACCAAAAACTTAGAAGCTCTAAAGAGTTTCCAAGATTTTAGTTTAAGTGATGATGAAACTAAAATTTTGCTTGCTACAGCGCCACAACCTATCTATCGTAGATCATCTAAGGCAATATTCTATATCTACGATGTGAATTCTAAAGATCTTACTAGGCTTAGCGATAAAAAAGTTCAGGAGCCTACTTTTTCTCCCGATAATTCTAAGCTAGCCTATGTTTTTGAAAATAACATCTATGTTTATGATGTAGAGGAGAAAAAGGAAAAGCAAATTACAGAAGATGGTAAAATCAATAGTATAATCAACGGAATTACCGATTGGGTTTACGAAGAAGAACTTGGTTTTGTAAGAGCTTTTCAGTGGAATAAAAAAGGCGATAAAATTGCGTTTTTAAGATTTGATGAAGCTGAAGTTCCTGAATTTTCTATGGATATCTTCGGAAGTGATCTTTATCCAAGTGAACAAACCTTTAAATACCCGAAAGCAGGTGAAGCGAATTCTGAAGTTTCTTTGCAGATGTACGATGTAGCTTCAGAAGCAACTGAAGAAATAAAGCTAGGGGATTATAGCGATTTTTATATTCCACGTATAAAATGGACCAATAGAGATTACGTTTTGAGCGTTCACGTTTTAAATAGGCATCAAGATCAGTTAGACCTTATCTTTGTAAATGCTGAAGACAATTCTTCTAAAATTATTCTTACTGAAAAAGATGATGCTTATGTTGATGTCACCGATAATCTTACTTTTTTAGAAGATCATAGTTTTATCTGGACAAGCGAGCGTGACGGTTATAATCATATTTATCTTTATGACGAAAATGGAGAACTGAAGCGCCAAATTACCGAAGGAAACTGGGAAGTAACCAATTACTATGGTTACGATAAAAAGAGCAATCGAATATTCTATCAAAGTACAGAAAAGGGAAGTGTAAATCGCGATGTTTATTCTATAAAAGCTAACGGAAAAAGTAAAAAGCGACTTACTGAAAAAACCGGAACCAATAATGCCGATTTTAGTGCTGACTTTACCTATTTTATAAATGCATTTACCAATACTGAAACGCCTATGGAATATACACTTCATAGAGCGAAAAATGGTAAGTTGGTAAGAAGAATCAAGGATAACGCCGAGCTACTAGAAGTAGAAAAGCCATATCATTTTTCGCCAAAAGAATTATCTACGATTCCTGTGAATGGCAATGAGTTGAATATGTGGACGATTAAACCTTCAGATTTTGATGCATCTAAGAAATATCCATTATTGATGTTTCAATATTCTGGCCCGGGATCACAATCGGTTTCTAATACTTATTTTAATACTAATGATTACTGGTATCAGCTTTTAGCCGATCAAGGCTATATTATCGTTTGTATAGATGGTAGAGGAACTGGTTTCAAGGGAGCCGAATTCAAGAAGGTAACACAAAACGAATTGGGTAAATACGAATTAGAAGATCAAATCGCCGCTGCGAAGCAATTAGGTCAATTAGATTATATTAATGCTAATCGAATCGGAATTTGGGGATGGAGTTTTGGTGGTTTTATGGCATCTAATGCAATACTAAAAGGGAATGATACTTTTACCATGGCAATTGCCGTGGCGCCGGTAACCAGTTGGAGATTTTACGATACCATCTATACTGAACGTTTTATGACGACTCCGCAGGAAAATGCTTCCGGTTACGATGAAAACTCACCAATTAATCATGTAGATAAATTAAAAGGAGACTTTCTAATTGTTCATGGTGGTGGCGATGATAACGTACATTTGCAAAACACGATGCGAATGGTAGAAGCGCTTATCCAGGCAAATAAACAATTCGATTGGGCAATTTACCCTGATAAAAATCACGGGATATATGGTGGTAACACCAGATTGCACTTATATACAAAAATGACAAACTTTATTAAAGAACACCTTTAATTTAAACACCACTAATAATTATGGCAAACAGATCAGACCTAGAAAGGAAAGAAATTTTTGGACATCCCGTAGGCTTATATATATTATTTTTTACTGAGATGTGGGAGCGATTCTCTTATTACGGAATGAGAGCTTTGCTTACTTTATTTCTTGTGGCTTCCGTAACATCTGATAATCCTGGTTGGGGTTGGAGTAACGATGAAGCGATAAATCTTTACAAGTGGTACACTACACTGGTTTATATAGCTTCTATCCCTGGAGGTATAATTGCAGATAGATTTTTAGGACAGAAGAAAACAGTGATGATTGGTGGTATACTTTTATGTGTAGGGCATTTGGTGCTAGCTTACGAAAGTATAGAAGCGTTTTATATTGGTTTGGCATTTATTATAGCAGGAGTAGGTGGTCTTAAACCTAATATTTCTACAATGGTAGGTGGTTTATATCCAAAATCCGAAAATGATAGACGAGATCAAGGATTTTATATTTTTTATATAGGTATTAATCTTGGTGCTTTTTTAGCCGGAATTATTATTGGTCAAGTGGGAGAGAAAATTAATTGGCATTATGGATTTGGATTAGCCGGGATAGGAATGTTGATAGGTCAATTGGTGTATATATTTGGTCAACGATATTTAAAGGGTGTAGGCGAATTTTCAGGAAAATCTGAAAACGAAGAAGAAAGAGAGGCCATGAAAAGACCTTTAACTAGAGTTGAGAAAGACAGAATGATAGTTATGGGAATCTCTTTTTTAATAATCATTGTTTTTTGGGGCGCATTCGAGCAAGCCGGTGGTTTGATGAATATCTATGCCCAACAAAATACCGATCGTGTAATTTTTGGATGGGAAGTTCCCGCTTCTTATTTCCAATCGGTTAATGCTTTCTTCATATTTACGCTGGCTTTAGCTGTTGCTGGTTTTTGGACATGGTGGAAAAGAAGAGGGAAAGAATCCAGTTCACTTTTTAAAATGGCTGTAGGAGTTATTATAATGGGATTTGGATTTACTTTTATGTCTTTTGCTTCATTACAATACGAAGAATTTGGTAAATCTGCGATGTACTGGTTAGTTTTAGCGTATCTTTTTCATACTTTAGGTGAGCTATGTGCCTCTCCAGTCGCACTTTCTTTTATAACAAAATTAGCTCCTGTAAAATATGCTTCATTTATGATGGGAGCTTATTTCGCGGCCACCGGATTGGGGAATTTTGTAGCAGGTACAGTTGGAGAACAAATTAAAAATGCTTCTGAATTTCAGATTTTTACTGGTATTTTTATATTCTGTTTAATTTTTGGATTATTAATTATACTGCTATTAAAACCTTTAAAACGTCTAACCCATGGTGCAGAAGATAGCCAAATGGAAGATGGTATACCAAAGGAAACAGCTATCGAATAGATTTTGATTAAAAAATTAGAGAAAACGTTCTGTAAAAGGAACGTTTTTTGTTCTTATAAAAGAAATTTTTGAAGATGAAAAAACTATTTTTTATAGCCTTAATGATTCTTGGAGTCACTGCACATGCGCAGCAGGAGAATGTCGAGATCAACTGGATGACGATGAACGAGGCTTTGGCGGCTCAAAAAGAAGCGCCTAAAAATATCATTATGGATGCGTATACTGTTTGGTGCGGTCCCTGTAAAATGTTGGACAAAAACACTTTTGGGCATCCCCAGGTAGCGCAGTTTATAAATGAAAACTATTATCCGGTAAAATTTAATGCTGAAGGAGAACAGGAAATCAATTACAAAGACAAAATTTTTAGTAATCCCCAATACGATCCAGAATTAAAAGCGAGAAGGAATAGTCCGCATGAGTTTGCGAGAGCTTTAAATATTTCAGCCTATCCAAGTATCGTTTTTTTTGATGAGCAAGGGGAATTAATAGCGCCTTTAAAAGGTTACAGATCGCCAGAGCAAATCGAAATTTTCCTTAAAATCTTCGCAAAGGATGAGTATAAAAATTTAACTTCAGAAAAAGCTTGGAAAGAATACAATGAAAACTTCAAACCTACGTTTACAAAGTAAGTGTTAGTTGTATCATAGACAATAGTTTGTGGTTAGTAGTTAAAAGCTCCCTTTTTGCCAGTTTGGTAGAAAGGGATTTTTTTGTTGGCACAGGTTGCTTTCCAAAGCTGAATAAAACTTGGGTAATTGCTGGCATCTGCGACAATCATAGTTGGTTCTAAAACTTCAATAACTCGGTTTAAATTTACTTTTGGTGAATTTGATAGTACTAGCATATCAGGATTAAATTCAGGGAAATTATAAAGCCCGGTGCTATCGATTAGCAGTATTCGTTTTTCTTTCAAAAGATAAAAATTCTGTAATTTATGAAATTCAATATTCGAGATTTTTTCTTGTAGTTTGAAATTCTCAAAATATCGCCAATTAGTATCTTTTGCCTTATTTCCGTAGAGAGTCAATTTCTCCGATTTCTTTTCAGCAATTAAAGTGCTGCCCGATTTATTCAGAATAAAAATTTCTTCGGAAGCATATTCATATTGTTCAAAAAGTATACTTATTTGAAATAGTATGATTCCGCAGAAAACATAAAAAACGTATTTTTTCTTTCTAAGATGAAGTAAAAAAAAGATGCTTAAAATAATTCCGAATAGAAAAATTACCGCAGGAACGCTAAGATGAATTTCTCTAAATATAAAAGCGTCCTGATTGGCAATCCATGCGATGTATTGGTTTAGTTTTTCAATTAGAAAAGAATATAGGTCGATTAGAATTTTAGGGAGTATGCCAAAAACACTCAGTATTAAAACGAATATTCCTGAAATTAATAAAACTCCCAAGCCGGGAAGGATAACGATATTGGTGAGTAAAAATAGTCCTGGGAATTGATGAAAATAGAAAAGACTTAAAGGCAAAACGCCAATTTGGGCACAAATGCTCACCGTTATTGTTTGATATAGTAATCTGATGATTTTGTTATTTGGATACCAGAGTTTGTTGAATTTTGGTTGAAATAAAGCTATGCTAAAAACCGCAGCAAAACTCAATTGAAAGCCAACCTGAAATACATAAAATGGATTAATAAGAATTAGCACAAAAAATGCCGAAAAAAGCGTGTTTATTAAGTTTACCTTCCGGTTAATTTGTAATCCAAAAGCAATAAGGCTAAACATTAAAGAAGCTCGAACTACCGAAGCTGAAAATCCCGTTAGTAAAGCAAAAGCCCAAATACCTGCTAAAGTGATTAGAAATTTTATCCATTTTAATTGCTGAAGCGGTTTTAGAATAAAATTGAGCAGCAACAGCACCATCCCAACGTGCAATCCTGAAACGGCCAGAATATGAATCGCACCTGCTGAGGCATATTCGCTATAAATCTTATCTGAAATTGAAGTACGGTCTCCTAAAATTAAAGCTTTTATTACTGCCAGCTCCTCTTTTTTAAACCCCGCGGAGGTTAGGCTTTTTAATAAACTAGTTCTGGGGGTTGCCATAAAAGAAGTTTCGCGGTTTTTAATGTATATTATTTGATCTTCGGAAAGTTGAATTTGGTTAAATATTCCCTGAAATTTCATGTATTCTGAATAATCAAATTGATGCGGATTTAAAGGAGATCTTATAGGTTCAACTAAAGCGGGAATTATTAGTTTTTGCCCGACTTCAATTTTGGGTTGTAATGGAAGAGCAATTAGCATTTCACCTTTTACAGCAGTCTTCACATTGTTTTTAGTGGAGATGATATGATCAACTTCAGCAATAAATCTTTTTTGAAAGTTCGGTTTTAGTTCTTCTTTCAGTTTTATGCTTAACAAATCATTCTCAGAAGTAATAAAATGCGAAAAATAATTATGCTGATTTTCGGGGAATTTTAGTTGATACGTAATGCTTCCGAAGAGAAATAATAAAACGTAACAGGAAATGCCAAAATAACTTTCCTGATAAAGTTGTCTTGTAGATCTAAAAAATGAAAACAGGAAAAAGAGAATTGTAATTCCTGCTGAAATAAGTAAATACGAGAGTTCTATTTTGGTGTAATAGGCAGTCAAAATTCCGAATAAAACCGCAATCGAGAACTTAAGAATCTTGATGTTTGTATAGCCCATCTTTCTGATAATTAGAAAGTAGGGTCAGTTTAAAAATAATAAAATTTCTAAATTTCACGAAATTTGTTTACTAGATCACTCGCCGTGCCATTACAAACGTATTGTTCCAGTAATTTTCTGAAAGTCGGCTTATCACAACACCCAAGGAAGTTGTGGAATGGATAAAAAGTATGTCACCTTGAGAGATATCGACGACCATCCCAACATGATTTATCACCTTTTTATTTTTGTTGGTTTCGAAAAATAAGAGATCGCCAACCGTAACATCTTTTAAATACAAACGCTCGCCCTGAAGTGACATGGCGCGAGACGTTCTTGGTAGTTGAATGTCGTTTTCCTGAAAAGAAACATATAAAAGGCCAGAGCAATCCATCCCACGTTTTGTTGTTCCGCCGTATTTGTATTTGGTGCCCTCAAAACCAATCGCATAATTCACAATATCATAAACACGTTCGTCTTTTGGTTTAATGGTGTTGTTACGTTTGGTAACTTCAGGATTATAATGTCTGGTTTTTTTAGTTCTAACTTCCTTTTTAGTAGTGACTACCTTGGGTTTAGAACTTCCGCAGGAGGTTAAGAAAATGGCAGTACATAGCATTAAGCTATATTTTAGAAGCGGCTTCATCATCATTCTTCTTTTCATATTCGGGGGCTTAATAAATTTCTAAACTACTTTATAGTATTATAAATTAGACTGGCAGTCTCCAGACTGGCGCCAGTTCCTCCTAATTTTTGCTCTAATTGATCATAATCTTTTAAAAGTCTCGCTCTATTTTTTTCTTCTAAAATCTTATGTAATTCTTCTTTCAGGGAATCTGTATTGAATTCTCCCTGTATTAATTCTTTTACAACCTCGCGATCCATTATTAGATTTACTAGCGAGATATAATCTAAATTAATAATTCTTTTGGCAATGTGATAAGAAATATAGCTTCCTTTATAACAAACCACTTCGGGAACTTTAAAGAGAGCGGTTTCTAAAGTTGCAGTTCCAGAGGTGACCAAGGCAGCATGAGCACAACTTAAAATGTCGTATGTTTTGTTCATTACCAAATTGATATTGGTCTTTTTTAAATAAGGTTGATAAAATTCTGGATCCTGGCTAGGGGCACCGGCAATTACAAATTGGTATTCTTTAAAATCTTGAGTAATACTTAGCATTACTTCTAGCATTTTAGAAATTTCCTGTTTTCTACTTCCGGGAAGTAAAGCAATAATTGGACGTTTATCAAGATTGTTTTCCTTCTTAAAATTTTCTACATCGGTATTTTTCCTATTATCAATTGCATCGATAAGGGGATGTCCCACAAAATTTACCGGGAAATCATGTTTATTTTCGTAGAATTCTTTTTCGAAAGGTAAAATCACATACATGTGATCGATATCTCTTTTGATCGCTTTAATTCGGTTTTCTTTCCAGGCCCAAATTTGTGGAGAAATATAAAAGTGATTGGCGTAACCTTGCTCTTTAGACCATTTAGCTATCCTTAAATTAAAACCCGGATAATCTATAAAGATCAGAGCATCCGGTTTATAGGCAGTAATATCTTTTTTGCAAATTGAAATATTATTCATGATGGTACGAAGGTTCATCACAACTTCAGCAAATCCCATAAATGCAAGATCACGGTAATGTTTTACCATAGTACCGCCCTGTGCCTGCATAAGATCGCCTCCCCAAAATCGAAATTCGGCATTTGGATCTATTATTTTAAGAGACTTCATAAGATTAGAAGCATGTAGATCTCCCGAAGCTTCTCCTGCTATGATGTAATATTTCATGCTTTTTAATTTTGAATCTGAACAATTAGAAATTTCGAATTTTAACGACGGCTATAGCAATAGCGACTACAAGACAGGCAAGTAAAATTCCGCGGGCATGGTACACTTGTTTTTTCCGCATAAATACAAAAAATGGTAGGAAGTTGAGAATCGCACCAATAGCTACTAACTTTCCAAAGTAATCATTAGCGATAGAATCGCGAAGGCTGGCTTCAAAACTATAGTCAGAGAAAAATGTGGTAAACAAAAATACACCGGCAATAGTTGAAGAAATGCCTATTAAAAAACCAATAATTACATTGCTTTTATCCATCTAGTTTCCATTCGTTTAATTCTTTTATAAAATGGTGCGCCGTTAAATCGAATTGAACCGGTACCAAAGAAACATATCCATTTTCTAATGCCCACTCGTCGGTATCTTGGCCTTTGTCGTTATTTACAAAAGTTCCTGTAAGCCAGTAATAGTCTCGTCCCTGTGGATTAGTCCTTTTATCAAACTCTTCTTTCCACTGGGCATTGGCCTGTCTGCAAACTTTAATACCTTTAATTTCTTCCGCAGGTAATTTGGGGAAATTTACGTTCAAAACAACACCTTTTGGCAGTCCATTTTTAAGTACATTTTTCGTAATGGCTTTTACAAATTTTTTGCAAGGTTCAAAATCTGCATTTAAAGAATAGTCCAGTAGCGAGAATCCAATCGCGGGAATTCCTTCTACACCAGCTTCTACAGCAGCACTCATCGTGCCAGAATAAATAACGTTTATAGAAGAATTAGAGCCGTGGTTAATACCGCTTACGCAAAGATCGGGTTTGCGATGTAGAATCTCTTGTGTGGCAATTTTCACACAGTCGGCTGGCGTGCCAGAACAACTATACTCTTTATGATTATAATTTTCTTTTAAGGTAACCGAATCACAAAATAAGGTATCGCTGATCGTGATCGCATGCCCCATTCCACTTTGTGGGCTGTCGGGAGCCACAACTACAACATCTCCAATCTCTTTCATTACCTGTAAAAGTGCCCGTATTCCTGGTGCTGTAATACCATCATCGTTCGTTACCAGTATTAGCGGTTTTTCTTTGCTCATAGCTTAAATTTTATAGATGCTAAATTAGTAATTTCAAACGGAAACCGTATTTTAGTAGTTTAACAAATTATTAGAGACATTGCCGATGAATGGCACAGTTTTTAATGTATTTTGGACAGAATATAATGAAGAAATCTATGCGATATATGAGAAGGAATTTAAAAATCCTGGTATTAGCGGTTTTAATGGCAGCAACTTCATGCAGCTTTACCACTAAAAAGTTTGATGATCCTAACAAAGACAAACTTTTAATTGATCTTATTACCTATGTTCTTAGTCAGGGACATTATGATGCAAAAGAAATTAATGATGATTTTTCAGCAAAAGTTTACAATCACTATATCGAGAGTTTAGATCCTTCAAAACGTTTCTTTTATAAAAAGGATATTGAAGAATTTGAAAAATATAAGATGTTGATTGATGATGAAATTAATAATAAAGAACTTAATTTTTTCGATCTAACCTATTCTAAGCTTGAAAAGCGTAACGAAGAAGCTAAGAATCTTTATAAAGAAATCCTTGCTGAACCTTTTGATTTTAGTAAGGAAGAAGATTTTGTAGCCAATGGAGACGATCTTGATTATGTAACTTCTAAGAAAGAATTGAAGGAACGTTGGAGAAAACAACTTAAATTTTCAACCCTTATTACATTTTACGATTTAAAGCAGGACGAGAAAAATAAAAAAGAAGATGATGCAGATTACAAAGTAAAAAGTGATGAGGAATTGGAGAAAAAAGCACGTGAAACTACAGAGAATAGTTTATCTGAATATTTTGATCTAACCGACGACTTAGAAAGAAATGATTATTTCTCTGTTTTTATAAATGCTGTTGTAGAGGAATTTGACCCTCATACCTATTATTTCGCACCGCGTGATAAAGATCGTTTTGATGTTGCAATGTCTGGTAAAATAGAAGGAATTGGCGCCAGATTACAAAAGAAAAATGACAATATTACTATCATGGATGTGATCTCAGGTGGTCCCGCATGGAAGAGTGACGAATTAGCTACCGGAGATGTTATCCTAAAAGTAAAGCAGGAAGATGAAGACGAGCCGGTAAATATTGTAGGCATGCGTTTAGACGATGCAGTAGATTTAATCAAAGGACCAAAAGGATCTGAGGTTACTCTTACTGTGCGTAAAAAATTGCTAGGAAATATAGAGCAGGTTAAGCTTACCAGAGATATTGTTGAGATCGAAGAAACTTATGCAAAATCTGCAATGGTAGAAAAAGAAGGCAAGCAGTATGGTTTAATTAATCTTCCTAAATTCTATTTTGATATGGAAGATTACGATAGCCGTAATGCAGCTTCAGATATGCGTAAAGATATTGAGGCACTTAAAGAGCAAGGCATGGAAGGTCTTGTTGTAGATCTTCGTAATAACGGCGGTGGATCTTTAAAAACCGTAGTCGATATTGCAGGTTTATTTATCGAAAAAGGGCCGATTGTACAAGTGCAATCTAATGGAGAGCGCAAAGAAGTTCTTAATGATGAAGATTCTGAAATTGTTTGGGATGGTCCTCTTGTGATTTTGGTAAATGAATTGTCTGCTTCCGCTTCAGAAATTTTAGCGGCTGCAATGCAGGATTATAAAAGAGCGGTGATTATAGGAAGTAAACAAACCTATGGTAAAGGTACAGTTCAGAATGTGGTAGATTTAAATCGATGGTTAAGAAATAGTGACTATGGAGACATGGGCGCGTTGAAAATAACTACTCAGAAGTTTTACAGAGTAAACGGTGGTTCTACTCAGTTAGAAGGCGTAAAGAGTGATGTAGTGGTTCCAGATCGTTATAGCTATGTAGATGTAGGTGAAAAAGATCAAGATAATCCATTACCGTGGGATAAAATTGATCCCGCAGATTACGATATTTGGGATGGTTATGTTGGATACGAAGAAGCGATCGAAAATAGTAAGAAGCGTATGGAGCAAAGTGAGCAAATAAAGCTTATAGAGCAAAATGCAAAGTGGATTAAAGATCAAAGCGAAGATGATACCTATTCTTTAAACTTCGATCAATATGCAGCAAATGCTGAGGAAACTAAAGAAGTTGCAAAGCAATACGACGCCTTAAAAAATTATAAAACAGATCTTTCTTTCGTTTCGCTACCTTACGAAAAGCAAATGTTTGAAGCAGATTCTACACTTCAGGAAAAAAGAGATAGATGGCATAAGGATTTGAGCCGAGATGTTTATGTGGAAGAAGCAATAAATGTACTTTCTGATATTAAAACGAATAACATTAAACATAAAGTAGCAGATTCAGATAAAATCAAGGATTAATAGCTAATAAATGTAATTTCAAAAAACGCCCAAAGTTCTCTAACTTTGGGCGTTTTTAATTTTGATAAAAATGAAACGAAAAATTGTATATCCATTTTTGATTTTAGTTGTTGCTGCAGTGCTTTTAATGGCCGAGCGGTGTACGATGTAATTTAAATCAATTGATTCTCTTCAGCGGTTTTATTTCAGATTTCATGGGAAGATCCGTTAAGATTTTCTTCGGAAGAAAGATCGACAGGAATTGAAATTAGTGAATTTTCCTTCTAATTTTTGCTAATTTCAATCTGTTTGAAATCCCTAATCAACTGTTTTGATAGGTCAGACTTCTTTCTATTGCATGCTGAATTTTGCGGATTTTCGCAGCGCTATTATTCAAACTTTGAACATTCGATTGGTATGTTCTTATTTCCCTTAAATTAGGAAAGCTAAGTTTTTTGCTGGCGAAGGTTTTCGTGCAAATTAGGTTCGGGTAATTTAGAATAAGTATAATAAGTTGTACCATATTCGTTTTACGCACTTCGAATCCTATCTTTTCGGCGGTTCGTTGATTAAGAATATAAGTTGAGCCAATTATTTCTAAGCTCGAATTTTCCCTATTCGAATCTACAATATGTAGTAATCCTTTTAAATATTCTATAAGGATTAGATTCTTCCGCTGTTTTGCCGAGCTATCTTTATCGAGAGTGAAATAATAATCGAATAAAGTCCCTCCATGAATAGTGATCTGATTATTCTTTTCTTTTTCTGAAATAAGGAACAGCGACTCATATTTCAATTTACCAGTTTTTATCATTGAAGGCATATCGAAAAAAGGGGCTAATACAGAGCAAAGAATCCAGAGAACGAAAACGCTTAAAAAATAGATGCTGAAATAGATTGAAATAAAAATTACCGGAATTAATATAGCGAGACAACAGAAAATCAATTTTATTATAAAACTTGTTTTCTGTTTAAATGAAAGCTGATAATATCGATTTTCTAAATGCAATTCCTATTTAATGTCATCCTTGAAATTTGAAGTGTTTAAAATACTTTTCAGTAGTTATATAAAAGGTTCAAAATAAGTATTCAGTATTAAAAAGAAAGACGATCTGAATCCAGCCTTATAAAAATAAATACGAGAATTGTAAAACCCCATAATCCCGATCCACCATAACTGAAGAAAGGCAATGGAATACCAACAGTAGGGAATATCCCTATAACCATGCCTATATTTACCATAAAGTGGAGGAATATTATTCCTACCACGCTATAACCGTAGATTCTATTAAACTGCGATTTCTGGCGTTCTGCTAAAAAAATTAGACGAAGCATAAGGCAAACAAATAAAAATACGACTGCAGCACTTCCAATAAATCCCCATTCTTCGCCCACAGTACTAAATATATAATCTGTGTGTTGTTCTGGTACAAAATGTCCTTTCGTCTGCGTTCCTTCGGTCCAGCCTTTACCCGTCCATCCACCGCTACCAATGGCAATTTCACTTTGGTTGGTATTATAGCCAATACCACGGCTGTCTACTTCTTTACCTAATACAATATTAAAACGATCACGGTGTCGTTGCTCAAAAACATTATTAAAGATATAATTTACCGAAAATGAAAGTCCGATTGAAGCAATCACCATAAATAGCAATAACGGGATTCCAGGTCGTTTCTTTTTCTTAAGAAGAAAACTTAATGCAGCTAAAGCAATCACTGCAGCAGTAACCCAAATTGGCCCAAGTAATAATGTGCCCACAAATATGAAAACTCCAGATAAAGCCAGTACTAAATATAATGCTGAAATCCCTTCTCTATACAAAGGGAAAAAGAATGCAGCATACACCATGGCACTGCCTGGGTCGGGTTGCGGTACGATTAAAATTGCTGGTAAAGCAACAATTATAAATGCTTTAAATTGATGAGAAAAGAGCTTAATATTAGTTTGTATATCACTAACATATTTAGCCAATGCCAAAGCTGTAGCGATTTTTGCAAATTCTGAAGGTTGGAGTCTAAATGATCCAATAGCGTACCACGATGTGGCTCCAGAAATTGTCTTACCAAAAACAAAAAGTCCAGCTAGTAGAACAAGAGCCGTGATATAAATAACACTTGAGAATCGCTGATAGAATTTAGCCTCTATCGCCAGAATAATTACAATTAGAAAAATACTTAGACCTATCCATAAAGCCTGTTTGCCGTAAACTTCGTTAAGATCAAAGTAACTGCCAGAAGGATCCGATCCTAAGGAAGCCGAATAAATATTGGCCCATCCAAAACAAATTAGTAAAAAATATATTAAAATCGTTAGCCAATCATAGCCAGCCGTTTTTCTTGCCATCATTGATTAAGAAAGGTTCTCCGCTATAGGGTTTTTCATACTCATCTTCTAAACTATTCTTAGGATCCATAATAAACTTTTCTAAATCTGTTCTTGTTATGGTTCCTTTTAAATATTTTTCAATCATTAAACTGGCGATTTTCCCACCATATCTACCACCCCAATAACCATTCTCTACAAAAACGGCGATGGCAATTTTAGGATCGTCTACCGGGGCAAAAGCTACAAAAATTGAATGATCTGTAAGCTGCATTCTTTTTCCATTTACTCTTACAAAATTTTCAGCAGTTCCTGTTTTACCGGCAATTTCGATTCCATCAATCTGCAACGCACTTGCAGTACCGTTTTTATAAACCTGATGCATGCCTTCCACCACTGGTTCAAAATTTTCGGGATCGATTGTGGTATGGTGTTTTTTGGTGAAATTTTCATCTGTAATCGCTTTGCCATCGATCTCTTTGATCATGTGCGGAGTATAATACCACCCTCGATTAGCAATAGTTGCTGTCATGTTTGCTAATTGTATTGGTGTTAATAAAACTTCTCCCTGGCCAATCGCATTCGATAAGGTAGCGGTAGCAAACCATTTATAGTTTGGGTAATCGTATATTTTATTATAGTATTCTGAAGTTGGAATTTTCCCAGGTCTACCGGTACTTAAATCATTACCCATATAATCGCCAAGTCCAAAGCTGGCTACGTGATTATGCCAAGCATCCATTCCTTCTTGCGGTGTAGGATATTTTTCTATGATTTTTCTATAGACTTGTGCAAAGTAAGAATTACAGGATTGTGCAATTCCCTGCGTCATCGCTAAGGGGCTTGAGTGGGAATGGCATCCCATTTTTCTGCCTCGGCCATAAGAATATCCATGATGGCAGGAAAATGTGTCATCGGTATCTACAACGCCTTCCTGTAATGCTATTAGTGCATTCATTGTCTTAAAAGGAGATCCGGGAGGGTATTGCGCAAGTATGCTGCGATCGTAAAGCGGTCTGGCCGTAGAATCTAACCACATCTTACTGAAATTTGGAGATCTTTTACGTCCAACAAGATCTGAAGGGTCGTAAGTAGGTGCCGTTATCATGGATAGAATTTCTCCAGAAGAAGGCTCAATTGCTATAATTCCGCCACGCTTATTGGTCATTAGATATTCACCATAGGCCTGTAAATCGGAATCTACAGAAATGGTAATATCTTTGCCGCGCTCTGGTAAGGTATCATAAATTCCATCCTTGTAGGGACCAATATCTCTATTCAGTTTATCCTTTTGAATATATTTTACGCCTTTTACACCTCTAAGGGTGTCTTCATAAACGCTTTCTACTCCTTTACGTCCAATTAAATCACCACTGGTATAATAGGGGTTGTTTTTTATAGTATTTGGGCTTACTTCAGCAATAAAACCCAGCACGTTGGCGCTATGATCTACATGATAATCTCTAAGCGATCGTTTCTGAATATAAAAACCTTCATAATTACGCATTTTTTCCTGTAGAAATGCATACTCACTTTTTGTAAGTTGAGGTACTATTACAGAAGGTAAAAAAGGAGAATATATTTTTGCTTTATCTAATCTTCTTTCCAGTTCCTTTCGTTCTAAACTTACAATATTGCAAAGCTCGGTAGTATCAAAAGCTTTTAGGTTTCTAGGGATAACCATTACATCGTAAGAGGGTTGGTTTGAAACCATTAATTTGCCATCGCGATCATAGATATAACCACGTTGCGGATAATCGTAAACTACTTTTACGGCATTATTATTAGAACGCACAGCAAAACTGTCGTCTACAACCTGAAGGTAAAACAATCTTCCTAGAAAGATTAAGCCTGTGGTAAGGATAATAATATATAAAAGAATTCTTCTCATCGATATTTTTTACTGAAAAGCGCAATACTCAATAAAATAACAAGTACAGTAAATATACTTGAAAATAACGTCTTTTTAAGTATAAGAATTATATGGCTGAAACTAAACATTTCCAAAGAAAATAATACTAAATGATGAATTACAACCATTAAAGCCACATAACTTATTCTAGCTCCCAGTGGAGTAGAGGATAAGCGAAGTGTTTGGTGATCGTAGCTTATCCCAAAAGAAAATCGAAGTAAATTAGGTCTTAAAAAAGCCGAAATTAAACAAGCAGCTGCATGTATCCCGCCACTGTCTTCAAATGTATCTACCGATAAGCCCAGTAAAAAAGCCAGAAATAAAAATAAACTTTGATTAGAGTTAAAAGGATAAAGCAGTAAAAATAAGATGTAAAGATAGGGATTCACGTATCCCATAAAATTTATGTTGTTAAGTACAAGTACCTGTAACAATACAAGACCTATAAAACGTAAGATATTAGAAATTAAACTGCTATTCATCCCCATCCACTTCTAAAGAAAGAATCTTTTCTTTGTTTTTATTTTCAATTACATAGACATAACCAATATTTGTCATGTCGTTGAATAACTTCACGTTGATAGTGTAATAGCTTTCTGTATTATCCAACTTAAAGTCCTCTATTGTTCCAACTAAAAGACCTTTGGGGAAAATTAAACTTTTGCCACCGGTAATGATAGTATCCCCTTTAGCTACCGGAGCTTGCTTAGGCACGTCGGTAAGTTGCATAAGGTTTGGATTTTTGCCATCCCAAACTAAGCTTCCAAAATGGTTAGATTTTTTTAATTGTGCATTTATTTTAGACTGCGAATTGAGAATAGAAATAGCTCGAGAATAGCTAGCATTTGTTCGATCTATAATCCCAATTATTCCTTTGCTGGTTACCACTCCATTTTCTGCAGCAATACTATCATTTTCTCCTTTATTAAGAGTAATGTAGTTATCCCTTTTTGAAAAATTATTGTTTATAACATCAGCACTTCTAAATATATAATCTGAAGTAAAAGTGGTGTCTGTGTAATTGGGAATAGTATCTTTTCCGCTTAGTTGTCTAATAATATTGCGAAGATTTTTATTCTCCTCTATCAAACGTTGATTGTATTTGTCCAAATAAAAGTAATCCTGGATATTATTATTCCAGGAATAAATCCCACCGGTAACTGAATTGGCCGAACTTATAAATTTACTTTTATGAAACGAATGAGTTTGTATCGTTAGGAAAATAGAAAACGCGAGCAATACCAAGAACAAAATGTTATTCTTGTTCCGAATCAGAAAATTGAATATCTGCTGCATAAGCTACTGCTTCTCCTACTTTATCAATATTCCTTTATACCTGTTAAGTGTTTTTAATGTAATCCCGGTTCCTCTCACCACAGCTCTCAAAGGATCTTCGGCAATATAAACCGGTAGATCCGTTTTAGTAGATAAACGCTTATCTAAACCTCTAAGCATAGATCCTCCACCGGCAAGATATATACCGGTATTATAAATATCTGCCGCAAGTTCTGGCGGAGTTTGTGATAAGGTTTCCATAACCGCATCTTCAATTCTAAGGATTGATTTATCTAACGCTTTAGCAATTTCTCTATACGAAATATTTACCTGCTTTGGTTTACCTGTTAGCAAATCACGTCCCTGTACACTCATTTCATCTGGTGGAACTTCTAAATCTTCAGTAGCAGCACCAATCTGAATTTTAATTTTTTCCGCGGTACGTTCACCAACATAAAGGTTATGCTGAGTACGCATATAATATACGATGTCGTTGGTAAAAACATCACCGGCAATTTTGATGGATTTATCACAAACAATTCCGCCAAGCGCGATCACTGCGATCTCTGTTGTACCACCACCTATATCTACGATCATGTTCCCTTTTGGCTGCATGATGTCTACACCAATACCAATAGCAGCAGCCATAGGTTCATGAATAAGGTAAACTTCTTTACCGTTTACACGTTCGGCACTTTCTTTTACCGCTCGCATCTCAACTTCTGTAATACCAGATGGGATACAGATCACCATTCTTAAAGCTGGCGTAAACATTTTACGTTTAAGTGCCGGGATTTCTTTAATAAACATGGTGAGCATTTTCTCACTCGCATCAAAATCGGCGATTACACCATCTTTTAATGGGCGTATCGTTTTGATATTCTCATGTGTTTTTCCCTGCATCATCGCCGCTTCTTTTCCCACAGCCGTAATCTTTCCAGACGTACGGTCTCTGGCTACAATCGAAGGACTATCTACCACCACCTTATCATTGTGAATGATAAGGGTGTTGGCAGTTCCTAAATCTATCGCTATTTCTTCAATGAGAAAATCAAAAAATCCCATATGTTATTTTATGTATTGGTAAAATGTATTCTATTAATGTTTAAAATGGCGGGTCCCTGTCATTACCATTGCAATATCATTATCATTACAATAATCGATACTTAACTGATCTTTGATAGAACCACCTGGCTGAATTACAGCTGAAATTCCTGAATTTCCTGCAATTTCTACACAATCAGGAAATGGGAAAAAAGCATCACTAGCCATTACTGCTCCTTTAAGATCAAATTTGAAAGAACCTGCTTTCTCGATACTTTGTCTTAATGCATCTACACGAGACGTTTGCCCGGTTCCGCTTGCACAAAGTTGTTTATTTTTAGCTAGAACAATAGTATTGGATTTTGTATGCTTACAAATTTTTGAAGCAAATAAAAGATCCTCAATTTCCTGTTCTGTTGGCTTATTAGTTGTCGCGTAAGATAAATCGTCTAAAACATCGGTTTTATTGTCTTTATCCTGAACTAAAACTCCATTTAAACAAGTACGAACTTGATTTTTTGGAAGTTCAGTTTCCTTTTGTATTAAAATAATTCTGTTTTTCTTTCCTTTTAAAGTTGCTAAAGCCTCTTCAGAAAAAGAAGGAGCGATAACTACTTCGCAAAATAAAGAATGAATTTCTTCCGCAGTAGCTTTATCAATTTCAGTATTAGCAATTAAAATTCCGCCGAAAGCTGAAACTGGATCACCAGCTAAAGCATCTACATAAGCTTGCTTTATCGTATCACGTTGTGCAAGACCACAAGCATTATTATGTTTTAAAATGGCAAATGTTGGCGCTTCTCCTTTAAATTCGTTCATAAGAACTACAGCAGCATCAACATCCAAAAGGTTGTTGTAAGATAGTTCTTTTCCGTGGAGCTTATCAAACATTGCATCAAAATCTCCAAAAAATGTTCCTTTTTGATGTGGATTCTCTCCATATCGTAACGATTTTCCTTGCTGAATGCTTTGTTTAAAAGCAGGAATTTCTTCTGAAGTATTAAAATAGTTGAAAATAGCAGTGTCGTAATGCGAAGAAATATTGAACGATCTAGCCGCAAAATTTTTACGCTGCGCTAAACTTGTCTCTCCATTTCCTTCATTCAAAATGTCCAAAAATTCAGCATAATCGTTAACAGAAGAAACACAAAGTACATCTTTAAAATTCTTTGCTGCGGCACGAATAAGAGAAATCCCGCCTATATCGATTTTTTCGATAATATCTTCTTCGGAAGCTCCTGAAGCTACTGTTTTTTCAAAAGGATAAAGATCCACAATTACAATATCAATTTGTGGAATTTCGTATTGAGCAATTTCTTTAACATCACTTTCGTTATCCTGACGATTTAAAATTCCACCAAAAACTTTAGGGTGTAAAGTTTTAACACGTCCACCTAAAATTGAAGGGTAAGAAGTTACATCCTCTACAGGAACAACTTCTACACCTAAATCATTAATAAATTTTTCTGTTCCGCCGGTAGAATAAATCGTGATTCCCAGATCATTAAGCTTTTTAACGATGGGAGCCAAACCATCTTTATTAAATACAGATATTAATGCAGATTTGGCTTGTTTCAAATTGCTCATTTTGTTGTGTTTGTTAAAGAGGCAAAAGTAAGTATTTAAGGTAAAAATTTAAAGGTGTTTTTGCTTATTTCTAAATAAATTTTGTAACGAATATTTAAGCCGTGCGTCATATAAATAATTCAGTCTAAAAAAGCAGCCGTTTTATTATGCTTATATTTCTAAGAGTGCTTGGTGAGAGCTTTAATTTTGCAATTAATGCGCTTAAAAATAACCTTTTACGTACTTTTCTTTCGCTACTTGGCGTTACGATAGGTATTTTTTCTATAATTGGAGTACTTGCGGCTGTAGATTCTTTAAAGAATGAAATCTCGGGATCATTAAATAGTTTGGATAATAGTACTACTATTGTGATGCGTTTTAATTTTGGTCCTACCGATATCCCACGTTGGAAGTGGCAACAATTTCCAGATGTTACTTACGACGAATATCAGTTTTTAAAACGTAATCTTCCCGAAGCAAAAGCGGTCACGTTTACTCAAAATGTTCCTGCTGAAACAATAAAATATAAGGACGCCAGCAGTCTTGGCGTAGACGTGGTATCGGCAGGGAGCGAGATTTATGATATCGAGGCTATTAATATTGAAGAAGGTCGTTTTTTTAACGAATCTGAAGCTGCCAGTGGCTCACCTGTGATCGTAATGGGAAGTGAAATTGCTGAAAATCTCTTTGGAAGTATAGATCCAATAGGGAAACAAGTACGAATGTACGGTAGAAAATTTACGGTAATCGGCTTGCTGAAAAAAGAAGGTGCCTCAATGTTTGGCGGTAGCAAAGACAGCCAGGTGTATGTGCCAGTTAATGTTACTCGAAGGATTTATGGAGAAAATAACAGGAACATTTTTCCTCAAATATTACTAAAACCTGAATCTGATGTCGATAATGCCGAATTCCTTGCGATATTAGAACAGCGTCTAAGAACTTTCCGCGGAATAAAACCCGGAGAGGTAAGTACCTTTTTTGTTAATCAGTTAAAAGGATTTACCGATATGATCGATAATATCACAGGAACTTTAAATTTAATCGGACTCGTAATTAGTGGATTTTCATTACTAGTTGGTGGTTTTGGAATCGCCAACATTATGTTTGTGAGTGTTAAGGAACGAACCAATCTTATCGGAATACAGAAATCACTTGGCGCGAAAAATAAATTTATTCTTTTTCAGTTCCTTTTTGAGGCTATTATTTTAGCAATAATTGGTGGAGCCGCCGGATTATTCTTTGTCTGGGTTACAACAATTATTGTCTCTAATTTTACCGGCGATTTTGAATTTATTCTTTCCTTCGGAAATATAGTTTTGGGAACTACTGTTTCAGCAATAATAGGTTTAGTCTCTGGGATAATTCCTGCAATTTCAGCATCGCGATTAGATCCTGTTGAAGCTATTAGAACAGGAATGTAGTACTTAGACTGCTGCGCTATTAGAGAATAGATTCTAGATTTTAGACAACCATTTAAAGAATTATTAATTTCTGAGGATGAAAATAAAAAACCTCACAGTCCAGATAAATGTCAGGATCGTGAGGTTTTCTCTTTTAAATCTATTTTTTACTGCCTGCTGTTAATTCTTACTGCTTACTGAATTATTCCAGTATCTCGGCAACTTTTTCGTTTACAAATTCTAAGAATAATTCGTCTTCTTTAGAGAATGGATCTGGAGTATGAGAATCGATATCAATTTGTCCAATATTTTCTCCGTTTAAAAACAATGGCACTACAATTTCAGCTTTAACGTGAATGCTACAAGCAATATAATTGTTTTGTGCTTTAACATCGGGAACCACAAAATTCGCATTCGATACGGCAACTTGTCCGCAGATACCTTTTCCAAAAGGAATGATATCGTGATCTGTTGGTTCACCGGCAAAAGAACGAAGTTTTAATTCCTCTTTATCGCCATTTTTAAAATAAAATCCAACCCAATCGTAATAAGGGATTGTTTCCATCAATAATTCGCAAACCTGAGTTAATCGATTATCTACAGATATCTCTTTTGTATTCAGAATTTTTTCAACTTGTGGTCTTAATTTATCAAATGGCATAAGCTGTAATTTTTTGGCAAAAGTATTTAAAATCTAAGTTCTGTTACAGCCTTTTGTCTAAATTTGTTGAAACTCATTACAATTGCTTCAGCTTTTTAGAAAATATAGTCTGGTTATTCGGTTTGTAGCCGTCTTTTTAGGAAGTTATTTTTTGCTTTCGGTACTATATAATTCGTATTTAATCTTTTCTGAAAGTCAAACTGAATATTTCCCAGACATAATAACCAACCTTGTTAGTCGCCAAAGCGCTGCACTTATAGAATTTTTGGGTTATGCCGTAAAAATGGAGCCACATACTAAAGAGCCCGCCATGAAAGTATTTGTTGAAGGCAACTTTCTTGTTCGTGTGGTAGAAGGTTGCAATAGTATAAGTGTGATTATCCTTTTTATTTCTTTTATCCTTTCTTTTTTCGCCAAAACGCGAACGACCATTTTGTATATTTTGGCGGGAAGTGTGCTTATCTATACGATGAATTTAATTCGGATTGCACTACTAACTATCGGCATTTACGAGTATCCCGAATATGGATCATTTTTACATGAGATCGTTTTTCCGTTAATTATTTACGGCACTGTCATTCTATTATGGATAGTTTGGGTAAAAGTGTATGCTAATATAGAAAAGAATGAAGACCAGGTATAGACTTTTTTTGATAGGTATTTTAGTCGTTTTACTGGCAAGTATTCGATTTTTCGAGGCAAAGATTTTCTATGATCCTTTACTATTTTTCTTTAAATATTCTGATTATTTGAGAGATGATATTCCAGATTTTGAGCCTGGTTTATTAATTCTGAATACGATTTTAAGATATGTAATAAACAGCCTTATTTCACTCGGGATAATTGCAATAGCCTTTGTAGATCGCAATATTATAAAGTTTTCAGCTGTGTTATTTTTGTTGCTGTTGGGCATCGTAGGGAGCGTTTTTACGTATCTCATTTTTACTATTGAAAATGAACATTTTCTCGCCCTGTTTTACGTGCGGCGATTTTTAATTCATCCGATATTTATTTTGGTGCTTTTGCCGGCTTTTTATTACTACCGAATACATAAGCGAAGTAGAAAAATTTAAATTGAAAGGATTTCCCTAAATCTTGAAATTTTACAACTCTGTTTTCTACTAATTTTGCTGAATAAGTGCCTATTTAAATTGTTGCAAAGCAGTTCACTTAGAATTTTGTTGTAAATTATCGATTATCGACTACTTTTGTAATAAATGAAACAGTTTTTTGCTAAAATATTCGCTTCCATTATAGCCGTTTTGGTGTTGTTTTCTACCTTTTCTTTTACGGTAGAACAGCATTTCTGCGGAAAAAAATTAGTGGATAGCGCTGTTTTTACCAAAGCAAAAACTTGTGGCATGGAAATGAATTCGGCAACTTCTGCTGAAACTTCTATAACAAAAAAATCCTGCTGCACCAACAAAAAACTAGAAGTAAAAGGTCAGGATACACTGAAGCAAAACTTCAATAATCTCGATCTTCAGCAGCAATTAGTTATCACTGGTTTTGTCTATTCTTATTTACAGCTTTTCGAGTTTTCAGAACCAGATTTTATTCCTTTCAAAGATTACTCCCCGCCAAATTTGGTCTGCGATATTCAGTTACAGGATCAGGTTTTTCGTATTTGATTTTAAACACATTTTAATTTCGAAGCATTTCTATGTCTCGATGATTTTGCTATGCCTTTTTCGAGGTCATGCTTTATCTGAAATGATGTGTTTTTAAGATCAAATATTCTTTTTATGCTGAACAAAAGCATTAAATTTTTAATAGAAAATAAATTGGTTGCCGTTATCCTGCTAGTTGTTTTAGTAGGCTGGGGAATGGTAAATGCGCCATTCAATTGGGATTTAGGATCGCTTCCGCGAGATCCGGTAGCGGTAGATGCCATTCCCGATATTGGTGAAAATCAGCAAATCGTTTTTACCAAATGGGAAGGCCGTTCCCCACAAGATATCGAAGATCAAATCACGTATCCGCTAACTACTTCATTACTGGGAATACCGGGAGTAAAAACGATACGGAGTTCTTCAATGTTTGGCTTTTCTAGTATCTATATCATTTTTGAAGAGGATGTAGAATTTTACTGGAGTCGAAGCCGAATTTTGGAAAAATTAAATTCATTGCCAAACGGATTGCTGCCTGAAGGTGTAAGTCCTTCTTTGGGACCAGATGCAACAGCTTTAGGGCAAATTTATTGGTATACTTTAGAAGGTCGCGATAAAGATGGCAATGTTACCGGTGGTTGGGATCTTCAGGAATTACGTAGCATTCAGGATTTTTATGTGAAATATGCACTTTCTGGTGCTGGTGGCGTTTCCGAAGTTGCTTCGATTGGCGGGTATGTTCAGGAATATCAAATCGATGTTAATCCTGAAAAAATGCGTCAGTACCGCGTGAGTTTGCAAGATGTTGTAAAGGCGGTAAAAGAAAGTAATCGTGAAATTGGTGCGCAAACTTTAGAGATTAATCAGGCTGAATATGTAGTACGCGGTTTAGGCTATGTGAAATCTACTGAAGATATCGAAAATGCGGTGGTTTCTTCTAAAGATTTTGCTGCGCTAAAAGTAAGCGATGTAGCGAAAGTTTCTTTGGGCCCAGCGGCCAGACGCGGAATTTTAGATAAAGAAGGCGCAGAGGTTGTGGGTGGAGTAGTAGTGGCCAGAAATGGCGCTAACCCCATGGAAGTAATTCAAAATGTAAAAGATAAAATAGCATCTATAAGCGGTGGTTTGCCTTCTAAAGAACTGGCTGATGGCACCACCTCACAACTTACGATCGTACCTTTTTATGATCGATCTGAACTGATTCATGAAACCTTAAACACATTAAACGAAGCGCTGAGTTTAGAGATTTTGATTACCATTTTTGTAATTGTAATTATGGTGTTTAACCTAAGGGCTTCGATTCTTATTTCGGGATTACTACCGGTAGCAGTGTTAATGGTGTTTATCGGGATGAAATTCTTTAATGTCGATGCCAATATAGTGGCACTTTCAGGAATTGCGATTGCGATTGGAACCATGGTTGATGTTGGCGTGATTCTTTCAGAAAATATTATTCGGCATTTAGATGAAAACGAAGCAGATTTACCAGTAAATACGGTAGTTTATAATGCAACGGCTGAAGTTTCTGGAGCAATCATCACGGCAGTATTAACTACAATTATCAGTTTTATTCCGGTGTTTACAATGGTGGGTGCTGAAGGGAAGTTATTCCGCCCGCTGGCTTTTACTAAAACCATGGCACTTACTGCTTCAATAATTGTGGCGCTGTTTTTAATTCCGCCTTTTGCCGCTAGTATTTTCAGAAAAAGAATACTTCGTAAAAACTTCAATTTAGCTATTCAGGGAATATTGATATTGTCCGGAATTACAATGATTTTTTATGGATTTTGGATAGGCTTAGTTTTAATAGGTTTAGGAATCGTCGGAATTCTAAAAGCGCAAAAAATCACTTCAGAAAAACAACATGATTGGCTTGTTGTTGGTATAATATCAACAGCTATCATTTTTATGTTGGCTGTTTTCTGGAGGCCGCTTGGTTTAGATACTTCCGTCTTATGGAATGTGGTTATGGTGGCCATTCTATGTTTCGGACTCCTATTTATTTTTAATCTTTTCCGCAGATATTATACTCGAATTTTACATTGGGCATTAGCTCATAAAATGATATTCCTAATGCTGCCATTTTCTATTGTTATTGCTGGTGCGCTAATTATGCGAAATACTGGGCAAGAATTTATGCCCTCGCTAAATGAAGGTTCATTTTTACTGATGCCAACCTCGATGCCCCATGCCGGAATTGCCGAAAATAAACGAATCTTACAGCAATTAGACATGGCGGTGGCCAATATTCCGGAAGTGAAAACTGTGGTTGGAAAAGCCGGTAGAACCGAGTCAGCTTTAGATCCTGCTCCACTCAGTATGTACGAAAATATTATTCAATATAAACCGGAATATGCATTAAATGCGAGTCGGCAAAGACAGCGATTTAAAGTAAATGACGACGGTTTTTTTATGCTGAAAAATAAAAAGCTAGCTATCGATGGAAGCACGCGTTTTACTGAAAAAGAAATCCCAGATTCGATAAATTCAAGCTATAAAATTAGTAGAGAACAATTAATTCCAGATGATGATGGCGAATATTTTAGAAACTGGCGCCCTGCGATAAGCTCACCAGATGATATTTGGAATGAAATTTCAGCCGCTACAAAATTACCGGGAATAACCTCTGCACCAAAACTGCAACCTATTGAAACTCGATTGGTGATGTTACAAACCGGGATGCGTGCGCCCATGGGGATAAAAGTGCAAGGACAGGATTTAAAACAAATTGAAGCTTTTGGAATGAAGCTCGAAGAAATCCTAAAGGCAGTTGACGGTGTTAAAGATGAAGCTGTTTTTGCCGATCGAATTGTAGGGAAGCCCTATTTGCTGATAGATATTAAACGAGATCGATTAACAAGATATGGCATATCAATGAGCGATGTGCAAGACATATTAGAAGTAGCTGTTGGCGGGAAAATGTTAAGTCAGACGGTTGAAGGTCGGGAGCGTTATTCGGTTAGGGTGCGTTATCCAAGGGAACTTCGAGATTCGCCAGAGGATTTGAAAAATATTTATGTTCCGGTAGAAAACGGAAAGCCTGTTCCGTTAGGTGAACTGGTAGAAATTCGGTATGAACAAGGTCCGCAGGTAATTAAGAGTGAAGATACCTTTTTAATCGGTTATGTGCTTTTCGATAAAATGGACGGTTTTGCTGAGGTTGATGTGATTGAAAATGCACAACAAACAATTCAGCAAAAAATAGACTCCGGAGCATTAAAAGTTCCGCAAGGGATTAATTATGAATTTACCGGAAACTACGAAAATCAGCTTCGTGCCGCAAAGACATTATCGATTGTGGTTCCACTGGCGCTGCTCATCATTTTTATGATTTTGTATTTTCAGTTTAAATCGGTGTCCACCTCTTTTATAGTTTTTACCGGAATCGCGGTCGCTTTTGGCGGCGGATTTATAATGATCTGGTTGTATGGACAAGATTGGTTTTTAAATTTTAGTCTGTTTGGTGAAAATCTAAGAGACTTATTCCAGATGCATACCATTAATTTAAGTGTTGCCGTTTGGGTTGGTTTTATTGCACTGTTTGGAATTGCAACCGATGATGGTGTGGTGATGGCAACTTATCTTACTCAGACTTTTGGAAAAAACGAACCAGAGAATATTAAAGCTATTCGAGCTTCGGTTGTGGAAGCCGGTGAAAAGAGAATCCGACCATGCTTAATGACCACGGCCACTACAATTTTGGCGCTGTTGCCCGTTTTAACGAGCACAGGGCGTGGTAGTGATATTATGATACCAATGGCGATACCAAGTTTTGGCGGAATGTTAATCGCTTTAATTACGCTTTTTGTAGTTCCGGTTTTGTTTTGCTGGAAGAAAGAGATGATGCTGAAGAGAGAATTGAGTAGTTAGAAATGAGACTGCTTCGCTGTTAGAAGCTAGAAAATTTGATGATGTGTTAATTTGAAAATGTGTTGAAAGAATCAAGGCTAGAATATTTTGAATGCAAAAAATTGAATTTAGAAAAAAGTTGAATTCAAAATATAAACGTTATGCTGAACTTGATTCAGCATCTCATAAAACTGAGGATGAGATCCCGGATCAATTCCGGAATGACGAGAGATTGTAGAGATTTTGATTGAGTAAAAAAATAAAGTTAAATCAGTTAAATACTGATTAAAAAAGCTGATTGCTGAAAGCTTTCAGCTAACAGCTCAAAAACTAAAAAATGTATACCGTGAACTGTAAATTATTAATAGAAAAGGAATATAAAATTCTATCGCTTTGTGTGATGCTATTTTCTTTTGGTATGGATGCTCAGCAACTAGAAAACTATATTCTAGAAGCGCAGAACAATAGCCCAATGATCGATGCTTTACGGGTGAAATACGATATTTCAAAAGAGCAAGCTAACTCCGTAAATACCTTGCCAAATACCGAATTTGCCGCAGGATATTTTGTAAGTGAACCCGAAACCAGAACTGGGCCGCAGCAAGCTAAATTTTCGGTGAAGCAAATGTTTCCGTGGTTTGGTACAATTTCAGCGAGGCAAGATTACGCCGGCGCATTAGCTGAAGAAGATAATATTGAAGTCGATATCGCTCTGCGTAAGCTAAAATTATCAGTTTCAAAAGCCTATTTTCAGTTGTATGAATTTCAGGAGAAAATTAAAGTGATAAAAGAGAATATTGAATTACTGAAAATTTATGAAGAATTGGCGCTAAACGGAGTTGAAGTTGGAAAAGCCAGCGCGGTGGATGTGCTTCAATTGCAAATGCGTCAAAATAAGCTAAAAGATCAGCAGCTGAGTTTAGAAAATAAATTGACTTCAGCGAAAGTAGCTTTTAATCGATTGCTGAATAGAGAAAACAATGCTTCAGTTACACTTTTAGATACGCTGGAATTGCCTTCCGAAGAAATAAAGATTTCAGCAATAAAAGTTCATCCGGAATTATCCAAATTCGATGAGAATTTGGAAAGTGTCGATTTTGCGGAAGCCGTTAATCAAAAAGAATCGGCTCCGCAATTCGGTTTAGGTGTAGATTATATCAATGTAGGAACGCGCACCGATATGGCAATTCCCGATAACGGGAAAGATATTGTGATGCCTATGGTATCGTTTTCGATTCCGATTTTCAATAGCAAATATTCATCGGTTACTGCGCAAAATGAGTTGCGAAAAAAACAAATTTCAGCGAATAGAAATCAGCGTTTAAATGAATTGAAAAGCAGTTTATCCAATGCGCTTGAAATGCGAAATTCAGCGCGATATTCTGTAGAAATTCAACTTCAAAATATTGGATTGACTAAAGACGCAGAAGATATTTTGATGCGCAGTTACGAAAGTGAGCATTTAGATTTTCGGGATGTGCTGGATATCCAAGAAATGCAATTAGACTATCAAATGAAATTAGCAGAATCGATAAGTAATTATTTTCAGCAAACGGCGGTGATTCAGTATTTGGTGGATTATTAGTGAGTAGTTAGAATTGAGTATTGAGATTTTAGAGAAGAGAATATAGAATATAGAAATGAGATCCCGGATCAAGTCCGGGATGACGCAAAGGTTATTTCGTGAATGCTTTGCGCATAAGAAAAAGTCGGATCGTCATGCTGAACTTGATTCAGTATCTCATAAGTTGGCATAAATAAGGCTGAAATTCAATAATAATTTTGATAGTTATTGAACTTGAAGGGCTACCAAAACGAATGAATAGTGAATTATGAAAAAAACAGTTATATACACCGGATTAGCTTTAATCATTGGTCTTTTTATCGGCTATTTAATTTTTAGCGGAAGTGAACATAAAACCGAAGAGCTACATGCTGAACACGATGCTGCAGAAGATACGATGTGGACATGTTCTATGCATCCTCAGATTATGCAGCCAGAACCCGGCGATTGCCCAATTTGTGGTATGGAATTGATCCCGGCAAATCAAACTGATACAACTATTGCAGGTTTTACGATGACCGAAAATGCAATGAAATTGGCCAATATTCAAACAAGTATCGTTGGAAATTCAAAGACTGATAATTCAATCACACTTTCAGGAACATTAGAGGCTAATGAAGAATTAAACGCCATACAATCTTCTTATTTCTCAGGCAGAATAGAGCAACTTTTTATCAATACTACCGGGGAGGAAATTAAAAAAGGGCAAATTTTAGCCACAATTTATTCTCCTGAACTAGTTGCCGCTCAGCAAGAATTAATAACGGCTTTGAAATTAAAAGAATCTCAGCCTAAATTATATAAGGCGGTGCGTAATAAATTGAAGAACTGGAAACTGAGTGATTCGCAAATCAATTCGATTGAAGAAAGTGGAAAAGTAAAAGAGAATTTTCCTGTTTTTGCATCAAATTCGGGCACAGTGACTGAAAAAATGGTAAGCCAAGGCGATTATGTAAATCGCGGGCAGGCTTTGTATAAAGTGGCAAATCTCACGAAAGTTTGGGCGGTTTTCGATGCTTACGAAGGGCAGTTGTCTAATTTAAAAGAAGGGCAAAACCTTCAAATCTCGGTTAATGCTTTTGCCGATGAAAGTTTTGATGGCATTATAGATTTTATAGCTCCTATTTTAGATAATTCAGCCAGAACTACAGAAATTCGAGTGGTGTTAGCTAATCGAAACGGAAAATTAAAACCGGGAATGTTTGTAGAAGCAGAGGTTGAGTTGGAAGAGACAGAAGATTTGCAAATAAGTATACCAAAATCCGCGGTGATGTGGACGGGAGAGCGCTCGGTAGTCTATCTAAAAACAGCTGCTAATTCACCGCAATTTGAAATGAAGGAAGTGAAATTAGGTAGCGAAATTGGCAATTCTTATCAAATTTTAGAAGGTTTAAAAAAAGGCGACGAAGTGGTTACTAACGGAACGTTTACCGTAGATGCTGCAGCGCAATTGCAAGGAAAAAAATCGATGATGAGTCGGAATCCGACTGATAGTAATAGCAATGCTGAGATCAAGGAAATGAATTTACCAAAAAGTTTTCAGTCGGCATTTCGAGCGGTGATTCAAGATTATTTAGAATTAAAGGATGATCTTGTGGCTAGCGATGTGACTTCAACAAGGCAGACTGCTAAAAAAGCTTCAGCAAAAATCAATACTATCGATACGGCAGCACTGAATAAAATGGTAGCAACTCGTTTTAAAGTGATTCAGAATACATTTAAAGTCATTAGTTCTTCCGAAGATATCGCAACGCAACGAAAAGAGTTTATTGCGCTTTCACAAAATATGATCGCACTAGTATCGAATTTCGATGAAATAGAGGAACTTTATATTCAGCGATGCCCGATGGCAAATAATAATAAAGGAGCAACCTGGCTAAGTAGAAATAAGGAAATTAAAAATCCATATTTTGGCTCGAAAATGTTAGGTTGTGGAGAAACGATTAGAAGATTACCCAATAGGGATAAATAGAATAACGTCACCCTGAACTTTTTTCAGGGTCTCATAATGATGAGATTCCGGATCAAGTCCGGAATGACGCAAAATAATGTTCGAAATTAAATTTAATAACAAAGAATTATGAAACGTATACCTAGAAATCTATTTTTTATCGCTTTTTCAGCTGGAATTATAAGCTTTACCAGCTGTAAGGAAAACAAAGAATCTGCTACTGATGCTACACAGGAAGATGTAGAAATGACTCAGGAAGGTAATGCAAAAACAATGGCCCAAAATGCTAAATTTGATGATGAAAAAGTAGCTTCAGAATACGCAGCTTATTTACAATTAAAAGATGCTTTGGTGGCTACCGATCCAAATGCGGCAAAAAAAGCAGCCAAAAAAATGACCGGTTTCGAGAATGCTGAGATTGCTGATTTAGCGACTAAAATTTCAGAAGAGACAGCTATAAAAGCACAACGAAAAGTATTTTCAGAATTAACGGTTTTGATGGAACCGGTGCTTGAAAATGCTATTGCTTCAGGAGAAATTTATAAGCAATTTTGCCCAATGGCTTTCGATGGAAAAGGAGCATCGTGGTTTGCAGCTTCCGAAGAAATTAATAATCCGTATTTTGGAGATAAAATGTTGCATTGCGGTAGAATAGAAAAAACTATTCAGTAAAAAGCGGAATTTCCGCAATTAATTATTATAAGTAATGTCACCCTGAACCTGCCCGTCCGGCAGGCGGGCTTGATTTAGGGTCTCATCAAGATAGTTTTTATAAATAAGGGTAAGATTCCGGATCAAGTCCGGAATGTCGAAAGCAATAAATATATAAATTGAAGATATTAATAATAAGCACTATTCTCTCGCTCTGTCTTTTGAGCGAGAGATCTTTTAAAAATTAAAGTTTTGGCAGAAAACGCGATTCCTATTAAAAATATAGTTTGTGGCCGTTGCATCGCGACGGTAGAAGGTATTTTGTCTAAACTCGATATTCCGTATAAAGAGGTGAATTTAGGGGAAGCGATTTTAGAAAGAGAACTTTCTGCAGCGGAACAAAATGCGTTGTCTTCGGAATTAGAAAAAGTAGGTTTTCAGCTTTTACAATCTAAGAATGAACGCATCATTAATCAGATAAAATCGGTTTTGATTGATGAGATTTCTAATAGTGCCGATCAAAAGAAATTATCAGAAATCTTAAGTGCAGAGCTTCATCACGATTACAGTTTTATTACTAATTTATTTACTGCGGAAGAAGGACAGAGTATTCAATCGTATTTCAATAAACTCAAAATTGAAAAAGCCAAAGAACTTTTAGAATATGATGAATTGAGTATTGCTGAAGTTGCCTATCAACTTGGTTTTTCTACTGCGGCTTATTTATCAACTTCTTTTAAAAAACAGACTGGAATTACCCCTTCTGCCTATAAAAAAATGCAACTAAAAGGTCGAAAAGGCCTTGATGCCGTTTAGCGTTCCTAAAACTGAAATAACTTACCATAATATTAAAAGTGACTCTGTTCGTGCTGTGTTATTTTTGTGTACCTGATTATAAGAATTTAGGTTGAACAAAAAACTTGAAAATATTACTAAAGATTTTCAACGCGATATGATGAAGCATACGTATAGTATAAGCGGAATGAGTTGCCAGGGATGCAAATCTCACGTAACTAAAGCGCTAGAGAATATTCCTGAAGTAGAAAAAGTTGACGTAGATCTTGAAAAAGGAACTGCTGAAATTTCGATGAAAAAGCATATCGAAATTTCAACATTTCAGGAAGCCTTAAAAAATGCCGGCGGAAATTATCAAATATTGATTCCTTCGGAAAGGTCTTCTGATGAAAAATTGATGACGCACCACTATCATGTAAGTGGAATGTCTTGTAATGGCTGTCGCGCTCACGTAGAAGAAACCTTGAATAAAGTTGATGGAGTCGAAAATGCTGAAGTGAATCTTGAAAAAGCTGAAGCAAAAATCAGCATGCATCATCATATCGAAATTTCAACATTTCAGCAAGCTTTAAAAAATGATGGTGGTAGTTATGAAATTTATCCGGCAGATCATAAGAATCATCATTCAGAAAAAACTAAAAAGAAAAAGAAGCCTAAAGCAAAAGGAAATGGGAAGTGGTATTGCCCAATGCACTGCGAAGGTGATAAAATGTATGATGAACCGGGAGATTGCCCGGTATGCGGAATGGATTTGGTTCAAGAACAAAGTTTAGGTACGCCAAAAACTATCTATACTTGCCCGATGCATCCCGAAGTTGAAGAAGATGAGCCTGGAGATTGCCCAATTTGTGGGATGGATTTAGTGCCTAAAAATCCTGAGCCAGAAGCACAAAATTCAACCTATCTAAAATTGCATAAAAAATTCTGGCTTTCGGTAACTTTTACCTTGCCTATTTTCCTAATTGCTATGTCGGATATGTTAAGTAATAATCCGCTTTACCAAATTATGGATTTGCAATATTGGAATTGGGTGCAGCTTGGATTATCGATTCCGGTGGTATTTTATTTTACGTGGATGTTTTTTGAGCGTGCCTGGAAATCTATCGTAAACTGGAATTTAAACATGTTTACGCTGGTAGGTATTGGTTCTGGAATAGCCTGGGTTTTTAGTGTACTAGGCTTATTGTTTCCTGATCTATTTCCTAATCAATTTAAAACAGAAGCAGGGACAGTGCATGTTTATTTTGAAGCGGCTACGGTAATTCTAACATTAGTAATGTTAGGCCAAATGTTAGAAGCCAGAGCGCACGATCGTACCAATTCCGCTATCAAAGAATTACTGAAGTTAGCGCCCAATAAAGCCACTCGGGTGGTAAACGGAAAAGAAGAGGTAGTTGCTATAGATGATATTGAAGAAGGTGATCTTTTGAAAGTAAAACCCGGAGAGAAAATTCCGGTTGATGGGATTATTAAAAACGGAAAATCCTCGATTGATGAAAGTATGATTACCGGTGAGCCGGTTCCGGTAGAAAAATCGGCTGACGATAAAGTAACTTCAGGAACCATAAACGGGAATTCTTCTTTTACGATGATTGCCGAGCAAGTAGGCGATGAAACCTTGCTTTCCCAAATTATCCAAATGGTAAATGATGCCAGTAGGTCGCAAGCGCCAATTCAGCGTTTAGCCGATAAAATTTCAGGATATTTTGTGCCGATTGTGGTGCTTATTTCGGTAATCACTTTTGTAATCTGGGCAATTTTTGGTCCGTCACCATCGTATGTATATGCCTTCGTCAATGCGATAGCCGTTTTAATTATAGCTTGTCCTTGTGCTTTAGGTTTGGCCACACCAATGTCGGTTATGGTTGGAGTAGGAAAAGGCGCTCAGAATGGTGTGCTCATCAAAAATGCGCAGGCGTTAGAGCAGATGAATGAGATCGATACTTTGATTATCGATAAAACCGGAACTATTACTGAAGGAAAACCTTCCGTAGAAAAAATAGTGAGTGTTGGTGATTTTACTGAAGCTGAGATTGCAGGATTTATCGCTGCTTTAAATTCGCATAGTGAACATCCGCTAGCCACCGCAACCATAAAATATGCGAAAGAGCAAGAAATTAAAATTGAAGAAGCTTCAGGTTTCGATTCGATTACCGGAAATGGAGTAATTGGTGAGTTTCAGCAGAAAAAATTAGCGTTGGGGAATAAGTCGCTTTTGGATGAAAAAGGAATCACTTCTTCAGAAAAAATTGATCAAGAAATTGAAGAATTTCAGCAACAAGGAAAAACGGTTTCTTATTTAAGTGTAAATGGGAAGGTTGAAGGTTTTGTTGTGATTTCAGATCCTATAAAGAAAACCAGTAAAGAAGCACTTACCAAATTAAAAGAAGACGGCGTTGAGGTAATCATGCTTACCGGCGATAACGAACGTACAGCAAAAGCGGTAGCCGATGAAATGGGAATTGCGTTTAAAGCCGGAATGTTGCCGCAGGATAAAATGAGCGAGGTTGAAAAATTGCAACAACAAGGACGAAAAGTGGCTGCAGCCGGAGACGGAATTAACGATGCGCCGGCACTGGCTAAAGCCGATATCGGGATTGCTATGGGAACTGGAACTGATGTAGCGATTGAAAGTGCAGAGATCACGCTGGTAAAAGGCGATCTAAAAGCGGTGCTAAAAGCACGAAAACTGAGTGATAAAGTAATGGCAAATATTAAGCAAAATCTATTTTTTGCTTTGATCTATAATAGTATTGGTGTGCCAATTGCAGCCGGAATTCTATATCCATTCTTCGGAATTTTATTGTCGCCAATGATCGCTGCTTTGGCAATGAGTTTTAGCTCGGTTTCTGTGATCGGCAATGCGTTGAGGTTACGGGCCGAAAAACTATCCTAAAGTGTTATCGAAACTAACTAACCAAACTAAAGATTTATGAACGATTTTTTAAGCAAATGGGGAGAAGCTGCCAATACCAGTCTGGGATTTTTCTGGATGGCATTGTGGGCTTTTGCTTTGGGATATGTAATTAGTAGTTGTATTCAGGTTTTCGTCACCGAAAAGCGAATGCAAAAAACTATGGGTGAAAATGAATCTAAAGGAGTATTATTGGGAACTTTTTTTGGATTTATAAGTAGCTCCTGTAGTTTTGCTGCTTTGGCATCTACCAAGAGTTTGTTTAAAAAAGGAGCAAGTTTTGTTTCGAGTATCGCTTTTTTATTGGCTTCGACTAATTTGGTGATCGAATTAGGAATTATCATCTCAATATTTTTAGGTTGGCAATTTGTGGTAGGAGAATATGTAGGCGGAATTTTACTGATTTTAATCAGTTGGTTGCTTATTCGGTTATTCCATCCCAAAGGACTAATTAAGAAAGCAAGAGAAAGACTTCAAACTGATGAAGATGACGATAATGATGACCAGAAGTCTTGGAAGAAAAGAATTAAAACCGAAAAAAGCTGGGCAAAAGTTTCGCAGCAATACGGGATGGAATGGAAAATGGTTTGGAAAGATGTTACACTTGGTTTTACCATTGCCGGGATCGTAGCTGCTTTTGTTCCAGATTCGTATTTTGAAACGCTGTTTATCAATAGTGGGCAGGGAAATACAGATTTCTCATTTTTGACGATCTTAGAACATATTATTATAGGGCCTTTAGTTGCTTTTATCACCTTTATTGGCTCGATGGGGAATATTCCGCTGGCTGCATTATTGTTTGGTAAAGGCGTAAGTTTTGCCGGAGTAATCGCTTTTATCTTTAGCGACCTAGTGGTTTTTCCGGTACTTAGAATCAATGCCAAATATTATGGTTGGAAAATGTCGTTTTTCATCTTAATGCTACTTTTTATTTCTCTGGTTGGCGCATCGCTCTTGTTGCATTATGGATTTTTAAGTTTGGATTTAATCCCGGATCCTTCGAGTGTGCAGGTACAGGATCAAACATTTTTCAAAATAGATTATACCTTTTTTCTGAATATCGCTTTTTTGCTTGTTTCAGGATATTTAATCTACTTAGGTTTCTTTAAACGAACCGATGTAATGCAAATGAAAGAAATGGCGCCAAAAAGTAAATTAATGGAGAAAAGCCTAAAGTATATTGCTTTTGTTTGTTACGCCTGGTTGGTAGGCGGAATTATTGTGAAGTATTTTTTTCAGTAATTATAAAAAATAAAAAGAGAAGCTGTTAGGCCTCTCTTTTTTGCAATTGAACAATTATAAAATTGAAATTTATTTGGGGTTTTTGTGTTTGTCTCTAAAATCTCTGTGATGATCTTTAAAAGCCAATCTTTTTTTGTGCTGTTCTATTCTTTTTGTTGTTTTCCAAAGCTCATATTGCTCTTTACTCAAAATTTCCAGCATAGCTTGTTGAAATGCTATTTCTTTATCTAAACGAGCATTCATTCTTTCGAAAGCTTCTTCTTTTAGCTTACCATCTTCCGCAGCATCTTTCATTTCTTCATGCATTTTGGCTCTGTCTTTGGCTCGCTCTGTATATAATTTCTGAAATTCTTTTTGTTGGTGTTCGGTTAGATCTAAGTCTAATGCTAATCTTTTTGATTTCAGAATAGCTTTTTCTTCAGCAGTCATATTCATTCCCAGTCTTTCCTTCATTGGCTTTGTACGATCTTTTTTTTGCTGAGCAAATGAAGATACTGCCACAAGCATCATCATAACGAAACATAATCTTTTCATATTGAAGCGTTTTAAACTAAATTCTATAATAGGACTCTTAAAAAAGAGAAAGGTTTAATAATGTATTGGGTTTTTTGTTTTTAATTTAAACAGAGAATGTCTTAAAACTATTAAAAATCGATATATAAATTGACGATTTTTGGTGGGCTAATTTTTGAAGTTGGATAATTAAAGATTTAAAAATTAAAAAACCTGCCTCGTGGGGGAGACAGGTTTTCAAAAACTAATAAATCAAATTTTGTCTATTGCTAGACTAGTCGTTAGGATTAAGAATTTGATCTATTCTTTCTGATGCATCCTGAAGATGATATCTTGTTAACGTATCTCCTGAACGGTACATCGAGTTTCTTATTTGTCTTTGTAGTGTTTGTAGTTCACCTCTTACGATTGGGCGAATATCACTTTGCGCTACATTTACATTAGTTCTACTAACCCATCGGCGGTATTCGCTAGGGATAGCTTTTTGATCTTCTGTCATTAAATAAGCCATACGATCGATATATGCTCTTTGAAGATTTCTGCGGTATCTGTCAATTTTTTGACCAGTATTTAATTCACTCCAAATTCCTTTGCGTAAATCGTCCATCATTTCTAGAAGCGTGTATGCTTCTTTGCCGTTTATTTCTTGGTTTTCTAGTAAACGTTGCATTCTTCCGAAGTCTAAAACATTAGAAAGTGTACTGCTTTGCATACCTCTAATCCTTTCGATATTTCCGTCGAATTCAATTTTATTAAAAATGTCCTGATCGATTAACCAATTTGGAGTTTCGAACAATTGTTCTTGTAAGAAATCCATTGCTCTTTCCTGCTTTTCTTTGGCAACATGCGTATAAACAGCACCTTCCTGATCGTAGGTTTTATACACTTCGTAAACACCACCAATATTAGCAGCTACGTGACCCATGTAGCGATTAAGCTGGCTAAGTACCTGCCCATAAAGCTCATCTAAATCTTCATAATCTTTGCCATCTTCAGCAGTCCATTCTATTAATTTAGGAACAATACGCTTCAGGTTTTTGATACCGTATTCACTAGCTAGCATCGCATCGTCCCCAAGATCTTCTGTTTGAGAAGAAGGATCTATTACTCCGCCACTTTGCTGACTTCCGAAGCGATATAAAGGATCACCTGCATGTTCTAAAATCCATTTATCTAAAACAGGTTTTTCTTCTCTACCTTCTTTTTCTGGAATGGGTTTATAGCCCCACATAATCGCATACTTATCGTAAGGACCAATATTTGGCATTAAAGCAACATCACCATCTCCTGGCTGAGCTACATAGTTGAAACGTGCATAATCCATAATCGATGGTGCAGTTCCGTATTTTGCAGTAAATTCAGGATCACGTAAATCTTCTACTGCATAAGCCGGGCTACTACCCATGTTGTGTGGAAGACCTAAAGTGTGACCAACTTCGTGAGAAGAAACAAAACGAATTAAGCGGCCCATAATCTCATCTTTAAATGCTACGCCACGAGCTTCCTCATTAATTGCAGCTGTTTGCACAAAATACCAGTTGCGTAATAAAGTCATTACATTGTGGTACCAGTTGATATCAGATTCCAATATTTCTCCTGAACGTGGATCGCTTACGTGAGGCCCATTTGCGTTAGGAATTGGTGAAGCTAAATAACGAACCGTTGAATAACGAACATCTTCTGGGCTCCAATCTGGATCTTCCTCTGCAGTTGGTGCGTCTTTAGCGATAATTGCATTTTTAAAACCGGCTTCTTCAAAAGCTACTTGCCAATCTTCGATACCTTGCTTAATGTAAGGAACCCATTTTTTTGGCGTTGCACGGTCGATATAATAAACGATTTGCTTTTTAGGTTCAACCAACTCACCGTTTTTAAACTTTCCCATGTCTTCATCTTTAACCTCTAGTCTCCAACGGTCAAGATATTCAACGGTTTTACTTTTTTGAGCGTCTAAGCCATAATCGGTTTGGCTCGTGGTAAACCATCCTACACGCTCATCAAAATAACGACGCTCCATTGGCTCTTTTGGTAGAAGAATCATCGAGTTGCTGAATTCCAAAGAGATAGATCCGGTAGTTGAATTGGATGGAGGATTACCCGCATTGTATGTTTTAATATGTCGAACTTCGATATTTTCAGGATAACTTCTTATCGTATCTATAAAAGAACGACTATCGTCTAATCTCGAAACTTTGTATTGTTTACGGTATCTTTCGCCTAAACCTAAAGCCTGAACATCTTTTTTGTAAAGATCGGTAACTTCGATAACGGTAGATTTGCTTATAGAATCTTTACCAACAGTTTCAACATCAAAAGAGCTTAAAATCGGCTCGAAATTAGAGTTTACAACTGCTTCATGAACAGGAAGCGAATCTGCTGCGTAGATGTCGTGAGAAACTACTCTTAGTAAAACCTGATCACCTTTCTTTTGCCAGCGGTGAACCTGTGTGTTTTGTTTACCACCACCAAATCCAATACCAGAAGCTGTTTTGGCGATTCTTGTTACCGTAAGCATTTCTCTATTGAAAAGGCTATCTGGAATCTCGTAGTAATACTTATTTTTTACTTTGTGTACGGTAAAAAGACCTTTATCTGATTTTGCATCTTTAGTGATAACTTTTGCGTAAGGTTTTAATCCGTCTTTTGATTCTTCTTTTTGTGCATTTGCAGACTGATCTTTCTTGTTTTTCTGAAAAACAGCACAAGAGGCCATTAAAAAAGAAAGACCGACAGCACAAATTCTAATCGGTAATTTGTTAGTCATAAATTAGATTTGATTTTTATTAAAGCTGAATAAACTATTTGAATGTGCTATACTGAATTATTCAACTTCCTTTTTAGGACTCATTATTCTTAAAAAGGTTTAAAACGAAGTTAAGGAAAATGGAATTAGTGGTTTTTTCTAATAAAAAAAGGCCACAAATTAATGTAGCCTTTCAAGTTTTTTAAAATTAAAGGAAGCCTTATACAACGCTTATTTTCATTTCTTCATTTTCTTTAAAAACATTGATCATTTTATGTTTTCTAAGCGATTTTAGAGCTTTGTCCCATTTTTTATTACTCAAACCAGATTTTTCCTTTATAAGATCCATATTATGGTTTTCGTCATCTTTCAGTAATTGGTAAACCGCTTTTTCTTCTTCAGTAAGTTCAACCTGTTTTTTCTCCGGCTTCATTTGTGGGAAAAATAATACTTCCTGAATGGATTGATTATTAGTTAGGAACATAATTAAACGATCCATCCCAATTCCTAATCCGGATGTTGGAGGCATACCATATTCTAAAGCACGCAAGAAATCCTGATCGATAAATTCGGTAGCTTCATCATCACCTTTTTCTGCTAAGCGTAATTGTTCTTCAAAACGCTCGCGCTGATCGATAGGATCGTTAAGCTCTGAATATGCATTAGCGATTTCTTTACCACAAACCATAAGCTCGAAACGCTCGGTTAACTCTGGATTCTCTCTATGTTCCTTACAAAGCGGACTCATTTCTTTTGGATAATCGGTAATAAAGGTTGGCTGGATATAATTTCCTTCACATTTTTCACCAAAAATTTCGTCGATAAGTTTTCCTTTTCCCATGGTTTCGTCAACCTCGATACCCATTTCTTTCGCAGCTTCGAATAATTCTGCTTCAGATTTACCGGTAATATCAAATCCTGTGAATTCGATAATAGCATCGGTCATGGTTACACGCTTGTACGGCGCTTTAAAGTCAACTTTATGTTTTCCGAAGGTAGCTTCCGTAGTTCCATTAACCGCAATCGCGCAATGTTCCAAAAGTTTTTCGGTGAAATCCATCATCCAATTGTAGTCTTTATAAGCTACATAGATTTCCATTGCAGTAAATTCCGGATTGTGGGTTCTATCCATTCCTTCATTTCTGAAGTTTTTAGAAAACTCGTAAACGCCATCAAAACCACCAACAATTAAGCGCTTAAGATAAAGTTCGTTGGCGATTCTTAAATATAGCGGAATGTCTAGCGCGTTGTGATGTGTGATAAAAGGACGAGCTGCAGCACCACCAGGTATGGATTGAAGAATTGGTGTTTCAACTTCGAAATATCCAGATTCGTTAAAGAAATTACGCATTGCTGTAAATAACTTAGTACGCTTTACAAAAATTTCTTTCACTTTAGGATTCACTGCAAGATCGGCATAACGCTGGCGATAGCGATGCTCCGGATCTGTAAAGCCATCGTATGTATTTCCTTCTTTATCGGTTTTTGGCAATGGTAAAGGTCGAATCGATTTGCTAAGCAGGCTAAAATCTTTAACCATTACGGTCATTTCGCCTACCTGAGTTTTAAATAATTCGCCTTCAATACCTATAAAATCACCTATATCCAGCAGCTTTTTGTATACATCGTTGTATAAGCTCTTATCTTCACCGGTACAAATTTCGTCGCGATTAAAGTAAACCTGAATCTTACCTTTAGAGTCCTGTAATTCTGCGAAAGATGCTTTTCCCTGGATTCTTCGGGACATTAATCTACCCGCGATTACAACTTTTTTACCTTCTTCGAAATTTGCCTTAATATCGGCAGATGTGTGATCTAATGGAAATAAATCGGCTGGATAAGGATTAATCCCTTTCTCCCTTAATGTAGCCAGTTTTTCTCTTCTTACAATTTCCTGTTCAGATAGCTGCATGGTGTAATTTTAAAATTTAATGACTTCCCGTTTTAAGAAGCAGCTGCAAATATAATGACAATCAGAGTACCAACCAATGATCTATTTAAGATTAGCTATGAATCTGAAGCAGAAATTATATCTTTGTTTTTGTTTTAGATAAAATCGAAATTATGAGTATTTGGCGTGTTATTTTGTCAATATTTTTTCCGCCTCTAGCGGTATTTGATAAGGGTTGTGGTTCTATTATTATAGTATTTCTTTTAACGCTATTAGGATGGATACCCGGAGTGATCGCCGCACTTATAATTTTAAACAATCCTAATAAATGATGACGATACCGCAAAACAAGAAGATTGAATTAAAAGAATTAGGGTTTAAAGATTACAAAGATACCTGGGACTACCAAGAACATCTTTTTAAAGAGATTCTGGATATAAAGGTAAGGAACAGAAGAGAAGATACGCAATTAGCAACGCCTAATTACCTGCTTTCTGTAGAGCATCCTCATGTTTATACGCTGGGGAAAAGCGGAAATATTTCTAATCTTCTTATTAACGAAGAGCAATTAAAAGAAAAAGATGCTGCTTTTTATAAAATCAATCGGGGAGGAGATATTACCTATCATGGTCCCGGCCAAATGGTGATCTATCCTATTCTAGACCTGGATAATTTTTTTACTGATATTCATAAATATTTGAGGTTTTTAGAAGAAGCAGTAATTCTGGTTTTAAAAGAATACGCTATTAAAGCAGAACGAAGCCAAGGGGAAACCGGAGTTTGGTTAGATATGGGTACGCCGTTTGCCAGAAAAATTTGTGCAATGGGCGTCCGTGCAAGCCGCTGGGTTACTATGCATGGATTGGCGTTAAACGTTAACGCTGATTTAGGTTATTTTGATAATATTGTTCCCTGCGGAATTAAAGAAAAAGCAGTAACATCTCTTAATGTCGAATTGGGTAAAAATCAGGTCGATATGGAAGAAGTGAAGCAAAAGTTTTTAAGGCATTTTCAGGAGTTGTTTGAGGCAGAGTTTTTTAAAAATTAAGCTCTAATTGCTCAGGCAAAAGTTTAAAACTTTTGCGGTGATATTTTGTGATTCCAAATTCTCTAATAGCTTCTCGATGCTCTTTTGTAGGATATCCTTTATTTTTTTTCCAGTTGTACATAGGGAACTCTTCATGAATTTTCTCCATATATTCATCCCGATGCGTTTTCGCTAGAATTGATGCTGCCGCAATGCTCAAATATTTATCATCACCCTTAATAATACATTCATAAGGTATATTCTTGAATGGTTTAAATCTATTACCATCTACAATAATATGATCTGGTAGCACTTTTAACTGCTCAATAGATTTATGCATAGCCAATATAGAAGCGTTCAAAATATTGATTTCATCTATGGTTTCCATAAAGATATGTGAAACTCCATAAGTACTACTTTCATTTTCTACTATTTTTCTCAGCGAAGAACGGTTTTTTAAAGATAATTTTTTAGAATCTCTCAAGATCTCATTTTTGAAAGATTCTGGTAGGATTACAGCAGCTGCAGTTACAGGACCTGCTATGCAACCTCTACCTGCTTCATCTGTACCGCATTCGGTTTTATGATCTTTGTAATGAGATATTAACATATGTTAGTATTTTTATTCTAAAACGTTACACTATAACGTTTTTTTAAGGTTTTTGTTAAAAACTATTAAGGAAAAATTAATGCTTCTATTTGAATAATTGTCAAATTTGACAGCTTAAACACAAATTAAGGAATAATGAAGAAAAGTTTGGGAAAAATCCTAACTCTTTTTCTCTTTTTGGTAGTACAAACTTTACTGGCTCAAGAGAAAAATGTTAGTGGAACTATTATTGATGACCAAGGCTTGCCATTGCCTGGTGTAAATGTTATTGAGGAAGGCACCAGTAATGGTGTTCAAACCGATTTTGATGGTAATTACAACATTAAGGTTTCAGAAAACGCAACATTAACTTTTAGTTATGTTGGTTTTGCAACTCAAAACATTAAAGTTGGAATTAAATCTACAATAGATGTGACCATGGAAGTAGACGCGGCTGCACTAGAAGAGGTAGTTGTAACCGGTTATGGTAGAAAGAAAACAGTTAAAGAAACCAGTGCTGCATCTGTAGTTACTGCTAAAGCAATTGAAGATCGTCCAATAGCATCGGTAAACGACATGCTAAAGGGAAATTCTACGGGTGTCGTTGTTACTGGTGGAAACGGACAACCAGGAGCAAAGTCCTCTGTACAAATTAGGGGTATAAGTTCTTTAAATGCAGGTACCAGTCCTTTGTATGTTATTGATGGCGTGCCGGTTATTTCAGGTGATTATACCCGAAATAGTACCAGTGCAGACGTGCTTTCCAATATAAATAATAATGATATAGAATCTATTTCTATTTTAAAAGATGCATCGGCTACCGCTTTATATGGAGCTAGAGCGGCAAATGGAGCAATACTTATAACTACGAAACAAGGAAAGTCCGGAGCCCCTAAATTTAATTTGAGTCTAGAAACTGGATTTAATGAAAAAGCAGTAGATGGTCCATCAACACTTAATTCATCACAATGGGCTGAAATAGTTAATGAAGGCTTGGTAAATTCTATGGGAGGTGCATACGATAATTATGTGCAAGAAGAATTGAACCCTAATAATATAAATAGTGATTGGGCAAACGCAGTAGAAAGAGGTTCAGCAATGCAACAGCAAGCTAACTTCTCTGTTACCGGAGGAACCGATAGGTTAAAATATTACACGTCTATAGGTTATTTTGATCAGGAAAGTATTATTAAAAATTCATTTTTTAATAGGACTTCAGGAAGGGTGAAAATCGATTATAAGTTAAGCGATAAGATCACAATTGGTCAAAACATTAGTGCTAGTTTTTCAAATATGAAAACTTTGGCTAATGGTGGTGGATTCTCAAACCCGATGTTGGCTAAATATTTTGCCCGACCTTCTGATCCTATTTATAATGAGAATGGATCTTTTTACATTGGAGATAATCCTGATAATCCGCGTTTATCGAATAACCTTTTTAATGTTCCTATGTTGTTGGAAAATAATTTTTCAAAGGCTAAGACTTTAAAATTGCAGAGTATAACCGATTTTTCTTATGAAATTACAGATCATTTAACCTATACTTCTCGTTTATCTTTGGATAATACGGTAATAGAAGAAGATGAATATCAAAACCCTAGACATGGAGATGGATTCTCTGTTAATGGCAGGGCTTATGCTTATGATACGCGTGTTTTTAATTATGTATTTCAGAATACATTATCTTATGATTTTACATTAGAGGAAAATCATAACTTCAACATTCTTTTAGTACAGGAAGCGCAAAAAAATCAATATCGTGATGTTTCTGCTGCATCAGAAGGTTTTGGTAAAGAAGGTTTTTCTACAGTGTCTGTAGGTTCTAATAACTTAGAAGCCTTAGGTGAGAGACAACAATATACAAATGCAGCATACTTAATTAATCTTACTTACGATTACGATAGTAAATATTTCTTTGATGCTTCTTACAGAAGAGAAGGGAACTCTAATTTTGCTAAAAACAATAAATGGGGAGATTTTTACTCTGTAAGTTTAGCATGGGATATTGCTAAAGAAGAATTTTTGAGAAATTCCTCTTTAAGTCAGCTAAAAATACGCACTAGTTATGGTGAAGTAGGAAACGCCTCTATTGGTTCAACTTCAAGTTTAGCTTATTTCAATTTTGGAGGCCAATATAATGGTCGTATACCATTGTACGTAGGTGGTGTTGCAAACCCAGATTTAACTTGGGAGAAAAATAAGCCATTCAATGTCGGAGTAGATTTCGGATTTTTGAATAATAGAATAACTGGTACTTTTGATTATTTCGTCAAAAAAACTGAAGATTTATTATATGCAATTCCACTTTCATTAACTAGTGGTGCGAACATCGAGCTTGAAGATGGTACAACTGAAGTTAGCCAGTTTACAAACGCAGGCTCTTTAGAAAATCGTGGTTTTGAAGCGAGTATCGGTGCGCAGGTTTTTGATAATGATTTTAAGTGGAATACCCGATTAAACTTATCTTATGTGCAAAACGAGTTGTTAGATCTAGTAGAAAATGATGTTATTACCGGAACTAAAATACTTCGTGAAGGAGAAAGTATCAATACTTATTTCATGAGAAAATGGGCAGGTGTAGATCCTGCTAATGGTAACCCCCTTTGGTATGTAAACGGTAAAGGAGGAGAAACCACCAGCGATTATAATAAGGCTGAACGAGCTGTTCAGGGAAATTCGTTGCCTAATTATACAGGTGGTTTTAATAACTCTTTTAGCTATAAAGGTATTAGCCTTCAAAGTTTATTCACTTTTGCACTAGATTACAAAGTTTATGATAGCTGGGCTACTTATTTACAGAGTGGAGGAGTTTATGATCTAAATTATCCTGGTTATGCCAGTAACTTAGATAGATGGCAAGAACCAGGTGATATAGCAAAAAATCCAAGAACTGTGTATAATACAAACAACCAGAATAATGCTACTTCTACGCGTTATTTATATGATGGTGATTTTATTAGGTTAAGCAACCTACAAATTGGCTATGATTTAGCAAGGGTTCTAAATAACGATTTGTTTAATTCATTTATGGTATATGTTAGAGGTACTAATATCTATACACACAAATTCGATGATGATTTAGATTGGGATCCTGAAACCAGATCAAGTGGGATAATAAACCTGGATCTACCAGCCCTTAAAAGTTATACTATGGGAGTAAAATTATCATTTTAAAAAATATTACTATGAAAAGACAATTTTTAAAAATAATGATGCTATGCTTAGTAGTATCGATGGCATCATGTGGCGATGATTTTTTAGAAAATGAGCAGTTCTCAACCACACCACAGGAAGTTACTTCTGTAAAAGATTTAAACGCATTATTATATGGAGCTTTTATCGATGCTACAGATGTAACATACTATGGTAGAGATATGATAATTTATGGTGCAGTGAGAGGAGATATCGCTTATAACGATGGGGGATCAGGAAGATTTAGAGGTCCATCATATTATAATATGATTAGTACAGATGCATATGCCACTGATACTTTCACCCAAATGTATAAAATAATTGGAGAGCTTAATACCATTATTAATTCAGACTATACAAGTGTAGGTCAAGAGGATGAAATTAAAAATACCAAAGGTCAAGCTTATGTTTTTAGAGCCTTGGTATTTTTCGACCTTGTAAAGTTATATGGACAAGAACATACTGGCGGAGAATTAGGAATACCTATTTTATTAGACTACGATCCTGTTTTAAAACCAGCTCGTGCTAGTTTAAACGAAACTTATAAACAGATAGAGTCAGATTTCGAAAAGGGAATATCAATGTTAGATGAAAGTGGAATTAATAATCCTGGAACCAAGGATTTAATAAATAAATACTCCGCAAAAGGTTTGGCATCTAGATATTTTTTATACCGAGGAACTAGCAATGCAATGCAAAAAGCATATAACTATACTTTAGATATCATAGAATCTGGTGTATATTCTGTTGCTAACGCCGATCAATATATAAATACTTTTTCTCAAGATTTATCCAATGCTAATTCTTTATTTGAGCTTGCCATTGGTAATCAGGCACGTTTAGGAACTACATCAATTGCATATATGTATTCTGATGCCGGTTATGGAGATATTCACCCATTAGAAAATTTAGAAAGCAATTTTGATGAAAATGATGTACGATTAGAACTGTTTAGCGGTGATCATGTTGAACTAAAATATCCTTCAATTAGAGGTGATAATAGTATCAAAATTTTACGCTATGAAGAAATTTTGTTAACTAATGCTGAAGCAGTTTTAAGATTAAATAACAATAGTAGTAAAGCGCTTGAATTGATAAATCAAATTGCTACAAATAGAGGTATTTCAGCATACACAGATATTACAATTGATGATGTCCTAGGAGAAAGAAAGAAAGAACTCTTCTTTGAAGGGCAACGTTTCTTTGATATGTTGCGAACAAAGCAAAATATCCCAGTATGGTCACCAGATGGTACGCCAGAGCAGGTGGAGAACGAAGTGGAGAATGCTGAGAATAGAATTCTGATTTATGGGAATTCTTATGAATTAGCTTTTCCGATTCCTCAAAGAGAATTGGATATAAATGCGAAAATGGAACAAAACCCAGGATATTCAAGTTAACCTTTTTGCTAACTAAACTAAAGCCCAAATTCGAAAAATTTGGGCTTTTTTTATGGCTAATTTTTAAATACGGGAAATAGAATTAAAATTATTTTGTATTAAGCTGATTACTTTGATCATATTTTATGAATTCCTAAAACACGATTTGGTTTCAAATAATGGAGCTTCTGCTGCTAATGTTTTAAGATCTTCAGAACAAGAAGTTTACAATTATATATTAGCTGATTTGTTAGACGCTCAGGGTAATAAAGCAGATAGTGATGTTTATCATTTTTCTAATGATGCTTTAAATGTATTGTTGGCAAAAGTTTATATGAACCAAGAAGATTATGAAAATGCAACTACAATTTTGGAGAGTGTTGTAGGAGAATACTCTTTAGTAGGTGATTATTCATCAGTATTTTCCAATGGTTCCAATTCTGAAGCTATCTTTAGAGTGAATTACAGCACTGACGATCAAAATAGTTTAGCATTCTACTTTTATCTATCTGGTCTTGGGGGTAGAAGAGAAGTTGTTCCTTCTTTCTAATCTATTAGATGCATTTGTAGATGGGGATAGTAGAATAAATCTTATTGCAAATGCAGATGATATTAGCTCAATATATATAGCAAAATATAATGATGTTTCAACAGGAACAGATCAGAGATATATTTATCGTTATGCAGAAGTAGAGTTGCTTTATGCTGAATTGTTAGCTAGAAATGGAGATTATGATACAGCATCAAGCTTTATTAATGATGTGCGTAACAGGGCAGGTTTGGATGAAGTTGAACTAAACTCATCTAATTTTATTGCTTTAATTTCTAAAGAAAGAAGAGTAGAATTATTTGCAGAAGGTAAAAGATGGTATGATGCCAAACGTTTAGATATTTTAGAAGAAGTTGTTGAAAATAAGGGAACTTCATCTTTAAATGAGAATAGACAAATTTGGCCAATACCTCAAGCCGAGATTAATGCAAATAAAGAAATGTCTCAGGAAGATCAGAATCCAGGGTATTAAATGATAATTATTTTGAAAATTAAAAAGCCGGCTAATGCCGGCTTTTTTGATTAAAAGCATCTCGTAAATCGGAGGGAGTCCATGATAAAATATAATCTTTGAGATATTTTATTATTTAAGTTTAGAATAACAAGTCTATTCATTCTGTCAGGATTTTTTCTTTTTACCTAGACTTGAAACATTTTTAATAGATTCCGATAGTTGATAAAAAATGTTTTCCAATAAATACTCATCCTGTCTATAAACAGAAGTAAACTGATAAGCTCTACTGTTTAATTATTTATTATTTCGAGTAGAAATCTTTAAAGGAGTGTTATGTTTAAATTTTATGCTCTTAATCTAAAAATCATACAAATGGCTATACGTCATTAAATTTTCAGTTTTTCAATTGAACTTTATGACTATACTATAAGAATTCACTGTAAATAATTAATATCTTAAATTTTGAATTGTAAAACACTTCATTTTTAACATATTCTTAATTAATATTGTAGCTATCAATATTTTAATAAAAGAGGTGTTTTAGTGATTTATTTTAACTAAAAATGGTTTACTAAAACGGTTTACTAATAATTTTGGCAAAAAAAACGAGAAAATAAATATTAAAAACTTTGTTTATTAAGTTATTATTATGATTTTTGGCTCAGGCTAATTCAAATTAATTAATAATGAAAAAAACATTACATGGATTTCTAACACTTTTTATGGTGTTAGTCGTGCAATTAGTTTTTGCACAAGAAAAAACTGTTACTGGAACGGTAATAGATGAAGATGGTTTACCACTACCAGGGGTAAATGTTATTGAGAAAGGAACTAATAATGGTGTCCAAACTAACTTTGATGGTAATTATAGTATTGAGGTAGAGCAAGGATCTGTGTTAGTTTTTAGTTACGTAGGTTTTGCATCTCAGGAACAAAAAGTTGGTTCAAAAAGTTCTATTGATATAACTTTATCAGTAGATGCAGCCGCTTTAGATGAAGTTGTAGTTATGGGTTATGTTTCTAAAAGAAAAGACGACATGACTGGATCTTCTGTGCAGGTCGATGCTAATGTCTTACAGGAAACTACGGCTGCATCTATAGATCAGGCTTTACAAGGTAAGGTGGCAGGTCTGCAAATTAGTTCTACCTCAGGTACTCCAGGATCTACTCAAGATATTAGGATACGTGGTATTAGTTCAATAACCGCAGGTAATGAACCTTTATACGTTATCGATGGGGTGCCTGTTATAAATAGTAATGTTTCAGGAAGTGATGCTACATCATCTATGTCTCCTCTTTCTAGTTTGAATACTAATGATATAGCTAGCGTAACTGTGTTGAAGGATGCTTCTGCTACTGCTGCGTATGGAGCTAGAGGAGCTAATGGGGTAATTGTAATAAATACAAAAAGAGGTAAATCTGGAAAAACAACAATAAGTGCAAGTTCTTATTACGGTTTTACAAATAATGCTATTGATGGTCCAGATCCCTTGACAGGAGCTGAAAGAGAAGAACTGTTTTATGAAGGTGTTTTAAATACTTATGGAGCAAGTCAAGGACTATCGACTATTCAAGATGCTATAGATTTTGATGCTAATGCTCTTGGTGATTATGCTGGATTTATCGCTTGGAATGAAGCTGGTAGACCAGAAGGTAATTGGGATAATTTGGTTACTAATGAAGATGCTCCCATGCAAGAGCATACAATTTCAGCTACTGGAGGTACAGATGATTATAATTTCTATACTTCTCTTGGGTATTATAAGCAGGAAGCTACCGTGATCGGATCGACTTTTGACCGTATTTCTGGGGCTTTAAATTTCACAAAAGATCTTTCTGATAGTTTCAGTTTCACATCTACTAATAATGTGGCTCATACATTTCAGGATGGTTTGCTTGAAGGAAGTGCTTATTTTTCATCTCCTCATGCAGCTAAATATTTTATGTCTCCTATAGATCAACCCTACAACGAGGATGGTACGTACAATTTGAACACATCGCTACCTAATCCTTTATATATTGCGGAAAATGATATTGATGAGTCTAGGTTAACCCGAATTTTATCCAATAATTCCATTAATTGGTATCTGCCGATTGAAGGCTTAAGTTTTACTTCCAGGATGTCTATAGATTATCAGGTTTATCGCTACAAAACCTATAATAATAGAGTCTCAGGCGACGGTGATGGAACAAATGGTTATGGATTTGAGGTCAGTAGGAATACAGCTACTTACGTTTTTCAAAACTCTTTTGATTATGCTCTGACATTAGATGATAATAGTTTTAATTTCAAATTGCTTCAGGAGTATCAAAAGTATAGAAGATCATATCTTTCTGCTGCAGCAGATAATTTTGCTACAGATGGATTGAGTAACCTAGCGGTAGCAGGGAATCCAACAGAAGCGAATTCGGAATTTACCGATTGGGCGGTAGCATCTTATATGTTAACTGGATCTTATAATTTTGATAATCGTTACGTTTTGAATGGAACTTATAGAAGAGAAGGGAATTCTAGGTTTGCTAGAGATAATAGATGGGGTGACTTTTGGTCTGTTGGTGCAGCATGGAATCTTCATAGAGAATCTTTTTTAAGTAATAGTGACGCAGTTAATAACCTAAAAATAAGAGCTTCATATGGTAAAACAGGAAATGCTAACATTGGTATAAATTTATATCAAGTTTTGTATAACTACGATGCAGATTATGCTGGTACGGGAGCAGGTTACCCTGCAGGATACGGTAATGCTGATTTGACCTGGGAAACTAGTAAAACATTTGATGCAGGTATTGATTTTGGTCTTTTCCAAAATAGATTATCAGGATCTTTAGCATATTATATAAGAAAATCTGATGATCTTTTACTTGACGAGCCACTTTCTATGACTTCAGGTTTTTCAAGTCAATATAGAAACGTAGGAAGAATGCAGAACAAAGGTTTCGAACTAGAATTAAGCGGTGATATTGTTAGGTCTAACGATTTTAATATTACGGTTAGTGGTAATTTAGCTACAGTAGAGAATGAGGTTTTAGAAGTTAGTACCGATTTTAATGGAGAGGAAATACCAGTAACTAGTGATTATAGTACATACGCTAGATCTCAATCTGGGTCTATTGTTAATGAGTGGTTTATGGCTAGTTGGGCTGGTGTAGATCCAGACACCGGTGTAGACACTTGGTATACAGATGAGTCTAGAGAAGAAACTACAACTAATTTTAATAATGCAGAAAGGGTTTATCAAGGAACTAGTGCATTACCTACTTTAACAGGAGGTATTAGTTTTCATGTTGATTTTAAAGGATTTTTCTTAGATGCTTCTGGATACTATGCTGGAGGGCATCAAATTTATGAAAGCTGGCACAGATACCTTAATCAGACGAACCTCTATACTATAGGTGTTTATAATGGTTATGATGTCTTGATGAATAGATGGCAAAATCCAGGTGATCAAACTCGAGTAACTAAAGTTGAATTCGCGGGAGAACCTTGGAGATATAATTCTAAATTTTTATTTGATGGTGATTATTTCCGATTGAGAAACTTAACTGTAGGGTATGATTTTCAATCAAAAGTGATAGAAAATATAGGCTTATCTGGAGCGAGATTATATGTACGAGGTATGAATCTTTATACTTGGGTTAAAGACGATTATTTATTACATGATCCCGAGGTGGATTATACTGGATTTACAAGTATATCAACTCCTCCAGTTAAATCAGTTGTATTAGGTGTGAATTTAAATTTCTAAAGAATTATGAAAAAAAATATAAAAAAATACTTTAAAGTTTTACTCCTTTCTTCTATAGTAGTTTCGACTTCTTGTATGAATGACGATTTGGAGCCATCTTTAAGACAGCAAAAACAATCCGAAGAAGGAGTTCTGCTGGTTAGTGATATGGAAGTAATATTCAAAGGAGCTCTAAACAGGTTAACGTCTTCTGGTTATTATGGTCGTGATTATTTAGTAACTAATGAAGTTAGAACACCAAATACATTTTCTAATGGTAATTCTGGTAGATTCTCAACTGAAGCTGCCTTCGAATATCTGCCAAGTAGTACTTATATTTGGGATAATGCTTATGGGGTAATTGCGAATGCGAATATACTTATAGGTACAGATGTTTCTACTTTAGAAGGAGATTTAGATTATGGACAGCATATTCAAGGTCAAGCTTATGCTATTAGAGCTTTGGCTCATTTGGATTTATTATTAACATATGGGCAACAGAACGTAGGAGGTGATCTAGGTGTGCCTTATATAAAGGAATTTAAGGGAGATGATTTAATTCCAGCCAGAGAAACTGTGGATTCGAATGTGCAGGATATCATGACTGACCTTCAGACTGCATTCGACTTGATGCTTGAAGATTATTACGATGAATCAAAGGAAACCGTTAATAAATATTTCGCTAAGGCCTTGGAGTCTAGAGTTGCTATTTACTTTGAAATGTGGGCTGAGGCCCGAGACGCAGCAGAGATTGTGATAAATTCTGGTAATTTTTCAATCGTACCAGGTGAAGATTATGTTGCATCTTTCGGTCAGGATGGAGGTAGTAACTCAATATTTGAATTGGCATTTAGTCTTACTGATAATCCTGGAAGTGATGCACTAGAATTCATTTATAGAGGAGGTACTTATGGTGATATTGAAGTAGCCCCTAATGTTATAGATTTGTATGAAGATGGTGATGTAAGAGCTGATATTCTTGGTTATGAAGGAGATCAACTCAGAAATATTGGTAAATATCCTGATCGCGAAGCTAATGTTATTGTGATTAGGTATGAAGAGGTTGTTCTAAATTATGCTGAAGCACTTTTTGAGTTGGGTCAAAATGAATTAGCTTTGGATTATTTGAATATGATTCCTGAATCTAGAAATGCTGACAGTTATTCTGAAATAACAAAGACTAATTTGATAGAAGAAAGAAGAGAGGAGTTAATATTTGAAGGTTTATATTATTGGGATTTATTGAGAACTGAAAGTGATATTGAGAAAATAGATCTTGAACAAAACATTTCAGAAACTATCCTTTATGGGGATTTTAGATTGGCTTACCCTATCCCTTTGGATGAATTAGATGCCAACTCTAACATGGTGCAAAATCCGGGTTATGGTAGCTAGGGTATTTTAATTAATGATATTTCACAAAAACCACCCAAATTGGGTGGTTTTTTTGCTTTTATACCAAATCCTGAATTGTAGCGTTATTTTTATATTTTTGTTGGATAAATTTTAGAATGAAGAAAGTACTCCTTTTAATTACGATTTTTAATTTTAGTTTTTTTTGTCATGCTCAGGAGCAAAAGCTGCCAAATAGAGGAGCTAAAGGCGAAGCAAAAGATTCTGTAGCAGAGCCCACTATCGATCTATTCAAAATAATTTCAGTAGAAAACGATACAACGCAAGTTGATACTTCGCTTACTATTCAAAAAGATTACAAATTTAATTATCTCAGAAAGGACTTGTTCGGTTTACTTCCTTTTGCTAATACGGGACAAACATATAATGCGCTAACCGAATTTCGAGATTTCAATACTATAAAACCTAAGTTCGGAGCCAGAGCGCGTCATTATAATTTTATGGAACCACAAGATATTAACTATTATCATGTTCCTACTCCGTTAACAGAGTTGTATTTTAAAACCGTGCCAGAACAAGGGCAACAACTCGATGCTTTTTTTACAGTAAATACTTCTGAGCGTTTAAATTTTAGTGTTGCGTACAAAGGCGTTAGGGCACTCGGTAAGTTTAGACACATGCTTACAAGTACAGGTAATTTTAGAACTACATTAAATTATCAGACTAAAGATAGAAAGTATAGGGCTAAAGCTCATTTTGTAAGTCAGGATTTAATGAATGAAGAAAATGGAGGTTTAACCGATGATGCTCTTCAATCTTATGTAAGTAAAGAAGAGGAATTTGAGGATAGATCTGTTTTAGATGTTAATTTTGAAAATGCTGAAAGTACTTTATATGGTAAAGGCTTTTTTCTGTATCATCAATATTACTTAAATGGAGCTCAAGACAGTATAGATAATAAACTATATTTTAGCCATCGATTGGATTATAGTTATAAGAAATTTCAATATCTCCAATCTAACTCTGCTAACAGTTTTTTTGGATCATCATTTCAAAGTACAGGCTTAAGAGACGAAGTGAGATATGAGAATTTTTCAAATACAGTTGCTGTCAATTTCGATAATTCAGTTTTAGGTAAAATATCAGGTAGGGCTGGTTTTTCATCATTGGATTATTGGTACGAATCTGTTTTTGTTGGTGAAGATGGGGTTGTTGGCGATCGTTTAGATGGGCAGTTGCTAGAAGTAGGTGGGAGTTATGACAATTATTTAGGAGGTTTTAACCTTTATGGGGATATAGCATTTACTTTCGGTGATAATTTTTCAGGAAATCATATTATAGCTTCCGCTGGATATCAAATAGATCCATTTAATTTTCTAAACTTCGGGCTCAAGCAAACGAGTAGGGCTCCCAATCTTAACTTTTTGCTGTATCAAAGTAATTATATTGATTATAACTGGCAGCATGCTTATGATAACGAAAATGCCCAAAGTCTGTTCTTTGAACTTTCTGCGCAAAAAATAGCTAATTTTAGCGGTGAGATTACTCAAATTCAGAATTACACTTATTTTGCTAGCAATGGGGAAGGGGCAATCAAACCTTTCCAATCAGGAAGCGATGTGCGTTATGTGAAGCTCAAAGCCCAACGGGAATTCAAATTCGGGAAATTCGCCTTGGATAATACCATTTTGTATCAAAAGGTCTCGGATGGTGGCGATGTATTTAATGTACCCGAGCTGCTTACTCGAAATTCGCTTTATTATAAGGATTTTTGGTTCGATAAAGCGCTGTATTTACAGACCGGCTTTACATTTAATTATTTTTCTTCCTATCAAATGGATGGGTATGATCCGGTTTTAGCCGAATTTTATGTACAAAACGAATCGAATTACGGAGCTTATCCATTAGTAGATTTCTTTTTTAATGGTAAAGTGGACCAGGCCAGAATATTTTTCAAGCTCGAAAATCTAAATTTTGCGCTTAATGGCAATAATAATTTTTCCGCCCCACGATATCCGCACAATGATTTTATGATCCGCTTTGGTATTGTTTGGAACTTTTTTCTTTAATTTCTTCGGAAGAAGGGCTGCGTTTTTCGCATAAAATCTGTTATTTCTAAAGTGTTAATCTAATGTTAAGTGGTTTTACCTCTGAAATGACTCAAAAAGGACTTGAATTGATACGATTTCATCAAAAATAGGAAGAATATTAGAAAGCCTTGTGTAATCAAAAAAGGGTAGTATATTTGCATCCGCTTAGCGCCGGAGTGGTTGGCTGCGAGGGCGGATGTTCATTGAGAGGATACTGAAAAAGGAGCTTAAAAAAAACTTAAAAAAAGTTTTGGTGTTTAAAGAAAAAGGGTTGTATATTTGCAGCCGCTTTAACGGCGAGGTTCTTTGGAAGTGGCGTTTAAAAATACAGAAAAATAATTTTTATTTTTTTCTTGTGAGTTTAAAAATTAGTTGTAGATTTGCAACCGCTTTCAGAGAAAGCGATACAGTTCTTAACACGCTGAATAACTAGGAAATACCGATTGGGGTTTGGGTAAGGTTCGATTCCTTAATTTCTATCGAAGGGAAGTAATTCCCGGACTTTTAAATGAGTTCATTGACATATTGAATTGACAAACGACATTTTTTAATAATGCTTTATGGTGTTATTAAAAATGGAAGTGTAGAATTAAGAATTAAGACTAGAAAGTCGTCTTTTGAGCTTTAAACTTCTTATTTATATAAGAACGCAAACTTAAGATTTGATTGTTACAAATTAATGAAACAACGATGAAGAGTTTGATCCTGGCTCAGGATGAACGCTAGCGGCAGGCTTAACACATGCAAGTCGAGGGGTAACAGGGGAAAGCTTGCTTTTCTGCTGACGACCGGCGCACGGGTGCGTAACGCGTATGCAATCTACCTCTTACTGAGGGATAGCCCATGGAAACGTGGATTAATACCTCATAGTATTATGAATTAGCATTAATTTATAATTAAAGGTTACGGTAAGAGATGAGCATGCGTCCTATTAGCTAGATGGTAAGGTAACGGCTTACCATGGCAACGATAGGTAGGGGTCCTGAGAGGGAGATCCCCCACACTGGTACTGAGACACGGACCAGACTCCTACGGGAGGCAGCAGTGAGGAATATTGGACAATGGGCGAGAGCCTGATCCAGCCATGCCGCGTGCAGGAAGACTGCCCTATGGGTTGTAAACTGCTTTTACAGAGGAAGAAACCCCTTTACGTGTAAAGGGCTGACGGTACTCTGCGAATAAGGATCGGCTAACTCCGTGCCAGCAGCCGCGGTAATACGGAGGATCCAAGCGTTATCCGGAATCATTGGGTTTAAAGGGTCCGTAGGCGGATTTATAAGTCAGTGGTGAAAGTCTTCCGCTTAACGGGAGAACTGCCATTGATACTGTAGATCTTGAATTATTATGAAGTGGTTAGAATGTGTAGTGTAGCGGTGAAATGCATAGATATTACACAGAATACCGATTGCGAAGGCAGATCACTAATAATATATTGACGCTGATGGACGAAAGCGTAGGTAGCGAACAGGATTAGATACCCTGGTAGTCTACGCCGTAAACGATGGTTACTAGCTGTCCGGCCCAATTGAGGGCTGGGTGGTTAAGCGAAAGTGATAAGTAACCCACCTGGGGAGTACGTTCGCAAGAATGAAACTCAAAGGAATTGACGGGGGCCCGCACAAGCGGTGGAGCATGTGGTTTAATTCGATGATACGCGAGGAACCTTACCAGGGCTTAAATGCAGTCTGACGTATTTGGAAACAGATATTTCTTCGGACAGATTGCAAGGTGCTGCATGGTTGTCGTCAGCTCGTGCCGTGAGGTGTCAGGTTAAGTCCTATAACGAGCGCAACCCCTGTGGTTAGTTGCCAGCACGTAATGGTGGGAACTCTAGCCAGACTGCCGGTGCAAACCGTGAGGAAGGTGGGGATGACGTCAAATCATCACGGCCCTTACGTCCTGGGCCACACACGTGCTACAATGGTAGGGACAGAGAGCAGCCACTTCGCGAGAAGGAGCGAATCTATAAACCCTATCACAGTTCGGATCGTAGTCTGCAACTCGACTACGTGAAGCTGGAATCGCTAGTAATCGCATATCAGCCATGATGCGGTGAATACGTTCCCGGGCCTTGTACACACCGCCCGTCAAGCCATGGAAGCTGGGGGTACCTGAAGTCCGTTACCGCAAGGAGCGGCCTAGGGTAAAACTAGTAACTGGGGCTAAGTCGTAACAAGGTAGCCGTACCGGAAGGTGCGGCTGGAACACCTCCTTTCTAGAGCAGAACCTTATTTTAGAATAAGGAACTGGCAATTAGATTTAGGGAAGTTCAAAAGCAAGTCCTTTTGGTCTTGATTCTTAATTTGTCAATTTGATTATATGGACAGTCTCATAGCTCAGCTGGTTAGAGCGCTACACTGATAATGTAGAGGTCGGCAGTTCGAGTCTGCCTGAGACTACTTTAAAGAAGTACTTAAGGGCGCGAGTTTAAAAGTATATGTTCTTAAAAAGAATTATTGAAAGGAAATTTTAGAGGTTGAGTAGCCGTTATAAGTACTGTTAACTGATAACTGGTTAACTGATCACTAAAAACGGGGGATTAGCTCAGCTGGCTAGAGCGCCTGCCTTGCACGCAGGAGGTCATCGGTTCGACTCCGATATTCTCCACAATTCCTTAGGGTTATAAGGAGTAGGATGTTTGAAGTCACCAGGAAATGAACTTGGCATTCACTAGCTTATAATTTGTTTTAACAGGAAAAACGTTCATTGACATATTGAGAAATAAAGAATACGAGAAACTAACGCTTATTATGCGATAGAGTTTTTAAAAATTCTAAAGTAATAATAGCACAATAAAATAGTTGACAATCATTTAGCAAAGATGATTGTCGCGAGCATATTAGGTAAAAAGC
>NZ_CP115161.1:3097500-3330000 GCF_027594405.1 Zunongwangia sp. HRR-M8 | reverse complement strand
ATTAAAATTATTGTTGTCTAATTTATTATTTGCATTGTAGATGTAAGCAATCCCCCCACTCATACCTGCAGCGAAGTTTCTACCTATTTGTCCTAATATTACTGCTCGACCACCAGTCATGTACTCACAACCATGATCGCCAATTCCTTCGATCACCGCTTTTGCGCCTGAATTCCTAACGCAAAAACGTTCTCCGCCAATACCATTAATGTAAGCTTCACCATTAATCGCTCCATATAATGCAACATTTCCTATGATTACATTTTCGTCCGATTTAAATGTAGCTTCTTCTGGTACGCGAACAGTGAGTGTTGCTCCACTAAGCCCTTTTCCGAAGTAATCATTTGTGTTACCGGTAACATTTAAGGTGAGACCACGTGTAGCGAAAGCACCAAAACTTTGACCAGCAGAACCTTTAAAGTTAAGTTCTAGTGTGTTTTCTGGTAATCCTCCCTCGCCGTGAATCTTTGAGATTTCATTACTCAGTATGGCTCCAGTTGTTCTGTTAATATTCGAGATTTTAAAGTCTAGGCTCATTTTTTCTTTGCGATAAATCGCTGGATGTGCCTTACTTAAAATATCAAAATCTAGAACGTGTTCTAACCCATGATTTTGATCCTGAGTTTTATATAAAGGTATGGCTTTGTCGATATTTGGTTTGTAAAGAATGCCAGACAAATCTATTCCTTGAGCTTTGTAATGCTCAATAGCTTTATCCATATCTAGTTTTTGACTTTGCCCAACCATCTCGTTTAATGTTCTAAAGCCTAAGCTCGCCATTATTTCGCGTAACTCCTGTGCAACAAAATACATGAAATTGATAACGTCTTCAGGTGTACCTTTAAAGTTCTTTCTCAATTCAGGATCTTGCGTTGCAATACCAACGGGACAAGTATTTAAATGGCATGCGCGCATCATAATACAACCTGATGCAACTAATGGAGCAGTTGAAAAACCAAATTCTTCGGCTCCTAAAAGACATGCAATTGCAACGTCCCGTCCTGTTTTTAACTGACCATCACATTCAACTGTAATTCTGCTTCTCAGATTGTTTAGCAATAAGGTTTGCTGGGCTTCAGCAATACCTAACTCCCAAGGTAAACCTGCGTGTCTTAATGATGTTAGCGGCGATGCTCCAGTACCACCATCATATCCAGAGATTAAAACAACATCGGCCTTTGCTTTTGCAACACCAGCAGCGATGGTTCCTACACCTACTTTAGATACAAGTTTAACATTTATTCTAGCTTCTCTATTGGCATTTTTAAGATCGAAAATTAACTGGGCTAAATCTTCGATAGAATAAATATCATGGTGAGGAGGAGGCGAAATTAAACCTACGTAAGGAGTAGAATTTCTGGTTTTTGCGATATCTGGATTCACTTTTGGACCAGGCAGTTGTCCGCCTTCACCCGGCTTTGCACCCTGAGCCATCTTAATTTGGATCTCTTTAGCATTAGACAGGTAATTAATTGAAACACCGAATCTTCCTGAGGCTACCTGTTTGATGGCACTATTTCTCCAATTTCCGTTAGCATCGCGAGTAAAACGGTTTGCATCTTCACCACCTTCACCACTATTACTTTTTCCCTGTAAGCGGTTCATGGCAATCGCAAGATTTTCGTGGGCTTCTTTACTAATGGAGCCAAACGACATTGCACCTGTTTTAAAGCGCTTTACAATTTCTGTCCAGGGTTCAACTTCTTCTACCGGGATTGGATTTAATTTTTTGAATTTAAACATCCCCCGAAGAGTCATCAGGTTTTTAGTCTGATTATTAACGAAGTTGGAATATTCCTTGTATGTTTGAAAACTGTTTTGCTTTACTGCTTGTTGTAGTTTTGCTACAGAAGCGGGATTTAACATATGGCGTTCCCCATTTCTTCTCCAGCGATAATCACCACCAATTTCTAGATCTAAACCAGTTTCAGTTTCTGGTGGATTAAAGGCTAATTGATGTCTTTTCTGGATTTCCCTTTCGATTTCATAAAGCCCAATACCTTCAATTCTCGAAGGAGTATTGGTAAAGTACTTATTAGTGAATTTCTTATTTAAACCTAGAATTTCAAAAATTTGTGAACCACGGTAGGAATGTAAGGTAGAAATACCAATCTTATTCATGATTTTAACGATACCTTTTCCAATCGCTTTATTGAAATTTTTAACCGCTACATCTGGATCTTTCTCATCAATATCACCGTTTTCAGAAAGTTTATAGATGATTTCATTTACCATATAAGGGTTAATAGCACATGCGCCGTAACCAAATAACAATGCAAAATGATGTGGTTCCCTAGGTTCAGCAGATTCAATTACGATTCCGAAAGCAGATCTTCTTTTGTGTTTTTTAAGTTCGTGATGAACAAAAGAACAAGCCAAAAGGGATGGAATAGGAGCTAACTTATCGCTTACATTTCTATCTGAAAGTATAATGATATTTCTATCCTCATCTACTGCTTTTTTAATTTCCAATACAATTTGATCCAGTCTTTCCTCAAGACCGTTCATTCCTTTTTCAACTTCATATAATATTGAAATTGATTTTGCACGGAAATCGTCGTGTTCTATATATTTGATTTTATCCAGATCTTCGTTTGAGATCACGGGATTTTGAATTCTAAGTTTCTTAGCATGATCTGGGGTGATATCAAAAATGTTTTTGTCTTCACCTATGGATAAGCTAATGTCGGTAACAATTTCTTCACGTATTCCATCTAATGGAGGATTGGTTACCTGAGCAAATAATTGTTTAAAATAATTAAAAAGTAATTGCGGTTTATCTGAGAGTACTGCCAAAGGAATATCTGTTCCCATAGAACCAATCGCCTCTTTTCCCTGCGTAGCCATTGGGCTAATGATCGTCTTGATATCTTCTAAAGTATATCCAAAAACTTTTTGTCTTGTCTGGAATTCTTCTGGCTCTATAGGGGTTTTGTTTCCGGTATATGGTACTTCAGCTAGTGGTAATAAATTTTCCTTTAACCATTTTCTATAAGGTCTCTTTGATACAATTTGTTCTTTAACCTCTTCATCGCCAATTATTCGACCTTCAACCATGTCTACTAAGAACATTCTTCCAGGTTCAAGGCGACCATGTAATTCAACATTTTCAGGTTTTACATCAACAACACCTGTTTCAGAAGACATAATTACATAACCATCTTTGGTTAATGTATATCGGGATGGTCGTAAACCATTACGGTCTAACAGAGCACCAATGTATTGTCCATCGGTAAAGGGGATAGAAGCAGGGCCATCCCAGGGTTCCATTATGCAGGCATTATATTCGTAAAATGCTTTTTTACTGTCTGTCATCGAAGGGTTTTTCTCCCAAGCTTCAGGAACCATCATCATGATAGCTTCTGGAAGAGAACGCCCAGTTTGTAAAAGCATTTCTAAAACCATATCCATAGAAGCAGAATCTGATTTTCCTTCTAAAGTTACTGGTAATATTTTTTTGATGTCATCACCAAAAATCTCACTTTCAAAAAGCTCCTCACGGGCTTTCATTCGGCTTAAATTCCCTCTTAGTGTATTGATTTCACCATTATGACACATATATCTAAATGGCTGTGCCAAATCCCAGGTAGGGAATGTATTTGTAGAGAATCGTTGGTGAACCAAAGCAAGTTTGGTTACCAGATCTGGATCGTTAAGATCTTTATAGTAGATATTGATGTCTTGAGGCATCAATAATCCTTTGTAAATAATAGTTTTTGTTGATAAACTAGGAAGGTAAAAATATTCAGCTTCGCCTAAATTAGAACTATATATTTTATGTTCTGCAATTTTACGAGCTGCAAATAACTTAGCTCTAAAATGTAAGTCATTTGTATCTTCATCTTTACCAATAAAGATTTGTTGAACATTAGGTTCGCTTAAAGTAGCGATGCTTCCCAAACAGGATTTATCTACCGGGACTTCTCTCCAGCCGATAATATTTAATCCTTGATTAATAATTTCTTCTTCAAAAATCTCTTTACATATTTTCAATTGATTTTCTGATCTTGGGAGAAAAACCATCCCTGCCGCATACTCACCAAATTCTGGTAGGTTGAAATTGCAAACTTTTTTGAAAAAATTATGTGGAATTTCGATCAATATACCGGCACCATCTCCGGTTTTTCCATCTGCACTTACAGCCCCGCGATGCTCTAATCGAATTAAAATATCTAAAGCTTTATGGATAATATCATTTGTTTGCTTACCTTTTAGGTTACAAATGAATCCCGCGCCGCAATTATCTCTCTCAAATTCAGGCAAGTATAGCCCCTGCTCTTTTGGTGTCATATCCTATCTTCCTTATGTTATTACTACAAAAATATCTAAATTAGTAAAGAAAATGAAAGTAATAACACTAAAGAGCTTACAAAATTCAGCAAAACTAAATAAAATCTTAATTTTTATTAATCGTTCAAAGAATTAGAGTGTAAATTCCGAATTATGTAATGGTAAATTATAGATTTTGATATAAAAAAACTCGCTACGAATAGCGAGCTGATTTTATGGGTTTTAATGACTAATATTTAAGTACGCTTCTTGAAATTACAATTTTCTGTATTTCTGAAGTTCCTTCGTAAATCTGCGTAATTTTTGCATCTCGCATTAATCGCTCGACATGATATTCTTTTACAAAGCCATTGCCGCCATGTATTTGTACTGCCTCTACTGTCACATCCATTGCTGTTTGCGAGGCACTTAATTTTGCCATCGCACCACTTAAATCGTAACTTGTTTTCTGGTCTTTGTCCCAAGCAGCTTTCATTACTAAATGTCGTGAGCTTTCTATAGCCGTATACATATCTGCAAGCTTAAAAGCAATAGCCTGGTGATTGCTAATTTCAGTACCAAAAGCTTTACGTTGTTTACTGTAATCCCTAGCTAGTTCGAAAGCGCCAGAGGCAATTCCCAAAGCTTGCGCTGCAATACCTATCCTACCACCCGATAATGTTTTCATAGCGAATTTGAAACCAAAACCATCTTCGCCAATCCTATTTTCTTTAGGAACTTTTACGTCGTTAAAATTTAAAGAATGCGTGTCGCTTCCTCTAATTCCCAACTTGTTTTCTTTCGGGCCAATTTCAAAACCTTCCCATCCTTTTTCTACAATAAAGGCATTTATTCCGCGGTGTTTTTTATCTCGATCGGTTTGTGCGATTACCAGATAGTAATCTGCGGTACCACCATTGGTAATCCAGTTTTTGGTTCCGTTTAATAAATAATGATCTCCTTTATCGATTGCGGAAGTACGCTGAGAAGTAGCGTCACTACCAGCTTCGGGTTCAGATAAGCAAAATGCACCTAATTTTTCTCCAGTTGTAAGCTTTGCCAGATATTTCTCCTTTTGTTCTTTAGAGCCATAGGTGTCCAATCCCCAGCAAACTAAAGAGTTGTTTACCGACATGATAACGGATGCTGATGCATCGATTTTAGAAATTTCTTCCATGGCCAGGACATAACTAATAGTGTCCATCCCACCACCGCCATATTCAGGTGAAGCCATCATTCCCATAAATCCAAGTTCCCCCATTTTCTTAACTTGCTCTTTTGGGAATTCTTGTTTCTCATCTCTATCGATAACGCCGGGAAGTAATTCATTTTTAGCAAAATCGCGAGCGGCATCGCGAATCATTATATGTTCTTCGGTTAATTCGAAATTCATTGAATATAAATTTAGAAAAAGATAATTATACTTATCAAATATAAATTTTTAGTGTGTATTTTTCAACAAAAAATATTTATTTTTGAGAATATGAGAAAAAAAGACTATTTCGTAATTGGAGTGATGTCTGGCACTTCGTTGGATGGAATTGATTTGGCATACCTCCATTTCTCTGCTGAAAATAACTATAATTTTAAAATTCTTGAGGCTCAAACTATAGATTATTCTGAAGAATGGCGCGAATTGCTGAATTCAGGAATTTCTTTGAACCAAGAAGAGTTAAAAGATTTAGATAAAAAGTATACTAGATATTTGGCCAACGTGATTCTTCAATTTATTGCTGACTATAAGATCGACAATCTGGATGCTGTTTGTTCGCATGGCCATACGATAAAACATGAGCCACAAAATGGATACACTTTACAAATAGGAAATCTCCCTGAAATTGCAGATTATCTTCAAAGTAATGTGGTTTGCGATTTTAGAGTTCAGGATGTTGCGTTAGGGGGGCAAGGAGCGCCACTGGTGCCTATTGGCGATCAATTACTTTTTAGCGAATATCAATATTGTTTGAATTTAGGGGGCTTTGCAAATATCTCTGAAGAGCGAAATAAGAAAATGCTAGCTTACGATATTTGTGCTGTAAATACCGTACTGAATTATTTTACTAAGAAATTGGGAAAAGCTTACGACGATAAAGGCCAAATTGCTTCAGGGGGACGGTTACATAAAAAATTACTTCAGCAATTAAGCAATCTTAATTATTATGCTAAAAAACCTCCAAAATCTCTCGGCATCGAATGGGTAAAAGCTGAAGTTTTGCCGCTTATTGATTCCGAAGAAATACCTATTCCCGATATTTTACATACCTATACGGTACATGTAGCACAGCAATTAGCAAAAGTTTTGGATAATAATGTAGGATCTAAAATTTTAGTGACGGGTGGTGGCGCGTTTAACGATTTTCTTATTCAACAATTTAGAGAGTATTCAAATTGTGAATTTATAATTCCAGATAGCAAGATTATCGATTTTAAAGAAGCTTTAATTTTTGGATTGTTAGGTGTACTTAAATTAGAAGGGAAAGTGAACGTTTTAAGTTCGGTTACCGGCGCTAAAAAAGATCATTCTTCAGGAAAGGTATTTGCCTTTGAAGCTATTTAAATTTTATGAATAATTATCTTTGACGCAAATCACACATACATGAAAGAATTATTAAAAGTTTACGAGAATAAAGAACCGGAAATTGTTTTTCATTGGAATGATCCTGAAACGGAAGCTGAGGGTTGGACGGTAATCAACTCTTTAAGAGGTGGTGCCGCTGGAGGTGGAACCAGAATGCGAGAAGGATTGGATAAAAATGAGGTGCTTTCTTTAGCAAAAACAATGGAAGTAAAATTTACCGTTTCTGGACCTGCTATTGGTGGAGCAAAATCGGGAATAAACTTCGATCCTAAAGATCCACGTAAAAAAGGTGTTTTAGAGCGTTGGTATAAAGCGGTTTCTCCTTTATTAAAAAGTTACTACGGAACTGGCGGTGATTTAAATGTAGATGAAATTCATGAAGTAATACCTATTACTGAAAATTGCGGAGTTTGGCATCCACAAGAAGGTGTTTTTAACGGCTATTTTCAACCAACCGAAGCAGATAAGATTAATAGAATAGGCCAGCTTCGCCAAGGAGTAATTAAGGTTTTAGAAAATACAGATTACTCTCCAGATATATCCAGAAAATATACTGTAGCCGATATGATTACCGGTTTTGGTGTTGCTGAAGCTGTAAATCAATATTATAATATTTACGGTGGAGCTATAAAAGGTAAGAAAGCGATCGTACAAGGATTTGGAAATGTAGGTTCGGCGGCTGCTTATTATTTATCGCAGATGGGAGCAAAGGTAGTCGGGATTATCGATCGTGCCGGTGGTTTAATTAAAGAAGACGGTTTTTCTTTTGAGGAAATCAAAGACTTATTCTTGAACAAAGAAGGAAATACACTGAATGCACCAAACTTAATTCCTTTTGAAGAAATCAATGAGAGAATATGGAATATTGATGCTGAAATCTTTGCGCCATGTGCAGCTTCTAGATTGGTAACTAAAGATCAAATTTCTAATTTAATCGATAGAAAGTTGGAAGTGATTTCTTGTGGGGCAAATGTTCCTTTTGCAGATAAAGAAATTTTCTTTGGCCCTATTATGGAATTTATTGATGAGCGTGTAAGTTTAATCCCAGATTTTATTTCGAATTGCGGGATGGCTCGCGTATTTGCTTATTTTATGGAGCGTCGCGTACAAATGACAGATGAGGCTATCTTCAATGATACATCAATCACTATTAAAAATGCAATCCAGAATACGTTCAATAATAATAGTAGCAGTACAAATATTAGTAAAACCGCATTTGAGGTTGCTCTTAAACAGTTAGTATAACATATTCATTTCCTTATCTGTTAGTAATTTCTTAATGAATGCAGATAAGGAATTATTCTGATGATTATTTTACTAAATTTGGGCAACAATTTAAATCCGTTTATCACGTTAAACTAAAAAACCCTAATCAATTAGTATGCTATATTTTATTCAGCAGGATACCATTGCGCAAACAGCGCAGGATACTGCAGCGGTTTCAGAAGAAAAAACACTTTCTATATTCGATTTATTATTAAGTGGTGGTATTGCTGGGCAGATCATTATCCTTATTCTTTTTATTTTACTTTTTGCCGCGGTTTATATCTATTTTGAGAGATTGTTTGCTATAAAATCGGCAAGCCAGGTAGATAAAAACTTTATGCATCAAATTAAAGACAGTGTTTCTAACGGTAATATCGAGTCGGCAAAAATGCGTTGCTCTCAAGCAGATAATCCCGTAGCAAGACTAACCGAAAAAGGAATTTCAAGAATTGGTAGTCCACTAGAGGATATCAATACCGCTATTGAAAATGCTGGCCGTCTGGAAGTTTATAAACTTGAAAAAAATGTTAGTATTCTTGCAACTATTGCTGGAGCTGCACCTATGATTGGTTTCTTGGGTACGGTGATTGGAATGGTAATTGCTTTCCATGAGTTAGCAACTAGTAGCGGTCAGGCACAAATGGGACTGTTAGCTGAAGGTATTTATACAGCAATGACGACCACTGTTGCAGGTCTAATTGTAGGGATTATCGCTTATATTGGATATAACCATCTGGTGGTAAAGACCGATAAAGTTGTGCATCAAATGGAAGCTACTGCGGTAGACTTTTTAGATCTTTTAAACGAGCCAGCTTAATATGAATTTAAGAGGGAGAAATAAAGTTAGTCCGGAGTTTAGTATGAGCTCAATGACAGATATTGTATTCTTGTTATTGATATTTTTTATGCTAACTTCTCCGGTAATTACTCCAGAGGCTTTGGATCTAATTCTTCCAAAAGCTAAAGGAAAGACCACAAACCAGCAGAATGTTTCGGTAAGCATAACTAAAGAACTGCAGGTGTATATTAATGATGAGCGAATTAGTAATTCAGCCTTAGAAAGTACATTGAAAAGTAAACTGGCAGGAATAGAAAATCCAACAATAATTTTACGTGCAGAAGAAGGTGTGCCAATCGAAAAGGCAGTAAACGTAATGGATATTGCTAATAGAAATAGATATAAAATAGTCCTAGCGGTAAAACCGGAATAATATGGCGCTCTTAGAAACCAAACATGAAAAAAAATCTTTAACGATTACAGTAGTATTACATATACTGCTGCTAGTCATTTTATTCTTTTTTGGTTTTACTTATCTAGATCCACCACCAGAGGACGGTATAGCTATTAATTTTGGTACATCTGAAGTAGGGTCAGGAAACGATCAGCCTACCAAGCCTATTGAATCTGCACCTAAAAATACAAGTCCGGCGGTTACACCTCCGGAGCCTGAACCTGTAGTTGAAGATCAGGTGGTAACTCAGGAAGTGGAAGAAGCACCTGTAGTTGAAGAAAAAAAGGAGGTCAAAAAACCCGTCGAAACCGAAAAGCCAAAAGAAAAGCCTAAGAAGGAAGAGCCTGCAAAGAAACCAGATCCAAAGCCAGATAAATCTACTACCGATGCGATGAGTAGCATTTTAAATGGTCCTGAAAGAAGCGGAGAAGCAAGTGGAGGAGAAGGTAATGATAATGCAGCTGGAGATAAAGGTTCTCCAGATGGCGATCCAAATGCAAAAAGCTATTATGGTAATGGAGCTGGGCTTGATGGCGATGGTAATTATCGTCTTGGTGGTAGACGCGCTTTAAATAAAGAAAAATTTGTTCAGGATTGTAACGAATCTGGTATTGTTGTGGTTCGTATAGAGGTAAATCGCCAGGGACAGGTAATTGCAGCTACTCCTGGTGTAAAAGGAACCACTAATAATGCTACTTGTTTAACAGAGCCAGCACGGAAGGCAGCAATGGCAACTAAATTTAATAGTGATACAGATGCTCCTTCTCGTCAGGTAGGAACTATAGTTTATAACTTCAAATTATCTGAATAATTGATGACTTATCAGAAAACTGTTGATTGGATGTTTCAACAGTTACCCATGTATCAACGTGTGGGAAGTTCAGCTTTCAAAAAAGATTTATCCAATACCTTAAAACTAGCAGCGCATCTTAATAATCCTGAAAACGATTTTAAGAGCATCCATGTGGCGGGAACTAATGGAAAAGGTTCTAGTAGTCATATGATAGCTTCGGTGTTGCAGGAAGCAGGTTATAAGGTTGGATTATATACTTCACCTCATCTAAAAGATTATCGAGAACGCATTCGAATAAACGGTAATTATATTTCGGAAAAAGCTGTTGTCGATTTTATAGAAAATAATAGACCTTTTTTAGAAGCAGAAAGTTTGTCTTTTTTTGAGATGAGTGTAGGAATGGCATTTTGGTATTTTGCTGAAGAAAAAGTAGATATTGCAGTTATTGAAGTTGGAATGGGAGGTCGTTTAGATTCCACTAATATCATTACTCCTGAAGTTTCTTTAATAACCAATATTGGTAAAGATCATACCCAATTTTTAGGGAATACATTAGATGAAATTGCCGGAGAAAAAGCAGGCATTATAAAAGAGAATATTCCTGTTGTTATTTCAGAAAAACATCCTGAAACAGAACCTGTATTCAGAAAAATCGCAAAAGAAAGAAATTCTGAAATTGTTTTTGCTGAAGAACGTAAGATTCCTGTAGATCTTAGTACAGATCTATTGGGAAGTTATCAGCAAAAGAATATAAACGGAGTTGTTGCAGTTATCAATCAGCTTATTTTTCAAGATTGGTTAATTTCTGAAGATAATCTTAGAGAAGGATTAAATAATGTTCGAAGAAATACTAATCTTAGGGGGCGATGGGATGTTCTTCAGTATTCACCCAAAGTAATTTGTGATACGGCTCATAATAGCGACGGACTAAAATATGTGTTCGAGCAATTAAAAAATGAAAAGTACGAGCAATTGCATTTTGTTTTGGGCGTAGTTAGCGATAAAGATTTAGATGAAATATTACCAATGTTTCCTGAAAAAGCTATTTATTATTTTTGCAAGCCAGATGTTCCGCGAGGTTTAGAGGCTGAAAAATTAATGCAGAAATCTACTGAATTTGGGTTAAAAGGAAAGGTATTTGAAAGTGTTTCAATTGCTTATGATTTCGCTTTGAAAAATGCTAGAGCAGAAGATTTAATTTTTTGTGGGGGTAGTAATTTCACTATAGCTGAAATAATTTAAAATTTTTAATTTTTTTCTTTGTGCAGAAGAAAAACTAATCTATATTTGCACTCGCAATAATGAATGGGGCGCGTAGCTCAGTTGGTTCAGAGCACTTGGTTTACACCCAAGGGGTCAGGGGTTCGAATCCCTTCGCGCCCACAACCATTCAAAAGCTTCCGTAAAAGGAAGCTTTTTTTAGCTAAGGCATTCATTAGGGCGCGTAGCTCAGTTGGTTCAGAGCACTTGGTTTACACCCAAGGGGTCAGGGGTTCGAATCCCTTCGCGCCCACAAAAAGAAAAAGCTTCCAAATCTGGAAGCTTTTTTTATTTATTCTCTGTTCATTTATAGAACATCTGTTAATTTTTCTAAGGCTATGCCGCGTGATCCTTTTATCAAGATGTAAGAGTTAGTTATTGGTTCTTTGCTAAGGAAGTTTTTTAAGGCGTTTGTCGTCTCAAACTTTTTAAATGAGGTGGGAGTTATAGCTTCTTTAAAATGTTTTCCAATTAAATAGACTTTTTCGAATCCTGAATCTTTGCATATGTCTACAATAGATTGGTGCTCCTCGGCAGTATATTGCCCTAATTCTAACATATCACCAATAATCACTACTTTATTAAGAGCTGTAGATAGTTCTTTAAAATTTTTCAATGCCGAAAGCATGCTTGTTGGATTGGCATTATAGGCATCAAGTAAAAGTGTATTGTTTTTTGTCTTTTGAATTTGGGATCTATTATTGCTTGGTGAGTAATTGGCAATAGCGCTTTTAATATCCTCAAACGGAACTTTAAAGTATAATCCAATGGTTAAGGCTGCAGCTGCATTAAAAGCGTTGTATTGCCCGGTTAATTGACTCGTAAAGTTTACGTTGTTAAAGTTGAAAGATGCAAACTCTGATTTATTTTCAGAATTGTAATTAATAGTAACAGCGGCGCTCTCGCTGGTTCCGAAGGTGAAGATGTGGGAGTAGCTATCATGTAGTTTTTGAACTGTATCATCTAAATTCAGAAATAAAAGCTTCTTATGATCTATAAGATGTTGGTATAATTCGCTTTTCCCTTTAATAACTCCTTCAATGCTTCCGAAGCCTTCTAAATGGGCTTTTCCGAAATTCGTAATATAACCGTAATCTGGTAAAGTGAGTTCTGTAAGAAATTCAATTTCTCCCTGGTGGTTGGCTCCCATTTCAACTATACCAACTTCCGTAGTTTGGTCCATTTTTAATAAGGTGAGTGGGACACCAATATGATTATTTAAATTTCCACTTGTAGCTACAGTATGGTATTTTTTAGAGAGTACGGCGTTTAATAATTCTTTGGTGGTGGTTTTGCCGTTACTTCCGGTTATTGCAATAATGGGTATTCCTAAAAATTGTCGGTGAAAAGTAGCTAATTCCTGCAAAGCCTTTAGGCAATCATCCACAAGGATATAGTTTTCTTGTTCTTTAGCGTAAATCTCTTCATCTACAATAGCAACTTCAGCTCCTTTAGATAAAGCTTCTTCTGCAAACTGATTTCCATTAAAATTTGAACCTTTTAGCGCAAAGAATAGGCTGTTGGGTTTAATGTTTCTGGTGTCTGTGCTAACTCCTGAACTTGTTAGGAATCTACGGTGTATTTTTGCTATATTCATGAAATTAAGGTATAAAAAAAGCCCTAAATGAATAGGGCTTTTTCTGTGAATATTTCTTTAAAACTGAAAGCTCTATTTGCTTTTAGCTCTTTTTATGTTATCCATGGATTTTGATCCTACTTTAGACATTGCATTTCTAAAACCAATATAATCGGTAGCCATATCTTGTGGGAAATATCTTCTTTGTGATGGATCTAACCAGTAAGCACGGTCTCTCCAAGAACCACCTTTATAAACTCGAACGTCATCACTAATTAAGGTTGTTCTTTCCTTGCTGTCGTATTTTGGTTTAGCCTGTGTTGTATCTCCGGTAGCTACTCTGTCGTAGTCTGGAGAATTGTACATTCTTTTAGAAGAATTGTCGATATCCTGAAAAGGTTGATAGTAACGGCTAGAACTTTTATCTCCATCTCTAAAATCTCTGTTGTCGCTTTTAGAAAAGTTAGTTCTCATGTAAGTATCATCTTCAGTTATTGGTTTCTGAAGAATTTCACCTGGTAGATTTCTAGCTACAACTCTTCCTGTACTAAGAGTGTCGTATTTTATGTCGTCACTTCCTACTACCTGAACTGTACCATCTTCATTGATGCTGTTTTCAGTATAAACATTTCCTCTATAATAGTTGAAATCATTAAACTCATCATCAACGATTGGGCGATAAACATCAGCAACCCATTCTGCCACGTTTCCAGCCATGTCATAAAGGCCAAAATCATTTGCTTCGTAGCTCATCACCGGGGCGGTAATATCTGCTCCATCGTCACTCCATCCGGCAATACCACCGTAATCACCAGAGCCTTGTTTGAAGTTCGCTAATTGATCACCTTGTTTTCTTAAATCTCCACTACGAGTGTATCTTCCGTCCCAAGGGTATTTTTTTCTACCGCGATAATTATTATAGTCACGGATACCAACCAAGCCTAAGGCTGCATATTCCCATTCCGCTTCTGTAGGAAGACGATACTCTGGATATAAAATTCCGTCTTTACGCTGTACATATTGTTTACCACCAGAAGTATTCCCAAGACTATCTGTAGATTGATTCTCTAATAATTTTTGAGATTTCTTACCACTCTGGGTCATTTCTGTGTTTCCACCGTAAACCCGGCTTGGCGCATTGATATAGGTTTCTGTGCTAAATGTGGCACCTGCATCATTTTTATATAAAGTTTCTTCAGCAATATATCCAGTTTCAACTAGCTGTTTTTCGTTTACACGATCGGTTCTCCATTTACTGAATTCGGCAGCTTGAACCCAACTAACTCCAACTACAGGATATTCTGCATAGGCAGGATGTCTTAGATAGTTGTTTACCATAGTTTCGTTGTATCCAAGTCGGTTTCTCCAAACTAAGGTATCAGGAACTGCACCATAATAAATATTTCTATAATTTTCCTGGCTAGGTGGGAAAACTCTTTTTAACCAATCCAGATACTCTAGGTACATACGATTAGTAACTTCAGTTTCATCCATATAAAAGGACTGAACGTGCTGCTGAGTAGGAGTGTTATTCCAATCATGCATCACATCATCCTGTACTTGTCCCATTGTAAAAGTACCTCCTTCAATAAATACTAAGCCAGGAGCAGGCTCTTGTTCGTCGTAGTCTGTTTTTGATTGAAATCCACCGTCTTTAGAATTAATATCCCAACCGGTAGCTCTGGAGCTGTTTTTGTAATTTTTTGAATTGTTACATCCTACTAGACCAACGCCCAAAGCGATGGTAAAAAGTGCTCTGAAAGCAGTTTTCTTTCTCATTCTCATGTTCTCTTTAGGTAGAATTTAGGCTTTGCAATATAATAATTAACGCTAAAAGTACAAGTTTATTTGCCCTTAAACCAATACTTTAATCTCAATACATGTCAAAATAAGTATTTGCTCTCTTCAAATACTTAGGCAAATATGCACAAATAAAATGCCTAAAGCTGTAAAATTAATATTTTTTCTACGCTTTTTGCTTAAAAAATAATGTTTGTTATGTAGTGAAATTTTGTTTATCCAATCCAGCTGGTTCATTTTCTTTCTAACGAAGGATTAGAGTGTTTAATCGAAAATTAAAAAGAGCTTCCTTAGCTTCTAATAATATTGGCATATATTTGTTTATCATTTAGTTTACTGCGATGAAAAAACTTTCAACAATTTTATTATTAGGTCTAGTTTTCACTTCTAATCATTTTCGTGCACAAGAATTGAGAGATCGGGTAATTACTACAGCTGTCCCTTTCTTGCTTGTGGCTGCAGATGCTAGAGCAGCCGGTATGGGAGATCAAGGTGTGGCTACTCCTGTAGATGTCTTTTCTCAGCAATGGAATCCTGCAAAATTTGCTTTTGCAACTTCAGAAAATGGGATAGGAATGTCTTATACTCCTTATTTAAAAGATATTGTAAGTGATATCTTTTTAGGGGATTTAAGTTATTATCGTAAAATTGACGATCGTAGTGCGTTTGCGGCTAGTTTTAGATTTTTTAGTTTGGGAACTATAGAAACTAGGCAAACCATTGACCAATTTCCTTTGCCTGTAAATCCTAACGAACTAACTTTTGATGCTTCTTATGCTTTAAAGCTTAGTGAAACTTTTTCTATGGCAGTTGCGGGAAGATACCTGAGATCTGATCTTGGTTTGAGTGACGGCCAGGATCTAGGTGCAGCCGGAAGTTTTGGTGTAGACGTAGCAGCATATTATCAAAGTGAAGAAGTAGTATTTCAGAATTTCGACGGAATATGGAGATTAGGAGTTAATATAAGTAATATTGGTCCTAAGATGAAATATGATGATGCTGGGCAGGAAAATTTTATTCCTACTAATTTGAGACTCGGTGGAGGTTTTGATTTTATTTTTAATCCAGATAGTAAGCTCGGTGTTTATTTAGAGTTCAATAAATTGCTTGTTCCCACTCCTCAAGATTTTAATGGAGATGGTGTTATCGATCGAGAAGACGATGATACCTATAATAATGTAAGTGCAATTAGTGGTATTTTTAAATCTTTTTCTGATGCTCCAAATGGGTTTAGTGAAGAGATGAAAGAAGTTACCTGGGCGCTTGGTACAGAATATTCTTTTAGAGATGCTATAAAATTGAGGGCAGGTTATTTTAATGAGAGTGATGAAAAAGGCTATCGTAAGTTTGTGTCTTTTGGAGGCGGGTTTACGTATGATGATTTTGTGATAATCGATGTTTCGTATTTATTTTCTACTTCAGATTTTCCAAGTCCCTTAGATAAAACTTTACGATTTGGTCTTACTTTTAATTTTGGTGATGAATACATTAATTAGTGAAAATATAAAATAACAATTTGAAAAAAGCACCAATTTTATTTTGGTGCTTTTTTGTTTACTTTGGTAGCCCGAAATTTTCATTATGGAAAAAATTAAGTTTTCAGCAGAATTAGATGTTTTTCAGTCGAAATCTGAATTGCCAAAGCCTATTCAAATTTTAATGAATAAAGCTATAGTAGCAAGAGATAAGGCCTACGCTCCCTATTCAAATTTTAAGGTAGGCGCTGCAATTTTGATGGACAATAATGAAGTTGTTTCTGGTAGCAATCAGGAGAATGCTGCGTATCCATCTGGATTATGTGCAGAACGGACTGCAATTTTTTACGCCGGTTCTAAATATCCTGGAATGCCAATGAAAGCTTTGGCTGTTACGGCTAAATCGCTTAGCAAAGAAATTACTTCGCCTATCCCACCATGCGGTGCTTGCCGGCAGTCGATTTCAGAATATGAAGTGAATCAATCTACAGGAATTCCAATCTATTTTATGGGAGAAACTGGAAAAGTGTATAAAGCGAAATCGATAAAGGATTTATTACCGTTTATTTTCGATAAACTTAATCTGTAGTCCTATAAAGATTTTTGCACTAAAACTGTTTTCCATTCTTATTATAAATAGTATTTTTGTTACTCGCTTGGCGAAATCTATCTGTAAAGCCATAAAAATTTTTAAGTAAATGAAGAAAATAACAAAAGCCACCTATTTAAAGTGGTATGAGGATATGCTGTTTTGGCGTAAGTTTGAGGATAAGCTTGCGCAAGTTTATATTCAGCAAAAAGTAAGAGGTTTTTTACATTTGTATAACGGGCAAGAAGCTATTTTGGCAGGAGCTTTACATGCGATGGATACCGATAAAGATCGTATGATTACGGCTTATCGTAATCACGTACAGCCAATTGGTTTGGGAGTAGATCCTAAAAGAGTAATGGCAGAGCTTTACGGTAAAGGTACAGGGACTTCACAAGGTTTAGGAGGTTCTATGCATATCTTTTCTAAAGAACATCGTTTTTATGGTGGTCATGGTATTGTTGGAGGACAAATTCCTTTAGGTGCCGGGCTTGCATTTGCAGATAAATATTTTAAAAGAGATGCAGTTACTCTTACATTCATGGGAGATGGGGCAACTCGTCAGGGATCTTTGCATGAGACCTTAACAATGGCTGTGAACTGGAATCTTCCAGTAGTTTTTTGCGTAGAAAATAACGGTTACGCAATGGGAACTTCAGTAGCAAGAACTGCTAAAAGTACGGATATCTGGAAACTTGGGAATGGATACGAAATGCCATGCGCGCCGGTAGATGCGATGGATCCAGAGAAAGTTGCAGAGGCTTTAGATGAAGCAATAACGCGTGCAAGAAAAGGTGAAGGCCCAACATTCCTAGAGCTTAAAACGTATCGTTATAGAGGACACTCAATGAGTGATGCTCAGCACTATAGAACGAAGGATGAAGTTGCAGAATATCAAAAAATCGATCCAATTACTAAGGTTAGAAATATTCTTATTAAAGAGAAATATGCGACCGAGGATGATATCAAGGATATTGATAAGCGAGTGAAAGATAAGGTGAAAGAATGTGAACAGTTTGCTGAAGAATCTGCTTTCCCAGATAAAAACGTAATGTACGATGTGGTTTACGAACAAGAGGATTACCCTTTCTTACCACATAAACTATAATAATTATGGCAGAAGTAATTAACATGCCGCGATTAAGCGACACCATGGAAGAAGGTGTTGTGGCAAAATGGTTAAAACAAAAAGGAGATAAAGTAGCTGAGGGAGATATTCTTGCTGAAATCGAAACCGATAAGGCGACGATGGAGTTTGAATCTTTCTACGAAGGTACATTATTACATATAGGAATTGAGGAAGGTGAAACAGCTCCGGTAGATACGCTTTTGGCAATCATCGGGGAAGAGGGAGAAGATATTTCTGGACTTTTAAATGGAGGTTCTTCTGAAGCTGCTGATGATGATAAGTCTGAAGAAGGTGAAGAAGAGACTGCCGAAGACGAGGCTGCCTCATCTGAAGGAGGAGAAATTCCTGAAGGTGTAGAGATAGTAAAAATGCCACGTCTTAGTGATACTATGGAAGAAGGTACAGTTGCTTCCTGGTTGAAACAAGAAGGTGATGAGGTTTCTGAAGGAGATATTCTTGCTGAAATCGAAACCGATAAGGCGACGATGGAATTTGAATCTTTCTACGAAGGTACGCTTCTTAAAATTGGAATTGGAGAAGGAGAAACTGCTCCTGTAGATAGTCTATTAGCGATTATTGGTCCTAAAGGAACCGATGTTTCTAATATTACCGGTGCTAGTGCTCCAAAAAAATCTGCTCCTAAAGCTGATAAAGAAACTTCTGCAGCTAGAGAGAATGTAGAAGAAGCTACATCAGACGAAACGAAATCAACATCAGAAGATGGTAGAATTTTCGCTTCTCCACTGGCTAAAAAAATGGCAGAGGATAAAGGAATTGATCTATCTAAAGTAGAAGGTTCAGGAGAGAACGGAAGAATTGTTAAGAAAGATATAGAGTCTTACAAGCCATCTGCTGCTCCTGCCGCCAAAGAAGAAACTACAAAGAAAGAAGCAGAAACTTCTGTAGCTGCTCCTTATGTTCCTGCTGGTGAAGAAAGTTTTGAGGAGATCAAAAATTCTCAAATGCGTAAGACAATCGCAAAACGTCTTGGCGAATCTAAGTTTACTGCTCCACACTACTATCTTACTATAGAGGTAGATATGACTAATGCTATGCAGTCCAGAAAGCAGATTAATGCGATGCCAGATACTAAGGTATCTTTCAATGATATGGTAATTAAAGCTAGCGCAATGGCACTTCGTAAACATCCGCAGGTAAATAGCCAGTGGACTGGTGATGCAATGAAAATTGCCAAACATATCCATATGGGGGTTGCCGTAGCTGTAGAAGAAGGTCTTGTTGTTCCTGTGCTTAAATTTGCAGATCAAATGTCGATGACGCAAATAGGAGGGAATGTTCGTGACCTGGCAGGTAAAGCACGTAATAAAAAACTTCAGCCAAAAGAAATGGAAGGAAGTACTTTTACAGTGTCTAACCTAGGCATGTTCGGTATTACTGAATTTACCAGTATCATTAATCAACCAAATTCAGCTATACTTTCTGTAGGAGCTATCGTAGAGAAGCCTGTAGTTAAGAATGGCGAGATTGTAGTTGGTAATACAATGAAGCTCACTTTAGCTTGTGATCATAGAACTGTAGATGGTGCAACCGGTGCGGCTTTCTTAAAAGATCTTAAGACATTTATAGAGAATCCAGTGACTATGCTCGCATAAAATAATCTGGATATTAGAATAGATAAGAATCCCACGTTTAATCGTGGGATTTTTTTATTTTAGCTAACATGAGAAAACCAATTATAACTTTAGGAATCCTGGCTATTAGTATGGCCGGATTGTTTTCCTGTAACGCTCAGGGAACGGCAGAGATAGAAATTTCTGCAAACGATATGAAAGATAATTTGGAGTACTTAGCTTCAGATGATTTATTGGGCCGTAAAACGGGAACAGAAGGAATAGAAAAAGCAGCAAATTTCATTACAACCATATTTAAGGAAAATGGCGTAAAATCTTACTACGATACTTATCGTGATCATTTCACAATAGGGGATACCAAGGCATTCAATTTAGTAGGTTATCTAGAAGGGAATGATCCTAAACTTAAAGATGAATTTGTAGTTATTGGAGCGCATTATGATCATATTGGTGTAGTTAATGCCGTAGAGGGGGATTCTATCGCTAACGGAGCTAACGATAATGCAGCAGGAACCACAGCAGTGGTAGAGTTAGCTAAATACTTTGCAGAACTTAAAGATAACAAGCGAAGTGTTTTATTTATTCTTTTTAGTGGAGAAGAAATGGGATTAAAAGGATCTTACCATAGTGCAAAAAGACTTAAAGAAGAAGGAATCGATCTATACACCATGATTAATCTTGAGATGATTGGAGTTCCCATGGCGGGCAAAGATTATCTGGCATATGTAACCGGATTCAAGGAAAGTAATCTTGCTGAAAAATTTAATGAATATACAGGGGAGCAAACTTTAGGGTTTTTACCGGAGGCAAATCAAATGAATTTGTTTAAAAGAAGCGATAATTATCCTTATTATGCGGAATTTAAAGTGCCTGCACAAACCATTTGCACGTTCGATTTTACAAATTATCCGTACTACCATCATGTAAAGGATGAGGTTTCAGAAATGAATCCAGAACATATGGCGAATGTTGTAGAAGCTATTATTCCTGGAATCCATAAAGTGTTAAATACTCCGGAAAAGGAGATAAAGATGAATTAGAATGAAGAATGTGGTTATAACCGGAACAAGCCGGGGTATTGGTCTAGAACTGGTAAAAGTTTTTGCTGAAGAAAATTTTAATGTATTGGCGCTTTCAAGAAATCAGGCGCCAGTATCTGAAATGAAATTGGACAATATTAGCAGCTTTTCTTTTGATCTTGGAAAAGAATCCGACTTAAAAAAAGCTTCAGATTTTGTAGAAAAAGAATGGAATGGTAAAATAGATATTCTTATCCATAACGCAGGAGCTTTTTTGAATAAACCATTTCAAGAAACCACTCTAAGCGAGTTTAGAAATATTTACGAGGTTAATGTTTTTGGTTTAGTAGGTTTAACACAGCAGTTAATGCCATTTATGACTGCTGAATCTCATATTGTAAGTATCAGTAGTATGGGAGGCGTTCAGGGAAGTATGAAATTCGCTGGTTTATCGGCATATTCTTCCAGTAAAGCTGCAATTATAACTTTAACTGAACTTTTAGCTGAAGAGTATAAAGAATCGGGACCAGTATTTAATGTCTTAGCATTGGGAGCAGTACAAACTGAAATGTTAGCAGAAGCATTTCCTGGTCTTGAAGCTCCGCTTTCCGCAGCAGAAATGGCTTCCTATATTAAAAATTTCAGCTTAACAGGAAGTAAATTCTATAATGGGAAAATGCTTCAAGTTTCTAATAGTACGCCTTAAATTGGATTGATGAATCAGGTGCTTTCAAGATATTTGCCTAGTCATGCGGTAGAGCCGGCTTTTATGCTTATTCGTGATAATAATGTGCATTTAAAAGTGGTAAACGAACGCCGCACTCGGCATGGCGATTATAGAAGAATGCCAGATGGGACGCAGCAAATAACAATTAATGCTAATCTCAACCAATATCGATTTTTAATCACTTTGGTACATGAAATTGCACACTTGCTTGCTTTCGAAAAATACGGAAGAAGAATTAAGCCGCACGGTAGAGAATGGAAGTTGACTTTTAGAAACTTAATGCTGCCATTTATTCATCCTGAAATTTTTCCGTCAAAATTACTACCGCTAATAGCTAATCATTTTAAAAATCCAACAGCAAGTAGTGATACAGATGCTAGATTATCAATAGCTTTAAAAAGTTTTGATCAACCAAACGATAAAAACTATATTTTTGAAGTGCCAGCTGGTGCATTGTTCAGGATCTATAACGGAAAGGTCTTTAAAAAAGGTCCAAGAAGAATTAAGCGTTACGAGTGTCTGGAAGTGAATAGCGGTAAAATTTATTTATTTCAACCTAATGCTGAAGTAGAGCTGATTAAAGCTTAAATTCATTATCTGCTGAAGAATATGGAAAACGAAAACAAAAACGAAGAAATTCAAGAGGAATATCAGGCAAAGGCAAAAGGGTTTTTTCAGAGTACAAAAGTATTTATAAACGATCTTTTAGATATTCGAACCGATAGTGATCGCGAATCTACATTAGAAGCGGTAAGAAAAGATATTTCCTTTAAAGGTCACAATGCCTGGATTCTTATCTTTTCCATATTTGTAGCGTCCATAGGGCTTAATGTAAGTAGCACGGCGGTCGTTATAGGAGCGATGCTTATTTCTCCATTAATGGGACCAATTGTAGGTGTTGGAATGTCGGTTGCCATTAATGATGTAGATACGCTAAAAAAGTCGCTCAAAAACCTCGGTATCATGGTAGTGCTGAGTGTGCTTACGGCTTTTGTATATTTTAAAATCTCTCCTGTTACAGAAATTACTCCAGAGCTTGAAGCAAGAACCTATCCTACGATATTAGATGTTTTAGTGGCCATTTTTGGTGGTCTGGCATTAATAGTTGGTAAGTCTAAAAAAGGAACTATTGCGAGTGTAATTATGGGAGTGGCAATTGCTACGGCTTTAATGCCACCACTTTGTACTGTAGGTTTTAGTCTGGCAAATTCTCAATGGCAAAACGCAGGTGGTGCCTTTTATCTTTTTTCTATAAATGCTGTTTTTATTGCACTTTCGACCTTTGCGGTTGCTAAACTTTTAGGTTTTCCATTGGTGCGATATGCCAATAGCAAGAGGCGAAGAAGAACAGCTCAAATTGCGTCGGCAGTTGCGGTGATTGTAATGATTCCTAGTATCATTTTATTTATAAATCTTTTGAATAAAACCTTATTTGAGACTAAAGCAAAAGATTTTGTTAGTAATGATATTCGTTATTTGGGAGCAGAAGTTTTAAAGCAGGAATCCGATTTTGATAATAAAAGAATTGATGTCTATTTAATAGGTAAGCGAGTTCCGGAAGGTACAGTAGCCACCTGGCGGGCTAAGCTAAATGAAATTGAAGCTCTTAAAGAATCACAGCTTATTGTACATCAAAATGCTGAGGACGGCGGAAATCTAGATCAATTATCCTCACAGGTTCGTAGTGGTATTTTGGAAGATTTGTATATGAAAAATCAGGAAGTTGTTGAGAATAAAGATGCCAAGATTCGCTTATTGGAAGACCAAATAAAAAGATACCGAACTTCTTTATTCGATTTTGAAAGTCTTAGTAAAGAAGCTCAGGTGAATTATAGCGAAATTAGGAATCTTGGATATTCTAATCAGGTTATTACTGATTTTCAGAAAGTAGATACCATTCCAACATTTACAATTACCTGGAAAGATAAAGTTACTGCTACTGAAAAAGAAAATAGCAGAAAGAAATTCGAAGCCTGGTTAAATGTTAGGCTAGAACTTGATACATTAAGTGTAAAATCTACTAATTAGTAACCTTGCAGTTGCGCTTCTCTTACTTTTTTAAATAAGTCTGAAGAATACACAAAATCGGTCACTGTTTTGTCTGTGGTCTTAAAGATTTCGTCTTTGTTGCCTGTCCACGCTAAAACGCCATCTTTTAAAAACGCAATTTTTTCACCAATTTCCAGAACCGAGTTCATATCATGGGTAATGATAATTGTGGTTATATCATACTCATGTGTGATTTTCTGAATTAAATTATCTATAACAGTAGCGGTCGTAGGATCTAATCCCGAGTTAGGTTCATCACAAAATAAATATTTTGGCTGATTTACAATAGCCCGTGCTATAGAAACACGTTTTTGCATACCACCACTAATTTCTGAAGGGAATTTATCATCTGCACCAACAAGGTTTACGCGCTCCAAAACGAGACTAACTCGTTCTTCCATCTTCGCTTTCTTCATCTTGGTGAACATTTTCAGCGGAAACATAACATTTTCTTTAACTGTCATAGAGTCAAAAAGTGCTCCTCCCTGAAAAACCATTCCAATTTCTTTCCTTAGCTCTCTTCTTTCTTCATCAGAAAATGTACTATAAGGTTTGCCATCGTATTCAATTACGCCTTGTTCAGGAGTAAAAAGACCGAGCATATTTTTTAAAAAAACACTTTTTCCAGATCCAGATTGGCCAATTATTAAATTAGTTTTTCCGCGCTCGAAAACAAAATCGATACCTTTTAAAACTTCTTCGCCATTAAAAGCTTTATGTAAACCTTTTACCTCTATCATAATTAACTAAGTAATAATTGAGTAACAACATAGTTGGTTACAATGAGCACCACACTTGTCCAAACAAATGCAGTGGTACTTGCATGACCAACTTCTAAGGCTCCTCCTTTCATGTAATACCCATGGTATGCGGGCACAGTAGAAAGAATAATTGCAAACAAAAATGTTTTTATGAATGCATATATAAGATGGAATGTAGTAAAATCATCCTGTAATCCAGTAACAAATTGTTCGGGAGTTACAAATCCTCCAAACACCGCGGCAACATAGGCGCCTAATATTCCTAAAAACATAGAGATGGCGATCACAAAAGGATAGGTCATCATAGCTACTATTTTTGGGAAAATCAAGTAGTTTTTAGAGTTGATTCCCATAACCTCTAACGCATCAATTTGTTCGGTTACCCGCATAGACCCAATACTCGATGTTATAAAAGAGCCTACTTTACCTGCCATAATTATGGAAATAAAAGTTGGAGCAAATTCTAAAATCACCGATTGTCTCGCCGCATAGGCTACGAGACTTTTAGGGATTAAAGGGTTGTTGAGGTTTAGTGCTGTTTGAATTGCAACAACTGCTCCTATAAAAAAAGATAGGAAACAAACAATACCCAACGAACCGATAATAAGTTCATCGATTTCCTTAAAAATAAGATCCTTTAAGACCGATCTTTTGGTCATTCTGGCAAAAATACCTTTCAGCATGATAAAGTATTCGCCAATGGAGTGCAGGTAGGTCATTAAACAATTTTTGTAAAGCTAAAATACTAAATTTTACTTCGAAAGTATTTAACGTAGAATTAATCTTTAAGTTTATAAGTTTCTTACTTTTGAAGCATTCTTCAAATTAGTTATTATGAAACGAATATACCTGGCAACATTTATGTTGCTTTTTGCTTTCTCTACAAAAGCACAGCAATCAGAAATCAAAAATAAAAAACCAAAATTGGTGGTAGGAATCGTAGTCGATCAGATGCGATATGACTACCTGAATAAGTTTTGGAATAAATATGAAGAGGGTGGTTTTAAACGCTTAATAAAGGAAGGTTTTAACTTCAGAAATAATCATTTCAATTACGCGCCAACGTACACTGGACCGGGACATACGTCTGTTTGGACAGGAACCAGCCCAATGAATCACGGGATTATAGGGAATAACTGGTATGATAAGTTTACGGGAGAAATGGTGTATTGTGCACAGGACGATGATGTAGAATCGGTGGGTACAAAAACCGATGCAGGTAAAATGTCACCACATCGTGTAGAAGCAACGACACTTTCAGACCAAAACAGATTGCATACGCAGTTTAGAGGAAAAACTATCGGGGTTTCTATCAAAGATCGTGGTTCTATACTTCCGGCAGGCCATACGGCAAATGCAGCGTATTGGTATTCGGGCGGCGATGACGGGAAATTTATCACAAGTACTTATTATATGGAAGAATTACCTGCTTGGGTTAAGGATTTCAATAAATCTGGAAAATCAGATTCATATTTAAAAGAGTGGAATACACTCTACGATATTGAAACCTATACCGAAAGCGGGGAAGATGACAACGATTTTGAGAATGGTTTTAAAGGTAAAGACAAAGCTACTTTTCCTTATAATCTGAAAAAATTAAGTAAGAAAAACGGGAATTATAGCTTGATTCCGCAAACACCGTATGGTGATGACATCACTTTGGATTTTGCACTGGCAGCAATTAAAGGAGAAGATTTAGGTAAAGATGAAGACACCGATATTTTAACCCTTAGTTTTTCTAGTACTGATAAAGTAGGGCATAACTTTGGCGCAAACTCTAAAGAAGTAGAGGATACTTACCTAAGATTAGACAAAAATCTATCTGATCTTTTAAGTTATTTAGATGAAAATGTTGGAAAAGGAGAGTACACCATTTTTCTAACTGCAGATCACGGTGGCGGCCATGTAGGTGGTTTTCTTGATCAAAATAGAATTCCAACCGGAGATTTAGATTATGATAAATTGAAAGACGATTTTTCTGCTTTTTCTACGGAAAAATTTGGTGACGGACTTATCAAAAATGTATCAAACAATCAGATCTTTTTTGATTACGAGTACATGGCAGATAATGATTTAAATCCTGCTGAAGTTGAATCTAAAATTGAGCATTTTTTAATTCAGCAGCCGGGTGTTTATAAAGTATATACTCGAAATGAACTACAGGCTAACAACTTTTCAAATGGATTAGGTTATGTTGTTCAAAACGGATTTAACCAAAAAAGAAGTGGAGATGTAATTATAGTAACCCATCCGGGAAGTGGTTACGGGAAAGGTTCTACCCACGGTAGTGTTTTTAACTACGATACGCACACCCCATTACTGTTTTTTGGAGCTGGCGTGCCAAATGGTGAAACATACGAGCGTTCAGAGATTGTTGATATTGCGCCAACCATGGCAGCAATTTTAGGAATAGAATATCCAAATGCCACAAGTGGTAAGCCATTAGCGATAATGTTGGACAAGGCTTCAGAATAAAATAAACCGAAATAACTAAAAAGCTCCTGAGTTTCGACAAATTCAGGAGCTTTTTTTATTGGCACCGCCAAAGGGTTTAATACTTCATGGCTTACCTCGAAATTGAAAATTCGTTTCCGAATAACGACTCATGGGCTAGCTTTAAGGTAGTTTACTCAATTCTGTAGTCAAAAAAATAAATGTTGTTATTTGAAAATTTTGCCTTTCATTTTTTTCCAGCGTAAGTCTCTAATAAATTTTCCTTCTTCTTCGGAAACTAATAATTCTTCCTTTGATCTTTTTGCCTGAAAATATCCTTTTAAATATGCAGGAAATAAACCGAAGTCTTTTTTCATAAAAGCTAACTTAGCTGAAGCAATTCCGGTAATTAAAAATCCGTAGCCTAGTCGATAAAATGCTTTTCCTTGTTTATATCGTGAAGCTTTGTTATTATAATTAGCTCCTGTTGGTTTAAGATGTTTTACAAATAATTTGTCTGTAGTTTGGATTTTCCAGCCGTGAAACTGCGCTAAAAGTTCATCTACGGTATCCCATCCCATTGCTGGCTTTATCCCTTTAATAGCCTTAAAACATTCTTTACGATAGCATTTTAAAGCACCACGAATATGATCTTTATCGGTTAGATTTTCGATAATCCAATCGCCATTTTTTTCGATGGTACAATGTCCGGCGGCCATTCCGATTTTTGGATCTTTTTTGAAAATTTCAACGATAGTTTCTAAATAATTTTCAGGGAAAATCAAATCAGCATCAAACTTACAGATCAAATCATAATTTTCATCCAGTTCTGCTAAACCAGCGTTAAACGCATTAATCACTTTGCTTCCCGGTTGATGTGCTTCAGAAGAGGTGGTGTTTTTTAGCTGAATAAAAGGGTGCTTTTTGATAAAATCCTGAACAATTTTTGGAGTCGCATCGGTGCTTTGATCGTTTACAACCACGATTTTACTTGGTAGAAAAGTCTGGCTAACCAAAGATTGGAGGGTTAAACCAATAAAATCTGCTTCATTGTGTGCCGGTATGACGATATAAATTCTCAAAAGCTAAATTTTAGCGTAAACTTACGATATTCTATAATTTCAGGATAAATTTTATAAATCGAAGTTTTTTTTAAACCCGTTTATTTATGCATGCCGTTGAAGCGAAGAAGCAAGCTAGATTTATCGAATTTGAATAATTGATTTATAAAATAGTTTTCGGTTTTGACTAATCTTAGTTTGTTGGCCTGAATATTTTGGCCATGCTACATAAGCTTGTGATATTAGAAAATTTATTTTTGTTCAGCGTAAACGGCATAGTATCGCGGCGTAAATTGTCGTAAAATTCGCCGGATTCCAACCTTGTTTACAGGATTGGTCCAATTTGCGCGGTCTTTAATTTCCCAGCCATATTTTTCTAAAAGCCAATCGAATAGCCAGTCTTCGAACTCATGATAGTGGCGATCACGCATATCGGTTTTGCTACGATACGCTTCAGCAAACCATAATTTTAATGGTACGGTAGCAACTAATTTATCTGCCTTTATATTTTTTTAGAATAGTGTATGGGTTCAATAAATGTTCGAAGATTTCAAAAGCAGTAACGACTTCAAAATCTTGTTTTACATATCAAATTTCTCATCTAAATCTTCACCAGTTGTATTGGTAACCTTGTATCCTTCTTTCCGCATAATTTCAGAAAAAGGGTTTTGAATCCCAAGATCTAAAACCTTTGATGGAGCTATTACATGCTTGTTTAAAAATTCTAATGTTTTTTGGAATCGTTTACTGGGGTAGGTATCTTCCTACATTTTAATATTCGTATACTATTGCATTTATATTCATACCGGCACCAACACTGGCCAGTAAAATAATATCACCTTTTTGCAATTCCTGATTATCGATTTGTTTGTTAATCACCAGATCTAATAGAGTAGGGACCGTGGCTACACTGCTATTTCCTAATTCTTTAATAGACATTGGCATGACGCCTTCAGGAGTTTTTTTGTCAAATAATTTATAGAAACGTTTGATAATAGCTTCATCCATTTTTTCATTTGCCTGATGGATAAATACTTTTTTAAGATCGTCTATTCCTTTTCCGCTTTGCTCCAGGCAAGACTTCATGGCATTGGGAACATTGATTAACGCAAATTCGTAAATTTTACGACCATTCATTTTAATAAAACGCGTATCAGATTCAGATTCCTGATTATTAGATTTTCCAAAATAAATATATTCAGATTCACTTAAAGAATGCGTAGCTGTTTCGTGCGCCAAAATACCGCCGGTTTCTTCGCTTGCTTCTAAGATAGCGGCACCAGCGCCATCAGAAAATATCATGCTGTCCCTATCGTGTTTATCTACCACTCTAGATAGTGATTCCGCTCCTATAACGAGGCATTTTTTGGCCATGCCGCACTTGATAAAAGCCTGTGCTTGTATCATTCCTTCAATCCAGCCAGGACATCCAAAAAGAACGTCGTAACATACACATTTAGGATTCTTAATGCGCAACTTAGCTTTTACACGTGTGGCCATACTCGGCACCGTATCGCTTTGTATAGATCCTTTTTTAACGTCACCATAATTGGTGGCGACAATAATGTAATCTAGGGTTTCAATATCTACGTTAGCAGATGCTATCGCTTTTTGTGCTGCCATAAAAGCAATATCGGAAGTGTTAAGAGAGTCATCGATATAGCGCCGCTCCTCAATCCCGGTAATTGCTTTAAATTTTTTTATGGTCTCCTCATTGGAATTAGGGAAGTCGCTACCGTCCAGATTTTTGAATTGGTGTAAATGAAAATCGGCATTCTTCGTAATAACATTAGGGATATAGCTTCCCGTTCCTGTGATCTTAATATTCATCGCGCGTTTTGAATTATTAAGGGAAGATAATAATTAAATGTGATTTTGCTAATAAAGTGTTAATTGTTTTTAGTTATAAAAAAAGGCTATCAAATTGATAGCCTTTTTTATGATATATCTTAAAAGTTATGCTTCCATATATTCTTCAATAGGAGGACAGGTACACATTAAATTTCTGTCTCCAAAAGCTTCATCTACTCTTCTAACAGTAGGCCAAAACTTATTATCTGCAATATAATCTAATGGAAAAGCTGCTTTTTCACGGCTATAAGGTAAATTCCACTCGCTTGCGGTTAACATTTTAATCGTGTGTGGCGCATTTTTTAATACGTTGTTTGGCTCATCTGCACTAGATTCTTCAATTTCTTTTTTAATAGAAATCAAAGCATCACAAAAACGATCTAATTCAGCTTTGCTTTCACTTTCTGTAGGTTCAATCATTACAGTTCCGGCAACTGGAAACGATACCGTTGGTGCGTGGAATCCATAATCGATAAGTCTTTTAGCGATATCAGTCACTTCAATACCATTTTCTTTAAACGGGCGGCAATCCAAAATCATTTCGTGAGCAGCACGTCCGCGTTCGCCAGAGTATAACGTTTTATAATGATCTGAAAGACGTTCTTTAATATAATTTGCGTTTAAGATTGCATGTTCGGTAGCTTTCTGTAGTCCGCCGCTTCCCAGCATTTTGATATATGCATAAGAAATTAAACATACTAAAGAAGATCCCCAAGGAGCTGAAGAAATTGGGCCAATTGCTTGTTCTCCTCCAGTTTTAATTACTGGGTTTCCTGGTAAAAACGGTACTAGTTGCTTTGCAACACAAATAGGACCAACACCTGGGCCACCACCACCATGTGGAATCGCAAAGGTTTTATGAAGGTTTAAGTGACAAACATCTGCACCAATATTTCCCGGATTGGTTAAACCAACCTGAGCATTCATATTAGCACCGTCCATATAAACCTGCCCTCCATTATCGTGGATAATCTGAGTAATTTCTTTAATAGCCGATTCGAATACACCGTGAGTCGATGGATAAGTCACCATTAAAGCTGCAAGATTGTCTTTATGCTCAATAGCTTTTTCTCTTAAATCATCAACATCTATATTTCCGTTTTCGGTAGCTTTGGTTACTACTACTTTCATTCCCGCCATTACTGCAGATGCCGGGTTGGTTCCGTGTGCAGAAGAAGGAATTAGACAGACATCACGATGTCCCTGGCCTTGAGCTTCATGATAGGCTCTAATCACCATTAATCCTGCGTATTCTCCCTGTGCACCAGAATTTGGTTGTAAAGAAGTGGCAGAAAAACCAGTAATCTCGGTTAATTGATCTTCCAGTTCTTTAAGAATAATTTGATAACCTTCAGCTTGTTCTATAGGAGCAAATGGGTGAATATTTCCCCATTGAGGATTACTAAGAGGAAGCATTTCTGAAGCTGCATTCAACTTCATGGTACAAGATCCTAAAGAAATCATGGAGTGATTTAACGAAAGATCTTTACGTTCTAATTTTTTGATATAACGCATCAATTCAGTTTCTGAATGGTATGCGTTAAAAACTTCGTGAGTTAAGAAATCTGTCTTTCTAGAAACCGATTCAGGAATTGCGGTAATTTCTTTTAATGCTGAAAGTTCTTCAGTTTTTTTACTAGCTACTTCAGCAAAAATGGAAACTACTGCATTTACATCTTCTGTAGTAGTAGTTTCATTTAATGAAATCACTACAGTTTCAGCATTAGGATAATAGAAGTTATATTCTTTAGCTTCCGCAGCAGCTTTTATTTTTTCAGCATCTGCTTTTATCTGAAGTGTATCAAAATATGCTGAATTTACCTGCTCGTAACCTAATTTTTCTAATTGAGAAGCAAGGTTTGTGGTAGAATAATGAACGGTGTCAGCAATATATTGTAATCCTTTTGGACCGTGATACACCGCGTACATTCCTGCCATTACCGCAAGTAAAACCTGTGCAGTACAAATGTTAGACGTTGCACGATCACGTTTTATATGTTGTTCCCTGGTTTGCAACGCCATTCTTAGCGCATGATTACCATCGGCATCTTTAGTTACACCAATAATACGCCCGGGAAGGTTTCTTTTATAAGCCTCTTTAGTTGCAAAATAAGCAGCGTGAGGCCCGCCATAACCTAGCGGAATTCCAAAACGTTGCGTAGTTCCTACAACCACATCTACACCTAATTCACCAGGCGCTTGTAATTTTACTAAGCTTAAGATATCGGCAGCTACGGCTACTTTTATCGAGTTTTCGTTACAGTTATTTACAAAATCTGCATAGTCGAAAATTTGACCGTGCTTTCCAGGATATTGAATTAAAGCACCAAAAAATTCAGAGGAATAATCGAATTCGGCATGATCGCCAAGCACGATTTCAATACCTAAAAATTCTGCGCGGGTTTTAATTAATGAGATGGTTTGTGGTAAAACCTGTTCAGATATGAAGAACTTATTTACGTTATCCTTTTTTTGCTTACGATCTCTAACCGCAAATAGTAAGGCCATAGCTTCTGCCGCTGCAGTAGATTCGTCTAAAAGAGAGGCATTGGCGATTTCCATTCCGGTAAGATCGCTTACCATGGTTTGAAAATTAAGCAAAGCTTCCAATCTTCCTTGAGCAATCTCAGCTTGATAAGGCGTATAAGCCGTATACCAACCCGGATTTTCTAAAACATTACGTTGTATTACCGCAGGCATAATTCCCTGATGGTAACCTAGGCCAATGTAAGATTTGAAAACCTTATTTTTAGCAGCTAACTTTCCAATATGCTCGGCGTATTGATTCTCACTAAGCGCTTTTGGCAAATTTAGGGGCTGTTTTAAACGAATATCATCTGGGATTGTTTCGTAGATAAGTTGCTCCAAACTATCAACGCCGATAGTCTGTAGCATCTCTTTAAGATTTTCTTCTTTAGGACCAATGTGTCGAAGGGCAAAAGAATCTGTTCTCATCAATATTGTAGTTGTGTTTTGATGGCGCGAAATTACGTAATTTCATCGTAAATCTTTAAAGATTAGGCGACACAGTTTTAAAGATTTTTTAACGTCTAGTGAAGAGTTATAGCTTAAAATTTTTAGGTTCGATTTCCATAAAAACATTTAGAAATTAGAATTGCCTATTTTAGCCTGGTGAAGTCGCTAAAATACCTTTTTAATTTTTATTTAAATTCCAGTATCCATACCGGGATTGCTGTGGTTTGTTTTACCCTGGTTACTTTTTTAGAGTTTGGGATTGAGGTTGATCAAAACCTGCTTTGGTTTATTTTCTTCGGAACGGTTACCAGCTATAATTTTGTAAAATACGCCAGTGTTGCCGGTTTGCATCATTCCAGTCTTGCTGAGAATTTAAAGATTATACAGGTGTTCTCGTTTTTCTGTTTTATAGCTTTAATGTGGTTTACACTGAAACAAGATTACAAAACGCTTTTTGTTTCGACTATATTGGGAATGCTAACCTTGCTTTACGCAACGCCTGTCTTAAAAGGGCATCAAAATTTAAGGAATATCGCCGGTATAAAAGTTTTCGTAATAGCTATTACAGCTGCCGGAACCGGAGTATTGTTACCCTTATTACATCATTATGAGATTTCGCTTCAGGATAAAATTATAGCTATAATTCAACGAATATTAATACATGTGGTATTGATGCTTCCTTTTGAAATTAGAGATTTAAGATATGATCATGCTTCACTAAAAACCATTCCGCAGCTATTGGGAATAAAGAACACTAAAATTTTTGGAGGTGTTTTGCTTTTTTTAGCGGTAGGTTTAGAACTATTCAAAACTAGCGCTGTGGAATATAGCTTGCTAGGATTGGCGATATTCGTAGTTTTGGTTATCACAATGTTGTTGGCCTCAAGAACAAAACAAAACAAATTCTATTCTTCTTTTTGGGTAGAAGCTGCACCAATATTCTGGGTGCTAATTTTGGTTATTCTAGGTGAGATTTCCTAAGCTCTTCTTGGATAGCTTTACGCCAGCATTCTTTCTCATCTGGCGAGCAGCACTCTAATTTTGCTTTCTCGATAAGTTTAGTTAAGCGTGTGTTACGCTCGCTGTATTCTCTACAACGAGGACATTCTGCTAAATGCTCTAAAAGCTGCATTTTTTCCATCAAGTCAGCTTCTTTATACTGACCTTTATCACAGCAGCATTCCGCCTTATCGCAATCAATATATTTCTTTTCTTCCTGCATAGTTAAAACCAGTTTTTTTCCAGACAAGCTGCTAAAGCTGTTCTGGCTCTGTGGATTATTACCCAAAGATTAGACGGAGTGATATCGAATTCTTTACAAATTACATCGGTATCTATACCATCGATAGTTTTCATTTTAAAAATGGTCGCATGCTTAGTATTTATTTTTTCTAAACAGTCCAGAATTGCCATACCTAGCTCTGTGTTTTCCATTTCGTCCTCGGCAGTTTTATCAAATTGATCGGCAACCTGCTCTTCCAGCCAGTCACCATCGTTTTCACCGTCACGATAATTAATATGAACTTCGGCCTGTCCTTTTTTAGAATTGCTCCTGCGGTAATGATCGATAATTTTGCGTTTAAGGATAGAAATTAACCAGGTTCGTTCACTGGCTTCACCCTTAAAATTTTCCATCGATTTGAGACCGGCAAGAAAAGTTTCAGAAATAAGATCGTTAGCAACCTCACGATCGTTTACTCTTACAATTGTATAATTGAAGAGATAATCTGAGTATTTATCTACCCATTTAGTTGGATCTATGCTATGCGTTGACATTTTTTTGTCGTGAGATTATCAGGTAAAAGTAAGAAAACTTATTTATACCGAAGAATGGTTTGTATGCTTTGAAATTTTTTTCGATTTGAAGTAGTCGTCACCCTGAACATGATTCAGGATCCCATCACGTTTTCAACTGGATGAGCTTCTGGATCAAGTCCGGAATGACGATTTTTTCACCTTCTATCTTTCAATTAATCCTGCCCTTTTAAGTAGCGCATCGGGTTTTGGTTCTTCTCCTCGGAAGCGTTTATAAAGCGTCATAGGATGCTCTGTACCGCCCATAGAAAGAATATTGTTTTTGAATTTATTGGCAACTTCTTTACTGAAAATTCCTTGTTCTTTGAAATATTCAAAAGCATCGGCATCTAAAACTTCGGCCCATTTATAAGAATAATATCCTGCTGAATAACCTCCCTGAAAAATATGAGAAAATGCTGTACTCATACAATTTTCAGGAACATCTGGATATAATTTTGTTGGTTCAAAAGCTTGTTTTTCATGCGCTTTAACATCATTAACCTCTGTTGGGTTTATCGCATGCCAGCTTAAATCTAACATTCCGAAGCTTAATTGTCGAACGGTTTGCATTCCTTCCTGAAAGCTAGACGATTCTTTTATTTTTTCAACCAATTCCATCGGAATTGGCTCACCGGTTTTATAATGTTTAGCAAAAAGTTGTAGCGCATCTTTTTCGTAGCACCAGTTTTCTAGAACCTGACTTGGTAATTCAACAAAATCCCAGTACACGTTTGGTCCCGATAAACTTGGGTATACGGTATTGGCTAACATGCCGTGCAACGCGTGGCCAAATTCATGGAAAAGCGTAGTTACTTCATTAAAAGTTAATAATGAAGGTTCTGATTTTGTTGGTTTTGTGAAATTACAAACGATCGAAACATGAGGACGCTCTTCTTTTTCGTTTTTTACATACTGCGATTTATACTCGGTCATCCAGGCGCCACCACGTTTTCCCGGTCTTGGATGAAAATCGGCATAAAACAAAGCTACATCTTTGCCATCTTCGTCGGTAACATTGTAGGTTTTTACATCTGAATGATATTTTTCAAGCTCGTTGGTTTCGTTGAATTGAAGTCCGTATAATTTGCTCGCAACGGTGAAAACTCCGTCAATCACATTTTCTAATTTGAAATATGGTTTCAGCTTTTCATCATCTAAATTGAATAATTTTTGCTTCAATTTTTCACTGTAATAAGCCGAATCCCATTTTTCCAGTCGATCGATATTATCTAATTCTTTCGCAAAATCTTCAAGCGCTGCAAATTCTTTTTCCGCAGCAGGTTTAGCCTTTTCAAGAAGTTCATTTAAAAAACGATCTACTTTTTCCGGAGTTTCGGCCATTCGCTCTTGCAATACAAAATGCGCATGTGTTTCGAAACCTAAAAGTTGTGCTCGCTGATACCTAAGTTTAGCAATTTTAAGCACGTTTTCTTGGTTGTCTAACTCATCACCATGAAATCCTTTGGCGCCAAAAGCAATCGCCATTTTTTTACGGAGTTCACGGTTTTTCGCATACTTCATAAACGGGATATAACTTGGATAATCTAACGTGAAGATCCAGCCCTCTTTTTCGCGAGATTCAGCAACACCTTTAGCTTCTTCTTTAAAACTTTCCGGTAAACCTTCAAGATCGTCCTCGTTGGTTATTTGAAGCTCAAATTTATTAGTTTCCGCTAATACATTTTCACCAAAATGTAAACTTAACGCAGCAAGTTGCTTGTCGATTTCTCGTAATTCCTCTTGTTTTTCTTTCGGAAGATTGGCACCGTTTCTAGAAAAAGACTTGTATTTTTTATCTAAAAGCGTTTTTTGTTCGGTCGTAAGATCTAACTGATCTTTTTGATCGTAAACCGTTTTTACACGTTTAAATAAATCTTTATTTAAAATTATATCGTTACTAAATTCAGATAATAATGGAGAAACTTCCTGAGCAATTTTCTGAATTTCTGCGTTGGTTTCTGCGGAATTAAGGTTGAAGAAAATACTGGTTACACGGTCTAGTTTTTCACCGGCAAATTCTAATTCTTCAATAGTATTTTCAAAAGTAGGTTCAGTTTCAGCTGAAGCAATTGCTTCAATTTCAGCTTTTGCTAGTTGTATAGCTTCGGTAATTGCAGGTTTAAAATGTTCGGTTTCAATTTTAGAAAACGGAGCATAATTAAAATCTTGCAATAATGGATTATCTGTACTCATATACATTCAATTTTTTCGAATTAATGAAGTACAAAGCCTAAGCCATAATCAAGATTAGTTATTTTATTTCAGGTTTTTAAGATTGATTGCCAGAATTAAGGATTTTGAGTTATTTTATTCGGACGAATTGGCAGAGTTTTTAGAGTTTAGAAATTAGACCGCTTTGCTGCTAGAAAATAGAAAAAAGACTTTTGGAGTCAGGATGCAAGAAAATAAAAGTAATATGTGAAATGTTGAGGTTGAATAAGATTTCTAGACTCTTACCTCGCCTGCCTTGCCGGCTAGCAGGCTCGAAATGACATGCTTCATTAAGTCATTTCGACTGAAGCGAAGCAGAACGGAGAAATCTATTTCAGTATTCTAAATTCAAAGTAAATATCCTGATCATTCAATCTTGACTCTTGTTTCTGAAATCTATTGTCTATGTTCTAGATTCTAGAAACAAAGCAATCTCAATACTCCATTCTAACTACTAATAGCACAGCGATCTAGAAATTACTTTTTCTTAACTTCTTCGGCGCCTTTGATCACTTTTTCTTTAAGACCTTCTTTATAAACTAGCACTTTATCTTGAACGCATTTATCGGCAGCACCAATAATTTGAGCAGCTAAAATCCCTGCGTTTTTAGCACCATCTAAAGCAACGGTAGCTACGGGAACACCGCCCGGCATTTGCAGAATGGATAATACAGAATCCCAACCATCGATAGAATTTCTAGATTTTACGGGTACTCCAATAACGGGAAGGGGAGAAAGTGAAGCAATCATTCCCGGTAAATGTGCGGCGCCACCGGCACCGGCAATTATTACGCTAATTCCGCGAGTATGAGCATTTTTTCCGTAATCGAATAATTTCTCCGGAGTTCGATGTGCTGAAACAATATCTACTTCAACTTCAATATCAAAACCCTGTAAAATATCTATTGCTTCCTGCATCACCGGCAGGTCGCTGGTGCTTCCCATTATAATTCCTACTTTGCTCATTGTTTATGTTTTTGGGTACTAAACTTTTAATTTATGTATCTCTTGTTTTCGTTATTTCGTGCCTGACACGGAATCTCATCCCCGTTGAAAAATCGAATGAGACCCTGAAACAAATTCAGGGTGACGTGTAATTTATTCTTATGTCTAATTTGTTTATAAGTTTAGGAAATAGAAATTCAGACAAAAACCGATTTGATAATTTTCTAACTTCTGCTAATTACTTTAATTTCTCCTTTAACCTGCTCGGCCACTTTTCTGGCTTCGTCGATATTTTCGTTTACGATGGTTACATGGCCCATTTTTCGAAAAGGACGTGTGATCTTTTTTCCGTAGATATGCGGAGTAACACCGTCCATTTGCATGATTTTATCGATATTTTCGTAAACCACTTCACCTTCATAATCTTTGTCGCCAACTAGGTTTACCATTATTCCGCCTACTTTACTATCGGTATTTCCTAAAGGTAAATTTAAAATAGCACGTAAATGTTGCTCAAACTGATTTGTGTAACTCGCTTCAATACTATAATGCCCACTGTTGTGAGGGCGTGGTGCTACTTCGTTTACTAAAATTTCATCATTTTCGGTTTGAAACATTTCTACAGCCAAAAGGCCTACATGCTCAAAAGCTTCAGAAACTTGTTTTGCAATTGCTCTAGCTTTTTCAGCAACATGCTTATCAATTCTAGCTGGGCAAATTACATATTCTACTTGGTTGGCTGTTGGATGAAATTCCATTTCTACCACCGGATAGGTTTTAACCTCGCCACTCGGTGTTCTGGCAACAATAACGGCAAGCTCATTTTTAAACGGAATCATTTCTTCAGCAATACATTCAGCATTTGGCAGTTTTTGTAAATCTTCAAATTCCTTAATTACAGATACTCCTTTTCCGTCGTAACCACCCGTGGCACTTTTCCAAACAAACGGTAAAGATCTGGCGCCAGATTCTACATCTGCGATAAGACTCTCGATTTTTTGATACACTATGAAAGGAGCAGTTGGAATTTTTTTCTCTGTATAAAATTGTTTCTGTACAGCTTTATTCTGAATTTTTTCTAGTGTTGCCGCACTTGGGTAGGTTTTAATACCTTCAGTTTCTAGCTTTTTTAAAGAGTCTATATTTACGCTTTCAATCTCAAAAGTTAAAACATCAACTTTTCTTCCGAAGTTTAAAACAGTTTCAAAATCCATCAAATCACCCTGTTCAAAATGATCGCAAGCAATTCTGGAGGGCGCTTCGTTATTTGGATCTAAAACATAGGTTTGGATGTCATACTTACGTGTGTCGTAAAGCATCATTTTGCCCAATTGGCCACCGCCAAGAATACCCAGTTTAAAATTTGAAGAAAAATAATTAATCATATTTAAGGCTGTTTGTGCAAAAATAAATTTTTAAGGAAGACTGTACTATTTATTCTTGCAGAAATTGGGGGAGTGTTGTAAATGAGATTCCGTATCTTTGCTTCCTTAAAAAAAAGTAGATTTTGGTAAAAATACACGATATTGTTTTTGAACCTTATGTGAGTGAGGAAGAAATTGATACAGCAATAACAAAAATCGCAGAAAAGCTTAACGCAGATTATAAAAATGAGCGTCCTGTTTTTTTAAGCGTGCTTAATGGCTCTTTTATGTTTACTTCTGAAGTGATGAAAAAGTTCAAAAGAGAGTGTGATATTCAGTTTGTAAAATTAGGATCTTACCAGGGCACAGAATCTACAGGAGATGTAAGAACTTTAATAGGGCTTAATAAATCTCTTGCGGGTAAAAAAGTGGTGATTTTGGAGGATATTGTAGATACCGGAGGTACGTTGCAAGAGCTGGATAAAATTTTGAGAGAAAAAAATGTGAGTGATTATAAGGTAGCTACATTATTTTATAAACCCTCCATGTATCGCGGAAGTATAAATATTGATTACGCAGGAATCGAAATTCCTAATGAATTTATAGTGGGCTATGGTCTAGATTATGATGGTTTAGGAAGAAATCTTACAGCAGTATACAAACGTAAATCGTAAACAAAATAACATGACAAATTTGGTACTCTTTGGTCCTCCTGGTGCGGGCAAAGGAACTCAGGCAGATATTCTTAAAGAAAAATATCAGTTAGTACATATTTCTACAGGCGATGTTTTTAGATACAACATCAAAAATCAAACAGAACTTGGTTTAACCGCAAAATCGTTTATCGATAAAGGTCAGCTAGTGCCAGACGAGGTTACTATCAATATGCTAAATGCTGAAGTGGATAAAAATCCTGATGCTAAAGGTTTTATTTTTGATGGATTTCCAAGAACCGAAAATCAGGCAGATTCTTTGGCTGCTTCTCTTCAAGGTAAAGGCACCGAAGTGAAAGCAATGATTGCTTTAGAAGTAGAGGATGAGGTTTTGGTAAAACGTTTATTGGAGAGAGGAAAAACCTCTGGAAGGAAAGACGATGCCGATGAAGCAGTAATTAGAAATAGAATTAAAGTATACTACGACGAGACTGCGATATTAAAAGAGTATTACGAGAAACAAGATAAATATTATGGTGTTGATGGTGTAGGTTCTGTAGAAGAAATTACAGCAAGAATCAGCAACGTGATCGACAAATTATAATTCGAATTTAGATAATGAGAGAAGGGAATTTTATAGACTACGTTAAGTTACATGTATCTTCTGGAAATGGTGGATCTGGTTCTTCACATTTGCATCGCGAAAAATATGTAGCAAAAGGTGGCCCAGATGGTGGTGATGGTGGTCGTGGAGGTCACGTAATTTTACGTGGAAATAAAAACCTTTGGACATTATTTGAATTTAGTTTTAGAAGGCATGTGCGTGCTGAGCATGGCGGTAACGGAGGTAAGCAAAGAAGCTCTGGTGCCGATGGGCAGGACGAAATTGTAGACGTGCCTTTGGGAACGGTAATTAGAGATACCGAAACCCAAGAAATTATAGATGAAGTTACCGAAGATGGCCAGGAGATTATTATCGCTGAAGGCGGTATGGGCGGTCGTGGTAATTGGCATTTTAAAACTTCTACCAATCAAACGCCGCGTTATTCTCAACCGGGTATCGATGGACAGGAATTAGATATAACTTTAGAACTTAAAGTGTTGGCCGATGTAGGTTTAGTAGGTTTTCCAAATGCAGGAAAATCTACTTTACTGTCGGTGATCACTTCGGCAAAACCTAAAATTGCCGATTATGAATTCACTACGCTAAAACCCAATCTTGGGATCGTAAAATATCGTGACTTCAAATCTTTTGTGGTTGCCGATATTCCTGGAATTATTGAAGGTGCTGCGGAAGGAAAAGGACTTGGATATCGGTTTTTAAGGCATATTGAACGAAATTCGACATTATTATTTCTGGTTCCAGCAGATGCAGAAGATGTAACTAAGGAATATGAAATATTGGTGGATGAACTTCGACGTTACAATCCTGAAATGTTGGACAAAGACCGTTTAATAGCCGTTTCTAAAACCGATATGCTGGATGAGGAGCTAAAAGCTGAATTGAAAGCCGAATTAGACGAAAATCTACCGGTGCCTTATTTGTTTATATCTTCAGTCGCACAACAAGGCTTAACCGAGCTTAAAGATAAGCTTTGGGAAATGCTTAATAAAGATCCAGAGGACAAGAAGTAAACTACTTCATTGGATTTAATATCGATATCGATTACACTGTATTCGTAGATATTTTTGATTTTTTAAGCTTCTTTTTGCAAAGTTTAATGCAAACTAAGAAGTTGGACGATTTTTGCTTAATTTTAAAAAGTAGTTTAAAATTGTCAAATATGAAGTTAGTCATTAAACTTTTTTTATTCTGTTTGATTGTTAGTTCCTGCAATACGCCAAGAACGACTTTTGATTATGATGCGCAAACAAGTTTCGAGGAGTATAAAACGTATCAGTTATTCCCAGATTTTAAAACTGACATGAGTCAGCTTGATGAAAAAAGGATTATCAATAGTATCGATCATTTTACGCGTCAGGGAGGTTTAGCCTTAGCTGAAGAGAACCCAGATTTATATATCAATGTTTATACTGAGAAATTTCAGGAGCAAAGTAATAACACACTGGGAGTTGGCGTAGGTAGCGGCGGTGGAAATGTTGGAGTAGGGGTTTCTGGAGGAATTCCACTTGGTGGTCCAAAAGATTATGTTCGGTTTATAATCGATTTTATTGACGTCGAAAAAGATGCTTTAGTTTGGAAAGCCGAAGTTGAGGTAAAGTTCAATTATAATGCAAATCCAGATCAGCGCCAGGCTTTATTCGATAAAGTTTTTGCAAAAGCCTTAGCAGCTTATCCGCCCAAAAAGTGATTAAAGTCTTTTAAAAGAAACTTTTGAAAATTAACCAGTAGTTTTTTTTAAAGGGTATATTTCATCTTTTTACTGTCTCTCAAATACATTTCTAATATTAATTAGAGATCATTGCTAAATCACCTTCTATAATATTTGTTCGATTATTTCGGTATTTAAAATAAGTCTCGGTTCTTTTGTTATGCTAAAATTGAGCTTGAAAATTTTGATAATAGTGATGGCTGTAAATTAATTAGATAAGCCTGATTTAGTAAGTATCAACAGTAATATTTCTATAATAAAAAAGCTCCGGATATACCGGAGCTTCTTAGTTTTATGAAGTTAATTTTAATTATTCTTCAACAACTTCCATAGTAGTAAAGGTAATTACACTTCTACGGTTTTTAGCATATTCTTCTTCAGAACATCCTTTTGCTTCAGTACAATCATTTACTGGTTGTGATTCTCCATAACCTTTAGTTGTTATGTTCTCAGAAGCAATACCATTATTTACTAAATATTCCTTAGTAGAATCAGCTCTTCGCTGAGAAAGTTTAAGGTTGTATTCGTCAGATCCTCTAGCATCGGCATGAGAAGCTATTCTAATATTTGTAGCTTTACTATCTTTAAGAATATCTACTACTTTATCTAGTACTTCTTGATATTCAGGAGTTACTTCAGATTTATCAAACTCGAAGTAAATTCTATTTTCATGCGGAATATCAATTTGTCTGGTTTTCTTAACATACTTAGTTCTTGTGAAAGAATATAAGTTGTCGTTACCGCCTCTATTAGAAGTTAAGTATCCTTTTTTCTCTCCTTCATTGATAATGAAAGCAAAATCATCGTAAGCACTGTTAATAGAGCTACCAAGGTTTTCAGCTTCTGTAAAATCACCTTCAGATTTATAAACGTCTAAGTTTCCAAATCCTATGTGACCATCTGAAGCGAAGTAAAGAACATTGTCTTCACTAATAAAAGGAAACTGTTCTCTATGCTCAGTGTTTATTCCAGGTCCTAGGTTTTCTGGAGTACCATAAGTTCCGTCATCATTTACAGAAACTTTATAAAGGTCAAAACCTCCTTGTCCACCTGGCATATCACTAGCAAAGTAAAGTGTAGATCCATCAGGACTTAAAGCTGGGTGCTCTGTAGAGAACTCTTCGCTAGTAAAAGGAAGTGCTTCAATATTTGTCCATTGATCGTCAATTAATTCAGCTTTGTAAATTCTAATGTTAGCAACTCTAAGACCTTCTTCAGTTTTAAAACGCTTTTCATTAGTTCTGTCGAAATACATAACTGTACCATCTTCGCTAAATACAGCAGAGCTTTCGTGCTCATCTGTATTAATTGCATCAGAGAAAAGTACTACGTTGCTAATCTCACCTTCTTCAGAAATCTCACCTGTATATAAATCCAATGCAGGTTTTTTGTTCCAAGGGTAGATAGGACGAGCAGTATTTCTTGTTGAAGCAAATGCGATTTTATTTTCTCCAAAATATGAGATTCCAAAATCTGAAGATGCAGCATTATCTGCAGCTAACATTTTAGGCTCATAGATATAAAGATTACTAGAATCTACAATGCTTTCTTCGAATTCTTTCATATCTACATCTTTATCGTAGTAAGATGCGAAATACTTATCTGCTTCGTCGTTCTTATTTGTCGCACGAAGTGAGTGTGCATATCTGAATTCGTATTCAGGCGCTATCTCTTCATGTCTTTCAAATAAAGTTGAGTACACTCCAGCTGCATTTTGCATCTGATTTGTGTAGAAGTAAGCATCTCCAAGATTTTGAAGAACTTCCTGGTTCTTTTCTGATACTCCTTCGTAGGTCGAAGCAGCATCTATGTAAGCTCGCTGTGCGAAAAGCTTGTCGGCTTTCCTGATTTCAGACCTTTGTCCGAAAGCTGCGATGCTTACAAGAAATATTAATAATGTACTATAAATGTTTTTCATATTAATCTTTTTTAGAAGAATCTAGGAGACTTGTCGTATCCTTTGTTTAAACCGAATAAATCTATATCAAACAATACCATGATTTCATGAGTACCGTCGTTGTAGTTTCCAAAATTCGTAGTAGTATAATCATAAGCATATCCTACACGAAGTTGTGGCGTGATCTTGAAGTTTACTAATCCTGTAACAGATTCGTCGAATCTATAACCTAGACCAGCTTCTAAACGATTGTATAAAAGAACATTTGCAGTTACATCAACAGATAGTGGAGAGTTTTTTACTCCTCTAGCCATAAATGCAGGTTTCAATTTTACATTTTGGCTAAGATCAAAAACATATCCACCAGTAATGTAATAGTGAATTTCTTCTTCTCCTATTCCACTTATACCTTGCTCATTTTCGATATGCTTAGCGGTAAATAGGTTAGGTGCAGATACACCTAAATAATAATTATCGCTAAACCAAAAAGCACCTGCACCAAATACTGGGAAAGTCTCATTATAGTTTTGAAAAGCTAAATCGTTTGGATCTGGAAGAACAATACCTGTAGTGTTAGAATCGAAAGTGGTTAAACCAGCCTTAGCACCAAGGGATAACTTACTGTTATTTGTTAATGGTAATACATAAGCAAAATCTGCAGTAATATTATTCTCTTTAATCCAATCTCCAACTTCGTCGTGAACTACGGTTAAACCAACCTCAATTCTTTCGCTTATTGGAGTGTGGGCGAAGAAGTTGGCGGTGCGAGGTGCACCGTCAACATTTACCCACTGAGCTCTATAGATCCCACCAAGGTTTAACATCCCTGGATCGTCTGTAGCATATGCCGGGTTCACAACACTCATATTATACATGTATTGTGTGAACACAGGATCCTGCTGAGACATACCCTTTATAGAAAAAAGGATAATGCCTGTAAATATTAGATATTTTGTGATTATATTTTTCATTGCTTTCTAATTTATCCTGATTATCTGCTTAAGTATATTTTGCCTTGTTTAGCAGGAGTTGATCCGTCATTGAATTCAATCACATAGAAGTATACACCATTTGGTAAAATGTCATCTCCGATTGAAGATTCGCTTGATGTACCGTCCCATGGTTGAGTTGATGAATTTCCTTTATAAACCATTCTTCCCCATCTATTGTAAATCTCAACTTCATAATTTGGATAGTCAAGTTCTAAATATTGAAGATCAAAAGTGTCGTTAAGCTGATCACCATTTGGAGAAATACCTTCTTGGAATGGAGTCTCACAATCTCCGAAATCAACTACATAAGTTGCTCTAGTAGAACTTTCACAGCCTGTTGCATTGTTTGATGCACTAGCATAGTAAGTTGTTCCGTCAACTAAAACAGTATTATTGCTAAGTGCATTATCACTGTCGGCAGAATCATACCAAGTAATTACATTATCGCTATTTATAGCTTCAGTTATATCTTGAAGTGTAGTTCTGTTAAATCGATCGTCATACTCACATATTTCAATAGCCGGAATAGTTGGTGCTTGTGGATCCTCAACGGTTACGTTAATAGCAACTCTTTCAGATTCACATCCAGAAGCATTGGTTTGAGTAGCGTAATAGGTTCCCGAAGTTAAAACTTCAGTAGCGTCTAACGCATCTTCAGTAGTCTCATCGGCATAATATGCTACATTGGTTCCTGGAACATTAATGTCCCCAACAGTTGCGCCGTCAATAGCACAGAAACTTAAATCTGTAGCGTTAGGGGTAGGTGCATCAGGAACTTCATTAACTGTAATTGTTAATGTAGAAGCATCTGTTCCACAATTGTTTGTTACTGTGTAAGTGAATACGTAAGTACCTGTTGTGCTAATGTCGAAGTTAGAATCATCACGATCGTTTCCGTCAAGTGAGAAAACTCCATTATCATCTGCTCCATTTAGGAATATACTTAGGTCTATCGGAGTGTCAGCTACACAAACATTTTCGGTAGCATCATCACCTGCATTAGCAGTAGCATTTACAGTAATTGTGAAAGTAGCTGAATCAGAAGTTCCAGCATTCACACAAGTGTCATTTTCATCAACAGTGTAGGTTACGGTATAAGTTCCAGCTGTAGTCGCCATGAACATTCCTTGAGTAACCCCATCTCCATTGAATTCGCCAGAAGTGATTGCATTGTCAGAAAGGTAAGCTATAAGATCAATAGATTCATTAACACAAGCATCAAAAGCCATATCCTCACCAGCATTTGCATCAGCAGGGTTGTTTACAGTAATTGTGAAAGTAGCTGAATCAGAAGTTCCAGCATTCACACAAGTGTCATTTTCATCAACAGTGTAGGTTACGGTATAAGTTCCAGCTGTAGTCGCCATGAACATTCCCTGAGTAACCCCATCTCCATTGAATTCACCAGAAGTGATTGCATTGTCAGAAAGGTAAGCTATAAGATCAATAGATTCATTAACACAAGCATCAAAAGCCATATCCTCACCAGCATTTGCATCAGCAGGGTTGTTTACAGTAATTGTGAAAGTAGCTGAATCAGAAGTTCCAGCATTCACACAAGTGTCATTTTCATCAACAGTGTAGGTTACGGTATAAGTTCCAGCTGTAGTCGCCATGAACATTCCCTGAGTAACCCCATCTCCAGTGAATTCACCAGAAGTGATTGCATTGTCAGAAAGGTAAGCTACAAGATCAATAGATTCATTAACACAAGCATCAAAAGCCATATCCTCACCAGCATTTGCATCAGCAGGGTTGTTTACAGTAATTGTGAAAGTAGCTGAATCAGAAGTTCCAGCATTCACACAAGTGTCATTTTCATCAACAGTGTAGGTTACGGTATAAGTTCCAGCTGTAGTCGCCATGAACATTCCCTGAGTAACCCCATCTCCAGTGAATTCACCAGAAGTGATTGCATTGTCAGAAAGGTAAGCTATAAGATCAATAGATTCATTAACACAAGCATCAAAAGCCATATCCTCACCAGCATTTGCATCAGCAGGGTTGTTTACAGTAATTGTGAAAGTAGCTGAATCAGAAGTTCCAGCATTCACACAAGTGTCATTTTCATCAACAGTGTAGGTTACGGTATAAGTTCCAGCTGTAGTCGCCATGAACATTCCTTGAGTAACTCCATCTCCAGTGAATTCACCAGAAGTGATTGCATTGTCAGAAAGGTAAGCTACAAGATCAATAGATTCATTAACACAAGCATCAAAAGCCATATCCTCACCAGCATTTGCATCAGCAGGGTTGTTTACAGTAATTGTGAAAGTAGCTGAATCAGAAGTTCCAGCATTCACACAAGTGTCATTTTCATCAACAGTGTAGGTTACGGTATAAGTTCCAGCTGTAGTCGCCATGAACATTCCCTGAGTAACCCCATCTCCAGTGAATTCACCAGAAGTGATTGCATTGTCAGAAAGGTAAGCTATAAGATCAATAGATTCATTAACACAAGCATCAAAAGCCATATCCTCACCAGCATTTGCATCAGCAGGGTTGTTTACAGTAATTGTGAAAGTAGCTGAATCAGAAGTTCCAGCATTCACACAAGTATCATTTTCATCAACAGTGTAGGTTACGGTATAAGTTCCAGCTGTAGTCGCCATGAACATTCCCTGAGTAACTCCATCTCCAGTGAATTCACCAGAAGTGATTGCATTGTCAGAAAGGTAAGCTACAAGATCAATAGATTCATTAACACAAGCATCAAAAGCCATATCCTCACCAGCATTTGCATCAGCAGGGTTGTTTACAGTAATTGTGAAAGTAGCTGAATCAGATCCATTAGTAACACAACTATTAGTACTATTTACAGTGTAAGTGATCGTGTAATCACCTGCTGTAGTTGCAGAGAACTGTGTCCCCGATACACCGTTACCTGAAAAAGTACCGGTAGTAAGTGCATCACTACTTAGGTAATCGGTAAGTTCAATAGTTTCATTGATACAAACGTCAAAAGAAGCGTCGTCTCCAGCTTCAGGTGATACTGCAGGAGTTATAGTTACTTCAAATTCAGTATCGTCAGATACACAAGAACCATTAGTTTCCACAGCATAATAAGTTCCTGTTGTTAATGCAGTAGCGGGAGCTAGTTCTGTGGTTAAAGAAGCATCATCATAAATAGAAATGCTATCACCAGTGCCTAGATCGGCAACAGTTGCATTATCAGTTTCACAGAAAGTTTGATTAGCAATAATTGGAGCATCCGGAACTTCAGAAATTGCTACTTCAAATTCACTGGCTTCAGAAGTACAAGGTCCATCGCTGGCAACTGCAAAATAAGTTCCGTCTACTAAAGTTGTTGAAGGTGCAAGCTCATTTGATAAGCTGGCATCATCGTAAATAGCTATATTAGCATCGGTACCTAAATCAGCAACAGTTGCATTTTCAGTTTCACAAAACTCTTGATCTCCTATAACTGGAGCGTCTGGTTGCGCAGTAAGCGTAATTGTGAAAGTAGCTTCATCAGTAGTACAATCATCAGCTACACTATAAGTAACTGAATACTCCCCAGCAGTATAGTTCGCTGGATCAAATTGACCATTAAGATCTGTTCCGTCTAAAGTAAATGCACCATCTGTATCAGCATTTCCAGAAAGAAGAGTGAATAAATCTAGAGCTGAGTCATTTGAGCATACCACAGTACTAGCGTCATCACCAGCATTTACCGGTTCAAAAACGGTAACTGTAACTTCAAATCTCTCTTCACTTTCTGTAGGAGGAAGAGGGGAGTCTACATTGTTGATTATCTGAGTAGCGTAATAAGTTTCTCCATCAACTAATATGACATCATCACCCAAAGCTGGATTAGATGTAGCAGTACTATACCAACGAATTGCCTGAGTGTTTTCGCTTGTACCTTGTGCTACAAGGTCTGCAACCGTTGCTTCAGGACAAAAAGTTTGCTGAGCTTCTCCTGTTGGAGCTTCAGCAACTATCGGGTCGTATCGAATCGCTAATCTTTCAGAAGGACAAGTACTTCCTGTTTGCCCTACCCAATATGAGTTTTCAGCAATTAATGTTGTGTTTCCTGGAAGTGTATTAGTATCATATTGATCTGCAAATACAACTAAATTCATTCCTGGGTTATCATCTACTAAAGTAGTGATTAAATCATCTACATCGAAAGAATCTGAAGAAGATCCAAGAGTAGGGGAAAATGTAGTTCCGTATCCAGAAACTGGAGCCGGAGCTGAATTTACAGTTATATTTACAGCAATTCTTGTACTACAATCTCCATCTGCATTACCTATATAGTAAGTTGCTGCATTTTCAAGAAGCTCGTCACTAGGAATAGGATTCGTAGATGTTTCAGTTCTGTAAACTGTTGTTCCATCAGTTTCTATTTCTCCTACAGTCTGTAGGTAACAGAAAGTCTGATTCTGGTCGGTATTTGCCGCTGTTGGACAACCTTGCTGGCCGTACATAGACAATCCTCCCATAAATAATACAAAGGATAATAGGAACAATTTGGTTCCCCTAATCCTCAAAGTAAAATTTCGCATAGGCTAGGTGTTAAATTCGAATAATAATAATTAATAAATACAATATTTATAGCACAAATATTGTAATAATTTTTAACATGTGTATATAAAAAATGCGTGGATTTAGTAATTATTAGTATTTTTCCCCATATTAGGCAATAACTGTTAAAGCTATTTGGAAATGAAATCTTAAATTTATTATAAGTAATCTTAAAAAATTAACGTTTGGAGGTAAAATCTGTCTTAGGAATGCTGTTTTTTTTTATTTTATGTTGGAAAAGTAATGCGCAATCGAGCGAGGAATTACGCACAGCGAAAAAAATTATACAAAATTATGAACTTGATAAGGCTGAAATTTTTATCGATCGAAATTTTGAGTTTACCGAAGCAGGTAAGCTATACTTAGGTAACATTGCTAGTCATCTAAAAGAGTGGGATAAGGCTATCGATTACTATAAAAGTTTAGTAGAGCTGGATCCCAATTCTGCCGAATATCATTTTAAGGTGGGCGGTGCAATGGGCATGAAAGCTATTGAGATTAATAAATTTCAAGCAGCCTTTTTAATACCTAAAGTTAAAGAGCACTTAGAAAAAGCAGTTTCTTTAGATCCTAATCACATAGAAAGCAAAAGAGCTTTGTCTGAATTATATTTACAACTTCCTTCTGTACTAGGAGGTAGTTTTGAAAAAGGATTAGCACAGGCGAAAAGCTTAAATAAGTTAAGTAAGCTTGACTATTGCATTGCTATGGCTTCAGTTTATAATTACAAAGACGAAAAACAAAAATCAGCGAAATATATAAAAGAAGGTATTAAAGCTTTAAAAGGGAAACCATCTTTAGTTTTGCGTAATTATCTCTATTTTGAGTTTGCTCAGGAAGGATTAAGGTATGGGATACCTAAATCTGGAATTGATTCTCTAATGGATAAATATATACAGGGATTTAATTATTTGGATCTCAAAACTCCTGCGGAAGCTTATTTAAAACTTGCTCAAATTTCAGAAAAGAAATCAGATAAGTCCACCGCGCTATACTATATTAATAAATCATTAGAAATAGACGGAAATTCCAAAACTGCCTTAGATTTAAAAGAAGATATTAAGGATATGTAAGCTAGAACTTCGTGTTTAAAAAAGCAATAATTACATTTGCTGAAAATTGTTTCAATGAAAATTCATTTTATAGCTATAGGAGGGAGCGCCATGCATGCTTTAGCTATAGTTCTTCTTAATAAAGGGTTTCAAATTTCAGGTAGTGATGATGCTATATTTGAGCCTTCAAAATCTTCACTTCAGCAAAACGGTATATTACCAAATGATTTTGGCTGGTTTCCGCAGAAGATTACAAAAGATTTAGATGCAGTAATTTTAGGAATGCACGCTAGAAAAGACAATCCAGAATTATTGAAAGCTCAGGAATTGGGCTTGAAAATTTATTCGTATCCTGAATTTATTTTTGAGCAATCTAAAACCAAAACTCGAGTGGTAATTGGTGGTTCGCATGGTAAGACCACAATCACAAGTATGATTTTGCATGTGATGCATTACCATGATCGCGAGGTAGATTATCTTGTAGGAGCACAACTAGAAGGACTAGATAATACCATAAAGCTAAACGACAATAATGATTTTATGGTTATTGAAGGAGACGAGTATTTATCTTCACCCATAGATCGTCGCCCAAAATTTCATTTGTACGAACCTAACATTGCTTTGCTAAGCGGTATTGCTTGGGACCATATCAATGTATTTCCTACTTATGAGAATTATTTGGAACAGTTTAGCATCTTTATAGATAAGATTGTAAACGGTGGCATTCTTGTTTATAATGAGGAGGATTTAGATCTAAAAACTATTGTTGAGAATAATACTAATCCTATAAGAAAACATCCTTATAAAACGCCAGAATATAACATTGAAGATGGGGAAACAGTTCTAATCACTCCGGAAGGTGATATGCCTCTAGAAATTTTTGGTAAACATAATTTAAACAATCTTGCAGGAGCAAAGTGGGTTTGCCAACATATGGGGATAGATGAAGAAGATTTTTATGAAGCCATTGCAACTTTTAAAGGAGCTTCAAAAAGACTTCAGAAAATTAAAGAATCTGGAGATTTTATCGCTTTTAAAGATTTTGCTCACAGCCCTTCAAAAGTTAGAGCCAGTGTAAATGCAGTAAAAGAGCAATTTCAAGATAAAAAAATCATTGCTTGCTTAGAATTGCATACGTTTAGTAGTTTAAATGAAAGTTTTATTGCTGAATATAAAAAATCCCTGGATGCAGCCGATACGGCAATTGTGTTTTATTCTTCTGAAGCTGTTGCGCACAAAAAATTAACAGCTATTTCAACTGAAGCTATAAAGTCTGCTTTCGATCGAAATGATTTAGTAGTAATTACTGAGACCTCAGAATTAGAAAATCATCTAAAAAAATCAAATTTCGATAATTCAGCTTTGCTTTTTATGAGCAGTGGAAATTATGGAGGTATCGATTTAGAACAGTTTGTTACTGAATTATAAAATTGGTTAAATTCTTTAATGCTTTTCTAATGTGTTGTATTTTAACTGAATGGAGGATCAATCAGAACATTTTAGTATTAAGAATTGGGCAATAGATGATAGGCCAAGAGAAAAATTGCTTAGAAAAGGGAAGCTATCTTTAAGTGATTCAGAATTGATTGCTATTTTAATTAGTTCTGGCAATCGTAAAGAAACCGCAGTAGAGCTTAGTAAGCGAATTTTGGCCTCAACACAGAATAATCTTAGTGAATTAGGAAAGCTAACGGTTAGCCAACTTTGTAAGTTTAGCGGAATTGGTGAGGCGAAAGCAATTACCATCATTGCAGCTTTAGAGCTTGGTCGAAGACGACGTTTAGAAAATGCCTTAGAAAGAACCAAGATTACCTCTAGTAGATCTGTTTTTGAACTAATGCAACCTGTTATTGGCGAGTTGCCACACGAAGAGTTTTGGATTATTTATTTAAATAATTCCAATAAAGTGATTGATAAATTGCAATTAAGTAAAGGCGGAATTACCGGTACTCTGGTGGATGTGCGACTCACACTTAAAAAAGCACTAGAGCTGGGTGCAGTTTCTATAATTCTGGCGCATAATCACCCCTCTGGAACATTAAAGCCTAGTACGGCTGATAAGAATTTAACGCAAAAATTAAAAACAGCATCAGAAAGTCTGGATATAAAAGTGCTTGATCACATAATTGTAACTGAAATGTCCTATTTTAGCTTTGCGGACGAAGCGATTCTTTAAAAATTCCCTAAATGCTACTGGTCTACACGCAAAAAGTTACTCCTAGAATTATCTATATTTTTAAGCATATATGTACAAATATGCTGGGGATAGAGATCAAATTTACCTCAAAAATAGAGGAATTTGTAGCGCATGATGGATTTAAAATGTCTTACGGAAAACAGCCGTTAGGGAACGAGTTTTTTATTCAGAATACAGATTTATTACTAGAACATGGTTTTGAAGAGTTGGAAATTAAGGTGCAGCCTTGGGGAAATACAGTTTGCTTTTTTCCGGTAAGTGACCATAGCAATTTGCCTTTCGATATATTTGCCGCCTCTTTTTATTTACTTACTAGATACGAAGAATATCTACCACATGTAAAAGATGAGGCTGGCCGGTTTCCGGTTTCAGAAAGTTTGGCCTATAAAGAAAGTTTTCTAAAAACACCTGTTGTAGATATTTGGGCGTACAAATTTAAAGAAGTTTTAAAAGAGAAATTTCCAGAGATGCTTTTTAATACAACCAATTTTAGAGCAGAGACTATTTTTGCTATAGAGCACGGTTTTGTTTTTAGTAATAAGGGAGTTATTAGGAGCATGGTTGGATGGGGCAATGATTTGGTAAAATTGCATTTTCATCGATTTGTAGATCGTGTAAAATCTTGGATGAAAGTTAAAAGAGATCCATACGATATTTTTGATGAGTTGGTGCAGTTAGTAAAAAAACATTCTTTATCTACGATTTTTATGTTCAAGGTTGCAGATTTTACACTGTATGACAGGAATATAAACTACAACCGAATGCCTTATCGATCCAATATAAAATATGTGTCAGATTATGCTAAAATTGGATTGTTGTTAGGTCATTATTCTTCTCAGGTTATTAAAACATTGCGCGTAGAAAAGGTGCGATTAGAAAATATTATCCATTATCCTTTAGAAAATGTTTTAAATGCAAGTTACGATCTTGGCATCCCCGAGCATTTTAATACATTGGCAGAATTAGAATTTGAAAATGATTACTCTATGGGATACCCAGACGATTTGGGATTTAGAGCCGGGACGTGTTCTTCATTTTTATTTTACGATATTAATATGGAAATTACCAGTCCGCTGCAAATTCATCCTTATATCTTCAATTCTAATGTGGGTAAGAAATATTCTTCCGAAGAATTGAAAAAAGAAATTAGTAAAATTCATGAAAGGGTAAAAAGCGTAGGAGGAACCTTTAGGACGATTTTCAAGAATGAAGACTTTTCAGAATATTATAATAGCAATAGGTATTATTCACTATTAAAACAAATTCATGAAATTGAATAATATAGAGGATGTTTTTTTTGATTTAGACCATACGCTATGGGATTTTGATAAAAATTCTGCACTCACTTTCGAATATATTTTTAAGCTGAATAGCATTGAGATAGATCTATCAAAATTTTTGGAAGTATATGTTCCTGTCAATTTTAAATATTGGGAGAATTATCGCAAAAATTTAGTTTCTAAAGAGAAACTGCGCTATGGCAGGTTAAAAGATTCTTTTGAAGCCTTGTCTTACAATCTCTCTGATAAAGATATTGCCAAGTTATCTAATGATTATATTCTTTATCTTTCTGAATATAATCATCTTTTAGAGGGTGGCTTGGAAGCTTTGGATTATCTTTCTGATAAATATAAACTTCATATTATTACCAATGGATTTGATGAAGTGCAGCATAAAAAAATGAAGAATGCTAATATTCTTAATTACTTTGAAACAATAACAACCTCTGAAGAAGCTGGCGTTAAAAAGCCACATCCAACTATTTTTGAAATGTCGCTTAAAAAAGCCAAAGCTTTACCGGCAAAATCGGTAATGATAGGGGATAATTACGAAGCAGATATCGAAGGTGCTGCCGCCTTTGGATTACATACGATTTATTTTGATTATTACAATAAGTCGGTTTACAATAATGTTTTAGGTTTAAACAATTTAAAGAAGATTAATCAGTTTTTATAAAAAGTCATTAATAATTACTTTTTTATTTTTGAGCTGAAAATTAAAATAAAAAGACAATGAGAAAACTTTCGGTTTTATTTGCAATATTATTTACCGCTATTATCTATGGTCAAAAAAGCGTAGATGATTATAAATATGTGATTGTTCCAGAGAAATACGAATTTTCAAAAGAGAAAAATCAATATCAGGTTAATGCCCTTACAAAGTTTTTATTAGAGAAGTATGGATTTTCAACGGTGATGAAAAGCGCTGAAAAACCAGCTGAATTGCAAAATAATAATTGTTTAGCCTTAGAGGCAGATGTTCAAAATAATTCAGGTTTATTTGTGACCAAAATGGTGCTTCAATTAAAAGATTGCTACGGGAATGTGATTTATGAGTCTAAAGAGGGGAGAAGTAGAGAAAAAGAGTATAAAAGCGCTTACCATGAAGCCTTAAGAGATGCTTTTACATCTTTAGAAGATTTAGATTATTCATATAACGAGGACCCTATAGTAGAACAAGCTTCAAATAAACAGGTTGAAAAACAACCAAAAGCTGTTGCAGCTACTGAAGTTTCCAATGCTGTAGAAAATGAAGTAGAAGTGGTTGAAGAAAACGAAATGGATACTGAAGATTCTATTGTTGCAACTTCTTCAGAAAAGTTTTTTGTGAAAGATAATTCTGTTTATTTTCTTAAAGAGAATGAATCTGGATTTGGTTTTTATCAAAAAGGAATGTCAGAACCCTTTGCAATGCTTATAAAATCTGATGGTTCAGACAATTTTATCTACAATTCACTCACTAAACAAGGAATTGCTTATTTTGCTGAAGACGGAAGTATTGTTGTAGAGATTTTTGATCGCCAAAGCAATAAAACGGTAAAAACCGTTTATAAACTTCAGGATTAATAATTGTATTTTCCAGACCATCTTTTCCGAAGAAATTCGCGTTGAGAGTTTTCTCTAGGGTTATTGCCCGGCTCGTAAAGGATGGTGTTTTTTATCTCATCTGGTAAAAATTCTGCTTTTACAAAATTGCCTTCATAATTGTGGGCATATTTGTAGTTTTCCCCATATCCTAAATCTTTCATTAATTTAGTTGGTGCATTTCGAATATTAAGGGGTACAGAAAGATTTCCTGTTTGCTTTACTAAGCTCATAGCTTGATTTATGGCTTGATAAGAAGCATTACTTTTTGGTGAGGTCGCCAGGTAGGTTACACATTGGCTTAAAATAATTCTGGCTTCAGGATAACCAATAGTTGTTACCGCCTGGAAGGTGTTGTTGGCAATTACTAACGCTGTAGGATTTGCATTCCCTATATCTTCACTGGCAAGGATTAATAATCTTCTGGCGATAAATTTCACATCCTCGCCACCTTCAATCATTCTGGCGAGCCAATAAACAGCTCCGTTAGGATCACTACCTCTAATCGATTTTATAAATGCTGAAATGATATCATAATGCTGTTCGCCTGTTTTATCGTAGAGCACCGTGTTTTGTTGTACTTTTTCAAAAACCAGATCATTCGTAATTTCAGATCCTTCGTCGCTAGAATTAACTAAGAGTTCGAAAATGTTGAGTAATTTTCTCGCATCACCGCCACTTAATCGCAGCAAAGCTTCGGTTTCTTTAAGCTTTACGTTTTTCGAAGCTATAATTTTATCCTCTTTCATCGCTCTGTTAAGCAAAGCGATTAGATCTTCTTTAGAGAAAGGTTTGAGTACGTAAACCTGACATCTGGAAAGTAATGCTGAAATAACCTCAAAACTTGGGTTTTCTGTAGTTGCACCGATTAAAGTTACCCAGCCTTTTTCTACGGCACCAAGAAGCGAATCTTGCTGAGACTTACTGAAGCGATGAATTTCATCTATAAAAAGAATCGGACTTTTTGTCGTAAATAAACCATCACTTTTTTTTGCTTTCTGAATGACTTCGCGTACATCTTTTACACCACTACTTATCGCACTTAGGGTGAAGAATGGACGATCAGATTCATTAGCGATGATATTTGCTAATGTCGTCTTACCAACGCCGGGAGGCCCCCAAAAAATCATCGAAGGGATTATTCCTCTTTGTATTTGCTGTTTTAAAGCTCCTTTTTCTCCAATAAGGTGCGCCTGACTCAAATATTGCCCTAACGTCTTTGGTCGAAGTCTTTCTGCTAGTGGTTCACTCATATTGCAAATGTAAAAATTAGAATGACAAAATATCTACTATGTTGAATTGGTTATTTTTTTGTAGTATGCTATAAAATTAATTGAGATTGAGTAGCAAGGAAAATTTTCAATTCACACCGGGAGTTATTGGTTATCCCTTAGCTTTTGTGTTAATTATATGGATTGTATTTTGGGCTGAAGTGAGATTTGGTTTCAGTCTAAATCATTTGGGAGTCTTTCCCCGAACTCTTGTTGGGTTAAGAGGTGTGCTTTTTTCTCCATTTATCCATAGTGGAATAAAACATTTATTTAATAATACGATTCCGCTTTTAGTACTTTCTATGGCCTTATTTTATTTTTACCGAAGTATACGGTGGAAGGTTTTGGGCTACGGTTTTTTCTTAACTGGTATTGTTACGTGGTTAATAGCAAGGCCGGCTTTTCATATAGGCGCTAGCGGAATTATTTATCTATTAGCAAGTTTCTTGTTTTTCAAAGGAATATTTTCAAAACACTACAGGTTGGTTGCGCTATCCTTAATCGTTGTTTTTCTGTATGGCGGATTATTATGGTATGTAACACCAATTGATCCTGAAATTTCTTGGGAAGGTCATTTATCCGGCTTAATAGTAGGTTTGATCTTTGCGTTTACATTTAAAAAAGATATCGCAATTTCTCCGAAATATAGATGGGAGCAAGAAGATTATGATGAGGAAGAAGATGAATTTATGAAGCATTTTGATGAAGATGGAAATTTCATCGAAAAATTACCTGAAGATGAAACTGCTGATGAAGAAGATCAAATTCAGGTAAATTATATTTTTAAAAAAGCGGATAAAAAAGATTGAAATTTAAAATCGCTGTCTAACTACTTCATAAAGAAAAGCACCACACGCCACAGAAACATTCAAAGAAGCAATCTCTCCGTGCATTGGTAATTTAACCGAATGATCTACTGTTTTTAAAATTGAAGGCGTTACTCCTTTTGCTTCGTTACCCATAACTATTGCTGAAGGTTTTTTGAAATCGACATCATATAAATGCATTTCTGTTTTTTCGGTAGCAGCAATAACCTGTATTCCGCTAGATTGTAAATAGAAAACAGCGTCTTTAATATGGCTTACTTTGCAAATTGGAATTTTAAATACCGCACCAGCTGAAGTTTTAACGGTATCAGCGTTAATTGGAGCAGCTCCTTTTTCAGGAATAATTATCGCATCTACTCCGCAACACTCTGCAGTTCTTATAATCGCACCAAAATTACGCACATCGTTTACCTGGTCTAAAAGTAGAAAAAAAGGAGCTTCTTTTTTAGCTAATATGGGTTCTACAGTATCTTCTAAAGTTAGAAAATCGATTGGGCTTATCTTCGCAACAACACCCTGATGGTTCCCTTTGCTTAAATTATGTAATTTTTCCTGCGGAACGTAAGATATATTGTATTGTCCTTTAGCAAGGGTTCTTTTTAATTCTGAAAACAGATCTCCCGATAAACCTTTTTGAATAAAGATTTTATCGATAGTCTCTCCGCTTTCAATAGCCTCTATTACTGCCCTAATTCCAAATATTGTTGTAGCCTCTTTCATGTGGTAAAAGTAATAGAAGAATTTGAGAAATTTAAAGCTTGGGATAAATTATTTGCGGATTGTATTTAATATGATTTTTTTTATAGGAATAAGAGATTCTAAATAAGAAAGGGAATGCATTTTTTACATTCCCTTTCTTCTAATAAATACATATTATTCACCTGTTATTGGGTGAGGTTCATCCCACCAAACGTACGTAGAGAGATCGTCAGGACCTTGCTCATCAATAGCGGCATCATAATTTACAGTATTAGAGGAGGACCAATCCAAATCATAACCTTGTCTTACAGGTATATCTGTCCCAGTAAGTGGCTGAGCAGCCGGTGTTAATTGCGGATATCCTGTTCTTCTCCATTCAAACCAAGATTCCCAACCTTGCATATATAGTGCTTTCCATTTCTCATAGGCTATTTGTTGCATGGCGATTTTATCATCATTATTCAAACTTACAGAATCTATATAATCTGAAGCCCCACTTGCATTCCATTGGTCGAAAGAGGCTTGAATTGCATCTTCATAAAATTGATTTGCGTCTCCTGAAATCCATCCAAGTTTCACAGCTTCTGCATAAGAAAATAGAACTTGCGCATAGGTGTATATTATACCAGGGAAATCACCATCATATATGATCTCACTTTTGATAAATGAATAATTATCGGCTACTGCTTCAGATGTTGTTAAACCATAAGGCATTCCGACATATTTAGGATTATCGTCGGCAACAGAAGCATCTGTATATTCAGCATATTCATCAATTCTCGGATCTTCATCTTCTAATAGTGCATCTATAAAAGTATCACTTACAGCATAATCTTCTCTTGTTTGAAAAGCATCTTGCCAAGGACTATCGTTGTTATCATCTGTAAGAAATGGGTATTCAAGATTTTCATTGACGCTGCCTATTACACCAGCATTGATTGCTTCCTGAAATTTAGTTGCTGCATATCCACCAGCTTCTGGATAGACATTTGAAAGGCGAAGAGCCATGACCAGTTTCATAGTATTGCCAAACAATATCCATCTGTCCATATTTCCTTCAAACATCTGATCTCCTGTAGGTCCTTGCAATGATGGATCAATGAGTTGTAAGGACTCATCTATTTCTGTGAATAGATTATCATAAATTTGTTCTTGCGAATCAAATACGGGTGTGGTATTTTCAAGACCTTTCAATGCCTCTGAATATGGTAACATACCCCAGCGGTCTGTTAAATTTTGATAAATATAAGCGCGCAGTAGTTTCGCTACTGCTAATTGATTCACAGTTGCTCCGTAATTGGCCTGGCTTTCAATTGTCTCTTCATTAGAGTTCAATTCTATAATAAGATTTAAATTGTCTAGAGGATTGGTATAGTAAGTATCAATATCGTAATTTCTTGTGCCGTATCTTGAAGTTTCTGTATAAGTAATTTCTGAAATATGCTGTATCCAAAGTTCTGGAAGTTCATCGGTAACCAAATTACCAATGTATTTTTCGGCATAAGTGAGCAATCCATTACTTACAGGTTCAGATGTTGCATCTGGGTCTATATTAGTGTCTGCGAAATCTACTGTGTCACAGGATTGGATAATTAATCCTATTATACCTAAAAGGATTAGGGTTTTTCTAATTTTATATTTGTGGATCATAATTTTAAGTTTTTTTCTTTTAGAAAGAAATTTTTAAATTCATACCGAATGTTCTTTGGCTTGGGCTTTGTCCGCCTTCTTGCCATCTTAAATCTAAATCACTATCATCTTGATAGGATTCTAATTCAGATGGATCAATCCCATCAATGTCGGAATAAATTAGCCAAAGATTATTTGCATAAGCTCCAAGGTAAACTTCGTTGAAAGGCAGGTTTTCTAATGTAGATTTAGGAAATGTGTACCCTAATTTAAGCTGTCGCAATTTAACGTAGGACGCATCATAGATCCATTCTTCCGGGGCGCTAGTTAGATTTCCGAAATAGCTATGGGCATCTATATAGTAAGAAACAGGTTCTCCAGTTTCAGAATCTACACCTTCGACATATACACCTCCACTGCTTTCTCCAGCCTCATCGGCAATTATGTAAGTTCTAGGATTTCCGTCAATATCTAAGGGAGTTTCTCCATTTGAATTAACCAAACCACTTCTTATTTTATTATTTAAATTGTTATTGCCTACAGTCATATCACCTATACCCGAACCGGCATTGAATCTTCTTGAAACAGAATAGAAATCTCCACCTTTTTGGAAATCAATCGAAAAATTTAGACTAAAATTCTTATAGTATATATTATTAATCATACCTCCCGTAAAATCGGGTTGAATATTACCTATTTTTTCAATATTATTGGTGTATTGGCGAACACCCGCTGAATTATAAACATATTCACCATTATCACCTCGTAACCATCGATATCCGTAGATATTTCCGTAATCTTCTCCTTCTTTATTTAAAACATATCCTCCCCATGCTGAAGCAATTTCATTTGAAGTGGAGGTGCTACTAACTTTTTCTACTGTTTTTTTATATCCTGCAATGTTGAAAATTAAATCCCATGTTAAATCTTGTGATTTAATTGGAGTTGCTGTGAACCCAAGCTCCCAACCATTAGTTTTATTAAAGGCTTCATTACCATAAGTTGCAGAATATCCGGATGCGCCATTTAGTGTAACTTGGGTAGGTAATTCTTTATCTTCTCTATGGTAGTAAGTAAAATCTAAGCCTAATCTGCTTTCTAAAAATCGAAATTCTAAACCTAACTCTTGTTCTTCTCGAACTCCACCTTTTAAATTTTGATTTGGTAATTGATTAGGGGTATAAGTAGATACTTTAGCTCCAGAAGAACCGTTGTAAGGATTTCCGATCGTATATGTTTGATTAAGTTGATAAATTTGAGGGAAGCTAGGAGCTTGAGCGAAGCCTGCTCTAAGCTTACCAAAAGTTACGAAATCATTGTCCAACAGTTCAGAGAAAATGAAACTTCCAGAAATCCCGTAAACATCCACACTGTTGTCTTCTACAGATGCAGTAGAACCCCATTCTTTTCGGTAGGAACCATCCAGGAATAAAATATCATCATAACCTACGGATGCTGTAATGAAGCCTGCATAATTTTTGATGTCTTCAGTGTCCCTTGTGTAATTTGGGTTGTCGACAGAAGTGTCAATACTATAAAAATTAGATATTTGAAGGCCACCAACGCTTTCCGCGTTTATATACTTGTAAGTTCTTTGGAACCACTGTCCGCCACCTGTAGCCACCACATCGAAATCACCAAAAGTTTTCTCGTAATTAATTTGAGTATAAAGTTCAGTAAAACCTCTTTGGGATGTGTATTCTCTATAAAATGGAAGTTCTAATCCATACCATGCATTTCTATCATCATAATTGAAAACAGTAGAAGTTCTTCGCAGGTCTACCATAGCTTTAATCTCATCATTAAAATCATAATCTAGCCCAATACTACCATAAACTGCATTTTTAGTTTCATGGTTTGTATTTTCATATACATCAAAATAAGGTGAATTCCAGTATAAGGGGGAAGGATCATTGGCGGATTTTAAATTCCAAGAATATATCTGACCGTTTTGACGATAATTTTTTAATCGGTCAATGTCAAGTTGTCTTTGCCACCATTGGTTGAAATTGGATGCGATGCTACCATAACCCTGAACTGGATTGTTAAAGGTTTTTCTATATTGGTAATTAAAATTTCCATTGAAGCTTAATTTGTCGGTTAAATTATACGATGTTTTCAATGAAATTGTTGATTGTTCTCTCTCAGAGTTAGGATAGATTAACTCTGTGTTGAGATTGTTAATTGTGGCTTTAATACTGTAATCTTCACCACCTTTCAAAAGAGTAGCAGTGATGTTGTTTGTGGTACCAGTTTCGTAGAAATCGCGAACATTATCAGGATTTGGAGACCACGCTCTAAGTTCTCCAAAAGTGTCAGATCCTTCTATCCAACTGTCCCAATGTCTAACCAAGGTGCCATCTAAGGCTGGCCCCCAAGACTCATCTGCAGCATAATTAGGTATTTTTTCACCATTTAATTCACTAAAGGTCTGCGAATATCCTCCGCCGTATTCATTTTGATACTCCGGCAGAAGGTAAAGGTTAGAGAATGAAAAAGCTTCATCGATGGTGATTTTCATTTGTCCATTTTTAGCAGATTTTGTTGTAATAATAACAGCGCCATTTCTCGCTTCAGTACCGTATAATGCGGTACCAGCAATACCTTTTAAGACAGATATATCTGCGATGTCTTCTACGTTTATATCTGAAGGGTCGTTGATTTTAATTCCATCAACAACAAACAAGACATCGGTTTCACCTCTTAGTCTAATTAAAGCATTATTAAATGATGAACTAGGAGAGCCAACAAGTTGCACCCCTGCAACTTTACCTGCTAAAGCACTGCTAATATCAGTGTCTTTAGCTTGTATTACGTTTTCACCAGTAATGGATTGTTGAGCGAATCCAAGACTTTTTTTATTTCTTTTTATTCCTAACGCTGTAACTACAACTTCGCTAAGTTGTGAGGCATCTTCTTGCAATGTAACATCTATTGTTGAAACATTAGCAACCGTATATTCTAAGGTTTTTAATCCTACAAAAGAGAAAACTAATATATCCCCTTCTGTTGCCTCAATGGAGTAGTTACCGTCGAAATCGGTTTGCACTCCATCGTTAGAGTCTTTTATCATTACGTTTACTCCCGGAAGTGGTAATCCGTCGGAATCCTTAACTGTACCAGAAATCATCTCTTGCTGAATCGCAAATGATAACTGGGAAATTAGCGTAAATAGAAACGCAAATAAAATTGTAATTTTTTTATTCATTTTTAAAATGTTTGGTTTAGCCGATTCAAAAATGATAATTAAAAGTTAATAATGCAACATATCTATAGGACTTAAAGTTAAAAAAATATGGTAATATTAGTGATTTGCGATTTTATACATATATTATTATAATTAATGATAATATTATATCAATAAAAAATATTAAATTATGTTAAATGATTAATTCGCTTGAGCTTTTTGATCTCAAGACTAGAATTTATAAAAATTTATCTAGTAAATCGATTTAGCTGGATTTTAATTTTATTTTGTATGTATCAAATTTTTATGAAATTCAACTATAAGGTTTGCGTAAGAGAATTTGTTTCCAATTGAAGAGTTTAATGTGTTTTATTTTAGTAAATTTTTACTGGTATAAATCTAGAATATAGCTAAATCGGCAGTTGCTATTGAATAATAAATGATATCTAGGAGAACTAATATTTGAAGATTCTGGATATTAGGTTTATGTTTTTTTGAAAATATGATTGCTTATTTCTAATTATGTAGAAGTTTTTATCTGCTTATTTTTTTCAACAATTTCATGACGATTTGGAGCCATAGAATAGTTTGATTTGTTTCTCTGCTAAGAAAATGAATATTGTTCCCTTTATGTAAATCTATCCATTGGCCTCCTATGATTTATATTAAATCAAATAGCTTTTTACTAGTTCTGTTTTTAAGAATTAACGGAGATTCCTGTATTAAGAAGCTTAATTTTATTAATAAGGTATTTTACTTTTGTTGAATAAAAAAACCACCCGGTTAGGGTGGTTTTGAAATTTAAATGTCTAGGAAGTTATTTAGTTTCCTTCAGAGTAATTAAATTCTATACTTACTGCGTTCCCATTTACAATAGTCATGTTTGCAACTGTAAAGACACCATACATTGTATCTTCGTCATCTCTGTTTACTTTGTACACAAAAGTGTCACCACTTTGAAGGTTAGTAAAAGAGGTAGCGCTTTCTCCGTCTTCATATAAAGCTTTCGTAGATAATACGTCGGCATTTTCATAAAAGTCATTATCTACTTTTACAAAAGATAAGTTACTATCGTTGATTACTTCGAAACCGTTTGGTGCTAAGAATCTAATTTCCCCGTCTGCACTGCCATCCGCTGAATTTTCAGCAGTAAGTAGGTCTAATTGATTCATATCATTATCATTAGATAATGTTGCTGTGTTGCTACGGCTAAAATCTTTTGGAGTAATAATAAGAGATCCTGTTGTTGCATCGGAAATTGAGCCACTTTGGCTTGTTAAAGTGTATACTAAAGTGTCTCCAACTTCTATGTTAAGATCTTCATAGTCTGTGTCACCGATTGAAAAGCTTTCGTCATCAAAATCCAAATCATCTAAACCGCTGTCTATCGCCGTACCATCGCTATTCTTCTTAAGCATTAAAGAAAAATCATCGATTTCTGATAAGGCGTAGTTAGAATAAGCTATACTTCGAGTCGATAGGCTATCTAAAGTGGTAGTTGATGGATTATCTTCATCTAATTCAGTTACTTTTTCGACACTTATTGAAAAAGGATCTTCTGAGTAGTTTCCATTAGAATAGGAAGTGCGAATTACAAAGTCATAAGCCCCTGTTTCTGCATCATCCTCAAAGTTGAAATCGCCTAGGATAGAAGAGTTAAACGTTCCTGTGTCTCCATCTATCGATCCCATGCCTACAGAGGAGCCGTCCATAAAAATTTCTACTTCTTGCGCGCTAACTCCATCGGCTGTGTTTACAGTGAAGTTAATGTCTGCATTTCTATCTAATACACTAATTTGAGTGTCTTCAAGATAAGTATATCCACCTATATCTACAGTTTCATCGTCAAAACCGTCTTCATCACAAGAGGTTAGCAATCCTGAAGATATCAAAGCAATACTTAAGTATTTTAAAGTTGTTTTCATTTCTTTCTTTTTAAATTTTAATTTACATCCCAGAATAATGGTGTTTGAAGCTCATCTCCTCCAATGGCATCACTTGCTTGCTGATAATTAGCTGAATTCAAATTTTGCTCTCTAATTGGATATGTAAATCTTAACGGAATTGGATTTTCCGAAACCTGAGGTAAATTCAAACTTGGATTATCAAACTTTCTCCATACATACCAGCCTTGGAATGCATTGTCATACATAGCTATCCAGAATTGAGTTGCTACTTTTTCTTCCCAATTATCATTAGAATAAGCAACGTCTGACTGAGATAAATAATCTTCAACTCCATCAGTAGACCCTAACCAATATTGGAAAGATGCAGATATTGCGTTCTCGTAGTGAGAAGAAGCATCGGTTGCTCCGCCAATATTACGTGCGGCAGCTTCCGTAATTAGAAATTCTACTTCAGCATAGTCCATTAAAATACCCGGATGTGTAGGTTCTCTAAATTCAGCGCCTATATGAGTATAATTTGAATAGCTGTTTGAAGCTCCATAAATACCACCGGTATATTCACCATTTAAATTATCATCAAAATATACAGATCTTCTTGGATCTTCTAGGTTGTTCATGTAATCAACGATAGTGTTAGCAGTAACATAATCTGAACGTCCACTCTGTACCAAATCTTCCCATAATGGATTCGTGTTTGGTGGTGAATCAAGATAATTAAAAATAGCACTGTCGTCATTAGATTCCATTACTCCGTTAGAAATTGCAATTTCAACTGCATTATTAGCAATATCTGGATTTGATTCAGATAAACGCATGGCAATTCTAAGTAGTAATGAATTGGAGAATTTTTGCCATTTGCTCATATCTCCATCAAATAGCAAATCTTGAGATTCAAAACCGGCGCTATTAAAATCACCATTAATCTCAGTTAAGTCGGTAATTAACTGATTATAGATGTCCAAAGCATCGTCGTAGACAGGTAGATTGTTTTCTGTATCTAAAGCTTCAGTAAAAGGTACATTTCCAAATGTGTCTACAAGATAATGCCATGTGTAGACTTGTAGCACCTTAATTTGAGCAAGTCTAGCGGCTACTTCTTCTTCAGGCAATAAATCTGCATTAGCAGCCGTGATTTCTTCTGCATCTTTTAGGTCTACTAGTACATCACGATATAATATTGCAAAATGCGTTTCCGGAATATTACGATCTGTAAGGTTAAAATTAGGTTCTTGCGTGTAAGTTGTTGCAGTTAGATACTGGCTAACGAAACGGAAGATATTATTATTAACACTAAGATTAGTTACCTGATCCATCAAATCTTTGGTAGCACTCGAAAATAGAAAAGAGGCTGGGACGTCTGCTGGATTTTTAGGATTTTCATTCATTCTTTCATACTTGTCGTCACTACAACTAAAGAGTACGAAAAGTGAAAATATTGATAATATATATTTTTTCATCTTTTTTCTAATTAAAAATTAAGTTTAAGACTTGCACCAACTTCTCTCAAACTTGGGTAAGCACCAGATTGATATCCTTGTACGTTACCTGAGCTAAGACCAGCTTCTGGATCTGAGTATGGTATATTTTTGTGGATAATCCATAAATTTCTACCTATTAATGAGATTGATGCATTAGTTAGAGGTGTGCTATCTATAATTTTCTCGCCGAAGCTATAAGTTAGATTAACTTCACGTAATTTTACAAATGAAGCATCATAAACGTGACCTTTACTTGCATCACGACCGTATCCATAAGGATGGTTATAATTGTCAAACCCTACTCTAGTTCTGTTAGGTTGGCCATCTTCTGTAACGCCTGGTAAAACAATACCTCCGCCATTTGCAAGCGTGTTTCTCTTAGGATTGCCCAGGTCATTAGTGCCTACTGTTTCTGGATAGAGGCCAGTAGCCATACCATACCAAGTATCTAAAGAGTAGATGTCTCCGCCTTTTTGACCGTCGATCAAGACGCTTAAACTAATGTTTTTATACTTAAATGTATTCTGAACACCACCAATCCAGTCTGGCTGCACATTACCGATAATTTCGTTGTTAGTTTCAGATAGCAAATAATAACCATTATCACCAACAACTTTATTTCCGGCATCATCATAAATATAATCTGTACCTCTTATAGCGCCATATGGTTGTCCTGGGCTAGCATCGATAGTTATTCCTCCTTGCAAACTGGCTAGAGGTAAGTTGCTTAGACTTTCATCTAAGGAAATAACTTCACTGCGGTTTCTTGTCCAGTTAGCACTTATATTCCAAGAGAAATCTTCAGTTTGGATAGGTGTACCTCTTAACTGTACTTCCCAACCTTTGTTTTCTAAAGATCCCGCGTTTCTAACTGTAGTATTAAAACCTGTTGCATTAGAAATATCAACCGGAGTAATTAAATCTTCAGTTGTGCTATTATAGTAAGTCACATCTAAACCTAATCTTCTATCGAAAAAGTCTGCCTCTATACCAAATTCATAGGCTTTAGAGCGTTCCGGTTTCAAGTTTGCATTGTTTATTTGACTTATATTACTAGCCATGGCTGCATCTCCGTAAGGATTAAGTAGGCTGTAATATTGTTGAATTCTATATGGATTGGTATCAGCACCTACTTCAGCATAGTTTGCTCTCAATTTAGTGAAATTCAACCAATCAGCATCAACAAGATTAGATAATAAAATATTACCCGAAATTGACGGATAGTAGTATGTGTTATCTGAAGATGGTAAAGAAGAAGAACGGTCTCTTCTTATAGTACCTTCTATATAATATGTGTTTTTAAAACCAACACTTGCGCGAGCATAAATACCATCAACTAGTTTATCAGCTTCATATTCGTCTGGTGCTAGTAAAGGTGATGATGTGTTAGATAAAGAGAAAAGACCTGGAACTCGTAGACCTCCATTTGTTTCAGCTCTTATGTCACTCCATTCATTTCTTCTTAAATTCCAACCAATGTTTCCATCTAAGTTAAAATCTTCCCCAAAGTCTTTATTGAAATTTAAGATAAGGTCGTAATTGTATTCTGCTTGTCTATTGTTATATCGGGAATAACCGGATACGCCATCGCTACCTACATTTCTTCTCTCTTCTCTTAATTCGTCGTACGTGTCAAAAGTAAAACGGCCTAAAACACTAAATACGTCATTTATGGAATAGTTTATATTAAAATTACCGAAGTATCTATTTCTAGTGTCAGTTTGGTAATTTTCATAACGAGTCCAGTAAGGATTGTTGGAGTATATTGGAGATAAGTCAGCAGGACTATTTGGATTCCAGGTGATATTTTGTTTGGTATCAAAATAAGCCTGTTTTTGTTGTTCTAAATCAACATTAGTTTGCCACCATTGGCGAAATTGTTGCATTGGGTTTTCAGAACTGTAACCTGTTCCGTAACGCCCTTTACCATCTGTTTTAATGTAAGAAATGTTTGTAGATACACTTAAATCTTCTACAATATCTTGACTAGCACTAAATTTTACAGTATTTCTCTTGATTGAACTATTTGGAAGGTTTCCTTCTTGATCAAAGTTTGTAACACTTAATCTAAAAGTATTGGTCTCTCCACCACCTGACAATGCAAATGAATTTATAGCTGTAGTTCCTGTTTTCCAAATACTGTTTGGATCATTTTCAGCTGGCAACCATGGTGTCGCTTGTTGATAAGTCCCCTCTAGTTGCGGGTAAATAGAGTTCCACTGATAAACTGGTCGACCATCAAATGCGGCACCATAAGAAGCATCTTCTGTAAAAGGTGTGAAAGGGATGGAAGGGTCAAAGCCGTTTGGTAGATCTAGATTGCTGTAATTATTAAAATATGGAGTGTCATAGTAAGCACCATAACCAGCACCGTATTCTTTCTGGTATTCTGGTAAAGTGTTATTATTAACTTCAGATACCATAATAGTGGAATTTATAGAAATACCAATTCCACTTCTTTTAGCTCCTTTTTTGGTTTCAATAATGATTGCACCATTAGATGCTCTGGAGCCATAAAGTGCAGATGCGGCAGCTCCTTTAAGTACATTTATAGATTTAATGTCCTCTGGGTTGATGTCTGTTGCAGCATTACCATAATCGTAACCGCCACCACCACGTTGCTGATCTGACGTGTTATTGTTGGAGTTATCGATAATAGTCCCGTCTATTACATAAAGAGCTTGGTTGCTTCCTGTTAGGGATGAAAAACCTCTAATTACAGTGTTGGATGATCCTCCCATTGTACCTGAAGGCTTAACCTGTAAACCTGAAACTTTACCCTGTAAAGAGTTTACAAAGTTGGCTTGTGGTACATCAGAAACTTCATTACCAGCTACCTCTTGCGTGGCGTAACCTAAAGATTTCTTTTCTCTTTCAATTCCTAATGCTGTAACTACAACTTCGTCTAATTGTGCAGAATCGGTTTCAAGTGTGATGTTGATTTCATCATTGTTTTGTACCGTGTACTCTACGGTTTGCATTCCGATAAAGGAATAAACAAGAACATCCCCTTCAATTGCGGTGATACTATAATTACCATCAAAGTCAGTTTGAGTTCCCGAGTTTGTTCCTTTTAAAAGGACAGTTACCCCTGGTAGGGGTAAACCTTGGTCGTCTGTAACGGTACCGGAGACCGTTTTTTCTTGCGCAAATGTTACGTGCGCAATTAACGCTAAGAATAACGTTAAAAAACTACATAGTTTTGTGTTCATTTTAAATTTATTTGAATTAGCCAATGCCAAATGTGATAATAAATAGTTAAGAAATCAAGCTTATGATAAAAGCTTAAAAAGATGATGTGCCTTTGAAGTCAATAAAGCTAAATCTATTTAGTTGGTTGACAGGCTTTAGGGAAAATGTGTTAAATTTATTAGTGGCTGCAAAGATTAACAATTGAAGATCGTTTTTTTAGATTTTTATAACAGTGTTGGCTAAATTTTTTAGAAATAGTTAAGAACGGGTTAATTGAACTGAATAATATATTTAAATGACATAACTGTTTGAATACTTGAAATTTATTTCTACCTTTGCACACCTTTTAAAAGAAGGTGGTTTAAATTAATAAATATTGTAAAAGAAATTATGCCAACAATTTCACAATTAGTACGAAAAGGAAGAGCCAAGATAACTAAGAAGAGTAAATCGGCTGCTTTAGATTCGTGCCCTCAAAGAAGGGGAGTTTGTACACGTGTGTACACAACTACTCCTAAGAAACCAAACTCGGCTATGCGAAAAGTAGCTAGGGTTAGGTTAACCAATGGTAAAGAGGTGAATGCCTATATACCAGGTGAAGGTCACAATCTTCAAGAGCACTCGATAGTATTAGTTAGAGGCGGAAGGGTAAAAGATTTACCAGGTGTTAGGTATCACATTGTTCGTGGTGCATTAGATACCGCAGGTGTTGAGGGTAGAACTCAGCGTCGATCTAAGTATGGAGCTAAACGCCCTAAGAAGTAATTTATTAAACTTTTAATGTAAAGAAATGAGAAAAAGACAGGCTAAGAAAAGACCACTTTTGCCAGATCCTAAGTTTAATGATCAACTTGTTACGCGTTTTGTGAACATGATGATGTGGGATGGTAAGAAATCGGTTGCCTTTAAAATTTTCTATGATGCAATCGCTATTGTAGAAGAAAAAAAGCAGGATGAGGAAAAAACTGGATTAGAGATCTGGAAGGACGCCTTATCTAATGTTATGCCTCATGTTGAGGTAAGAAGTAGAAGAGTAGGAGGTGCAACCTTCCAAATTCCTATGCAAATTAGACCTGATAGAAAAGTGTCTACTGCAATGAAATGGCTTATTAGTTTTGCTCGTAAGAGAAATGAAAAAACTATGGCTGCTAAACTTGCTGCTGAAGTATTATCTGCAGCTAAGGAAGAAGGTGCTGCTGTTAAGAAAAGAGTAGATACTCATAAAATGGCAGAAGCAAACAAAGCATTCTCTCACTTTAGATTCTAAATAAAATGGCACAAAGAGATTTAAAATTTACAAGAAATATAGGTATTGCTGCTCACATTGATGCTGGTAAAACAACTACAACAGAGCGTATCCTTTATTATACAGGTATTAGCCATAAAATAGGAGAGGTTCATGATGGAGCCGCAACTATGGATTGGATGGAGCAAGAGCAGGAGCGAGGTATTACTATTACTTCAGCTGCAACTCATTGTTCTTGGCCTTATAACGGTCATGATTATATCGTGAATATTATCGATACTCCTGGTCACGTTGATTTTACAGTAGAGGTAGAGCGTTCGCTTCGTGTATTAGATGGGGTGGTAGCTTTATTTTCTGCAGTTGATGGTGTTGAGCCGCAATCTGAAACTGTATGGAGACAGGCAGATAAATACCGTGTACCAAGACTAGGTTTTGTTAATAAAATGGACCGTCAGGGTTCAGACTTCTTTAATGTTTGCCGTCAGGTAAAAGAAATGTTAGGGGGTAATCCTGTTCCATTACAAGTTCCTATTGGTGAGGAAGTAGATTTCAAAGGTGTAGTAGATCTTATTTCAAAGAAAGCAATTATTTGGAATGAAGAAGATCACGGGATGACCTATGAAACTATTGATATTCCTGAAGAGCTTATAGATGACGTTAATAAATATAGAGCTGAGCTTGTAGAAGCTGTTGCAGAGTATGATGAAGCTTTAATGGAGAAATTCTTCGAAGACGAAGATTCGATCACTGAGGATGAAATCATTGCTGCTTTGAAAGCAGCTACATGTGACATGTCTATTATACCAATGATGTGTGGTTCTGCATTTAAAAATAAAGGGGTTCAGGCAATGCTTGATGCGGTAATGAGATACTTACCTTCTCCTGTGGATGTGGACGCTATTGTTGGAGAAAATCCAGATACAGGTGAAGAAGAAAGTCGTAAGCCTAATGTAGATTCTCCATTTTCAGCATTGGCTTTTAAAATTGCAACCGATCCATTTGTTGGGCGTTTAGCTTTCTTTAGAGTTTATTCTGGAACTTTAGATGCAGGTTCTTATGTGCTGAATGTAAGATCTGGTAAGAAAGAACGTATTTCTAGAATCTATCAGATGCACTCTAATAAGCAAGAGCCTATTGATAAGATTGAGGCTGGTGATATTGGAGCTGCTGTTGGATTTAAAGATATAAAAACTGGAGATACATTAACTGATGTTAATAACCCAATTATCCTTGAATCTATGAGTTTCCCAGAGCCGGTGATCGGTATCGCTGTGGAACCTAAGACAAAGGCAGATGTAGATAAAATGGGTATGGCTTTAGCTAAGTTAGCTGAAGAAGATCCAACATTCCAGGTTAAGACAGATGAGATATCAGGTCAAACTGTTATTTCAGGTATGGGGGAACTTCATATTGAGATTCTTGTAGATCGTCTTAAAAGGGAGTTTAAAGTAGAAGTAAACGAAGGTCAACCTCAGGTTGAATACAAAGAAACCGTTACTAGACCTGCTGAACACAGAGAAGTTTATAAAAAGCAATCTGGTGGCCGTGGTAAGTTTGCGGATATTGTATTCGAAATGGGACCTGTAGATGAAGATTTTGAAGGTAAAGGTCTTCAATTCGTAGATGAGATTAAAGGTGGTCGTATTCCTAAGGAATTTATACCGTCTGTTCAGAAAGGATTTACAGAAGCAATGAAAAACGGTCCGTTGGCTGGATTCCAAGTTGATACCTTAAAGGTAGTTCTGAAAGATGGATCTTTCCACCCTGTGGATTCAGATCAGCTTTCTTTTGAATTGGCTGCAAAAATGGGATTCAAAGCGGCTGCTAAAAAAGCAGGAGCAGTAATTCTTGAGCCAATAATGAAAATGGAAGTTGTTACTCCAGAGGAAAATATGGGAGATATTGTTGGTGACCTTAACAGAAGAAGAGGTCAGGTTAATAATATGTCTGATAGATCTGGAGCAAAAATTGTTAAAGCTGATGTTCCATTATCAGAAATGTTCGGTTATGTAACTACATTAAGAACACTTTCTTCAGGTAGAGCAACTTCAACAATGGAATTCTCACACTACGCTGAAACTCCTTCTAATATCTCAGAAGAAGTGATTAAGGCAGCAAAAGGGGCAGCTAACGAATAATATTAGGGTAATGAGTCAAAAAATCAGAATAAAGTTAAAATCCTACGATCATAATTTAGTAGATAAATCTGCTGAGAAGATTGTAAAAACGGTTAAAACTACAGGAGCTGTTGTAACTGGACCAATTCCGCTTCCAACACATAAAAAAGTATTTACTGTTTTGAGATCTCCTCACGTAAATAAAAAATCTAGAGAACAATTTGAATTAAGTTCTTATAAGAGATTATTAGATATTTATAGTTCCTCTTCAAAAACTATCGATGCTTTAATGAAATTAGAGCTACCTAGTGGAGTGGAAGTAGAGATCAAAGTGTGATCATAATAAAATAAACCTGCCACTTAAAACGGTAGGTAAAATGTCCGGAGCGTTTCGCGATGGAAAAACGGGAAGATACATTCAGGACAGAAGGTATTTTTTCTGTCCTGTTTTTTATAAATTAATAACAATTAATAATTATGTCTGGGTTAATAGGAAAAAAAATAGGCATGACTAGTATTTTTGACGAAAATGGAAAAAACATTCCATGTACCGTTATAGAAGCTGGTCCATGTGTAATTACCCAAGTCAGAACCAATGAGGTTGACGGGTACGAAGCACTTCAACTTGGTTTCGATGACAAAAAGACTGCAAACAAAGCTGCTACAGGGCATGCTAAGAAAGCGGGAGTTGCTGCAAAGCATAAAGTTGTCGAGTTCCAGGGATTTGAAGGAGATTACAAATTAGGTGATACTATAAATGTAGAGCATTTTACTGAAGGTGAATTTGTTGATATTTCTGGTATTTCTAAAGGGAAAGGTTTCCAGGGAGTTGTGAAAAGACATGGCTTTGGTGGAGTAGGACAAGCTACTCATGGGCAACATAACCGTCTAAGAGCTCCTGGTTCTATTGGTGCTGCATCTTATCCTGCGCGTGTATTTAAAGGTATGCGTATGGCCGGAAGAATGGGTGGCGAAAAAGTAAAAGTTGAAAACCTTAGAGTTTTAAAGGTGGTAGCTGAAAAGAACCTTTTAGTTGTTAAAGGTTGTGTTCCAGGACACAAAAACTCTTATGTAATCATTAGAAAGTAATGGAAGTAGCAGTTTTAGATATTAAAGGAAAAGAAACAGGTAGAAAGATTAATCTTTCTGACGCTGTTTTTGGAATAGAGCCTAATGAGCATGCTGTTTATCTTGACGTTAAACAATATTTAGCGAATCAAAGACAGGGTACTCACAAAGCGAAGGAGCGTGCTGAAATAACTGGATCTACACGTAAAATCAAAAAGCAAAAAGGGACAGGTACAGCCAGGGCTGGTAGTATCAAATCTCCTGTTTTTAGAGGTGGTGGTAGAATATTTGGTCCTCGTCCAAGAAATTATGGTTTTAAATTAAATAAAACCTTAAAACGTTTAGCTAGAAAATCAGCTTTATCGCTTAAAGCAAATGACAAAGCTATTACGGTTGTTGAAGATTTTTCTTTCGATACTCCAAGTACAAAAAACTTTATTGAAGTTTTGAAAGCTATTGGTATTCAGGAGAAAAAATCTCTTATAGTGTTGGGTGAGTCAAATAAAAACGTATATTTGTCGTCACGTAATTTAAAAGGCTCTGAAGTTGTAAGTGTTTCAGAATTAAGTACTTACAAAATATTGAATGCAAATAGTCTTGTGTTCGTAGAAGGGTCTCTAGAAGGATTAGAGTCGAATTTAAGTTAAATGAGCGTTATGAGTATCTTAATTAAACCGATTATTACGGAAAAAGCTACCGCAGAGAGTGAACTTAGAAATTGTTTCTCTTTTGAGGTAAGTAATAAGGCGAATAAGATTGAAATTAAAGATGCAGTTGAGTCTGCTTATGGTGTTTCAGTAACTTCTGTTCGTACAATAAATGTCCGCCCAGATCGCAAAACTAGATTTACTAAATCTGGTATGATCACTGGTAAAACTAAGGCTTATAAAAAAGCTATGGTACAGGTGGCGGAAGGTGAAACTATTGATTTATATAGTAATCTTTAAGACTAAGAAATGTCAGTAAGAAAATTAAAACCAATTACTCCTGGTCAGCGTTTTAGAGTAGTTAATGGGTTTGACGCCATTACTACTGACAAGCCGGAGAAGTCTTTACTTGCTCCGTTAAAAAAATCAGGCGGTAGAAACAGTCAAGGAAAAATGACCATGCGCTATAAAGGCGGTGGTCATAAAAGACGTTATAGAATTGTAGATTTCAAGCGTGAAAAGCATGGAGTTCCTGCAACTGTAGCATCTATTGAATATGATCCAAACAGAACGGCCTTTATCGCTCTATTGAATTATCAAGATGGTGAAAAAAGGTATGTTATTGCTCAAAATGGTCTTCAGGTAGGTCAGAATATTGTTTCGTCTAACGAGGCTGCTGCTCCTGAAATTGGTAACGCTATGCCGTTAGCAAATATACCATTGGGTACTATTATTTCTTGTATCGAGTTGAGAGCTGGTCAGGGAGCTGTTATGGCTAGAAGTGCTGGGGCTTTTGCTCAATTGTTAGCTAGAGAAGGGAAGTATGCAACTGTGAAGTTGCCTTCTGGAGAGATTAGAAGAATTCTTTCTGTTTGTTTAGCAACTATTGGTGCTGTGTCTAACAGTGATCATCAGCTTCAAATTTCTGGTAAAGCCGGTAGAAAACGCTGGTTAGGTATCAGACCACGTACAAGACCTGTAGTGATGAACCCTATCGATCACCCAATGGGTGGTGGTGAAGGTAGAGCATCCGGTGGTCACCCACGTTCAAGAAAAGGTTTACCTGCTAAAGGCTTTAAAACCCGCTCTAGAACAAAAGCGAGTAATAAATATATTGTAGAACGTAGAAAGAAATAATAGAGTATGGCACGTTCATTAAAAAAAGGACCTTTCGTTCACTATAAGTTAGAGAAAAAAGTAGCTGATAATGTGGAGTCTGGTAAAAAAGCGGTGATTAAGACTTGGTCTAGAGCATCGATGATTACTCCAGATTTCGTAGGGCAAACAATAGCTGTCCATAATGGTAAGCAATTTGTTCCTGTTTATGTTACTGAGAATATGGTAGGTCATAAATTAGGTGAATTTTCACCAACACGTTCTTTTAGAGGGCATGCTGGTGCTAAAAATAAAGGTAGAAAATAATTGAAGCTATGGGAGTTCGTAAAAAAGAAAGAGCAGAGCAAATAAAAGAAGCTAAGAAGCATACGGCTTTTGCTAAGTTAAATAACTGCCCTACTTCACCTAGAAAAATGCGATTAGTTGCAGATTTAGTTAGAGGTGAAAAAGTAGAAAAAGCGCTTCAAATTTTAAAATTCAGTCAAAAAGAGGCTTCTTCTCGTTTGGAGAAATTGTTATTGTCTGCTATTGCAAATTGGCAAGCTAAGAATGAAGATGCTAGTATTGAAGACGCTGAATTAGTTGTAAAAGAGATTCGTGTTGACGGTGGAAGTATGTTGAAAAGACTTCGTCCAGCACCACAGGGTCGTGCACATAGAATTAGAAAGAGATCCAATCACGTTACATTAGTGCTTGGCGAAAAAAATAATACACAAAGCTAAGAAGAGTATGGGACAGAAAACAAATCCAATCGGTAATCGCCTTGGTATCATAAGAGGATGGGAATCCAACTGGTACGGAGGAAATGACTACGGTGATAAATTAGCCGAAGACGATAAGATTAGAAAGTACATCCATGCTCGCCTCTCTAAAGCGAGTGTATCTAGGGTAATCATTGAGCGTACCCTTAAGCTTGTAACCGTTACTATCACTACTGCTAGACCTGGTATTATTATCGGGAAAGGTGGTCAAGAGGTAGACAAGCTTAAAGAAGAGCTTAAGAAGATCACTGACAAAGAAGTTCAGATTAACATCTTTGAAATTAAGAGACCAGAACTTGACGCTCACTTAGTGGGTGCAAGTGTAGCAAGACAGATAGAGAATAGAATCTCTTACCGTCGTGCTATAAAAATGGCTATTGCGGCTGCAATGAGAATGAATGCGGAAGGTATTAAAATCGAAATTTCAGGTCGTTTAAACGGTGCTGAAATGGCGCGTTCAGAATCTTACAAAGATGGAAGAATTCCTTTGTCTACTTTTAGGGCCGATATTGATTATGCTTTAGTTGAAGCTCACACTACCTATGGTAGATTAGGAGTTAAAGTATGGATCATGAAAGGTGAGGTTTACGGAAAGAGAGAACTATCTCCGCTTGTTGGTTTAGCTAAGAAGCAAGGTGGTAAAGGTTCCGCACGAGGTGGTAATAAATCACGTCGTAGAAAGTAATTTTAAAGTAAAAGAAAATGTTACAACCTAAAAGAACGAAATATCGTAAGCAACAGAAGGGACGCATGAAAGGTTTGGCCCAAAGAGGTCATCGTCTTTCAAATGGAACTTTCGGTATCAAGTCACTTGATTCTAGTTTCATTACAGCTCGTCAAATAGAAGCTGCTCGTATTGCTGCTACCCGTTATATGAAGAGAGAAGGTTCTATCTGGATTAAAATTTTCCCAGATAAGCCGATCACTAAAAAACCTCTAGAGGTTCGTATGGGTAAAGGTAAAGGTGCTGTTGAATATTGGGCTGCTGTTGTAAAGCCTGGAAGAATAATGTTTGAAATTGGTGGTGTGCCTATGGCAACTGCTAAAGAAGCATTACGTCTTGCAGCGCAGAAACTTCCTGTGAGAACAAAATTTATCGTAGCTAGAGATTATCAAGAATAATTTTTGAATTATGAAACAATCAGAAGTAAAAGAATTATCTGTTGCAGAATTACAGGAAAAGCTTGGTAAATCTCGTAAGGCATATGCAGATTTAAAAATGGCTCATGCTGTTTCGCCATTAGAGAACCCAATACAGTTGAGAACTGTAAGGAAAAGTATAGCGAGATTAGCTACCGAGTTAACAAAAAGAGAACAACAATAAGTGTTATTCTGCTGAAAGATGGAAAAAAGAAATTTAAGAAAAGAGCGAATAGGTGTAGTTACTAGTAACAAAATGCAGAAATCGATTGTGGTTTCTGAAGTTAAAAAGGTAAAACACCCTATGTATGGAAAGTTCGTATTAAAAACTAAGAAATACGTAGCTCACGACGAAACAAACGACTGCAACGAAGGTGATACTGTTAGGATCATGGAGACAAGACCTATGAGTAAATCTAAATGTTGGAGATTAGTAGAAATAATTGAAAGAGCGAAGTAATTATGGTACAACAAGAGTCTAGACTAAGAGTAGCAGATAATACTGGCGCTAAAGAAGTTTTAGCAATTAGAGTATTAGGAGGTACAAAGAAAAGATACGCTTCTGTTGGAGACAAAATTGTTGTCAGCGTTAAAGAAGCTACACCTAATGGAAACATTAAAAAAGGTGCAGTTTCTACAGCAGTTGTTGTTCGTACCAAGAAAGAAGTGCGCAGACCAGATGGATCTTATATAAGATTCGATGATAATGCATGTGTGCTTTTAAACCCAACTGGAGAAATGCGTGGAACACGTGTTTTTGGTCCTGTTGCGAGAGAACTTCGTGATAAGCAATTCATGAAAATTGTATCATTAGCACCTGAAGTGCTTTAATACATTAAAAAAATGACAAAGCTTAAAATAAAATCAGGAGATACTGTTCTTGTTATCGCAGGAGACCATAAAGGTCAGGAAGGTAAAGTTCAGAAAGTATTTCCAGAAAAGAATAAAGCCATAGTGGAAGGAATTAATACAATTTCTAAACATGAGAAGCCAAGTGCCTCTAATCCACAGGGCGGAATTACAAAGAAAGAAGCACCTATTAGCATATCTAACTTATCTTTGCTAACTAAGGACGGTAAAGCAACCCGAGTTGGTTACAGAGAAGAGGATGGTAAAAAGGTGAGATTTTCTAAAAAATCAAATGAAGTAATATAGTTATGGCATACGTACCAAGACTTAGACAAGAGTATGATGATAAAATCAAATCAGCTCTTACAGGAGAATATAGTTACAGCAATGTAATGGAAGTGCCAAAGCTTGAGAAAATCGTAATCAGCCGTGGAGTTGGTGGCGCTGTTGCAGATAAGAAGTTAATTGACCATGCTGTTGATGAATTGTCAGCTATTACTGGTCAAAAGGCTGTTGCAACGATCTCAAAGAAAGATGTTGCTTCATTTAAATTACGTAAAGGGATGCCAATTGGTGCTAAAGTAACTTTACGTGGTTATAGAATGTATGAGTTTTTAGATAGATTAATTACCTCTGCACTTCCACGTGTACGTGATTTTAACGGGATAAAAGCTAACGGATTTGATGGTAGAGGTAATTATAACTTAGGTATTACTGAGCAGATAATTTTCCCTGAAATTGATATTGATGCTGTAAATAGAATTGCAGGTATGGATATTACTTTCGTTACAACCGCAAATACCGATAAAGAAGCTAAATCTTTACTAACTGAATTAGGTTTACCTTTTAAAAAGAATTAAGAATGGCTAAAGAATCAATGAAAGCCCGTGAGGTTAAGAGACAAAAAATGGTAAAAAAATATGCTGAAAAAAGAAAAGCTTTGAAAGAAGCTGGAGATTTTGAAGCATTGCAAAAATTACCTAAGAACTCTTCTCCAGTGCGTTTGCATAATCGTTGTAAGCTAACTGGTAGACCTAAAGGATATATGAGACAATTTGGACTTTCTCGAGTAATGTTTAGAGAAATGGCTAATAATGGTCTTATTCCTGGGGTTAAGAAAGCTAGTTGGTAAATTATAAATTGGTTGTAGGTTCCAAAATTATGGAAAACCATAACCGCAAATTAATATAAATGAATACAGATCCAATTGCAGATTTTTTAACGCGAATTAGAAACGCGGTTGCAGCAAACCATAGGGTTGTTGAGATACCTGCTTCTAAAGTTAAAAAAGAAATTACAAAGATATTATTCGATCAAGGATATATCTTGAGTTACAAGTTTGATAATGATACCGCTCAAGGTACTATCAAGATAGCTCTTAAGTACGATAAAGATACTAAAGACTCTGTAATTAAAGATATCCAAAGAATAAGTAAACCTGGTTTACGTAAATATGCCGGTGCTGGAGAATTACCACGTATACTTAACGGTCTTGGAATAGCAATTATCTCTACTTCTCACGGAGTAATGACAGATAAGCAAGCTAGAAGAGACAATGTTGGTGGTGAAGTATTGTGTTACGTTTACTAATTCTTAAAATAACTAAGAAATGTCAAGAATAGGTAAAAGCCCAGTTACAATTCCAGAAGGTGTTAATGTAGACGTTTATGGTAATATTGTAACGGTAAAAGGAAAATTAGGAGAGCTTAAGCAAGAGATTAACGATATAGATGTTAATGTAGAAGATAATGTAATTTCTTTTGAGCGTTCTTCTGAGAAAAGTGATCAAAAAGCTAAGCATGGATTATATCGTGCTTTAGTTAATAATATGATAGAAGGTGTAACTAATGGATTCTCTAAAGAATTAGAATTAGTAGGTGTTGGTTACAGAGCTTCGAATCAAGGACAGAAATTAGATTTAGCGGTTGGTTTTTCTCATAATATTGTTTTGGATGTAGCTCCTGAAGTTAAGGTTGAAACAATATCTGAAAAAGGTAAGAATCCAGTAGTTAAGCTTACTTCTCATGACAAACAACTTTTAGGACAGGTTGCTGCGAAGATTCGTTCTTTCAGAGTACCAGAACCTTATAAAGGAAAGGGTATTAAGTTCAAAGGAGAAATAATTAGAAGAAAAGCAGGTAAATCAGCTTAATAAGTTAGTTATGGCATTTTCAAAAGAAAAAAGAAGATTAAAGATAAGAAAGCGTATTCGAAAGAATATTAGCGGAACTGAAAGCCGTCCAAGATTATCTGTATATAGAAGTAATAAAGAAATTTATGCTCAAATTATAGATGATGTAGCTGGAAAAACATTAGCTTCGGCTTCTTCTAGAGATAAGGACGTGAAAGACGCTACCGGAACCAAAAGCGAAATTGCTAATTTGGTAGGAAAGAGCTTAGCCGATAGAGCGAAGCAATCTGGGGTAGAAACTGTTTCTTTCGATAGAGGTGGTTATTTATACCACGGAAGAATTAAATCATTAGCAGAAGGTGCTCGTGAAGGAGGACTAAAATTCTAAGAAGATATGTATCAAGATTATAAAAACGTAGAACATGTAAAACCAGGAGGTCTTGAACTTAAAGATCGTTTGGTAGGAGTGCAACGTGTTACTAAAGTTACAAAAGGTGGTAGAGCATTTGGTTTCTCTGCTATTGTAGTGGTTGGTGACGAAAATGGTGTAGTTGGACAAGGTTTAGGTAAATCGAAAGAGGTTGCCGATGCTATTTCCAAAGCCGTTGAAGATGCAAAAAAGAATTTGGTACGTATTCCTTTACATAAAGGTACTTTACCACATGAACAAAAAGGTAAATATGGTGGAGCGAGAGTTTTACTTTTACCTGCTGCAACTGGTACCGGTATTATTGCTGGTGGTGCAATTCGTGCGGTATTGGAGTCTGTAGGGGTTCACGATGTGCTTTCTAAGAATCAAGGTTCTTCTAACCCACATAACGTTGTAAAAGCTACTTTTGATGCATTACTTCAGTTAAGAAGTGCAGAAGCAGTTGCTAAACAACGTGGGATCACGTTAGAAAAACTTTTCAAAGGATAAAATCAAGGACAAGATGGCAAAGATTAAGGTAACGAAAGTAAAAAGTGCTATTAATAGATCTCAGAATCAAAAAAGAGTTCTAGAGGCATTAGGTCTTAGAAAGATGGGAAGTTCTGTAGAGCACGAGGATACTCCTAACATCCTTGGTATGATAAATAAAGTTAAACACTTAGTTTCTGTAGAGGAAACAAAATAATAGGTTCACATGAATTTAAGTAACTTAAGACCTGCAAAAGGTTCAGTTAGAAGTAACAATAAGCGTGTTGGCCGTGGAGAAGGATCCGGTAAAGGAGGGACTGCTACTCGTGGTCACAAAGGGGCTAAATCACGTTCTGGTTACTCTAAGAAAATAGGTTTTGAAGGTGGGCAAATGCCACTTCAGCGCCGTGTACCAAAATTTGGTTTTAATAACAGAAACCGTAAAGAATATCAAGGTATTAACTTAGATACTTTACAAACATTAGTAGATAATGGTAAAGTTACTGATACAGTAGATCTAAGTGTACTTGTAGAAAACGGTTTGGCTGGAAAAAACGAACTGGTTAAAATTTTAGGTAGGGGTGAATTAAAGGCTAAATTAAAAGTATCTGTTCATAAATTTACGGCCTCAGCCAAGGAAGCTATAGAAGCTGCAGGAGGAGAAGTTGTTACTTTATAATAGATAGCCAAATGAAATTCATCAATACTATAAAAAATATTTGGAAAATCGAGGAGCTAAAAAATCGTATTTTAGTTTCCCTCGGTTTGCTTTTAGTTTATCGGTTTGGAACTCAGGTTGTACTTCCTGGGATAGATGCCAGTCAGTTAGCAAACTTAGCTAATCAGACAGATAGTGGTTTATTAGGTTTGCTTAATGCATTCACTGGAGGGGCATTTTCTAATGCTTCTATTTTTGCGTTAGGTATTATGCCCTATATTTCTGCTTCCATTGTAGTGCAGCTAATGGGAATCGCTATTCCTTATTTGCAGAAACTGCAAAAAGAAGGAGAGAGTGGGCGTAAGAAGATAAACCAAATTACTAGATGGTTAACCATAGCAATAACGTTGGTTCAGGGGCCTGGTTATATTTATAACCTATTCAATACCTTGCCGCAAAATGCTTTCCTTTTAGGAGATAGCCTATCCTTTATTGTATCTTCAGTAATTATTCTTACCACAGGAACTGTGTTTGCCATGTGGTTAGGAGAGAAGATAACAGACAAAGGTATTGGTAATGGTATCTCATTACTAATTATGGTTGGTATTATTGCTACGCTTCCTCAAGCATTTCTACAGGAATTTGCATCTAGGTTCGAGGGTAGTGGAGGCTTGATTATGGTGTTGATAGAATTAGCTATTTGGTTTGCAATTATTTTAGCCGCTGTAATGTTGGTAATGGCTGTGCGTCAGATACCAGTACAATATGCTAGAAGGTCTGCTACTGGTGGTTATGAGAAAAATGTTTTTGGCTCTAGACAATATATTCCTTTAAAGCTTAATGCTTCAGGAGTTATGCCAATAATTTTTGCTCAGGCTATAATGTTTATCCCTGTAGCTTTGGCTGGTCTATCAGACTCTGATGCTGCACAGGGCGTGACAGCTGCATTTAGTGATATCTTTGGGTTTTGGTATAATTTAGTATTCGCTTTATTAATTATTGTCTTTACATATTTTTATACCGCGATTACTGTACCAACCAATAAAATGGCTGACGATTTAAAGCGTAGTGGAGGCTTTATACCGGGTATTAGACCAGGTAGTGAGACTTCTGAATATTTAGATCGTATAATGTCACAAATAACACTTCCTGGATCTGTGTTTTTAGCAATTATTGCTATTTTCCCAGCGATCATTGTAAAGTTGTTAGGTGTTCAGCAAGGTTGGGCGTTGTTTTTTGGAGGTACCTCTCTTTTAATTCTAGTTGGAGTTGCAATCGATACTATGCAGCAAGTAAATTCTTACTTGTTGAATAGACACTATGACGGATTAATGAAAACAGGTAAAAACAGAAAAGCAGTAGCTTAATTATGGCAAAACAACCAGCAATTGAACAAGACGGAACTATTATCGAAGCATTGTCTAATGCAATGTTTCGTGTAGAGCTAGAAAACGGTCATGTTGTGACCGCTCATATCTCAGGCAAGATGCGTATGCATTACATTAAATTGCTGCCAGGAGATAAGGTGAAGTTAGAAATGAGTCCTTACGATTTATCTAAGGCTCGTATAACTTACAGATACTAAGAAGTAAATTGAGCTATTAATAATTTTTTCATTACTTTTGCACTCTGAAAAAATTATTTTGGCAAATAGGCCATATGTAAATTTTATTTTTGCATCTGGCATTTATAAAAAATATAAAGATGAAAGTTAGAGCATCAATAAAGAAAAGAAGTGCCGACTGTAAAATAGTACGCAGAAAAGGGCGCCTTTACGTGATTAACAAAAAGAATCCTAGATTTAAACAAAGACAAGGCTAATTATGGCAAGAATTGCAGGGGTAGATATACCTAAACAAAAGCGAGGAGTTATAGCGTTAACCTATATCTTCGGAATTGGCAACAGCAGGGCTCAGGAAATACTTGCACAGGCCAAAGTTGATGAAAGTAAGAAAGTTTCAGATTGGGATGATGATGAAATAGGTCGTATCCGTGAAGCAGTAGGTGGCTACACAATTGAAGGTGAATTACGTACTGAAGTTCAGATGAGTATCAAGCGTCTAATGGATATTGGATGTTACAGAGGTATTCGTCATCGTTCTGGATTGCCATTAAGAGGTCAAAGAACCAAAAACAATTCTAGAACTAGAAAAGGAAGAAGAAAAACTGTTGCTAACAAGAAAAAGGCAACTAAATAATAAGTAATATGGCAAAGTCAACAAAACAAGCTCAAAAGAAACGTAAAGTAAACGTTGAGTCTATTGGAGAAGCTCATGTTACTGCTTCTTTTAACAATATTATCATCTCTTTGACCAACAAAAAAGGAGATGTTATTTCTTGGTCTTCAGCCGGTAAAATGGGTTTTAGAGGATCTAAGAAAAATACACCTTACGCTGCTCAGTTAGCTTCAGAAGATGCTTCTAAAGTAGCTCACGAAGCTGGGTTGCGCAAAGTAAAAGTTTACGTTAAAGGACCAGGAAATGGTAGAGAATCAGCGATTCGTTCTATCCATAACAGTGGTATTGAAGTAACTGAAATTATCGATGTTACACCACTTCCGCATAACGGATGTCGTCCTCCTAAGAGACGTAGAGTATAATTAATTATATAATTAGAGAAGGAAATTACGATTATCGAAGGACGAATGCCTTAATTCATAATCCCTTTTCTGTAAATCAATTTTAAATGGCAAGATATACAGGTCCAAAGACCAAAATAGCCCGTAAATTCGGTGAAGCTATATTTGGAGATGATAAATCTTTTGAAAAAAGAAATTATCCTCCGGGACAGCACGGTAACAACCGTCGTAGAGGTAAAAAATCTGAATACGCTATCCAGTTAATGGAGAAACAAAAAGCTAAATATACCTATGGTATTTTAGAGCGTCAATTTAGAAACATGTTTGAAAAAGCAACAAGTTCGCAAGGAATTACCGGTGAGGTATTACTACAACTTTGTGAGTCTAGATTAGATAATGTTGTATTTAGATTAGGTGTTGCGCCTTCAAGAAGAGCTGCAAGGCAACTAGTTTCTCACAGACACATTACTGTGAATGGAGAATTAGTAAATATCCCATCTTACCAATTGAAAGCAGGAGATGTCGTTGGAGTAAGAGAGAAATCTAAATCTTTACAAGTAGTACAGGATTCATTAGCTAATAATAGCAGTGTTTACGAATGGATTACTTGGAACAACGAAACAAAACAAGGAACTTTTGTTTCAGTACCTGGAAGAGTTCAGATTCCAGAAAATATCAATGAACAATTCATCGTCGAATTATATTCGAAATAATAATTCACAGAAGTCGTAATATGGCAATACTAAATTTTCAGAAGCCCGATAAAGTTATAATGATTGACTCTACAGATTTCGAGGGGAAATTTGAATTTCGTCCTTTGGAACCTGGTTATGGGTTAACCGTTGGTAACGCTTTAAGAAGAGTGCTGTTATCTTCTTTAGAGGGATTTGCGATCACTTCGGTTCGTATCGAAGGTGTTGATCATGAATTCTCAACAATTCCTGGAGTTGTAGAAGATGTTACAGAAATAATTTTGAATCTTAAACAAGTTAGATTCAAGAGGCAAATTGATGAAATAGATAACGAAGCCGTTACAATTTCTGTTTCTGGTGAAGAAGAATTAACCGCTGGTCACTTTCAAAAGTTTATCTCTGGTTTTCAAGTTTTAAATCCCGATTTAGTGATTTGTCATCTTGATAGCAAAGTGAACATTAATATGGAGATCACTATCGAGAAAGGTAGAGGTTATGTTCCTGCAGAAGAAAATAAGAAAGCCAATGCTCCTTTAGGTACAATCTTCACAGATTCTATTTACACTCCTATAAAGAATGTAAAATATAGTATCGAGAATTACCGTGTAGAACAAAAAACTGACTATGAAAAACTAGTTTTTGAAATTAGCAGTGACGGTTCTATTCATCCTAAAGATGCGTTAACAGAAGCAGCAAAAACTTTAATTCACCACTTCATGTTATTCTCTGATGAGCGTATAACATTAGAGGCTGATGAAATTGCACAAACTGAAACTTATGATGAAGAATCTCTTCACATGAGACAACTACTAAAAACTAAGTTAGTAGACATGGATCTTTCAGTTAGAGCATTAAATTGTTTAAAAGCGGCTGAAGTTGATACCTTAGGAGATCTTGTATCTTACAATAAAAATGATCTTATGAAGTTCCGTAACTTCGGTAAGAAATCATTAACAGAGCTTGAAGAGCTTGTAAGCAACAAAGGACTAAACTTTGGTATGGATCTTTCAAAATATAAATTGGATAAGGACTAATTCACATTGGTGAATTACTCTAAAAAGAATAGTAATGAGACACGGAAAGAAAATAAATCATTTAGGTAGAAAGACCGCGCATCGTAAGTCGATGTTGGCCAATATGGCGTCTTCACTAATTGAGCATAAACGCATCAATACTACTGTGGCTAAGGCAAAAGCTTTAAAAGTTTTTGTAGAGCCATTAGTAACAAAGTCTAAAGAAGATACTACACATAATCGAAGAATAGTTTTTAGTAAATTGCGCGATAAATACGCAGTTGCTGAATTATTTCGTGAAGTAGCACCAAAAGTAGGTGATCGTCCAGGTGGTTATACAAGAATCATTAAGCTTGGTAATCGATTAGGAGATAACGCTGATATGGCTATGATCGAGTTAGTAGACTTTAACGAGACTTACAACGTAAACAAGCCTGCGAAGAAGAAGTCTACTCGTAGAGCTGGTAAGAAAAAAGCCGAAACTACTGAAGCTCCAAAAGCTGAAGAGTCTAAGCAAGATGAGCAAGAAGGTAAAAAAGAAGAATAGATGATTCTTTATTATCAATAGTTTTAAAAAAAGGATAAACTCACCGAGTTTGTCCTTTTTTTTTATCTAATTAGTATTCATTTCAATAATTCCCTAACTTTAGATAGTATTATTTTTAGTATGAAATATCAAACAAGAAAAAAAGCTATAATTCTATTAGCAGACGGAACCATTTTTCATGGAAAACTTGTAGGTACTGAAGATGGCAGTGCCGTTGGAGAGGTTTGCTTTAATACCGGAATGACCGGTTATCAGGAAATATTTACAGATCCATCTTATTTTGGCCAATTGATGGTTACCACCAATGCCCATATTGGTAATTATGGAACTAATACTGAAGAGAATGAATCTGATGGTGCTAAAATAGCTGGTTTGATTTGTAAAAATTTTAGCTACGATCAATCAAGACCTGCAGCTGATAAGACGCTACAGGAGTTTTTAAATGAAAGCAATTTATTTGCAATTTCTGATGTTGATACTCGTGCACTTGTGACCTACATTAGAGAAAACGGTGCAATGAATGCTATTATCTCAACAGATGTTGAAAATATAGAGGGACTGAAAGCTGAGCTTGCTAAAGTGCCAGATATGGATGGTTTAGAGCTTGCTTCTAAGGTATCAACTAAAGAACCATATTTTTATGGAAATGAAGACGCAACCTACAAGGTTGCTGCTTTAGACGTAGGAATCAAAAAGAATATTCTTAGAAATCTTGCAAAAAGAGATGTTTATGTAAAAGTTTTTCCTTTTGATACTTCTTATGAACAAATGAGTGAGTGGAATCCAGATGGGTATTTTCTTTCAAATGGCCCTGGAGATCCAAAGCCATTAAAAAATGCCATTCAGCTCGCAACCGATATTATTGAAAAGGATCATCCTTTATTCGGGATTTGCTTAGGGCATCAAATTATCGCTTTAGCAAACGGAATACCTACCTATAAAATGCACCATGGTCACCGTGGAATTAACCACCCAGTAAAGAATTTAAAAACTGGTAAAGGGGAAATTACCTCTCAAAATCATGGATTTTCGGTAGATAAAACAGCGACAGAAAATCATCCGAATATAAAGATGACTCATATTTGTCTTAATGATCAAACTGTTGGAGGTTTAGAGATGACCAATAAGAATTGTTTTTCAGTACAGTATCATCCAGAGGCTAGTCCGGGTCCAAATGATGCAAGCTATCTTTTCGATGAATTTATAGAAAGGATTAAACAGGCAAAAGCATAATAATATAAAAGCCGAGATTCAATCTCGGCTTTTTTCTTGTTTTAATTTAAGATATTGATAATATGGGGAGTAACAGATACTGCTTCGCAAACGTTTTAGGTAAAATGCTTGTTATATTAAAAATTATTCCTCGTTTTTTTATTGTTGTATTTGTATCTTGCAGACTAATCAATTAATTAAATTATAATATAAATTATGAGTGCTATAGTACATATTCATGCACGTCAAATTTTTGACTCCAGAGGTAACCCAACAGTAGAAGTAGATGTAATCACAGAAAACGGAGTATTAGGAAGGGCAGCAGTTCCTTCTGGAGCTTCTACCGGTGAGCATGAAGCTGTAGAACTACGTGATGGTGGTGACGACTTTATGGGAAAAGGTGTTCTTACAGCTGTTGATAATGTAAACAGTAAAATTGCAGAGCAGCTTTTAGGCTATTCAGTTTTCGAACAAAATTTGATCGATCAGGCAATGATCGAGCTAGATGGAACTTCAAATAAATCTAAGTTAGGAGCTAACGCTATTTTAGGTGTTTCTCTTGCCGTAGCTAAAGCTGCAGCAAACGAATTAGGTCTTCCTTTATATCGTTATGTAGGTGGTGTAAGCGCAAATACGCTTCCGGTGCCAATGATGAATATTATTAACGGAGGTTCTCACAGTGATGCTCCTATCGCATTTCAGGAATTTATGATTATGCCTGTAAAGGCAGAAAGTTTTTCTCATGCTTTAAAAATGGGAACTGAAATTTTCCATAACCTTAAAAAAGTACTTCATGATAGAGGTCTTAGCACTGCTGTAGGTGATGAAGGTGGATTTGCTCCAACTTTAGACGGAACGGAGGATGCTTTAGAAACTATTCTTAAGGCTATAGAAAAGGCTGGATACAAAGGTGGTGATGAAGTTATGATCGCTTTAGATTGTGCTGCTGCCGAGTTTTACGAAGATGGAAAATACAATTATGCTAAATTCGAAGGCGATAAAGGTGTAGTTAGATCTAGTGAAGAGCAAGCTTCTTATTTAGCTGAATTATCTTCAAAATACCCTATCGTTTCTATCGAAGATGGTATGGATGAAAATGATTGGGAAGGCTGGAAAGCGCTTACCGATAAAGTAGGAGATAAAATCCAATTAGTAGGAGATGATCTTTATGTAACTAACGTAGAGCGCCTATCAAGAGGTATCGAAGAAGGAATTGCAAATTCAATCCTTATCAAAGTGAACCAAATTGGTACACTAACCGAAACAATTGCTGCTGTAAATATGGCTCATAATGCTGGATTTACTTCTGTAATGTCACATAGATCTGGAGAAACTGAAGATAATACTATTGCAGATTTAGCTGTTGCTTTAAATACCGGGCAAATCAAAACTGGTTCTGCTTCTAGAAGTGATCGTATGGCAAAGTACAATCAGCTTCTTAGGATTGAAGAGGAATTAGGAAGTGTTGCTTATTATCCAAAAGAAAAAGCATTTAAAGTAAAATAAGGAATATTAGTTTTTTTAGAACTTAAAAAGCTCTTCATTAATTTGAAGAGCTTTTTTATTTTAATTTAATATTCTTTTAATTAAATATTTGAGGATTAATAATTAACTTTTCACTCACTAAAGTTCTAATCTAATCCTAACCAGATTTTTACATGCATAATTTTTTGTTTGTAGCTTCAGAAAATGATGCTATACCCCGTTGCAAAGCAGGAGGAATGGGCGATGTACTACGCGATGTCCCCAGGCAAATTTCTCAAAAAGGAGATACCGTTCATGTCGTAGTACCTTCATATTCCAGACTTCACCATGGTGGAACTATGGTCTCTAAATTATTCTTCAATCTAAGAAATACTTCTTACGAGGCGGAAATTTATAAAGTTCAACCTAAAAAAGATTTTCCAGGAATTACCCATTATGTAATTCATCATCCCGAAATTGAAGGAGGAGATATAGCACATATTTACCACAACGATCTGGATCAACCATTCTATACAGATGCGATAAAATATTTTATATTTTGTACTGCTGTGGCTCAAGCTATTAAAAATAACGTTTTTGGAAAACTTGACGTTATTCATTTGCACGACTGGCATGCGAGTATGATTCTATTTTTAAGAAGATATCATCAGGAGTATACAGCACTTCAGGATATCCGTGTAATTTATAGTATACACAATCTAGCTATACAGGGAATTAGACCTTTCGAAAATAATTATTCTTCTGTGAGGAATTTTTATCCTAATGTTGATTTTAATTACGACGAACTAAAGGATAGACGCTATCACGATTGTATCAACATGATGGCGCTGGGTATTCGGTTTGCTGATGCCGTTCATACGGTATCACCTAGTTATAAAGAAGATGTTCTTCATCCTAGCGATCCGCCAGTTTTTATTGGTGGCGAAGGTCTTGAAGAAGATTTAAATCAGGCCAATGAGGAGGGACGATTTATAGGAATATTAAATGGATGTAATTATAGAAATATAAGAAGAGCTAGAAAAAATAATTTATATTTCAATATAGCATTCGCACTTTTTAAATGGATGCAACATGAATCAAAAAAGTATAAATCAGATTTCTTAGCCCATACTGGCGAAAAAATTATGCCTTTCCTAAAAAGAAAACCAGAATTTGTATGCTCTAGTGTCGCTCGTTTAACAGAACAAAAGTTTTATTTCTTTAAGCAATCGCCTGAAGCTTTTATTGAAATTTTAGATCTTTTGGCAGAGGTGAACGGCGTATTTATCTTATTAGGTACTGGGGCGCCCGAATATGAAGAGTTGTTACGAAAAATTAGTCATCAAAAAAGTAATTTTTTATTTATTAATGGCCAGGACGAAGACGTTATCGATAGTATTTATCTGGAAACAGATTTGTACTTTATGCCTAGTTTATTTGAGCCATGCGGGATTAGCCAGATGCTTGCAATGAGAAATGGACATCCTTGTCTTGTTCACCATACAGGTGGATTAATCGACACGGTAAAGCATTTGGAGACCGGTTTTGCTTTTGATGGCGAGAGCTACGATAAGAAAATCAAGAATATGGTAGATTCTTTTAAACATGTATTGGAAATGTTTTTCGACGATAAAACCAAATGGAGAACAATAGAAAGAAATGCAAAAAAAGAACGCTTCACCTGGAAAAAATCAGTAGACGATTACTATAAATCACTCTACAAATTACCAGCTTAAATTTACTTATACACTTATTAAGCAAAATCTCTTGAAACCCTTGTTAATATTAGTATAATTGCTTGGTTTTAATTGAATAGAAGCTTAGATTTTATTAAATTCGCAATCGATTAATTAAAATTGTAATTCAACACAATGTCAGATAAAGCTATATTAGAATATCAAGGAAAAAAATATGAGTTCCCTGTAATTGAAGGAACAGAAGGTGAACTGGGTATTAATATTAAAACCCTTCGATCTGAAGCCGGAATGATAACTTTAGACCGTGGATATAAAAACACAGGAAGCTGTGAAAGTGCTATCACTTTTTTGAACGGAGAAGAAGGAATCTTAAGATATAGAGGTTATGCCATCGAAGACCTTGCTGAAAAAGCAGATTTTCTAGAAGTAGCTTATCTTTTAATTTTTGGTGAATTACCAAACAAGCAGCAGCTTGATAAGTTTTACGGAGATATAAAAGAAGAATCTGAGGTTGATGAGGAGATGAAGAAAATTTTGGATGGATTTCCAAAAGCTGCTCACCCAATGGGAGTTCTTGCCTCATTAACTAGTGCATTAACTGCTTTTAATCCTGGTTCTGTAGATGTAGAATCAGAGGAGGATATGTATAAAGCAATTGTAAAGATTCTTGGTAAATTTCCAGTACTTGTTGCTTGGACACAAAGAAAGAAAAGTAGCCTTCCCCTTAATTACGGAGACGATTCTTTAGGATATGTAGAGAATCTGCATAAAATGATGTTTGAGAAGCCAGGCAAAAAATATAATGTAGATAAATCTGTGATTGAAGCATTAGATAAATTATTAATTCTTCATGCAGATCACGAGCAGAACTGTTCAGCTTCTACAGTAAGAATGGTAGGTTCATCTCATGCAGGATTATTTGCTTCTATCTCTGCTGGTATTTCAGCACTTTGGGGACCACTTCATGGTGGAGCTAACCAAGCAGTAATCGAGATGTTAGAAGGTATCAAAGCTGATGGTGGAGATACACATAAATTTATGCAGAAAGCTAAGGACAAAGATGATTCTTTCCGTTTAATGGGCTTTGGACACCGTGTTTATAAAAACTTCGATCCAAGAGCTAAGATTATTAAGAAATCTGCAGACGAGGTATTAAATGGTTTAGGAGTAGAAGATCCAGTATTGGACATCGCAAAAGGATTAGAGAAAGAAGCTTTAGAGGACGATTACTTCGTAAAAAGAAAATTATATCCAAACGTAGATTTCTATTCAGGAATTATTTATAGGGCTTTAGGTATACCAGTAGAGATGTTTACTGTGATGTTCGCTCTAGGAAGACTTCCTGGTTGGATAGCACAATGGAGAGAGATGAGACTTAAAAAAGAACCTATTGGTAGGCCAAGACAAATCTATGTAGGGGAAAACTTAAGAGAATTTAAGCCCGTTAGCGAAAGATAATAGTACACTATTATAATTATTTGAAAAGCCTCATTATTAAATGGGGCTTTTTTATATTTGGAAAAATGTTAGCAATGCAGTTAAAGATTAATAACGAAACATCAAGATTAAGAGCAGTTGTTTTAGGAATCGCTAAAAATAATGGCGGTGCACCGGGACTTGATGAAGCTTACGATCCAAAATCTATAGAACATATTAAAGCCGGTACTTATCCTAAAGAAGAGGATATGGTGAAAGAGATTGAAGCGGTTGCTGAAGTTCTTAAAAAGTACGATGTCGAGGTTTTTAGACCTAAGATTATAGAAAATTATAATCAAATTTTTACAAGAGATATTGCATTTGTAATCGAAGATAAATTTGTAAAGGCAAATATTCTTCCCGATAGAGAAAAAGAAATAAAGGCGATTGATCATGTAATTAATCAAATAGATCCAGAAAATATAATAAAACTTCCAGAAGAAGCTCATATTGAAGGTGGAGACGTAATGCCATTTGGAGATTATATTTTGGTAGGAACTTATATTGGTGAAGATTATTCAGAATATATTACGGCAAGAACAAACATTCATGCAGTAAAAGCGCTTCAGGATATATTTCCGAAGAAAAAAGTAGTTTCTTTCAATTTAAAAAAGAGTAATGTAGATGCTAAGGAAAATGCCTTGCACTTAGATTGCTGTTTTCAACCCGTTGGAAAAGACAAGGCGATTATATATAAGGGAGGTTTTTTAGATTCTAAAGAATATCAATGGCTTGTAAATTTATTTGGAAAAAATAATGTTTTTGAAATTACTAAAGACGAAATGTATGATATGAATTCTAACATATTTTCGATTTCAGAAAAAGTAGTTATTTCCGAGGAAAAATTTACGCGGCTAAATTCCTGGTTGCGTTCTCATGGAATCACGGTAGAAGAGGTTCCTTATTCGCAGATTGCAAAACAAGAAGGTTTACTACGTTGTTCAACTTTACCTTTAATTAGAGACTAAAATGAAACAGATCACAGATACCGTTCTTATGGTAAGACCCGTAGCTTTTAGAATGAATGAAGAGACGGCGGTTAATAATTATTTTCAAAAAGAATTAAAAGGAAAAGATGTAAACGAAAAAGCGCAGGCAGAATTTGACGCTTTTGTGAAAAAATTGAGAGCAGTTGGTGTACATGTTATAGAGGTAGATGATATTGCTGAAGATAATACTCCAGATTCAATTTTCCCTAATAATTGGGTCTCTTTTCATGAAAATGGAGAGATAGCTTTATATCCCATGTTTGCGGCAAACCGACGCAAGGAACGCCGTTTAGAGTATTTTGCAGAGCTGGAAGATGCCGGTTTTAAAATCACCAATATTGTAGATTATACTTCTGCTGAAGACGATGACCTTTTTCTTGAAGGAACCGGAAGTTTAATTTTAGACAGAGAAAACGAAAAAGCATATTGTGCTTTATCACCTAGAGCAGATGAAGATCTTCTAATTGAATTTTGTGAAGATTTTGAATATACTCCAGTTATTTTTAATGCGTATCAAACCGTTGATGGCAAGCGAAAACAAATCTATCATACCAATGTAATGATGTGTGTTGTAGAAGAATTTGCTGTAGTTTGTCTAGATGCTATAGATGATGCTAAAGAGCGTAAAAATCTTTTAAAACATCTAAAGCAAGATAAAAAAGAGCTTATCGTTATTTCTGAAGAACAAATGCACGAGTTTGCCGGGAATATGCTTCAGGTGAAAGGTGCTTTTGATAAAAAATATTTAGTGATGAGCGCGCGAGCGCATCAAAGTCTAACTCCAGATCAGGTAGCTAAAATAGAGAAGCATTCACAGATTTTAAGCAGTGATCTTAATGTGATTGAAACTTGTGGTGGTGGTAGCGCAAGATGTATGCTTGCTGAAGTTTTTCTACCGAAGGCTTAAAGCAATCAAATTGTAAAAAATTAAGGCTGTTTTTTTCGAATTTCGATTACAAAAAGAACCATAATTATTGCTGTGAAAATAGCAAAAGGTAGGGAGCTGATAATTAGGAATTTTTGCATGGCATCTAGAACATCGCTCTCTGGTTTTACATTGCCAAGTAAAATGATAGCTTCAGAAAATAAAAGAATCAATACCGCCCAAATAAGGCGGTATTTCTTTTTTGGATCTTCACTGCCTTTATCACTAAACATACTTAATACATAAATAGCCGAGTCTACCGAGGTTACCAAAAAACTAATCAATAAGATAACGGTGATAATATTTGTGATATTAGAAAGCGGAAAAGATTCAAAGAATTTAAATATAGAAGTAAAGACATTGCTGAATTCCCCATTATAATTTGTCATGTTTTCAATAATATCAAAAGACGATCCACCAAAAACACTAAACCATAAAAAACTACCTAAAGATGGCAGGATTAAAACGCCCAATATCATTTCTCTAATAGTTCTTCCCTTTGATATTCTCGCAATAAAGATGCCTGTAAAAGGTGCCCAAGCCAGCCAAAATGCCCAGTAATAATACGTCCAATCTGTTAAAAATTGCTTACCAGGATTAAAGTCGCCAATGGCTAAGCTTAACTGAAAAAAGTCTTTAAGATAATACCATGTGGCGGTTAAAAATTGTCGTAGTATTTCAGCAATATCAGCTTGTAGAAATACAAATATCATTAATGCCATAGTGATATAAATATTCCAATTAGAAATACGTTTAATTCCCTTTTCTACACCCGAATATGCTGAAATGAATGCTAGGAGGCAAATAAGAAAAACTAATCCCATTACTATCCAAAGCGTTCCTGGTTGTTTTTCCATAAGATGGCTAAGGCCACCTTCTATTTGCGTTGTTCCTAAACCTATTGCTGCTACCAATCCAAAAACAGTAGTGAGAATAGTTAAAATGTCGATACTTTGTGGTGCGGCCTTAATTTTACTAAGCTGAGGTAAACTTGTGCCAAGAAGAATAGTATTTTTTCGTATAAATAGAGAATAGCCAATTATTAATGCAAATATTCCGTAAAATGCCCAAGCTGTAAATCCCCATTGATAAAATGTGAATTCTAAGGCTATAATATCATTGGGATAATCTGTTTTTAAGGGAGGATTTTGAAACATGAATACAGGTTCCTGTACCGCTCGTAATAAAATTCCGGCGCCCATCCCGGCACTATAAAGCATCGCAATCCAGGATAATCGATCAAATTGTGGTGGAGACGCACCTAAGCGAATTTTCCCGTATTTCGAAAAAGCGACGATTAGGAGAAATAGCACACAAACTAATCCCAGCCAGAGATAAAATTCACCAAAAATTTCTCTTACCCAGATAGATGCGCTGTCGATAAATGAGTAAAATTCTGTAGTAAAAGAAAAAATAACAACCGAGAAAACAAATAGAATTAAAGCCGCGCAGTAAAAGAGCGGATTGTTTTTAATATCTGTATTGATGGTTTTGAAATTAATTGTTCAATTCTTTTTTAGATTCTGAAGTAGTGATCTTGGTTATCATACCATCAAAAATAAAGTAATGAAAGGGATACATCGAATACCAATACAAACGCCCTAGTAACCCCTTTGGTCTAAAAGTGGCTGTTTGGTGTACAATATCATCTTCATCAATACAAAACTCTAACCAGGCTTCCCCAGGAACTTTCATTTCAGCAAAAAGTAACAATCGTTTTTCTTCTCTATCGGCTAAAAGCACACGCCAAAAATCGAGTGAATCGCCCGGGGCCAATTTTGTAGGATGTGTTCTTCCACGGCGTAAACCAACGCCACCGGCAATTTTATCTAAATAACCTCTAATTTTCCATAACCAGTTTCCATAATACCAGCCATTTAATCCGCCAATTGCCCAAATTTTATCTAATGCTTCTTCAGGGTTTTCTGCCTTTTTTTGTTGCTTGTCAAAAACACAGCCGTATTTAGGAATTTGTATATACTTGTTTAATTCCTTTTTAAATCGACCGCTGCTAAGAGAATCTTTCCAGCTAGATATAACCTGATTTTGTTCAATTCTATGAAAAGCCATTTCTATAGCTTCTTTATAAGAAATAGTTTTTATCCCTAGGATTTTTTCTAATTTATTATCTCTTGCAATCACTTCAACCTCCATACTGTCTACAAGATTTTGTGCTAATTTATATGAGGTTGAGGTTACAAAATATAGCCAATGAGATGAGAGTTTAGCCGACATGACAGGAACGGTAAAAATCCAAAGTTTTAAACCTCTAACTTCAGCATATTTCAACATCATTTCTTTATAAGAAAGGATATCTGGGCCACCAATATCAAAAGATTGATCGTAGCATTCTTTGTGACCAATAACACCTGTTAAAAATTTTATCACATCTCGGATAGCAGTAGGCTGGCATTTTGTTTTAACCCATCGCGGTGTAATCATTACGGGTAACTTCTCGCATAAATCCCTAATAATTTCAAAAGAAGAACTTCCGGAGCCTACAATAATCGCAGCACGTAAAACGGTAAGATGATAATCGCCTTTATAAAGAATATCTTCTACCGCTTTGCGCGATTTTAGATGTTTAGATAGCTTATCCTGGTTTACCATTCCACTAAGGTAAATCACTTGTTTTACGCTAGTTTCAGCCATTAACCGGTTAAAGTTTTTAGCAGCTTTGGCCTCCTGGCTATCAAAATCTTTGGTGTTTCCACTCATCGAATGGATTAGATAATATGCAATATCAATATTCTTGATTTTATCTGGCGCATCTGTATCTTCCAGTAAATCGATTTCAACAATTTCAACTTGTTTTATCAATTCCTTGTTAGAAGATAATCTATTTCTATTACGAACAGCACAAATTACTTCGTGTCCCTGTTCAATAAGTTCAGGGAGTAATCGCATTCCAATATAGCCGTTTGCACCGGTAAGTAAGATACGCATAGGATAATTTTCTTTAGAATAGAAACATCTCAAATTACCATTTTAATTGCTACCTTTCCTTAGGATTAATAAAATTTTATAAAATGAATAACGTGCTGAAAATCGCACTTTTAATAATTGGTGTTGGTTTAATTGGATATGGAATTTACAGCTTGCTTTCTCCTGAAGTTATTCTAGAAGCAGAACCAATTGAAGTAGAAGCACAAAATAGCAATACACAATCTTATGCCATGATTGCTTTTGGTTTACTTACTTTAATTGGTGGCCTGGCATTTAATAGGCGCTAATTCTCATTAATTATTACCGAAGCCTATACCTAAAATGGTCATAGCTGAAGTGCTAATATATTCGATGCCAATTGCGATAACTATAAAACCGATAATTCTTGAAATTGCGTTGATCCCTGAAGCTCCCAGATATTTCGCAATCAAATGAGCACTTTTCAGCATTAAAAAAGTAGAAAGGCATACGGCGAAAATCGCTAAAATTGTGATTAATTTTTCTGAAGTTAAATGATAATCTTCGTACATCCCGATAAGTAGGGAGATCGATCCAGGCCCAGCAAGCATTGGGATGGCAAGCGGAGTAAGAGAAATTCCTTCACGCTGTTGCGCATCATCTTTCACGCGGTCGTTCATTCCTTTGTGTTTAGAAAATGAGCCGGTTAGTAAGGCAAATCCAGATGTGACAATAATTAATCCGCCGGCTATGCGTAAAGATTCAATACTAATTCCGAAGAATTGTAGAATATACCTGCCACTAAAAAAGCAAATTGTAAGAATCACAAAAATATTTATAGCGGTTAAAAGTGATGTTCGTGCCCGCTCTTTGGAGTTATCTTCAGTGGTTAAACCTACAAAAATAGGAATGGTGCCAAGCGGATTGATAACAGAAAATAAAGCCGCAAATACATAGATAAACAAATCCATAATTTTTTTTCGGCAAATATGCGCTAAGTACGGTCGCTAAAAATTAAATAAAAATTAGCCTTAGATTATCAAAAATCGATAATTATACAGGCTATGTTAAGTGAAGTTCAAATAACGAAGACAGTGATTTATTTAATCAATATTCTAAAAAACAACAACTTCTTTAATTAGACATTTTATAGGTCATCGATACGAGTTGGAGCGTTTTCATCCTTATAATCGATTAGTTTTTTGAAGAACGTATGTACATTTTTATCTTTTGCGGCTACTTTTATAAAATAATGATCACGATAAATTGAATATTCCTGGGCTTTTCCTTTGTAGATTTTTAGCTTCCAGAAAGGAATTACTAAGGCATAGGTTTCTAAAATTGCTCGAAATCTTACAATAATTCCGTTCGGTCTTATTTCGATATTGCACGTATTGGTGTTGTTATCCAAAACAAGTAAGTTATGAATATCAATACTTACAGAAGTTATTTTTAATCGAGGCGATCCACTGCCTTTAAGTTTAAATCGATCTCTTAGTGTTAGTGTTTTGCCAACTTCACGGTCGATTTTCTCTTTAATTTCAGGCTTATTGTAAGAAATATTCAATAACATCTGTTTTTCTTCAAAAGATAAGAAACTTCTCTTAGTTTTCGGCCAGTATCTGTGTATAGTTGAAATATAAGGATTTGCTATGCTAAGCTTTAGTAAAAAGGGCATTTTCTGTTATCTTTGCAGCGATTTTAAAAGTATTATAGAGAGAAATTGCTTCCCAATAAATCTGGGATTATAATATAAAAGCTCACTTAGTGAGTTAAAAACGCTATAAAATGAATATTCAGGAAATGCTTACTGCTTACGTTAAAGAAGCGGTGCAAAATGTTTACGATGTAAGTCTAGAAACGGTAGAATTTCAGCCAACAAGAAAAGATTTTGAGGGCGATATTACCGTAGTTTGCTTCCCGATGTTGAGACAGGTGAAAACCAATCCTGTAAAACTTGGTGAAGAAATAGGGAATTACCTGCAAGAGCACGTAACTATTGTAAGCCGTTTTAATGTGGTAAAAGGATTTCTAAATATAGTATTTAATGATGCTTTTTATCTAGATTTTTTCAATGAGATTAAAAATGATCCTGAATTTGGTTTTGTAAAAGCCGGCGAAAAGGCGAGAAAAATCATGGTAGAATATTCTTCGCCAAATACCAATAAGCCGCTTCATCTTGGTCATATTCGAAATAATTTATTAGGATTTTCTGTAGCCGAAATTTTAGAAGCTGCTGGGAACGAAGTTTATAAAACGCAAATTATTAATGACCGCGGAATCCACATCTGCAAATCGATGTTGGCTTGGCAACGATTTGGGAACGGTGAAACACCAGAATCTACAGGTCTAAAAGGAGATAAGCTGGTTGGGAATTACTATGTAAAATTCGATCAAGAATATAAAATTGAGATCGAGAAATTAATTGCTGAAGGTAAAACCGAAAAAGAAGCAAAAGCTGAAGCACCTATTTTACTAGAAGCCAAAGAAATGCTTCGTAAATGGGAAGCTGGTGATAAAGATGTTGTAGCGCTTTGGAAAACCATGAATCAATGGGTCTATGATGGTTTTAAAGAAACATATAACGCACTCGGGGTAGATTTCGACAAGAATTATTACGAAAGCGATACCTATCTTTTAGGAAAAGATGTGGTGAATAAAGGTTTGGAAAGCGGAGTTTTTTATAGAAAAGAAGACGGCAGCGTTTGGATAGATCTTACCGATGAAGGTTTAGATGAAAAAATTGTTTTGCGTAGCGATGGTACCGCAGTGTATATGACGCAGGATATTGGTACAGCCATACAACGTGTGGAAGATTTTGCTATTAACGGAATGGTTTACACCGTTGGTAATGAGCAGGATTATCACTTTAAAGTTTTATTTTTAATTCTGAAGAAATTAGGTTTTGCCTGGGCAGAATATCTTTATCATTTAAGTTACGGGATGGTAGATCTCCCTAGCGGAAAAATGAAGAGTAGGGAAGGAACTGTAGTGGATGCCGATGATCTAATCCAGGAAATGACTGAAACTGCGAGGACAATTTCTGAAGAATTAGGTAAATTAGATGGTCTTAGCGAAGAAGAAAAAGGCGAGCTTTACCAAATGATTGGTTTAGGAGCACTTAAATATTACATTTTAAAAGTAGATCCTAAAAAACGAATCTTATTTAATCCTGAAGAATCTGTAGATTTTCAAGGAAATACTGGGCCATTTATTCAGTATACACATGCAAGAATTCAGTCGATCTTAAGAAAGGCCGATTTTGATTATGAATCTCAATTAGTTTCAGAATACGAATTGCATGAAAAAGAGAAAGCGCTTATCAAACAAATTCAGCTTTACCCTGAAACAATTCAATTGGCAGCAGAAAATCATAGTCCGGCGCTAATTGCAAATTATACTTATGATTTGGTAAAAGAATTTAATTCGTTTTATCAAAATGTATCAATTTTGGGTGCAGAGAAGGATTTAGAGCGATACTTAAGAACTCAACTTTCTGGAGTTGTAGCTAATATTATTAAAACTTCATTTGGATTATTAGGAATCCAGGTTCCTGATAGAATGTAGATCAAAATGAAATAAAAATATAAAAGAAGAAGGCTGAGATTATACAATTTCAGCCTTTATTTTTATAAAAAATTTCCATTTTCAGCATAAAATGAGTTCCAAAGCAATTAGTGCGAATAAAAAACTTTTCACTTCAGTACCAAATCATTAAATTTGCAAATCTGTTACCAAAAATAACAGGAATCTTAAACCACAGGAAAGCCTATGTTTGATAATTTAAGTGATAAGTTAGATAATGCCTTACATGTCTTAAAAGGACATGGCCAAATTACTGAAGTTAACGTTGCAGAAACGCTTAAAGAAGTACGACGTGCTCTTGTAGATGCCGATGTTAACTACAAAATTGCCAAAGATTTTACTAAAACTGTTAAAGAAAAAGCACTGGGACAAGACGTTTTGACGGCTTTAAAACCAGGGCAGTTAATGGTAAAACTTGTTAAGGATGAACTTACTGAATTGATGGGTGGTGAGGCCGCCGGTGTTAATCTTAGCGGTGATCCTTCTGTGATTTTAATGTCTGGTTTACAGGGTAGTGGTAAAACCACTTTTTCTGGTAAGCTGGCTAACTATCTTAAAAATAAGAAAACCAAGAAACCTCTTTTAGTAGCCTGTGATGTTTACCGTCCTGCAGCGATAAATCAGTTGCATGTGGTGGGAGACCAGATTGGTGTTGAGGTTTTTAGTGATGAAGGGAATCAGGATCCTGTGGCAATTTCTAAAGCTGCAATTGCGCATGCTAAAGCAAACGGTCATAATGTAGTGATTATCGATACCGCAGGTCGTCTTGCTGTAGATGAAGCGATGATGACTGAGATTTCGAATATTCATAAGGCCATCGAACCTCAGGAAACTTTATTTGTAGTGGATTCGATGACTGGTCAGGATGCGGTAAACACGGCTAAAGCTTTTAACGATCGATTGGATTTCGACGGAGTTATACTTACCAAATTAGATGGTGATACTCGTGGTGGTGCAGCGATTTCTATTAAATCTGTAGTAAACAAGCCTATTAAATTTATTGGTACCGGCGAGAAAATGGATGCGATCGATGTGTTCTATCCTTCTCGTATGGCCGATAGGATTTTAGGGATGGGAGATGTTGTATCTCTTGTAGAGCGTGCACAGGAGCAATATGACGAAGAGGAAGCAAGGAAACTTCAGAAGAAAATCGCTAAAAATGCCTTTGGTTTTGATGATTTCTTAAAGCAACTTCAGCAAATCAAGAAAATGGGATCGATGAAAGATATTCTTGGAATGATCCCTGGAGCAGGTAAAATGCTAAAAGATGTAGATATCGATGATGATGCTTTTAAAGGAATTGAAGCCATTATTCATTCTATGACTCCTGAAGAAAGAAGTACTCCAAAAGTAATCAACGCTAGCAGAAAAAAGAGAATTGCAAAAGGCTCAGGAACCTCTGTTCAAGAAGTGAATCAGTTACTAAAGCAATTTAACCAGATGGGAAAAATGATGAAGATGATGCAAGGAGGTGGCGGTCGCCAAATGATGAATATGATGAAAGGGATGAAATAATTCAGTATGCAGTCTCAGTAAGCAGTTGAAGCTCTAATAAATATTGGTATGGATTTTAAATCTTTAAAAGTATATCAAAAAGCTTTTTCTCTTGCGATGCGCATTTTTGAGGAATCAAAATCTTTTCCTTCGGAAGAGAAATTTTCTTTGACAGATCAAATAAGAAGAAGTTCAAGATCGGTTTGTGCTAATATTGCAGAAGCATATATGGAACGAAAATATCCTAAGCATTTTGTAAGTAAGTTAACTGATTGCGATGCCGAAAATGCTGAAACACAAACCTGGATCGAATTTGCATACTCTTGTGATTATTTATCTGAAGAGACAAAAATTAGCTTGACTGAAGATAGCTATGAAATAGGACGATTATTGAATTTTATGATACAAAATCCCGGAAAGTTTGGCGCGGGAGATTAATCTGCCAACTGTTATTGCAAACTGATAACTGAAATAATGACTATTTTAGACGGTAAAAAAGTAAGTAACGATATCAAAAATGAAATCGGTGCTGAAGTCGAAAAAATGAAGCAACGTGGTGAGAAAGTGCCACACCTTGCAGCAATCATCGTTGGTAATGATGGGGCAAGTAAAACTTACGTAAATAGTAAAGTGAAAGCTTGTGAAAGAGTGGGATTTGAATCTTCACTTTTTAGAATGTCTTCTACCATCAGTGAAATCGAACTTTTAGATAAGATCGAAGAGCTTAATCAAAATGATGATATCGATGGTTTTATCGTTCAATTACCATTGCCCCCACAAATTGATACACAAAAAGTATTAAATGCTGTAGATCCAGATAAAGATGTTGATGGATTCCATCCAACAAATTTTGGGAAAATGGCGTTGGATATGACTACTTTTATTCCGGCAACTCCATTCGGGATTTTAGAACTTCTAGAGCGTTATGATATTCCAACAAAAGGAAAACATACGGTAGTAATAGGAAGAAGTTATATTGTAGGGCGCCCAATGAGCATTTTGATGGGAAGAAGCGGTTTCCCTGGGAATTCAACCGTAACACTTACGCACGAATTCACTAAGAATATTACGCAAATCACTTCTCAGGCCGATATTATAATTATTGCCGTAGGAATTCCAGATTTCCTTAAAGGAGAAATGATAAAAGATGATGCTGTTATTATTGATGTAGGGATTACTCGTGTGCCAGATGATAATGCTGAAAAAGGTTATATCATTAAAGGTGATGTAGATTTCGAAAATGTGAGCAAAAGAGCTTCTTTTATAACACCCGTTCCAGGCGGAGTGGGACCAATGACGGTTTCTATGCTTCTTAAAAATACGCTATTGGCGAGAGAACGCCATAGAGTAAGAAATAGCGAAAAGCAGCTTTAATCAATGTAAAGTTTGAAAATAAAAAAGCCTCACAAAATTTTGTGAGGCTTTTGCTTTTTAAGAAAAAACATTATTTAGTTTCTTCTAGCTTATAATCTAGATATTTGTGAATATCAGATTCAATAAATCGAATCGCAAAAGTGATTATCGCAAAATCATCAATATATCCCAATCCCGGAATAAAATCTGGAATTACATCTAATGGATTTAAAATATAAAGAAATGAAAATGCAATTGCTGCAATGGTAAACCAGGGAATATCTGTATACAGCCCTTTTCGATAATCATTTAGCATAGCGTACATCAATTTACCGATTTCAGTATACTTTTTAAGCATTCCTGAATTAATTATCTTATCGGCAACTTCTTCCTGAGAGTTTGCTGCAACTTCAACATCACCCTCGTCAACTTGTACTACGCCTTCTTTAAAATATTCTTCATTTATTTCCTTTTTCTTTTTGCCGAACATATCAATTGAATTTTTTAGTTAGTAATCATTTATAAACGATCATTTTCATTACCGTATTCCTTTTTGTAGATCTGTAGAATTAATAGAAATAACGAAACTAAAAGAGGCCCAAATATTAATCCTATAAATCCGAAAATTTGAACACCAACAATAACTCCTATTAAGGTAATAAGTGTATGTACTTTGGCTAGCCGGTCTAAGACCATAATTCTAATTAAATTATCTGTAGATCCTACTACCACCACGCCATAAATCAATAATGCGATACCTTGCCAATTATCACCATTAGCAAATAATAGGATCGTGGTAGGAGCAATTCCTATCGCCGTACCAATAAACGGAATCATAGAACCTATTGCTGTAATTCCAAACCAAAAAAACGGATCTGGAACGCCTAATATCAAATAACCAATAAGAGCAATTAATCCTTGTACTATGGCAACCAAAGGTATTCCTAATGCATTAGATTTTACTAATAGATTACTTTCTTTCGCTATTACGCTTAAATTTGCTTTTCCAAGAGGAATATAATCGATAAGTGCCTGCTTCATTTTCTCACGATTAATTAGCATGAAGTAAAGCATAAAATACATTAGTCCTACTGCCACAAATACATCGAAAGTTCCACCCGCTAAATTTTGAAGTTTTTCTGAAATCCAGCTGGATATAGCTGAGGTATCAATAGTACCACTAATGTCGTAACCCACATATTCTTCAAGATGGCGTAATTGTTCTTTTAAAGCTGAGATTACCATCTCAGAATTATCAACAGCTTTTCCAATTTTCGAGGTAAGCATTATAATAATGCCACTAATAGGAATTAAAATTCCAATAAAAGAACCAAACATTAAAACACCGGCAGCTATAGACGGTTTCCATCCTTTTTTTAATAATTTCTCCATCCATCCGGCCATAAGTACATATAAAGTTATGGCACCTAAAATCCCGGTGAGATAAGGAACAAGTTCTCTAAAAATTAAGATTCCCAAAAAAAGGATAAGGAGTAAAACAAATAGTTGCCGCACTAAAGACGGCTTAAGTTTATTCATGTATTGGTTAGTTAGTAGTGTTATTTATAAATAATAGTTTTTAGGTTGCAAATATTTGATCTTTGTTTCTAAATGCTTTAAATTCTAAAGCATTGCCGCAAGGATCTTTAAAAAACATAGTAGCCTGTTCGCCAACTTCTCCTTCAAATCTAATATAAGGAGGTATAATAAAATTAATGTTTTTAGCTTCTAGCAAGCTAGAAAATTGCTCAAATACATTCCATTCTAATACAACACCAAAGTGCGGTACAGGTACAGATTTTCCATCTACGGGATTGATGTGTTCACTTGCTATATTCTCTTTTGGTTTATAATGGATTACCAATTGGTGGCCAAAGAAATTAAAATCTACCCAGTGATCACTGCTACGTCCTTCGCCACAGCCAAGAACTTCCCCGTAAAATTTTCTACAGGCCTCTAAATCGTAAACAGGAATTGCAAGATGAAATGGTTGTACTTTCATATTAATTATTTCTAAGAGCTTTTATAAGTTCGTCTTTCGTCATTTTAGAGCGTCCATCAATACCCACTTTCTTGGCCTGCTCATACAAATCTTCTTTAGAACGCTCTTCGTATTGTTTAGCTTTTCCTCCTTTTTCGCCAGAGTTTTCTGTATTTGCTATTCTTGCAGCCTTTTCCTGGCTGTAGCCTTTTTCACGAAGTGTTTCGTATTGTTCTTCGTTTTTTATTCTTTTCGCCATCTTCTAACTTTTCTACTAAATTTATAAAGATAAGCGAATTAATGTTGAGTATTTTCGCTAATTCTCTGTTAAGATTTTTTGCGAGGACGTTTTCCGGTAGATCCACTTTTGGTTTTAATTCCCTTAGGTTTCGTACCTTTTTTTAATTCGGAAAGTTGAGAGGCTTCCTGGGTTTTTGAAGATGTATTTACAAGGCGATCAATTTCTTTAAGTTCTTCTTTAGTGATATGTCGCCATTTTCCAATAGGAATATCCAGTGGAACATTCATAATTCTAACACGTTTCAATTTAGTTACTTCATACCCCAGAAATTCGCACATTCTTCTAATCTGTCTGTTCAATCCCTGCGTAAGAATAATTCGAAACTCTTTTTCTCCCGTCTGCTCTACAAAACATTCTCTGGTTACTGTATCCAAAATTGGGATGCCGTTACTCATTTTTTTAACAAAATCCGGCTTAAGAGGTTTATTGACACTTACAATATATTCTTTCTCATGATTATTGCGGGCGCGTAGAATTTTATTTACGATATCACCATCACTTGTTAAAAAGATCAATCCTTCACTAGGTTTGTCTAAACGGCCAATAGGAAAAATTCGTTCAGGATAATTAATGTAATCAATAATGTTATTTTTCTCTCGCTTGGTGTCTGTAGTACAAACAATACCTATAGGTTTATTAAAAGCGATATAAACATTTGGCTTTTCCTTTTCTTCCGTAGCAATAAGTTGGCCGTCAACCTTTACTTCGTCCCCGGGAGCAATTTTGGTTCCCATTTCAGGAATAACTCCGTTTATGGTAACGCGTCCTTGGTCAATTAGTTTATCTGCAGCTCTTCTGGAACAAAATCCAGCTTCGCTTAAAAATTTATTAATACGGGTCAAATTCTCTTCAGCCATAGTAAAATAAGTGTTTTGCAAAGATACAAGATTAAGAATTGATGCTGTGAATTAAAAAAATTCAAAAAAAATTAAAACCCGGGCAACCTTTTGTAACTTTTCTGCGTCTATGTAAATAGAAGCTCTTTTGGTAATAATGATATGAAAAGTATCGGATATTAAAATTAGTAAGTGAAAGTAATTCAACTTTTTAAAAACGAATCTCAGCTAATAAAGCGGGCAGCGCAAAATAATCGCGAAGCGCAGCAGCAGTTATATGAGAATCACTCTGCTAAAATGCTTAGTGTTTGCAGGCAATATGTAAAAGACATGCATTATGCTGAAGAAGTAATGCTGAATGGCTTTTTTAAAGTTTTTACTCACTTAGATGATTTTAAAGGAGAAGGAAGTTTTGAGGGATGGATTCGTAGAATAATGGTGAGGGAAGCCATAAGTTTTCTTCGGAAGAAAAAAAGTGTAGAGTTTCCTGAAGATGAATTTGCCGGTTATAGTGAGACTTCTAATAATATCGATGAAGCTTTGAGTGTGGCACACATCCAGCAGTTAATCGATAATTTGCCCGAAGGTTATAAGTTGGTTTTTGTGTTGTATGCTGTAGAAGGATATAAGCATCAGGAAATTGCAAAAATGTTGAATATTACTGAAGGAACTTCTAAATCTCAATTGTTCAAAGCGAGAAAAATATTGCAGGAAAAATTAACTAAAAAAGAGACAGGTTATGGCGCCAATTAAATTTGAGGAGCACGTAAAGGAGCGGTTGGAAGAGCGTCGTATTTCTCCGTCAGCAGATAGCTGGGAAAAGCTAAATGCGCGATTAGATAAGAACGAAAATCAACAAAAATCGAATAAAAAATGGTGGTTAGGTATTGCAGCACTTTTTGTAATAGCAATATCGATAGGAGGATTTATGCTGAAATCTGTGAGTGAAGATGTAGCACCGCAGATAGTTGAAAAACCTTCAGAAAAAGAAGTTGAAATTCAAGAAAATTCAAGGATTACTTCCGAAGAAAAAAATGATGATGTAAGAATTGCTGCGGAAGAAACCAAAACGAAGCCTGAAAAAGCTAATAAAACAAACGAACCTGAAAATGTTCAGTATAAATCAGCTCAGATCTTAGAAAAGTTACCTGTAAAAATGCAGGGAATGCAAGTCGCTGAAACCGAATTGGAAATTCCGGAGAACGCAGAAGTAGCGCCCAAAATCGATAAAATCAATCCAAATTTTATAGATCCAATTGAAGCTGAAAATGATTATATCGCACATAACGAAAAATTAATTCAGCAAAAATTAGAAGAAGTAATTCGTTCTTTACATACGAGTACTGAAGATTCTGTTACCGATGCTGAGGTTAATGCCTTACTATTAGCCGCCGCTAGCGATTTGGATCAAGATTATAAAAAGGAATACACCAATAAATACAGTGCCGAAGCTTTACTTGCAGAAGCCGAACGAGAAATAGAAAAATCTTTTAGAGATAAAATTTTCGATCTGTTAAAAGAAGGATATTCTAAAGCAAAAAACGCGGTAGCACTCGACTAAATAACAATTTTTATCATCACCCAAATTTGGGGTCATTCATCAATCAGTTTTAGAATTTAATTCTAAGACACTAAAAGCTAATACTTATCATGAAAACAATTATCATCTATTTTGCCTTTTTATTGTCATCGTTTGCGATTGGTAGTTTAGAGGCTCAGGAAGAAAGAGAACAAAAAGAATTCAACTTAGATTCTGTTGCTCGTGTGCGAGAAATTAAAGAGCAAAAAATTAAAATAGCAACTCAGGAAGAGAAAGACAGATTAAAAAAGGAAATTGAAAAAATAAACAAAGATTTAGAAAGCGGTTGGTACGAGAAGGAGGAAGCGGAAAAGAAGAAAAAAGAAGCTGCAAAATTAGCTGCGGAAAATATTAGAAACCGTATCGCAATTATCGAAAATGAGGTTGATATCGCTGAGCGTAATCGAGAACCAGGGACTTATTTAGAACTCAAGTTGTCGAAGGGTAAAATAAATTTAGGAATTGATAAGCCAGAGAAAGATCAAAGAATAGAAGAAAAACGTACAAAAAATGATTTTGTAATTGCTTTTGGTTTTAATAATGCACTTGCCGATGGACAATCGATTAACGATTCAGATTTTAAATTGGCCGGTAGTCGTTTTTTTGAAATTGGTTGGGCATGGACTACCAGAGTTTTTGAAAATACCAATTGGTTAAGAATTAAATATGGGCTTTCATTTCAGTTAAACGGATTAAAACCTACAGATAATCGCTACTTTGTACAGGACGGTGATGTGACAAGATTAGAAGAATTTGAATTCGATTTTGATAAATCTAAATTTAGAATGGACAATCTGGTAGTGCCTATACATTTTGAAATTGGTCCTTATGCGAATCGATCTACAGATGGGCATAGAAGATTTTCTACAGAAGATCAAATAAAAGTTGGTTTTGGTGGATATGCCGGGTTTAATATCGGGGAACGCCAAAAACTGAAATTTAATGATGGCGACGATCAAAAAATAAAAGATAAAAGTAGTTTTAATACGAACGAGTTTGTTTACGGTTTAAGTGGATATTTAAGTTTTGGCGGTACCGCGCTTTATGCTAAATACGATCTAAACCCTATATTTTCAAGTCCCAATACAGAGATTCATAATTTCTCTTTAGGACTACGATTAGATATAGACTAGTCACTATATAATTTGTATTTTTGCAGACCTTGTTGCTATTGCGACAAGGTCTTTTTTATTTTCTCTAGCGCTAAAAATCCTTCAAAAATTATCCAAATTTGATTGCTAAAAGTACCATAGACAGTGTTTTTGAGACCGCCCGTGTAGAGGAGGTGATTCAGGATTTTGTACAACTTAAAAAATCTGGAACGAACTTTAAAGGTTTAAGCCCTTTTACAGACGAGCGTAGCCCAAGTTTTATGGTGTCGCCTGTTAAACAGATCTGGAAAGATTTCTCTAGCGGAAAAGGAGGGAATGTTGTGGCTTTTTTAATGGAGCACGAACACTTTACCTATCCTGAAGCCATAAAATATCTGGCTAAAAAATATGGAATCGAAATCGAGGAAACTCAACAGACCGATGAGCAAAAAGTGCAGGCTGATGAGCGTGAAAGTATGTACCTGGTTTCTGAATTTGCCAATAAATATTTTCAGAAAATTCTACACAAAACTGATGCTGGGCAGGCAATTGGGCTTAGTTACTTTAAAGAACGAGGTTTTACTAACGAAACCATTAAGAAATTTCAGCTTGGATATTGTTTAGATGAATGGGATGCTTTTACTAAAGAAGCCTTAGCTGAAGGTTACAAACTCGATTACCTGGAAAAAACAGGGCTGTCTATCGTTAAAGGCGAACGACAATTTGATCGTTTTAAAGGTCGGGTGATGTTTCCTATCCATTCCATGTCTGGACGGGTTTTAGGCTTTGGAGGTCGAATTTTAACTTCAGATAAGAAAGCTGCAAAATATCTTAATTCACCGGAAAGTGATATTTACCATAAAAGTAAAGTTCTTTACGGAATTTCGTATGCCAAGCAAGCGATAGCAAAAGAAGATAATTGTTATTTGGTTGAAGGGTATACCGATGTTATTCAGTTTCATCAAAGTGGGGTAGAGAATGTGGTTTCCTCTTCTGGAACAGCTTTAACATCAGAGCAGATTCGGCTTATAAGTAGGCTTACCAAAAATATCACCGTATTATTTGATGGAGACGCAGCCGGAATTCGAGCTTCACTTCGCGGGATCGATTTGATCTTAGAGCAGGGAATGAACGTGAAAGTTTGTAGTTTTCCTGAAGGTGAAGATCCCGATAGTTTCGCAAGAAAAAATTCTGAAGAACAGCTCAAAGAGTTTTTAACTGAAAATGCAACCGATTTTATAAGTTTTAAGGCGTCTTTATTAATGAAAGATGCTAAGAACGATCCCGTAAAAAAGGCGGGGCTTATTAGGGACATGGTAAATAGTATCGCTAAAATCCCGGATACAATTCAGCAGGAAGTGTATTTGCAGGAATGTTCCAGGATCATGGATATTTCAGAAGATGTATTGTTTTCTACATTAGCACAGCTTACCAAAAAAGGCGAACAGGATCATAAAAGAACTGCCAAAAAAGACCAAAAAAGCTTTCAGGTTGTAAAAGATCTTCCGCAGCAAGAAAAGCAAACGATAAGAAGAGTCGACGAGTTACATGTGCTCGAAAGAGGAATTGTAAGTGCTTTATTGCTCTACGGAAACGAGAAACGAGAGTTTGAAGAAATGTTTCTTGAAGCAGATGAATCTGGAGAACCTGTGCTTAAAAGCGCCAATGTTGAAAGAAAAGTGTCACGAAAGATCTATCTAGATCTTCAGGAAGATGAGGTTGCTTTGGCGAATCCCGATTTTAGAGCTATTTACGAGCATTTGATCGAGTATTACAATAGAGATGAAAAAGTGGTCATCGAACAGTTTGTAAATGAAATTCCGCCAGAGAAAGCATCTATAGTTACCGATATTTTAATGGCAGAAGAACAATACCAGTTAAGTGATTGGATGCGACAGGATATTCCGGTAAAGTCTAAAAATGAACAAATAGATCGTCTTGTTTCAGAAACGATTCTAAATTTTAGAAGGCATTTGCTAATGAGTAAAATTAAAGAGCTTCAAAGTTCAATGACCGAGCTGAATGCTGAAGTAGATAATTCTGAAAAACTGGAAGAAATAATGGATTACATACAACTTCGTAAAACCATTGAAGGCAAACTAAATCGTGTGACCAGTTAATTAAATAGCAGGGTTTATCTGTAGTAAGCGCGCTTGTTTTATTAGATCTGCAATATTATCGGCATCTAGTTTTTTAAGTAGACGCGCTTTGTATGTACTAACCGTTTTCTCGTTAATATCCAGCGCCTCAGCAATATCTTTATTACGTTTGCCAGAGCTAAGTAAATTTAAAACCTCTGTCTCGCGAGAAGATAATTTCTTAAATTTAGAAATTTGATGTTGCCCTGTAGAGATTCCGTTATTAAGCTTATAAGTGATTTCTTCATTTAGATAAATCCCGCCTCTGGTAACCTGTCTAATGGCATTGTAAACGATCTCAGCAGGATTGGTTTTAGAAATATAGCCTGCAGCTCCCGCCTTAATTGCACTAAGTGCATACATTTCTTCAGGATGGCAGCTAAACACCAGAATCTTGAGATGAGGATATTTTTGTTTTATCTGTCGCAGCGCATGTATCCCATTAAGTTGCGGAAGATCAATTTCAATAATTAAAACATCGGTTTTCTTATTGCTTAAAAAATCATACAGTTCGTTACCAGAACCAACCTGCCCAATCACATTAATAAAATCATTGCCAGATAGAATATGTTTTATACTTTCTGCAATAACAGGATGTTGATCTGCTACTAAAACTGTACTCATTTTAGATAATAGTTATTTACTTGATAATGCGTTACTATAGTCTAAAATAAAACGATATTCCTATAACAAAGCCGTATTTATTTCAAATTCGATAAAACGACTAGTTTTTAAGGTGAACAGGTATTTCGCATACTGGGATAGGATTCATTTTATGCGAATTTGCAGTATTCAATTTTATGTATGTTTTATAAACTTCTAGTTTGCGGCCTTCAAAATCATCTTCTTTTTTACCATTCTCCTGCATCTTCATCGCCCACTCTAATTCGTCATAACTTGCACCAAGTTGCATCTCGTCGCTTCGGCTATCACCAAACAACCCGTCGCTTGGTGCGGCAACCATAATATCTTCAATCACTTCTAATTCTTTTCCTAAAGCATAAACTTCACTTTTCATAAGGTCTGCTATTGGACTAAGATCTACACCGCCATCACCATATTTAGTATAAAAACCTACACCAAAATCTTCTACTTTGTTTCCGGTTCCGCCAACCAAATATTTATGAAGTCCTGCGAAATAATACAGTGTGGTCATTCTTAAACGCGCACGAGAATTGGCCAAACTTAGATCTACACTTGCAGAAGCTTCGACTGCTGGTAAAGCACTTTTAAAATTCTCAAAAACCGGAGTAAGATCTACACTTTCGCTTCTTACATTCGGGAAACGTTCTTTTAAAGACGCGATATGTTTTTGTGCGCGACTAACGTGTGAAGGATCTTGATGTATTGGCATTTCTAAGACTAAAACGTCCAATCCTGTTTTCGCACAAAGCGTCGATGTTACTGCTGAATCGATTCCGCCGCTAACACCAATAACAAATCCGTTCATTTTAGCATTTTCAGCATAGTCTTTTAACCAGTTTACAATATGATCGATTACTTTTGTGGTTTGCATATGTTTGGGTGAATTAGTTTGTAAATAATACCTTTGTACACAAATCTAAGACTTAAACGCAATTAATAAAAGGGCAAGAACCTAAAACCCGTGATTTTTGATAAATGCTTATGATGAGTAGAATTTTATTTGTCTTTTTTTTATTTCTAAGCCTTATTTCCTGCGATTCTGCATCAAAGAGAGAGAAGGAAATCGAGAAAATTCCTCTAGATTTTAAAGTTGTAAGATTCGATAGGCTTTTTGCTGAAACTTCACCGCAGGATCTTCCGCAATTAAAAGAGAAATATCCTTATCTATTTCCAAAGCAATTTGCAGATAGTGTTTGGATTAATAAAATGAAGGATACCATTCAGCTTGAAATTAATAGGGAAGTCGCAAAAAAGTATCCCGATTTTAGCGAAACTGAGGATGAATTTTATTCGCTTTTTCAGCACGTAAAATATTATTTCCCAGAATTTGCAGCGCCAGATGTCATTACGATAACATCTGAGGTAGATTATAAAAATAAAACGATATATACCGGTGATTATCTATTTGTTTCGTTAGATACATATTTGGGTGAAGATCATAAATTTTATATCGGTATCGTAGAATATTTTAAGCGCAATTTTACCAAAGATCAAATTGTGCCCGATGCTGCAAATAGTATTGCTAAAAAATATGTTCCTCGTGCAAAGGCGAGAACTTTTTTAGCGAATATGATCTATTATGGTAAATTACTTTATTTGAAAGACATCTGGCTTCCGAAGCAATCAAAATGGCGTAAAATAGGATATACCCAAGAGCAATGGGAATTTGCTGAAAACAATGAAGAGATGGTCTGGCGATATTTTGTAGATAATGAGCTTATTTTTGATACCGACTCTAATTTAGCACCGCGATTTTTATATCCTGCACCATTTTCTAAGTTTTATTTGTCATTAGATGCTGAAACTCCCGACAGATTGGGGCAGTACATTGGCTGGCAAATGGTGAAATCTTATATGGATAAAAATGACGTATCCATAAAACAAATGCTGAATACCGATGCTGAAATAATTTTTAATAACGCAAACTATAAACCGAAGAAATAATGGCAGCTTATAAAAAATCTGATATAAATATTGAAGTAGTTACCGACGAAAATAAAGTGCCTGAAGAAATTTATTGGAGCGCTGAAGATGGTAACGTTTTTAAAGAAGAAGCTAAAGCACTAATGCTTTCTGTATGGGATGCTAAAGCGCAGGAAACTTTAAGAGTAGATCTTTGGACCAAAGAAATGCCGGTAGACGAGATGAAAAAATTCTTTCATCAAACTTTAGTTTCAATGAAAGAAACGTATTATCGCGCTACACAAGACGATAAGATGGCCGATACAATGGGAGACTTTTGTGATTATTTCGCTGAGAAATTAGAAATAACTAAAAAGTAATCTTGCATAAAAGACTCATCTTTGTTTATAACGCAAATTCAGGTTGGTGGAATTTGGTTTTAGATTCGGCTCATAAGATGCTAAAGCCCGACAACTATTCCTGTAAACTTTGTACGGTAACTCATGGTTTAGGAGGAGAAAAGAGCACTTGGAAAAACTATCGAAAATCGTCGAATATCTACATGGAGTTTTATCACAAAGATGAGTTTCTGAAATTTTTTGCTTCAAAATATTTACTGAAGTTCACATTTCCTACAGTATTCTTTACCCAAAATGAAGAATTGCAGGTGCTTATTTCAGCAGAGGAGTTTGATGAGATTTCTTCCGTAGAAAAGCTTATCGAAATTATAGAAAATCGGGTATGATTTTACGCAACAATAGAGATTGAATACTCAAGAGCTTCCCTCTAGATTAAAACCATTTTACATTAAATGCCTAATAGGATTACCTTAAAGTAATTTATTCGGTAACCTCGTTATTAAGATTTTCGATAAATTCGAGAATGTCTTCTCCACCTGTTTTTGCGGTAGATGAGGTTACAAAAAAGTGCGGCATTTGTTCCCAAACCTGCAGCATTTCTTCCTGATAGTTCAGGATATTTTTTTCGAGTTCTTTAGGTTTAAGTTTGTCTGCTTTTGTGAAAATCAAGCAAAAAGGAATGGCATGTTCTCCAAGCCATTGCATAAATTCCATATCAATAGATTGCGGTTTGTGGCGACTATCGATCAGTACAAAGGCGCAAACCAACTGTTTGCGTTCTTCAAAATAAGCTGTAATGAATTTCTGAAAAACTCTTTTTGCCGATTTAGAAACTTTCGCGTAGCCATAACCCGGTAAATCAACCAGATGCCAATTTTTATTAATCAAAAAGTGATTAATAAGCTGCGTTTTTCCTGGTTTAGCAGAGGTTTTTGCTAGGCTTTTTCGCCCGGTAAGCATATTGATTAATGAAGATTTCCCCACATTACTACGCCCGATAAAAGCATATTCGGGTAACGGGCTGTTAGGGCACTTAGCAACTTTAGAGTTACTAATTACAAATTCAGCAGTATTAATCTTCATTTTAATTTGTTTAGAAATTTCTTTTCTGTAGCCAGTTAAAAAGTAAATCATTAAAAAGATCGGGGTGCTCCATCATTGCAGCATGCCCGCATTTGTCTACCCAGTAAAGATCGGAATCTGGTAAAAGCCGGTGAAAATCCTCGGCAACTTCTGGCGGAGTTACGTTGTCATTTTTCCCCCAAATAATACAGGTGGGAGTTTTCATCTTAGGTAAATCTTTCGCCATGTTATGTCTTATCGCACTTTTAGCGATAGCAAGTGTTTTTACCAGTTTGTTACGATCGCTAACAGTGTGGTAAACATCATCTACGATTTCTTTAGTGGCTACAGCCGGATCGTAAAATACATTTTGTGCTTTTTTCTTGATAAATTCATAGTCGCCGCGGCGAGGGTAACTCTCTCCCATCGCATTTTCGTAGAGACCAGAACTACCTGTGATTACCAAGCCTTTTACTATTTCTGGATATAGTTTTGTTGTAACCAATGCAATATGGCCACCAAGGGAATTTCCTAAAAGAATAACTTCATCTAAATTTTTAAAGTCTACAAACTCTTTCAAGTATTTTGCGAAAGTTCCAACACTTGTTTTAAGGAGAGACATTGAATAAAGCGGAAGTTCTGGGATTAAGACTTTATATCCTTTGGAAGGGAAAAAATCTACCACTCCGTCAAAATTACTTAGGCCGCCCATAAGTCCGTGTAAAATAACTATCGGAGTTCCTTCGCCTATTTCTAAATATGTGAATTTTCCCTCTTTCCTTAAATTATTTTTCATTGATACCCTTTGCCGGTTAGCAATCGCAAATATAGCGATTTCATTACAAGTATAATCATTTTTGCGAAATAGGAAAGTGAATATTGGATTTCAGTATTATTTAAACCTGTAATTCACAAGTGGTAATTTTAACACAATTTTTATAACAAAAAATAAACTGTTGGAACCGAATGGAATAGCGCTATTTCAAACTGTTTCAGCTAAATACGGTGGAAAAACTTATCAACAAAGTGGTAATATGTGGTAAAAAGTGGTAATAATTTCAATATATTTGACTTTGTAAAGCGAATATGTGGTAAATCTCATTGGAACATACGAGTGTAAAGTAGATACTAAGGGGCGGCTAATGGTGCCTTCAGCTCTTAAGAAACAGCTTATGCCTATGCTTCAGGAGGGTTTTGTGATTAAACGAGCTGTCTTTCAGTCTTGTTTAGAATTGTATCCAATGGAAGAGTGGAATAAGCTCATGGAACGAATGAATAAACTTAATCGCTTTAAAAAGAAAAACAACGACTTTATCCGAAGATTTACGGCAGGTGTGAAAACCGTAGAGGTAGATGGGAATGGCAGATTATTAATTCCTAAGGACCTGGTTAGTTTTGCAGGAATTTCGAAAGAGATCGTGCTTTCTTCAGCAATTAATATTGTAGAAATCTGGGATAAAGATAAGTACGAAGAAGCAATAGACGCTGCAAGCGATGATTTTGCAGATCTGGCAGAAGAGGTAATGGGAACTGAAGATTTCGATTTCGATGGAATATCATAATCCGGTATTATTAGAAGAATCTGTAGATGGTTTAAATATTAAACCCGATGGCGTGTACGTAGATGTCACTTTTGGTGGCGGCGGTCATTCACGTGAAATTCTAAACAGATTGGGAGAGAATGGAAAGCTTTATGCCTTCGATCAAGATACCGATGCTTTACAAAATAAAATAAACGATCCTCGTTTTACGCTAATCAATGAGAATTTTAGATTCATAAAGCGTTTTTTGAGATTTTATGGTGTAAAAAAAGTAGATGGAATTTTAGGTGACTTCGGCGTTTCTTCCCATCAATTTAACGAAGCTGAACGTGGATTTTCAACACGATTTAATGCGAAGTTAGATATGCGCATGGATCAAAAAAGCGCTCTAAGTGCCTATCAAGTAATAAATGAATATGAAGAGGAGCAGCTTAAAAGCTTGTTTTATCAATATGCCGATTTAAAGAATGCGCCAAAGCTGGCAAGGATTATTGCTGAAGAGCGTAAAAATGGCCCTATAGAAAATAGCGAGAACTTAAATGAACTCTTAAAACCTCATTTATTTAAAGGGAAAGAAAATAAAATTCTAGCACAAATTTACCAGGCAATTCGCATAGAGGTAAACCAAGAATTAGAAGTTTTAAAAGAATTTTTGCTTCAAACAGAAGATATGTTAGAGAAGAATGGGAGAATTAGTTTAATCTCTTATCACTCTCTAGAAGATCGTTTGGTGAAACGATATATACGAAGCGGACTTTTTGAAGGCGAGCCTGAAAAAGATTTCTACGGAAATATTTCAGTGCCTTTTAAAAAGGTAGGGCGTCTTATAGTGCCCACACAAAAAGAAATAAGTGAAAACAATAGGGCTAGAAGCGCAAAATTACGAATAGCGAAGAAGCTTTAAAAGCGGTGTTTGGAGATGAAGAAGGGTTTTTACAACATTCTTAAGGCAAATTTTCTAATTAACGATGATGCTTTTAAAAACTGGCGTTTTATCGTGTTTTGTACTGTTTTGGCTATCATCATGATTGCAAGTTCGCACAGTGCAGAGCGTAAAGTGCACGAGATAGCACGCTTGCATGAAGACGTATTAGAATTAAGAAGTGAATTTTTAGAAGGACGTTCTAATTTGATGAAAATCAAAATGGAATCTACCGTAACCAACGAAATGAAGAAAATTGGTGTGGGGCCTTCTGATAATCCTCCATATAAATTAAAAGTGAAAATTAGCGAGTAGTTGTATGGCAACCACTGATAAAGGCATATTAAACAGGTTATATTTTATTGCAGGGTGCATGTTCATCTTTGCAGTGGCTGTTGGTGTGAAGCTAATGGATATTCAATTTGTAGAAGGAGAACATTATAAGCAACTTTCTGAAGAACGAGTTTATCGCAATTTCAAAATCCCGGCAAACCGGGGGAACCTTTACGATTCTAATGGAAGCCTTTTAGCAGCTTCGGTACCAAAATATGATATTAGGTTTGATGCAGTAACTGTTTCAGATGAAGTTTTTGAAAGTAATGTATTAAATCTCTCCAAAGAGCTTTCTAAAATGTTAGGGAATACGCCTTCCTATTATGTTCATAAACTAAGAACTGCTCGTGCCCACAATCAACGTTACGTTTTGATAACTCGAGGCCTTGGATATTCAGAATATATGAAAATTAAAAGCTTTCCGATTTTTAATTTGGGAGCTTATAAAGGTGGCCTTATTGTAGAGCAACGCACGGTAAGAGAGCATCCACTAGGTAAAATGGCAGAGCGTACGGTTGGTTACGAGCGTAAGGATGATGAAGGGTATTTTACCAGAGTTGGATTAGAAGGAGCATTTGGTCCTTATTTAAGAGGAACCGACGGGCATCGATTAAAACAAAAAATTGCCAAGGGACAATGGAAACCTATTAGTGACAATAATGAAGTTGAACCTAAAGATGGTTATGATGTAATTTCTACGATCGATGTAAATATTCAGGATATAGCGCATCACGCCTTACTGAAGCAACTCGAAGATTTTGAAGCTGAACATGGGACGGTGATCGTGATGGAAACCGAAACTGGCGAGATTAAAGCAATGTCTAACCTTGGTCGAACCGATCAGGGAACTTATTTCGAAAAGCGAAATTATGCGGTTTACGAGGCGCATGAACCTGGTTCAACTTTTAAGTTAATGGCAATGGTTGCCGGTTTAGAAGACGGAGTGATAGATACAAGCCAGGTGGTAGATACAGAGAATGGTGTTGTGCGTTTTTACGGAAGGGCAGTTCGTGATTCTCATCACGGCGGCTATGGAAAAATTACCGCAGCAAGAGCTTTTGAGCTTTCTTCGAACACCGCTTTCACAAAAATGATCACTCAGGGCTACAAAAGCAATCCGGGAAAGTTTGTGGATAGACTTGATGATATGGGAATATCTCGAAAAATCGGATTAGAAATTAAAGGAGAAGGAAGTCCTAAAATACCACACCCAGATGATAAAGGATGGAATGGTTTAAGTCTTCCCTGGATGGCGTTTGGTTATGGGGTTTCAATCACTCCTTTACAAACACTAAATTTTTATAATGCTATCGCGAACGATGGCAAAATGGTAAAACCACGGTTTATTAAGGAAGTAAAAGAGTGGGATAAGACCATCGTAAAAATGGAAAAAGAAGTAATTAATCCATCTATCTGTTCTCCCGAAACTGCGAAAAAAGTCCGGGAAATGATGAAAAATACCGTGAAACGTGGTACGGCAGCAAATATATATACGCCTAATTTTTCAATGGCCGGTAAAACAGGAACCTGTCAAACCGAATATTGGATAGAGCCGGGAAGATATATAGCTTCTTTTGCCGGATATTTTCCTGCAGATAATCCTAAATATTCCTGCATCGTGGTTGTTCATAAACCAAAAAGGAGCAAAGGGTATTATGGTAATATTGTAGCCGCTCCGGTTTTTAAAAGAATAGCACAAAAAATTTATACCGATACACCAATAATGGATACACTTCCATCTTTGGATGTCGAAAACGAAATTATAGAAAAAGATTTTGAAAAATATTATTCTGAAGTTGGAAATCAAAAATTAGTTATGCCCAATGTAAAAGGCATGCCGGCTATGGATGCTATTCCGATTTTGGAGAATCTAGGATTAAAAGTTCAGGTAAATGGTGATGGGATTGTAAAAAGTCAGTCGATTATTGCCGGACAGAAAATAAAAACTAATCAAAAAGTAAATCTGAAGTTAAGTTGAAAATACTTAAGGACATATTATATAAAGTAAGCATGGAATCTGTAGTAGGGAATACTGCAGTAGCTATAAATAATATTCATTTCGATTCTAGAAAAGTTGAAATGAATGATGTTTTTGTAGCCATTACCGGCACGGTTTCCAACGGTCATGATTTTATAGAAAAAGCGATTAATCAAGGCGCTTTGGTGATTATCTGTGAAGAACTCCCAACAAATATTGTAAACGGAGTGACTTATGTGCAGGTAGCAAACTCTAAAGAGGCATTGGCTTTTATGGCTTCAAATTTCTACGGAAATCCTTCAGACAAATTAAAACTGGTGGGGGTTACCGGTACCAATGGTAAAACCACTATTGCTACTTTATTGTATGATCTATTTACCAAAGCCGGCTTTAAGGTTGGTTTACTTTCAACAGTAAAAGTAATGGTTGGCGATACACTTTATGAGGCAGTTCGCACAACTCCAGATTCGCTAACAATCAATCATTATTTGGCGGAAATGAACGAAGAAGGTGTAGAATATTGCTTTATGGAAGTGAGTTCTCACGGGATCGATCAACACCGTACAACGGGATTAGAATTTGCAGGCGGAATTTTCACCAATCTTAGTCATGATCATTTAGATTACCATTCTAGTTTCGCAGAATATAGAGATGTGAAAAAACGCTTTTTTGATGAATTGCCGGCTTCAGCTTTTGCATTAACCAACGTTGATGATAAGAATGGAGAGGTAATGCTTCAAAATACCAATGCGAAACAATATACGTACGGTTTAAAAAATTACGCTGATTATAAAGCACAAATTCTGGAAAATCAATTCACAGGATTATTGCTGAAAATAAATGATCAGGAAGTTTGGTCGCGCTTAATCGGAAACTTCAACGCTTATAATATTCTTGCTATTTATTCCGCTGCGGAATTATTAGGCTTAGAACCTTTAGAAAACCTGAAGTTTATAAGTGAACTCCATTCAGTAAATGGGCGTTTTCAATACGTGATTTCTTCCGAAGAAAAAATTACTGCGATTGTCGATTATGCGCACACGCCAGATGCTTTAAAAAATGTGCTGGAAACCATCAATGCGATTCGTACTAAAAATGAGGAATTAATCACAGTTGTTGGTTGCGGTGGTGATAGAGATCGAACTAAAAGACCAAAAATGGGACATATTGCTTCAGCATTAAGTTCTAAAGTGATCTTTACTAGTGATAATCCAAGAACGGAAGATCCCGATGCTATTATCGAAGAAATAGAAAAAGGGGTAGAGCCTCAAAATTTCAATAAAACACTTTCAGTAACCAATAGAAAACAAGCCATTAAAACCGCTTGTCAGATGGCCAAAGCCAACGATATTATTTTGATCGCTGGAAAGGGGCATGAGACCTATCAAGAAATACATGGCGAAAAGCATGATTTTGATGATCTCAAAATTGTAAATGAGTTTTTAAAACAGCTAAAAAAGTAAACGCCAAAAGGCAGAAAATTAGAATATGCTTTATTATTTATTTCAATTTTTAGAAGAGCAATATCAGTTTCCGGGAGCTCAGCTGTTTGAATATATTTCATTCCGGTCTGCTATGGCTATTCTTTTGTCGTTGTTGATTTCTACAATTTACGGGAAGCGAATTATCATTTACTTACAGACCAAGCAAATTGGTGAAAGTGTACGCGAGCTTGGTTTGCAAGGACAAACTGAAAAAGCCGGCACGCCAACAATGGGAGGCTTAATTATTATTATTGCTACGCTAATCCCGGTATTGCTTTTGGCCAAATTGGAGAATATTTATGTGATTTTACTAATCATCACCACCATCTGGATGGGAGCTATCGGCTTTTTGGATGATTATATTAAAACATTTAAAAAAGATAAAGAGGGATTGCCCGGTAAGTTTAAAATCTTAGGGCAGGTAGGTCTTGGTTTGATCGTAGGTTGCGTAATGTATTTTCACGACGGAATTACGGTAAAGGAAAAAACAAATTCTGAAGATGTTATCACTCAGGAAATGATGCTTGGTGATAAAAAGTTACCAGAAATGGGGCCTAGCCAAAAAAATCTTACTACGACGATTCCTTTTGTAAAAAATAATGAGTTCGATTACTCCAAAATAATCTCATGGATTAACCCAGATTTGGCAAAATACGCCTGGATTATTTTTATACCAATTGTAATTATTATCGTTACAGCAGTATCTAATGGAGCAAATCTTACCGATGGCGTAGATGGTCTTGCTGCAGGTTCTTCAGCAATTATAGTGTTAACACTAGGCATTTTCGCGTGGGTTTCGGGGAACATTATTTTCTCAGATTACCTAAATATCATGTATATCCCAGATTCTGGTGAAATGACTATTTATATCACTGCTTTTACTGGTGCCTTGGTAGGATTTTTATGGTATAACACATTTCCCGCTCAGGTGTTTATGGGGGATACAGGTAGTTTAACCATTGGCGGAATCATTGCTGTTTTGGCAATAGCATCCAGAAAAGAACTATTGATACCTATTTTATGCGGAATTTTTCTTGTTGAAAATCTTTCTGTAATACTACAGGTTTCATGGTTTAAATACACTAAGAAAAGATTTGGCGAAGGAAGAAGGATATTTTTAATGTCGCCATTACATCACCACTATCAAAAGAAGGGGCATCATGAAAGTAAAATTGTTGTTCGTTTTTGGATTGTGGGAATATTTTTGGCCATTCTAACTGTGGTGACACTTAAACTTCGATAAAATTGAATAAAAAGATCGTCATACTTGGTGGAGGAGAAAGTGGTATAGGAACAGCAATTTTGGCTAAAAAAGAAGGCTATAAAATATGGCTTTCAGACAAAGGAAAAATAAAAGAAAAATATAAAAAAGTTCTTGAACATCTTGATATAGATTGGGAGGAAGAAATGCATACGGAAGCTCAAATTTTTGATGCTGATGTGGTGATGAAAAGTCCCGGTATTCCAGATACAGTGCCGATGATTAAAGCACTTCGGGAAAAAGGAATTCCTGTGATTTCTGAAATAGAATTTGCTGCGGAATATACCAATGCGATTATAATAGGAATCACCGGAAGTAACGGTAAAACCACTACTACAAAATTTGCAAATCATCTTTTAAAAGATGGCGGTTTAAAAGTAGGAATGGCTGGTAATGTTGGGGATAGTTTTGCGAAACAAGTGGCTGAAACCAATCCCGATTATTATGTTTTGGAGCTTAGTAGTTTTCAGTTAGATGGAATCGAAAATTTTAGACCGCATATTGCGATTTTGACCAATATAACACCCGATCATTTAGATCGATATGATTATAAGTTTGAGAATTATATCAATTCTAAATTCAGGATCACAAAGAACCAAACAGAGGAAGATTATTTTATTTATGACGCAGATGACGAGGTAATTACAAACTGGCTAAAAAACAACAAAGTTAACGCACAGTTACTGCCATTTTCGCTGGAGAAAAAGCTGGAGAATGGTGCTTATATAGAAAAAGACAAAATTATCATAAAGACACAAAATACAGAGTTTACTATGAGTACTTCAGATTTAACATTAGAGGGTAAACATAATGCAAAGAATGCAATGGCAGCGGCTACGGTAGCAAAGCTTCTTAAAATAAGAAAGAATACGATTCGTGAGAGTATGGAGAGTTTTCAGGGAGTAGAGCATCGTTTGGAAAAAGTACTTAAAATTAATAACGTTCAATATATCAACGATTCTAAGGCAACAAACGTAAATGCAACATACTACGCTTTAGAAAGTATGGAAGGCCAGACGGTTTGGATCTTAGGTGGCGTTGATAAAGGCAATGTTTACGATGAACTTTTACCACTGGTAAATGAAAAAGTAAAAGCGATTATATGCCTTGGTGTAGATAATACCAAGATCATTAATTCTTTCGGGAATTGTGTCGAGACTTTGGTAGAAACTGAAAGTATGAGTGAAGCTGTGAAAATGGCTTACCGACTTACTGAAAAAGGTGATACCGTATTGCTTTCACCAGCTTGTGCAAGTTTCGATTTGTTTGAGAATTACGAGGATCGCGGTAGACAGTTTAAAGAAGCGGTTAGAAATTTATAGAAGATCATTCAGTTTAACTGAAACAGCGAAATGGGAAACATTTTTGCAAATATTAAAGGAGATAAGGTAATCTGGGCTACGGCTGGTTTGCTGGCAATTTTTTCATTTTTGCCGGTATATAGCGCCAGTAGTAATATAGCTTACCTGTATGGTGATGGTAGTACATTTAAATATTTGATTGTTCATTTTTTCCATTTGTTGCTAGGCTTTTGTGTATTGTTTGCAGCGCATAAAGTACCCTATCATTATTATCGAGGCTTATCGATTTTAATGTTACCGGTAGTTGTTGTGTTGCTTGTTTATACAATGGCTCAGGGAACGGTGATCGATGGTGCAAATGCTAGTAGATGGATACGTATTCCGGTATTGGGAGTTACATTTCAATCTTCCACATTTGCAGCGGTGGTTTTAATGATTTATGTCGCCAGATATATGTCTAAAATCACCGAAAAAAAAATCACTTTTAAAGAGACAATTTTACCGCTTTGGGTGCCTGTAGGTTCAGTATTAATGTTAATTTTGCCGGCCAATTTTTCCACAACTGCAATTATTTTTGTTATGGTTTTGGTACTCATGTTTTTAGGAGGATATCCTATAAAATATTTGTCGGCAGTTGTATTGGCAGGAGTCGTTTTATTCGGAATTTTTGTACTTGCAGCGAAAGCTTTTCCCGGTGTTTTGCCAAATAGGATAGATACTTGGACTAGTAGATTAGAAAATTTTACGAACGACGAAGATACCGAGGCCGATTATCAAATTGAAAAAGCAAAAATAGCAATTGCAAGAGGAGGAATTACCGGTACTGGAATAGGGAAAAGTGTACAACGAAATTTTTTACCACAGTCTTCTTCAGATTTTATATACGCGATAATTGTTGAAGAAATGGGGCTCATTGGCGCTTTTGGAGTAATGTTAGCATATTTGATGATTTTGTTTAGGATTATTATTGTGGCTACAAAAGCCAATTCTGTTTTTGGAAAACTGCTGGTGATGGGGGTTGGTTTACCAATTATCTTTCAGGCTCTGGTGAATATGGCTGTTGCGGTAGAATTATTTCCGGTAACGGGACAAACACTGCCATTAATAAGTAGTGGTGGAACTTCAATCTGGATGACTTGTTTATCACTTGGTATTATTCTTAGTGTAAGCGCAAAGAGAGAAGAAGAAAAAGAATCTGAAGAAGCAGAAAGAAAAGCAGAGGACGAAAATCCTCTAGATATTTTAAGTGAAGCTATATGAGTAAAGATTTACGCATCATATTATCTGGTGGAGGTACGGGAGGCCATATCTATCCGGCCATTGCTATTGCCGATGAGGTAAAGCGCCGCTATCCCGATGCGAAAATCAAGTTTGTGGGAGCGCAGGATAAAATGGAGATGGAGAAAGTACCGCAAGCGGGTTATGAGATCGAAGGTCTTTGGATTAGTGGTTTGCAACGAAAGTTAACGTTTAAAAATCTAATGTTTCCATTCAAATTGCTGAATAGTATTAGTAAATCCAAAAAGATCATTAAGGATTTTAAACCGAATATAGTTATAGGAACCGGCGGATTTGCAAGCGGACCTTTATTGCATGTGGCGAATAAGCAGGAGATACCAACCTTGCTTCAGGAACAAAACTCATTTCCAGGAATCACTAATAAGATCCTTGCGAAAAGAGCAAATGTAATTTGTGCAGCTTATGATGAAGTGAAACGATTTTTTCCGCAGGAAAAAGTAAAGAAAACAGGAAATCCGGTACGCCAGGATTTATTGAATATAGATACCAAGAGAGAAGAAGCACAAAAGTTTTTCAATCTTGATACAAATAAAAAAACAGTTCTTGTGCTTGGCGGAAGTTTAGGCGCAAGAAGAGTGAATCAGTTAATCGCTCAATATTCAGATAAGTTGAAGAAGAATGATATTCAGCTTATCTGGCAGTGTGGGAAATTGTATTTCGAAGAATACAAATCGTATTCTGAAGGTACTGTTCAGGTTCATCAGTTTTTAAACCGAATGGATTTGGCCTATGCTGCGGCAGATGTGATTATTTCTAGAGCGGGAGCAGGAAGTGTTTCTGAATTGTGTATCGTTGGGAAACCGGTGATTTTTATTCCGTCTCCTAATGTTGCTGAAGATCACCAGACTAAAAATGCTATGGCAGTGACTAAAAATGATGCTGCTATAACCATTGGTGAAACCGAGCTGGAGGAGAAATTTGAAAATACATTTTTCGATTTGCTGAATAACGAAATTCAGCAGAAAGAATTAGGTGAGAATATAAAGAAAATGGCCCTGCCTAATGCAACGGCCGATATTGTAGACGAAATTGAAAAACTAATTATTAGATAAACCAAGATTGAGTAATTTTAGTCACATACAAAACTTTTATTTTATCGGTATTGGCGGTATTGGGATGAGCGCTTTAGCGCGTTTCTTTAAATACCAAGGCAAGAATGTCGCCGGTTATGATAAAACAGCTTCAGTGCTTACCAAAGAGCTGGAAGCTGAAGGTATTCTTGTGACTTTTAAAGATGATATTAGTGAAATTCCGCAGCAATTTAAACGTTCAGAAAACACTATTGTAGTCTATACTCCTGCGGTTCCTAAAGAGAATTTACAATATCAATATTTTATTCAGGAGCAATATATTTTAAAGAAGAGAGCTGAGATTCTTGGATTAATAAGTCGTGATCGTTTTACGCTTGCCGTTGCAGGTACGCATGGGAAAACTACCACAACAGCTATTTTAGGACATTTACTAAAAGAAACAAATGCTCCGGTAACGGCATTTTTGGGCGGTGTTAGTGAAGACATTCAGAGTAATTTAATTCTGAAGGGTGATGAAGTTATTGTTGCTGAAGCAGATGAATTTGATCGTTCTTTTCTTCATCTTTCGCCAAATATAGCGGCCATTAATTCTATGGACGCCGATCATTTGGATATTTACGGAGTAAATGAACATTTGCAGGCTTCATTTAAAGCCTTTGCAGATTTACTACCAGAGGATGGAACGCTTTTTATTAAAAACGGACTTCCGCTGAAAGGAAAAAGTATAGGAATTGAAGATGATGCCGATTTTTCAGCAATAAACATAAAAATTATAGACGGAAGTTATCATTTCGATCTAAAAACTCCGTCTGAAATTATAGAAGGTTTTATTCTCAATTTGCCTGGTAGACATAATGTAATGAATGCGGTTACTGCGTTAGCTATGGCGCTGGAATATGGAACTCCTTCAAATGTATTAGGTGAAGCGTTAAGAAGTTTTGCCGGTGTTCGTAGACGTTTTTCATATAAGTTAAAATCCAAAGGGTTTACGCTTATCGACGATTATGCGCATCATCCGGCAGAGATTGATGCAGTATTTAATGCGGTGGAAGAAATGTATCCTGAAATGCCCAATTTGGTCATTTTTCAGCCTCATTTATTCAGCAGAACAAGAGATTTTGCAGATGATTTTGCTGAAAAATTATCGCAATTTGATGAAGTCTTGCTGATGGATATTTATCCGGCAAGAGAAAAACCGATCGAAGGAGTAAATTCAGAATGGTTATTGAGCAAAATTGATAACCCGAATAAGCATTTGGTGAAAAGAAAAGACCTAGTAGCCGAAATTAAAAAAAGTAAAGCCAAAGTTGTTTTAATGCTTGGCGCTGGTGATATAGGGAATGAAGTAGAACAGGTTAAAAAAGCATTTGAAGATGAAATCTAGGTTAGGTTACATAAAATTTGTGCTTTTAATAGGATTGGTAGCTTTTCTATTTGGTTTTGCAGAGAAGCGTCATGATAATCGCAAAATGAGCGGTACAGAAGTTCATTTTACAGATAGTGAGAACTTGTATATAACGGTAGATTCAGTTAATAACTTGTTGATACAAAATGAAGAAGCAAATGCTAACCTGGGCGAAGAAACTTTAGATTTGAATAAGGTAGAAGCGTTGCTTAATAGCAACGAGATGATTGAAAATGCAGAGGTTTATCTTGATCTTGATGGAAAGCTTTCAGCAATCGTTAGTCAGCGTAAACCTATTGGAAGAGCTGTGGGGAATACTTCATTTTACCTAGATAAAAACGGTAAGGTTATGCCGCTTTCAGAAAATTTTTCTGCTCGCGTGCCATTAATGTCGGGATTTGATGAAGTTAATATTTTAGAAGCATATCCGTTGGTAAGTTATATTAAAAATGATAGTTTTCTTAGTAAGCATATAACTACAATTAATCGTCTTAACAACGGACGATATGAATTGAACATGCGGAAGCTTGATTTTGTAGTTTACTTTGGAGCAATTAAAAATGTAGAATTGAAGTTTAACAATTTTAAAGCATTTTATAAAAAGGCTTTAAAAGATGAAAAGTTAGATACCTATAAGAGAGTGAATTTACAATTTGGGAACCAGGTTGTATGCACTAAAAAGTAAGATATGGAGCAAAATGATATTGCAGTAGGACTGGATATAGGGACCACCAAGATTGTTGCCATGATTGGCAAGAAGAATGAGTATGGAAAGGTAGAAATTGTTGGGATTGGTAAATCTAAAAGTCTTGGCGTACATCGTGGTGTGGTAAATAATATTACGCAGACCATACAATCGATACAGCAAGCGATTCAGGAAGCTGAAGCAGATTCTGGCTTAAAAATTAGTGATGTTGTTGTGGGAATTGCCGGGCAGCATATAAGAAGTTTACAGCATAGTGATTATATCACCAGGCCAAATCCTGAAGAAGTTATAGATGCTGAAGATATTCACAGTTTATGCAATCAGGTACATAAATTAGTAATGTTACCTGGGGAAGAAATTATTCATGTGCTTCCGCAGGAATTTAAAGTAGATGGTCAAGCTGAAATTAAAGAGCCAATCGGGATGTACGGCGGCCGTCTTGAAGCTAATTTTCATGTAGTTGTAGGGCAGGTTTCTTCAATAAGAAATATCGGGCGTTGCGTTAAAAGTGCAGGATTAGATCTTTCCGCAGTAACATTAGAGCCTTTAGCTTCGGCAAATGCGGTGTTGAGTCAGGAAGAAAAAGAAGCGGGTGTAGCATTAATCGACATAGGTGGTGGTACAACAGATCTTGCAATCTTTAAAGACGGAATTATAAGACATACTGCAGTGATTCCATTTGGAGGTAATGTAATTACTGAAGATATTAAAGAAGGCTGCTCTATCATAGAAAAGCAGGCTGAATTGCTGAAGATTAAATTTGGATCTGCATGGCCGGGCGAAAATAAGGATAACGAGATCGTTTCTATTCCTGGACTTCGCGGTAGAGAACCTAAAGAGATTACCTTAAAAAACCTTTCTAAAATAATTCATGCTCGTGTAGTAGAAATTATAGAGCAGGTTTATCTAGAAATAAAGAACTACGGTCACGAAGATCAAAAGAAAAAATTGATCGGTGGATTAGTATTAACTGGCGGCGGTGCACAATTAAAGCATCTTAAGCAGTTGGTAGAGTATATAACTGGAATGGATACCAGAATAGGATTTCCTAACGAGCATCTGGCAGGTAATAATGAAAGTGAAACTACAAGTCCTATGTATGCAACAGCTGTAGGATTAGTGATGAATAGTCTGGAAGCCAGTAAAAGTAGTTTTCAGGAAGAAGCTGTGTTGAAGGAAAAAGAGCCTGAGCCGGTAGAAATAGAAAAAGAGGTTCCCGCGCCAGAATGTGAAGAACCGCAAGTACAGGTAGAACAACCTAAGCCCCGTAAAAGTATTTTTGATAAGTGGGCAGAAAAGTTTAAAGATTTTTTAGATAACGCAGAGTAACGAAATAGCACAATAGAGAACCAGTAAAATTGAATTTATGAGCAATACAGAATTCGGAGACATATCATTCGATTTACCTAAAAATCAATCGAACGTCATCAAAGTTATTGGTGTAGGTGGTGGAGGTAGTAACGCTATTAACCACATGTACCAATTAGGGATTAAAGGAGTAGATTTTGTAATCTGTAATACAGATTCGCAAGCTCTGGAAAATAGTACCGTCCCAAATAAAATCCAACTAGGGGTAAGCCTTACAGAGGGATTAGGAGCGGGTGCTAATCCACAAATCGGGGAGCAGGCAGCAGTAGAAAGTTTTGACGAGATTAAAAACATGCTTGATGTAAATACCAAAATGGTATTTATTACTGCAGGTATGGGAGGAGGTACCGGTACAGGTGCTGCTCCTGTAATCGCAAAACAGGCAAAAGAAATGGATATTCTTACTGTTGGGATTGTAACTATTCCTTTTCAGTTTGAAGGTAGAATGAGAAATGAACAGGCACAGCGAGGTGTAGAAAAACTGCGCAGCCACGTAGATTCTCTTATTGTTATAAATAATAATAAACTGCGTGAAGTTTACGGTAACCTTGGTTTTAAAGCTGGTTTCTCTAAAGCCGATGAAGTATTAGCTACAGCTTCCAGAGGTATTGCAGAAGTTATAACCCATCACTATACACAGAATATTGACCTTAGAGATGCTAAAACAGTATTAAGTAATAGTGGTACCGCAATAATGGGATCTGCAAATGCTTCAGGTGCAAGTCGTGCCCAGGATGCTATTGCTAAAGCTCTGGATTCTCCATTATTAAATGATAATAAAATTACCGGTGCTCAAAATGTATTGCTATTAATTGTTTCCGGTTCCGAAGAAATTACTATTGATGAAATTGGTGAAATTAACGATCATATTCAGGCAGAAGCCGGCCACAGTGCTAACATAATTATGGGTGTTGGTGAAGATGAATCGCTTGAAGGTGCTATATCTGTTACTATTATTGCTACTGGTTTCAATGTAGAACAGCAAGACGAAATCACTAATACTGAAACTAAAAAGATCATCCACACTTTAGAGGATGAACAAAAGGCTGAACATGAATTTCCTTCAAATAAAAAAAATGCCGGTTCTTTTACAGAATTGCCATTAGCTGAAGAAAAAAGAGAAGCCGAAGCTCCAAAAAAGATCGTTCATACTTTAGATGAAAATTTAGAGGAAGTGGAAAATGCTCGGCCACAACCAAAAAATGAAATTCTACAGCCAGAACCGCAGCCGCAGCCGCAAACAAGGCCACAGCAAAAGGAAGTGGTGCGTGGTGAATCTTCTCCTGCACCTGCTAAAGATCCAGATCTTTATACTCCACCTTCAGCGTACAATATGGATGTGTTTTACGATGATGTAAATCCTGATGATTTTGTAATTAACGATACTAATGCTGAATCAGAAAATTTGGGAAATCAGGAAGATGAGAATGATGATCAATTTATGTTTACATTCGATTTTCCAATAAACAAAGAGCAATCAAAGGAATCAACTTCAAGAGAAGAAGTTGAGGCTCCAAAGCATCAACCGCAACAGGAAGTAAAGCCGCAGTCGGTAATTAGACACACGCTAAATCCTGATGAGCCTACCAATGAGGTGAAGAATATTGAGGTAAATGAGCCTGTTGAAGTTGTTTCGGCAGCAGAAAACTCAATTGACGGTACTGTAAAAAGGTATAGCTTAGATGATTATATGGAATTTGAGCAGCAATTAGAGAACTCAAAACCAGCAAGCAAACCTAAAAAAGAAGAGCCAAAAGAAGAAAGTATCGCTTTTGAAAAGCGTACGGTACAGCCAGCTCCTCAAAAGGAAGATTCTCAGGATGCAAATCCTTTCAATAATCCAATTCCCGAGCATGTTGTAGAGCGTGCAGCTGAGCGTAGAGCAAAAATGAAAGAATTCAATTACAAGTTTAGGAGCAATGCTTCACAAATTGAAGAAATTGAAAAGCAACCTGCCTATAAAAGAGCTGGTATAAATTTGGATAGTTCTAATCCAGGAGAGAATAAAATGTCGCGTACCACATTGGGACAAGATGAAAATAATGATCTTCAGTTTAGAAGAAATAATTCGTTTTTACACGATAATGTAGACTAGTTCAAAGAAATTTGACTGGAAAAATAAAAAAGAGGCTCAAAGGCCTCTTTTTTATTTTTTGAAAATAAGGGAAATAATTATTTACGCCATTTTTTAATTCTCTGTTCAGCTTCTTTTTCACTACCCCAGCCTTTTAGTTGGATGCTATTATCTTTATCGTAGCTTAGAAACCAAAGTTCTATAATATCTTTAGCTTCAGGATAATTTTCTAGAAAATCTTTATAGGTTTCTGCTTTAAATATTTGATCTTTTTTAAGTGCTGGCACAGCTATAATTTTATCATCTTCTTCATTTTCATCGAGCAATTTAAGAATCGCTATCGGTTTAATGGGAATTATAGTGCCAGATTGTAAAGATTCACCTAAAATTAAAACATCCAGGGCATCACCATCACCTCCTTTTTCAGGATCAGAAAAAGTAGAAGGAATAAAACCATAATTTCCGGGGTAAGGTAGAAATTCTATAAGCCTGTCTATTCCTTCCCGCTGATCGGGTAAAAATTTTTGCTGTTCGTGATTGTACTCTATTTTTGAATTTGTACCTGCCGGAATTTCAACTACAGCTTGATAATAGCCATCTTCATTTCTTGCTGAAAGATTATAATAATCTTTGTTTTTGCAGCTAAAACAAAGCAATTAAAATGGGCAATATTAGAATCTTTAAATGCTTCATTAATTTGGGTTAATCCCAGTAGATCATAAAGTATTTAAATTTTGCATCATCGGGAATTTGTGAGGATCTAATTTTTGTATCTGTATCGTAACGCAAACTAGAAGGTAATTCTTTCTTATCGATCGTTATATAAGCATTAATTTCATCGATAAACACTACTGCCGAGCTAATGGTGTTTTCTATTCTCGAAATTTTATAATTTTCGACAATGTCTTTAAATGTACTTGCAGAATTTAAGCCTGCTTTGGTTTTAAATCTGGGATCTAAAACTCTTATGTAACCAATAGTGCTGGTGCTGTCAAATTCTTGTGCAGGTTCTAAATTTAGTAATTCTACTCCTCCTTTTTCAAAAACCTTTATTTCATCTGTAGCTCTTAGTTGCATAGGGCCACTTATTTGTTTTACAAGCGAATCTTCTTTATACAGAGAGTCTAGTTGATTGATCTTGATATCTTTCTTCAATTTCCCCACCTGTGCTGCAGTAATTAAGAACGGATTGTTTTCGTCTTTCTGGCAGGAAGTTATTAGTAAACAAGCTAAAATGAAGAATGAAAGGATATTTTTTTTCATGTTTGGTAGTAATTGCTGTTGTTTTAATTTGGCGTAAATTAGTTAACGCTTGTAAATAAGATTTGTTATTAAACTAAATCACTTTTCAGTAAGATTTAATCGATTTAGAATTCTTAAATTTTTTATAAAAGTAAGCAATACCTGCTTATTGCAGAAAGGGATTTTTTTAGTATGAGGTTATAAAACTGCAGCTTCTAATAACTGTATAGTGCCCAATTCACCGTCAATTTCAGCTTCAATTCCGTTAGGAATGGTACTGTTATGGTCAATATGGCCAATCATTGCGCCACTAAAGGCAGGAATGTCTAAGGGCTTTATATAATGATCTAAAACTTCCTCTAAAGTTAGGCTGCCGTAACCGCTTCCACCGGGATCACATTCGGTACATTTTCCAAAAACGAAACCTTTAATTTGCTTTAAAACGCCTCCCAATTGAAGTTGGGTCATCATTCGGTCTATTGCATAGACTTTTTCGCCCACATCTTCAATATATAAAATTTTGTCACTCCAATCTGAAGGGAAATATTCACTCCCCATAATTCCGGTTAATACAGAAAGATTCCCTCCTAATAGGCGTCCTTTTGCACTTCCGTTTGCTATTGTGCGAATACGGTTTGAAGTTTGGGTGAGATTATCGCCAATTGATTTTGGATTTTCTAGAAGCGGATTTTCTTTATTGAATAAAATAGCTTTTAGGTGAGAAACACTAAAGCTATTCCATGTAGAAACCGCTACAGGAGCATGAAATGTAACTAATCCTGTTTTCTCGAAAATAGCCGAATGTAAGGCCGTAATATCGCTATATCCAATGAAGATTTTAGGGTTGGCTTCTATTGCGTCGTAATCTAAAAGTGTTAAAATTCTTGCTGAACCAGAACCACCACGCAATGCAATTATTGCCTCTATAGATGGATCTTTAAACATTGCGTTTAATTCACCGGCACGTTCTTCGTCTGTACCGGCTAAGTGGCCGTATCTATTTTTTACAAATTTGCCAAACTTCACTTTTAGCCCCATCGCTTCAAAAGATTCTTTGGCGATTTGGTATGGTTCAGTTTCAAAAATTGCGCTTGCAGGACTTATAATTCCAATAGTATCCCCTTCTTTTAAAGCTTTTGGTTTAATGATTTTTTTCGTGCTTTTATTTCCGTAGAAAGTATTACTCGCATAAGTGGTTAAAGGTAATGCCAGGCTGGTTAGTCCAATATTTTGTAGAAATTTTCGTCTTTCCATGGTAGTTGTTAGGGTTTAGTAGTGATCGCGAACAGTTTTTAGAATTTTTTCCATTGCTTTTGTAAGTTGCGAATAAGGAACAATGTAATTACTATTCATAAAACTAAAATATAAAGTCTTTCCGCTTCTGGTAATTAATAATCCGCTTAAGGAATGATTATTTCTCAGCGATCCAGATTTAGCGTAAATATAAGGTTTGTTGGCCTTATAGCTATTTTTAAGGGTGCCTGACTCTCCACCTACAGGTAAGAGCAATTTGAATTTTTTATCACCTATTTCAGCAGTAATTTTACTAATAAGAGCTACAATACTTCTTGGAGTAAATAAGTTATATCGGGTAAGACCAGAGCCGTCGTGCCAATTTACTTTATCCGGCAGGTCATTCAGTAAACTTTTTTGTGCATAATTTATGGCAATAGAAGTTTTAAGGGTGTCAGACAATTTATCTGCGGAAAGTAATAAAAGCTGCTCGGCTATAAAATTGTCACTTTTCTGAAGCATTTTTTTATAAAGACTATCAGCCTTATTGCTATAAATTATTTTGTCTAATTGGAGATTTTCAGGGAGCTTCTTTAATATCATCACCTCTTTTCTAATGGTGTCGCTCAAAAGTTTTGCTGAGGTGATTTCTGAAGTTATAAAAGGAACATTCTGAGTTGATTTTTTCGATCTTTTATATTTTTCAAACTGAAATTTGTTGCTTTTCTCGTTGCGATAGATGTTTTTTCCTAATTCTTTATTTTTTTCAGAATAAACAGAATCGACGAAAATATCAGGATGAATATTAGGCGAATTTTGGCCCTCTTTAAATTCAAACTCAACGGTATTTCCGTAGATAGGGAAAGCATTTCTCTCGGCTGAGTAGCTACCGTTAAAATCGTCCCATGCCCAACCCGGGCCAAAATGTTCTTCCTTAAAATTGGATTTCAGGAGGAACAATTTTTTATCAGTTTTCGCAAAAAATCGAAGTATATTTTCATTGCTTAAGTTATCGTAGAATAAACTTGGGTCGCCAGTTCCTTTAAAGATTAGACTGTCGCCATACATAGCGCATTTTGCAGCCGGTATGGAATCACCAAGTATTTTTAAAGCCGTGTAAAATGTAAAGAGTTTGGTGTTAGAAGCCGGGGTGAAATATTTGTCCTCATTTTTATTGAAAATTGTCTCTTTAGTCTCTGGGTTATAAATTACAAGACCGGTGAAGCCTTGTTTGAACTCCGGAGAGCTTTCAAATATGGCTTCTAAATTTTTGGTTACTTTTTTAGAAGAAGCGCAACTTGTAATTGCTATAGTTATCAGGAAAAGTATGAAAAGGCTAGTATTTTTCAAGTTAGATAAATTTGTCCTGAAAGTAAGAAAGTTTTTTGATAGATCACTTTTGCAGCAAATAATATTTGATTCCCTATCTTTGCAAGCTATGATTACAGAAGAAACACAGGAGCTGGTAGACAGAGGGATAATGCTTCCGTTAATGGAAGAATTTTATACCATACAAGGTGAAGGATTTCATAAGGGAACAGCTGCTTATTTTATTAGGATTGGTGGTTGTGATGTTGGTTGCCATTGGTGTGATGTAAAAGAAAGCTGGGATGCAGGTTTGCATCCACCAACACATGTAGGGGAAATTGTAGAAAAAGCTACTAAATTTAGTAAGACAATCGTTATTACAGGAGGAGAGCCGTTAACTTGGGATATGACGACTTTAACTTCTACTCTTAAGAAGCAAGATTGCCAGATTCATATTGAAACTTCAGGGGCTTATCCGCTTACAGGAATTTGGGATTGGATTTGTCTTTCACCAAAAAAGATAAAATTGCCTGAGCCTGAAATTTATCCTTTAGTTCACGAGCTTAAAGTAATTATTTTTAATAAGCATGATTTTAAGTTTGCTGAAGAGCAGGCAGCCCAAGTAGGTGAGAATTGCATATTATATTTGCAACCAGAATGGAGTAATCGCGATAAGGTTATCCCAATGATTGTAGAATATGTAATGAAAAATCCAAAATGGAAGGTGTCTTTACAAACTCATAAATATTTGAATATACCGTAATAAAAAAAGCCTCCAATTGGAGGCTTTTTTTATTTCAAACTTGTTGTTGTTTACTTGGCAACCTTCATTGGAACTTTTACATAACTCTTATCCCATCCAATTAATAGGTTTGCACCTTTGGTATCTTCGTCTTTCTCAAAACTTATGGATAGCGCATCTACAGAATTTTGCATTTGTCTTACTGGGACATTGATTCTTGCAAGGTCCATCTCAGAACTGTATTCGTAAGCTCCCCAGGTTAAGGTTTTTTTATTCAGAATAATAGTCCATTCTTTTTCCTCAGGTATAGAGTACAGTGTGTAGGTTCCTGCATCTATTTTAGCACCTGCTATCATTACATCCTTGTAAAAGGTAACCTCGGTAGCTTCATTTGCTCCCGTTCTCCAAACTTCACCGTATGGGACAAGTTTTCCAAAAACCTCTCTATCTCTTCGTTGTGGCCTGCTGTATATTACTCTTGCAATTGGCTCATTATTGTCGTTACGGTATAAAGCTATATCCATAGGACTAACATCCATTTTTGCAAAGTTGGGGCCTTGCGATTGTGCAGAAAGAGTTGCTGTACCGCTAAGGCCTATAGCTAAAACGGCCATCATCATTAATTTCTTCATAATTCTTTTGTCAATTTTGTTTTAAGTAAATATAATAGGTACCTATAATTAGGCTGTTTATATGTTGTTAAAATTTTTATAAGTTACATTTTTAAAATGATTTAAGAATAATATCGAAAATTGATTGAAATAAAATTTGAATTCAGTAAAATCGATTTTAATATGTAATACAACTGATCTTTAAAGTTTAATAATTGTAAGTTATAATTCATATTTGTTTTCAAAATAGATACCTCTAAAGATTTTACAATAAACGTGTGGTTTGTTATGCCCGTGATGCAAGAGAATTTCTCGTGTTGTCATGGGCTTTTTTTGCACAAATTGTTGATAACTTAAAAGGTTTAGAGTCAGGTATTGGCTATAAAGAAATTAACGTTTTGTTATATTTGTTCGTTATTCAAATAGAGACGAATTTAATAAGCAAAATATGAGCGAAGAAGCCAAGGTAAAAAAGTATTCGGCTGATAGTATACAGGCGCTTGAAGGTATGGAGCATGTGCGCATGCGACCTTCAATGTATATAGGAGATACCGGTGTGAGAGGTTTGCATCATTTGGTTTACGAAGTAGTTGACAACTCTATTGATGAGGCGTTAGCAGGGCATTGTGACTCTATAAAAGTTGATATTAACGAAGATAATTCTATTACCGTAGAAGATAACGGTCGTGGTATTCCTATAGATCTGCATAAGAAAGAAGGTGTTTCGGCATTAGAGGTTGTAATGACCAAGATTGGTGCAGGGGGTAAGTTTGATAAAGATTCTTATAAAGTCTCCGGAGGTCTTCATGGTGTAGGTGTAAGTTGTGTTAATGCATTATCTACACATTTAAAAGCAACAGTTTATAGGGATGGACAGATTTGGGAGCAGGAATATGAGTTGGGTAAACCAGTTTATCCTGTAAAACCCGTTGGTGAAACAGAGCTTAGTGGTACTTTGGTGACTTTTAAACCAGATCCTTCTATCTTTCAGCAGACTTTAGAATACAGCTACGAAACGCTTGCAAAACGTATGCGGGAACTTGCGTATTTAAATAAAGGAATTAAAATCGTTCTTACTGATAAAAGAGAAAAAGATGAGAATGGAGAATTTCTTGGAGAAGTTTTTCATTCTGAAGAAGGTTTAAAGGAATTTATACGTTTTCTTGATGGTACCAGGGATCCTATTATTGCCGATGTGGTAAGTATGGAAGGGGAGAAGAACGGTATTCCTGTAGAGGTTGCTATGGTGTATAACGATACATTTAACGAAAATCTTCACTCTTACGTAAATAATATTAATACCCACGAAGGAGGAACGCATCTTTCTGGTTTCAGAAGAGGTTTAACAACTACTTTGAAGAAATACGCAGATGCTTCAGGTTTGCTTGAAAAGGTTAAATTTGAAGTTACTGGGGATGATTTCCGTGAAGGGCTTACTGCAATTATATCGGTAAAAGTTGCCGAACCTCAATTTGAAGGGCAAACTAAGACTAAGCTTGGGAATAGGGAGGTGACTTCCGCAGTTTCACAAGCAGTTTCAGAAATGCTTGAGAATTATTTGGAGGAAAATCCAAATGATGCTAAAACAATCGTTCAAAAAGTTATTCTTGCTGCTCAGGCACGTAACGCTGCCAAGAAAGCCCGTGAAATGGTGCAGCGTAAAACAGCTATGAGTATTGGCGGTTTACCTGGGAAATTATCAGATTGCTCTGAGGTAGATCCAACGCAATGTGAAGTTTTTCTTGTAGAGGGAGACTCGGCAGGTGGAACTGCGAAACAAGGGCGTGATCGAAATTTTCAGGCAATTTTGCCACTTAGAGGTAAAATTTTGAACGTAGAGAAAGCAATGTCTCACCGTGTGTTTGATAATGAAGAGATTAAAAATATCTACACGGCTCTGGGAGTTACCATAGGAACAGAGGAGGATACTAAGGCACTTAACCTTTCTAAATTACGTTATCATAAGATTGTGATTATGTGTGATGCCGATGTGGATGGTAGCCATATCGAAACACTTATTCTTACTTTCTTCTTTAGATATATGAAAGAGCTTATAGAGCAAGGACACATATATATTGCTACGCCGCCACTATATTTAGTGAAAAAAGGTCAGAAAAAGCGATATGCTTGGAATGAAGAAGAGCGTGATGCGATTGCCGAAAGTTATAGCGGAGGGGTGCAAATCCAACGATATAAAGGTCTTGGGGAGATGAATGCAGAGCAACTTTGGGATACTACAATGGATCCTCAGCATAGAAAGCTAAGACAGGTGACTATAGATAATACCGGAGAAGCAGATCGTATTTTTTCTATGTTAATGGGAGACGAAGTTCCACCACGAAGAGAATTTATAGAGAAGAATGCTAAATATGCAAATATTGATGCATAGTATAAAGAGGTATGATTTTAATAAGCCCGGGAGAAATCCCGGGCTTATTACTTTTATATAATATGAGCATTTTTTTTGAATGCTAAAATATTAAAATTCGTTTTTTTAAGTAGATGTAGTTTGTCGAGATATAGTCTTAAGCTATTTAACCTGTCTTTATTAGTATTCCAATATCATAATTTGTATTTTTGGGATAGATATTAACCGATAAATTCACAAAATGAAAGTTACAGTAGTAGGAGCTGGTTCTGTAGGTGCTAGCTGCGCTGAATATGTTGCCATAAAAAACTTCGCTTCAGAAGTTGTATTATTAGATATTAAAGAAGGATATGCTGAAGGTAAGGCAATGGACCTTATGCAAACTGCTTCTTTAAACAGTTTTGATACTAAAATAACAGGAAGTACCAACGATTATTCTAAAACCGCCGGGAGTGATGTAGCTGTTATTACCAGTGGTATTCCTAGAAAACCGGGGATGACTCGTGAGGAGCTTATTGGTATTAATGCAGGTATTGTTAAAGAAGTATCAAGCAATCTTATTAAGCATTCTCCAAATGTGACGCTAATAGTTGTTAGTAATCCAATGGATACAATGACTTATTTGGTGCATAAAACTACAGGCCTTCCTAAAAATAAAATTATTGGAATGGGCGGTGCTTTAGATAGCGCACGTTTTAAATATAGATTGGCTGAAGCTTTAGAAGCTCCAATTTCAGATGTAGACGGGATGGTAATTGGTGGTCACAGTGATACCGGAATGGTGCCACTTACAAGATTAGCAACACGTAACAGTATTCCAGTAACTGCATTTCTTTCAGATGATCGTTTAACTCAGGTTGCTGAAGATACCAAAGTTGGTGGTGCTACGCTAACTAAATTATTAGGAACTAGTGCATGGTACGCTCCAGGTGCTGCGGTTTCTGCTTTAGTACAGGCTATTGCTTGCGATCAAAAGAAAATTTTCCCATGTTCAGCTTACCTTGAAGGAGAATACGGACTGGAAGATATCGCAATTGGTGTTCCTGCAGTAATCGGTAAAGACGGTTTAGAAAAAATCGTTGAAATCGAATTAAACGATGCAGAAAAAACAAAAATAAAAGAAAGTGCAGAAGGTGTGAAAAAAACAAATGGATTATTAGAACTATAGTTTTATCCCCTTTAAATACAGCTAAAAAGCCACATTTTATGTGGCTTTTTTTTATGTTTAAAAGTTAAAATTTTCAAAAAGAAATTATTGGGATTTCAGTATTGAAACGCTATATTTGTCCGTTTTTAAAAAACAGCTATATAATTATAATTTGAAGAATAATGCAGAATAAAGGACTTATTAAAGTTTTTGCAATTTTATTTGGTTTAGTATGTATCTACCAATTATCATTTACATACTTAACTAATAGTGTTGAAAGTGAAGCAGAAGAATTTGCTGCACGAAAAATTGACGAGAGCAGAGAGAATTATTCAGATTTAAGAGATCAGGCAGAACAAGATTATCTAGATTCCATTGGGAATAATGAAATCATTGCCGGGATAACTTATAATGCTGCTAAGGATAAAGAATTAAACAAAGGTTTAGATCTTAAAGGAGGAATTAATGTTATTCTTCAAATCTCTGTTGAAGATATTATTAGAGGTTTAGCAAATGATTCTGACGATCCTGCTTTTAATAAAGCACTTGTCGAAGCTAGAGAAGCTTCTGTAACTAGTCAGGATGATTATATTGATATTTTCTTCGAAAAATTTGATGCTATTCCTGATGCTCAATTAGCTTCTCCAGATATTTTTGCTAATAAGACTTTAAGTGACGACGTTACTTACGATATGTCTAACGATGAGGTTAAGCCGATCGTAAGACAAAAAGTAGATGAGTCTATTACTTCAGCTTTTGAAGTATTGCGTAAGCGTATCGATAAATTTGGTGTTACTCAACCAAACATTCAACGTTTAGGGAATTCAGGAAGAATTTTAGTAGAACTTCCAGGAGCTAAAGATGTAAACCGAATTCAGAATTTATTGCAAAGTACTGCTCAGTTAGAGTTCTGGCACGTATTTAAAAATAACGAATTTGGTCCTTTCCTTACTCAAGCGAATCAAGTTTTAAAAGGTATTGTTTCAGAAGAAGAGGAAGCAGCTAATGTTACTGATTCAACTTCTCAGGAAAATAGTGATATAGATGATTTATTAGCAGATGCTGAAGATAGTACTGCTGTACAATCTAATAATCCATTATTCGATTTAATTATTGGGCCAGGAGCACAGGGAGGTCCTGTATTAGCATACTTTAATGTACAGGATACAGCTAAAGTAAACACTTACTTAAGTATGCCTCAAGTAAGAAATCTTCTTCCTGCTGAGCAACGTTATGCGAGATTTGTTTGGGGTGTTGCAGACGATGATACTAACGCGACAGGCTTATATGCGTTAAAATCAAATAGAGATAACCAACCGCCGTTAAGTGGTAGTGTAATTACAGATGCACAGCAAACCTACGATCAGGTTGGTCGTGTAGCAGTTTCTATGCAAATGGATGGAACTGGAGCGAAGATCTGGGAAGAAATGACAGGTTATGCTTCAAACAACCAAACACAAATCGCTATTGTTTTAGATGATATAGTATATTCTGCACCGGGAGTTTCTACCGGAGCAATTTCTGGAGGACGAAGTGAAATCACCGGAGATTTTGGTATTGAAGAAGGAAAAGATTTAGCGAATGTTCTTAGAGCTGGTAAACTACCTGCTTCTGCAGATATTATTCAAAGTGAAATTGTTGGGCCATCTTTAGGTCAGGAAGCTATTGATAGTGGTATGCTTTCTTTCGCAATTGCTTTGGTATTAGTATTAGTTTGGATGATTTTCTATTACGGAAAAGCTGGAGTTTTTGCTGATATCGCCCTTATCGTAAACATCTTGTTTATTTTCGGAATATTAGCTGGATTAGGTGCTGTTCTTACATTGCCTGGTATTGCTGGTATTGTTCTTACAATAGGTATGTCGGTTGATGCCAACGTGCTGATCTTTGAACGTATCAAAGAAGAATTAGCGAAAGGAAAATCTCAAGCGGAATCTATTAAAGATGGATTTAGTAATGCATTATCTTCAATCTTAGATGCAAACATTACAACTGGTCTTACAGGATTTATATTATTGATTTTAGGTACCGGTCCAATTAAAGGATTTGCTACAACTTTATTAATTGGTATTGCAACATCATTATTTACGGCAATATTCATTACTCGTTTGTTTATTGATGGTTACGGCAAGAATGGTAAATCATTAGAATTTGCTACCGGAATTACTAAAAACTTATTTAAAGGAATGAATAGTGACTTCTTAGGGAAAAGGAAGATTGCTTATATCATTTCAGGAATATTAATTGTAATAAGTCTTGGATCATTACTTACACAAGGTTTAAATTATGGAGTAGATTTTGTTGGAGGTCGTACATATACAGTAAGGTTCGATCAAGATGTGAGTCCTACTGAAGTGCAAAATGTGCTAGTTGAAAAATTTGGTAATGCAGAAGCAAAAACTTTTGGACCAAATAATCAATTGAAGATAACAACAAATTACAAAGTTGAAAATGAAGGTACTGAAGTAGACCTGGAAATTCAAGAAGGTCTTTTTGAAAGTCTTAAACCATATTTGCCAGCTGATACTACTGAGGAGGAATTTATCAATGGTTCTTCAGATAAAACAGTTGGTATTATGGAATCTATGAAAGTAGGTCCTACAATCGCCGATGATATTAAGACGGCTTCTTTCTGGGCTGTTCTAGGTTCGTTAATAGTAGTATTCCTTTATATTCTATTAAGGTTTAGAAAATGGCAATTTAGTTTAGGAGCTGTTGCAGCGGTTTTCCATGATGTTTTGATCGTTCTTGGTGTATTCTCATTGTTATACAAGTTTATGCCTTTCAGCATGGAAATCAATCAGGCCTTTATCGCGGCAATTTTAACTGTAATTGGTTATTCGCTGAACGATACCGTGGTTGTTTTCGATAGAATTAGAGAATTTGTGAACGAGCATAATACTTGGAAGCTTGGTAAAACGGTAAATGCAGCTTTAAACAGTACATTAAGCCGTACATTAAATACCTCTTTAACAACATTAGTAGTATTGCTTGCAATATTTATTTTTGGAGGAGAAAGTATTAGAGGATTTATGTTTGCACTTATCGTTGGTGTTGTAGTTGGTACATATTCTTCATTATTTATAGCTACACCGGTAATGTTTGATAGTGTAAAAAAGAAATCTTCTATACAAGATAAGAAAGAAGTAGAAGAAGAGACCGTGGCTTAAGCAGATAAGTTTCTTTTGTAAGAATAAAAAAAATCCCCACATCTGTGGGGATTTTTTTTGTTATTGAAATCAATATCGATAGTCTTCTGGTGTTAAGACGTGTCTCTAATAATCCGAATATTTAGTTAGATAATTCTGAATTGTTTTTAATCTGAAGTGAGGACAAGCAATCAAATCAAGAATCCGATTTCTAGAAGTTTATTTTATAATAGATGGAGGTAATTATCCTTTAATGAATTCTGCGTTTTTAAATCAATAGAGAACTTTTGGAGGGATGCAAATATGGCTTCTTTTGATGGTTCAGAAATTTAAAGAAGTACTGTTTTATTTCAAATTAAGGAGTAAATAGAAGTATTCTTAATCTTGCTGAACGCTAAATCTATCCCCTTTATTGAGATCCCATCTTTCAGAAGATCCTGCGTTTATTTCAAGGATAAACTGAGCTGGTTCTTGGGATGGTAGAGAAGTTTCATCTAAAGGTTTTGCGTCTTTCTGGAAGCTTACTATAGTGCTGTCTGAATTAAAGAAAACCAAATCCAATGGAATATAGGTGTTTTTCATATAAAAGCTTCTAGGAGCAGCGCTGGGGTAGATAAAAAGCATCCCATGGTTCTCCTTCAAGGATTCTCTATACATTAAACCTGTAGCTCTAGTATAATCATCGTTTGCTATTTCTATATCTAGCGTCTTTAGCGTATCACCTGAAGTCTTTATTAGATATAATTCTGCATCTTTTCGAAATTCAATTTCTTCGGTTTCTACTGTCTTTCCTTCATCATTTTTACAGGATGTAAAAATAATTGCGAAACCTATAATGCTTATATTAAAGAATTTTTTAATCACAATTAAATGCTTTCAGGTTTGTTTTGCGGGCGATACATAAAATATAAACCAGCGATAATAAATGGGATACTAAGCCATTGTCCTGTATTTAAAAGCCATGTGGCTCTTTCTTCTACTTGTGGTTCTTTAACGAATTCTACAAAAAATCTAACTGTCCAAAGTAAGACTAAGAAAAGTCCGAAAATATAACCAATCTTAAATCTTTTATTGGTCTTCCAATAAAGAAAATACAATAAAAGAAAGACAAGTAAATAACAAAAACTTTCATAAAGCTGTGCGGGATGGCGCGGAAATGTTTCTCCTAAGTTCTGGAAGATTATGCCGTAATCGCTGTTAGTTGGTTTACCGATGATTTCAGAATTCATGAAATTCCCGATTCTAACAAATATACCGCCACATGCAACAGGGATAACTATTCTGTCTAGAATCCACAATACCGGCTTATTTAATACTCTTTTGCGGTATAAATACATCGCTGTAATGATTCCTATTGCGGCACCATGGCTTGCCAATCCTCTAAAGCCAGTAAATTGAAATTCAGGTTCAAATTTTACCGGTAAGAAAATTTCTAGAAGGTGATGCTGAAAATAATCCCAATCATAAAATAAAACATGCCCAAGTCTCGCGCCTATTAATGTAGCAAGTACAGTATAGATAAATAGAGAGTCTAATTTCTCTATTTCTATGCCCTCTCTGGTGTATATCGCCTTCATAATATACCAGCCTAAACCAAAGGCAATAAGAAACATTAAGCTGTAGTAGTGTATAGTGAGAATTCCTAAATCTATCCCTTCAGAAGGGCTCCATCTAATTGCGTTGACGAGCATTATTCTTATTTATCGAATTAGCTGTAAATATACATATTTGATAAAACTTCGCCTATAAAAAGCAGTTTAATCAATAATCTGAAAGGTTTTCAAATCAAGGAACAGGATCGTAGCCGCTACCTCCCCAAGGGTTACAACTTATGATACGTTTTATTGCTAGCCATCCTCCTTTAAATAAACCATGTTTTTTTAAAGCCTCTATAGTATAGGTAGAGCATGTAGGAGAATACCTGCAGGTTGCAGGAGTTAAAGGAGAAATAAAATTTTGGTAGCATTTAACCAAAATAATAAATGGATAAATAAGCAATTTTCTAAGCATAGTTATCCATTTATTATTTCGGTTTTACTGAATAGAAAATGTAGTACCGTCTTTTCCATCTTTTAGCTGAATCCCAAGTTCCTGTAATTCATCGCGAATTTTATCGCTTGTTGCAAAATCTCTGTTATTTCTTGCTTCAGCTCTTAGTTTGATAAGTAATTCAACGGTTCCTGAAAGCTTATCAGAATCGTCATCTAAATTTGTGTCACCATCACGTAATCCTAGAATGTTAAACAAGAAGTCGTGTAAGGCTTGCTTAAGTTCTAATTTATCTTCAGAAGAAATTTTTAAGGTTTCCTCTTTGATGGCGTTGATAGATTTTACAGCATCAAATAATCTGGCAATTAAAATTGGGCTGTTAAAATCATCGTTCATGGCATCATAACAGGACTGCTTCCATTCTGATAAATTGAAAGTGCTTTCTTTAGCTTCCGGAAGTTCATCTATAGAAGCATAGGCATCCATTAATCTATTAAAGCCTTTTTCACTGGCGCTCAAAGCTTCTTTTGAAAAATCCAGAATACTTCTGTAATGTGCTTGAAGCATAAAAAACCTAGCAACATTAGGAGAAAAGGCTTTGCCAATTACTTCATTTTGGCCGCTAAAAAGCTCTTCAGGAAGAATGTTGTTTCCTGTGCTTTTAGCCATTTTTTTACCGTTTAAAGTAAGCATGTTAGCGTGCATCCAGTAATTTACCGGGTCTTTACCGCATGCAGCTTCTCCTTGGGCGATTTCACACTCGTGATGCGGGAATTTAAGATCCATTCCGCCACCATGAATATCAAATTTTTCTCCAAGATATTTGGTGCTCATTACAGTACACTCTAAATGCCATCCAGGAAAACCATCGCTCCAAGGCGAAGGCCATCTCATGATATGTTGTGGTTCTGCTTTTTTCCAAAGTGCAAAATCCTGCGGACTTTTTTTATCACTCTGTGCAGCAAGTTCACGTGTGTTGGCAATCATATCTTCAATTGCTCTACCACTTAATTTGCCGTAATGTTTCTCTTCATTATATTTTAAAACATCAAAGTAAACCGATCCATTTGCTTCGTAAGCATAGCCATTATCGATAATGGTTTTAATAATCTCGATCTGCTCCACGATGTGGCCCGTAGCAGTTGGTTCTATGCTTGGAGGTAAATTGTTGAATTTTTCAAGAATATTATGGAAATCTACGGTATATTTCTGTACCACTTCCATAGGTTCTATTTGCTCTAATCTTGCTTTTTTAGCGATACGATCTTCACCAGTTTCGGCATCATTTTCTAAATGACCAGCATCGGTAATGTTACGAACATATCTAACTTTATATCCTAAATGTTTTAGATATCTAAAAACCAGATCAAAAGATATAAAAGTACGGCAATTCCCAAGGTGAACATTGCTATAGACGGTAGGCCCGCATACATACATGCCTACGTGACTATCGTTTATGGGGTTAAATACTTCTTTTTCTCCAGAAATTGTGTTGTAAATTCGTAATTGTTGATCTTCGAAAAGCGCCATATTAAAGCGTTGTTTAAAAAAAGCAAATTAATTAAAATGTAGTATCTAGCTTAATGTAATCAAGAAATTCTCTACGAACTTCTTTTTTCTTAAAAGCTCCGCCAAATTCACTGGTAACGGTACTACTTTCAATATCTCTAATTCCTCTGCTGTTTACACAAAGGTGTTTTGCATCTATAACACAAGCAACATCATCTGTTTCCAAAACCTTTTGTAGTTCTTGTACGATCTGCATTGTTAAACGTTCTTGTACCTGTGGTCTTTTAGCAAAATAATCTACAATTCGATTCATTTTGGATAGTCCTACTACAGTTCCGTTAGAAATATAAGCAACATGGGCTTTACCTACGATTGGTAGAAGGTGGTGTTCGCAGGTTGAGTAAACGGTGATGTTTTTCTCAACAAGCATTTCTCCGTATTTGTATTTGTTATCGAAGACAGAGGCTTTAGGTTTTCTTTTTGGATCCAATCCAGAAAAAATCTCATTCACAAACATCTTCGCTACTCGTTGTGGAGTTCCTTTAAGGCTGTCGTCACTAAGATCTAATCCCAAAGTGTACATTATATGCTCTACATCTTCTCTTATTAGTGCAATTTTATCGGTGTCACTAACTTCAAAAGCATCTTTTCTTATTGGAGTATCTGCACTACTTCCGGCGTGTGCATCACCCATTTCTTCAATTTCATTCAAAACTTTGTCTATTTTCATGCCGTTTTACGCTATGAGTCGTAAAGTATTCATTTAGCTTGCAAAGATACACATTTAATAGTCTTTTTAGTCCAACTTGTCTATTTATGCATTTCGCATCGTAAAATTTTATAATTTGCTCGCTAATGTTTTTAGGTACTTTCCAAATAGGTTTTTTGTGTAGCTTGATGCTGTTAAGTTTAGGGCTTTCTGCTCAGGGTACCAGATGTGATGATATTAAGCCTTTCTGTGCAGGTGAAGATCAACTAGTTTTTCCAAATTCTAATACAGGTGTTACAAATGTAATAGTAGCCGAAGAAGGTCCCGACTATGGTTGCCTGGAACTTAAAAGATATCCTGCCTGGTTTTATTTACAAATAGAAGATAGCGGTGATCTAGAATTTCTAATTACACAGACAGAGAATGCTGATGGTAGTGGAGAGCTACTAGATGTAGATTTTGTGATATGGGGACCCTTCAATAAAAGAGATAATTATTGTAGTGCGTCTATTCTTTCTGAAGAAAATTTAATCGATTGCTCTTACGCTAAAGATGCCATAGAAATAGCTAATATTAATAATGCTAAGGCAGATGAAATCTATGTTTTTGCGTTGCTTAATTATAGTACGTTGCCAGGATATATTAGCCTTGAGCAAATTGAAATGGATGAAAATTCAGGCTCTACAGATTGTACCGTTTTAGATGGTGTTTTAGGACATGATCAGGTTCTATGTAGTAATACGGAAACTATTTTGGATGCAGAAATCGAGGGCGCTTCTGGTTATCAATGGTTTGTTTTTGATGAAACTATTGATGATTTTACTGAAATTTCAGGTGAAGCATCATCGAAGTTAAATGTTGCTAAAGACGGCACTTATAAAGTCTTAGTGGAAGATGGGGATGGTAATCATGATATTGAGGATGTAGTAAATATCCACTTTTATGATCGACCAAAAATTCAAAAGCCGGCTGAATCTATCGCTGTTTGCCAAAAAGGAAATATTGTTGATCTTACGCAAAAAGAGCAAGAACTTTTAGGGGACACTGATTTTACTGAAGGATATGAAATAGAATATTTCGAAACGCAGCAGGATATTGATGATGATGAAATGATAGCAAAGCCTTCTCTATACAAAGCCGAAGTTTCAGAAACAATATTTGTAAGAATAAGAGATCTTTTTACCGGTTGTTATTCTGAGATTAGTGAAATTCAGCTAAAAATACTTCAACTTCCACAAATGAAATTTCCGGAAGAAATAGAAATGTGTGTTAATGCCTCTGGGGAATTTCAGGAAGAATTAGTCTTAGGTTTTGACTATGGTAAAAATTATAATTACACCTGGTTGAATGGAAATGAAGTAATTTCCAATGATTTTGAAATTTCTCTAAATCAACAATCAATAAATCCAGAATATAATTTAGTAATCACAGAGGCGACAACGGGGTGCGAAGTTTCCTATTCTACAAAATTAAGATACGTTTCAGAACCTGAATCCATAGAAATTGAAATATTGAAAGCGAATTTTGGACAAAATTGGAATGTAGAAGTTCAAGTAGAACCATTTTTAGGGCATTCCTCTGAGTTCGAATACCGTCTGGACAATGGGGTGTATACTTCACAAAATGTATTTAATAATATAGAAAAGGGAGTTCATGAAGTTAGCGTAAGAGAAATTGGTGGTTGTGGGAATGTTTTGAAAGATGAATTTACTGTGATTGGTTTCGATTTTTTCTTTACGCCTAATGGAGATGGAATCAATGATTTTTGGACGATCACTTCAGATAAGGATTATCGAATATTAAATATTAAATTGTTTGATCGCTATGGTAATTTTATTCGTGAAATTGACCCAGAAGGAGAAGGCTGGGATGGATCTTTTAATGGCGAATTATTAGTGCAGGATGATTATTGGTTTCGGTTAGAATATACAACTCCGTCATCCACTAGCACTAAACATTTTAGTGGTCACTTTACTTTAAAAAGATAGTATTAAAAAAGCCTAATAATATAAAAATAATTATTAGGCTTTTTTATAAATCGCAAGATTTACTGTGTTATTAAGATTTTTATATTGACCTACAATCCAAAACTTAGGGAAAATATTAAACTAGAAAATTCTCTATCTATATTAGCTCTGTTTGCTAGTCCTGTTTGATATAGAAAACTGCTTTCTGAAAACTGCGTATTGGTATAAGCAGCGTCAATTTTGAAGGCGCCAAAGCTATATCCTATCCCTGCAGAATAGCTATCCAAGTCGCTCATTGTAATCCCATCTTTGTATGGACTTTCTTCATATCTATAACCACCTCTTAAACTCCAATTGTTAATTCGATATTCACCACCAATTTTAATTGTAGAAACTGCTGTTAGTTCATCTGAGATAATATCGTTTTGGGTGATAAAATCGCCATCATTTTCAGGCCTAAATTCAGTGTTAGAGTAATCTTTGTAACTATAATCAACACTTAATAATCCTTGGCTACCAAGCACAACTGCCCCGCTAGCCGTTAGCTTTCCTGGTGTCTTTAAAGTATATTCCGGATAAATATTAACAACATCAGGATTTACAATAGTATTTTCGTTGAAAACGTCGCTATAAGAACTTAAGGATTGCGCGGTTTCTTCTCTAATATTATACCAGGTAGGGGTATCATAAGTAGCGCCAATTCTAATGTTATCAGTAATCTTATAAATACCACCTAGTTGTGCAGAAAAACCATCTCCATCAGTACTAAGCGTATTTACAAAAGCTATTTCGTTTGTTTCACTACCATTGTTATTATTTGTTTCGAAATACCTAGTTGTTCTATCATAATTGATAAAATGACTGTTCAGATTTACACCTAAATATAATTTCTTCTGAAACTCTGCAGCGAAGTTGAAAGAAATTTTACCATTAATACCAGTAGAAACATAATTGTAATTATTCTGAAATTGCCCCGGTGCAACAGAAGAATTATACGCGGTATTCTCTAAATCCTCACTTTCTGGATTGATAATGAATGCCTGGTATGCTAAAAGCGCTTGCTGTGCTCCAAAGCCTTCATTTTCTCCTAAATAGGAATATAGATCTTCTACCGATTCATCATCATAAGGTATAAGAAGATCTAAAGGGATACCCTGTGCGTAATCTAAAAAATATTGATCTATAGAACCGTTACTAGATCCAGAAGCTAAAAAAGCATCGTCATAATTATTTTCTTCAGCAAAGTTTACACCGAAGCTAAATTTTGTAAAATCATTGTTGGTGCTGTTGGAATCAAAAACAAGAACGAAACCAGCCTGACTTGCATTAAAATCGCTGTTATCACTGTTGTTGAAACTATTGTTAAAGCCTGTCGTGTTTTCTTTAGAAACATCAGAAAGTGTTAACGTTACAGCGCTATTTAAAAAAACTGCTGAACTGGCTGGATTAATTGCAATAGCAGATATATCTCCACCAAGTGCTCCAAAAGCCCCGCTCATCGCTTGAAATCTAGCTGTACCTTTAAGATTGGTGTGGGAATATCTTAATGCATCGGTAATATCCTGCGCTTTCATTTGGCTGAAAGTCATTAGGGATAATACTGCAAAGGCTAAAATTTTTTTCATAATCTAGGTGTTATATTCAAAATTAGGCAATAAAATACCTTACAACTTTGAAGTTGTAAGGATATTTTAATATATAAGTTGGGTTTAACCTCTTCCGCCACGGCTACTACGGGAACTTCCTCCTCTGGAAGAACCGCTAGAAGATCTACTTGAAGAAGAGCGGCTGCTTGAAGAACTGCTTCGTCCTACAGAGCTTGAACTTCTAGTTGGAGTAGAGGTTCTAACAGATCGTGTTCTAGTAGGGGTAGAAGATCTGGTGTTGGTTTGATAAGATCTACTAGATCTTGTATTACTATCACTACTTCTACTGTAAGAATTCGATGATCTTCTGCTAGATCTTGTATAAACGTTATTATCGTTACGATCTGCAACTCGACTTCTTACGGAAGATGAGTTATCTCTTCTGGAGCTACGATCAGAACTTCTAATCTCACGAATTCTTCTAGAATATGAAGAATTACTTCTTGATCTTGTATTTGAGCTTTCTCTTCTATTTACTGCAGTGCTATAAGAACTTCTAGAGCCTCTACGAGAATTCATGTAAGAATAGCGGTTATTGTTGTGATATCTTTGGTAGGTGTTGTAATAACCACCTCCGTAATAGCGTCCATTCCATCTTCCGCCACCATAATACCATGGTGAATAGAAACCAGCGCCATATCCGTAAGCCCATCCGGCTCCATAATAAGGTGATCCCCATCCCCATCCGATATTCCAATAAGGTCTGTTGTAGAAGCCTCCGTAGCCGTTCCAGCCCCAACCGAAACCAGCACCGTAATAAGGATCATAAAAACCGCCACCCCATGGGCCGTAAAATCCTCTGTTCCAAAAACCTCCCACATTGTTGTTATAAATGTTTACCGTGATATCATCAGCATCACCTTGTCCCCATGGAGCGTAAGATCCATTGTAGGCCATTTCCCCATTTTCATTATACATCTCTTCATCTTCAGCATAACCTGAGTTGGAGGAATACGTGTCTATATCAGTAAAAACAGCATCTTCCTGCATAGCGTCATCTAGCATTGCAGATTGCTGAGCAAACATGTTTTTATAATAGGAATTCGCTTCATTAAGTTTTTCCTCTCGTTGCTCATTAGCACTTTGAGGTCTTTCATAGCCAGTACGTGGACGATCTACAGTTCTCGAAGATTCTCCATAAATACCATCGTTGTAACCTGAGTATTGGTAAGAACCACATGATGCTAACAACAGCAACAACACAGGTGTAATGAAAACAGATGTTCTTTTGTGTAATTTAGTATTGCTTATCATTAGCGAGTTATTTAATTGTTGAACATTACAAATTTAGTTAGTTTTGCGCTAACAAAATAAGTTTATATTGTATACTTTAAAATACAATATTTATGCCAAAAAAAGATAATGGGTAAGAATTTAACTAGCAGAGCGCAAGACTATTCGAAGTGGTACAACGAACTTGTTGTAAAAGCAGATTTAGCTGAGAATTCAGCAGTTAGAGGTTGTATGGTAATAAAACCATATGGCTATGCAATTTGGGAAAAAATGCAGGCTGAATTAGATAGAATGTTTAAAGAAACAGGACATCAAAATGCCTATTTTCCTCTTTTTGTCCCCAAAAGCCTATTTGAAGCCGAGGAGAAAAATGCTGAAGGATTCGCCAAAGAATGTGCGGTGGTAACTCATTATCGGCTTAAGAACGATGAGGAAAACAAAGGAAAATTAATCGTAGATCCTGAAGCTAAGCTGGAAGAAGAGCTTGTGGTTAGACCAACTTCAGAAGCGGTTATCTGGAATACATATAAAAATTGGGTACAGTCCTATAGAGATTTACCTATTCTTATAAACCAATGGGCTAATGTCGTTCGTTGGGAAATGAGGACGCGTTTGTTTCTTAGAACATCAGAGTTTTTGTGGCAAGAAGGACATACAGCTCATGCTACTAAACAGGAAGCGCTGGTAGAGACAAAGCAGATGAATGATATTTATGCTGAGTTTGCCGAAAATTTTATGGCTACTCCTGTAATTAAAGGAGCTAAAACAGCTAACGAGCGTTTCGCTGGGGCGGTAGAAACATATTGTATAGAAGCTTTAATGCAAGATGGTAAAGCATTACAAGCTGGTACATCTCATTTTTTAGGTCAGAACTTCGCTAAGGCTTTTGATGTGAAGTTTGCAACTAAAGAAGGAGGTTTGGAACATGTTTGGGCAACTTCCTGGGGAGTTTCAACTCGTTTGATGGGTGCCTTGATCATGACACATAGCGATGATAAAGGTTTAGTGCTGCCTCCAAAATTGGCGCCAATACAGGTGGTGATCGTTCCTATTTATAAGAATGAAGAGCAATTAGATCAAATTTCAGAAGTAGCTAATCAATTAGTAAAAGATTTACGCGCTAAAGGAGTGTCGGTTAAATTTGATAATCGTGATACGCAGAAGCCGGGATGGAAGTTTGCACAATACGAATTACAAGGCGTTCCAGTACGTTTAGCTATTGGGCCTAAGGATTTGGAGAAAGGAACCGTGGAGCTTGCAAGAAGAGATACGCTTACTAAAGAGTTTGTGCAGATGGATGGTGTTGTAGATAAAGTATCAGACTTAATGGAAGAAATTCAGGATGCTTTATTTGATAAGGCAAGAAACTTCCGAGATGAGCATGTTACGAAAGTAGATAGCTTTGATGAGTTTAAAAAAGTGTTGAAAGACAAGGGAGGTTTTATATCTGCGCACTGGGATGGTACTTCAGAAACCGAAAATAAGATCAAAAGCTTAACAAAAGCAACAATTAGATGTGTGCCTTTTGAAAGGGAAGAAGAAGCCGGAGCCTGCGTTTTAACTGGAGAACCTTCTAAAGGAAGAGTGCTCTTTGCAAAGGCTTATTAATTTTTTTTAATTTTTTTTGCGGAAGATTTGCGGCATTTAAAAAAAGTTGTATTTTTGCATCCGCATTGAAACAAAAAGAATGTTGGTCCGTTCGTCTAGGGGTTAGGACGCCAGGTTTTCATCCTGGTAACAGGGGTTCGATTCCCCTACGGACTACAAAATAGCACAAGTGATTGTGTTGTAGTGAAGCCTTAAATGGCATAAATTATTGAGAATATTTGGTCCGTTCGTCTAGGGGTTAGGACGCCAGGTTTTCATCCTGGTAACAGGGGTTCGATTCCCCTACGGACTACTTTTAAAGAATTAATTAAATTATTTGTAATGGCAAATCATAAGTCAGCGTTAAAGAGAATCCGTAGCAACGAGGCTAAAAGGCTTAGGAATCGCTATCAGCATAAAACTACAAGAAACGCAATCAAGAAATTGCGTGAAACTGAGGATAAGAAAGAGGCAGAAACGCTTTATCCTTCTGTAGCTTCTATGATTGATAAGTTAGCTAAGAAAAACGTAATACACACAAATAAAGCTTCTAACTTAAAGTCTAAGCTAGCTAAACACGTAGCTGCACTTTAATTTAGAATTATTTATAAGTGTTCAATTTATAGAGGAATGCTCTCTTTATCGGGGAGCATTTTTTTATTCTTAAGCTTTAAGGAAAAATTAAAGCTCCTTCGTTAATTGCGAAGGAGCTTTTGTTGTTTTCAGTATTTAAAAATTAGAATACCGATAAGCCTGTTAAAGTAGTAAGTCTTTCTAAAGCCTTCATTCCTAATTCAGAGTTTCCTTTTTTGTTAAGAACAGGGCTCCATACAGCAACCGAATACTGTTGCGGATGGATTGCTGCTATACCACCACCAACTCCACTCTTACCGGGTAAGCCTACTTCAAAACTAAATTCGCCAGATTCATCGTAGAATCCGCAAGTCTGCATCAAGGCGTTTAATCGTTTTACTGTACTTGGGTTTAAGACTTGCTCGCCGGTTCGTAAAATCTCGCCTTTATTAGCATATAGCATAAATGCCTTGGCTAGAGATTTACAAGACATGCTTAGAGAACAGGAGTAGAAATAAAAATCTATAATCTTATCAACGTCACACTTTATGTTTCCCAAAGCCTTCATGTAATTTACCAGAGCTATATTTCGATACCCCGATGATAACTCAGATTGCGCAACTTTTTCATCATATTCGATGTCGTCTTCTCCTGTAATCTTTCGTACAAAATCCAATAATTCTTGTTTAGGATCTTCTAAAATATCAACTAAAATGTCGCAAATTACCAAAGCACCTGAATTGATAAATGGATTTCTAGGAATACCTCTATCTTGCTCCAGTTGCATTAATGAGTTAAAAGGGTTTCCGGAAGGTTCTACATGAACACGTTCCCAAACTTTACTTCCTAAATTGCGAATTGCAAGTGATAAGGTAAATACTTTACTGATAGACTGGATAGAAAATTTCTCTTCGTGATCTCCAAAACCATAAATTTCGTTTTCACTTCTATAAAGGTGCATGCCAAACTTTTTAGGGTCAACTTTGGCAAGTTCGGGAATGTAGGCAGCTACCTTTCCTTTAACATCCCTATAGCTCATTTCTTCCTGAATGGTATTTAAAATTTGCTGATAATCTATCATTAATTGAGATTTGTTAAGGTGGTTTCCGGTTCTATTTCGTAAGGTTCTTTATTACATTCAAAAACTCTTGCAGAAAGTTTCCCTTTAAGAGTGATCTCTTTACCATTTAATTCTAGCCAGCTTCCTTCGCGTAGACCAACTACAGGTTGCGTATTTATATGATGAAATTCTTTAATTCTTGTTTCTCTTGTTTCTCCTTTATGTGTTGAATTAGTATCTGGATCTAGATAATGCGGATTTATATTGAAAGGAACAAGACCTAGCGTTTTAAATGATTTTGGCTGAATTATAGGCATATCGTTTGTCGTGCCCATAGTTAAACCGGTAATATTGGTTCCTGCACTTGTGCCCATATACGGTGTGCCCGATAAAACAACTTGGCGCAAGGTTTCCATTATTCCATACCGATACAATTCGCTAACAAGTAAAAAAGTATTACCACCACCAGTAAATATTCCATCAGCATTTTTTAAAGCGTCCAATGGATTTTCAAATTCATGAATTCCTTTTAAGTCAAGATTTGCCTTTTTGAATGCCTCTTTTGCTTTATTTGTATAAGCATCATGGCTTATTCCACCAGGTCTTGCGAAGGGTATAAATAAGACCTCTTTATCCTTTCCGTAGAGATTATTTAAATGTGCAGTCAAATAGGCTAGGTATTCTTCTCCGTGTAACGTTGAGGTACTGGCAAGTATCGCTTTTTTCATTTTCATAGTTTTAGCAAAAGTAGATAGAAAAGAGTCTTTTAACAAAAGTTTACGTGGGGCATATTACGAATATTAATAAAGGAATTCTTAATTTAGAGAAAGCCTTCAAACCATGATCCGAAAACTTTCTATTCTAATTTTATTTATTTCAGCAAGCATTTTTGCACAGGACAATCGTGTTCAAATTACCGGAGGTATTAACGTTCCGGAAACAGACGAGCCTGATGGAATTACCATTTTTAATGAATCTACCAGTAAAGGAACTATTTCTAACAAAATTGGACAATTTAAAATTAATGCAGGTTTGAATGATCGTTTGGTATTTTCTTCCCTTCAGTTTGAGCAATTTTCAGTTAAAGTTACTGAAGAAATGTTAGAATCTGGAATGTTGAATGTCGCTGTGAATGTCGCGGTAAATGAACTTCCTGAAGTAAATGTCGTAAAAGGGAGTCTAACAGGATCGGTGCGTGTAGATCTTAATCGAATAAAGGTAACGCCGGCTAAGTTACCAGATACAGAAACTACCACGCTCGAAACCCCTAAAATAGTAACGCCTTACAGTTATCCCGTTCGTAATCAAGCCGAATTATCCAGTAGAACCTATATGGTAAACGGGCTAAATCTTATTAATGTTTTTAAAGTTATAGCTGGTACCTACGGCGAAAAAGATACCGATTATAGAGTAATTCCATACGACCAGTTAGACGAAGAAATTAAAGAAATGTATAGTAATGATTTTTTTAAAGAAACACTCAATCTAGAGGCCAATCAAGTAAATGACTTTGTGTTTTTTGCAGCCGATAATGGTTTAGATGGGCAAATGCTTTCTGAGGAAAATGACTTGGATATTATTCAGTTTTTAGTAGAACAGCGACAAGCCTATCAATCTTATCTTAATGCTAAAGTGGATACGCTTGATTGATTTTCTTTAATTTAATTGTACTTTTTTAATGCGATGTTAGTTATATAAATTAGAAGTCTATTCTAATTGGTGTAAAAAACCTATGGAATTGATTTAATATTTAGTAATCATCAATCAAAAATTAATTGCGTTTTCTTAGTTTATTTAGCGTTTTACTTGCTATATGTCCTTCGGTTTTTTCACAATCTAAAGTTATCGAGGGAAGGATTGTTGCAGATTCTTTGGATTCCAGTTTAATCAATATCGTAAATCTTACTTCTGGGCGAGGGACTTCTAGTGAAGCAACTGGAAAGTTCACGATTAAAGCTTCAGTAAATGATAGCATCTTATTTTCTTCTGTTCAGTTTAAAAAGAAAATAGTTGTGGTAAATTCGAAAGTCTACAAAAATGCATTTTTAGAAGTGTATTTAGAAGCTGCTATAAATCTTTTGGATGAAGTTAAACTTCCTAATCTTTCCGGTAATTTAGCTTCAGATTTAAAAAACATGCCAATAAATGACAAATACGCACTTAATGCACCAATGTCATTAAAAATGCCGATTAGTCACGAAGAGAAATTACTTTATACTGCAACAACTGGTCCCGGGGGTAAACGATTTAAATGGTACGCAATTTTTTTGGGTAGTGTGCCTTTGGACCCAATAATTAATGGTTTGAGTGGCAGAACAAAAATGCTTAAAAAACTGAACAAAAATATTAAAGAGCAAAACACGCTAGAAACTCAATTAGACTTGCATAGAACATTTCTTATTGAATCCTGTAATCTAGATGAAAAGAATTTATTTCTATTTTTAAATCATTGCTTTTCTCAGCCAGAATATTTAGAATTGCTTACTGCCGATAATAAATTAAAGTTATTAGAGTTTTATAAAAAGGAATCTAAGATTTTTCTTAAAAATTTGGATAAGAAAGCTGAAGATGATGTTTTAATATCGAATTAATTTAAAACGTTTTTAGTGCGAAAGATTATCATCTGTTTTATTTTATTTTTTACACAAGCGGTACTTACCGCCCAACAACCTGTGTCATTGGAGGGAAAAGTTATTGCCGATAGTTTAGAGTATTCTTTTATCAATATTATAAATATTTCTGCCCATAAAGGAACGACTAATGACCGTGAAGGCCGCTTTGTTGTTGAGGTTAGTGAAAATGATACCTTACAATTTTCTTCTGTTCAATTTCAAAAAAAAGAAGTAATCATTACAAAATCAATTATTGCTTCTAAATTTTTAGAAGTTATTTTAGTGCCGGGCGTTAATCAACTTGAAGAGGTATATATTTCTAACTCTAATCTAGTGGGGGATTTAGGTAAAGACTTTAGTAAAATTCAGTTTTATGATAAATACGAACTTCATGCTCCCCAGCTTAGACAAGATATCCCTTCTTTAATCGATCGGAAAATTGCCGCCACAGGAGGTGATCCTTCAAATCTGTTACTAAATACAATTTCAGGAGATCGCCAAAAATTAAAAAAGATAAAGGCAAATATGGATTACGATTCGAGGATTGAAAAAGCCTTATTGATGCTGCCTTCAGATTTTTTTAAAACGATTAATATCAAAGAAACCGAACAAATGCTTTTTCTTTATTTCTGTGCTGAAGATTCTTATTTTGATACCCTTGTTAATTTTGACAGGAAGGGGGATCTAGTAGTTTTTATGAAAGAGAAAAGTTTGGAGTGCCAAAAACAAACTGATGGGAAATAATAGAATCTTACTTTTTTTATTACTACTATTTTGCTTTTGTAGTGCTGTATTTTCACAGCAGCGACAGGATTTAACAGGGCAGATTGTAAACGACTCGATAGGAGAAGCTTTTGTGAATATCGTAAATATTACTGCTGAAACGGGAACCGTTAGCGAGTCTGATGGCAGGTTTGGTTTAACCGTAAAAGAAAATGATAGTATCTTGTTTTCTTCCGTACAGTTTGAAAATAAATATGTGGTGATTACCAAAGAAATTATAGCGAAAGGATTTTTGGAGATCGAGCTAACAGAAGAAGTAAATCGGTTAGAAACAGTTCATCTTAATAACATAAAACTTACCGGCAATTTAGAAGGTGATATCCAGAATATTAAGGTGAAGCCACTTATATTTCTTCCACCTCCTAGGAAAAACCTAACCATGGCACAACGAAAAATGGGATCTTACGGTGGCGGTTTAGGAATGCTGATAGGTGCGCTAAATGGGGATTTAAAGTATTTGAAAAAAGCGCAGAAAAATTATGAATTACAAGGTGAAGCCTACCAACTATTAGAAAGTATACCAAAAGGTATTTTTGTTGAAGACTTTGGCTTAGAGGAATGGGAAGTAATAAACTTTATGTTTTATTGTGCGCGGAATAATAATAGCAATCTTCAAAAATTAATTGCTGAAGATGACACCTTAGCGTTGATTGCATATTTTGAAAAACAGGCAGAAGACTTTAAAGAAATTAGCAGGAAAGGCGATGTTCCAAAGCTTGAAAGCAGTAATGAAAATCGATAAATTTCAGCATAAATCTTAAAAAGTCCCCGGAAATAGTGACCTTCGTACTTTGGACTAAAATTTGTTATTCTGAAGTAAAATTATCGAAATGAAAAAATACAGATTTTTAATAGCACTTATTTTGGCATGCCTTTGTTTAAGCGCGACCTCACATAAATTCTATTTAAGTGTCACTGAAATTGAATATAAAGAAGACAAAAAGGATCTGCAGATAATTTCAAAAGTGTTTATAGATGATTTTCAAGATGTTTTAGAACAACGATATGAAGAAACTATCACTTTATCTGTAGAAGCAGAAAAAGGTCCTGTAGAAAAATTGATTCAGAAATATCTAAAATCAAAACTTCAAATTTCAGCAGATGGGAAACCCATTGCACTGCATTATCTAGGAAAAAAATACGATAAGGATCAACTAATATTATTTATTGAGGGTGAAAACGTCGAGACATTTAATTCAATAAAAATTACGAATGCAATTCTAACCGATCTGTTTGATGAGCAAAAGAACGTGGTTAATGTGAAGGTAAAAGATGATATTAAAAGCCTGATGTTAATGAGAAATGCAGATACCGATGTGTTAAATTTCGACGATTAGTCTTCTATCCCTGAAGAAATTATTTATTTTTAGCAATATTTAACAAATTAATCATACATGAAAACAATCAAACTGATATGTTCAGCGTTTTTATTGTTTGCAATTACAGGAGTGAACGCCCAGGAAGAGCAACAAGAAACCCCCAAACCGCAGGGACATACTAACCAAAACAAATTTAGACAATTATACCAGGAGTTTAGAGATCCTAGTATGTATCGTACGGCCTCTGGAGCGCCTGGTGAAGCCTATTATCAAAACGAAGCCGACTATCAAATGGATATCGTTTTAGATGATGAAAATACAAAGCTAAGCGGCGAAGAAACCATAACCTACCACAACAATTCAAAAAATAAACTAGAGTATCTATGGATGCAATTAGATCAAAACATCCGTAAAAAAGATGCTCCAGCTTTAGAAAAAGGATCTAGCGGTATGGCTCCCGTTGCTCAAACTGGTCGTTTTGCAGACCAATATTTAAAACAACCTTTTGATGGTGGTTTTAATATCGAGGAAGTAAAAACAGATGGTGATAAATTATCGTACACCATCAATAATACAATGATGCGTATCGATCTTCCAGAGCCTTTAGAGGCAGGGGAGAGCTTTACATTTAGCGTAAAATGGTGGTATAATGTAAACAATCACGTGACCAATAGAGCACGTTCTGGTTATGAGCAATTTGAGGATGGAAACAGAGCTTACGAAATTGCCCAGTTTTTCCCAAGAATGGCTGTTTACAACGATGTTGAAGGATGGCAAAACATGCAATTTTGGGGTAGTGGAGAATTTGCCCTTCCATTTGGAGATTACGAAGTTAATATTACCGTGCCTGCAGACCATGTAATGGAAGCAACAGGAGAACTTCAAAATCGTGATGATGTCTATACTAAAGACATGATGAAACGTTTTAAGAAAGCAAAGAAATCTTACGATGAGCCTGTAATTATTAGAACACAAGAAGAAGCGGTAGAAGCTTCTAAAGGTTTTGATAAGAAAACAAAAACCTGGACATACAAGGCTGATATGGTTAGAGATTTCGCTTTTGCGACATCAAGAAGATTTATCTTAGATATGATGGCTGTTAAAATGAATGACGACAGCGATGTAATGGCAGTATCAATTTACCCAAAAGAAGGTAATCCACTTTGGGAAAAATGGTCTACCAGAGTAGTAGCTTCTACATTAGAGAGCTATTCAGATCATACTTTTATTTATCCTTATCACAAAGCAGTTTCAGTACATGCTAAAAATCAAGGAATGGAGTATCCTATGATTTGTTGGAACTATGGTCGTCCAGACGAAAATGGAGAATATAGCGACCGCGTTAAATTTGGGATGATGGGTGTTATTATTCACGAAGTAGGACATAATTTCTTTCCAATGATCGTGAATAGTGATGAGCGCCAATGGGGTTGGATGGACGAAGGTATTAATACCTTTGTGCAATATTTAGCTGAGCAGGAATTTGGAGAAAGATATCCTGAAGCTATAGAAGGTTACGATAAATACCCATCTCGTCGTGGTATCCCAGCTAATATTGTTCCTTACATGAAAGGAAACCAGGATTTTATTGCACCAATTATGGCAAATCCAGAAGAGGTTTACCAACTAGGGAATAATGCCTATGGTAAGCCGGCAACAGCGCTGAATATTTTAAGAGAAACTGTTATGGGGCGTGAGTTGTTTGATCATGCTTTCCATACCTATTCTCAAAGATGGATGTTTAAACACCCAACGCCAGAAGATTTCTTTAGAACTATGGAAGATGCTTCAGCAGTAGATTTAGACTGGTTCTGGAGAGGATGGTTTTACAGCACAGATTATACAGATATTGGTGTAGAAGATGTTAAGAAATACTACGTTACCGATAAGCAAACAAAAGAAGGGCTTGAACTTTTAGAGCGTTATGGTGCTAATCCAGATGAAATTGATGCCATTTATGTAGTAGAAGAAGGAAACGAAGAGTTTGAGAAAAGTATGGAAGGTAAAAGCATTTTAGAAAATTCTGAAAAACTTAATGCTTATGTAATGGATAATTTTTCTGCTGAAGAGCGTAATAATTTAGAAGTGCCAAAATATTTCTATCAGGTTACCTTCAATAAGCCAGGTGGTTTAGTGATGCCTTTAATTGTGGAACTTACATATGCCGATGGTTCTACTGAGATGAAAAGATATCCTGTACAGGTTTGGATGAAAAATGATAGCGAGGTCGTAAAAACTATCGCTTCTAATAAAGAAATTACCAAGGTAGTGGTAGATCCAGATTTAGAAACAGCAGATGTTGATTTAAGCAATAATAGCTGGCCAAAAGAAGAAACTCCTAACGAGTTTGAAGAGTTTAAAAATAAATCTGACGGATAGTCAAAAAAAGTTGATAAATTTTTAAGCCGACTTTAACGAGTCGGCTTTTTTTATGCTGATATTTGTATATATATTTGTTTTTGATATGATGACAACACTTCCGTTATTTATTAGTGGCGCAGAGATTGGATTTATCATCTTTATTCTAGTGATGGTATTTGGTGCAGATAAGATTCCTGAAATTGCTCGAGGAATGGGTAAAGGAATGCGGATGTTGCGAAATGCATCAGATGATATTAAAACTGAAATTACCAAAAGCGCAGATAAACAGGGAATAGATACTAAAAGCATCACTAAAGATGTAAAAGGTGAAATCGATAAGGTTAAGGAAGATATCGATGAGATTACCGGCTCTGTAAGACGCAAATTCTAATTTATTTTATTCAATGTTAGATCAACTAAAACAGTGGGATAGAGAATTATTTGTATATCTCAATGGTTTAGGAATTGAAGAATACGACAATTTCTGGATTTGGTTTACGCAAATTAGGCATTGGATTCCTTTATATATCCTATTTTTCTTTTTATTCTTCTTGGCATTTCATAAAAAGAAAGCTATTTATTCTTCTGTATTTCTATTATTATCCTGGGTTGCTACTTTTGGTCTTACCTCTTTGACTAAACATTTGGTAAGTAGAATGCGTCCTAATAATAATCCTGATATTAATCAAATTATAAGAATACTTCAGGAGCCTACTAATTTTAGCTTTTTTTCAGGACATACTTCTTCAGCATTTGTATTGGCAACCTTCGTAATACTGGTGCTGCGAAAAACATATAAATGGATTTGGTTGCTCTATATCTGGGCAATTATGCTTTCACTTAGCCGAATTTTTGTAGGTGTGCATTATCCTGGAGACCTTTTTGTAGGAGGATTGGTAGGAGTAATTATGGCTTGGATTTTCTATAAAATCTACCTGAAATACGAATATCGATTTTATTAATTTTTAACCCGACTTAAGGTAAGCCCGTCGCGAAGCGGTAAAACTACAGTTTCAACGCGCTCGTCTTCAGCAAGCATTTTATTATATTTTAATAATGCTTCAGTAGAAGTATCATTCTTTTTCACTTCCTCTAAAACTTTACCACTCCACAATACATTATCAGATAGGATCAATCCGCCCCGATTCATTTTCTCCATAATTATTTCAAAATATTTTGGATAATTTGGCTTGTCTGCATCAATAAAAACCAGGTCGAAGCTGAGGTCTAATTGTGGTATTATAGCAGTCGCATCTCCCAAATGCTGAATAATCTGATCTTTAAATTCTGATTTTTGAAAATATTTCTGCTGAAAGTCAAAAAGTTCTTCATTTATATCGATCGTGTGTAATTTACCTTCTGGCTGCAGTCCTTCTGCCAAGCAAAGTGCAGAATAGCCTGTATAGGTGCCGATCTCCAAAATGTGCTTAGGATTTACCAACTTGGATATTAAACTTAATAAGCGTCCCTGATAATGCCCGCTAAGCATGCGTGGTTGTAAAACCTTTTGGTGGGTTTCCCGATTCAGTTTTGCTAAATATTCAGGTTCTTTTTCAGAATGATTTTCGCAATATTCAATAATGCTTTCAGACAAAAACTCCATAAAAAAATTTTCAGCAAAAATACTAAAATAAACGGCTTAGCTATTTAACAATTTTCAACTCTAAATATTCACAAAAGCTTCAATATTGTTTTACGAAGATTGTAAAGCTAAATTGTATTTTAGCCAAAATTACTATTCACATGCAATTTGAAAATTCCCGCACATTTGCTCAGCAATTAGACGCCAAAGATCCTTTAGCAAAATATCGTAAAGAATTTATTTTTCCGCAGATAAATGGAAAAGATGCTATTTATTTTACCGGAAATTCTTTGGGATTACAGCCAAAATCAGCACAAAATTATGTAAATGAGATCATGACCGATTGGGGGAATTTGGCAGTTGAAGGTCATTTTCAAGCAGAAAAACCATGGTGGGATTATCACGAGCGTTTTGCTGAAAAACTCTCTAAAGTTGTCGGAGCAAAGCCAAAAGAAATTTCTGTGATGAATACGCTAACGGTAAATTTGCATTTAATGATGGTGTCGTTTTATCGGCCTACAGAGAAGCGATATAAGATTATTTGTGAAGAAAAAGCTTTTCCAAGCGATCAATATATGATTTCCAGTCAGGTTCGTTTTCATGGTTATGATCCGTCTGATGCTATAGTTGAATTAAAAAAACGAGACGGCGAGCATAATTTTAGAACCGAAGATATCCTTGCAAAGATTGAAGAGGTAGGCGAGGAGTGCGCCTTAGTATTAATTGGCGGGGTGAATTATTATACCGGGCAGGTTTTCGATATGAAAACTATTACAGAAGCAGGACATAAAATTGGCGCTTTTGTAGGATGGGATTTGGCTCATGCAGCCGGAAATATTGAATTGAAATTGCACGAATGGGAAGTAGATTTTGCCGCATGGTGTAGTTATAAATACATGAATAGCGGTCCCGGCAATGCATCGGGTTGTTTTGTAAATGAGAAATATCATAACCAAAAAGATATTCCAAGATTTGAAGGTTGGTGGGGGCACAACAAAGAGCGTCGCTTTTTAATGGAACCTGAATTTCAGCCGGAAGATGGTGCAGATGCCTGGCAAATTAGTAATGCTCCCGTGCTTGCTTTAGCTCCTTATCTAGCATCTTTAGAAATGTTTGATGAGGTGGGGATGGATGCGCTTATCGAGAAGAGAAATAAAATCGTTGCTTACTTAGAGTTTATTTTACATGAAATCGATAAAGAGGTCGATAGTTCTTTTGAAGTAATTACCCCTGCAAATCAGGAAGAACGAGGCACACAACTATCTGTATTTTTGCACGGAGAAGGTAAAGAACTTTTCAACTACTTAATGAAAAATGGCGTAATCCCAGACTGGCGAGAGCCCAATGTAATTCGGCTAGCACCGGCACCTTTCTACTGTTCTTATGAAGATATGTACGAATTTGGACAGATCTTAAAAAGAGGGATTTTGGAGAAGTGATCTAAACAGCTTATTCCAACTCTGGTAACACTGGAGGCGGAGGAGGTGGAGCAGGAATATTTAAATCAAATATCATCCAATTTATTAGTGGTTTTTGAATTTTAGATTCTAATTCTTCACCGGCTTCAAATAGTTTCTTTAATGTGATTTTTACTTCAGAAATTCTAGCTGAATCTGGATAGTCGATAAAGAATAGATTTTTTCTTGTACGGCATATATTATAGGAAAGTTGAGAGTCTTTAACGAGCTCATCAATTTTTAGGTCTAAATGATCGACGGAAAACTTAGTTTTATAATCTTCAAAAATAGAATCGTTATAGATGCTAATAAAGTTAGATCTAAAATAACAGGATACCCCTCGAAAATCTGGGCAGGTATGATAAGCTACAAGGTGATATTGTTTGTTTTCAACCTTAAATTTTATGGCAGAAAGACGATCATCACAGCTATTTGCATCAAGGATTGATCGTAGATCACAATAATTATCTAAAATATCCAGATCGATAATTGGCAAATTTTGATCCTGCATTTCTAAAAATCGCTTAGAATACAATTTTTTAGTGGGCTCGAGATTTTGAAGATTTTCATGCTCAAATTCAGAACAGGAAGTGAAAATGAAAAGTAGTTATAGCGTGATGAAGAAAAGTTTTTTCATAGGAAACTGATTGACAAGAAGGTAAAAACAACAATCAGTCCGAAAATTCAACTAAGATCAATTTCAATAAAAAAGCCAGCGATTTATATGAAAAATTATAAATCTCTGGCTTTAATATTCTATAAAAATTGAAGTTTATTTTATAGAAACATCAGTAAAGTATAGCTGAAAACTTCCATCTTCAGATTTATGCATTTTGGCAATTGGGATACTCATAAACTCTTCGTAATCTTCCCAGGTTGTAGCCATTTGGCGATCGCCAGCAGCAGCTTTGTAAACCCATTCTTTGATCATATTATCATTTCCGTAATAAATATCATACGTGTCCCCCGGAGTGTATCCGCCGTCATCGCTGTAAGCAACTTCTAATTTGCTAAGGGTGTCACCGCTAATAGGTGCAGCGACTTCTTTTTCTTCAGTAAGTTGTGCATCGCTCCATACTAATTGATAAGGAAATAATAGCCAATACGAGTCATTTATAAATTTTTGATCAATCTCTTTTTTATCTTGAGGGATAGAGTCGTTTTTAGTGTAGCTAAGAGTTGTGTCGCCCTCGGTTAAACTAATCTCGTTTGTTTTTCTATTCCATTTCCAGTGTCGAGAGCTTCGAAGGGAATCCTGAATTTTAACGTTGAAGGTAAACTCAATTTCTTCAGCTTTTTCAAATTTATCTAAACCATTAGCCATTGCTATGGTTTTGCCGATACCTTCTTTTTCATTTGATGCGGTTACTTCAGTAGTTTCAGTATCCATTTCCGAAGAAGTATTTTCATTTTCGGTATTTTTACATGCAACGATACTTAGTACAAATAGAAAGGGTAGAATAATTTTTTTCATCTCTTAATGTTTAGCGTAGCCAATAAAGATACAAAACAATCAATTAGATTTTTAATTAAATAGCGCGATAAAAAAAGAAACCTCTTGAAGATCAAGAGGTTTGTGGATTTTATAAATGTAGTTGAATTATAACCTACGTCCTGTGAGTAATTTATACAATATCAAGATTACAGCAATAACAATAAGGATATGTATGATGCTTCCTAAATCTGGAAATGCAAAATAACCTACAAGCCATCCTATAACTAGTAACACAATAATTAGCCAAATTAAATCTCTCATTTCAGTTGGTTTTTTGGTGGCTTAGCAACCACGTTAGTTAATTGTTTGTTTAATTTTTTTGGTTAGTTAGCAAGCATTAAATGCTTTCTTAACAGTTAGTTGAAGCTAATTTAGATAAAAGCACAATCCACTAAAACTATTTAACTCGTAATTAACTCGTTTGTTAAAAATCTGATGGGTTTTTAATAATTTGGGCCGCACGCTCTTTAATTTTAGTAATTTCTTGAGCATCTTTCTTTTCTAACAAACTCATCATCATATTCATCCGTTGGTTGTTTTTGAAGTATTCTTTCTTGTCATCTAGAAAATTCCAATACAAACTATTAAATGGGCAGGCATCTTCTTCTGTTTTTTTGCTTACTTTATAATGGCAATTTTTACAATAATTACTCATTTTATTAATGTAGCTACCGCTAGAAACATAGGGTTTGGTGGCAACTATTCCACCATCGGCAAACTGACTCATTCCGCGGGTATTGGTGATTTCTACCCATTCAATCGCATCGATATAAATCCCTAAGTACCAAGCATCAACTTCATCAGGATGGCACTGCGTAAGCAACGCATAATTACCGGTAATCATTAAGCGCTGGATGTGATGCGCATACGCATTATCTAAACTTTGGGTAATAGCGTGATGCAAGCAATTCATTTTAGTATTCCCATTCCAATAAAAAGGAGGCAATTCATTTTGGTTATCGAGTTTGTTACTTCTGCGATATCCCGGCATTTTTAACCAATAAATACCACGCATATATTCTCGCCAACCTAAAATTTGCCGCACAAAACCTTCCACCTGAGAAATATCAATTTCATCTATATGATCATAATAATATCCAACAACCGAATCAATAACCTCCTTTGGGCTTAGCATTTTCGTATTCATGCAGAAGGAAAGTCGGGAGTGAAAAAGATAAGCTTTATCGGTATGCAACGCATCCTGAAAATCCCCAAAATGAATTAAAAGGTTTTTACAGAAGTAGTTTAGAACAGAAAGACCATCTTCTCTAGACGTTGGCCAATTAAAACTTTTCTCGTCAATGTTGCCTATGGTTTTGATTCCGGCTTCTTCAATCTCTTTAACTAAAGCTGAAACATTTTTTCTAAAACCACGCTCATGCGGAATCTCAGGTTTTCCTGTCCATTTTTTGCGGTTCGATTTGTCGAAGTTCCATTTTCCACCTTCAGGATCGTTTTTGGTAGCCATCATAATATCGTATTTCTTTCGCATATCGCGGTAGAAATACTCCATAGTCATTTGCTTCTTGCCCTTGAAAAATACTTCAAGATCATCACGTTTAGTCAAAAAATGCTCGGTATCGTAGGCTTCAGAATCTATAGAAAGTGAGTTGCAGATTTCCTTTAACTGCTCGTCTAAGCGATATTCGTCGGGTAATTGATATTCGAACTTTTCAATATCATTTTCAGCAATCAATTGTTTTATATTTTTGGCTAGCTCTTGCTGATTGTTCTTATCGTTAGTACGATAATAAATAACTTCATGACCACGCTCTTTTAAATGATCAGCAAAATTGCGCATTGCTAAAAAGAAACCTACCACTTTTTGAATATGATGCACCGTATAATCGGTTTCCTGGCGCATTTCCATCAGAATATACACAATATTATCCTGTTCTTCATTAAACCAACTGTGTTGATGATTTAACTGATCGCCTAAAATTAGCCGGAGTCTTTTTAATGTTGAAGCCATGTATTTTGGTATTCGTTATTTGGATCGTAACGATCTGCTTGAGATTTGATATTGAATTTTCTATCACGCGGATCATTCCCGACACCGCTATTGTACATCCAATTTCCCCAATTGCTATGCACATCGTAATCGATCAAAACACTTTCAAAATATGCAGCACCGGCTCGCCAATCCTGCTTTAGTTCTTTTGCCCAGTAGCTATTTACATTTTGGCGACCACGATTACTCATAAATCCGGTGGCGGCAATTTCTTTCATATTCGCGTTTACAAAATCTTCTTTGGTTTCGCTATTAATCCAATTTTTTAAATTGGTTTTATCGAAATTCCAATCTAATTCTTTATTCAGAATTCCGCCGAGCTTAAAGATTGAATTACCATGTTTTAAAGAAATATATTTGAAAAAATCTCGCCAGATAAGTTCGAAAATCAACCAATACGTATCTTCATTTTTGGTAATTTCCTTTTCAAATTTTTTGATTTCGTGATAGATACTTACTGCAGAAATGCTTCCGTTTGCCAACCAGGCAGAAAGCTTAGAACTATAGTCTTTACCCAGTAGTCCATTCCGAGTTTGTTTATATTCTGAAAGCTTTTTAGTGTCCCAAAAGTACTGCTGAATTCTTTTCCAGGCTTCGTCTTCACCGCCTTTAAACGGAAAAGCCGTCCTGGAATCCTGCTGAAATTCTTCAAATCCTAATTGATCAAGATTCGGTATTTCTGAAGTATTTTTTAGTAAATTACTGTCTGGTTTTTGCTGCGGAATTTCAATTTCTTTTCGGACTTCCACCTGTTTCTCGCATTTTTTTCGAAATTCTGTATAGACTTTCGGAATTACACTGAAGTCGTTATACGGAATATCATCAGGATGAAATAAAAATTGAGTGTAGAAAGATCGAAATTCGGTATTTGGAAGTTTATTTTTTACCGCTTCAATAACTTTGCTTTCTTCTGAAGTCCATTCTTCCTGAAAATAAATGGCTTCAATTTTATGATTTTCGGCAATTTCAGGAATAATTTCTTCCGGTTTTTTCTGAAAGGTGAGAAGACTTATATTTAGATTCTCTAGATTTTCCTGAAGTTGAATAATACTTTCAATTAGAAATTTTGCTCTAAATTTTCCAGTTTTTGGGAAGCCATATTTAGTGATTTCAAATTTTCTGGGATCAAAACAATAAATAGCAATTGCGCGATCGTGATTTTTGCAAGCTTCAGCTAATGCCTTATTGTCCTTAATTCTTAAATTATTTTCAAACCAGATTAGTCCTGTGCCCATGTTATTTTGTTTTGTTTCGGCGCCATTTTTCACTGCAATACTTAACTTCCTCCCAATTTTCAGCCCATTTTTTACGCCAACTGAATGGCCTATTGCAAACTGGGCAGATCTTTTGCGGAAGATGTTCTTTCTTTAGATTTTTCAATCTCTAGGCTCATTGTTATCAAAAAAGCTTTTAATTTCCTGGCCTGGTCTTGCATAATGAAATCGATCTAAAAGCGCTGGCAGGGCATAACCATCTAAACCATTAATGGCAACTGTACCGGCATCTTCCAATCGTAACCAACCATCTGGTGTTTGGATGCCTTCGTCAAAATAAACATGTTTAATAGCACCGATAACTAGTGCCGTTCCGTTTTCTTCAATTTGGTATTCGTTTACATATTCGCAGCCAATTTTTACCGCACATTGCTTTACATAAGGCGCAAAAAAGTCATCTAAATATTCTTCTTCCAAGCCGGTTTTATGAAATTCAGAAACTTCTTCATCGTATTTAGCAGCGGTTTGATGTGCCTTGGCAATCATGTCTTGATGAATATGATTTACCGTAAAATACTTGTTGTCTTTTATATTTTTATATGTATTACGAGGTACAGTATCGGGGCGAGTAATAAAGCCTAACAGTGCAGGATCGCTTCCAAGATGTGTAACCGAACTAAATACGGCTACATTTACACCTTTATCTTTAGATTTTGTAGCGATTAGATTGGCACTTTTATAGCCGGTAATACTATTTATAAGATTTAATCGAAAGATTTTCTCCATATTTTCGATTTCTTTTGCGCTTACATGTTTCATAAGAAAGCTATTTTGTAGAATGTGATTTTTAAACAAAAAAAGAGGTCAGTTTCTCTAAACTGACCTCAAGTTACTAATCCAATTTTTTATTGGCTGTTAATGGATTTTTAAATTAATCCTGTGTTTCTAGCTGATTGATTTTCATTTCAAAGTCTTCTATAGCTTCTGCAACGGCTTCAACATTGTCAGACGATTTTTGATGCGCACTTTCCATTGCTTTTTCTAGCTCTTTATCTGGATGCTCAAAAAGATCTGTGATCACATGGTTAATTTTATCGATAATGCTTTCTTGGCTATTTTTTATGTCTTCGAGCTTATTTAAAGTCGAACGCATATTATCAATTTTTGCTTGATCCATAATTTTTAATTTTAGATAGATTTTAAAATTATAATTTATAATGTTCTGATATCTGTCTATTAACCAATTTTAGTATCGATTTAATGAAAGATTATGAGTTATTTCATTCAATGGAGTAGTGGAAAAGCAAACGTAAATCTGCTAAGTGTTACGTAAATGCAAAAGCAAAAGGCCTATTAATAAAATATCTGTATTTTTGTAACCTAACCGCGTTTGTTTAGAAATAGAACAATTGCCGTACTTCAAAAAAATCCATGCAACAATCCAAAAATATTGCAATTGTAGGCTCTGGTCTTGTAGGCTCATTACTTGCAATTTATCTAATTAAAGCAGGTCACCAGGTTACCGTTTTTGATCGTCGTCCAGATGTTCGTAAAGTAGAATTCTCAGGTAGATCGATAAATCTGGCTATGTCTAATCGCGGTTGGGATGCCTTGCGGAGGATTGGTTTGGAAGATGAGGTTCGTAAATTGGCCTTGCCTTTAGATAAAAGGGCAATGCACGTAAATGATAAGCCGCTGTATTTCCAGAAATATGGCAAAGATGGCGAAGCTATTTATTCTATTTCCCGCGGAATTTTAAATCGAAAAATGATAGACCTGGCAGAAGAAGCCGGTACTGTTTTTAAGTTTAAAGAAAAAGTTTGGGATATCGATATGAAGCAAACCACACTTTATACCGGTGATGCTGAAACTGAGCCCTGGAAAAAATATGAATTTGATCTAATTTTTGGGGCAGATGGCGCTTTTTCTAGAGTTCGCCATAAAATGCAGCGCCAAAGCAGGTTTAATTATTCGCAACATTTTATAGACGTAGGTTATAAAGAACTTACCATTCCTGCTAATAAAGACGGTTCTCATAAACTTGATAATGCCTCATTCCATATTTGGCCCAGAGGGAAATTTATGCTTATCGCCATGCCTAATTTAAATGGTAGTTTTACCTGTACACTTTTTATGCCTTTTGAAGGAGAAGTGTCTTTTGAGAGTATTGATACCGAAGCAAAGGCCGAGGCTTTTTTTGAACAATATTTTCCTGATATCAAAGAAGATATTTCTAACCTAAAAAAAGATTTCTTTACGCATCCAACCAGTACCATGGTTACGATAAAATGTTTTCCATGGCGATATGGTGATAAAGTTGCACTAATAGGAGATTCAGCTCATGCAATTGTACCGTTTTACGGGCAGGGGATGAATGCCGGATTTGAAGATATTTCTGTGCTTTTTGATAAAATGGAAAAACATGGGAATGATTGGCGAAAAATATTTTCTGAATACGAAATTGCAAGAAAACCGAATGCTGATGCCATTGCCGAATTAAGTTACCGTAATTTTATTGAAATGAGTAGCAAAACGGCCGATCCTAAATTTTTGCTTCAGAAAAAAATTGAAAAGAAATTTGCTGAAAATCACCCGGAATCCTGGGTTCCGTTATACTCCAGAGTAACCTTTTCTAATCACTCTTATGCTGAAGCTTTAAGAACGGGTGATAAACAGGAAGCAATAATGAAAGAGATAATGAATATTCCTAATATTGAAGGAAAATGGGATACTCTTGAAGTAGAGCATAAAATTTTAGAATTACTAGGCGAAGAACTTCCGGTATAGTATCTAAGAATTACTCTATTTCTTCATGATCATTTTTTAGTTCTAAGGTATTGTAAACCTGAGTCATTGTACGATCGTCTTCACTAAGAACAATCAAAATATCATTGGCCTCAATTTCTGTTGTTCCTTTTGGAGTGATAAATTGTTCTTTCCTCGAAATCATAGCAATAATAGCTTTTTTAGGAAATCCAAGATCAACAATACGTTTGCCTACAGCATGGTTCTTTTCAGGAATAAGAATTTCTCTCAGTACAGATTTAGCGCCTTCAGATAAAAAACTTTCTACCTGGCTTTTAGGTTTTACTTTGTTGGGCAAAGCCACATGTAACCATTTTGCAACTATAGCGAGGCTTGTTCCCTGGATGATCACCGAGCTAAGGGAAACGAAGAAAACAATATTAAAAATAAAATTTGCATTATCTACACCGGCTAAAAGAGGATAAGTGGCGAAAACAATAGGAACAGCACCGCGTAAACCTACCCAGCTTACATACCAACGCCGTCTCATTTTCATCTTAAAAAAACTGAGACTAATAAATACTCCCAGTGGTCGTGCTATAAAAATTAAAAATAGTGAAATTATAATGCCAATACCTACTACAGGAACGATCTGGCTTGGGTAAACTAATAATCCCAAAGTGAGGAAAAGGACGATCTGCATTAGCCATGCAAGACCATCAAACATTTGCATGATTGTTTTCTTACGGATAAGGTTTTGGTTCCCTAAATAAACTCCACTTAAATATACCGCCAAGAAACCGTTACCACCCATAAAGTTGGTAACAGAAAAAACGATAAACATTAGCGCAATGGCTAAGACAGGGTATAATCCGTCAAAATCTAATTTTATCTTATTGATTACAATTTTACACAGTTTGCCAAGTATAAAACCCAATAAACCACCAATTAAAATTTGTTGAATAAAAAGAGGAATTATAGTCCAAATACTTTCTTCAGGATTTAGTACCAGTCCCAAAAATGCTATGGTCAAAAAATAAGCCATAGGATCGTTACTACCACTTTCTAGCTCTAAAGTTGGTCTCAAGTGAGATTTTAACGCAAGATTTTTTGAGCGTAAAATTGAGAAAACTGCTGCAGCATCTGTAGAGGAAACAATAGCTCCTAGTAGCAGACCTTCGTAAATTGAAAAATCGGTTATCGCCCAAACAAAAGTACCAACGCCAAGTGCTGTAAATAATACGCCAAAAGTAGATAATGATATTCCCTGCCAGACAACAGGTTTGATACTTTTCCAATTAGTGTCTAATCCTCCCGAAAATAAGATGAAATTTAAAGAAGCAATACCAATAAATTGAGCAATTTCTGGATCGTTAAAATAAATACCTCCCAAACCTTCACTTCCCGCTAAAATACCTACAGAAAGGAATAGAACCAATGTGGGAACACCAAATCGATAAGAAGTTTTACCAGCAAGTATACTAATAAAAAGTAGGAGGGAACCTACTAAAAGAATGTTCTCGATGGTAATGCTCATGGAATAATATAATTTTTCAGCAAAAATACACTTTTACGTGATAGTCGGGATCAAATATTGGTATGCTTGTAATGAAGATTTAATTTAAATAGTTAGTCATAGAACTATTATTAGAAAAAGAAAAAGCTACCTAAAATAAATAATTTCGGGTAGCTTGAATTTTAAATCTCTCTAAATTCTAATGCGCATCTTCTTTTAAAAGCTCGGGAAATTTTTGTTTGAATTTATTGATTCTTGGTATAGAAACGTTGCGTATGTAAGGATTTTCTGGATGATTTTTTTCGTAATCCTGATGGTAATCCTCTGCCACCCAAAATTTCTGAAAAGGTAAAATTTCAGCTGCAATCGGTTTGTCATAATTCTTGGCAACTTCAGCTTTTACTTTTTCTATTGTTTTCCTTTGCTCTTCATTTTGATAAAATATAATAGAGCGATATTGCGAACCGTGATCTGGTCCCTGTCCATTAACCTGTGTAGGATTTTGCGATCCAAAATATACACGAACTAATGTCTCGAAACTCACAACTTCTGGGTTATAAATAATCTCTACACTTTCCGCATGGCCCGTCCTACCGGTATTACTTTGCTCGTAGGTTGGATTTTTAGTATGTCCTCCTGAATAGCCAGAAATCGATTCTTTTACACCTTTTACGCTTTCGTAAACTGCCTCCACACACCAAAAACAACCACTGGCAAAATAGGCTTTCTCTAGTCCATTTTCTGAAGGAACCTCAACGGGATCTGCATTCGCTATTTCAGGTTTGGTAACTGTTTTGTTTTGCGCATTATTTCCGCAGGCAAAAAGAACCAAACTTATAGTTGTTAAAAAAAATCGTTTCATGTTTTACTTAGTTTTTTGTAAAATTACCTTCTAATGTTTTCTTTCCAAAGATGGCATAATCTGTAGCGATTTTTCCATCAATTTTAAAGCCTATCCAATCAAGTTCCAATCCATCTTTTTTAGGATTTAGTGTTGCTATAGGATCGTCTTTAGAAAAATCTTCCCAAGGTAAATTTTTGTCTTTATTTTTAGAAGAGGGGCTTACATAATAAGCGTAGTAAACATTATCCTCTTTTTCAAATCTTACATTAATATAAATTTGATTTGGCTGAAGGCAGAATTCAGAATTTCCGGTAAGGCTTACTTCAATGCAATAACAGTTGCACGCTTCATCTAACTTATCTTCTTTAGTATATCTCCCTGAAATTTCTCCGGCAGCGCTATTAGTTTTAGAAGTGTCTATTGAATCTGAAAGATTATCAATATTATCATAGCGATTAATATCATTTTCTTTATCTACTTCTCGCTCGTTACTTTCAACCTTAACGTCAGGATTTGTAGAATTTTCTTTATTTTCATTTTTACAGGCAAAAGCCAGTAAAGCGAAAAAGATTATAAAAGATTTCTTTATCATAAATTTTTGCGTTAGTTACCAAGTAAAGTTAAGTTTTTAAGCTTGCTTTATTGTGAAATACTTGTTAATCAATATTGTTGCTGTTTTCAATATTGAAATTTGGTCATAAAAAAACTGCTTAGAAATATCGAATATCTCTAAGCAGTTTTTGATAAGAATGAATCAAATTTCTAAGCGATTAGATGCTTTGGAAAAGTTTGTCCATTTTTTCTTTTTCTTCTTTCGCAAGATCTTCATCTACAAGAATACGACCACTGTGCTCGTCTGTAATGATTTTCTTTCTTCCGGCAATTTCCATAATAACCTGTGGCGGAATAGTAAAATAAGATCCTCCAGATGCACCACGTTCTACCGGTACAATGGCTAATCCATTTTTAACATTCGTACGAATGCGCTTGTAAGCTTTTACTAAACGGGTGTCAATTTCTGTTTCGTATTGCTCAGATCTATCGATTAGTGCTTGTTCTTCTTTCTCAGTTTCGGCCAAGATAGCATCAAGTTCTCCTTTTTTATGCTCTAAGTGAGCCTCACGATCTTTAAGTCTTTCTTGAGTTTGCTCAATAATCTGCTTTTTTTGCTCGATTTGAACTTTGTACTCTTTGATGTGTTTCTCTGCAAGTTCGATTTCTAACTCCTGAAATTCAACTTCTTTACTTAATGCGTTGAATTCTCTGTTGTTACGAACATTTTTTTGCTGCTCAGAATATTTTTTGATGGTCGTTTTAGACTCGTCAATAAGATTCTTCTTGCTTTTAATATCGGTGTTTATCACATCGATATCATCATCTAATTTTTGTAAACGTTTATTCAGTCCGGCTACTTCATCTTCTAAATCCTCTACCTCTAAAGGAAGTTCGCCTCGCACGTTTCGAATTTCATCAATTCTGGAATCTACCAACTGAAGATCGTATAAAGCTCTTAACTTCTCTTCTACAGTAAGATCATTTTTCTTTGCCATACTTAAATATACTTGATAGGATTGCTATTTGTCTCTGCTAAAATAAGTGCAAAATTACTAAATTTTTTCGTTAAAAAAGAATATACTAAATTTTTTGTAAATTGTTCACTTTCATAGTGTCCAATATCGGCTAAGATGATGTTTTTCTCGGCTTTATAAAAGTCGTGGTATTTTAAATCTGCCGTGATGTAGATATCTGCACCGGCTCTTTTTGCATTTTCGATCGCAAAAGCGCCACTTCCACCTAAAACAGCAACTTTTTTAATAGGTCTTCCTAAGAATGCCGAATGTCTTACGCAACCCGTATTAAATGTTGATTTTATAGAATTTAGAAAGGATTCTTCATCTTGTGGTTCTTCCAATTCTCCAATCATTCCCATACCTAAGTGCTGATTTGTGTTTTCCAGCGTATAGATTTCGTAAGCAACTTCTTCATAGGGATGAGATTTGAACAACGCGTTTAGAACTTTGCTTTCTAAATGCGCTGCGAATGTAATTCCTATTTGTGTTTCTTCTTCGTAATGAATAGTGCCTCGTTCGCCAATTACGGGATCAGCGTCTTTATTTCCTTTAAAACTTCCCTGCCCATTTACATTAAAACTGCAATTATCATAATTTCCTATGCTACCGGCGCCAACTTCAAATAGTGCTTTTCTAACATTTTCGGCATCATTTTTAGGAACAAAAGTGAGTAGTTTTTTGATGCTGTTTTTCTTCGGAATTAAAATTTGTCGATTTACGAGCCCGATTTTCTCACAAATCATGTCGTTTACACCTTTATATTGATTGTCTAAAGCTGTATGGATTGCATAGATTGCGATATCATTTTTTATGGCTTTTAATACCACTCGTTCAACATAGTTCTTTCCAGTAATTTTTTTAAGTCCAGAAAATATAATTGGATGAAAACTCACAATAAGGTTGCAATTCTTAGCAATAGCTTCATCTACGGTTGCCTCAAGAGTATCTAAGGTTACTAAAGCTCCGGTGGCTTCAGCATTCTTATCACCTACTAAGAGCCCAACATTATCAAAATCCTCAGCATAATTTAATGGAGCAAATTCCTCAATTTCTTTTATGATATCCTGAATAATCATATTTTTAAATTTTGAAAACCTTATTTAGGTGTTTTTATCAATTTTTAAAGATTGGTAAGCTTAAAATATAATGTATTAATTTTTAAGATTTATATCTTCTGAAGTTAACAATAACATCTATTTTTTTTCAAAAGCTAAATCGATAAAATTAGATTTCAAAGATAAATATTATAGCCTGCATAATATGAATTTACTACGAAAATTACTTTTCCCATTTGCTCTTATCTACGGCATAATTGTTTGGTTTAGGAATAAATTTTTTGATGCTCGAATTTTAAAAAGCACCTCATACGATTTTCCGGTGATTTGTGTCGGGAATCTAAGTGCAGGAGGAACCGGTAAATCCCCGATGATTGAGTTTTTACTTCGGAAGTTGAATTATAAAAATATATCGGTTTTAAGTCGAGGTTACAAAAGATCTACTGAAGGTTTTTTACTATTAAATGGAAATGAAAAAGCCATTGAAACAGGCGACGAACCTTTGCAATTCAAAGTTAAATTTCCAGAAGCCATGGTGGCTGTAGATGCCGATCGTAGAAATGGAATTGAGGAATTACGAAAACGAAATGCTGAAATTGTGCTTCTAGATGACGCATACCAGCATCGAAAAGTAAAAGCCGGTTTTAATATTTTACTTACAGCTTACGGCGATTTATATGCAAACGACTTTTTGTTGCCTACAGGTAATCTTAGAGAAACTTACTCGGGTGCAGATCGTGCGCAGGTAATTGTCGTCACTAAATGCCCAAAATCGATTACACTGAAGGAGCGAGAACATATAAGATTTAAACTTCAGATCAAGCAATATCAGGAATTATATTTTTCAACTATAAAATATGCTGAAAAAATATCTGACGGTAGGAACCAGTTTTTATTCGATAAATTAATCGCCAATTATACTGTAGTGACCGGTATAGCCAAGCCAGAACCTTTTATTTCTTTTCTGAAAACCAAAAATGCGAATTTTGAACATCTTAAATTTGCAGATCATCATAATTTCACAAACGCTGAAATAGCTACCCTAAACACCAAAGAATTTATTCTGACGACCGAAAAAGATTTTATGCGCTTAAAAGGAAAAATTAACGCGCCTTTATTTTATGTCGCTATTGAAACCGATTTTGTTGAAAATGAAGAACACTTTTTGAAGCGCATAAATAAATTCATCGCAGAATTTTAGTTTGAAAACTATAGCGTATAAATGTGTAGATTTCTGAAAGGATAATAAGAAAATTAGATTCTAAGCATTTTTGATGCTAAGATGTTTGTTTATTTTGCGATAAAACTCGTCTGTTTTATAAGGTTTTGGGATGATGTCATTAAAACCATTTAGATAAAACTCATCCAGATTGTCATCTAGAGTTACCGCGGTTAATGCGATAATCGGTATTTTAGAATTAAATTTTCTAATTTGTTTTGTGGCCTCAATCCCGCTAATACCAGGCATGTGAATATCCATCAGCACTAAGTTGAAATTAGCATTTTTCACCATTTCTATTGCTTTAGTACCGTTATCTGCCACTTCACATACCGCATTTCTTTTCTCTAAGATTTTTTTGGTAATCATTTGATTGATTTTATTATCCTCTACTACAAGGATTTCTTTACCAACTAAAGAATCACCACCATTTTCTACAAGATTAGGGTCGTTCCCTTCAGCAGGAGCTGCAGATTCGGTTACCAAAAATTTTAGATCAAACCAAAATTTGGATCCAAGTCCAAGCTCACTTTCTAAATTTATTTTACTTCCCATCAAACTAAGGAGGTTCTTTACAATAGATAAGCCTAAACCGGTACCGCCAAATTTTCGATTAATTTGAGTAGATCCCTGAATAAAGTTTTCAAAAATAGTTTCTTGCTTTTCTTTCGAAATCCCTTCACCATTATCCTTAATTTCGAAGCGTAGATGCACATCATTTATACTTTCTCTAATTTGAGTAACCGTTATCCAAATATCTCCGTTTTCAGTAAATTTAATAGAATTACCAATTAGATTAATTAAAATTTGTGAGAGCTTAAGCGGGTCACTCTTTAATTTCTGCGGAATGGATTTATCAAAATCAAAATGAATATTAATATTCTTATCATCAGCAGAATTTTTAAGGGCTACTAATACATCTGAAATTCTTTTCTCAAGATCAAAATCAGAATATAAAACTTCAACTTTATTTGCTTCTAATTTATTAAGATCAAGTATGTTATTAATAAGACTTAGCAAATATTCTCCTGAAAATTTTAGGGAGTTTAAATGTTCCTTTTGATTAGCTGTAGGGTTTTCTTCTAACAAAAGATGTGTGAGCCCCGTAACTGCATAAAGTGGAGTTCTAAGCTCGTGGGTAATTGTGCTTAAAAACTGAGCTTTGGCTTTAGTGGCACGCTCTGCATTTTCCTTAGCGATGGTAAGCTCTCTATTTTTCTTTTGAAGTAAGCCATTTGCTCTTGCTCTTAGATTGTTATTTTTATAAAGAGATAAGGTAAGTAGAGATAATATAGTAATTAAGGCTACACTTAAAATGGTGGTTAGTTTGTTTACTTTAAGAGATCTTTCGTTTTCTTTTCTTTTTTCAGATAATTCTTTGATTTCGCTTCTAAGCGCATCATTGCCGTAAGCTTTATAAGATTCATTGCCTAGGGATCTTTTATTAACTTCAAAAAGTCGATATCTTTCCTTATTGGCTAATTTTAGATAGCTAAGTGCTTTAGCATCGTTTTGTTGCGCTTCATAAATATTGCTAAGAATATTAAAGTTGCTCATAACCATGCCGTGAAACTCATTCTTTTTCGCAGCATTTAAGCTTGATTTGGCATATTTTTCAGCTTCGCTCGTGTTGTTACGAGCTAATTCTGTTTTTGCTAGATAGTAATATAGTCGGCTATATTCATAAGGAGAACCAATAACATCTATACTTTTGCCAGCTTTTTTAAAGTATGTAAAAGCTTTGTTAGCAGCATTTTCTAAGTTTAATGCAATTATCCCTCGCTGAAGGTTTAGTAAGGAGAGATATTTCTCTAAATTTTGATCGTTTGATTTATTATAATGTTTTTCAGAAAGATTTAAATAATCTAAGGCAGCCTTTTTGTTGTTCTGAAGTGTGAAAATTTTAGAAAGGCTAAGATAGCTGTAAGCAAGACCAGTTTCGTCTATAATTTCTCTTTGTATAGCGATAGCTCTATTAATTGAAACTATGGCATCATCATAATCATGAAGTATATATTCAAGCTTAGAGGTAATGCTGCTAGCTAAAGCAGTATACCTTTTGTGATTGATATCCTGAGCTAATTTTAATGATCGGTTAAGTTCATCAGTGGCTTTATCAAATTGGTATTTGTTAACAGAAACTTCTGCTTGTTTCAATAAACTATCAATTTGATGGGTGATTTCTTCTCTATCTTGTTTCTTTTGGGCATTGGAAGAAAAAACTAAAAAGCACGAAAATAGCAGGAAATACCTAAGATTAAAATTATTCATTTTACAGCTAACTGCTAAAGATTGCTGCTAAATATACAGAAATTAATATAAAGACGAAATTAAATCTATTAACCTGCTAGAATATCCAATTTCATTATCATACCAGCCAATGAGTTTGATTAGTTTCCCATCGATTACAGAAGTCATCTCGGCATCAAAAATACATGAATGTGTATTGCCTGAAATATCTTTAGAAACGATAGGATCTTCGGTATAACTTAAAATTCCGCGCAAAGAATTTTCTGAAGCATTCTTGAAAATATGATTCACTTCTTTAATAGAAGTTGCTTTGGTGACATTGATTGTCATATCGGTTAACGAGCCATTGGGTACAGGAACTCTTATTCCGCAGCCACCAATTACGTTACTTAGATCTGGAAAAATAGAGGTTAGCGCTTTTGCAGCTCCCGTGGTTGTTGGGATAATCGATTGTGTTGCAGCTCTACTTCGTCGTAAATCTCGATGGGGTTGATCGTGTAAGCTTTGATCTGACGTAAACGAATGTACGGTGGTTATATAGGCCTGTTCTACTTTGAAATTCTCGTGAATCAACTTTAGCATAGGTGCAGCATTATTTGTAGTACAGGAAGCATTAGAGATAATGTCTTCGCTTCCGTCTAAAATATGCTCATTAACACCTAGAACTACCATTTTAATGGTTTCGTCTTGTGGAGGTACCGATAAAATTACTTTTTTTACACTCCCGTTAAGATGATTTTTAAGTTCTGGCCGGGTTTTAAATTTTCCGCTCGCTTCAACGACCACATCTACTTCCGTGGTACTCCAATCGATTTTTGAAGGATGATCTTGATTAAAAACCGCAGTTTTTTTTCCGTTTACTATTAAAATATTTTCTTCCGTAGAAATTTCGGCATTAAAAATACCATGTACACTATCGTATTTTAGAAGATGAGCTAGTGTTTTTGCATCGGCTAAATCATTTATCGCAACCACATTTATTTGAGGATGGTCAATAAGTAGCCTAAACAAATTTCGACCTATTCGGCCAAAACCGTTAATTCCCAGATTAATGTTTTTAGGCATTGTCTTAGTTGATGTGCTTTTGGGCTTTGTAAGAAGATCTTACCAGTGCGCTACTTTCTACATGTCTAAATCCAAGATCTAAACCAATAGCTTCATATTTTTTAAATTGATCTGGAGTGATAAATTGCTTTACTGGCAAGTGACGTTTACTTGGCTGTAAATATTGGCCGATGGTAACTACATCTACGTTTGCATCTTTAAGATCGTGTAGTGTTTGGATAACTTCTTCTTCAGTTTCGCCAAGACCAAGCATAATACCCGATTTTGTACGATTAATGCCCTGATCTTTTAAATAACGCAACACTTCTAAAGAGCGATCGTATTTAGCCTGGATTCTAACTTCGCGAGTTAAACGGCGTACGGTTTCCATATTATGAGAAACAACCTCTGGAGCTACTTCTACAATACGATCTATATTTCTGGTATTTCCCTGGAAATCTGGGATAAGTGTTTCTAGCGTGGTTTCAGGATTCATTCGGCGAATTGCTTTTACGGTTTCCGCCCAAATGATCGATCCCATATCTTTTAAATCATCACGGTCTACACTTGTAACCACCGCGTGCTTAATCTTCATTAGTTTAATAGAACGTGCTACTTTTTCTGGCTCATCCCAATCTACCGTTTCTGGTCTACCGGTTTTTACACCACAAAATCCACAAGATCGAGTACAAATATTACCCAAAATCATAAAAGTGGCTGTTCCTTCACTCCAACATTCTCCCATGTTAGGGCAACTTCCCGATGTGCAAATAGTATGTAGATCGTATTTATCTACAAGACTACGTAATTCGGTATATTTTTTACCTGTAGGAAGTTTAACACGAAGCCATTTCGGTTTTCCTTTAGGAGCTGTTTTAGAAGGTGTAAGTGTTTCTGTACTCATAGCAAAAATCTCTTATTCAAAGATACAATATTCTATCTAACTGCATAATTAGACGTTAATAGTTTAAAACCTTAATTAGCCTTTACGATCTTCGATTATTTCTGAGAGCAATTTCTTGGCTCTTAATAGTTTAACTTTTACATTATTCATGGGTTCGCCCAGCGATTCTGAAATCTCTTTATATGATTTTTCCTGAAAAAACCGAAGATTTAAAACTTCCTGATAATGCGGCTTTAATTTTTTTATATCCCGAAGCAATTGCGCTAAATTCTGTTCAGTAATTAGCTTATCTTCAATAGAAGGTGTTTCGTCTACGATGGTGTTCACTTTTTCGGTATCTTCAGAAATAGTGTTGATGCGTAACTGACTATTTTTCTTCCGAAGAATATCTACATGAATATTTTTCGAAATCGCAATAAGCCAAGTGCTGAAAGAATAATTTTCATCGAAAGTTTCTAATCTTTTAAAAGCTTTTGAAAATGTTTGAATAGTGATATCCTCAGCTTCATACTCATTTTGAGTTTTTTTAAGCTGAAATCCATAAACATTATTCCAAAATTGATCCAGCAAATAGTTGAAAGCCGATTGACTTCCTTTTTTTGCTTCTTGGATTTTTTGTAATAAAATCGACTGGTTTACTTCCAATGTGAAGGTTTTGAAATAGTATTTACAATAAATATACCTAATTGTGAGAGTATAAGAAAAGGTTCTAAAATAGGAAATAGCCAAACGATATCTCTCTCATCTAACTTTTTAGCTGATTGAAAATATACAATACCTTCTATAATTAGTGTAAGACCTAGGGCGCCGATTACATATGGCCAGTAATATTTTAGACTTAACAGCATTACTAGAAAAATCCAAAATAGCAATCTTGCAGAATAAAATATGCCCAACAAAAGTTTATCCTTGTTTTTGTAGAATTTTGCTACAGAGGCATGTCGTCTTTTTTGTCGAAACCAATCGGTAATGCTCGTTTTAGGGACGCTCCTGGTTATACTTTCAGTATGATCACAAATAGAGACATTTCTATTGGTTGCTGCTTCATTTACAAAAAGATCATCATCGCCAGATCGAACGTGTAAATGGGATGCAAAGCCTTTTTGTTTATAGAACTGTTTAGAAGTATACGCCAAATTTCTTCCTACGCCCATGTAAGGATTACCCATTTTAGCGTAAGAAAAATATTGGATAGCTGTTAAGAGTGTTTCAAACCGAATCAATTTATTAATAAACGATTTTTTATACTTAAAATAACCGCCGTAACCCAAAACAATAGATTTTTCTTCGGTAAATCCAGATGTCATATGTCGCAACCAGTGTATAGATTGTGGTGCGCAATCGGCATCTGTAAAGATTAGATGCTCATTTTGTGCCTTTTTGATTCCCAAAGTAAGGGCGTATTTCTTATTGGCCCAAAAAGCTTCATTATTTATAACGTTTACAATTTTTATACGAGGATCTATTTTCTGAAATTCTTCGATTACATCTAATGTGTTATCTGAAGATGCATCGTTAATAACGATTACCTCAAAATCTGGATAGTCTTGCTCTAAAATAGCAGGAAGAAAGTTTTGTAGATTTTCAGCTTCATTTTTAGCGCAAACGATCACTGAAACCGGAAATGAAGTCGCATAGGCTTCAGAAGATTCGGATGCCGAAAACTTGAAAAAAGCTAAAAAATATCCAATATTAATTGCCGCAAATAGAAGAAAAAGGGCAAATAGAAATGTTGCCATTAAGCATTAATTGGTCTGTTGTTGTGGATTTTTACACTTTTCATCAGGCATTTTTCCACAGTAACTGCAAGCTTCGCCCTCTTTATTTAAAAACGGACTTTGGCTAGCACAAGTTCCTGCAAACTTTCCATCTTTTTTCGCCCATATTTTAATTGCAATGCCTGCAAAGGCTAATCCTAATAAAACCGCTGTTATGACAAATAGTTCCATAATAATATCTTCTGGTGCAAAAATACGAATTATTCGCTCTTTTTTAAAATAAGTCGGACGTTTAGTAAATGCTTTACAATATTTAACGAACTTTTACCGCAGCTAAAACTCAAGTCGCTGTAATTTAATGTTATGAAAAAAAATATATTCTTTTTTGTAGTTTTTTTCTCCTTGTTTAGTTGTAAGAAAATGAAGCAACATCAACGAGAAATTATAGTTGAAGAAGTTGAAAAGGAAGAAATCGTGGCAGATGAGCGACAGGAGCAGCAAAATGAAGAGTTGCAAGAATCCAGAAGCATAGCTGTGCTAATTGCCGAAAATGTAGAGTTTACTGATTTTCATTTTTTATTGCAGAAAGCAGATTTAGCCACAAATTTATTGGAGAATCATGGACCTTATACCGTTTTTATTCCAACGAACAGCAGTTTAGAAAGTTTAGAAAGCTTAGAAAGTTTTGAAATTGACGATCTTGACGAAAAAGAGACTGTCAAATTTTCTAAGTTTTTTATACTGAATAGAGGTGTTTCTTATGAAGATTTAAAAAGAAAGGTTGAGAATAACGAAGGTGAATTTTTTATAGAGAATATTCTTGGTTCTAAACTTCAATTTATAATAAAGGACAACGTAATTTTTCTAAAAAGTTCGAATGGATATTTACTTAAAGTTGATAATTATGCTGAATGTTCTAATGGATACCTGTATAAGATTGAAGCTAATAATTAAATAATATTAACTTCAGGTTCTAAATCGACGCCAAATTTCTCTTTAACAATTTCTCTAACTTTAAGCGATAATTCTAAAATATCGCTACCGCTAGCATTACCATAATTTACGAGTACTAACGCCTGTTTTTTATGCACGCCGGCATCGCCATTGCGATAACCTTTTAATCCGGCTTGGTCGATAAGCCAGCCAGCAGGAATTTTAACTTCTGTCTCGCTCATTTTATAACTAGGAACTTCAGGGAAATTCTTTTGTAGCGTTACAAATGATTCCGTAGAAATTATCGGATTTTTAAAAAAGCTGCCTGAATTACCAATTTCAGCTGGATTGGGTAATTTGCTTTCTCGAATTCGAATAACGGCATCAGAGATATCTCTTATGCTAGGATTTTCGATACCTTTCAATTCAGATTCAATAGCGCCGTAATCTATCTTAAGTTGATGATTTTTCGTGCTAAGCTTAAAGTTTACGCTGGTAATAATATATTGTCCTTTCAGCTTATTTTTAAAAACTGAATTTCTATAATCAAATTCGCAATCTTCTAACGTAAAAGTTTTGCTCTCTAAGGTTTGGATATTGATGGCTTCACAGGATACAAAAGTATCTTTAAGTTCTACTCCATAAGCACCGATATTTTGAATAGGAGAGGTGCCTACATTTCCCGGAATTAAGGAGAGATTTTCTAGTCCACCAAAATCTTGTTGGAGGGTCCATAAAACAAACTCATGCCAGTTTTCGCCAGCATGAGCTTTTATAATTACAGAGTCTTCTTTTTCTTCTAGAACTTGTTTTCCCTTTAAGCCAATTTGGAGTACGGTTTTAGAAATATCGCCAGTTAAGAGCATATTGCTACCACCACCAAGAATAAAAAGTTCTTCGGCGTAGGTTTTCCTCAAAATCTTTTTTAAACCATCAATTGTTTGGATTTTGATGAATTTATTTGCTCTAACATCAATCCCAAAAGTATTGTAGGGTTTTAAAGATACATTGTGGATAACCTTCATATCTTTTATTTACTCGTGTATTCTTTAATAGCCACTTCTAAAATTTCAAGCGCACGCTCCAAATTTTCTCTTTTTAAAACATAAGCGATACGAACCTGATTTAATCCTGTATTTGGTGTAGAATAAAAACCGGCAGCAGGAGCAACCATTACAGTCTCGCCTTGGTATTCAAAATCTTCTAATAGCCATTGTGCAAAATCGTCGGCATTTTTTATAGGAAGTTCTGCAATACAATAAAAAGCACCTTTTGGTTTAGCAACTTTTACACCTTCCATTTTTTCAAGACCTTCTACAAGAATATTTCTTCGTAATGTATATTCTTCGTTTACTTCTTCAAAATATTCCTGTGGCGTATCCAAAGCCGCTTCACTTGCAATTTGTGCTAAAGTTGGCGGGCTTAATCTCGCTTGCGCAAACTTCATTGCAGTAGTGATCACCTCTTTGTTTTTAGAAACCAAACATCCAATACGAGCACCGCACATACTAAAACGTTTAGAAACCGAATCGACCATAATAGCGTTATTGGCCAATTTTGGAATACTCATAATGCTATTATGTTTTACTCCGTCATAAGTGAACTCACGATAAACTTCATCGGCCACTACAAAAAGATCATGTTTTAACGCGAGATCGGCGATTTGCTGTACTTCTTCTTTGGTGTAAAGATATCCCGTTGGATTTCCTGGATTACAAAGAAGTATCGCTTTGGTTTTTTCTGTAATTAGTTTTTCGAATTCTGAAATTGGAGGTAATGCAAAGTTATTTTCAATCGAAGATTCGATAGGTACAATTGTTACGCCGCTAGACGTTGCAAAACCATTGTAATTTGCATAAAACGGTTCAGGAATAATTACTTCGTCTCCCGGGTCGGTAATGGTGCCCATAGCAAATAATAGCGCTTCAGAACCACCAGTAGTCACGATAATATCTTCCGCAGTAACATGAATATCGTTTCTCTCGTAATATTTAGCCAGTTTTTCGCGATAGCTTGCAAATCCTGCAGAGTGGCTATAGGATAAAACTTCGATACTATTATTCTTAACGGCCTGCATGGCAACATCTGGAGTTTTAATATCTGGCTGGCCAATATTTAACTGGTATATCTTTTTACCTTTTTTCGCTGCAGCTTCCGCAAACGGAACTAATTTCCTTATCGGAGATTCGGGCATGCTAAGCCCTTTTTTTGAAATAGAAGGCATTCTCTTGCGTTTTATGTTTGTTGCAAAAATGCAAAATTAAAGTAAGAATCTTGGGAGGATTTATCGAAATTTAAGAGATGTTGTGCACCTACAGAAAAAGCATAAAAAAACTCCCTATAAAAGGGAGTTTTTAGATTTTTAACGTTTATTATTTTGTGTCACTATCCTCAGTTTCATCATCCAAAACTCTACCTTTAATTTTAAGAGCTTTGGTAGGTTCTTCAGCATTAGAATAGACTGTGACCGTTTTTCTTATAGGACCTACGATTTTTGTGTTATATTTTACCTCGATTTTCCCAGTTTCTCCCGGTTTCACAGGACTTTCTGGTTTTGTAGGTATTGTGCAACCACAACTAGAAGTCACATCTTTTATAACCAAATCGATATCGCCGGTATTTGTAAATTCAAATACGCGAACACCGTCACTTCCTTTTTTTATTTCACCAAAGTCTATTGTTTCAGACTTAAATTTCATCTTGGCAGCTTTTTGTGCCACAGCAGAATTGAAACCTATAAAGGCCAATACGGTGATTAAAACTAGTTTTTTCATAATTCAAAATTTTTCGGAATAGTAAATATACACTGAATTGCAATAGGTTCAAAAATTATATTCAATTCAACTCCTTTTAAATTCCTTCACTTATAATTACTTTTGCTCTTATTTTCAAAAACTAGACCAATTATGGCAATCGCTTCACAATACAGCGCAAATAAAGTAGAAGATAAATGGTATAAATACTGGATGGATCATAAATACTTCCACTCAGAGGTAGATGAAAGAGAACCTTATACCATTGTTATCCCGCCACCAAACGTAACAGGAGTCTTACATATGGGGCATATGCTGAATAATACTATTCAGGATGTTTTGGTGAGAAGAGCTCGTTTAAAAGGATTTAATGCGTGCTGGGTACCGGGTACAGATCACGCTTCTATCGCTACTGAAGCGAAAGTCGTAGCAAAATTAAAAAGCGAGGGCATTAGTAAAAATGATCTTTCGCGTGAGGAATTTTTGGAACACGCCTGGGAATGGACGCATAAACATGGCGGGATTATCCTGGATCAGCTTAAGAAATTGGGAGCTTCCTGCGATTGGGATCGTACAAAGTTTACAATGGACGACAATATGTCTGCCTCTGTAATTAAAGTTTTTGTAGATCTATATGAGAAAGGTCTGGTTTATCGTGGATTTAGAATGGTGAACTGGGATCCTGAAGCAAAGACAACGCTGTCTGACGAAGAGGTGATCTATCAGGAAAAACAAGGGCATTTATATTACCTGAATTATAAGATCGAAGGAAGTGATGAGGTCGTAACTATTGCTACCACGCGTCCTGAAACTATTCTTGGAGATACTGCGATTTGCATTAACCCCAAGGACGAGCGTTTTACGCATCTAAAAGGGAAAAAAGCAATCGTACCTATCTGTGGTCGTGTGATTCCTATAATTGAAGATGAATATGTTGATCTCGAATTTGGTACAGGTTGCTTAAAAGTTACCCCTGCACACGACGAGAATGATAAAGTGTTGGGAGATAAGCACAATCTTGAAATTATCGATATTTTTAATGATGATGCTACGCTGAATGACTTCGGAATGCATTATGCTGGGAAAGATCGCTTTGAGGTTAGAACTGAAATTGTTGCTGAATTAAAAGAATCTGGAGTTTTAGTTAAAACAGAAGAGCATACTAATAAAGTTGGAACAAGCGAGCGTACCGGTGCGGTTATCGAACCAAAACTTAGCGACCAGTGGTTCCTAAAAATGAAAGATCTGGCCCAACCGGCGATCGATGCTGTTGTTGGTGATGATATTAATTTAGTGCCAGAGAAATTTTTAAGCACGTACCGTCACTGGATGGAAAATGTGCGTGACTGGAATATTTCACGGCAGCTTTGGTGGGGACACCAAATTCCGGCTTATTATTATGGCGATGGTACTAATGATTTTGTAGTTGCAGAATCACTTGAAGATGCAGTAAAGAAAGCACAAGATAAAACAGGAAATTCAGCTTTAACTAGTGAAGATCTAACACAGGATAAGGATGCTTTAGATACCTGGTTCTCTTCATGGTTATGGCCAATGAGTGTTTTTAACGGAGTTTTAGAGCCAGAAAATGAAGAAATAAACTATTATTATCCAACCAATGATTTAGTAACTGCACCAGAGATTTTATTTTTCTGGGTAGCAAGAATGATCATTGCAGGTTACGAATATCGCGGGGAACGACCATTCAAAAATGTTTACTTAACAGGAATTGTTAGAGATAAACAGCGTCGCAAAATGTCTAAATCTTTAGGGAACTCGCCAGATCCGCTAGGGTTGATCGATCAATACGGTGCCGATGGTGTTCGCGTGGGGATGTTATTGAGTTCTCCTGCCGGAAATGATTTAATGTTCGATGAGGATCTTTGTAAGCAGGGAAGTGCTTTTGCTAACAAAATCTGGAATGCATTCCGTTTGGTGATGGGATGGGAAGTTTCAGCCGAAATCGAGCAGCCAGAAACGTCTAAAATTGCAATCGACTGGTATAAAGCAAAATTCCAGAAAAGTTTAGCTGAAATCGAAGATCATTATTCTAAGTACAGAATTAGCGATGCTTTGATGGGAACTTATAAATTGATTTGGGATGACTATTGTAGCTGGTTTTTAGAAATGGTAAAACCAGGTTACGAGCAGCCAATCGATAAGAAAACTTTTGATGCGGTAATTACTATTTTAGAAGATAATCTACGCATTCTTCATCCTTTTATGCCTTTTGTTACTGAAGAGATTTGGCAAACCATAAGTGAACGAACTCCGCAAGAAGCTTTGATCGTGGCGAAATGGCCAGAACAAGTTTCTTATGATGAGAAGATTATTAGCGAATTTGCTTTTGCCTCTGAAGTTATTTCAGGTATTAGAAAAATTAGAACCGATAAAAACATTGCGTTTAAAAATACCATTGATCTTAAAATTCAGAATAACGATAAAGTTTCAGACTCGTTTGACAAAGTGATCGCTAAAATGGGTAATATCGAAAACCTGGAATATGTAAACGAACAGGTTGAAGGTGCGTTATCCTTTAGAGTGAAATCGAACGATTATTTTATTCCGGTTGGTGGAGCAATTGATATAGAAGCTGAAATTGTAAAATTAGAGGAAGAATTAAAATACACTGAAGGTTTCTTAAATTCAGTAAATAAAAAGCTTTCTAATGAGCGTTTTGTAAACAATGCGCCAGATAAGGTGGTGGCAGTAGAAAAAGCTAAAAAAGCTGATGCAGAAGCTAAAATTGAAGCTTTAAAAGCAAGTTTGTCAAGCTTAAAGTAAAAAATATAGATCAAATATAAATTAAGCCTCACATCTAGTGGGGCTTTTTTATTTGCCTCTATTTTGAAAGAAAAGTAAGATCGGAAAATAGAATTTCTCGAATCGAGAATGCTGAAAAAAATAATCGCTTAATACTCCTCGTGATTTTGAGCTTTAAAGTTTCTTAATATCTAATATCTAATATCTATTCAGGAACTTTGCCAATATGTTTTTCAACAAGTTCAATATATTTTTCTTCAGCTTCTTTTTTGCTTAGATCTTTAACCTGGAAAAGAGCGTTAATTTTAAATGCACTTCTAAGATCTCCGCCTTCAGAAGGTGGGATGTAAAAACCATTATTTTCTGTAGCTCTTTTATAATAAGCATAAAAATGCAGCATAATATCTGGAGGTAATTTTTTGCTGGTATTGCTGGCTATTTCGTAAGCTTTCAAAAAACGATTCCTGTTACTTTCAGGCATAACTAAAACATAAATTTAAACTTCAGCAATAACGGTAATTCCGCCTTTTACTTTTTCATTTAATGCAACATTGATAGGAGTGCCAAGAGGTAAAAAAACATCTACACGTGATCCAAATTTTATGAATCCACTATCGCTACCCTGTACTACCTCTTTACCTTCTTCAGCATAATTAACTATACGCTTCGCTAAAGCTCCTGCTATCTGGCGATATAATATTGGTCCTGTTACGGGGTTTTCTACTACTACAGTAGTTCGCTCGTTTTCTTCACTCGATTTTGGATGCCAGGCAACCAAAAACTTACCTGGATGATATTTACTGTATTTTACTTTTCCGCCAATTGGGTGCCGGGTAACATGCACATTAAGAGGAGACATAAAAATACTTACCTGTAGTCTTTTTTCTTGAAAGAATTCTTTCTCAAAAACCTCTTCAATAACTACAACCTTACCATCTACGGGAGCAACAACATTATTGTCATTTATAGCGGTTTGCCTTTTCGGGTTTCTGAAAAACTGGACAATTAAAGCAAAGAATAGTATTGATGCCGCTAAAATGGCAAATTTTATCCAATATTGATTAATTAACGAATAAGAACCAATATTTATTACCAACAGTGAAACTGCAGTAATAGCCATGATTTTGTAGCCTTCTTTATGAAACATAATTTAAAAGGTATAAGTAAGCATAAACAAATGGGGCCGCAAAAATAATACTATCTAGTCTATCAAACAAACCACCGTGTCCTGGCATTAGATTCCCACTATCTTTTACGCCGGCCTGACGTTTAAATTTAGATTGGATTAGATCTCCTAAAGTACCAAAAACACTAATGAAAATCGCTAAACCTACCCAATCTAACGGATTTAGAAAGGAGGTGTAATCTGCTATGAAATAACTTACAATTGCAGTAAATATAATACCTCCAATAAAGCCTTCTACAGTTTTATTAGGAGAAATTCTTTCGAATAATTTACGTTTTCCAAAATTCTTACCTACAATATAAGCAAAAGTATCATTAGTCCAAATTAAACCAAAGATTCCTACAACGAGCTTCGGTTTAAATTCACCTTCGATAGTTGGGATAAGCGTTAAAAAAATAACCGACGATATTAGATAAAATATAATAATAATGTATTTCTTTTTTTCAAATACCGGTATTTTACGAATTACCAACAGATCTTTTACTAAAAATAAATTTACAAATATGGTAACCGCTAAAAGAATTAGCGTGGCGTTTTGATCAAATTTTAAAAAGCTGAAAAGATAAAATAATAAGGCTTGTACTGCGTATAGCGCGTAACTTTTTAAATGCAATAACTTTTGCATTTCGATAAGACAGATAAGCCCAAGTATGTAAAAAAGACCAATAAAAATTAATTCAGAAGAAAGGATAGAGGCTACTAATATTGATATATATAGTAATCCTGATACTGTTCTAATTATCGCTTCCCTCATAAATATTAAAGATCTTCCAGAAGAAGCAAATACAAATTTTTGCTACTACTACCGTAGCTCATAAAATCACTTTCTTTCTGTGGTTCAAAATTCTTAATGGTGGTAATATTTGAAGGAATTCGTTGTTTATTTTTAAACTTGATACCTCGCAAACCTTCACCGATACTGTCTATTAATTGGCTTGTAGAAGATAAGATAATAAAATCTGCCGGTAATTCTCTAAGCTTCCTTTCTTTAATCTGGTTGCTAGAGATTAGTATAGATCCATCATTGGCAACTAGATATTCGCATGTAGAAAGAAAAAAAGGAGCGTTTGCTGAAGAATTAAAATCTAAATTAAAACTATCGAATTTATTTTTTAAATTTTCATCAAAGCAACAACACTGCTTTTCGTACCAATCATTTTCTAGAAGAATATTATCAAAGGCTTCCTGAATTTCAGCCTCATCTTCACAATATAAAAATTTCCCCCCGTTATTTTTAAAATTCAGCATAAAACGTTCATCGGTGGGAAGTTTCACCTCTGGCATATATTTCCCACGATCAGTTTTATCAGGTGTTTCCTGATCTTTGTCTGATTTTGATTTATTAGGGTTTAAGAATCTTCTAAATAGATTCATATAGTTCTGAGTGTGGTTGTAAACATCATTTTAATCAAAGGTAAAAAATCTTAATTTAACCCTTAGGTAAATTAAGATTTTTTAGCAGTTGATATAAATTTTATTTATCTATCGAAGAATTATTTTTAATTCCTTCGTCGCTTGAATTTTCAGGTAAATTTAAATTAGATGTAGTAGGAGCAGATTCCTCACTTTCTCTAACCTCATTTAAATGTGCCGTGTTTTTATTGAATGGTCGTTCTCCAAAAATATTTTGTAAATCGTCTTTAAAGATTACCTCTTTATCCAATAAAATTTCAGCTAACTGGGTAAGCTTATCTCTGTTTTCGGTTAAAAGATCTAAAGCTCTCTGATATTGACTTTCAATTAGATTAGAAATTTCTTTGTCAATAAGCTCCGATGTTTTCTCACTATATGGCTTCGTGAAATTGTATTCACTTTGTCCAGATGAATCATAATAAGTAAGATTACCTACTTTATCATTTAGACCGTAAATAGTAACCATAGCTTTTGCTTGTTTAGTTACTTTTTCTAGATCACTTAAAGCACCTGTTGAAATTTTATCGAAAATAACCTTTTCTGCGGCACGACCACCAAGAGCGGCGCACATCTCATCCAACATTTGCTCTGGCCTAACGATTAATCGCTCTTCAGGCAAATACCAGGCAGCTCCTAAGGATTGTCCACGTGGTACAATGGTAACTTTTACTAGTGGCGCTGCATGCTCTAACATCCAACTTACCGTGGCGTGACCAGCTTCGTGAAAAGCAATCGCTTTTTTCTCGTCTGGAGTAATAATTTTATTTTTCTTTTCAAGACCTCCTACAATACGATCTACGGCATCTAAGAAATCTTGTTTGCCCACCGCTTTGTTTCCTTTTCTGGCCGCAATAAGCGCTGCTTCGTTACAAACATTTGCAATGTCTGCACCAGAGAATCCCGGAGTCTGTTTTGCAAGGAATTCAGTATCAAGTTCTTCGGCTACCTTTTTAAGTGGCTTTAAATGAACTTCAAAAATCTCACGTCTTTCATTTAAATCTGGAAGATCTACATAGATCTGTCTATCAAAACGACCAGCACGCATTAATGCTTTATCCAGAACATCTGCCCGGTTGGTTGCCGCAATAACAATTACATTGGTATTTGTGCCAAAACCATCCATTTCAGTCAATAGTTGGTTTAGTGTGTTTTCACGCTCATCGTTAGATCCAGAAAAATTACTTTTTCCACGAGCGCGACCAATAGCATCAATCTCATCAATAAAAATAATTGATGGAGATTTTTCTTTAGCTTGTTTAAATAAATCTCTAACTCTAGAGGCACCAACTCCAACGAACATTTCTACGAAATCTGATCCTGAAAGAGAGAAGAAAGGTACTTTAGCTTCACCGGCAACGGCCTTAGCTAATAATGTTTTACCAGTTCCAGGAGGTCCTACTAAAAGAGCTCCTTTTGGAATTTTACCACCTAAGCTGGTGTATTTTTCTGGTTGTTTTAGGAAGTCTACAATTTCCTGAACTTCTTCTTTAGCACCTTCTAATCCGGCAACGTTTTTAAAAGAGGTTTTTACATCTGTATTTTGATCAAATAACTTAGCCTTTGATTTTCCAATATTGAAAATTTGTCCACCGGCACCACCTGCGCCACCTGAACTCATTTTTCGCATAATGAAAATCCAAATACCAATGATCAGTACAAATGGTAATAGCGTAATTAGTATATCTCCCAAAACATTATTATCGCTATCGAAACTAAGTTTAGCGCTAACATTATCTTCTTTCTCAATAGTTTCTATATCTTCCTGAAATTTGTCTAAACTTCCTATCTGAAAACTATAATCTGGAGCACTACCGGTACTTAAAAAATCTGATTCTCCACTTTTTTTGTGGATCGCTTTTTCTTTCGCCTCGTCGGTAAGATAAACTTTAGCGATCGATCTGTTTATGACAACTGTTTTCTGAATATCTCCTTCAGAAAGATAGTCCATATACTGCTGAGGGGTGATTTTTGATGGTTCACCAAATCCACTTCCTCCAAAAAAGTTAATTCCTAAAAACACCAATATGATTACTGCATAAATCCAATATGCACTAAACTTAGGTTTTTTAGGGTCTAATTTTTTATTTGATTGCTTTTTAGCCATTCTTGGTCTTCTTCTAAATAATTAATACTTTGTTTCGATCGATGTGATCTTTGCATCTCCCCACAAACTTTCGATGTCGTAAAACTCTCTAATGTGTTTCTGGAACACATGAACAACAACATTTACATAATCCATTAAAACCCACTCGGCATTTTCGCTACCTTCGATATGCCAGGGCTTATCTTTTAAAGCTTTACTTACGGATTTTTGAACTGAATTAACTATGGCGTTTACCTGTGTGTTGGAAGTACCGTTGCAGATAACAAAATAATCACAAACTGTATTTTCAATCTCTCTTAAGTCGAGGATATCGATATCATTTCCCTTTACATCTTCAATTCCCTTAATGATATGTGCTATAAGTTGATCGTTGTTTGTTACTTTTTTCGTCATTAAATTTATTTATTTACGCAAAGTTATGTTTTTTTGGCTTTTTATAGACCTACTTAACACAACATTTAGCGACAATCTTTTCATTAGTCTATTATGCGTATAATCAAAGTTAATGCCATCCCGTCTACAAACGACTTTGCAAAGCAGTATTACAATGATAATTCTAGCTTCGAATCTGTTTGTATTGCTGCCCGTTTTCAAACTAAAGGTAAGGGGCAAAGAGGAGCTGTTTGGAATGTTACACCTGGCAAAAATCTAACTTTCAGCTTGCTTTATCCTAAAGTTAAGGTAACGGTTAATCATCATTTTTTATTAAATGCTGTTGTATCGTTGGCGGTAATTAAGGTTCTTGATAGGTTTAATGTTCCTAAATTATCTGTAAAATGGCCCAACGACATAATGTCAGTGAATTTTAAGATGTGTGGCATTCTTATCGAAAATATCCTAAAACAAACTGACATCGCGGCTAGTGTAATAGGTATTGGATTGAATGTAAACCAAGATGATTTTGGTAATCTTAAGCAGGCTTCTTCAATGAAATTACAAACCGGTAACGAATTTGATCTTGATGAAGTTTTAAATAATATTTTAAAAGAGTTAGTAGGGAGACTCGAATTGCTTTCAGAAGAAAAAGAAACACTTATTTTAGAAGAATATGCTTCTTTGATGTTTAAGAAAGATGTCGTTTCCACATTTCAATGGCCCAACGGAGAATATTTTAGCGGAATTATACGTGGAGTAACTACTAGCGGACTTTTGAATGTTGAAGTTGAAGATTCTGTTTATAAAACTTTCGATTTGAAAGAAGTAAAGCTGATGTATTAAAAAAGCTGTTTCAAAACATCGAATTTTAAAACAGCTTTTAGATTTGTCGAATATCGTAAACTATAATTTAGAAATATTTTCGCTCAGGCTATTTATAAATTTCTGTAATGGACTTTTAACCATCATCGCCATCATGGCATTAAATTCACCGTTAAATAAAAGCTGAACTTCGCTACCTGTACCATTCTGATCAATATGAATACTTAGGGTGAAAGGAAATTTATCAGATCCAGAACCTAAAACCACTAAATTTGGCTCGTCGGTATTCACTATTTTAAGTGCAATCTCTGGCATTCCTTTTAATTGAAAAAGAAATTTCTCTGAAGACAATACCTCAAATTTCTCTTTGCTGCTAGGCATTATTTGATCGTAATTCTCTACGTTCGTCAGGAAATTGTACATTTCTTGCTGACTCTTACTTGCAGTTACTTTTGGACTTTCTAAATTCATACTATAGTGGGCTCCATTTTGCCGGATCTTCTCTCCAGCTTTTTAAAATTTCAACTTCAGATTCTTTAATATAACTGGTACGTTGCGCAGTATCAATTAGATATTCGTAATTGCTTAATGTATGAACCTGTAGATTGGCGTTCTTAATGTTTTCTTCAGCAATATCGAAACCATAAGAAAATATAGCTAGCATGCCCTTTACATTGGCTCCGCTATCCCTAAGTGCTTTTACTGCATTTAAACTACTCCCGCCTGTACTAATAAGATCTTCGATAACAACGACGGTTTGCCCTGCTTCAAGATTTCCTTCGATCTGGTTTTTTCTTCCATGGGATTTAGCTTCAGGTCGAACATATACAAAAGGAAGACTTAAATACTCAGCAACTAGCATTCCTATACCTATGGCTCCGGTAGCTACAGCTGCGATTACATCGGGTTTTCCGTAAATTTCTTCTATCTGCTTAGCAAAGTTTTCTCGTATAAAATTTCTTATTAAAGGATAAGAGAGTACTATACGATTATCGCAGTATATAGGAGACTTCCATCCACTGGCCCATGTAAATGGCTCTTGTGGTTCTAATTTAATTGCTTTAATTTGCAATAATACTTCAGCAGTTTTTATTGCTGTTTCTTTGTTTAAAATCATACTACAAATGTATAAAGTTTTTGTGAATGATACCCCGATAATTCTTTCTACAAATAAAGATTTAGGAGGTGAGTATAAAACTTATTCGATTAAAACCGTACGATTAAAGCGTTTAATCAGAAAAATAAATAAGGGGAAAATTACTCATGTAAATTTATACCACAAAAAAGAAGAAAAACTGCTTAAATTTCTACGTAAAAAGATAAAACCTGTTATCGCAGGTGGTGGTAAGGTATATAATCCAAAAGGGGAAATACTTTTTATTTTTAGAAATGATAAGTGGGATCTTCCAAAAGGTAAGATTGAAAAAGGAGAGAGTATTGAAGAATGTGCTATTAGAGAAGTAGAAGAAGAAACTGCAATTTCGGGTTTAGAAATTACAAGCTTTCTTAGAACTACATTTCATATTTTTAAACGTAAAGGCAAATATCGCTTAAAAGAAACATACTGGTATAATATGACCAGTGATTTTGATGGTGAATTAATTCCGCAAGAAAAAGAAGGTATAGAAAAGGTGAAATGGAAAAGTCCTGCCAAAGCTGAAAAAGCCCTTGATAACTCTTACGCAAACATCAAATTGTTATTTGAGGACGAGGAAATTCCTGCTCCAAAAATTAACGTGGAATCCTGAAAATCGGATATTGCAAGTGTGCCGATTCGTAATATTTAGAATGTTTATGTAGCCATTCTAATTGCGCATACCAATTTTTGGCGAAATCGGCATTGTTGTTTTTTTCTTCCTCAAAGGAACTTTTTAATTCTGGGTTTTTATCCAGTAGTTCTTTCGCAATATCTTCGAAAACATAAGGCGAGAAATGTTCTTTTTGCTGAAGTACGGTATCAAAATAATTCCAATTGAAGAAGGAATCTTCTGCAGCCGGTTCTAGCATTTCCAGCAAATATCTAACCCCATCCTGAAAGGTACTAACATAATAATCTCCTTTTCTGAAAGAAATCGAATCCATGCTTGCCGAGACTTCGGTATTTTTATGCATGTAATGCCCTTCGTAGGCTGATTCTACAGTTTCGTAATTTTCAATTTTGTATTGCTGAACATATAAAGTGGTGTCTTTATCAAAAGCTTTCATTTTAATATTATTCATCTTCAAAAGATCGATGACGTTCCACCATCCTTGCGGAATAATATATCCTCTGGGAATATCAACACGGTCTTCAGCCACAAAATTGTTGAAATATTCGATGTCTTTTGTAAAAGGTTTATTACGATCGTATTTTAATCGTTCTCCACCGGTAACCTCACTCGGTATCATTTCGCCTTCAAATCCTTTAAACTCACGTATACTTGGATTTTCCATATCTGGTTTGTAGTGTATAGGATACCAGCGTTTGGTAAGATATTTCTTATTTTCTGAAGCTCTTAGTTCTTTTATTTTTTCAGATTGATTATCTGTAATGGCGATCATCGACCGCATCAACTCGTATGTTCCCCAAACACGTTTGTCATAAGGTTTAAGCATGTGGGTTTCTACCATCATCCCTAAAGTATTCCACATAGTAGTATATCCTGTAGAATAGCGAGGATAATCTACAAATTGAGAAAATCCTTTTTCAGGAACTTCATTAAAAACATTTACGTAAGGCGTAATATCAAGATTCTTCTTTTTTAGAGAATCTTCTAAAGCCGGCATCATGGTTTCATCCAAGTATTTGCCAATATCGCCACCTAATCTATCGTGCTGAGTAAAAAGATGTGTTAATGTATATTGATAATCTGCGCCATTGCTTACATGATTATCAATAAAAACCTCAGGCTCTAAATAATGATATATTTTATAAAAAGCGCGAGCATTTTTAGTATCTGCTTTAGCAAAATCACGGTTTAGGTCGTAGTTGCGAGCATTTCCTCTAAAGCCGTATGCTTTTGGGCCATTTTGGTTTGTTCTGGAAAATGAGTTTCTATTTAGTGCACCACCAATATTATAAACGGGAATGGTAGCTAAAACTACGTTCTCTGGAATTTTTATAGAATCTTGCGCCAAATCTCTAAAGAGCATCATTGTCGCATCGATACCATCACTTTCCCCGGGATGGATCCCATTTAGTACTAATAAAATGCTTTTATCTTCTTTAATCTTATCAATATCAAACTGGGCATCTGGATTATAAATAGCCAAATGCAAAGGCTTACCACTGTCTGTAGTATCAAAAGCTTTTAATTGTACTGAAGAATAAACTTTAGAAAGATCTTCGTAAAACTGAATTACATTAGGATAAATATCGGTTTCCTTCCCTTTCGATTTTTCAAAACGTGTGGTAAAATCATATTCGTCCTGTAGTTGATATTTAGAAAAATCGCAGGAACTAAAAACAATCAATATAAAGCCAAAGAAAAGAAGTCTTTCCATAGATACGTAATAACACAAAAAATAGGCTGTAAACTTACTTAAAATATGTTGAAGCTACTAGTTTAGAAACTTAATAATGGGCTTAGCCATAGAAATAGGTGGTGATTTTGCTGCTTTCCTGTCTTTACTTTTCACAAAATATTTTAACTATAAGCTTTTTGCTGTTAAACTATACTTAATCACTGCTTTTGATTTTCATGTAGGCGTATTTCAGATTATTTTCGGGAAAAATGCTAAGAACATGAAAAAGAAAATTATAAGTGTAGGTTTACTAACATTTATCGGTTTTGCTGGATTTGCACAAATGCAGGAAAATTTAAGTAAAAAGAAGAAAAAGGAACTGGCAGATCAACCATCTGTAACTGTAGAAACAACTGTAGGTTTTCTGCAATTGCCTTCTCCATATTCTTCGGAGTCTGTAGAAAAAAACAGCAAATTAGTGCCCTGGCCAGAAGGAAAAATGCCAGTAGCACCAAAAGGCTTTACTGTTTCTAAGTTTGCTGAAGGTCTAAAGCATCCAAGAAGATCTTATGTAGCTCCAAACGAAAAAGATATTTTTGTAGTCGAAAGTGACGATGCTAAAAAAAGTGCGAATAGAATTACGCTTTTAAGGGATGCCAACCAAGATGGTAAACCAGAAGAGCGCTTTATTTTTGCAGAAGACTTAAATCAACCCTACGGAATGCTAATCCTAGACGGTTATTTTTATGTGGCAAATGTAGATGCTATAAAAAGATGGCCCTATAAAGATGGAATGACTGCTCTTGAAGGTGAAGGAGAACTAGTGAAAGATCTTCCTGCAGGTGGATATAATCACCATTGGACGCGAAATTTGATTGCCAGCAAAGATGGTAAAAAACTGGTAGTTACTGTTGGCTCTTCAAGCAACGCAGGAGAACACGGGATGGAAAAAGAAAAGCGCAGAGCTAATGTGCTTATGATGGATCCAGATGGATCTAACGAAGTTGTATACGCTGCAGGACTTAGAAATCCAGTGGGTGTAGATTACAATCCAATTACCGGTGAGCTTTGGGCTGCCGTTAACGAACGTGATAAACTTGGTGATAATCTGGTGCCAGATTATGTAACTAGTGTAAAACAAAATGGTTGGTACGGGTGGCCATATTCTTATTATGGTGATATCAAAGATCCCAGATGGCATAAAGAACCTCATAACGATATGGTAGAAAAAGCCAAAATTCCAGATGTTCCGGTAGGTTCTCATACAGCTTCTTTAGGTCTAGCATTTTACGATAAAGATCAATTCCCTGCCCGCTATAAAAACGGAGCATTTGTAGGACAACATGGTTCTTGGAATCGTTCTAATTTTGCAGGATACAAGGTGATATTTATTCCGTTTGATGCCAATGGTAAACCACAGCAACCAGAAGATTTTCTAACTGGATTTATAGCCAGTGAAGATGGCAGCAAAGTGTATGGTCGCCCGGTTGGAGTTACCACTTTGCCTAATGGAGATCTTTTAGTAAATGATGATAATGGAGGAGTGATTTGGAGAGTTTCTGCTGAATAATTTTTAGTTCATTTAAAAAAACGAAATTTGAAGAATATAATTATCGCATTAATTTTAATAATTAGTGCACAGCAATCCTTTGGCCAAAGAATAGAAGGACAAATTATAAATAAAACAACTTCTGAAGCTATTGCAAATGTGAATATCATTGCAGCTTCAGAAGTTGTTGCTGTTTCTGGTGATAATGGATTTTTTACTATTGAAAATATTGAATTTCCCGTTATTGTAAAATTCAGCGCTATTGGATTTGAAACGAAAAAACTAAGATTTGAAGAAAATCGAACTAATTTAAAGGTATATCTACTGTCTTCAAACGAATCTCTTTCCGAAGTAACTTTAAGAAGTACACTAATTCCAACCGAATTACAAAAAACTCCTGCCGCGGTAAGTTTACTTTCAAAAAGTGATCTTAAACGAACCGATGCGGTAAATTTTGTAGATAATCTTAATTATGTACCCGGCGTCTATGTAAATCAAGGCGCTTTAAATACAAATAAGATCAATATCCGAGGAATTGGCGGTAGAGCGCAGTATTCTACAAATCGAATTCAGGCATATTTCGACGGAATTCCACTTGCCACGGCAGAAGGTTCACTCACTTTAGATGATATCGACCAGGAATCTTTAGAACGTGTTGAGGTTATTAAAGGACCAACAAGTAGTATTTACGGCGCCGGGCTTGGAGGTTCTATAAATCTGTATTCCGCAGATCCCGGATTAAATGAAAGTCGGGTTGGCGTAAAAGTGCAGGGTGGAAGCTATAATACCTGGAAAAAATCTGATATCGTTTCTATAAACTCAGAAAAAACTTCAGTCTTTGCAACTTATAATCATGTACAAAGTGATGGTTGGCGAGAGAATGGCGCTTACGATAGAAAGTCTGGATTGGTAAATGCAAAAGTGCTGACTTCAGGAAAAAATAGTCTGTCGTTTTTGGCCAATTTCGTCAAATTAAAAGCCTATATACCAAGTTCGATAAATGAGGATGATTTTTTAAATGATCCAGAAAGTGCCGCTTTTACCTGGGGAGCTTCCAAAGGTTACGAAAGTTATGATCGCGGTTTGTTAGGCGTAAGTTATAAGCATCATTTTTCTGATAATTTCACCAATCAAACCAGTGTATTTGTAAGTTTTAGAAATGGCTACGAGCCAAGACCTTTTGATATTCTAAAAGAGGAACGATTATCTGCCGGAGCAAGAACTAATTTTAGTCTTTCTACGAAACTGTTTGAATTGCCTTCAGAAATTAGTTTTGGAGCGCAATATTATAATGAGTGGTACGAAACCGGAACTTTTGAAAATTTATATGAAGATTTTGATAATATCGGTAGCATAAGAGGAGAACATTTAAGTAATAATGAACAGGATCGCCATTATGCAAATTTTTTCGCGCAACTTAATATGGATTTGAGCGAGCGTTTATTATTAGAAGCCGGCTTAAATTTTAATACTACTGGTTATAGTTTGGATGATTTTTATGCTGAAGATGGTATCGATCAAACCGGGAATTATACTTTTGATGCCGTTTTTTCACCAAGAATAGGTTTGTCGTATGAAGTTGCTGAAAATAAAAATGTTTATGTTTCGGTAAGTCACGGTTTTTCTACACCAACAGTCGCTGAAACCTTAACTCCGGAAGGACAAATAAATACCGATTTAAAAGCAGAAACTGGTTTTAATTACGAAATAGGTTTTAAGGGGAATTGGTTAAATAATCGATTATACACTGAAGTTTCTTTGTATAGCATTCAGGTTAAAAATTTACTCGTTGCGCAACGGGTTGCTGAAGATCAATATGTGGGAATTAACGCTGGTAAAACCGATCATAACGGAGTTGAATTCTTCGGAAAATACAGCTTAGATTTTGCTGAAAACTGGCAGTTGAATCCGTTTATAAATGCCGCTTACAATTTTTTTGAATTTGATAGTTTTGTTAATGAAGAAATAGATTATTCCGGCAACGAGTTACCTGGAGTTCCAAAACATACCATTAATGCAGGCTTAGATCTTAGTACAGATTTTGGTTTCAGTTTTAATGCGTTGTATAGAAATGTAGGTGAAATTCCGCTTAACGATGCGAATGCTTTGTACACCGATGCTTATGATCTCGTTAATCTAAAAGCTGCTTATGCTTTTGATATTATAAAGGATCTTCAGCTAAATATTTACGGAGGAATCAATAACCTTTTTGATGAGCATTACGCTGCTAGCGTTTTACCAAATGCGGTTGGTTTTGGTGGTGCAGCACCACGTTATTATTATCCAGGTTACCCGCGTAATTATTTTACAGGCGTAGCAGTTAATTATTTTTTCTAAATTACACGATATTTTTCCCCTATGGTTAGAAGTTATTTTGATGAAGAATGGAAAGAAGTTATATTCGACGATAAAGTTTCGGAAAAGGAGCACTACAAAATTTCCAATTTTGGTAGAGTGATCAGAATTACGGAAACGGGGGAAGAGGAGCTTCAAGAAAAAAAATACGGAAATGGCTACGAAATGGTCAGAATTAAACTTAAAAATTCTGTGTGGTCCAGTCGTTATGTTCATAAATTAATGGCGCAGTTATTTTTAGAGCGAAAAGAAGGGCAGCGTTTTGTAATTCATCTTAATTACGATAAAAAAGATAATCGCCTGGAGAATCTAAAATGGGCTACAAAGCGTGAAAAGGAAATTCATCAATTTAGCAATCCTGAGAACAAAAATATTGTACGCAAACTGCCAAGCCATGCAAAATTGACCGAAACAAAGGTAAAATTCATCAAACGTAAGATTTTTGATCCCAACCGAAGAACACGCTTAAAGATGATCGCGAAGCAATTCGGAATTTCAGAAATGCAGTTACACCGTATTAAAACCGGTGAAAACTGGGGGCATGTTACGGAATATTAGATCGCTATCGCTGTTAGATAATAGATTCTAGATTATAGAACATAGATAGTAGAAAATAGATTTTATTAGTAATGTGAGATTGTAGGGTTTTAGAAGAAATTTTTAAAAGTTTTCTGTAGGAAATGCAATAGGAATACTTAAATGTAAAATTTACTCACTATTCACCGAATCCGGCACCATAAATTGATACTGGCCGCCATGTTGCATCACATCTCTAACAATGGTAGAAGAAATATGTTCGAGGCCAGAAGAAGCAATTAGAAAAACCGTTTCGATATTCTCCATTTTGTAGTTAGTTTGGCCAATAGCTTTTTCAAATTCAAGATCGATCCCGTTTCTTAGACCACGAAGTAAAAATTTTGCTTCAATTTTCTTACAAAAATCAACTGTTAGTCCGCTGTAAGTTGTGACTTTGATCTTAGGCTCATTTTGGAAGGTTTTTTCCAGAAACTCAAGACGTTTTTCTAAAGAAAACATATATTTTTTACTGCTATTGGTGCCGATAGCCAGAATAATTTCATCAAAGAGCGGAAGTCCTCTTTCAATAATATCTACATGTCCTAAAGTTATAGGATCAAAAGATCCCGGAAATACAGCTCTTCTCATGAAAAATGAATTGAAATACTAAGGTCTTATAAAAAAAGAAGGAAACAAAATTCTATTTTATATTGTAGGTGTAAACGTTATTTTTTTATATTCGCTGCTCTTTATAAAAGCATCAATCAAAAAATGAACAGAATCATCACAATTTTAGTGTTTTTAGTATTTGCTAGCTCAAGTTTAAAAGCGCAAAACAATTCAGTAGAAAAATCCTTATACGGAATCCAAACCGGTGTTTTGGGGATTTGGGGATACAACGAGTCGAGATTAGCCGATGAATTTGCACTAAGAACAGAAATTGGTTTAGATGCCGGATTATGGGGGCCTTCGACAGAAGGTAGTTTTAACTATTTTTTGACTCCTGTAATTACATTAGAGCCACGCTGGTATTACAACATCAAAAAGCGTTCAGAAAAAGGTAAAAGAACCTGGAATAACGGGGCTAATTTCCTTAGTTTAGAAACTAGTTTTTATCCAGATCTTTTTGTTATCTCGAATAAGAGTAATGTAAGTGTTACAAATCAAATATATTTTATACCAAAATGGGGTATAAAAAGAAATATCGGGAAACATTTTGGTTTCGAAACCGGGATTGGTGTTGGTTATGGAACTACTATTAGCAATGGTGATTATAATAGTAATGAAACTATTATTAAAGCGCATTTAAAAATCGGTTACAACTTCTAGTATTACTAGCTTAATGCAGCTTCGATAGCACTTCCATATAACTCTTTTAAAAAAATTCCTGCCTTTGCTGCTTGCTGCGGCAAAATACTGGCCTGGCTTAATCCTGGTGTAGTGTTCATTTCTATAAAATGAGGTTCGCCATTATGGAAAATGAATTCAGATCTCGAAAAACCTTTCATTTTTAATTTCTGATAAATGAGTTTAGCGATTTCCTGAACCTTTTTTGTGTCTTCTTCTGAAATTCTGGCCGGCGTAATTTCTTGGGATTTTCCTAAATATTTAGCTTCGTAATCAAAGAATTCATTTTCTGAAACAATTTCGGTTACCGGAAGCGCAAGTATTTCACCATTAAAAGTTATTACTCCTACAGAAACTTCAGTACCATCAAGAAAAGATTCGATAATTGCTTCATCGTCTTCCTGAAATGCATTTTGTGCAGCTCGATACAATTCATCTTTCTGTTTTACTTTTGTGATCCCAAAGCTGCTTCCGGCGCGATTCGCCTTTACAAAACAAGGAAGTCCTACTTTTTCAATAATTGCTTCAGCATCTACAATATCTTCTTTATTCAAAAAATAGTTTTTAGCGCTTTTAATTCCGTAGGGTTTTAAAACACTTATCAGATCACGCTTGTTAAAAGTAAGTGCAGATTGATAATGATCTGCAGCCGTTTGCGGAATATTCAGTAATTCTAGATAAGCCTGTAGGAGACCATTTTCCCCAGGTGTACCGTGAATGGTGTTAAAAACACAGTCAAATTTTATAATTTCAGCATTAATTTTTACGGTGAAGTTACTTTTATTTATAGGGTAAGGAGTATCATCCTCTGTAACCACAAACCATTCATTCTGTAAAATATGCACGCGGTAAGGTTCGTATTTATTACGATCCAGGTTTTCGTACACCATATTACCACTATTAATAGAAATGCGGTATTCACTTGAGAAGCCGCCCATTGCGATGGCAATTTTTTTCTTCATATTCAATATATCAGATTATGTTGCGTTAAAACAAAAATATCACGAAAAAAGGTTGTCACCAAAACCAAGGTGTTTTTATATCTTTGCTTTTTATTTTGTAAATATATGGGATTGTTCAAATTCATTTTCAGTAAAACATTTTTAATTCAGCTTGTGCTGGCCATTATTTTAGTTGTTGTTCTTGTTTATGGCGCGATGCAATGGTTAGAGTATACTACCAATCAGGGAGAGCGTATAGAGGTACCAAATTTAGCTGAACTTTCCTTAAGCGAAGTAGAAACCCTTTTGGATGAAAACGATCTGCGATACGAGATTTTAGATTCGGCTAATTTTAATCCAGATTATCCGAGATTTTCGGTGATAGAACAAGTACCAAGAGCCGGTAAATTTGTAAAAGAAAATCGTAAAATTTATTTGACGCTAAATCCTTCTGGTTATCGAAAAATTGTGATTCCAGATCTTATTCGTAGAACTAAAAGACAAGCTGTCCCTACTTTAAAATCTTTAGGGTTTGAGATAGGTGAAATTACTTATAAACCAGATATTGCTGAAGATGCTGTTTTAGAACTTCGACATAATGGAGAATTGATTGAATCGGGAGATGAACTGATGAAAACTTCAAAAATCGACTTGGTTTTAGGAGATGGTTCGGGAAGTTATAGACGCCCAACAGAAGATAGTACAGAAATTGAAGAAACTACAGACGAAGACCAATTTGATTTTTAATGAAGGAACATCCCGAAGAAAATAACGAGCTGGAAGAGCAGAGCGATGAAACGCTATACGAGCATCATAAATTTGTGGCTGAAAAAGGTCAAAATCCACTTCGCGTTGATAAATATTTGATGAATTATATCGAGAAAGCCACTCGAAATAAAATTCAGAAAGCGGCGAAAGATGGCAATATTTATGTAAACGATGTTGCGGTAAAACAAAATTACAAAGTAAAAGCCGGCGATGTGGTGCAGGTAATGTTCGAGCATCCGCCGTATGAATTTTTGCTTACGCCAGAGGATATTCCCTTAGATATTGTTTACGAAGATGATACACTTCTTGTGGTGAATAAACCAGCAGGAATGGTGGTGCATCCCGGGCACGGCAATTATAGCGGCACTTTAATAAATGCTTTGATCTATCATTTCGAAAATTTGCCGAATAACAGCAGTGATCGGCCAGGCTTAGTGCATCGAATAGATAAGGACACCAGCGGACTTTTAGTTGTTGCGAAAACTGAACATGCTATGGCGCATTTGTCGAAACAGTTTTTCGATAAGACCAGTGAGCGCGAATATGTTGCAATGGTTTGGGGAAATGTTGAAGAAGATGAGGGTACGGTTGAAGGCAATATTGGTAGACATCCTAAAAACAGACTGCAGAATACTGTTTATGAAGGTGATGATGCCGAGAAAGGAAAACCGGCAGTAACTCATTTTAAAGTATTGGAACGTTTTGGTTATGTTACTTTGGTGGCTTGTAAATTAGAAACCGGTAGAACGCACCAAATACGTGTGCATATGAAGCATATTGGCCATACCCTTTTTAATGATGAGCGCTACGGCGGGGAGAAGATTTTAAAAGGAACAACATTTACCAAATACAAACAATTTGTAGAAAATTGCTTTAAAATTTTACCAAGACAGGCTTTACACGCAAAGACTTTAGGCTTTACACATCCGAAGACAGGGGAGTGGATGAGTTTTAATTCCGACTTGCCGGAAGATATAGTTGGCGCGATAGAAAAATGGCGCAACTACGCAAAAAATCAAAAAGAAATGCTGTAAATTTTATAGCTAAATTCTATAGAATAAGACCTTTCTATTGCTTTATAAATAAGTAATTTAAGGTCTTTTTTATTTTCGGGAAGTGAAGTCTTATCTTTACTTTATAAACGGAAAATATTCGAAGTTAGATGTTGTTACCCTGAACTTGATTCAGGGTCTCATCTTCATGATTTTTTAATTTACTATGAAATTCCAAATCAAGTCCGGAAAGACGAAAATATCAATTAGCAAAAACTGCGGATAATTAAAAAAAGAAAAGAAAAATGAAAATAGTTGTATCACCAGCAAAAAGTCTAGATTACGAATCAAAATTACCTACTACTCGAGGAACACAACCTTCATTTTTGGAAACTACGGCAAAACTGAATCGAAAATTGGCTAGAATGACCAAGAAAGAGATTTCAGATTTAATGAGTATTAGCGATAAATTAGCAGATATTAATTATACACGTTACCAGGATTTCGAAGAAGATCATACCAAAAAGAATTCTCGCCCGGCGATGTACGCGTTTAATGGGGATGTTTATAATGGGCTAGATGCTTACACAATTCCAGAAGATAAATTAGATGATATTCAAAATACACTTAGAATACTCTCTGGTTTATACGGAATTTTAAAACCACTTGATCTTATTCAGCCGTATCGTTTAGAAATGGGAACTAAAATAGGAATCGAAAATACCGATACGCTTTACGAAGTTTGGAAAGAAAAAGTGACCGATTATTTAAATTCAGAATTAAAAAATGATGAGGTTTTAGTGAATCTTGCCAGTAACGAATATTTTAAAGCAATAGATACTAAAGCTTTAAAAGTTCCGGTAATTTCTCCGGTTTTTAAAGATTATAAAAACGGAAAATTAAAAATCATCAGTTTTTATGCAAAGAAAGCTCGGGGATCTATGGTGCGATATATTATCGATACTTCGGCTAAAACTTTAGATGATATTAAAGGTTTTGACTATGAAGATTATAAATTCAGTGCTGAGCATACCGACAAGGAAAACGAACCGGTTTTTATACGCTAACATCTAACGAAAGTTTAATATTCAAAATTGCTTTTTTTATCGCTACCGAATTATATTCGTGAAACCCCAAAAAACTAAAAAACAATGGCTGAAATTAAAGCAGCAATATTCGATTTCGACGGTACTTTAGTAGATTCTGAACATTATCATTACAACTCGTGGGTTGAGGTTTTAAAGGATTATGGCGCCGAGTTAGATTACGATTATTACATTAAAACCTATGCCGGTACGCCTTCTCCTATTAATGCGCAAGCAATGATCGACCAATTCGATTTACCAATTTCTAGAAAAGATCTTACTTACAAGCGCGAGCGAATGGCCGAAAAATTAGTAAAGGAATCTGAAGTTGAATTTATGCCTTTTGCTATCGAAACCTTAGATTTTTTCAAAGAAAAAAATATTCCCATTTATCTGGTTACCGGAAGCCCAAGAAACAATGTTGAATATTTGCTAGAGAAAACAGATATCGCAAAGTATTTTGAGTTCGAGATCACCAGAACTGATGTGAAAAACAGTAAGCCGCATCCGGAAAGTTATTTAACGGCTATCGAAAAAATCAACTTACCTAAAGAAAATATGATTGTTTTTGAAGATACTCGAACTGGAGTAGCTTCAGCAAAAGGAGCCGATTTAGAGTGTTTTGCAATTCAGGCAGATTCCAATTTAAAAGAAAACGTACAAGCAGCCGATAAAATTTTTGATACTCTCCAAGAAGCTACGCAGTATTTAGAAAAAGAAGGTCGAATTTAAAGAATATCAATATTTACAAAGAATGAAAAAAATTGCTGTAGTTTTATTTTTATTCATCAGCTTAGTTGCCAAATCTCAGTCTTGGCAAGAAGGCACTATAGTTTTAAAAAACGAAAAACAGCTAGAAGGATTAGTTATGCTTCCTGTAATTTCTAAGGATTATCTTACAGTAAATCTGAATAATAAAGTAAAATTTAAAGCTTCAAAAAAATCAAAAAAGAAGAAATTTACTGAGGACGATATTAAAAGAATAGAAATTATTAAAGAAGGTAGCAAGTCAACTTACGTATACTTACCTGTTTCAGAAAAGAAATCTGAGGTTTTTGAAATAGTCATTGCAGGAGGTAAAGTTAATTTATATGCCAGAGGCGTTTCTATGACAACATCTAATGGTACGGGAACGGGAGTTGCTAGCGGATTTTCTGTAGGTAATTACGATGAATTTTATGTTAAGCGACCCCAAGAGGAAATTGCTTCGCCATTAGTAACTATTCGGATTTCTAAATCGTTTAAAAACCGAGCGGCAGACTATTTTTCAGACTGTCCTAGTTTAGTGAGAAAATTAAATGATAAGGACTTAAAAGAAAAAGATATTCAAAAAGTAATCGAATTTTATAACACTTGTAATTAAACAATATCGCTATTTTCTACCATAAACATCCATACCCACCATTTATTCCAGAGAATGCGAACAAATTAATTGTAGGAACATTGCCTCCACCGCGTTTTACACAGCGCAGGCTAAAGGAACGTGATGTCGATTTTTGCTACGGAAGTCAGGATGGGTTGCTTTGGCCAATTTTAGACCGAATTTTTGAACTGAATTTGATTTATGATAATTCAGTCGAAGCTATTCGACAGCGGAAGGATTTTCTCCAACAGCGAGGCATTGGGATTTGTGATGTAGTGGAAAGCAGCTATCGAGAAAAGATCGATGCTTCTGATTTGGGAATGAAAAATGTTGAACTTCGGAATATGCTTCAGATTTTACGAAATCATCCAAAAATTGACATGCTTTTATTCACCGGAGGAAATAGTAAGAATGGCCCGGAATATTTTTTCCGAAGACATTTAAAAAATTCCGAAGAAGAAAATATCAAACTGAAAGTTATCGATAACGAACCACCAAGAATTCATCAATTTGTGTTGGACGGTAGATTGATAAAAACAGTTTCTTTAACAGCGCCATCCGGTTCAGCAAACAGAGCGATTGGAAGTATGCAACTTTATAAAGAGTTGAAGTCGAAAGATTCTAATTTCAATACCGTAGATTTTAGAGTGCTGCAGTATAAAGATTTTTTCTAGAGGCTTTAAGACATATAAAAATCCCTGAAACTCAATTTGAATTTCAGGGATTTTCTTTTTGTAAATTATCTACTCGATAACCGAGATTAAATGCCACGAGAATTGCATCGAAATAATAAATTTTCTGATAAATACCTTAAAGCTTTAATCTTGGATAATTTACTGCAATGCTTTTTTATCCTGTTCTGCGAGGGTAGTTGGCTTTACTTTAAACTTTTTACGTTTAGGTCGTAGCTTTCCAGTGGTACCGATCGCTATTTTCCCTCGTTTTGTTTTTTTATCGCCTCTTCCCATAAAGTTTATTTTTTATTTTGTTGATCTTTAACTGTTTTTTCATCGATATCTACTTTGTTGGTAGATTCATTTCTGTTTCCCGAAGGTTGAGTCGGATTTTTTTGATCTGTTTTTCTAGTTCGGTGATTATCTTCAATTGGCCCTCCCATAATTCATGTTTTTTAGGTTCAACTTAAAGATACGAACTCATACTCTTAAAAGCTCCTAACACAGTGTTAGACTTTGGTTAAACCGGTCTTACCGATTTTACAAAATCTTGAATATTGTTCTTACCATGTTGGTTAAGATGTTTAATAAAAGCACTACCAATAATGGCGCCTTTGGCATATTTTGTGGCTTCGTTAAACGTATCTTCATCACTAATTCCGAAACCTACAATCTGTGGATTTTTCAGTTTCATTTCTGAAATTCGCTTAAAGTAGGCTTTGGTTTCTTCTCCAAAACCTTTTGTACCTCCGGTAACACTAGCGGTACTTACCATATAAATAAATCCGTCGGAAACTTCGTCGATAAAACGTATACGTTCTTCAGAGGTTTGTGGTGTAATTAGGAATATATTTTTTAATCCGTGTTTATCAAATATCGCTTTATATTCATCATTATAAACATCCACAGGAAGATCCGGGATTATGAGTCCGTCGATGCCAACTTCTTCACATTTCGCACAAAATTTTTCTACTCCAAATTGAAGCATTGGGTTAAAATATCCCATAATGACCAACGGAATAGAAACTTCAGAACGAATATCTTTTAACTGTTCAAAAAGTTTGTTGGTGGTCATTCCGTTTTTCAATGCGATAGTAGAACTTTCCTGAATGGTGGGACCATCTGCCAAAGGATCACTAAATGGTAATCCAATTTCTATAAAATCGACTCCACTTTTTTCAAGATCCTTAATTATCGATACGGTATCTTTATTTTCAGGATAACCTGAGGTAAAATATATAGAAAGAAGTTTTTTATCTTCTTTCATTTTTTGATTAATTCTATTCATTTTTTCTAGCTATTTATGATTTTAATTTTATCTCGTCACCCTGAACTTGATTCAGGGTCTCATGTAGTAATTTCGGTAATAGATTACTTAACGTTATGAGATTCCGTGTCGAGCACGGAATGACGAAAACACTAAAACTTTCAGCACTTTAAATTTAATTTTTAAAGGTCAAAATAATCGATATACGTATTTAAATCTTTATCGCCACGTCCAGATAGATTTACAACAACCACATCATCTTCTTTAAATTTTCGATCTTCAAAAATAGCCAGGGCATGAGAAGATTCTATAGCCGGAATAATTCCTTCTAATTTTGCCAATTCTAAACCAGCTTTCATGGCTGCTTTATCGGTGATTGAAATAAACTCACCACGACCACTTCTAAATAAATTGGCATGCATTGGGCCAACTCCCGGATAATCTAAACCAGCGGAAATCGAATACGGTTCGGTTATTTGTCCATCTTCAGTTTGCATTAAAAGCGTTTTACTTCCGTGGATAATTCCTTCTTTTCCTAAGGCTGAAGTTGCTGCACTTTCGCCGGTATAAATTCCTTTTCCGGCAGCTTCAACAGCAATAATCCCAACTTCAGGATTATCTAAATAATGGAAATACGCCCCTGCAGCATTGCTTCCGCCACCTACACAAGCCACAACATAATCGGGATTTTCCCGGTTTTCTTTTTCTTTTAGTTGGGTTTTAATTTCTTCGGAAATTACCGCTTGAAATCTCGCCACCATATCAGGATAGGGATGTGGACCAACTACCGAACCAATAATATAATGCGTATCTACCGGATTGTTAATCCAATCACGAATTGCTTCGTTAGTGGCATCCTTTAGAGTTTTACTACCCGATTTTGCCGGAACTACTGTAGCGCCCAACATTTTCATTCGGGCTACGTTTGGTGCCTGGCGCTCAATATCAACTTCGCCCATGTACACAATACACTCAATTCCCATTAGTGCACAAACTGTAGCAGTGGCTACACCGTGTTGACCGGCTCCGGTTTCAGCAATTATTCTATTTTTACCAAGACGTTTTGCCATCAAAATTTGCCCTACAGTGTTATTAACTTTGTGCGCACCGGTATGACAAAGATCTTCTCGTTTTAAATATACTTTGGTGTTGTATTTTTTACTGAAACGTTCTGCAAAGTAAAGTGGAGTAGGGCGACCTACATAATCTTTAAGAAGTGCTTTAAATTCTTTCTGAAAAGAATCTTCCTTCATAATGTCTAAATACTGCTTACGCAATTCTTCAACATTAGGATATAACATTTCAGGAATAAAGGCGCCACCAAATTCGCCGTAATATCCTTTTTCGTCTGCTTGGTATGTCATTTTATTTAGCTTTTTAGCCTACAGCTTTCAGCTTTCAGCCTAATTTTTTTTCTTCTTAGTTTCCAGTGAACAGTTTATAATTTTATAGTTCTTAGCATTCAGCTTAAGATTTCCTGTTTTATTATCCCGACCTGATTCAGGATTTAATAATTTGCATGAGATGCTGAATCAAGTTCAGCATGACGTTTTACTTGTATTACTTCCAAATCATCCTTTCTTCACGAGCAATTTTCGATAGGCCATTTTCAAGCTTATTCAACATTAAAAATAATTATTCCTCTTTTTCATTTTCAAATCACCACATTGCCACATTATCAAATCATCTCATCACCAAATTCCTTTAGTTTTTCTATGTTTTTAAGTCCGGGTTCGGTTTCAAAAGCACTGTTTACATCTACCGCGTAAAGCAAATGATCTTTACCGATTTTACTGAAATAAGAGTAAAATTCTTGTAGATCTTCTAATTGATCTAAACCGATTCCGCCACTTAGAAAAAATGGTTTCTTAGATGGGTAATCCTTGAGTAAAGTCCAATCGAAAGTTTCGCCATTTCCGCCTTTGTGTTTGCCTTTCGTATCGAATAGAAAGTAATCAACATGATCTTCGAAAGCCGTTAATTGATTAAAATCGAATTCAGATTTAACAGAAAACACTTTTATGATTTCAATATTCGTAGCTTTTAAAACCGATTTTAATTCCGCACAAAATTCGGCTGATTCGCCACCGTGAAGCTGAATAGCATTGAGATCGTATCCATTAATTTTATCAAGAATATCTGCAATTTTAGCTTTTACAAAAACTCCGGTCTTTTTTATCGAATCTGAAATTTTTGGAATTTCAGCATTAAAAAAACGTGGTGTTTTTTCATAGAAAATAAAACCCATATAATCTGGGTTAATTGCTGCAACCTCCTGAATATTTTCAGGATGTTTCATTCCGCATATTTTGAGTTTTAAATTCATATGTTACAATTTACGTTTAGCAATTAACAATAATCAAAAAAGTTTAAAGCTGAAAACGCCCAATATTAATCTTTTTGATCATCAGTCTTCAAGGTTTTCGTCATCCCAGACTTGATCTGGGATCTCATGCTGTTAGATTTTACTTTTATTACTAAGCTTTGAACTTTTTTATTCTCACTTCTCGTATTTCATATCTAACAGCGAAGCGATCTATATTCTATATTCTAATTCCTCAATAAACTCCTTCGCACTTTTACCGGGATTATCAGTTTTCATAAAGTTTTCTCCGATTAAAAAACCTTCGTATCCATACTGTTTTAAATCTTTTATGGCTTCTACTGAACTAATTCCGCTTTCGCTAACTTTTACAAAATCGTCCGGAATTTTTGCTGAAAGATCTTTGCTGGTTTGGGTGCTAACTTCAAAAGTCTTTAGGTTCCGATTATTTACGCCCAACATATCTAAACTCGGCATAATCGATTTTTCTAACTCTTCTTGATTGTGCACTTCTAAAAGCACATCTAAACCAAGTTTTTTGGCAAATTCAGATAATTGTTTGATCTGCTCGCGTTCCAAAACCGCAGCAATCAATAAGATTACATCGGCACCATGCGCTTTAGCTTCTAATAATTGGTATTCATCAATTACAAACTCTTTTCTTAAAATTGGCATTTTTACCGAAGCGCGAGCATACAATAAATCGTCTAAAGAACCGCCAAAGTATTTGCCATCGGTTAAAACAGACATGCCGCTTACTCCGGCATTTTCGTAACCTTTGGCTACATCTTCAACATTTAAACTGTGGTTGATTACCGATTTAGAAGGAGAACGGCGTTTATGTTCCGCGATAATTCCGCTTTTGCTTTTTCGGAGTGCATTGGCTAAAGAAACCGTTTCTCTTTCAAACAAAGCTGAATTTTCTAATTGAGATACCGGAACAACCAATTTTTTTAAAACCAGTTCTTTATGTTTATCGGCAATTATTTTATCTAGAATATTCATAAGTTCTTATTAGCTTAATTCTTGTAATTTTTTTAATGCTTGCAAGGCTTTTCCTGATTTGATAGATTCTTTTGCAGCATGAAAACCTTCTTGTGGTGTACAGTTTTTTGCGGTTGCAATAGCCATTCCTGCATTGGCACAAACTACATTTTCTTGAGCTTCGGTGCCTTTGCCGCGGAGAATATTTACCAAAATCATAGCAGAATTTTCAATTGTTCCGCCACCGTAAATTTCTTCTTGTTTTAATTTCTTAACTCCAAAATCACTAGGTTTTAATATACTTTCAGTGTTATTAGAAATTACTTTAGTGTCGCTAGTTAACGAAATTTCGTCGTAACCATCTAATGCATATAAGATACTGAAATTTTTATCGGTGTTTTGATATAGATACCCATACATTCTAGCCAATTCTAAATTGAATACACCTACTAATTGATTCTTCGGAAAAGCCGGATTTACCATTGGGCCGAGCATATTAAAAAAGGTTTTTACGGCTAAACTTTTACGAATAGGCGCTACATTTTTCATAGCCGGGTGAAATAGGGGAGCGTGCAATACGCAGATTCCTGCTTTATCGATACATTTTTCTAAAAAATCGGCATTGTTACTGAAACGAATCCCTAAATGTTCCATAGCGTTTGAGCTACCGCTAACCGACGATACACCATAATTACCATGTTTTGTGACATGAACTCCCGCACCTGCAGTTACAAAAGATGCGGTGGTTGAAATATTGAAGGTGTTTTTACCATCGCCACCCGTACCACAAAGATCGATAGGATTGTAAGCGCTTAAATCGATCGCAACACATAATTCTAAAAGCGCATCTCTAAAACCTTCTAACTCGGCTATAGTTACGCTTCGCATCATGTAAACGGTTAGAAAAGCAGCAATTTGACTTTCGTTATATTCACCATCTGAAATATTGAATAAAGCTTGTTTTGCTTCTTCTTTGCTTATGGTTTCGTGGTTAATTAACCTATTGAGTAATTCTTTCATGGTATATGGAATGCTCCGTTATAAAACGGAAGGTAAATGTATATGTTTTGAAAATTTGATGTTTGCTTTGTTTTAACCTAAGAACCGGTTTTTACCCAATTTTCAATCATTTTTTTACCTTCTGGGGTTAAAACGGATTCCGGATGAAATTGAACACCACGTACATCAAATTCTCGATGGCGTAGTGACATGATTTGTCCTTTATCATCAAAAGAGGTTGCTTCTAGCGCATCGGGTAATTCTTTTAAAACGACCCACGAGTGGTAACGCCCCACTTTTATTTTTTTATCTAAACCGGCAAATAGCGGTTCGTCTTCAACCACAATATCAATATCGGTAGCAATACCGTGGTAAACCGATTCTAGATTTCCTAATGTTCCGCCGTACACTTCACCAATGGCTTGTTGGCCAAGACATACGCCTAATATACTTTTTGTGGCACCGTATTTTTCTATGATTGGTTTTAAGAGGCCTGCTTCTGAAGGGATTCCCGGGCCCGGCGATAATAAAATTTTATCGAAATTTTCTACAAATTCGATAGCTAGTTGATCGTTTCTTCTTACTGTTACTTCGCAATCTAGATCTTCTAGATAATGTACCAGGTTGTACACAAACGAATCGTAATTATCTATAACTAATACTTTTTTCATTTTAAAAGTTTCTTTTTGCGTTAGGGATAGAGGTATTGTTGGAGCTCTTTTTAAACGAGTTAGCGTTTAAAAAAGCGACTACCGAAAGCCCGACCGCCCCTTAGGGTGGTAACGCCATTATTCTATATTTTCAGCGATTTCTAATGCTTTAGTTAATGCGCCTAGTTTGTTATATACTTCCTGTAATTCGTTTTCGTCTTTAGATTCGGAAACTACACCGGCACCGGCCTGATAGTGTAATTGGTGATTTTTACTAACGAATGAACGGATGATAATGGCATGATTGAAATTGCCGTGAAAATCCATAAAACCGATGGCACCACCGTAAGCATCGCGGTTTACATTTTCGCATTCTTCGATAAGCTTCATCGCGCTATGTTTGGGCGCACCGCTTAATGTTCCTGCCGGGAAGGTATCGGCAACTACCTGCATGGTTGGCGTATCTGGATTTTTGGTTCCGGTTACTTTGCTTACCAAATGAATTACATGAGAGAAAAACTGAATTTCGCGATAGGTTTCTACTTTTACATTGCTTCCGTTTCGGCTAAGGTCGTTACGAGCAAGATCGACTAGCATTACGTGCTCGGCATTTTCTTTTTCGTCGGCACTGAGTTGTTTGGCAATTTCGGCATCTTTTTCATCGTTTCCGGTACGTTTAAAAGTTCCGGCGATCGGATGAATTTCGGCTTGGCCTTCGTCGACAACTAATTGTGCTTCCGGTGAACTTCCGAAGATTTTAAAGTTTCCGTAGTCGAAGTAGAAAAGGTAAGGAGAAGGATTGATGCTTCTTAGTGCTCGGTATACGTTAAATTCGTCTCCTTTAAATTTTTGAGAGAAGCGTCTGGACAATACGATTTGGAAAACATCCCCACGAAAGCAGTGTTTTTTACCAAACTGTACTTGTTTTATAAATTCGTCGTCAGTCAGGTTACTTTCGGTTTCTCCGTCGCGATAAAAATTATAGGTAGAAAAATTCTTGACACTTATTAATTGTTCTATTTCCGGAATTTTATTGTCGCCATCGTAAGAATGGTTAAAAATAAAAGCTTGATTGTTGAAGTGATTAATTGCGATGATGTTTTGGTACACCGCGTAATACATATCGGGTAATTGTAAATCGCCTTTTTTCTTGGTAATTTCTATATCTTCAAAATAGCGAACACCGTCGTAAGAAATATAGCCGAACAGTCCGTTATTGATAAATTTAAAGTCAGATTCTTCAGTATCGAACACTTTTCCAAAATCTTGTATTTTTTCAGGAATATTAATTGCTGAAGTGATTTTTGTAGTCGTTGAAGTACCATCAGGAAATTCTTCAATAATTTCTTCGTTTTGTACTCGTATGGAGGCAAGAGGATTACAGCAGATGTAAGAAAAACTGTTTTTATTGGCGTGGTAATCACTACTTTCTAGCAATAAACTATTAGGATATTTATCGCGAACTTTTAAATATACACTTACCGGCGTAATCGTATCGGCAAGTAGTTTTTTATGATTGGTTTTTAACGTGTACATACTGTAAAGATTGTTGAAACAAAAAAAAGGCTTGTCGTGAGACAAGCCTTTAGGTTATATATTTTTATATAATGGCAATTTAGCTCACGAAGTTTGAACGTAAGTTAGACCACCACCAAGTATTTGCAATTCTGTTTTTCATCTTTCCAAAGATAGTTATGATATTTGAAAGGACAAATAAAAAGCTCAAAAAAATAAATCCCGTAATCTGTAGGGGAGATTACGGGATTTCACTAACGTGTTGGGGAGATTAAAATTTTAAATCTACAGCGATATCAAAATCATCATAAATTGTTTTATCGCCTAAATTATCGAAGAAACTACCAGAACCATAACGTATTTCGTACTTGGTACGATCGATAGTAAGATCGGCGTGTGCAGCTTTTCCGTCGTAATCCATGTCAAAAGCCACAGGATTAGTAATTCCTTTAATAGTTAAATCGGCTACTACGCCATAGGTGTTTCCCGCTTTTTTAGAAGCTGTTTTAATTACCAGTTTCGCTTCAGGGTGATTAGCAACACCAAAAAAGTCGTCAGATTTTAAGTGACCTTCTAATTTACCTTTATATTCACCTTCAAGATCGGTTACATTGATAGAAGTCATATCCATTACAAATTCACCTCCGGTAATTTTGTCTCCTTCAACATTCAGAAAGCCCGATTTAAGATCGATAGTGCCTTCGTGACTTCCGGTAACTTTTTCACCATTCCATGTTATGGTGCTATTTTTCACGTTTACTTTTTGGATAGCAGCAGTAAACGACATCATGGCAATTACAATAGCAGAAGCTAAAGCTCCTTTTAAAATATTCTTTTTCATAGCAATTTTTGATTATTTAATTTTTATATAAACTTGAATAAATCTTCTTTTGATTTGCGGACTTTGGCAGCATGTTGCATTTTATCTTCCTCGCTTCTATAACCTATACATGCAATTACAGCCGTATGCAGTCCTTTTTCTTCTAATCCCAAAATATTATCGAATTCTTCAGCTGAAAAACCTTCCATTGGGCAAACATCAATTTTTAAATGCGCCGCAGTATTCAATAGAAATCCTAGGGCTAAATACGCTTGTTTTTGTGCCCATTCATTTTGTTTAGCATCAGAAAATTGAAGCGTCGAATTTTTAATCATATCTGCCATTCCCTGAAGGTCTTCAACTTTTAGATCTCTAGTTTCGGCTACATTTTTGATGTAGTTATCTACATAAGCTTCATCTAATTTTTTATGATTGGCAAAAACAATTACTTGTGAAGCTTCTGTAAGTTGTGTTTGGTTCCAAGCAGCGGTTTTTAATTTTTCTCGAATCTCAGGGTTTTCAACAACAAAAATTTGATAAGGTTGTAATCCGTAAGAAGAAGCAGAAAGTTGCACTCCTTCAAGTAGTTCATCTAAATTTTCTTTTGATATTTTTTTTGATGCATCAAACTTCTTTGTTGCATATCTCCATTTTAAATTTTCAATTGTATTATTCATAATTTTAGGTTTAGTTTCTAATTTTTTCTAGGCTGTTATTTAATTCAGCTACGTCCTTTTGGGATAAGGCGTTCACAAAATTATTTTCTACCTTTTGTACTAAAGGATCTAGAATCTCTAAAAGAGCAAGCCCATCTTTAGTAATTATAATTTCTACTTTTCGTCTGTTTTCTTCGCAAACACAGCGTTTCACCAAATTTTTTTTAATCAATTTATCTACCAGACGAGTAGTGTTACTCATTTTGTTCACCATTCGATCTTGAATGGTACTAAGGTTTGCCGGTTTTCCTTTTTGTCCTCTTAAAATCCGAAGAACATTAAATTGTTGCATTGAAATTTCGTGAGGTTTAAGAGCTTCGTTCATCATACTAGTAGCTTTATCTGCACATAGCATAATATTAATAACCAGTTTTTTACTGTCGGCTAAATGATTTGTTTTTAAAAGCTCTTCCGTTTTCATTGTCTATACAATATTTGTATGTACAAATATAATAGCTGTTTTGGTTGAATTTTATTAAAATAATGTTAAAATTATATGTTTAAATTTGAGAGTTTACTTATGATTTTTTATAGAACAGTATATTTACTGCGATAATTAGAAAAATTAAAATATGAAAGAGCTTTCACAAGAAGAATGGAGTAAACAATTATCCACAGATAACGATGCTATTATTTTGGATGTTCGTACTGAAGAAGAAGTTGAAGAAGGATATATTCCTGAATCTAAGAATATTGATATCTACAAAGGACAGGAATTTATAGATGAAGTTGAAAAATTAGATAAAAGCAAGAATTTTTATGTTTACTGTCGATCAGGAAAACGTAGTGCCCAAGCTTGTGCTATTCTCGACCAATTAGGCTACGCAAATACTTATAATTTGCAGGGTGGTTTTATGGAATGGGATGGAGAAACCGCTCAAGACTAATGAAAAGGCTCTTTTTTGCTGTAATCTTGTTGTTCCTTTCTTTGCAATCTTGCAAGGAAGTGGAAGCTAGCGAGATTGATATGATATCAGCTGAAGAAATGTTAGAGCGTCTTGATGAAGAAGAATTTCAAGTATTGGATGTGCGACCGGAAGAAGAATTCGCTGATGCCCATATATTAAGGGCAAAGAATATCATTCTTAATGAAAATAATGATAATTATTTATTTTTTGATACGCTATCCAAGGATAAACCAGTAGTTATTTACGGTGAGAATAAAGAGCATACTAAAAAGGCTATTGAAATTCTGAAAAAAGATGGTTTTAGAGAAGTATACGAACTCGAAGGCGGTATTCAGGATTGGATACTTTTAGGTGGGGAAGTACATTAAAAATATTCATGCATCAAAATGGAAACTAATAAGAGTTTCCATTTTTTATGTGTAATATTCTGAGAATGTTAAATATATTTTATATTTAGCTCGAATTTTATAACAAGCTCTTCTATGAGAAAAACTTTTACATTTCTTTCTTTTCTATTATTTTCTATAACAACATCCTTTGCGCAGCAAGATCTTATAATAGGAGTGAAGGCTGGCGTTAATTATGTTTTTGGAGCTGAGATAGAGACCCAGGGTGTACCTGCTAGTGGATTTAATGGAGGTACTCTTGATTCTGAATTTAAAGAAGGATTCCATGGTGGCATTTATGGTCAAAAAAGTTTCGGTAAATTTTTTCTTCGTCTAGAAGGATTATACAATACCGCGAAGGTTGACTTTGCTTTTGATAAGCGTTTTGCATCTTATTCTTACGATAAGATAAGTGTCCCAGTACTTATAGGTTATCATATTTATGAGCCGTTTGATGTCTACGTGGGACCAGGTTTAAGTATGATGGTTGGAGATGCGGTTTTAGAATATGAAGAATCTTTTGAGGGGGGAGTAATACCTACTGATAAATCTTATTTATCTGCTAATATAGGAGCAAAAGCTCATTTTGGCCGATTTGAGATTGATTTAAGGTATGAACATAATTTTAAAAGTTCAGAAGAAACTCCTGTTTTATTGGACTATACTTCATTTGGCGGAATTAATTCTGTATTTAAAAACAAACGTTTTAATCAATTAATGTTAAGTGTTTCGTTCATTATATTTGATTCTAATTATCGCCCTAAAAAAACAAAAAGTCGCGGTTGCTATTTCAATTAAAAAATAAAAGAATAAATAAAAAAAAAGCCTCGATATGTCGAGGCTTTTTTAATTCTAAAATGAGCAGTAGTAGCTTATATAAGAAACAAATTGTTTAAGAACCACCAATAAAACAATCAAACTACTGCTCGTTAACCTAACCATTAACCATCAATACTTGATACTTCAAATATAGATTGATTGTTAGTATTTACTAGTTGTAATTAGATGAATGAGTGGGGTTGTTTAGATGAATTGTATAATCTAGAAGACAAACGGAATAATATCCAATTAAGATCATTTAAGTCTTAGATTATCGAATATCTAATATTGGTCAAAAACGATAATAAAAAAAGACCGGCTTCATAGAAACCGGTCTTTTATAAGAGAGTATAATTGTTTTTATTTATTTTACTTTATCAACAATTGCTTTAAACGCATCTGGATGGTTCATCGCTAAATCTGCTAAAACCTTACGGTTCAATCCGATTTCATTAGCTTTTACTTTTCCCATAAATTGCGAATAAGACATTCCTTGTTGACGAGCTGCAGCGTTAATACGCATAATCCATAATGAACGGAAATTACGTTTTTTAGCTTTACGATCTCTATAAGAGTAAAGCATTGCTTTTTCAACTGCATTTTTTGCTACTGTCCAAACGTTTTTACGACGTCCAAAGTAGCCTTTTGCTTGCTTAAGAACTTTTTTTCTTCTAGCTCTTTTCGCAACAGAATTTACTGATCTTGGCATAATTTTTAAATTTTGTAGCAGGCGATCGAAAATCGATACTTTTAAATAAGAATTTTAATTCTTATTTGCCCAACTCCAGGGTTTATAATGAATTTAAACCGTTAAACTTCAGTTTACTTTAAACGTAATTGAAGTTTAACATTATCTTTATCGGCATCAGATACTAACGTACTGTGCGTCAATTTAAGCTTACGTTTTTTAGACTTCTTCGTTAAGATATGGCTTTTAAACGCGTGCTTTCTTTTAATCTTTCCAGAACCTGTTAGCTTAAAACGCTTCTTTGCGCTGGATTTCGTTTTCATCTTAGGCATGCTATCCTTCTTTTATAATTATAACTCTCTTATGTTATTGTTTTTTCTTGGTGGATGGAGACATGAACATTGTCATACGCTTACCTTCAAGTTTTGGCATTTGTTCTACTTTACCATATTCTTCAAGATCTGTCGCAAGACGCAGTAATAGAATTTCTCCTTTATCCTTAAATACAATAGAACGACCTTTAAAAAATACAAATGCTTTTAGTTTAGCCCCGTCTTTGAGGAATTTTTCAGCATTTTTCTTTTTGAATTCGTAGTCGTGATCGTCTGTATTAGGGCCAAAACGAATTTCCTTAACGACAACTTTACTTGCTTTAGCCTTCATGGCCTTTTCACGCTTCTTTTGTTCGTAAAGGAATTTTTTGTAATCCATCGCCTTAACTACGGGCGGTTTGGCATCTGGAGAAATTTCCACTAAATCAAGTCCAAGTTCTTCAGCAATAGCTAAAGCTTTTTCTATTGGGTAAACATCCATTTCCACATTATCACCTACCAATCGAACTTCACTAGCTCTAATTTTCTGGTTGATTTTGTGTTGATCTTCTTTACGAGTTACTCTTTGTTGTCTCGATTTTTTTCTTCGTATTGCTATGGCTTCAAGTTTTTAGTTATACTTCAAACGCTTTGAGCGTTTTTTCAATTTCGTTTTTTACAATTTTAGCGAAGTCTTCTACTGGCATCGTCCCAATATCGCCTTCCCCGTGTTTACGTACAGAAACTGTACCATCTTTAGCTTCTTGCTCTCCAACAATCAACATATAAGGGAATTTTTGCACTTCGGCCTCCCTTATTTTCTTTCCAATGGTTTCATTTCTGTTATCTACTACGCCGCGAATTTCGTGATTTTCTAATAAACTTAAAACTTTTTGGCTATAATTTTCATATTTCTCGCTGAGAGAGAGTATGGTAGCCTGTTCTGGCATTAACCAAAGCGGAAAATTACCTCCTGTATGTTCTAAGAGAATAGCAATAAACCTTTCCATACTACCAAAAGGAGCTCTGTGAATCATCACAGGTCTATGTGTATTGTTGTCACTCCCTTTATATGTCAGGTCAAAACGTTCGGGTAGATTATAATCTACTTGAATGGTGCCAAGTTGCCAGCTTCTGCCAAGTGCATCTTTAACCATAAAGTCTAGTTTTGGTCCATAAAATGCAGCCTCACCGGTTTCTATCACATAATTTAGGCCTTTCTCTTTAGCTGCATTTATAATGGCAGTTTCAGCTTTTTCCCAAACATCATCACTACCTATATATTTTTCCTTATTTTCTGGATCCCTTAAAGATACCTGTGCAGTAAAGTTTTTAAAACCTAAACTGTCAAATACATATAATGTAAGATCGATAACTTTTTTAAATTCTTCATCTAACTGTTCTGGCGTACAGAAAATATGAGCATCATCCTGAGTAAAGCCTCTAACTCGTGTTAAACCATGTAGCTCTCCACTTTGTTCGTAACGATAAACAGTTCCAAATTCAGCAAATCGTTTTGGTAGATCCCTATAGCTCCAGGATTGTGAATTATAAATTTCGCAATGATGGGGGCAATTCATGGGTTTTAATAAAAACTCTTCTCCTTCGTGGGGAGTTTTAATTGGTTGAAAACTGTCTTCGCCATATTTCGCATAGTGGCCAGAAGTTACGTATAAATCTTTGTTACCAATATGAGGGCTAACAACCATCTCGTAACCTGCTTTTCTTTGCGCTTTTTTCAGAAAGTTCTCTAAACGTTCTCTTAGTGCAGCTCCTTTAGGTAACCATAATGGTAACCCTTGTCCTACTTTCTGTGAAAAGGTGAAAAGTTCTAATTCTTTACCAAGCTTGCGATGATCTCTTTTTTTCGCTTCCTCAAGAAGTTCAAGATATTCCTTCAGCTCTTTTTGTTTTGGGAAACTTGTTCCATAAACACGAGTTAATTGTGGTTTATTTTCATCACCCCTCCAATAAGCTCCTGCAACACTCATTAATTTTACCGCTTTTATAATACCGGTATTAGGAATATGTCCTCCACGGCATAAATCTGTAAACGTGTCATGATCGCAAAAGGTAATTGTGCCATCTTCAAGATTTTCAATAAGTTCTACCTTAAAAGGATTTCCTACCTCTTTGTAGTAGGTTAAAGCTTCATCTTTCGAAACCGCTCTCATGTTAAAATCATGCTTACCTCTTGCGATTTCCAGCATACGATTTTCGATCTTAGTGAAATCATTTTCAGAAATTTTATGATCACCAAAATCCACATCATAATAAAACCCGTTTTCTATAGACGGGCCAATAGTTAATTTGGCATCAGGATAAAGATCTTGTATCGCTTGTGCCATAACATGCGAGGTAGAATGCCAAAAAGCCTGTTTTCCTTCTTTGTCTTTCCAGGTATATAAGGTAAGTGTGCCATCAGATACTAAAGGAGTAGACGTTTCTACTATACTATCATTATATTTTGCTGAAATTACATTTCTAGCAAGCCCACTACTTATACTTTGGGCTACATCCATAGGAGTAGAGCCTTTTTCAAATTCCTTAATACTGCCATCCGGCAATGTTACCTTTATCATGTCTATATATTATAGTCGTTATTATAGATGGCAAAGATAATAGTTGTTATTGTTTGGGCAATACTAGTATTTAGTATTTTATGGGTGTTTCCCTATAATTTCGATTATAGGTAGCGGGCTATCCACTATATCTTGGCGCAATTACGATTAAATACAATTATCAGATATAAAATATTAATCATAGTATATAGTAAACACGAAATTAAAGCGCCAAGGATGCCGTTGTTATCCCTAACACAATTTTAAGTTTTTTAAATAGTTGTAAATAAGTTCTTTGGATTTAAACTTTAATTTATTTTTAAAATATCTTTATTTTATCATTGCCAAAAAGAAATTAGAGATTATATTTGCATCCGCTTAGCGCCGGAGTGGTTGGCTGCGAGGGCGGATGTTCATTGAGAGGATACTGAAAAAGGAGCTTAAAAAAAACTTAAAAAAAGTTTTGGTGTTTAAAGAAAAAGGGTTGTATATTTGCAGCCGCTTTAACGGCGAGGTTCTTTGGAAGTGGCGTTTAAAAATACAGAAAAATAATTTTTATTTTTTTTTGTGAGTTTAAAAATTAGTTGTAGATTTGCAACCGCTTTCAGAGAAAGCGATACAGTTCTTAACACGCTGAATAACTAGGAAATACCGATTGGGGTTTGGGTAAGGTTCGATTCCTTAATTTCTATCGAAGGGAAGTAATTCCCGGACTTTTAAATGAGTTCATTGACATATTGAATTGACAAACGACATTTTTTAATAATGCTTTATGGTGTTATTAAAAATGGAAGTGTAGAATTAAGAATTAAGACTAGAAAGTCGTCTTTTGAGCTTTAAACTTCTTATTTATATAAGAACGCAAACTTAAGATTTGATTGTTACAAATTAATGAAACAACGATGAAGAGTTTGATCCTGGCTCAGGATGAACGCTAGCGGCAGGCTTAACACATGCAAGTCGAGGGGTAACAGGGGAAAGCTTGCTTTTCTGCTGACGACCGGCGCACGGGTGCGTAACGCGTATGCAATCTACCTCTTACTGAGGGATAGCCCATGGAAACGTGGATTAATACCTCATAGTATTATGAATTAGCATTAATTTATAATTAAAGGTTACGGTAAGAGATGAGCATGCGTCCTATTAGCTAGATGGTAAGGTAACGGCTTACCATGGCAACGATAGGTAGGGGTCCTGAGAGGGAGATCCCCCACACTGGTACTGAGACACGGACCAGACTCCTACGGGAGGCAGCAGTGAGGAATATTGGACAATGGGCGAGAGCCTGATCCAGCCATGCCGCGTGCAGGAAGACTGCCCTATGGGTTGTAAACTGCTTTTACAGAGGAAGAAACCCCTTTACGTGTAAAGGGCTGACGGTACTCTGCGAATAAGGATCGGCTAACTCCGTGCCAGCAGCCGCGGTAATACGGAGGATCCAAGCGTTATCCGGAATCATTGGGTTTAAAGGGTCCGTAGGCGGATTTATAAGTCAGTGGTGAAAGTCTTCCGCTTAACGGGAGAACTGCCATTGATACTGTAGATCTTGAATTATTATGAAGTGGTTAGAATGTGTAGTGTAGCGGTGAAATGCATAGATATTACACAGAATACCGATTGCGAAGGCAGATCACTAATAATATATTGACGCTGATGGACGAAAGCGTAGGTAGCGAACAGGATTAGATACCCTGGTAGTCTACGCCGTAAACGATGGTTACTAGCTGTCCGGCCCAATTGAGGGCTGGGTGGTTAAGCGAAAGTGATAAGTAACCCACCTGGGGAGTACGTTCGCAAGAATGAAACTCAAAGGAATTGACGGGGGCCCGCACAAGCGGTGGAGCATGTGGTTTAATTCGATGATACGCGAGGAACCTTACCAGGGCTTAAATGCAGTCTGACGTATTTGGAAACAGATATTTCTTCGGACAGATTGCAAGGTGCTGCATGGTTGTCGTCAGCTCGTGCCGTGAGGTGTCAGGTTAAGTCCTATAACGAGCGCAACCCCTGTGGTTAGTTGCCAGCACGTAATGGTGGGAACTCTAGCCAGACTGCCGGTGCAAACCGTGAGGAAGGTGGGGATGACGTCAAATCATCACGGCCCTTACGTCCTGGGCCACACACGTGCTACAATGGTAGGGACAGAGAGCAGCCACTTCGCGAGAAGGAGCGAATCTATAAACCCTATCACAGTTCGGATCGTAGTCTGCAACTCGACTACGTGAAGCTGGAATCGCTAGTAATCGCATATCAGCCATGATGCGGTGAATACGTTCCCGGGCCTTGTACACACCGCCCGTCAAGCCATGGAAGCTGGGGGTACCTGAAGTCCGTTACCGCAAGGAGCGGCCTAGGGTAAAACTAGTAACTGGGGCTAAGTCGTAACAAGGTAGCCGTACCGGAAGGTGCGGCTGGAACACCTCCTTTCTAGAGCAGAACCTTATTTTAGAATAAGGAACTGGCAATTAGATTTAGGGAAGTTCAAAAGCAAGTCCTTTTGGTCTTGATTCTTAATTTGTCAATTTGATTATATGGACAGTCTCATAGCTCAGCTGGTTAGAGCGCTACACTGATAATGTAGAGGTCGGCAGTTCGAGTCTGCCTGAGACTACTTTAAAGAAGTACTTAAGGGCGCGAGTTTAAAAGTATATGTTCTTAAAAAGAATTATTGAAAGGAAATTTTAGAGGTTGAGTAGCCGTTATAAGTACTGTTAACTGATAACTGGTTAACTGATCACTAAAAACGGGGGATTAGCTCAGCTGGCTAGAGCGCCTGCCTTGCACGCAGGAGGTCATCGGTTCGACTCCGATATTCTCCACAATTCCTTAGGGTTATAAGGAGTAGGATGTTTGAAGTCACCAGGAAATGAACTTGGCATTCACTAGCTTATAATTTGTTTTAACAGGAAAAACGTTCATTGACATATTGAGAAATAAAGAATACGAGAAACTAACGCTTATTATGCGATAGAGTTTTTAAAAATTCTAAAGTAATAATAGCACAATAAAATAGTTGACAATCATTTAGCAAAGATGATTGTCGCGAGCATATTAGGTAAAAAGCATACAAGCTTATTAAGGGCGTATGGGGAATGCCTAGGCTCTCAGAGGCGAAGAAGGACGTGATAAGCTGCGAAAAGCTATGGGGAGTGGCACATACACATTGATCCGTAGATATCCGAATGGGGCAACCCACTTAATTGAAGATTAAGTATCCGCAAGGAGGCGAACCCGGAGAACTGAAACATCTAAGTACCCGGAGGAAGAGAAAACAAAAGTGATTACGCTAGTAGCGGCGAGCGAACGCGTATTAGCCCAAACCATATAGTTTACGGACTATGTGGGGTTGTAGGACTACAATATTTGATGCATGCAGAATTAGAATCCTTTGGAAAGAGGAACCATAGAGGGTGATAGTCCCGTATAGGTAATAAATGTTATTGATAGTAGTATCCTGAGTAGTGCGGGGCACGTGAAACCCTGTATGAATCCGGCGGGACCATCCGCCAAGGCTAAATACTCCTGAGAGACCGATAGTGAACCAGTACCGTGAGGGAAAGGTGAAAAGAACCCTGAACAAGGGAGTGAAATAGATCCTGAAACCATACGCTTACAAGCGGTCGGAGCCCTTTGGGGTGACGGCGTGCCTTTTGCATAATGAGCCTACGAGTTACCGTTGCCAGCAAGGTTAAGCACTTCAGGTGTGGAGCCGTAGCGAAAGCGAGTCTGAATAGGGCGCATTAGTTGGTCATGGTAGACGCGAAACCGTGTGATCTACC
>NZ_CP115161.1:3092500-3095000 GCF_027594405.1 Zunongwangia sp. HRR-M8 | reverse complement strand
ATTCTAAACCCATTTATACACCGCATAAAAAAACCTCGCTAAACTAGCGAGGTTTTTTATATTACCCGTGAACTAAAACCATCTTAGCTCGCCGGTAGATCGCCACTCCCCTTAGTGGGGATAAATATTGTTTTCAGAATTTTAATCAAAGATTGCTTTCATAACAATCATAATTCCACGAAAGATTAAAAATATAGCCGATAACATTGCCAAAATTCCTAGAATTAAAATTTGGATAATACCATTTTGTATCAAAAGGTCTCCGATGGTGGGGATGTATTTAATGTCCCCGAGCTGCTTACTCGAAATTCGCTTTATTATAAGGATTTTTGGTTCGATAAAGCGCTGTATTTACAGACCGGCTTTACATTTAATTATTTTTCTTCTTACCAAATGGATGGGTACGATCCGGTTTTAGCCGAATTCTATGTACAAAATGAATCGAATTACGGAGCTTATCCATTAGTAGATTTCTTTTTCAACGGTAAAGTGGACCAGGCCAGAATATTTTTCAAGCTCGAGAATCTAAATTTTGCGCTTAATGGCAATAATAATTTTTCTGCCCCGCGATATCCGCACAATGATTTTATGATCCGCTTTGGTATTGTTTGGAACTTTTTTCTTTAATTTCTTCGGAAGAAGGGCTGCGTTTTTCGCATAAAATCTGTTATTTCTAAAGTGTTAATCTAATGTTAAGTGGTTTTACCTCTGAAATGACTCAAAAAGGACTTGAATTGATACGATTTCATCAAAAATAGGAAGAATATTAGAAAGCCTTGTGTAATCAAAAAAGGGTAGTATATTTGCATCCGCTTAGCGCCGGAGTGGTTGGCTGCGAGGGCGGATGTTCATTGAGAGGATACTGAAAAAGGAGCTTAAAAAAAACTTAAAAAAAGTTTTGGTGTTTAAAGAAAAAGGGTTGTATATTTGCAGCCGCTTTAACGGCGAGGTTCTTTGGAAGTGGCGTTTAAAAATACAGAAAAATAATTTTTATTTTTTTCTTGTGAGTTTAAAAATTAGTTGTAGATTTGCAACCGCTTTCAGAGAAAGCGATACAGTTCTTAACACGCTGAATAACTAGGAAATACCGATTGGGGTTTGGGTAAGGTTCGATTCCTTAATTTCTATCGAAGGGAAGTAATTCCCGGACTTTTAAATGAGTTCATTGACATATTGAATTGACAAACGACATTTTTTAATAATGCTTTATGGTGTTATTAAAAATGGAAGTGTAGAATTAAGAATTAAGACTAGAAAGTCGTCTTTTGAGCTTTAAACTTCTTATTTATATAAGAACGCAAACTTAAGATTTGATTGTTACAAATTAATGAAACAACGATGAAGAGTTTGATCCTGGCTCAGGATGAACGCTAGCGGCAGGCTTAACACATGCAAGTCGAGGGGTAACAGGGGAAAGCTTGCTTTTCTGCTGACGACCGGCGCACGGGTGCGTAACGCGTATGCAATCTACCTCTTACTGAGGGATAGCCCATGGAAACGTGGATTAATACCTCATAGTATTATGAATTAGCATTAATTTATAATTAAAGGTTACGGTAAGAGATGAGCATGCGTCCTATTAGCTAGATGGTAAGGTAACGGCTTACCATGGCAACGATAGGTAGGGGTCCTGAGAGGGAGATCCCCCACACTGGTACTGAGACACGGACCAGACTCCTACGGGAGGCAGCAGTGAGGAATATTGGACAATGGGCGAGAGCCTGATCCAGCCATGCCGCGTGCAGGAAGACTGCCCTATGGGTTGTAAACTGCTTTTACAGAGGAAGAAACCCCTTTACGTGTAAAGGGCTGACGGTACTCTGCGAATAAGGATCGGCTAACTCCGTGCCAGCAGCCGCGGTAATACGGAGGATCCAAGCGTTATCCGGAATCATTGGGTTTAAAGGGTCCGTAGGCGGATTTATAAGTCAGTGGTGAAAGTCTTCCGCTTAACGGGAGAACTGCCATTGATACTGTAGATCTTGAATTATTATGAAGTGGTTAGAATGTGTAGTGTAGCGGTGAAATGCATAGATATTACACAGAATACCGATTGCGAAGGCAGATCACTAATAATATATTGACGCTGATGGACGAAAGCGTAGGTAGCGAACAGGATTAGATACCCTGGTAGTCTACGCCGTAAACGATGGTTACTAGCTGTCCGGCCCAATTGAGGGCTGGGTGGTTAAGCGAAAGTGATAAGTAACCCACCTGGGGAGTACGTTCGCAAGAATGAAACTCAAAGGAATTGACGGGGGCCCGCACAAGCGGTGGAGCATGTGGTTTAATTCGATGATACGCGAGGAACCTTACCAGGGCTTAAATGCAGTCTGACGTATTTGGAAACAGATATTTCTTCGGACAGATTGCAAGGTGCTGCATGGTTGTCGTCAGCTCGTGCCGTGAGGTGTCAGGTTAAGTCCTATAACGAGCGCAACCCCTGTGGTTAGTTGCCAGCACGTAATGGTGGGAACTCTAGCCAGACTGCCGGTGCAAA
>NZ_CP115161.1:1507500-3087500 GCF_027594405.1 Zunongwangia sp. HRR-M8 | reverse complement strand
CGAAAAGTATACTCCTGATCTGTGATTTCCCCGCTTAATCAAGCAATCTATTTTTTACTCGATAATCGAGAGTAAGTGCTATGGGTTTGCCTCGTAATAATAAATAAAGTTCTGATGAATGTCTCATAGGTTTGTCCTGGTTTCAAGTTTTTTAGACCAAAACTTATTGTTGGAAGTTAGCGATTTTCTACTTCAGTTTAAATTCAGCTCTTTTCAAAGTAAACTTAACAATGTTTTTTAGCGAAATCCTAGAATTCAATAATTCATTATATCGAATTAGCTTTTAATTCCTATTTGTTTCTTTTGGTTGAAATAAAATTGAAATAGTAATAGACTGCTAATAGCTAGAGCTGTAATTAAAATTATTCCTAAGGGGACTATGCTGTTGCTATGAAATAAGCTTACGACAAAGGAAGCTAAAGCTCCTAATACCATTTTTAGGCTACCAATTAGAGCAGATGCTCTTCCGGCTCTTTTGCTAAATGGTTCGAGAGATAGAGCCGTAGTATTAGGGTTTTGAAAACCTAATAAAAATAAAATCAGAAAAATTATTACGAGGCTTGTGTAAAAATCTGGTCCTAAAATACCGTCTATTAAGAAGAATACCGATAAAATGACTAAAATCACACTATTGAATAGCGTTATATTTAACGTGCTGAATTTCTTAAGAACTATGCGGTTAATTTGACTTCCTAAAATAAGTCCGCCTGCATTTACTCCAAATAGAATTCCGAATTCACTTTGGTTAAGATCAAAAATATTCATGAATAATTTTGGTGCTGAAGAAATATATGCAAACATAGCACCTATAGCAAAACTACCGGCAAAAGCAAAATTTAAGAATTTTGAATGTGTGAGAATTTCATAATAGTTTTGTAAAACACTTTTGGGCGATAATTGTACTTTGTTATCTGGAGTTATACTTTCTGGTAAGAAACTGGAAACACTAATAAACATGAGTAATGCGAACGCTCCCATAAACATGAAAACAGCCGGCCAGCCATAGGATTGTATTATAAATCCACCTATTGTAGGAGCTATAATTGGTGCTCCTCCCATGATAAGCATTAGAATAGATATTGCTCCTGCTACTTCTTCTACTGGAAAAATATCTCTAACAATAGCTTTAGAAGCTACCATTCCTGCAGATGCTCCTAAGGCAAGGAAAAATCTGGCGATTATAAGGGACGTTAAATTTCCTGAAAAATAGCATGCTGCTGCTGCTAATATATATACAAGTAGGCCGATTTGTAAAGGTCGCTTTCTTCCAAATTTGTCCATAATTGGACCGTAAGCCATTTGTCCTAAAGAAATTCCTATAAAATAGCTGGTAAGTGTTAATCCTACTCTGGATACTGTTATATTAAAATCTTCAGCTATATTTTCAAATCCTGGTAGATAAGAATCTATGGAAAAAGGCCCTAAGGCAATAAGAGTTCCTAAAACTACTAAAATTATATACTCTTTCTTTTTATTGCGTTCTCCGGGGGTATAATTCATCTTGCAAATTTCGGTAAGAAAATCTTTCTGTCATTAAGGAAAATTCGGTTTAACGAAAGATTAATACGCGATTCTAAATCGGTTAAATTTGGAATTTGCCGTAAAATAAAGAGAGTCGGAATAATAATATTCCGACTCTCTTGTAACTTAAAATTTATGCAAAAATTAGTTTCCTAAAATTTGGTTTAGAGTTTCGCTAGGTAGCATTGCATTACTAGTCTTTTCATCATTCATTTTATAGTAACCTCCGATATCTTGAGCAGATCCCTGAGCTTCTATAAGTTCTTCAAGAATTTTTTCTTCATTTTCTTTAAGTTCTGAAGCTATTTTTTCAAAATGCGATTTTAAATCTGCATCTTTATCCTGGTTTGCTAAAGCTTCAGCCCAATACATTGCTAAATAGAAATGACTTCCGCGGTTATCAAGTTCATTTACTTTTCTTGAAGGTGATTTACCGTTTTCCAAGAATTTTTCTGTAGCAGCATCTAGAGCGTCGGCTAGAACTAAAGCTCTTTTATTGTCATATTTGTTTCCTAAATGTTCTAAAGAAACCGCTAAAGCTAAAAATTCACCTAAAGAATCCCATCTTAAGTGTCCTTCTTCTAAGAATTGCTGAACATGCTTGGGAGCAGATCCACCGGCACCTGTTTCAAACAATCCTCCACCATTCATTAAAGGAACAATGGATAGCATTTTAGCACTTGTTCCTAATTCTAGGATTGGGAAAAGATCGGTTAAATAATCTCTAAGTACATTTCCGGTAACCGAAATTGTGTCTTTTCCGTCCTTTACTCTTTTAAGTGTAAATTCAGTAGCTTCTAAAGGAGGCATAATTTCTATCTGAACACCTTCAGTATCATGTTGTGGAAGATATTTTTGAACTTTTTCTATTAACTGCGCGTCATGAGCTCTTTCATTATCTAGCCAAAATACAATTGGCATTCCGCTAGATTTTCCGCGATTTACAGCTAATTTTATCCAATCTTGAATAGGTGCATCTTTTACCTGACACATTCTCCAAATGTCGCCAGCACCAACTTTGTGTTCGATTAAAGTTTCACCTTTTAGATCTACAACTTTTACCGTTCCGGCTTCAGGAAGTTCAAATGTTTTGTCATGTGAACCGTATTCTTCGGCTTTTTGAGCCATCAATCCAACATTAGGAACAGTTCCCATAGTCGTAGGATCAAAAGCGCCATTTTCTTTACAGAAATCTATGGTAGCCTGATAGATGCTAGCATAACTACTATCAGGGATTACGGCTTTAGTGTCCTGAGTTTTGTCGTTTTTATTCCACATTTGTCCTGATGTTCTAATCATCGCTGGCATAGATGCGTCGATAATAACGTCACTAGGAACATGTAAATTCGTAATTCCTTTGTCTGAGTTTACCATTGCAATATCAGGGCCATTTTCTAAATCTGCCTGAATCGCATCGTTTATCTCTTTCTTTTTGTCTTCAGGAAGATTATCAAGCGAGTTTAAAACGTCACCTAAACCACTATTTGGGTTCCCGCCGGCTTTCTTAATATCTTCACCATATTTTTCAAAAACATCTTTAAAGAATACTTTTACAGCATGACCAAATATGATAGGGTCTGATACCTTCATCATAGTGGCTTTCATGTGTAAAGAGAAAAGAACTCCTTTATCTTTAGCATCCTGAACTTGTTCCTGAAGGAAATTCTGTAATTTATCGACATGCATTACAGTACCGTCGATTATTTCTCCTGCCAGTAACTTAATATCTTTCTTTAAAACTGTTTCCTCGCCAGATTCTGAAGTGAAAACAATGTTTACACTGTCATCTTCATTTAAAGTAACAGATTTTTCATTATGATAAAAATCGCCGTCTTCCATAGTGGAAACATGAGATTTAGAATCTGAACTCCATTCTCCCATAGAATGTGGATTCTTTTTAGCGAAATTCTTAACTGCTTTTGGAGCTCTACGATCTGAGTTACCTTCACGCAAAACAGGGTTTACAGCACTACCTTTAACTTTATCGTATTTAGATCTAATTTCTTTTTCCTCTTCAGTTGCAGGTTCATCTGGGTAATCAGGAAGCTTGTAACCATTTTCCTGAAGTTCTTTTATAGCCGCTTTAAGCTGCGGAATAGAGGCACTAATGTTAGGAAGTTTAATAATGTTAGCTTCCGGTTTTTTTGCAAGTTCACCAAGCTCTGCAAGAGCATCGCTAACTTTTTGGTCGTCCTCTAAAAATTCTGGAAATTGAGAAAGTATACGTCCTGCAAGAGAAATATCTTTTGTTTCTAGAACAACATCTGCTGCTTTGGTATAGGTTTGAACGATTGGAAGTAATGAGTATGTGGCTAAAGCCGGTGCTTCATCTGTTTTGGTGTAAAAAATCTTGGTGTTTTCTGCCATTATTCAATTTTTTGATTTGTCAATTTTCGAAGAAACCCTTTGGTATTAGAGGGTTTGATGTATTCGCAATATACTATTATTTAAGCATTTTTGCTAGAAAACGCGCTGCAAAGCCTGTTAAGAAATGCTAAAATAAGGCATAAAAAAACTCCGTTGAAAAACGGAGTTTTAAATAATGTATCGTAAGCTGTAAAATTAAGATCTTTTAGCTTCTTTAATACGAGCTTTTTTACCAGTAAGTTCTCTAAAGTAGAAAATTCTGGCTCTTCTAACACTACCTCTTTTATTAACCTCGATCTTTTGGATTGCAGGCAAGTTAATTGGGAAGATACGCTCTACACCAACTGTACCACTCATTTTTCTAATAGTGAAAGTTTGTGAGCTTCCAGTTCCTCTTTTTTGGATTACAACTCCACGGAAAAACTGTGTACGGGTTTTTTGACCCTCTTTAATTTCGTAATAAACAGTAATAGTATCTCCAGCTGAAAATTCAGGAAGATCTTTTGTGGTAACGAATTCGTCTTGAACGAATTTAATTAACGATTCCATAGTTAAATATTTAAAATACAGGCTAAAACAACATTCACGGTTTTCGCCAGAGGTTATTTTAGAACGGATGCAAAATTATAAATTTAATTTTATAATTTAAGCTTTTTCTGAATAATTTTATTCGTCTTCTAAAAGATCTGGTCGAAGTTTTTTCGTTCTCTTAAATGCTTCATTTTCACGCCACTCTTCGATTTTTGGGAAGTTTCCAGAAGTTAAAATTTCTGGAACTTTCCATCCCTTGTATTCTGCCGGTCTAGTGAAAACGGGTGGTGCTAATAAATTGTCCTGAAAAGAATCTGTTAACGCTGAAGTTTCGTTGCCTAAAACACCAGGTATTAATCTAATTATTGCATCACACAAAATAGCAGCACCTAACTCTCCGCCAGAAAGTACATAATCTCCTACAGAAATCTCTTTAGTAATAAAATGATCACGCACTCGCTGGTCTACACCTTTGTAATGGCCGCAAAGAATAATTATATTTTCAAACATCGACATGCGATTTGCCATTTTTTGATTTAAGGTTTCGCCATCTGGAGTCATATAAATGATTTCATCATAATTTCTTTCCTCTTTCAGTTTAGAAATACATTTGTCGATTGGCTCAATCATCATTACCATCCCTGCACCTCCGCCAAATTGATAATCATCAATTTGCTTATAGTTATCGGTTACGTAGTCCCGCAGATTATGTAAATGAATTTCTACATGTCCTTTTTCTATAGCTCTTTTTAAAATAGAAGCTTCAAATGGACTTTTAAGAATATCGGGCACTACGGTAATAATATCAATTCGCATGGTACTTAGATTTTAAGACTATAAATATGCTAATAATAGCCCATTTTAGCTATTCATTTTATTCTGCTTATTCTTTTCATCTTGTAAAAGGCGTCCTAGTCTTTGTTCTTTTTCCAGCGCTTTTTTCTTGTACTCATCAAAATCTCTTTCGGTATCATCCAAGCGTTTTCTTGCTTCTTTAGTAACCGCATTAGAGTTTTTAAATTTATAGATAAAGAAAAGTAAAGCTAAAATAAGTATCCCTACAATGCCCCACATCATCGCCATATAAGTGCCTTTAGTTAGGGGCAAGCCAAGAAATACAATATTGTCTTTTTCTTCTCTAACTTCCTGAAGATCTTGCTGAGTTGTTTTAAGTTCTGCTTCTAGATTATTGATCTCTTCCTCTTGTTGATTGGCAGTGTTTTTATCTACCGTAATTTGATCTTTTAATTCCTGAATGTAAGCATTGGTATTATCACGAAGCTTTGTTAGCTCATCATAATTTACAACCTTATATTCCTGGTAATTATTGGAAGATTCGATTAATTCCTGAAACTCTTTTTGAATGGGATTAGTTTTTGAAATACTATCCTGTGCATTTCCCGTAAATGTAAATCCTGAAAAAATTAATAGTGTAATTAGTAGCTTATTCATTTTTAAATGAAGTTTTCTAGTTTGTTAGTATCAACCTAACCCCCTAAATAGTATTTTATTGTTTTTGGAGTAAAGTTTTTTAGCAGGCAAATGTCTGAAGATTCCAAATTACTCACAACCAATATTCGATCTAATTATTTGTTGTCTTAAAATCGATTTATTATTAATTATTTTTTTGAATAGTCGTTTTGAGATAGTTGTAATAAAAAAGCTCCCGAATTTACGAGAGCTTTTTATATATCTAATATGAGTCGCTTATCTAAAGATAACACGTTGCTTTTGGCCTGTTTTATCTATAAAAGTCATGCTTAAACCTTGTCCTCTTTCTATAGCTTTAAAAGCTTCTTCCGCATCTCGAATGCTAAAGATTTTTTCGCCATTTATTTCAGTAATAATTGCACCAACAAATTCTTCTTCAGGATATTGGTCACCTAACGTCTTGCTTATTTTTACTCCGTTTTCTGTCTGGTAAAATTTCAGTTCATCTTTAGATGCGTTGGTCACTTCTAAACCTATAGGTAGTTGTGCAACATTCAGCTTGGTTAATTTTACAGCAATTTCTTTCTCTTTGCCATTTCTAAGAACAGTAACATTAACCGTGTCGTTAGGTCGTTTGGTATTTATATAACCGGTAAGATCTGAAAATTTGTTGACTTTAATATTGTCAATTTTTCTAATAACATCTTTCGGTTGGATACCTGCTTTTTCTGCGCCACTACCTTTAGTTACTTCGCTAACAAAAACACCTTGTGTAGTACCATATTCTTCACTCATTTCTGGAACTCGGTTGAAATCGCTTCCACGTATACCTAATATTCCTTGTTGGATATCACCATATTCCATAATATCATCAACAATTTTTTTAGCATTGTTAGAAGGTACTGCAAAAGCATAGCCAACATAACTTCCTGTCATGGATGTGATAGCAGTATTAATACCTATCAATTCGCCATTAATATTAACTAAAGCACCACCGCTGTTCCCTGGATTAATCGCTGCATCTGTTTGTATAAAAGACTGTCCTGTTGCAGCAGGGTTAAGGTTTCTTGATTTAGCACTAACAATTCCTGCGGTAACGGTAGATTTTAGGTTAAATGGATTTCCAACCGCTAAAACCCATTCTCCTATTTTTACGTTGTTCGAATTTCCAAAAGGAATATACTCCAAATCTTCATCTGGCTCTACTTTTATTAAAGCGATATCAGAAATAGCATCTGCACCGATAACTTTTGCCTTGTAGGTTTTGTTATTATTTAAAGTAACTTCTAATTCGCTGGCGCCTTCGATAACGTGATTATTTGTTACGATATATCCATCTGGTGTAATAATTACTCCAGACCCAGTTCCGCGTAAGGATTTGCTGGATTCTGTTCTACCTTGCATAATATCTGCCCAACTGCGAGGGCCATTATAGACGGCAACATTCTTAACATGTACCACGGCGTGTACGGTTTTTTCTGCAGCGGCGGTAAAATCTACGTTCGTGCCATAAGTATGTTCGGCATTATAATTGGCGTTAATTAGATTTTGGGCAGCACTTTGCTCATTTTTCAAAAAAGAAACATTTTCTTCTTCAAAAAACAGCTTGTAGCTCCCTAAAGTTAATGCTCCACCCAGGATGGAAACCATAAGTAAACTTGCTAATTTTTTCATCTTTTTTCGAAAAATTTATTGTTCAACTTTAAAATTATAATTATTAAAAATTCTATTTTCCTGTAAGTCAACTAATAGTTAAAAACGCCGAAGTCAGTTCTAAAATTGTATATTTGAGGCGTTAAAATCTGCTAAAAATGAGACTTCAGTTTTTCAAATACCAGGGTACAGGTAACGATTTTGTAATGATTGATAATCGCAATAATTTAGTATCCAAAAACGATACCAAATTGATTGAGAGACTTTGTGACCGTAAATTTGGCATAGGAGCAGATGGATTAATTTTACTTGAAAATGCCGAGGTAGAAGGAGACGATTTTAAAATGGTTTACTTTAATGCCGACGGAAATGAAAGTAGTATGTGTGGTAATGGTGGTCGCTGTCTGGTAGCTTTTGCTAAATTTTTGGGTATCATTGAAGAGAGAGCAAATTTTACGGCTATCGATGGAGCTCATAAAGCATCGATTGGAAATGATGGAATTGTTAATCTGCAAATGCAAGATGTATCCAATATTTATCAAGCGGGTAACATTGCTTTTTTAGACACCGGTTCTCCTCATCACATTGTTTTTACTGAAAACGTCAAAGAGCTGGATGTAAAAGAAGAAGGTGCAGCAATTCGATATTCTTTAGATTATAAAGAAAAAGGAACAAACGTAAATTTTGTTGAGAAAACCGAGCAAGACGATACTTTTATCGTTCGTACTTACGAACGTGGCGTAGAGGATGAAACTTTGGCCTGCGGGACCGGAGTAACCGCCGTGGCAATTGCTGCCTTTAATAGCCATAGAACTCAAGCCAATGAAGTAAAATTGAAGGTTCCCGGTGGAGATCTTTCAGTTAGCTTTAAAGCAGATGGAGAAAATTATACAGATGTTTGGCTTAAAGGTCCGGCAAAACTTGTTTTTAAAGGAGAGATAGAATGCTAACCTTAAAAGGAGAAAAACTATATTTAAGAGCTTTAGAACCAGAAGATCTAGAATTTCTTCACGATTTGGAGAATAACGAAGAATTTTGGGAAGTTAGTGCCACTCAGGCTCCATTCTCAAAATTCATTCTAAAAAAATATCTGGAAAATTCTCATTTAGATATTTACGAAGTCAAACAATTACGTTTAGTAATCTGTAATTTAAAACAACACCCCATTGGTTTAATTGATATTTTCGATTTCGAACCTCGCGATCGTAGAGCAGCAATTGGTATTTTAATAGCAAAGCCCGAAGAGCGTCAAAAAGGATTTGGGGCAGAGAGTTTGTCTTTAGTGTGTAAATACTGTTTCAAACATTTGGGTTTACATCAGGTTTATGCCAATATCACTGCAGATAATGAGCGAAGTTTGCGGTTATTTGAAAATTGCGGATTTACACAAGCCGGTTTAAAGAAAGAATGGACGTTTATAGATGGACGTTTTAAAGACGAATATTTATATCAACTAATAAATAAGAATGTACATTAAAAAGATTTTAGTAGCCATAGCGATTTTAGGACTTGTTGGAGTAGGTATATTTAGTTATTATATCTACGAAAGCATTTTAGGAGAAAACACCAAATTCGCTTCAGAAAAAGAAATTGTTTTAATTCCTACGAATGCTGATTATAGAACTGTTTTAGACAGTCTTCGCCCATTGGTTGAAGACCTTAGTAGTTTTAATATTGTTGCTGAAAAAAAGCAGTATCCCGGCAATATAAAAGCAGGACGATTTATTCTGAAAAAAGGGATGAATAATAATGAGATTGTAAATACGCTGCGAAGTACCAATGTTCCTATTAATATAAGTTTTAATAATCAGGAACGAGTGGAAGATCTTGCCGGTCGAATATCTAATCAAATTGAAGCTGATAGTTTAAGTTTATTAGAAGCAATGCGCGACGAGGAATTTCTTGCTGAAAATAATTTAGATGAAGCTACAGCTTTGGGAATGTATATTCCGAATAAATATGAATTCTTCTGGAATACTTCTGCTGAAGAGTTTCGAGCGCGAATGAAAACCGAGTACGATCGTTTTTGGTCAAAAAGCCGATTGCAAAAAGCTGAAGAAATAGGTTTAACACCGGGACAGGTAATTACAATTGCCTCTATCGTTCAAAAAGAAACTGCGAAAGTAGATGAACGTCCAAAAGTAGCTGGTGTTTATATGAATCGTTATAAAAACGGCTGGAAGCTTGATGCAGATCCTACAGTGATTTACGCGATTAAACAGAAAACACAAAATTTTGATACCATCATAAAAAGAGTTTTATATAAGGATCTAGAGTTGGATTCTCCGTATAATACCTATAAGTATCGTGAAATCCCACCTGGTCCTATTGCAATGCCCGATATTTCTTCTATCGATGCCGTATTAAATTACGAAGATCATGATTACTTTTATTTTGTCGCCAACGTAGAAAATTTTGGCTATCATAAATTCGCTAAAACCCTTGCTCAGCATAACCGCAATAAGCAAGAATATGTTCGCTGGATTAATAAAAAAGGAATAAAAAGATAATTTTTTCTGAATTTAAGGAAAGTCTAACGTTATGGAAGCCTGAATCTTAGTGCGATGTTAAGTCAACGCATAGCTTTAAAAAAGGTTTAACAGCTTGTAGTTCAGATTATTAATATTTGTTGTACATTTGCACTCGCAAATTTGAAGAGAAGTCAAGTTTATAAATATAGAGATAATATTTGATTTATAAAAACTCTTCAGAAACAAATTGGAATGAGTAAGAAAATTGTTAAGCTTTCCTGGTTGCCCGTTGTTGCAGGATCATTATTTTTTAGTTTCAGCACAAAGAAAGCAGCCGATCTAGAGATAGAAGGTTTTACTACTCCTCATCTTGAATTAAATTATACGGTATCTATAGATGCATTACCGTTAAAAGCTTCTAAGGCGCCGGCTAAGGCACTCCCTAAATTAGGGAAGTCTTACACTGGTTTTAAAGAAGCTATAGGCTTTAAAGAGTCAAGAGGAGATTACAGCAGTATTAACGAATATGGATACATGGGGAAATACCAGTTTGGTAAAGGAACCTTAAATCTATTAGGCGTTTATAATACTCAGGAGTTTTTGGAGCGTCCAGAACTTCAGGAAGCAACATTTTATACGAATGCTTCTCGTAACAAATGGATCCTGATTCGTGATATTAAGCGTTTTTCAGGAAAAACTATTAATGGGGTAGAGGTTACAGAATCTGGTATTCTGGCAGCTGCACATTTAGCTGGTCCCGGTAGTGTGAAAAAATATTTAAGAAGTTATGGTGCTCAAATGTTTAATGATGCATTTGGTACAAGCATTAAATATTACATGAAGCGTTTTGCCGGTTACGACACCTCGTTTATTGAACCAGTGAAAAATCCTAGAGTTGATTTTTCAAAATTATCTGAAATATAATTTAAAAGGATTTAATCTTTTTGAATAACAAAAATGGTAGGTCTTTTATGAAGGTCTACCTTTTTTTGTTTCCACTCGTTTATAGAAAGCGTAATAATAGATTCTGTTGGTAAAGTAAGATCACAAGCAACGCAGAGGCGAGTAGAGGGATGAAGAGTCTGGATAAGATCTTCTAAAAGTTTATTATTTCTATAGGGAGTTTCAATAAAAAGTTGCGCCATATTCTTTTCTGAAGAAATACGCTCAAGATTCTTTAATTCCTGCTTCTTTTCTTTTTTATCGATAGGTAAGTAACCATTAAAACTAAACGATTGTCCGTTCATTCCGCTTCCCATCATTGCTAATAAAATAGAAGAAGGCCCTACAAGCGGAATAACCTGAATACCATTTTGATGTGCTAGTTTTACAATTTCAGCACCGGGATCGGCAACCCCGGGAACTCCGGCTTCGCTAATTAATCCCATATCGAAACCTTCTTTACAGGCATCAAGAAAGTTAGGGATTTCAGCTACGTCAGTAAATTTATTTAAAGTTTTAAACTTTAAATTTTGTTGTTTTTTCTGCGGAACTAATTTTTTGATAGCTCTTCTAGCTGTTTTTTCATTTTCAGCGATGTAATGATCAATTCTTTCAACATGCTTTTTTACGGTAAGCGGAAGCACTTCAATAGGATTGGATTCTCCCAAAGTTGTCGGAATTAAGTATAATTTCCCTGAAAATGAAAAGTTTGAAGCCATTAATATGTTCCGTTATTTAATTTTTCTACAATGTTAGTTGTCGCCTCGTCAAGCATTTGATAGACATTTTCAAAACCCTGGTCACCACCAAAATAAGGATCGGGAACATCTACATTTTCTCCCGGAAAGATTTCATTTAAAATGAGCTTTATTTTTTCTTTCTGATCTTCAGTCTTTGCTAGCGCAATAGAATCGCGATAATTAGAGTTATCCATCACAAAGATATGATCGAAAGAGTTTAAATCTTCAGTACTCAATTGTCGTCCTCGTTGGTCGGTTATATCAAGATTATGTTGTCTTGCCGTTGCAATCGATCTACGATCGGGAAGATCACCAATATGATAATTTCCCGTACCCGCAGAATCTACATAAATTTCTTCAGGATTCACCTTAGATTTTAGAAGCCCTTCAGCAAGTGGTGATCTGCAAATATTACCCAGGCAAACCATTAAGATTCTTTTCTTTTCCATATTTCAGAAGATATTATAATGCAAAAGAGCCCTTAAAAAGAGCTCTTTATTATTCTAAATCGTTAATTTTTTATTGAGATCTTCTACAAATTTTTTGAACTGCTTATCTGTTGTCGATAGATTATCTACCGTTTTGCAAGCATGCAGTACTGTTGCGTGATCGCGACTTCCAATTTGTGAACCAATACTCGCAAGTGAGGCTTTGGTAAATTTCTTAGCAAAGAACATTGCTAATTGTCTGGCCTGTACAATATGTCTTTTTCTTGTCTTAGATTGTAGTGTTTCAACATCCATCTGGAAGTAATCACTTACCACTTTTTGGATATAGTCGATACTTACTTCTCGCTTGGTGTTTTTAACGTAATTGTCAACAATCTTTTTAGCAAGCTCTATAGTAACATCTTTTTTGTTGAACGAAGAATGAGCGATTAGCGAAATAATCGCACCTTCTAATTCCCGAATATTAGCTTTAATGTTATTAGCTAAAAATTCAACTATTTCTTCAGGCATCTCTACACCGTCACGATAGAGTTTATTTTTTATAATCGATACACGAGTTTCAAAATCTGGATGCTGTAATTCAGCGGATAGTCCCCATTTAAATCGAGAAAGTAAGCGTTGCTCGATATCCTGCATATCTACTGGAGCCTTATCACTGGTAAGAATTACCTGTTTTCCGTTTTGATGCAAGTGATTAAAAATGTGGAAAAATACATCCTGAGTTCCTGCTTTCCCAGATAATAACTGTATATCATCTACAATTAAGACATCTATAATCTGATAGAAATGAATAAAATCGTTTCTATTATTCTTTTTAACCGATTCAATATATTGTTGCGTAAATTTTTCCGCAGAAATATAAAGCACCGTTTTTTCTGGATATTTGTCTTTTATTTCTACACCAATAGCATGTGCTAAGTGTGTTTTTCCTAGACCAACACCTCCAAAAATAAGAAGCGGATTAAAAGATGTTCCTCCAGGTTTATTTGCCACTGCTAAACCAGCAGATCTTGCTAACCTGTTAGAATCTCCTTCTAAAAAGTTTTCAAAATTGTAACTAGGGTTTAGTTGTGATTCAATTTTTACATTTCTAATCCCCGGTATTACAAATGGATTTTTAAGTTCTGGATTTTTATTTTTCACGGGAACATCAACTTCCTGTGAAGACATATTTGATCGTTGTGTACTAGGAATTTTCTCGGTAAAAGGCAACTTATTACCGTAGGTGTTTTCCATCTTGATAACGTACACTAATTTGGCTTTTTCTCCTAGCTCTCTAGTTAAAGAGACTTTTAAAAGCTTAACATAATGCTCTTCCAACCATTCATAAAAAAACTTAGATGGTACCTGTATGCTTAGAGCACAATCTGTAAGTTTTACTGCTTGAATTGGCTCGAACCAGGTTTTGTAGGCCTGTGGCGAGATGTTATCTTTAATAAAAGCTAGACAGCTATTCCAAACTGATTGCGCAGTTTTCGACATGCTTCGTGTGACGTTATTATAGGTTATTAGATCTTTCGAATTATCTCCTGATAAGAGTATTCCTTTCAAATTTAAGGAGGACAAATATGTGAACAAAAAATGTAAAAAAAAAACCGATTGGGTATTGAATTTTTAGAATATTTTACGCATACTTATAAAGGATCAAATCACAAAATTTATTTTCAATTTTAAGCTTAAAATTCAGCAATGACAGAACATGTATCCATACTTAAAGTACGATATGCAGAGACAGACCAAATGGGGGTAGTGCATCACGGTAACTACGCTCAGTATCTGGAAATTGCGCGAATTGAGTGGCTTGAAAAAATTGGTATTTCCTATAAAAGTATGGAAAAAAATGGTATAATGCTGCCTGTTTATGAAATGAATTTTAAGTTTATCAAATCAGCTTTCTTTGATGATAATTTGAAGATTCATACCAGCCTAAGAAAGACGCCCGATGTCAGGATAATTTTTGACTATAAAATTTATAATCAAGAGGATGAATTGTTAACAACTGCAAGTACTATTTTAGTTTTTATGGATGCTAAAACAAAACGTCCTATACGATGTCCTGAATATGTTTTGGAAAAACTTTAGAAGCTCTAATTTAGATGGCTTTGCTTTAGATTTTAGAAAATAGAGGAAAGACTATTTATTTTGAATTCTAAATGTTGAATTTTGAATGAGATTAGAATCAAGATTAAGGAGGAAAGAAGGTGGTGATTATTTAAGTAAAGATTTTTTCATCCCAAATTTGGACTGCAAAAATAAAGAATAACTTAAGATTGCTGAAAGCAAACTACCTACTGCGACTGCCGACTGAATTTATTAACTGTCTACTCTTTTTATTTCTACCTTATAAGTAGTGTCGAATTTATCAAAAATCGCCTCGGCTTCTTTTTTTCTTACAGACAGATAGATTTTGCAATCCAATTCTAGCTTTTGTTCTAGAATATTGAGATTGTTTTCTTTGATTAGGCGCATTACAATATTCATTTCAGGATAATCAAAATGAACTTCAAAAACCTCATCGATTGTGCGCTTTATAATATTTGAATTTTCCAGCGCCATTTGTGCAGCGGTTTTATATGCGTTTATGAGTCCGCCCACACCTAATTTTACACCGCCAAAATACCGAACAACGACAATAAGAATATTAGTAACTTCAAAAGATTGGATTTGCCCGTAAATAGGCATTCCTGCCGAGTTGGATGGTTCTCCGTCGTCGTTAGCGCGATAATAAATATCCTGTTCCTCTTTACCGGTTTGCCAGGCATAACACCAGTGCCGCGCTTTATGATGTTTCGATTTTAATTCTTCAAGATGAAAATTGGCTTCCTCTTCATTTTTAATAGGAAAAGCATAGCCAAAAAACTTCGAATTTCGGTCTTTAAATAAAACTTCTTCAGACGCTTTAGTGATAGTTTTGTAGGTGTCCTTCATTTTAGTAAACTAAGGAATTTTAACGAAAATCGCCTTTAAGAGAATAATTCTTTTTTGGTGGTAAATAGATCAATCACATCTTCTCGAGTAGGTTCCAGATTCCAAACATTGATTCCTAAAGCAGCGGCAGCGTCGGTATTCTCTTTAGTGTCGTCTATAAAAAGGCATTCTTCTGGTTTCAGATGATGTTGATCTAGCACATATTCATAAATATTGTTATCGGGTTTCCTAAAATTGATTTCGTAGGATAAATAAAAAGCATCAAAGCATTCCTGAAATTCTTCAAAAAAAGCTACATTTTCTTTCACCCAATCAATATGAATTTCATTAGTGTTGCTTAAAAGTATAAGTTGATAATTATTTTCTGAAGCTAATTTTTTTATAAACTCTAATCGATATTTAGGAAAATCTACCAAAATCGCATTCCAGGCATCAAGAAATTGCTCTTTTTCGACCGAGCTGAACTGCTTTTTATAGCTGTTGAAAAAATCTTCTGAAGAAATTAGACCTTTTTCATATTCCTGGTTCGTCGCAACGATCGATTCTGGTAAATTTTCGATGCCGAATTTCCTTAATTGCGCCGGCGTAGCCGATTTATCAAGATTGATAAAAATATCACCAAAATCGAAAATTATGGTTTTAATCATTTAAATAGGTCTTTAATATGTTATCTTCTATGTTCTCTTCGGAAATTAATTTTCCCTGAAACTTCGGAGCTAAAATTCCTTCTTTTAGCTGAAGATTTCCGGTGAAAACTCGAGCTTCATCCCATAATTCAGCATCAATAAAACTCTGAAGCGTTTGCAAGCCACCTTCAATAATAACCGATTGTAAATTTTCCTGAAATAAGATCTTTCCAATTTGCTGTGGTAAATTTTGGCTAAAATCAGCTTGACGATATTCCACGTTTTTTGGTGATTTTTCTGGACTACTTTCAGTAATAACAATGGTTTTTATACTTCCATCGAAAATAGCCGAATCTGTTGGGATTTTTCCAGATCCATCGATCACTACCCGCACGGGATCGTTTCCTACGTGTAATCTCGTATTCAGTTTTGGATTATCGTCGATAGCGGTTTTGGTTCCAACTAAGATCGATTGTTCTTCAGCCCGCCATTTATGCACTAATTGTTTAGAATAGCGGTTGCTAATCCAAACGGGAGCACGATCTTCACGCTTATACGGAGCTATAAATCCATCTTCACTTTGCGCCCACTTTAGAATAATATAAGGGCGCTTTTTGTTATGGAAAGTGAAGAATCGCTTGTTAAGATTTTGTGCTTCTTTTTCTAAAACACCAAGTGTTACATCGCAACCAGCTTCCATCAGTTTTTTAATTCCTCGCCCGGCAACTTCAGCAAAAGGATCTACTGTGGCTACTACCACTTTTTTAATTCCTTTGGCTATAATCAGATCACTGCAAGGTGGCGTTTTTCCAAAATGGCTGCAAGGCTCTAAACTTACATAAATGGTCGATTTCTTTAAAAGCTGTGGATCTTTAACTGAATTTACCGCGTTAACCTCGGCATGAGCTTCCCCAGCTTTTTGATGCCAGCCTTCGCCAATGATCTTGTCTTTGTAAACAATAACGCTGCCAACCATGGGATTTGGATAGGTGCTTCCCAAGCCGTTTTGGGCGAGTTGTAAACAACGTTTTATATATTTTTCCTGTATATTCACAGCCACAAAAATAGGATTAATTAGTAAGAATGAGTAGGCTTAAAATTAGGGAAATTCAGCAGCAAGACAATCAGCAGGTTAAAAAAGTTATCCAAAATGTTTTGGTTGAAATGGGAGTTCCAAAAGTAGGAACTGCTTACGAAGATAAAGCTTTGGACGATATGACTGCGGAATATAAAGCAGATCGAAAAGCATATTTTGTGATTGAAGACAACAGCAAAATTATTGGCTGTTGTGGTATTGGTCCTCTACCAGAATTTGAAACCGAAATTTGTGAATTGCAAAAAATGTATTTTTTACCTGAAGCTCGCGGAAAAGGTCTTGGCAGCCAAATGATGGATACTTGTTTGAAATTTGCAAAAAATCAGAATTACAAAAAATGCTATATCGAGACCTTGCCATACATGAAAGATGCCTGTAAATTGTATAAGAAAACCGGTTTTGAAGAATTAGATAAACCGCTTGGAAATACAGGCCATTATAATTGTACGGTTTGGATGATAAAGGATCTGTAATTAGATTAGATCGCTTCGCTGTTAGAATTTAGATAGTAGCACTCTTATTTTTAATGTTGAATTTTGAATAAGGTTAGGAACCAAGAGTCAGGATGTAATATGCTATTCGTGATTTGATTTAATTTTTTTATTCTGAATTTGAATTGATGAATTAAAGAATAGCTGAATGCTGAATGAAATCTGTAAACCGTCAAGTAAATTAAAACAATGACCACCACGCAACTCAAAAATCAATTCTTAGAAGATCTTGGCGGCAAATATCCAAAAGAGGAAATTCTGTCTTTTTTTAATTTTTTGGCAGAGCATATTTTAAAGAGGAGCAGATTGCAAATGGCTTTAGAACCAAATAAGGAAATAAGCGATGCTGAAATTAGTCAATTTGAAGTGGCTTTAGCTAGACTCAAAAAATTTGAACCCATCCAGTATATTATTGGAGAAACTGAATTTTTTAGTCTGAATTTTAAAGTTGCACCCGGAGTTTTAATTCCGCGGCCAGAAACTGAAGAATTGGTACAATGGATTTTGGATGAGGTTTCACTTCAGCAGAACAAAAATTTGCAAATTTTAGATATAGGAACGGGGAGTGGCTGTATCCCGATTAGTTTAAAAAAACACCTGCCAAAAGCTCAAATTTCAGCAATAGATATTTCAGAAGAAGCTTTGAAAATAGCTAAGATTAATGCGGAACAAAATGAAGTTTCAATAGACTTTATGCGGAAGGATATTCTTTCCGCAGAAAAATTACCGCTGCAATTTGATATTATCGTTTCTAATCCGCCCTATGTTCGGGAATTAGAGAAAGCAGAAATGCAGCAAAATGTATTGCGATATGAGCCGGAAACTGCACTTTATGTAAAAGATGAAAATCCTTTACTTTTCTATGAGAAAATCACGAAATTAGCACAAGAAGGGCTTGCCAAAAATGGCTTGTTGTTTTTTGAAATTAATCAATATCTGGTCGAAGAAACAGAAACGATGGTTAAAGATCATGGTTTTAAAACTGATCTTCGCAAAGATATGTTTGGTAATTTTAGAATGCTGAAAGCCCAAAAACACTAAAAAAATCTGCTATTTTGGAAGAAAAGACTGTACAAAATTCTTTAAAAAGTGTTGCCGTTTTTTGTGCGAGCAGCGATGGTATCGATTCAGAGATTATAGAAACCTCAAAAAAATTGGGTGCGTTTTTGGCCAAAAACAATATCCGTTTGATCTACGGTGGTAGTAAACGCGGACTGATGGGGCATGTGGCTGCCGGAGTTCAGGAAAATGCCGGGAAAGTGACCGGTGTAATCCCAGAATTTTTGAAGGTGAAAGAAGTAGTGCATACCAATTTGGATGAGTTAATCACTACGCAGGATATGCACGAGCGCAAACTTACAATGCATCGCTTGAGTGACGGATTTATTGCGCTTCCGGGAGGTTTTGGAACTTTTGAAGAGCTTTTTGAAAATATCACCTGGGCACAATTAGGCTTACATCAAAAACCAATTGGACTGCTGAATATCAATGGTTTTTACGATGATCTAATTAACATGCTTCGCAAGATGGTCGATAAAGGTCTGCTAAAAAAAGAGAACTTCGATTTGCTTATAATTGCCGAAACTATCGAAGAATTATATGAAAAAATGAAGTTTTTTAAACCACTACCAACTCCAAAATGGATTACTAAAAATCAGACCTAAATGAAGATTGAATATTTGCAAGTTTATACTTCGCAACTTCAAAATCAGAGACAATTTTATCGTGATGTATTAGGTTTTTCTTTGGCTGAAAATGTAGAAGATAGCTTTACTATAAAAATAGGTTTTACCGAAGTTTGTTTTAAGTATAAAAGGGAAGCAAAATTAAACCATATTGCATTTCATATTCCGGCTAATCAGGAAAATTTAGCTTTGCAGTGGTTAAAGGAGCGAGTGAATATTGAAAAAGATGGTACGGAAGAAATAATTGACTTTAAGAACTGGAAGGCAAAATCGGTTTATTTTAAAGATGCCGATGATAATATTTTAGAATTTAATTCGCGAAGTAATCTATATCCTTCAGAAAAAAATACTTTCAGTGTAAATTCTATACTAGGAGTTGCTGAAGTTGGTTTGGCTGTTGAAATTATAGAACCTTTTTATAACTATTTACATGATCATTTCAATTTAACTATTTTTGACGGAAATTTGGAACGATTTTGTGCCATAGGTGATGATGAAGGTTTGCTAATATGCATCGATAAAAATAAAAAGGAATGGTTTCCTACCAATCAAACTGCCTTTGAAGCCGATTTTAAAATTAAATTTGAACATCAAGGCGAAGCATTTAGTTTTTTATCTAAAGATGTATAATCATTAATAGGGAAGTATGGAATTAGTACTAATTATTTTAAAGGCTATCATAGTTATAGAACATCTTTATATTTTTTGGTTTGAAATGTTTGCCTGGGAAACCATTGGTAAAAAAACCTTTAAATCCTTACCCGCAGATCTTTTTCCAAAAACAAAGGGGTTAGCAGCTAATCAAGGTTTATATAATAGTTTTTTAGCGGCAGGTTTGGGATGGACATTTTTTATAGAGAATAGCTATTGGCAACAAAATATTTCTATCTTTTTTCTTTTGTGTATCGCAGTAGCCGGAATTTACGCAGCATTAACCGCTGCAAAGAAAATATTCTTTGTACAGGCTTTACCGGCAATACTTGCTCTTATATTAATTTTTGTTGCACAATAAGCCTCTTTTAATTTTAGTATAAATGGATATCGAAAATAAAATAAATACACTTCGGGAAGAATTACAACATCATAATTACCAATATTATGTTTTGGATAATCCTGAAATCAGTGATTATGATTTTGATATGAAGCTTAAGGAGCTTCAGGAATTAGAAGATCAACATCCCGAATTTGACGATCCGAATTCTCCAACCCAGCGTGTAGGTGGTTCGGTAACGAAGAATTTTGCTACAACAGTTCATGAATATCGAATGTATTCGCTTTCTAATTCATATTCTAAAGAAGAATTACAAGATTGGGAAACTCGTATTCGTAAATTAGTAGATGGCGATATAAAGTATACGTGTGAATTAAAATACGATGGTGCATCAATGAGTCTTACTTACGAGAATGGCGAATTGGTAAAAGCCGTTACTCGTGGGGATGGTTTTCAGGGAGATGATGTAACGAATAACGTGAAAACCATTAGATCTGTTCCTTTGAAGTTGCGAGGTGATTATCCTGAGAAATTTCATATCCGGGGAGAGATCGTATTGCCTTTTGAAGGTTTTTCGAAGTTGAATGCAGAGCGTGTGGAAAATGGAGAAGAACCTTATGCGAATCCGCGTAATACCGCTTCAGGAAGCTTGAAATTGCAGGACAGCGCTGAGGTTTCTAAACGTCCTTTAGATTGTTTGCTGTACAATATCGCAGGCGAAAATCTTCCCATTTCATCGCAGTTTGAGAGTTTAGAAAAAGCCCGTGATTGGGGGTTTAAAGTTCCTGCAGAAAGTGCACTTAAAAATAATATCGATGAGGTTTTAGAATACATCAATTACTGGGATATTCACCGCCATGATTTACCGTATGAGACTGATGGTGTTGTGGTAAAAGTAAACGATTTTAGCCAGCAGGAAGAACTTGGCAACACCTCAAAATCGCCACGTTGGGCAATAGCCTATAAATTTAAAGCCGAGCAGGAAACCACCAAGCTGAATAAGATCACTTACCAGGTTGGTCGAACAGGAGCGATTACTCCGGTAGCGAATTTAGAACCGGTACAATTGGCGGGAACCATTGTAAAACGCGCTTCTTTGCATAACGCAGACCAGATCGAAAAGCTTGATATTCGCAAAGACGACAAGGTTTTTGTAGAAAAAGGAGGCGAAATTATCCCAAAGATCGTTGGAGTCGATTTTAAGCAACGCGATCCAGATTCGGAACCTACAATTTACGCTACGCATTGCCCGGAATGTGGAACCAAATTGCTACGTAATGAAGGAGAAGCACAGCATTTTTGTCCAAATTACGTGGGCTGTCCACCGCAAATTATTGGCCGAATGGAACATTTTGTGTCTAGAAAAGCCATGGATATCGATGGTTTGGGAAAAGGAACTATTGAAATTCTGTATTACAACGACATTATAAATAATTACTCCGATTTTTATTTTCTTACGTGCGACGATATTATTGGGCAAGAACGTTGGTTAGATAACGAAGAAGCCGGAATTAAAAAAGAAGGTGAACTTCAGGTAAGACTAGGTCAGGCTATTTATGCACTCAGCCAAGGATGGGGAAGTATCACACGAACTGATGCTGAAAAAATAGGAACCGAAATTGTACAATTAGAGGAACTTTTTAGTTTGAATATTGCTGAAATCGACGGCGTTGACGAAAAGAAATTTAAGCGATTTTTGAATGAATTGAATTCGGCTATGCAACGTGTAGATGTTTCAGCTTATACCTCGATGGAAGATTGTGTATCGGTAAATTTACTAATCGATCTTAAATTTCCCGATCATCAGGAAAACCAGCCGGCGAAAGAAGCGCTTAAAAATGCAGATTATATAGATGAATTGCTTCGAAATGAAAGCTTTCAGCATTACCCGAAATTCGATGATTTTATTACTAAAATTTCAGATCGAAGCCGAATTAGTATTCAGAAGAAAACCACAGAGAATATATTAAATTCCGTAGAAGAATCTAAAAAGCGGACGTTTGATAAAGTATTATTTGCGTTAGGAATTAGAGATGTGGGTGAAGTAAGTGCCAGAAAAATAGCCGAGCATTTTGGGAATATCGATAAACTAATGGAAGCCAGTGTAGAAGAACTTATTGAGCTTCGTGATGTTGGCGAGCGTGTAGCAGCAAGTATCACTGAGTTTTTTACTGATAAAGAAAACCTGAAGATTGTAAACCGTTTACGTGAAAAAGGTTTGCAATTTGAAATGGAAGAAAAAGAAACCGCTTCTAATAAACTGGAAGGACTAAGTTTCGTTGTTTCAGGAACATTTTCTATTTCTCGAAATGAACTGAAAAAACATATCGAAGACAACGGCGGAAAAAATTTAAGTTCACTGTCTAAAAGCACTAATTACCTTGTTGTGGGTGAAAAGATGGGGCCAAGTAAAAAAGCGAAAGCTGAAAAAGAAGGGATAACCATGATTAGTGAAGAAGATTTTTTTAAGATGATTGAATGATAGAAGATTTTGTGGCGTTTGATTTTGAAACCGCGAGCGGGAAAAATCCCTGCTCGTTGGGAATGGTAGAATATAAAAATGGGAAAAAATATCGTGAATTTTATGAATTAATAAATCCTGAGGTTGCTTATTTTAATCCGTTTGCGGTACAAATTCATGGAATAACCTATGAAGATGTGCAGCATGAAAGGAATTTTGCTGAATTATGGGAAGCTATGCTTCCTTTTATTGAGGGTAAAACTTTGGTGGCTCATAATGCGAAATTCGATAATTCTGTATTGCTTTATTCGCTACAGCGCTACGGTTTGGAGCTTCCTGTATATAGCAGTTTTTGCACTTTGCAGCGGGCACGTAAACTTATCAATCTGCCAAGCTACAAGCTTAGTGCGCTTGCGAGATTTTTTGAAGTACCGCAGTATCGTCATCACAATGCTTTGGAAGATGCTTTTGTTTGTGGAGAACTATTTTTAAAACTGAATCGGATAGAAGAAGAGTTGAAATTGCAAGAAGAGCATGGCGTAGATTTTCCGTCTGCTTATCTAGATTGGATTGCTGAAAAGCAAGGTCAAAATGTACAAATTCGACGGAAAGCTTTGGCAAGTTATAGTCAGTTATTTGCGGAATTACGTTTTGTGATTTCAGGAAGTTTTGAGAATTTTTCGCGAACGGAAATTCAGAAAATTATTATCCAGAATGGTGGTCGCGTAACGGGATCGGTTTCTGGATTAACCAATTATTTAGTTTGCGGTAGCGAAGTTGGGAAAGCAAAAGTTGAGAAAGCGACATTTGCTGGTACTGAGATAATTTCTGAAAAGGCATTGATGAATTTTTTGAAAGTAAATTAGCTCGTTTTAAAATTCATTCTCTTCAGTAACCGCTGTAAGTAAATCTATTGGACTACTTGTTAAATCGATTTACTCGTATTAATTTTGCTTCTAATACCCAATCATTTTGTTGGTATTGCTTCATGATCACCACAACAATACCTTATGAAACTATATTATTCTGGAAATCATTCAAAATTAGAAGCTATAGTAAATCGAGCGAATGAAATCATTGAGAGTCCGTTCTATATCTCAGAACTTAGAAAATATCTGATAGAAAATAATCGCGGTTGCTATTTTGGGATATTTAAAAAATTGCTAGAAAACGATAAGCAAATTAAAGTAAAATTACATTTTAATCCTTTTACCAGAATAAAGATAAACAGTAAATCAAATTCAATTATGGTGAGTCCTACTTCTTTAAGCGGTACACATCGAGATGTAATTGTTTTACTTTCCGAATATATTTATAGGATAATACTTTCAAACCCTCAAATTTCACGCTGTTTAAATTTTAGCCAAGAAGAAAAAAATGAATTTTTGAAAGAAATGGGCGGAATTTCAAAGCATTATTTTTAATTATTGATTGTACGTATTAAATAAATAAGAAAATGCCGGGTAACCACTCCCGGCATTTTCAATCTAACCTAACCAACTAACTAACCAATCTTATAATCCAACTAATTCATAAACTGTTTGTCAATAATTCTTTAAATTCTGTTTCAGATTAAATAGAGCCTAAGATTTACAATTCTTTTTTAAATGCTCTAAAGGTTTTGTCTCAGCCGCACCTTTCTATTCCTCATCTATTCTACCGGAGATCAATTCTCGGGCCGATTCCAAAACCTTTCAGAAGTCAATTTTTTATTTTAGTAGGGCTTAAATAAATTGATATTGACTTTGAAATTAAAACTCAAAAACAAAACTAATGTCAAAAAACTTGTAGAGAACTGATAAGCTTATCACTTAACTACACTACAAATATACGTTAGACTTAAAGCTGAAATTTGAGTTAATCGATGAAGAATTTTAAAGTGTAGATGGATGGTAAAAAAGTTTCGTTTAGCTGGACTTTAAACTTTTAATTATAGAAGATTAAGCCGTTTCATTAATTCTGGTCTATTGGAACGACTCACGGGAATTACGTCTTTTTCAATTAAAACGCTATTATCTTCGATATCGATAATTTTGTCGACATTTATAATGAAGGATCTGTGAATTTTTAAAAACAGATTTTCTGGCAATTTTTCTTCGATTTTCTTCATGGTAGAGTGTACCGTATAATTTTTACCAGAAGTTTTAACTAAAATGTAATCTCCTCTGGCTTCTATTAAATATATACTGGGAATATCGATTTTTATCAATCTGCGATCGATATTTACATAAAGATCATTTCCTGATTCTTTAGGATTGCCATCTACAGTATCTGTTGGGGTAGTGGAAGTAGTAAAACTTAAAGCTTTTTTTACCGCCTTGTCAAACCGCTCTTGGGTAATTGGTTTTACTAGATAATCTACTATACAATCGTATTCGAATGCTTCTATGGCGAAATTTCGATCTGATGTAGAGAGTATTATTTTTGGAGGATTTTTTATAGTTTGAATAAAATCGAACCCATTAAAATCTGGCATGTGAATATCCAGAAAGATTAAATCGACCTCATTATGGTTTAAATGCTTGATAGCCGAAATTGCATTAGAAAAATCGGCTTGGATCTCTAAATTTTTATTGTTAGCACCTAATCTTTTTAAAATTACTCTCGCTGCTGTTTCATCATCTACAATAATACATTGCATAGTATTTATTTTAGCCTTTTTTAATAAACGTCATCATAGCTTCTAAAATCTCTTCAAATTTTAGGTACAAATCTTTATCTAAAGTTTCTTCCCTAAGACGGTCTTCATGATCAATAGCAACCTGATAACTTTTTTCTAAGCCTAAAATACTAATTTTATGTTTAATCTTATGAACATCATCTGCAGCACGGTTAAAAATTTTGCCTTCTAAATGTTTCTTGTAGTTTTCAATTTCCTGCGGAAGTTCTAATCGAACGACATCGAGCAACTGCTCTTCAAAAGCTTTGTCGCCACCAGATAATTGGCTAATGTAAGAGTAGTTAGGTTTCTCTTCCATAATAATTTTATTTAGGTAATGTAAAGTAGAATATGGTGCCTTTTGATAATTCACTTTCCAACCAAATTTTTCCTCCGTAAAAATCAATGATCTTTTTTACGATGGATAAACCAATTCCTGTTGAAGAAAAATCGTTATCAATTTTTTCAAATATCTGAAAAATCTTGTAGAAATGATCCTTTTTAATGCCTTTTCCGTTGTCTTCTATCGAATATTTAAAGAAATTACTATTTTCTTCAACTGCAATTTTAACCAATCCTTCAGGTTTATCAATACTTTTAACAGCATTTTGAATTAGATTCTGAAAGAGCTGTTGCAATCGAAATTTATCTCCTTTTACTACGGGAAGTTCATTTAAAATTTCAATTTTGACATTTTTTGGACAATAAATAATTTGTTTTATTTCATTAACCAGATGATTGGTGTCTACTTTATAATACTCTAAATCTTCTTGATCTATAGTCGAATAATTTAAAATACCGGAAATTAGCGCATCCATTTTTTCTACGCTTTGTAAAATTATGTCGAGGTTTTTTGCTCCGTTTTCATCAATTTTATCAGCATAATCCTGCTTCATCCAGGTAACTAGGCTATTAATACTTCTTAAAGGAGATTTTAAATCGTGCGATACCATGTGCGCATAATCTGATAGTACCTGATTCTTTTTTTCTAAATTCTTTAAAAGTATTTCCTGATCTTTATTGATTTTAGTGATCTCCTTGGATTGTTCCTCGATGTAAGTAGCCAGGTTGGCTACATTGATATATTCATCATTTTGATTTTTGTCGGCTATATTTTTGATATCTAAAGTTTTCATCACAGATTTAAGCCGATCTATAATTTCTTTTTGACTTTCAGCTTCAGCTTTCAATTTGCGGTTGGCGCTAAATAATTCATCGGAGCTTATACGCATGGCTAGTTGAATCATGCTTAATTGCTCGTTATTTGTTTTATATGATTCTTCTACGGCCTTAAAAAAATTTTCGAATCTTTCATCGTTTAAAAATTCTGCTGGGAAATATTTTCTTATTTGCCGTTTTAATAAAGAATTCATTTTATTCGCTGATTAAGGTTAACGTCATGGTTTGATTATGAAGATTACAGGCTGTGCTTGTTGAGAATGGAGCAATTTCTCCGTAAGAATAGAATCCGGCTATAGGAACATCGTGGCCTAAAATTTCAGAAACTTCTTCAATTTCTTCTTCAACGCGTTGATCCATTACGATTTTTCTTCCAATGCAACTCACCAATAACGCAAATTGGGGTTTTTTTGAACGATTTTTCATGGCATCTGCGGCGGCTTTCGCAGCTCCTTCAGCAATACCATCTACGGTGGCCATCATCAATTGTGCATGAGCTCCTTCTGGAATATCACCAGCCAAAATCATGCTTTTGTTATCTTTATCTATATTTAAAATGGTACGTACTAAGCTGAAGTTATCGTCTTTCTCTTTTACATTTAATGGATATAATAAAGCGGCCTCTGGCAGTTTACTCGCTTTTGTTCCCAGGTATTTAGAGTAAAGATCTAAAGCCGGTAGATCATCAAGTTCCACTAAAATGTTATTTTTCGATTTTGTAATTAGACGCTCTGGTCCAAATGGAATCCACCCTCCATAACTGGCATAACTAACTTCTAGTGTTTCACCATACAGGCCAACCATTACAATTTCGCCTTCTTTAGGATTTTGTTGGTAGGATACCATTGTTTTTTCAAATCTGGAACCATCTCCACATAGTCCACCAGTTAGTATAATTTCTTGTTTTGTGAATTTTTCAACACCTTTTATTAAAGCACTTCCGTTTACAAAGCTACCTTCAGAAATTATAAATAAATGTTTTAAATTCTCTTTATTGAATTGGCTTGCCAGTTCAAATCCTAGCGCTTCGCCATCTTTATCGTAATCGAGAATATTTGCGGTTTTAACTTCAAAATGAGCTTTATCGAATTGAATAAGGGTAGCAACGATCGAATTGTCGTTTACTTTTTCTCCAATAATTTCTCCAGCAGTTGTTCCAAATATAAGATCTGGATACGGGAATTCTTTTCGGATGTCTTCTAAAACTACAGGATCTTGTAATAATTTGCGTTCTCCAAAAATAAAAACCAATGGATTTTTTAGATGCTCTTTGCTAGATACGCCGTTATAATTCCAATCAGAATTTAATTTTTTAAGAGCCTGAATTACTTTCATGATTGTTTTTTTAAGCTGAAGAAAAATACAGTTCCCTGCCCAACTTCGCTATCTAGCCAAATATCACCTTCATATAAATCCACCACTTTTTTTACAATGCTTAAACCAACACCAGTAGATTTTTCGTGTGTGCCAAGCGCATTAAAAATTTTAAAAATGCGCTGGTGATGTTCTTTTTCTATACCAATACCATTATCTTTTATGCTGAAAGTATAATGAGTAGTATTTTCAGTATAGTCAATTTCAACAAAACCCTTTTCTTTATCAATGTAGTTCACGGCGTTGCTTAAAAGGTTTTGAAATAATTGCTGAATTCTAGTGCGATCACCTTGAATAACCGGAAGAGTTTTTAAAATGCTTACATTTATATGATCTGGAATATAAATCATTTCAAGAATTTCGGTTACAAGTTCCTGAAGGTCTAATTCTTGATTTTGGATATTACCGTCTTCAATACTGGAATATCTAAGAATATTTTCTATAAGATGATCCATTTTTTCAACTTTCCCCTGCATAAGATCCAGGTTCATTAAGCTTTCTTCTCCTAATTTTTCTCTAAAGTCTTCTTTTGTCCAGCTTAGTAACGCAGAAATATTTCTTAGTGGAGATTTTAAATCGTGAGAAACAATATGCGCGTATTCGTTTAAATGTTCATTTTGTTGCTCTAAGTTTTTGAGAAGTTGTTCTTTTTGCGCTTCCAAAAGTTTCATCTCTGTAATGTCTAGATGAATACCTATAGATCCTACCAATTTGCCATTAACATCATAGTTTGGAGCACCACTAACCAGCCAATATTTTAATTTATTGTCTTTGGTTTTTATTCTAACTTCATAGGAATTAGAAACTCCTTTTTTTCGAAACTTATCGTTCTTGGTAAAATCGGCTGCCGATTCTGGAATTAGAAAAACTTCAGATGCTTTTTTACCTGCAAGTTCTTTTTTAGAATATCCACTCATATCGGTGAAACTCTGGTTTACCATTAAGATCTTGTCTTTAAGATCGACTTCCATAAGGCCCAAATTCATATTAGCGATAATGCTACTGTATTTTTCTTTTTGCGCTTTAAGACTGTCTTTATAATTTTTCTGAATGGTTACATCGTCATAGCTCCAAAGGTGACCTTTATATTTTCCGTCGTAGTAAATAGGAATATAGCTGCGTTCAAGAATCCGGCCGTCTACTAGTTCTAATTCTTCCGCGATTACAATTTTTTTCTCCTGAAGTAATTTTTCGATCCTATCAACAAATTGTTCTGGATCTTTGAAGTATATTTTATTTTCTTCGGCTGAATTAGAACAATCTACACCTTTTAAAAGATCGGGGTCAGTATTTATACCGAAAATATTACAGAATTTTTTATTGGTTAAAAGTATTTTTCGGTTCTCATCTTCCAGCAAGATTCCGGTTTGAAGATTAACTATTAAGGTTGAAAGTCTATTTTCAGATTCTTCAATTTTTTCTTTCGCTATTTTTTCTTTCGTGATATCCTCTATAGTTGCTACCTGATGCTGGATTTTTCCATTTTCATCTCTAATTGCTGCAACTCTGGTTTTTGCCCAAAGAGTTTCTCCAGTTTTTTTGATGTATCGCTTATTTATGGTATAAAAGTCTATTTTGCCCTCTACCATATCTTTTAAATGACGACCATGTTCCTCATCATCTGGATGGGTTGCATCTGCTATAGTAAGGTTCCTAAACTCTTCGATAGAGTACCCAAACATGTTAATAAGCGACTTATTAATTTTAATAAGGTCTTTAAAATTGTTATTGGTAAGCGAAATACCAATGGGGGAATTATCAAAAATCAAATCGAGTTGTTTGTTTTGATCTTCAAGCTGTTTTTTTATGGCAATTTCTTCTGTGATATCTCTAGCAACTCCTTGTGCGGCAACCGGCTTTCCTGTACGATCATAAATAATACTGGCGTTAATCTGCACAATTTTTTCAGAGCCGCTTTTAGTGATTATTAGTGCTTTGTAATCGTTATAGCTACCAGTATGATAAAGTTGTTTAAAGGCTGCTGTGGTATAATCAACATAGTCTGGATGTACCATACTTAGAAGATTTACAGCCTCTACTTCATTGTCATACCCAAACATTTCTTTCGCAGCGTGATTCATTTTTAGGACATTACCTTCAATATCCATGATTACATACGCATCGATAATATTTACAAATACACCTTCTAGCTGCGAGGTTTTTTCGTTGAGTAATTCTTTTAATCGATTATTGGATTGTCGTAAGGCTTCAGAAAGATCATATAATTCGGTAGATTTCTCTTCCAGAATTTTCTCTGCAAGTTTTCTTGCCTTCTTTTCTCTTTCTAATGCTCTTTCTAATACTTCAATTTTTTTGGTAGGCTCCATGTTTTTTAGTGATCAGGAATCTGACCTGTGTTCCGTCCTCTGCTAATTTTTCCATCTTAATTTCGGAATCACGGTCGTAGTGTTCAAAAGTTTTTTCCATTAGGGCTTTAGCGAACATATACATTGCTCTATCTGAAAAATACAAAATTTCTAGGTGATCTTCTGTCTTTTTCTCAACTTTAAACGTGGGAAGCTCGGCTCCAGGATATAATTTACGAACCTGAACATGAATATGATTTTCTATAGAAGATACTAATTCTATAGGATCTTTATATAATGCGAATATGCCTGGATGCAATGTAGTAAGCACTCTGAAAAAGTATAGCCCGTAACTATAGATAAGATCATCTAATGGTATATCTACCTTTTTACTAAGATTTACTAAAAGGCTTTGCATTTCTACAAAATCATAAGTTCCTACTGAAGTATAAACACCTTCAGATTGAAGTTTAGACTCATTAATTATATGATCTACGATTTCGATCCCGAAATTCTCTTCAACCATATCCAGAAATTCTGTAAATACAATACCTTTCATAATGTTATCCCTTTATTAATTCGTTTTGGCTCCAGTAATCTAAAGCGCTGCTTAATTTAGAAACATAGTCTTCGTAACGCAGCGGTTTAATAATGTAGCCAGCAATGCCAATTTTATAGCATTCTAATAAATCTCTTCGGTTACTTGAAGTAGTTAGGATAATCGTTGGAATGTACTTTAAAACATCATCTGCCTTTAAAATTTTTAAGAACTCTATTCCGTTCATTTTAGGCATATTCAAATCCAAAAATATAATATCAGGTAAACGATCTTTTTGATTTAGGATTTGCAGTGCTTCTTCACCATTTTTCGCTTCAATGATATGGTGAGGTAAGGATAAGGACGAAATTGTTCTATTTAATTTCATCACTTCGATCATATCGTCTTCGATAAAAAGGATTGTTAGCTTGTTTTTCATTTTATTTTGGTGTCTTATAAGAACAAATTTGCCATATTTTAGGGAAATAAAATATAGTATTCGTCTAATTATATATTAGTGTCGTTAAGCGGTTGATTTGAATAGTTGAATGGAATATAATAAAAAAACCGCCGGAATTTGGGGGCATCCGGCGGTTTTTAGCTGCCTAATAAAAGGCAGAATATTGTGATATTTTTAGTGCACCGCACTAGTGTCTACTTTTCCTTTTCCCTTTTTAATCATTAAAACGAAAGGAACACATAGAAGAAACAAAATCCCTAGGTATAGAAATATATCCATATAAGAAAGTACAGTGGCCTGTTTCATAATGCTACCATCCAAAACACTATATGCTTTATTTAAAGATTCATTAATGCTAAATCCTTTTTGAATAAAATTTTGTTGGAGACCAAGTATTCGCTGTTGCACCTGAAAGTTAATCTGACTAATATTCGGAATTAAATCTACTCGATGCTGTTGTGTTAATCTTGAAACAAAGGTGGTTATAATTGCAATACCAAAAGACCCACCCAATTGTCGCATCATTCCTGTAAACGCCGCTCCATCGGCAATGTCTTTTCCTTTAAGCGTGGATAAAGAAAGTGTGGTGATAGGTACGAATAATAATCCTAACCCAACACCTCTAACTACAAGCGGCCAAAACATATGCTCAGATCCTGTATCTGGAGTCATTAATAGATACATCCATAAACTATATAAAAAAAATACTCCAAAACCTGCAGCTGCTAAAATTTTCTGTGGGACGCCTCGCTCTAATAGTTTTCCTATAATAGGCATCATTAAACCAGTTGTGATCGAGCTTGGGATAAGTAACAGACCGGCATCTGTCGCGGTCCATCCCAAAATAGATTGTGTGTAAATAGGAATTATAAAAGTAGAGCCAAATAAGCCAAATCCTAATATAAATGTGAGCACTGTACCTATGCTGAGGTTAGTATCTCGCAATACTCTAAGATTTACGATTGGGTGCTCGTAAGTTAATTCACGCCAAATAAATAAAACAAGACCAAAAACAGCCATAACCGATAAAGTTATTATGGTGCTATTTTGAAACCAGTCGTCCTGCTGGCCATGTTCTAAAACAAATTGAAGCGAGCCTATAAAAGTGGTTAATAGTATAATTCCCCACCAGTCAACTTGGTTGGCTTTTAATTTATCTCCATACTTAGGACTTTTAACAAATAATATCGTTAGGAAAGTTGCGATTATGCCTAGAGGTATATTGATGTAAAAAATATAGGGCCAAGAAAAATGATCTACCAAATAACCTCCTAATGGAGGTCCTAATGTAGGCCCAACAATTACTCCCATTCCATAAATAGCTTGTGCCATTCCTCGCTTTGCAACAGGATAACTTTCAGTAATTATTGTTTGTGCCGTTACTAGAAGTGCGCCACCACCCATACCTTGGATAAAACGAAAGGCTACGAGTTCCCAAATATTTGTTGCATTTCCGCAAAGAAAAGAGGTGACCGTAAATATAATGATGGACGCTGCAAAATAGTTTCTACGGCCAAACTGTTTAGATAACCAGCTTGTCATTGGAATTATAATCACATTAGCGATTGCATAAGCAGTAATTACCCATGCAATATCGGTAAGTGTTGCCCCAAGACTACCACGCATATCGTTTAAAGCAACGTTTACAATGGTAGTATCAATGATTTCTAGAAGAGCACATAAAACTGCAGTAATGGTAATAATTACTCTTCTAAAACCATATTCAACCAGGCTGTCTTCGTCTTGTATTTGCGCTTGTGCTTCAGCCATAATTTATTTTAAATGTACATCTACCAAAACATTCATTCCTGAACGTAGACGCTGCATTTTTTCTTTGTCATTTTGTTTAGAAAATTCAATTTTTACGGGTAATCTTTGTACCGTTTTTACAAAATTCCCAGTCGCATTATCTGGTGGCAATAAAGAAAATCGTGCACCCGTTGCTGGAGAAAAAGCAGTGATCTCACCTTCAAATTCGTAATCTGGATAAGCATCTACTTCAATCCCTACTTTTTGCCCGATTCGCATTTTTTCAAGCTGCGTTTCTTTAAAATTGGCAGTAACCCATTTATCTTTAGTGTTTACCAAGTAAAACAAGGATTGCCCTGGTTGGATGTACTGTCCTGGTTCGATATCTACACTAGAAAGTTGCCCATCTATAGGAGCAGTAATTATCGTATAGTCCATATTTAATTTTGCAGCATCTAAGGCAGCCTTCGCGCTTTCTACATTGGCTTCAGCGACACTTACTTGATTTTCTGAAATTTCAGTTTGAGAAATTGCTGCATTGCGTTGGCTGGCAGAAGCTTTCTCCTGATTTTTTAGAATCTCCAATTGTTGTTCAGCTTCTTGTTTAGCAGCTGATGCCTGTTCGTATTGCTGCTCTGTAATCGAGTGATTTTTAAAAAGATTCTCATAACGTTTAAAATCCTGAGTGGCTCTCCATAATTTTATTTCCGCAGATTTAATACTTCCGCTAACAGATTTAAATTGAGAATTTGAAGCAGCTGCGTTCGATTGGTAAGAGCCAATACTTGCTTTTGCAACACCAACCTGACTTTTTGCAGCAGCTAGATTTGCTTTGGCTTGCTGTAATTTTACATTGTAATCACGATTATCAACAACTAATAAGGTGTCGCCTTTTTTTACTTTTTGATTATCGCTTACATATACTTGTTCTACATAACCGCTAACATGTGGTATAATGGGATTCATGTTAGCTTCTACCTGCGCATCATCAGTTTCTTCGTGCGATAACGAATGGATAAATTTGTAACCACCATATACGATCCCTACAAGGATCAACGCTCCGATTATGATGATAAATTTTTTATTGGATTTTTTCTTTTCTTCCATTTTAGTAAAAAAGATTAGTTGTTTTTGATATTGAATTTATTTGTGAGTAAACCTTTGGCTTGTAATAATTGATAGTATTTTAGGCTAATATCTGCCTTTGAGTTTGTCTTGTTTATTTTTGCCTGAAGTTGGTCTACATCGGCTTCTAAAAGATCGTTGGTGTCTACCAAACCATTGTCATACTTGTCTTTAACGATGCGATAATTCTCTTCAGCCTGTTTTTGAGATTGGGTATAAACTTCATCTTTATTTAAGGCAAGTTGATATTCTTCTTTCGCATTTTCTACTTGTATTTTTACTTCGTCTTTAGCTTTAGAAATATGATATTCTAATTCTTCAGCTTTATGTTGTGCTAATTTTACTTCATTTTTTGCTTTAAAAATATCTGATAAATCATAGCTTACACCTACACCTATATTCATTGCGTTTGAAATTGTAAGCGCATTTTTTACATCAAGTGCAACATAACCGCCAAGCATAGCAATAGAAGGATAATAGGCAGCTTTCGCCATTTTCACATTGTTTTCAGATGCTTGCTTTTTGTAGTCTAAAGCTGCAATATCGGCTCTATCAATTTGTGTAGTCTCTACAGAAGGAGTAATTGCAAAAGTTTCGGTTGGTAGCTTAAAAGTAGTGTTCTCTGGCATTTTTAGAAAAGTGGCCAGGCGATAATTCAATATTCGAACATTTTTTTGTGCTTCCTGTAGGCTAAGTTCAATGTTTGATTCTTGTAACTGTGCTTTCAATAAATCATTTCTAGCTAAAAGTCCGTTATCTTCCATAGCGCTAAAATCTCTTACTCTTTGCTTAGCGCTTTTAAGATTCTCTTTAATAGCATCTACCATCTGCTGGGCTTTATACAAATTTAGATAAATGTCGATTGTCTTTAGAGCAATTTTTTCCTTTGTGCTGGCAGCTTGGAGTGCTACAGCTTCAAGATTGTTTTTTCCAGCATTTATAGCGTTTCTAATTTTGAATCCGGAAAAAATAGGCATAGACACGCTTGCTTGACCCAAAAGAATTTGGTTAATATCTGGTGTGCCTGTTTCTTGGGTTTCACCTTCAGTAGGATTAGGATTGCCTAGCGCCAATTGAAGATCTATATCTGGGCTGGTTAGATATTGATATTGCCCTGAAATTGAAACATCTGGATATTGACTGTTTTTAGTAACCTTAAGTTCTTCCGAAGCTGTTTTAATACTTGTCTCAGCCAGTTTCGCATCATCACTATTGCTAAGTGCGACACCAACCGCTTCTTCGAGACTTAACGTTTTGTGCTGTTGGGAGAATCCAGATAAGCCAATAAATAAACAAACTGCGAGCAGTAGAAATTTACGCTTCATAAGTTAAAAGTGCTTTTATTGTTCTTTGAATATGTTGGGTTAAATTATTTAAAACGAAATGGTCAAAGCTCTCTTCATCAAAAAGGCCTTGGGTTTGCGAATAGATCTTCTTATTATAATATAGATTAAAATAGATTCCTAAGATAGTAGGAACAATAAGCTCGACATCTACATTTTTACTAAATGCACCATCGGCCTGTCCCTCTTTTATAAGATTGGTGAAAAGCTGTATGTTTTCATCTTTCTTTTTCAGGTAATTTGTGAAATCAATTTTTTGATCTTCTCTTGAAAATTCAAAATGTACAAGTTTGTGAATCTTTCTTCCTTCGTGTATACGCGTTATTAAAAGCGCAATAACAGCATCTATTTTGGCTATATACGTGGACTCACTTTCGATAGTTTGTCCTACAGCCACCTGAAAATTAGAGATTCTGTAAGAGACTAGTGTCTCTAGAAGCTTTTCTTTACTGCCAAAATAGTAAGAGATCATGGCAATATTGATATTGGCCATTTTAGCAATGGCTCTTATCGAGGTACCGTCAAAACCATTTTTAGAAAAAAGTTCTTCAGCTACTTTAAGGATTTCTAATTGTTTTTCGCTCAATTCCATTTCTTCTGATTTCTGAAAAAGAGCACAAATTTAAACAAATGTTTAAATTAAACGATTGTTTAAATTCTATTTTAACATATAAGGTTTTCGGAACTACTTATTGTCGGATTCTAACTTTTTAAGCTCATAGATATTATCAAAAGCTTCGTCTATTGAATTGACTATATATATTTTTCTTTTATAAAACATTCGTTCGAAAACTAGATTCATCATTTCGTGAGAATGAAAGGCAATCACAGAAAAGCTTTTAATAAAATATCGATTTTTGAAGAAATAAATCCAGTCTTTTGAGACTGTATAATATTTGTAGATTCTATTTGAAATATAATGTGGTGTGTAATCGTCACCAAATAAATGCCGTGCATCTTTTACAACTTTCTCGCCGTATTTCCAATTAAATATTACACCTTCGTTGATTTCAGAAACTAAAATATCCTCTAAAAAATATATGCTTCCAAATTCATATTCTATTTTTTCCAAAACCAAGTCAGCGTATTTTGAATCTTCAAAATTCATTTATCCTCATTTTAAGCATATTAAATTACTATTTTAAATTTATAATTGAAAATTGAGGGATACGTTTTTAGAGACTGAAACTTCAAAAAAAAAGGCCGCAAATTGAACGGCCTTAGTTAATGTATTAATATGTGTCGATATTGTCTAATTTTGAACTTTAAAATTTATAGGAATTGTGTAGCGAACAGGGACTGGTTTGCCACGCTGTTTTCCTGGCTCCATTTTTGGTAAAAGATTGATTACTCTAATTCCTTCTTTCTCTAGATCTTTGTGCGGTCCCCTAGCGTGCACATTATTAACTTCGCCATTCTTATCAATTTCAAACATAATAGTTACTCGATTTATACCGCTTAGGCCTAAATCTTCTCCAAGCCCGGTATCAAATCTTTTCGTAATGAATTTGGAAATCTTTTCACTCATACAAGCTTTACGATCTTCGTTATCATCTAGACTTTCACATCCAGGGAAAATAGGAACATCTTCAATAAATTCGACGGGCACGGCAACAACAGGTTCATAGTCTGGGGTTTCGATAATGTCGTCTACTTCGACGATATCATCAAGACTTGTCTCTGTAGTTTTTATACTGTCTTCAGGTTCAGGTGAATCATCTTCTATCGGCTCGATTTCTACTGGATCCTTTGGTTTGGGCGGTGGTAATTCCTCTTTGACCTTGGTTATGGGGATTGCTTCTTCAGTATTGATATCTATAGGTTCCCATTTTTCAGTGGTTGCCTGCTCTTTATCGTAAGTTTTCAAGTTGATCATGAAATACGTAAAAAGTAAGACAACAATTAGCCCAAGTTGTAAAAAGAATACCGTTTTTTTCCGAAGATCGGCTTTTGGATTTTTCTTTGGTTTCATAATAAAGATATTTATGTTAATAAAAAATGTTACAACTAGAACCTGCTTGAAATGCTGGTATATTGGGGGGGGACTTAAATTTGAAGTATCAATTTCAGTGCCTAATTAAATTATTTAACAAAGTATTAATAAAATTTTTTATCGATGAAATGGTATTGTAACAAGTTTTAAGGATATAATTCTTTGTATATTTTTCTGATTTATAAGTATTTGTGTGTTTGTAAGGCTGAATTGGTTCTTAATGGAGCTTTTTATGATTTTTATCGAAAATTTTATTAAATTTTTAACTTCTATTGTAATAATTCTTTAATTAGCTTATCAAATAATAAATGTTATTAGTTGGTCCCGATAAAAAGGGAGTGACGAGGCGAAGCAGTATTCATATCGCTCATACAACATCCCCTACGATATCCTACTCAAAATACTTTAGCGAAATACTTTTTATTAATTAAAAAAATTATGCTATGCAATGGTTTGTGTTATATACCAAAAGCAGATTTGAAAAAAAAGTTGCTGAACGCTTAAGAAATTTAAATTACGAGGTGTATTGTCCTTTAGTGGAAAAACAAAGTAAATGGTCTGATAGAACAAAGCTTATCAAAGATCCATTGTTTAAATCATATGTTTTTATTAGGCATTCTGGAAATCCTAAAACAGAGGTTATGAGTGTCTCTGGTGTGGTACAGTATCTCTATTGGTTAGGAAAACCTGCGATTGTAAGGCAGGAAGAAATAGATACCATAGAAGATTGGTTACGAACAGACGATATAGAGGATTGTACGATAGCTAGCTTAACGGCAGGTGATAGAATGAAGATTAAGGAAGGAATTTTAAAAGGTCATCAAGGAGTAATTAAAGAGGTTTACAAAAATTCAGTAAAACTCATTTTAGCAGATCTTGGGTGTTCTGTCGTTATAAAAACCATGAATTTAGTTTAGTTTTATTCTTAACCGTTAGGCCTATTTACTTTCAATTTTTTTATTTAAATGATAAACAAACTAATTGCAAATATTAGTATTTCTAATATTACATATCATAACTGGTTTAAGGTGTTTTTTGTTTTTATAATAGGGCAGGGTGCAGTACAGCTAATACAATTGTTAAGCGGTTTTTTTTTAATCCATTGGTTATCCGTAGAAGATTACGCGCAGTATAGTATTGCATTCGCTTTTCAGAGTACAGCACAGGTGCTGGTCGAACTGGGCGTTTCTGGGTCTGTTGTTGCTCTAGTTGGCAATAGAATACATGATAAAAAGATTCTAGGTAATTATATAAAAGGAGGGAAATTTTTTAGAAATAGAATGTTCTTTGTAGTTAGTCTTATATGTATAATTGGATTTCCATATATGACCTTGCAGCATGGCTGGCCTTTACATATAACACTATTGTTATTGTTGTGTATACTGCTTAATTTATTTTTCACAGGAAATACTGCTTTTTATATAACACCTTTAATGATTCATCGTAAGTTGAAAGAAATGTATAATGTTCAGCTTACTAGCGGTTTATTTAGACTATTGTTTTTGTGGGCAGCATATCTCTTATCAGTTATAAATTCATGGCTTGCAGCTTTCACTACATGTGTTGTGGTTTTTTATAATGGGGAACGATTTAGAAAAAAATCGCAGGAGTTTATAGAAGAACCTGTATCTAGCGATCCTAAAACTAGGAAAGAAATTTTAGGTTATGTAAAACCTGTAATTCCGGGAATAGTTTATTCCGCTTTTAGTGCCCAAATTTCGTTGTTTATTATTGGGATTTTTGGAGCTTCTGAAAATATTGCTGAGGTTGGTGCACTAGGAAGATTAGGACAAATTTTTGTGATTTTTAATATGGCTAGCTCAACTTTAATAGTTCCTTATTTGGCCAGACAATCAAAAGAAAATCTAGGTAAAAAAATACTGGGAATATTGGCTATTGGAAGCTGTATTGCAATTGTTTTAATAACTATTGGTTTCTCTTTTCCTAAGCCTTTGCTTTGGATTATGGGTGAAAAATATTCTCATTTGAGAGAAGAAGTAGGATTGTTGATCTTAAACTCTAGTATCCTATTTATAAATGTATTAATGTGGGATATGAATTGTTCGCGAAAATGGCTATGGTCGTGGATCCCTATAGTAAGTATTTCATCGAATGTTCTATTACAGATTATTATGATTTATACTATGGATTTAAGTTCTACTTATAATGTGTTGGTTTTTAGTATCGTACTAAGTGTTTTTAATCTTTTAAATAAAATACTGGTAACCATAATTGGCTTAAATAAGACAAAAAATGAAATTAATTTACTACCAAAAGAATAAGAATTTTGGAGACGCGCTAAATCCGTACATCTTCAATAAATTGATCCCTAATTTTTTTGATGAGGATCCAACTTCAATTTTTTTAGGTATTGGCTCAATACTTCAGTTCAATTTCCCAAAAGCTCAAAAAAAAGCAGTATTTAGTACTGGTTTTGCTTATGGAGAGGTTCCAAAAATAGATTCAACATATGATGTATTTTGTGTAAGAGGTCCAATAACTGCAAAAAAAATTGGAGTAGACCCAAAATTAGCTATTACAGATGGTGCTGCTTTACTTAGAGATTTTGACTTTCCTATAAAGCAAAAGAAATTTAAAGTGTCATTTATGCCACATCATCAAAGCGATTGCTATTATGATTGGAAGGAGATTTGCGATCGTGTTGGGTTCAATTATATAAATCCTCTTTCTCCGTTTTTAGAGGTTATAGATGCCATACAGTCTTCACAGGTTATCATAGCTGAAGCGATGCATGCAGCTATAGTTGCAGATACGCTAAGAATTCCTTGGATACCTCTTAAAATGTATCCTTCTATTAATGAACTTAAATGGAACGACTGGACATCGTCTCTAGATATGCAATATGAAGCCAATTATATTAAAGCTCCTTACAATTTACAAACCACATCAGAAAAAATTGCAACGCGGTTTAATATTGATAATGGTGTATTGCTGAAAGGATTGTCAAAAGCACATTTCAAGTATAACGAATTGTTGAAGAGAGATCGTTTTATTGGAAAATTTCAAAAATTGGCCTATGCACCACAGTTCTTGAGTAATGAAAAAATCTTGGATAATAAAGTGGAGCAACTTCAGGAAAAAGTAGAGTTGTTTAAAAGCAAATATTGTTCAATCCATACGTTGTGATATGAAATTAGAAAAAATTATTACACTTGCCAACGCTCATGTAAAGATACAATTCTCTGCCATGGAACGTTCTTTAAGAGCAACAGGTTGCAATTTACCTATATGGGTTATTCCGTTTAATGACGACAAATTTGATCTTCCCGATAATTCTTTTTGGTGGGAAGAAGATCAGCTAATTGAATGGGCTAAGGAGAACAACATTTTTGAAATGTGCCGTAAATATCAGTGTTTTTTTACTCAAAACTATCAGTACGTTGATTCTGATATTATTTTTATTAGAAATCCGGAAGAAGTTTTAAAAAATTACGAAGGATTTATAAGCTCGTGTACGCATTGGAATAATCCAGATCATACTTATAATGCCCAAACAAAGCAATATTTTAAGTCTAAAAGTACCATTTGGCAAAATTCTATTTTTAATGCAGGTCAATTTGCTTGCGATAAAGCATTATACACGCTAGAACGTCTGAAAGAAACCTCTTCAGGAACATTTAAAAAAACATTATTAGATAAAATTAATATCTATAAAGATCAGGTAGCAATTAACCTTCTGGTAAGCTTATCGAATGTTAAAGTTACCAATCTCACGTTGCCTCCTACGAATATGCAGTCCACCTGGGCAGGAGACTATGTAGAGTCTAATTTTGAGGAACTTTACTGGAAAGATGAAGATCATAAACCTTACATCATACATTGGGCAGGGGTTCCCAAGTTTCTAAAATTACCGGTAAATAAATATTTTACAAAATTTCTCACCCCAAGAGAATATAAGGAATGGCTGGATTACATCGCCAAAGAAGAACAACAAAACAAGAATATTTCTCTCCGAAATTTTAAGATTAAAATTCACCGATTTAAAAAAGCGCTCGAAAGTGTTTAAATAAACCTCAATAAATTGAAAATGAATAATATATCTGTAGTTATTCCAACACGACATCGCAATAAAAATTTAGAAGAATGCTTAAAATTGCTTTCACCAGAGGAGCAAAATTATCCAGCTGAAGCTTATGAAATAATTGTATCTGATGATGGAAACAAGAGTACGGCAGAATCTTTAATTCAAAATAAGTTTTCTTGGGTGAAATGGGTTAAGGGACCGGCCAAAGGTCCTGCGGCTAATAGGAATAATGGTGTGAAATATGCCAAATTTGATTGGATTGCATTTACCGATGATGATTGTCTACCCTCCAAAAACTGGTTAAAATCATTTAACGAGGCTATCGAAGCTAATCCAGAGATAAATGTTTTTGAAGGCAAAACCGAGGCCGATCGAATAAAAAGGCGCTTTAACGAAGTAGCTCCTATAAACGCAGAGGGTGGATTATTGTGGAGTTGCAACTTAATGGTTAAAAAATCCTATTATTTAAAGTTAGGAGGATATTGTGAAGATTTCAAATTTGAATTAGAAGATATAGAGTTTAGAACTCGTGTACAAAAAGATAAACAACCTATAATTTTTGTACCCAAAGCTCATGTATGTCATCCATGGCGTATTATTAACAATAGATACAAAGTGGAATATGAAAGTGTGCTTATTTTTCTTGATAAGCATCCCGATCACCAAAAGCATTATAATTTATCTACGCGGTTAAAAATCATAACTATGATGATTTTCAACCTTTTTCGCGATGCATTTAAGTTTAGATTTCGAGGGATAGATTATGCCTTGATAGATTTATTATATGAATTTAAGAGCGCTTTTGTAATTCATTTTAAAGTTGTTGAAAATCAAAAGCAAGTAAGAAAAACAGCTTAGTAACGATTTTATTAAAATATAATGGCATGGAAAAATATTGTGTTTTTGGCGGATTTGGATTTATCGGTCAATATATAGTAAATCAATTAAGATCTGAAGGTCATCGAGTTGTTGTGATTGGTTCGAAAATGAGAAATATCGAAGACTATTATCATTGGGGTGGCTTAACCTATTTGAAACTAGAGCAAATAATGGAAAAAGTAGATGGCGTAATAAATCTGGCTTATGCATCTACACCAAAAACAAGCTTCGATGATCCTATAACAGATATTAAGGATAATTTACCTTCAGTAATAAACTTTCTTGAATGGATGAGCATGTTCTCGGTAAAAAGAATTGTAATGGTTTCCACTGGTGGTGCTATCTATGGAAATACGAATGAAAACCCAATATCTGAGACTGCGGCTACAAATCCCATCTCTCCTTACGGAATAACCAAACTTGCGGTAGAAAAATATTCTTCAATGTATTATAGTCATAAAAAATTACCTGTAATAACAGTAAGACCAGGCAACGCTTATGGTATTGGCCAATCTCCTTTTGCAGGGCAAGGTTTTATAGCTACTGCAACATACTCTATATTGGAAAATAAAGGAATGGAAATCTACGGGAAAAATGGGACCATAAGAGATTATATACATGTAAAAGATGTTGCCGATGGTATTATAGCCGCCCTTAAAAAAGGAAAGATAGGACAAACATATAATGTAGGTACCGGTAGAGGAGTTTCTACAAAATATGTATTCGACTATATATCTAAAATTGCAGTAAAGGCTGGTTATATAGTTCCTAAAGTAAAAAACGCAAAATTAAGACCTTTTGATGTTAGAAAAAATGTCCTAGATAGCTCTAAATTAAAAAGCGATACGGGCTGGCATTCTCAAATAACATTGGAAGACGGGATAAATGAATATTGGAATCATAGTCTAAAAGATTACAATGCCAAATCAATTGAAAGAGTAATGTGGGTTTAAAAAAGTGAAAAAATGCATTGTATAAGAGTTATAGACCCGGATAAGAAAATTATCATTTTCTTATCTTCAGATAATGATATTATCAGAGAGCGGAAGGCATATTTAAATGCTTTCAAAAAAGATTATAATATAGTCTGCTGTTTGGATTATGAATTAAACAGCGTTATTGAATCCATGGAGAAGCAGGGTGAGATTTTTTTAATTCTTTATCCAGATCCCTGTGAAGCAATTATTCCTGAAAATATTTTAAAGTTAAATTATCCAACCGCATGCTTTCAAATAGACACCTACGACGGTACTAGTGCAAGGTTTAACGAAGCAATGCTTTTTGATCATGCATTTATTTTCCATCCTAAGTATGATGAATTGCTCTCGGAGAAAGGTCATCCAAGTGTTACTTTATTACCACATGCGGTCGAGACGAATCTTTATCCAGATTTCAAAGCAGATAGAGCATTTGATGTAGGTTGGGTTGGTCGACTAGATGGTTCATTTTATAAAATAAGAAAAGAACAGGTAGAAGCTATTAGCAAAAATTTTAAGACGAACGATATTAATAAATTTTACAATCAAGATGAACTAATATCGATTTACACCAATTCTAAGATTGCAATAAATATTTCTAGGGACGACTATATGATTGATGCTAATCTGAGATGTTTCGAAATTTTAGCCGCTGGTGCACTTTTAATAACTAAAAAGCCAACAGAATTAAATGAAATTGGTCTTGTAGCAGGAAAACATTTTGTAACCTATACAACTACAGAAGAGTTGCTGCAAAAGATCAAATACTATTTAGAAAATGACAAAGAAAGAAATCGAATTGCTTTGCAGGGCTATAAGCAGGTTAATCTGTACCACGATTTTTCAAACCGTGTTGAAAAGATAAGGGAAGCTGTTCATCAAAATAATAGCATCAAATTGGCTCCTGCCAAGAAATGGACAGATATAGAAATTAATGAAGTGTTTTTTGCTTATTACGCTCATCGCAGAAAATTAACTAAAGCAATTAAATACGGGATGCTATTGCTGAAATCTAGATATAATAAATCCTTCTATGTATTTAAAAACCTAGGTAGAATTGTGTTTTTAAACGTTAAATTTTATACCAAATAATATGAAACTAACAATACTACATGTAGCAGATATAAAATTGGATCCTTTTTCAGGGATGGGCAGAATTGCTTATTTCTGGAAAAAGGCTTTTGAAGAAGCCGGTCACGAATTTATTCATTTAGGAAAAGAAGAGGTTAAGACAAATCATCCATCGCAATTCCCTAAGCAAGCTTATAAACTTTTCAGGTTAAAGTATGCTGCTAAAAAACCTGATGTTATTTTAGCTCATGAGCCAGTATCAGGTATCTTTATTGGAAAAAATATTCCGGTAGCCCTTTTTAGTCATGGAATTGAGCAGCGAGAATGGAATTTAAGAAATAAGGTTTATAAACAGTTTCATGATCCAGTTAGTTTTAAGAGCAAGATATTATTTCCGGTGTGGCGATTAGTAAATTGTAATAAAGGGCTGAAAAAAGCTAATTTGTTACTTTTATCTAACAAGGAGGATCAGACTTATGCGATCCAAAAATATAATAGAAAATGCAATGATATTGTCATTTTCAGAAATGGAGTAAAGGAAGATTTTCTTGCAAATTGTATAACGAAAGAAAAAACCGGAGAATGTGTTATAGGTTTTGCTGCGACCTGGATTAAAAGAAAGGGAACTGGATTAATTACAAAAGTGGCAAAAAAATTAGCAGACCAAGATATAAATGTGAAATGGTTATTATTTGGAACAGTTTTCCCAAAGGAAGATATTTTAAAAGAGTTTCCAACAGAACTGCATTCAAAGATCGATATCGTTTCAACTTTTAATGAATATGAAGAAAAAAGCTTATATGAAAAATGCGATATATTTATTCTTCCAAGTTTTTTTGAAGGTCAATCTTTGGCACTCTTACAAGGAATGGCTTCTGGTTTATGCTGTATCACTTCAGATAATTGTGCACAATTAGATTTAATTCAGCATCGAATAAATGGACTACTTTTTAAAACCGGAGATTTTGAAGATCTATCAGATCAAATAGAATTAGCGATCAACAATCCAAAATTCCGAAATAAATTGGGCGAAAATGCAAGGGAGAGCGTGATAGATAGGAAATGGAATGTTGTTTCTAAAGAAGTGGTAAGGCAAATTGAGCAAATAGCTTAGTATCAATTTAATGCTAATTCATAAGATTCTTTTTAAGTTTTCAATTTATTATCACTTTTGGCGGGCTAAGATATGTATACTCCCGGCTGTCTTGGCGGGTTTGAAAATAGGATCTAAGAGTGTAATAAAAAAAGCTTATTTCACTTGGCCACACCAAGTTAGTATAGGGGAAAATTGTATTTGTGAAGACCATGTGAATTTTAGATATGATGGGACATGGCGTCCAGGGCCTTCTATAGTTATTGAAGACAATGTTTATATTGGATCAAATTCAGAATTTAATATTTGTGATCATATAAATATAGGCAAAGACGTACTTATTGCATCTGGCTGTAAATTTATAGATCACAATCATGGATATCATTTAACAAATCAAAAAATTAGATTACAGCCCCCAGATATAGGTGCTATAAAAATTGAAGACGATGTTTGGCTGGGTGTTAATGTAGTGGTATTGAAAGGGGTTACAATTGGATGCGGCGCTATCGTTGCGGCAGGATCTGTGGTTACCACATCTATACCTTCAATGGAAATATGGGGCGGTATTCCCGCTAAAAAAATTAGTAATAGAAATGATGAAAACCTTAATAATCACATGCGGCTGTCTGGAACCTTCTAAGGATGGTATAGGCGATTATTCTTTCAATTTGGCTAAAGCGGTTAAACTGTTAGGAGTGAGAGTTGTTTTAGTAAGTGTAAACGATGTATTTGTGAAAGTTTTTAGAGAAGAAAATAGAGAGGATATACAAATTTGTAGGATTCCGGCACAAATAAACTGGCAGCTAAAATATAGAAAATTGAAAAACATATGCGAGACCGTTAGTCCTGATCATGTAAGTTTTCAATACGTTATCTATGCTTATCATAAAAAAGGATTACCAATTATTGCCCATAAATTTTTAGTGGAAATATTAAAATTTCATCAGGTAAGTATAATGATGCATGAACCATGGATAGGACGGTCAAAAGAAGATTCGTTTAGCCATAAGATAATTGGATATTTTCAACAGGTTATTATAAAGCAGCTTATAAATGGCATAGCTCCAGTTAAAGTTTTTACCAGCAACAAGGCATTTAGCGATTTATTAAGTAAAAATGGTATAGGAAATAAAGTTTTACCACTTTTTAGTAATATCCCTTTTCTTGAAAACGCATCGAGCTCTATACCAGATCTTTTCAATAAAAAGAGTTTTGTAATTTCTGAAAAATCTATCAAAATCGTGCTTTTTGGACGGATACCTTTCGCTTGGAAAAAAAGAGAATTTCTAAAGTGGATGGAAGAAAGGGATATATGTTTATTAATCGCAGGTAGATCAGATCAAGATAATGCTCAAAATCTTATAAAGGAATTCGAAAATTTAAAACCTAATTTGAAAATTTTTTCTTTTGGAGAGCTCGATAAGATGCAAATTTCGGCATTACTACAATATGCAGATGCCGGCTTAGCTCTTACTCCACCAGAAATTTTAGGAAAAAGTGGGGTTGTGGCTGCTTATAAAGAACATGGGCTGCCCGTAATATTAGCAGGAAAGAATGAAAGCTTTTCGGGAATTTCGTTTAATGCTTCAAAAATGACAGATGAAATTAGCTTGGATATTCCATGGGATAAACAGGAAATTAAATTTCAAAGAAAAAAGACCTACAGCGGAGTACACTTAACTGCCGAAATGTTTCTTGATACGATAAGTAGCGTAGAAAAACAGCAAATTGCTCTTGCGTAATTTTAACCACAAAATTAATATTATGAAAATAATTGTTTCGCATCCAAATAGTAATCAGTTTAATCGTTGGGCTTTAGACGGTTTGTTAGATAGAAATATGTTGCAGGAATTTAATACCTCTTTAGCGGCATTTCCAGGAAGCTTCTTAGATAAACTTTCTAATGTAAAAACATTTTCAGAAATAAAAAGAAGAAGTTTTGTTTCTAATTTACAGCCATTTACAAAATGTTCTCCCTGGCGAGAAACGGGGCGGATTGTTTCCGGTAAGTTTGGTTTACAATCTTTGGTTAAACATGAAACAGGAATTTTTTCTGTAGATTCTGTGTATAGAGATATCGATTTTAAAACGAAGTCAAGACTTAAGAAGGCAAAGCTGAACGGGGCAAAGGGAGTGTATGCTTACGAAGATGGAGCGCTTAATACTTTCTTAGAAGCTAAAAAACTAGGTCTTACCTGTTTTTACGATCTGCCCATAGGTTATTGGAAACATGCTAGGAAGTTATTAGAACAAGAATACGAACGATCCCCTGAATGGGTGCCTACACTCACTGGTTTACAAGATTCGCCTACTAAACTTTCTAAAAAAGACAGAGAATTACAGTTGGCAGATAAAATCTTTGTAGCAAGTACTTTTACAAAAAATAGCTTGGTAGATTTCGATGGTATCCTAAATAATGTACAAGTTGTTCCATATGGCTTCCCAAACCCTACTACCAAACGTAATTACTCTAATATTACAAGAAGAAATAAGTTGAAGCTGCTTTTTGTTGGAAGATTAGAGCAGCGAAAAGGTATTGGTGATGTTGTTAAGGTAGCCGATGCTTTAAAAAATCATGTAAGTCTTACAATTGTAGGGCAAAAGCCAACGCAAGATTGTGAAGCTTTAAACTCAGCCGTAAAAAGACATCATTGGATTTCTAGTATCCCTCATGCAAAAGTTCTTGAACTTATGAAAGAGCACGATGTACTTTTGTTTCCTTCTTTATTTGAAGGTTTTGGGATGGTAATAACGGAAGCGATGTCTCAGGGCACACCAGTAATAACTACTGAAAGAACTGCCGGCCCAGATTTGATTGAACACGGAGAAAATGGCTGGTTAATGAAGGCGGGTTCTACATTGAGTTTAAAAAATTGTGTTGAAGAAATCCTGGAAAACAAAGAAATTATTGCGCAGGTAGGAAAAAACGCATTAGAATCTGCATATAATAGGCCTTGGAAAAAATACGGAGAAGAACTAGCGCAGGCAATGAGAGATCACTTTTAACTACTAACAATGAACAATTTATCGATTAGTATAGCCAAGAGTAGAGAAGTTGTATATTCAGATAATTTGGTTCTTAAAAAGGGAGTTTGGTTATATTTCATCCTATTGTTATTTGAAGGTGCTCTACGTAAGTGGGTGCTTCCTTCGCTATCCGCTCCTTTATTGATTGTAAGAGACCCAATAGCTATTTGGTTAATTTATGCAGCCTGGAAGAGAGATATAATACCTTATTCGTCATTTTTGGTTTCAATGGTATTTACTGCGTTACTATCATTAACCACTACGTTTTTGACCGGCCATGGCAATATGTTTGTAGCCTTGTATGGCGCCAGAATTTTGATTTTACATTTCCCGCTTATCTTTATCATCGGTGAGGTTTTTACAACCAGTGATGTTGTAAAAGTTGGCAAAGTAATGCTCTGGCTTTCAATTCCCATGACAATTCTAATAGCATTACAGTTTTATAGTCCACAATCTGCCTGGGTAAACCGAGGTGTTGGTGGCGATATGGAAGGCGCAGGATTTAGTGGTGCTATGGGATATTTTCGTCCGCCGGGCACGTTTTCTTTTACTACTGGAAATACAATGTTTTATGCGGTATTGGCAGCATTTATATTTTATTTCTTTTTAGAGCGCAACAAAATAAATATATGGTTATTAATTTTTGCTGCAATTTCTTTGTTTATCGCAATTCCACTTTCAATAAGTAGAACACTGTTATTTCAGGTTGTAATCGCTTTCTTTTTTGCCTGCATGACAGGAATAATCAACCGAAAATTTTCAGGAAGGATAGTAGCAACCGCATTACTTTTAGTTATAGCACTTAGCCTAATTGCAACTACAGAAGTTTTTCAAAAAAGTACAGAAGTGTTTTCTACTAGAATAGAATCAGCCAGTAAATTTGAAGGTGGGATTGAAGGTACTTTACTCGATCGCTATTTAGGCGGGCTTTTAGGTGCAATAGAGCATTCTACTTCACAAAATTTACCATTTTTTGGTTATGGTTTAGGATTAGGAACCAATGCTGGTAGTATGATGCTTACTGGTGAAACTACTTTTTTAATTGCAGAAGAGGAATGGGGACGTTTGGTTGGTGAAATGGGAATTTTGTTTGGTCTGGCAGTTATTTTTATTCGATTAGGTTTATGCGTTTCCATGACTTTAAAAGCATACGCTAAATTAGTTTTAGGCCAACCCTTAGCCTGGATGCTTTTAAGTATTGGGCTTTTAATAATCCCTCAGGGGCAATGGGCTCAACCTACAGCATTAGGATTTGGAGTTTTGGTAGGAGGATTCATTATGGCTGCTATTAATTCTAAAAAATAATATCAAATGAAACTCATATTTTATTCACACCCCAATTTTTTGGGGCATCAAAGTATGCCCAGATTTACCCAGATGTTGGCAAAAGGAATGGCTAAACGTGGACACGATGTAGAAATTTGGTATCCTTCTGCAGTATTCGCGGGTTTATCAAAAAAAGCTACTCTAAAAAAGTACTTGGGATATATAGACCAATTACTGATTTTTCCTTTACAGGCTAAAAAAAAAATAAGAAAAAAGGATGAAGGCTTGCATGTATTAACCGATCATGCTCTGGGACCATGGATGAATTTTTTGAAAGATCGTAAGCACGTAGTTCATTGTCATGATTTTATAGCTCAAAAAGCAGTAAAGGACGGGATCGAAGGTTTTAAAGTTGGTAGATTAGGTAAAGTATACCAGGCAATTATTAAAAATGGATTTACTAAAGCCAGAAATTTTATAGCTGTTTCTGAAACAACTAGAAAGGATCTACATGAAATAGTTCCTATTGAAAACTCTGCAACTAAAGTAGTTTATAATGGTTTGAATCAGGATTTTAATCCAACTAATTCGGTTAATGAAATTAGATATTATTTAAGCAAATTATTAAATCTGAATTTATCAGATGGTTTTATTTTCCACATAGGGAATAACGAATGGTATAAGAATAGAGTAGGTGTAATTAAATTATACGATTACTGGCGTACTAATTATGATCATAGTTTACCCCTAGTAATGGTTGGCCCAAAACCAACGGAGGAACAATCTTTTTTAGCTGAAAAATCTTTTTTTTCGAAAGATATATTGTTTTTTAATGATGTTGAAGATAAGATGGTTAAGCAATTGTATGCGGCAGCTACGGTTCTTTTATTTCCATCTTATGCTGAGGGATTTGGTTGGCCAATTGCTGAAGCAATGGCATCAGGTTGTCCTGTAATAACGACTGGAGAAGCACCTATGACCGAAGTTGGTGGCGAAGTCGCTTTTTACATAGCAAAGCGATCATTCAAGGATAAAGAAGAAATTGGATGGCTCGAAGAAGGAGCACAGGTAATCCAAAAAGTTATTTCTTTAAGTTCAGAAGATCGAAAAGAAATAATTTCAAAAGGTATCGAAAATGCTAAGCGATTTGATAGTGAAATGGCCTTGGATTCGATAGAAGTTTTATACCAATCTTACTATTTAGAAAATCATGAGAATACTTCACATTGTTGATCGCATGGATCCCAAAGCTGGAGGCGTATGCCAGGCCATAAGGATGATTATAGAATCTTTAAAACATAGAAATGTTGAAAGTGATGTTGTTTCAGTAGACGACCCAAAAATGAGGTTTCAAGATGATTTTAAAATTTTGGCTTTTGGTCCTGCAGAAAATCCATGGCAATATTCCAAAAAACTATTACCATGGTTAATATGTAATCTTGGGAATTACGATACAGTGATTATACATGGCTTATGGCAATATTACAGTTTTGCAACTTATAAAGCATTAAAAGAAAGAAATGGTGAAAAACCAGTAGTATTTGTAATGCCTCACGGGATGTTAGATCCTTATTTTCAAAATGCTCCAGATAGAAAGTTAAAAGCAATTAGAAATAAAATTTATTGGCAAATCATTGAAAGGCATGTGATAAATGGTTGCGATGCGCTATTATTTACTTGCAAAACAGAATTAGATCTCGCAAAATTACCGTTTAAACCCTATAAGCCTAAAATTGAAAAAGTTATTGGATTAGGTATAAAGGCACCTCCGAGGTGTACAACCTCAATGGTTAATGCGTTTTACGATAAAACAGGACTAACTAATTCTGATGATTTTTTACTTTTTCTAGGCCGAATAAATAGAAAAAAGGGACTCGATTTACTTGTTAAAGCCTTTTTACAATTACTGGACAACATACAAATGCCAAAATTAGTCATTGCAGGACCGGGAATCAATTCTGATTTCGGATTAGAAATCATCAATCTAATTAAGACCAGACCAGAATTGAAGTCTTATTTTATTTTTCCAGGCATGCTAACTGGCGATTTAAAATGGGGTGCGTTTTATGCTTGTGAAGCCTTTATATTGCCAAGTCATCAAGAAAATTTTGGTATCGCAACGGTAGAAGCTCTTGCTTGTCGTAAGCCAGTTTTGATTTCAAATCAGGTGAATATTCATAACGAAATAGTTGCTTTTGAAGCAGGATTGGTAGAAGAAGATAACCTTGAAGGAGTTTTGAATTTGCTTTCCAAATGGATGATAATTTCGAATAAAAATAAAGAAATGATGACATATAATGCTGAAAAATGCTTTAAAGAATTATTTCAGTATCAATCTATAGCAAATAAAATTATAGAACTAAATAATTCTATGAATGAAAAATACTTCGAATATTCAGTCGAGGGTTAGACTTGCGGATTTCGATGCAAAATTAGGTTTGGATAGAGGCGCTAGTAAATTCAAAGAAATAATTTGGTATTTTATTAAAATTACCATTTTTCTATCCGCTTTTCCTTACCCTTCAAGTTTAAAAGTTTTCCTATTAAGAGCTTTTGGAGCTCAAGTTGGCACCAATATTACTTTAAAACCGAGAGTGAATATTCATTTTCCCTGGAAATTAGAAATAGGTGATCACGTTTGGATCGGCGAAGAGAGTTGTTTGCTCAATTTTGAAAAGTTAATAATAGGCGATAATGTATGTATTTCACAACGGTCCTATTTGTGTGGGGGCAACCATGATTATAGAAAACCTTCAATGCCTTACCGAAATGGACCAATTACTTTAAATAATGGTTGTTGGATTGGAGCTTGTAGTTTTATAGGCCCAAATGTAGTAATAGGTACAGATGCTGTGATAACCGCAGGATCCACTATAACCTCGAATATTGAACCAAATATAGTTTGCAGAAAATCAAATTTTGATTTCGAAAAACCACGATGGAATCAAGATATATTAAATCAAATTTAAAAGTCAAATTTTAAGATATGAAAAGAATTTTAGTTACTGGCGGAGCCGGTTTTATCGGATCGCATTTATGCGAAAAATTATTAAATGAAGGTAATGAAGTTATCTGTTTGGATAATTATTTTACTGGTAGTAAGCAAAATATTGTTGATCTAATGCATCATCCATATTTTGAAATCGTAAGGCACGATGTTACAGAGCCATTTATGGCTGAGGTAGATGAAATTTATAACCTGGCTTGTCCTGCCTCCCCGGTGCATTATCAATATAATCCCATTAAAACCATGAAAACATCTGTTATGGGAGCTATAAATACTTTGGGGTTAGCCAAAAGAGTAAGAGCAAAAATATTGCAGGCCAGTACTAGTGAAGTATATGGAGATCCAGAAGTACATCCACAACCCGAGGAATATTGGGGTAATGTTAATACTATTGGGCCGCGATCCTGTTATGATGAAGGTAAGCGATGCGCAGAGACTTTGTTTATGGATTATTTTAACCAACATAATATAGATATTAAGATTGTCCGGATTTTCAATACCTATGGTCCTAATATGAATCCAAGCGATGGTAGAGTAGTCTCTAATTTTATTGTTCAGGCTTTGAAAGGTGAAAATTTAACCATCTTTGGTGATGGTAGTCAAACTAGATCTTTTCAATATGTGGACGATTTAGTAGAAGGAATGGTGAGAATGATGAATACCCAAAGGGGATTTACAGGTCCTGTGAATATTGGAAATCCTTATGAGTTTACCATGTTAGAGTTAGCAGAAGCTATCATAGAAATTACAGGGTCATCTTCAAAGTTGAGTTTTAGAGCACTTCCTAAAGATGATCCAAAACAAAGAAAACCAAATATTTCATTAGCTAATAAAAACCTAAATGGCTGGGAACCTAAAATTCAATTGAAGGAAGGGTTGATTAAAACCATAACTTATTTTGAACAGGTATTAAACCATCAACCAAATTTAAATATGATCCAATAAATAGTATATTATGAAAATTTCAATAATAACAGTGGTATACAACAATGAGGATACCATAACAGAATGTATAGAATCAGTATTAAACCAAACCTATCATAATATAGAGTATATAATAATTGATGGGAACTCGACAGATGGTACTCAGGAAAAAATTAAGCCTTACCTAAGCCGTATTGATTGTTATATATCAGAATCTGACTCGGGAATTTTTGATGCTTATAATAAAGGTATAGAACGTGCAACCGGCGATGTAGTTGGTATTTTAAATTCTGATGATTTTTTTCATTCTGAAAAAACTATCGAAAAAATAGCAAAAGCTTTTGAAGTTTCTGGTAGTGATCTAGTATACGGGAAAGGCGTATTTGTGAGCAAAGAAAACCCAGATGTAATTAAAAGAATCTATCCTTCTAATCCTTTTAAGAATACTCATTTACTTTTTGGATGGATTCCATTACATCCTACAATTTATGTGAAGAGAAAGATATATGAAGAATATGGCTTATACAATAAAAATTACTCTATAGCCGGTGATTACGATATATCTTTGAGATGGTTTAAAAATCAGCAAATTGAAAAATTTTATCTAAAGGACTGGATAGTAAAAATGAGGTTAGGAGGGAAAAGTACAACTCTGGCTTTACAGAAAAAAAAATCATCTGAAGATATTAAGATTATTAAATATCATAAACTCGCAGGGTATTTAACACTTATGTTTAAAATAGGTAGAAAGATCCCACACCATCTTATTCCTAGAATGGTAGACTCCAAAAATTTATATCGTTGGTTCTAAAATTAGGAATCAAAACATAATTAACCTTTAAATAAATAGTAATGAAACTAGCAGCAAATTCATTTATTTTATTGGTAACAGTTATGCTTTCTTTTTCTTCCTGTGTTTCACGCAGAAAAATTGCGTATTTGCAAGGAGAAGGTGAGCAAAATTTAGACCTAGAAAATAACGTAAAAATTAAACCCGATGATGTCTTGACGATACGGGTATCTACGGAAGAACCGGATGCGGCAATTCCGTTTAACTTGATTAAATCTGCAGGACAAACCGGAATCCCAGGAAATATTGAATTAGAAACCTACTTGGTCTCTCATGAAGGAAATATAATTTTTCCTGTGGTTGGTGAAATTAAAGTCACGAACTTGACAAATATCGAACTAGCCGAACGAATTAAAACTAAAATCAGCGACTATGTTAAAGATGCCATCGTAAATGTGCGTATTCTTAATTTTAAAATAAGTGTTTTAGGAGAAGTAAATAGTCCTGGTACATTTGTTATTGAAGATGATCATATTACCCTGCCACAAGCGTTAGGATTAGCCGGCGATATGACGATTTATGGTAAACGAAAAAATGTCCTAGTAGCAAGGCAAATTAAAGGGAAACAGGTAAGAAAGTATGTGGATTTGCGTGATGCTGATGTAGTAAGTTCACCTTATTATTACCTTCAGCAAAATGATATTGTATATGTAGAACCCGTGGGTGCAAGAAGACAGTCAGCTAGTTTTCTGGGTACGGCTTCCAGCTATCTATCATTAGCTTCCGTAATTATTTCAACAATTGTTTTGATAACTAATAATTAAATTTTGGTCATTATGAATAACAATATTAAGAGTAATCACCAGAAAAGAATTGGTTCTGAAATAAAAAAATACACCAAATTTTGGTATTGGTTTATACTAGCTTTAATTATTACTTTGAGTGGCGCATATTTTTATTTAAAATATTCTACGCCGATCTATAAGGCAACAGCAAGCATTATTATAAAAAATGATGCTTCACAAGGAAATTCTGAAGCAGCCTATGGAATTAACGATGCTAGTTTATTTGGACTAGGATCGCAAAAGATAGAGAGTGAAGTTTCTATTTTAAAATCAAGACACTTAATGAAGAAAGTGGTTAAGGCGCTTCACTTAAATATTTCATATGCTATTGAGGGTAGGTTTCGCACTATAGAATTATATGATGATAAACCGTTTACAGTGAAAATGTTGACATATGATCCTAAAAAACTCAATAAATATTCCAATCAATTTAGCATTACTTATTTAGGGAATGATGAATTTGAAATTTTAGATCGTAAAGACTTAAAAGAATATAGAGTAAAGAGTAACGAGCCTATCGATATTGGTTTTTCAAAGATTATTCTTACGAATCCAAAATCTGGTGGACTGAATTTACCGGTAAATGTAAATTTCAATTCAATGGAGTCTGTAGCCGCTAACTACGGGAATAAAGTAGCACTAATGCAAGGTGAAAATAGCTCGAACGTGATAAAGTTTGAACTTGCAGATGCCGTTCCAAACAGAGCCAAACATGTTTTAGATCAACTCATTTTAGAATATAATAAGGATGCTATTGAAGATAAAAATTTAATTGCTGAAAACACGGCAAGTTTTATAAATGAGCGTTTAATGATTATCAATACCGAATTAGATTCAGTAGAAACGGGAAAAGTAGAATTTAAGAAAGAGAATCGTCTAACCGATTTATCATCGGAGTCTGAAATGTTTGTGCAAAATGCAAGTGAGTACAGTAAACGAAAGCAAGAAATAGGAACTCAGCTAGAATTAGTTAATACTATTTTACAATTTTTAGCTTCCACCGATAATGATGATTTAATTCCTGCAAATCTAGGACTTGAAGCTAATGCTGTAAATCAACAAATTTCAGAATATAATACATCAATTCTAGACCGCAACAGATTATTAAACAGTTCTACGGAAAAAAATCCTATGGTAAAAAGGATTAATGATAATATAGTTCAGATTAAATATAATATAATTCAATCTTTAAAGCAGTCTAGATCCAGTCTTCAAATTTCTTTACATGATTTACGAAGACAATCATATAATATTAATTCTAAGATTTCAGAAATTCCTCTTCAGGAGAAGCAAAATAGAGGTATAGAAAGACAGCAGAAAATAAAGGAATCTTTATATTTATACTTATTACAAAAAAGGGAAGAAAATACATTAGCTTTAGCCGTAACCGAACCCAAAGCAAAAGTTGTAGACGAAGCTTATAGCACGGGCATTCCTGTAGCTCCCAATCCTAGAAGTATTTTTTTGGGATCAATTTTATTAGGTTTGCTAGTGCCTTTTTCGATTATTTTTGCTTCTCAGACGTTAGATGGAAAGGTTAGAAGTAAACAAGATTTACAAGAGTATTTGTCTGCTGAAATTCCGTTAATTGCTGAAATTCCAACTTTGGGAAGGTTAAGAAAGAATTTTTTGATACAGCGCAAAGATAGATCTGTATTAGCGGAATCTTTTAGGATTTTAATGACAAATTTAAATGCCTACTTAAAAAAGACATTTGATAATCAAAACTCAAAAGTGATTCTTCTAACATCTTCATCTAAAGGAGAAGGAAAAACTTTCACTACCATAAATCTTGGGATTACCCTTGCTAATAGTAAAAAGCGCGTTTTAATAATTGGAGCAGATTTAAGGAATCCACAGTTACAAAGATATACAGATGATCCTAAAAATTTTATTGGATTAAGTGAATACCTTTCAGATAATGCGACCGTTGATGAAATTGTAAGAAAATCAAGTTTTCATCAAGATCTAGATATAATCTACTCGGGAAGCATTCCTCATAATCCGGTTGAAATATTAAGAGAGGACAAATTACGAACGCTTTTTGATCACATTCGAGCTACATATGATTTTATTCTAGTAGATACCGCTCCTTTAATGTTGGTAGCAGATACAGCTATTCTTAGTGAATTTTCAGATCTTACTTTATACCTAATAAAGGCAGGTAGTACAAAGAAAGAAAGTTTAGATTTTATTCAGGATGCCAATGATGGTACGTTAAAGAATACCTGTTGTGTATTAAATTGTGTCCAATTTGCTAATTTAAGATACGGCAACAAGTATGGATATGGTTACGGAGAAAAAAGAAGAAAGGTAACACCTGAAATTAAAAAGGAAACGGCTAATATGATTTCATGACAAAATATAGAGTTATATTTTAGCTCAATTTCAGCTTTAAATAATATAAAATGCGGTTTTGAGAATTGCTTAGAAAAAATAAAATAAGCATTTTACAATGACTGTTATCGAGAGTTAAGTTTCAAAAGTTTGAGCGTTAGATATTTTATCCATTTTAAAAATTTTGCTGCTAGCGATGTTAGCCCCTTAGGAAAGTACTTAGTACCAACTGAAGGGGCTTTTTTATTTATTCCCTAATTTCAGGAATCTTATCTATATACATTTTTTGATAGTTGGGTTTCATCATACCACTTTCCCCAATTTGTTTAAAATTAAAACTGTTAGTAGAAAATCTTTTAGACCGTACACTTGTTCGCTCAAGTATCTCATCAATTGCTCTTGCAAGAAATGGTTCTTCAGGATCGCCTAAAACTCCTAAATTACCTAGCTCTTCTTCTATAAAAATGTCTGGAGTAAGGCCATCAACAAAATCGGTATATCCATCAGCATTAGCCATTTTTAAAACTAAAGGCTGCATGGCGTAAGTATGCTCTTCACTTCGGTTTTCTTTACCAAAGCTAGGACTGTCGTAAAGTGTGATAGAAGCCTGAAATTTACCAGTTGTTTGTCCACCAATTTGAACTACATTAATATGCGGACTTAAGCCATTTATAATTAATTCGCTAGCTGAAGCTGTAGATCCTGTGGTGAGAATATACACTTCATTTAGATTTAAACTATTAATGCTCTCTCCAGAATTTAATTGTGTGTCAAATTCATTAATCAATCGCTGCGGTGCAAAATTTTCGTAGTAGTTCTGGTAATCCTCATTCCATCTTTCCTTTGCAAATACCTTTCCTTCAAACTGGCCGGTAATCATACTTGCTAAAGCGGTTGCCGTATTTACAGATCCACCACCATTGTAACGAAGATCTAATATTAAGTCTGTGACTCCTTTTGTTTTTAATTCTCCAAAAGCTGCATTTAACTCTTCATCAAAATTCGCTATAAAACTATTATACATTAGATAGCCAATCTTGCGATTTTCAATCTCTAATACTTTAGTTATAAAAACGGGATTCATTGTATAGGGATCGTCAGATAGGGTTGCAGTCTCATCTGTTAGCTGGAGTGCTCCATTTTCTACATAGGCTATATCGATAGTAAACGTTTTTCTTGAAAGTAAATTAAAGTAATTAGCTTCAGTTAGTGCAATTCCGTCAACTTCGGTAAAAATAGTACCACGTTCAAGACCGGCTTTTTCGGCTGAAGTGCCGGGTAAGATGTATCTTATAAATCCAAAAAGATTGTTAGTTCCAGTTATTCGCCCTAGACCAAAGTCTATACCTGTAGCACCACTAATCCCATCGAATTGATCTTCCAGTTCCTGATAATCATCGACTATGTAACTAAATCTATCCTGATTAGATAGTAATGAGTTAAAAAGTCCTTCAGGAGAATTAAAGTTGTTTAAAAAATTCTTTTCTTCTTCATCATTTTGAAAAAAATCATCATCAAGTTCTGCAACATCAGATTTGTATAAGTACACATCATTTAGGCCGCGATAAATAAAACTTTTTATTTGAAGATCAGTATTTATCTCTTCATCTATAACATCCCCATCATCGACTTCTGGTTCGGGATTTTCGTTTTTATCTTTTATTTCAACCAGATCTTCTTCAATATCGTCGCTAGAACAAGCATTAAATGCAAATATGCTTCCTAGGAACCATATTATTAAAAAGTATTTTTTCATAGAGTTAACTCTTAATATTTTTAAAATTATCAGTAATTGTGCCATCATTTTATCTTCTATACAATTATATACGTTAAAACTAATACTTTGGTTGTCTTTTAGTTGTAGATGCTGAAAAAAAGATTTTTCAAGAAATATATAATTATTGTGATGAATTTTTCAAGAGTATTACTATAATTTCTTTTTAAGGAAACGAATTTATATTAAGAATGAATACTTAATAATTCTATTAGTAGGTTTTAGTTGACGAGATATAGATTTATATTTCTTTAAGCGGTTTTTACTGCATGGATATAATTGCCTTGAATATGGATTTTTTTGTCAAATATTTTAATAAGTATTTGTAAATAAGTTTTTTATGTTCTGCAATATACATGCTTTTTTCGATTTTTGATTAATATTTACAACGTTATAGTTTAGTGCTATTTTCTATGTTTTTGATCATTTTGTCCATTAGTTGCAAGCAATACGTGGGTAATTTTACCTCTTGAATTACTTAATTAATGTTAACAATTAACTAAATAAATGATAATGGAAAAACTTAAACTATTATTAATTGTCATATTACTTGGTATTGCTACTCCTGGAATTGCGCAGGAGACGGTAACAGGTATTGTTACAGATGCTAATGATATTCCTATTCCCGGAGTAAATGTTATTCGCGAGGGAACAACTGTAGGTGCGGTTACTGATTTTGACGGTAATTTTTCTATAGAAGTTTACGAAAACGATATCTTAACTTTTAGTTTCTTGGGTTATAAGTCTTCTCAAGTTAAATACACAGGGCAGGAAACAATAAATGTACAATTAGAAGAAGATAGTGCAGAGCTAGAAGAAGTAGTTGTTATTGGTTATGGTACCGTAAAGAGAAAGGATTTAACGGGATCTGTAGCATCAGTCGGCGCTAAAGATATTGAAAAAGCTAATAAAGTAGATGCGGTATCTGCATTGCAAGGTCAAGCACCGGGTGTGGTGGTTCAACGAACAGATAATAAACCAGGATCTGGTGGTTTTAATATTCGAATAAGAGGAGCTAGTACTATAAATTCTAATGAAACCGCAAGTGGCGGAGGATTTAATCCAGGCCAAAATCCATTATTTATTGTAGATGGAATATTTGTAGATGATATTTCTTTTTTAAATCCTGCGGATATAAGTAGTATGGATATTCTAAAAGATGCTTCAGCTACAGCAATATATGGTTCTAGAGGTAGTAACGGAGTCGTTTTAATTGAAACTAAAAGAGGGAAAAACGGAGAGTTAAAGATTGACTATAGTGGATATGTAGGCTTTAGAGAAGCCTATAATTTGCCTCCGGTTTACGATGGTCCGGGGTATGTTGAGCTATTGAGAGACGTAGCGGTAGGACAAGTTTTTGCAAGTAAGGAGGGTGACTTAAGTACACGTCGTGATGATGTAGATATATCAGATTATCTAGATCCTGAAGAACGTCAGAATATAAGTGATGGTGTAAGTACAGATTATGTAGATCTATTACTTAAAAAGGGATTACAAACTAATCACACTATTAACTTAAGTGGAGGTACAGAAAAAACAACTTATTCGGCCGGTTTGGCTTATACGCTGGACGAGGGGAATTTTGACGGAGAAGACTTCAACCGGTATAATGTTCGGGCTAGTTTAAATAGTGATCTTACAGATTGGTTAAATATAAGTTTGAGCAATTACTTAACTTCAGCAAAACAAAATGAAGGAAGTAATGAGGCGTTTAGAAGTGCATATCGTTTAAAACCAATAGGAAGACCTTACAATGAAGATGGTTCTCTTCGTTTTAAACCAATTGAAAAAGAAACACAGATAACAAATCCTTTATTCGATGTTAAAAACGAAACGAGAGAAACACGCTTCCTTCAATATATAGGGGATATTGCCTTAAAAATTGAACCTATAGAAAATCTAAGTTTAACTACTAAATTTTCCCCAAATATTAAATATCAGCGTTATGGTGAATACCGCGGACGATATACAAAAAGTAGTAGTGGGAACGTAGCGAATAGAAGAGCCCAGGTAGATAATTCAAACTATTTCTCTTATTCTTGGGATAATATATTAAATTATGATTTTGAAACTGGTATACATGCGCTTAAGTTTACTGGTGTGGCTTCGCGTTTTATGGAACGATCTGAAGGTTATTACAACCAGGTACGTAATTTTACTACAGACGAGTATACCTTTTATAATTTAGGAGCTGGATTAGATATTATAGATTATTCTAGTGGTTTTTCTAAACAAACACTAGAATCTTATACGGGACGAGTTAATTATACCTTGGCTGACAAATATTTATTTACTGTTACAGGACGTTATGATGGTTCTTCTATACTTTCTGCCGATAATAAATGGGCCTTTTTCCCTTCTGCTGCTTTTGCATGGCAAGTAATTGATGAAGATTTTATGCAAGAGCAAAATGTTTTTTCTAACGCTAAATTAAGATTGAGCTACGGACAAACAGGAAATAACGGTTCTGGTGGTGGTCTGGCTCCGCTAGCATCCCAGTCTTTATTAGAAGCAAGCGCTACTAACTTGGGAGACGCTTCAGTTTCTACAGCGTATTTAACTGGACTAGCAAACCAAGATTTAACCTGGGAACGTACAACAGAGATTAATCTTGGTGTCGATTTTGGATTTTTGAATAACAGAATCTCAGGTTCCATAGACCTTTACGAACGAAAAAATACCGATATCATATTTTATACTCCGCTTCCTAGTGTTACTGGATATGAAGGAACATATGATAACGTAGGTGAATCTACCAACCGCGGTATAGAAATAGCTTTAAATACTACCAATATTAATAGCGAAGACTTCAGATGGACGACCAACTTCAATTTTGCATCTAATAAAAATACCTTAGATAAACTTTACGGAGGTTTGGATGAAATCATTTTTAATGTGAATGGGACCAATCTTATTCACCGTGTAGGTGAACCAATAGGAGCAGTTTATGATTATGAGTATGATGGAATTTGGCAATTAGATGAGGTTGAAGAAGCAGCTGCTTATGGGCAACGTCCAGGGCAGGTAAGAGTAACCGATGTTAACGGAGACGGAGAAATTACACCTGATGAGGATCGTAAAGTTATAGGCCAGGTAACGCCAAAATGGACAGGTGGTATCACTAGCAATATGACTTACAAGAATTTTGATTTTGGGTTCTTGATCAACATCAGTCAGGGTAGTACTTATAGAAGTGTATTTCACAGTAACTACGCTTGGGGATATGCCGATCAACCTTCTCGATTATTTAACGGCTATAGAACTGATTATTGGACTCCAGAAAATCCAACTAACGATTGGTATCAGCCAGGGAATGGTGGTATTTATCAAGGTGCAGCACATTATATGGATGTTTCTTTCGTAAAAGTAGGATATATGACTTTGGGATATACGCTACCTAGCGATTTACTTGAAAAAATAGGTGTAAGAAGTCTGCGCATATATGGAACTGTTCAAAATCCTTTTGTTTTTAGCGATTACGATGGATGGGATCCAGAGAATGCTGGTCGAAATCAATATGGTGCTGCGTTTATGGCGCGTACTTATATGACAGGGATAAACCTTACATTTTAAAAATTATAAAATATATTGAAAATGAGATATTTTAACTATAAAGCGATTGTACTGCTAATATCTTTAGGAGCAGTAAGTATAGGCTGCGATAGCTATTTAGAAGAAGAGAATAATACCTCTCTAAGTATCGAAACAGCAAATACAGATCCAGAGACTTTCAATCAATTAGTAGCTTCAGTTTACGAAAGAGCGAGAGAAACAACTACGGTTTATACCTCAGATCTTTATTATGCTTTAGAAGATCTAGGTACAGATATCGTTACACGTAATACTCCTATTACCGGGACTAGTGATCTAAATGATTACGTCAATTTCAATTCTCTCAATTGGGCGGTTGGTGTATATTGGGCTAACCAATATAGCGTTATCGCTGCAGCTAATTTAGCAATAGATGATGCCCCGCTTATATTAGATGTACCAGAAGATGAAAAAACAAAAGGTCTTGCTGAAGTTAAGTTTTTTAGAGCAATGGCTTATTTTAAGCTTGTAGAAAATTATGGTGGCGTACCATTAGTGCTGAATGCAGTAACAGATATATCTACAGATTACCCGCGTAATACTGAAGAAGAAGTTTATAACCAAGTATTAATGGATCTTGAAGAAGCTCTGGCGGGAGTTCCGGAAAGTACAGAAGTTTATGGTCGTCTTACCAAGGATGCCGTTAGACATTTTATGTCTAAAGTATTACTTACTAAGGGCTACAAATCTTTTGGGGATGATAATGATTTTACTCAGGCAGCTGCCTATGCGGAAACTGTAATTAATAATCACCAACTTGTTTCTTCATTTCAGAGCTTGGTAAGCATAGAAAATCAAAGAAATTCAGAAGTGATTTTTTCCTACCTATTTGGAGGAAATGCAGTATCTAGGGGATGGGGTAATTCAAAACATATGTTATATAAGTTTCGATTTTTTGATTATCCGGGGTTAACCAGAAGTGTAAAAGGTTTAGGCCCAATGCCAACACCCTTTTTCTACAGTCTTTTTTCTGAAGAGGATGAGCGTGCAGCAGCAACATACAAAAGAGTTTTATACGCTACCGAAGAAGATGTAGCAGAAGTAAATGATACTGAAGTTAATATTGCAGTTGGAGATACTGCTATATATTTTCCAAAAACAGCGTGGACACAAGCTGAAATTGATGCCGTACCTTATGCTGTAATAAATCCGGGGACTTACTTCAAAAATGATGGCGTAACACCAGTACACTATCCAATGTTTAGAAAGTTTGATGATCCTACGATACCATTTACGCAGCCAGATCAAACTTCGCAAGGAGAAAGAGACATGGTTATAATGCGTTCAGGTGAAGCTTATCTATTTGCTGCAGAAGCTTATTTGCAACTAAACGATAAATCTACAGCTGCAGAACGTTTAAACACAATACGATCTAGAGCAGGATTGGATTCTTCTTTATCTTCTGAAGATGTTGATATAGATTTGATCCTAGATGAAAGAGCAAGAGAACTTGTTGGAGAAGTAAATCGTTGGATGGATCTAAAACGTACGGGCAAATTAATAGAACGTGTATTAGAACATAATCCGCATGCCGCTTTAAATAACGCTATTCAGGAAAAACATCTTTTAAGACCAATCCCTCAGACAGAGATTGATAATACTGGAGGCTCTATAACCCAAAATCCTGGTTACTAATATTGTAATCTATAAAAGCAGGCAGTAATGCCTGCTTTTATTTTAAAAAAAGAATTATTATATCAGTTTAGTACATTGGTACCCCAATACTTTTGAATATGAATTTTAAAAATGTCCGGCGTATTCTCACAGTCTGTTTATTACTCTTGTTGTTTTCCTGCAAAGTCAGTAAAACAGAAAAAACAGCTTCAGAAGAATATGTCGATAAAGTTTACCCCTTATTAGATACTGAAAATTCTAGATGGTTTTATTTTAGCTCTGCCAGCAGACCTTTTGGGATGGTTAATCTTAGCCCAGACACCCAGATCGATGGGGCGTGGGGTAGTGGATATCGTTACAACACCGATACTGTTAAAGGATTTAGTCATATACACGCTTGGCAAATGGCCGGACTTTCTATGATGCCTGTTACTGCGAAAGCTGATGACGAGAAAATTTTTACTGATTTTTATTCGAAATTCGATCATAAAACTGAAGAAATACATCCAGGATATCACAAACTTTTTTTAGATAGATATCAAATTGAAACTGAATTAACCAGTACTACTCGGGTAGGATTTCATAAATATAACTATCAAAATAGTAATTCTCAGGCTTTATTATTCAATCTCAATACCACTTTAGGACCTTGTGATAATGCAGAAGGTTCGTTGGTTTTAGACAGTGAAAAAGTAGTATCAGGTTCATTTAAAATGACACCTACTAGTAGGCGACCAAAAGCTTTAATTACTTATTTTAAAGTGCATTTTAATAAACCGGTGGCCTCAATTAAAAAAGATAATAATACCGGAAATTATTTGGTGACTTTTGAAGAGGATGCTGGCGAGTTAATGGCTAAAGTAGGAATTTCATATACTTCACCCGAGAATGCCAATTTAAATATTCAGTCAGAATTAAATCATTGGAATTTCGATAAAGTAGTAAAGGAGTCCCGAGAACATTGGAACAAATTGTTAGGAAGAATTCGTGTTGAAGGTGGCGATAAAAAACAGCAAGATCGATTTTATACCGATTTGTGGCATGCTTTGCAAGGAAGAAGAATCATTAGTGATTGTAATGGGGATTATCCAGATAATACCGGCGATAATTTTAGAATAGGAAAGCTGCCATTAGATAAGACTGGAAGTCCACTTTTTAATCATTATAATTCAGATTCTTTCTGGGGAGCACAATGGACTATTAATACGTTGTGGGGACTTGTATATCCAGACATTATGAAAGAATTTACAATGTCCTTAATTCAGTATTACAAAGATGGCGGTTATATTCCAAGAGGACCTTCAGGAGGTAATTATACCCATGTAATGACAGGTGCATCTTCAACTCCTTTTATAGTAAGTGCTATACAAAAAGGATTAATTTCTGAAGACTTAGATAAAATTTATCAGGCATTAAAACTGAACCATATGCCCGGCGGAATTATGGCTAAAGCGGGTTATGAGCATGAAACTTCTATTGGTGGTGGTTTAGATTATTATTTAGATAAAGGCTACGTTCCTTACCCATTGCCCGTACCAGAGGATGAATACGGAATTCATAAAGATGGTTCTAGTATGACTTTAGAATATGCTTATCAAGATTATACCCTAGCCCAACTCGCCAAGAAATTACAAAAACTGGAGGATTATAATTATTTTACAGAAAGATCGAAAAATTATAAGAATGTCTTTAATAAAAATGTAGGTTGGATGTCTCCTAGAAAAGTGGACGGTAGTTATAGTGACAATTTCGATCCTTATCAATACGAGAATGGTTTTGTAGAAGCGAATGCTGCGCAAGCAACCTGGTTTGTTCCACACGATTTAGAAGGTCTTTCTTTGCTTATGGGAGGAAAAAAGCAAGCAATTTTGAAGTTAAACAATCAGTTTGTAGAAGCAGAGAAATTAGGTTTTACCTCGGGAACTTCTCACGATGCAGAATTACATCCTGAATATAGTAGAATACCTATTAACTACGGAAATCAACCTTCGATAGAAACCGCCTTTGTTTTTACCAAATTGGGAAATCCTGAATTAACTCAATATTGGTCTAGAAAGATTGTAAATACTGTTTTTTCAGATCTATCTCCATCTAGAGGATATAACGGAGATGAAGATCAGGGATTAATGGGAAGTTTAGCTGTATTAATGAAATTGGGACTTTTTCAGATGAACGGAGGAACAGAGGAAGATCCTGCTTACCAAATAGGAAGTCCAATATTCGACAAAATTACGATCGATTTAAATTCCGATTTTTATGAGGGGAAAGAACTCAGTATCATTTCTAATAACAATTCTGAGAAAAACATTTATGTGGAGAGTGCTGAATTTAATGACAGGAAATTGGATTCTTTTGAAATTAAACATAGCGATTTAATAAAGGGTGGAGAAATCAGATTACACATGACGAATTCAAGGCATAAATAATAATAGAAGAAAATTGAGAATTTTATAAGAATTTAAATAATATTGGTATGCGATATTTTTTTACTTGTTCTGTAATAGTGGTGACACTTTTTTTAAGTTGTACTCAAAAAGAAGAGCAGCATCACGAAAGCACAGCAGAATACGAATTATTAAACAGAATACTTCCCGATCATGCTTCTCAATTTAAAGTAATTATTGATAGCACAAGTCAGGATGATTATTTTGAAATCTCTACTTCTGAAGATAAAATTCAGTTGAAAGGAAATAATGGAGTTTCAATTGCTTCTGCTCTCTATTACTACATCAAAAACGTTACTAATGGGCAAATTACTTGGAACGGTGTTAATCTAAATTTACCAGAAGAACTTCCCTTAGTTTCTCAACCTATTTATAAGAAAACGCCTTACGATTATCGATATTATCTAAATTATTGCACGTTTAATTACACGATGAGTTGGTGGGATTGGGAGCGATGGGAAAAAGAATTAGACTGGATGGCGCTTCATGGAATCAATATGCCATTAGCCATTACGGGTGAATCTTATATTTGGGATAAAGTATATCGATCTTATGGATTTGAAGATGAAGATTTAGATCCATTTTTCAGCGGTCCTTCTTATTTTTCCTGGTTTTGGATGGGAAATCTAGACGGTTGGGGTGGTCCTTTACCTAAAAGTTGGAAAGAAAGTCACAAAGAACTTCAGCTAAAAATATTAAAAAGAGCACGCGAATTAGGAATGACGCCCGTTTTGCCTGCTTTTACCGGTCACGTGCCAGCATCTTTTAAAAAGGTTTTTCCCAATGCTACTTTAAAACAAACCAATTGGGGTAACGATTTTGAGGATACTTTTATTTTGGATAGTAACGATCCTTTGTTTTCAGAAATTGGTCAACGATTTTTAGAAGTTCAAACAGAGGTTTATGGCACCGATCATTTATACTCTGCCGATACTTTTAACGAAAATACTCCACCGTCTAATGATCCTGAAGATTTAGCCAAACTCAGTAAAAAGGTTTACGAAAGTATGAAGGCTGTAGATAAAGACGCGGTCTGGGTAATGCAGGGTTGGCTATTTTATAGTCACCGTGATTTTTGGCAGGCTCCACAAATAAAAGGCTTGTTGGATGCAGTACCCGATGATTCTATGATTATTCTAGATCTGGCTACAGAAATAGAACCTGTATGGAAAAGAACTGATGCTTTCTACGGAAAACAATGGATTTGGAATATGTTACATAATTTTGGAGGTAATATCACCATGTTTGGTCGTATAGAAACGGTAGCTACTGCTCCGGCTGAAGCATTAAATAGTAAAGACTCTGGGAAACTAAAAGGTTTGGGGCTAACTATGGAAGCTATAGAGCAAAACCCTGTTTTATATGAATTGATGGCCGATAATGTTTGGCGTAATAAACCAATAGATTTAAAAGACTGGTTAAAACAATATACTAAAAATCGCTACGGAAAAGAAGATGAAAAACTTTTACAGGCTTGGGATACTTTAGTAAATACGGCATATAACGGAAAAGTGATTAGAGATGGAGCTGAATCTATAATCGTCGCGCGTCCAACTATGGAAGGCTATAGGCGATGGGCAAGAACAAAACTAAATTATAAACCCGAGGAACTTTTACCGGCTTGGGATAAATTTATTGAAGTAGCCGATAATTATAAGGATTCTGAAGGCTTTAAGTATGATCTTGTAGATCTAACACGGCAGATCTTGGCTAATTATGCATTACCGTTACAACAACAAATTAGCTACGCTTATCAAAATAATGATAAGGAAGATTTTGACAAGTATAGCAATCAGTTTCTAGATCTTATTGACGATCTCGATGAATTGTTAGCTACTCAAAAGGATTTCTTATTAGGTCCTTGGCTAGCTAGTGCAAGAGAGTGGGGAACATATCCGCAAGAAAAAGCATTGTACGAACAAAATGCCCGCGATCTTATTACGCTTTGGGGAGGAAAAGATAACAGGTTGCATGAATATAGTAATCGACAATGGAGCGGACTTATGGCCGACTTCTACAAGCCCAGATGGGAACAATATTTTAAAGCTGTAAAGAAAGACTGGTTGAAGTTTGATCAGTCACAGTTCGATGAGAACATCAAAGAATGGGAGTGGAATTGGGTGCAAACGGAAGAAGAATTTCCTACTCAACCATCTGGAAGCGCTATTAACAAAGCGAAGGAGCTTTATAAGAAGTATCGAAATGATATTGTACCGCTAACACAAAAGATGAAACCGATAGAATATAACTATTAGAAAATAATGCTTTTGAAAAATAAAATATCCAAACGCTTTTTATCGCTCGATGTTTTTAGGGGAATAACGATATGTTTTATGATTATTGTGAATTCTCCGGGAACGGGTGCGCCATTTTATGCCTCATTAACTCATGTAAGTTGGTTTGGATTTTCGTTAGCAGATTTGGTTTTTCCTTCTTTTCTTTTTGCCATGGGGAATGCGATGGCATTCTCTATTCCGAAGTTCAAAAGTGGAGACTCAAAAATTTTTTGGAAGAAAACGATTAAAAGAAGTTTACTGATTTTCCTGATTGGTTATTTGCTATACTGGTTTCCGTTTTTTGAGTTCGACCAGGAAAATGAATTAGTTTTAAAACCAATATCGCAAACTCGGATAATGGGGGTGTTGCAACGCATCGCTATTTGTTATTTTGTTGTAGCAGTTTTGGCTTATTATTTCAAGAGGAAAACCATAGCAATCATCGCTGTAGCAACATTAATTATTTTTTGGATCTTATTGTATCTCTTAGGCGAAACCGGCAGGGAGTTAGAAATGGCAACTAATGGTATTACATGGTTAGATCAAAAGATTCTTGGTGAAGCCCATATGTACAAAAAAGACCGAATAGTTTTTGATCCTGAAGGAATTTTAAGCACGCTGCCTTCCATAGTGAATGTAATTGGTGGTTATTTAGCTGGTGTTTTGATAAGAAAACATGAAAAAACGCATAAAACTGTTGCTGAATTATTAGTTATAGGAGTGATGCTAATTAGTTTAAGCTTATTTTGGAATGAATTCTTACCATTTTCAAAGAAATTATGGACAAGTTCTTTCGCTCTTTATACTGTAGGTATCGATTTATGTATTATTGGTTTTTTAATATTTATAATTGAATTAAAAAACATCAAATTTGGCACCTATTTTTTCACTGTTTTTGGTAAAAATCCCTTGTTTATTTATCTATTTTCAGAATTGTTTTTTATAAGCCTGTGCTTAATTCATACCCCTTCCGGAGAACGAGTTTTTGATTGGTTGAGTCAGCATGTTTTTCAGAATATTTATTCAGGGAGTTTTGGAGCCTTGCTTACCGCTTTATTCATCATGGGAGTTTGTTGGCTTTTGGGGTGGATATTAGATAAAAATAAAATATATATAAAGCTATAATATGTTGGTTTTAAAAAAAGTAAGTTTATTTCTTACAATCTTCTTTTTCATTTCTCAAATGCAGATTTGGGCGCAAGAAGTGAATTCATTTAGTTTAGTAGATGAAAATGAAATATCGACTATTGTAATCGATGATTCTGAAGCCGAAGTGGTTAAAATTGCAGGAAATCTTCTGAAAAATGACATCAAAAATATCAGTGGAAAAATCCCAAATTTAGGAAATTCACTCGAAGAAAATATAGTCTTAGCAGGAACCTTAGGCAAAAGCAAGTGGATTAATCAACTTGTTTATTCCAACAAAATAGATGTCTCTGATATTGAAGGAAAGTGGGAAACTTATAAAATTCTCGTCGTAGAGAATCCATTTGATGAGGTGAAAAAGGCATTAGTTATTATAGGTTCAGATAGAAGAGCAACTGCCTATGGTTTGTTAGAAATTTCAAGAAAAATAGGAGTTTCTCCATGGGAATGGTGGGCCGATGTAGTTCCTGAAAAAATGCAAAATATTCAGCTAAATATCGCTTCGGAAACTTTTGGAGAACCATCAGTAAAGTATCGAGGTATTTTTTTAAACGATGAAGATTGGGGACTTCAACCCTGGGCTGCAAATACTTTTGAGCCTGAAACTAATGATATTGGTCCCAAAACCTATGCTAAAGTTTTTGAATTGCTATTAAGATTGCGCGCCAATACCATTTGGCCGGCAATGCATTCTAGCACCAAGGCTTTCTATCACTATCCAGAAAATAAAAAAGTAGCCGACGATTATGCAATAGTTGTTGGGAGTTCTCATGCAGAGCCTATGTTAAGCAATATCAATGCAGAGTGGGATCATGAAACGATGGGTGATTATCGCTACGATACCAATGCTTCGAGTATAAAAAAGTTCTTCGAAAAAAGAACAAAAGCGACTGCAAATTACGAAGGGATTTATACTTTAGGAATGCGTGGTGAACACGATTCTCCAATGATTGTGGGTAACGAAGATGTAACTTCACAGGTAAGTTTATTGGAAAACGTAATTAACGATCAGCGCGAAATCCTGAAAAAATATAAAGCAGATTATCCAAATACTCCTCAAGCTTTTGTTCCGTATAAAGAAGTGCTGCATTATTATAAAAACGGATTAAAAGTTCCAGATGATGTAACGCTAATCTGGACAGACGATAATTATGGATATATAAGACAGCTGAGTACCGAAAGCGAGCAAAATCGTAAAGGAGGATCGGGTGTTTACTATCATACTTCCTATTGGGGAAGACCACATGATTATTTGTGGTTAAATTCTACCAATCCGGTGCTTATGTGGGAAGAGCTTCATAAAGCTTATTCTTTAAATGCTAGCGAAATGTGGATTTTAAATAGTGGAGATATTAAGCCGCATGAATATAATATTGAGCTTTTTATGGATATGGGCTGGGATATTTCAGCATTTAAGAAATCTGAAGAAGTTGAAAGCCATCAGTTGTCTTGGGCCAAAAGAGAATTTGGCAAAGAATTTTCTTCCGCGATTAGTGATATTATGAATAGCTATTATCATCTAGCATTTCAGAGAAAACCGGAGTTTATGGCTTGGAGCCAGGTGGAGCCTGTGACTAAAAATAAGGAAACACAGTTATCTTCGATACATTATGGTGATGAGGTTACTACGAGAATAAATCAATATCAGCAATTAGTTGCTTCCGTAGATAGCATTAAAAATCAGATAACTAATAATAGAAAAGATGCTTTTTATGAACTCGTTTATTATCCGGTAAAAGCAGCTGCGGCTTTAAACAAAATGTGGCTTTACGCTTATAAAAATAAATTTGTTGCCACACAAAATAGAGAAAGTGCCAAATATTATGCGCAAAAATCTGCGGAAGCTTATGAAGCTGTAGCCCAGATGACATCATATTATAATGATTCCATTCAAAATGCAAAATGGAAATATATAATGAATAAGTCGCCTCGTAATCTTCCGGTTTTTGATCAGCCAGCTTATATGGGTGTTAACTCTTCACAAGAATCAGGTATAGGTCTCTCGCTTGAAGGCCACGAAATGGAGTATAATCAAAACACAACTAATGCACATTCTGATGTGTTACCTATTTTTAATGCATACACAGAGAATTCTTATTACATAGATGTGTTTTTAAAAGGAAAAGAAGCACAAAATTGGAGCACTAAAACTAACGTTCCGTGGTTGAAATTATCTAAAACCGAAGGAAAACTTTCTACTGAAAATCCTGAAGATCGAATAATAGTAAGTATTGATTGGGATTTAGTGCCAAAAGGTGAAGATAAAAAAGAAGCACCACTAGGTCACGATTATCAATTAATTCCACCAAGTTTTAAGGTAAATACAACGCTAGATATTCTTGCGAATAGCGAAAAAAAGACGGTTGGAGTATCTGTTTTTAATCCAGAATTAAAAGAACTCAAAGAATATAATGGTTTTATTGAAGACAAAGGTTTTGTGGTTATAAATGCAGAAAATCCTACTAAAAATAAAAAAGGAACTGAAACTTTCTGGGAGCCAATTCAGAATCTGGGATATACTGGAAAGGTAATGCAGGCAAAACCTTATAAAGCAGCGCCAATTGCGATAAATGATTCAGTATTAAAAAATAGCGCAATCTTATCTTATGATTTCTACACCTTCAATTACGGTGAAGTAGCTATCCGTTTAGCAAGTTTACCCACTCATCCTTTAAATGAAAATTACGGAGTTCGGTGTGCGGTCGCTATAGATGACAACTCTCCAGAAATAATCGATTTTGAAACACAAGGACGAAGTGAAGAGTGGAAAGAAAATGTTCTAAGAAACCGAACGATTAAGTCAATGTCCTCAATTTTAAATAAACCTGGAAAGCATACTATAAAAATTTATATCATTGATCCCGGTCTTATGATTGATCAAATTTTAATAGATTTAGGCGGACTTAAAAATGCTTATGCTTTTCCTGCGGAAACTAAAAGTAAATGAGTCAGAACGATAGTTCCCTGAAATTTATGATTAAATACGCTGTTTTATTTTATTTTTTATTTGTTCAAATTTGTTTTGCTCAGGATTTAAAATTTGAACATTACAATGATACCTATGGGCTTTCTCATAATTCTGTGCGACATATCGTACAAGATGATAATGGATTTTTATGGTTAGGTACGTTTGGAGGTTTAAATAGGTTTGATGGTTATCAATTTACGTCTTACTTAAGTGACGATAAAGGAAGTAATAGCTTATTGCACGACGACGTTACGGCATTAGAATTTAATAGCCAGACGAATAATTTGTGGATAGGAACCCGAAAAGGACTTACATTATTAGATCTGGATAAACAAAAGTTCACCACTTTTCTTCCCGATCAATCCAACGCATACAGTTTACCAGATGAAGAAATAAGAGCAGTGTATCCAGATAGGAAGAATAATGTCTGGGTAGGTACTAAAACATCAGGGCTATTTTTATTTAACACATCTGAAGAAAAATTTACCAAAATACAATTATCAGGTTTTGAGTATGTAAAAGAAATTTTTGAGGATAGTAAAGGGAATTTATGGATTGGTAGTTTTGGCAATGTTGGTATTGCTAAAATTAGCAGAAAAGAAGACGGTACAATTGAGCATATTCAGTATTATAATTTACCAATTCCTAATTCGGAAGAACTAAATCCCTATATAAACTTTATCTACGAAGATGCAAAAGGCGATCTTTTTGCCGGTACGCGTAAAGGATTATATAAATTTGATGGCGAAACTAATTCCTTTACTAATTTATACATAGAAGATCCAGTAATTAGAGAAAAGCTTGGTCCTTATTTTTTATCTGTTGCAAAAGCTCCAAATGGCAAATATTGGTTAGGTACTTTAGGAGGGCTTTTGGTGTGTGAAGCGCTTGAAGATATCTGTAAAGGACATTTTTCTTGGAATTATGAAACACTTACCGATGATAGTTCCATAACCGATAATCTAATTTATTCACTTTATTTTGACGCCTCCGGTGTTTTATGGATTGGTACAGAAGATGGATTAGATAAATATGATCCTTATGTGAATGAGTTTAAAATTAGTAGAGAGATCTCTAAATTTATAAATGGGCAGGCACCGCGAATTAGGGGATTTGCCAGCACCTATGATGATAAAGTTATCGTAGCAACGTGGCATAATGGTTTGTTTACTCACGCAAACGATGGCGTTAAACCACTTAATGGAATAAAAGAAAATATAGCAAGTATTTATTCAGCAGACGGTATTCACTTTTATTGTGGTTTATGGGATGGAAGACTACTTATTTATAATTATAAAACCGGTTTTGAAAGAGTTATAGATGTTGGATTTAAAAATGCACCGATACTCAGTATTTTGAAGTACGATAACACGCTAGTAATTGGATCTTTTGGTGAGGGAATAAGGTTTATCAATGCCAGCTCTTTTACTCCAAGCGATATTGAACCTCTATTGCCTGATTACGATATTAATAAAATAAAAAAATATAAAGATGAAATTTGGGTGGCTACAGAGGCCGGAGTGGTTGCCTACAATTTAAAAACAGCAGCAATAAAAAAATATGAGCAAATTACCTCCCATCCAGAAATGCCATATGACAATGTAAGTGATATACTAATCGATGAAGAAAATAATACGATCTGGGCAGCCACACGATTGGGTTTAGCTCGGTATGATGCTAAAAAAGATCACTTTTCTAATCAAGAAATACCAAAGTCGTTAACCAACAGATGGGTCACAGATATTGTGGCTACACCCCAAGGGGATCTTTGGCTTAACCAAAATAATAATAGTATAGCAAAATACAATATTGCACAAAATACGACCAAGATTTATAATGTAAGAAGTGGTAATAGATTAGATATTTTTAGCTCAAATGGATTTTTCAATTTCAATAACGAGAGTATATATTTAGCAGGAAAAGATGGGATTATTTATTTTACACCTTATCAAATTAGCGAAAATCTATTCAGTCCTAAACCTATCATAACAGAGTTTAAAGTTCAGAATAAAGAAATAATACCAGGAACTAAGATAGATGGGCATGTGCCATTACAAGAAGATATCAATAAAAGTAAGAAAGTAGAATTGCAATATGCCAACAGAAGTTTTTCTATTCAGTTTGCAACACCTTCTTTTACAAACGAACGTCTTAATAAATTTCAATATAAATTAGAAGGTTTTGATAAAGATTGGATCGAAACAGGTAGTGATGTAAGAACTGTTCAGTATACAAATCTTTACCCTGGAGATTACATTTTTAAATTAAGAGCTAGTAATAGCAACGGTATATGGAGTGAAACTTCAGAATACGATATAGAGGTAGATCATCCATTCTGGCTCAGTTTAAAAGGTGTACTTCTTATCTTATTTTTTCTAGGTATTCTTTTCTATTTTATAAGAAAACAAGTAAAAATAAGAATTGCGCTAAAGCGAGAATTGCTATTGGAAAAGGTAAAAAGAGAAAGAGACGAAAAGCTGAATAATGATAAACTTAGATTTTTCACTAATATTTCTCACGAACTGCGAACTCCTTTAACTCTTATTTTAGGTCCGGTAAAACAAATATTAGATTTAAATAATCAAAACGAATATTTAAAAAGTAGAGCTAATCTTATCTATCAAAATGCGAATAGACTCCTTCGATTGGTCAACCAGATTTTAGATTTTAGGAGGGCAGAAACTGGAGAATTAAAATTAAGAGTCCGACAGTCTGAAATTTTGGTTAGTACCAGGAATATTTTCAATTCATTTCTAGAAATGGCTCATGCAAAAAGCATAAACTTGAATTTAAATGTCGAAGAAGAACAGATGATCTGTTGGATCGATATGGATAAATACAAGAAAGTGCTTTATAATTTAATGTCCAACGCTATTAAATTTACGAATAATCAGGGTAATGTTGATCTTTATCTAAGTTATAAAGGTGAAAATAACGAATATCTTTTTTTAGAGATTAGCGATGATGGTATAGGGATTCCTGAAGAAAGTCAGGAGAAAATATTTTCGAGATTTTATCAGGCAGAGAATAGTCAAGATAATACAACCGGGACAGGTATTGGTTTGTCTTTGGTAAAAGCATTAGTAGAAATTCATAAAGGCAGCATTTTCGTCAAAAGTGAGCCTGGCAAAGGCAGCATTTTCACAGTAGAAATTCCTATAAAGAAAGATGCTTACAATACAGAAGATATTTTTGATTCTGTGCCTAAAGAAGTTGCCAATGAAGAATTTGTGCCAATTACGCAAATAGAAAATTCATTTGAGCCCTCTGTAAGAAAGATCGATCCTGTGATCAAGCATAAAATTCTAATCTTAGATGATAATGCCGAATTAAGAAAATATATTGCTGAATATCTTTCCCCTTTTTATAAAGTATATGAAGCCGAAAATGGGAAAGAAGGATTAGAAATCTGTAAAAATGAAAAACCTATTTTATGTGTTGCAGATGTTATGATGCCAGTTATGGATGGTTTCCAATTTGTAGAGGCACTGAAGGCAGACGAAAATACAAGTCACATAGCAGTAATTTTATTAACCGCGTTAGCAGAGAATGAAAACCGTATCAAAGGATATAAAATTGGGGTAGATGGATATTTAGTTAAGCCTTTTGATCCTTCGTTGCTAAAAACCAGAATTGAAAATATAATCAAGATATATTATGATCTTAAACAAAAATTTTCTGGTGACGAAGAGATAGATATTCTAAAGCTTGCTCACTCTCAAATCGATATCGATCTCATCACAGATATCAAGGCATTAATAGATAAAAATATCAATAATCCAAAGCTTACACCTAGTTTCATAAGTGATGCTATGGCAATGAGTTCCTCAAAGATTTACCGAAAAATAAAACAACTTACCGATGTTACGCCAAATGAGCTTATTCGCATTATTAGATTAAGAAAATCTATAGAACTTTTAAAGACAAAAAATTATAATGTGAGTGAAGTTGCCACAATGGTAGGCTTTAATGATCCTTTATATTTTAGCCGATGTTTTAAAAAGCAGTTTGGTAAATCTCCTAGTAGTTTTTTAAAATAAATATTCAATTAAAACGACTGATATTGTCAAATTTTATAATCTCAATTATAACCTAACAATAAATTAAAATTTCAAAAATGCGCACTAAATTTTATTTAAGTTCAATTACGATATTCTTACTATCGCTTTCACTAATTCAATGTAAGCAAGCTGCTAAAGAAAAGGAATCAGAAGTTCAGTCAAAAGATTCTGCTCAAACCGTAATGATAAATAATCCTATAGTAGACGGGGATTTTGCAGATCCGTCTATCGTCAAGTACGAAGGTAAATACTATATATATGCAACTATCGATCCCTGGGGCGGGGAGGAGTTAGGTGTATTAGAATCTTCAGATTTCAAAAATTGGGAACAAAAACATATAGCCTGGCCTACTAAAACGCTTTGTACAAGTCCTACTTCAAATGATAGTAAAGTTTGGGCACCTTCCGTAATTCAGGGTAAAGACGGGAAGTTTTACATGTATATTTCAGTAGGAAGTGAAGTTTGGGCAGGAGTTAGTGAGCATCCACTGGGACCCTGGAAAAACATGAAAGAAGATAACTCACCACTGATTAAAGGAGATATGTTTCCTGAATATCACATGATCGATGCTGAGGTATTTATAGATGATGATAAGCAGGTGTATCTTTATTGGGGCTCGGGTTTAAATTGGGTTAATGGGCATTGCTTTGTGGTAAAGTTAGAAGACGATATGAAGAGTTTCAATAAAGAGGAAATAAAAGATGTAACCCCTCCAAATTATTTTGAAGCACCTTTAATGCTAAAAGAAAACGGTAAGTATTATTTAATGTATTCTGATGGTAAATGTACTAACGAAACTTATAAAGTACGTTATGCAATTGGCGACACACCGTATGGACCATGGAAAGAAGGAGAGAATAGTCCGGTATTAACTACATCAGAAGATAAAACCACTTTAGGACCTGGGCATCATACTGTTTTTAAAGAAGGTGATCAGCACTATATTCTTTACCATAGAATAAAAAATAACGAAGACGAGTTATTTAGAGAGCTTGCAATCGATAGTTTGAATTTCGATAATAACGGTAAAATAAAAAAAATAAATCCTTCAGGTGTAATTATGCCGAAGATGTAATTTCTATTACGAACTCATAAAACCAAAAATCCCGAAATTTTTATAGATTTCGGGATTTTTATTGTGGAGTCGGGCGGAACGACCGAATATTGATTTATAGGGCTTTCCAACCTATAAATTTTAATGGATGCTGAATTGGTACTCCGTTGTCAAAGTAGACCTTTTTGAGATAGAGAGTTTTGGGGTTTATAATCATAAATCAAATATTTAACGAACAAGGATATGGATTTCTGGAATAAATCTGAATTACCGCTTCAGCGTAAAATGATTTTTATAAACTCGTCCATTTCCTAAATCAACGTGAAACCAATAATCATCTGAAGGCATTTGACCAGATTTAAATGTGCCATCCCAACCTATATCTTGAGGAGTGAGTTGTCTCAGTAATTTACCATAGCGATCGTAGATAAGTATTGTAGCATCGGGAAATGCATCGATGCCTTCAATTTGCCAGTAGTCATTAAATCCGTCGCCATTAGGGGTAAAGAATTTTTTATAATCAATTAAAACCACTTTTTTAGAATCCGTTCCACATCCGGCTTTATCGCGTATTGTGACATCATACACACCACCCGAAATATATGGGAATAGTTCGCTGTCTTGAAAATTAAAGCCATCAATGCTGTATTCAAAATCTCCGTCCCCTATGGTTTGAATTTCTATATAGTTGTTATTAGACCAATCTGCAAAATCTACTTTCTGAATGGCTGGTGATTCTGATCTTTTCAATTGAAAAACATAAGAATTTTTACACATTATTCCATTTTGGTTTTCGCCAATGGTAAGTACATAACTTCCTTCAAGACTTAGGTAAGCCTCTGAAGTATTGGAAATGATAGAACCTGTAGGATCTTCCCATTGCCAGAGGTCAAAGGTTTCGTTTCGTGAAAGTTGTAGACCGGGTTCTTGATCGCAGATGACAAAGTTGTTATCAATAGCAAGTTCGGGTAACGCATTTACCGTTAAGTCCAGATAGGTTTCACTAAAACACAATGAATTTGAACTGTTTTCAACACGTATAGCAATACGCTGTGACCAAGCCGAAGTATTCTGAAAATTATCGGAAAGGGGCGATGATAACGTTGTTCCGTTTTCATCAAAGTAGTAAATTTTTAACCCGGTTTGAGAACCTATGATTTCTTGTTCAAGACTACTTAAATCAAAAGTGGAATAGCCATTCCCTACATCACAGGCAAAACGTATTACGGGTTGATTGATTTGAGGTTTAGCAGATGTAATGAGGTTTAATTTTGTTTCTGCATAGCACCCGGTCTGGGAGTTGGTTACCCGTATGGTTATCGCTTCCTTAGTACTGATATACGGATTTGGTAAGGGGCTCGGCAAGCTATTACCCGCTGCATCATAGTAGGTGATTGCCGTTCCGGTTTGGCCGTTAAGGACCAGATTTTCAATCTGGGAGGTGTCAAAATATTCAGAAATGCCGTCGTTATTATCATCGCAGCCGATCAGGTCGGGGAGGCTTCCAATATTTGGTATATTACTCACAATAAGTTTAAATGAAGATTCTGAAGAACATCCTGTACGCGTGTTTAACACTTGAACCCTGATTGTTTCCTGATTGGAAACCTTATTTGACACCTTCTGTGGAAGGGGCTCCATGATTTGCTGGCCATCTTCGTGTATTAGAGTGAGCTCAAGATCAGGCTGGCTACCCAAGAGGTCATTTCTTAAGCTAGATATATCAAAAGTGGTGAATCCGTCCGTGTCGGTATCACAAAATACAAGATCATCAATAGGGTTTATATGAGGTAATGGGTTGACAATAAGATCAAATGAGGTTTCCGAATAGCAACACGGATTATCTGCGTGAGCCACACGTACTTTAATAGTCTCTCGATTTATAACCCTATTGGTGAAGGGATTTGGTAAGGCATCATAGCTTTTACCGGTACCGTCAATATAGGTTATAACTTTACCTGTTTGGCCTTGTAGGACTTGCTGCTCAACATGACTTAAATCAAACGAATTCGAAATTCCTGTGCCGGCTGTTGTTTCACAGGTATAAACATCCTTGATACCATAAGCGGTAGGGGGTTCTTTCACATCTATTGTTTCAGACAGGGATTCTATACGACCATCTTTACCGGTAACCCGTGCGGTTATAGTGTAGATGCCATCCTTTGAAAAATCATGATATGGTGAAAGCTGATCTGAGGTATTATCTGTACCTGATGCCGGATCTCCAAAGTCCCATTGTACGCTAGACAATTTTGCTTCATCCTCAATGCTAAATTCTTTTAAAAACTCTGAGCAAATATTAGAAATACTCATAGAGAAAATATTTAACTTATGTTTTACATCGCCAGTAACATTAATGTAAAAATTTGCGTCAGGAAATCCAAAGTCTGCTGTTGATCTGTATATATTATCATGATTAGGTGTACAGTTGCGTTGCCATGAAGTGCCTGTATCTTGAGTAGAACCCGCTATAAATGCTACACCTTGACCACCAATTATACCTTTATGCACTTCTACAAGAATTCGTTTTACGCCTGTAGGAACAGTAACCGGGGTTTCAAAATTAACAGTAATAATCTGAGATGAGCGCCCTATATCTGGCTGTAGTCGTTCTGTTTGACTACTACCTATTAAATTGTCCTCAGAAAATGAATAGGGGAAGTTATCGTCAATCTCATATATATTAAAGGTTAAATTGGCTGTCCACCCAGTTTTATTAACAGCTACTTGTCCAGATTTGATAATAAATTCTTCATCATTTGAAATGCCATATTTTGCAAGTTGAAAGTCTCTGGCCCAATAAATAAAGCTGTCTTTACAGGAGTAAATATCGGTCTCTATAATGTCGTCACAGGTATTGTGACTGAGACGGGTGGTTGATCCCGTAAGTTCTAACGGAACGATGTCTGCCTTTGCATTAATATAAAAATTAGCATTAGGAATCGGTGTAGGCAGCTCATTCGTATTTCGCCACAGATACCTCTGGTCACAACCCAGGTACCATGATTCTCCGGTATCATTGGTCGTTCCTGCTACTTTAAACAATGAAGATTCTGGATTGTAGTGGTCATCTTGTTTATGAAAAATTATGATTATGTATTCATAATTTGCGGGAACCACGATGGGTTGCTCAAATTGGTATGAGAATATTTCAGGTCCTCCTGTAACAACCGGGGGGCTACCCAGACCTCGCTGCCCCAGATTATTATAAGGGTTTTCATAGCCCGGTGTTTTACTATTATAATCTACAAAGCCTCCTACACTAAAATACATTGATGCTCCAGGGTTTGTTTGCAGTAGCCCTATTTCAGCAGATCGAATGATTAGTTGCTCTCCGGGACCGACGCCAAAATCAGATACTTTAAAGATACGTGCCCATGATTCATCTTCCTCACATGATGGCATTCCAGAATCTATAAGATTAGTGCCTATATTATGGTCTAATGTTATTTGAGCATGTAAGCACTGTAATGACAAGAAGAAAAGGAATAATAGTGTTTTTTTCAAATGATTTTATTTAAAACTGAAAAATAATCATTCCTTTCCAATTTAATCATTTAAAATTTTAATTCTTTCGCCCTTTACGTCTATTTTTCGCCAGTGTGCGTTCTTATGCCAGTCGCCTGCCATAATAGAGCTGTAGGGTAGTACTTTATCGAATATCGTTTCTATGTTTTGTTCCTGGATTTGTGCACACACCGTCGCCGCAGGTTTGTAGGCAATTGGCAGTTCAGATATGTCAATCTCGTTTGAGCAAAACCGAATATCCAAATCTGCTATTTCTTGCTTAAAAATAGCTCCGTCAGCTTTTTTCGCTAGATTACGTTTGTGCTGACTTTAACTCAGATTACGTACGGCTCCGTGGGAAACAAATCCCAGATTTTTTTCCGTAGTTCCATCTTAAAACTTTGAATAATCTTTAAATCAATTTCTACAAAATTATCTATCTTAGAAGATGAAAAAACCTGCAACTTTAGTGATTACAGGGTTTTGACATGAGATTAGTTTACAAATATCATAGTTTTTTTGCTATGGTATTATCGTATAATCATTAATTACATCCTAATTGAATTAATTTTATTAAGATCCAATCTTAGTCTTTCCATTTGTATATATGAAGGTGATTATTTTGAACTTTTTCTTTTGAAGGTGAAGTGATAATATAGGAAGTACAAATCAAACCCCATTTTTTGTTATCACAAAATATTGGTTTCGATATTCTTAGAACTGTTTGATTTATTTCGTTGCTTTGAACTAATGGTTTTTCTGCAATTATAGCCTGATTCTGATCTTTCTTTTCTAATACAGCTATTTTCAGGGCATCAGGATCACAATTTTTAATAAAATCTTGAAATTGAGCCGAAATATGTTCTTCTCCCATTACATTCCAATTATATTTAAGACTTTGTTCAGTTAAAAAATTTAGATTCATGAAACTTGTCCAGGGTTGAAATTCAACTTTTATACTCCATAGGAGATGGAAATCCACGACATGTTATATTATGAACTTTCTGTAATATTTATCGGAGAATTAGAACTATTTAGTGTATCAAAAGTTTTATTTATTAGAGAATTGTCGTTATCGCTTTCTGAAGTCTTAGTAGTTCTGTTTTTTTTTTAGGTAAAACTAAGTTGGTAAGAATGCTCATATTTTTGATTTTAAATGATATCCCAAAAAATAAAAAAACCCGTAAATCCTAAGATTTCGGGGTTTTTGTTTGAGTTTAACGCTCAAAAAGTGGAGTCGGAGGGGTTCGAACCCTCGTCCAAACAAGCAATTCAGAAGCTTTCTACACGTTTAGTTTTCACTTGGATTGTCGGGAAAAAATCTGGCTGAAAACGACCTAATCTTTTCCGTATCCTTAATTAAGTTTCGAAACTACATCAAGGCCCTGCAGTTTCTATATTTACTTTATCGGTGCCTCTGGTGTGGACGCCGTAAATCAAGGCTTCCACGAGACATCTCGGCTCCCTACCTAGTAGGGACTAAGCAAACCTACTATGATTCGGTTATGCAGCCAAGGCGTAGTTATTCTCGCCGTTTAAAAAAGTGTGAAATATGAGATTTACGAGCTATATCCCAGCGCTCGACGTGCTTACAACTCAATTAGACTCGCTGTCAAAACCAAGTCGACCCCATTATGTAAAGAACATTGTACTTTGTATGTGGGCGTTCCGTTTGCCCTATCGGCCAAACGGCGGGCTATTCGCTTTTAGTTTTTGTTCGTTGCCTCACAAAAAGCTAACCGCTGCTATCCCTAACGCAAAATCAAAATTCAATCAAACAAAGAACATTAATTCATCTTACCGTTTATAAAACAGCAAGGCCTGCAAAGGTACTATTAAATTTATATCTTTACTTAATAATCGAGATTTTAAATATTTTGTAACATTTTAAAATTCTAAAAAGTTAGATCTCAATATTCAATATTTAGACCACTAATTTTTAAATTAGGGAAACTAAATTCAATAAAAAACAGATCGTAAAACTAAAAAGACTCATCTGTTTTTACAAATATTAGCTTTTAAAACCTGTGCAAATTGTACAAAACCTAAACCAACCTATGCTCAAATTCGCTATCATTCGAGAAGAAAAAACGCCACCAGATCGTCGTGTAGTATTCTCCCCAAAACATCTCAAAAAAGCAAAAGATCAATTTCCCGAAGCTCAATTTAAGGTCCAGACTTCAGCTATTCGAATATTTAAAGACGAAGAATATCAAAACGAAGGATTTCAGGTTTCAGAAGATATTAGTAATTGTGAGGTGATGATTGGTGTAAAAGAAGTGCCGATAGAAAGTTTAATTCCGAATAAAAAATATTTTTTCTTCTCCCATACCATCAAAAAGCAACCTTATAATCGTGATTTATTAAAAGCGATTTTGGATAAAAACATCGAGCTTTTTGATCACGAGGTGATTACCAGTGAAAGCGGAATGCGACTTATTGGTTTTGGACGTTATGCGGGGTTGGTTGGAGCGTATAATGGATTTCGAGCGATCGGACTCAAAAACGAAATTTTCAATTTACCAAAAGCTGACGATCTTCCAGATCTAAATGCAATGTTGGCCGAATTAGATAAAATTAAAGTTCCGAATTTAAAAATAGTACTCACCGGTAGCGGAAAAGTAGCCCGTGGCGCTAAAGAAATTTTAGATCACCTAAAAATAAGACAAGTTGAGGTTACCGAATATTTAGCTTCAGAATTTGAAGAGCTGGTTTATTGCCACATCGATGTGTTAGATTATAACAAACGCTTGGATGGCAACGAAGGTAATATTCCAGAATTTTTTAAAAATCCCGAGTTGTACGAATCAGATTTTTGGCGTTTTGCAGTAAGTAGCGATTTCTTTATTGCAGGCCATTTTTATGGGCAGGGCGCTCCTGTGTTTTTCACAAAAGAAGAGGCGAAAACCCCTAATTTCAGAATAAAATATATTGCAGATATTTCCTGTGATATTGCCAAACCAATCCCCAGTACCATACGTGCTTCCACAATCGCCGATCCTATTTATGGTTATGACCCTAAAACCGAAAAGGAAACCGATTACAAAAATCCTGAAGCAATTACGGTAATGGCGGTCGATAATTTGCCTTGCGAATTGCCAAAAGACGCCAGTGATGGTTTTGGCGAAATGTTTTTAGAACATGTGTTGCCGGCATTTTTTAATAATGATAAAAACGGAATTTTAGAACGCGCAAGAATGACCAAAGATGGCAAACTAACCCCTAGGTACAGCTACCTACAGGATTTTGTGAGCTAAAATATAAAGTTAATTTATCCAATATTGTAACTTATAAGGACATTATTAATCACTACTTTTTATGAAAATTAAAAAAACTACGTTACTTCTTCTGGGGTTGCTTTCTCTGGCCTCCTGTAAAAAGGAAGAATCTACTGAAAAAGAATTTATCGAAATTACCGGTGTCGATCACAGTTTAGAACCTGGCGATAATTTCTTTAGGTATGCAAATCGCAAATGGTACGATACCGTATCGATACCAGAAACACAGGCTGGGGCAGGAGCGTACATGTTTATGAACTATCCGCAGCGACTTCGCTTACAAGGAATTCTGGATAGCGTTTCACAAAGCGAAAATCCTACAGGTAGTATTGCTCAAAAAGTGGGTGATTTTTATGCTTCGGGGATGGATACTTTAACAATCAACAAAAGAGGATTCGAGCCTTTGAAACCAATTTTAAATGATATTGATGCTATTAACGATATTTCTGCTTTGATGCATTTTGTAGCTAAAGCCACGATATCGGGAAATACTTCAATCTTAAGTTTCTATGTTGGGCCAGATGATAAAAATAGTCAGATGAATATTGCGCATGCCGGTCAAACAGGAATTGGCCTGCCAGATCGAGATTATTACTTCAGCGAAGATTCAGAAACCGTGGCGATTCAGGAAGCTTATAAAAAATATCTTTCAACATTATTTGAACTTACCGGAGTTAACGAAACTGAAGCTAAAAAGAAAGCCGATTTGGTATACGATATCGATAAACAAATTGCCGAATCACATAGAACCAGGATCGAGCGCCGAGATGTAAAAGCGAATTATAATAAGATGGCGGTGAGCGATCTTGCTCAAAAACAACCTAATATTGGCTGGAAATCTGTTTTAGACGATTTCAACACGCAAACCGATTCAATCGATATTGGGCAACCGGAATATTATGAAAAGCTGAATTCACTTTTAAAATCTGTTCCGTTAGCAGATTGGAAGGTTTATTTAAAAGCACATACTTTAGACAATTATGCCGATAATTTAAGTCGACCTTTTGTAGATGCTGCTTTCGAATTTACTAAAGTGATTTCGGGGCAAGCAGTTCAGAAAACACGTGGGGAAATAATGGCGAGTGCCGTAGATGGATATCTTGGCGAAGCTTTAGGCCAATTATACGTTAAGAAATATTTTCCTGAAGAAGCTAAAGAGCGTATGAAGGAACTTGTTGATAATGTACAGAAAGCTTACGCGGCAAGAATCGAGAATTTGGAGTGGATGAGTGATAGCACCAAGATAAAAGCAAAAGAAAAGTTGGCTGCCATCACGAAGAAAATAGGATATCCCGATCATTGGAAAGATTACGATAATGTGACTATCGATAGGCACGCTTATTTTGAGAATATTGTTTCTGCTTCTTCCGCAGCGTATCAACGTAATCTGGAAAAGCTAGGAAAACCGGTAGATAAATCAGAATGGTTTACTACACCTTCAACGGTAACCGCATATAATAATCCTTCAGCAAACGAAATTGTTTTTCCGGCAGGAATTTTACAGCCTCCTTATTTTGATAATCAAGCCGATGATGCTTTAAATTATGGTGGGATAGGAATGGTAATTGGGCACGAATTAACCCATACTTTCGACGATCAGGGAGCGCAATTTGATAAAGAAGGGAATGTAAAAAACTGGTGGACAGATAGCGATTACGAGAAATTCAAATCGAAGATTCAGCAGGTGATCGATCAATACAGTGAATTTGCGGTATTAGATTCGCTTCATATAAAAGGAGCCATGACGGTTGGAGAAAATACTGCTGATATTGCCGGAGTGGCTGTTGCTTACGATGCATTTAAGATGACAGAGCAGGGACAGGATACAACTAAAATTGGTGAGTTTACTCCTGATCAGCGATTTTTCCTTTCCGTAGCTAAAATATGGCGTGTAAAAATGAAAGATGAATTTTTACGATTATGGATTAATAATAATCCGCATTCGCCACCATCCTGGAGAGTTAATGGTCCATTGATGAATAGTACACCGTTTTATGAAGCATTCGATGTGAAACCAGAGGATTCATTATACGTTAAGGAAGAGGACAGAATTGTGATTTGGTAATTTCCTCAGAATTAATCTTCCGTTAACACGAAAACGATGACCAGGAAAAAAAATAGATCATAATTTGCAAAAAATAAGGATTGGTTAAAATTGAATAAACCAGTCCTTGTTTATTGCTATCTACATTTTTTTAAATAGTTGAAATTTACCCAAAACAATGAAAAGAAATCTTAGTGCCCTAATGCTAATTTGTTGCTTAACCAGCGCATTTGCTCAAACCAAATTGATGACCTATAATATCAAATATGCCAATGAAAATGATGGTGAAAATAGCTGGTCGTATCGCAAAGATTGGATTACCAATCAAATTAAGTTTTACGAACCCGATGTTTTTGGAGTTCAGGAAGCGTTGCATACGCAGATTACATATTTCGATGAACAAATGCCGAATTACAAATATATTGGCGTAGGTCGTAATAACGGACAGCAAGAAGGAGAATACAGTGCGATATTTTATAATGCCAACAAATTTGAAGTTTTAAAAAGCAACACATTTTGGTTAAATGAAAATCCAACCGAAATTAAAAAAGGTTGGGATGCTGTTTTGCCAAGAATTTGCACATACGGACTTTTTGAAAATAAAGAAAGCGGAGAAAAATTCTGGCATTTTAATGCGCATTTTGATCATGTTGGTGTAAAAGCAAGACAGGAAAGTGCCAAGCTGATTTTCAATAAAATCCAGGAGTTAAATACCGAAGACTACCCAGTGGTATTAACTGGCGATTTAAATCTAACTCCAGAAACAAAAAGTATCCAGTATTTATCTGAAAAAATGCTTGATGCTAAAAGTGTAGCCGAACTTGTATTTGGTCCCACAGGAACTTATAACGGATTTAATTTTTTCGAACCGGTAACCACAAAACTTGATTATGTTTTTGTTTCAAAAAATGGATTCAAAGTAAAGAAACATGCTGTTTTAAGTGATTCTAAGGATTTACATTATCCCTCAGATCATTTACCGGTGATGGTGATTTTAGAATAAAATTGTAATGGAGTTTATATCTAAAGCTATCTTTTGGATAGCTTTTTTTGTTTTTTAAAATTCGGAATTAGGTCGCGATTGAATTACCTCTCAATTATTGAAAATTACCGATGCTTGAAAAATCCTTTGCCTAAAATCTTCAAAATTAAGCTCAAGAATTTCTTTGTAATCATAGTGATGAAAAGTATTCGCATTTTTACCAATCTGGAATGAGCGATAATAATACCTGAAATAATCAGGAAGAATTAATGTTCCCAAAATGATCGCTCCAAACATATAAGGACTTCTTTTTCCGTTGCCTAAACATAAATATTGTAGCGCGATTTCATCTTCAACCTTGGTTCCGTAACCGCAAAGTGTATGATAGGCATCATGACGCTCTACTTTTGCGATTAGCTCAAAATTATTTTTATTCAGAAAGTGACCAAGATGATATCCAAAACTTTCTTGGGGATATTTCAGGAGATCAGAGGTGCTAAAATTCCACGGAATGTGATCACGTTTTAGCCATTTAGTGTATACTTTCTGAGTTTGATCGAATAACCAATGAATTAATTTCTTTCGCATATTGATTAATTTAAAGTACTTTGAAAAACAAAGTAAATGAGTAAAATTTTTTGATTAATGAGTGGTGGAATGATCTAAGGCTTTTATATCTTTTTTATACTTCTTAGGAAGTAAAAGTTCTTTTAATACATAATCCATTCTGAAAATTTTGCTTAGGCGATACAAAGGAAGTACACCAATAAGCAGCGATTTATTTTTGAAGTTTAGTAAATGCCTCACCCTGGCAGGAGCCATTAAGGTTTGCGCCTCTAATAATAAAAAATAGTGGATGGCACCCAAATGCTTTTTGTACTGAATAAAGAGATCTTCGGTGTATTTACTATATTCAAAATTCTGTTTCAGTTGAAGTTCGCGTTGTTTTTCCCAGGCTAAAAAATCTTCAGGTAGGCCTGCAATCTTCATTTGCTTGCCAACTTTCGAGAAAACTTCAAAAACTTCATTCTTTTCAGCTAAAATCAGTTTACGTTCCAGTGCTTCAAAAGCTCTTATAGAATAATCAATAAGCATAAAAAGTACATCCCGATATGCCCAATCTGGTATTTTAGCACCGCGATTTTCTTCAACTTGCCCATGAATTTTATTCATTTGATCGATCGCATGGATGGCAGATTTTTCTTCAGCAAAAACAATTAGTTTCGCATAATTCACAGTAGAGAAGAGACGCCCCAGTGGATCTTTAGGAAGACGTCCGGTAAAATATAGCCAATCTACCGCTTTATTCAAGGCAAATTCTGCAGCAGCTCCGGCAAAAATAAAAAGTATAGTATCTGCCTTACCCCAAATTTCCCTAACGATAGATTGTTTGCTTGTGAAATATTTGGTTTCCATAACTAATCCCAAAGTCCTACTCGCGCTAATGCAAAAACAAGGCTTAACCAAAAGATGACGAGAAAGCAAAATCTGCAGAAAAGGTTAATTATATTTCTGTATTTATGGTCTTTAAAAAATAAATCATGGGCCAGGTAATAAAATAAACCACTGCAGGCACCACCAATCGAAGTGGTAATTATAGGGATATACACCCAACTTTTAATTTCGCCAACTATTAATAAGATTACTGCCAATAAGAGTAATGCAATTCCTGCTCCGGTAACTGCTTGTTTGGATGCCAAAAGGTAATTTATTCTCAATGGATGTTTTATAGTCATAATTGAATAGATTTTACTTTGAATTTCAAAGTAGATTGATAAAAAAATTAGTTTAGTTCATTTTTTGATTTTATTATATTCTCAAGCGCGTCGATATGCTTTTTAAATGCAAGTTGTCCCAGTTTGGTTGCGCTATACTTTGTGTTTGGTTTACGATCTACAAAAGATTTTTGTACTTGAAGATATTCAGCTTTTTCCAAGGCTTTTATATGGCTGGCAAGATTACCATCAGTCACTGCTAAAAGTTCTTTTAACTGATTAAAACTCGCTTTTTCGTTTACCACTAAAACCGACATGATGCCCAAACGAATTCGGTGATCAAAAAGTTTATTTATATTTTCTATAATACTCACTTGCAGATTTTTTCTTCGGAAATTATTTTTTCTGAAAATTCATTAAACTTCCGTAGATAATATGCAAAAGTCCGAATCCTATCGTCCAAAACCAAAATCCAAATCCAGGAAAACAAGCGCAAATTAATCCAATTATTATTTCTGAAATTCCTAAATATTTAATGGTGCCAATCGTATATTTTGAAGCATTTAGCAAGGCCAGTCCGTAGAAAATAAGCATCAGCGAAGGCGCAGCTTCAATTTGGCCTTGATTCAATTTTAAAAGAATATAAGCACCACCGGTAAGTAACGGAACCAAAAAATGGAACACTAATCGCTTTGCGGTTTCATCCCAGATCTGCTCATCATTTTTCTTCGCTTCTTTTACTGAAAGAAAGTATGCGGTAATTATACTAAACATTAAAACCAGCATTAATATGATGACAATTGGTAATAGAACTTCTGGGTTGGCCACATTTTGATCTTCTAATACATTCGATAAAAAGAATATTTTAGAAACGCCTGCTCCAAGGATCGCATAGATGCCGGCCATAATTCCCGAAGTGCCACTTAGAGAAAGAAAGCGCGAAGAGCGATTCATTAAATTCCGGATTTCAGATAAATCCTGTGAATAATCTTTATTCATATTAAAGTACTTTGAATTACAAAGTAAATGTATAAAAATAAATTATGCAACTGAATTTTAAAATTATAGTTTAAAAAACAGTTGCATAATTAAATCAAAATCTCTTCTCTTTACTTCACTATCCAAATTGGGATTTTGGCATTAGAAGTAGAAAGCTCATCGGTAACACTTCCCAGCATTAGGGAAGAAATGTTATTACTTCCTTTATCTGCAACCATCAGTAAATCTGCGTCACGATCTTGTGAATATTCAACCAGCTTTTCAGCAATACTAGATTCTTTACTTTCTAAAGAATGCTTTGCAATATCATATGGTTTATGCAAGCGCTTTACAAATTTCTCTAAGCGCTCTTCACTATGTTTTTTAATCTTAGACTTCAAAGTTTCGTCTGATACATACGGAGAAAACTGCGCAGGTATATGATAAACATGGGCAGCTGTAACCTTAGCATCAGTATTTTTTTGAATATAATCTACATTATTGTAAATTTTCATACAGCTTCTTGAAAAATCGGTCCCTATCCAAATATTTTCAATCTTATTTTGAGTTGTCTCTGGGATAATGATTATAGGGCATTTTACCATTCTTAATAATTTGTCGGTAAGCACGCCGGCACCTTCATAATCGATTTTATTACCAACAAGAATCATATCGATATAATATTTGTTTACGATATGATTAAATATGGATTCTGTATAAGGATCTTCAGCAATTAGTGTGTCCCATTCTACATCGGCATCAAAACTGCTGTTTATTTTCTCGCTAAGTTCATCACCAATAATTTGTTCCAGATCCAAATCTTTTAATTGCTCCTGAAACAATTCAGAAATCGCGTATTTCTTTACATTATGAGTGAAGTAAACCTTCTTTATGTTCAGTTTTTTGGCTAAAAAAGAAGCATATTTAATAAGGTGATCATCCATTGGTGATAAATCAAGCCCTACCAGTATATTATTAATGTTAGTCATTTTGATCGGCTTTTTTCAGGTTTCTTTTTTGTACTATATTTTTAACTACTTCTTCGTAATTTTCTTTTTGTTTTTGCTCTTTCTTCTTATTGAGTTTTTTCATGTCTTCGTTAAGTCCTTTATATAAAGAATAACACATGACCAGGAGAATAAAAGCAAAGGGGAGACCTGTTACAATCGATGCTGTTTGCAAGGCTTGTAGTCCACCTCCAATTAATAAAACTGCAGCTATGGTACCTTCAGCGAACGCCCAGAAAATACGTTGTCCTATTGGTGAATCAATTTTTCCTCCTGAAGTTAAACTGTCTACTACCAAAGAACCAGAATCTGATGAGGTTACAAAAAATCCTCCAATTAAAATCACTCCAACTACGTTAAGTACGGTAGCTAATGGAAACTGTTCTAAGAAAACGAAAAGGGCTGTAGCAACATCGTCGTTTACTGCTTCAACAATAGCATTATCACCGGTTAAAACCTGTTGGATAGATGCGCTACCAAAAGCTGAAATCCAGAAAAAAGTAATTAGAGAAGGAACGATAAGTACACCTAATGTAAACTCCCTAATGGTTCTACCTTTAGACACACGAGCAATAAAGGTTCCCACAAAAGGAGACCATGCAATCCACCAACCCCAGTAAAATACTGTCCAGTCGTTTTGCCATTTTGTGCCTGTAAAACTTTCTGTCCAGGTAGAAATCATAAGGAAGTCAGAAAAATAGTTTCCTGTGTTTTGTACGAAAGACTGAAATATAAAAATAGTTGGTCCTAATACTAAAACCAGTAATAATAGAACAATCGCAATACGCATGTTCCATTCGCTTAAAATCCGTACACCTTTATCTACACCTAATACTACAGAAAGGGTAGCGACGGCAGTAATACCAGCAATTAATATCACCTGAGTAGTAATATCGTTGGTGATTCCAAAGACGTGTTCTACACCCGCAGCGATCTGTTGCACTCCAAATCCTAACGAGGTTGCAAGACCAAAAAGTGTGGCTAAAACAGCGAAAATGTCAATAATATTTCCAATCCATCCGTGAATTTTATCGCCAATAAATGGATAAAATACCGATCTAATAGTAAGCGGTAGACCTCGAGAATAGGTGAAATAAGCTAAAGCTAAACCTACTAAAGCATAAATACCCCAGGCGTGGAATCCCCAGTGAAGAAAGGTGAAACTCATCGCTTCACGAGCTGCTTCAACGGTACCACCTTCCGCCATTGGTGGCGTGTTAAAGTGGTTTATAGGTTCTGCAATACTCCAAAATAGTAATCCAATTCCCATACCTGCGCTAAAAAGCATGGCAAACCAGGAACCTGTTTTAAATTCAGGTTTTGCATTTTGCCCACCAATTCTTAGGTTTCCAAATTTGCTAAATGCAAGATAAAGCATAAAGCCTAGGAAAATGTTTACTACGAGTATGAAAAACCATCCTCCGTTATTGGCTACGTAATTTTGTACATTTTCGAATATTTTTTCTGCTTTTTTATCATAAATAAGTGTCAAGATAATACTCGCAATAATAATAATCGTGGACGTAAAGAAAACCGGACCGTTAACTTCGAGCCCAAAAAGGGACTTTCCTTCATCACTTCTTTTTACTTTTTCTGCCATACTAAATTGTTAGTTGTTAAAAATAATATCCTATATTTATATTAAACCGAGCCTCCCATTTGGCGTCGGGAGTTCCCACAGAGAAATCATCTACAAAATCTCCTCCAAGCCAGGAATGATTGTAACCAGCGGCATAATCGATGTAAGTATAAATCTGACCGGCGGTCACTAAAATTCCGGTTACATTCATAAATGAGTCTCCAAAACTTTCTTCAGCTTTATCCATAAAACCAAAATCATTATAGAATTCCAAATTTGATATTGGTCCTATTTCAACAGGAACTTTTCTGCTAACTGCTAGCGTATACATATTAAAATCTGCTGCGACCTCGTATGGAGCGCCATATGCTGCGAATTTTAAAACGTTGCTATTCACGGTATCTGGTGTAGCGGGGTTATGTTCGATAATCATCCCTTGTGCCTTTACATTCCACTTTTCACCCAAGTATTCATAATGAAGGGCAAAACCATGATGGTCTCCTGTTTCTTCAGTATCAATATTATAAATGCCACCATACTGTACAGATGTTCCTATCTGGTGATTTTTATTTTTGCCAAACTTATAAATAAATTTACCGTTGAACTGATTAATTTCTTTATTTCTGCCAGCAATATCGTAAGAGTATCTAGAAGGAGATACTTCTGTATTACTTCCAAATCGTAATTCTTCTGCGTTTTTGAAGAAAGCAAATTGATACTGGAAATCTTCTGAATCATGCATATATTTTATTCCCATGTCGTGGTCGTCCTCTAAGCCAACATAATAAGTGATATTGAAAAACCAGTTATGAGAATTGTATTGCTGAAGTCCGAATGGTACCTGAGTTAGTCCTACCTGAATTTGATCCTGCTCGTTAAAATTATAACCAACCCATCCTTGTTTTAGAAATCCTCCGCCAAAAGACTCAGAATACAGTCGATATTCTACATTTAGGAAGATGTCTTTATAAGATCCTTTTGCATTAATACGGAACATGTCGTAGCCCAAATCGCCTCCACGTTTTTTTTGTCCCTCTTTCCAACTGGAGAGATTGTAATTAAAACGTAATGCGCCACCAATATCCAACTTGGGCTTTTCGGCTTCGTTGTCATCTTGCGCCATAACCGAGGAAAAGCAGAAAAGAAATGCAGTGCCTAAGAGTAATTTGTAAGTTTTAGAAAGTAAATTTTTGTTCATTCACTATGGTTTTAAATGATTTTTGCGAAACAATAAAAAACTGCCTCAAAAACCTAAAAATTAGGAAATTCTTAAATCATCTTTAGGAGGAATTTATAGAATTATTTCCAAATAAACATTATACATCTAGTTTTTTAGAAGTAATACCCCACGTTAATGTTAAAACGAGCTTCCCATTTTACACCAGGATCACCAGTAGAAAATTCGTTATCAAAATCACCACCCAGCCATGAATGATTATATCCGGCAGCATAATCAATATAAGTGCTTATAGGTCCAGAATTTATAAGAACTCCGAAGACGTTCATGTAGGATTCTGCAAAGCCATCAATGCTTTTGTGCATATATCCAAAATCGTTATAAATTTCGATTTTTTCTACAAAATCTCTGTCGATGTTAATTAGGCGTGAAATTCCAAAGTTATAAATTTCGAAATTGGTAGCAACTTCATAAGGCGTACCATAAGCACCCATTTGTATAATATCTCTGGAATTGCCTGGAGCATTTTCAGGATTAAATTCGGCTTTAGTTGCTTGTGCTTTTATAAACCAATCTTCAGTTCTAAATTCATAATGGACTGCAAGAGCATAGCGATCTCCGGTTTCTTGGGTCTCAATATTGTAAATGCCACCATATTGCGCAGAAAGTCCAATTTTGTGCATGCCGTCTAAATTGGGCTTGTAAACTATTTTTCCGTTAATTTGGTTGACTTCTTTATTTTTTCCGACAATATCATAGGAATATCGACTGGATGATGCAGCGGAGTTATTGCCAAAGGTCAATTCTTCACCATTCTTGAAAAAGGCAGCATAGTATTCAAACATATCTCCTTTATAGGAATATCGCACTCCCATATCGTAATCGTCTTCAAGCCCGACATAGTATGGAAGATTTAAAAACCAGTTATGCGAGTTATAACGTTCGATCCCAAAAGGAACCTGTAATAAGCCAATTTGAATTTCCTGTTCGTCGTTTAAATGATAGCCCAGCCAACCTTGTTTTAAGAAATTTCCCCCAAATGCTTCAGAGTAAAATCGATATTCTGCATTTATATAAAGATTTTTATATTCACCCTGTACAGCAAGACGAAATAGGTCGAAACCAAAATCACCTCCTCGTTCCTTCATCTCGGGCTTCCAGGAAGATAGGTTGTAATTGAAGCGGAGGGCACCTCCTATATCTAATTTAGGTTTAGGTTTTTCATCACTTTTTTCTTGGGCATTACTTTCCTGAAGTGGTAAAAAGCATAAAATAAGTAAAGCAATGCAGTAGTTTTTTAGAGGTAGTTTTTGTTTCATTTATTCGGTTTTTTTTAAGTTACACTGAAATAAATTAATTCAGCATTAAATGTGTGATTTTAATATTTAATTAAAGTTTTTTCAATAAAAAAGGCCCTCTAAAAAGAAGGCCTCGATATAATTTTTGAAATAAACTATCTCAATTACTTTATGATTTGGCAAGTTCAATCATAATTTCAATTTCTTCAGCAAGTTTATCTGGATTTCCATTATATCCTACAGATTTAAATTTGATGCGACCATCTGGTCCTACAACAAATTTCGTAGGAATTCCCGATACGCCATAAGCATCGACAACTTTAAAATCGTTGCTATCTTCTACTTTTTCATCCATTAAAACGTGGAAGTCGTATTCGTTAGATTCGATAAATTCGGTAACTTCTTTCATACGAGCATCTGGAGCTTGTCTTTCCCAAGTATCGATAAATAAGAATTTTACGTTTGGATTGTCCTGATTTGCAACAACAGCTTTTTGCATTCCCGGGAACGAGCTTTTGCAAGGCCCACACCAGGTTGCCCAGAAATCTAGGATCACGGTTTTTCCTTTTAATTCACTTAGAGCAACTTCATTACCTTCAAGGTCTTTAAGTTTAAACTTGCTCGCCTCTTCATCGATCATCTTCTTCTTTAAATCGCTTTTAGCTTTAGCATGTCCTTTTTCTTCAAGCATCGCAAGTTCTTCTTCAAAACCAGAAGTGTCTCCAGTAGCGGTATAGGCTTCTTTATAGTATTCTTTTAATTTTTCAGAACCTTTATTTTCGGCAATAAAGGCTGAAGCTTTTTCTTTAGCGACATCATATTGTTTGTCTTCTACTAAATATTGAATGTATTTTTCAGCAATCTCAGCATCGGCCATTTTCGATTTTGTAGCCATTTCCTGATATTTTATCGCTTCTTTTAATTGATCTTGCTTATACATTATAGTGGCATAAGTGTCCTGATACATTGCTTTGCTATAATCTATATTACTAGAATGTTGTGAAGCCGATTGTGTATTTGGCTTATCTTTAGCATCAATATTATCCATAAGATCTAGTGATTTTTTGGATAATTTCTGCGCCTTATCTAATTCTTTATCTTCTTCAGCTAGCTTCCATGCAATGCTGTTATAAACTGAAGCAGATCTCATTTTCATATTTATTTTTGAAGCATACTCTTCTGCTTTATCAATATCATCTTCAGCAGCTAATTCGGTTGCAAGCATAGACAGCATGTAATCTCTAAACATATTGTCCTTGCCAATCTTATCCTGATAGTCTTCAAAAACCTTTTCTTTTTCCGTAGCTCCTTTTGCTTGATACATTTTCGAGTAAAAAGCCTGGCTAGCCATGGTTCCTTTTGGGAATTTTTCAGGAATTAAATTTTGAAGCGAATCGGCGGCTTCTTTATTACCAACAATAGAATTCATTCTATACAGATTGGTATAATCATCTTCAGTTAAAGAATCATTATCTTTTGCTGCCGTCATTTGTTTTTCTACAAATGCAGTTGCTTTTTCTTTATCAGATTTGATAAGGCTAACGTAGTTGCTACTCCATCTTTTTTCTAATTGGGGATCTTTTTTAAAGTCGGCTTCAAACTTAGAAGTGATTGAATCTTCTGGCATTTCAATATTGCCATAGCGATCGCCCTGGCTATACAAATTTGCAATTTGGGCATTACTACCGGTAAGAGCATTACCTTCTTCATCATAAAGTGGAAGAACATAACCGTCTTTTTTATTACTGTCTTCTATACCATATTGTTTAAACTGAAAAGAAATTGCAGTAACTGTATCCGGGATTTTTATGCTTGAAGAATACATGTTAGCAGAATCTTTAAGCTCTAAATCTTGTGGGTAAATGCCGTTACCGGTCATAAAGTTAACGGTGCCTTTTACTTTTTCGTCTTCGGCCTGGGGGATACTATCTTTAGCGGTGTAGCTAATTTTTATGTCGTCTCCCGGTTGCGGGAATTCTTTACTAATATGCAACGCTCCTATATCTTTTCCTTGATCTTCGGGCTCATTATTCTCGCAAGAAGTAAGCGCTGCACATAAAGCCAAAGCGGGCAATGCTAATTTTTTCATTATGTTGGTGATTTATAAGTGGTTTAAGGTTGAAAATAGTTAAAATGAATAACTATTTTATGCATAAGCGTTTATTTAACATTTAGACTGAATTTTCAATAAAATAAATTAAGCTAGATGAATAACAATTAAAAATAGCTTCGATTTTTGATAAAAGCACAAAGGCTCTAAATTTCTTAGAGCCCTTATCTATCATACTTTAATTAAAATTTAAATGTCTTTAAAAACCGACTATCAAAACGTATTAATGGTTTGTCGAATAGCAACAAGATTAGTCATCAACTTTTCCAAATATTTTAAGTCGAGCATATTTGCGCCGTCACTTTTTGCATTTGCAGGATCAAAATGCGTTTCAATAAATAAACCATCTACATTATTCACCACTCCGGCTCTGGCAATAGTTTCGATCATATCTGGTCGACCACCAGTAACACCGCTGGTCTGGTTTGGTTGTTGCAAACTATGGGTTACATCCAAAACCGTTGGCGCAAATTCCCGCATGGTAGGAATTCCTCTAAAATCAACAATCATGTCTTTATAGCCAAACATGGTACCGCGATCGGTTACCATAACCTGTTCGTTATTACAATCGGTAACCTTGGTCACAGCGTGTTGCATAGCTTCTGGGCTCATAAACTGGCCTTTTTTAAGGTTAACAGTTTTACCGGTTTCTGCAGCGGCTACTACAAGATCGGTTTGCCTTACTAAAAATGCAGGAATTTGTAGAATATCAACATATTCTGCAGCTAGTTTTGCATCGTTTATTTCGTGAATGTCGGTAATCGTGGGAACTTTAAAAGTTTCTGAAACTTTTCTTAGAATTTTAAGTGCTTTTTCATCGCCAATCCCGGTAAAACTGTCGATTCTAGATCGATTTGCTTTTTTAAAACTTCCTTTAAAAACGTAAGGAATTTTCAGTTTATCGGTAATTTCAACAACTCTTTCAGCAATTCTCAAAGCCATATCTTCACCTTCAATAGCGCAAGGACCGGCTAGAAGAAAAAAGTTGTCTGAATTGGCATTATGTATTTGTGGTATGTTTTCTAACTTCATTGGTTCAACTAATTAATTCAGCAAAGATAAGATTTTAAAATCCACTAATTATATTTTACCATATATATGGCGAAATTCAGCACTTTTTATGAAAAAGGGCAAAGTAAGTTTTTTGACGAGCAAAGGTCTATTTTTAAGCGGAATTATATTGGTTGGCATGGGGAGCTTTTTAGCTTATAATCAGAATGATGAAATTAATTTTTTTGCTTATTTATTTCTGTTTGTCGGATTTATTTATCTGGTTATTTTTAGCTATTTTACAATTAAAACCTTAAATTGATTGTAACTAATTGTAAAACAATTTGTTACTTTTGGATTATTATTTTTCAATAATATAAATTTAGGCTTTATATAGCGAAAAATAGCTGTATATTTGCGCCCTTTAAAAACAGGCTTTTATGGCAGCTATTAAAAATATTGCAATTATTGCACACGTTGACCACGGTAAGACTACCCTGGTTGATAAGATCATGTATCATTGTCGTTTATTTAGAGAAAACGAAAATACTGGTGACCTTATTTTGGATAATAACGATCTTGAGAGAGAACGTGGTATTACCATTACTTCTAAAAACGTATCTGTAGTATATAAAGATACAAAGATTAACATTATTGATACTCCTGGTCACGCCGATTTTGGTGGAGAGGTAGAGCGTGTGTTAAATATGGCAGATGGTGTTTTACTTTTAGTAGATGCTTTTGAAGGGCCTATGCCACAAACTCGTTTTGTATTACAAAAAGCAATCGATCTAGGTTTAAAACCTTGCGTTGTGGTAAATAAAGTTGATAAAGAAAACTGTACTCCAGATGAGGTTCACGAAAAAGTATTCGATCTTATGTTCGAGCTTGGAGCAGAGGAGTGGCAGTTAGACTTCCCAACAGTTTATGGTTCTGCAAAGAACAACTGGATGAGTGAAGACTGGAAAAACCAGACAGAAAATATCGAACCATTATTAGATATGGTTATCGAGCATATTCCTTCTCCAAAAGTAGATAAAGACGGATCGCCGCAAATGCTAATTACGTCTTTAGATTTCTCTTCTTTTACAGGAAGAATCGCAATTGGTCGTTTACAACGAGGAATTTTAAATGAAGGAATGAATGTTTCTTTGGTGAAAAGAGACGGTTCTATTAAGAAAACAAAGATTAAAGAGCTTCATACTTTTGAAGGTTTAGGCCGTAGAAAAGTGGAAACAGTTGAAGCTGGTGATATTTGTGCGGTTGTAGGTTTAGAAGGGTTTGAAATTGGTGATACCATTGCTGATTTAGAAAATCCGGAAGGTCTTAAAACTATCGCTATTGATGAGCCTACAATGAGTATGTTGTTCACGATTAATGACTCTCCTTTCTTTGGAAAAGATGGTAAATTTGTGACATCAAGACATATTAAAGATAGACTTACCAAAGAATTAGAAAAAAACCTTGCGCTTAGAGTTCATGAAACAGATAGTGCTGATAAATTTTTAGTTTATGGACGTGGTGTACTTCACTTGTCTGTACTTATCGAAACTATGCGTCGTGAAGGATATGAACTTCAAATTGGGCAACCACAGGTAATCATCAAAGAAATTGATGGTGTTAAATGTGAGCCGGTTGAAGAATTAACTATCGATCTTCCAGAAAATGTTTCTGGTAAAGCGGTAGAAATGGTAACACTTCGTAAAGGAGAAATGTTATCTATGGAAGCTCGTGGTGAGCGTATGGTTTGTGAATTTTTAATTCCATCTCGTGGAATTATCGGTTTACGTAATCAGTTATTAACTGCTACTGCTGGTGAGGCTATTATGGCGCACCGATTTAAAGAATATCAACCATTAAAAGGAGGTATTCCAGAGCGTTTAAATGGATCTTTAGTTTCTATGGAGAAAGGTACCGCAATTCCTTATTCTATTGATAAACTTCAGGATCGTGGTAAATTCTTTGTAGATCCAGGTGAAGATATTTACGAAGGTCAGGTTATTGGTGAGAACTCACGTCAGGACGATATGGTTGTGAATATCACTAAAACTAAAAAGCTTTCTAACGTTCGTTCTTCAGGAGCAGATGATAAAGCGAAAATTGTACCAGCAATTAAGTTTTCTTTGGAAGAAGCTTTAGAATACATTCAGAAAGATGAGTATGTAGAAGTTACACCAAATCATTTAAGACTTCGAAAGATTTATCTAACAGAAAACGACAGAAAAAGAAATAAAATTATCTAATCGATAGTTTTATACTGAAATAGAAAAAAACCTCACAGTTCTAAACTTGTGAGGTTTTTTTATGGTCGACGATTTACAGCTGTCAGCCTTCAGCTTCATTCAAAATTCAATATTTGAGTAACTGAACAATCATCACATTTTGAAATTATCAAATTTATTTTTCAGCTTTCAGCGATCAAAATTTAATATTCAACATATATTATAGTTTATCGAATCACCGCATTATCATATCATTACATTATCAATATCTAATTTCTCACTTCTAATCTCTAGAAAAAAAAGACCTAAATTTTAACTAATATGAAGTCTATAAAATCAGGGTTTAAGTTGAATAGAAATACCGTTTTACCTATTTTTACAGCGTGAAATATTTGTTTCCCATATTCGCTTTTTTGATCTTGGTAAAGCCTGTTTTTCCGGTGGTGGACTACGTGCTTAATTACGATTATATCGCTAAAGAATTATGCGAAAACAAAGAGCGTCCAGAATTGGCCTGTAATGGGAAATGTTATTTAATGCAGGCGCTTGCAGAAGCTTCAGAAGAAGAATCTGAACAGAAAAAAGAATCTTCAATTAAAAAAGTAGACATTCCTCTTTTCTATACAGAGAAAGTCGTGCTAATAAATAACAATCAGGAAACTGAAATGGTAGCGCATAGCTTTATATTTCTACCTCAGTTTTACCATTTTCAGAATTCACAGGAGTTTTTCCATCCTCCCATTGTCTAAGTTTAATTGCTGAATTTCTAAAATTCGGTTCCATTTTTATTCAATATTAAACTTAAAGATTTTCAATGAAACTTATTTATAAAGCAGCATTACTACTTAGTTTTGCAACACTTGCCCATTCTTGTGCAGAAGATACTTCAGCAAAGAAAAAAGAATACGATAATTTATTCCATGAGGTTCTGGATATTCACGATGAAGTAATGCCAAAGATGGCTGATATTCCTGAATTGTCGAAGCAACTTAAAACCATTGCAGATACTAGTGCTTCCGCAGAAAAATATATGCAAGCTGAAAAAAAGCTTCAAGAAGCAGACAAAGTGATGATGGATTGGATGCATAGCTTTAGCGACGAATTTGTGAAGGATAAAGCGGAAGTTCAGAAAATGGACAATGAGCAACTTCAGCAGCGAATTGATGCATTAGAAGAAGAGCTAGAGGACGTTAAGGCGATGCAGGAGAAAGTAGATTCCAGTATCGAAAACGCAGAGAATCTTATTCAATAATCCTATTTTTATCGATTCTACATGCGATATTTAGGCCTTTTCGTGGTCTTATTTATCCTGTTGAAACCAGTATTGCCGGTTGTGGACTATATTTTCAATTATGATTATATAGTAACCCAGTTATGTATTAACCGTGATCGCCCAGATTTGGCTTGTAACGGTAAATGCTATTTAATGCAATCGCTGGCAGAAGAGGCGAATAAAGAGCGCGATAAAAAACAAGCAAACTTAGAAAGCAGGTACAAGCTTCCCGTGCTTTATTTTGAAGATCATCAGTCAATTTTCGATAATCTGACGGATGTTTCCATAAATAAGGCTAAAGTGACGATGCCGTATTTTGTGTCTTATAGTTTCTTGTTTTCCAAAGACGATATTAAGCCTCCAATTGCTTAAAATTCATTTATAAAATTGGCAATATTGATTCTTAAACTGAGAGTCGAGAGCCACTGGTATGTCCAAATTTTAATAAACAATCGCTGCTATACCTATAAAACTGATAGCAGTATAAATTGAAAAAAATGAATTTTAATTATATAAAAATAAGTCTTCTTTTTTTAGTTGTTTCCTTTGCTGCATGCTCATCAGACGATGATGCTGTGGATACCGCAACGGGTGAAAATGAAGTGAGAATCGGGTTTGATAATGGCGTTAATGGTGATGATCTTTTATTAGGTTCTTCTACATATACAAACTCTAACGGTGAAGTTTTAACTATAAATCGTTTCAATTACATTGTCAGTAATTTTGTGTTAATCGATGCTGAAGGAAATGAATATACTTATCCTAAAGATGAAAGTTATTTTGTGGTAAGTGAAGAAAATGATCTTACTGAAGTGAGTCTAAAAAATATTCCTGCGGCAGAGTATGTAGCCATCAAATTTGGTGTAGGAGTAGATCAAGAAAAGTATCAACAAGGTGCTGAAGGACAAGGTGATTTTTTAGAAATTGCAGAGAACAACGAGATGATGTGGTCGTGGCAAGCGGGTTATAAATTTTTAAACTTTGAAGGAACTTTCACCTCAGAAACTGTTACTGAAGCAACAAACTTCAAAATCCATATGGGAAGCCACGGTAGTAGTTTAGATAATTATCGTGAAGTAATTTTAGATTTACCATCAAGAGCCTTGGTTAGCGATAAGCTAAGTCCCGTAATTCACATTGCCGTAGATGCAAATAAAATTTTAGACGGTAAAAATAAGATCAAACTTTCAGAGAAAGCGGTAGTGATGATCGATGAAGTTAAAAGTCCGCAAATTTCAGAAAATGTTAGCAGTATGTTTCGCGTAGATCATATACATAACGGAGAAAATATTCAGCATTAATAAACTTTGAGTGAACCAGATCTGGCATTTTGTTCTGTTACAGAATGCCTTGGTTTGCTTCAAAATATTTTAAGAAATGATGAATAAAATGAAGAAGATCGTATTGCCGATATTGGTGATTTTTGGTCTATTCTCTTGTAGTGATGATGAAGGTGAATATGTTGCCATCAATCGCGAGTTGGAAGTAAATATACCTTCAAATTTCCCTGCTATTCAATACGATCTAAGTGCAAATCCGCCAACCGAGAAAGGATTTGAGCTGGGCAAAAAATTGTTTTATGATGGGAAACTGTCCACAAACGGATTTATTTCTTGTGGGTTTTGTCACGAGCAGCGATTTGCTTTTACGCATCACGGCCATCAATTTAGCCATGGTATTGATGATCTGGAGGGAACACGAAATGCTCCCGCAGTTCAGAATATGGCATTTCAGAAAGAATATGCCTGGGATGGTGCCACTTCACATTTAGACTTGTTTCCGATTATCCCGATTACCAACGAGGTCGAAATGGGAGAAACAGTCTCTAATGTGATTGCTAAACTAAAGTCTGATGACGAATATCCTCGATTATTTGCAGAGGCTTTTGAAAACGGAGAGGTAAATAACGAATATTTCTTTAAAGCCTTATCGCAATTTATGGTGATGATGATTTCTTCGAACTCTAAATATGATAAATATGTTAGAGAAGAAGAAGGCGGAACATTTTCTGAAACCGAGAAATTAGGTCTTGGTATTTTTAAACAGAAATGCGCTACCTGCCATAAAACCGATCTGTTTACCGATGATGCTTTTAGAAATAACGGATTGCCACCATATCCCGGAATTAATGATATTGGAAGAGCTGAAGTAACCGGAAGCGCTGCCGATAATTATAAATTTAAAGTACCCAGTTTACGTAATGTCGCGATTACCGCTCCTTATATGCACGATGGTAGGTTTGGGAGTCTGGAATCTGTACTTAATTTTTACGATAACGGTGTGCAGGATTCAGAAACTTTAGATCCTATTTTAAAACAGAACAATCGATTAGGCATCGATTTGAGCAACGAAGAAAAAGCCGCGTTAATTGCTTTTCTGAACACACTAACCGACGACGAATATTTAAATGATAAACGATTTACAGAATATTAAATATACACTATCAATAGTAATGATGTTAAGTCTTTCTTTGATGAAAGCTGAAACATTAAAAGATTCTACTGCGGTATTCTCGAATTTCAATTTTGAATACGATGATTGTGACGTATGCGGCTGCGGAAGCAGTGGCGGGAGTATGGGGTATGGCACTATTGGGAATGGTGATTTTGTAGGCCTACGTTATATTCATCAACAATATAAATCTAAGGATGGAATTTATAACAATTCTCCATGGATAGATGAGAATTTTAATACACTGCAAGCCTGGGCAAGAATTCCGGTAACTGCAAAAATTAAAGTCAATGTAATTGTACCATACCATTTCCATAATCGTGAGTTTAACGACGGAAGCACTCAGGATATTAATGGCTTGGGAGATATTAGTGTTCTTGGTTTTTATAAGTTGATTTCACCAAAATTAGATGGATTTTTACCTGAACAACAAACAAAATTTAAGCATAATCTTGAAATTGGAGCCGGAGTAAAATTGCCTACGGGAGAATACAAACGATCCAATAATGAGGGAAGTGTTAACCCAAGTTTTCAGGTAGGGACAGGAAGCTGGGATATTCTTTTTGCAAGTAACTATTCGGTTTCTTATAATAATTGGGGATTGGGAGCTCTTGCGAATTATACCATTAAGACTGAAAACGAAAAAAAATATCATTTTGGAGATCAGTTTACTTATGGAATAAATCTTTACCGCAGTTTTATCACCATGAATGCAAAGACGTTTACGCCAATATCTATTACCCCGATTTTAGGTCTTTCAGGAGAGGTTTTTGGCGAAAATAAAAGTTATGGTTTGCCGGTTAAAGACACCAAAGGCGATATTTTATTTAGCCGAATAGGCGTAGAATCTAATTATGGTAAAATTTCAGGAGGCGTAAATCTTATGCTTCCTGTGAGTCAAAACTTAAATGCAGGAAATGTTGAAGCTAAAATGCGATTAGGAATTCACCTGAATTTCGTATTGTAATTTTATAAAATTGAATAAAAAAAGCTGCTAATTTTAAAATTAGCAGCTTTTTTATATAAAATCGTCTCTCAAATTTAGAAGGTTAGAATAAATAGTTTTCTAACTTCTCTCTATTCTCTATTCTCTATTCTCTATTCAATTTTATCCGTTCTAACCGCAAACTTACAAAGATCTCTCCACTGCGGTCGAGATGACACCTAAATTAATTTTTCAAAATAATAGTCTATTCTCTAAATTCTAACAGCGAAGCGATCTAAAATCTAATTTCTAACTTAAACTGTTTTCTGCACGACTTCAAAGACACGTTGGCCGTCACATTTCAGGGTTTTAGAAGGATATTTTAATAATAGCGCATAATCGTGAGTAGCCATTAAAATAGTGTTTCCATTTCGGCTAATTTCTTGTAAAACCTGCATCACTTCAACAGAGGTTTGTGGATCTAAATTTCCGGTAGGCTCATCGGCCAGGATTAATTCAGGATCATTTAAAAGTGCACGGGCAATGGCAACGCGTTGTTGTTCTCCACCAGATAATTGATAAGGGAATTTAAATCCTTTGGTTTTCATGCCTACTTTCTCTAAAACAAAGTCAATTTTTTGATCCATATTGGCTTTGTCTTTCCAGCCGGTCGCTTTTAAGACAAATAATAGGTTGTCTTTAATATTGCGATCGGTAAGTAATTTAAAATCCTGAAAAACGATCCCTAATTTTCGTCTTAAATATGGGATATCTTTTTCTTTAAGTTTTCTAAGATTAAAGTCTACGATACTTCCTTCGCCTTCAGTTAAAGGCAAATCTCCGTATAGTGTTTTCATAAAACTACTTTTACCCGTACCGGTTTTACCAATAAGATAAACAAATTCTCCTTTATTTACAGTCACATCAACTTCAGAAAGAATAAGATTCTCTCTTTGGTAGATTGCCGCATTTTTCAATTCAAGAACAACATTAGACATAAATCAAAACTTTTCAGAATAAATAATTCAGGCTAAAAAATACATTGCTAGTTTCTCTAATCTTAATGATATTTCAGCCTTGGATAATCGAAGTCGAAAAACTGACTTCAGATTATAAAATTACGGGTAAATATACAGTTTTAGTGCACTGGGCAATTACTTTTTTTACCATTAACATAATTATAGTGTTTAAATGGCGTTAAGAAATAAAGCATTAAATTATCTTTGATCATCAAACTTAAAAAACTATAAATGACAACTGGCAAATCTTACCTATTTGTTGTTTTCTTTTTCGTGGCTAGCTTTGGTTTTTCTCAGCAATCGGCCATTTACACCAATGATCTTGTAAAATTTAATAAGGCGTTAGAACTGTACAATAACGAGCAGTATCTGGCAGCCCAAAAGATTTTTGCAGATGTAAAAGAAGAAGCAACTGACGAGAAAATTAAAGGCGACTGTGCATACTATGTGGCTAATGCTGCTGTAAGGCTTAACCAGCCCGGAGCAGATGAACTTATGCAACGTTTTGTTTCCCGATACCCTACCAGTACAAAAACAAATTCTGCTTATCAGGATGTGGCGACGTATTATTTTAATACCGGTAAATATCCACAAGCACGCAAGTGGTATGATATGGTAGACGAAAAAAGTATAAGCCGTGGCGACATGGATAAATATTACTTTAATAAGGGATATGTTTATTTTCAAACCGATGATCTAGATCAGGCTAAAAACTATTTTAATCGTGTTATCGATTCTAAAGAATATGGCGCGCAGGCGAAATATTATATAGGATACATGGCTTATGAGGCTAATGATTACGATCAGGCCAATCAATATTTTGATGAGGTAAAAGGTGATGCTCGTTATGGCAAAGAACTTTCTTATTACCAGGCCGATATGAATTTTAAGTTAGGGAATTTTGAGAAAGCCATACAGCTTGGTAAAGAGCAGCTTCCAAAATCTAATGTGATGGAAAAATCACAGCTTAATAAAATTATTGGAGAAAGTTATTTCAACCTAAAACAATACGATCAGGCAATTCCTTATTTAAAGGAATACGAAGGCGTAAGAAGAAAATGGAATAACACCGATTATTACCAATTAGGTTATGCGTATTATAAGCAGGGTGATTATGCCAATGCGATTTCAGAATTCAATAAAATTATTGATGGGAAAAATGCGATTGCTCAAAATGCGTATTATCATTTAGCGCAATCTTATCTAGAATCTGGGCAAAAACAGCAAGCTTTAAACGCATTTAAAAATGCCAGTGAAATGGATTTTGATGCGAAAATAAAAGAAGATGCGATGCTGAATTACGCAAAATTGGGATACGAAATAGGGAATAGTTATGAGAGTCCGTCGAAAGTTCTAATCACTTTCTTAGAAACCTATCCAAATTCGGCAAATAAAGCTGAAGCAGAAGAACTTTTAATTAATTCGTTTATCACCTCTGGGAATTTCGAAGAAGCGATGCAGCTTTTAGAAAATAACAGAAATTTTGCTGATAAAGTAGCTTATCAGAAAGTTGCTTATTACTACGGAATCCAACTTTACGAAGAAGGGGATTATTATGAAGCGATCAAGAACCTTGATAAAGCTTTAAAAGAACCTCGTGATCCAAAAATAACTGCAAAAGCAACCTATTGGAAAGCAGAAAGCGAGTTTAATGTGAATAGAATCGACGATGCGATTATCGGATATAAGGAATTTAGCGGAATGAGCGCCGCAGCCGGAACCGAAGAAAAAGCCGATTTAGATTACAATATTGGATACGCGTATTTTAAGAAAAACGAATATGCACGTGCCATTGATTACTTTAAAAAGTATGCTGAAAATAACCAAAATGACATGGTTAAAAGAAACGATGCGTACTTAAGATTGGGAGATAGCTATTTTGTAAACAGCCAGTATTGGCCAGCAATGGAATCTTATAATTCTGCGATCGCAAATGGCGTAAGTAATGCAGATTATGCAGCATTCCAAAAAGCGATTAGCTATGGATTTGTAGATCGTAATGAACGTAAAATTGAAGATCTTTCAGGATTTAATAGTAGTTATCCAAGATCTGCTTTTCGTGATGATGCCCTGTACGAATTAGGGAATACCTACGTAGCAACCAATAATACCTCTCAGGCAATTTCAACTTACGATCGTTTGATTAGAGAAGTGCCGGGAAGTGCTTTAGTACCAAAAGCAATGTTGAGACAGGGATTAATTTACTATAATGGAAACCAAGGCGAAAAAGCTTTAGGTCGATTTAAAAAAGTAGTAAACGATTATCCAAATACTCCAGAAGCTATGGAAGCGGTCTCTACCGCCAGAAATGTGTATGTAGATTTAGGAAGAACCGATGAGTATGCGAGCTGGGTAAAGAATATCGATTTTGTAGAAGTGACCGATGCCGATTTGGATAATACTACCTATGAAGCTGCCGAAAATCAATATTTAGCCAACAATACTTCTAAAGCAAAATCTAATTTTGAAAAGTATTTAAGAAGTTTTCCTAACGGAATACACGCTATAAATGCAAACTATTATTTGGCAGAGATTCAATATCGTGAAGGTGCAAAAGATGCATCGGTTTCTCATTTTAAATATGTAATTGATAAACCAAATAACGAATTTACTGAACAATCTTTAGCACGACTTTCTCAAATTTATCTTGAAAAGTCTAAATATCAGGAAGCAGTACCATTATTGCAGCGTTTAGAAAAAGTGGCAGGGGATACCCAAAATACCATTTATGCACAATCGAATTTGATGAAATCTTATGACGAGATGAATCAACCTCGCGAAGCTGCAGCGTACGCAGATAAAGTGCTATCGAATACTGAAGCAGATAAACAGGCAAAAACAGATGCCCAGCTAATCGTTGCGAGATCTGCAATTAAATCTGGTAACGAAGCTAAAGCGAAACAAGCCTATGCTGAAGTTCAGAAAACAGCAACAGGAGAATTAGCGGCCGAGTCTTTATATTATGATGCTTATTTCAAAAATAAAAGCAATAACTACGAAGCTTCAAATGCTGCGGTACAGATATTGGCCAAAGATTTTTCAGGATATAAAAAATGGGGAGCGAAAGGTTTAGTGCTTATGGCGAAGAATTTTTATGCCCTTGGGGATGCTTATCAGGCAACTTACGTTTTAGATAATGTAGTTAAGAATTTTGCCCAATATCCGGAAATCGTTCAGGAAGCAAAACAAGAGCTTTCTAAAATTAAAGCTGAAGAGGCCAAAACTAATTCTTCAGTACAAACCGGAAACAATTAAAATATAACCTAACAACAATTTAAGCAATCATATATGAAATTTGTTTCAATAAAAAGAAGCTTGTTTTTATGTCTGTTTTTTGTGAGCGGATTTGCATTTGCTCAGGATCCAATCGACAGTGAAACAGTAACGGTGGTGAAACCCTATTCACCGTCGGTTAGGGAAGCTTCCAAAATAAAAGCAGTACCGGGAAAAGCCGATTCGGTTAGTACCACAAAAAAATCAGTAAAATATAATATTTTTTCTGTTCCGGTAGCATCAACTTTTACACCGGTTAAAGGTAGAGCAACCAGAGTAGAGCGTGAACGCGCACCCAAAGCTTACGACAATTATGCAAGTTTAGGTTTAGGTAATTATACTAATGTTTTAGCTGAATTTTATAGTAATATCGAAGTAAATCGCGATCAAAATTTCGGGGTTTATTTGCTTCATAATTCGTCCCAGGGAGGTATAGATGGAGTATTGTTGGATAATAAATTCTATAATACTTCACTGAATCTTAACTACGGAAGTAAGGACCGTGATTATTCCTGGAATACAGAGCTTGGTGTTCAACATCAATTATATAATTGGTATGGGGTTTCTGAAGAATTACCTCTAACGGATACTGAAATTCTTTCTATAGATCCGCAGCAAAACTATTATTCGGTATTTGGTGGCGGTAATATTGAATTTTACGATTCTTTTTTCAAAAGAGCTGATCTTGAAATTCGACAAACAGGTGATGCTTCTGGAACTTCAGAACAAAAAATAGATTTAAACAGTACGCTCGAATTTAATATCGCAGATGAATTAATTACGACAGATATTCAGGCTAACTTTTTGAATGGATCTACAGATAGATTTTATGCTGCTGATATAGAAAATAAATATAGTTTTTTGAACGTGGGAATCAATCCAAGTTTATTGATTTTAAGAAATGACCTAACCTTAAATATAGGAGCAGCGTTTTTCTATAGTTCAGATATAGAGAATAGTGATGGCAATTTTTATTTATATCCAAAAGTAACGGCAAGTTATAAATTAGTAGAAGATTATTTTACACCATATGCTGGTTTAGAAGGTGGATTGAAACAAAATTCGTATTACGATTTTGTACAACAGAATCCATATGTGTCTCCTACATCCATGGTGGCACCAACAGATAATCTTTACAATTTTTATCTAGGAGCTAAAGGGAAATTAACTAATACAATTTCCTATAATTTTAGAGGAGGATATAATGCAGAAGATGTTAAACCACTTTTTGTAAAGAATGCTTATGATCCTAGCATTGGTGAAGGTTATGCTTATGGAAACTCTTTTGGTGTAGTTTATGACAATGTAAAAACGCTTTCGTTTTACGCAAATGTTAGTGTAGATGTAAGTGATGATTTTAGATTGGGTATTACTGGAGAATTTTTTGATTACGATACCGATATTCAAGATGAAGCTTGGAACCTACCAACTTATAATGCCGAGTTAACTGCCGATTATCAAATCACAGATAAGTGGTATGCCGGCGCAAATTTATTTTTAGTAGGGCAGCGAGAAGCAATGGGTATCGTAGATAACCGTCCTGTAGATGGAGGTATCGATAGAGAGCCAATCACTTTGGATAGTTATTTTGATGCAAATGCCCATGTTGGTTATCGCATCAACGATCAATTTACTGCATTTGTAAAGGGTAGTAACCTTTTAAATAATGATTATCAACAATGGAGTGATTTTCAGGTTCAGGGAATTCAAGTTCTAGGTGGAGTAACCTACAAATTTGATTATAATTAAGATCTTGTAATTTAAGCGAGACTAGGCGATCAGGTAACTGGTCGCCTTTTTTATTTTAGAAGACTATAAATATCTGCTATAATTCTTACAATCAATTTAAAAACTTCTTAGTTTTGCCGTACTAAATTGATAACAATAACAAAACATTGGATCAATAAAATTAACGATGTTTGTATGTTAATTTGCATCCAAATTTGTCAATAACGTAAGAGAATTTAATGGCTAAGAAATTCAAACGAATTAACCGGGATCGTCCTTATCTAAACATCCTGGATTTTCTTGTAAAAGAAAGAACGTTCCTGGGGATTATTATGGTGGGAATTATCGTTGCAGGAATTTCTACTGGTTATGGTAGAGCAGCGATGTGGGTAGGTTTCTTTTTTGCGGCATACGCTACTGTTGCCAATGATAGTATCCAATCATTAGGAACTTTTATAGAGAGTAATAAGGCTCGAAAATGGTGGATTCTCTGGCTTTTTGTAGGGGCAATCTTTTTGATAACCGTTACATGGAGTTTTATTAATTACGATGGAGATGTTACCTATCAGCGTCTTTTAAATCCAGACGGTACATCAGATTATCCTCATCCAGAGAAATTTAGTTTCTTCCAGATCATTGCTCCATTGGTACTTCTTATTCTTACCAGAATGCGAATGCCGGTATCAACTACATTTCTTATTTTAAGCGTTTTTAGTGCCGATACTTCAGGGATAACCTCTGTTATAGGTAAAAGTTTATCAGGCTATGTTATGGCTTTTATTCTGTCTTTTGCAGTATGGTATTTGTCTTACAATGCAATTAGAAAATTCTTTAAGAGCCGAAAAGCGCATACTGGATGGATGGCAATACAATGGATTGTAAGCGGTTCACTCTGGGCCGTATGGGTAATGCAGGATGGTGCTAATATTGCGGTGTTTTTACCAAGACATCAAAGTGTATTTCAGTTTATCATATTTGCAACCACCATATTTTTGGGACTTGGTTTGCTCTTTTATTTACGTGGGGATCGTATTCAGGAAGTGGTTAGCGAAAAGTCAAGAATTTCTGATATTCGTGCAGCTACACTGGTAGATTTAACCTATGTAATATTATTGATTTATAAACTATTTATAAGTACCGTTCCTATGAGTACTACCTGGGTATTTCTTGGGGTCATTGGTGGTCGTGAAATTGCGATAAGCCTTGCTCGTAAGAAGAAGGGTAAAAAACATAGAAATAAGGCTTTTAGATTAATAGGTCGAGATTTTGCTTATGCCTTTTTAGGGCTAATTATTTCGGTTGCTCTAGCAGCAGCGGCAAATAAGAGCATTCGGGATGCAATCTTTGCAGGTATAGCGGGCTAAATTCTCAAATATTTTCTTAGAAAACATATAATTTCAATCAAATGCACCTTAGCTGAGGTGCATTTTTTATTTTTACATTTATCTAAAATTAAACTATGCATAAATTTTTTACAATTTTAATATTAGCAATTGGTCTTTGTTCCTGTAATTCTAAGCAGAAAGTAGATTTGATTGTAACTAATGCAAAAATATATACTGTTGATGAAGGTTTTTCTATGGCTGAAGCTTTTGCAGTGAAAGATGGCAAGTTTGAAGCTATTGGAACTACTTCAGAAATTACTTCAGGATACGTAGCTCAGAAAACAGTAGATGCAGAAGGAAAAGCGGTATCTCCCGGTTTTATAGATGCACATGCACATTTTTATCGATTGGGTCTTCAGCAGCAAATGGTCAATCTAGTTGGCACTAAAAGATTTGAAGATGTAGTAGCGAGAATTGTTGAATTTCAGCAAAAAAATGGAAAAGATTTCATAACCGGTGGCGGTTGGGACCAAAACGATTGGGAGAATAAAGAATTTCCAACCAAAGATACTCTAGATCGATTGTTCCCGGATACACCTATCGCTATAAGCCGAATAGACGGCCATGCGCTTTTAGTGAATCAGGCAGCTTTAGACAAAGCAGGGATTACTACAGAAACTACTTTTGAAGGTGGTGATATTGAACAGAAAAATGGTGAATTAACCGGGATTATAGTAGATAACCCCATGCAGTTAATTTTTGATGCGCAACCAGAACCTAGTTTAGAAGACATGGCGCTAGCACTTATGACCGCGCAAAAAATGTGTTTTGAATATGGCTTAACTACAGTTATAGATGCGGGTATAGATCGTGAGGTGATTGAGCTTATGGATAGCTTGCAGAAGCACGATGATTTTAAAATGAGAATCTATGCGATGATTAGCAATACTGAAGAGAACCTGAAATATTATCTGGATAAAGAGCCATATAAATCTGATCGTTTGAATGTACGCTCGGTTAAATTTTATGGAGATGGAGCGTTAGGGTCGCGCGGGGCAGCTTTAAAGGAGGAATATAGCGATCGTCACGGTCATTTTGGAGCGTTACTTTCTCCTATTGAAGATTTTAAAAAAGTAGCAGCTCGAGTAGCCAACTCTAAATATCAATTAAATACGCACGCTATTGGAGATTCAGCAAATTATGTAGTTTTAAAAACTTATGACTCTTTATTGAAAAATGAAGCTGACAGAAGATGGCGAGTAGAGCATGCACAAATTATTGATGAGGATGATTTTAAATATTTCAGCAAAAATATAATTCCTTCAGTACAACCAACACATGCAACTAGCGATATGTATTGGGCTGAAGATCGTTTGGGTAAAGATCGTTTACAAGAAGGGGCTTATGCCTATAAAAAATTATTGAATCAGGCAGGATTAGTAGCTTTAGGAACAGATTTTCCGGTAGAGAAGGTGAGTCCGTTTCTAACTTTTTATGCTTCCGTAGCAAGAAAAGATACCGATAATTATCCTGAAGATGGTTTTATAATTGAAGAAGCATTAAGTCGCGAAGAAACTTTAAAGGGGATGACCATCTGGGCTGCTTATGCCAATTTTGAAGAAAATGAAAAAGGGAGTATAGAAAAGGGTAAGTTTGCCGATTTTATAATCCTAAATGAGGACATTATGGAAGTTGAAGCAACTGAAATTCCAGACATAAAAGTTATAGAAACTTACGTAGGCGGAGAAAAAGTATTTTAAAAAAATAGAAAACATTATCTTTGCTGAAATTAAAAAGAAAAAAATGGATAACGGAATATACGCTAAGTTTCATACCACTAAAGGTGAAATTTTAGTAGCATTAGAATATGAAAAAACTCCAGGTACGGTAGGAAATTTTGTTGGTCTTGCTGAAGGTAATTTAGAAAACGAAGCAAAACCACAAGGAACGCCATATTACGATGGATTGAAATTTCACCGTGTAATTCCTGATTTTATGGTGCAGGGAGGAGATCCTCAGGGAACTGGTGTTGGTGGTCCTGGATACAAATTTGAAGATGAAATCCATCCAGAACTTAAGCATGATGCTCCTGGAAAATTATCAATGGCAAATGCAGGTCCTGGAACTAACGGAAGTCAGTTTTTTATTACGCATGTAGAAACTCCCTGGTTAGACGGGAAACATACTGTTTTTGGAAGTGTAGTAGAAGGGCAGGATATCGTAGATAAAATTGCGCAGGGCGATAAAATAGAAAAATTAGAAATTATTCGTGAAGGCGAAGATGCTAAGAACTGGAATGCTGTTGAAAGCTTTCGCCAATTTAATGGTGCAAAGGCTGAACGTGAAGCAGCAGCTAAAAAGCAACAGGAAGAATTGATTGGTGAATTAGCACAAGGTTTCGAAAAAACTGAAAGCGGTTTACGTTTTAAAATTGAAAAAGAAGGAGATGGTATAAAAGCAGAAAAAGGAAAAACTGTTTCGGTACACTACAAAGGTCGTTTAGCAGATGGTACTGTTTTCGATTCTTCTTACAAAAGAAATCAACCTCTTGAATTTCCTGTTGGAGTAGGGCACGTAATCGCTGGTTGGGATGAAGGTATATTAAAGCTAAAGGTTGGCGACCAGGCAAGATTTGTTATTCCTTCTCACCTTGGTTATGGTGAACGTGGTGCAGGTGGTGTTATTCCTCCAAACGCTACGCTGGTTTTTGATGTAGAATTGATGGATGTAAAATAGTATATACATAAGCATAAAAAAAGCTGCTCGATCGAGCAGCTTTTTTTATTTCAGATTCCTAAAAATTAGTCCAAATTTGGTTGTGGAGTCATTCTTAAGTATGGTTTTACTTCTTTATACCCTTTAGGAAAAAGGCCTTTAGCATCTTCATTAGAAACTGCCGGGCTAATAACAACATCTTCACCATGTTTCCAGTTCGCTGGAGTGGCTACTTTGTGATATGCAGTTAATTGTAACGAGTCGATTACACGTAAGATTTCTTCAAAATTTCTACCAGTACTTGGTGGATAAGTGAGCGTTAACTTTACTTTTTTGTCTGGATCGATAATGAAAACAGATCTTACGGTAGCTTTATTATCTTCGTTAGGATGAATCATCCCATAAAGGCTTGATACATTTTTATCTTCATCTGCTATGATTGGATAATTAAGCTTCACTTCCTGAGTTTCCTCGATATCTTTAACCCAACCTTTATGCGATTCTAAATCATCAATACTTAAAGCAATGGGTTTTGTATTTCGCTTATCAAATTCAGCTTTATAATTCGCCACTGTTCCCAACTCGGTTGTACAAACTGGCGTATAATCTGAAGGGTGAGAAAATAAGATTCCCCAACTATCGCCTAAGTAATCGTAAAAGTTGATTTTGCCTTCTGTGGTTTCCGCGTCAAAATTTGGCGCTGTATCCCCTAATTTTATATTGCTCATAATCTGATCTTTTTTAATTTGAATTCAAAATTAAAGAAAATTCAATTAAATAACCTATTAAGTCGATAGGATAAAGATGATTTATGAAAAATTTAACCTAGGCTTGATATTTAATAGAGGGCTAGTTAATTTTAATTCTTTTTCGTTTAGAAATTTAAGCCTGCTTCCATTTAATATTACAACCAATGCTTGGTTTTTGATCTTCAGAAACTTCTTTACCTGCAAGGATGGCTTCCATTGCATCTCTTAGATCTTTCCCTGTAACAGGTTTTTCATTTCCTGGTCTGGAATCATCTAACTGACCGCGATAAGCGAGTTCTAAATTCTCGTCGAAAAGAAAAAAATCTGGTGTACAAGCTGCATCGTAAGCTTTGGCTACACTTTGATCTTCATCATATAAATAAGGGAAAGTATAACCTTCATCTTTAGCATTTTGTTTCATTAATTCAGGGCCGTCTTGTGGATAGTTTTCTACATCGTTACTGGAAATTGCTACGATACCGAATCCTTTTCCCTGATATTCTTCACCTAGTTTCGTGATTTCTTCATTTACATGCTTAACAAAGGGGCAGTGATTACAGATAAACATTATTAAAGTTCCCTTGGGGCCTTTTAGCGCTTCTAAATCGAATGTTTTATCGGTTACGGTATCATGTAATTCGAAGGCTGGAGCTTTTGTTCCAAGCTCTAGCATATTTGATGGTGTACGTGCCATATTTTTTACTTTAAATTTACAAATTTGTACTCTAGAATATTTAAATTTCGAGAGAAATACAAATGCTATGGAAATAAGTTGGAGAGACTTTGAGAAAGTGGAAATGCGAGTAGGGACTATCATTGAAGTTATAGAATTTCCCGAGGCTAGAAAACCAGCCTATAAATTGAAAATCGATTTTGGAAAACATATTGGTTTTAAAAAGACTTCTGCCCAAATCACCACTAACTACAAACCGCAAGACTTAATTGGAAAACAGGTTATTGCTGTGGTTAATTTTCCTGATAAGCAAATTGCAAATTTTATGAGTGAATGTTTGGTTATGGGCGCCGTTGGCGATCATAATGACATCACATTAATCGAACCCGGTTTGCATGTAGAGAATGGACTAAGAATTGGCTAATAAGCTTATAGATTTCTCTCGTTTTTCTCTTGATCTTCTAAAAGTTTTCTCATGTCTTTTTTGTTGCCGTAGATCACCATAATATCATCTTTATATAATTTGGTCTCTGCTGAAGCAACTCCTTTGATATTGGTGATTTTTTTAGGTGCACCAAGGTCGTTTTTGCCTTCGGTGATTTTCATTGTGGTAAGAATTATCAAATTATAATCTTCCCTAAAACGAATATCTTTCAACATCTTATTGTCGTATTGTTTAGGCACCTGAATTTCGATAATACCGTAATCTTCGTTAAGCTCAAAACTATCTATTACACCACGCATGTTTAGTTTCTTAGCCCAACGTTCGGCAGTTTCTTCTTCAGGATGTATAATTTCATCTACACCCATAGCTTCAAGAACCATTTCCTGCAAACCTTGCTGTGCCCGGCTAATGAGTCTTTTAACATTCAGCTTTTTCATCAATGCAGTGGCCATAACATTGGCGCCCTTATTTTCGCCTATAGCAATTACAACCACATCGGTATCTCTTATTGGTAAATTGGATACAGCAGCAGAATCTGTTCCGTCAAGATTAATAGCATGTGTAATCTTATCTTTAATGGCCTCTATACGATCCATGCGCAGATCTACGCCAATAACTTCATTATTTAGTGCGGTTAGCTTTTGAGCTAATGATGAACCAAAGTTTCCTAATCCAATAATGATATATTTCATAATGTTATTAGTTAATTAAAACTTCCTCTGTAGGGTATTTATAATTTAAGTGTTTAACGTCGGAAAGAAATGCTGCCATGACAGTAAGCATGCTTACTCGGCCGGCAAACATAGTTGCTACCAGTACGATTTTTGAAGCGCTGGAAAAGCTTCCGGTAATTCCTAAACTTAATCCCACGGTACTATATGCCGATATACACTCGAAAGCGACGTCTAAAAGGTGCATTTCAGGATCGAAATAAGAAATTAATAAAATAGCGAAACCAACAAAAAGCATCGATAAGCTCATTATAGCAAAAGCTCTACGTAATGAGTTATTTGCAATTTCTCGGTTATAGACTTCTACACGATCTTTTCCTTTTGCTAAACTCAGGAAATTAAGAGTAGCAATTGCTATGGTGCTAGTTTTTATACCACCACCTGTAGATCCTGGCGAGGCTCCAACCCACATTAAAAACATAATAACCATAATGGTAGAGAAATTAAGTGCGCCCATATCTACAGAGTTAAAGCCGGCAGTTCTGGGAGTAGAAGATCCAAAAAATGAGGCTGCTAACTTTCCAAAGAAATTATAATCTTTTAAGGTATTATTGTATTCAAAAAACATAAAAAATACCATTCCGCCTACTAACAACACAGCTGTGGTAACCAATACAATTCTTGAATTTAAATTTAAAACCCAGGGCATATTTACCGGTTGATCTGGTCGTTGTAAACGTAGGAAATTCTTCTTCACAAAATATTTTCCGAATTTGTAGATATTTAAAACAATTGGAAATCCTAAACCACCTAAAATAAACAATACTGCAAGAATGATATGTAGCGGAAAGTTTAGGCGATATTCTGGTTGATATAAACTATATTCTAAAGTAGAGAAACCAGCATTACAGAATCCTGATATTGTATGAAAAATTGAGAAGAAAATACGATCTCCTACAGTATTAAATAATTTTGGATCTAGACTGAAATAAATAAATACAGCGCCAATAAACTCGAATATAAAAGTTATAAATAAGATCTTTTTTAAAGCAGAAAAAACTTCACCAATAGTTTCAGAATCGGTTACGTTTTTCATCATTAATTGATTTTCGTAAGAAGTGCTTCCTCGAAAAAAGTAACTAAAGTAGCTAGCGAAAGTCATAATTCCCAGTCCGCCTAGCTGTATCAAAATTAAAAGAATCGTTTGTCCAAAAAGGGTAAAATAGCTACCTGTGTCTACAACAATTAATCCCGTAACGCATACAGCACTGGTAGATGTAAATAATGCGTCAAGAAAAGAAATTCCATCATGAGTAGCCTTTGGTAACATAAGGCAAAGAGTACCCAATATAATTAGTATCAAAAAACTTAATATGAAAAGTTGCGCAGGATTAATGTCTTTGCGGTTTATTTTCAATTCAAATCGCGAAAGTTCCCGGACAAAATAAACGATAAGAACCAGATAGATCCATCCCATTTTATTAAAAAACTCGAAGAAAATGATATTTTCTCGTATAAAATTAACTTGAGCAAGGGCAAGCAAACTAAACAGACTGAAAATAACGGTATCGAAAACCTTAACTTTTTTGTCAAATATTTCGTTAGAGATAATATATCTTACAGCAATTGAAGGTATTCCTAAGAGAAGCGCAATAAAATAAAATGTCCTAATTTCAACCTGAATAAATTTATCGTGCGAAAAACCTAAATCGAAAATAACAGCAACTACCGCAAAAAAGCTTAGCCAAAAAGAAAACCTTCTTAGGTATTTTAAAATCTTAAATTTACTCATATACTACTTAGATTGGGTAGTTTTCAGTTGGTTTAATAAGTGCTAAGAAGACTTTTAAATTGAGCGCAAGATAAATAGAAATGCATAAATAGCGAGGAAGTTTGTTTTAAATAAAACAAAAAATTAAATCCAAATTACGGGTTGCAGTAAAAAAATAAAAAGGGAATTATCGAAATATAGCTCCCTTTTTTATCTAATTTTAATTTTCAGTATTCTAATTTTATTACATATGATCACCAAAGAAAATTGCATTCATAAGTAACTTATTGGTACCATACCAAAAAGCTCTAAAATTGGTGTTGTCTGTAAAATAAATTACGTTTCCTCTGCCAAGGCTTCCTTTTTTGAATGGAACAGTGTTTTTGATTTCTTCATTTTTTTCTTCGCTAATATATCCACTCAATAAGGGATCGTTAGTATACTGGATGGGATTATTATAGCTTTGATCATCTGCTTCGATAAAAGTAGTGGTATTTCTAAATAAAGCTAAATGATCGCTGGTATAACCAAAAGCGATAGGGTGAGAACGATCTAACTTTGCTTTAAAAATAGCTCCACCAATTCCCTGTGCTCCATAAAAATCCCGACGTTGCTCAAAGCTTACGTTTTTTGCTTCAATATCATTAGTTTTAATTTCTAAATCCAAAAGTTTATTAGCATTTAAGAATCTAGCAGCATTTCTGTAAGCGATTAAAGTTCCGCCGTTTTTGATCCAGGTTTTTAATTTTTCAGTGTCACTTTCGCCTAATGCAGCACCCCAACTATTCACTAAAATAATATCGGTGTAACGGCTAAGATCTGCCCTTCCAAAATTACGAGTATTCAATTTTGTAACTTTAATATCGTAGCGTTGATCGAATAAATGCCAAATTTCTCCGGCATCATAAGGAGTAACACCTTCACCAACTAAAAGCGCGATTTCCTGATTTTCTAACGGAAGGAAAAATCGACTTCCTAAATTAATTCCTGAAGTTAATCCTGTACCAACCGCATCAATTTCAATATTAGAAGATTCAGCAACGTTTTTGATAAAATCGAAAAGCTCTTCTTTATTAAGTTTCTGGTTCTGAACAGGAATCATAATACTTCCGTAGTCATATTGCTTATTTTTTGTTCCAAATTCCTGCATCGCTACTTTGGCTCGTAATCCTTTATTTAAGATCATATTTAACGCCTTTGGTGCATTATAATCGTGCCATTCCATAACGTAAGCGTAATCGCTTTTTTCTACGGAAGGAATCGCTGGTTTTTCTAATTCAGTAATTCTTTTTACTGCATTTATTAAAGACGCATCTTCGGTATAATCTACATTGAAAGCTAAAGGAAATGTCCAAGCTGAAATATCGTAGAATAGGCTATCCTTAAAACTGGTTCTTTTTTCGAACATGGCTTGTACCAAACGGTGCTGACGTTGATTTTTTGGAATGATATAAGAAGAACCAGGTTTGTAGGTTTTGCCGTCCTCGGTAAATTCTTCTGTTACAGGATGAATTTCAATTTGGTGTCTTTTCATAATTTCAGCTAAGTAGTAAGCTGAATTTGCATCTTTACTGCTACCAAAAGCCCAGGCTCCTTTACCGGCAGAATTTCTAGCGTTTTTATAAAAATCACGCTGATAATTCAACAATTTTACTCGCATGTTTTTGGCAGCTTCTAAAGTAGAAAGTGCTGCAGTAAATTGGTTTCTAATGGTGAAGGGAAAAGTCAATATTCCGTTATCGGTTTCCTGAGCATGGCCACGAGAACTAGCCTGCTCGAATAAAATTCCTATACTTCCGTTGATATCTGGGAATGTAGAGCCTTTTCCGTAGTAAAAATCGTCGTAGCTTTCTTCAGTAAAATAAAAACTTCCTAATTTGTCAAAAGCTTCGGCATGATAATTTCCTATTTCACGAGTTAATTCCTGGTTTAAATCTGGTGTTAATGGATGTGTTCTTGATGGAATTCCCGGCTGAAAGAAAAATGAAGCATTAGAACCCATCTCGTGATGATCGGTTAAAATGTTAGGATACCAATCGTGAAATGTTTTGATTCTCGCTCTAGATTCTGGCAATTGTGCTGGCAACCAATCTCGGTTAAGATCGAACCAATAATGGTTGGTACGCCCGCCAGGCCAAACTTCGTCGTATTCGCGATCTTGTGGATCTGAATTAATATTTGCACTACGATTGGTATTTGCCCAGTAAGCAAAACGTTGCAGACCATCTGGATTAAAAGAGGGATCAAAAAGAATAATGGTGTTTTTCAATAATTCTTGAATTTCTTCACCTTCAGCCGCAGCCAAATGATAAGCAGCAACCAAAGCAGCATTGGTGCCGCTGGGTTCATTCCCATGAATCGAAAATCCCTGATTCACTACAATCGGCATATCTTCAGTATTAATATCTTCAGATCCTGCTTCCACTAAAGCTTTGTGATTTTGTCGAATTTGATCTAAGTTTTTAATATTCTCTTCCGAAGATATAATTAGCAACAACAAAGGTCTGCCTTCGTAAGTGGTGCCACGATTTTCTAAGCTAATGCGTGGGGATACTTCAGCAAGTTTTTTCATGTAATTCACCAATCTGTCGTGGCTAACATGCCATTGGCCAGGTACAAAACCTATCACATCCTGAGGTTTGGGGATTGTAGGATTGTAAGTAATATTTTTTGGTAAATAGTAGTCGAGTGTTAAGGTATCGAAGTCCTGTGCCTGCGAAGCAATTGAGAAAATAAGTAATAAAAGTGTAATAACTCTTCTCATAATGTTATTTGGTTTGAGGTATGAAACAAAAAAACCGCCTCTGGTTAGGAAGCGGTTTGTAATTTATAGAAACTTTTTTTAAATATCATCAAAGCTAACATCTGTAAAATTCTCGGGAGCAGCTTTTGCTTCTACAGCACCAGTACCTTCGTAAGTTGGTTTAAAGTCTTTCTGGTGGCGCTCACTAATTACTTCTTCGCCTTTTTCATCAAGAATAAAATCTGTCATTTCTTGAAGAATTTCATTGAATCCTGCAAAATCTTCTTTGTAAAGGTAGATTTTGTGTTTCTTGTAATAGAAAGATCCATCATCATTAGTGAATTTCTTACTTTCTGTAATGGTTAGGTAGTAGTCGTTGGCACGAGTCGCTCTAACATCAAAGAAATAAGTTCTTCTTCCTGCTCTTAATACTTTAGAGAATATTTCTTCTTTCTCCATCAATCCCTTGTCGCTCATAAAATAAAATTCTTTAAATGGTTTAGTAAAGTTGCCTTCAAAAATCTAAAAAAAATTAACATTTTACAAGTAATTTTCACATTTCTTTCTCATTTAACTGTTTTGCGTACAGTTCTTTATAATAACCTTCTTTTTTAATTAGCTCATCATGTGTGCCCTGTTCTAAAATTTCGCCATCTTCAAGGATAATTATTCGGTCGGCATTTTTTGCTGAAGAAATCCTGTGACTAACGATAATGGTCGTTTTTTCTCTTGAAATCTGAAATAGATTATTAAGTATTGCTTCTTCGGTTTCTGTATCAACGGCTGAAAGGCAATCGTCAAATAACAAAATTTGAGGATCCTGAATAATAGCTCTAGCGATGGAAACTCGCTGTTTTTGCCCACCAGATAAAGTAATGCCGCGTTCGCCAAGTACGGTTTCGTAGCCTTTGCTAAATCCTTCGATGTTTTTGTGAACAGAAGCCGTTTTTGCAGCTTTCACAACTTCCTCGTCGGTAGCATTTGTTTTTCCGAACTTGATGTTATTCCCGATAGAATCACTAAATAGGAAAGCATCTTGCGGAACATAACCAATGCTGCGTCTTAGATTATCTAAGTTTAAATTCTCAACATTTTTGCCATCTACTTCAATAGCTCCTTCATCTACATCATACAGGCGACCAATAAGATCGAGTACCGTAGATTTACCAGAACCTGTTTTACCAATAATCGCTAAAGTTTCTCCTTGATTTACTTCAAAAGAAATATTCTTTAAAGCGGTAATATTTGTATCGTCGTAGGTAAAGGTCACATTTTTAAAGTTTATTTTACCCAATATTTCATCCTCGGTTTCTTTGTGATTTTTAATTTCGGGTTCGCTGTCTAAAAATTCGTTTATACGTTCTTGTGAAGCTTCGGCTTGTTTAACTAAAGACGTCACCCATCCAATAGAAGCTACCGGCCAGGTAAGCATATTTACGTACAGTAAGAATTCTACTATAATACCAAGATTATCAATTTGTCCTGTAATATATTGTCTCCCGCCGATATAAATTACAAGTACATTACTAATACCTATAAGCAATACCATTAACGGAAAGAAAAAGGCCTGAACTTTTACAAGATCAATATTTTTATCTCTGCTGGTATTAGAAAGATCGGTAAAATTATCATCGGTTTGCTGCTCGAGTCCATACGATTTAATAACTGCAATTCCGCTAAAACTTTCCTGTGTAAAGGTGTTTAGTTTAGATAAATACTGCTGAACAACTGTACTGCGTTTTTGGATCGAGATACTAAGTTTGTAAATGGCAAACGATAGTATTGGCAGAGGAATCACCGTGTACAACGTTAAAATAGGTGCAGCCTGTATCATAAAGATTAATACTACGATGGTAGAGGTAAGTGTGGTTACCGTATACATTATAGCAGGCCCCAGGTACATCCTTACTTTGGTAACATCTTCACTTATCCGGTTCATTAAATCTCCGGTACGATTTTTCTTATAGAAATTAAGCGATAATTCCTGATAATGTTTAAAAACCACGTTTTTAAGATCGTACTCGATATGTCTGGAAACTACGATAAAAGTCTGTCGCATTAAAAAAGTAAAAAACGCAGAAATTAGGGTAGAACCAACCAGCAATAAAATATTTTTAACAAGCTCTGCTTTTAACGTATCATAATTGGTAAGTTCACCATTAACATATTGCTCGATAGCATCGGTAGAATTACCAACAAGTGGAATAAAATATAGCCCGAAAATTCTCGAAATAATCGTAACCACCAATCCGATTAGCAATTTCCACTTGTATTTTAGAAAGAATTTATTGAGTGTTCTTAAATGTTTCATCTTTAAAATAGATCTCTAATTTTTAAGAATATGATATTTTAACCATTATTTAATGATGTTAAATTAAAATATTCTTATTTTTGCAGCGTCATTTTTATGAAATTCAAAAATGACATTAATTTTAAAAACCCGCAAATTATGCAAGTTGATGTTTTAAATGCTAAAGAACTTAAAAAAGCTGCACCAGTGTTTGGACAGCTTTCGTTCGATAATCATGAACAGGTTGTATTTTGTAACGACAAAGATACAGGATTAAAAGCAATAATAGGTATTCATAATACAGTTTTGGGACCGGCGCTTGGTGGTACAAGAATGTGGAATTATACCAGCGAATGGGAGGCATTAAATGATGTATTACGTTTATCTCGTGGGATGACATTTAAAAGCGCAATTACCGGTTTAAACCTTGGTGGTGGTAAGGCGGTAATTATGGGAGATGCAAAAACTCAAAAGACTCCAGAGTTAATGAGAAGGTTTGGGGAATATGTAGATTCTCTTAGCGGAAAATATATCACAGCTGAAGATGTTGGTATGGAAACTTCAGATATGGATATTGTAAGAGATGTAACTCCTTATGTTGCGGGAATTTCTGAAGAAAGAGGAGGAACAGGAAATCCTTCACCAGTTACCGCTTATGGCGTGTTTATGGGAATTAAAGCAGCAGCTAAATATAAGTTTGGTACAGATGAACTTGAAGATCGCACTGTATTAGTACAGGGAATAGGTCACGTAGGTGAAGCTTTAGTAGAGTATTTAACAAACGACGGTGCAAAAGTTTATATTACCGATATTAGCGAAGAACGTTTGCAGGAAGTACGTAATAAATATGGTGCAATTATTTTTGATGAAGCCGATATTTATAGCGCCCATGTAGATATTTATGCACCATGTGCTTTAGGAGCTACAATCGACGATGAAACTGTAAATCGTCTAAACTGTAAAGTTGTTGCAGGTGCGGCAAACAACCAACTAGCAGATGAGGTAAAACATGGCCAGATTTTGCGTGAAAGAGGAATCGTTTATGCGCCAGATTTTCTAATTAATGCCGGAGGAATAATAAATGTGTATGCTGAATTAGAAAAATACAGCAAACAGGAAATTATCTCTAAAACAGAAAATATTTACAATACAACCTTGCAAATCCTTGAAACAGCGGCAAGGGAAGACATGACGACTCATTTTGCAGCGCTTAAAATTGCGAAACAAAGAATTGATGATAGAAAAAAATCAAGTTTGAAGTAGCCAGAATCAAAATATTGATATTTTTGCAGGGCGAAAGAATAATCTTTCGCCCTTTTTAAATTCTAAAAAAGTTCTTTTACAGTTATGTTGACAAGAAGACATATTCGAGTTAAGGTAATGCAATCCTTATACGCATTCATCCAAAGTGAAAATGACAATCTTGCTAGCGAGGAGAAATTCCTGCTAAAAAGTATGGAAGAGATGTACGATCTTTTTCTGCTTCAGCTAAGTTTGTTTATTGAAATTAAAGCACATGCCCAAACTTTTTTAGAGCGCTCCCAGCAAAAACATCTTGCTACCCAGGAAGATAAAGATCCAAATAGAAAATTTGTTCAGAATTCAGTATTTGAAATTTTAGAGCAAAATACGCAGCTAGAGCAGTTAATCGATGAGCGCAAGCTTAACCATTGGAAGTTCGATGATGAGTATATCGCTATTCTATGGGAAGAGATCAAGAAAAGTGAAGCTTTTGCCGATTATATGGAAACTCGCGATAACTCTTTTAAAGAAGATAAAGATTTTGCTATTGCGATATTTAAGAAAGTAATTGCGCCTAACGACAAGATTTACGATTATTTTGAAGATAAGAAGCTTACGTGGCTGGACGATCTTCCGATAGTTAACACGGCAGTAGTGAAAATGCTTCAGAAGCTAAAAGAAACCGCAGATGCAGAGGATAAGCTTCCGAAGTTATTTAAATCTGTAGATGATAAAGATTTTGCCGTACGCTTATTTAGAAAAACTTATCTTAAAGATGGTATGCTTTCTGAAGAAATGCAGGGAAAAACACCAAATTGGGATAAAGATAGAATTGCAGAGATTGATACTATACTTATTAAATTAGCGATATGCGAATTTTTAGAATTTCCTTCGATTCCTGTGAAAGTGACGATAAACGAATATTTAGAAATTAGTAAAGAATATAGTACTCCAAAAAGTAGTATTTTTATAAACGGAATTCTTGATAAGCTTTCTAAAGAGTATAAAAACGACGGAAAACTAAATAAAATGGGGCGCGGCCTTATGTAGTCTAGATTTTTTCTTAATTTTAACCCTCAAATTTGTAGTATTATGAAAAAAGGAATTTTATTAATAGCAGCAGTGGGAACAATGTTCTTTACTTCCTGTAAAGACGGCGGTAACAACGCTTCAGAAAAAGTAAAAGCTGAAAACGTAGATGCAGCTGCAGCGCGTGACTCTAAAGCGACGGTTTATCCTGAACTAAGTTTTGATGAAACTGAATTTGATTTTGGAAATATTCCTCAGGGAAATCCTGTAGAACATGTATTTACCTTTACCAATACAGGTAGAGCACCGCTAGTAATAACTAATGCCAAAAGTACTTGTGGATGTACAGTGCCAGATTATCATAAAAATGAATCTATAGAACCGGGAGAAACTGGTGAGATTCGCGTAAAATTTAATGGATCTGGTAGAGGACAAGTGCAAAAAACAGTAACAATTTCTGCTAATACAGAAAATGGACAAGAGCGTATTAAAATTAAAGCTTTTGTTGAAACCCCAGAAAACGCAAGTTAAAAGCGAGAATTAATTTATATGGATCAAATACAACAGTTTCTTCCTTTAATCTTAATGTTCGCGGTAGTGTATTTTTTTATGATACGCCCGCAAATGAAAAAGGCTAAACAGGAAAAGAATTTTATTAAAGAATTAAAAAGAGGAGATCGAATAGTTACCAAAAGCGGAATGCATGGTAAAATTATCGATTTTAGTGATAAAAACAATGCGGTAATTATTGAAACCGGTGCTGGAAAAATCACTTTCGATAAATCTTCAATTTCGCTGGAAATGAGCCAAAAGCTTAATGAACCAGCTAAAACTGAAAAAGAAGAGAAGAAGAAGTAATTCAATCTCTTTTAAAAAGAAAAATCCCTTCAGAATAATTTCTGAAGGGATTTTTTTATAATTATTTTTTGAAGAATTATTGCTTCTGCTAATAGCTAGGCTTTAAAAGCTTTTTATCGAGCATTGAGTTCGGCGATTTTTATAATTACTTCAGTTGCTTTAATCATACTTTCTAGAGGAACATATTCATATTTTCCATGAAAATTGTGCCCGCCTGCAAAAATATTAGGACAAGGAAGTCCTATAAAACTTAGTTGTGAGCCGTCTGTTCCGCCGCGAATTGGTTTTATAATTGGCTTTACATCTACTTCTTCCATTGCTTCTTTGGCTAATTCAACAATATGCATCATCGGTTCAATCTTTTCACGCATATTGCGGTATTGATCTTTTACTTCAACATTTACACAATCACTTTCGTATTGCTTACATATTTCTATACCAAGATCTGCAATTACTTTTTTACGCGCTTCGAAATGCTTTTTATCGTGATCACGAATTATGTAGTGCAAAATCGTTTCTTCTACATCACCTTTAATATTGCTAAGATGAAAAAATCCCTGTCTACCTTCAGTATGTTCGGGAGTTTCTAATCGTGGTAAAGAATTAATAAAATCCTGAGCGATATACATACTGTTCACCATTTTATCTTTTGCATAACCGGGATGAACGCTTTTTCCTGAAATGGTAACCTTGGCGCTGGCTGCATTAAAATTTTCGTATTCTAATTCACCAATCTGGCTTCCATCCATTGTGTACGCCCAATCTGCGCCAAATTTATGGACATCAAATTTATGCGCTCCCCGACCAATTTCTTCATCTGGGGTGAAACAAACTTTTATAGTGCCATGTTTAATTTCAGGATGATCAATAAGATATTTCATTGCAGTCATAATTTCAGTAATTCCTGCTTTATCATCGGCTCCTAAAAGCGTGTTCCCGTCTGTAGTGATAATGGTTTGTCCTTCGTACTGCTTTAAATCCTCAAAGTATTCCGAAGAAAGAACGATATTTTTTTCAGCATTAAGAGTGATATCACCGCCATCATAATTTTCGATAATCTGCGGCTTGATATTTGCCCCGTTGAAATCTGGTGAGGTATCAAAATGAGAAACAAAACCAATAATTGGCGTTTCCTTTTCGATATTTTTAGGCAAAGTAGCCATAACGTAAGCATTCTCGTCGATGCTTACATTTTGCATTCCCATTACTTCTAGTTCCTTTGCTAATTTATTGGCAAGAATCCATTGTTTTTCCGTGCTGGGAGTGTTTTCACTTTCAGGATCACTCTGCGTATCGATACTTATGTAGCTTATAAATCGATCTAAAACTTCTTGTTTATTGATCATATTTTGTGGTGTTAGTTGTCTAAAATTGGTTGATTTTTAGGAGTTTTTTCTGAAATAAATTCTGAATAAACTCCTTTTGATATCTTAAACTACCTATGAGCGCGCTCCTTAGACGTTTATTGAAAAACTATTTTTTATTTCGAGGCTTTCTTCGAAAGATTTAATCTCGATTATCGAGTCAAAATTAGCGAATTGACTTCCGGGTGCAAAACCTTTTAAGATTTAGTGTGTTCATTTTTACAATTCATTTATTTTTGCACAAACCAGCCGTTTATGTATAAGTCTTTAATTCGCCCAATACTTTTTAAATACGATCCAGAGGCGATTCATCATTTCACTTTCAATAGCATTAGAAACCTGAATAAAATTCCGGGTGTTCATTCAATTTTAAAATCGAAATTCAGTAATAATGATCCGCGTTTGGAGCGTGAAGTTTTTGGATTGAAGTTTAAAAACCCTGTTGGACTAGCAGCAGGATTTGATAAAGATGCGAAATTATATAAAGAATTATCGAATCTTGGTTTCGGTTTTATAGAAGTAGGCACGGTAACGCCAAAACCACAGCCTGGTAATGAGAAGAAAAGGATGTTTCGGTTAAAAGCCGATCAGGCTATTATCAACCGCATGGGTTTTAATAATGGCGGAGTTGAAGAAATGGTGCAACGCCTTAAAAAGAATACCGATGTGCTTATTGGTGGTAATATTGGCAAGAATAAAGTGACGCCAAATGAAAAGGCGGTTGAAGATTATAAAATTTGTTTTGAAGCTTTATTCGATTACGTAGATTATTTTGTAGTGAATGTTAGTTCGCCAAATACACCTAATTTGAGAGCGCTACAGGATAAAGAACCATTAACACACTTGCTTAAAACCTTAATGGACCTAAATAATGCAAAACCTACGCAAAAACCAATATTGCTAAAAATTGCCCCAGATCTTACCGATTCTCAGTTATTAGATATTATAGAAATTGTACAAGAAACCAAAATTGACGGCGTAATTGCAACCAATACTACCATAAGTCGCGAAGGCCTGGTTTCTGAACATAAAGATGAAGCTGGTGGTTTAAGTGGGAAGCCCTTAACCAAAAGATCGACAGAGGTGATTCGATTTCTTTCAGAGAAAAGCAATAAGTCTTTTCCTATTGTTGGTGTGGGAGGCATTCACAGCGCAGATGATGCTATCGAAAAGTTAGAAGCCGGGGCAAGTTTGGTGCAATTGTATACAGGATTTATTTATGAGGGGCCTGCGCTAATCAAAGCCATTAATAAAAAGATTCTCGAAAAGTATCCAAAATCATAATTTTGAAAATACTATTCAGCTTTAAAATTAAAACCGTTTGCTAGAACAGCTTATTCCTTTTTTTACGGCTACAATCTTACTAACCTTAGCACCTGGGCCAGATATTATTTATGTATTAGTGCAGGGCATGGTAAATGGTAAGAAACACGCAATTATCACGGCATTGGGATTGGTTTCTGGAGTGTTGGTACATACTACTTTGGTTGCTTTTGGAGTTTCAGCAATCATAAAACAATCGGAAACCATTTATTTGATAATTAAATGTTTTGGAGCTGCTTATTTGTTCTATTTAGCCTACAAAGTTTTTAAAAGTGATCCTGAAATTGCTTTTTCTACGGAAGGAATTAAGCAAAAAAGTCTGTTTGCTTTGTATCGACAGGGATTTATAATGAATGTGCTAAATCCTAAAGTAACGATTTTCTTTTTAGCACTTTTTCCTGGCTTTCTATGGGATCCTGAAGGAAATACAGTATTGCAATTTTATATTTTAGGGGCTCTTTTTATGCTTCAGGGATTTTTGGTTTTTGTTTTGGTAGCGATTCTTGCCGGAAGCATTTCAAAATATCTTCAAAAACATCGAAATTCAGGTGTCGTTTTAAAATGGACGCAGGTTGCTGTTTTTATTGGAATAGGGATTTTTATTCTTCTATAGTTTATTACATTTTTATTGAAATGAGTCTTTCAATATTCACATCATTTTAATATTTCTTGATGGGATTTAGATTTCGTAATCAAAATCTAAAAGGTATCTTTGGGAATATGGGAGAAATTAAACTTATCGAATGTCCTAGAGATGCGATGCAGGGAATTAAAGAATTTATTCCTACTGAAGCGAAAGCAAGATACATTCAATCATTATTGAAATGTGGTTTTGATACTATCGATTTTGGGAGTTTTGTTTCTCCAAAAGCCATTCCGCAGATGCGAGATACTGCACAGGTACTCTCTAAGCTAGATCTGAGTAGATCCCAAAGTAAATTGTTGGCTATCGTTGCAAATACGCGCGGAGCTGAGGATGCTTCTCAATTTCCTGAAATAGATTACTTAGGATATCCATTTTCAATTTCAGAAAATTTCCAAATGCGTAATACGCACAAGACAATTGAGGAGTCAGTTGATATTTTAAAAACGATACTAGATATCGCAGCTAAATCTGATAAAGAAGTTGTAGCGTATCTATCTATGGGATTTGGAAATCCCTACGGAGATCCCTGGAATGTAGAGATCGTAGGAGAATGGACCGAGCGACTTTCGAATATGGGTGTAAAGATTTTATCACTTTCGGATACGGTGGGAACTTCAACAGCAGATGTGATTAGTTATCTTTTTTCAGAATTAATTCCAAAATTTCCTAATATCGAATTTGGTGCGCACTTGCATACTACGCCAAGCACCTGGTTTGAGAAAGTTGATGCTGCCTTTACTTCAGGATGCCATCGATTTGATGGTGCAATTCAGGGTTTTGGTGGTTGCCCAATGGCCAAAGACGAGCTTACCGGTAACATGCCTACCGAAAAAATGGTTTCCTATTTCAACACAAAAAAGCAAAATTCAAATATTAGAATGGGTAGTTTTGAAGCTTCTTTTAATAAGGCTACAGAAATTTTCAGAAAATAGCAATATATATTGTTTAACTTTTCTTCATATCATTGCGTACTTCAATCAATAATTTTTCGTTTTGAAAATCAGTTTTTTAGGGATTTTCCTGCTTCTTATCAATTTTTCTTCTATAGCGCAGTCTGATTATTCCAATCAGATGAAATCAGATTCGGTTATCTATTATCTGGAACAAGCTAATAAATCTTTATTTAATGATTTTGATAAAGCCATTTTAGGTTTAAAAAAGTGTGATGAGTTGGTAAAAGATTTTGATGATCCTAAACTCAAGGCAGAAGTTATTCTAAAATGGGCTATTGCCTATTATGTAAAAGGAGATTATTATAAGTCTTTGAAGGATTTTTTGAAGGCTGAAAAAATATACAGGTCGATCGACGATTATGAAGGTGTAGGGAAATGCTTAAATGGTCTTGGGCTGATCCAGCAAGGGATGGATCGGCACGATATTGCTATAGAATATTTTCGCCAGGCAATTGAATACTATAATCAATCTGAAAATAAATATGCAGCCGCACCGGCAGTGATCAATATTGGTATATCTAAATTAAAATTAGGACATCTAGAGGAAGCCAAGACCATTTTGGATAGTGCGCTAATTATATCTAAAGCCGCGAATAGAAAAGATATTGAACACTTAACGATGAATCACCTGGGAGATTTAGCGTATCAAAAAGAAGATATTCCTTCCGCAATAAATTATTTCGATAACGTATTGAACGATAAAACTTCTCCAAATAACTGGGAGAAATCTTTTGCGTATTTTGGTTTAGCACAGAGTTACTTTTATCGAGGCAATCTGGCTAAAGCTGAAAAAAATGCACTTGAAGCTTTAAATTTTGCTGAAATAAATGATTCGTTTTATGAATTAGAAAAGATTACAGGAATTCTTTTCAATATCTACGAGCAAAAAGGAGAATCAAACAAAGCGCTACAATATTCGAAACAGCATAATATTTATGGAGATTCGCTATATAATCAAAAGCGTTTGAGATCTATCGATCTTCTTAATCTGGAAAGTAAAGAAGAAGATAATCGTAGGTTGCGATTAGAAAGGATGGAAAAAGATAGAGAGCTTTCCCGTAATAAATTAATTATCGCTATCCTGCTTGGGGTGGGCGTTGTGCTGAAGGTTATATTGTTTTTTAGAATAAAAACGTATCGTCAAAAAGAGAAATTTAGAAAAACAGTAGAAGAGAAGAACGAATTAATTGTTCAGAAAAATAAATTAATTACAGAACGTAATAAAGAGCTAGCCAATCTTAATAAAAGTAAGGATCGATTATTTTCAATCTTGTCACATGATTTAAAGTCGCCTATCGGTTCTATACAAAAATTGCTTGAACTTATTAAAATAGGAGAATTCTCTGAAAAAGAACAGGCAGAGTTGCTTGATGAAATGCTTAAACAGGTGTCGGCAACCTCTACCATGCTGCAAAATTTATTACAATGGGCTAATTCGCAATTAGAAGGTTCTAAAATGCATTTGGAAGAAGTGGTGCTGCCAAAAAGAGTGCGAGAAATTATGGAAGCTCATTATCTGGTAGCAAAGTCTAAAGATATTCAAATAAAGCACGATATACCGGCGAGTTTAAGTGCTATTGTTGTGGATAAAGGTCATTTGTCTATCATACTTCATAATTTAGTAAGTAATGCCATAAAATTTACGCATCAGCATAAAGAAATTAAAATCCATTATAAGGAGGATGAAGAGTTTGTTTATTTTAAAATAAAAGATGGCGGCGAGGGGATTTCTGAAGAGCGAATAGCACAAATACAAAATTTCAATACCCAGTTAATGTCTGAATTAGGTACAAACATGGAAACCGGAACGGGTATAGGGCTGCTGTTAGTAAAGCAATTTTTACAACTGAATAAAGCAACTCTCGATATTAAAAGCTATACTGAAGAAGGCTCAGAATTTATTATTCGTTTCATAAAAAAGACAGATTAATGATTTATTCACTTTAGCCTAATGCATTCTGCCTAAAACTGTGTATATTTGCATGCAATTAAATTCTTAATTGCCATGATTGCACACGAATCCAAAATTCTGGGAGAAGGGCTAACATATGATGATGTTCTTTTAGTCCCTGCCTTCTCTGAGGTTTTACCGCGCGAAGTAAATATCCAGACAAAATTTACCAAAAACATTACGATCAACGTTCCTATTGTTTCAGCAGCGATGGATACCGTGACAGAATCTCGTATGGCGATTGCCATGGCTAGAGAGGGAGGTATAGGTGTTCTACACAAAAATATGACGATAGAGCAGCAAGCTTTAAAAGTGCGTAAAGTAAAACGTGCTGAAAGCGGTATGATTATCGATCCTGTAACTTTACCAATTTCCTCTACGGTACAGGACGCCAAAGATTTGATGAAAGAGCACAGTATTGGTGGTATTCCTATTGTTGATGATGAAGGAAAGCTAATTGGTATTGTGACTAACCGTGATTTAAGATTCGAAAAAAATCATAAGCGGCCCATTGCTGAGGTGATGACTTCAGAAAATCTTGTTACTGTTGCAGAAGGAACTTCTTTAGATCAGGCAGAAGATATTCTTCAAGAAAATAAAATTGAAAAACTTCCGGTTATCAATAAAGATAAAAAACTGGTTGGTTTAATCACTTTTAGAGATATCACTAAATTAACACAGAAGCCTAACGCTAATAAAGATAGCTACGGAAGATTAAGAGTGGCTGCGGCTATCGGAGTAACCGGCGATGCTGTAGAGAGAGCTGAAGCACTTTATAACGCAGGTGTAGATGCAATTATCATTGATACTGCACACGGGCACACCAAAGGAGTAGTTTATGTGTTGAAAGAAGTAAAAGCTAAATTCCCTGAGTTAGAAGTAGTGGTAGGAAATATAGCCACAGGCGAAGCCGCTAAATATTTGGTAGAAGCAGGAGCTGACGCTGTAAAAGTTGGTATAGGGCCAGGTTCTATTTGTACAACCAGAGTTGTAGCCGGAGTTGGTTTTCCTCAATTTTCTGCAGTGCTTGAAGTTGCAGCGGCCATTAAAGGAACAGGTGTTCCCGTAATTGCAGATGGAGGTATTCGTTATACAGGTGATATTCCTAAAGCACTTGCAGCAGGAGCCGATTGTGTAATGCTTGGTTCACTTTTAGCAGGTACTAAAGAATCCCCGGGAGAAACTATTATTTACGAAGGAAGAAAATTTAAATCTTACCGAGGAATGGGATCTGTAGAAGCCATGAAGAAAGGTTCTAAAGATCGTTATTTCCAGGATGTCGAAGATGATATTAAAAAACTAGTTCCTGAAGGAATTGTAGGACGTGTACCTTACAAAGGAGAATTAGAAGAAAGTATCCACCAATTTGTAGGAGGCTTAAGAGCCGGAATGGGTTACTGTGGAGCCAAAGATATTGAAGCTTTAAAAGAGCATGCTAAATTCGTTAAAATCACCTCTTCAGGTATTCACGAAAGTCATCCTCACGATGTTACAATCACTAAAGAATCTCCAAATTATAGTCGATAAGTTTCTTTATTATTAGATATAAAAAAAGCCCGCAACTGCGGGCTTTTTTGTTTTATGCTTGTAATATTTTAGTTTGAATTAGCATTGTTACTATCTGCAGAAGGTTGCGTAGTGTTTACTTCTTCAATAGATATTCCTAATTTTTCCATTACTTTTTCGGTAATATCGCTTCCTTGCTGTGAGTATGCTAATGCACCACCGCCTGCATGGAAAATCTGGGTGTACCCTTCTTCATTAATCACTTCTTGCATTGCAGCGTCGATCTTTTTGTATAATGGTTGGGTAAGCTCATTACGCTTCATTTGCATCATTACCTGTGAACGTTGGCGAAATTGTTTAATCTCATTCTCCAGGCCAAGAATTTGATTTTCACGTTGTTTTTTAACGTCTTCAGTAAAAACAGCAGTGCTATCCTGATAATTTTTAATTAGACCTTCGTAGGTTTGTATGGCATTTTCAACATCAGCCTGCAAAGACTCATTATAGGCTTTAACTCCGTCGTTTACATTGTTAATTTCAGGCATTTTAGAAATGATATATTCTGCATCTATAGTGCCTATTTTAGTTTGTGCGTTAGCGGCTATTGCTAAAAATAAAAATGTGATTAATACGCTAAATTTCTTCATTTTTTTTCTCTTGTTTTGCGCAAATATAATAGGGAGTAGTAATAAAACATAGAAAATTTTGCGAAAATGACACTTTGCGTTAGTTTAAATTAGTTTCTGTTCAGATTATATTCAGAAAAAAACAAGCACTGCTTGATAATCAGTAATGTTATATCTTGCAGAACCTCTAAGAATTCTTATTTTTGCTCCACTTAATAAGAAATTTCAGAAAAAAGCGTTTTACTGAAGTTGAAAGAATTGTTTACCTGGTTTGAGAATAGGAGTTAAAGCCATTTTTATAAGCTTTGTATTAGTTTTGGTGATTTCTTGTGATCTTTTTAAATCTCAGGATGACCGAAAGATAGTGGTGCGGGTAAATAATTCATATTTATATGAGGAAGATATAGCAGAGCTTGTAGGTGAAGGCATATCTGCAGAAGATAGTTCGATTATTGTAAATAGTTATATTAATCGATGGGCGACGCAGCAATTACTTATAGATAGGGCTAAGTTAAATTTGCCTGAAGAACAGCAACGTGAATTTAATGAATTGGTTGAGAATTATAGAAACGAGTTGTACACCAATGCATACAGCGATGCTATAGTTTCACAAGAATTAGATTCTGTTTTTAATGATTCTGTTATTTCAGGATATTATAAAGAGCATAAAGAAAACTTTAAATTGAGTCAGGATCTAGTAAAGTTGCGCTATATAAATTTAGAAGCGAATAATACGAATCTGGATAAAATTAAAAAGTGGTTTGTTCGTTTTAATGAAGAGGATAGAAAGAAGTTGCAGGAAAATGCACTTCAGTTTAAAAATTATTCATTTAATGATTCTGTTTGGGTGAAAACTTTAACTGTTTACGATAAAATAGTACCATTAAGTGTAGAAGATCGAGCAAAATTATTGCAAAAGGAAAAATACATAGAATTAAAAGATTCAGTAGAAACTTATTTGATCTATGTAAATGATGCGCTTAAGAAAAATGATGAAGCGCCATTAGAATACGCCAAACGAACCGTGGAACAGATTTTGCTTAATAAGCAAAAGTTGGAGTTGGTTAAGCAACTAGAAAAGGATATTACTAAAGATGCAATTAAAAACAATCAATTTGAAATTTACAATTAAGAAAGCTTTGATTTTGGGAGCGCTAGTGCTGGGCATAAATGCTGGGGCACAAGAAATTATCGTGACCGATAGTACATCAATACAGCCAGAAGATGAGTTGGTACAAAACCAGCCTTTATCTGAAGCAGAAGGTTCTCGTAGAAAAGTAGACGGTATAGCCGCAGTAATTGGTGATTATATTATTCTTGATAGTGATGTCGATTTAACAAGAAAAGATATTCAATCACAGGGAGGAAGTACAGCGAATGTTACAGACTGCCAACTAGCAGGTTCTTTGATGGAGAATAAGCTATATGCTCACCAGGCTATACAGGATAGTATTGTAGTTCCAGATGCACAAATCAATAATTATATCGACCAGCAGATTGCAGGAATGGTGCAGCAGTTAGGAAGTATGGAAGATGTTCTGGAATTTTACAAAAGAGATTCTGAAGCAGAATTTAGAAATGAATTATTTGAGCTGAATAAGCAAAGCCAGCTTGCGCAACAGATGAGACAGAAGATTGTTGAAAATATTGAGGTAACCCCTGAAGAAGTTCGACAGTATTTTGATGAGATTCCTAAAGATTCGTTGCCTATTTTTGGGGACGAAGTAGAAATTTCAGAAATTGTAATAAAACCTGAAGTTCCTGAAGAAGAAAAGCAAAAAACGATCGATCGATTAAATCAGTTTAGAACCGATGTTTTAGAAAATGATTCAAAATTCGCCACTAAAGCGATTCTTTATTCTGATGATACACAAACTGGCGGTGATATTTTAAGTTTTGGTAGAAAAGATCCTTTTGCAAAAGAATTTAAAGATGTAGCTTTTTCTTTAAGAGAAGGTGAAATTAGCGAACCTTTTGAAACGGATTTTGGATATCATATTGTTCAGTTGGTTAAAATTAGAGGTCAGGAAATCGATGTGCGCCATATTTTGTTAATTCCAGATGTAAATAACGATGCGCTGGAAAAAGCGAAAGAAAAAATTGATAAAGTAAGAGAGAAAATTGAGAATGGAGATATCGAATTTGCACAAGCTGCCAGAGAAGTTTCAGATCGAGAGGAAACAAAAGCTGACGGTGGTAAAATGAGAAATCCTACCACAGGAGATTCCAGATTTGAACAAACTAAATTAGATACCAAATTATATAATCAAATTTCAGATTTAAAAGAAGGCGAAATTTCTTATAGAATTACGGAGCAGGATAGAATGGGGCGACCATTTTATAAGATTATCAAAATGGACAAAAGAATTCCGCAGCACACTGCAAATTACGGTTCAGATTATATGAAAATTAAAGAGCTTGCACTACAGGACAAAAGAATTAAAGCAATCCAGGAGTGGCAGAAAGAAAAAATTCAGGATACTTACGTTAAAGTTAGCGGAAAATACCGAGATTGTGAGTATACTAGCAATTGGTTAAAAAAATAAAATTTACTACTGAATGTCTGACGTTAGCTTACTAGAAAATTTTGTAAAAAAGCATCAAAGCTTAAAAAATGAAATAGCAAAAGTAATTGTTGGACAAGAAAATGTAATAGATCAAATATTGCTCTCCGTATTCTCCGGAGGGCATTCTTTGTTAATAGGGGTGCCAGGTTTGGCAAAAACGCTAATGGTAAATACTATTGCAAAGGCTTTGGGTTTAGATTTTAAAAGAATTCAATTTACTCCAGATTTAATGCCTAGCGATATCCTGGGTTCTGAGATTCTGGATGAAAATCGAACGTTTAAATTTCTAAAAGGGCCTGTGTTTACTAATATATTATTAGCTGATGAGATTAACCGAACTCCGCCTAAAACCCAGGCTGCGCTTTTAGAAGCCATGCAGGAAAAATCGGTTACAGTAGCGGGAAGACGTTACGATCTTGCTTCTCCTTATTTTGTATTAGCGACACAAAACCCAATAGAGCAAGAGGGAACATATCCTTTGCCAGAAGCTCAGCTCGACCGTTTTATGTTTGCTATAAATTTAGAATATCCTAGTTTCGAGGAAGAAGTGAATGTGGTTAAAAACACGACTACAGATAAAAAATATGAAATAAAATCATTATTTGCTGCAAACGAGATTAGTGAAATTCAGCATATAATTAGAAAAATGCCAGTAGCAGATAATGTGATAGAATATGCCGTAAAACTTGTTGGTAAAACTCGGCCAAATACAGATGCTGCACCAGAGCTTGTTAAAAATTATCTGGATTGGGGAGCAGGGCCAAGAGCTTCACAAAATCTTATCTTGGCAGCAAAAACTCATGCTGCGGTGAACGGGAAATTTTCACCAGATAAAGAAAACGTTCAGGCAGTTGCGATAGGCATACTTCGCCATCGTGTAATAAAAAACTATAAAGCAGAAGCAGAAGGTGTAACTCTGGAATCTTTGATCAGAGCTCTTTTCTAAAGCTTAATAAGCAATATTTTATTTGCTATCTTTTAATATAAATTGATGGTATTAAATTTAGGAACAATCTTTAGTTCTAGATATCATTTGTTATTTTCTATTTTAAATTCTTAAAAAAAATATAAATAGATAATTAAGAATGGCTATAAATAAAACTAATGCTGAATAAAAATGATGTTTAATTGCCAAATTCTTAGAAATCACGATGTCTTTTTATGAACATCATTTTTAAATTAATAAGATGTTGATTTTTCTTGAAAAAAATACACTTCTGTGATTTAATCTAAACCCTTTTACTCAAACCTTTTAGGAGTAGTTTAGATTTTCAATATCCGGCTATTTTTCTTACTTTTGCTAGACTTTTTTAGAACAAAAATTATAAAAACAATGGCATACGATATTGATATGATCAAGAAGGTTTATGGCCATATGGCAGATCGTGTAACTAAAGCACGTGATGTTGTGGGTAAACCTTTAACACTTGCAGAAAAAATTCTTTATTCTCATTTATGGGATGGTGAAGCAACTACTGCTTACGAGAGAGCGAAAGATTATGTTGAATTCTCTCCAGATAGAATTGCTTGTCAAGATGCAACTGCGCAGATGGCTTTATTGCAATTTATGCAGGCTGGTAAAAAGAAAGTTGCTGTGCCAACTACAGTGCACTGTGATCACCTTATCCAGGCAAAAATGGGAGCTGCAATCGATCTTCAAAGTGCCAATAAATCTAGTAGTGAGGTTTTCGACTTTTTAGAGTCTGTTTCTAATAAATACGGAATCGGTTTCTGGAAACCAGGTGCAGGTATTATTCATCAGGTAGTATTAGAAAATTATGCATTCCCAGGAGGAATGATGATTGGTACCGATTCTCACACTGTTAACGCAGGTGGTTTAGGTATGGTTGCTATTGGTGTTGGTGGAGCCGATGCTGTAGATGTAATGGCAGGTATGCCTTGGGAACTTAAATTCCCTAAACTTATAGGTGTAAAATTAACTGGAAAACTGTCTGGATGGACAGCTCCAAAAGATGTAATTCTTAAAGTTGCAGGTATCTTAACTGTAAAAGGTGGTACTGGTGCAATTATTGAATATTTTGGTGAAGGTGCACGTTCTATGTCTTGTACTGGTAAAGGTACTATTTGTAACATGGGAGCTGAAGTTGGAGCAACAACTTCAACTTTTGGTTATGACGAATCTATGGAACGTTATTTAAAAGCTACAAACCGTGCAGATGTTGCTGAAGCAGCTAATGCTGTTAAAGAGCATTTAACAGGTGATGATGAGGTTTATGCAAATCCTGAGCAATATTTTGATGAAGTTATCGAAATTAATCTTTCAGAATTAAAGCCTCATTTAAATGGACCTTTTACTCCAGATTTAGCGACTCCAATTTCTGAAATGGGAGTTAAAGCTAAAGAAAACGACTGGCCAATAAATGTAGATTGGGGATTAATCGGTTCTTGTACTAACTCTTCTTATGAAGATTTGACTCGTGCTGCTTCTATTGCACAACAGGCAGTTGATAAAAAGATAAAAGCAAAATCTGATTTTGGTATTAACCCAGGTTCAGAGCAAATTAGATTTACTGCAGAGCGTGATGGATTACTTCAAATTTTTGAAGATCTAGATGCTACTGTATTTACCAATGCTTGTGGACCATGTATTGGACAGTGGGATCGTAGTGATCGTAAAGGTGAAGAAAAGAATACGATTGTGCATTCTTTTAATCGTAACTTCTCTAAACGTGCCGATGGTAACCCAAACACCCATGCTTTTGTTGGTTCTCCAGAAATGGTTGCAGCTATTGCAATTTCAGGTCGTTTAGATTTTGATCCAACTCGTGATAAATTAATCAATGAGGATGGTGAAGAAGTAATGTTAGACGAGCCTAAAGGTATCGAGCTTCCAACAAAAGGTTTTGCTGTAGAAGATGCAGGTTATGTTGCTCCTAAAGAAGATGGTAGTAGTGTAGAAGTAAAAGTTGCTGAAGATAGTGAACGTTTACAATTATTAACTCCTTTTGAACCTTGGGATGGTAAAAATCTAACAGGAGCTAAACTTCTTATCAAAGCTTGGGGTAAATGTACTACCGACCATATTTCTATGGCTGGTCCTTGGTTACGTTACCGTGGCCATTTAGATAATATCTCTAATAACTGTTTAATTGGAGCTATAAACGCATTCAATAAGAAAACAAACTTTGTAAAAAGTCAGATCACCGGAGAGTATGACGGTGTACCTGCGGTACAGAGAGAATATAAAAAGGAAGGAATTCCTACAGTTGTAGTAGGAGATCACAATTATGGTGAAGGTTCTTCTCGTGAGCACGCTGCAATGGAGCCACGTCACTTAGGTGTTAAAGTGGTATTAGTAAAATCTTTTGCTCGTATACACGAAACTAACCTTAAGAAACAAGGGATGTTGGGACTTACTTTCAAAAATGAAGAAGATTACGATCTAATTCAGGAAGACGATACATTCAACTTTATAGATCTTGAGGAGTTTGCTCCAGACAAAGATCTTACAATTGAGATCGTTCACGCAGATGGTTCTAAAGATACCATCAAAGCTGAGCATACTTACAACCAACCACAAATTGAGTGGTACAAACATGGTTCAGCTTTAAATTTAATTAAGAAAGAAAATGCAGCTTAATTAGTTGTTTTTAATTTATTCAAAAACTCTCGCTTTTTGCGGGAGTTTTTTGTTTAAAACTATATTTGTGTTGAAATTAGTATAGAATGAAAAAGCTTTTCCAAAATCAGTGGGTAAATATTATTCTTGTCGTGATTATTTTAGCGATGGTTTTACCGCAAACCAGAAAGCCGATTGCGATTGTTTTTAATAAACTTATTGCTTCCAGTCCTAAACTTACTGATGAAGAAGATCGCCAGCAAATTGAATCTTACAATTGGATTCTTGAAGATCGCTTTGGTAATAATGTTGATTTTGCCCAATTTCAGGATAAAGTTATTCTTATAAATTATTGGGCAACCTGGTGCCCTCCTTGCATTGCCGAGATGCCAAGTTTAAACGATTTGTATCAAGATTATAAAGAAAAAGTCGTATTTCTTTTTATAAGTGGAGAAGCATTAGAAACCAGCCAGGGATTTATGAATGCTAAAGGCTATAATTTACCGGTTTATCGCATGAAAACGAATTACCCCGATCCTCTGGAAGGTTACAAACTGCCCACCTCATATCTTATAGATAAAAATGGTACTATCGTTATTAAAAAAGAAGGAGCGGCAGATTGGAATAGTGCTAATTTTAGAAATATTCTAGATCAGCTTTTAAAAAATTAAAGCTTCAATTTTCTGAAAAATGAGGTGATAAACTCAGGGTCAAAAAGGCTAAACATAATTTTTAAGTCTGTTTTTCTTGAAGTTTCTTCATCTAAATACGCGAAAATTTCTTCTACCGAATTCTTTTCATAGAAATTAGTAAATATTTGCTCGCCTTTTTCATTTCTTCTGGCTAAGACATCCAGAAAAATACTATCGTATTGTTTGAATTTTTTTCTGAAAAGATCTTTTGAAGGTAGATGACCAGATTTTATGTTTTTTATAATTTTTGAAACTTTCTTTTCTGTGTGCTTAAAAGAATAGCCGGTCGAAGCTTTAACCCAACCGCCACCAGTGCCGATTTTGGTGATTTCAGCAGTGTTTTTTTTATCGAAAGGAAAATCTGTCATTGGAATAATTCCCTGTTCTTCTCTAAGAATCTCGTAGGAGTCTAATTTAAGGTACTCTTTAATATATTTTTTAAGTTGTGTATCGTAAATAGCTTCTTCAGTAATGTAAGGAGTGAAAAAAGTATATTCAACTAAAGCCTCTGTCTCAGAAAAAGGTAAAATGTAAGTAAAACTTGTACTGTTTTTATAGGTGAGTCTAAAATCCATCATCGTAAACTGCTCTGGATTAAAAACAGGTTGGTTTGTTTTTAGATGATAGCCTTTAAAATGCTGAAAAATTTTTGTGTAATCTTTAGTTTCTAAATATTCTGATGGTACTCTGCTATCGAAAAAATGAGTGGAGTTATAGGTGTTTTTCTTTCCTATAGCTTTCATTTTTACGGTATCTATTTCAGTAATCTCGTCTTCAATTAAAGAAATATCTTCAGATTTACGAATTTCATCCAAAGCATGTTCAAAGAAAGCTTCAGAAGTCAGCATTTTATAGGAATAGGGAGAAAGCTCAAGTTCCTTTTCAGTATAAGACGAAATGAATTTACCTTTAGACCAGTCTGCAGAAATTAAAAAATCCCAGCGACCACGGTTTTTTTCCCAATAGCACCAGGTTTTATCCCTATTAATTTGGAATGAAGGATCTAATATGGCAATCTTTTTTCCTTTAAAAAAAACATCGTCCTTAAGGCGTAAAGCCAATTGAAGTCCTGCTAATCCACCGCCAACAATTACATAATAATATACCGGGCCTAGCATACACTAAAATTATCTGGATTTTTTAAAATATTTAAAAGGAACAAACAGCATCCCAAAGTTTTCGCCGTCCTCTTTACCAATGTGTTTGTGGTGTATTTTGTGTGCTCTTCTTATTCCTTTAGCATAGGTGCTGTTGGCATTTCTAAAAATTTTAAAACGTTGGTGTATAAAAATATCATGAACGCTAAAATAGGCGATTCCGTATGCTAAAATGCCAAGGCCAATAGGCAAGGTGTACCATACGTCTTCGTAACGCCATAGTAGAAAACAACCAATGCTTACAGCTGCATAAAAAACAAAAAATAAATCGTTACGCTCCCACCATCTGCTGTGGTCTTTTTGGTGGTGGTCTTTATGCAGGCTCCATAAAAAACCATGCATTATGTATTTATGCGTAAACCATGCCATAAACTCCATGCCAATAAAAGTAGCCAGAAATATCGCGATCCAAAGAATTGTAGTCATAGGTTAAATTTACAAATTATATAAGATTAAGACGGCAAGAAATATAAGATTTTGCCAGCAGTCCTGCTTTTTGATAATCTGATACTCTAATTCGCTTTTTCTTAATCTCTAAAGAGGGTGTTTGTTTGAGTTTGTAAAGTAATTTTTTGTAATAAATATATGCTGTGTATACGCCGAATTTTGCTTCAACGGGAAGGTGAATAATTCCGTTTAATCCTTTTCTAAAATCTTCGTCAATTTCATCGATAATCCTCTTTTTACTTTCTTCATCTAACTCTTCTAAATTAGTGTTCGGAAAATAACTTCGGTTTAAATCTTCAAAATCGGCTTTTAAATCTCTAAGAAAATTTACTTTCTGAAAAGCTGAACCTAAACTCATCGCTGATTCTTTAAGTTCATCGTACTTTTTCTGGTCGCCTTTTACAAATACTTTTAAACACATTAGCCCCACTACATCTGCACTGCCGTAAATATATTCTTTATACTCGTCTACAGTTAAATAATCTGATTTGTAAAGATCTAACCGCATAGACTTCATAAAAGCGATATAAAGTTTTTCGTCTATATCATATTTATGTACCGTTTCTTGAAAAGCATTAAGAATCGGATTTAAACTTATTTTTTGCGTTAAAGCTTTATATAAATCTTCTTCAAAATCGTTGAAAAGTACTTCTTTATCGTAGCCATGAAAACTGTCCACAATTTCGTCTGCAAATCGTACAAATCCGTAAATATTGTAAATATCTTGTCGTATACTTGGAGCTAGCATTTTTGTTGCAGAAGAAAAAGAAGTACTGTAGGCGTTGGTAACTTCTTTACTGCACGTTCGCGAGACAACGTCAAAAATAGATTTCATAGCACTAAATTTTATTCTTTTTAATTAGACCTGCGGTTAATTTTCCCGAGATTAACGATGGCGGAACCCCCGGGCCGGGTACCGTAAGTTGTCCTGCAAAAAATAGATTTTTAACTTTTTTGCTTTTCAGTTTAGGCCTTAAAAATGCTGTTTGAAGCAAAGTGTTGGCGAGACCATATGCGTTTCCTTTGTAAGAATTATATGCTTCTTTAAAATCATTAACACAAAAAGACTCTTTAAATATAATATTATTTTTAACACTTTGATTTGTTATCCTCTCAAAGCGCGTTATAATTTTATTAAAATACTTTTCCCTAAGCTGTGGTGTGTCCTCGATATCGGGAGCTAATGGAATTAAAAAGATGCCTGCTTCGTTTCCTTGCGGAGCAATATTAGTATCTGTTACTGAAGGAAAACTGGCGTAAAATAAAGGATCTTCCGGCCACTTAGGATTATCATAAATATTCTTAGCGTGCACATCAAAATCTGTATCAAAAAATAAGCTGTGATGAGCTACGTCCTCTAATCTTTTGTTAAAACCAACATAAAATAGTAAAGCTGAAGGCGCAAATGTTCGATTTTCCCAGTATTTCTCTGAATATTGTCTTGATGCTTCTGGTAGTAGCTGTTCGCTATGATGATAGTCTGCTCCACTTAGTACAATATCACTAGTGATAAATTCATCATTAATATAAAGGCCTTTAGCGGTGTTATCTTCAACAGCTATTTTTGTTACATTGGCGTTTGTTTGGATTTTTACACCTAATTCTTCAGCAAGTGATTGGATGCCTTTTATAACTTCATACATTCCGCCTTTGGGATGCCAGGTTCCCAGACCAAAATCTGCATAATTCATAAAGCTATAAAATGCAGGAGTAGCGGTAGGTTTGGCGCCTAGAAATAACACAGGGAATTCAAGGATTTTGATCAAATTTTGGTTATTGAACTCTTTTCGTACCTTCTTTGAAATTGTGCTGAAAAATTGTCCAATTCTGGCAGCAGTTTGCGGAGTAACTAATTCTATCGGAGAAACGCCAGGACGGTAAACTACATCCTTAATCGCAATATCATAATTTTCCTGCGCTTCTTTTATAAACTTTTTTAGTGCTTTAGAGCTTCCTGCTTCTTCTTTTTCAAAAGCAGCATATATTTTTTCAAGACTATCCTCTATACTAATATGGTGTCCCTCTTCAAAATATACGCGGTAAGCAGGATTCAATTTTATAAGTGTATAAAAATCTTCTGGTTTTTTATCAAAATCGGCAAAAAAGCGTTCAAAGACATCGGGCATCCAGTACCAGGTTGGTCCTATGTCGAAAGTGAAGCCATTCTTTTTTAACTGTCTGGCTCTACCACCAACTTCCGCATTTTTTTCATAAATGGTAACGTCGTAACCGTCTTTTGCCAGGTAACATGAAGCTGCTAAAGAAGCGAATCCAGATCCTATTATGGCAATTTTTTGCTTCATGTTAAAGGGTTTTTATAAAGTTATCTAACTCTTGGTGAACTTTTATATTTTCGGGTAAAGGCATTTCTTTTAGGTTGTTTGTTTTATGTCCAAATAAATTAAGTTCGTATGGGCGATGTTCGCATATAATTTCTTGAAATTCTTGTATGAAATCTTCAATATTCAGCGGAGCAATAGTGCAATAGCTCAGAAACTTTACATTGGAATAGCGCTCCAATAGAAATTTCATATTAGAAAGTGGTAAGCTTGGACCAAGAAATATCGTTTGATAGCCTGAGTGTAATAGTAAATATTGAATATACAGAATACTTAAATCGTGTATTTCATTTTCTGGTAGGAACAATATAAAAATATCTTCTTTGGTAGCTTCTTTTGAAGCTTTTATATCTGCTATATTTAGATATAATTTTTGTTTTATCAAATCGACAATATAATGTTCGTGTATTGGTTTTATAGTATCGGTTTGCCACAAGAGCCCAACCTCATTTAAGAGAGGTAAGAAGATGTCGTTAAATATAGCTTTAAAACTCTTCTTTTTTAATAAAGAGTTATAGGTTTGATTGAAAAGGTTTTCGTCAAAATTCATCATAGCCATCTTAAATTGATTGATAGCTCGATTTTCTTCGCTTATGCTAGAAGTAATTCGATGAACCATTCCCGAAATTTCTTCTTCCGTTAATTTAGAAATTCGCGATATTTTGTATCCATTTTCGTTAAGGAAAGAGATATTTAAAATCTTTTGTAGGCAAGAACTATCATACATGCGTATGTTAGTTTTTGTACGCTGTGGTGTTAAAATATTATAGCGTTTCTCCCACATCCTTATGGTATGTGCTTTGATACCACTAAGGTTTTCGAGGTCTTTTATGCTAAAGCTTTGTTTGATTAATTCCATATAAACTATGATACCAAACAAATCTATACAAATTGTAATCGCAATTTATATAGGAAAAAGTTAAAATGTTTAATGTAGTCGTTAATTGATTAAACAAAATTAAATTTTCAAACTTTTGAGTGTCATTTTGTACCTATTCAGTATCCGTAATGAATCATTAGAATGCCGTCATCCGGTTTCGATGGTTATCGGAATTGATTAACGGTCTCATCGTCTAAGTGCTGTTTTTTCAATCTATATGAGATTCCGTATCAAGTTCGGAATTACAAAAATTTCAATGATTAAAATTACGGTTAATCTTTTTAAAATTTAATTGATCTTAAGCTTCAGTACACTTGCAATTTCAAGCTATTTTTTAAGATATCATTCGATGTTCTAGTTAATATATATAAAATAGATTATGAAGAGATAATTATTAATATGACCTTTAGATAAGGTTTCTTGTCTTTCTTATTTTAAGACAAAGAAATCGCATAAAAGCTTTGTATGATATTAGATAGAATCAAAAACAATCATAGTATAATAGATGCTATTGGCGATACTCCATTAATCCATCTTCATAAAATGTTCTTAGACTCTAAGATTAATTTTTATGGAAAATTAGAAGCAGCGAATCCTTCTGGTAGTCTTAAAGATAGAACTTCTGCTTTTATTCTTCAAAATGCTTTAGAGGAGGGTAGAATTAGGCCAGGGGATACTGTAATCGAATCTAGCTCTGGGAATATGGCTTTAGGCCTGGCGCAGGCATGTTTATATTTGAAACTGAAATTGATTGTAGTGGTAGATCCACATATTAATAAACATACTGAAAAATTGCTTTTAGCGTATGGCGCGAAGATTGAATATGTTACCAAACCATCCAAAGAAGGAGGTTTTCTTGCTGCAAGATTAGACAAAGTACAGGAGCTTTTAAAAGCTATTCCAAATAGTTTTTGGACAAATCAATACGGAAATCCAGATAATCCTTTGGCGCATCATAAAACGATAGAAGAGATTATGATCGCATTAGAAGGTGATGTAGATTATATATTTGTTTCTGCGAGTACATGTGGTACTTTAATGGGATATGCAGATTATATTTTAGAAAATAACCTAAAGACCAAATTAATTGCTGTAGATGCAAAAGGAAGCGTCCTGTTTGGAGGAGAGGCTAAAAAACGATTAATCCCAGGTCATGGGGCTGCAGTGCCTTCACAATTTCTTCGGAAAGAAAGAATTTATGATTATCTAGCGGTAAGCGATCTAGATTGTATAGAAGGATGCTGGTCACTACTTAAATCTGAAGGGATTTTGTGCGGTGGTTCTACAGGAGGTGTGGTTACCGCGATTAAAAAATATAGCGCGAAGATTGATGATTCAAGTAATTGTGTGTTTCTTTTATGCGACAAGGGCGAGCGGTATTTAGATACGATCTATAATCCAGATTGGATACAAGCAAACTTTCCAGATTATAAATCAATTGAAAATTCGGAAATCGGGTGGTAGATATCAGAAATTCTGAAATTAATAAAACCAAAAAGTATAAGGTGGCGATAATAGGGATGGGGCCTAAAGGGCTGTATGCCCTAGAGCGTTTATTAGCTCAAATTAAATATAATACAATAGATCAAGGTATTGAAGTACATATATTTAATGCTGATGAAAATTTTGGTTCGGGCAATGTTTACGCTAAAAATCAACCATCTTATTTGATTATGAATTATGCAAGCAGTAATATAAATGCCTGGATAGATGAAACGCCAAAGCCAATAGTACAGCAACCATTAAGCTTTATAGAGTGGTTGAAAGAAAATAAAGTTGATAAGCGTTCAAATTTATATCTCGATTTTGCTCCACGTGCGATAGTTGGAGAATATTTAAATACTGTTTTTAAGGAATTAGTGAGTAACTCGCCAGAGAGCATTAGCTATTACTTTCATCCAAATATAGTGGCAGATATAAAAAAAACAGGCGATAAATTTCAGATTAAAGAACAATCAGATCCAAATTATCTTAGTAATAAAATCGATAGTGTTTTACTAACCACAGGTCATCTTGGGGCAGGAGCAGATTTTATTTCAGAACAACCGGCTTCATCTTTTATTAATTTTGTCTATCCTACGAAAACTAAACTAAAAGATGTAAAGGCGGGTAAGGTTGCTATCCGTGGGTTTGGTTTAACCTGCATTGATACCGTTTTAGAACTAACCGAAGGGCGATCGGGTATCTTTAAATCTGGGGCCTCAAATAAAATGAAGTATTTGCCATCGGGTAAAGAACCAAATTGTATTTACATTATTTCAAGATCAGGTTTACCAATGTTTCCTAGAAATAGTAGTGAAGAGGAGATTGAAAGATTGGTTTATTTTACTGAAGAAAATATCGAGGCAGCATCAAAATTATCTTTTGTTGATTTGTTTTTGCCTTTAATTAAAAAGGAATTTTATTTTCAGTATTACAAAATTGCTTTTAAAATCAAGAATCTTGAGTTGAAATTTGATGAAGATTTTGAAACTGTGACTGCTCAGGTTACCGAATTTCATTCTAAATTTCCTGAAGAAGAAAAATATTGTTGGGATCAATTAATAGATCCATTTCATGATCAAGCCACAATTTATAACGCTCAATTAATCGATTATCTAAAATTTTTGATTTCAGAAGCAAAAAAGGGTGTGCACGCAAGTCCCATTATGGCAGCCGTGGGCACTTGGCGAAAAATGAGTCCGATCTTTAATAAATATTATAGTTTTGGAAGGTTGGATGCCAAATCACATGCATTGTTTGATCGAGATTATTTTGGTCTTTTCAATCGTCTATCTTACGGCCCACCAATTGTAAATACTGAAAAGTTGATTGCTTTGGCTGAAGGAGGTCTTATAGACTTCAGCCGAGTAAGAAATGCTGAGATTATTCAGAATAAAAAAAATGAGTACGAATTAATATTGGATAAAAAATCCAGTTCATTTAGAAGAAATTCAGAAAATTATGACACTGGTAAAATAAAGATTGATACCGTTATCGACGCAAGAATACCACGCGGTATAGATAGACGACCTAAATCCTTATTTAGCAATTTGCTGGCTAAAGGTCTTCTGCGCAGTTTTAAAAATAAGAATAACGGCTATTACGAGGCTAGTGCTGTCGATATTAATAAATCTGGTAAAGCGATCAATGCAAACGGAACTTTAGAAGATAACCTGTCACTTTATGGAACACCAACAGAAGGAGTGACGCTGGATAATGATACGTTATCCAGAACTCGAAATAATTTTGCGTCTGTATGGGCTCAAAATGTAATTCAGGATATTCAGAATAAAAATAAACAGAACTTAATTAATAATACAATTAATGTACACTAAGGCGAATAAGATCAATGGCTTAACACCAATAACCAGTGAATGGATGGAGCAAGTTATGCGCGATAAATCTTTGATTGAACAATTGATTTCAAAATATGGCTCTCCGGTAAACCTTCACCATTTGCCTACTTTTTCAAGTAATATTGAAAGATTTCGCGAACTTTTTGTCCAATATGGTTTAAGACATCAAATTTACTATGCCCGTAAAGCAAACAAAAGCAAAGCACTTGTACAAAAAGCTTTGCAATCTGGGATTGGGGTAGATACCGCAAGTTTTAAAGAATTAGAACAGTCATTAGCGCTGGGAGGTGCTGGGGAAACCTTGGTACTTACATCGGCTATCAAAACCAAAGAGCAATATGCTTTAGCCATTAAAAAACAAGTGCCCATTATTTTAGATAATGTTGATGAGTGCGAACTAGCTAATACCGTTGCTGTAGAAATGGGGGAAGTTGCAATTGTAGGTTTTAGAGTAAGCGGATTTAAAGTTGAAGATAAAAAACTTTATAGCCGTTTTGGATTTGATATAGAATTGCTAAAACAGTTTATTCTTGAAAACCTTGGGGCAGAAGGTACATACAAAAACTTAAATATTGCAGGTTTACATTTTCACTTGGACGGTTACTCAACCCATCAGCGAGGAAAAGCTTTAAGTGATTGTATAAGTATGTTAAGTGAATTAAACGAAGCTGGGTTTAATTTAGACTTCATTGACATAGGAGGTGGCATATTGATTAATTATCTGGAAGATGAACAGGAATGGAGCAATTTTGATAAGCAATTAAGAGCACAAGTCGCTTCGGGAGAGGGGAATCTAACCTTTAATCAAAATGGATTGGGATATGAACTTATAAACGGAAATGTAGAACGTTCCCTGAAAACATATCCATATTATAACAACGTAAATGGCGTAGACTTTTTAAAACAAGTACTGGAGTATAAAGAATCTGCCGAGTCTTCGCCTAATTTTTCGAGACTGCAAAAAAACAATATAGAAATACGAATTGAACCTGGTAGATCACTGCTCAATCAAATAGGAATGACGATCGCTAAAGTTGCCCATCGTAAACAAGATGCGAAAGGACAATGGTTGGTTGGATTAGAAATGAATATGAGCCAGATGATGAGTTCTAGTGCAGATTTTCTTCTCGATCCTTATTTGATTTATGAAGATGATTTTTCTGAAGAATCGGCCGTCGATATTTTTTTTACGGGTGCGTACTGTTTGGAAAGAGATGTGCTATTGAAACGCAAAATTACCTTGCCGCAATTACCTAAAATTGGAGATTTGGTGGCTTTTGTGAATACAGCTGGTTATATGATGCACTTTTTTGAAACCGAAGCTCATCTTTTTGAGCTATCTACAAATCTTAGTTTCAATAATTCTGAAAAGCTAACTTTAGTAGATTTTGTAAATGATGATATGCTATAAAATTCATGGAGTAGGAAGGTATTATATTTCTTGCTCCATGTTGAAATCAAAAACATTTTAGTTATTACTGGATAGCAAAAACACTTTTAAATCTTTTTTGAAGTTTTTTTGTATTGAATAATTTCAGAAATCTTTTAGAAGAAAAACCTAATGTTTTTTGGGAAATCTAAAGTAGAAAGTTGACTAAATGTTGACTGCGGAAATTTTAAAGTAGGGTCGTAGGATAATAGAGTGAGTGCCCAGGATGGGAGTCGAACCCATACGCCCTAATGGACACATGGCCCTCAACCATGCCTGTCTACCAATTCCAGCACCTGGGCAAATGCGCCATTAAAAATAACGGGCCTTTGTATTTCATAATTTCATAAATCTATAAAATAAAAAAGTGATCTGGCTGGGGCTCGAACCCAGGACCCTCTCCTTAAAAGGGAGATGCTCTACCAACTGAGCTACCAGATCAAATTTGAATTTTATAAAAAAAGAACATCTATGTGATCTGGCTGGGGCTCGAACCCAGGACCCTCTCCTTAAAAGGGAGATGCTCTACCAACTGAGCTACCAGATCAATAAAAATGCATCCGTTTTTTTGCGAATGCGGGTGCAAATATATAATCTATTTTTTATTTTTCAAGCATATTTTGATATAAATTTGCTTTTAGTAGAAATTAACTTCAAAAAAATAAACTTAAAATGAAAATTTTCCTGAATGGTTACATGGGATGCGGTAAGTCTTATATAGGTGAAAAACTTTCTGAATCAATGGATTATCCATTTGTGGATATGGATAGTCAGATAGAAATTATGGAGGGTAGGACGATTCATGAAATTTTTCAAAAAAAAGGAGAATTATATTTCAGAAAACTCGAAAATGAAGTTTTAAAAGATATTTTAGCTTCAAAATCTGATATGATTATCTCTTTAGGAGGAGGAACTCCCTGCTACGGTAATAATTTTGAGCTTATAAAAGAAGATGCAGAAAATCAAACGCTGTACCTCAAAGCTTCAGTTGAAGTATTAACCGAGCGCTTGTTTTTAGAGAAAGTTCATCGACCGGTTATTAGTCATTTAGAAACCAAAGAGCAGTTAGAAGAGTTTATTAGAAAGCATTTGTTTGAACGGGCCTTTTATTATAACCAATCTAATATTATTGTGGATGTAGATCATGCTACACCCACGAAGATTCTTGAAGAAATAAGAGCTAAGCTAGTTAAATAAGCTCTGCTCTATCATCTCCTTTTTCGAAGGTTATTCTTACCATTTCGCTTAAGGAGGTGGAAAGTGAAATTCCTTTAAAATCGGCTTTTACAGGATACTTTTTATGATTACGGTCTACCAGTACTGCTGTTTTAAATTGCTTTAATGGAACGTCTAAAAAATGGCGTACACCGTATATTAAAGTTGTGCCCGAGTTTAATACATCGTCGACTAAGACTAGGGATTTTTCAGAATAGTTTTCGGGAAGAATAGAAGTAGTTACTTTATTTCTTGGACTTTTCTTGTTTACATGAACTTCGCATAAGATAATTTTTAATGGGGATATTTTTTCGAGTTCTTCCTGGATTCTTTTTGCTAGTTTAAAACCTTTTCTGGCAATACCTGCCAATACGATCTCTTCTTCATTTATGTTGCTTTCATAAATCTGAAATGCTATTCTTCTAATTTTTTGAGCAATTTCAGTATCGTTTAAAATCTGAATTCTTTCTTTCATTTTAAAAGTCTTAGGTAGTTTGGTCTTTGTTTTCTTTGTCATCGGCATTTTCAAACCAATCATCGATATCTCTTCGGTCTTTTTTGGTTGGTCGTCCTGTGCCTTTTTTTCGGTAATAATCTTTCGAATATTTAAGAAGGTCTTGTTTTTCAAAAGCTTCTTTGGGGGTGTGATCCTGTACGTAAATATTCACAAGCTTTGCTCCAACTCGGCTTTTTGGAAGATCCAAAACTTCAATTTCGTAGTTTATTTGATTCTTCCTAACAACCAATCTATCGCCAGGGAAAATATCTTTAGAGGGTTTAACATTGGTGGTTTCCATTTTTACTTTACCCTGCTTGCAGGCATTTGTTGCGATGCTTCGGGTTTTAAAGTACCGCACACTCCATAAAAATTTATCAACTCTCATAATAAATGGTCCTTAAAACTGTTCTATTATCTTAAACAAAAATACAAGATTATTGTATCTTGCGCCCTTAAAAACGAGACAATGCGATTGAATAAATACTTTTTAGCCGGAATTACTTTGGCTAGTCTTTCTTTTACCAGCTGTAACGACGACGATGATAACAACAGGAATATACCTCAAGAGGAGCTTAGGGATGAAACCGAACAGGCCTTAACAGATGATGATAGTATTGTTGAATATCTACAGACGCATTTTTATAATTATGAGGAATTTGAAAATCCATCTTCAGATTTCGATTATAGAATCGTTTTTGATACAATTGCTGGAGAAAATAGTGATAAAGAATCGATATTTGAATCGGATTTTCTGGAAACTAAAAAGGTACCTTATCGGGTTAACGAAACAGAGGTGGACTATAATCTATACATTTTGAAGGTTAGAGAGGGAGAAGGAGAGCGTCCTCATTTTTCAGATTCTACGTATGTAAGATATAAAGGTGAATTGTTGAATTCTGAAGTGTTTGATAATAGCGTAAATTCTCCTGTATGGTTTGATCTTGTTGGTTATATTTATGAAGATTTCAATAACGGTCAACCTGTTTTAAGAAGAGCAGGTGGAGTAGTGCCTGCATTTAGAGAAGCTATGACTGAATTTCAAGGAGCCTCTAGCTATACCGTTAATGGCGATAATACAGTTAACTGGTCTAATGATTATGGTATTGGGGCTTTGTTTGCTCCATCTGGATTAGGATATTTTAATGGTGCGACAGGAGGAAACAAATATAGCCCGTTGATTTTTACGTTTGAGTTGTTAAATGTGAATGAAGCTGATCACGATGGTGATGGAATTCCAAGCTGGATGGAAGACATAAATGAAAATAGAGATTTATATGACGATGATACCGACGGCGATGGATTGCCTAATTTTTCTGATAATGATGATGATGGTGATGGTTTACCAACACGCCAGGAAATTATTATTAATGCAGATGGCACGATAACTTTCCCGGATTCTAATAACAACGGCACTTCAAATCACTTGGATCCAGATTATTTTCAACCTGTAGGTGAGGAATAATAATATAAAAAAAGTAAATAAAAAAAGCTCCTTCTTTAGGAGCTTTTTTTATTTATAAAATACTATTTAGAGCGCTATAGATAAACTCAAAATCCATTGTGAAGGTCTTGAATCTATGGAGAAATTTTCTTCTGCAGTTTCGCTGAAAGCAGTATTATCTGTAAATGCACCTTCATATCTAACGTCTATTCCCAAGTTGCCAAGGTTTAGACCCGCTCCTAATTGATATCCTACTGTAATATCCTTATCAACATTTCCTATTTTAAATGTGCCGTTTTCAATTTCGTTGTTCGTGATGTATTGAAACGATGGCCCGGCTTTTACATTTAACGGGCCTAAAATATCGACTCCTAATAAAACCGGTAGGTCTATTTTATTCAGATCATAATCAAAAGCACCATAATCGGTAGTTAGTTTGGTGTAAATAAGTTCTGGCTGAATGAAAACTCCTGAAATTCCAAATTTTCCGAATACACCAAAGTGATACCCCGCTTTAGATTCTCCATTCTTTAAATCAGGGAAATCTTCTCTAGCTTCATCAAAGCCATTGATGTCACCAGTAGATCCATAATTTAATCCTCCTTTTATTCCAAATTCTGATGACTGCGCCCATATGCCTGTTGATGTTAGACAGAGCATAATGATTAAAATTTTTTTCATAATAATAGTTTTAGTTTCTATATCGAACGTAAATTAAGATCTTAAATTTTGGCTGAAAATAACAAAGCCTTTTAAAATGACTTTAAAAGGCTTTGTTTTATAAAAGTTTAACGGTTTTTAAGCTTTTATTTACGTTTTATAACTTTTTCTGAAGCTGCTATAATCGCATCGGCGTTAAGACCATACTTCTCCATTAATTGCTCTGGAGTACCACTTTCTCCAAAAGTATCTTTAGTAGCTACAAACTCTTGTGGAGCTGGTTGGTGTTCTGCCAAAGTTCTGGCTACACTTTCTCCTAAACCGCCAAGGAAGTTATGCTCTTCAGCAGAAACTACACATCCGGTTTTCTTCACCGATTTGATGATCGCTTCTTCATCTAAAGGTTTAATTGTGTGAATATTAATAATTTCAGCACTAATACCTTTTTCAGCTAAAGCCTCACCAGCTTTTATAGCTTCCCATACTAAGTGACCGGTAGCAATAATGGTAACATCTGTACCTTCGTTCAGCATAATAGCTTTTCCGATCTCAAATTTTTGATCTTCAGGAGTGAATATTGGCACTTTTGGTCGTCCAAATCGTAAATAAACAGGTCCCACATGTTCTGCAATAGCAATTGTCGCAGCCTTGGTTTGGTTATAGTCACATGGGTTAATCACTGTCATCCCAGGTAACATTTTCATTAAACCAATGTCTTCAAGAATTTGGTGAGTAGCACCATCTTCTCCAAGTGTTAAACCAGCGTGAGAAGCACAAATTTTGACATTTTTATTAGAATAAGCAATAGATTGTCTAATTTGATCGTAAACACGACCGGTAGAGAAGTTAGCAAATGTTCCTGTGTAAGGAATATATCCACCAATTGTTAATCCAGCAGCCATCCCCATCATATTTGCTTCGGCAATTCCCGTTTGGAAAAAGCGATCTGGATTGGCTTCGATAAAATCGGCCATTTTCAAAGAAGGGGTAAGGTCGGCACAAAGTGCAACTACTTTTTCGTTAGTTTTTCCAAGCTCTGCCAGCCCGGCACCAAAACCACTTCTAGTATCTTGTTTTTCTGTATATGTATATTTTTTCATTGTATTCTTTTTTGGGAAAACACGAGTTTAGTAATCGCCTAAAGTTTCCGGGTTTTGTGCCAAAGCACTTTCTAATTGTTCGTCATTTGGAGCTTTACCGTGCCATTCGTGCGTATGCATCATAAAATCTACACCATTACCCATTACGGTAGTCATTAGCACACAAACAGGTTTTCCTTTACCGGTATGTTCTTTAGCTTCGTTAAGTCCTTCGATTACTTTTTCGATATCATTTCCTTCAGCAATTTCTAAAACATCCCATCCAAAAGCTTCAAATTTAGCTCTTAGATCGCCCATGTTAAGAACAGTATCTGTACTACCATCAATTTGTTGGCCGTTTACATCTACTGTAGAAATTAGGTTATCCACACCATTTGCACCGGCATACATTATCGCTTCCCAGTTTTGTCCTTCCTGTAATTCTCCATCACCATGCAAAGAGAAAACTAAATGACTGTCTTTGTTCAATTTTTTAGCTTGTGCTGCTCCCAAAGCTATAGACATTCCCTGGCCTAAAGATCCAGAAGCTATTCTAATTCCTGGAAGGCCCTCGTGAGTAGTTGGGTGTCCCTGTAGGCGAGAATCGATCATTCTAAACGTACTTAATTCTTCTACCGGAAAGTAACCACTACGTGCTAGTACACTATAGAAAACAGGGGAGATATGACCATTGGAAAGGAAAAATAAGTCCTCACCAACCCCGTCCATATTAAAGCTAGGATCATGCTCTAAAATTTCTTGATAGAGCGCTACAAAAAACTCAGTACAACCAAGAGAACCTCCTGGGTGGCCAGAGTTTACTTTATGAACTTGTCTTACAATATCCCTGCGTACCTGGGTAGCAAAACTTTTTAATTCTTCAATGTTTGCCATTTATATAGTTATTGTTGTGAATATTTATTGCTAAAATAAGTCAATATTATGCTTTCTCAAAACGAAAGCGCATGAGTATTATGATAAGTGTTAAATTTACACTTTATTTTTGAAATATCATAATTCTTTAATTTGCAGAAATGTTAAGTATCTTTGCATCCACTAAATCTGAATATGGAATTTGAACTTTTAAAGACCGATCCCGCCAGTAAAGCCCGGGCCGGTAAAATTACTACCGATCACGGCGTAATTGAAACGCCTATTTTTATGCCGGTTGGTACAGTAGCATCGGTAAAAGGAGTACATCAAACAGAATTAAAACAGGAAATAAATCCAGATATAATTTTAGGAAATACCTATCATCTTTATTTAAGGCCACAAACCGAAATTTTGAAAAAAGCTGGTGGACTCCATAAATTTATGAATTGGGATCGCAATATTCTAACCGATAGTGGTGGCTACCAAGTATATTCTCTTTCAGAAAGAAGAAAAATAAAGGAAGAAGGCGTAAAGTTTAAATCGCATATCGATGGTTCTTATCATGTTTTTACGCCAGAGAATGTCATGGAAATTCAGCGAGAGATCGGTGCGGACATCATTATGGCGTTTGATGAATGTACACCCTATCCCTGCGATTATAATTATGCAAAGAGATCGATGCAAATGACGCATCGTTGGCTGGATCGTTGTATAAAACATTTTGCTGAAACTCCGCCGCTTTATGGATACGATCAGACTTTATTTCCAATTGTTCAGGGAAGTACATATAAAGATTTAAGAAAGCAATCTGCAGAATATATTGCTTCTCGTGATGCTGAAGGAAATGCTATTGGAGGATTATCTGTAGGAGAACCCGCTGAAGAAATGTATGCGATGACTGAAGTGGTTACCGAGATTCTTCCTGAAGAAAAACCAAGATATTTGATGGGAGTAGGAACTCCTATTAATATTTTAGAGAATATTGCATTAGGTATAGATATGTTCGACTGTGTGATGCCCACCCGAAATGCTAGAAACGGAATGTTATTTACGGCTCATGGTACGATAAATATTAAAAATAGAAAGTGGGTAGATGATTTTTCACCTATAGACGAGATGGGAATCACTTTTGTAGATACTCAATATTCTAAAGCATACGTTCGTCATTTATTTAGCGTTAATGAAATGCTTGGCAAACAAATTGCTACTATTCATAACCTAGGATTTTATCTTTGGTTGGTACGCGAAGCCAGAAAGCATATTTTAGCAGGAGATTTTAGAGCCTGGAAAGATATGATGGTAAAACAGATGGATAAAAGATTATAAAAAAATCGTAGTTTGAAAATATTAGATTGGTATATTTTAAAGCGCTATTTAGGAACATTCAGCATGATGCTGTTACTTTTTATTCCAATTGGGATAACTGTAAATCTAGCTGAAAAAATAGATAAGATTCTTGAAAATGAGGTGCCTTTTGTTGAAGTGGCCGAATATTATCTAAATTTCACGATCTACTTTGCCAATCTTTTATTTCCGCTTTTCCTATTTTTATCTATTATATGGTTTACTTCAAAACTAGCGAACAATACAGAGGTTATTGCCTTTCTAAGTAGTGGAGTATCATTCTATCGATTTCTACGACCTTATCTTATAGGAGCTACAATTGTTTGTATTGCGGCACTAGGATTAAGTATGTTCCTTGCACCAAAGGCAAGCAAGGGATTTAACGAATTTAAATATGAGTATTTAAAAAGAGGGCATCAAACTCAAGAAACTAAAGACGTGTATCGGCAGGTTAATGATAACGAAGTTATTTATGCCAGCCATTTTAGGCCAAAAACCCATACCGCCAGTAATTTTACTTTAGAACATTTTGAAGGGAATGAGATGAAGTTTAAAATTAGTGCCTCCAGATTAAAATTTAATACAGAAGATTCTACCTATACTTTATCGAATGTTGATAAAAGGGTGGTTGGTGAAGATGGAGATATTATCACCAAACAAACCATCTTAGATACTGTTTTGCCATTCGAGTTTGATGAGTTAACCCCGGAAACCTATATTGCTGAAACGCTTAATTTTTCAGAATTAAATGAATTTATAGAAAAAGAAAGTCGACGTGGATCTGGAAATATGAATATGTATCTGGTGGCTGCTTACAAGCGTGTAAGTATTCCGGTTTCAGCATTTATTTTAACAATTATCGCTGTGGCAGTTTCTTCAATGAAGCGTCGTGGCGGGATGGGAATTAATCTTGCGGTAGGAATTTCGCTGGCCTTTCTATTTATCTTTTTCGATAAAATATTTGGTACAATTGCCGAGCAATCAACATTTTCACCATTACTTGCAGTCTGGATTCCTAATATCTCATTTGGGATATTAGCGGTCTTTCTACTGTTAAAAGCAAAACGTTAATAAAAATAATTGAGCAAAGGCTTTAATTCTTCGATTTAAAGTTTGTTATATTTGTAGGCTCAAAATAAAACAACCATAGGTACTTATGGAATATTTAGACTTTGAATTACCGATTAAAGAACTTGAAGAGCAGTACGATCGCGCCTGCAATATTGGCGAAGAAAGTGAAGTTGATGTGACTGCTACATGCAAGCAAATCGAGAAAAAATTAAAGGAAAAGAAGAAGGAGATTTATAAAAATCTTACCGCATGGCAACGTGTACAATTGTCAAGACATCCTAATCGTCCCTACACACTGGATTATATAAATGCGATCTGTGGTGACACTTTTTTAGAATTACACGGGGATAGAAGTGTAAAAGACGACAAAGCAATGATTGGTGGCCTTGGTAAAATTGGTGATCAAAGTTTTATGTTTGTTGGTCAGCAAAAAGGATTCAATACCAAAACTAGGCAATATCGAAATTTCGGGATGGCAAATCCAGAAGGCTATCGTAAGGCTTTACGTCTAATGAGATCTGCAGAAAAATTCAATTTACCTGTAGTATGTTTCGTTGATACTCCGGGTGCTTATCCTGGTTTGGAAGCTGAAGAAAGAGGACAAGGTGAAGCTATCGCTCGCAATATTATGGAAATGACACGCCTTAGTGTACCAATTATTGTTGTAATTATTGGTGAAGGTGCCAGTGGAGGAGCTTTAGGAATTGGTGTTGGTAACAAGGTTTTAATGTTAGAAAACACCTGGTATTCTGTAATCTCACCAGAATCTTGTTCTTCAATCTTATGGCGAAGCTGGGAATATAAAGAAACAGCTGCAGAAGCATTAAAACTTACTGCGGAAGACATGAAAAAGCAAAAGCTTATTGACGAGATTGTAAAAGAGCCATTAGGAGGAGCGCATAGCGATCGTGAAGGTGCTTTTAAAGAAGTTGAAAAATCTATTTTAGATGCTTTTGAAGAACTTAAAAACTTATCAAAGGAAGATTTGATAAGTACAAGAATGGATAAATATTTGGACATGGGAGTTTATAAAGACTAACCCATTCATTATCATAGGATATTAGAAGAATCCGAAACAAAAGTTTCGGATTTTTTTGGCCTTATCAACAAAAAAATAAAGTTTTCAACAACCATATTGTTCATTACTAGTGAACTAGAAATTTCTAATTTCTTAAGGTCTAGTTAACAAATTGGTTACTTTCGTGCTATGGAAAAAATCGCAACATCTAAAGGATACAATAATCAAAATGCTAATGTCATTAGCCTGGAAAAAGGAAAGATTCCTCCTCAGGCGGTTGATTTAGAGGAGGTTGTGCTTGGTGCTATGATGATCGATAAGAAAGGTGTAGATGAGATCATTGATATTTTACATCCCGATGCGTTTTATAAAAATTCGCATAAATTAATTTATGAGGCTATTTTCAAACTTTTTGAAAATACCGAGGCGATCGACTTATTAACCGTTTCTAATCAACTTAAGAAAGACGGAAATTTTGAAAAAGCTGGCGGGGATTATTATTTGATTCAGCTTACACAAAGAGTATCATCGTCAGCGCATATCGAGTTTCACGCTCGTATTATTCTTCAGAAATACATACAGCGTAGTTTAATAAAAATTTCTTCGGAAATCATCGAAGAATCTTATGACGAAAGTGTTGATGTTTTCGATCTTTTAGATTCAGCTGAAGCAAAATTATACGAGGTAACTCAGGGAAATATTAAAAAATCTACCGAATCTGCACAAAGCTTAGTTATTCAGGCAAAAGCACGAATTCAAGAGATTTCTAATAAAGAAGGATTAAGTGGTGTACCTTCAGGGTTCGATAAATTAGACGAATTAACTTCAGGATGGCAACCTTCAGATTTAATTATTGTTGCAGCGCGTCCCGGTATGGGGAAAACGGCACTAACCTTGTCGATGGCAAGAAATATTGCTGTAGGACAAGGAATTCCAGTTGCTTTCTTCTCTCTAGAGATGTCTTCAGTACAGTTAATTACCCGTTTAATTTCTTCGGAAACAGGACTTTCTTCAGAAAAATTAAGAACTGGGAATCTAGAAAAACACGAGTGGGAGCAGTTAAATGTAAAAGTGAAGGATCTTGAAAAAGCACCACTTTTTATTGATGATACTCCATCTTTATCGATTTTCGATTTAAGAGCAAAAGCCCGTCGATTAGCTTCTCAATTTGGGATTAAATTGATAGTGATCGATTATTTGCAGTTAATGACAGCCGGTGGAACGCAAAAAGGAGGAAACCGTGAGCAGGAAATTTCTACAATTTCGCGAAACCTTAAAGCTCTGGCAAAAGAATTGAGCGTTCCGGTGATTGCACTTTCTCAGCTTTCTCGTGCGGTAGAAACACGTGGAGGCAGTAAAAGACCATTACTTTCAGATCTTAGGGAATCTGGAGCGATCGAGCAGGATGCCGATATTGTCTCGTTTATCTACCGTCCAGAATATTATAAAATTGAAGAGTGGGATGACGAAGAACGTTCTCCAACAGAAGGACAAGGAGAATTTATCGTCGCAAAACACCGTAATGGCGGTTTAGAAAATATCCGACTTAAATTTATTGGTCATCTAGGTAAATTTGATAACTTAGAAGACTTTGATTCTCCATTCGAATTTCATTCTAAGATGAACGATGGTGATGATAATAACGAGTTTGGAAATACAAATCTTCCCAGTCCAAGCGCCGATGAAGCATTTGGAAGTTCGATGAATGATTTTAATCAGGATGATGATAGCGACGTTCCGTTTTAAATTTAGAATTACGATAAAAAATAACCAAAGACAGTTTAAAGCTTTTATGCTTTTTACTGTCTTTTTCTTTTTAGGAATTACAGGTTTTGCCAATAAGATTTTAGTTCCTATGGATCCCGAAGCTCAGGGAAATCATTTAAAAGCTTACGGCATCACCTACTTTGCTTTAGAAAATCAAATTAGCGCGCAGTGGTTATTAAATTATAGAGGAGGTTCTTTTCTTTTTGCTGCGGAAGAAAGCTTAACGCGAGAATGTAAAATTAGAGGTGTTTCTTTTGAAATTCTAACCGATAATGATGCACAGGCCATTTTGGATGAAATTTCGAGTCCTTCTAAAAATATGGAAAGCGTAATTTTAGAAAAAGCACCTAAAATTGCTGTGTACTCGCCAAAGGGAAATAAACCCTGGGACGATGCAGTAACGATGGCCCTTACATATGCTGAAATTCCGTATGAAACTATATATGATACCGAAGTTCTAAGCGATGCGCTTATTTTGTATGATTGGTTGCATTTGCACCACGAAGATTTTACCGGGCAATACGGGAAATTTTATAGAGCTTACCGAACAACCCCTTGGTATATTGAAGATAAAAAAAACGCTGAAGCATTAGCAGCAAACCTGGGGTACAAAAAAGTTTCAGAAGAAAAATTAGCTGTTGCTTTAAAAATTAGAGATTATGTAGTTGGGGGCGGATTTATGTTCGCGATGTGCAGTGCCACAGATAGTTTTGATATCGCCTTAGCTGCGGAAAATACAGATATTGCAGAACCTATGTTTGATGGCGATCCCAGTGATCCCGGCTATCAGTCAAAATTAGACTATACCAATGCTTTTGCATTTACAGATTTTATTTTAGAAAGGAGTCCCATGGTTTACGAATTCTCTTCTATAGATATGACGTCTAAAAGAGCAGTTCCAACAGAGAAGGATTATTTCACTTTAATGGATTATTCAGCAAAATGGGACGTGATTCCTACCATGCTAACTCAAAATCATACAAGATTGGTTAAAGGATTTATGGGGCAAACTACCGCTTTTAATCCTGAAAATATAAAAGCGAATGTTTTGGTAATGGGAGAGAATAAAGTAAACGGTGAAGCCAGATATATTCATGGTGTAAAAGGTAAAGGTTTTTTTACTTTTTATGGCGGGCACGATCCAGAAGATTATCAGCATAGGGTAGGAGATCCAAAAACAGAATTAGAATTACATCCAAATTCACCGGGCTATCGTTTAATACTGAATAATGTATTGTTTCCTGCTGCAAAGAAGAAAAAGAAGAAAACTTAAGTGGATATAGTATATATTTCTGCTTATTTTATTAGAAAAAAATATGAAAACATTTCAGAAACAAATATCATTAAAAGCTAGATCTAGAGGATTTCATTTAGTAACTAGAGAAATTGTAGATCAGTTTCCTGAGATTGGTGAAATTCAGCAAGGAATTTTTCAGGTATTTATAAAGCATACTTCCGCAGGATTAACGATTAATGAAAATGCCGATCCTACGGTAAGAGATGATTTTGAAAGCCATATTAATAAAATGGTTCCAGAAGATCAGCCATATTATAAACATACTTTTGAAGGTTCAGACGATATGCCTGCCCATATTAAAGCTTCACTTATGGGAACATCGGTGCAAATCCCAGTAACCAACGGAAAACTAAATTTAGGAACCTGGCAGGGGATTTACTTATGCGAACATAGAAATCATGGAGGTTCTCGAAAATTAGTGTTAACGTTAATGGGAGCCTAATAACTCGTAAAGTCTTTCAAAAATCAAAAAGCTTAGGTCGCCTAGCTTTTATTCAGGTAAGATGTTCGTTTAAAAAACTGGTCATAATATTTATAATTTGAGGTTGCACCCAATATGCTCCTCCATGTTCTGCATTTTTAACAACATATCTTTTAGCTTCGATACCTGAATCTTGTAAAGCATCGTACAAATACTCGGTTTGGCTAGGAGATACTAATTGATCTTTATCGCCATGCATAAGTAAAAATGGAGGTGTATCTGCCGAGATATATGTAGCTGGATCACTTTTTGCGATCGATTTGTTTAAATCTTTTTCAACTTCATCAAATGGTGGAGTTCCATTTAGGAATAAATATTCGGAAGAAGCCGGAGATTGGTGTTTTTCCTTGGTTTCTTCTGAAAAATCTTTAGCAATTTCACCCAAATTCGATAGACCATACAAATCGATTACCGCATTTACATTACTGTTCTCTTCTAGGAAATCACCTATATCAAAGCTTGTATGATTATTAGTAGTTCCGGCTAAAGCTGCAAGATAACCACCGGCTGAATCACCCATCACAGCTATATTATTTCTTGAGAGACCATACTTTTCAGCATTAGCTTTTAAAAAACGAATAGCGCTTTTTACATCTACCAGGGCATCAGGGAATTTTCCGTTAGGAACAGTTCTATATTCCATACTGGCTACTAAATATCCTTTTTCGGCTAAGGCCAAACGTTGTTGTATAAAACTTGCTTTGTTGGAGCGTAAAAAACCTCCACCCGGAATAAATAAAACCACAGGTAGTTTTTTATCTATCTGTGGTTTTAAAATGTCCATTTTTAGATTTATGGATCTATCTGTTAAATGTATTAAAGGCTGTGCAAAAGTGATATTTTCGTATGCTTTTACTTCAATTTTATCATTAGTGATTTCAAGAATTTCTGCCGTAGTATTATTCATGCCTTTTTTCAGCAAAATAAATTTTCAACGAGGATTATTCTTATAACTAAATTTTAAAGTTTTTGCATTTCATCTTAAAACTTAGAAAAAAATATGTTTTATTCTACAGTAATCTCTAAAGGTGAAGCTATGGTTTTGGCTTGTTTTTCTAACATATTAATCCATTCTTGTTTACTCCCTACATCACCGCTTTTTTCCCAGGCAAAACCTGCATAGTAGGTAAAAGTTTCTTTTGGTTGTGTAGTTATTAATAAATTACTTTGATCTGGAATTTTACTTTTGAAAGCAAATGCAGAATCTATCGCTGCAGGTTCCATTAAAATCCCTTCACCTACATGGGCGTCATCGATTTTTTCCCAATGCATAATCCAACCTTCTTCTTTATTAATTTGGTATTCACCCTCGTTGTTATGCAGCGTAATACCGGTAGCGTAATTTGGTATGCTATCGTCTGCCTGTAAATCGATTTCAAATTTAGCGAAATTGGATCCTAAAGCCAGGCTAATCCTCTTAGTTTCTTTTGCATTGTAGGGTCCCCAGGGATCATATGTTAATTCAAAAACTGTTTTTAGCGGTCCACTGGCAATGGTTTTGTATTCCATAAAATTTTGGGATACATAAAGGCTATCATCTTCAAAAACACCAATACCAGCTAGACCTCGGCTTTTACCCACATGGTAAGGATCGTAGCCTTCACCATGATCAATGTGATAATAACCGGGATTTTTAACATGTTCAGCATACCATTTATTAATAACCGGTTTTTTTGTACGTTTTAGCCAAATGTCTATTCCGCTGGAAAGGGTGCTACCTGGAACGCCTTCTAAAGCTTCTTTTTGCCCTGTTGGGCCATAAGTTCTAAAGGCTACTTTGTCGTTTTCCCAAGCATAATCATCGGTTCTTTCAGGAACAAATCTAGAATACGCTACCGCGTCTTTCTTGGGAGCTGTGCTTGTGCTATCATTTACAAGCTTATATTTTGCTGAAGCATTTGCTGCAACTTTGGCCTGAAACAAAAATTCTTCTGGTGTACCATCGTCGTTATAATCTATCCATTGATGTCTTAAAGTTTGTCCCGAAGAATCTTTAATATGGATATGATCTAAGGAAGCCTTTTCAAATTTTGAAAGTATTTTTGAAGCGTCAAAACTAACAATTTCAGTTCTTGCAAAATCAAGATCGTTAACTACATTCAAAGAAACAGTAGTTTCCTGTTCTTTTTCAGATTGGCATCCGGTGAGCAATAGAAGACCAAGTAAAGATGTGGTGAAAATGGATTTCATAATTTTTGTGGTTAAGGTTTGTGGTTTAGGTAAGATCTTTTTTCAATGAAAATTCTGACGGTAATTTACCAAATTTTTCTTTGAAAATTTTTCTATAGTATTTCATGTTATTGAAACCAACTTCAAAAGCGGCCGTGGATATATTAAACCCCTCTTTTTCTATTAGATTTAAGGATTTTTCGAGTTTTATATCACGAATATATTCATTTATACTTTTACCGGTAAGTGCTTTGATTTTTCGATATAAAGAAGCTCGGCTCATCCCCATTTCTTTAGAAATTAACTCCACCATTTTACCTTGGATCTGAATATTATCATGGACGGTTTTTTCAAACTTTTTGAGGAATTCCTTTTCAATTTTAATCTGTTTACATTCGGTATCGCTCTTAGATATCTCAGAATCCTCATTTTGCTGAAGACTTTTTTGTAAGCTGATTTTTTTATTCAAAAGATTTTTAATCCTTGCTTGAAGAATTGCGGTGCTAAATGGCTTGGTGATATAATCGTCTGCACCTTCGGTATAACCGCTTAATATAGATTCCTTAGTATCTTTAGCCGACAATAAAATTATAGGAATATGAGTGGTTTCTTTGTTAGTTTTTAAGGTATTGGTTAAATCGATACCGCTTTTTTCTGGCATCATAATATCTGAAACAATAAGATCTGGAACGTGCTTTTTTGCCATGTTGATGCCTTCCTGGCCATTCAGCGCATGTAACAAATCATACTTTTCTTTTAAAATTGAAGATAAATAATGATGAATATCGGGGTTATCATCAATTAATAATAGAAGCTCACGGTTAGAATCTGGATTTAATAGCGCTCTGTTTTCTAATTGTTTATTTTCGTTAAGCAGTTCTTTAGTAAAACGTTCAATTTCTGAAAAGCTTTCTTTATCGCTTATATCATTTTCGTATCCCTTTTCATTTGCGATCGGTAGATAAACCTTGAACTTTGTGTATTTATTCTCCTTGCTTTTAACGCTTATTTTTCCACCATGTATTTCAATAAATCTTTTGGATAGAGCCAGCCCAATACCACTACCTTCTTTTTTTATTTTTTCATCTGAATGGTAATACCAATCAAATATATGCGGTAGGTTTTTTGGTGGAATTCCGGTTCCGCTATCTTTTACTGAAAATTGAAATCCATTATTCTTTTCTTTAAGTTTTATCTTGATACTTCCCCCAGTAGGAGTGTATTTTATGGCGTTAGACATAATATTATTGAAAACGATCTGAATTTTTTCTATATCACAATAGATAGTAGACTTGTCATTATTGTAGGATGTTATGATTTTGATTTCCTTTTTTTGGGCAATTGGCTCATACATCTTAATCCAGTGTTTTAAGGATGATTTTAAGTCGTAATTATTAACTTGTAGTTTGTTTAGGCCTTCTTCAGTTTGTCTAAAATCCAGTAATTTATTAATACGGCGCAATAAGGTTTTTGCATTTTTTTCGATAATTCTTAGACTGTTTTTATGTTCTTTTTTTCTTATCTCGGTAAGTAGTGTTTCTACCGGAGCAAGAATCATGGTTAGCGGTGTTTTAAGTTCGTGAGAAAATCCTGTATAAAAACGTAAACGTTCTTCGTTAAGTTCTTGCTCTAATTCTCTCTGGCTTTTTTCAAATATTAAAGACTGTTTCAGTTTAATACGGTCTGTATAATATTTTAAACTAAACCATATTATAAAGGAGGCTAGAAATAGATAAAATACATAAGCAGCCGGCGTTTTCCATAATGGTGGTACTACACTTATATGTAGTTGGTTAGAAGATTCTAAGTAATCATTATCGTTTGTTTTAAGTTTTAAATTATAATCACCAGGTGGTAACTGGCTAAAGTTTATTCGATTGGCATTTTTAATATTGATCCAGTGGTCGTTATAACCCTCTAGGATGTAGGAGTATTCAATATTCGATGATTTTGGATATTTTAATGCTGAAAAATCTAAGGAAAATAAAGCCTGATTATAGTTAATAGTAATAGTATCTGCCAGGGAGATAGGTTTGTTAAGCACTGTTTGTGCAGAATCATTAACAGTTAGAGGTTTACCATAGATTTCTAGATTTTTAAAAACCGTAGGAAATGTTTCTTTTTCAGGATTGGATAAATTTTTGGTATTGAAAATATTAAGTCCTTTATTACCTCCAATAAAAAGGTCTCCGTGCTCGGTCACCAGACTGGCTCCAATATTAAATTCACTTTCCTGAATATTATTAAAATTGTTGAGATTTTTTAGGGTATTTGAAGTAATGTTATAAAGGCTGATGCCATCATTTGTTCCTATCCAAAAATTACCCGAGAGATCACGCGTTATCGAATTTATGGTATTATTGCTTAGTCCGTCGTAAGTGGTAAATCGATCAATAGCTTTGGTATTGATATCGAATTTTAAGAGACCTTCGTTCATCGTTCCAACCAAAAGCGTATTTTCATCTATAAACTCAAAACTAAAAATTATATTGATCGGAAAATTAGTGTTAGCAGTATGAAAATCAACTCGTTTTCCGGTTTCAAAATTGTAGTTTATTATTCCATTACCGTAAGTAGCCAACCATATTTCATTTTCATCTTTTTGTTTAATATCGCGAATGTCTAGTTTACCTAATTCTTCTATATAAGTAAAAGAGTCATTCAATTTATCATATTTATAAAGGCCGCCACGATTGGTGCCTACCCATATATTGGATTGTCTGTCTTCAAAAATTATTCTTACGTCACTACCTTCAGAAACTTTGGTGTCTAAGTACACTTTTGATTTTCCGGTATTAAGATTGTATTTAATGATCCCATATCTATAAGTTCCTATCCATAAATTGCGATTATCATCTTCTAAAAGAGATAATATTAAGTTACTATGTAAATTGATGTTTAAATGAGAGAATTCTTTCGATGCTATAGCATAGTTGTCAATTCCACCTCCATCTGTACCTATCCAGATGTTGTTATTATTTCCTTTGGTAATAGCTTTAACCCTATCATGTGAAATTTGAGAATTATCATTTGGCTTGTAATCGAATAATTGAATAACTTCACCTTTAGGATCTACAAAATCTAAGCCTGCTTCAGTACCAATCCAAATATTTCCATTGGAATCTTTAAATAGGCTTAGAATATTTCTATTATGTACACTACTATCATCGGTATGTGGTATGAATTTTTGAACCTTAATTTTATCTGCTCCTGCAAACACGGAGCTGGGATCTAAAATATTAATGCCGCCGTTACTTGTTCCTATCCATAAAAAACCATCATCGTCTTCAACCAAACTTCTAATCGAACTATCGTTAAGCGGACTATTATTTGTTGTGAGATGTAGAACTTCGTCGTTTGCCTTTATAAGCAGTAATCCTTCATCTGTACCAACCCAATGTTGATTTTCTGAGTCTTTATAAATAACATTAATTCTACCAGAAAATAGCTTTTTAATTTTTGTTACGCTTGTGTCTTTTATAGAGATCGAGTAAATACCATTACTATAAGTTCCTGCCAGTATAGTGTTCTTATCTTTTAATGCTAAAGCCGAAATTCTATACTTTTCAAGTAAAACATTTTTTCTTTTATTATGATAATTAAGAGGGATTTGTCGATTGTCTTTTATAAAATGAACTCCAAAAGAATAAGCGCCTATTGCTAATAAATTATTTGGGAGTTCAAGAATGCTTGTAATTCCATCAGACAAATGAGAGTTATGTATGGTATTTTGAGAAAGTAGATTTTTTTCAATCCGGTAGGTGTGTAATCCGTGGTTTGTTGCCAGATATAAATTGCCATTTTTAGAGGGAACAATTTGTTGAATATAGTTATTCGTTAGTCCCGAATTTTCCTTGTCAAAATTTTCAAATTCATTACCATCAAATCTATTTAGTCCAGAATTTGTTCCTATCCAAATGAATCCAAATTCATCTTCAGTAATAGAACTTACCATGTTATTAGATAATCCGTTGGAGGTATCATAATGGTAGAATTTGAGATTGTTTTTATGAATTAAATGCTTTTGATTTTGCCCAATTAAGTTTAAGGACGTTAAAATCAAAATACCTAAAAATCTTAACGTTTTTATAAAATTTAAAGGCATTGTCTCTAATTTTTCACTTAGTAAAATTTTCATTTAAAATTTCATTTAATTGGATTTTGATCCATTTATAGCCCTAAATCTATCAGTATACCCTCCAAGCGATTGCAAAATTAATAGGAATTTTGCCTAAATGATAGGGGAAATTAAATCAATTAAGCTGCTCTTTTTTCTATCAAAATAATATGAAATCTTAAAAATATTTAAAGATTTTAAAATAAGCGTATTTATTACATAAATAAAAAATATAAGGATTCGAACCTAATTTTATGTCTAACATTTAATAATCAATATGAAAAACAACTATTATAATTTTTATGTTTTCGCTTTTTCATTTTCGCTTTTATTTTTATTGAGTTTTGCTATGCAATCCCAAGAGAAGAATATAGAAGGGAAAGTAGTAGATGAGGAAGGAGTTCCTATACCTAGTGTAACAGTGAGTATTAAAAACACTTCTAGAGGAACAGTGACCGATTTCGATGGATTATTTTCTATTCGTGCTAATCCCAAAGATATTTTAATGTTTTCTTTCATGGGTTTTGAAAGTAAAGAGGTTAGTGTAGGAGATAAGGCTTTTTTAGAAATATCTATGGTAACAGATACAGACCAACTTGAAGAAGTTGTTGTTATTGGTTATGGAAAAATAAAAAAGAAGGATTTAACAGGATCTGTTGTTCAGGTGAAACCAGATGATTTCGAAAATCAAAACCCTCAGACAGTTCAAGATGTTTTGCGTGGTGTCCCCGGATTAAAAGTCGGCTATTCAGCAGATGCCAAAGGAGGAGGATCATTAAGAGTTAGGGGGCAAACTTCTGTGTATGATAAAGGGGGGCATAATTCACCTCTTATTATTTTAGACGGTATGCAGTTTTATGGTGAATTGTCAGAAATAAATCCTGATAATATAGAACAAATAGATATTTTAAAAGATGCTTCATCAACAGCGGTTTATGGATCAAAAGCTTCGGCAGGTGTTATAATAATAACTACAAAAAAAGGAAAAAAAGGTAAGCCGCTAGTAAATATTAATTCTGATATTTCAATCAATAGAAGAAGTGATTATCGCGAAGTATATAGCCCAGATGGTTATACCAAATATAGAGAAGATTGGGAAACTGCAAAAACTTACGGGGTGAATGAAGAGACAGGTCAATACGAAGCATATGTAAATAATAGACCAGGGCAGTTGGGGTATTTTTCGAATCCTAATCGATTAAATGAATACGGTATAACACAAAACGAGTGGTTAGCTTATCAAGATATATCTGAAACTGAAGGTAGAAGCTTATATGAGGTCTGGGGACGTCGTTTAGGAATAAAAGAGGGGGTGTTACTAAATAATTTTATCGATGGAAAAACGCATGATTGGTATGATAGTACGTTTAGAACAGGGATAAATAAAGATTTAAATGCCAGTATTTCTGGGGCAGGTGATAAAGCAAATTATTATTTATCTATGGGGTATCTAAGTGCTGAAGGTGCTGTAAAAGGGAATGACTATTCCACTGTTCGTGCTAATATGAAGATTAACGGACAAATTACAGATTGGCTAGAAATTGGTGCCAATGTTAATTTTCAAGATCGTACAGATGGAGATATTACTGTAGGTACGGGTACTGATTATTGGGATTCGAATATGCTTAGAATTAGTCCTTTTGGAAATTTTAGAAATGAAATGGGGGAATATGAAAGGCAACCAATGGGTGAAGATATAGGAGGATATAATTATTATTATGACCGCCAATTTATGGAATTAGAGCGAGGTGTTACTGTATTAAATGCTATCTTCAATACAAAAGTTACGCTGCCATTCGGTATTACTTATTCTTTTAATATTTCACCTAGATACCAATTCTATTATAATCGCTATTTTCAGTCATCAGAACATGCCGGCTGGAATGCAGCCAATATAGGTGTAGATAGAGACCATAGTAAGAATTTTGACTATAATCTCAATAACAATATTACATGGGACTATCATATAAATGATAAACATCACATAATAGCCACTTTTGTTCAGGAGGCGGAAGAACGTAAGTATTGGTCAGATAATATTGATGCTCGTAACATACAGCCCTCTGATGCTTTAGGTTTTCATAATACCTCGAATGCAACATTAGATAATAGCGGTTTTTCAACTAACGATTCTCACCAAACTGCTGATGCATTAATGGGAAGGTTATTTTATTCTTACGATGATTTGTATTTAATTACAGGGACTGTTCGAAGAGATGGGTATTCGGCCTTTGGAGCTTCTAATCCTTATGCAACATTTCCTTCTGTTTCAGTGGCATGGAATTTCACTAATGAAAGCTGGTTTAATTGGGATGCTATGAGCACTGGAAAATTACGCGTTTCTTGGGGTAAGAATGGTAATAGATCACTTTCAGATCCTTATGTTAGTTTGGCCAATTTAGCTTCTGGCTCAGGAGCTACAATGGGTTACATAGATTCTTCTGGAGAGATTGTAGATGTAAAATACTTGGGTATAGATAGAATGGCTAATCCAAATTTACGATGGGAAAAAACGACTTCTACAAATATTGGTTTGGATTATGGATTTTTAGATCAGCGAATTTATGGTTCTATAGATGTGTATCACACGATAACAAATGACATGATTATGGGGCAGCGATTACCAGGATTTTCTGGATTTGGATCTATTACAACAAATCTTGGGGAAGTTCAAAATAGAGGCCTGGAAATTAGTGTAAACTCTGTAAATATAAGGAACTCAGATTTCGAATGGAGAACTAGTTTCGCACTCTCTTATAATAAGAATAAGATCAATTCTCTTTATGGAAATATGGAGGATATTCTTGATGCCAATGGAAATGTGATTGGAAGAAAAGAGGCAGATGATCTATCAAATGGTTGGTTTATTGGAAAACCAATTTCCACAATTTGGGATTATGAAGTAACAGGAATTTGGCAAAAAGATGAATGGGAAGAAGCTGCAAGGTATGGTCAGCGACCTGGAGATCCAAAAATAGCCAATAACTACACTGAGGATGATAAAGAAGACGGAACACCGGTTTATAACGACAATGATAAAGTATTTTTGGGACAAACAGCACCACCAGTAAACTGGTCACTCCGTAATGATTTTAGCTATAAAAATTGGGAATTGGCTATAAACATGTACTCATATATGGGGCATAAATCTGTTAGTGGTCGTTTTATGAATAATTATAACTCAGGAAGTTTATATACCAATAATTACAATCCATTTGTGAATCCCTATTGGACGGTAGATAATCCAACTAACGATTGGGCGCGCTTAGATGCTATAGCTCCTGCCGGTGCAAGTGCACCAAAATTATACAATCGTAATTTTATAAGATTAGATCATATTTCACTTGCCTATACTCTGCCTACTGAAATTACTCAGAAATGGAATGTCCAACGAGTAAAATTTTCGGCTTCGATTAGAAATGTAGCTACCTGGGCTGCTGATTGGGAATACTTTGGAGATCCTGAAACAGGAGGACTGGCTACACGTATGTTTAATTTTGGTATGAATTTAACCCTTTAAGAAAAGCTATAATGATGAAAAAATTCAATAAAAATAAAATTTCAAAGGTTGCAGCTTTAGTTTTAGCAACTATGATGGTTACATCATGCTCTGAAGACTTTCTTGAACCAGACCCGTTATCCTTTTATGAACCAGAAGCAACTTTTTCAACAGAATCTGGTTTAGAAGCAACAATTGCAATGGCGGACAAATCACTTAGAGGGTACTGGATTCACTATGAATATGCGTCCAATAGTGTGCCAATTGGGACAGAATATGTATTCTCAGATATGGCAAAATACGGTAAAACTGATAATAGCCCTACAGCTGCAGATTATGCAAATACTATCGTGCCAACTGGAGGTTTTTCAACGGCTACTACCGATTGGATTTATCTTGGTTATTACTGGGATGAAGGTTACAATGGAATTAAATATGCGAATACAGTTTTAACCTATATTGATGAAGTAGATGGATTAAGCGAAGAAGTGAAAAATAAATATCGAGGACAAGCTTATTTTCATAGAGCTTATAGATACCTTAATTTAGTTTATCAGTTCGGTGATATTCCTTTGATAACTAAAATACTTCAGGTTCCAAAACAAAATTATTATTCTACTAAAAAGGAAGAAATCATAGAGATGATAACTTCAGATATGGAAAAAGCGGTAGAATGGGTTCCCGAACAATCGAGTTTAAATTATTTAGGACAGGTAAACAAGGCTGCTTGTAGGCAACTTTTGATAAAATGCTATCTAGCATCAGGCCGCTTTGCAGAGGCTGAAGAGCAAGCAGATATTTTAATTAATGAATCTGGTTATACACTTATGCAAAGTTCTTTTGGGACTTTTGATGAAGGAGGAAATGCAAACACTTGGGAGATTACCAGAAATGTTGTTTGGGATCTACATAGACCTGAAAACAAAGTAACTTCAGCAAATACTGAAGCCATAATGATTATTCCTAATGGAGGTGCACAATCGTTTGTTCCGTTCAATTCTATGCGTATTTTCGGTCCATTTTGGAATTCAGCAAATATCATTACTCCTAGCGATGGCAAAAGAGCTGCTGACAGGTTTTCTTTGAATAATTCAAATTATGATCCAAATTATGACTACACACGAGCTTTTGGTCGTGGAATAGCCACAATTAGTGCATCTTATTATTCACAAGAGCCGATGTGGGTAGTTAATGGAGTTGAAGATGAGCAAGATTTGAGGCATAACAGTCAGGTAGGGAATTGGGTTAATATGGAGGATTTAGAATATAGTGATCCTTCTTCAGAAGATTATGGAGAGAATTTTAGAATGTACAGCGAGAGTGGTAATTTATTAACTAGAGATACGATTCGTGATTGGTTTGATTTTCCGCTATATAAAATATACTTACATGATGTAGTTAATGAAAGTAACCCAAATTCAAATAGCTTTTACGGTGCTTCAACGGGAAGTGCGGCTCACTGGTATCTTTATAGATTAGCAGAAACTTATTTATTGCGAGCAGAAGCAAGATTTTATCAAGGAAATATAGCTGGCGCTACACAAGATGTTAATACTATTAGGGAAAGAGCAAATGCTTCTCAATTATATACTGATGTAACCATCGGAGATATTTGTGCTGAAAGGGGTAGAGAACTTTATTTAGAAGAATGGAGAAATGTAGAATTAACCCGAATTTCACACTGCTTAGCCATGAGTGGAATGCCAGATGAATGGGGAAATACCTATAATCTGGATACTTGGGATCAGCAGTCTGGAACAGATGAATCTGGGGGAAGTTACTGGTATCAGAGAATAATCCATTATACACTATATAACAAGTATCCGGAGGGAATAGTAGTACCCAATAATACACTTTATTATACTATGGATAAGAGAAATGTATACTGGCCAATACCAAATAGTGCTATAACAGCCAATACAAAAGGACAATTGAGTCAAAACTATGGTTACGACGGCTACGATTCAAGTGTGAAAGTTTGGGATAGTTGGGAAAGTGCCGTTGAAGATGAGGATAATGTTGATTGATATAATAATTTATTGATATAGGCAATTTATCTTTGCTAATCTTAAGTAGAGAATTTAAGTTATTAAATCTTTTATTCTCTACTTTTTTATATTATACCATAATTTTCTTGATATAATTGGTTGTAATTCATATTTGAATCATTTGCCCCTCTTAAAAAGTCATTTTATGCCATATAAAATCTTATAAAAAAAGAAATATTGTACCGCAAATACAGTCTTACTAAATGTTGAAAAACATCATTTTTTATATCCTTTCTATAATTCTTTTGGCTTCTTGTTCTTCAATTAGTAATACGGTTGTAGAAGTAGGCGAGGGTTGGGCAAACAACTCAATAAATACTGTGATTTTCCGTAAGAATGCAATTACTTCAAACTCCACGCATCAGTTTTTAGCTTATTATGATGAAAACGGAAAAATGATTATCGCTAAAAGGAAGCTGAATTCATCAAATTTCGATTTATCTCATAGTGATTTTACCGGAAACACAAAAGATGCTCATAACGCAATTAGCATCGCCTTAGATGGTAATAATAAACTCCACGCTAGCTGGGACCATCATGATAATCCGTTGAACTATGCAATAGGTATAGCCGCTTTAAGTACGCAGTTGGGAGACAAACAAAACATGACAGGTAAGGATGAAAATAAACTTTCTTATCCTCAATTTTACAATCTTAAAAACGGAAATCTTTTTTTTCTATATCGATCAGGCCAGTCTGGAAAAGGAAAGTTAGTTTCCAAATTATATAATATCGAAAATCAGCAATGGGAAGATCTACATGATAATTTAATCGATGGCGAAGGAGAACGCAATGCCTATTGGCAGGCTTGTGTAGATAGAGAAGGAACTATTCATTTATCTTGGGTGTGGCGAGACAGTTGGGATGTAGCTACTAATCACGATATGGCATATGCGAGATCTAAAGATGGTGGTAAAACCTGGCAACGTTCTAATGGGCAGCAATATAATTTACCAATAACCGCATCATCGGCAGAATATGCCTGGGAAATTCCGCAGAAAAGTGAATTGATCAATCAAACATCGATGACTGCCGATAAAAATGGAAATCCTTATATTGTAACCTATTGGACTGAAGATCATAAAACAAATTATCAAATTATTTATCTTGAAGAAGGAAAATGGAAGCATGAAAACACAAACTTCAGAAATTCTTCATTTCAGCTCGGTGGAGGAGGAACAAAGAAAATCCCAATTTCCAGACCTGAAATTTTGCTGAAAGAAACTCAAGATAAACCAATGTTTTATCTTCTTTTTAGGGATGCCGAAAGAGGAAATAAAATTTCTATGGCTTACAATAAAATTGGGAGCAAAAAGTCATGGAATGTAATCGATTTAACTAAAGTATCTGTAGGAGAATGGGAGCCAAATTACGATTTGGAACTTTGGAAGCGAGAAAAGAAATTACATGTATTTGCACAAAAAGTGTATCAGATTGATGGGGAGGGGGTGGCAACCGTTAAACCTACGATGATCCGTGTTCTTGAAATTAAAAATTTACCATTAAAATAAATATTAAATATAATCATGAATTCATTAAAAGTATTAGGTCTTTCGTTTGTGCTTTGCGCAGCGATCTCCTGTAAAGATAATCAGGAAGAAAATAAAACTTCTTCTGAAGCGACCGAAGCAGTAGAAAATAAATTGACGAAATCAATTTCACAAGAAAAGATTGATTCGGTTACGCAACTAGCAGCAAATCAATATTTGTCGATGGCTGGCAAAATTGAAGAGGGAGAGTATCCAAAAACTTTTTACCCTAAAAAAGAAGAATTTGAAGCAAGTAATTCTGGTTGGTGGACTAGTGGATTTTATCCAGGTACATTGCTTTATCTATATGAAGAAACCGGAAAGGATACTTTAAAACAAGAAGCAGAGCGTATTCTTGCACATTTAGAAAGAGAAGCTAAAAATACCAGTACACACGATTTAGGATTTATGATGTATTGTAGTTTCGGCAATGCAAACCGTATTGATCCAAAACCTGAGTATAATGACATTCTAATGGAGAGCGCAAAATCTTTAGCTACGCGCTACAACGATACCGTAAAAGCAATCCGGTCTTGGGATAGTGCTCCTTGGAATAAAGCAGAAAAAGGAGATTTGGTAGTCATAATTGATAATATGATGAATTTGGAACTTCTTTTTTGGGCTGCCGATCATAGCGGTGATGAGCGATATCGTGAAATAGCTATTAATCACGCCAACACTACCATGAAAAATCATTTTAGAGATGATTATAGTACTTATCATGAGTTAATTTATGATGAACAAACCGGAGAAGCGAAATCAAAAATTACCGCACAAGGTTTTGCAGATGAATCTTCATGGGCTCGTGGACAAGCGTGGGGATTATACGGGTACACTTTAATGTACCGAGAAACCAAAGACCAAAAATATTTGGATCAGGCTAAAAATATTGCAAAGTTCATTTTAGAGCATCCAAATATGCCAGAAGATATGGTGCCTTACTGGGATTTTGATGCTGAAGACATCCCTGATGATTTACGCGATAGTTCCGCCGCTGCGGTTATTGCTTCTGCTTTATTAGAATTGTACAAATATACTGACGACGAGAACTATTTTAATGCTGCTGAAAAAATGTTGTCTAGCCTGATGTCAGAGGAATATTTAGCCAAACAAGATGAATTGGGTGGATTTCTTTTGAAACACGGTGTGGGTAGTAAACCGGCAAATTCTGAGGTAGATGTACCATTAACCTATGGAGATTATTATTTTGTTGAAGCTTTAAAAAGGTACGAAGAACTTTAAAATTCAAAATTCAAAATAAAAAATTGATTTACTAAAAATATGAAAAAGACCTTTTTTAGCCTTCTTGGCTTGCTGTTATTTACAACCACGTATGCGCAGCAAAACGAGTGGGAAAATCCATCAAAAGTAGATAGAAATAAACTGGAAGGGCGTAGCGATTTTGTGCTTTACACTTCAGCTTCTAAAGCCTTAAAAAACGAACCGGAATCATCCGATTTATACCAAAGTTTAAATGGCACCTGGAAGTTCAATATCGTGAAGCATCCTAGCGAGCGACCAAAAGATTTTTATTCATCATCACTAAACGACAGTGAATGGGACGATATCAACGTTCCTTCTAATTGGGAATTAGAAGGCTTTGATCTTCCTATTTATACCAATGTAACTTATCCGCATCCTAAAAATCCGCCTTATATCGGATTTCCTTCGGAAGAAAAAACGGAGAGTGGCGAGATCATCAACAAAAACTCCAAAGATGGTGATGAAGAAATTTATAATCCGGTAGGGACGTATCGCAGAACTTTTTCTGTTCCGCAGCAATGGAACAACCACGAGATTATTCTTCGATTTGGATCAATCTCTGGTTATGCCAGAATTTTTGTAAACGGTGAAGAAGCGGGAATGACCAAAGCTTCTAAAACGCCGGCTGAATTTGATATTACTGAATTTCTTAAAGATGGGGAAAATCTTTTGGCGGTTCAGGTTTTTAGATGGCACGATGGGAGTTATTTGGAAGATCAGGATTTTTGGCGTTTAAGTGGTTTGGAACGTGATGTGTATTTGCAAGCGGTTCCAAAAACCACGATATGGGATTATTTTGTAACCAGTGGCTTGAGTAACGATTATACTGACGGCGAATTAAACGCCAACATAAAACTGAAAGATTTTGATAAAGGAAGTATCAAAAAGCCAAAAGTAAAATTTGTTTTAATGGATCCTTCTGGTAAAGAAATCTATACTGAAACCAAAGCTTTAGATAAAAAAGCTACGGAAGTAAGCTTCCATAAAAATCTTGCTGAGGTTCAAAAATGGAGCAATGAATTTCCAAATCTTTATAAATACAGCATTAGTTTATTAGATAAAAAGGATGATGAAGTTGCCGCGCTTGCTGGTAAAACTGGTTTCCGTGAAGTGGAAATCAAAAATGCGCAGTTAATGGTAAATGGTGAAGCTATTACTGTAAATGGTGTTAATTTACATGAACACCATCCCGATAAAGGCCATACTCCAGATCGTGAAATGATGCTTAAGGATATCGAGGTAATGCAAAAGAACAACGTCAATGCAATCCGAATGAGTCACTATCCACACGATTCGTATATCTATGAATTGGCAGATGAATACGGAATGTATGTGGTTGATGAAGCGAATATCGAAACTCATGCTATGGGAGCAGAGTGGCAAGGTAATTTTGATAAATCAAAGCACCCAGCTTATTTAGAAGAATGGGCACCAGCGCATATGGATCGAATTCAACGAATGGTCGAGTTCCATAAAAATCATTCTTCAATTATTGTTTGGTCTTTAGGAAATGAAAGTGGAAATGGCCCCGTATTTTACGATGCTTACGATTGGATTAAAGATCGTGATACCACTCGTAAAGTTCAATTTGAACAAGCAGGTGAAAATCGCAATACCGATATCGTATGCCCTATGTATCCAAGCATCAAGCATATGAAACAATATGCCAACGATAACAGCAAAGAGCGCCCGTTTATTATGTGTGAATATTCTCACGCCATGGGAAATAGTAACGGAAACTTTCAGGAATACTGGGATATTATCGATAACAGCGATCATATGCAAGGTGGCTTTATCTGGGATTGGGTAGACCAGGGATTACGAACAGAAACCGAAGATGGCCGAGAGTTTTGGGCTTATGGAGGTGATTTAGGTGCTGAAAACTTGCAAAACGATCAGAACTTTAATGCTAACGGACTCGTGACTGCTGATCGTGAACCACATCCGGCTTTAGAAGAAGTTAAAAAAGTATATCAAAACATCAAATTTGAATTAGATGGAAATGAACTTTCGATAAAAAACAAATTCAATTTCACGAATTTGGATGCTTTCGATTTTAAATGGGAATTACTTGCCGATGGAGAAGTTGTAAAAACCGGAAAGTTTACTATTGAAGTGGCTCCAAATTCAACAAAATCGGTTAGTATTTCTTTGCCAAAAATCGGTGATAAAGAATATTTCCTAAGTGTATACGCTTATACTAAACAGGCGAAAGCAATGGTTCCTGCGGGGCACGAAATTGCCAGGGAACAATTTAAAATTGGTGAGAATACATTTTTTACTGAAACCAAAACTGAAACTTCTGGTACGTTAAAAGTTAAAAAGAAAGGTGATATACTTCAATTTTCAAATGACATGATCGAAGGTATTTTTAATACTGAAACTGGAAGCTTTGAAGCCTATCATCTGAAAGGCAGTGAAAAATCACCAATATCAGCATTTCCAAAGCCATATTTTTGGAGAGCGCCAACCGATAATGATTTTGGAAACGGCATGCCGAAAAAACTAAAGGCTTGGAAAGAAGCGACTCATAATTCAGAAGTAAAAAATGTTGAAGTTGCTAAAAAAGATAAAGACGGTCAGCTGATCACCGTGACGTATCAGTTAGCCGGAGTAGACGTCCCATATACAGTCGAATATCATATTCAAAACAACGGAGATATTAAAGTAACCGCGAATTTAAATTCTGAAAAAGACCTTCCTGAACTTCCACGTTTTGGAATGCGCATGATCTTACCGGGAGATTATGAAAATTTGGAATATTACGGTCGTGGTCCATGGGAAAATTATTCCGATAGAAATACTTCAGCGTTTTTAGGAATCTATGAAGACAAAGTAGAAAATCAGTTTACTTGGGGCTATATTCGCCCGCAAGAGGCCGGTTATAAAACTGACGCCCGTTGGATTCAGCTTCAAAATAAAAATGGAAAAGGTTTGAAAATCATCGGTGAACAGCCATTAGGATTTAGTGCTTTAAACATTGCTACCGAAGATTTAGATCCGGGAGAAGAAAAAGCGCAACGTCATCCCACCGATATCAAAGTTCAGGATAAAGTATTCCTGCATGTAGATTATAAACAACGTGGACTGGGTGGAGATAACAGCTGGGGGCAGTATCCGCATAGACAGTACCGTTTAGAAGATAATAACTATAGCTATACGTATATAATTTCTTTGCTGCGATAGTTTGAAATTCTATATAAATAGCACTCAGTTATATCCAAACTGAGAATTAAAATATTACAGTGTGAGTTGAGAGCTATCCCTTTTTTGAATTTATTTCATAAGGGGTAGCTTCTTTTTAAATTTCAGTGGTTTAACTGATATATTAAAAAAATGAAATTAAAATTAGCCTTTTTAATCATTTCAATGTTTTCATTTTCAGGTTGTTTTTCGCAGGAGATCAAAGAGAAAGCCGAAAATTATGAGTTGATATGGGCAGATGAGTTTGATAAAGCAGGAAAACCCGATACTCAATATTGGTCGTACGAAAAAGGATTTGTTCGGAATGATGAATTACAATGGTATCAGGCTAAAAATGCTATTGTAAAAGATGGATTTTTAGTGATTGAAGCTCGACGAGAAAAAATAAAGAATCCTAATTTTAAGGCTGAAAGTGAAAACTGGAAAGAAAACAGAGCGTTTGCCGAATACACTTCATCAAGTTTAAATACCAAAGGGAAATTCAGTTTTAAATACGGAATTTTAGAAGTAAAAGCTAAAATAGATACTGCCATGGGAATGTGGCCGGCAATCTGGACGCTCGGTATCGAAAAAGGGTGGCCCTCTAATGGAGAGATTGATGTGATGGAATATTATTTGGTCGATCAAAAGCCTGCAATTTTAGCAAATGCAGCATGGAAAGGACAAACCGATTATGTGGCTTGGGATAGTGAAAAAATTCCGTTTTCAAAATTCCTCGAAAAAGATCCAAACTGGGCAGATAAATTTCATATCTGGAAAATGCAATGGACTTCAGAAGCGATTACTATTTATTTAGATGAGGAATTGCTCAATACAATCGATGTTTCAACTGCAACAAATCCAGATGGTTTTAATCCTTTTCAGCAACCGCATTATTTACTGCTGAATTTAGCAATTGGAAGTAATGGAGGCAACCCTGAAACAACAGCATTCCCAAAATATTATAAAATAGATTATGTACGAGTTTATCAACCGAAATAATAGATTATGAAAATATCGAATATTAAATTATTGTTTGTCTTTTTTATATGTACAGGTAATTTATTGGCGCAAGAGTTAGATCAGCCTAAACCTGAAAAAGTACGTGAATTTTATGTAGAATCGCTTGTGAAAATAGCCGATCCTGTATTAACCAATTTGGCAGAAGGAAAGCTTAAAGCAAATATGCCGGTAGAGCGTTCACCGGGAGCCTGGGACGATCGTAAGCATGTAACTTATTTAGAAGCCTTTGGCCGAACTTTATCGGGTATTGCGCCTTGGTTAGAATTGGGACCAGATAATACCAAAGAAGGAAAATTAAGAAAAAAATATATCGAATTATCTCGAAAAGCGATCGATAAAGCAACCGATCCCGAATCACCAGATTTTATGAATTTCAATAAAGATGCGCAACCTTTGGTAGATGCTGCGTTTTTTGCTCAGGGATTACTTAGAGCGCCTACACAGCTTTGGGATCCGCTTTCAGACGAAACGAAGCAAAATGTAATCGCTGTATTAAAATCTTCCCGCGATATTCAGCCTTACTACAGTAATTGGTTATTGTTTACCGGAATGGTAGAAGCTGCTTTGCTTAAGTTTGATGGAAAAGCAGATGTAGTTCGATTAGCTTATCCTATCAATAAGCATATGGAATGGTATTTAGGGGACGGAATGTATGGTGATGGCCCTAATTTCCACTGGGATTATTACAATAGTTTCGTGATTCAGCCTTTTCTGATGGATATTTTAAAAACTATGGAAGAAGAAGGTATTGGTCGTGAAAAAGATTTTGAAAAAGTACAATATAGAGCCAAACGCTATGCTAGTATTCAGGAACGATTAATTTCTCCTAACGGGACTTATCCGCCAATAGGACGATCTTTAGCGTATAGATTTGGTGCTTTTCAGACGCTTTCTCAAGTAGCTTTATGGAAAAATTTGAGTGAAGAGCTGAGTCCTGCACAAGTACGTTCGGCATTATATGCAGTAATTAAAAATCAAATTGAAGCTGAAGGAACTTTTGATAAAGAAGGTTGGCTTCAAGTTGGTCTTATGGGGCATCAGAATAATATCGGTGAAGGTTATATTTCTACTGGTAGCTTGTATTTAAGTACTGAAGCATTTTTAGTTTTAGGACTTTCTACTGAAGATGAATTCTGGACGGCACCTGCCGAAGCCTGGACGCAAAAGAAAATTTGGAGTGGGCATACTATTCCAATCGATCATGCTCATTAATTTCCCCACGAAATATGAAAAATCCGAAAATCAATTACCTCATTTTATTTGTATTAGTTTTTAGCCAATTTGGGTTAAAAGCGCAATCTTCTTCGCCTAATTATAAAGCATTCTATCCGGGAGAAATCTGGAAGGATACCGATGGTGAGCACATCAATGCGCATGGCGGTGGAATTTTATTTAAAGACGGAACTTACTATTGGTATGGCGAGCATAAAGGAAAATCTAGTTTAGCGCGAGTTGGGATAACAGTATATTCTTCAGAAGATTTATATAATTGGCAAAATGAAGGCGTAGCGCTTTCAGTAGAAAAAGATCCAAATTCTGAAATTACTTCGGGAAGCGTTATGGAGCGGCCAAAAGTAGTTTTCAATGAAAAAACAGGTAAATATGTAATGTGGTTTCATCTGGAATTAAAAGATCAGGGATATTCCGCAGCAAGAACAGGAGTAGCCATTAGCGATTCGCCAACAGGACCGTTTACTTATTTAAAATCGTATCGTCCTAATGCTGAAGAATGGCCGCGAAATTTTAAAGAAGAGTGGAAATATACTCCTGAAAATGGAGATCCAGAAAAATGGTGGACGCCAAAATGGAGAAAAGCTTTAGCTGAAGGAATGTTTGTTAGACGTGATTTTGATAAAGGACAAATGTCCCGTGATATGACGGTTTATATCGATACCGATGGTACGGCATATCATATTACCTCTTCGGAAGAAAACCAGACTTTGCATATTTCAAAATTGACAGATGATTATCTGGAGTTTACAGGAGAATGGATTCGTGTACAACCCGGAGGACAAAATGAAGCGCCCGCAATTTTCAAAAAAGATGGTTATTATTATATGATCACTTCCGGGTTAACAGGTTGGGATCCCAATGCAGCTCGTTCGTTTAGAGCAAAATCTATCATGGGACCCTGGGAAAAATTAGGTAACCCGGCTGTTGGGGAGGATGCCGACAAAACTTTCTTTTCACAAAGTACTTTTGTGTTACCGGTACAGGGAAAAAAAGATAGTTTTATCTTTATGGCAGACCGCTGGAAACCTAAAAATCATATTGATGGACGCTACATTTGGTTGCCTATAGAGTGGGAGAACCAAAAACCAGTTATTCGCTGGAAAGATGAGTGGGAATTATCTGTATTCGAATAAAATCGTATTTAACAATTAAGCATGCAAAAAAGTAGTTTTGTTTTAAGTTCATTAGTGGTTTTTGTATTCGGGATATTAGCGTGTGGATCTACATCCGAAAAACATCAAAATACCTATGAAAATAATGAAATTAAAACAGAAAAAATGGCCGCTTACCTAATGGTCTATTTTAAAGATAATGACCATAGCCTTCATATGGCTTTAAGTAAAGATGGTAAAAGCTTTACAGATATCAATGGTGGGGATGCTGTAATTGCTGGCGATACTATTGCCGAACAGAAGGGAATACGAGATCCTCATATTTATCGCGGTCCAAAAGGCGAATTTTATCTGGCAATGACCGATCTTCATATTTTTGCAAAACGTGATGGACTGCGGGAAACCGAATGGCAGCGTGATGGCGAAAAATATGGTTGGGGGAATAACCGCGGATTCGTTCTTATGAAGTCTAGTGACTTAATTAATTGGAGTAAAACTAACATTCGGCTAGATGGCTCGTTTCCTGGTCTTAAAGAAGTTGGAGCAGCATGGGCGCCAGAGACGATATTTGATAAGAAAGAAGGCAAATTAATGTTGTATTATACCATGAGAATGGGAAATGAGCGCAATCAGATGTATTATTCTTATGTGAACAACGACTTTGATAGTTTGCTGAGTCCGCCAAAATTAATCTTCGATTATCCAAAAGAAGTATCTTATATCGATGCCGATATTAGTGAAATTGGCGATAAATTTCATATGTTTTACACTCCGCATGATGGCACACCAGGAATAAAGCAGGCAATTTCTTCAGAAATTAATCAAGGTTATCAATATCAAGAAAAATGGATAGATAAGGAAACTAAAGCCAGTGAGGCCCCAAACGTTTGGAAAGTTATTGGCGAAAATAAATGGATCTTGATGTATGATATCTACGGAATTCAGCCGCATAACTTTGGATTTTTGGAAACTTCAGATTTTGAAAATTTCAGAGATCTTGGTCATTTTAATGAAGGAGAAATGAAAGCGACTAATTTCTCTTCTCCTAAACATGGGGCTGTGATTTATCTTACTAAAAATGAAGCTGAAATATTAGCTGATCATTGGGGTTTTGACTTTTAAAACTGAAGTATGAAATTTAAATTTGGATTGTTAGTCTTGTTATTGCTTTCGCAAATATCGATTGCCCAAAATAACATGCAGGCGTATCTTTTCGCCTATTTTGAAGGAACAGGAAAAGGCGAACTTCAAGAGCAGTTGCGATTTGCAGTAAGCAGAGATGCTAAAAATTGGAAAGCTTTAAATAATAATCAACCAATAATAGGTTCAGATAGTATTTCGAATTCCGGTGGTATTCGTGATCCTCATATTTTAAGAAATAACGACAAGTTTTTTATAGTAGCTACAGATATGTTTACTGTGAAAAATGGCTGGGAAAGTAATCCCGGAATTGTTTTGATGCATTCTGATAATTTGATCGATTGGAAAAGTACAGCAATAGATTTTAGAAAAGAATACCCTGAAAATTTTAAAAATGTACAGTGGGTATGGGCTCCACAAACTTTTTACGATAAGGCTAAAGATAAATATCTTATTTATTTTACGATTCGATTTAAGGGACAGGATAATCTTGATTTTTATAGCGCTTACGCTAACGAAGATTTTAGCGGTTTTGAAAATGAACCTACTTTAATGTTTCGCGCAAAATATGGTGCAATCGATGGTGATATCATTTATAAAGATGGGATTTACCATTTGTTCTATAAGGGAAATACTAAAGATAGCAATGGTAAAGAATTTAAAAACGGAATTCAGCAGGCTATTAGTAAATCTTTGAGTGGACCTTGGAAAGAAGATTTTAAGTATTTAGATGCTTATGCCGACACAAAAATAAATGTTGAGGGATCTTCTGTATTTAAACTGAATAATAGTGACGAATATATTTTAATGTACGATCTGTATTCAAATGGTCGTTACGAATTTCAGCGTAGTAAAGATCTTTTCAATTTTTCAGAAGAAACAGAAAGTTTTACAAAAGACTTTTTTCCACGTCATGGTAGCGTAATTGGCATAACCAAAGAAGAATTAGAACGTATTTATAAGAAGTGAGGCGGTGTACCCGAAAAAGAATAAATTCAGATTAATGAAAATAAGAAGCATTTTTATAGTGGTGATATGTTTGTTTTTTGCAGTGAATACTTATGCACAGCAAGATTCATCTATGGTTTTTGAACCTAATCAAAATCCAATTTTTACACATAAATATACGGCAGATCCTGCAGCATTTGTAGAGGATGATGTCTTATGGTTGTTTACCGGCCATGATTACGAAGGTGGTCAAAAAGGTTATAAAATGAAAGATTGGCTAGTATTCTCTACAGAGGATATGAAAACCTGGAAAGAACATCCTATACCTTTAAAAATCACCGATTTTAAATGGGCCACCAGTGGTGATGCTTATGCCGGTCATGTAGAGAAAAGAAACGGAAAATATTACTGGTACATAAGTACCAACTGGAATGGTATTGGTGTTGCCGTAGCCGATAAACCCGAAGGGCCTTATATGGATGCATTGGGAGAACCATTATTGACTAATGAAGATTGTTTTGCTTCAACCCACTCCTGGACGTGCATTGATCCTGCGATATTTATCGATGACGACGATCAACCCTGGATCTTTTGGGGTAATGGGGTTTGCTATTATGCAAAGCTTAAAGATAATATGATAGAAATTGACGGTAAAATTAAAAAAATCGATTTTGAAGGTTTTGAGTTTACTGAAGCGCCATGGGTCCATAAAAAAGACGGAAAATATTATTTGACATATGCTACTGGTTTCCCCGAAAAGATTGCTTACGCCATGGCAGATGATATTGAAGGGCCTTACGAATACAAAGGTATTTTAAATGAAATTGCAGGAAATAGCAATACCAACCACCAGGCGATAGTAGATTTTAATGACGAATGGTATTTTATTTACCATAATGGTGGGATTCAAAATGATGGTTCAAGTTATAGCCGATCTGTTTGTATTCAAAGAATGGAATACAACGAAGATGGCACTATTAAGCCTATCGTAATGACGACTAAAGGAATTTATGAAGAAGAGTAAATTAACTTAGGGTAAGCCCACAAGGCACTCGTTGGAAATAAATTTTTAATTTCAAGGCAAGCCTCGGGGTATTATACCCTTTGGCGGTGCCAATAAATTATTCTCTTTCTGATAGCCCGAGACCAAGATCTTCTAAAGATTTTCCTTTGGTCTCTGGCATCATAAATTTTACGAACAGTAATTGCAATACCATCATAAACGCAAAACAGGCAAATACCCAACCAGGCCCTATACTTCCAAATAAAATAGGCACCAAAGATGGGATAATAGCAGCCAACACCCAATGCGTAGAAGATCCAAATGCCTGCCCGCCCGCGCGTAAATGGTTTGGGAAAATTTCAGAAATAAAAACCCAAATTACAGATCCCTGCCCGATAGCATGAGCGGCTATAAATATAAAGATGAAAATAGGCACGCTTAATCCACCCCAATCCAAAAAGAACGCAGCCGAAACCATTGCCAGAGAAATGATATAACCGATCGAGCCGATATACATTAAAGTTCTTCGGCCTAATCTATCGATAAGAAAGAGCGCGATAAATGTAAAAATGATATTTGTTACTCCAACGCCAATACTGCTCATAAGTGAAGCGCTTTCCTCTAATCCTGCTTCCTCAAAAATTCTTGGTGCGTAATATAGCAGTGCGTTTATACCAGAAAATTGATTAAAAAAAGCAATAAGAAAAGCAAGAATTAAGGGTTTTCTATACTTCTTCATAAAGATATTTTCTTTTGAAGATTTTCCTTGATCGGCCTGTCTTTTAATTTCAGTAATCTTTGCATCCAGATCTTTAGAAATGTCGATTTTAGATAAAATAGATTTTGCTTTTGCAATCTTTCCCTGTGAGATCAACCAGCGCGGACTTTGCGGAATAATAAGCACCAAAAAAGTATAAATCAAAGCAGGTAAAGCTTCCATGCCAACCATCCAACGCCAGGGTTCGCTGCCAGTTTCCCGTAAGAGATAATTTGAGGCATAAGCGGCTAACATCCCTAAAACAATATTGAATTGGTAAAAAGCAACTAGGCGGCCACGATCTTTTTCAGGAGCAATTTCAGAAATATAAGCTGGTGCAGCTATGGTTGAAGCGCCAACGCCCAGGCCACCAACAAATCGAAATATCCCAAAGGTATAAGGGTCGTCTACCAAAGCAGATCCTAGTGCCGAAATAACATATAAGATTCCTATAAAAAAGAGACTCTTCTTTCTTCCGAAGAAATTAGTAGGGAAACTGCCAAAAAGTGCTCCCGCTACCGTACCCCATAATGCCATGCCAATTACAAATGTGCCATGAAAAGCATCAGAGCTTTGCCATATTCGTTGTAATTGCTTCTCAGCTCCCGATATTACTACGGTATCAAATCCGAATAAAAAACCTGCGAATGCAGCACAAAGTGACCAGAGAACTATTTTATTCATTTTGTTAAAATAAAATTCAAATTTTTTTAAAATATAGCCATTTTTATTGAAATGATAATTTAAGCTTTAAAATTTCAGGAATTTGTATTTCAGAAGTTTATGGAAAATAAGCAATTATTTGATTCTGATTTTAGTTGGGTTAAAATTGAGACACTTACGAAAACGATATTGTGAAAGTTTTATATCTTCGAGTTAAACCTTACATAAATGCTTTTTTAAGTCTATGGATTGAAATTATTTTCGCTGAGTATTAACAACAAAAAACACTAAAAACTATGGCATCTTATTTAAGAACGGAGGAGATTAAAACATCATTGAGAGTATTGGTAAATCAATATATCGAGGAATGCAAGGATTGTAAACAAATCCCACAGGATTTTATTGATTTGCTACGTCATAATTTTTTAGCAAAATTTGTTTTTTATAACAAAAAAGAGGAAACTATTGAAATTGGTATTAATCAAGGGTCAGAGCCTTCTGGATATCCAAACATAAAAGTGTTTAGTTTTCCGGTAAATAAGGCTTCAGAATGGTTTGACGAATCGTTTAAAAGCGATAAAAATGATCTCGAATTTTACGGAAAATTATTGAACAGAAATGAAATTATCAGTTCCTCGGAATTGGTGCTGATTTAATATACTAAAATGTTGTGATACAAGCCCTGAAAGTTTCTTTCGGGGTTTTGTTTTTTATTGAAGTTTTTTTGCTTTTTCAAATAGTTTTTTAACCTGTAGGTCACCAAAACCATAAATGCTTTCGCGTTTACAGAATTCTCTAAAAATAGGAGAGAAATCTTCCGTTTTCAGGTCAGTCATAATTTCTAAAATAGTGTTTATGGGACGACCGGGATTATTTTTCTTTGGAATTCTTGCTATATGAGCTTCAATCGCTGGTAGTAAAAATGGAAATTCTTTTTGAAATTTTTTAGCTACTAGTTTAAGATTTTCCAGATCATTATTTTGATAATGTCGCCAGAGTTCTGCAAAATTCTCGAGTTTATTGATCGGTTTGCGATCTTTGTAGGCTTTAATTAATTCGGCTTCACCTAATTTGCCAAAGCCGTATGGGCTATGCTCGTTGGGCATCACTAAAAAGATCTTGTTTAAATGTGGATTTTTAGCGATTAAAGAAGTTACAAACCATAGATTTACCTGGCAAAATAGATCTTGCTCAAACCAAAGATTAATTTCGCAGTCTTGCGTAATATTCAGAATTTTCTGAAACTCAGATTTTACGTTTTTGATGTAATTTTCTTCAGTTTCAGTATAAGTTTTACAAATAAATGTAGCTCTACTGGCAAAAAAATCGTCAAAATCAGTTTCCTGCGTGGGCCCTTCAATCAAACACTCGCGGGCGATTATTAATTTGTCTGTAATCGCTTTAGGAAATTGATTTTTTAAGGCATCGCCGTTTAGAATATGATATTGAACTGGCATAGGAGAAAAAATAAATACCTAAAGTTAATTTATTTTAAGATAAAAAAAGAGATCCCAAATTCAGGAAAAATAAATCTTGAAATTGTATAATTTGGGATTAGATTTTATAATCCCTCATTAATATTTAATTCCCCGAGAATTCCCCGAGAATTCCCCGAGGCTTGCTTCGAAATTGTAAAAAAAGACTTTCCGATTCAAACTTCGGAGCTTGCGAGATTTTAAATTTTATCCAAGGATGTTGGCTACGATAAGTTTCGCATGAACCCTGGAGTTTTCGATAAACCATTTGTAGGTCTCCATCCCACCGCAAATAACGCCGGCTAGATAAATCCCAGGAATATTGGTTTCCATTGTTTTTTCATCGTACATCGGGATTCGCTTGCTTTCGTCTTTTAAAGCGATTCCTATTTTATTTAAAAACTCGAAATTTGGACGATATCCTGTTAAAAGCAACACAAAGTCATTTTCTATATGCTCTTCGCCATCTTGCGTTTGCACGATAACTTCCTTCTCTTTAATCTCCTTGATACTCGAATTAAAATATGCTTTAATGCTTCCTTCTTCGATCCTGTTTACGATATCTGGTCTAACCCAATATTTTACACGTGGTCCAATATCTTCGGCTCTAACGATCATGGTAACGTCTCCGCCTTTTCTATAAATTTCTAAAGCAGCATCGACAGCCGAGTTACTAGCGCCAACAACAATTGTTTTTTGCGTAGCGTAATAATGAGGATCGTCATAGTAATGCGCTACTTTAGGGAGTTCTTCTCCCTGAACATTAATATAATTTGGGATATCGTAAAAACCGGTAGCAACCACAATATTCTTAGCTTTGTAAGAACCTTTTGTAGTGATTACTTCTTTTATTTCAGCATCAGATTTTACTTCAGTAACCTTTTCGAACAGGTGTATGTTCATTTTGTTAGAAGTAGCAATTCTGCGATAATATTCTAAAGCTTCAGCTTTTCGTGGTTTAGGATTGGTGCTTATAAATGGGATTCCGTCCAACTCCAATTTTTCAGAAGTGGAAAAGAAAGTCATATTGGTAGGGTAGTAATAAAGGCTATTTACTAAACAACCTTTTTCAAGGATCACATAGGATAAACCGTGTTTTTCGGCTTCTAATCCGCATGCAATTCCTATAGGACCACCACCTATAATTACAATGTCGTATGTATCGTTATTGGTTTGCAAGATTCTTAAGATCTTTAATAGTTTCTAATTGATTTTCAGCTTTAAAGACAAAACTACCGGCAACTAGAACATCTGCCCCAGCTTTTGTAAGTTCTAAAGCATTTTTATTGGTCACCCCACCGTCTATTTCGATTAGCGTTTCGGCATTATTATTAAGGATCATTTCTTTTAATCTTCTCACTTTAGAGTATGTATTTTCGATAAAAGATTGCCCGCCAAAACCTGGGTTAACGCTCATTATAAGAACTATGTCGATATCTTTTATCACATCTTTCAATAAATCTACATTAGTATGAGGATTTATAGCGACACCGGCTTTCATACCTTCAGCTTTTATCGCTTGTAACGTTCTGTGCAAATGGGTACAGGCTTCGTAATGTACAGTTAAATGAGCTGTGCCAAGCGCTGCAAAATCTTTGATGTATCGATCTGGATCAACGATCATTAGATGTACATCCAAAGGTTTTTTTGCATGTTTTTTAATCGCCTGTAACACCGGCATTCCAAAAGAAATGTTGGGAACAAAAACACCATCCATAATATCGATGTGAAACCATTGTGCTTCACTATTATTCACTGTTTCGATATCGCGTTGCAGGTTTGCAAAATCTGCCGCGAGTAGGGAAGGGGCAATTATTTTTTCTTTCATTGTTACAGTATGTTTCTCTAACAAAAATACTAAGAATATGTTTGACGTGTAAAGATTATAAGTAAAAGCTTACGCGACTTCTTTATCGATCTTTAATTGAATATCTTTGAAAAAACTAAAGAGAAAAGAGCATGATTTTTATCGAAAATGAAGGAAATAACGATCCTTTTTTAAATCTGGCATTAGAAGAATATATACTTCGGAATTTTAAACAAGGTCAGGATTACTTGTTGTTTTACATCAACGAACCTTCGATCATTATTGGTAGAAATCAAAACACGCTTGAAGAAATTAATCATTCTTATGTTGAAGAGAACAACATTAAAGTAGTACGTAGAATTTCTGGGGGCGGTGCTGTTTACCACGATTTTGGGAATTTAAACTTCAGTTTTATTACCGATTATGATGTAAAAAGCCTAAACAACTTTAGAAAGTTTACCGAGCCGGTAATTAAAGTACTAAATAAAATAGGTGTGCCAGCCGAGTTGAAAGGTCGTAATGATATTGTAGTGAACGATCGAAAGATCTCTGGAAATGCCCAATTTAGTAGTGTAAAAAGAATGTTTAGCCACGGAACTTTGTTGCTAGATTCAGATTTGGATGAAGTAACCAAAGCACTTCAGGTGAAAATGAGTAAAATTCAGTCTAAAGGACACAAATCTGTGCGTAGTCGTGTAGCTAATATTAGTGAGTTTTTAGAAGAACCTTTAGATATCGAAAGCTTTAGAAGTATTATTTTAAAAGGACTTTACGAAGAGCGTGAAGAATTTGAAACCTATCATCTAAGCCCGGAAGAATGGGAAGGTGTGCATAAACTGAAAGCTGAAAAGTATAACTCTTGGGATTGGAACTATGGACGGTCACCAAAATTTAATATTCAACGAACAAGGCGATTCCCAATAGGGGAGATCGATCTTCGAATTTTTGTGGATAAAGGCCGAATTGAAGAGTTTAAGATTTTTGGGGATTTCTTTGGGAAAGAACCCGTTGCTAATATCGAAAATAAACTAATTGGCGCGCGTTACGATAAGCCAGAAATAGAATCTCTTTTAGCCGATATCGATACTAAATTTTATTTTGGAGATTTGCCAAAAGAGGATTTTATAAACCTTGTTTATGGCGAAGATTAAAAATTATCGCTGAGGAAAGCATTTAGAATATTTCGAACTGCCTTTTGTGAAGATTGATCTAAGCTTTTTAGACATTTTAGATAAGGTACGTCCTCATGATTTAAATTTTTAGATCGTTTAGAGATGAAATTTGATTCATAAAATTCAAACGAATTCTTTTCAATTTCCTTGTAGAAGATTTTTATCAGATTATGATGTCGCGTATCATTGCAAATATTGTTGAATAGATTTTTAACCGTATTCATTTCTCCTTCTATTACCTGAAAGAAATTCCCATCAGAATACAAAAGTAGACCAGTTAGCTTATGTTCTACATTCCAGGACTGTGTCCAAGAGAGTATTTTGTCCACATCTTTTTCATTAAGAGACGTAGCGGCCGAACTAACATAACATACAGCCCATCTTTTCATATTGGTGTTAATTGGTTGAATACTAAAGTAATAAATTAAAATTATCCCTCTGCTATCCTTTTACTTAAAGATTGATTAGGAATGCTTATAAATGAAGCGACCCCGGGTCATCACTCCGGGGTCATTCATCAATCAAAAAACGAACAGTTATTTTCATGGTTGGGTCATCACTCCCACCACTAAACTGTTGTCATCTTAAATATTTTCGATATTTGATTTTTCATCAAATAAATTCAAAAGCTTTTGCTATTAAATATAGTCAGCAAATGTAAAAAGTTTTACTTAGAAAAAATAGATTTTAATTTAAGTTTAATATTTATAAGATTCTATTTATGTTTCGTTATTGCTATTAGACATAAAATGTACCGGTTTTATTAGTTTGAATAAATGTTCTGGGAGATTGGCCTATAAATCTTTTAAAAGTTTTACTAAGATTACTTAGAGCATATTCTACATTGTAACCAACCTTTGCTATATCTTCTTTATGATCTATAAACAATTCGATAGCCCTAAATTGTACGAACGTAATTTAAATAATGATTAAGAGTGATCATTTCCTGTTTAAACAGTCGAGTTAAATTTTTAACCGAAAATCCATGTTTTTCGGAAACATGCTGAAGTGAAATCTGTTCTCTGTAATTTTTATTAATATAATGAAGTACTTTGGTTAGATGATCCGGAAATTAGTGAGGTACTTACGGATAATAGTCCTATGAAACGCCCTGCAGAACCAAATTATGTTGCTCATCCTGTATTATTCTTATGTTCTCCTGAAGCTGTATTTGTTAATGGCAGTGTATTTACGAAAAGCTAATTATTCGGATTTTGATAACAATTCAGATATGCCCAAAAATGAAGCGACCCCGGTCATCACTCCGGGGTCATTCATCAATCAAAAAACGAACAGTTATTTTTATGGTCGGGTCATCACTCCCGCCACTAAACTGTTGTCATCTTAAATATTTTTAACCTAAATAGGTTTTTAAAATCTTACTGCGAGAGGTATGTTTTAATCTTCTTATCGCTTTTTCTTTAATCTGTCTTACACGCTCGCGAGTAAGATCAAAAGTCTCGCCAATTTCTTCAAGCGTCATAGGATGTTGATCTCCTAATCCAAAATATAAGCGAATAACGTCTGCCTCACGAGGAGTAAGCGTTTCTAAGGCACGCTCGATCTCTGTTCTTAGCGATTCATGTAAAAGATCTTTATCTGGGTTTGGAGACTCACCAGATCGTAATACATCATAAAGATTAGAGTCTTCACCTTCTACCAAAGGAGCATCCATAGATACATGACGACCAGAGTTTTTCATAGACTCTTTTACGTCATTAATAGTCATGTCAAGCTCTTTTGCAATTTCTTCAGCACTTGGTGGGCGCTCGTGAGATTGCTCTAAGAAAGCAAAGGTTTTGTTGATCTTGTTAATAGATCCAATTTTGTTAAGTGGCAAACGTACAATACGAGATTGCTCAGCCAGCGCTTGTAAAATAGATTGTCTAATCCACCAAACGGCATAGGAGATAAATTTAAAACCACGAGTTTCATCAAAACGTTTCGCAGCTTTAATAAGTCCTAAGTTACCCTCGTTAATAAGATCGGGAAGGGTTAATCCCTGATTTTGATATTGTTTTGCTACAGAAACAACGAAACGTAAGTTTGCCTTTGTTAATTTCTCTAGCGCGCGATTATCACCTGCTTTAATTCTTTGTGCTAATTCTACCTCTTCATCGGCGGTAATTAAATCTACCTTACCTATTTCTTGCAAATACTTATCTAGCGAAGCAGTTTCACGGTTAGTTACCTGCTTCGTAATTTTAAGTTGTCTCATCTATCTTCTCCTGGATTTTAATTGTGAATAGCTCTTGTATATAGTTATACGTAAGAAGACTAAAAAATGTTACAAAATGTATATGTGTTTTTAGTAAGTTGCTATCCAAAAATGATATTTTGGGTTGGGATTTCTGCTGCAAGTCCGCGTTGATTTCAGTAACTACGGGCTTTACACGCTAATCCCTAACACAATAGATAATTTTAATTTTTAATAATAAAAATGATTATAAAATAAAAAAGGCATCGATTTACGATGCCTTTTTATTAAAAAAATAATATAGCTATTTTTTGTCTCCTCTTGGTTTACGGTCTTCACGTTTAGTGTGATTACGATCACCACCTTCTTTACGTTCCGGACGCTCTGTACGTTCAGGTCTTGGAAGTAAAGCTTTTCTAGAAACTTTCTCTTTTCTTGTTTTTGGGTCTACACCAAAATATTTTACATCGATAACATCACCAAGGTTAACAACGTCTGTAACATTGTTTGTTCTTTCCCAAGCAAGTTCAGAGATGTGAAGTAATACTTCATTTCCTGGTGCGTCAAGATACTCTACAACTGCCCCAAAGTCTAGAAGCTTAATTACTTTCACTTCATAAACACTTCCTTTTTCAGGTTTAAAAGTAATTGAATCGATTTTGGCAAGAACCTTATCGATACCTTCTTGCTTAGTTCCAAGAATTTCTACGATTCCTTCTTCAGTAACAGGATCTTCATTGATCACGATTTCTGTTCCGGTTTCTTTTTGTAATTCTTGGATCACTTTCCCACCAGGACCAATTAAAGCTCCAATATAATCACCAGGAATCCTTCTGGTAATAATTTTTGGAGAATGTCCTTTTACGTTTTCATTTGGTTGCGCAATAGTATCGGTTAATTTCCCAAGAATGTGAAGTCTACCTTCACGTGCTTGTTTAAGCGCTTTTACTAAGATCTCGTAAGAAAGTCCTTTGATTTTAATATCCATCTGGCAAGCAGTGATACCATCTTCTGTACCGGTAACTTTAAAATCCATATCACCTAAGTGATCTTCATCACCAAGAATATCAGAAAGAACTGCGAAATCTTCACCATCAGAAATTAATCCCATAGCAATACCAGAAACCGGCTTTTTAAGCTGAATCCCCGCGTCCATCAATGCCATTGTACCAGCACAAACAGTTGCCATAGAAGAAGAACCGTTAGATTCTAAAACTTCAGAAACAACACGAACTGTATAAGGACAATCTTCTGGAATCATTCCTTTTAATGCTCTTTGAGCAAGGTTACCGTGCCCAATTTCTCTTCTTGAAGTTCCTCTAATTGGGTAAGCTTCACCGGTAGAGAAAGGAGGGAAGTTATAGTGTAAGTAGAATTTTTCTTCGCCCTGGTATGTTGGAAGGTCTACTTGATTTGATTCTCTAGATGTACCTAAAGTTACGGTAGCCAGCGCCTGAGTTTCCCCTCTGGTGAAAATTGAAGAACCGTGTGGAGAAGGTAAGTAATCTACCTCACACCAAATTGGTCTAATTTCATCAGTTTTTCTACCGTCTAAACGAATGCCTTCTTTAAGAACTACATCTCTAACTGCTTTTTTATGGGCATCAGCAAAGTAAGAGTTTATAAGCTTTTGCTTTTCTTCAAGCTCTTCTTCAGTAAACATCGCCAAAACTTCTTCTTTTAAATTAGAAATAGCTTCGGTTCTTTCCTGTTTTGTGCTTCCCTGTTTAGCTACGTCGTAAGCTTTTTGGTAAACAGCATCGTGTATTTTTTGTTGTAAATCTTCGTCAACTTCAGCAACTTCGTATTCACGAATTTCAGTTTTTCCAGCGGCTTTTCTTAATCTAGATTGAGCTTCACACTGTACTTTTATTGCTTCGTGCGCAAATTTGATGGCTTCTGCCATTTCTTCTTCAGAAATTTCATCCATCTCACCTTCAACCATCATTACAGAATCTGCAGAAGCACCAACCATAATATCAAGATCGGCTTTCTCTAACTGTTCGAAACTTGGGTTGATTACCAATTCACCGTCTATTCTTGCTACTCTTACTTCTGAAATTGGAGCTTCAAAAGGTATATCAGAAACTTGAATCGCAGCTGAAGCAGCTAAACCAGCAAGTGCATCTGGCATCACTTCAGGATCATGAGACATTAACTGAATCATTACCTGAGTTTCGAATTTATAATCTTTAGGGAAAAGAGGTCTTAGTACACGATCTACTAATCGCATCACTAAAATTTCTTCGCTGCTAGGTCTTGCTTCACGCTTAAAATATCCGCCAGGAAAACGTCCTGCTGCGGCAAATTTTTCGCGGTAATCTAATGTAAGTGGGAAAAAATCCATTGTTGTAGGCGTATACGAAGATACTACCGTACACAAAAGCATCGCGTCTCCCATTCTAACAACAACAGAACCGTGTGCCTGTTTTGCTAGTTTTCCGGTTTCGATAGAGATTTCTCTTCCATCCCCAAGATCGATAACCTCTTTAAATGTTTGTGGAATCATAAATTTTGAATATTTGATCTGAATAACTTCACCAGATCTATTTAGTTAAACATTTGGTCTTTCCGTCTTTATCTGGACGGCCAAGAGTTGTGTTGTTGTCGTTGCAGGCAGACCAATGAAAAACTACCCTTTTTGGGTGACAATTTTATAGATTGAAGTAATCCTAAATTGTAAAGAACTAATTTTTGGGTATTTGCAGCTACCCGTGCTGTATAAAAAAAGGGGGCAAAAAGCCCCCTGAAAATTATTTTCTTAATCCTAATTCTTTAATGATCGCACGATATCTCATGATATCTTTCTTCATTAAGTAATCAAGAAGACTTCTTCTTTTTCCTACTAATCTTACTAGAGAACGCTCTGTATTAAAATCTTTACGATTGCTTTTTAAGTGTTCTGATAAGTGAGAGATTCTGTAAGTAAATAATGCAATTTGTCCTTCAGCAGAACCAGTGTTGGATTTTCCTTCACCGTACTTTTCGAAGATTTCTTCCTTCTTTTCTTTAGTTAAATACATTCCAATATTATTTAAATGATTTTTATGTATTGACAGTTTATCTGTCAGGCCGCAAATGTACTACTTTTTTGTACAATTACTAGGTATTGTTTGAAAATTATTTTTCTGAATATTAAGCTCTTACTGGTTGATTTTGAATAAGATCCAGATAAAGGTTCACCTTGTTCTTAAGTTCAGATCTTTTGGTGATAAAATCTAAAAAGCCGTGTTCTTTCAGGAATTCGGAAGTCTGGAAATCTTTTGGAAGATCTTTACCAGTGGTATCTTTTACCACTCGAGGACCTGCAAATCCAATAAGTGCACCCGGTTCAGAAATATTAATGTCTCCTAACATCGCAAAGGAAGCTGTTGTTCCTCCTGTGGTAGGATCTGTACATAAAGAAATGTATGGCAATTTAGCTTCAGCTAATTGTGCTAATTTTACTGATGTTTTGGCCAATTGCATTAAAGAAAGCGCAGCTTCCTGCATTCTTGCACCACCAGATTTAGAGATAATCATCAAAGGTAGATTATTTTGAATCGCATAATCTGCAGCGCGAGCGATTTTCTCACCAACTACAGATCCCATGGAACCTCCAATAAATTTAAAATCCATACAGGCGATAACCAGCTCTTTTCCTTTAGATTTTCCTACTGCTGTTCTTACAGCGTCTTTAAGTCCTGTTTTATCCTGAGCGGTTTTTAATCGATCGGTATATTTTTTAGTATCTTTAAAGTTAAGTGGATCTTTGGCAGAAAGTCCCTTGTCTAATTCTTTATAATTATTATCATCAAAAAGAATTTGGAAATATTCGTTACTTCCTATTCTTACATGATAACCATCCTCAGGACTTACATAGAAATTGCTTTCTAGTTGTTCTGCATCAACGATCTTTCCTGTTGGGGACTTATACCATAAGCCTTTTGGAACATCTTTTTTCTCCTCAGTAGGGGTTTGGATACCTTTCTGTGTTCTTTTAAACCAAGCAGCAGCCATAGTATTTCAAGTTTTTATCTCCTTTGTTCAATCTACTCCATTTACAAAAGAGCAATTAATATCTAAAAATAAAAACAGCCGAAATTAAAGAATTTCAGCTGTTTATTAAGCGTTTTCTTATAAAGTATTAACGTTGTTAAGATCCTCGAAAGCTTTCTTTAAACGAGCTTTAAAAGTAAGTTCTCCTTCACGTACCCATTTTCTTGGATCGTAATATTTTTTGTTTGGAGAATCTTCACCTTCAGGATTACCAATTTGCGAAGCAAGATAATCTTTGTTCTCGCCCATGTAGTCTCTAATTCCTTCAAGGTATGCGTATTGAAGATCGGTATCGATATTCATCTTAATTACTCCGTATCCAATAGCCTCACGAATTTCTTCTACAGTAGAACCACTACCACCGTGGAAAACAAAATCGATATGGTTTTCTTCAACATTGTATTTTTTAGTGATATATTCCTGAGAGTCTTTAAGAATCGTAGGAGTTAGTTTTACGTTTCCTGGTTTGTAAACACCATGAACGTTACCAAAGGCAGCAGCAATAGTAAACTGGTCACTAACTTTACTTAGTTCTTCGTAAGCGTAAGCTACTTCTTCTGGTTGTGTGTATAATTTTGAAGCATCAACATCACTATTGTCAACACCATCTTCTTCTCCACCAGTGATACCTAATTCAATTTCAAGAGTCATTCCCATCTTGCTCATGCGCTCAAGATATTTTTTACAAATCTCAAGATTTTCTTCAATAGGCTCTTCACTAAGATCGATCATATGAGAACTGTAAAGCGGCTTTCCAGTTTTTTCGTAATGTTCTTCACTTGCGTCTAATAATCCGTCGATCCAAGGTAAAAGTTTTTTAGCACAGTGATCTGTATGCATAATTACAGTTGCACCATAAGCTTCAGCCAAAGTTTGCACATGCTTCGCGCCAGCTACACCACCGGCGATAGCAGCTTTTTGATCTTCGTTAGAAAGACCTTTACCACCATTAAACTGTGCGCCTCCGTTAGAAAACTGAATGATTACAGGAGAATTTAATTCAGCAGCAGTTTCTAATACAGCATTAATACTGCTAGAGCTTATTACGTTTACTGCAGGAAGGGCAAATCCTTTTTCTTTCGCGTAATTGAATATTTCTTGTACTTCTTTTCCGGTTGCTACACCTGGTTTGATATTGTGACTCATAATTTAAGTTGAATTAGGTTTACAAAATTAATAAAATAAACTGGCTTAGAAAGGATAATTAATCCCAACATTATAAACCGCATGCCCAAAATTGTATTCTTTAAACCATCTGTTGCCTAAAGATCTGCCTGGGTTATAGGTTTTAAAGCCGATATCAAACCTTAAAATAAAAAAGTTGAAATCGTAGCGCAAGCCAAAGCCAGAGCCTACAGCGATATCTTTTAAATCGGAAAAAGAGGTAAATGTTGATGCCTCATCTTCTACAATATCCAGGACATTCCAAATATTTCCAATATCTACAAAAAATGCACTGTTTAAAGAACCAAATAGATTATACCGATGTTCTAAATTAAGAGCTAATTTCATATTAGCTTCATTAAATTCATTGCGACCGCCACTGCTTCCGGGGCCAAGATCGTAGGCTTGCCAGGCGCGATTATCATTAGGGCCACCGGCAAAGAAACTTCTTGTAAACGGGATACTATTGGCATTTCCGTAGGGAATCGCAATACCACCAAAAGCTCTTATAGCAAAGATATTTTGATGACCTAAATCCCAATGCTTAATAAAATCAACTTCGGGTTTTACATACTGCGAAAAATTAACGCCAAGAATATCGTAATTCCCACTAGGATTTTTATCTAGACCACCAAGAGCAGATACCGCATATAAAAAATTACCGGCGGTTTCTATTTTTATTCTGAAACGGGTAAATTCACGGTCGTAAAGATTATCTTTAGTATTCCACAAATAGGTGAAATTTGATGCAAATATTAAATTATTCTCTGTTAAACGTTGTTTTCGCTCGCCAATATTCCTTACAAGTTGTGATTGATTAGTTGTTAGCCCCGTAGTTGTGCTTCTATTATTATTAATGTCACTTATAAAAGCATTAGCACCTTTAGGAATTGTAAGATCTCCATTACCGTTTAAGTAAGCAGGATCTGTCACTACATTTACCGAATTTACGACTTCATTTAAGTCTTGATAAGAACTTCTATAAACATTAAAGTAATTGGCAGCGTTTAAATTTCTTACATACTGGATATCGAGTAAATCAAAACTATTTGTAAGTTTTTTAGAAGGAGTCCACTTATAGTTTAATTCTCCGGTAATATTTTGTTTGTCGAGCCCAATATTAGTTTGCGTACTTACTCCAATACTTAGCGACGTAAACGGAGACATATATTTAGGAACTAGCTTTTCTGTATTAACAGGAAAGAAAATACGTGGGAAAGTTAAACTAACATCAGCACCAATTTCAGTAATATCGAAAAAGCGATCCTCGCTGCTGTTGGTTACGGCATCTTTGGAAGAACCAATACTTCCTCTTGCCGATATTTCAAAATTTTCAGCACCTCCAAATATGTTCCTAATCAATAGCGAGCCACCAAAGCCAATCCCAAATTTTTGAATATTAGATTGAGAAAGATCAAAATTAAAACCCAAAGAATACTTTTGTTGTGGTGTTAAGAAAATATTGGTAATTAAATCGGTTCCCGTGCTATCTTCGGGATCTGGCATATATTGAATATTGGGGTATTTAAAAACTCTATACGAATTTAAACGGCTGTAGGTTCTGGTACGATCGATATCCCGGTAAATTCTTCCAGGTCTTATAAAAACGGCATCGGTAATTGCTTCAGGTTTATAGTCTAATTCATCATAAGAATAGAGATAATATCCTCCTTTTACCTGTGCACTGTCTAATAAATGTCTGTTTTTATTGGTAAATTTATAATCGGTTATAATATTTACACGGCTAATTTTATGAATTTTGAAGCTCTTTTTTACCGTATCATCTTCAGCAGTAGGTAAATCACCAATAATCACACTCGTGTTTACATTATAATTGGTATTAATGGTATCTGCATCAAAACTTATATATTCCTGTTCAAAATTATAAACACCATTATTTCTAAAAAGGGAAGTTAATCGATCCCTTTCAGCATTATAATCTAAGGTTTTGTATTGTTTACCAGATTTGATAATAGAATTTTGATCGTGCTCATTATAAATAGAATCTAACACCGGAGAACTGATTCTTGTTTTGATTGAATCTACCTCATAAGCCTTTCCGGTTTCTACAAAATAGTCTACTCGAGCTCTTTTTTCTTTGTCTAAAGGAACAATTTCTGAAGATGTTTTTACATTAAACCAGCCATTATTCCAGTAATATGATTTTAAATTCTCTTCGGAATCCTGAATATCTTTATTTTTTAAGATCACAGGAGCTTCGCCGGTACGTTTTAACCAGGCATTAAAATCTTTTTTATTCTGAATTAATTGATCAAATTGCTTTCTGGAAAGCCGATTTACAAGCCTTCGAAATTTTACCGAATCCTGAATATATTTCTCATTCAAAATAGAATCGATATGAGGTCTTGCCAAATTATAGAAATGCAAACGCAAAGGTATGCCCAGTAATTTTGTATTTGGTTCTTGATCTAACTGCCCATAAATGCTGGTTTGGTTAGTTTTTTCGCCATTAACGTAAATGTCGTTTTGTTCCAAAAGCTGCTGGTTTTCCTCTAGGCGCTTTACAGCATCACAGGAAAACAGAAAAAGGGTTACTAAAAAAAATAATGATATTTTTGCGAAAAGCCTTTTCAAACAGTAGGTTTTAAAGTGATCAAAAATACATTTTTTGGATGGTTAGTAAAAGCCAAATTAAATTAATAACGAGCCTGGGACAAAAAAAGTACCGACAAAAAAACGGACTCTTTGTTGCTGAGGGAATCAAGGTGATTCGGGAATTTTTAAATTCTGATTTTCAATTACAAAATTTATTTGCTTCTGAAGCTGTTTTCGATATTCCTGAAGAACAGTTTGTTCTAGCTGAAGAACGAGAATTAAAGAAAATCAGTTTTCTTAAAACGCCACAAACTGCATTGGCTTTGTTTAAAATTCCGCAGCAAAATTTAGAAGTTTTGGATGATCTAACGATTGCCTTAGATGGCGTTCGTGATCCAGGAAATTTAGGTACGATTATTAGACTTTGCGATTGGTTTGGTGTTAAGAATCTAGTATGTTCTAAAGACACAGTAGATTGTTATAATCCAAAAGTGATACAATCTACGATGGGATCGATTACTCGTGTAAATGTAATTTATAAAAATCTAACTGAATTTTTACAAGATCAGGATTTAGTAACCTATGGTACTTTTATGGAAGGCGAGAATGTCTACCAAAAGCAACTTCAGCAAAAATCTATTTTGGTAATGGGTAACGAGGCAAACGGGATTACTTCAGAAATAGCAGAGTTGATTTCAGAAAAAATAAGTATTCCTCAATTTGGCCAATCTCAGGACACTGAAAGTTTAAACGTCGCAACGGCCACAGCAATTTTCCTTAGTGAATTCCGAAGAAAATAAACTTTAGGTTTTCAGAAAAAAAGGCTTAAATTTTATCGAATCTTGCTTGCTCGTCTAGATGGAATCCTACTATCCTATTGGAATAGGAGTAAACAAAAGTTCTCTGATAAATTTCAATTTTAGAATTATCTTGAAGTGATTTTTTACTGAAAAGTAAAGTTTAAAAAGACAGCTCTGGTCGTCATTTTATCAATATTTCCTGTATAAATACTGTCAGGAATATCATCTCTTACCAGTTCGTCATTCAAACCAAAAACACCGCGTATAGAAGGTGTGAACTTGAAGTAGTAAAGATAAAAATCAATACCAAACCCAATTTCCCAATTATAATTATTAGTGGTCATTCTAAATTGCCCTGCGTAATTATCATCTTTATTGTCTTCGTTACTCGATAGGTTTGTAGAATAAGAAATTCCACCTAGAATAAATGGACGAAAATTATTTAAACGATTGGTGTTTATTTTTAGCAATAAGGGAACGTGGATATAAGTAGAATTGATCTCGCGATATCTATTATCTGCATTAACTCCATTTCCGGGTGTAAAATAAAACCCTCTGGAAGTGAAATTTACACCTGGTTGTAATCGTAAATCTACATTTTTATGCAGTTTTAAGTTTCCTAATAATCCAACATTAAAACCGATGTTTTTGTCTACCGCTATTTCGCGACCTGTAATTGAGTTCGAATCATATTCTTTGTAATCGAAATGAAAGTCGTAGCTGTTAAATCCAAGAAAATAACCCCAAGACCACCTTTTATTATCAATATCGACGCTTTGCTGCACCTTTTCTTTTGAAAAGAGCTGAGCTTGCATTGGTTTTAGAGAAAATATGATGATGAATAGGATAAAATATCGCTTCATACAATTACTTTGATGCATTATATATTGTGGCAACTCCTAAAGTTTGTGGAGCACTTGCTACAGATATAAACCCAATTTTCTTTAAAATATTGTTGAATTGTTCTCCATAAGGAAATTCTGCCGCACTTTTGCTTAAATAGCTATAGGCATCTTTATCTTCCGAAAAAAGTTTTCCTATAGTTGGCAAAATTAAGTTAGAGTAAAATTTATATCCTTGTTTAAAAGGGAATTTGGTAGGTACAGAGGTTTCCAGTACGATAAATAATCCTCCTTTTTTAAGTACACGGTAAATCTCTGATAAGCCAAGTTCTAAATTCTCGAAATTACGAACTCCAAATGCAACCGTGATTACATCAAAAGAATTATCCTCAAAAGGTAAAGCTTCAGAATCTCCCTGTATCATTTCTATCTGGGTTTGCAGATTTTTAGACATAATTTTTTTACGTCCAACTTTTAGCATTCCTTCAGATAAATCCAATCCAACGATTTTTTTAGCATCGGCAGCTTCAGCAATTTGTATGGCAAGATCTCCTGTTCCCGTAGCAATATCCAAGACCGTCTCTGGCTGGTGATTTTTGGCCATTTGTACAACCTTCTTTCTCCAGCTCACATCGGTTCCCATAGAAATAACACGATTCATCCCGTCATATTTGCCAGAGATTTTATCGAACATTTGCTCTACCTGCTGCTTTTTACTTTGGGGAGAACCATCGTAAGGAGTAATTTTTTTGCTCATTTCTGCAATTTTGGTTCAAAGATAAGTTTTATAGAAGAATTAGTATATAAAGATTTCTGAATTGTTCTTATCCACTCAGTTTTAGGTTTATTCAAAAATAGCTTACATTTGCACCTCTTACAATTTGAAGCTGTTATATGAAAATAATTATCGCCGGTGCAGGTGAAGTGGGCTTTCATTTAGCTAAATTACTTTCTTTTGAGTCACAGGATATTACGCTGATTGATCCAAGTAGAGATCGATTGCAATATGCAGATACCCATCTGGATATCCGAACGATTAAAGGAGATGCCAGTTCTATCGCAATTTTAAAAGATGCCCAGGTTAAGTACACCGATATGTTAATTAGTGTGACATCTAGCGAAGCCACTAATATTACGGTATGTGTGCTTGCTAAACAGCTTGGTGCCTTAAGAACCATCGCTCGTATTTCTAATACAGAGTTTTTAGAAAAAAAAGAAGAAATAGGATTCACCCAATTTGGTATAGACGAGCTTATTTCTCCTGAAGCTTTGGCAGCAAGAGAAATTGCTTTATTATTAAATCAGTCTGCATTTAATGATAGTTACGAGTTTGAAGATGGGGCGCTAACCATGATTGGTTTAAGCTTGTCTAGAACAGCTCGTTTTGTGGGGAAAACGGTAAAGGAAGCAGCTAGGATATTTCCGCAGCTAAACTTTGTACCCATTGCAATCCAGCGTTTTGGAACACAGTATACGTTAATACCTCGTGGAGATACTCAATTTAAAGAAGGCGATCAGGTATATTTTATCACACTTAAGAGTGGGGTAGAAGAGCTTTATAAACTTACGGGTAAGACTAAACAGGAAATTAAAAGTGTTATGATTCTTGGGGGGAGTAAGATTGGAAGAAAAACTGCCCGGGATTTGTGTCGTAATAATTTTAATGTAAAGCTTGTTGAAGCAAATAAAGAAAAAGCTTACGATCTCGCCGATGAACTGCCAAATACATTGATCATTCACGGCGATGGCCGAAATGTAGAGTTATTGGAAGAAGAAAACATCCACGATATGGATGCTTTTATTGCTGTTACCGGAAATTCAGAGACAAATATTATGTCCTGCCTGGTTGCAAAATCTAAGAGTGTAAAGAAAACGATCTCTTTAGTAGAAAATATGGATTATTTTCAGCTAAGCCACTCTATTGGGATCGATACGCTAATTAACAAAAAGCTATTGGCGGCAAATAATATTTTTAGATATATACGTAAAGGAGAGGTAGTGGCGATGACCAAGCTTAACAATATGAATGCTGAGCTTTTAGAGTTTATCGTGAAACCTGGCTCTCAGGTAGCCGATAAAAAGATTAAAAATCTTGATTTCCCTCGTTCAGCAATTATTGGCGGTATTATTCGTCATGGAGAGGGAATAATTGCTTTAGGTGAATTTTTAATAAAGCCCGGAGATCGTATAGTGGTATGTTGTCTTCCGCGTTCGATTAAGAAGGTTGAAAAATTATTCCTATAATGCCGAAACTTAACTTTAAGGTTATTCTACATGTCATGGGGTTACTGCTAATTTGTAACGGTGGTTTCATGCTTTTATCGGTTCTCATTAGTTTTTTATATAAAGATGGGGTTACTTTAGGTATATCTTCTGCGGCATTAGTTACTTTACTAATAGGGACCTTATTAATGTTTACTACCCGTGGGCATAGCAAAGAGGTGAAAGTTAGGGAAGGTTATATTATTGTGAGTTTCGGGTGGATATTTATGACCTTAAGTGGTTGCCTGCCTTATGTGATGACCAAAGCAATTCCCGATTTTACGAATGCGTTTTTCGAAACCATGTCTGGTTATACAACGACAGGCGCTTCTATTTTAAATGATATTGAGTCGATTCCTAAAGGAATTTTATTTTGGAGAAGTCTAACCCATTGGATAGGTGGTATGGGTATTATCGTTTTAGCGATTGCTATCTTACCCCTTTTAGGAATAGGAGGGATGCAATTATTTGCTGCGGAATCACCGGGTCCTAGCGCTGATAAGCTGAAGCCAAGAATCACGGATACTGCAAAGCGATTATGGCTTATTTATGTAAGTTATACCGCTCTAGAAACGGTTTTGTTGATGTTAGCCGGGATGGATTTTTTCGATGCAATAAATCATGCTTTTAGTACATTGTCAACTGGAGGATTTTCAACCAAGAATGCCAGCATGGCGTATTGGAATGATAATCCAATGATTCAATACATAATTATCTTATTTATGTTCCTCGCCGGAAGTAACTTTGTGATGAGTTATTTTGCGTTTAAAGGAAGGGTGCAACGTGTTTTACAGGATGATGAGTTTAAATGGTATTTTTATTTTGTAGGGATCTTTACCTTAATCTCAGCCTTAATTGTATATTTTAAAGCAGATGTTTCATTATCTTCTATAGATCATCCAATGGTTTGGGGAGAGGGTGAAAGTGCATTTAGACATTCCTTATTTCAGGTGTTAACTGTGATTACGACAACTGGTTTTGTATCTGCCGATTTTACTATGTGGACACCATTTTTAACCATTTTTTACTTCGGAATGTTTTTCTTAGGTGGCTCTGCCGGAAGTACAGCTGGTGGTGTAAAAGTGATGCGTCATATTATAATGATCCGTAATGGATTTATCCAATTTAAGCGTACGCTTCATCCTAATGCGATCTTACCGGTGCGTTTCAATAAGAAATCAATTAATAGTGATATTGTTTTTAATATCCAGGGGTTCTTTATCCTTTATATGTTATCTTTTATTATTGGAGCAGTAGTTTTAGCGGCACTGGGATTAGATTTCGAAACTGCGATTGGTGGCGCTGCTTCATCCTTAGGGAATATTGGCCCAGCATTTGGAGCACTTAGCCCTGTAAACAATTTTGATTTATTACCTGATTTTGGTAAATGGTGGTGTTCTTTTTTAATGCTTATTGGTAGATTAGAACTCTTTACGGTACTTATAATATTAACTCCCTTTTTCTGGAGAAATCGCTAGATATATTATAATTAAACTTCGATATTCCATAAAAAAACCGGCACTAGGCCGGTTTTTAAAATTTATGTTTAGAATATATTATTCAGCTAAAGCTGATTTTATTCTTTTTAAAGCCTCTTCAATTTGTTCCTCGCTAGCAGCGTAAGATATTCTAATACATTCAGGATTTCCAAAAGCATCACCAGTAACTGTTGCTACTAATGCTTCTTCTAATAAGAACATAGAGAAATCTGTAGCATTGTTTATGGTATGTCCTTTAATTGTTTTTCCGAAGTAATGAGAGATATTAGGGAATACATAAAAAGCACCTTCTGGCTCTGTAGTTTCAAATCCTTCGATATTATTAAGTAAATCGAGAATTAATTTTCTTCTAGATTTAAACTTATCTACCATATAGCTAATTTTGCTAACCGGAGCTTCCAAAGCAGTAATTACAGCTCGTTGAGCAATACAGTTAGCACCGCTGGTAACTTGTCCCTGTAGTTTGTTGCAAGCGCGAGCAATCCAAGATGGCGCTCCAATATATCCAATTCTCCATCCTGTCATGGCGAAAGCTTTTGCAACACCATTAACAGTTACGGTACGTTCGTACATGTCTTCAAATTCAGCCATAGAAGCGTGACCACCAATGTAGTTGATGTGTTCGTAAATTTCGTCACTTACAATTATAATATCAGGATGTTTAGCTAAAACATCAGCTAAAGCTCTAAGCTCTTCTTTGTTGTATACCATCCCACTTGGGTTACAAGGTGAGCTATACCAAAGCATTTTTGTTTTAGGTGTAATTGCAGCTTCAAGTTGTTCTGGAGTCATTTTAAAATTAGACTCTAGAGCTGTAGGAACTTCAACAGGAACGCCTTCTGCAAGTTTTACAATTTCAGCGTAGCTAACCCAATAAGGACATGGTAAAATAACTTCGTCACCCGCATTTAACATTGCTAATGCAACATTAGCCAGCGATTGCTTTGCACCTGTAGAAACAACGATTTGTGGATGGGTGTAGGTTAAATTATTATCTCTTTTGAATTTAGTAATAATAGCATCCTTAAGTTCTACATATCCATCTACAGGTGTGTAGGAATTATAATTATCATTTATGGCTTTAATTGCAGCGTCTTTGATAAAATCTGGCGTATTAAAATCGGGCTCTCCAAGTGAAAGGCCAATAATATCTTTACCTTCTGCTCTTAATTCACGCGCTTTAGCTGCCATAGCCAGCGTTTGCGAAGTTGCTAAATTGTTAATTCTGTTAGAGAGTTTTTCTTGCATTTTAAAATGATTAATAAATAAGTATTAAGACGATATTGCAGGTTTGGCACCCATTTCTTTTAAATATTTAAAATGAGCTATAATCGCTGCGCGTGTGGTTTTGTATTCGTTGTAAGGTAAATTACATTCCTGTGCAGTCTGTTTCACTATTTGGGCAATCTTATCATAATGAATATGACTAATATTAGGGAATATATGGTGTTCTACCTGATGATTTAATCCACCGGTAAACCAGTTTACTATTTTATTTTTAGTTGAAAAATTAACCGTGGTAAATAATTGATGGATTGCCCAGGTGTTTTTCATAGATCCGGTATCATCTGGTAAAGGCATATCGGTATCTTTAACAACATGTGCTAATTGAAAAACAATGCTTAGTATTAATCCAGCAACATAATGCATCACAAAAAATCCAATTAATATTTTCCACCAAGAAATGGATAATATCAACATCGGCAGCAAAATCCAAATTGCCAAATAGATAACTTTGGTAATCGCTACTGTACTCCATTGCTTTACGGGATTTGGCATTTTTCCGTAAGAAAGTTTTCTTTTTAAATATCTTCTGGATTGTTTAAAGTCTGTTGTAATCGCCCAGTTAAAGGTTAATAAACCATATAGAAATATAGAATAATAATGCTGAAATTTGTGGAATCTTCTCCATTCGGCATGTTTTGAGAACCGAATTATCCTACCGGCATCCAGATCTTCGTCGTGCCCATGTATGTTGGTATATGTATGATGAAGCACATTGTGCTGAACCTGCCAGTTGTAAACGTTCCCTGCTAAGATATAAATGGTGCCGCCCATAAATTTGTTTACCCATTTTTTTGATGAATAAGATCCATGATTACCATCATGCATAATATTCATTCCAACTCCAGCCATGCCTATACCCATTACAACAGTAAGTAAAAGCATCCACCATTGTGAGATGTCTAAGGTTAAAATAATAAAATAAGGAGATAAAAACATGCAAAACATAACCGCAGTTTTTAAGTGCAATTTCCAGTTTCCTGTTTTCTTAAGGTTATTTTCTTTAAAATAAGTATTTACTCGTTTATTTAAGGTTCTGAAAAATTTAGCAGAATCTATTCTCGAGAATCGTATATTAGGTTGTGATAAATCCATGTGTAAAATTAAACTATCTTCAAAGGTAAAATATTAAACTTTCGAAACGAATTAAATAGTCACTTTAATACTAAATTTCTAATTTTGTTTAAAAATCACTCAGTTGGAATTACTCAGGAAATACTTTGATGGACTTAGTCCGCAGCAAATTGCTCATTTCGAGCAATTGGAAGAACTTTATAAAGATTGGAATCTCAAAATTAATGTGGTAAGTAGAAAAGATATAGATGAATTATATTTACGCCACGTTCTGCATTCTTTAGGAATAGCAAAAGTTCAGAAATTTAAACCAAATGCTAATATTCTTGATGTTGGCACTGGTGGTGGATTCCCGGGGATTCCATTAGCAATTCTTTTTCCTGAAACCAATTTTCATTTAGTAGATTCTATTGGTAAAAAGATGAAAGTAGTAGAGGAAGTTACTGCAGGTTTAGGATTACAAAATGTTAAGACAACTAATGATCGAGTTGAGAATATAGATGGTCACTACGATTTTATTATAAGTAGAGCTGTTGCTGCTATGCCAACTTTTGTGAGATGGACCAAAGGAAAAATTGCAAAAAAGAATAATCATGAGCTTAAAAACGGAATACTGTATTTAAAAGGCGGTGATTTATCGGAAGAGCTTAATGATTATCAAACTGCGAAAATATACAATCTAACAGATTATTTTGAAGAAGATTTCTTCGAGACAAAAAAGGTGGTTCATTTACCATTAAAATATAAAGGTTAAAAAAAAGTGGCTATCAGCTCCACTTTTTTTAATTCTATTTTCTTACAAACTTCAAATTGGTAACTCCTTTGGCGGTATTTATTTTTAGGATATATACTGCGCTGCTCATTTCTTTTTCAAGCGGAATGTATATTTCTTCCACTAAAGGGATATTTTTAAATTCTTTTATAAAGCTACCGTTAAGTCCGTAAAGAAGAATATTGTTAATTTCAATACGTTCTGGATTCTCTATATAAACAGCATCATCTTCGCGCAAATACAAAATTCGGAATTTCCCGCTTAGATAGCTGTCATCTTCATCTGGAGTTTCTGGAGGTTCAGGTTTTTCATCATCATCGATAGCCTCGTCTTCATCATCCTCCGTTTGTTCTTCATCTGATTCACCATCTGTCTCATCCCCATTGCCTTCTGTATCCTCATCCTCTTCGGAAACATCGTCGTCATCATTTTCTTGTTCTTCTTCGGTTGGCTCTTCTTCTGTTGGATCTTCGATTTTTTGGAAAGTTATAGCAAATCTTTTGTCGTAATAACCGCTATCTATAGTTGCAACAAATTTTTCAGCTCTTAAGTCGAAATATGTACTGTCTTGGCGATCTAATAAGTAAATTTCCTTTTCAGAAGAAATATTTTCTAAAGAGTCTATTTCAATATAAAATTCGGCACTAGATCGCACAATCACACCAAGATCTAAAACCCGCTCACTGTTGAAATCTGGAACTCCCTGTATTACCAGCGCCTGGTTCTTCATTAGCCAAAACATATCTTCCTTTTGCATGTCATAAAGAGGGGCATCATAACCAAGATCAAATTCAGACGTTGCATTTTCATCTGCACCTACGACAATTTCGCGGTACATCCCACCCGGAGATTTATAGTTTAATCGAATTTTTTGTCGAGTGTCAGCCTGGGTAATTGTTTTATTTTCTGAAGTTTTCTTTGATTTTGTCTCGGGTTTTAAAAAATGAGATTCAGAAGAATTTGTTTCTTTAGCAAAAACTCGTTGTTCATTTCTAAATAATATATCGCCCGAGCTAATGGTGATATTACCACTTGTTTCTGCATTTAGATAACTATTAACAAAAAATCCTTGCCCTACCGGAATATATTTACCCGGTCTTCTATCACTTTGTGTATTGTTGGCGTTAATAAGCTCATCTGTAGCAATTGCGGGGACGCTTCCTATTAAATTAAGCGTAGCATAACCACCAACATAGTCTTTTAAATAGTGCGAATTGCTATCACCAAAGTGATCCCAGAGGTAGATGGCACCATTAAAAAGGTTTTTATCTCCGGTAGCACCATTCACCTGTTTTTTATCAAGATTGTCAAGAATAAATTGTTCCCCATCTAGTGCGGAAGGATAGGGATTACCTATTAGGTAAATTTCGTTAGGTTCGATGCCTAAAGTTATATTTCCATTATTGGGCAAACCTTTGAAAGTGTAGTTTTGTAAAGAAAAGATATCTACAGAACCCGAGGTTCCTTTCATCGTATAGCCTTCACCTGGCTTTAGTTTGGTATTTTCATTTATTTGTTCCCAGCCTGAGTATATAGCTATTTGATGGAATTTATTTAACCAATAAGTGCTAATTCTTTTTGGGCCTGTATAGTTTTTAGAATCTGCCCATGTAAACTGTCTTTTAAAGGCAATATCTTGAATATTATCTGGATCGGTACCATCTTTTAAAACTTCTCCAATAGTGAAGCCAGAATTAACAGAATTGGAGCTCACAGGAGAAGACCAGTAATTATAATTAAAAGAATTCGCAGTTCCTTGTTGATCCCTTTGTATAAATCCAGTACTATTAGGATCTAAAATGCTGCCTTCGGTTTGTATTAATTGAGATTCGCCATTTAAATCTATAATTCCATTTAATTTTAAATAATCGGTAATAACTAAAGGATTTCCTGTTCCGCCATTGGGAGGATTAATCCCCATCATATTTAAAGCACCGGCATTAGAAATTAACCCAAGTACTTGTAAGGGTTTTGTTGAATTTGCGTAAGGGTAAAATATATCTTTCGAAATTTCAACAATATTCCAATCTATGGTCGTCTGTCCATCAATACCATAACTTCCGGGGACTTTCCATACTTCTCTTTCAGAAACTTTAGAATCATTAACCGATGTAGGTAAATACCAGGTGGTTTGATTTGTCCAATCTTGATTTTCCTCATTCAAAATATAAGGAAGCGGAGCCGTGTTCTCTTGTGTTGAGGTTATATTTCGAATAAGACCGTTATTGTGATTGCCAGTAATTTCTGGAGTTAATCCCTCTGCAATTGCCTCTGGGTTACCTTTTAATTGATAATAGGCTTCTAGATCATTCCAATTTAAGCTTCCGGGAACATCGATAGGTATAGCGTTACCGCGTAAAGGATTACTTGCAATCGCAATATGCTGATTCATTAAAAATCTTAGTTGTTTTTCAGTAAGACTTTTATTCCAAATTCTAAGTTCTTCAATCCAACCATCAAAATAATTAGAAGGAATGTCTGGACTTGTACTATTATGCACTGCACCAATTATAAATGGATAAGGTACTGAAGTAGGAAGATTTCCATCTTTGTTGGCTAAAGGAATACCATCTACATATAATTTTATATTTCCGTTTTTATATATAACCGCAACATGATGCCAAATACCTTCGCTAATTTTATGTGAAGTTGAAACAGAATTTCCATTCCATCTAAAGGTTGGGGAACCTGAGTTAATTATGAAATCGTACCCGCCGGCATTTATATTCTGAATATCTCTTTTGGAAAGTATAGTTTTAATTCCGGTATTGCTTTCAGATTTAATCCATGCCTCAATAGTAAAACTTTCTTTATCCTCCATGCCAAAGGAGTCGCCTATTAAAATATGATCATCTTTTCCGTCAAAATCTAGGCTATTACAATTCGCTGAAATGGTAAGATTAAGCTCATCATAATTAGAACAATTTTCATTAAATACCGTCCACCTTAAAACATATTGGCCTTCATCACCTATAAAATTGGTATTAGGATCACTCGGATTAATAAAGTTATAATTTGCTGGTCCACTCACCACGCTCCATATGCCCGAACCAAACTCTGGAGTATTGGCTTCTAATGTAGTTTGATAATAGCCACACCCCAGCACTTTATCTTCGCCAGTAATAGCTGTAGTTAATTGCTCTGGTTCAGTAATATTTATTGTGCGTATAGCTTGGCATTGGTTAGCATCAATAACGGTAATTGTATATTGTCCTGGTTCTAGATTATTTAAGGTTTTTGTTGTAGATCCAGATGCGTCGTTCCAAAGATATTCGTAAGCCGTCTCCTCATCTCCAATCTTTGGAGTGCCTCCCGAAGGATTTACCGTTACGGTTGCGTTATCGCCAGGACAAACGGGTTGCTGAATTTCAAACTCCATTGTGATAGGAGACTCTGGCTGAGTAATAACTACGGAAGGAATTTTAAAAATATTTGCTTCAGAATCTTTTACCCATACATCATAAGATCCAGCTTTTAAAATTTCGAATAAGTTTTCCTTTTGGTAGCCTGAAGTAGCACTAGTTATGCTGTAACTGTAAGGTGCTCGTCCTCCTGATGCCTGTACGCGTATGGTTCCTAATTCAGAATCATAACATTCCAATTCATTAGGTGTTGCTTTAGCATATAAAGGAGTGAAAACAATTTCTTGATTGTTAGTAGAAAAGCATTTAGATTTACTACTCTGTCCGCAGGCATTCTTTTTGTTATTTGAGAATGTTAGATAAATATTATCAATCGAAACCTCGTCACCGCATTGATAATTAATTGGGATAGCACGAGCATTAATAGGTATTTCTTCTCGCTCATAAAAACATCCAAATTCTCTTATTATGGTAGTCTCATTAGTTTCCAGACTTTTAACACTGTACGTGAATTCGGTATAAAGAGAGTAACGCGAAGTATTCTGATCTAGTTGAACATAAATGTATTTTTGAACACCATCGTTGCAATTTTCAGAGGTTATTTCTGTACCTGAAGCATCTCCAATATAATATCCCGCAATACCAAAATCATTAGATCCGCAGTTGTCTACATAACACTCACCAACGTATTGTTGGTATATAAAATCCTGGCTAAACCCTTCAGCATCGGTGACAGTTAATGTGATAATTCGGTTTCCTTCAGATGGGTAGGTCACTCTGTGAGGACCTAATCCAGTATCTGTCGTATACGTTCCATCGTTGTCGAAATCCCAGGTATATGAGTATGGCGCTACGCCTCCATAAGCCGTACCATTTGCTACTTCAAAATAACTTACCCGAACATTGTTTTCTCCTTCACAAATAGAAGTTGGTAAAATTTCTGCCTTTAATAATTCATTTACAACAACATCAATAGTTTTGGTACATCCATTTTTGTCATATACACTAAGCTTATAATTACCTGCAGCAAGATTTGTTGCTTTTTTTGTTGTAGCTAATATTGTAGAATTTCCTTCAGCTCGCCATTCGTAAGTATAACCAGGAGTTCCTCCAGTTGGATTGGCCTCGGCAGTTCCTGTTTTAGAGTTAAAAACTGTAGTTCGGGTGGTAGAAACAGATACTTCTACAGGAGCACTTGGCTCACTTATTATTATATTTTCTGCGATTAATTTTTGGCAGTTTATATTGTTTTCATCTCTTAATTTTAGCGTATATGAACCTGGTTTTAAATTTTCAAAAATAGCCGATTTTGACCAATTTAAACCGTTATCAATGCTGAATTCGAAACGACCGCTACCGCCAGATATTTTAGTAAACTGAATAATACCTGAGTCTTCCTTATAGCAATTAACATCGGTTTTGTTATAATTAGAAATAAGTTCGTCTGGCTGTTCTATGGTGAATAGTTGCTGGATACCGCAGGCATTAGCATCTTTAATAAAAAGCGTATACGTACCAGCGCTCAAGCCGGTGAAATTTCTATCGGTTTGAAAATTAGTATTATCGATAGAATACTCAAATGGCGCTGTTCCGCCATTAACCTCGCCAGCGGTTATTTTACCCGTAGAAGTTCCAAAACAATTTACGTTTGTTACCGATGGAGATGAAGCAGTAAGATCATTTGGTTGAGTTATTTGTATAGTTTGACTTATAGTACAACCATTATTATCTAAAATTGTTAAAGAATATGTGTCGGCAAATAAATTGCTGAATTTTCTATTCGATTGATAATTAATTCCATCAATCGAATATTGATACGGACTAGTTCCACCCGAAACTGAACCTGCTGTAATACTTCCGTCATTTCCACCAAAACAAGACACGTTTTGTGAAGAAGGTGCCGTCATTTTCAACTGATCAGGCTGCGTGATTTCAATATTCGTTGAAATCGAACAGTTATTTTGATCGCGCACGGTCAACGTATAATTTCCTGCTGAAAGATTTTGAAAGTTGGAATTCGTAGAAAAACTCGTTCCATCAATCGAATATTGATACGGACTAGTTCCACCCGAAACTGAACCTGCTGAAATACTTCCGTCATTTCCACCAAAACAAGAAACATTTTGCGAATTTGGAGCCGTCATTTCCAATTGATCGGGCTGCGTAATTTGAATATTCGTAGCAATCGAACAGTTATTGGCATCACGAACCGTCAACGTATAATTTCCTGCGGAAAGATTATCGAAATTTGAGTTTGTGGAAAAAGTCGTTCCATCAATCGAATATTGATACGGACTAATTCCTCCTGAAACTGTTCCTGCTGAAATACTTCCGTTATTTCCACCAAAACAGGACACTTTTTGTGAAGAAGGTGCGGTCATTGTCAATTGATCGGGCTGCGTAATTTCAATATTCCTTGAAATCGAACAGTTATTGGCATCGCGAACCGTCAACGTATAATTTCCTGCGGAAAGATTTTGAAAGTTGGAATTCGTAGAAAAACTCGTTCCATTGATCGAATATTGATATGGACTAGTTCCGCCTGAAACCGAACCTGCTGAAATACTTCCATCATTTCCACCAAAACAGGACACTTTTTGTGAAGAAGGTGCGGTCATTGTCAATTGATCGGGCTGCGTAATTTCAATATTCCTTGAAATCGAACAGTTATTGGCATCGCGAACCGTCAACGTATAATTTCCTGCGGAAAGATTTTGAAAGTTGGAATTCGTAGAAAAACTCGTTCCATTGATCGAATATTGATATGGACTAGTTCCGCCTGAAACCGAACCTGCTGAAATACTTCCATCATTTCCACCAAAACAAGACACGTTTTGTGAATCCGGAGTCGTCATTTCCAATTGATCGGGCTGCGTAATTTGAATATTCCTTGAAATTGAACAGTTATTTTGATCGCGCACCGTCAACGTATAATTTCCTGCGGAAAGATTATCGAAATTTGAGTTTGTGGAAAAACTCGTTCCATTAATCGAATATTGATACGGACTAGTTCCGCCCGAAACTTTTCCTGCTGAAATACTGCCATCATTTCCACCAAAACAAGACACGTTTTGTGAAGAAGGTGCGGTCATTGTCAATTGATCGGGCTGCGTAATTTGAATATTCGTTGAAATCGAACAGTTATTGACATCACGCACCGTCAACGTATAATTTCCTGCGGAAAGATTTTGAAAGTTGGAATTCGTAGAAAAACTCGTTCCATTGATCGAATATTGATATGGACTAGTTCCGCCTGAAACCGAACCTGCTGAAATACTTCCATCATTTCCACCAAAACAAGACACGTTTTGTGAATCCGGAGTCGTCATTTCCAATTGATCGGGCTGCGTAATTTGAATATTCGTAGCAATCGAACAGTTATTGGCATCACGAAGCGTCAGCGTATAATTTCCTGCGGAAAGATTTTGAAAGTTGGAGCTTGTCGAAAAGTTATTTCCATCAATCGAATATTGATACGGACTAGTTCCACCTGAAACTGTTCCTGCTGAAATACTGCCATCATTTCCACCAAAACAAGACACGTTTTGTGAAGAAGGTGCGGTCATTGTCAATTGATCGGGCTGCGTAATTTCAATATTCCTTGAAATCGAACAGTTATTGGCATCGCGAACCGTCAACGTATAATTTCCTGCGGAAAGATTTTGAAAGTTGGAATTCGTAGAAAAACTCGTTCCATTGATCGAATATTGATATGGACTAGTTCCGCCTGAAACCGAACCTGCTGAAATACTTCCATCATTTCCACCAAAACAAGACACGTTTTGTGAATCCGGAGTCGTCATTTCCAATTGATCGGGCTGCGTAATTTGAATATTCCTTGAAATTGAACAGTTATTTTGATCGCGCACCGTCAACGTATAATTTCCTGCGGAAAGATTATCGAAATTTGAGTTTGTGGAAAAACTCGTTCCATCAATCGAATATTGATACGGACTAGTTCCGCCCGAAACTTTTCCTGCTGAAATACTGCCATCATTTCCACCAAAACAAGACACGTTTTGTGAAGAAGGTGCGGTCATTGTCAATTGATCGGGCTGCGTAATTTGAATATTCGTTGAAATCGAACAGTTATTGACATCACGCACCGTCAACGTATAATTTCCTGCGGAAAGATTTTGAAAGTTGGAATTCGTAGAAAAACTCGTTCCATTGATCGAATATTGATATGGACTAGTTCCGCCTGAAACCGAACCTGCTGAAATACTTCCATCATTTCCACCAAAACAAGACACGTTTTGTGAAGAAGGGCTGGTCATTGTCAATTGATCGGGCTGCGTAATTTCAATATTCGTAGCAATCGAACAGTTATTGGCATCACGAACCGTCAAAGTATAATTTCCTGCGGAAAGATTTTGAAAGTTGGAATTCGTTGAAAAACTCGTTCCATCAATCGAATATTGATATGGTGCGGTACCTCCTGACACCGATTCTGCTATTATAGCGCCGTCATTAAATCCATTGCAGCTCACATTAGAGGTAGAAAAACTATCAAGAACTAATTCTTCTGGTTGAGATATAATAATAGATTCACGACCTGAGTTTCCAGCATCATCTGTGATTGAAACAGTATAAGTTCCCGCTGCAAGATTAGAAATATCTTCAGTAGAGGAAGTGAAGAAGTTGGGACCAGTCCATTGATATGAGTAATTTCCATTTCCTCCGGAAACATCAATATCTATAGCGCCATTGTCGGCATTATAGCAAGTTAGATCTGTAGATGAAGATGTGATAATAAGATCCTCTTCCAATCCGAAAGATTCTGATTGGTTGATGAAAAAAATCGTTATAAATATCCCTAAAATAATGACGGCTCCGGGAAAAGTAGTTTTCTTCATAGGCGTTATATTTTACTACTTTTTTTAGCCTTCTTACAATAGGATACTCTAATTTCAAATTTTTGTAGGGTCTTCAAATTAGCTCTCATCATTATTCGTCCTTGCAAATTTACTCTTTTTTTATATAAAACACCGATAAAAGGTTGGTTTTTAGCGGTGAAAGTAATATTAGATAACAAAATCTGTGCCTTAAATTTTTATTATAAAACACTAAAAGTCATTTTAAGTCATAAAAAAAGGCTACTTTAAAGTAGCCTTTTTCTAAAAATATTTGTTGAAAGATTATTCTTTCATGTGAGGATATTTATAATCGGTAGCTGGAACGAAAGTTTCCTTAATTAAACGAGGAGAAATCCAACGCATTAAATTAAGTTTAGATCCTGCTTTATCATTAGTACCACTAGCTCTTGCTCCACCAAACGGTTGTTGGCCTACAACGGCTCCGGTTGGTTTATCGTTAATATAGAAGTTACCAGCAGCGTTTTGTAAGATATCAGTAGCTTTTGCTGCTTCGTAACGATCTGCAGAAAATACAGCCCCAGTTAAGGCATAAGCACTCGTATTATCTACAGTATGTAAAGTTTCTTCCCACTTATCATCTTCATATACGTAAATGGTTACAACTGGACCAAATAATTCCTCTTCCATTGTTGTATAGTGAGGATCTTTGGCTAAGATTACAGTAGGTTCTACAAAATAACCTTTTGATTTATCACAATTACCACCAACCACGATTTCAGCATCATCATCTTCTTTTGCTTTTTCGATATAAGAAGATAATTTATCGAATGATTTTTCGTGTATTACGGCAGAGAAGAAATTAGTAAGGTCTTCCGGAGATCCCATTTTTATTGATTTTACGTCTTCAATTACGTAATCTTTAATTTCTGGCCATAAACTTTTTGGTAAATAAACTCTGGATGCAGCACTACATTTTTGTCCCTGGTATTCAAATGCCCCGCGAGTAATCGCTGTAGCAACTTGCTTAGCATTCGAGGTTGGATGTGCAACAATAAAATCTTTTCCACCTGTTTCTCCAACAATTCTTGGGTAAGACTTGTATGTGTGAATGTTGTTACCAATTTTAGTCCAAATATTCTTAAATACTTCAGTACTACCCGTATAATGGATTCCGGCGAAATCTGGGCTGGCCAATACAGTATCTGTAATCATTTCTGGATCACCCTGTACCATATTAATCACACCGTCTGGTACACCAGCTTCTTTAAATACTTCCATGATTACTTGTGCAGAAAGCATTTGGCTGTCACTAGGTTTCCATACGGCAACATTACCCATTAATGCAGCACTACTTGGTAAATTACCAGATATCGCTGTAAAATTAAATGGTGTAATCGCATATACAAAACCTTCTAATGGGCGATATTCAATACGATTCCAATTTCCGTCTGAAGAGTTTGGTTGCTCCTTATAAAGATCAGACATATATTCTACGTTAAAACGTAAAAAGTCACAAATCTCTGCTGCTGCATCAATTTCTGCCTGATAGACGGTTTTAGACTGACCGATCATAGTAGCAGCATTCATTTTCTGACGGTAAGGTCCCGAAATTAGATCTGCTGCTTTTAAAAATACCGCTGCTCTTTGTTCCCATTCTAATTTCGCCCATTTCTTACGAGCTTCCAATGCAGTATCGATTGCTTTTTCGATATGTTTTTTCTCGGCTAAATGGTAAACACCGCAATCGTGTTGATGGTCGTGAGGCGGATTTATATTTAATGTTTTTCCGGTTCTAATTTCTTCAGAACCTATGTAAAGTGGTACATCTACTTTGGTATTGTACAACTCTTTATATGTTAATAATACTTCTTCTCTTTCTGGAGTTCCAGGAGCGTATGATTTTACTGGTTCATTTTGCGCTTTCGGAACGTGAAAAAATCCTTTTCCCATATTGTTTTATGCTTGTTTTATTTGGTTTTTAATTCATTTTAAAGGTAAAAAAAATAATAGGGAATAGTAACTTCTAAGTTAGGTTTTAAGTAAGCTTAACTTTTTTCGTAAATTCAGCTACGTGTTTAAGATAAAATTATGTGTACAGTAAGTATTTTTCCAAAAGGAAAGCATTCAGATTCTTTCATATTAAGCTTCAACCGGGACGAGGCGATAGAACGAGAAACTTTACCTCCCAGAAAGAAAAATGTTAATGGATGTGAAATGATTTTTCCAAAAGATGCCGTTGCTGGGGGTACTTGGCTAGGGGTAAGTGCTCATAAACGTTTAATTGGGATCATGAACGGAGAATTTAAAGCACATAAACGCAATCCTCCCTATCGAAAAAGCAGGGGAGTAGTGGTAAAAGAATTTCTAGCTACGGAAGATGTAAAGATGTATGCTGAAAACTACGATTTTGAAGGTATCGAGCCTTTTACAATGCTTTGTGTTGATTGGTCTTCAGATCTAATAATTTTTGAAATGGTTTGGGATGCAAAGCAGTTGCATATAAAAAATGTTCCCTTAAAACCTCAAATTTGGTCTTCATCTCCGCTGTATGATTCTGCAATGAAGAAAAATAGGATAGAATGGTTTGATGAATTTAAAAAAGAAACAAAAATTTCTGCGGAAAGTATTTGGGACTTTCATCATAATGCCGGTGTAGGAGATGCAACTATAGATCTTATCGTAGATCGAGGATTTTTAAAAACACAAAGTATTTCGCAGATTGAAATTAGTAAAAAACGGAAGCAATTTAAATATGAAGAGTTAGCAACCGGAAGTTTAAAAATTGTAAATCTCCAAGATCTAGTTTAAAGCAAAAGGTGCGCTTAATTTAAATGAAGGAATTTGAACTCGAAATCTTCTGGTATTAGTGAAGTTAATCATGTTATAATGACCAATCATTGCACCAAAAGGGGTGTTTAAAAGGCAGCCACTCTGGTAAGTATGTTTTTCACCTGGTTTTATAACCGGTTTTTTACCAATAACGCCTTCTCCTTCTACAGTTTCAGTCTTATTCAAGGCATCTTTTATTTTCCAGAATCTTGATTTTAGTTGAACCGAATCGTTACTTTGATTTTCGATCGTGATCTTATAACCAAAGGCATATTTTACCTGATAGAGATCGTAGATGATGCCGTCGAAAAAAGTATGAACCGAGATTTTTATGCCTTTTGTTATTTGTTGAACCATAGGATTTTTAAAAAACTGCAAAAGAGCCGAATATTGATATTAGCCCCACAATTATGGCTAAGGTAAAAAATATAATGTTGAGAATCATAAATTTAACAGTGGTTTTTAGTTTTCCCTGCTGGTAGAATTTACGTAATCCCTGAAATAAATACCCAATAAAAATAAGATGCGCAAAATTAACTCCGAAGCTATCTCCGGTAATCAAATCTATAATTAAAGCGATGCTGTACAAAATAAAACACATGCTTTGCGTATGAAATGCAAATGTGAGGTGCTCCATATAATTATACTTAGAGCGAATATACAACAAGCTTAAAAAAAGAGAAAAGATAGGTAAGAAAGCAAAAATGATAAACGGGAGTTTACTAATTAGATAATTGATGAACAATTGCGGGTTTTGTTTTACCAAATTATAATCGACTACCTTCTTGTAAAGCCAGTGATTGTATCCAGAATTTTTAAGATTAAGTTTTGTAACCGCATCAGCTGGGATATTATTCTTTGTTTCTTCGAAATAGGAACTAAAGAGCTTGGATTTTGCATCTAAAGCATCTATAAAAGACATGGTGTCCAATTCTTGCTCGGTAATAAGGTGATCTCTGTAGGTTTCTTTTTCTTTTAAGTTGTCCTTAGAACTGGCTTTGATAATTGAATCAAGGTTTTGAAAAGGATTTTCAACTTTAACTTCAATATTTGTATTATTTTTCTCATTAAACTCTTCCAGGTTTCTAGCGACTTCTTCAGGTTCTTGATCTAAATTGATTCCTTCAAAAGAAAAATCGTATCCGTAGATAATAAAAAAGATAATAGAGGTAGTTAAAAAGAATCTATAGGGATTTACGTAACGCATACGTTTACCTTCGATATAATCTTTGGAAATTTTACCGGGTTTAAAAAGAAGTATTTTCATCGTTCTTATAAACCTGGAATCGTAGGCAAACAATCCTGAAAAAAATTCAGAAAAGAAATCACCAAGGGCTAATTTTTTTGTAGAATTTAACTGTCCGCATTCGGGACAATATTTTTGTTCTTTCTCTAAAGTTTTTCCGCAGTTAAGGCATTCTTCACCGCGATATTCAATTAAAGATCGCTTAGATTTCATTTTGTACTGGCAATTGGTTAGTTGCTAATATTGCTGGAGTTTGCGCTTCCTAGGCCAATAATTCTATCATACCTTCCTCCAATTTCACGATAATAAACTAATACGGTATATTCATTTTCAGTTTCGTCATAATTCCCGCTAATAAAACCCTCATCAATGCTGCCATCTTTATTTACAAGTACATATTTATAGTTATAAAATCCTTGTTTAAATAAGCGAGCAGTTTCGTAATATCCGGTTTCTTCGTTATACCGTAGAGCAGTGCTGTTATCTAGAGTGAAATTATTAAAATTTCCGTAAATATGTAGTGTTCCGTTATTTATTGGTTCATAATTTTTTAATGTGAAATGAATCCAGGTGTACTCCGCTTCAATATTAGAGTTATCAGCATTTAGTTGTCTTACCACAAAACCACCATTAATGTCTGGATTGTAGGTGTAAGGAGTACTTTCTCTAGATACGTCCATGTTTAAATAATGGTTATAAAGCTCATCAATATCTACTTTTCCGATATCTGCAGTGGTTGCGCGAAGATCTTTGGTGTCAAATTGAAGATATTCATTACCACCCCAAAAAGAAGTTGGTAGGTCATAACGATAAATTAGCTCATTTCCAACAGTGTATTGAGGTTCGATATCTTTAATGGCAGATTTTAAATTATGGTTTTGAATAATGAGTGGTTTTACAGTTTTATCGGGATTTCGAAGTAATAGATCTGGAGAACTAATTTTGAAATTAATCACCTGTTTCGTATTTATATAATTTAAATCTCTAGTACGTTTAATTGCGGCAGCAACACTTACTTTACTTTCATAAACCATAAATTTTCTGGAAAACACTAATTCGTCATTTTCATTATAGATTTTAATCATATAATTTCCTGAGACTTTTAAGGCTTTGGTATATTGATTAGGAATTTGTAATTGATAGTGCGAGTAGGGTTGAAGTGTATTGTACGAATTTTGGTAATTCATCACCCTAATATCGTCAAGGCCGTCTAGGTATTCGTTTTTAGATAGCTGTGTAGGTTGCCAATTATAATCAAAATGTTCAATACGGTAATAGTAATCTGCTTCGTCTCCAATAATGTCATCAAATGTTAAATTTAACACTCCGTTGATCGGGATTGCAGGATTTCCTTTGGTGCTGTTAGAGTCACCAAATAACCGAATGGTTCTTATAAAGTTTGGAGGTAGTGTTTCTTCCGCTATTTGGCTAGACATAGGGATTATAGAAAAGACACTGAAAATAAGAAAAATTAATCGCTTCATTTTAAAATAATATCGGTAAATGTACTTACAAATTATATACCTGATTTCGAAGGTGTTTATTTTAACAATTCATCAGCTCGAAAAAAGAGTACTTTATTGGGAAAAATGGCGTGAAAAACATAAATTTGCACGACTTTAAATAAACTTTATAATATACACTCCATCCTATGTCAAAAGACATTCGAATTAAAAGAGGACTTACTCTACGATTAAAAGGGGAGGCGGAAAAACAAATAGTTGAGGCCCCAAGGTCCAAGACCTATGCGATTAAACCTCCAGATTTTCATTCAGTTGTTCCAAAAATGGTGCTCAAAGAAGGAGCAAAAGTATTAGCCGGAGATGTGCTTTTCTTTTCAAAATATGCTGAAGAGATTAAGTTTACTTCGCCTGTTAGCGGAACCCTGAAGGAAATTAAACGAGCTGAAAAGCGCCGAATAGTTGAGGTAATTATCGAAGCCGATGCTACAGATGCTTACAAAGATTTTGGAACACTTAATGCAGCAACCGCTCCGGCTGAAGCTGTTAGTGAAAAAATCCTTGCAAGTGGCTGCGGAGCTTTTTTTATGCAACGTCCTTACGATGTTGTAGCAGACCCTAAAGATACGCCTAAGGCTATTTTTATCTCAGCAGTAACCACCGCACCTTTAGCAGCAGATCTAGGCTTTGTTTTAAAAGATAAAGTAAAATCTTTTCAGGAAGGAATTTACGCTATACAAAAACTTACACCAGGAAAAGTTCATCTATCAGTAGATGATTCTTCGTATCCAATTTTAAAGGATATAAAAGGTGTAGAGTTACATAAAGTTAGCGGTCCTCATCCTGCAGGTAACGTTGGTGTTCAAATCCATAAAATTGATCCTGTAAATGCGGGCGAGCGTGTTTGGGTTGTGGGCGCAGATCACGTACCGGTGATTGGTGATTTGTTTTTAACCGGAAAGTTGCATGCTAAAAAAGCAATAGCAGTTGCTGGTAGTGAAGTGAAAGATCCAAAATACTACGAAGTAATTGTGGGAGCTAATTCTGCAGATTTAATTGGTAATCAAATCCCAGATGATGTGAGAATCATTTCTGGTGATGTGTTAACTGGAGATCGAATTAGTAACAATCACTACCTAGGTTTTTACCACAATACCTTAACCTTGATTCCTGAAGGTAATAATTACAGAATGTTTGGCTGGCTGCCGTTTACTTACAATAACATTCATTCAAATTCCAAAACTTCATTATCCTGGTTATTTCCTAATAGAAAATACGAGCCTACAACAAACCTACATGGTGAGGAGCGTGCGCTGGTAGTTACAGGGGAAATGGAAGAAGTTTTACCAATGGATATCTATCCAATGCAATTGCTTAAAGCATGTATGGCAGGCGATATCGAAAAAATGGAAAACTTAGGGATTTACGAAGTAGCGCCTGAAGATTTTGCGTTGATAGATTATGTTAACACTTCTAAATTAGAAGCTCAGGAAATTATTCGTCTAGGATTAGATTTAATGATTACTGAAGTAGGATAAAAAGTTTAATTATGGAATGGATAAGACAACGATTAGATAAATTTAAAGAGCCTTTCGGTAAAGGGAAAAAGCTTGAAAAATATGCCCCTGCCGTAAATGCTCTTGATACTTTTTTATTTACACCCAATCACACCACTCAAACTGGTGCTCACATTCGTGATGGTGTAGATTTAAAAAGAACAATGATAACAGTGGTATTGGCTTTAATTCCAGCCTTGATCTTTGGTATGTGGAATGGAGGTTACCAATACCTACACCAATTACCAGAATATGCAGATGGCGTTCCTTTTATGGATGCGTTTTTAGAAGGAGCTGCTAAAATTGTACCTATGATCATAGTTTCTTATGTTATAGGTCTTGGTATCGAGTTTGCTTTTGCAATTTATAGAGGTCACGAGGTAAACGAGGGTTACTTAGTTACTGGTTTACTTATTCCTATGGTAATGCCAATTGATATCCCACTTTGGATGGTTGGTGTTTCTGTAGTTTTTTCAGTAATAATAGGTAAAGAAGCTTTTGGAGGAACAGGGATGAATATTCTAAACCCTGCGCTAACAGCTCGTGCTTTTGCATTTTTTGCATACCCAACTTATATGTCTGGTAACACTGTTTGGGTTCATAATGCATATGAAGTAGATGGAGTTTCTGGAGAAACTATCCTAGGAAAGTTAGCTTCAGATACAGATGTTCCTTATAGCACACTAGATATGTTCTCTGGCTTAATACCAGGTTCTGTTGCAGAAACATCTACAATATGTATTTTGGCAGGAGCTTTATTATTAATACTTACAAAAGTAGGAAGCTGGAGAATAATTTTAAGTGGTTTTGCCGGAGCAGCTGTAATGGGATTAATTTTTAATTCACTACCATCTTTAGGTATAGAAGGAAATCCTCTTACAAATTTCCCTTGGTATAACCATCTTGTAATAGGAGGTTTGGCTTTTGGAATTGTATTTATGGCTACTGATCCTGTTTCTGCATCACAAACCATGAAAGGGAAATGGATATATGGATTTTTAATCGGATTGTTTGCAGTAATGATTCGAATTTTCAATCCCGCCTATCCAGAAGGTATTATGTTGGCTATTTTATTAATGAACGTATTTGCGCCGGTAATCGATCACTATGTTATCCAGGGCAATGTGAAGAAGAGAAAGAAAAGATTAGCTACAGTTAAAGAACAACAAGTGAAAACAGCTTAGTTATTATGGAAGAGAAAACAGTTAATAAAACAAATACTAACGGTTATACCTTTCTATTCGCCATTATTATGGTGTTGGTAGTAGCCAGTGTACTTGCATTTACAGCGACCTCGCTTAAACCATTGCAGACAGAAAATGTTCGTAATGAAAAAATGCAGAATATTCTTGCTACTGTAGGTATCCAAACTAGTAGAGATAGCGCGCAGGCCTTATATGATAAGTATATAACAGAAACAATTTCTTTAACCGAAGATGGTTCTGTTGATGAATCTGCAGACGCTTTTGAAGTAGATCTTACCAAAGAATTACGTAAACCAGTAAGCGAGCAGATATACCCTTTGTACATTGCTAATATAGAAGGTGCTAAATATTATATTGTACCACTTAGAGGTAAAGGTCTTTGGGATGCAATCTGGGGATATATTTCTTTAAAAGATGATGTAAATACTATTAAAGGGGCTGTATTTGATCATAAAGGAGAAACACCTGGTTTAGGAGCAGAGATTACACAGGCATGGTTTCAGGAGCGTTTTGCTGATGAAAAGATTTTCGATGAAAACGGAAATTTAGTTGGTGTGTCTGTTGTAAAAGGTGGTAACGCAAGTTCTAGTAAGGATAATAATGAAGTGGATGCTATTTCTGGAGCTACTATTACCGGAAACGGAGTTTCAGATATGATTTCAGAAAGACTTAAGCATTATCTTCCTTATTTTAAGCAACAAACTGACGTTAAAGTAGCAACTAAATAATTATGAAGACAGATAACACAAAAACTTCTACAGAGTCGACTAAAAGTGCTGCTGAGAAGAAAAAAGATGAAATGATTCTGTTCTTATCAAGTTCAGAAGAGAAAGAACATTTTCTGTCTAAGAATAACAGAAAATTATTATCAGATCCGTTTGATGACAATAACCCAATTACCGTTCAGGTATTAGGAATTTGTTCTGCATTAGCGATTACTGTTCAATTACGACCTGCCTTAGTAATGGCATTAGCTGTAATTGTAGTAGTTGCTTTTTCTAACGTAATTGTTTCTTTAATTAGAAATTTGATTCCTAACCGAATTAGAATTATCGTACAACTTGTAGTAGTAGCTTCTCTTGTAATATTAGTGGATCAGGTTTTAAAAGCCTACTCTTATGATGTTAGTAAGCAACTTTCAGTTTTCGTTGGTTTGATTATTACCAACTGTATTGTAATGGGACGTTTAGAGGCATTTGCTTTAGGAAATGGAGTTTACAAATCTTTCCTTGATGGTATAGGAAACGGTGCAGGATATGGTTTTATACTAATTTTGGTAGCATTCTTTAGAGAATTGTTAGGTTCTGGAAAACTTTTTGGATTTGAAGTTTTAGGGCATAAAGCACCAACTATGGCAGAATCTACTGGATTGTATGCGTTAGGTTACGAAAATAACGGATTGATGCTTCTTTCACCAATGGCGCTTATCATTGTTGGGATTATTATTTGGGCACAACGTGCAAGAAATCGTAAACTAATCGAAGAATAAACAACAACAGCGAAATATATTATTATGGAATATATAAATTTATTTGTTAGAAGTATTTTCGTAGAAAATATGATTTTTGCCTACTTCTTAGGAATGTGTTCCTATTTAGCAGTGTCAAAAACAGTGAATACGGCTGTTGGTCTTGGAGCGGCAGTTATCTTTGTACTTACTGTAACGGTGCCTATCAACTTTCTGTTAGATCAATACTTATTAAGTCCTGGTGCATTGGCATGGCTAAGTCCTGAATATGCAAACGTTGATCTTAGTTTCTTAAGTTTTATCATGTTTATTGCAGTTATTGCATCTATGGTACAATTAGTAGAGATGATTGTTGAAAAATTTGCTCCTGCTCTTTATGGTGCTTTAGGAATATTTCTTCCGCTTATCGCAGTAAACTGTGCGATTTTAGGAGGATCTCTTTTTATGCAACAAAAGAATTTTGGAGGAATAGGAGAAGCAGTGACTTATGGTTTAGGTAGTGGAATCGGGTGGTTCCTTGCTATTATAGCTATCGCTGCTATTAGAGAGAAAATAACCTACTCTAATGTTCCTGCACCATTAAAAGGTCTTGGTATTACATTTATCATTACCGGATTAATGGCAATAGGATTTATGAGTTTTATGGGTATTAAATTATAAAAGAAAAACAACAACAATGACAGTTATAATTGCAAGTATCGTTGTATTCTTAATTTTGGTTCTTCTTTTAGTTTCTATCCTTTTAGGAGCTAAAGCGAAGCTAATACCTTCGGGACCTGTTAAAATTAATGTAAACGGAGAGAAAGATCTAGAAGTAAGTTCAGGTGGAACACTTCTAGGAACTTTAGGCTCAGAAAAGCTTTTCCTTCCATCTGCCTGTGGTGGAGGTGGTACATGTATTCAGTGTAAATGTATCGTTAAAGAAGGAGGAGGAACACTTTTACCTACAGAAGAGCCGCACTTTACCCGTAAAGAAATAGCTGATGGGTGGAGACTTGGATGCCAGGTAAAAGTAAAGCAGGATATGAAAATTCAGATTCCTGAAGAAGTATTTGGTATCAAGAAATGGGAAGCTACTGTAGTGAGAAATTACAATGTTGCTTCTTTCATTAAAGAATTTGTAGTAGAGATTCCAGAGGATATGGATTACAAAGCTGGTGGTTATATCCAGATTGAAATTCCTAAATGTGAAATTCCTTATAAAGATATCGATATAACAGCGCACCCGGAAGAACATGAAACTCCGGATAAATTCCAGGCTGAGTGGGATAAATTTAATTTATGGCCATTAGTGATGAAGAATAATGAGACTGTAGAGCGTGCTTACTCTATGGCTTCTTATCCAGCGGAAGGACGCGAAATTATGTTGAACGTTCGTATTGCTACCCCGCCATGGGATCGTGGTAAAAACGATTGGATGTCTGTAAATCCTGGTATTGCTTCTTCTTATATTTTCTCAAGGAAAAAAGGAGATAAAGTAACAATTTCAGGTCCTTACGGTGAATTCTTTATCAACGAAAGTGAAGCAGAAATGCTTTATGTAGGTGGTGGAGCCGGTATGGCACCAATGCGTTCTCACCTTTATCACCTTTTCCGTACAGTTAAAACCGGAAGAAAAGTGACTTATTGGTATGGTGGTCGTTCTAAGCGTGAATTGTTCTACACAGAACATTTTAGAGCATTAGAAAGAGATTTTCCTAACTTCAAATTTTATCTTGCCCTTTCAGAACCTATGGAAGAGGATAACTGGAAAGTAAAAGAAGGTATCGACGGTGAAGGAGACGGATTTGTAGGATTTATTCACCAGGTAGTTATAGATAATTATTTGAGTCATCATGACGAACCAGAGGAAATAGAATATTATTTCTGTGGGCCACCATTGATGAACAAAGCAGTGGAGAAAATGACCGAAGATTTTGGAGTTCCAAGAGAGAATGTAAGATTCGATGATTTTGGAGGTTAATCCTTAATTAATAGTATAAAAAAAGCCGACTAATTTTAGTCGGCTTTTTTTATGTCCAATTGATGTAGCTTTATGCATCTATTTGTAATTTTGTACTATGGCGAACGAATTGACAAAACAAGAACTACATAACCTTGCAATGAATGTAGTTGGGGAAGATTTGGAGAAGAATGGATATGAATTTCTTGGCGTAAATAGCAGTATAAAGGCGAATCCGCAATTTGTAGCTTTAAAAAATAAAAAGCTTCATTTTGTTGTTGTTCGGGCTATTCAGTATCCTAAGGATCCTAAAGTTATGGATAGAATCTATATGGAAACCATGAAAGAGCACGCGTCTAAATTTGAGGCTCGTGCTTTTTATGCCGGTGTAGGAATCGCAAATGCTAAAGATTACGAATTACCAGTAACTCACGATGATAATTATATAATAAACTATGATGGTTGGCAAGAAGTTTAAGTTTACAGTACTAACAATAATAATTGGCCTTTTATTAATTGGATGTGAGGGGAACGAATTTGAAGAAAAGAATTACTCTGGATCTGCATTAGGAACTACCTATCATATTAAAATCTTTACCGGTAAAGAAGATTTAAATGTTGATAAAGGTCTTGATAGTATCTTTCAGGCTATCAATAAGTCTTTGAGTACTTACTGGAAAGATTCAGATATTACACTTATAAATAAAGGAGTAGATTCTATTAAAGTAGACGAAAACTTTAAAAGAGTTTTCAAAGGGTCTAAAAAGATCTATGAGGAAACCGATGGATATTTTGATCCAACGGTTGGAAATTTGGTTAATGCCTATGGTTTTGGACCAGATAAACGTTTGGAGCGTTTGCAAGATCAAACAATAGATTCATTATTGAAATATGTTGGCTTAGATAAAATTCAGTTATCTTCTGAAGGGAAAATTATAAAGCAAGATCCTGAAATTTATCTCGATTTTAATGCGATCGCAAAAGGATACACATTAGATGTTATCGCCGAATTTTTTGATCATCTTGGAGTAAAGAACTATTTAATTGAATTGGGTGGAGAATTAGTAAGTAGGGGAGAGCATATCACTAAACAGAAACCTTTTGTCGTAGCCATAGACGACCCAAGACAGGAAGAAGGTGAAAGAACCTTTCAGGCAACATTAGAGCTTAAAAATAAGGCCATGGCTACTTCTGGTAATTATAGAAAGTTTAGAATAGATTCTATTACTGGAGAACGATTTGTACATACTATAAATCCGCTTACGGGTAAACCAGAAAGAAGTAATTTGTTAAGTGTATCTGTACTTGCTGAAAATTGTATGTTGGCTGATGGTTATGCCACAGCGTTTATGGCTCTCGGTTTAGAAAAGTCTAAAAAAATTGTAGCGAAATTAGATAATATCGATGTATATCTTATTTATGCTGAAAATGATTCAACTAAGGTGTATACTTCAGAAGGTTTTAGTAAAGTTTTACTCGATTAAAGCTTTTTGCAAACGGGAATAATTTCTCCTTTAGCCAAACGATATTTATCAACTTCTTCTGAAGAAATTTGATCGGTATAATCGACTTCATCAACGCTAAAGCCTATGCTCCTTAGTTTCTCGAAATAATCTCTGCCATAGACACGAACATGGTCGTATTGTCCAAAAATGCGTGCTCTTTCTTTAGGATCGGTGATACTATCATCTTCAAAAGTAGCTAATCTATCTAATTCTTGCGGAATTTGCAAAATTGCGGTTCCACCAGGTTTTAGAACGCGAAAAATTTCCTGCATGGCTTTCGTATCATCTGGAATATGCTCCAATACGTGATTGCATAATATAAAATCATATTGGTCATTTTTGAACGGTAAATTACAGATATCAGCTTTTACATCTGCTAATGGCGAGTTAAGATCTGTTGTGGTATAATCAAGATTCTTTAGTTTTCTGAACCTTTTATAGAAAGCCTGTTCAGGAGCAAAATGTAATACCTTGATATCGGCATTAAAGAAATTAGTTTGTTGCTTTAAATATAGCCATAAAAGCCTATGACGTTCCAATGAAAGGGTAGAAGGCGACAATACATTTTCCCTTTGATGCTCGTAGCCGTAAGGTAAAAACTTTTTGAAGCTTTTACCATCAATAGGATCTGTATAAGTATTACCCTTTAAAGTTAGTACCAAAAAAGGCTTAACAAAATAGCTAAGACGTATTAATAACGGTCTTGGGACTGTATTGAGAATTTTTTTAAAAAGCTTTTTCATTTATTAATATCTTTCCGGAGCCAAAGATATTGAAATTATAGGCTTTTATAGGGATTTTATATCGAATCTAAACTTCGATATCTCCCCAATTCTCGCCAGATTTAATTCGGTATAACTGCATTTCTGAAACACCAAACTGTTTCGCAAGAACCCGAATTCTTGTTTTTCTGTTTGGATCTAAAAGTTTCTTTTTAAGAATAACAGCTTGTGCATAAGTTAATTTAGAATATGACGTTACTTTTCTAAGCTTCCGTTTTTTCTTGTTTTCTTTTACACTAGGGCTATTATATTGATGCGCTACCCACTCTTCTTTAGTAGCCCATGCAATATTTTCGACGCGATTATCGTCTTTTTCAAAGTTTTTATGAATCACATACTTATCACCTTCTTTTTTATCCAGAAATAATTCTGCTACTATACGGTGTATGTAATATGTCTTGGATTTTCCAGACTTCAACTTTACAGCGAAATTGAGGTAACCGCCAACACGGCCACCACGCATTAATTCGCCTTCTTCTTTGTTTTTAAGGAAGCTTACCAGTCTACCGTAATTAGATACTTTGTAGACAAAACGGTCTTCCCATTCTTCTTTGTGTAGGGTTTTCCAAACCTCTCCTCTGAAATTTTTAATCATAGGTTTTTGCTCTAAATTCATCTTCTTCATTACTCTCTATGCCTAAAGCATCATAGATATAACTGAAGGTAGACAACAGCTCCGGTTTGCCGTCGATTAAAGCTACGTCATGTTCAAAATGAGCACTTGGTTTATTATCTGCAGTTAAAATAGTCCAGCCATCGGGAAGCTGTTTTATACGACGTGTACCTAAATTAGTCATAGGCTCGATCGCAACGACCATTCCTTCTACAAACTTTTTTCCTCGACCTCGTTTGCCATAATTCGGCATTTCAGGGTCTTCATGCATATTAGCGCCAAGGCCGTGGCCAACAAGCTCACGAACAACTCCGTAGCCATGGTCTTCAGTATATTTCTGAATGGCATAGCCAACATCACCGACGCGATTGCCGGCTTTAAATTCTCTTATTCCTATATAGAGTGATTCTTTAGTTACTTCCAGGAGTTTTTGTGTTTCAGGGGCAATTTCTCCAACAGCGAAAGTATAGGCATGGTCTCCGTAGAAACCATTTTTTAAAGCACCACAATCAATAGAAATAATATCACCTTCCTCAAGGGGAGTATCGTTAGGAATCCCGTGCACTACTTGCGCATTAGGACTCATACATAACGAATTTGGGAAATCGTACATTCCCAAAAAGCCAGGGTGGGCTCCATGGTCTTTAATAAACTCTTCAGCCAGTTTATCTAACTGTAAGGTAGTTACTCCAGGTTTTACCTCTGGCGCTAACATACCAAGAGTTTTCGATACGATTTGTGCGCTTTCACGCATTAATTCAATCTCTTCCCTTGTCTTAGGTATAATCATCAGTATTAATATTTATAATCTACCGAAAAATCGGCTTTTTTTCTTTTTACTAGTTTGTTTTGCTTTGCTAGAATCGTCGCTAGAGAGCATTTGATATATTTCTCCCCAACCAAGCATGCCACCAATATTACGATCGTCAATAAAAATGTCTGCTAAAATCTTGCGACTTAAACTTTCATCGTAATTTTCTTCAGGATAGCTTTTATTAATGGCATAGAATACAATACCATTTTTTTTACAAAAGCTTACGGCTTCATCTAAACGTGAGCCTTTACGGTAAGTCCATAGAATAAGGTTATGCCCATCGTCTTGAAGCTTTTTTAATGTTTCAAAAGCAAACAATAAGGGCTTACCTATGTCTGGGTACTTATTTTCTACAATAGTACCATCAAAATCTATCGCTATTGTTAGTGTAGGGGACATAACGTTCAGCAAAATTAAATGAATAACAGCTAATTATCCGTTTTTAAATACTTATTTATTCGGCGTAAGAATTGGCGTAATCTTTTCCGCTAACGATTTTAGCGATATCTTCTTCTAAACTTTCCTGAGCAAATTCTACAAATCGATTAACTTCTTTACCATTTTTATAGAATATCATGGTCGGAACGCGATTTAAATCTACTTTCTCTTCGTATTTTTCTGGAGTAGATTTGCTATAATCTACCGCCACAGCTTCCAATTTGCTCATATCGTAATTCGCCTCGTCCAAAATTTTAAAAAATCTTGGAGTTTCTCTTTTGCTATCACCACACCAGGTACCCATAAAGATTTTAATTTCGTAATCATTAATATTTTCTTTGATGGTAGCCATAGCATCCTCTTGTGGCGAAAATTGTTCGTAGCGAGGCTCGAACCACGAAGAGTAAGGCTTTTGCATAAGATCAGCTTTTTCGAACTTTCCTAGAAGCATACTTTGCTGAACGGAAGAATTTTCTGCTGTACCGGTGCTATTCGTGCTAGAACTATTTACTATACTGCCGCACCCTAAAAGTACGGCAGCTAGAAATGGAATAAATTTTATCATTATGTTTTTATTTAATCTACAAGGGAATCTTGCGTCATTAATTCTGGCTTTTCTATCCCCATTAATTTTAATATTGTTGGCGCAATATCACCTAATTTACCACTTTTAATTTCTTTAATATCTTTATCTAAAAGAATTAAAGGCACCGGATTTGTAGTGTGCGCTGTATTTGGTGAACCATCTTCATTAATCATTGTTTCACTGTTACCGTGATCTGCAATAACAATTACTGAGTAATCATTATCCATAGCCGCGGTGCAAACGTCTTTAGCACATTCATCTATTGTTTCGCAGGCTTTAACGGCAGCCTCAAAAACTCCTGTGTGACCAACCATGTCTGGATTTGCAAAGTTTAAGCAAATAAAATCAGCCGATTTTTTATTCAATTCAGGAATAATTTTATCTCTAATTTCATAAGCGCTCATTTCTGGTTGCAAGTCGTAAGTAGCAACTTTTGGAGAATTACACATAATTCTACTTTCTCCTTTAAAAGGTTCTTCTCGACCACCAGAAAAGAAAAAAGTTACATGTGGATATTTTTCAGTTTCAGCAATTCTGATTTGCTTTTTACCGACATACTCCAGTACTTCTCCTAGGGTACTTTTTATGTTATCCTTTTTGAAAATCACATTGATATTTTCAAAACTGTCATCATATTTTGTTAAAGTAACGTAATAAAATGGCATTTTCTTCATTTCATACTCCGGGAAGTCGTCTTGACTTAATGCCTGAGTAAGTTGGCGTCCACGGTCTGTTCTAAAATTGAAAAATATCACTACGTCCTTTTCATTTAATTTAGCAACAGGCGTGCCATCTTTTTTAGTCACAACGATAGGCTCTATAAATTCATCACTTATATCATTATCATAACTTTCTTGTACAGCCTGTACTGGATCTTGTGTTTTCTTACCTTCTCCTTTAACAATCAGGTCGTAAGCTTTTTCTACACGTTCCCAACGCTTATCACGATCCATCGCAAAATAGCGTCCAATAATAGAGGCTAATTCTCCATTAGTTTTATCTAAATGTTGTTGGATTTCTTCTACAAAACCTTTTCCTGAATGTGGATCTACATCACGCCCATCTGTAAATGCGTGCAGATATTTATTCTTTATTCCGTAGTTTTCAGCAGCGGTTAGAAGTCCTTTTATATGATTGATATGTGAATGAACACCACCATCGCTTAAAAGCCCCATAAAGTGTATAGGCTTATCATTTTTCTTGGCATATTCAAAAGCTTCACGTAAAGCAGGCTCCTCTATAAGGGATTCATTTTTTACTGCCTGGTTTATTTTTACAAGATCCTGGTATACTACACGACCCGCACCCAAATTCATGTGGCCAACTTCACTATTACCCATTTGTCCTTCAGGTAGACCAACGTTCATACCGTCAGTTCTAAGTTGTGCGTGAGGATATTTTTCTGAAATTTCGTCTATGAATGGAGTTTTGGCTTTTGCTACGGCAGAAACTTCTGCATTTTGAGTTTGTCCCCAACCGTCCAAAATCATTAATAATACCTTCTTATTCATTGTTTGGTGTAAATTTTTGATAAATATAAAAACAAAATAAATTTTTGATAAACGCTCTGACCTTAATGTTTTATTAAAGTTAAGCACTTTTTGACGAATAAAATTGACAACTAAGAATAAAACTTTACGAAAACGTTATAAAATCGTAAGAATTCGATATTGGAAAGAAATTAAGAGCTCCTTAATTAAAAATTTAACATTTCTTGGTGCAGCTTTTGTAATATTTAATTAAAATCAACGTTAATATAATTCAATAGTATCTCTTTTGATTTCAAGAGATAAAATGTTAAACATCAAATAATTATCCTATAAATTGTTAGGGTTTATTATTTTTTGTATGTTGGCAAAATATTTAGAAAAAATTAACAAACACACCTGTATGACGAGAAGATTGATGGCTGTAGCGGTAATTTTAATGTTTTCAACGGCCTTTTCGGGTTCTACCCCAAGCACCGAGCTCCATTTAACTAAAGATGAAAATTTATTAGCTGAATTAGATCATTTTGAAATTGAGAAGACAGAACTTTCTTTTGAAGAGAAAGTAGGAATGCTTTACGACACTTTTAAAGATAGAAATGAAAGTATGCCAAAAGTAGAGGCTTTTCAAAACGCTATGAAAGGTTACTACAAATTGGAAGATGAAGGAAGAGTTAAAAATAAATTACTTACCATTATAGATTTTGATCTATCTTCTAAGAAGAAAAGATTCTGGGTTTTAGACATGGAAAATCAAGATGTGCTTTTTAATACGTACACTTCGCATGGTAAAAATTCGGGATGGGAGTTTGCTAAAAGTTTTTCAAATGCAGTAAACAGTCATAAAAGTAGTTTAGGTTTTTATGTTACTGGTGAAACGTATTATGGTAAAAACGGACTTTCACTTTTTATTGATGGTATGGAAAAAGGATTCAACAGCAATGCTAGAAAGCGTTACGTGGTAATTCATGGTTCTGATTATGTTAATGAAAGTTTTGTGACTAGTAGAGGTAGGGCTGGCCGTAGTTATGGATGTCCTGCAGTGCCAAGAATTATTTCTAAGAAAATAATCAATACTATTAAAGGTAACTCTGTGGTTTATATAAACAAAAGTTATGAGGAATACCTAGAAAGCAGTTCTTATTTAAATAGTAAAAAAGCTTAAAAATATAGAATTAAAATTATAAAAGAAAGCCTCGAATTTTTAGTTCGAGGCTTTCTTTTTATGCTCTAACGTCAGAATATTCTGGATTTCTATCAAACATAACTTCAGTAAAAGGGCAGAGCGGATCAATTTTTAAATTATTATCTCTTGCAAATTTCACAGCTTCTTTAACCAATCTTGTGGCTATGCCTTGACCTTCAAATTGTCTTTTTACTTCAGTATGATCTACAGTGATCACATGTTCGTTTTTCTTAGTGTAAGTAAGTTCAGCAATAATACCTTTTTCACCTTCCAAGTAAAACATGCCCATTCGATCATTGTCCTTATGTTTTATAGGCTTTTCCATTGCTTTTACTTCAAAATATCATCTATAATGCCATATTCAAGAGATTCTTTAGCGTCCATCCAGTAATCACGATTAAAATCTTTCATTACTTTTTCTACACTTTGGCCACAGTTTTTAGCTAGAATCTCAGCACTAAGTTCTTTAGTTTTTAAAATTTCAGTAGCTTGAATTTCAATATTTGAAGCCTGACCTCTTGCGCCACCAGATGGTTGATGAATCATTACTTTAGCATGAGGTTGTATAAAGCGTCTTCCTTTTTTACCTGCAGAAAGTAGAATAGAACCCATAGATGCAGCAAGTCCTGTGCAAATAGTAGATACTGGAGCTTCAATGGCCTGGATGGTATCGTAAATGGCAAAACCATCGGTTACGTATCCGCCTGGGCTGTTGATGTAAAGTTGAATTTCTTCTTTTCCTTCCAAATCAAGATAAAGTAAGCGGTCTATAACATGTTTTGCAGATTTATCGTCTACTGGCCCCCACAAGAATATTTTACGTTCTTCTAGAAATTTAGCGTCTATCTTATCCTGAATTTTTCCTGATTTATCTTTCATTATGCTTTCTTTTCAAAAAAATTATTATCACATAAAAATAGGATTAATTTTGAAGAAAAGTAAAATTTGAAGCTTTCATTTAACAGGATTTTAGAAGAAGGTTATCTTTTGCTATCACAGTTACGCAGCAGTTTATAATAGATGGATTTTTCAGTTTGTAAGAACGTTTGAAAATCTTTATGATAATTGTAAAATTTGAATTATGAGATATCTATAAAATTATTTTTGAATTTCAGTTTACTAAGTCATCTAGTAGTGGTAGGTAAGACTTTTAAATCTTAATTATGGAGATGAATCAAACCGCTGTTTTGAGTTGAAGACCATTTACAAAAAAATATTCATGAAAAATTTGGAGAAAACTACAAAACTAATTTATATTTGCAACCGCTTTAGGCGGGAGTAGCTCAGTTGGTAGAGCGTCAGCCTTCCAAGCTGAATGTCGCCGGTTCGAACCCGGTCTCCCGCTCTCAAAACCCTGCTGTTTTACAGTAGGGTTTTCTTTTTTAGGAATATTTGTTTTTAATGAATTTGAAAAAAGCACAGCTGGTTGCATGGCTTTTTCTTTCCGGAAATATTTGTAATTCTAGCCTGTTTTTTCAGAAAATAGATTTTTAAAATTCCCGGCGTAGGGTAACCAAATATTAAGAGTATTAGAAGTGAACGCAAAATTATGATGAAAGAAATAACAGAGATCACCCTAGCCGAGAATTAACCTATTAACTAACAACCAAAATCTTTTATATTATGATTTGATTCACAACAAACTTATTGTTTGATTGTTAGAGATAGATTAATAACAGATTAAAATTGCATTAGAATTATAATCCTATAGGTAATCTGATTTCTATGGATGTTCCGCGGCTTGTTTTAGAATGTGCTATTAAACTACCTTTGTGCATTTTAATCACGTTGCGACTAAGAGGGAGACCAATCCCGTAGCCATGAAAATTTTCTGTGTTCCTTGCTCTAAAAAATGGATCGAAAATATAAGGAAGATCAGCTTCAGGAATACCTATGCCTTGATCTTCAACTTTAATTATGACTTCATTATCTGAAGCTGAAAGGGCAAAAATCACTTTTTCATTGTTAGAATATTTACAAGCGTTCATCACTACGTTAGAAATTGCCAGGTGTAATAATTGACTGTTACCATTAACTGAAAGTTTTTCGGGATCTTCGGGTAATAAATCAAAATCCAAATGAATTACAGCTTCTGGATATATTTTTTCGACTGTTTCTTTAACATCTATAACTAACTCATCAATGCGAAGCGGGCTAAGCGTCTGTGCTTTTCCGTCGTAGCCGGTTTGAGCTAAAAACAGCAAAGCTTTTGTCTTCTTATCAAGCTTTCCGGCTTCTTCTAGTATCGTATTTAGGGAGACTATGTATTCCTCCTTAGATCTTTCTTTAGCAAGAGTAACTTCAGCTTCTCCAATAATGGAGGTTAAAGGAGTATTTAATTCGTGAGAGGCATTGCTTATAAAATTCTTCTGGGTTTCAAATGAAGTTTCTAATCTATTAAGCATATTGTTAAAGGTGGCAGTAAGGCTGCGAAGTTCTTCGTTATCTTCGGTTTCTTTAAGTCGAAAATTTAAATTTTCAGTATTAATTTTTTTCATGTCACCAATAATGGATTGTATTGGTTGTAAAACCTTCCTAGAAAAGAACCACGCAATAAAAATAATAATCAAGATAGAAATTAACAGCGCTATCAAAAGTAGGTTGCGTAGATATACAATATGATGCGTATTATAGTAATTTTCAGCTGAAACAATAACCAGATAATCTTTACCGCGATTGTGATATTTGATTCCTGAATAAAATGTATTGTTTTCTTTGAAGTATGCCCTTTCCTGTGAAACGATGTCTTCTAAAAAAGATTTTGAAAGACTTAAATTAGAATTTGTATGTATATCGAACTTTTGAAGATCGATAATAGTAATTTTTTCATTAGGTAATTCTTCTAGAAAATCCTGCCTAATTTCTTTAACAGCGTTAATATCCTGATCGTCTTCCAATTCGATTTTTGCCATTGTAATGGCCCGTATTTCTAGTCGCTTATAAAAATCGGTGTAAGAATAATCACTAATAGAAAAGTAGATGAAGCCACTAAAAACTAGAATATAAGCTAGAAATATAGAAGTAAGAAAAAGAATAATTTTATTCTGTGTCTTCATCGTCTATTTTTAAAACATACCCCATACCAATAATAGTATGTATTAGTCTACTGTTATTGTCTTTTTCAAGTTTTTTACGCAGGTAGTTAACGTAAACATCAACTACGTTTGTGCCAATATCGTAATTAACGCCCCAAACGTTTTCCAATAATTCTGTACGTGAGATAACTCTACCTGGCGCTTTTAAGAAAGCTAATAATAATCTATATTCGGTAGTTGTTAAGGCAATCTTTTTATCGTTTCTGGTAACTGTTTTAGAAGTATCATTCAGCTTAACATCAGCAAAAATAAAACTGTCATCTGGTGTAACTAGGTTGAAATTCTTAGATCGGCGTAATAAACTTTTAACTCTAGCTGTAAGTTCGATAAACTTAAATGGTTTGGCGAGGTAATCATCTGCCCCGCTATCTAATCCCATAGCAATATTTTCTGAACTTCCTAAAGCGGTGAGAAATAGAATAGGAATCTGGTTATTTTCCTCACGAATAGCTTTGCAGATTTCCATACCATTCATTTCTGGTAACATAATATCAAGGATAAGAAGATCAAATTCGTTTGTAGTAGCCATTTGGTATCCTTCTTTACCATTTAAAGCGATACTCATTTCAAAACCTTCTTCAGTAAGTCCTTTATTAATAAAAGAACAAACTTTGGCATCGTCCTCTACTAGTAATATTTTTGAGTTTTTAGTATCCATAGCATATCATCGTAGGTCTAAAGTAACAAGAATTTTATCAACTATACACAAAAATGCGAACAATAAAAAAGCGGCTAAAATTAGCCGCTTTTATTATAAAAAATATGAGAATTTGTGATTAGCCGTTCATGCTAATAAGAAACTCCTCATTGTTATTTGTTTGTTTAATCTTTTGCTGAATAAATTCCATAGCCTCTACAGGATTCATATCGGCAAGATATTTTCGCATTATCCACATGCGTTGGATGGTGTTTTCATCTAATAAAAGATCATCACGACGCGTACTTGAAGAAATAAGATCGATTGCAGGGAATACTCTTCTATTAGAAATTCTACGATCTAGTTGAAGTTCCATATTACCAGTACCTTTAAATTCTTCAAAGATCACCTCATCCATTTTAGAACCTGTTTCTGTTAAGGCTGTTGCAATTATAGAGAGAGAACCACCACCTTCAATATTACGAGCAGCACCAAAGAAACGTTTTGGTTTATGTAATGCATTTGCATCAACACCACCACTTAAAACTTTACCACTTGCTGGTTGTACGGTGTTATATGCTCTGGCAAGACGAGTAATGGAATCTAATAAAATTACTACATCGTGACCACATTCTACAAGGCGTTTTGCTTTTTCTAAAACAATATTAGCTACACGAACATGTTCGTGTGCTTCTTTATCAAAAGTAGAAGCAACAACCTCTCCTTGGACGTTACGCTGCATATCGGTAACCTCTTCTGGACGTTCGTCGATTAGAAGGATTATTTGATAAACTTCAGGATGATTCGCTGCAATAGCATTCGCGATATCCTTTAGCAACATCGTTTTACCCGTTTTTGGTTGAGAAACGATCATACCACGCTGTCCTTTTCCTATAGGAGCAAACATATCCATTACTCTGGTTGAAATAGAACTTTGCTTTTCGGCTAAGTTGAATTTCTCTTTTGGGAAAAGCGGGGTAAGATGCTCAAAAGAAACACGATCTCTAACTACTTGAGGATCTAAGCCGTTAATTTTACTAATCTTGATTAATGGGAAATATTTTTCACCTTCTTTTGGAGGTCTAATTTGCCCTAATACGGTATCACCTGTTTTTAATCCAAATAAACGAATTTGTGACTGGGATACATAAATATCATCTGGAGAAGTAAGGTAATTATAGTCTGAGGATCTTAAGAAACCGTAGTTGTCTTGCATGATGTCTAATACTCCCTCACTTTCGATAATAGCGTCAAATTCATAATCTGGTTCGCGGTAGCGGTTGCGGTTGTCGCGATTACCACCACTTTTGTGATTATTATTGTTATTATCGTTATTTCGATTATCTTTTCTGTTGTTAGGAGTGTTTCTGGTATCCTTGCGATTATTGTTTCCGCGATTATTACTCTTAGAAGAATTATCGTTACTTTTAGGCGAATCCTGCTCCTTATCTTTCTTTTGCTCCTTGTTATGCTGCTTAGGTGCAGAAGGCTTAGGTTTGTCTGTGGCCTCTTTAGTTACCGCCTCATCCTTTTTTTCTGAAGATTTTACTTCTTCTTTTTTAGGTCTACCAGGTTTCTTGTCACTGCCAATTTTTTTTCTTGGTCTTTTTGGCTTATCGTCGGTTGTTTTCTCTTCGGCCTTTTCTTCTTGGAGTGCTTCTTGAGTTTTCTTTGGGTTAGCAGCCTGATAATCCAGTATTTGGTAAACTAGATCTAGTTTTTTAAGACTTCTAAACTTTGGAACGTTTAGGGATTTAGCAATCTCCTGAAGTTCAGGTAGTTTTTTAGCTTTTAATTCAGAAATTTCAAACATGAATAGTCAAGAATAAATTTTGTTTGGATTGAATGATCAACTTCTCTTGGAAGAATAGAAATATTTTTGGAGTCATAAGTAACCTGTAAAGAACTGGTTACGAAATGTGATTGCAATTATACAACTTTATTTATAAAATAATCCTTTTTTTCTGAAAACTTTATTTTATTTTTGTCGCCAGATTGAAGAGAAAATGCTACAACGTATACAAACAGTTTATTTATTAATCGCAGCAATAGTTAGCCTTGGGCTTATATTTTTATTTGCTCTATGGCAAGATGCTGAAGGTGGCGCAATTTATGCTCAGGATCAATTAACCGTATTTATTATGTTTATTGCTTCTGGATTATTATCTTTGGTGAGTATTTTTATGTTTAAAAATAGAAAGCTTCAATTTGTATTGGGGCGTATCAATATATTATTAAACTTTTTTTTACTAGGAGTGTTTGTTTATTGGTCACTAAGCTTACCCGGAGAAATGAATATTTCAGAGAAGGGTATTGGGATGTTTCTTCCTATCATTTCTATCGTTTTTCTAGTTCTGGCGAATAAAGCCATCAAAAAGGACGAAGATCTTGTAAAATCTGTAGACCGATTACGATAAGCCTATAATCTTAGTAGTATTAGTGCGTTAAAAACCCGAAGTGAAGACTTCGGGTTTTTTTATTTTCAATGGTTTAATACCAAACAGTTTTTGCTGAAACTAGAGTTAAGATTGCACATTTTAAAGGCTTATTTTTTACGATATCCATCAACACTGCAAACTACCGAACTACCAACTGAAGTTATCGATTAAGAACTATTTACCCGCCAGTTCTATAACTTCCAAACCTTTAATTTCTTTGCCATCGATTGTAAATCTTAGCATGGTACGCTGTTTATGCCAGCCGTGTTTTCCGGCCGCTCCGGGATTCATATGTAATAATCCCAGGTCTTTATCCATCATTACTTTTAAAATGTGAGAATGGCCGCAAATAAATAATTTAGGCGGATTTTGCTGAATCTCTTCTCTAACTGCAGGATTGTATTTTTTGGGATAGCCACCAATATGCGTCATCCAGACATCCACATCTTCACACATCCAACGTTGATGCAGTGGAAATTCTTTTCTAACTTCAGCATTATCAATATTGCCATACACACCAATAAGCGGTTTGCCGGTGGCTTGTAGTTTATCAGTAACATTTAAATCTCCGATGTCACCCGCGTGCCAAATTTCATCAGCTTGCTTGGCGTAATGAATTATACGATCATCAATATAACTATGGTTATCGCTTAATAATAAAATTTTTTTCAAAATAGCTTTTATTTCAAGGGTTAAAGCTTTCGCTTAAGTACAATTTAGCAGAATAAATACCTTATCTTTGTACGCTGCAAATTTAGAAAATTCAGTTTAGCTTTGAGGTATTTTATAGATTTAGCCTATTTGGGAACTGCGTATCACGGTTGGCAGATTCAACCAGATGCTATAAGCGTTCAGCAGGTAATCCAGCAGGCACTTTCCAGAATACTTCAGCAAGATATAGAAGTGGTAGGAGCGGGTAGGACCGATGCAGGAGTTCATGCCAGACAATTATTTGCTCATTTTGATGCCGAGCTGAAATTTGATGAAAAAACACTTCAGTTTAAACTGAATTCTCTTTTGCCAAAAGATATTTCGATTCAGCAAATATTCCAGGTTCAGCCTGAAGCCCATGCACGTTTTGATGCTTCCAGTAGAAGTTATGAATATCATATTGTAAATTTTAAAGATCCTTTTAAGATCAATCTTGCTTATTATCTTATAAATCGACTGGATGTTGAAGAAATGAACCGTGCTGCTGCTATGCTGAAAGATTACACTAATTTTAAGTGCTTTTCAAAAAGCCGAACCGATGTAAAAACGTATAATTGTAACATTACTGAGGCATTTTGGGAAGAAACCAATAATCAATTAATATTTCATATTACGGCAGATCGTTTTTTAAGAAATATGGTAAGAGCGATTGTTGGAACATTATTAGAAATTGGATATGGTAAAAATTCAGTTGAATTTTTGAAAGAAATTCTTAAAAGTGAAGACAGAAGTATGGCTGGAACTTCGGTTCCTGCTCACGGTTTATATTTAACCAAAATAGAATACCCTAAAACAGCACTTTTTGATGGCCTCTAAAACCGGAAATGCATTTGATTTTGATCTCTTTAAGCGTTTGCTTAGATATACTAAACCCTACAAATCAACATTTTATTTTGTAGCGATAACCGCTATATTATTATCATTTTTTGCCGTTGCAAGACCTTATTTATTGCAGGTTACCATAGATGATTCGATCACACCAAAAGATAATGGGAATTTAATTTTCTATATCTCTTTGATGCTCGGGTTTTTAATTTTGGAGGTAACTTCACAATTTTTCTTTATCTATTTTGCCAACCTGCTAGGTCAAAATGTAGTTCGTGATCTTCGAGTAAATTTATTTAAACATATGCTTCAGTTTAAAATGAAGTATTATGATAAATCTGCTGTAGGTCGTTTGGTAACGCGCGCTGTTAGTGATATAGAGACTATATCGAGTATTTTTAGTCAGGGTCTTTTTATGATCATCAGTGATCTTTTAAAGATGCTGGTCGTTTTAGGATTTATGTTCTATAAAAGCTGGCAGTTAACACTTTTGGTCATTACGGTATTACCATTTATTATTTATGCTACTAGGGTGTTTCAAAAGAAGATGAAAATTGCTTTTGAGGAAGTTCGTACACAAGTTGCCAACCTAAATACCTTTGTGCAAGAGCGGATTACCGGAATGAAGATAGTCCAGCTTTTTAATCGCGAAAAAGCCGAATACGAAAATTTCAAAAATATCAATGATAAGCACCGTAAAGCCTGGGTAACTACTGTTTGGTATAACTCTATCTTTTTCCCAATTGCAGAGATGTCTACCTCTATCACTGTTGGTCTTATTGTATGGTTTGGGGGATTACAGGCTGTAAATGATAACCCGAATATTACTCTTGGTGTTATCATAGCTTTTATAGAGTTATCACAAATGTTATTTAGACCGTTACGGCAAATTGCCGATAAGTTTAATACCCTACAAATGGGGATGGTCGCCGCTAATCGTGTTTTCGGAATTTTGGATACAGATTCTACCATTATCGATAATGGAAAAAAAGAACTTAAATCGATCAAAGGAGATATCAAATTTGATAATGTTCGATTTAGTTATGTAGAAGGTGAGGAAGTATTGCGTGGCGTAAACTTTAGCGCAAAAGCTGGTGAAACTATTGCTATTGTTGGAGCAACCGGAGCTGGTAAATCTACAATCATTAATTTACTGAATAGGTTCTATGAGATCGATAGCGGAACAATTTCAGTAGATGGTATAGATATTAAGCAAGCAACATTAAAATCCTTAAGAGCTGAAATTGCTGTGGTTCTTCAAAACGTATTTTTGTTTGCTGATACTATTATGCACAATATCAAACTTGATAATCCGCAAATTTCTGAAGAAGATGTAATTAAGGCAGCTAAACAAATTGGAATCCATGATTTTATTAGCAGTTTGCCAAATGGCTATAATTACAACGTGAAAGAACGCGGTGCGATGCTAAGCTCGGGACAACGCCAATTAATTTCTTTTTTAAGAGCGTATGTAAGTAATCCTAGTATTTTGGTTCTAGACGAAGCGACATCTTCAGTAGATACCTATAGCGAACAGCTTATCCAAGATGCCACCGATAAAATAACAAAAGGCAGAACTTCTATTGTTATTGCTCACCGATTGGCAACAATTAAAAAAGCCGATAAAATTATGGTAATGGATAGTGGGGAAATTGTAGAAATGGGAACGCATGATGAATTATTGCTTAAAGAAAATGGTCATTATCGTAAACTTTATGAAGTTCAGTTTATGGCTGAAGAATCAATATAAATCCTTTTTAGTCGATAATTTAATTTCTTACGTGCTAAGGTTTTGGTGGAGTTTATTTTTTCATGTAAAAATGACAATTTTCAATAAAATGTGCGTTGTATTTAAAACCATCTTGAAGTTTTGAAAAAATGAAACATTCAGATTATAAGCTGATGCAGTACATCGCTTCAAAAATGAGATTTCAAATCATTATTACTTTAACCATTTTACTTTTTGGGATCATAAATCCTGGATTCTCGCAAGGCGTAAATTTAAATGCTATCGAGGAGTTTCGGTACAATGGATCTAAAGAAAGTTTGTTGAGACTAAAAATGGAGGTTGACAATTTTGAAGAAGATGGTCTACATTTTTTACGAGTTCAAAAAGTAAATTCAGCTTTAGATAATACGGGCAAAAGTTTGGGTTGGCATAGTAGCTATCCTAATGAAGGGCAGTGGAGCAGAAGCAGATATATCAATTTTAATCTTCAGGCACCTTCAAGAGACGCTAGGTCTATAAAAAAACTTTCCGCAGTAATACAACATTTTAGCGTTTCGAAAGAGAAAAACTCTTTACTGTCTATTGAAAATATAATGCAAAAAAAAGAGGTTAATTTTTTATCTCATTTGGATGAAGAAACTAAATTAATTTTGCTTGATTTTGAAACATTAAAAGAGTTACGAGGGCAAGCAGAGTACAAACCTTATATTGAAAAATTACACCAAAATCTTGATATAGGAAGCACATTGGAAGAAGCTGAGCGCTTTGTTGAAAATCTTTTCTATTTTTCTTACGAGGATAAGGGAAGCCATTTATTTTTTTATAAAAAAGATCCTAAAAATAAAATATTCAGATTCTATATTTTTAATGGCAAAGGCGAAAAAATAAATACTGGATATTCGTATGCGCATGAAAAAATTGTGGTGTATTTAGCGGAAGCACCAGACGAAAATACGCGTTTAGAAATTATGTATGAGCATCCCGATGCTCTCGATAAAGTGGAACTCGATTTAAAAAATATCCCACTTCCTTAAATTACTCAGAATGAAAAATCTTTTCTTTTTTGTGTTTATAAGTATGGTGTTTTGTCGTCAAATAATGGCACAAGAATTTCATGTTTTTGTTCAGGATATCCAGGAAATTAGGACGACGGTTTTTGCAGATAATTCGAGGGATAAAGCGGTTAATCAGCTTAAAATCCTTACTTCTGTAAACGGTATTAGATTAGACAAAAATCATCTGATAAAATTACAGAATCTTAATGTGGTAGACGATAAAGGCGAAGTGTTGCAGCTTATTGGTACTTCTAGAATTGAAGAATATTCTTCAAGAAAATCCAAGGAGATCGTTTTAGAAACTCCAAGCCGGCAAGCCAAAAGCATTACGGTTTCAGGTAGTTTAAGCTATTTTACGCCTAATAAGCAAAATAAAGCTTATGCACGTATCGATAATTTTGTAGAGCGTAGCGGTGAAAATTTGCTCAAAGAGCATCCAGAGAATGCAAAACTTAGCATTTTAACGCCTACAGAACTTTCTAAATTACAAGTTGAAATTGATAAAAGAATTACGAACGAACTAGAAGAATCTAGCGTAAAATTGAGTGAACAGGAGGTTTTAGACAGAGAACTTTCTAGAAGAATCCTAAAAGATATTGTACGAAGAGGAACAGATAATCGCGCTAATTTCATTAATTTTAAAATATATCCTTCTCCACAAAACTTTTATAGTATTAAAGTATTTAATGAAAAAGATCAGGTGATTTCTTATGGTTCTGCTTCAGTAGAAAATCTTTATCAAATTAATTTAAGTGAAGGGCCTACAGCGGGAAGTTATATCGAAGTTATACTAGAAAACGATGAAGCGATAAAGCAGCTAGATTTTAGTTTAGAGAATATATATTTACCTTAAAAAAGATTTTTAAATAAATGTAGATTAAAATTTATCGTAAATCTTCTTTAATACGTTCTCTTAGTTCCTCATTACTTTCAAACATGGTAAATTCCCCGTCGCGGATATAAGAGATTTGACCTGTTTCTTCACTAACTACTAAAGCTAGAGCATCTGTTTTTTCAGTAATTCCAACAGCTGCACGGTGGCGCAAACCAAAACGTAGTGGGATAGAACGATCATTAGAAACCGGTAAAATCACGCGAGTAGCAGTTACTTTATTTTCTTCGATTACCATCGCACCATCATGCAGCGGACTGTTCTTGAAGAATATCGATTCGACAATTGGCTGATTTAGCTCTATATTCATCTCGTCACCGCTATTTTTTACAAAATCTAATTTTGTACTTCTTTTAATCACGATTAAAGCACCGGTCTTTGTTCTTCCCATAGATTCGCAGGCATCTACTATTATATCTACTTTGGTAGCGCCATCCTCAGAATCGTCGTTTCTTGTAAATTTTAAACTTCTAAAAAAACGTCCGTTTTTGGTAATATTGGCCGAGCCAATCATCAATAAAAACTTCCTGATTTCTTGCTGAAAAACCACGATTAAAGCAAACATTCCTACGCCAACAAACTGGTCTAAAACACTACTTAAAAGTTCCATTTGAAGTAGTTGCGTAAGTCTCCAAACCAGATAGATGATCACAATACCGATAAAGATATTTACCGCAACCGTCCCTCTAACCAGTTTATATACATAGTACAGCAGAATTGCGATAAGAACTATATCGAGAATATCCAGGAAGCGAATACTTAAAATATCCAAATTTGCGAGGTTTTATGTAAAAATAGAAAATAAAAGATTATTTGCTTAAATGCGCTATCAATTTTATAGACTCCATAGCTTCTTTAACATCATGGACCCTTAAAATCGATGCACCTTTGGTTAGTGCTAAAGTATTAAGCACGGTTGTACCATTAAGTGCTTCAGTTGGATCGATATTCAATGTTTTATGAATCATTGTTTTTCTTGAAATACCAATGAGCACTGGAAGTTTGAAGCTTGAAAAAAGATCTGATTTTTTCAATAATTCAAAATTTTGTTCGGTTGTTTTTGCGAAACCAAATCCGGGATCTAAAATAAGATCGTTAATACCTAAAGCTCTTGCTTTTTTAATTTTTTCTGAAAAATAGAAAGTGATGTCACTTACCAAATCCTCATATTCGGTTAATTGTTTCATGGTTTTTGGCGTGCCACGCATATGCATCATTATATATGGTACCTGATATTGCGCAATTACAGCCATCATTTTTTCATCTAGATTACCAGCAGCAATATCATTAATCATCGCCGCACCGGCTTCAATAGCTTCAGCAGCAACTTTACTTCTAAAGGTATCTACAGAAATTAAAATTTCAGGAAACTCTTTTACTAAAAGTTCTATTGCTGGTACTACTCGGTTTATCTCTTCCTCTTCAGCTACATCCTCTGCATCTGGCCTACTGCTATAACCTCCAATATCGATAAAGGTGGCGCCTTGCTTCAGCATTAAATCACCTTTTTTAAGAATATCGCTTTCAGTTTGCGTTCGGCTATGCTCAAAAAACGAATCTGGCGTAATATTTAAAATTCCCATCACTTTGGGAGAAGAAAGATCGATAAGCTTGCCTTTGCAATTGATCGTCATGTCTTTAGAAGTTTTAAAAATTAGGGCAGTTCAAAATAATTTTGACCAGCTGGAATATTTGCCCGAAATTTACGCAAATTACCACGGTTTTATGCAAGACACCTCGAAACAATACGATGCGGTAATCGAAATTTGTCGCAGTTTGTTTACCAAGAAAATGAAAGATTACGGCTGTGCATGGCGAATTTTAAGATTGCCATCCTTAACAGATCAAATCTTTATTAAAGCGCAACGAATACGAAAACTTCAGGAAAATGAAGTAAGAAAAGTAGATGAAGACGAGAAATCTGAATTTATTGGCATTATCAACTACTCGATCATGGCACTTATTCAGCTTGAAAAAGGAATTGCAGATCAGCCAGATTTGGGCGCAGAAGAAGCCTCACAGCTTTATGATGAAAAGATCACTGCAACGAAAGAGTTAATGATGAATAAAAATCACGATTATGGCGAAGCCTGGCGTGATATGCGTATAAGTTCGCTAACAGATCTTATCCTTCAGAAATTATTGCGTGTAAAGCAAATTGAAGATAATAAAGGACAAACTTTGGTAAGCGAAGGTATTGATGCTAACTATCAGGACATGATCAATTATGCGGTATTTGCAATGATTCATTTTGCTGAAGCTGAAGAAAAATAATATCCAAAAACCACCAATATTAAGATGAAGTTATTAGTGAAATTTGCCCGCATTTTTGTAGGTATTCTTTTTATTTTCTCAGGATTTATAAAACTGAATGATCCTATTGGATTCTCTTTTAAACTTCAAGAATATTTTTCACCAGAGGTTTTAGATTTAGCTTTCTTATCGCCTTTTGCGCTGGTAATTGCTATCTTAATTTGTGTTTTCGAATTGGTGTTGGGAATAATGCTGCTCATTGGTTATTTGCCTAAATTCACGGTGTGGAGTTTGTTGCTGATGATCATTTTCTTCACCTTCCTCACATTTTATTCGGCATATTTTAATAAAGTGACCGATTGTGGTTGTTTTGGCGATGCCATCCCGCTTACACCTTGGCAAAGCTTTACGAAAGATCTCATTTTACTTGTTTTCATTTTAATATTGTTTTTTAATAGCAAGATGATCAATCCGGTTTTTGTTCCAGCAAGCCATCGTTGGATCATTTTCTTAAGTTATATGCTCTGTTTTTTATACGCATATTACGTGTTAATGCATTTACCGGTTATCGATTTTAGACCTTACAAAGTGGGAAATAATATTCCGGAATTACGAGATATTCCTGAAGGCGCTGCAACCGATGTTTTTGAATATCATTGGAAATTTAATGTGGATGGTAAAGAAGAAGTGGTAGTGACCGATGGAAGTTATCCGCAGCACGAAGGTGAATTTATTGAAGTTGATACAGAAATGATTGAAGAAGGCTATGTGCCGCCAATTCACGATTTCCAAATCTTAGATGATGGAGATGATATTACTTCAGAAATTCTTGAGGCCGAAAAAGTATTATTAATTGTAGCTTACGATCTAAATCTTACCGAGAAACAAGGATACGAAGCTATAAAATTTCTGGAAAAAGAAGCTAAAAGTAAAGGTTATGAAGTGGTTGGATTAACCGCCTCAGGAGATGTTTTAAAATCTAAGATAAAAGAAGAATTTAATCTTGAATTTCCTTTTTATCAAACCGATGCTACTGCACTTAAAACAGTGGTAAGGGCTAATCCAGGAATCTTGGTTTTAGAAAAGGGAACAATAACTCAGAAAAAACATTGGTCTGATGCTTCAGCAATAAAATTATAAGCAAATTCTAAAAAGTTTTAGAAGATTAATAAAAAGCTGCAAAAGCCTTTTACACAACTAAGCTATGTGTGTGCGAATCGGTATATTTGTAGAAATCAGCTTAAAAATTAAACAATCTTAGAACATTTAATTATGAGAAAAAATATTGTAGCCGGAAACTGGAAAATGAATAACGACCTGGCACAAACCCAGGAACTTATTGCAGATCTAAAAAAGCAAATGTCTGGCGAGCCGGCAGCAACCATCATGGTAGCACCAACATATACAAATCTTTATCCTGCGTTTGAAGCTTTAAAAGACACCCCTGTTATCGTTGCAGCTCAAAATATGCATCAAGAGGACAACGGTGCTTTTACAGGAGAAATTTCTGCAGCTATGCTTAAAAGTGTAGGAGTAGAGACTGTAATTTTAGGACATAGCGAAAGACGTGCTCAATTTAATGAAACAAACGAGCTTTTGGCTAAAAAAGTAGATGTAGCTTTAGAAAACGATATGACCGTGATCTTTTGCTTTGGTGAGGAATTAGAAGATCGTAAAGCAGATAAACATTTTGATCTTGTGGAGCGTCAGTTAAAAGAAAGTTTATACCATCTTCCTAAAGAGAGTTGGAAAAGCATCATCCTTGCTTACGAGCCTGTTTGGGCTATTGGTACAGGAGAAACTGCATCGCCAGAACAAGCTCAGGAAATGCATGCATTTATTAGAAAAAGTGTTGCAGATAAATTTGGTAGCGACGTAGCCGATGGGGTTTCTATACTTTATGGAGGTAGTTGTAAGCCAGGAAATGCTAAAGAGATCTTTGCAAACGAAGATGTCGATGGTGGATTAATTGGTGGAGCAAGCCTTAAGGCAGAAGACTTTTTAGCAATTGTGAACTCATTTTAAAAAATGGCATCAAATTATCTTGAATTTCAGTTTAAAATAAATCCACCAGTTCCTGCTTCAGAAATATTAATTGCTGAATTGGGCGCTTTAGGATTTGAAAGTTTTGTGGAAAATGAAGATGGCGTTACAGCATATATTCTGAAAGATGAATTTCAGGAAGAAATGCTGGCTGAGGTTCAGATATTAGATTCTGATGAATTTGAAATCTCCTATTCTTCTTCCGAGATACAACAAGTTAATTGGAATGAAGAATGGGAGAAAAATTTTCAGCCTATTGTGGTTGATAATACCTGTAGTGTACGTGCACCATTCCATCCAAAGCCGGAAACCGAATTTGATATTGTTATCGAGCCAAAAATGAGTTTTGGAACTGGACATCATGCTACTACGCATATGATGATTCAGTTTATTTTAAAGAATAGCTGGAAAGGTAAATCAGTCTTAGATATGGGCTGCGGAACCGGAGTTTTAGCTATTTTAAGTGCACAGAAAGGTGCAAATCCTGTTGAAGCTATCGATATAGATAACTGGTGCTACTTAAATACACTTGAAAATATTGAACGTAATAATGTTCCCGACATTAACGTTAAAGAAGGAGGAGCAGAACTATTAGGTGACAATAAATATGATGCTATAATAGCGAATATTAACCGAAACATTTTGTTGAATGATATGTCGAAATATGTTTCAGTTTTAAAATCTGATGGCGATTTATATCTAAGTGGATTTTATAAAGAAGACATTCCTATTATCCGAGAAGCTTGCGAAAAGCTGGGATTAAAATTTCAGGAAAATCTTGAAAAGGATAAATGGGTTGCGGTAAAGTTTTCTTTTTGAGTTGTTTAACTGTTATTTTTGTATTTTTGCGGTCTCCGAATTAAATTTAATACCCTATGAGTACACAAGAAGAAGTATTAGAGAAAGTAGAAACTAAAGTTGATAAAGAAAACGAGATTGTTTTATATAATGACGATTACAATACCTTTGATCATGTAATCGAAACTTTAATTTACGCCTGCGATCACACTCCAGAACAGGCAGAGCAATGTTCTATTTTAGTGCATTATAAAGGAAAATGTACGGTAAAGACCGGAGCTTTTAATGATTTAAAACCAAGATGCTCTAAACTTTTAGATGCAGGATTAAGTGCAGAAATTGTTTAGATAAAAATAGGTGATTTACAATGCGATATTTTAAGGTTGTAAGAATTATTGTTCGCTAGGCATTAATGTGTTACAATTTCGACCTATATTTTTCTTGAAAAAAGTTTCAAAAAAGTTTTTCTGAATTTAAAATAAAGAATATATTTGCACCCGCTTAAGGTTATTGCCTTTAGCGAAACAAATAAAGGCCTCGTGGCGCAACTGAATAGCGCATCTGATTACGGCTCAGAAGGTTGCAGGTTTGAATCCTGCCGAGGTCACTTTTTAAGAAGATAAATGATTACAAAACCACGCAAATCCTAGGAATTGCGTGGTTTGCGCGTTTTTAGGTATGTCGTTAAATAAACGGTTTCCGGGAAAAATTAGTACAAGAAGCGCCAAATATTTAAATATATCATATAGCGGATCAAACCAGGAGAAATGAGATGAGCTTTTTGAAAAAGAACAGGAAAAGATCTATCGAAAAGATAAGAGTTACTATCTAAGGGTTTCTATATATAATACCCCTCAAAAGACCAGAAATTACATAGTACATAATAAGTTTCCTGCATAGCTTAAAACATTGGTTTGCAAGTCTATTATATTTTAATTACTAATTTCCGAAAATCAGATTTAAAAAAGGCTAAGAAAAATCTTTGTGAAAAAGTTCTCTTAGCCTTACAATTCAAAATCTGAGATAATCTTACTCGGGATTAATATTCCAAATATTAGATGTCTTGTATAATAAATTCTTGCTTTGGATTTGCACCATACTCATTATTTTCAGGATCACTGTCTGTAATTAATAAGATTAGCATCCAAATAGGCCCGACTAATGGGATAAAGTTAACTAATAGCATCCAGCCACTTTTGCCTATATCATGTAAACGTCTTACAGATACTGCAATTGATGGAACTAAAGTAGCCAGCATGTATAAGACATAAATACTAATAAAAGCAGGAGTTTCTAGCCATGCACTAAGTGCAGAACTTACTGCAATACAAAGTATCGTAAATAAGGCGTTAAATAGACCAAACATAAAATATTCTTTTCTTCTTGCTCTACCGTTAAAATCTGAATATTGACGGAATGCTTTTAAATACCATTTCATAATTGAATTTTTAATTTTTGTTTATACTATAAATAGAAAATATGGGGAATTACATTTTTGACTGAAACTGCTACCATAATTGCGAGTTTTGCCTAGATTTGATTTTTTAAAACGGATTAATAAGTAATAGTTGTAGTACATAATATCATTAGCAAAATTCCATAAATCATAATAGGATTATTTAAGTTTAAGTTCATGCAAATATCTTTAGGAATTGGATTCTGCAGTAGACGGTAAGCCGTGAAATGTATCTCCCTGAAAACAGTAGGTCAGTTTATTTTACGGCATAAAGAATAGTAGTTTAGCTTATTGAATTTTGTAAACGAATAACTAAGTTTTCGATAATTCTTGAAGATTTTTTAGGCGAAAAAAAAAATCTTTTTACTATTTCATTTCGGGTTTTAATTGATACCCTTTTTGATTATCTATGTAAAGAAGTTTTATCATTTTAATAGGAAAGCCGATAATTTTAGATCACTGATTTCAGAATTATTTTTATTATTGAATTTTATTAGTGGGAAACTAATTTTAAACCGATGATAGAACCAATAAGTGTAGTTATAAAAAATAACCTCCAAAATGTGGCTGGTTCTTTAAAAACAAATATTCCCAAAAGTACGGTTCCGGCAGCTCCAATTCCCGTCCAGACAGCATAAGAAGTGCCAATAGGGAGTGTTTTTGTAACTTTTACAAGTAAACTCATGCTAAGGAAAAGACATAGTAAAAAACTGCCAAACCAAACCTTAGAGGTCATTCCTTCAGTGTGATTAGCTTTGCCAAGACATAAAGCAAAAAGCATTTCAAATAATCCAGCGATAATCAGGAGTAACCAATTCATAACAATAGATTTTCAGTAAAAATAGAAACAATTATGAATAAAATCTCGATAAGAATCGATATTCAAATTCGGTAATATTTAATTCTTTTTTTGATCATTAAAAACCATAAAAATACATTAGAATGAATAGTTGTGATATTTATATTGAATATTTTGCCGATGCTTATTCCTATCTTTCTTTCAAACGTTGATAGGCACTTTAAAATAAAGATTTGTAAGTTAACTTCAAGATAATATAGACTAATAAAAAATATTTTATATTTAACGCAACTAATATGCGTTAAATGAAAAGAAGAGATTTTTTCAAAAACAGTAGTCTTTTTGCTTTTGGAAGCCTTGCAAGCCAGTTTCATTCAGATATTTGGATGAATAGCAAAAACAATTTTCAAACTAAAAAAGCCAAAAATATCATTTTTATGGTAAGTGACGGGATGAGTACCGGCACTTTAAATATGGCTGATAGGCTTTTACAAATTAGCAACGGCAAAGGAAGTCACTGGTTAGATTTATATAGAGAGGGTAAAATTAATAGAGCTTTAATGGATACTGCTTCAGCAAGTTCGCTGGTAACAGATTCTGCCGCAGGTAGTTCTTCTTGGGGTGGGGGAAAGCGTGTCCCTAATGGATCATTAAATGTTTCAGCAAATGGAGAAAAACATTTACCGATTCTTCAAAAATTCAAAAGTTCAGGGAAAAAAGTAGGCTGTGTAACAACAGTGCCAATTACGCACGCTACACCAGCTGGTTTTTCGGTAATGCAAAAAGATCGAGGAGATCAAGAAGCGATCGCTTTAAAATATCTGGATCTGGAATTTGATGTGATGATGGGTGGTGGTAACGATTATTTTTCTTCTAGTAAAAGAGCAGATGGGAAAGATGTTTACGCGAGTTTTAAACAAAAAGACTTTACCATTTTTAGAAATCGAAAAGACTTATTAGCATCCAAATCAGATCAAAAAATTCTTGGTGTTTTTGCTGATGGTGGGCTTCCTTATGCATTGGATAGGTCTAACGATAAAGAATTAGAGGAGTCAACACCTACTTTAGCTGAAATGTCTAATCAAGCTATTAAACATCTTTCCAAAAATAATGATGAAGGTTTTGTATTGCAAATTGAAGCGGGAAAGGTAGATTGGGCAGCTCATGCTAATGACCCAGGAGGTTTGCTGTATGATCAAATAGCTTTTGATGAAGCCATAAAAGAGGTTATAGACTTTGCTGAAAAGGATCGCGAAACATTGGTGATTATTACAACAGATCATGGAAATGCCAATCCCGGACTTATTAAAAGTCATGATGTAGATAAAAATTTCAGCTATTTGCAAAATTTTACTCATACCAATGATTGGTTACTTCAGCAGATAAAAATGAAAGCAAATTCTTTTTCATCAATTCGCGAAATGATCGCAAATGCTAATGGCGATAAAACAATTACAGACGAAGAAGCCAAAATATTATTGAATTTTTACAATATAAATAATGGGGGATTATATAATACCGGTAATTTACCTTATGGCCCGCTCGCAGAAATGCAAAAGAAATATACGTCTATAGGTTGGATAAGTATGGACCATTCTGGCGATTATGTAGAATTAGCCGCTTTTGGCCCAGGAAGCGATGAGCTTAAACCTTTCGTAAAGAATTATGAGCTGCATCAGTTTATGCTACAATCTGCTGAAGTAGAAGATAACTTTTGATTTTTGTAAAAACCCATTAAGAAATAGCTAATATTGGCCATTTCTTAATGGGTTTTTATAAGCTTTTTCTAGTTAATTAAATTTCAAAAAATAACCGGCAAAGATGGTCGAATAATAATCACAAAACCAACCATTATTAAACTTCACCGGCATTCTTATAAAAGAGATTCTTATTTTAGTAGTACACTTCTGGTAACGTCGTTATATTCACCTTTAATTGGTTGATCGTTATTATCGAAAAGTTGCAGTCTAATATCAATTTGTCCTTTTGATAGGCCTTTTATAATATAAGGTTGCCATTTTGTAATTTTGAATGTTTCACCGTTTATAGTAGCTTTCACATAATTGCCATTTTCAGACAAAGTGGTATTCAATAGAAAAAAATCAAGTAATAAATTCTCAATATCTTTTCCAGAATATTCTCCTTTTGGTCGGCTATATATTAATGTGGGCTTCGTAAAATCTACATTAGATCGTTCGTCAGGACTACTACCAATTTTGACTGTTTTGGTAATAAAAGATTGATCGTTTTTAACAGATTCGTGATATGATCTGCTTAAAAAAGCAACAATATGATGTGTGCCTTCAGAAAAATCTTTAGAAAATTCAGTTTCGTAATGTGCTGAATAGGGTTCGTTATCAACAATAAAATGAATGTGCTGTCCTTTATCAGAATTTGCAAGTCTCGAAGTTATTTCATTCTTTGTTGTTTGCGCTCCTAATTGGTAATTATCCACGTTGAATTTGAATTCAACAGTGTTTTTCGTAAACTGATTATTTTCAGGAATAACAAGACTTAAACCTGAATCCTCATATGCCGGAGATTCTTTTAAAGGCTCTATACTTATGTTTTGACTTTCAGTGTCTTGGAATGATTCTTCTGTTTTATTTTTTTTTTCTTTATTCTTCTCATTATTTTTGCAAGAGGAAAAGCTTAGTAATGCTACCACAGCGTATAGTGGTAAGATTCTATAATTCATAACTATTTTTATTTAGTATTACTAATTCTAAGTTTTAAACTGGCCAGCAATCATGAAGCTCAAGATAGCCTAATTGCCATGCTTCTAGTTCAGCTTCATTAAGAAGGCAGGCATTAAGTTTTTCTGCTAATTGATTTTTATCGTAATGCATTCCTATAAAAACGAGTTCGTTTTTACGATCACCAAATGCTGCATCCCAGTCTTTTTCTATAATGTCTTGATTTTCTATAAATGCGGGATGGTCTATACGTTCATTAAATTGCATGGAAGCCCACCAGACGCCTGCGGGATCGGCCTTAAAAGATCCCCCGGCACTGCTCCAAATTAAAGCCTGTTCGGGTCGAGATGCTAACCAAAATAGGCCTTTACTTCTTATAATTCCTTGCGGGAAATTTTGCATTAAAAACTGAAACAAGCGCTCTGGATGAAAAGGAAGAAGTTGCTTGAAAGTTAGCGAAGTGATCCCGTATTCTTCGGTTTCAGGAATGTGTTCATTTTCCAATTCTTTTATCCATCCTGCAGAAGCTTCAGCTTTTTCAAAATCAAAACTTCCGGTACCAATTACTTCATTATAATCAATTTCAGCATTTTTAGCCTGTATTATTTTTGCTTCCGGATTAAGTGCTTTTACAAAGGCTTTAACGCGCTGCAATTCTTCAGCGGTAACTAGATCTATTTTATTTATAAGAATAACATTAGCAAATTCTATCTGATCGGTGAGTAGATTAACAATACTCCTTTGGTCTTCTTCGTCACTTGCCAATTGACGATCTTTTAAAAGAGAAGCGCTAGAAAAATCATTTAAAAAGTTGAATGCGTCAACCACAGTGAGCATACAATCTATGTAGCTGATATTTTTTAAATTGAAGTGGCCTAATTCATCTTCAAAACTAAAGGTTTGAGCTACCGGTATAGGTTCAGAAATCCCTGTACTTTCTATAATTAAATAATCAAACCGCCCATCTCTTGCCAGACGTTTTACTTCAATCATTAAGTCTTCCCGAAGCGTACAGCAAATACATCCATTGCTCATCTCAACTAATTTTTCTTCAGTCTTAGAAAGTGTATGTTGATTCTCGACAAGCTGAGCATCGATATTAATTTCGCTCATATCGTTTACGATTACAGCGAGTTTCATGCCTGCACGATTGTGAAGTAGATGGTTTAAAAGCGTCGTTTTTCCAGCTCCTAAAAATCCACTAAGTACAGTAACTGGTAGTTTTTTCATACTATTTGGTTAAGTATGTACCAAATGTATAAAAGAATTTTTAATTAAAGCAATTAAGTTGCATTAAATTGATCTGAATTTGTTTTACTGAAGTTTAAGATTTGGCAGTGGTACAGGTTTTACAGATACCAATCAGCAATAATTGAGTTTCTTTAATTTGGTAGTTTTTAAGTGTAGGAACTTCTAAAGTCTGCGGAAGACATTCTACATTTCCGCAGTTTTCACATTGAAAGTGTAAGTGATTATGGATATGTTGCTCTGGCTCTTCTTCACAATCTTTACAAAGTGCGTAGTAAGATTTACCATTTTGCCCGGTTACAAAATGGATTTTTCCGGCATCTACAAAACGATCTAACATCCGGTATACGGTTGTTTTATTAATGTTATCTTCTATTTGTTCCTTAATCTCATCTGCGGTGAGTGTTTTAGTTGCTTTTTGTAAAAGATCTAATACTGCTTGTTGATGTTTTGTATTTCTAGTTTTTTTCTCTTCAATCCTACTCATTTTCTCCAAATTTATAATGTAAAATTAGGCATTCTAGGAATGAAAAAAAAGTCTATTTATGGTAACAAATGAAACAAAAAAGCAGGCGAAAGCCTGCTTTTTCTATAGTTAGTGTATGCTTTTTAATGTTGGTGGTTATCGTCATTAACTTCGTTCATGACCAAGGTCACTTCAGCTTCAAAGGTTAAACCGGTGGTGGTTTGGGCCTCTACTGTTATTAGATATTCACCTTCGGTTAAACTATGGTTATGTGCGACGTTTATTTTTCCTGATTCGGCCTCTATAGAAATAATTCCTTCCTCATTCTCAAAATTGCTACCGTCCTTTTTTATGGAAAGAATAGAAAAAGATTTTTTATATTTTTCAGGATATATTTGTGGAGCAGCGGATTGATAGGTTTGGTGTAAACCTATATGCAACCTATTGGTTGATATGGTCCAATCTAAATCAGGATAGTACATTCCGTATAAAAATTTTATTTCGGGAATAAATCTCACACGAAATTGTCTTCTGGCTACTGTAAACCCATCACGTTCTAAAGAAGAAATTAAATCATAGGTCCATTCTGCTTTTTGTTCCGGATCTCCAGGGTTTTCAGCGAAAGAGATTACATTTTCATTGAGTAATACTTTTTGATCTGGTCTACCATTTTGATGTAGCTTCCAACTGGTGTTTTCTAAGTCCAAATCTTCAGCAAGAATGTGAAATTTTGATGAGGTGGCATCACTGTACATTTGATAAGCGAAGGGAATAGAAAGCTCATTATCCAATTCTTCAATTTGAAGAGCCGCAGGTTTTATCTTCACATAAAATGTTTTACTTACTGGTAAATAAGCGTCTGCCTTTGCAGTTAAAGTAACGACATAAGCTTCTGGTAATCGATTTCCGTTAATAGAGGAACTAAAATTGTTAGGATATAATTGCTGACTATTAACTACTAATTTATTGGTAGTGGCGTCGACAAAAATTCCTTCCTGAAGTACATCATATAATTTTTTTTCAGCATTAATGATGCTATTTTCGTTTGAAAATTTCATCTCAAAATTCACATTTTGGGATGGATATTCTTCTGGTAAAACAGTTGTAAAATTACTGCCATAATTCAGTTTAATGGTGTCGGGTACTTGTAGCGGTGCCAGATAGCCTACGAGCTCAATTTCTTCTGGTTCATCTTTGCCAGATGTATCAACCATAAAGTCATCATCGCTATCACAAGCGAAAAACATTAGCAAACTTGCCAAAAGGCACATGCTTTTTAGATAAAATTTAGTCATCGGATATTTTTTTGCAAGAATACTGTTTCTTGATTTTAAACGCAACATATTTGCGTTAATTATTGCGGTAATGTTGCGTTATTGAAAGATCTTCTATAGTATTTATACATAAAGAACAGGCCAAGTTTCAATTTTATAGCATAATAAAGCGTTCGGAATGATGATTTAAAACCCTTAAAACTATTTATTTAGGAAATATTTATTGTCTATAATTTTGTGAAGAAAAATAACTACGTGAGCATTAAACCAGAAAATAATGTTTTAGCTAAGTGGAGATGATTTTCAGCTTTGAAAAAAAGAGAATGTCTAACAGCTTAAAGGATATCAGTTGGAAAACCGAAAGCAATACATTAAATCTCGACCTTATTTTAGTATAGAAGTATTATTTTAGACATCGTACCTAGTATAGATGAAATTATTCTTATAAAGAGAAATTTTCATGAACTTTTTAAAATGAAAGAATTTAATATAGGCGAAAAAATCTAATTTGAGTGATTACTCTCTGCTGTAATTTAAAACGCAAAATTCAAGAAAGTCTTAATCGGTAATCCATTTTATAATTTCAGGATCATTCGGAAGTTTTTGTGATTCTAGCACCGCTACTAATTTTCCGTCTTTACTAATTAAATATTTCTGAAAATTCCATTTTACTTCAGAATTTTTAAATCCGTTTTTTTCTTTTTGTGTCAAGAATTTATATAGTGGATGCATATTTTCACCTTTGACAGTTATTTTCGACATCATTGGAAAATCGACTCCATAATTTTGCTGACAAAATTCTTGTATTTCTTCGTTACTTCCAGGTTCCTGATTACCAAAATCGTTGGAAGGGAATCCAATAATCACAAAATCTTCATACTTATATTGTTTGTACAATTTTTGAAGAGAAGCATATTGCGGAGTGAATCCACATTTACTAGCGGTATTTACGATCATTACTTTTTTTCCTTTTAAAGAACTAAGCTCGAACTCGTTTCCGTCTATATCTTTTACTTTATAATTATAAATCACTTCTTGATTTTGGGACATTACGAAGTTTCCTGACAACATTATTAATACTATAAAGAAATATTTCATTGCTAAATTTTATTTTGAGTACTAAGGTAACTATTTATTTAAGGTGAAAAATGTGTAGACTACACGAAAAATTTTTTATGTATTCGGAAAAAGTAGACGGTTAATTATGTAAACGTATAAAAATCAGATGTTGAGGAAATATCAAGCCTTATATTGGTGAGAATGGGTGTAAGGTATTATCATGTTCAAAATATAATCCTATTTATGTAATATGGGAATTAAAAGACCATTTTAGTCTGTGCTCAATACAACTTTCGGGCGACGAAATCGCATAGAATATAGATTTGCGGTTACAGTAAAACCTATTTTATAATAAATACATGAGCCTCCATCAGTAGTTTTTTGTACGTATAAAATTATTTAAATAGATGCTATTGCTCCAATAAGTTTAAGGGATTGTAATTTTAATTGTTAAATAAAACGATTAAATTTTCTTCTATAAATAACTATTTAAAAATCAAAACTTCGTTTTATTGTTGATATCCTAAATGTAATCTAATATTAAATTTTTGTAAAAAATATCATTAATTTTGTTAATTAATTGCATCAATGATAGAGTCTTCAATGGATGATGAATTTCTTAAAAAAATAAAAAAAGGAGATAAGCGAGCCTTAACTTGTTTATACAACAAATATTGGAAAATGTTATATATGTCCTCCTTTAACATATTGAAAGATAGAGAAATTTGTGAAGAAATTATTCAAGATGTTTTTATCGATGTTTGGAACAATAGAGCAAAACTTCAGATTAAAGTCTCTCTAAAAAGTTACCTATTTGCTTGCGTAAAATATAAGGTTTTTTCAGAGTTCAGGAAAAACAAAGCAGTTCATTTAGAGTTATTTGAAAATTTAGATACAAGATTACAGCAAGTAACTCCCGAATCTAAAATTATTGATCAGGAACTAAGACAACACATAGATATTGTTGTAAATAATCTACCTAAAAAATGTCAAAAAGTTTATAAGCTGAGTAGATATGAGCAATTGAGCCATAAAGAAATTGCAGAAAAATTAGGTATTTCAACTAAAACTGTAGAAAATCATATAGGAATTGCTCTCAAAGTACTTCGCACCTCTCTTGGAAGTATATATATCATTTCATTATTTATTTCCTTATAAATTTATTATTCAAAATAGATTTTTTTGTCTTATTATTCTTATTGGTGTTAATTGAAGGTTTGTTTTAGTCTTAAATTTTGTTAAAATTTAAAATAATTCAAATTTAATTTAGGGGGTACTTAGATTTTTTGACACTATACTAATAGAAACTAAAATTAGATTTTTGAAAGAATCAGAAATTAATACCATAAAGCTCAAAAAACTTATAGAAAAATATCTAAAAGGAGATATTACAAGTATCGAGTTACAGCAGCTAATGAATTACTATGAGAGTTTTCAGCAAGTTGACAGTTGGACTACTGAGATGGGCTCAGAGAAGGAATTAGAAAATAAGATGCTAATTACTATTCTTGAATCTTTAGAAAATGAATCAGAAGCAAAATCAGTTCCCTTTTATAGAAAAGGGTTTTTTAAATATGCTGTTGCTGCTTGTTTCGCAGTATGTATCGGGATTAATTTCTTCTATTATTATCAAAATGATACATCGCATGTAAGCCAAAATACCTCGAATATTCAAAAAGGAACAGATAAAGCGACATTAACTTTTGCAGATGGAACTCGTGTTATTTTAGAAAATGGAAAAGAATATAATTCCGATGCAGTTTATAGCAACGGAACTCATTTAGTTTATAAGAACAAAGAAAATAAAGATAAATTAAAGTGTTCTTATCACTATTTAAGTGTTCCCAAAGGAGGAAAATTTTTTATTGAACTGGCTGATGGAACAGAGGTGTGGTTAAATTCAGATTCTAAAATTTCGTACCCAGAAAATTTTATAGAAGGAAAAAAACGAGTAGTAGATCTGATTTATGGCGAAGCTTACTTTAAAGTCTCTCCAAGCTCAGCACATCAAGGAGCACGATTTGTCGTAAAAACAGGTGATCAGGAAATTGAAGTATTGGGAACTGAATTTAATGTAAAAGCTTATAAAGAAGAACAACATATTTATACGAGTTTGGTAGAAGGGAGTATTCAATTAAAACATGCTACTAATCATATTGAAAAATTAACTCCAGGTGAACAGGCTATTTTTAATAAAGAAAGTAACGATGTGATTGTTTCTCCAATCGATCTCTCCTATGAAATTGCTTGGAAAAAAGGCTTGTTTAAATTTAAAAATGCAGATTTAGAGGAAATTATGACCGTTTTGTCACGGTGGTATAATATAGATGTCAGCTTCGATAATGAAGCTCTAAAACAAATACAATTTACTGGTCAACTTAGGAAAGATCAGGATTTAAAAAGCATTTTAGATTTATTTGAAAATACAAATTTCATCAAAACATATAAGCTCGAAAACAATCATGTCCAATTAAAATAATCTTCAGAAAAAAGGGAGTAAAGCCTGCACTCGCCAAAGTTAATGCTTTCTCCCTTCTATTTAATAACCAGTTAAATGAATTAACTAATTAACACCCTCTAAATTTATGAAAATAAAATTAACCGGTACCTCTTGTGAAACGCTAAGTAGGTATTTCAAGATTCTTATGAAAAGTTTCATTTTTTTATTCTGTACAACTGTCTTCAGTTTTTCTTCAAACAATATCTTATCTCAGAATGCCAAAATATATGTCAAGGAAGATAAATTAGTTTCTGTAGATGAGGTACTCAATTTGGTGATGAGCCAAACAGATTACGTTTTTGTGTACCAATCAGATTTATTTAAAAACTCATCAAAAATCGATTTAAAGGAAGGAGCCATCAAAGCTAACGAATTGCTTAATTATAGTTTAGCAGATAGCAAATTTGATTTTGTTTACGATGGTGAGTATACCATAGTATTTAAAGAAAAGCCGAAATCAAGTCAACAAGTAATTGCAATTACAGGGAAAGTTACCGATAAAGAAGATATGCCTTTACCTGGACTTACTGTATATATCACTAACAAAGAGCCTACAATAAAGAACGGAAAAGCAGATAATGACAATATAGTAAGAGGTACAGTTACCGATTTTGATGGTGTTTTTTCCATTAAAGCAACTGTAGGTGAGTTTCTTGTAGTTAGTGGAGTAGGTTATGAAGCCTATTATCAAAAAGTTGAATCTACATCAACAGATGTTTCTATTACTTTAAAAGAAGAAATGAATTCTTTAGAAGAAGTAATGGTTGTTGGGTACGGAACAACTAGAAAAAAAGATTTAACAGGATCTGTAGGATCTGTAAAAGCTGAAGCATTACAACAAATAAAAACACAAACTTTAGATCAGGCCTTGGTGGGGCAAGTAGCCGGTGTTTATGTACAAAATAGAGGAGGGCAACCAGGAGCCGGAGCTTTTGTGCAAGTTAGAGGGCTTAGCCAAATTAGAGGAGACAATCAACCATTGTATGTTATTGATGGAGTTCCAATAAATATTACACCAAATACCGAATCTCTTGGGATTATTAATTATGGATCGCGTGAAAATCCGCTTTTATCTATAAATCCGGATGATATTGAACGTGTAGATATCTTAAAAGATGCTTCAGCAGCTGCGATCTATGGTTCCAGAGCCGCAAATGGTGTTGTTATAGTTACTACCAAACGTGGTAAACGAGGTGAAGCCCCGAGGTTATCTTTCAACGTAAGTTCTACCTTTCAAAATCCAGTGGATACTTATGATTATTTGGATGCTTCAGGATATATTTCTTGGACTCAAGCCAATGCTCGTCGTATATTAAGTGGTGTTCCTGAAGAAAATTGGGAATCTGCCTACCCGGTACAATATAACATTTTAAATAATCCAGATAGTTATTTTGGTAATGCAAATACTAATTGGCAGGATTTAATTACGAATAAAAATGCTTTATGGACAAAATATAGCTTAAGTGTTAGTGGAGGGACAGAAAAAGCAAGTTATTTTACCTCTCTTGGTATATCCGATCAAGATGGAGTTATGATTGGCAATAATTTTAAGCGTTACAATTTAAGTACAAATGTAGACGCTAATGTAACCGATCGTTTAAAAGTAGGAACTTCTATTAATTATAATTATACCGTTAATAAAAACAATGGGTTTACTTCTTTAAGTCAAGGAGAATTTAGACCTGATTTAGGTCCTTATAATGAGGATGGATCATATTCAACTTTTGATGGCGAATATGGTGAACAGTTTACGCTTTTAGGAAATGGAAATCAAATAAGGGATAAAAGAATTTCTAAAAACCTTTTAGCCACTATTTTTGGAGAATATGAAATTATTGATGATTTGAAGTTTAAATCTCGAATTAGTATTGGATTGAAAGAAGACAATATCGATGAGTTTTACACTTCAAAATCTACAGAAGCTTTATATGAAGGTTTATATTATAGCCGACCTGGTGCTGCTTTAGGTGTACAAACTAACAATAACTGGTCTACAACATTTACAAATACGCTAAACTTTAATAAAACGATCAATAACGATCATACCATCGATGCTGTTGTTGGAGTTTCTTGGGATCGAAGTCGTTATGATGCAGAATCACAAACTTATAGAGGTTTTCCCGACGATGATATTTTAACCAATATAGCTTCAGCAAGTTTTTTTGATAATGCCAATAGCGAGAGTTTACAGCAGGGCTTAAACTCTGTTTTTGGAAGAATAAACTACAATTATAAAAGCAAATACTTAGCTACATTTACTGCACGTAGGGACGGATCGACAAAATTTGGTCCAGATAATCAATTTGGATTTTTCCCTTCTGGTGCTCTTGCCTGGAATATGCATAACGAAGATTTCTTAAAAGAAGTAAGTTTTATTAATCAACTTAAGCTTAGAGCTTCTTTGGGGCGCGTAGGGTCTGACAATTTACCTTCTTTTACCTACTTGTCCTACTATCAGGCGTTAGAAAATGGAGATTCTTATTATGATGGCCAAAACGGTATAGCGGTTACAGGAGTGCCAAATACAGGAATTAGATGGGAAGAAACAGATCAATTAGATCTTGGTGCAGAATTTAGTTTATTCAATAATCGTTTAAACGCTGAGATTGTTTATTATGAAAAAAATACTTCCGGTATAATTTTATTTTCCCCAATCCCTGCAGAAACTGGATTCAACTCTTGGAATACTAATATTGCAGATGTTTCGAATAAAGGTTGGGAAATAACAATAGGAGGGGATATCATTAGAAATAAAAATTTCACGTGGAATTCTTCACTTAATATCGCAACTATTAAAAATAATGTGGATCACTTGTATGGTTCAAATTCAGGAGATCAAACTGGTATTGTAGAAGGTCAGCCTATTGGCGTAATAATGGGGTACGATGTAATTAAAATTGTTCAGACACAGGAAGAAATAGATGAATTAAATAGTACGGTCGACGGTCGCTATCAGTCTTCACTAAGACAACCAGGAGATTATCTTTTTAAAGATATAAATGGTGACGGTAAAGTGAATACAAATGATAGAACACCTATTGGTAATCCTAATCCCGATTTCTTTGGGGGGTGGAACAACCGACTTTCTTACAAAAATTGGAGTTTAAACATGAATTGGAATTTTGTTAGTGGAGCGGAACGAGAATATGAAATGATAACAAAATTGAGGTCTATCGATATTAACTCAAATATCACCAATCTAGTAAGTAATACATGGGCAGAAGATAATACTGATGCAACTTATGCAAGACATGGTTCAAGAAGTCACGGCTCTACTCCAAGTTCAAAATCAATTGTAGATGCATCTTACATAAAACTTAGATCTGCTTCTATTAGTTATAATTTGCCTAAAAAATGGTTTGGAGATACAGGAATTTCTAATACTCGATTAACCTTGAGTGGAAATAATCTAATCACTATTACCGATTATCCCGGTTTAGATCCTGAAGATGTTTCTAGTTTTGGTTTTGCGAACCGAAGTACCAATTTCAACTCAGATGATGGACTTTCGTATCCAAATGTTAGAACTTTCACGTTTGCTCTAAATGTGACCTTTTAAATAGAATGCAAGAGCATATTATCTCAAACAAAAATTTTAAAAGATGAAAAAAACACTATACAAATATATAAGCGTTTTAACGCTTTTGGTATCTATATATTCTTGCCAACTAACCGAAGAGCTGGACGATTATGAACCCTTATATTCATTAGACGCCGAAGATGCAATTGATACACAAGAGACTGCAGAATTAGCGTTAGTTGGAGCATATTCTGGTTTTACACAAAGAAGTTTAGGTAGCCCATTCCCAGATATGTTTATTATTCCAGATGTTTTAAGTGGCTATAGCACTGTAGGGCGCATATTTTCTTCAGATCCAGAAGAAGCGGCCTTTATTCAAAACGATCCAATTTCAACTGGTACGGTTAGAACATTAAACATTTATACTGGCTTATATGAATTTATTAATAGAACAAATTGGATAATAAGTACTGTAGAAGAACTTGACGATGATATTTTTGAACCTAAAGTAAGACGTATAGAAATAATTGCTGAAGCTAAAATTCTAAGAGCTTTAGGACATTTTTATTTGTTACGCAATTTTGGTCAGTTTTACGATATTAATTCAAAATATGGTATAAATACAAGATTAGAGCCCTCCAAATCGGCTAAAGCTTACTCTAGAGATTCAGTTTTAGAAACTTACGAAACGATATTAAAAGATTTGGAATATGGTATTGAGAATGGTCCTAGTTTAAGAACTAAAGGCTATACTAATAGTACATTTGCAAAAGGATTAAAAGCTAGAGTATTATTATATATGCAGCGTTATAGCGAAGCGGCTAATGTAGCAAAAGAAATAATTGAGAGTTCTAGTAGTAACTTCAGTTTAGAACCTACTTTTTTATCTATTTTCGATGATCATGAATCATCAATAATATTTCAAAGTTCAGAAATTTTATTTGGGACAAGAGGGGAACCTGCAGCTACTATTGGTATGGGATCTTATTACAGTGGTTTTTTTGCCACTATTACTCAGGATTATTTAGATGCAGTTAATGGATCGTTGAATGTTAATGGACAGATCATTGATATTGGTGGTTCAGAACGAACTGAAGAAATCTTTTTTCCGAACTCATCTTACGGAGGATATTATTCTACAAAATACACTTCCAATTTCACAGACGGAGATTATGATATGATTTACCATATGCGTATGGCTGAGGTTTATTTAATATTTGCCGAAGCAAATGCCAGAGCAAATAATGTGGTAACACCAGAAGCTTTGGAAGCATTAAATACAATTCGACTTAGGGCGGGAGCAACTTCCACTGGTGAAGACGGTTTTAATACATATCCTACAAGCATAAGTTTAGATCAATTTCTTACGGCTGTTCGATATGAAAAATTAGCAGAGTTATATTCAGAAGGAGGAGAAACGTGGTACGATCTAATTCGTTACGATTATAGCGATGGTTTCAATTCCGGTTTTCAGGTAAGCGATGTTAAAGCATCAGCCACAGATCCAGATAAATTCATTTTACCGATTCCAACTGAGACTATAGACGCAGGAGGAAATGTAATTATTCAAAATCCAGGGTATGATGATTAATTTTATTGGAGTATGGATAATGCACTGGCTTTTATAGCCAGTGTGCTGCCATAATCTGTATGTTATCAGAAATACCTTAAAATTAAATTTTAAAACACGCAGAAATGAAAAAGCTTATAACATTGTTTTGTGTAATCCTGATACTCATAGCTTGTCAAGATAAGAAAAAATTAAAGCCTGGTGAGTATGAAATTTCAGGTGAAGTTCGAGGCATGGAGACTGGAGAATTATTTCTTATTTCGAAAAAGCCAAGCGGCATTCAGGTGGATACTTTACATGTTAAGTCTGGAAGTTTTAATTTCAGAAACAGTCTGGAGAATGATGTAATAGAAGCATATATTGCAGATCAGCCTAATTATCGTTCAAGTGATAATGTAGCCAGTATTTATATAGAACCGACCCGTATGCAATTGCAACTTGATACCAATGATTTTGAGAGTGCTGAATTAACAGGTTCCCGAACACAGGAGGACGCTGAAGCATTACAGAAAAAGCAAGAAGAACTGCGGTTAAAATATAAGAAAGAGCTTGACGCTTTTTCAGCTAATGGAGAGCTATTAAAAAAAGCCAAAAAACCTGAAGAAAAAGAAGAATTAAAATGGAAAGATGATGAATTAAGAGGCGATCTTCGACCTTATTTCGCAGAAGAAAAAGAGCTTGTGAAACAATTTATATTAACACATCCAAAATCGTATATAAGCTTTGAAAATATGCTTTATATGATAGAAGAATTCACTCAGGAAGAAGCCAGAAAAGTTTATAATGAATTTCCAGAGAGTTTTAAAAAAAGAAAATTAGGCTCGGTTATTAAAAAACAAATCGATGATAAGTCAAAAGGTATCGTAGGAGCAACTGCTGAGAATTTTAGTACGGTGGATATTGACGGTAAATCTCTAAAATTAGAAGATTTTAAAGGACAATATGTATTATTAGATTTTTGGGCTTCTTGGTGTATTCCCTGCAGGAAAGGAAATCCACATTTATTGAAGATCTACGATAAATATAATGATAAGGGTTTTGAAATTATAGGTATTTCTGATGATGATAGAAATCCTGATGCATGGCGAAAAGCAGTAAAAAAAGATGGAATAGGAGTATGGCGCCATATTTTGAGAGGTATGGAGGTGGATACCACCGGTGGACGATTCAAAATAATCGATCAGGGTATTACAGACGGATACAATATTCCTTCTTTACCGACTAAGATCTTAGTAAATCCCGATGGAAAAATAGTTGGGCGTTACGAGGGAAGTAAAGACGATGAAGAATCTTTAGATAAAAAGTTGGCAGATATATACGAATAGAATCAGATTTCCCCATTTCAATTAGCTTAACAATAATGTCAAAGATTTGATAAAGCCCGTTCCATAATTGCTATTACCTTAAATCCTAAGTATTTTTAGAGGAAAAAGAGGTTATGAGAAATATAGGAGCTAAAAGTGTTTTACGAATTGTGATGGGATCTGCGATGGTATTTGCGGGTATTGCTCATCTTACTTTTAAGCGAAAGGAATTTCAGGCACAGGTGCCAAGATGGTTACCAACAGATCAAAAAACCATGGATTTAACTGTGCTCAGTTCTGGTATTGTAGAAATTTCATTAGGATTATTAATGATTTTATGGAAGGAAAAGAAAATTACTACTGGCTTAATGTTGGCTTTGTTTTATATTCTTATTTTTCCGGGTAATATTTCCCAATATCAAAATAGAATAAATGCATTTGGCTTAGATAGCGATACAAAACGCCTTGTTAGATTATTGTTTCAACCCGTTTTAATTTATGGAGCATTATGGACAACAGGAGCAGATAAATTTTTGATAGAGAAATGCGATTTTCAAAAGTGTCTTGAGAATTAGAAGATATTAAACTAAAAGACTATTAATTCAATTTGATAAAATAGATTATACATTCAGCGAAGTAGCTATCATATTTTGTGTGCTACTCTGCTGGATGTTATTTAATCAAGCTTTGTCACTTTTAGATGCAATTCTTCCAAAACAGATTATTAGCAATAGATCTGTTTCTTCTTTAAATTCTTTCCTAATACGTTTAAGAGCAATACTCATCTGTGCTTCTACGGTTTTTACAGAAATTTCTAATTTATCTGCAATTTCCTTAAAAGAATGACCTTTTTCTTTATGCAATTTGAATATTGTTTTACAGCGATCGGGCAGACCTTCTACAGTCTTTTGAATTAATTTAATTTTTTTCTGAAATTCCTCTTCAGGCTCATCTACTAAAGATTGTAAAGCTTGATGCTTGAGGTCTTCTAAATAACTTTTGTTTTTCTTCTCTTTTCTGAAGTTATCCACATAAGAATTGTACGCTGAAGTATATAGATAACTTTTTATTGAAATTGTTAAATTAATATGACTTCTTTTTTCCCACAACTTAATAAATGTGCTCTGAGCGATATCTTCGGCATCAGCCGGTTTATCAGTATATTGTAAAAGGTAGGCTACCAATGGTTGATACAATTCATTAAAAAGCACGGTGAATGATTCTTCATCCCCTTTCTTCCATAAATTATTTAACTCAGTATTGGTCATCAAACATTAAAAAAAACTCAAAGGTTAAAAAAAAATTAATTTTTCTTTAAGGGTAGCTTTGATTTTTTTCGTCATTAAGTTGTAAAATAGTGTATATACGATGGGTAACATTGATAAATTAATAGATAAATTTCAAAAGAATAGCATAAGCAGTGAAGAATTATCTGAACTTGAAAATTGGGTGAAAGATAGTGAATATAATAAGGATTATTTTAAAAGGAGTGTCCAGAATGACTATTTAATTTCATCTTTTTACCGAAAGCAAGAAGAAATTCCGAATTTATCAAATCTAAAAAAGCCAATAATTGCTCTTAAAGCGAGAAAACGACGAGCAAATTTGATGAAATTTGCAGCTATTTTTATTGTAGCACTTATAGCTTCCACTACGGTATATTTTTACTTTTTTAATTCCGCAGAAACTACTTATGTACCCGGAGAAATTATTATTACGAATGAAAATGGTGAGAAAATAACCGTAGATAATCAAATTAGAGAGATTGTTTATAATGAAGAAGGAGAAGTTTCAAACTTGGGATCACAAGTAAAAAAGAATCCTAATTCTAGCAAAAATCGCAGTAATACATTAGCATATAACACGATTAATGTGCCTAAAGGAAAGCGCATACAATTAGTGTTATCAGATGGAACGAAAGTATACCTCAATTCTGAAAGTTCGCTACGATTTCCTTCTCACTTTCCAAAAACAGGACAGTTACGAAAGGTTAGTATTACTGGCGAGGCGGTTTTCGAAGTAAGTAAAGATTCTTTAAAACCTTTTATAGTTGAGGCGGGGATGCTGAAAATAGAAGTTTTAGGGACACTATTTAATGTAGATGCTTATCCTCAATCTAAACAAATTTCTACTACACTGGCAGAAGGATCGGTACAGTTAAATTACGAAAATGAAGTTCTTAGATTAGAACCGGGTGAAGCCGGGATTTTAAGTAAGAATACAAATATTCTTCAGTTAGAAAAAGTAAATGTAGCTAACAAAATGGCTTGGGTAGACGACCGTCTATTGTTTATAAACGAGACTTTTTCAGAAATTCAGAAGAAAATAGAACGTAGTTATGGCGTTCAGATAATTAACAATAACAAACAGTTAAACGATGTGAGGTTTAACGGAGATTTTGATATTAATTCAGAAAATATAGAGGATGTTTTAAATGCCTTTAAAGCAGTAGACTTTTTCGAATATACTTACAAAAATAATATAGTAACCATTAAAAAATAAAGAATGATATAGCGCTTAAAAAAAGGGAATGCGCCAACATTCCCTCAAACAGTCAATTATTTCCAATAAACAATTAAAAGTTATTCAAAATTATGAAAATAAAGTACTTGAAGATGAAAGCTTCATTCATTTTAACCTTGTTTTGTGTTTTTCAGATTTCTGCATTAGAAAGCCTGGCGCAAAAATTTAATATCGATCTGGATGGGGTTAAGGTTACCCAGGTTATAGAACAGATTAAGGAACAAAGTGATTATAAGTTTTTCTATAAAGATAATGTGATTAATGAAGACTGGAAGGTAGACATTCATAGCGATGGTGAAGATATAAATGAGGTCTTAAATCAGTTATTTCGAAATTTCCCGGTAAGTTTCGTAATTCAGAAAAAGCAAATTATCCTCAAAGAAAAAGAAAAATCATCTACAACTGGTAGCGCCGATATGCAACGTTTTATCGATGGTACCGTAAAAGACGAAACCAACTTTCCTATTATGGGAGCAACAGTATGGTTAAAAAATTCTCGGATAGGTGCAGTTACAGATGAAGACGGTAAATTTAGAATCCAGGCTGCTACTGGCGATACACTTGTATTTAGCTTTATAGGTTTTAAAACCAAAGAGCATGTGCTGGGAAACGAAAAAAACTTAGCTATCCAACTAAAAACCGATGTTAGTGGTTTAGATCAGGTTACTGTGGTCTCTACCGGTTATCAAAAAATCAATAAAGAACGTGCAACAGGTTCTTTTTCTACTATAAGTGGCGAAGAGCTTCAAGAAGTACCAGTAAATAACGTGATGCACCAATTGGAAGGACGTGTGCCTGGTTTACAAATAGATATAGAAGAGTCTGATAATACTTTTGTTTACAGTAATTTAAATAGAGAGACAGAGGGTAACGGTAGTTACAATTTTAAGATACGAGGACAATCAACTATTGATGGTAATAAAAGTCCGCTTATTGTTATTGATGGCGCCCCAACCGAGCTGGATATCAAAAATATTAATAGTGCTGATGTTGCAAATATAACTTTTTTGAAGGATGCTGCTGCGGCTTCAATTTATGGGGCCAGGGCTGCTAATGGAGTTATTGTTATCGATACTAAAAATGGCAAAAAAGGTAAAATGAGAATTAATTTTTCTCATACCAATACTTTCTCAACAAAACCTTCTATATCAGGTCTTCCTTTAATGAATTCTAGCCAGATATTGGATTTAGAACAGGAACTTGTAGATAAGAATCTTATTACAGATCCTGCACAGGCAGGAGCACTTTATAGTTCCTATCCTGTAAGTGAAGGAGTAGAGAATATGTTGGAATACGAACGTGGAAATATTAGTTTGGAAGAGCGCGAAGCACGTTTAAATGATTTACGAGGAAGAAATAATTATAATCAAATCACCAAATATTTAATGCAACCGGCCTCTGCTACTACTTATAATTTATCACTTAGTGGAGGAAATAATAATTATAATTATTTCACATCGGCATCTTATTCAAAAGAAGAAACACAACGAAAAGGTTCAGAAGGTGAGAAAATGACATTTACCATAAATCAAAATTTTAAACTGTTTGATTATGCAGATGTAAGCACTAGCCTTAAAGGTTCCTTTTTTAATTTTGATGAGAACGGGATAGGTTTAGAACCATTAGCCGGGCAGCGTTATTCTTACTTACCTTATGATAGACTTCGTGATGAAAATGGTAATAATGTTAGTTTTGCCCGTGAATATTATCGTGATCAAATTACAGAATTTGAAGATGCGGGTTATTTACCTTGGGAATACAGTTATTTAGATGAATTAAAAAATGGAAACTCAACTGCTCAGGAGCAAAACTATTCTGCTAACATTCAGGTTTCCCTGCCTATATATAAAGGATTGAATGCATCTGGAACATATTTGATAGAGCGTTCTAACAGAAGTAGACCTACATTATACAATGAAGAAACGTACTACACAAGAAATGCTATAAATAGTGCAACTTATTTAGATCCTGCTACCAATTCTATTACTAGAGGATTGCCATTAGGTTCAATTTATCGAACAAACCGAAGTATTTTAACAAGCCAGACAACAAGAGCGCAATTAAATTATAATGAACGTTTTAAGGATCATGCAATCGATGCTATTGCCGGCATAGAATTTAGAGAAACCAGGGAAGAAGTATCATCAGGGACCTTATACGGTTATAACGAAAAAACGCAAACTTCGGTAGATGTGGTTTCTTTAAATTATACTAACGTAGAGGGGTGGAATTCCACCTTAAATTATGGTAATGTCTTAACGGATCAAAGAAGAAGATTTTTGTCTTATTATGGAAATGCAGCCTATACATATAAGGGGAAATATGTGATTTCAGGTAGCGCCAGACTGGATGATTATAACAATTTTGGAGTAGATAAAAGTTATAGAAGAACACCTTTATGGTCTACCGGTCTTAAATGGAATGCAAGTAAAGAATCTTTCCTAAAAAATATAGAAGCAATAAATAATCTAAGTTTCAGAGCTTCCTATGGTTTTAACGGAAATATAAGTTTAACAACATTTCCTTTTACCAAAATCTCAATTGCTAATACCGATTACAACCTTTCTCAATTGCCTTATGCATTTGTATCTGCAGCTGCCAATCCTGCCTTAAGATGGGAGAAAACAGGGATATTAAATATTGGTGTTGATTTTGGATTATTGGATAATAGAATTTCAGGAAGTTTAGAATATTATAAAAAAAATAGTGATGATTTAATTCAGGAATTCCCGGTATCAGAATTTTATGGAGTTCCAAATAGTACACTTATAAGAAATACTTCAACCTTAGAGGGGAAAGGAGTAGATTTAAGCTTAAATGGTATTTGGATACAATCCAAAAATTTCACGGCAAGCTCTAATTTCATTTTCACATATAATACGAATGAAGTTACCGATTCTCGTTTCAAAAATTATTCAACGTATCTAAACGGTTCAGGAATTACTCCTCCAATTGTAGATTATCCATTAAATAGTGTATTTGCATTTCGCTCTGCTGGATTAGATGAAAATGGAGCATTCCAGGTTTACGATCGCAATGATGAAATTGTTGGGCCGAATGAGTTATTGACGGAAATAGAGGATTTGAAATATATGGGTACTAGTACACCTAAATATTATGGAAGTCTAAATACAACGCTAAAATACAAGCAATTTTCGTTGTATGTTTTAGCTACCTATAAAATGGGTTATAAATTGTTTAAGCCTACATTCGATAATTACATTTCACGTTTTAATGAATTTACCGGCTATAATTTGAATACAGATATTGCCGATAGATGGCGTGAACCGGGAGATGAAAATTCTACAAATGTACCGGGTGTTTTAGGGTTAGGAGGATACTCGTATTCAAGATATAGATTAAGTGAAGATCAGGTAATCTCTGGGGATCATATTCGATTAAGAGAAATTTCCCTTAGTTATGATTTTTCTAAAGTACTGCAAGAAAGCTTTATAAGAGGCGCTTCATTATCATTTACCGCTCGTAATCTTGGACTTTTATGGCGAGCTAATAACGACGACATAGATCCAGATTTTTTACCCCACACTACAGGAAATCAAATAAGACCTACACCTACAGCGATGTATTCTATAGGCTTAAATGTTAACTTTTAATTCGATATTATGAAATTAAATTATATATATACCTTTTTATTGATCATAGTTACAACATTAGTGAGCTGTGATGATTATGTCGATATAAAGACAGAAGGGATTTTATATCCTGAAGATACCGAAAATTATAGGTACTTATTAAATAATACTCCTATTTACGATCTTTCATATAGCCTGGTAGATGTCCCATCAGATGATATTTCTATGCGCTACGATCATGCTCAATATTTTGAAGAAAATGCAGCAAATTCAGAGTTTAATCGTCCATTTAAAGATACTTATATTTTTGCAGACTCTATTTATCATACGGGTGAAGCAGATAGTGAAATAAAAACCATGTACGAAGGTCTTTATAGTGCCAATGTGGTTATTACTGAAGTTTTAGAAAGTACAAGTGGTACTGAGGAAGAAAAAATAGCCTTAAGGGGAGAAGCATTGGTGCATAGAGCCTATTTGTTTCTTAATCTGGTAAATACATTTGGGAAAGCATACGATGCCAGCACGGCCAGTACAGATTTAGGAATTCCGATATTTACTGAGCCAACTTCTGATGGAGATATAAAAAGAGCAACAGTTCAGCAAGTTTACGATCAAATAATTTCTGATTTAACCGAAGCAACCAATTCAGGCTTGCCTGGGGTTCGAAGTGGTACCGAAGTTGGTTTCCCTTCTAAATCCAGTGCTCATGCTTTATTGGCAAGAACCTACTTGTATATGGGTAATTATACGGAAGCTTTAGAAAATGCAGAACAAAGCCTTGCGTTACAAAACACTTTGCTAGATTTAAAGAATTATACGGAAACTCCCGATTTTAGCTGGCCTCGACGTATAGAAGATCCAGAGCTTATTCTATCAAAAAAAACAATAAGATCTTATGCGTATCTGCCAACTTTACTATCACTTAGCGACGAATTACTAAATAGCTTTGATAGTACCGATTTACGCTATCAACTTTATACAAGATCTAATGAAGAGCTTTCTTATGGATCTATTTCTGAAGGAAGATCGTATTGTATAGCAAGATTAACCGGCGAAAATCGTAATGCCGGGCCAACAGTGCCAGAAATGTATTTAATTAAAGCAGAATGTTTGGCGCGTACCGGTAGTACAGATGCAGCGATGGAAACTATAAATACACTAAGAGAAGCGCGTTTTAGAGCAGAAGATTATTATGATTTAAGCGCAAGCGATGCAGAAGATGCTTTAATAAAAGTGCTTGCAGAGAGAAGACGTGAACTTATGGGAAAAGGCGGATTTAGGTTTTTCGACCTAAAACGTCTTAATAAAGAGCCTCGATTTGCCAAAACTGTGGAGCATGAATATTTAAATGAAACCTATACGTTAGAGCCGGGAGGTGATAGATATCAATTTCCTTTCGCTTCAACTTTATTTCAGTATGCGCCCAATTTAGAGCAAAATCCATAACACAATTAATAGTCCCCGAGATTAATCGGGGGCTTAATTAGATTCATAAAAAATGCGAAAAATAAGAATATTGCTAGGTATATTATTAGTGCAGTTCACTATAAATGCCCAGCAGACCGAGCAAATTTTTTCTTTAAGTCCAAAATTACCTAATCCAGGAGATCGGGTTACCTTAAACTATAATCCAGCGAATACAGTATTAAAAGATGCTAAAGAGATTCAGGCGGTGATCTATATAAATGCAGATCATAAGTGGTCGGCTAGCGATCTAAATTTTCAAGAAACCGAAGATAATCATTGGAAAGCCTCATATAAATTACCAGAGAATACAGCCCTTATAAGCTGTGTATTTAAATCGGATACTTTAGTAGATAGAGGTGGAGCAACTACGTATTCTTGGTTGCTCGATAAAGAGCCGGGCTCCTATGCTAGCTGGGGGATCTTAAGGTCTAAAATTTTGCAAGAGGAAAGTATTGCAATAGTAAACGATAGCGCCTATATCTCTAGCGAGGTTGGATTAATGTGGATCAATAAAGAAATAGAGAAATTTCCTGAAAGCCGAAATCTATATTTCTATGAAGGGCTAAAATTAATGCAATATTCTAAAGAAGGCGACCATAGCAACCGAATTCAGAATGAAATCAAGCATGTCTTAGAACAGGATCTTTCTAAACTTCAGCAATATAAACTTCAGCAATCACTTCAGTTATTAGATAAAGAAAAATCGAAATCTTTCATTGATTCTGTAAATGATGTTTTATTGAAAAGATATCCTAAAGGAGTTTTAGCTAGGGATAACGAAATTAAGCGTTTATTTACCGAAAGTGATGTTCAGAAAAAGATTGGCGAATTTGAAGAATTTCAATCTGACTTTCCCAAAGAAGATTTTAAAGAGGTCTTTACGTTTACCGAAGACTTATATTACGACAAATTATACAGAACTATAGCCTATAGATATATTACAGAAAACGGCGATTATAGCTTTGTGTTCGACAATCTTAAAGATGCAGGTTTTTATAATCTGGTAGATTATAGCTGGCATTTTGTAAGTATTCCCTATAATAATGAATCTATAGCAGTGGATAGTTTAAATACTATCGCAAGCAAAATTACACCTGAATTAGAAATTCGAGAAAAAGTAATTCCTAAAAGGTACGAAGGGAAATTATCACCGCAAGAATGGAAACAAAAAGCACAGGAAGCATCTGCGCGAGAATATTTAACCTATGCTAAAATTCTTGACGAATTAAAAGATTATAAAGCTGAAGATCATTATTTAGAAAAAATAAAATCATTCTATATTTATGAAAATACAGATTTTAATGAGCTTTATGCAGATTATTTAATAAGGCAGAATAATAAAGAAGAAGCGATTAATTTCATTAAAGAAAGTCTTTCCCGTAATAATGCTACAGCGCAAATGCTTTCTATACTGAAAGAAGATTTTTTAGCAAAGAATAGAAGTAATGCTAATTTTGAAGAGTATATAAGCGGTATTAAATCTGGCGATTCTCAAGATCAATTTAAAGAAGAATTGATTGCTGAAATAATCAATAAACCTATTGAAGATTTTGAACTAGAAAGTTCTTTAGGCGGAACGGTAAAACTATCCGATCAAAAAGGGAAAATCGTAATTATCGACATGTGGGCTACATGGTGTGCTCCTTGTAAAAAAGCAATGCCCGGGATGAAGATGGCGGTAGATAAGTATGCTGAAGATAAAAATGTAAAATTTTACTTCTTAGATACTCAAGAATATATTTCAGATTATAAAAAGAAAACAGTAGAATTTATCGAGGAGAATAATTATCCTTTCGAAATTCTTTACGATGCTGAAAATCCTGAATCAGGTAAGTTCGACGATACTTATGCTAAATATTCAAAAGCATTCGAATTTTCAGGAATTCCACAAAAAATGATTATCGATCAGCATGGAAAATTAAGGTGGCGATCTACCGGTTACTCCGGAAGCCCAAGCGAACTTGCAGACGAAATTTCTATCATCATCGAGTATTTAAAATCTGAAAAATAAATCCTAATGCTTAAAGTAAAGCAACTTGTAGTTTTTTCAATTTTTTGTATTTCAGCTTTTGGCCATTCTCAACAACTATGGCAAGGGCAGTATAATTCAAAAAGGCTTTTATTAGAAAAAGTAACAATTTCAGATGGCTCAGACTCAATTTTTTTAAGTAGTCCAGAGCATATGTATAAAAAACTCCCCCTTCAACAAGAAAAGAAGGGGGATTCTTTATTCTTAGTGAACCAAAATTATAATATCAGTCTCACAATCAAGACGATATTGGGTGATTTAAGCCAGGATTCTTTAGTTGCTAACTATATTGATTATACTGGGATTCATCCAGTAAATTTCATTAAAACCGATAGTTTACAGCCGCTTATTTTTCCGCAGCATCCCAAAGGAAAATTGCCTTATATTAATAAAGAAGTAACATTTTATAGTGAGAAAACAGATATAACTTATGGTGGAACTTTAGTATTACCTAAACATACAAATCATTATCCATTAGTTTTTTTGCTGAATGGAAGTGGACAGCAAGATAGAAATTACACCTATGCAGGGCATCAGTTTTTTACCGTGCTGGCGGATGCTTTGGCCAAAAAAGGCATAGCTTCTTTTAGAATGGACGATCGTGGAATTGGAGAAACTACTGGCGATTTTGAGAATGCAACAATTGAAGATTTTGTATTGGATCTTGAAGCCGCAAAATCGTTTATAAAATCTCAGGAAAATATAGATCACTCCTTTATGGGAATAATAGGACATAGTGAAGGTGGGGTAGTGGCTTCTATAGCAGCTTCTAAAGATAAAGAATTTAAGTTTATGCTGAGTCTCTCTGGTGTGGGAGTTACAGGATTAAAAATTTTGGATCTCCAGAACACAGCGATTTTAAAATCTATGAATATTGAAGACTCCTTGGTAGATCATTACATGGAACTTTATAATTCTTTATTCAAAACGGTTTATAATCATCATGAAGCAGATAATTTAAAACTGAAGTTAGAACAGGCGGTAAATAATTGGATGCAGGATAAAGATGGAGATTTACTACAAAGTATGGGATTGGCCGATGGACGAGAAAAAAATTTGATCTATAGATTTCACAAGGAAGCAAAAAAAGATGCATATCAATACATGATTCGTTATAATCCTAAAGAATATTTGCCTAAAATTGAAATTCCTGTAATGGTTTTAAATGGAGCTGAGGATGTGCAGGTTCCTGCCGAAGAAAATATCGCCGGATTCCGGAAATATCTTTCAAAATCCACTAATTTTGCATCGAAAATCTATCCAAACCTAAACCATATGTATCAACACTGTCATAGCTGTACTACTTCAGAACAAAGCGAGCTTGAAGAAGTATTCGCTCCTGAAGTTCTTGCAGATATCACCAAGTGGATACTTAGCGTTTATCAAACAAAGTAATTACAATTAAATAGTCTTCAATGAAACTAGTTATTGCCAGTATCCTTCTATTTTTTTCAACATTCTCACAGGCTCAAATTTATGATCCTGTATCTTTTGAAACTGCTGTTGAAAAAGTAAACGAAAATCAGTACGCCTTAATCATCAATGCAACGATAGAACCCGGTTGGCATTTATATTCGCAAGACGTACCTTCTGGTGGTCCTATTCCTACTTCATTTCAGTTTTTATCTAATGATAGCTATGCTCTAAAAGGCAAAGTTGTAGAGCCAGCAGGTCATGTTATAGATGATCCTATTTTTGAAATGGAAATTAAATATTTTTCAGATGAAGCAACTTTTAAGCAAATTATAGAACGCAAGTCTCAAGATGCTTTTCAAATAAACGCTTCGGTAGAATTTATGGTTTGTAACGACGAAAGTTGTTTGCCACCTACACAGAAAAATGTAGTATTCAAGTTCTCTAAACTGAATAATTCGGAAGTTGCTCCCGCTACAGATTTAGAGGAAGAACCCGATAACAAAGAAGATGTAACCGAGTCTGAAAAATCTGTAGAACAAGATAAAGAATCCGTTGAAGAAGATATTAGTCCGCAGGTTTCTGGAGATATGGTTGATGCTGTTTCCAAAACTGATGATAGTGATGCAGATGTTAAAAAAGATATCACTAAAAATGATGATGAAATTGAAGAAAGCGAGAGTTCAGAAAGTCTTTGGTCCATTTTTATACTAAGTTTTTTAGGTGGTTTTGCTGCTTTACTTACCCCATGTGTTTTCCCTATGATTCCTATGACGGTAAGCTTTTTTACCAAACAAAGTAAAAGTCGTGCTTCCGGAATTAAAAATGCCATTTTTTATGGGCTATTTATTATCGTGATTTATGTGATTTTGGGCTCTGTAGTAACCGGTATTTTTGGCGCAGATGCGCTTAATGCCTTGTCTACAAATGTATGGTTCAATGTGATATTCTTTATTTTATTGATCTTTTTTGCTTTTTCATTTTTGGGAGCTTTCGAGATCATGTTACCAAATTCTTGGGCTAATAAAATTGATTCTCAAGCCGATCGTGGTGGGATTGTAGGTATATTTTTTATGGCGTTGGCATTAGCTATTGTTTCTTTCTCCTGTACAGGACCTATCGTAGGTACTTTACTTGTAGAAGCAGCATCTAAAGGAGGTATTGCACCTATTGTAGGAATGCTTGGCTTTTCAACTGCAATAGCATTGCCATTTGCTTTATTCGCAGCATTCCCAGGGTGGTTAAATTCGCTTCCAAAATCTGGTGGATGGCTAAATACAGTAAAAGTAGTATTAGGATTTTTAGAGCTTGCACTAGCGTTTAAATTTTTAAGTAATGCCGATTTGGTTTTGCAACTTCATTTGTTAGAACGAGAAACATTTTTAGCGATCTGGATTGCAGTATTTGCCGGACTTGCATTATACTTATTCGGGAAAATTACATTGCCACATGATAGTCCTTTACCACATATCTCCGTAGGAAGATTAACTTTAGGATTATTGACATTAGCTTTTGTAGTTTATCTAATTCCGGGGCTTTGGGGTGCTCCATTGCAATGGATTAGTGGTTTCCCTCCACCAATGCAGTATAGCGAATCTCCGTACGGTGTAGGAAATAGCAAAGGAAGTGTTAGTGGTCCAGCCGAAGAACTTCCTCCAAATGCCGAGCTTGGTCCTTTAGATATCGTTATGTTTAAGGATTATGAAGAAGGAATGGCTTATGCTAAAAGTCAGAACAAACCGGTGATGTTAGATTTTACAGGTTACGCTTGCGTTAATTGTCGTAAAATGGAAGAACGCGTTTGGCCAGATCCTCAGGTTAGCCAAGTCCTTAAAAACGATGTGGTACTAATTTCGCTATATGTTGATGACAAAAAAGAATTGCCTGAAGAAGAAAAATATGTTTCTGAAACTACAGGTAAGGAAATTGAAACTATAGGAAATAAATGGAGTGATTTCCAGATAAAAAATTATAAAGCTAATGCTCAACCTTATTATGTGTTGATCGATAATGAGGGGAACAACTTAAATAAACCAACGGCCTATGATCCAGATATAGAATCTTATTTGGGATGGTTACAAGAAGGTTTAAAGAATTATAAATAAAAGAATAATCGATTTTAGATATTAAAAAAAGGGATCGTTGCTTTTAAGCTTCGATCCCTTTTTAATTTAAGATTTTTGCAATTTCAGTTTTCTTCTATTGTTTTTCAGAATTAGAAAAGCTGAGTAAAAAATAACCAAAACTAACGGAATCCCAACGCCAAGGTAACGTAGCGACATATCGAAAGTAGTGGCGATTTCACCTGAAGAAGATATTACGAAACTAGAGATTGATGTAATGATATAAAGCAATCCACCAATAAGTCCGCCAGCGATACCGGCATTGCTAGGGAAATAAATCATGTTTTGGGTAAAGTAATTAGTGAAAATAAACCCTGAAACAATATGGATCACAAAAGCGAAAGCGACTAGAAGGTAAAGATGATCTAATCGTGTTGCTGCGGCGATAAACACGATTAAAAGCACTATTTGCGCGAAACCTGAAATTCGTAATTTCTGAGGGAAATTTTGGTTAGCAAAGGTCTTACTTAAAATTCCGCCAATCATCCAGGATATGCCTAATATTAGCGTACAATACCCCGTAGTCACCGCATCAAATCCAAAATGATGTTCTACCACAAACGGGCCAGCGATGTTAAATACCATCACGGTTGAATAAGCTAATCCCAAAATCAAGATTCCTAAAACAAAAGCTTCATTCTTCAGCATTACGGCGTAAAGCATTGAGGTTTTCTTCAGATTAAATTTCTTGACATTTCTAATCGTTTCTCCGCTAAAAATTAATTCAGCAAAAAATAGAATTGCCGCATATATCGCTAAAAAGTAAAAATTTGCCTGCCAATCAAACAAGCTTTCCAGATAACCACCAAGAAAAGGAGCGATTATCGGTCCACAGGACCATACGATGGTGAAAAAGCTTAAGAAATGTTTTCGTTTTACTTCATCATAGAGATCGACAAAATAAGCTCGTTTTGCGACCACGATAAACGAGGTTCCTAATCCCTGTACGATTCGCCAAAAGCAAATAGCCCAAACTTGATCTGTCCATGTAATGGCAAGGCTACTGATAAATAGTGCAATTAGGGAAAATAATACAGGTTTATATCGCCCAAGACTGTCTAATAAACTTCCTACAAACAACTGCGCAAAACCATAACTTAGAAAGAAGCAAGTAAGGGTAAGCTGAATACTTTTTTCTGAAACCGATAAATTCTCTGCCATCGATGGAAATGACGGTAAATAAATATCTGTCATAAACCCAGAAAGTGGAATGGTAAAAAAGGTGATTATCGTTGCAATTTGTTTTCGTTTTTCAGAGGCTTGTCGTAGGTGCATTAGTTAGAAAAGTTGGCTTGGTAGGGAATTTATAAATTTTTGAAGTGTAGTCGAGAATTGGCGCTTTTTCTTTCAGTTTTAGTATAAACTGGAGAATTTTATATTACGGTTTTCCCTTACTTATTCTACGGTTTAATTTCAAATATTTGGAAACTAGTAGGTTAAATTTGAGATATAATTTAAAACCTACTTAAATGAATTTAAACAAACTACCACTCGTTTTGGCAGCAACAGGACTGCTTTTTACTTCCTGTCAAAAAGATGAAACATCACCAGAGACTCAGGAATTGCTGAATAATGAGGCTCCAACTTCATCACAAATTCCTAAAGAGGTAATAGAAAAGGTGAGCAATTTACATTTCAATTCAGATTATATTGAAACATTCGAGCTTACTTTACCTGGAGGAGCTACTGAAACCACTTATTTAATTGAAAATGATATCGCAATTTCTGCCGATCAATTAGATAAGCTAAGTACCGCAGATATTACCAGTAAGCAGTATCGTACTAACAATTTGGTTACTAGTCCCAGAACGATTAATGTAATTGGTTATACGGGTACTGGCTATGGGCAAAATCTTTCCGACAAAATGCAAGACGCATTAGAAAGAGCTGTAGCGAATTACAACGACTTAAATATTGGTCTAACATTCAATGTTAGTTTTGGTGTTAATTATAGCTCGTCAGACATTGTTGTTTATAAAACTAGCAATGGACAGGCTGGCGGAGTAGCCGGTTTCCCATCAGGCGGTGATCCATACAAATTTGTACAGATTTTCTCAGGAATGGAAAGTTATAGTACTGCAACCAACGAACATGTAATCACTCACGAAATTGGACACACTTTAGGATTACGTCATACCGATTGGTTTTCTAGACAGAGCTGCGGCCAAAGTGGTGAATCGGCCAATCCAGATGGAGCCGTACATATTCCTAATACGCCTAAAGGATACGATGCTAATTCTGTGATGCTAGCATGCTTTAGCGCGAATGAAAGCGGCAATTTTGGTTATTACGACAAGATCGCTTTAGAAGAGTTATACGACTAAGCTCAAAAGTTACATTATTATTTTAATGTAGTTAGCCCAACTATTTCATCCGGCGAGATAATTTTCTTAGAAATCCCAAATCTACTTATCAATATGGCTTTAAGGCCTAATTGCCGGGTGATCTTATTTATCCTTTTCGTCTCTAACAAGTATATCTTTTTGTGAGAGAATGTCTTCACTTTTTTAATAATACTTTATACAATCATCCATGAAAAATTTATTTACACTTTTAATTTTAGGAACTTTAATGGCAGTAACTATTCTTGCGAACCGGAAGCCTTGCCTGTATCTAATGCCGAAACATTTGAAGAATCTTAAATAATAGATATCGATACTTATGCCGATTCTTCTGGACGAGAGGAGAACGAACAGGAAAGAAGAGATCTGCCTGAAGAGGACGAGCAAGATTAATCTTCTAAACTAAAATTAATTTGAGAAATGTATGATTAAATTCTTAAATTGATCGATGCCCAATTCTACATATTTCAATACGAGACGTAATTACTATTTCTAAGTTCAGAGTTTGGGCATCTAAACAACTGAATATTGAAGAAGAATTATTTATTACTTTTACTATTAGTCTTAATGCTTTCATCCTGTGATCTATACCAGTCACAGGATGAGTCATTTTCTAAAGAAGTTATCGAAATTTCAGATGATTTTAAGCTGGATTCTATAGATCTAGAAGTTAGAAAGGAGAAACTGAAAACATATTTAAATCAGACTTCAAAACTTAATGATGATACGCTTAAAAAGAAAAATTACCTGCATGCTTCTTATTACGCAGCTTCGATAGATTCGGCTTTATTTTTAGAAGCCAATTCCAAGGCTATAGCTTATGCAACACGGCTAAACGATAGTTTGGGGCTTGCCGGGGCTTTTTGGGATCGTGGATATTTCTATTCAGAAATTGGTGGATATCGCCAAAGTTACGACGCCTATCAAGAGGCAAGTGAACTTTATTTAAAAAACGACAAGCCAGTATTGGGAGGGAGATTGCTGATAAACATGGCGATTCTTCAATCTGATATTAAAGATTATGTGGGGAGCGAAGTAACCACGGTTAAGGCTTTAAAAGTTTTAAAGCCTCTGGATGCAAAAGAATATGTTTATAGATGTTATAATAATCTTGCAGTTGCGTATAATCAAATGAATGATTTCGAAAATTCATTAGAATACCACAGGAAAGCCTACGAAATTCAAAAGGACTTAGGAAATAATATTTATCAAAAAGCTTCAACTTTAAACAATATTGGTGTTCTATATGAAAATATGGGGAGATTTGATGATGCTCTAAATGCCTATGCTGAAGCTTTAGAATTTTCAGAATTAGAAAATAAAGAACCTCAGGTTTATGCTAAGATTATCGATAATCGGGCGTTTGCTGAATTTAAAATTGGTAAAAAAGAACATATTCCTAAAGACTTCTATAAAGCCTTGCAACTAAGGGAATCAATTGGTGATGAAGATGGCGCTATTTTTTCTAGTATTCATCTGGCTGAATATTATGAAAATATAGATAAAAGTAAAGCTTTGAAATATGCAGAAAAGAGTAAAAAATTAGCACAGCGACGAGAGCATATGCAAGGGCTAATGGAATCTTTAAGATTAGAAGCGCGTTTGGATAAAGCTAACAGTTATGAACACCTTGAGCGATATATTTATCTAAAAGATAGCTTGGAGAGGGAAGAGCGAGCCGCCCGTAATCAATTTGCAAGAATACGTTACGAGACCGATGAATTTATCGAGCAGAACAAATATTTAAATGCACAGCGAAAATGGATAATATTAGGTGCTGGATTTTTGCTGATTATCGTAATACTAGGATTTGTAGTACGGCATCAAAAGATTAAAAATAGGCAGTTGAAATTAGAAAAACTGCAACAACAATCTAATGAAGAAATCTATAATTTACTTATAGACCAGCAAAATAAATTAGAGGAAGGTCGTCAAAAAGAAAAGATACGTATTGCTGCTGAATTGCATGATGGGATTTTAGGGAAGATTTTCGGTATTCGATTAATATTGAGTATTTTAAATGATAAAGTTGATGTAGATTCGGTTGAAACCAGATCAAACTACATCGCTGAATTGAAAATGCTAGGCGAAGAGGTTCGCAGTATATCTCATGATTTGGATGCTAATATTTTTGATTCACGTTCTGGATTTATAAGCATGTTAAACGAGCTATTGAATGAACAGTCTACTTTAGGTAAATTTGAAGCTGTTTTAAATAATGATCCCAATATCGAATGGGATAAGATAAGTAGTAAAATCAAAATTAATCTTTTTAGGGTTCTGCAAGAGTCTACTTATAATATTACAAAATATGCTCAGGCCAAGAAAGTTATTGTAGTTTTTAGAAAACAGGATACTCATCTTTTTGCAATGATCAAAGACGACGGAAAAGGCTTTGATATTGATGCCAACTCAAAAGGAATAGGATTAAAGAATATGAAATCCAGGATTAATAATCTAAATGGTAAAATAAACTTCAAGACTAGTGAAGAAGGAACTGCGATAAGTATACAGATACCTATTAATCAAAATCATAAAATATGGCTAACCGCTTAAAAGTATTGATTGTAGATGATCATCCCATAATTATAGAGGGTTAAAAAAGTACATTACAATCCTGCAAGCAAGACATGCTTATACAAACCGCTAGCGATGCAGATGCAGCTTTAGAACAAGTGAATAAAGCCGAGAAAGTTTTCGATATAATTATTTTGGATATTAAAATTCCAGCTTCTAAGGATGGCAGAATAATTTCCGGAGAAGATCTAGGGGTGAAATTTCGCGAAATTACACCTCATTCTAAGTTGGTTGTGCTTACGATGTTCAATGAGAAATATAGACTTCAAAATATTCTAAAAAGTATAAATCCTGAAGCTTTTATGATTAAAAGCGATGTAGGTTCTACAGAACTTTGTGCTGCAATTTTATCGATTAGCAACGGAATTCCTTTTTACAGTAAGACGGTGCGTGAATTATTTAGAAAACAAATGACACGAGATATCACTTTAGATGAAAATGATCGGAAGATTTTATACTACCTCTCTAAAGGAACAAAAACAAAGAATTTGGTAGATTACATTCCGCTATCCTTAGCTGCCATCGAAAAAAGAAAAAGAAATATTAGGAAGCTTTTTGAAATAGAAGAATCTGGCGATAAATTAATTTTAGAGAAAGCTGAAGAATATGGGTTTCTTTAATCTAAGGAATTTTTAGTAACCCAAGTCTTCCATCCAATAATGGCCATTTGCAGTTTTGTAGCTTTGGCTAAATCCAATTCTTTCTTAGAATAACTTGGTAAGACTTTTTTGTTGAGTTTTGCCAAAGATTTAAAAAACTTCTTTTTCATTTTTAGTCAGTTTATATCAAAGATATTAAAATATTGACGTTCAATGAAAAAGAAGCTGTTTTAAGATTGTCTATATTTTTTTAGGTTTCTCACTGGTAATCTTGAAATCATCTTTTTTTGTATCCATAATCATATAAAACTCATCAATCGTATCACTACTAGACTCGCTATACGTAACATTCCAGAAAGAAGAACCCTTATGTCTGGCTTTGATCTTTACACTACTAATCATTCCTGAATCATCGCGCTTTAATTTTTTAATATTAATTTCAAGATTATACTTTTCTTGGATCGTTTTGACCATGTTTTGAATGGCTTCATCTGTTTCATTAGGATGAATGGTATATACGAAGGTGGTAGATTTTTGAGGTAATTTACCTTTATAGTTTTTGGTATATATTTCGATTACACCATTTTCGGTAGCTTCCTCCTTATATTTTTCAGGTATATGTTCATTCTTGCTAACAGTCACAGAATAAATATTTTTAGGATTAAGATCCTGGATTTCTTCATAATCAACGATTTTCTCGTTAATAACAAATAGAGCTTGATTTTCTGATTCCGAATTAGCGAATTCTAAGCCGTTTTCAGTACGATTAACTTTGGTATTACCAAGTAAATAAATTTTGGTATCCTTTTTATTATCGGATTCTTGTTTTGTTTGTTCTTCTTTGGTTATTTCTTGGTTATTTCCTGTGAAATTTAAAATTGATTTTTTATAAGATACACCTTTCTCGTTTGTAATAATTACTTTAATCCCATTACTAGCGCGAGAGCCATATAATGCTTGTATTTTTGCATTTCCTGGTATATAAAGTATTTCCTTAATTTTCCCTTTCTCCAGATTTTTAAGAGTTTTTTCCGAAGTCAGCTGTCCATTAAGTAAATGTATCGTGTCTTGCAGGTTATTAGCAGAGAAGCAAATAATCTTATTAAAATTCTTAGAATTTTTTTCTGATTTTTTTTCTGAAGAAGCTTCATTTTTTGGGACTGTTGTTTCTGAAGTTGCTTCATTTTTTAAGGTAATAACCATTGGTTTGTTGACTGAAGTGATTTTTAGAACCTGAAGTTCAGCTGCTTCATCTTTTTCATCTAGGTTTCTCAAAAATTCCTGAAAATCTTCAATAAATTCGGTTTTAGAAAGTATAACGGCGCCATCTTTTCCTTTTTCACCGTATTGTTTTAGTGCAGTTTCGGGTGCTATCACTTGGATAGATTTAAAAACGATTGTTTTACCTTCAAGTTCATCTCTTTTATAATTTTGGTTGTCCAAAATGTATAAAGCATCTTCACCTAAATCCTCAAATGAAATTGATCGTTTTGGTGATATTTGAGTATTATTTTTTTCAGTTTCAGTATAACTTCCAATTCCTGTTATTTCAGGATTATCTACTGTATCAGTATACTGAGATCTATTATCCTTTGAAGTGTTAAGCACTATACTTTCTTTCTTTAAATTGAAACTATAAAGGAATAGGCATAAAAATGGAATTACCAAAATAGTCTTCCACGAGGTGTTTTTCTTTTTCGATTTGTTAAGCATAATAATACGTTTTTTGATGAATGATTGATAAAATTGATTAGTCATAGCTGGCTGCAAACCTACACTTGCCATAACCAGCGCTTTTTGGTATTCTTTTTTGCTGACTATTGTTGCTACTGCATCTTGATCGGCTAGAAATTCTAAATTTTGGACGATAATTTTTTTGTACAGCCAGATAAACGGATTAAACCAGAATACCACACAGAGTACAGAAATGAAGATCACATCCAAAGAATGCCATTGCTTTGCATGGATTTGCTCATGCTTCAGGATTAGTTTTAGGTCTTTTTGATGATGTTTTTCAGGATTGTAAACAATATTGTTAAAGAAGGAAAATGGTTTGATATCCTTATTCGTTCTAACTAATTTCAAATTCTTGTATTTTTTTAAGAATCCGGAATTAATAATCTTTTTTAGGCTGTAGATCTGAAAACCAAATCGTAAGCTCATTAGTGACACACCAAATAGATAAACATACAAACCAATTTGCCACCAATTTGTAGGTTCTTCAATTACCACATTTTCCTGCTGAATGTCAGCATTCATAACTGTATAAGGTATTTCAGTGGACGGTAATTCTATGTATTCTTGCTGAGTGAGATAGATAAGTGGCAAAACTAAAGAAGTCGCCAAACCTACTAATAGAAACTTGCGGTTTTGCATAAAACTAGTCTCTTGTTTTAGCAGAGTAATGTAGGCTAAATAGAAAATAGCAATTAATGCTGAAGATTTTAAAAGATGGGATATAAATTCTTGCATAAAGGAATGATTGAGTGTTCGCTTTTTGATTGATAAATTACTTAGCGCTATTTTTTATTTTCAATGATTTCTAAAATTTCTCTAAGTTCTTCAGCACTAATTTTTTCTTCTTTCGCAAAAAAGGAAACCATACTTTTATAGCTATTGTCAAAAAATCGTTTAGTAGCGATATTCATAAACTGTTTTCTATAGGCTTCTTTGCTAATAATAGGGTAGTATTGATGCGTCTTCCCATAAGCTTTATAGGAAACATATTTTTTTTCTTCAAGATTCCTTACAATGGTCGAGACCGTATTGTAGTGCAATTTCTGTTCTTTGATATGAGGTATAATTTCTTTTACAAAAGCTTTTTCAAGCTTCCATATGATCCTCATAATTTCTTCTTCTTTATTGGTTAACTTTTCCATGTCGTTGTCTATCTTCAGATATATAGAAGATAAATATAACGAAAAAAATAGTTTTCAAACTAAAAAAGTAGTAATTATTTTAAAGCGCGTAATTTAGCGGCAAGCATAAAGACATTCTCGCCTGTCCCATTACGCCAGAAATATTAAAAGCTCGAGTAGGAGTGAAGTTTCCAAATTCGTCGATATAAAACGGACTTTTATATACAAGACCAGATTGATTATTTTTATGTAATATGCTAATCGAGTCTTTAGTCATCACTACTTTAGTAAATTGATGTTCTTGCTGAATATCAAAATATTTATATTCCGGAACCTGAAATCTCTCATAAAAAATCTTAAAACCATCTTTGGCAAGTTCTTTTTTAGCAAGTGATCTCATAAACTGAAGTAGTGAACCTTCAAAAGCTTCTTCGCGATTTTTTAGATGACGTTTTCTAGGTTGCTCCTTTAATTCTTTATAGAAACTGCTTCCCTCGTAAAAGGTGTATTCAATTAAATTAAGGCCAGAACTACCAATGCTAAATTTGATGGTAAAATCTATAAGCTCATATTCTATAAAATATCCCAAATGATTATTTTTGATTAATATGGGCTCTTCTGCGTATGCAATAAGTTCGTTTTTAGAAGGGCTATATTTAAGTTTTATAGCATCTTCATTAAGTATTTTGCATTTTAGCGAAGCTTTTGTATTGCCCAAAAATTCTCTGCGGAAGTAATTAAGCTTCCTCTTGCGAGACCAAGGATCGGTTTCCAATATTACCGTGCCTAGCTCATCCATACTCTCTTCAAGAAACACGATGGGATAATTTTCATCTTTAAAAACGGAAATATTAGAAACAGTTCTTGTTTTATATCCAATAGATCTAAAAATTAATGGTGAAATATTAGAAGCCGAGTTTTGAATTTTGAAGAATCCTTTACTATTGCTTACAGTTCCTAAGCTAGTGCCATCAAAATAAATGGAAACTCCTTGTAGAGCAGTCGAATCTTTTGCGCTTAATATTCTACCAGTATATACTTCTTGAGCGTGAAGTTGCAAGGAGAATAACAGGCTTAAGAATAAAACATATTTCATATAGTAAATATAACGATTTTATTAGTTTTAAAACTATTTGTTTAGTTTTTAATTCATTATTTCATTAATGCGATAGCTTTAAAGATTAAGTTATATTAGCATAAAAAAGTCCTATGGATATTGTTTACATACTAATTGGGTTGGTGTTATTAGTGGTAGGTGGTGAGTTTTTAGTACGATCTTCTGTCGCTCTTTCTTTCAAAATGAATATCTCAAAAATGGTTATCGGGTTAACTGTGGTTTCTTTTGCGACTTCAGCACCAGAATTATTAGTGAGCTTACAGGCAGCCATGGAAGGATTTTCAGATATATCGCTAGGAAATATTATAGGATCCAACATTGCAAATATTGGATTAGTATTAGGAATCACAGCACTTATTTCTCCTATTGCCGTAGATCGCGATTTCTATAAATTCAATTGGCCGGTAATGATGATTTTTTCATTTGCTCTATTTTTCTTTTTATTAAATGGGGAAGATATAGACCGTTTAGAGGGAGGAGCTTTAGTTTTGGGACTATTAATTTACTTGCTTTTCTTGATTATTCGTAGTAGAAAAGTAAAAGAAGAGGTGGTAGAAGAGGTAGATGATAGTTTAAAAAGCACTTCTTGGTTTAAGATTATTATCTGGTTAGTAATCGGTGGTGCTGCACTGTATGGGGGATCAGAATTGTTAGTGGACGGATCTGTTTCGCTTGCTAGAGATCTAGGCGTGAGTGAGCGTATTATTTCAGTAACGATGATCGCGATAGGAACTAGTATTCCCGAGCTTGCTGCATCAGTAATAGCCGCCTTAAAAAAGGAGAAAGCCTTATCTTTTGGTAATTTGATAGGTTCTAATATTTTTAATATTGCTTCAGTTTTAGGGATAACTGCTTTAATAAAACCAATTGTAATGCAATCTCAGGAAGTTTTAACCAATGATATCTATTGGATGATTGCTTTCTCATTTATATTGGTTCCTATGGCTCTTATTCCGAAGAAATTCCTATTTGGAAGAATTAAAGGCTTGGTTATTTTAACCGGATATTCAGTATTTCTTTATATCACGATTTTTAAGTAATAGAAAATAGAGAATAGAACGTAGAAATTAGATAATAGTAAAAAGCATAAGACGTCATAAATTAGTCCTCTGAAGTATCAATCTTGATTTATGTTTTAATTTCGATTTATGATAAGATTGCTGATTTTGGTTACTCTGTACTAAATTTTCTGTCTCCGAAAAAAATTGTTTAAAAAAGTCTTATTTCAGCATTTGATAAATTGAAAAAAATTAAAAAAGGCGTTTCTAAAAGAAACGCCTAATCTAAGATTATTACAATCTAGCCTAAATCTATTATTTATTCTGCATTTTTAACCGTTTTAATAATACGGCTTGCAATTTTATAAGGATCACCATTAGATGATGGTCTTCTATCTTCTAACCATCCTTTCCATCCGCGCTCTACAGTTGCGATTGGAATACGGATTGATGCTCCACGGTCTGAAATTCCGTAGCTAAAGTCGTGGATAGAAGCAGTTTCGTGCTTACCGGTTAAACGCATGTGGTTATCTGCACCGTAAACGTCGATATGTTCTTTTACAACTGGTCGGAATGCCTCACAAATTTTCTCGTAAGTTTCACGATTTCCAGCATTTCTTAATGTTGAATTAGAGAAGTTAGCGTGCATACCACTACCATTCCAGTCTAAATCACCCAATGGTTTTGGATGTAGATCGATAGATACACCATATTGTTCTCCTATTCTTTCTAAAAGGTATCTCGCCACCCAGATTTCGTCACCAGCAGCAGCAGCACCTTTAGCGAAAATTTGATATTCCCACTGTCCAGCGGCAACTTCGCCATTAATACCTTCTACATTTAGTCCAGCTTCAAGACAAGCATCTAAGTGCTCTTCTACGATCGCTCTACCATAGGCATTATTAGCGCCAACAGAACAATAATAAGGACCTTGTGGTCTTGGATATCCATTAGCAGGGAATCCTAGAGGCTTACCAGTTTCAGTGTCGATAAGGAAATATTCTTGCTCAAATCCAAACCAGAAATCATCGTCCTCATCGTCTATGGTAGCTCTTCCATTAGTTTCGTGCGGTGTACTATCTGCATTAAGTACTTCGCACATTACTAGGAATCCGTTTTTACGTTGTGGATCTGGACATATAAATACCGGCTTTAATAGACAGTCAGAAGAGTTTCCTTCAGCTTGTCCCGTAGAAGAACCATCAAAAGACCATACTTCACAGTCTTCTAATTTTCCAGAAAAATCGGTTACTATTTTAGTTTTACCACGTAACTTCTGAGTTGGCTTACTACCATCAAGCCATATATACTCCAGTTTTGATTTGGTCATAATCTAATTCGGTTTTTTATAAAAATTGAACGTATAAGGTTAACAAAAGTATAATTTTTTGATTTAAAAGTGTATTTTTATAGGGGTGATTTGATAAGAATTTTCAATTTACAAAATACAGCCCTTATTTTTTAGGGGGTGTATAATATTTAATCTTTTTCAAGGTGTTGTAATGAGAAATATTTAAATTTGGTCGTAATATTTTATTAATCATAATAGCTTAACATGTCAACACTTAGATTTAAGGCAATAGAAGAAACCTTTAACCGAAAATCTGTAAATATCGAAGAGCCAGGAAGACGCTCAGCGATTTTTGGAAGTAATGTCTTTAATGAGTCGGTTATGAAGCAGTATTTAACCAAAGAAGCATATAATAATGTGATGGATGCTGTGAAAACCGGAGCAAAAATTAACCGAACAGTGGCCGATCATATATCCGCCGGGATGAAAGAATGGTCTATTAATAAAGGAGTTACACACTATACTCACTGGTTTCAGCCTTTAACTGGAGCAACTGCAGAGAAGCATGATGCATTTTTTGAAACTATAGGTGAAGGATTAGCGATAGAAAAATTTGGAGGTGGATCTTTAGTTCAGCAAGAACCAGATGCTTCCAGTTTTCCGAATGGAGGAATAAGAAATACCTTTGAAGCTCGAGGATATACCGCATGGGATCCTACTTCTCCTGCTTTTATTTGGGGTACAACCTTATGTATTCCTACCGTTTTTGTTTCTTATACAGGTGAGGCTTTAGATTATAAAACACCACTTCTTAGAGCATTGCAGGCAGTAGATCAGGCTGCAACAGATGTTGCAAAATATTTTGATAAAAATGTTTCTAAGGTAAATGCTACCTTAGGGTGGGAGCAGGAATATTTTCTTGTAGATTCTGCTTTAGCAGCTACGCGACCAGATATTCAGTTAGCAGGGCGTACCCTTCTAGGACATTCTCCAGCCAAAGGACAGCAATTGGACGATCATTATTTTGGATCTATCCCATCTCGTGTGCTGGCATATATGAGAGATTTGGAAATTGAATGTATGCGATTAGGAATTCCAGTGAAAACCAGGCATAACGAAGTTGCTCCTAATCAATTTGAATTAGCTCCTATTTTTGAAGAAGCGAATCTTGCGGTAGATCATAATTCATTAATTATGGATGTGATGAATAAGGTTGCCGAGCGTCATCATTTTGTAGTATTAATGCACGAAAAACCATTTGCCGGAATTAACGGTAGTGGTAAACATAATAACTGGTCTTTAGGAACTGATACTGGCGTTAATCTTTTATCTCCTGGGAAAACTCCTATGAAGAATCTTCAGTTTTTAACCTTCTTCATCAATACAATCAAAGCAGTTTGTGATAACGAAGAGTTATTAAGAGCTTCTATTGCCAGTGCATCAAACGATCACCGTTTAGGAGCCAACGAAGCACCTCCAGCAATTATTTCAGTATTTATTGGTAGTCAGCTAACAGCGGTACTTGATGAACTGGAAAAAGTAACTTCTGGAAAATTATCTCCGCAGGAAAAAACAGAATTAAAACTAAATGTAGTAGGGAAAATTCCAGAAATTCTTTTAGATAATACCGATCGTAACCGTACTTCTTCTTTTGCATTTACAGGGAATAAATTTGAATTCAGAGCCGTAGGATCTACCGCCAACTGTGCAAATCCTATGACAGTTCTTAACGCCATAATGGCCAAACAACTAAAAGACTTTAAAGTTGAGGTTGATAAGCTTATTAAGGATAAGAAAATGAAGAAGGATGATGCTATCTTCAACGTTCTTAGAGAATACATAAAGAAAAGTAAAAAGATAAGATTTGAAGGAGATGGTTATGGAGAAGCCTGGGAGAAAGAAGCCAAAAAGCGTGGTTTAAGCAACAATAAAAGTACTCCGGAAGCATTAAAAGCTCAAATATCTAAAAAAGCAATTAAGCTTTATGAGGAATTAGGAGTGATGAACACGGTAGAAATTGAAGCTCGTCACGAAATCGAATTGGAAGAATACGCAATGCGTATCCAGATTGAAGGCAGAGTGCTGGGTGATATTGCCAGAAATCATGTAATCCCAACGGCAATTAGATACCAAAATGTTCTAATTAAAAACGTTACCGGTCTAAAAAGTATCTATGGTGAAGATTTTAAAAAATATGCTGAAGAGCAATTAGACCTTGTTGAAAAAGTTTCTAACCATATCGCAGTTATTAATAGTAAGGTTAGTGCTATGATCGAAGCTCGAAAAGTAGCCAATAAATACGATGATATACAGAAGAAGGCAGAATCTTATTGTAACGAAGTAAAACCATTCTTTGATGAAATTCGTTACCATTGCGATAAATTAGAATTGCTGGTTGATAACGAAATTTGGCCACTTACTAAATATAGAGAGTTATTGTTTACTCGATAATCGAGCATAAACTTTTAAGGCTGGCCTTGCAATAAGTATCTAGCCATGTAGTCGCCGATAGGTGGTTTACTAGATACGATTAGATAATCTAATGATAAAGCTCTGCAAAACGCAGAGCTTTTTCTTTTTATAAACTTTCTTAAAGAATTTAAAACTGTTTATCTTTGAGGCCTAAACCAAATTCATGAGTCAGGACGTAAGTAAAAGGTATAGTCAGCGTGGTGTTTCAGCAGGTAAAGAAGATGTGCACAACGCTATTAAAAATGTAGATAAAGGACTTTTTCCTAAAGCATTTTGTAAAATAGTTCCCGATTATTTAACTGGTGATGAGGATTACTGTGTGATAATGCATGCCGATGGTGCAGGTACAAAGTCTTCTTTAGCTTACATGTACTGGAAGGAAACCGGAGACCTCTCGGTTTGGAAAGGTATTGCTCAGGATGCACTGATTATGAATATTGACGATTTACTTTGTGTGGGTGCTACCAATAAAATTCTGTTATCTTCAACTATAGGTAGAAATAAAAGCTTAGTACCTGGCGAAGTAATCTCTTCCATTATTAATGGAACTGAAGAATTAATTGCCGATCTTAAGGAATTTGGGGTAGAAATTCATTCTACCGGTGGAGAAACTGCAGATGTTGGTGACTTGGTAAGAACCATTATTGTAGATTCTACGGTAACTGCAAGAATGAAGCGCAGTGATGTGATCGATAATAAGAATATTGCTCCCGGCGATGTGATTGTTGGTTTAGCTTCTTATGGACAAGCAACTTACGAGAAGGAATATAATGGAGGTATGGGCAGTAATGGCTTAACTTCGGCGCGTCACGACGTTTTTGCTAAGATTTTAGCTGAAAAATATCCCGAAAGTTTTGACGCTTCGATTCCAAGTGATTTGGTATATTCTGGTGGTAAAAAATTAACCGATAAGGTTGAAGGATCTCCGCTTGACGCCGGTAAATTAGTATTATCGCCTACCAGAACGTATGCTCCTGTTATTCAGAAAATATTATCAAAATTCAGCAATAAAGAAATTCACGGTATGGTGCATTGCAGTGGTGGTGCGCAAACCAAAATTCTTCATTTTATAGATAATCTTCATATTATAAAAGACAATCTTTTTGATGTTCCTCCGCTTTTCAAATTAATTCAGCAGGAGAGCAAAACCGATTGGAAAGAAATGTATCAGGTATTTAATATGGGACATCGTATGGAGATCTATGTTAAGCCCGAACATGCCGAAGAAATTATTCAAATTTCTAAATCTTTTAATATCGACGCGCAGATTGTTGGAAGGGTAGAAGCTTCAAACAATAAGTCACTTACCATAAATAGTGAATTTGGAGAATTTAATTACTAATAATTTAATTTTTTACACTAAAAATAAAGATGAATGCCAAAAAAAATGGCTATTGCGTTAATTTATTAGCTTTTTCATCTTAATGCTTTTTTTATATTTGCCTCCAAACGAGGCAGATAAATGGAAGAGAATAGAAAGTTTATTACATTATCTATAGTTTTTTGGATAATATTAAATATTTCAACTTTATTAGTTTTTGACGATAATTTTGGGCGGTGGATGCGTTTTACTACTTCTGCATTCTATTTAATTGCGTTAGTTTTTATAAAAACTTTCGATTGGAGGTTATTTTTGGCTTTTTTATTGTTTGCTATTTGTGACTTTTCGGTAATCTATTACGAAAATCCGATTTTCAGTACAGCAGCCTTCGTTAGTAGAGGTTTAGCTTTTGTTACTGTTAGTAGTATTGGATTTGTGAAATTAAAGCGATTTCGGATTTCTAAAGTCGAGTTATTGGTTGGGCTTCTTCTAATAGCACTTAATTGTTTCTTATTGTTTGAGTTGGAAAGTATGATGAGTCTTCAAGATCAGGAACAACTAGAGCAGCTATCTTTCTATATTTTTGCAGGTATTACAATTATTACGATGATCATTGCGGTATCGTATAATAATCGATACAACAATAAAAAAAGTTTATTTTATTTAGGCACCGTTTTATGGATGATCCTTTCTGATCTTTCCTTTTTTATCGCCTATTATTTAGGTTTTACAGAATTTTATTATCCAGATCGAATATTTAATATTTTGGGATCTGGATTTCTAGCACTATTTGCCACGACCACTTACAAGGAGAAATTAGAATTCTTTTAATCCTAACTAAAAGTTAACTTGTTAGATAACCCCAATCCACTAAATCTGTTCTAGAGTTTACCACTTTGCATTGTTTGTTCTGAAAGAAATAAATCTTATCTGAAATATCCAATATCGCTTCGTACCGATGATCTGTAATTATAATCGCTTTTTGCTTTTTTTCTTTTTGAATTATTGCTGAAAGTTTTTCGATCATTAAAGGTGAAAGCTGAGCAAAAGGTTCGTCTAAAAGAACAATCTCAACCGCTCTTTTTAAAACTAGGTAGATTTCAATAATTCTTCGCTGCCCGCTAGATAATTCGCGTATTTTTTGTTGCTTTATAGAAGTCATTTCTGGAAAAACACTGCAAAAATCGATAAAATCAATATTATAGATTTTAAAGGCTTTTTCTACTTTAATTGTGGGCGGAAGCAAAGGAAACTGAGGAAGCATGGCAACTCTTCCGGTTTTATAAAAGCGCTTCAGGATAGGTTTTTTATCTATACGAAGCAGTTTAGACTTCGGTTTTAAGGTTCCAAAGAGAATTTTTAAAAGACTGCTTTTTCCACTTCCGTTTCGACCTAACAATCCGGTTATTTTTCCGGTTTCGGCCTGTATATAAGCCGCTTTAAGAATAGGCTTGTCATCAAAATATAACTCAATGTTATCAATTTCAAAAATCATATAAAAAAGCTTATAGCAGCACACAGACTAAGAAGAAAGATGTCGGCTAGAACAGCAAAAACAAACAATTGCAATCTGCTAAAACCAAGATTATAGTAAAAGATGAGCTCTTTTTTAATAGACGTAAATCGATATAAAAGATAAACAATAAATGCGATAAATATTTTATCTAGAAAAATTACGAATAGCGGATTTCCTATTGCTAAAATTAAAAAATTGAGTAGTATCGACGGAATCAAAAACTTTCGATAAAACTGTAAAAAGACTATAAAATTGTGATACATGAAAATCGTTTGGTGATTGATGATGGTTTTAAAATAATAACGAAAAAAGCTTTGCTGTCATATTTTTTAAATCAAGAAAAATATCAGGTAAAGTTTAGAGAAGATAAAAGTTCAATCAAATTATTGTAAATTTGCTATATTAAATTCTTAAGAATTGTATGTTAGAGAAGCTGAATATTGTTAAGCAACGTTTTGATGAGGTAAATGATTTGATTATCCAGCCGGATATTATTTCAGATCAAAAACGTTATGTGGAATTAAATAAAGAATATAAAGATCTTAGAGCGCTAATGGATGAGCGTGAAAGATTTATTGAACTTACCAATAACCTTAAGGAAGCTGAAGAAATAATTTCAGACGGGAGCGATCCTGAAATGACTGAAATGGCAAAACTTCAGCAAGAGGAAGCTAAAGTAGAACTACCTGCTTTAGAGGAGAAGATAAGAATGATGCTGGTACCTAAAGATCCTGAAGATGCTAAAAACGTTGTTCTTGAAATTAGAGCAGGTACTGGTGGTGATGAGGCTAGTATTTTTGCAGGTGACCTTTATAGAATGTATACTAAATATGTAGAAAGTAAAGGTTGGAGCCATAATATAGTGGATTTTAGTGAAGGAACCAGTGGCGGTTTTAAAGAGATGATCTTTGAAGTTACCGGAGAAGATGTTTACGGAACCATGAAGTTTGAAGCGGGTGTACATCGTGTGCAACGTGTGCCGCAAACCGAGACTCAGGGGCGTGTTCACACCTCTGCAGCAACCGTGATGGTGTTACCTGAAGCTGAAGAGTTTGATGTAGAAATCGATCCTAAAGATGTTCGTATAGATTATTTTTGTTCTTCTGGGCCTGGTGGGCAATCGGTAAACACCACCTATTCTGCGGTGCGTTTAACGCACGAACCAACAGGTTTAGTGGCGCAGTGTCAGGATCAAAAATCTCAGCATAAAAATAAGGAAAAAGCTTTTAGGGTATTGCGTTCTCGTTTATACGAGATGGAGCTTGCTAAAAAGATGGAAGCCGATGCGGCAAAAAGAAACTCGATGGTTTCCAGTGGAGACCGTAGTGCAAAAATTAGAACCTACAACTACCCGCAAGGTCGTGTAACCGATCACCGTATTAACCTAACACTTTATGATCTATCGAACATCGTAAATGGTGATATACAAAAGATAATTGACGAACTTCGATTAGTAGAGAATACAGAGAAGCTTAAAGAGAACTCAGATATATTTTAATATTCGACATTTTAGTGATGTCCTTAAAAACTAAATATGACTACCCAGGAATTAGTTGAGCAGATTAGAAAAAAAGAATCATTTTTATGTATAGGTCTGGATGTGGATCTTAAAAAAATTCCAACTTATTTGCTTTCCGAAGAAGATCCTATTTTTAGTTTTAATAAAGCAATTATAGATGCCACGCACCGGTTTTGCGTGGCCTATAAACCAAATACCGCATTTTATGAAGCATGCGGCTTAAAAGGCTGGAGTGCATTGCAAAAAACCATCGAATATCTTCATGATAATTATCCAGAGATTTATACGATCGCTGATGCCAAACGTGGTGATATTGGGAATACTTCTAAAATGTATGCAAAGACTTTTCTGAAGGATATGGGCTTTGATTCTGTTACAGTAGCTCCTTATATGGGGAAAGACTCAGTAGAACCTTTCTTAGAGTTTGATGATAAGCACACAATTTTATTGGCGTTAACTTCGAACGAAGGAGCCTTCGATTTTCAGACTTTAACAACAGATGGTACAGAGATTTACAAGAAAGTATTAGAAACTTCTAAAACCTGGCAAAATTCAGAAAATTTAATGTACGTAATTGGTGCAACTAAAGCTGAATATCTTGCTGAGGTACGAAAAATTATTCCTGAAAGTTTCCTTCTTGTTCCCGGTGTTGGGGCTCAAGGCGGTAAATTAGAAGATGTCTGTAAATATGGAATGACTAAGGATGTTGGTCTTTTAGTTAACAGCTCACGTAAGATTATTTACGCCTCTACCAATAATAATTTTGCTGAAGTTGCGGCAGCGAAAGCCGAAATTTTACAACAGCAGATGGCTGAAGAATTAAAGAAATTCGAATAAAAAATGGTCATTTTCGATCATTTGGGCCGAAAATTATTTTTAAAAGATACTCCCAAGCGTATTATATCTTTGGTACCTAGCCAAACTGAGCTTATTGTAGACCTTGGTTTAAAAGAATCTCTACAGGGAATCACTAAGTTTTGTGTTCATCCAAAAGAGCTTCGAAAAGAAAAAAAGATTGTTGGGGGCACAAAAACAATTCATCTAGATAGGATTAAAGCCCTACGGCCAGATATAATTCTTTGCAATAAAGAGGAAAATACAAAAGAAATAGTTACAGCTTTAGAGAAAATTGCTCCTGTTCATGTTTCTGATGTTTCTAGTATATCTCAATCGCTTCAACTAATACTTGATTATGGTGAACTATTCAATGTAGAGAAGGAAGCTGAATCTTTGGTGAGTAAGATTGCAAATAAATTAAAAAATCTTTCAGAAAAACTTCAAGATAAAAAATGGGAGTCCTGCGTATATCTAATTTGGAAAGATCCTTACTTGGCCGCAGGAAGCGATACCTTTATAAATGAATTACTATTACTTAATAAACTAGAGAATAAAATCTTACAAACGAGATACCCTGAAGTTAGTTTAGCACAGTTAGAATCGTACTCATCAGATTTGCTTTTGCTGTCTAGCGAACCTTATACTTTTAAAGATAATCACGTAGAAGATTTAAAAAATAATGGTTTTAACGCTATAAAAGTGGATGGAGAATATTTTAGCTGGTATGGCTCTAGATTAGAAAAGGCTATAGACTATTTTAATGATTCGGTAGCCCAATTTTCAACCTCCAAATAATGCATTCTTCTTAATTCCTGTAGTATTTTCCTTGCTTTAGCATTTATTTTATCACTACGATCTTTATCTACAAGCGCAAGCTTATAGGCTTTATGCATTAATTGCGTGTATTTAGCACACATGCATTCTTCCTTCGATTTTTGTCTAAGTATTCTAAACATTCTCCTAAGTTTCTCCATCAATAGCACAAAGATACAAGGAGGTTGTTTTAAGAATTATTAATTACCAGTTAATGTTAATTTAAAGTTTAGGATAAGTTTACCGAAACTGTTAAATAAATTTTGACTCCCTAGTCTTGTAGTGAAAATACGCGTTTTAGTAAGTTAGTGGTTCTTGCAGAAAGATCGGTACGAATATCCTTTTCTTCTACTGCAATCATTGTGTAAACACCTTCCAATGCCTGTGAAGTAACGTAATCTGCAAGATCTGGATTTACATTTCTGGTAAGCGGGATACTGTTATATTTTTCGATAATTGTGCTCCAGATTGAAATGGCTCCTACTTTTTCTAAAGAATTAGTTATTACAGGATTAAATTTGCCGTATAGTTGCGTTTTTGTTTTACCCACTAAATATTGAGTAGCGGCATCTTCTTGACCAAGAAGAATAGTACGGGCATCATTGAAAGTTATACCTTTTACGGCATCAACAAAAATAGGAGTTGCCTCTTTTACAGCATCTTCGGCAGCGCGATTTAAAACCTTTAATCCTTGATCTGCCAAATTTCCTAAACCAACATCTCTTAGAGTTTTATCTACTTTTTGTAATTCTGGCGGAAGCGCAATTTTAACTAGTTCATTTTTAAAAAAGCCATCTTCCTGCGTTAGTTTAGTTACCTGCTTATCGATCCCAAAGTCTAGAGCCTGTCGTAATCCAGAAGCAATTTCGTTATTAGTAACACCATAACTACTTTGTGGTAGCTGATTTGCAATATTTTGAAGTTCAGAACAGGATAGTAAAGTAAGTACTATAAATATGCTAACTATTTTTTTCATGAAGTATTTTTTGCAAAGATAGTTTTTAAAGATTACTATAAAATTATTTAATTTTTGAGTGTGCAATAAATGATCTCGCTACTTAAAATAAAAATTTAGTGCTTACGTAAATATGATCGTCTTATTATTAAAAACCATCGTTTTTCGTTGAATATGAAGTTTTATCCCACGGCTAAAGACAATTTTCTCAAGATCGCGACCTTTAAGAATTAAATCTTTGATCGAGTGAGAATGCGAAATTCTTGCAATATCCTGTTCGATAATTGGTCCGGCATCAAGTTCTGCTGTAACATAATGGCAGGTAGCACCAATAATTTTTACACCGCGCTTATAAGCAGAATGATAAGGTTTTGCCCCGGCAAAAGCAGGTAAAAATGAATGATGGATATTTATAATATTGTTGGGATATTCACTAATTAATTGATCTGAAATAATTTGCATATAGCGCGCAAGGACGATAAAATCGATCTCAAATTGCTGCAAAAGTTCCAATTGTTTTGCTTCAGCCTGGGCCTTCGTGGTTTTAGTAACCGGTACATGATAAAAAGGAATTTCAAAAGCTTTTGCTATGGGAGCCAGATCGGTATGGTTACTTAAAATAAAAGGAATTTCAACATTTAATTCTCCAGCTTTGTATCTCCCTAAAATATCATACAGACAATGATCGTATTTAGAAACAAAAATTGCCATTTTCAGGATACGTTCTTCAGCAAAAAGCTTCCAATTCATATCATAAATTTCGGCAATCTCTTTTCCAAATTCTCTTCTTAATTCAGTAATATCAAATTCCGTATAAAATTCATTTTCTAAACGCATAAAGAATATACCATTTTCGGTGTCTACATATTGATCGATGTAAACGATATTCCCTTTTCTTGCGTGAAAAAAATTAGTAACCGTTGCGATTATTCCGCTTTTATCTTTACAATTAATAAGTAACGTAACCTTCGCCATAATTTCAATATTAAAGGCCCTAAAATCCAAAGCCTGATAAATAATAAAATTACCTTAATCACTTTAATTGCACTAATATGAATTCAGTTTTGTGCTTTTTTCATAATAATCAAAAAATATTTACAATTTTCGTAAATTGCAGCTTGTAAATTAAGACTTTATTGAAAATGGAACAACAATCCCCCTATATCCCTAAGCATAAAATAAGAATTGTAACTGCCGCTTCGCTGTTCGACGGGCACGATGCAGCCATAAACATTATGCGTAGGATTATTCAGGCTACAGGAGTAGAGGTAATTCACCTGGGGCATGATAGAAGTGTGGAAGAGGTGGTGAATTGTGCCATTCAGGAAGATGCGCATGCCATTGCCATGACAAGCTACCAAGGTGGGCATACCGAGTATTTTAAATATATGTATGATTTATTGCAGAAAAAAAATGCTGCCCAGATTAAGATTTTTGGTGGTGGAGGTGGAGTAATACTTCCTGAGGAAATTAAAGAATTACAGGAATACGGAATTACTCGAATTTATGCTCCGGATGATGGTCGTGAACTTGGTTTACAAGGAATGATTAATGATTTGGTACAAACGGTAGATACTGAAGTGCCATCACTTTCGGAAACTATTGATATAGCTGAAAGTTTAAAATCGAAAAATAGTAACACAATTTCTCGTTTAATTTCTTTGGCTGAAAATAAGCATGATGAATTTATAATACATTTTGAAGCGATTCCTAAAACCAAAAAAAATATTCCTGTTTTGGGAATTACGGGTACAGGTGGTGCCGGAAAATCGAGCTTGGTAGACGAGTTGGTTCGTCGATTTTTAAGCGATTTTCCTGACAAACATATTGGTATTGTATCGGTAGATCCTTCTAAAAAGAAAACTGGTGGCGCTTTGCTTGGGGATCGTATAAGAATGAATGCTATCAACCACCCGAATGTTTATATGCGTTCTTTAGCCACTCGGCAAAGTAATTTAGCATTGTCTAAATATGTTCAGGAAGCCGTTGAGGTATTGAAGAAAGCCGAATACGATCTTATTGTTTTAGAGACTTCAGGAATTGGTCAATCAGATACTGAAATTATCGATCATTCTGATGTTTCTTTGTATGTTATGACGCCGGAATTTGGTGCAGCAACGCAGTTGGAAAAGATCGATATGTTAGATTTCGCTGATTTGGTCGCGATTAATAAATTCGATAAGCGTGGAGCACAGGATGCCTTGCGCGATGTTAAAAAACAATACCAGCGAAATCATCAATTATGGCATGAAGATGCTGAAAAACTTCCGGTATTTGGAACAATAGCTTCGCAATTTAACGATCCCGGTATGAATACTTTATACCGAAAGATCATGGATACCATTGATGAAAAAACAGCTTCAAAATTAGAATCTACTTTTGAAGTTACTCGAGAAATGAGTGAAAAAATCTTCGTGATCCCACCTAAACGAACGCGTTACCTTTCAGAAATTGCCGATAATAACCGATTATACAATGAAACTGCGGTAAAGCAAGCTGATATTGCACAAAAACTTTACGGTATTTATAAAACCATATTGAGTGTTGCTAATATTTCCGAAGAAAAATATAATGTGCATTTAGATAAAAACGGACTTTTACAAGAAGAATTTTTAGATGACCATCAAACCGAAAATCATGAATTTTTAGGTTTATTATTTAAAGAGTTCGATCGTGTAAAAATGGATTTAGATCCATATAACTGGGAGATTATTTTAGGTTGGCAGGAGAAAGTAAATAAATACGTAAATCCAATTTATTCTTTTAAAGTACGCGATAAAGAAATTAAGATAGAAACGCATACCGAGTCACTTTCACATACTCAGATTCCTAAAGTTGCTTTGCCAAAATATTCGGCTTGGGGCGATATTTTACAATGGAGTTTGCAAGAAAATGTGCCGGGAGAATTTCCGTATACTTCAGGATTATATCCTTTTAAACGACAGGGAGAAGATCCTACCCGAATGTTTGCCGGTGAAGGTGGGCCAGAGCGAACCAATAGAAGATTTCATTATGTAAGTTTAGGTTTGCCAGCGAAGCGTTTATCTACTGCATTCGATTCGGTTACGCTTTACGGGAACGATCCCGATCACCGACCAGATATTTATGGAAAAATCGGGAATGCCGGAGTGTCGATTTGCTGTTTAGATGATGCTAAAAAACTGTATTCTGGTTTCGATTTGGCGCATCCGTATACTTCAGTGAGTATGACGATTAATGGGCCAGCGCCGATGTTGCTCGGATTTTTTATGAATGCGGCGATCGATCAGCAATGCGAGAAATATATCAAAGAAAATGGTCTGGAAGCTCAAGTTGAAGCTAAATTAAAAGAGCTTTACGACGATAACAATATCGAACGACCAACCTATAAAGGGGAATTGCCTGAAGGGAATGACGGTTTGGGCTTACTGTTATTAGGAGTAACCGGAGATCAAGTTCTTCCGCAAGAAATTTATCAGGAAATTAAAATCAATACCCTTGCATCGGTGCGTGGTACGGTTCAGGCCGATATTTTAAAAGAAGATCAGGCGCAAAATACCTGTATTTTCTCTACGGAATACGCTTTGCGCTTAATGGGCGATGTGCAGGAATATTTCATTAAAGAAAAAGTTCGTAATTTTTATTCCGTTTCGATTTCAGGATATCATATTGCTGAAGCCGGAGCCAATCCAATTACACAACTTGCTTTTACCTTGGCGAATGGTTTTACGTATGTAGAATATTACTTAAGTCGCGGAATGGATATTAATAAATTCGGGCCTAATTTATCGTTTTTCTTTAGTAACGGTGTAGATCCCGAATATGCAGTGATTGGTCGTGTGGCAAGAAAAATCTGGTCTAAAGCTTTGAAAAATAAGTACGAAGCAAACCCTAGAGCGCAGATGCTGAAATATCATATCCAGACTTCCGGACGATCTTTACATGCGCAGGAAATCGATTTTAATGATATTAGAACAACGCTTCAGGCACTTTATGCGATTTACGATAACTGTAATTCGTTACACACCAATGCTTATGATGAGGCGATTACGACACCAACTGAAGCTTCGGTAAGACGTGCTATGGCAATTCAGCTAATTATCAATAAAGAATTAGGTTTAGCCAAAAATGAAAATCCTATTCAAGGTTCATTCATTATCGAAGAATTAACCGATTTGGTGGAAGAAGCAGTGTATGCTGAATTTGATAGAATTACCGAGAGAGGAGGAGTGCTTGGTGCAATGGAAACCATGTATCAGCGGGGGCAAATTCAGGAAGAAAGTTTGTATTACGAAACCTTGAAGCATAATGGTGACTATCCAATTATTGGCGTAAATACGTTTTTAAGTTCTACAGGATCGCCAACGGTAACGCCAGGTGAGGTGATTAGAGCTACTGAAGATGAAAAACAACATCAAATTAAAACTTTAGAAACCTTACATAAAGCGAAAGAAACCAGAGCCGAAGAAGCTTTAGAAGCAATCAAAAAAGCCGCTGTGCAAAATGAAAATATCTTTGAGGTTTTAATGGAAGCGACTAAAGTTTGTAGTCTTGGGCAAATCACAAATGCTATGTTTGAAGTTGGCGGCCAATACCGCAGAAATATGTAAGCTTGAATAACGAAAAAAAATCAGTATTATTACTGGATTAAACTTATTGAAAATCAGTCTTAAAAATCATTTTTTTTCATATTGAAAAAAGATGATTTTTTTGTTTGTAAATCGATAATTCCAATCTACTTTTGCCGGCTTTTTGGAAAGGATTTTTAATATTAATTTTTTTAAAACAACTTGTAGTGATAGAGAATGTTTGGTTATTTGCAATTGCGGTTTTTACCGGTTTTTTTGCAATCAATAGCCCACTTGGTAACATACCTGTTTTTATAAGTTTAACGAAGCAGGCCGATCGTAAAACGCGTAAAAAGATTTCAAAAAAAGCTACGATTACGGCTTTTATCATAGTTTCTGGCTTTGTAATTTTAGGTAAATATATCTTTAGCCTTTTTGGCTTAACAATTCCGGCCTTTAAAATTACGGGAGGCTTACTTATTTTCTTTGTAGGCTTCGAAATGATTAGAGCTCAAGAATCCAGTATTGATAACCAAACAGAGGTAAACTTTAACGAAGGTATTTCTACTTCTCCGTTAGCAATCCCGATTTTGGCTGGTCCTGGATCTATTGTAACCGCAATGAACTATACGACAAATGCAGATTATCTAGAATTGCTTGTAATTTTAGTAATGTTCGGGCTTATTATGTGGTTAAATCACCTTGCGTTTTTATCTAGTGACTATTTGGTACGTTATATTGGACAAAACAAGATTATAGTGGTAGAAAAGATTATGGGACTTATCATTGCAATTATTGGTACTAATATGCTTATTGAAGGTATTAAATTGGCCTTTTTTGAATAATTTTTAAGTAAGATTATTAGTGCTCCTGGTGTAACCAATCTGAAACTAAATGCTCAAAATGATGAATTTCTTTTCGAAGTAAATCTAAAAATTCGGTTTCTTTAATACCGGTAATCTCAATATTGCGGCAATTAGATTTAATTCTTTTTGCCGCATTTTTTATTCGTTCTATACGTTTTTTCTTTACCTCAATAGTTCGCGCCGTTATTACTCCGGCTATACCTGGTGCTAGCTGTAGCGATTCTGTAACTAATCTTCCTGCATAGTTATGAGCCGGAATTGAAGAAATTTCCATTTCCAGAACGTGACTATTGTTAGAAAAATAGGAAGAAACTGCACTTGATAATTTAAAAATTTCAAGCGCTTTTTGATAAACGGGCAGCTGGTAAGCATTCATAATTCGGGAATTTCTACTATAAAATTACCGAGAATCTTACTAATCTATATTTGAATATTAAAGCTAAATTTATAATTTACCTTATATTTTAAATATATTTGCTTGAAATGCTTTAAATATGAATGTAGATAAATTGAATTGGGCTATTCTCGATTTACTTCAGCAGAACGCTAGATATTCGTTTTCTGAAATTGGTAGAAAAGTAGGTTTAAGCTCGCCCGCAGTAGCTGAACGTGTTAAGAAAATGGAAGATGCCGGCGTGATCAAAGGTTATAAAACCGAGGTTTCTTATCAAAAAACAGGACATCATTTAAAAGCAATCATTACCCTACGTGCTTTTATGGGAAGGCTAAAACCATTTTTAGAAAAGGTTACCGAATTTAAAGAGGTGATAAATTGCTATAGAATTACAGGTAATGAAAATATTATAATGGAAGTTATATTTTTGGATCAGGGGCATTTAGAAGTTTTTATCGATAAGCTAATCACTTACGGAGAGACTAAAACCCATATTATTTTATCTAATGTGATTGAACATGCACCAGTAAGAAACCGGAATATTACTTAATTCCACTTACAAGATACATTAAAGAACCTCCGGCAGCATGATATTGCTCTCTTTGCACGGCTCCCATAATGTGATCTGATCTTGTGTCGTATTTTTCCTGATATTCAAAATAAAAAGGCATATATTCTTCTCCGGCAGCATTAAAATAATCGATGTCTTTTCGAGTGTTAGATTTCCATGCGCTGCCCTGCATCCATTGTTTTAGCGTAGCAATTTGCTCTTTATTATCATAAGGTGGATACATCGCTATTGCTTTGTCTGATAAACGTACCTGAATATCCTTCATGGTTTCCATAGCAAACCAACCGGGCAACAAATCTCCCAAAGAATTATCTCCTTCTCCCAGTTTTTTCTTTCCTTTTTCGATAATCAGTCGGTATTTTATATGATCCAAAGTTTCATCGATACTATCGTTTTGCGAAATGGAGTTTTTAGTAAGCGTTTGTACGATATTGTTTGGCTCTACGCAAAGTAGTAATCCATTTGGCTTTAGTACACGAGTCATTTCACTTAAAGCCTTTTTTGGATTTTTAAGATGAATCAAAACTGTTTGGCAGGTTACCAGATCAAAAGTTTCATCGTCAAAAGGAATGTCTTCCGCATCTCCTTTCTTCAAACTAAAATCAATTTGAGATATACTGAAGTAATGCTCTAATTCCATATTACTTTTAAACCAGTTCTCATCATTATCGATAGCGGTAATTTTTGCTTCCGGGGCTAAATAGGGTGCCAATGTTTTAGTCCAATGACCCTGGCCGCATCCAACATCCAACATATTAGAATAGTTATTTAATTCTAATCGTTTTGCCGTAAGATCAAGAAAGCTTTTGTTCCACCAAAAATCGCGATATGATCCAAAATAATTATGAGAGTGTCCTTGTTGCAATATGATAATTTTAGTCTTGCAAATATACTTTAGAGTTCAGTTTCTCACAAAGCTGAAATTAGCATTTTAATGTCTTTAATTTTGCAATGTTAAATTATTGTATAGCATTAGTTAAATTTAGGAGAATTGAATTTTTTTTAATAAAATGTTTATCATTCTGGTTGTATCTTTGAACAAATAAAAAATTGTTATGAAAAAGTATACAGTGTTGTTTTTAGTTCTTGCCATTACTACTGGATTAGTAGGTTTTACAGGACTACGATTTACGGGGATTGAAGTTATACGTGTTGTTTGCTTAATTACTGCCGACCTTTTCGTAATTTCTTTGCTTTCAGAAATGTTTTTCCCCAATAAGAAATTAAAACTTCAACGAATTAAAAAGAGATAAAATACAATAGTTTTAAAGAGAATTTAGGCTTTCACTTTAGTGAAAGCTTTTTTTATGCATTAAATTTAAAACATACTATATTTACTAGAATTAAATATGCACCTATGTATTTTAGAAAAACCATATTAGTTTTCTTTAGCTTCTTTTTTTCTGCGGTAATGAGTGCGCAGGAGATCAGACTGAAAAAAGGAGATGTTACGGATAATATAAGATTAAACGATTCTATAGAAGGAACCTATGCTGTTTATCTTCCGCAAAATTATGATGCTAAAAATCCACCTGCGGTAATTTTTATTTTAGATCCAGATGGAAATGCTAAGCAATCTATTCAATTATTTCGAAAAACAGCTGAAGAGCAATCTTACGTGATCGCTTCAAGTAATAGAAAGATCGATACTGCTTCCGTAGAAAATAATATAAAACAGGTACTTGAATTTATGAATGGATTTTTTAGGACTGTACCAGTAGATCCTAATTCCTTATATGTAGCAGGCTTTAATGAAGCCGGCCAGATCGCTTCGGCTTTGCCTTTGGTAAATGAAAGAGTTACTGGAGTTCTAGCGATTAACAATGCCTGGATCAATCCACAATTTGCTGAAAATAGAAAAATACCATATACTTTTTCAGCGATAGTTGGAACTAAGGATTATACCCGCTATTCTGTAGAAGATATTATCGATTTTTTAGATGATGAAGATTTCCCTTCAGAAATTAATTATTTTGAAGGCGGTCCTGAAAGCTGGCCAGATACCAATACGATTTACAATGCTGTTGCTAGTTTTACACTGAATGCGATTAATAATGGAAAACGCCAAAAAGATAGCATTTTAGTGAATAACATTTTTGAAAGCGAAATTGCTGCTATAGAATCTTTGCGTAGAGAGCGTTCTTATTATACCGCGTGGTTACAGCTTAAAAAAGCAGAAGATAAATTTGATGATTACGATCGTTTTGATGATCAATTAAAAGATTTAAAGAAAAGTATTAGGAAAAATAAAGCATTTAAGCAGCAGCGCCGAGATTGGTATACTTTAAAAGAAGAAGAGATGCTGCAACGTGACGATTACACCTATTTTTTAGAGACTGACGTATTTACCGCAAATTTTGAAAATATAGGTTGGTGGGCATCTCAGTTGGATAATCTTAAAGAGGGAAAGTCTAATAATGATTTATTAGAACGGAATAAAGCTTTTCGACTAGAAGGTTACTTAAAAGCGATCATCAGTAATGCGTACAAAGATTTAATTTCTTCTAAAGCTAGTTTAGATCTAAAAATTTACATTTCGATATTAGAAACAATTGTTGATAAAGAAAATCCTGAAGGATATTTAAGTATTATAAAGTTAGCAGGGCACGATGGCGATTATCAAACTGCGATGTTGTATCTGGAAGATTTATTGAAGACAGGTTATGACAACTATCCGAAGCTTTATGAACTTGAAGGAATTCTTGATCTTCAGATGAGCAATGAATTTAATCAAATGATTGAAAAATACGGTGGAACTGCAAAGTATCTTGTTTTTGATACAGAAGATCAGTCGGAAGAAAATTCAACGGAGCAAAATTAATATTCGATGAAAAAGCTGGCATTAATTTTTATTTTATTCGGCACTATTTTTTCTAGTTTCAGCCAAGAAAAAAATGAAGATCCTGTTGATCAGATAAAAGAATTTCAGGAACAATTAAATGAAGAATACCTTAACCCTAAAGAGTCGCCTTTATCTGAAGAAGAACGTTTAGCGTTTAAAGGACATAAGTTTTATGACATCGATGCCTCATTTATAGTTGAAGCAGCTTTTGTAAGAACAGCTCTTGAGTCTCCTTTCAGAATGCAAACATCATCTGATCGTCGACCAATGTATGTAAAGTATGCCGATTTATATTTTACACTGAAGGGTAAAGAATTAAAACTAGCTGTTTACCAAAGTCAAACTTTAAAGGAAGATCCTAAATATTTTGATTATCTATTTTTACCTTTTACTGATGATACCAACGGAAAAGGTTCTTATGCTGGAGGAAGGTATATAGACTTAAAAATTCCTAAAGAAGGAACTAAAAAAATAATTTTAGATTTTAATAAAGCTTATAATCCATACTGCGCTTACAGCGGAGGATATTCCTGTCCTGTTCCTCCTGCTGAGAATCATCTTGATTTGAAGATCTCAGCAGGAGTAAAGGCTTATTAAGCAATGACAGGATGCACATTAATATGCATTAGTAAATTGGTTAGTTAATTGTTGATTTTTGATCGTTAGAATGAATAAATCGCTGCAATTAAAAAAGATGATAAATTATCCTGTGGCATAAGATCAGAATCTACAAATGGTTCAGCACCATCTACGCTATCTAATCTTAATTCAGGTTTTACAATTAAATTTCCGTAAGTATAGCTTCCAGTTAAAGTGAATGCAGTCGTAGTTGCATCTTCTGCGTAAACCACTCCGCCATCTTCTAATTCATTAAAATACTCAGCTCTAAGCCCCAGTCCAAAACTCTCTGTAAGGGAAATCTGTGGATAAATTGCAGCACCTGCAAAACCTGCACCGTCTGTTGTTTGGTAAGAACCATTAAAACCTAAATAGAATGTATCACTCAAGTCCCAACCTGTAGTAAGATCTATTTGAAACAATGCATCATCAGCCATTGTTTGTTCTCCGTAAATTAAATTAAGGTAGGCACTACCGGCATCGTTCGAATAACCTAACTGACCTCCAAAAGAATATTTTCCGATTGGATTATATTCTGTATAATCTGTTGGATTCATTACTGCTAACATAGCACTCCAATTTTCATCTATGGTGAAATCTGCTTTTAAACCAGTATGAGAAAACGGCCCATAAGAGAATAAATATGAGGTTGAATAGTTGAAGTTAGCTGCGGGAGAAATTACTTCGTAACCAAGAAAGGTATTAAAGTTACCCAAAGTTAATCTAACATTATCACTTACATTGTAGTACATATATAATTGGTTGATAATGTTTGAAGATCTATAAAAATCGCCTGCCTGCGGAGAATTAAATACCGCATCGGCTCCTCTTGGGCCATATACAAGATCGGCTACAAAACCCACTTTTTCTCCCTCATAACCAATAATAACGTTGGCCATACCTAAAGCAAATCCAGGTAAATTTGCGAAAGAAGAACCCGGCGCGGTACCAAGAAGTTCTTCACCAGCATCATTTACATCTTCTTTATTAAGGCCATTAAAGTTAGCTCGGTAATAAGCATCTACAGTACCTGAAATACTGATTTTTGATAAAAAACTTTCCTCTTCTTCTTCCTGAGCCTGTACATCTACATTTAGTACGGCTACCATTGATAATACTAGAAAAAGTCGGATATTTGCAAAATTGAATTTTGACATGTTTACATGAATTAGTTTGTTCGACAAAAAATGAATTAATAGTAAGCAGAAAGAAAAATTCTTAAAACGGGAGCACTCCGCCAAGTGCTCCTTTTTTATTTTTCAGTCTGTAAAAGTAAACGTGTGTTTGTTATGTTGTAAAAGTGGAATTGAATAAATATACTTTATTTATCTCTTCCAAATTCTGGGTAAGAATCTATACCGTGTTCGTGGATGTCTAATCCATCAAGCTCTTCTTTTTCAGTAACTCTTAGTCCCATAACAGCTTTAAGAATAGAAAGTAAGATAAAGGTTGTTATCATTGCCCAAGCTCCGATAGATACTACACCAATGGCCTGTACACCAAGTTGTGCAAATCCTCCGCCGTAAAGCAGTCCGCCATCAGTAGCAAAAACCCCTACCAATAATGTACCAACAGCACCAACAACTCCATGTACAGAGATTGCTCCCACAGGATCATCTATTTTAAGTACTTTATCAATAAATTCGATAGAGAATACTACAACAATACCAGAGATAATTCCGATAATAAATGCACCCATAGGGTCTACAGCTGCACATCCTGCGGTAATCCCTACAAGACCTGCTAAAGCACCGTTTAGGGTCATAGAAATATCGGCTTTGCCATATCTAATCCAAGTTAAAAATAAGGCAACTACGGCTCCGGCTGCAGCTGCAAGATTTGTGGTGATTACGATACCAGCCACATTATATGCACTATCTCCAGAAATCGCAAGTTCAGAACCTGGATTGAATCCAAACCAACCTAACCATAAGATAAATACCCCAAGTGCGCCATATAGCATATTGTGACCTGGTAGCGCATTTGATTTTCCATCGGTATATTTACCAATACGTGGCCCTACTAAAGCAGCAGCTACCAAAGCAGCCCAGCCACCTACAGAATGTACTACGGTAGAACCTGCAAAGTCTATAAATCCAAGACCAGTTAGCCAACCATCCCCTTGCCATACCCAATGTCCTGAAATAGGGTAGATAATAGTTGTTAGTAATAAGGAGAAAATTAAGTACGTAGAGAATTTTGTTCTTTCTGCAATAGCACCAGAAACGATTGTTGCGGCTGTTGCGCAAAAAACAGTCTGGAAGAATAAATTGTGCATATCGTCACGCACGTTATAGAACAAACTAGGTGTTCCTATAAAGCTGCCAATTGAATCTCCATACATAATGGTGTATCCAATAGCCCAAAAGGCTAAAGATCCTACAGAAAGATCCATAAGGTTTTTCATGATGATGTTAGAGGTGTTCTTTGCTCGCGTGAATCCAGCTTCTACTAGGGTGAAACCTGCCTGCATAAAGAAAACAAGTATTCCACAAATTACAATCCACATTAAATCTAATACAGCATCTGTTTCCATAATAATTTCGTTATTTCTTTGTTAGTTAGTTAATTATTTAAGGGAGTCGGTTCCTTTTTCTTTCGTACGTATACGGTAAGCTTCGTCGATTGTAGAGACGAAAATTTTACCATCGCCAACAGAACCGGTATAAGCAGATTCTAAAATGGCATTTACAGTTTTGTCCAGGAATTCATCCGAAACGATAATGGACAATTTTCTTCTTTGTATATCAGCGGTGCTGTAAGAAACCCCTCGATATACATGTCCTTGTTTTTCGTTTCCGACCCCTGTTACATCCCAGTACGTAAAAAAGACAACCTCAGAGCTGTGCAAGGCTTTTTTTACTTCGTCAAATTTTGACTTTCTGATAATAGCTTCAATTTTCTTCATAAGAATTTCAGGTTTAGTGATTTAAAAGTATTAAAAATTCTTAAATAAAGTTAAATAAATAGGGGGTAAGCTTAAATTAATGTGAATATGAGAATATAACCCCATTCATTTTATGGGGTAAGTAATTAAAAAGTCAATTTTGAAGTTTTCAGTAGAAAGTTAATAATGGCTATTAGCTAATTTTTGAAAGAAATAGGCCAAAAAATGTTGAAGAAATTCCAATAATTAGTGTTGCAAGCACATAAATCGCAAAATTATAATAGTCGCCGGATCTTAAAAGTGCTTGATTTTCAAAAGAAAAGGTAGAGAAAGTGGTAAATCCACCACAGAAGCCAGTGGCCAGAATTAAGTTTGTAGTGCTGTTAAGTGTGTTGTTTTTTATAGCAATGCCCAGAAATAATCCAATTAAAAAACTACCCAGAATATTTACTGTAAATGTTCCCCAGGGCAAGACAGTTCCGTTACTGTTCAGTGCTTTGCTAATTAGGTAACGGCAAACACTACCTAAGCCACCTCCTAAAAATACCAGCAACGCACTTTTAATCATTTTTTATTTCCTTTATAGGGATGTAGATATTAGTAATCCAGTCGGCGGGATTAACAGTTTCTATGGGATTGGTGATATATACTTCAAAGGCTTTAGCATCTTGAGCGATTTCTAATCCGTTTTCGTCAATATATTTATATGCTTTTTTCCAGGCTTCTTCGATATTATCATATTTACCTTTAAGTACCGTTTTCAATACTTTTTGATTAGGCATACTTCCATTTAGAACATCAGCATCTATAGGTGTACGAACTTCATTCGGAGTAAAATATCCTGCAGAAAATATAGCAGAATTGTTAGATTGGTTCCATTCATTATAAATTACAACCGGGTTCCCTAATTTCTCGAAACCCTGAGTTTCCATAAAATTTGAAACTTCAGTAATCATTGGTCGCATTTTACTGTTTACCTGGCTTATTTTGCTTGCAGTAGTCATATACATGTAATAACCACCACCATGATTAACGACACCATCTACGGTAATGCTATATTCGTTCATTTTGTTATCGATGACTTTTTGCATTGCCGCTAATCCTTTGCTTATTTCTGGTTGAATTCTTTCAGCTAAAGTTTGGTCTTCAAACAACGACCAAAATTTCTCTTTAAAACTTTGCGAACCTGTGATAGTCCATGTCACCTGGGTTTTGTTATTTTCCAAAGGATCAAAGTTCCATGAAACCTTATTGTTAGCTTCTCCTAATAAATTAGAAATCTTAATTTTCTGAGTAATTTCTGAAAATGGTTTTGATTCAATGGTTTTTAAGCGCCCTTCACCAATAGGTCCATTCTCCCAGGCGTAAGATGCCCCAACGCCTTTAATAGTATCCCCAAAACTAATATTTGCTTTTGAAGTTGTAGACCAGGGTGCCCAATATTGCCAATTCTCAAAGTTGTTAACCTCGTTAAATATTAACTCTTGAGGAGCGTCAAATACTTGTGTTTCTTCAACTTGAAAATTTCCATCTTTAGTTGCTATATATATAGATGCTCCTATAAGAACAATTAGAAGTAGAAATAGTAGATATTTAAAAATCTTCATAGTTACGATATCACAATTACTGCTAATATAAGAAAATAGCCGATAGCCTACTCATTCAGATATACCTTAATTATAAAGAGTAAAGCTATAAATGCAATAAATCCTAATAATATAAAAATACTGTTTTTATAGTATTTCCGGTGTAGTTTTAAATCCTTTCGATACATAAAGACCATTACTACTATAAAAGTAACCAGAAAAAACCCTGCAAATATCCACTGTCCTGTACTAAACATTTTGTCTATTTTTATGCAAATTTAAATGAATAAGCTAAAAAAGACATGAAAAAAAGAATCGAAGATGTTACGCAATTTCATAATGCATTTGGTTTAGGTATTAGTGAACATCCAAAAGCCAGTTTGGGCGAAGCAAAAAACAAACTTCGTTTTGAATTAATGAAGGAAGAAAATGAAGAATATCTAGAAGCTGCTGAAAATAATGATCTCGTTGAGGTAGCAGATGCGCTTGGTGATATGCTTTATATCTTATGCGGAACTATTTTAGAGCACGGAATGCAGTATAAAATTGAAGAAGTATTTGAAGAAATCCAGAAAAGCAACATGAGCAAATTGGGTAGCGATGGAAAACCAATATATCGTGAAGATGGGAAAGTTTTAAAAGGACCAAATTACTTTAAACCCAATATTAAGGCCATCTTGGATAAATAAGTTATCGAAATTCCAAAATATGGGGAGGCTCGTAGCGATAATTCTCTAATCTAAATTGATTATCGGTGTTTACATCAAAATCTAATACGTTACGACCTCTTCCTGGAATCTCTGGAAATATGGCGAAGGATAGGCGAATATTATCAAAAACAAAATAATCGTTACTTATTAAAACTCCTAATCCAAATTTGGTATAGAGATCATTTTTAAAAAAAGGAGCAGGTTCTTCACCGATAAAGCCAAGATCGAAATTAACAAACGGACTCATCCTAAAACCTAACCAATTAAATGGTACGTAAGATTGTGTTTGAAAATTAAAAACAAATTTACGTGTTCCGTAGACTTCATGAGTATCAAAACCATAAATTCCGTCCCTGTCATTTATTGATATTCTATCATTAATAAAGTCTTTCCGTTTGATGCCTACCACCATATTTGTTCTAATAAACTGCCTAAAAAACCAACTTCCGATCCTAAAAATAGGGGTGAAGTAGGTGTTCTCTAGTCTGAATAAAGATTGTCTCGCGGCCCCATCTCTAAAATAACTTCCGTAGCCAATATTGGTCGCCAGATATCCGAAGTTTTTTATATAATCTGAAAAAGTTAAATCTACTCCCAAATAGAGAAAATTTTGAGTATTCGAATTTCGTTGTACTCCCGCATTCAGAATGTAACTATAGCCAAGGGAAATATCTTCAATATCTCCATTTCTAAATATATAGCGATCACGGGCAAAATTTATATTTCTAACTCCTATAGATCCTAATAGAACGTTACTGTTTGTAAAATAAGAAACAGAATCGATTTGCTCCCCAGGCCTGTCCATATAAAATCTTTTCGTAAATCGCCCTGCAACAACTAAGTTAGTAGGTAATTTTTTTTCAGAATCTTTATTAGCGATAGGGATAGCGTAAGCACCCCATATATTAAAGTCTCTAAATTTTAAAGGTTCCCTTAAAAGTGTGTCCAGCTCTTCATGATAAATATCTTCCTTGTAAAGATTTTCGCCAATACTAATTTGCCCGGCCCATCGTGCGTAGGGAGAGTAGAACTCGCGATCTATACTAGCATAGTTTTTATATGATTTATCGACTTCCAGATCTCTTAGGGCTTCAGCATTAATATAAGTATAGAATAGATTTTGCGCTCGATAACCAATGGTATATCCAATGCCTATTTCATCATCATAGCCTTGTTTGTAGGCTAATGTAGTGCGATGTCCCAGACCAAAGCTGTTATATTCCCGAAGTCGTAATTCTCCTTTATGGCTTGAAATATCTCCGTCTACAGATAAACTCCAGCTATCTAAAACATACACATATAAATCTACACTATTAGGATCTTCGTCCAAAAGAACAGGTCTAATTAACGCTCTTCTTATGTATTTTTGAGCTCTTAGTACACGCTCCGATTCCAATATTTGTAAAGAATCCAGTTTAGTATTTTTTTCAATAAGCAAAAGCCCTCTAACAGTAAAACTTTTGGTGCGTGCGTGCAAGACGTTTCCTATTTTTTGAATCCCCTTTGTAGGATGTACGGTAGTATCTTTTTCGCTATAGCCAAAAGGGTCTAAAGAGTTAATTTTTATATCTCTTATTGTTTTACCTTGATATTGCGTAAAATCCCGCTGTAATTGATTTTCTATTTTTTTTGCGGCTTTTTTAGAATTTGCGGGATCTACAGGATCGAACATCAAATCGTAAAGCATACGAGTAAATTTGCTGTTCTTAGTTCTTTCTTGCAGTCGTTTATAAAAGTTGAGATCTTTTGCTAATTGGGTAGAATCGCGAACGGGAAAACGACTTAAACTGTCGTTTTGAGCAGATACCGAAAAGCAGCAGAATAATATTAATATAAAAGCGTATCTCAACTCATATTCCTTTTTCCATATCGCGACAAACTTATGTAATTTTTTCTAATCGAAATATTTAGTCTATGTTAAAGCCTGGAATGATATTTAAAATAAAAATGCGCTGAATTTCAGCGCATTTAATAGAAAACTTAAAATCAGGTTTACTTAACAGCATGTCTCCATCCAAATTTATCTTCAGCCTGATTGTATTGTATTTTTAATAAGCGATCTTTAAAAGATTTCGCATAAGAATCTTCTATGCTAGGTAACTCATATTTCTCACCTTTATAACCAAATCCTAAAATAGGAGTAACAACCGTTGCAGTTCCAGATCCAAAAATCTCTTTAAGCTCCCCAGATTTAGCAGCTTCTATAATTTCAGAAACCTTGATTCTTCTAATGTCAACTTCTATATTAGCATCTTTTGCAAGATCGATAATACTTTTACGGGTTATACCGTCTAGAATTCTATCGCTGGTAGGTGCAGTTACTAATTTATCTCCTATTCTAAAGAAAACATTCATTGTTCCTGCTTCTTCCAGGTATTCATGCGTATTTGCATCGGTCCAGATAATCTGCTGGTATCCTTCTTTATGCGCTATATCTGTAGGGAAAAATTGAGCTCCGTAATTACCTGCTGCTTTAGCGAAACCAACGCCACCATCGGCAGCACGGCTGTAATCTTCAGAAATTTTAACTCGTACTTCTCCGCTATAATAAGCCTGCGCGGGAGAACATAAGATCATAAATTTGTATTCACTTGCGGGAGATGCAGAAACTCCAGCTTCGGTTGCGATTACAAAAGGACGTAAATACATCGAATTTCCAAATCCTTTTTGGATCCATTCTTTATCCAGTTTTAATAATTCTTCCAGACCATTAAAAAAATGACCTTTAGGAAATTCAGGAATTGCAAGACGATTACTAGATTTATTAATTCGTTCAAAATTTTGCTCTGGTCTAAAAAGCCAAATTTGATCATCATTGTCTTTATAGGCTTTCATACCTTCAAAAACAGCTTGGCCATAGTGAAAAACCTTTGCAGATGGATCCATGGATAAAGGTCCATAAGGGACTATTTCAGGAGTTTGCCAGGAACCATCTTTATAATCGCAAACCATCATGTGATCGGTAAATACTTTACCAAATGTAAGATTGCTAAAATCTGTTTCAGATAATTTAGAAGTAGATGTTTTTGTGATTTTTACTTTCGTTGCGATGTTTTCCATTGTGTTTTATTTAAGAACTTCAAATTTACCTAAATAAAAACAAATTTAAAATCTAAAGTTTTGGTAATTTTGATGCTATTAATTGCTTAATAATCCATTTTATCAATGAAAAAAATAATCTATTCAGCACTAATTTTCTGTTCGATATTAGCTTGCAAAAATTCAGAAGAAAATAAAGTTGAAGATACAAACAGCCTCGAAGTTTCAGAAAAAGAAAAAACTAAAGATGTTGCATACGCAAGCTATGGAGAAGAAATTTCTGCGGAAGATGCTTTGGATGCAGAAGCTATTGCCGCCGATTACAAAAAGCTGAAACCAGGCGATACGATTGCTACAAGTTTTAGATCTACAGTAAATGCGGTTTGCAAAAAGAAGGGCTGTTGGATGAATTTAGAAATTCCGGGGGATGAAGTTGTGAGTGTAAAATTTAAAGATTATGGATTTTTTGTGCCAAAAGATATAGAAGGCAAAGAAGCTGTAGTTGAAGGGGTAGCATTTATTCAGGAAGTCTCTGTTGAAGATCAAAAGCATTATGCAAAAGATGCGGGAAAAACTGAAGAAGAGATTGAAGCAATTAAAGAACCTAAGCACGAATTTGCTTTTATGGCAAACGGTGTTCTTTTAAAAAAATAATTTTTTGGAGCGAAAGATCATAAAAACCGGCGATGGTTCTTCTACGATCCATATCCCAGAATGGAATGAGCAATACCATTCTAAACACGGAGCTTTGCAGGAGGCTATGCACGTTTTTATTAAAATGGGCTTGGATTTTTGGGTTGCCGAAAATAAAAAATCTGAAATTTCTATTTTGGAGATAGGCTTTGGCACGGGTTTAAACGCGCTACTTACTAATTTATATAGCACTAATCTTAAAGTGCAGTATACGGGAGTTGAAGCATATCCGGTAAAACCTGAAGAATTGGCGGTTTTAGGCTATGCATCAGTTTTACCAAATTTTGAAAAATCTGAGCGTATTTTCAATGAAATGCATCAGATAAACTGGGAAGAATTTAGTGAGATAGAATCAAATTTCAGTTTAAGAAAACAGGAAAAAACATTTCAGGAAATCAAAGATAAAGAATTTTATGATCTTATCTATTTTGATGCTTTTGGCGCTAGAGTGCAGCCAGAGTTATGGACCGATGTTATTTTTGAGAAAATGTTTTTGGCCTTAAAAACTAATGGTGTTTTGGTTACTTATGCTGCTAAAGGTAGTGTGCGTAGAGCTATGCAGGCCGTAGGATTTCAGGTAGAGCGTTTGCCTGGTCCTCCAGGAAAAAGGGAAATGTTAAGAGCCGTTAAAAATTGAGATCATTAGCTGTTAAACCTCGCTAAATCAATTTTAAAATTAATTGATAAGCACTACCTTCAAAAGAAAAAAATGCGAGTATTAATAACTGGGGCGACTGGTCTTATCGGGTCTAAAATTTCATCTTTATGTCATGAGAAAGGCATTGATGTAAATTATCTTACGACAAGCAAAGATAAAATTGAGCATAAAGATCATTATCGTGGATTTTTGTGGAATCCTGAAAAAGGTGAAATAGATAAGCGAGCGATTGAAAATGTAGATGCTATCATAAATTTGGTTGGTGCCAGTATAGCACAACGATGGACAGATGAAAACAAGCGTAAAATTTTAGATAGTCGGGTAGAAAGCACCAATCTTTTGTTCGACACTCTTTCTAAAAATGAACATCAAATCAAGCAAATAGTATCTGCCAGCGCTATTGGAGTTTATCCAAGTTCTTTACAGAAACTTTATTTTGAGGATGAAGATGGAGTAGACGACTCTTTTGTAGGTAAAGTTGTGGTTAAATGGGAAAGCGCTGTGAACAACTTTAAAGATTTGGGCTTAAAAGTTTCTAAGATAAGAATTGGGCTTGTAATGGCGAAAAATGGCGGAATGCTAGAAAGGCTTAAAGAGCCTGTGAATTTTAATATAGGTGCTCCTTTAGGTAATGGAAAACAATGGCAATCCTGGATTCATATAAGTGATCTCACAAATATTTTTATGTATGTTTTAGAAAACGGACTTACTGGAACATTTAATGGTGTTGCACCAAATCCAGTGACTAATAAAGAAATGACTAAAGAGGTGGCTAACCAATTAAATAAACCACTTTGGTTGCCTAATGTACCCGGATTTGTGCTAAAAACTTATTTTGGTGAAATGGCAACGCTTTTACTTTCCAGCCAATTAGTAAGTAGTAAGAAAATCGAAGAGCAGGGGTACCATTTTCAATACCTTCATTTACAACCCGCTTTACATGATTTACTCTAAATTCAAAAGAATAGTTATAAAAAAAGGCTAGCAATTTAAATTGCTAGCCTTTTTTTATAATCTTAACTTAGATAAATTAAGCTTTCTTATTTGCTTTAATATCTAGTTTTAAAGTGATATCATCATAAATGAATTTATCACCTAAACCATCAAATACAGATTTAGAACCGTAATTTACATTCCAGTTTGTACGATCGATTTTAAACTCTTCGCTAGAGATCTCGTATCCGCTATCAGTTTTGTTAATAGATACTGGGAAAGAAATGTTTTTAGTTTCATCTTTAATTGTTAGATTACCTTCTAACATCATTTTTCCTTCAGTTTCAGAAATTCCAGTTACTTCAAAAGAAGCATCAGGATATTCGTTCACGTTAAAGAAATCACCTTCTTTACCTTCAACAGTACCCATTAAGTGAGCTTCTAAGCTTTTCTTATCGTCACCTTCTAAATCAGTAACTTCGATAGAAGTCATATCGATAGTAAAGTTTCCGCTTTCGATAATGCTATCATTAGCCATAAAAGTACCTTCTGATACCTGGATAGTTCCAGTGTGTTGTCCAGTTGGTTTTTCTCCAATCCAGCTAATTGTAGATGCAGTAGTATCTACTGTATATTCCATAGATTCAGCAGTTGCTTCTGCCGCTTCTTTAGCATCTTCAGCAGATGTTTCTTGGCCGTTGTTATTTTTACAACTTCCTAGACCTACGATAAGGCTTAACGCCATAAATCCTTTTACAATGTTTTTCTTCATCTTTTTAGAAATTTAGTTTTTTGCAATTTGGTTGAGCGGCAAAAGTACAATGAAATAAAAATAATAGTACTAAAATAATATTAAAAAATATCTGTGACATTTTGACACAATCCTAGGAATGGCAATAAATTTGTCTATACTATTGCATCAAAAATTGAGATAAGACAATGACAAAGAAAGCTAACGATAAAGATCAAAATTCTGTAAAAGATCAGGTAGAGGAAAATATCGATAAAGCAATCGAAGAAGTAGAGAACGAGAAAGCCGAAAAGGCTGAGGATAACGATAATGCTGAAGAAGAAATTTCTGAAACCGATAAATTAAAGGAAGAAGTACAAAAAGAAAAGGACAAGTTTTTACGCCTTTTTGCTGAATTTGAAAATTTCAAAAAGCGTACTTCTAAAGAAAGATTAGAGCTTTTTAAAACCGCCAATCAAGATGTGATGATTGCCATGTTGCCAGTTTTAGATGATTTTGACAGAGCTTTAATTGAAATTAAAAAGACAGAAGACAAAAACCTTTTGAAAGGCGTAGAGCTTATTCATACTAAATTTAGTGAAACGCTTAAAAATAAAGGTTTAGAACCTGTAGAAGTGAATAAAGGAGATGTATTTGATGCTGATATTCACGAGGCGATAACTCAAATTCCGGCTCCTAGCGACGATCTTAAAGGTAAAATCGTTGATGTTGTAGAGCAGGGATATAAATTAGGGGAGCGCATAATTCGTTATCCAAAAGTTGTTACCGGTAAGTAAACCGAAACAGCTTGAAAAATAACAAATTTTAGACATGAAAGAAGATTATTACGACATATTAGGTTTAAGTAAAGGTGCATCTGCAGCTGAAATAAAGAAAGCTTATCGAAAGATGGCAATCAAATATCACCCTGATAAAAATCCAGGTGATACAGAAGCTGAGAATAAATTTAAAAAGGCAGCTGAAGCTTACGAAGTTCTAGGAAACGAAGAAAAACGCGCAAAATACGATCGATTTGGTCATCAGGCTTTCGACGGCGGCTTCGGCGGAGGCGGCGGAGGTGGTATGAATATGGACGACATATTCAGCCAATTTGGTGATATCTTCGGTGGCGGCGGCTTTGGCGGCGGCGGATTCTCTGGTTTTGGTGGTTTTGGCGGCGGTGGTCAACGTCGTGCTAAAGGTAGCAATCTAAGAATTCGTGTTTCCCTAACCTTAGAAGAAATCGCCAATGGTGTCGAGAAAAAGATAAAAGTTAAAAGAAAAGTTCAGGCAGCCGGCACAACCTACAAAACCTGTTCAACTTGTAATGGTACGGGACAGGTAACACGTGTAACCAATACTATCCTCGGAAGAATGCAAACTGCTTCACCTTGTACAACTTGTGGAGGTAGTGGACAAATGATCGATCAAAAGCCTGCTGATGCCGATGCGCAAGGTCTAAAAGTACAGGAAGAAATGGTTTCCATCAAAATACCTGCTGGTGTTGAAGATGGGATGCAATTAAAAGTTTCTGGAAAAGGTAATGAAGCGCCAGGTAATGGTATTGCAGGAGATCTTTTAGTAGCTATAGAAGAAAAACCACATGATAGCCTTCAACGGGAAGGTGATAATTTGCATTACGATCTCTATGTAAGTATTTCTGAAGCTGCATTAGGTGCATCCAAAGAAATTCAAACCGTTAATGGTAAAGTACGAATTAAAGTAGAACCCGGAGTTCAGTCTGGAAAAATACTTAGGTTAAGAGGCAAAGGTGTAAGTAATTTAAATGGTTACGGCAAAGGGGATTTACTGGTTCATGTAAATGTTTGGACGCCAAAAACGCTAACAAAAGAACAAAAAGAGTTTTTCGAGAAGATGGCTAATGACGAGAACTTCCAGCCAAATCCCGAAAAAAGTGATAAATCATTTTTTGAAAAAGTTAAAGATATGTTTTCTTAAAACCTTGATTTTAAGAAAAAATTTATATATTTGATTCTCACTAAGACTTTTAGTGATAATTTTTCTTTTTCATAGCAATTTTTTTCCCATCCTTAATTTTTTTGAGGGTGGGTTTTGTTTTTTAACAATCTCGTTAAACCTATTATAAACCTGCTTTAAAAATTCTTTTTTAATGGTTTTTGTTTTTTAATTTCCTAAAAAAATAAAATCATGAAAAAGAAAACTTTACTTTTAACGATGTTGTTAGGATTTATAACAACTCTTACATTCGCTCAGGAAAAAGAATTCTTCTCTTCTGTAGATGATACTGAAAATTATTCAGCTTTAGAACTGGCACAAAATGACGATCAATTTTCTATATTCTTAAGTTTCTTAGAAGCATCTGGTTTAGATACTTCCATGGAGTATGCTGATGGGTTTACAATATTTATGCCCACTAATGATGCTTTTGGCGAGATGAAAGTGAATAAATTATCAGAACTTACAAGTGCCGATAATAAAGCGAAATTGATCGAATTTGTAAAGCATTATATTGTGCCAGAAAAGATATATAAGAATCAATTTAACGATTCCCAGGTAATTAGTGTGTCAGACGATCAAGCCATTAAAATTAATACAGAGATGAATGGAAATAGTGTATCAATCGGAGGTGCTAACATTATAAGCAGTGACATCGAAACCAAAAATGGAATAATACATGTGATCGATCAGTTGCTAACTGCAACAGATTATTTCTCAAGTTCTTACTAAAATTCTAAAAATTTAGATAAAAAAACCTGCTCCTTTACAGAGCAGGTTTTTTTATTCAATGCTGAAATTAAATATTCCATGCATTTTTTAAGTGTCTATAAGGATTTGAATATCTTTACACCTTCAAAATAAATTTATGGAAAATCTCTTGGTTGCAGAGAATGTCTACAAACAGTTTGGAGGTTATACTGCACTTAATAATGTTTCGATTACTATACCAAAAGGCAGCATTTTTGGTTTGCTAGGGCCAAATGGAGCGGGTAAGACAACTTTTATTAGAATCATTAACCAAATAACGATGCCAGATAAAGGTAGCGTATATTTAGATGGAAAACCCTTGCATCAAGATGATATTCGGCATATTGGTTACTTGCCAGAAGAGCGGGGCCTTTATAAATCTATGAAGGTTGGAGAGCAAGCCATGTATCTAGCAAGACTAAAAGGACTTTCTAAAGCAGAAGCAAAAGAGCGTCTAAAATATTGGTTCGAAAAATTGGAGATTACCGAATGGTGGGACAAAAAAATTCAGGAATTATCTAAAGGAATGGCACAAAAAGTTCAGTTTGTGATAACCGTTTTACATGATCCCAAATTATTGATTTTTGATGAACCTTTTAGTGGATTTGATCCTGTAAACGCTAATATTATAAAGCGTGAAATCTTGGAGCTGAAAGAAAAGGGAGCAACAATTTTATTTTCTACCCATCGTATGGAAAGTGTAGAAGAGCTTTGCGATTATATGGCTTTGATTAATAAATCCAATAAATTGCTAGACGGTAAAGTTTCAGAAATTAAAAAAGAATATAAAAATAATACTTTCGAGGTTGGGTTGGAAACCAATAATGAAGAAGCATTATTGCAAGAATTACAGGATAAGTTTAAAATTGGGAAAGCGAATTTTAAAAGTATAAACGACGATTTAAAGATTAGTATTCAACTTAATCCCATGGATAATCCTAATGATTTAATTCAATATTTGTTAACTAAAGCTAGAATAAATCATTTTGTAGAAGTTATACCTTCTGTAAACGATATCTTTATCAAAACAGTGACCCACAATGCGTAGTTTAAAACTTATCATACAAAGAGAGTATTTAGCAAGAGTTCGCAATAGAACTTTTATTGTAATGACATTCTTGAGTCCTGTAATTTTAGTGGGAATGTTTGCATTGATCGCCTATTTGAGTATGTTGAATAGCAGCGAACAGCGTATCATAGGATTGCATGATGAAACAGGTTTATTTCTGAAGGAATTTCAGGATGATGAAAACTTGCAATACCTGAATTTTTCAGATAAAGAATTAACAGAGGCTAAAAAAATTGTTCGTGAAAATGAATATTATGGTCTTATCCATATTCCTAACGCCGATAATCATAATGAGCTTACCGGTAAGGTTGAATTTTTTGGTGAAGAATCGCCAGGTTTAGGAACCGTACAGCATATCGAGAAAATAATTGCAGATAAATTGCAACGAAATGAACTTATTTCTAGAGGTATAGATGTAAGTCAGATCGATTCAGCAAAAACAAAAGTGAACGTAGAAATACAAAATTTCTCGGGAGAGCGTACTTCAAAAATGGTGAATTACCTCAGGATGTTTTTTGGTGGTGCAGCTGGTTATTTACTAATGATGTTTATTATTATTTATGGGAATATGGTAATGCGTTCGGTGATTGAAGAGAAAACCAACCGTATTATAGAAATTATAGTTTCTTCTGTAAAACCAATTCAGCTAATGCTAGGAAAGGTATTGGGAACATCACTAGCCGGAATTACACAGTTTACAATTTGGGTGATTTTAGGAGGAATCTTGTATACAATTGCTGGTTTATACTTCGGTATTGATCTAATGAATGCGCAACCTTCGCAAGCAAACCTTAATGAAATAAATATTCCGGAAATAAACCAAATTGTAGCAGATGTACTCAATCTGCCAATTTTGAGTTTAATCATTTATTTTCTTATTTACTTTTTGGGAGGATATTTCTTATATAGTGCTATTTATGCATCGATAGGAGCTGCGGTAGATAGTGAAACCGATACACAACAGTTTATGTTCCCTGTGATTATACCGTTAATGCTGGGGATCTATGTTGGTTTTTTCGCGGTTATAGAAAATCCGCATGGAACGGTAAGTACCATTTTTTCTATGATTCCGCTTACTTCTCCTATTGTTATGTTAATGCGTATCCCATTTGGCGTGCCATGGTGGGAAATTTCACTTTCTATTCTTATATTGCTTATAACCAATGCCGGAGTGGTATGGCTTGCAGCCAAAATTTATCGCGTTGGTATATTAATGTATGGTAAAAAAGCCAGTTATAAAGAAATTTACAAGTGGTTGAAATATTAAAATGCAGAACAACGATACAGCAAATCAAATTTCTGAAGTATTAGAGCAGGACATTTGGGGTAATATCAAAAACTTCTTAAATTTTCCTATACTTCAAAAACCATTTGAATTAACCGTAGGTACGGTGATTCTAGTAATTTTTGTTTTCGTATTAACCTCAGTGTTATTGCGTGTTATTCGTAATTTCATTGCTGGGAAACTTTTAGATGAGGATAAATTAAAGTTTATAAGTGTCTTTAAGTTTGTAAAATATGTGGTTTATCTCATCGTAATTTTAATCACCTTGAGCTCTACCGGTATCGATATTTCGATATTACTTACTGCTTCAGCTGCATTATTTGTTGGTGTTGGTCTTGCATTGCAAGAATTATTTCAGGATATAATTGGTGGTATTTTTATCATTTTAGACAAATCTTTATTGGTTGGTGATATTATCGAAGTCGATAATAAAGTGGCCAGAGTTTTCGAAATTAAATTAAGAACCACTCGTGCACTTACAAGGGACGATAAGGTAATGATTATCCCCAATCATAAATTTATTAGTGATACAGTCTATAATTATACCCAAAATCATAGAACAACAAGAGAGAATGTAAAGGTTGGCGTTGCCTATGGTAGCGATACTAAGAAAGTGCAACAACTTTTGTTAGACTGCGTTGCAAAACAAAAAGGTATTCTAAAAACACCAAAACCGTTTGTTCTATTCGAAGATTTTGGAGATTCAGCTTTACTCTTCGGGCTTTACTTTTATTTAAGTGATAGTTTCACAGATCCTAAAGTTAAAAGTGAATTACGGTTTAAAATAGACGACAGTTTTAGGCAAAACGGAATTACAATCCCTTTCCCGCAAAGAGATGTCCACATGTTCTATCCAAATAATACCGAAAAAGAATGATATGAAAAAACCTTTAAAGAAGCTTTTATTTTTAGCATTGATCGTTTTTGGTTCAATTTCAGCAAAGGCTCAGTTATCTGATTTGGCTAGAGTAGAATATACTTATTTTCCACAATCAAGCTCAGATAATTCTTTTAGAAGGTTTAGAACATTCGCCAATTTCCCCATAGAATTAGGTAAAGAAGGAACATATTTAGTACCCGGCTTAGAATATAGAAATGTAAATTTTAAGTTTGAAGATAATACCGATTTTGGAACCTATCATCTAAATAGATTTCAATCTTTTACCGCAACGCTCGGCTATGTTTTTAATTGGAATGAAAACTGGAAAGTAGCCATACAAACCGGAGCAAAAGCAGCTTCAAATTTTTCTACAAACAAACTTCTCAATGATGATTTAATTTATAAAGGAGCGATTTATCTGATTAAAATTAAAAAAGGGGAAAATATCGAAAAGCCTACTCGATTAATTTTAGGTTTAAATTATTCTACAACAGCAGGATTTCCATTTCCGTTACCAGTAGTCAATTATTACAAAGAATTTCGACCCCAATGGTCGTACATGCTTGGAATTCCTAAAACTAATATAAAATATAACCTAAATGACCAAAATGTCTTGCAGGCTTTTGTAACTTTAGATGGCTTTTATGCAAACGTTCAGGATAATTTTGATGCTACTCCTTTTGATCAAGGTGATAAACATGCCAATAGCATGTCGATGACAATTGTTTTGGCAGGTTTAGGATACGAATATAGTATCACAGAGCATCTAGCCTTTTATATTTATGCAGGCCATACACTTATGAATGATATTCGCTTACGTGATGATGATAGAGAAGATGTTTATACCATTAATGATGTAAATACTTTTTATACACGAAGCGGACTTAAATTTAGCTTATTTTAATGTCAAAAATTTTATTAATAGAAGATGAAGCAGCCATTAGACGGGTGCTAGTTAAAATTCTACACGAAGAAAATAAAGACTATAACGTTACTGAAGCCGAAGATGGTTTGATAGGAATGGAATTGATCAAAAAAGAGGATTTCGATCTTGTACTTTGTGATATTAAAATGCCTAAAATGGATGGCGTAGAGGTTTTAGAAGCAACAAATAAAATAAAGCCCGAAATTCCTTTTTTAATGATTTCTGGACATGGGGATTTAGATACTGCGGTACAAACCATGAGAATGGGCGCATTTGATTATATTTCTAAACCGCCAGATTTAAACAGACTCCTTAATGCTGTTCGTAATGCATTAGATAGAAAAGAATTGGTACAGGAAAATGCCCGACTTAAAAAGAAAGTGGGCAAAAACTTCCAAATGATTGGTGAATCTGAAGAGATTAACCGAATTAAAGATATTATTGAAAAAGTTGCGCCTACTGAAGCCCGAGTATTAATTACAGGATCAAACGGAACCGGAAAAGAACTTGTTGCGCATTGGTTGCACCAAAAGAGTGATCGTTCTAAAGGTCCTATGATTGAAGTGAACTGTGCGGCGATACCTTCAGAATTAATAGAAAGTGAACTTTTTGGTCACGTGAAAGGAGCTTTTACTTCAGCAAATAAAGATCGCGCGGGAAAATTTGAAGCTGCTAACGGCGGTACCATTTTTTTGGATGAAATTGGGGATATGAGCCTTTCTGCACAGGCAAAAGTACTTCGTGCATTGCAGGAAAATAAAATTTCCAGAGTTGGTAGTGATAAGGATATAAAAGTAAATGTACGTGTGGTAGCGGCTACCAATAAAGATCTTAAGAAAGAGATTGAAGATAAAAAATTCAGGGAAGATTTATATCACAGGTTAGCGGTAATACTTATTGAAGTTCCATCACTTAATGATCGAAGAGAAGACATTCCGCTGTTAATAGACTACTTTTCTGAAAAGATTGCTACGGAACAAGGAACCAATAAAAAGACTTTTACTACAGAGGCACTTAATCAATTGAAACAATACGATTGGACGGGTAACATTAGGGAGCTAAGAAACGTTGTAGAACGTCTATTAATTCTTGGTGGTAAAGAGATTACAGAAGAAGATGTAAGTCTCTTCGCGAGTAAAGTATGATCTAGAAAAAATAAAAAGCTGAATCTTAGGATTCGGCTTTTTTATTGAGCGTATTTATTAATTACTAGCCACCTATTGCCTGCACTCAAAATGGTTAGGACAGTTCCACCTTCTATGTTTGAAACTGTACTATTAGTGGTAACGTCAAATAAGTCATCTCCGTTAACAAAATCCAATGGCTTATCGGAAGTAGTAGACCAGCAGGCCAAAATAATTGTTCTGCCTTTATTTTCTGAAGCATCGGGAATTTTGATGCTACTTAAGCTATTATTGATCCTTAAAGCACCTAGATCTTCTTGTATAATAAAAGTTCCGGTAGTGCTGGTTGAAGAAACGTACGGGTAGAAAGTTGGTGGTCGCCATCTTAATTTTCCATCTTCAGCAAGTGCTAAGATCATATTTTCTAATCCTCTTTCCGAAGGAAAAATATATTCTACAGAAGGTGTTGCACCAATCCCTAATCGCCCCGCAAAATAGCCTGCAAACACATTAGCGTTCCGATCGCCTTCAGCCATGGCATAAACTCCGTAAATATTACCCTGTGCGGTTGAACTCCCAATTATTGAATACATGCCATAATTATTGCTTTTAGCTCCATATGTACGCCCAACACGATTAAAGAATCCATAGATATCGTTTGTTCCTGTATTCTGAAAGGTTTCATTGAAAATACCGTAATGAACTCCAGATCCTGTTCCGTTTACGTTATTTTTAATTCCGTATTTTGTTCCGTTAGTAGCACTTCGGTTGGTATTTTCTATCCCATAAGTGGTCTTTAGATTTTCTTCAGAATTTTGATTGTCTATTTCTATTCCTTTTTTAATTGAATCATCTTCGTGTTCGCGCACTTCAATCTGTATTTTAGACTCAACTTCATCGGTGCCAATACCAACATTTCCGGTTCTATAGAGAGGATCTTCAATATTATTTGGGGATTTTCCAGTGTCAATTCCGTAAAAATTTGCTTCAGAAAATTTTCCTTTAATAGATGTCCATGTTTTCTCTTCAGCATTCCAAAAGTAAAAGCCTTTAGCGTAATTTTGAATATCGGTATTAAGATAAACCATCATTCCATCTTGTACATCGGCGGGATCATTAGAGGGAAATTTAGATATACGCGGAATCAATATTCCGTCTGTAACAGAAGGATTTTTGGCATCTGAACTTTTAATATCTAAAGAAGCTTTAGGATCATCTGTATTTATACCTACCTGAGCATTAGTGGAAAGAATAAGAGCGAACAACGAAAAAATAAAGAATTGACTTTTCATAAGTAGTTGATTTTAAATTACTTATAAAGCCTCGGTTTTTTGGGTTATGCAGAGAATTTCTTCTAATTTATATTATAAAACCCTTTTAATCAATGTGTTGTGAGTTAATTCTATTTTAATTTTTTATAAAACTATGCTAATTCCTTCAATTTATCCTGAAGAATTTTGATTTCATCTCGCAACCTGGCTGCTTCCATAAAATCAAGTTCTTTAGCAGCAGTTTCCATGGCTTTTCTCTTTTCTTTTATTTTTTTGTCGATTTGCGGTTTTGTTAAATAAGCACCTTCTTCTTCTGCAGCTTGCATTGGCGGCTTCTTATCACCTTCAAAAATCTCTAGTTTCTTTTTTACAAGAGTAGAGGTTTCTAATTTCTTCGTTAGCGGTTTAGGAGTGATGTTATGAGCCTTGTTATAATTTATTTGCTTTGTACGACGATATTCGGTTTCGTCCATAGTTTTTTGCATACTGTCTGTAATTTTGTCAGCATACAAAATAGCTTTTCCTTCAACATTACGGGCGGCACGTCCTATAGTTTGCGTTAAGGATCGATTGCTTCTTAGGAATCCTTCTTTATCAGCATCAATTATGGCAACAAGGGAAACTTCAGGTAAGTCCAATCCTTCTCTTAAAAGGTTTACTCCAATTAAAACATCAAATAAGCCACGGCGTAAATCCTGCATAATTTCAACACGCTCTAAGGTATCTACATCGCTATGAATATAGCGGCATCGAACATCGATTCTGGTTAAATATTTAGCTAATTCTTCCGCCATTCTTTTAGTTAAGGTCGTAACTAAAGTTCTTTCATCCTTTTCAACTCTTATCTGAATTTCTTCAATTAAATCATCAATTTGGTTTTGGCTGGGACGCACTTCAATAACTGGATCTAATAATCCGGTAGGTCGTATCACCTGTTCCACGTAAATACCTTCACTTTTCTGAAGTTCATAGTCGGCAGGAGTAGCACTTACATAAATCACTTGATTTTGAAGCATCTCAAATTCTTCGAATTTCAATGGACGATTGTCCATCGCCGCGGGAAGTCTAAATCCATAATCTACTAATGTTTCTTTTCGCGAACGGTCACCACCGTACATCGCGTGTACTTGTGGTATGGTTACGTGAGACTCGTCTACCACCATTAAAAAATCATCTGGGAAATAATCTAAAAGGCAGAAAGGTCTTGTTCCCGGTTGGCGACCGTCAAGATAACGAGAGTAGTTTTCTATACCCGAGCAATAGCCAAGTTCTCTAATCATTTCAAGATCGAAATTGGTTCTTTCATCCAGCCTTTTCGCTTCAAGATGTTTACCAATATCTCTAAAATAATCAACCTGTTTTACTAAATCATCCTGAATGCTACGTATTGCATTTTGTAGAACATCAGGTGAGGTTACGAACATATTTGCAGGGTAAATATTTAATCGTTCGTATTTTTCAAGAATATCATTAGTAGCCGGATTAAAAGCTTCTATTTCTTCAATTTCATCTCCAAAAAAATGAATTCTGAAAGCATTATCCGCATAACTAGGAAATACATCTACGGTATCGCCTTTTATTCTGAAATTTCCGTGAACAAATTCTGCTTCGGTTCGAGAGTATAGACTCTGTACCAGGCTGTGCAGAAATTTGGTTCGGGAAATTTCCATATCTCTTTCAATGGAAACTACATTCTTTTTAAATTCAACCGGGTTACCAATACCATAAAGACAGGAAACCGAAGCGACAACGATCACATCACGCCTTCCGCTAAGCAGAGAAGAAGTGGTACTTAATCGTAGTTTTTCAATCTCTTCGTTTATCGAAAGATCTTTTTCAATATAGGTGCCAGATGAGGGAATAAACGCTTCCGGTTGGTAATAATCGTAGTAACTAACAAAATATTCTACCGCATTATTTGGAAAAAATTGTTTGAATTCTGAATACAACTGGGCTGCAAGTGTTTTGTTATGGGCTAGCACCAGGGTAGGCTTTTGCACTTTTTCAATCACGTTTGCAACGGTAAAAGTTTTACCCGATCCGGTAACACCAAGTAAAGTTTGAAACTGGTCGTTTCTTTCTATTCCGTTTACCAATTGCTTAATCGCGTTGGGTTGATCTCCGGTAGGTTTATATTCAGATTCAATATTAAATTTCATGCGTTCTTTTTCTTAGCCTTACGAAGTTAAGCAATAAATGTGCCTATTCAAATAGGGCTTAGAAATTTATCGTATTAGGCTAAAATGACCTTTAAAAATCTTCCCATTTTCTAACTCTACCTTAAACCAGTAATCATCTTCCGGAAGTATTTTACCTTTAGAAGTTCCATCCCATCCTTCATCTCCAGGTTGTAATCTTGCGACCAGAACACCATACCTGTCATAAATCTGAATGTCGCTTTTGGCTTGTATTTTAGAATTTATTCCTTTTATCCTCCAATAATCATTACTGCCATCGTTATTAGGTGTGAAAAATTTATCATAGCCTATTATAGCCACTTCAGTTTCTATAATTCCGCAACCATTTTTATCCTGAATAAAAAAAGTAACAAATCCCGAAGGAACATTTTCAAAAACATTATTATCCTGAAAATTTTCTGGGCTCTCGATAGCATACTCATAGTTACCTTCACCTTCTGCAAATATTGTAACGATGTTATTATTTGAGATATCTTTTACTTCTGGATCTCTGGCTATTTTAGCAATATTCGATATCTCTACCTTAAATTCTTTTTCTGAAGAACACGAAAGTCCGTTAGCTGTATTTGTAACCATCAATCGATAAGTGCCAGTTTCTGTAATATTTATAGAACTTCCAGAACCTAAGCTGATAAATGATCCTGAAGATTCTTTTTGCCATTCGTAGCTACTGAAGTTTGCCGCCTTTATTTGTAAATTACTTTTATTTAAGCACAAATTATAAAGATCTTTTAATTGAATTTTAGGATTTTCGCGTACAATTAATTCTACACTTTCGATACCCTGGCATTGATTGTCTATTTCTAATCTTGCATAAATACTTGTGGTGCTTGTTATAAATTCATTACCTAAAGCATCAATTTCTAGTGAAGCATTTTCTAGAGTTTCATAAAAATTGACTTCTAAGTTTTGGTAGCTTTCAGCAATTTTGTCCAGATTAAAAATGCCTAAAATTTGTTCATCACTTTCACTAATATTACAGCTATAATACGGGCCGATTTCTGGTAAGCTCGCAGTAGTAGGTTCTACCTGAAGTAATAAGTTTGATGTTGAAAAGCAACCAGTTTTCTCATTTAAAATTTGCACTAACAGATTTTGTTGAAAAGGAATATTATTTGAAAAACGCTCAGGATTTTCTATTGGATTGTTGTTATTAAAATCAGACTGGTTTTTGAAAAATGAAAAAACATATGAAGAATCTGAAGAAGCTATAAAGCTATTAGCTTCAGTTAAATTAACACGAGTAAGACCATCTGTCGAATTTCCCAAATCTACATCGCACTGAATTAACGTATAATCGTTAACAATCGGAGTAGGGGTGAGTTCCAAAGAAATATTTGATATACTGAAACAACCCAAATCATTAAGTTCAGTAACACGAGCATAAATTTCCGTTGGATTTGCGGTATAATTTTCTGCTAACAAGTTTGTATTATTTATTGCTGAAATACTATCCTTATGGAAGCTTAAGTGATAATCATTTTTGTTTAAATTATTTAAAATTTCAGATGAAATAGAATTCAGGTCAAAAATTTCTTCGCCATTATTACCAATATCGCATGTAGTGAGCGTCACATTCTCCTGCACAGCGGGACCGCGATTTACTTCAAGATCTAACTCTACAATTTCGTAACATTCTACTTGTGGATTAGAAACTCTAGCAAAAATTGTGGTAGAATTGGCAGTTTTGTAATATTGATCGAGAGCATTGATTTTATCATTTGCATCGGCTAGAGAAGAATAGAAGATAACATTATCAGTCTTGTTTGTTCTAATCTCATCTATTTTACTAAAAAGATCAAATTCAGCTTGATTTTCGATAGCACAAGCTATCATGGGATTAGGGGTATTTGCTGTCACACCTTCTGGGAATGCATTTCCGTCTTGCATAGCAGTACCATTCCATTCCAGATCAAAAGTGCTGTTTCCTATAGGCCTGTCTATCACTAGAAAATAAGTTTCCCCTTCTTTTACTTCCAAATTTTTAACAAAATTATCGCCGTCGGGTCCCGGACCTTCAAAATATTCATGACTGGTTTCGTTCATTCCTGTAATATTACTCGAACTTCCTGCTGCATTGGGATTGGTAGTAGAACATCTAATACTTGTTCCTAAATTATCACAGCTGGCATTAGGGCCAAAAATAAAAAAGTCGTAATCTACTTGAATATTTCTACTGGTAGGTGTTAATGTAAAACCTAAAGTACCGCTTTGGACAATTTCAATTTTTAACCAGATACTGTTATGCTCGTAACTGTTGCAGCTATTTAAACTATTGATCTCTTCTATGCCGGCTCCAATAGCGTTTGAAGATATCGCTCCATTGCCACAAACTAAAATAGCGTTACTACAATCGTTGGGTAGTTTATTTTGAGCCTTACAAACTAGCGGTAATGCTCCTAATAATATAACGATTAGGAGCGTGTAAACTTTGAGCATCGACAAATAATTAGATAATTCCTCAAGTTATAAAAGGAAAATTAAAAATTTGAAAAATTAACGTTTTAGTCTATAAATCCCTTTTCTTTAATAAGGCATAAGAAAAATACACAAAGAGAGCAGTCCATACCAAAACGATAATAATCTGATACCAATGTATAGAATAATCTTTTTCAAAAGCAGATCCTAATTGATTAGCGGCAGATTGTACTGCATTGAGGCGGGAAAATGGTTCTTTCACCAAATTACTCATCGACTCGAGTGGAAAAAACTGAACGATTTTATCTGCTATTTTAGTTCCAAAAATTTTCCATCTTAAAACAGCGTATAAAATACTTTCTATAATCCACCATATAAATAAAAATCCAAGCGCGAATGCCGAGCGTTTTACCAAAATTCCTAAAAACAAACAGAATGCAAAGAATCCGGTTAATTTTACAAAGTATGCCAGGATGTATTCAAGATCAGAAAAGATAATAGAAAACTCGTTGTAATCTGAAAAAGAAAGTCCCAGAATCAACGAAACTACAAAAAGGAAAATGGTCGAAACTATAGAAAATACCATTACCGTGATGAATTTCGATAAAATAAATTCTTTTTTTGACAGGCCGTCGATAAGGTTTTGTTTCAGCGTTCTATTACTGTATTCATTAGACATCATCGAGACAATAACAATTGCCAAAAATAATTTCAAAGTCGCAGCAATATAACTATTGAAATGCCATATAAATGGAAAATTAAAAATTCCTTGATCGGCTATTCTAAAATTAACTTGCCCAATAGGAAATTCGATTGAGGCTATGAGGGCAATAAAAGTGATTAAAATAAAATAGGTGCAAATCAAGATCTTCGAAGATCTACTATATCTAAGTTTAAGATATTCTATATTTAAGAGTCGTAACATTACGCGGTAGTTTGATTGGTTAGTTGAAGGAATTGTTCTTCCAGGCTTTCTTTACGCTTAATCAGGTAGCTTAAAGAAAGTCCTTTTTCGAAAAGATAACTGTTGATTTCTGAAGCTCCCATAGGATTTTCGATGATGGCAGTCACAAGGGTGCCATTTAGCGTTACTTTTCCTATGGATGGATGTTCACGTAGTAATTGCTGAAGTAATTCGGTATTTTCAGCTTCCAATTCAAAAAAGCCATGGCTGGCGTTAATTCCATCTACCGGGCCACTATATAATTTTACACCTTTTCTAATAATTACTACATGGCTACACACTTTTTCAACTTCATCTAAAAGATGCGAAGCCAATAAAATAGTAGTACCGCCAGCAGCAATGTTTCGAATTATTTCCCTAATTTGATGGATTCCCTGTGGATCTAATCCATTAGTAGGTTCATCTAAAATTAAAATTTCAGGATCGTTTAACAGCGCAGAGGCAATGGCTAAACGTTGTTTCATCCCTAAAGAGAAAGCTTTAAATTTGCTATCTTTTCTATCTAAAAGCCCTACAACTTCTAATTTTTCTTCAACTTTATGCTCGGGAACACCTTTAATTTTACAAACCAGTTTAAGGTTTTGCGATGCCGTCATGTAAGGATAGAAGTTAGGATGCTCGATGATAGCTCCAACTTTTTTCAAGGCTTCGTGTGTAGATTCGCTACCTTCAAACCACTTAAAATCTCCAGAGGTTTTATTCACCACATTTAGTACCATTCCCAAAGTGGTCGATTTTCCACTTCCGTTAGGACCTAAAATTCCGTACACGTTTCCTTTCTCTATTGTAAAGGAAAGATTGTCTACGGCCTTCAAAGGCCCATAGACTTTTGTTAATTGATTAATGCTAAGGATTGTTTCCAAAATAGATGGTTTCTTTTCTTGTACGACGACTAATATACATTTTTGTTACATTATCCGCAGTAGTATCGTTATTTTTACTCGATAATAGAGAGTTAAACGGTATTATGAAAAGGTCTTAAATGCTATTTTTCTAAAAACGTTTTTTCTAGTAATGGCTCTAATCCAATTTAAGAATTGTATTATACTTAAAATTTTATAAACTTTCTACGGAAGAGTTTAATCAAAGCGCAAGAATATGGAACCTAAACTGATGTCTAAAAAGAAACCTTCTTTTGCCGTAAACGAACGTTTCAATAAATATCTGGCACGCTATAATCGAAACACGAAAATCCCTGTTTTTTACGAGGATTTATTGCGATTTTCAGGCTCTATAGTCGTTTACGATCAAGATGATGAAGATACGTTTTGGGTGCGCTGTTATTATCCTGAATTTGAGCGGCAGGAGATTGATGAAAGTCTGAAAAAGATTTATAACATTTTGCATTCTGATGGTAGTGACGACATGTTAGAGTTTTTAGCGGTGGATGCGATAGATTATTGCACCTTCGGAAATTCTAAACCTTTTCGTATAAAAGTGCGGAATATTTTGAATGACGTCTTTACTTATTTTTACGTGAAAAAAGCTGATGCTTCCCGAATTTATGGTCTCGAATTAGAGCATTTGCTTTCACCGCATCGAATCACATTCTTGGTCTATAAAGACACATTAATTGAAGCTCATATTGCAGGAATTCCCGGTGATGTTTTTATAGAAGATCATTTACCAAAATTAAGCGAATGGGAAAAAGCACAGATCGCCAAACAATTTGTAAAGTTTAACGAACGCTGTACAGTAAGGCTTTTGGGCGATATGCGGTCTTATAATTATGTTGTGATTCCAACGCATGATTTTGATCACGTACAATACCAGATAAGAGCAATAGATTTTGATCAGCAATGTTTTGAAGGAAAATTTAAGGTTTATCGTCCACAGTTCTTTAAAGAGAATTATAAGATGGTAAAATTAGTTTCAGAACGTTTGCAATTATCGTCTATAGAGCAGTATCGAAAAGAAGAGCGCTCACTTTTGGCCAAAAGAATGATAAACACGCAGGCTAGGTTTAAGCGATTGATAAAGTGTATGAGCAACGATCATGTTTCTACAAAAGAAAATGTGCACCAGCTGCGAACAGAGTTATATCATTTTACCAAAGATGTGAAATTTAAGCGCGCCAGTACGATGGGGCAGATTTTAAGAACCGCTCTCGATTTTGTGCAACGAAATTATGAGGATGTAAATATGAAACGCCTATTGCAATAAATCACATTTTATAAATTTAAAAAAAACAAAGGCCGAAATTCGATAATTTCGGCCTTTGTTTTTTCGCTATTTAATTATCTAGCTTTTTTCTTCTTTGTTGAAATAAACCAGGTAATAATACATTTGTTTTTCTTCGTCCCAACCTTTTTCAACGAATTTGTCGGCAGAATCTGCATTTACAAAATCCATTTTAATTTGAATATTCGTATCTAGATTAATTACGTTTTTCAGCTTTTTACGTGCATCGGTTACCGCTTTGTTCGCAATTGGGAATGTGGTAAGATCTTCGATCTTATATTTTGGTGCTTTTTCAGTTTTATAATTCTGAAATTCAGGAACCAAATCTGGATTATCGATCACCGAATTAAGGAAATTTGATTCTTCAAAATCGTCGTTTTTTGCGAAGTAATCCATACTTCGGTTCATAAACATCACTTCCTCTTTTTTATCTTCCGCAGGCAACACCACGTCTTTAGCAAAATTCTGGCAGAATTTTAAATACTTTTTAGTGTAGTAATTTTCATCTGCCATAACATCAACTCCCAAAAAGTTTTCTAACCAATATTTAGTGTCATATTTGTTAGAATCGATGGATAAAATCTTGTATCCTTCTTCTCTTTGTTTGTTGAAGATTAAGGCGCCTTTATCTAATTTTTGAAGATTAATCCCTTGCTGAACAATCATTTCGAGAATGCTTCCTTTTTCCTGAAATTGCAAGAAATCATGTTTCAATTCAGATTTAAAAATTCCAATCGCGGGAAGTTTTTCGTTATCCAGCTGTGCATTTTCAAAATAAACCACATACACTTCACCACTTTTAATGTGCGGATGTGCAGATTGCTCAAAAAGTAATGTTGTTATTTTTTTTGAAGCCTCGTGGATATTTTCAGGATTATCAAAAATCGCATTCGCAAGATTATAAAGTTCGTTGAACTCTATATCTGTTTCATGCTGAAATTTGTAATAATTCTCTTCTTTTTCTCTGAAGGGTTTTAAGAAATATTCCTTGATTAAAGGGGTGATCTCGTCGTTTAACTGAAAGGGTGCAGCCGAAAGAAAGATATTTTCATTACGACTTTTGTTACCCACACGATGAATCGATAGAGATTCTATCTGGGCGTTATATAAATTGATCATTTCGTGTAAAAGTTAAAATCGATAAAATTAGCTAGAAAAATATAGCGTATTAATTCCAGTTCTCGTCAAAAGAAAAGCTGTCGTAATCGTCTACATCAAAATCATCATTAAAGTTTTCATCAGCTTCAGGATCACCTTCCGCTTTAAATTCTTTATCTGGTGCGTTTGATGGAATTTGCCCGTGTACAAACATCAAATTAGGATAATCTCTACCTTCTTCAACTTCAGCAATTTGAGCAAGTTCTACCATAAAGGTCCACATATTGAAGAAATCGTAAACGTAAAGTAGTTTGGTCTGGTCTTCAGAAAGCACACTGTCTAAAGTGGTCTCGTTCATTAACCGGATATCATTATCGGCACCACTCATGTCAAATTGGTGAATTTCTTCTCCTTGATTCCACTCATCATCACTTATATAAAAAGAAGCCATTTCAGATCCATCAAAGCCAAAAGCTTGTACGATAGAGTTATGTAAGTCTTCTAGCGTATCGGTTTTTAAAATTTCAATATCTCTAAAAACATCTTCTGCCGTGTCGAGAATTACTCTAAATCTGTAAACCATAATTGAAAAATTTGGTTAGCAAAGATACGATTTCAAAACCGTAATTGGCAAATACATTGTGGCAGAACTTTATGGTATTTCAAATTATTTACTGAATCTGTGTAAAATAAAAGTCATGCTTGCTAAAAGGAAAAAAGCACCTACCTGATGGGTTACGCCCAGCCAAACCGGTACATTATAAATCAAAGTAAAAATACCTAGTAGAATTTGAAGACAAACAATAAGAAGTACGCTATTAATTCCGTTTTTCTGAGCCGAAGTTAAATTTAGTTTTCTTGCTTTGTTCCAAATAATTAGAATGGCAACAAAAACAAACCAAGCAAGATAACGGTGTATAAATTGAACTCCACTTTTACCGGCGATAAAGTTTCTCCAGATTGGTTCTAGTTCTATATAAACAGTTTCGTGTATCCATTTACCATCTGTCATTAGCGGCCAGCTATTATGGATAAAACCTGCATCCAGACCAGCCACAAAAGCTCCCCAGGTAATTTGTAGGATAAGAACAATCATTCCTGCCCAAATCCACTTTTTCAAGTTGGGAACTGCCGGTTTTACCTTGTTTTTATAAATAATATCTAAGGCCACCCAAAATGAATACGCAAAAGTTATAAATGCCGTCATAAGATGAGCTGCCAAACGATAATGACTAACAGAAGGTCGATCTACCAATCCGCTTTTTACCATATACCAACCCATAAAACCTTGAAAAGCACCTAAAGCTAATAATATAATGCATTTACGAATTGTAGATTTGGAAAGCTGTTTTCTAAATAAGAAATATAAAAACGGAATAATAAATACAACACCTATAAGTCTTCCAATCACTCTATGTATCCATTCCCAAAAATAAATATCCTTAAAATCTTCTAAATTGAAATGATAATGAAGTTTTTGATATTCTGGATATTGCTTATAAAGTTCAAAAGCCTCTATCCATTCCTGCTGATTCATTGGTGGTACAACACCATGAATCAATTTATAATTTGATATTGAAAGCCCCGAATTGGTTAAGCGAGTAATCCCACCAACTACTACCATAACAAAGATAAGGGCACATCCTGTGAGCAGCCAGTATACTACTTTTTTATTGTCTTTCATTAGCTATCGTCTTCATTAAAGTTTTTTGATAATTGAAATTTTTAATCTTGATTTTCAATCATCTTTTCATAAAACTAGATCATTTTATTTTTCAGTATTTTTTACCAGCTGTTTTATTTTATTGAGGCTGTAATTTTAATTCTTTACCTTTTTTCAGCATAAATTGATGAGCAGCATCGTAATCGTTTAGTATATCACCTTCCAAAATAGCTTCTTTAATGGCATCTTTTATAATACCTACTTCTCGGCAAGGTTTTATATTGAAGGTTTCCATAATTTCTTCACCACTTACCGGTGGTTGAAAATTGCGAACATGGTCTCGTTCTTCAACCTCTCTCATCTTCTGTCTAACAATTTTAAAATTGTTATGGTATTTTTTATAACGACGAGGGTTTTTAGTAGTGATATCGGCTTCGCACAAGGTCATCAAATCGTCTATATTTTCACCGGCATCAAAGATTAAACGTCGCACTGCAGAGTCGGTTACATTATCATCTACTACCGCAATTGGTCGCGAACTCATTAACACCATTTTCTGTACAAATTTCATTTTGTCATTTAATGGCATTCTTAGGCGCTTAAATAATTTAAACACCATTTTAGAACCAATAAATTCATGCCCATGGAATGTCCATCCAATCTTTTTATGAAATTTCTTTGTAGGCGCTTTACCAATATCATGTAGCAAAGCGGCCCATCGCAACCAAAGATTATTGGTGTTCTCGCTTATGTTATCAACTACTTCAAGAGTGTGCCAAAAATTGTCTTTATGGCGCTGGCCTTCAATTTCGTCGATTCCTTCTAAAGCAGTAAGTTCAGGAAGGATAATTTTTAAAAGTTTAGTCTTATGTAAAAGTGCAAAACCTTTAGAAGGTCTGTCGGATAATAATATTTTGTGTAATTCTTCAGTGATCCTTTCGTTAGAAATGATTTTGATGCGCTTATAATTTTCTTTAATAGCATCTAATGATTTCTTCTGAATAATAAAATTAAGTTGTGAAGCGAATCTAATGGCTCTAAGCATTCGCAAAGGATCGTCTGAATAAGTGATTCCTGGTTCTAGCGGAGTTCTAAGTAATTGTGTTTTTAAATCTTCGAGTCCGTTAAAAGGATCAAGCAAATCGCCAAAACTGCTTTTGTTTAAACTTAATGCTAATGCGTTTATGGTAAAATCACGGCGATTTTGGTCGTCTTCCAGCGTTCCGTTTTCTACTACGGGATTTCTGCTATCTTCAGAATAACTTTCTTTTCTTGCGCCAACAAATTCGATTTCCATATCGAAGGCACGCAGCATGGCAGTACCGTAATTTTTAAAAACCTGTACTTTTGGTTTATGCGGAAGAAGTTCTGATACTTTTAATGCAAGGTCGATCCCGCTGCCTACGGCAACAATATCAATATCTTTGGCATTGCCGCGTTGCAAGATAAAATCTCTTACAAAACCACCAATAACGTAACTTTCTAATTGTAGTTCTTCGGCAGCCTGAGAAATTACCTTAAAAATCTGATGATCTAAAGCTTTTTTGTAATTCTGTAAATTGGGCATGTTTTATTTCCGTATCACTTTAACCTTTCCATCATTATTCAGTTTTATTATAGCTGAAGGTTTTGATGATTTTTTAGACTGGTGCAAATTTACTACATAGTCCACACCTTTTAAAATTTCAGGGCTAATTTGCGAAAATGAATTTGGAGTGGTTTCTCCACTAATATTAGCAGATGTAGAAACTATTGGACGTCGAAATCTTCTGGTAAGTTCTTTACAAAATGGATCTTTTGTAACTCGTATTGCAAGTGAATTATCTTCAGCAATTAAATTTTCAGCTACTCTAATGGGATCATCGTAAATAATAGAAGTTGGTTTTGCGGCATATTTCAGTATATCATAAGCTACTTCAGGAACTTCTTCAACATATTCATTCAGCATTTTAAAATCTGAAACTAAACAAATCATAGATTTGCTTTCTGCCCTTTTTTTAAGTGCAAAAATTTTATCAATAGCATCTGCATTGGTGGCATCACAGCCAATCCCCCAAACCGTATCTGTAGGGTAAAGAATAAGTCCGCCTTTTTTTAAAATGGCTAAACAATTTTGAATTTCTGTCTTTTTATCTTCCATAATTTCCTTGCTAACGACCTGCAAAGGTACTTCAGAAAAAATAAAAGGCAGGGATTTTGTAAGAAAAGCTTTAGTTTGAAGGTTTAGAAGTAATCGATATTAACTCCTTATAAATTAAATTGGAGAAATGTATTTCTAAATTTTTAAACAAAGATTATAAATTTGTATCTTTTATTGCTTAATCAATAAAAAGATTAGATTCTAAAATTTAATGAAAATAGCTCTTCTTATTTCTACTTATAATTGGCCTAAAGCATTGAAGTTGGTACTTAAAAGTGCTGCTAAACAAAGCCTTATGCCTGATGAGATTTTGATCGCCGATGATGGTTCTAAAAATAAAACCAAGTCTATTATTGCCAAATATCAAAAGAAATACAATTTACCACTAAAACATATTTGGCATGAGGACAAAGGTTTTAGGAGAACAGTGATTTTAAATAAAGCTCTGGCCGCTACAAATGCAGATTACATTGTTCAATTAGATGGTGATTGTATAATGCACCACAATTTTGTGCGAGATCATGTTCAACATGCAAAGAAAAATAGATTTTTATTTGGGAGTAGGGTTAATCTTAAAGAGAGTTGCTTGGAAGAAATTTTTAAAAATAAAGAAACTGAATTTGATTTCTTTGATCAACGAATTACAAAACGTACCAGAAATTTACATATTGATTTCTTAGCGAAATTGTATAAAGAATCCCCAGAGTTGAGTTCTAAAGTTCGTGGTTGCAACATTTCTTATTGGCGCGAGGATTTTTTAAAAGTGAACGGTTATAATGAAGACATGACCGGCTGGGGAAAAGAAGATTCTGAATTTGTGATAAGGCTACTTAATAATAATATTTATGGTAAGCGAGTGCGTTACAATGCTATTGTGTATCATATTTGGCATAAAAATGCGTGTAGAGCAAAAGAAGTGGTGAACACAAAAATTCAAGCCGAATCTATCGAAAATCGATCGAAAAGATGCGAAAATGGAGTTTCTAAATATCTAGAAAATGCTACTCCTTCAAGTATTTCGAAATAATTTCAGCTATATTTTCTGAAGCGGTTTTATCTTGCGGTACAAAAAAGTTTTCAGAATTTAATTTGGACTGAATGGGTTCAAAATCTTTAAAAGTTTTGAAAGCCATTTTTAGAGCTGAAGTAAAATCTTCTAAATTTTCTATAACTGGTCCACTTTGCCAAAATCGATAGTCAAATTTATTATCGTAATGGATAGCGCTAGGATTCAGGAATAAGCAAGGTCTGGGATTTAATATGAACTCGTAAACCTGGCTGCTCACGTCACCAAGGTATAAATCTGCCACACGGGTATATTGCATATCTACACTATCGCTGCTGCCAAGATCAATATAGATATTTCCAGAATCATAAATTTCCTGAGGGATTTCATCTATATTTCTATTTCCTTTTTTTTGCTGAAATAAATGTAAATGTGGAGCAAATATGAGATTGTAAGTATTTTGTTGAGAAAAGTATTTCAGAATATCAACTCCAAATTTATCCCAACTACTAAATTCAGCATCAAAATGCGGATTATATAGAACTATTGGTTTTTCGTTTTCAAAATAGCGCTTTGCAGGTATTTCTTTAACCACATCTAACTTGGGATAACCGCCAATTGCATGATTTTTAGCTAATATATTTTTCTCGCTTAAAACTTTTTTCTGAAAACTCCCTACTAGCACTTGCATGTCAAACTCACTTTGGGCTGCTTTAAATGCGTAGGCTCTTCCAGGTATGCCGTGATTTAATTTGATTACTTTTGGGTGTTCTTTTTCGCCGCGTGCTTTTTGTAAATATTTGTGAAAATAATCTGTAAAAATTACAGCATCAAATTGTAGTAGATAATCCAGGTTTTTCTTTATCCAGAATCCTTTTCTGGGAATTTTTATATCCTTTAGTTTATCTGTAAATGCCCGAAATCGCTTGGTGGGTAGCTCTTCAATTTTTACATCTTCAGCCTTTATAGTTTTTACTCTGTCGTACAAATATTGAGTTGCGTTTTTATAAGTAAGAATCTTTACTTCATGATTTTTAGATAATTCTTTAGCCACACTGATAAAGTGAGAAACATGATGAATTTCATCTAAAAAAAGAAAAGCAATTTTTAATTTTTGCATCTAAGCGATTTTAAAAGAGTAATAAATAAATGAAATATTCCCCAATTGTGTATGGATACAAATTTATAATTATAATTTTGTAGTATGAAAATCGAATATGCAGATGCTTTTAAGGGGGAAGCAAAAAGAATAGAACAAATTTTAGCTGATTTTTCTGAAAGCGGAAAAACACTTAGCAGCGGCCGAAATACTATTAAAACCTTCGATCTAAATGGGAGGCAAGTAAATGTAAAGTCTTTTAGAGTCCCAAATCTAATCAATAAAATTGTTTATCGATTTTTTCGTAAATCAAAAGCAGAGCGTAGTTTTAGCTATGCACAATATCTTCTATCACGTGAAATAGCAACGCCCTTTCCTGTAGCTTATGCCGAAGAATGTAAATGGTTAAGCTTGGGTCGTAGCTTTTATATTTGTGATCACTTAGAATACGATTTCACCTTTAGGGATATCGAAAATTTTGAAGATAAAGAACAAAAAGAAGAGGTTTTAAGAGCCTTTACACGCTTTACCTACGATATCCATGAAAAAAATATTGAGTTTCTAGATCACTCTCCAGGTAATACACTAATACGTATAAATGGTGATCATTTTGAATTCTTTTTGGTTGATTTAAACCGAATGAATTTTAAGCGTTTGGATTTTAAACAGCGCATGAAAAATTTCTCACGTTTAACGCCAAGCAAGGAAATTATTGAAATCATTGCAAACGAATATGCTACACTTACCGCCTGGAACGAGCACGAAGTATTTGAAACCATGTGGCAATTCACGCAAGAATTTCAGGAGAAATTTTATCGCAAGAAACGACTAAAAAAACAGCTTAAGTTTTGGAAAAACTAATCTTTTTTATTTAGCGTAAAAGGTTTTCTATAGCTTTTCAATGTAAAGTACCCAAGTTTTTTTCTTAGCTGATATCGTCTTACTAAATTCAGTGGTTTTTTTGCTAAATCTGGCTTTTCGGCGTGCAAGACTTCAATACAAGTTGAAATCACACGTTCACTGCTTTTACCGTCAAAGTAGGGATGAGTTTCGTGGATGTAAGCATCAATATTAGTTAGTAGTTCTTCTGGATTTGATATAGCTTTTCGTATTGCATCTTCGATTTCCCCAGGATTGGTAATATTAATAAGGTGAGGAGCAGGTTTATTATTTCTGAAAGTAACTACCGGTTTTTTCTGAAGAATAAATTCTGTTATCGCTGAGGTAGTATCTGAAAACATGATATCTGCCTGGCGAAACAGCGGAATAATATCTGTGGTATCGTAATATTTGAAGTTTTCGTGCTGCATTTTTTTAACGATCTCAATTTTCTCTTTAGCCATTTTAGGATGCAGCACAACTAGAAACTCAAATTCGCCGGTTTTAGATAATCTTTTTATTTCAGCGATCACCTCTTCATTATACAACCAACTGTATTTTGGAGAGAAGGTAGAAGACAAAAGGATAGTAGTCTTACGTCGTTCTTTTTCTTCAATTTTGAATAATGGATCTACTTTAGACCATCCCGTTTCGCGTACTAAAAAATGTTTCTTTTTCTGCTGAATTTCTTTAAAAGGAATAGTAGTCGACGGTCCTTGCGTGCAATAAAGATCAAATAACCCTCTAATTCTAAAATGCCCTTTTGCATCGCTATGTTTGTTGGCTAAAAATCCATGGAATATTTGAACTTTCAAACCGGGTAAAAAATCGGCAACAACATCTGTAATACAAAGGACGATGTGCGGTTCGTATTTAATAGCGTCATCTATATGTTCTATTAAATCACCATTTTCAGGAAAATAGGATTTTGGAGGATTTAGCTCTGTAAACCATTGAACCTCATAGTTTCTTTTCCTGATTTCCTCCTGAAGCGGTAAACCAATCGGCAAGGCGTAAGTATGACTTATGTAAATTAAAAAGCGATAGGTCATTTAGTGTTCAGTTTTAGGAATTGATCCAGATGTTCTTCAATATAAGCGGGTGAAAATTTCTCGTAAAGCGCAAACACATCTTTGTGCAAATCATCCTGACTTTTTTCAGCAAATAATTCTGGAGAAAAATCTTTTAAATGAACTGAAACATTCTGCTTTCCATCTTCATAAATATTCCAGTTCGCTTTGTTTAATGGAGGTGAAAATATTGCAAAAGATGGAACATTTAACGCCTTTGCCATGTTTATAGCGCCACCTTCATTCCCAATGATTGCGTCACAAAAACTGGTTAGCGCTAAAAATTCTCTCAGGCTTTTTCCGTAAATCTCAAGATAGATTTTATGTTTGGTTTGCGCATTGCAATAGCCAATTAATGTTGAAATTTGTTCTTTTTGGCTTGGGATATAATTGAATAAAATAGCCGTTTTTTCTTTGGCTGCGATCTGGTCTAAAAGCTTGGCCAAATAGGGGAGGGGATAGGTTTTCTTTTCTGAACTTCCTAAAGCTCCAATCATATAAATTGAATCTGTAAGTGTTATTCCTCCCTTAATTAAACTTTCCTTTGCTTTGTCTTTTTCAGCAGTACTCAAATATATTTTCGGCTTTATTTGGATTGGTGCATCTTTGATGATGGGTTTTAGTAACTGCATCCTTTTCTCTATTGCTGCGCCCGCATTTGTTTTCGCCTGCATATTTCTACTAAAAACATGTGTATAGAATGGCCGGGTGTATTTTTTATCGAATCCAATTTTGTATTTCGCACCAGATAAATTGGTGATAATTGAAGTCTTTACCGTAGAATATGCATCGATAATAGCATGGTATTCTTCAGATCTAATTTCCTGCAATAATCTATAAAAAGTAAGTTCATTTTTACCAAATATCAGCTTATCGATAAATGGGTTGTTTTCTACAACCGCTTTAGTGTGTGGATAAATTAGGTAATGCAACTTCGCTTCGGGATGAGCTTCCCGGAGTGCCTCAAATAAGATTGAGGACGTAAGAACGTCCCCAATCATTTTTTGCTGTATTACCAGTATTTTCATTACACCGCGACATCATATTCTCTAAGCGCATCGTTTAGAGAAGTTTTTTTATTGGTGCTTTCTTTACGTTTCCCAATAATCAAAGCGCAAGGCACATTATACTCTCCTGCTGGGAATTTTTTAGTATAGCTACCAGGAATAACTACAGATCTTGCAGGAACAATACCTTTCATCTCTACAGGTTCGTCGCCAGTAACATCAATTATTTTTGTTGAAGCTGTTAGAACAACATTAGCTCCAAGAACAGCTTCTCTTTCTACACGAACACCCTCTACAACGATACTACGTGAGCCTAAAAACGCATTATCCTCGATGATTACAGGAGATGCTTGTAATGGCTCTAAAACACCACCAATACCAACGCCACCACTTAGGTGAACATTTTTACCAATTTGTGCACAGCTACCTACTGTAGCCCAAGTGTCTACCATTGTACCTTCTTCAACATGGGCTCCTATATTTACATAACTTGGCATCATTATCACTCCGCTAGAGATATAAGCTCCATGTCTTGCCACAGCATTTGGTACTACACGAATTCCTTTCTCTTTGTAGCCTTTCTTTAATGGCATTTTATCGTGATATTCAAAAATACCAGCTTCTAAAGTTTCCATTTTTTGGATAGGGAAATAAAGTACAACGCCTTTCTTTACCCATTCGTTAACTTGCCATCCACCTTCAATTGGCTCGGCAGTTCTTAGTTTACCTTCATCAAGAAGCGTAATTACTTCTCTAATAGCATCGGTAGTTTCCTTATCTTTTAACAGCTCACGGTTTTCCCAGGCTGCTTCAATTTTCGATTTTAAGTGATCCATAAATCTTATTTTTAGCAAATATAACAGCTTCATTGTAATTTTTGGGGCGCTATGGATATAAACCTTACCTTTGCATAAAATTTGAAGTATGGCAAGAGTAATGGCACTAGATTATGGAGTAAAAAGAACAGGAATAGCTGTTACCGACGAGCTCCAAATGATTGCCAGTGGTCTTACAACAATAGCTACTTCAGAGCTTTTGAAGTTTTTGCAAGATTATTTCAAAAAAGAAAAGGTAGAAACTGTTGTAGTAGGAGAGCCTAAACAAAAGGATAATTCGGCCAGCGAAAGTGAAGTTTTTATTGCAGAATTTTTAAAGAAATTTACTGAAAAATTTCCAAGCATTAAACTTGTAAGAGTAGACGAGCGTTTTACCAGTAAAATGGCTTTTCAAACAATGATCGATAGCGGACTCAAGAAAAAGAAGCGTCAAGATAAAGCTTTAGTAGACGAAGTAAGTGCTACCATAATACTTCAATCCTATCTGTATTAAGGTACAATAAAGACATTAAAGATTAAAATTATATGATTTTACCAATAGTTGCCTACGGTGATCCCGTTTTAAAAAAGAAGGCAAAAGAAATTGATAAAGATTATCCCAAATTAGAAGAACTAATTGCTAATATGTGGGATACCATGTACAATGCTTATGGTGTAGGTCTTGCTGCACCACAGGTGGGAGTGCCAATTCGATTATTCGTTATAGATGCCGCTCCTTTTGCTGAAGATGACGATTTAAGTGATTCTGAAAAAGAGCAATTAAAGTCATTCAAGAAAGTATTTATTAATGCCCAGATCATCGAAGAGACAGGAGATGAGTGGGCTTTTTCTGAGGGATGTTTGAGTATTCCAGATGTAAGAGAAGATATTTTTAGAAAACCTGAAGTAACTATAGAATATCAGGATCAGAATTTTGAGACTAAGAGAGAAACCTTTACCGGTTTAGCGGCTCGTGTAGTTCAACACGAATACGATCACACCGAGGGAATTCTTTTTACTGAAAAGATTTCAAGTCTTAAAAAACGACTGATTAACGGGCGTTTAAAAAAGATTTCTTCAGGAAAAATAAAAGTTGACTATAGAATGCGTTTTCCAACTGCAAAAAAAGGTCGTTAATATTTTTGATATTTTAAAGCGGGGTGTGATATTTGCCACCCAAATTCAAAACACAATATGGGATTAGATAAAATTTTAGCAATATCAGGAAAACCAGGTTTGTATGAGCTTGCTGCACAAACTAGAGGTGGATTTATTGCAAAATCAATCTTGGATGGAAAGAAAATTGCTGTAAATATGCGTCACAATGTGAGCATTCTTAGCGAAATTGCAATTTATACATATACTGAGGAAGTACCTCTTGGCCAGGTTCTACAAAATATAAAAGAAAAAGAAGATGGGGGAGAGGCCATTAGCCACAAGTCTTCTAAAAATGAACTAGAGAGCTACTTTGCTGAGGTATTGCCAGATTACGACGTGGATCGCGTGTATATTAGTGATATAAAAAAGATCATCCAATGGTATAATCTTCTTACTAAAAATGGTTTTACAGATTTTTCTAAGGAAGAAAATGTAGAAACCAAAGACGAAGAAGAATAGACCTAAAAATCGATTTCAAAACAGCAAAAAGCCTGTTTTAGTGAAAACTAAAGCAGGCTTTTTATTTAACTGAAAGTCAAACACTTATATTTTAAGTTATTGATGATTTGATAAAAATAAGTTTATTTTATTAATAAATTAACGATTTCTAATCTCATTTTAATCTGAATCCAATAATATTTTAAGCTTAGACGATTAGTTTTGATTCAAAATAAGAAGGCAATGAGAACTATAATTTTATTCAGTTTATGTTTAATGATTTCAGGCTTAGGTTTTGCACAACAGCCTGAAAATGTAGAAAAAGGAGATACATTTACTTTAAAATCATCAAGTAATGTAAAATTCCAATCTTTAAAACTTCCGAAGCTTAATTTTTTAGTTAAACAGGGAGAGCGACCAAATTATAAGAAACTTAATGGTCTTGAAGTAGAAGTTGTTTCTTTAGAAGAGACTAAAAAAGGAACTTATGCGGTCTTAAAAAGAACTGATGATAAAGACTTTTTTATCCATCGTAAAACATTAAAAGCCAATTTAGAAAAAGCTTTTAGTTACGGAGAGTTAGAGTAGATTATTTTTTCCAAACTAAAAAGGAGTATAGTTTTAATTATACTCCTTTTTTATGCGGTCTAATTTCCGTTTGTTGTCTCTATCCTTTAAAGTTTCACGTTTATCATAGAGCTTTTTACCTTTAGCTAAGGATATTTGTAATTTAGCAAGGCCGCGATCATTTATAAAAAGGCGAAGCGGAATGATCGTTAAACCACCATTTTTTACTTCTTTCTCTAATTTTCTAAGTTCTCTTTTTTGTAATAAGAGTTTACGTTCACTTTTTGGATTGTGATTAAAATGCGTCGCGTGCGAGTATTCTTCTACATGCATGTTAATTACATATAGCTCGCCATCCTGAAATTCGCAAAAACTCTCGGCAATTGAAGCTTTACCCTGTCGAATAGCTTTTATTTCAGTTCCGGCTAATTTTATTCCTGCGACATATTTATCCAGAAATTCATATTGAAATTTAGCCTTACGGTTTTTTATATTGATTGTGTTTGCCTGCTTCATAGTCAGCAAAAATACTAAGCTTTAAACGAATATTGGGTCTTTTTACAAAAATCGTAACAAACAAAAGTAATAAATCTGGTCGATTTCAATTCAAATATAAGTCTGCTGAAAGGATTTACTATATTTGCCGACAATTTTAGTCTATGAGAAAAAATACCCTACTTATAATTGTTATCCTATTTATTGTTTCCTGCAATCAAAAAAAACTTAGCCCTGCTCAAATTGTAAATAAAGCCATAGAAGCTTCTGGAGGAGATAATTATAAAACTGCAGAAATAACATTTCAGTTTAGAGATAAAAAATATAGAAGTAAACGGAAAAATGGAGAATATCAGTTGGAACGTTTTCAGATAGATTCTTTAGGAAACAATATTGCAGATCGTTTAAGTAATGAAGGTTTTGTAAGAATTGTAAATGATAGCACAGTTTCTTTATCTGATCGTGAAATTAAAAAGTACTCCAATTCAGTAAATTCAGTTCATTATTTTGTGCAATTACCTTTTGGACTTGAAGGCGATGCTGTAAACAAAGAATTAATCGGTAAGGATAGCATTAAAAATAAGGAATATTACGAAATTAAAGTAAGCTTTGATCAAGAAGGTGGCGGCACCGATTACGAAGATGAATATATGTATTGGATAAACACCGATTCTTTTACAGTAGATTATCTGGCCTATAGTTATCATGTAAATGGCGGTGGGATACGATTTCGAGAAGCGTTTAATCCAAGAGTAGTTAACGGATTGCGATTTGTAGATTATAAAAACTATGCTGAAAAAGATCTTTCTACGCCTTTAGAAAAGTTGGACAATCTGTATCAGGCAGGGGAACTTGAATTATTTTCTGAAATTATTACTGAAGATATTGAAGTTGATCTTTCAGAATAATTGATTTTCGATTTCTAATAAAGATTGGTAGGGATTACCTTCTAGTTGAAGTAATTTTGCAAAAGCAGGTTCGGTTTTTAAGCCTTCGTTTTTAAGTTTTATAATTTCGCTTCGGAAGTTTTTATCTTTTTCCTGAAGAATCTTATGCTCAATAACCACGTGCCGATAAGCATTTTGCTGACTTACAGGTAGATTTTGACCAAAGATCTCAATTTCAAAACAGCGAGCTTTAAAACTGCAAACGGTGGCTAATTCTGTAAATTTTGAAGTTTCCCATAATTTGAAGTCATCTTTATTACCAAAATTAGCGATTAGTTTTTCCTGAAATTCAGAATGCTTTTCTACATAGCATGAAATATCAAGGTCACTGGAAGCGATCGCAATATCTAATGGAATGGTTCCTGTAAGTACAGGCTGAAATTCGGCTAATATAGCCATGATTCTTAGATCTAAAATCTTCTTATACGCAAGCTTTTGGATTTTACTTCCAGTCCTTAAATATTCAAGATCTTTAAAATCCATATTAGCTATTTTTGTAAGCAATAATTCGCAATCGGCGATAATCGGCATACCAGCCATCTTCTTTTAAAAGTTCAGACTGTAATCTGGATTGTACTTCACTTTTGATGATGTCGCATTCATTTTCAGGAATACCTTCAAAAAAAGTTTTGCCAAACATCGAAAGCCAGTCTTTGATTCCGCTTTCAGGATCGGCCAGTTTTGTGGGACGATCATATAATTCTGCTAAGCGTACTTCGAAGCCAGCCTGTTCTAAAACCTGAGTATATTCAGAAACAGAGGGGAAATACCACAACTCGATATTGGCTTGTTTAGAATAGTTTTTTTCTAGCAGAACTTTTTTTAATGTTTGCTCGATTTTCTGTACGTTTCCTTTACCTCCAAATTCTATTATTAGTCGGCCGTTGTTCTTTAAGTTTTTAAACATGCAATTTGCTGCAGCACGGTAATTTTTCACCCAATGTAAGGTAGCGTTAGAAAAGATGGCATCGAACTTTTTAGGGAAGCTAAAGTTTGCCGCGTCGCCAACTTTGAATTTTATATTTGGAAAATGAGTTTTCGCATTTTTAATCATCGTTTCAGAAGCATCCATTCCAATAACTTCAGTACCGGCATCTGTAATTTGCTGGGTTAGCTGCCCTGCTCCGCATCCTAAATCTAAAATTCGTTCTCCTGCTTTCGGTTTTAAAAGTTCGATTAGCGAACTTCCGTAGTGAAAAACAAAATCGTGCTTTGTGTTATATAAGGTAGCATCCCATGTTGCCATGTTTTTAAATTTAGGTTTTAGAGTATCGTCTAGAGGACTCTGTTAGAAATTCCGTGTTTTGTAAAAAATAAAATTAGGCAAAAATACCGAGCTTAATTATCCAAAATAAGATTTAAGGAACGTGCGTTTTATGTTAATAAATCTCAATTAACTTCAATTTCAAAAAGCTTTAACGGGGCTTTATAAGCAAAGCCACTCACTTCGGCGTAATTTAGAAAAAAATTGAAAAGCTATGAGTACATTAATTGAAAACAAAACGATTACAACGGTTAATCCAACGACTGGTAAAAGTCTTAAGGATTATCCGTTAATGACGAATGAAGAAGCGAGTGAAGCGGTTAAGAAATGTCACGAAGCTTTTGTGAAATGGAAACATCATTCTTTAGCCGATAGAGCAGAAGTTCTAAAAAAGATAGGAAGCACATTAAAAGATTATAAAGATGAGTTCTCTAAGCTAATGAGTAGCGAGATGGGAAAACTTGTTTCCCAGGCAGAAGAAGAGATTGAACTTTGCGCAGGTATTTGTGATTATACTGCAGAAACCGGACAAAAAGAATTAGCGAATGAGCCAGAACGCAAACTTCCAGGTGGAGGACGCGGGATAATTACATATTCTCCTATTGGTGTGATCTACGGAATCCAACCATGGAATTTCCCTGCATATCAGGTTGTGCGTTATGCTATTGCTAATTTGATGGCAGGTAACGGAGTATTGCTTAAGCATGCTGAGGGTACAACAGGATCTGGTTTAATGCTTCAGGAAATTTTTGAAAAAGCCGGATTGCCTAAAAACTTATTTACCGTATTGATTATCGATCACGATCAGTCTGATGATATTATTGATAATGACTTTGTAAGAGGTGTGACTTTTACAGGAAGTCCCGACGGTGGTAGAGCTGTAGCTAAGAAAGCAGCAGGAAATTTAAAGAAAACAGTACTAGAGCTTGGTTCTAATGATGCTTATCTAGTTTTAGATGACGCAGATATCGATGTTGCTGTAAACTGGAGTGCAAAAGGTAGAACCTATAATAATGGTGAGACTTGCGTTGCAGCAAAAAGATTTGTAGTGACAGAGAAAAACTATGATGCTTTCTTAGAAGCTTTTGTCGAGAAAATGAAGAATGTAAAAATGGGCGATCCAACAGATAAAGATTCTGATATTGGACCAATGGCTCGTGAAGATCTAAGAGAGAAGTTACATAACCAAGTTGAAGAAAGTGTGAAGAATGGAGCTAAAGTGTTATGTGGTGGCGGAATTCCAGATGGTGACGGATTCTTTTACCCATCAACTGTATTGGCGAACGTAAATCCAGGACAACCTGCTTACGACGATGAATTATTTGGGCCAGTAGCATCTGTTATTAAAGCAAAAGATGATGAAGATGCGATGAGAATTGCTAATGATAGTAGATTTGGACTAGGTGGCGGAATTTTCTCTAAAGACGAGAAAAAAGCGATCGAACTAGCCGAGAAACATTTTGATACCGGAATGGTGTTTATTAACTCATTTGGTGTAGCACAACCAAATATGCCTTTTGGAGGAGTTAAAAATTCTGGTTACGGTAGAGAACACGGAGGTTTTGGTATTAAAGAATTTGTAAATACTAAGGCAATAAATATCCTAGAAGGATAATCTAAATAAAAAGACGCTGGATTTAGTTACAGCGCAATTGGTTGGAAAAAAGTCGTGATTTATATCGCGGCTTTTTTAGTTAACTGTAAGATCCTGAATAGAATTTTTTCCGTTAGGATTAATCTGTACGATAAATAATTTGCCGTGTTCAGATTCGTCAATATCAGTTTCAAAATGATCGTATCCTAAAGTGCGATTGGCAAAATATGGAGTAGTATTGGTATGACCAACTACCAATACTTTTTTACCCAATGTTGCTTTTCTGAATTCTGCTGAATTCAGGTTTTTATGGTCGTAGATTTTTATTGAAAGATTTTTACTTTCAGCAGTAGGAAGTGCTGTTTCTTTTGTTCTAATGAAATCTGAACTATAAATCGCATCAAAGTCTACTTCAGCAAAAATCATTTTCCAATGTTCAGCTCTCTGTTTTCCTTCCGCAGTTAATTCAGGGTTTTTGTTATTAGCGTCTGAAGTATTTTTTTCAGCATGTCTTATAAAATAATACGTTGTTGATTTCTCTGACTTATTTTGGCTAATATCATTCTTATTTCCGGGCGTAGTTTGGCAGGAAAACAAAAATGTGAGCATAAGCACTAATAACGTGATCGATCTGGTCATGATTTATTTGATATCTATTTCTAATAAAATCAGCTGTGTGAGCTGCTTAGTAAAGCTATTAAAATTATTATCTGAAATTAAAAGTAGGGACTGTTTACCATTCGGTAATTTTGGTCCAAAGCAAATACCTTCAATATTATCAATAATCTTATCTGTTAATTGATTTCTTACCGATTTAAAATCAAAAACTAATCTTTTTTTAGCAGAATTAAAATTGCTTTTTTTTAATGAATTTTGATTTAAAATATTAGTAGCATTTTCAGCATCAACATCAAATATCTTTACGGTATTACTTTTAGAGCCATGTCCTGCTGAATACGCACGTTCTAAAACTAAAAAGTTATCTTTTTTATATTCTAAAATTTCGGTAACGCCATTAATTGCAAAATATAACCAAGGGATTTTAGAAATTCCGTCTAGCTTATAAGCGAATTGTTTGCTGGCTTTTTTGGAATCTTTATCAAAATAAGTGATTCTGGTAAATGATTTTGTAGGGAATAATTTTGGCTTAGGCCCATCTTTTTCTAAAGGTAATTCTGTAGAAACCCAGATGCCTTTTTGATCTATCGTTTCAGTTAAACCTTCAAAGACACCGTTATGTCTTGGTTTCTGCTCGCCAGTAGCTGTAAAATGTTCTGGAATTTTAAAAGCATCTTCAAAATTTCCATTTTCGTTTAAGATAAAAATAGAAGGATCTTGTTTGTTATTAATGTTCCCTTCACTAGTGATATAAACCTTATTTTCTTCCGGTAAAAAACGAATTGATTCGGGATCTAAGGGATGATCATTAAAAAAATCAGCCGATTTTTCAATAAAAACAGCTTTATTAAATTTTACCGTATCAATTTTATTAGAAGAAATATCAACTTCAGCTTCGTAAAACCGCGCATCAGAGGGGGTATCGACTATAAGGTAATATTTGCCATTTTTATAATCGATTCCAGATAATCCGCCAACTTTAGTGCCATCTATCTTAAGATCTTTATCGATTACATATTCATCTAAAAAGCGGATTTTTAATCTATCATTTTCGATTTTATTTGTTGTGGCACAGGAATAAAAAAGGAGTCCTAAAATGGCTAAAATTGGTAATTTCTTCATCATAATTTTTTTCAGGGTAAAAATAACAAAAGCTTAAGTAAAATATGGCGAATCCTTATGATTAATCAGTTAATTCTAGTTGTACTTTTATAGTGTTAACCAGTAAAAACAAATGTTATGAATAATGATCAGTTAGAAGGAAAATGGAAGCAGATAAAAGGTGAATTTAAACAGAAGTACGGTAAAGTAACCGATGACGATGCAACCTATTCTGAAGGGAAATTTGATGAAATGCTTGGTAGATTACAGGAGAGAACCGGTAAATCTAAAGAAGAATTGAAAACTGAAATTGACAGGTGGTAATTAGGGCGGATAGTCTTAAAAAAAGAAAGGGATCGCGATTGCGATCCCTTTTTTTATGATTAATCTTTTAATTTATAAAAATTAAGATTCAGTTAATTCTTCCTGATTTCTAAATACCAAGTTATCATCAAATTCATCTAAGAGAATAATACTATCTGTGCTTATATTTCCTGAAAGAATCTCTTTCGATAATTTATTCAATACCTCTTTTTGTACGGTTCGCTTCACTGGTCTGGCACCAAATTGCGGATCGAATCCTCGTTTGGCCAAAAATTCCAATGCCTGTTCAGTAGCATCTAAAACAATATTTTGTTTTGCCAGCATCCTTTTGACACCTTTTAATTGAAGGTCAACAATTCGTTTAATGTCCTGTTGCGTTAATGGCGAGAACATTACAATATCGTCGATCCGGTTGATGAATTCTGGGCGTACACTTTGTTTTAATAAACTAAGAACTTCTGTTTTTGCAGCTTCCATGGCAGTTTCTACATCAGGGATATTTTCAAATTTATCCTGAATAATTTGGCTTCCCATATTCGAAGTCATAATGATGATGGTGTTCTTGAAATCTGCAAGACGACCTTTATTATCGGTTAATCGCCCTTCATCTAACACTTGTAATAAAATATTAAAAGTATCTGGATGTGCTTTTTCAATTTCATCTAAAAGAACTACCGAATAAGGTTTACGTCGCACTGCTTCCGTTAACTGTCCGCCTTCATCATAACCCACATATCCCGGAGGTGCACCAACCAATCGGCTTACCGAATGGCGTTCCTGATATTCACTCATGTCGATTCTAGTCATGGCCGATTCGTCATCAAATAAATACTCGGCCAGTGCTTTGGCTAACTCCGTTTTACCTACACCGGTTGTACCTAAGAATAAAAATGAACCAATAGGTCTATTTTGATCCTGTAAACCGGCACGGCTTCTACGTACTGCATCACTTACAGCTACTATCGCTTCTTGCTGTCCAACAACCCGGCGGTGCAACTCATCTTCTAGTCGAAGTAACTTTTCGCGTTCGCTTTGCAGCATTTTGGTTACAGGAATTCCTGTCCATTTAGCAACAACTTCAGCGATATCATCATTGGTAACTTCTTCCTGAATTAAAGATTTTCCGCTTTCCTTTTCTTGAACTTCTTTTTGAAGACGCTCTAATTTTTCTTGAGCATCTTTTATTTTTCCGTAACGTAATTCAGCTACTTTTCCGTAATCACCTTCGCGTTCCGCTTTATCGGCTTCAAGCTTGTATTGTTCAATTTCGGTTTTTGCATTCTGAATATTATCTACAACCTCTTTTTCATTTTTCCATTGTGCATGAATTTCGTTACGTTCTTCTTTAAGATTGGCTAAATCGGCGTGTAATGATTTTAATTTTGTTTCATCTTTCTCACGTTTAATAGCTTCAATCTCAATTTCTAGCTGCATGATTTTTCGATCTAGCACATCTAATTCTTCAGGCTTCGAATTAATTTCCATACGGAGTTTAGACGCAGCTTCATCCATCAAGTCAATAGCTTTATCGGGTAAAAATCGGTTGGTGATGTAGCGTTGCGATAATTCTACCGCTGCAATAATAGCTTCGTCTTTAATACGTACTTTATGGTGTTGCTCATACTTTTCTTTAATACCGCGCAGTATCGAAATTGCACTTTCTGTATCGGGTTCTGCTACCATTACCTTTTGGAAACGACGCTCTAGTGCTTTATCTTTTTCAAAATACTTTTGATATTCATCTAAAGTGGTCGCACCAATTGCTCTAAGCTCACCACGGGCAAGTGCGGGTTTTAAAATATTGGCTGCATCCATAGCACCCTGGCCACCACCGGCACCAACAAGGGTATGAATTTCATCAATAAATAGAACGATGTTTCCGTCGCTGCCGGTCACTTCTTTAATTACCGCTTTTAGGCGTTCCTCAAACTCTCCTTTAAATTTAGCTCCGGCAATAAGCGCACCCATATCTAAAGAGAAAATTTGTTTGTCTTTTAAATTTTCGGGTACATCGCCAGCTACAATACGATGCGCTAGACCTTCTGCAATCGCGGTTTTACCGGTACCAGGCTCCCCAACCAACATTGGGTTGTTTTTGGTTCTACGTGATAAGATTTGTAGAATTCTACGAATTTCTTCGTCACGCCCAATTACCGGATCCAGCTTCCCCGTTTCAGCTAATTGGTTAAGGTTTTTTGCATATTTATTTAAGGAGTTGTATGTCTCTTCTGCACTTTGGGAAGTTACACGATCTCCTTTTCTAAGTTCTTCAATAGCTGCTTTTAATCCTTTTTCAGTAGCACCTTGATCTTTTAAAATTTGTGCAACTTTACTAGATGATTTAAAAATAGCCAGAATTAAATGTTCTACAGAAACATACTCATCGTTCATTTTTTTGGCGATGCTAGATGCTTCATTTACTGTTTTACCGGCTTCTCGGCTCAACATAATATCTCCGCCGCTAACTTTTGGAAAACTCTGTAATGTATTATCCAGAATTTGCGTAAAAAGGTTAACGTTAATGTTCAATTTTTTCAGCAAAAATGGCGTTACATTCTCATCTACAATGGTAATCGCTTTAAACAAATGTTCATTTTCAATTTGCTGATGGCCCATCTCCTGAGCAAGCTGTTGCGCTTGCTGGATAGCCTCCTGTGATTTTATGGTAAAATTATTAAAGTTCATGGTCTTTTCTTTTTCAGATTGTAAATAGCAAATGCTATACCCTAACGATAATTAGACAAAATGGCATTATTTTTAATGAATTTTAAGACAAAACGTCATAAATGCTAATTATATATAAAACATTGTTTTTTGGGTTAAGCATTCGGGTTGAAGGTTTTATCTTTGCAAAAAAACAAGTATGGGAATTTTTGATAAAATGTTTGGTGCAGGCGATAAGGAATCGAAAAATGGATCTAAGGTGAATTGGACTGCATTAACTGATATTTCACAATTAGAAGTTGCAGAAATGGAATCTCAACACCAATTGGTGGCGATTTTGAAACACTCTACTCGCTGCGGAATTAGCCGAATGGTGTTAAAACAATTCGAAAATTCTTACGATATTCCTGAAGATGCAGAGGTGAAATTATACTTTTTAGACCTCCTAAGTCATCGTGATATTTCTAACGAAATTGCAGAAAGATTTAAGGTAAGACACGAGAGTCCACAGCTCATCGTACTTCAGGGCAAAAAAGTTGTTCATCACAGTTCGCATCAAGATATACAAGTGCAGAATATTAAAGATTTTTTATAAAATTTGAATAATTAGTTTTTTTAATTTAATTTTAGAAACCATTGTTAAACATTATTAATCAATCTGGCAAAAATTATGATCATTCGTAATTTTGAACAGACGAAAAAGATTAATCAAAGTTATGGATAAAGAGATAGATTTTAAGGAACTTGAAAAAAGATGGGAAGCCATCAAAAAGAGTCAAGAAACCAATAGAGAAGATCGAGAATTCCAAGACCACAGCGAAGCAAATCTTCCAGAGGATAGAAAGAGTGGTGGAAGCATCGACGATAAAAAAGCTTTAGAAGCTACTATGCGCGAGTCGAGAGAATTTCGAAGCTATAGTAGAATCGGATAAATAAAAAAAGCTGCCAAATTTGGCAGCTTTTTTTATTTATATACTAAAGTTATATTACTTCTTTTTAGGTTCAAAAACTGGTAATAATTTGGTGTTAATTTCACCAAAACCTATTCTTATGCTTTCATTTTCGCAGTGTCCACGCATAATTACGGTGTCATTATCTTTAATAAAACTGCGTGAACTGCCATCTGCTAGAGCTATAGGCTTTTCACCTTTCCAGGAAAGTTCCAGCATACTACCATAAGTATCTGGTGTTGCTCCTGAAATGGTTCCTGAAGCCATCATGTCGCCAGAATTTACCGGGCATCCATTAATAGTGTGATGCGCCAATTGTTGGCTCATATTCCAATACAAGTATTTATAGTTTGTTTTAGAAAGTAAATTTTCAGCTCCGTTCTCTGGTTTTAAATATACTTCCAGTTTTATATCAAAACTTTTATTTCCAGTATATTTTAGATAGGACATCAACTCTTTTTCAGGTTTTGGTCCTTCAGTTCTAAAGGGTTCTAAAGCATCCATGGTAACGATCCATGGCGAAATAGAAGAGGCAAAGTTTTTGGCTAAAAATGGGCCTAGTGGAGCATATTCCCATTTTTGGATATCGCGTGCGCTCCAATCATTAAACATTACCATTCCAAAGATATATTCTTCAGCTTCATCCACAGGGATTGGTTCTCCCAGCAAATTGGCATCGGTGGTAATAAATGCCATTTCCATTTCAAAATCTACTTGCTTAGAGGGACCAAATACTGGTTCGCTTGCACCTTCAGGCATTGTTTGTCCTTTAGGACGATGAATCGGGATGTGACTGGTTACTATTGAGGAACTTCTACCATGGTAACCTACAGGAATGTGCAGCCAGTTTGGTAATAACGCATTTTCTTTATCACGAAACATACTGCCTACATTTGTAGCGTGCTCTTTACTAGAGTAAAAGTCGGTGTAATCACCAACCTGTACGGGCATTTGCATTTCTATTTCATCTAAAGTGAATAGAACCACATTGCGATGTTCCTGATTATTTTTTAAAGTTTCGTTCTTCTCGTCAAAAATCTCAGCAATACGATTTCTAACCAATCGCCAAGTTTTTTTACCATCAGAAATAAAATCATTTAAAGTATCCTGAAGAAAAATATCATCGGTTAAAGGAATACCTTCAAAATAGCCTAGTTGATGTAATGCACCAAGGTCGATCGCAAAATCCCCAATTCTGGTTCCGATAGTGATAATATCATCTCTGGTTAAAAAAACACCAAAAGGGATATTCTGAATTGGAAAATCGGTATCCTTTGAAATATCTAGCCAGGTTTTTCTGTTAGGATCGTTTGCGGTAATAGACATATAAAAATGAGAATTTGTTAAAATCTAGTTGATTCAAATATATTATTTTCCTGTAATTAACCGAATGTATTTATTACTTTTGATTAATATTTAACGTAAATAATTAAGATGCAACGAGATACACAAATTTTTGATCTAATCGAGAAGGAGAAAGAACGTCAACTGCATGGTTTAGAGCTTATTGCGAGTGAAAACTTTGTTAGTGATCAGGTAATGGAAGCTGCCGGATCTGTACTTACCAATAAATACGCAGAGGGATATCCCGGTAAAAGATATTACGGTGGATGTGAAGTTGTAGATGAAGTAGAGCAGTTAGCCATCGATCGCTTAAAGGAACTTTTTGGAGCAGAGTATGCAAATGTGCAGCCACATTCTGGATCACAAGCCAATACTGCAGTTTTCCAGGCATGTTTAAAACCAGGTGAGAAATTCTTAGGTTTTGATCTTTCTCACGGTGGACACTTAACACATGGTTCTCCTGTAAATTTTTCTGGTAAATTATACGAACCTGTATTTTATGGAGTAGATAAAGAAACCGGACTTATCGATTATGATAAAGTAGCTGAAATTGCAGAAAAGGAAAAGCCAAAAATGATTATTGCTGGTGCCTCGGCTTATTCTCGTGAAATTGATTATAAACGCTTTAGAGAAATTGCAGATAGTATTGGTGCTATTTTGTTTGCCGATATTGCACATCCTGCCGGGCTTATTGCAAAGGGCGTAATTGGAGACCCAATGCCACATTGCCATATCGTAACTTCTACAACTCATAAAACACTTCGTGGGCCAAGAGGTGGAATTATTATGATGGGTAAAGACTTTGATAACCCATTTGGTTTGAAGTTGAAGAACGGAAATCTTAAAAAGATGTCTTCACTTTTAAATAGTGCCATCTTTCCAGGAAACCAGGGAGGGCCTTTAGAGCATATTATTGCTGCAAAAGCAGTAGCCTTTGGAGAAGCTCTTACAGATGAGTTTTTACATTATGCTGTGCAGGTTAAGAAAAATGCTAAGAAAATGGCGGAGGCTTTTGTTGAAAAAGATTATCAGATCATTTCTGGCGGAACCGATAACCATTCTATGCTTATCGATTTAAGAAACAAAGAAGTAAGTGGTAAAGAAGCGGAAGAAGCGTTGACTAAAGCCGATATCACAGTAAACAAAAACATGGTACCTTTTGATGATAAATCACCTTTTGTAACTTCAGGAATTAGAATTGGTACTGCGGCGGTAACCACTAGAGGATTGATTGAAGAAGATATGCCTAAGATTGTAGAATTGATTGATAAAGTAATTAAGAATATCGATAATGATGCAAAATTAGCTGAAGTAAAATCTGAAGTAAATTCTTTAATGCACGGTCGTCCGTTATTTAAAGCTTAAGCGATATTTGTCAATATTATAAAAAAAAGCTACCAATTTGGTAGCTTTTTTTGTTCGTTTATAATTTCATCTTACGCGTTAGGTAAAAACCTAAAAGTAAAAATGCTCCGGGAGTAAAGAATAAACTGGCAATATATCCTAAATCATCGTTTAGTACCGTATAAGCTTCGAATAAGTTACCTATTAGAAAACCAAAACCGACACCCATTAAAACAAGTGACAAATTAAGTAGGATAACTGCCCAAACAGGTGATGATCTATCTTTTCTTACTTTAAATATCGAAGCATCTTTATCATTTTCGATAAGCGCAAGACGTTCTTTATTTCTCGTTTGAAAAAAGAGGAAGAAAATACCAAAGATGCAGGCAAAAAGGGAAATACATATAATAACAGGTTCCATATTTTTAATTTTATATGATTAATGAATTTTTAAGCGCTTTCTAAAATTAAGACGATACTTTACAAAAATAGGTTACAAATAATTTCGAAAAAGAAAGAAGAAATTTATTGTAACCAGATTTACCTAGTTGTCGTCCTACAATTAAATGACCATCAAAAAAGACCAATTACTCATCGATCAAATCCTGGGCGGAGATAAGCAATTATTCTCGGTGCTGGTTGATCGTTATAAAAATATGGTCTTTACGTTGTGTTTAAGATTGCTGAAAAATAGGGAAGAAGCCGAAGAGGTGGCGCAGGAAAGTTTTGTGAAGATCTATAAATCTTTAAGTAAATTTAAAGGAGAGGCAAAATTTTCGACCTGGGTGTATCGAGTAACTTATAATAATTGTCTCGATTTCCTAAAGGCCAAGAAGCGTAGGTTTAAAGAGTTAAGTGTAGATGCTTACAATGGTTTTGAAATTGAAGATTTAGACAATGCGATTAACAATTTAGAAGAAAAAGAGCGGAAAACGGCTATTCTTGGCTGTATAAATATGCTGAATGAAGACGATGCTTTTTTGCTAACTTTACATTATTACGAAGATCAGTCGGTTAAAGAAATAGCTAAAATAATGAATCTTTCTGTATCCAACGTAAAAGTAAAATTATACCGAAGCCGTAAGCAATTGGCGGTTATTTTAAAGAGAAGATTGTCGAATGATATGTTGCTGAATTATGGAAAATAAAGAAAGGAAATTAGACGAATTTACGAAGAAAATTTTCAAGGAATCCAGTCTGGAAACTCCTTCTTTTAATTTTACCGATAAGGTAATGACCAATCTTTCTGAAATTAAAATAGCCGAAGCAACAACCGGCAAAACTTTAGCAAATAAAATTAAATACGAACCATTAATTTCTAAAAAAGGTTGGGTAATGATCGCAGCCTTTGTGGCGATATTGTTGTTTTCTTCGTATTTTTCTTCAACAGTAGGAGCTTCAGAAAAATTGATCAATAAATGGAGTGAATTTAAATCGGTATTTAATTTCTCTTTTGAAATGTCCAATATCGATATATTAAATAGCGATCTTTTGGCTATTTCCGTAGCACTTTTTACGAGTTATTTTTTACTCGAAATTTTTCTACTGAATAACTGGATAAAAAATAAACGATTTTCTTAAACTGATTTTTCCTGAAATAAAAGTTTCATTTCTTCATCAATTCTTGCCGGTCTGTTAGAACCATGCTTTAGTAAACACCAAACAGTTTTAGCTTTAACCAAAACCTTATCGGTGTTTTTGTCCTTAATAAGCACGTGCCTAATGGAAGTGACATTGGTAATTTCATCTACATAAGTTTGTAGTAAAATCTCATCATCTAGAAAAGCCTGCTGCTTATAATCGATTTCGTGCCTAACAACCACCCAAAAATATTCCTTTATTTGATCTTTAGAAGCTCGATCTTCCCAGTGCCCTTTTGCTACATCCTGTATCCATTGCACATACTGCACGTTATTTACGTGCTGTTGTTCATCAAGATCAGATTCAGTAACTTTTAATTCTAGTTCAAAAATTTGGGGTTTGGTAATCATTTTATTTTTCTATGATTTTCACTTCAAATAATTTATCCCAATGTTTTCCGGTAACAAATAATTGCTTGGTGTGAGGATTGTAAGCGATACCATTTAGAACATGATTCGCTTCATCCAATTCGTTTTTGTTTCCTAATTTATCTCTTAAGCCTCTAAAATCAATAAGCCCATCTATAGCACCATTTTTAGGATTGATGATTGCTACACCGTCTTTTTGATAGGTGTTGGCATAAATTTCACCATCTACCCATTCTAATTCGTTCATTTTAGAAACTATATTTTTATGAGTAGCAATTTGTATGTAATCTTCTTCAGCTAAAGTTTCAGGATTTAGTAACCAGATTTTTTCGGTACCATCACTTTTATAAATGTGTTCGCCGTCATGGCATAATCCCCAGCCTTCTTTACTTTGATTGTAACTGAAGGTTCCTGTTTTTTCAAAAGTATTCAGATTATAGATATAACCTTCTTTTGCTCTCCAGGTTAAAAGAATAATTTGATTTTTGAAAATGGTCATTCCTTCACCAAAAACTGAATCGTCCAGTTTTATAATTTCCAGAACTTTTCCGGTTTTTAGATCTACTTTTCTAAGATCAGATTCGCCATATTCGCCGGTACTTTCATATAAAGTATCGTTTAAGAATTCTAAACCTTGTGTATAAGCTTCAGGATCGTGAGGGTAGGTGTTTACGATTTCGTAAGTGTAAGCTTTTGGAGCTGCGTTATTATAAATTTTGATCGATTTGGTAGTTGTATCCTTTTTACCTTCATAAAAAACTTCAGCTTCTAGCGTTTGATTACCTAATTTCTCGTCTTCCAAAGAAAAATTAAATGACCAGTTTGGTGATTTTGCGGTAGCCTTTTCAGTATTTAAATGCACAACAACTGAATCTATTTTGAACTCTTTTTTGTTTTCAATTTGTCCTGAAATGCGTTCGCCGAGTTTAAATTCTTTTTTATTTCCTTCAATTTTTATCTTAAATGAAGAATTTTTTGATCCCGAATTACTTCCGCAGGAAAAATATAAAAAAGCTAATGTTAAGATTAACAGAGATTTAAATTTCATCATCTTCTAAAGTCCTATTTTATATGGCTAAATTAACTAATTCTGTTTAAAAAATGCTTGCCAGAAGTACTAAAGATTGTATATTTGCACCCGGCAAGTCCCACACAACCAGCTCCTGCTGAATCCCCCAGGGCGGGAACGCAGCAAGGGTAAGTGGTCGCAGCGGTGTGATGTGGGTTACTTGCCTTTTTTTGTATCTGGAAATTAAGAAAAATAATCGCATATTTGCGCTATGAAAACAGATACTTTCTCTCAAAAAGTAGTTTTAATTACCGGCGGATCTTCAGGTATCGGTAAAGCAATAGGAGACTATCTAACTCAGCATAATTTTAAGGTTTACGGCACTAGTAGAAATTCTACCGGAAAATCATCAAATTTTAATCTAATAGATTTAGATGTTACTCGGGAAGATAGTATCTTTAAAGCAGTAAATTTAGTTTTAGATAAAGAAGGTCGAATTGATATTTTAATTAATAACGCAGGTGTAGGGATTACAGGACCTCTAGAAGAAACCCCGACATCGGAAATTCGTAATGCCTTTGAAACTAACTTTTACGGTCCTATAAATGTTTGTAAAGCGGTTTTACCAGCTATGCGCAAAAAAAACAATGGCCTTATAATTAATATAACATCGATAGCAGGATATATGGGATTACCTTATCGCGGAATCTACTCGGCTTCTAAAGCGGCATTAGAAATTGCTACAGAAGCGTTTAGGATGGAAGTGAAAGGGTTTAATATAAAAATGACGTGTGTTGCTCCTGGAGATTTTGCGACTAATATCGCTTCTGGTCGATATCATGTCCCGGTTTTAGAAGATTCTCCTTATGCTAAATCTTATGGAGATTCTCTTAAATTGATGAATGAGCATGTGGATGAAGGTCAGGACCCAGAAATGATGGCCAAGGCTGTTTTAAAAATTATAGAAGAAAAAGAGCCTAAAGGACATTATAAAGTTGGTGATTTATTACAAAAAGCAAGTATTGTTCTTAAAAAGCTTTTACCAGACAAAGCATACGAGAAGATGCTAATGAATCATTACAAATTATAAATTGTATAGATAAAGTGTTATTTTTACACTTAAATTGAATTGATAATAAACTTAAAAAAATCTGTAATATGAAATTTTTTATTGATACAGCTAATCTTGATCAAATAAGAGAAGCTCAAGAATTAGGTGTTTTAGATGGTGTAACAACCAACCCTTCCTTGATGGCTAAAGAAGGAATTACTGGAAGAGAAAACATTATTAATCATTATAAGAAAATCTGTGAAATCGTAACTGGTGATGTTAGTGCTGAGGTTATCTCTACAGATTTTGACGGAATTGTAAAAGAAGGTGAGGAGCTTGCTGCACTTCACGATCAGATTATCGTTAAAGTGCCAATGATTAAAGAAGGTATTAAGGCTATTAAATATTTTAGCGATAAAGGGATTAAGACTAACTGTACTTTAGTATTTTCTGTAGGACAAGCGTTATTAGCTGCAAAAGCGGGAGCAACTTATGTGTCTCCTTTCCTTGGTCGCTTAGATGATATTTCTACTAATGGTCTTAACTTGATTGAAGAAATTAGATTGGTTTATGATAACTACGGTTATGAAACAGAAATCTTAGCAGCATCAATACGTCACACCATGCACGTGATTGATTGTGCAAAAATTGGAGCAGATGTAATGACAGGACCACTTTCTTCTATCGAAGGATTATTAAAACACCCTTTAACAGATATAGGATTGGAGAAATTCTTAGCTGATTATAAAAAAGGAAACGAGTAGTATTTCCTAAAATATATACATTGAAAAAGCTGCCTTTTGGCAGCTTTTTTTTATATGCTACTTTTTAATTAATCAGCTTTGCTGTAAGTTAATTAATAAGTGAAGTTTATAAGTAATTTTCTTTTTTAGTTATTTATAAATTCCAGAAGTTTAGATTCAAATTCAGCTGAGGTGCTTAGTGCTTCATCACCTTTTACGATAACGGCATCTTTGTCTAAGAAGTTAATTCGATATAGATATTTAGTAGCAACATGCTCATCAAATGATCTATTTGATAGTTGATACTGGTTGGAGGTATCGTAATTATTTTCCTCCATAACCTGTAGCCATTTTTTATGCTGTCCTATATCTAGATTTATTCCTATAAAATCTAATTCAGGATATTTTTCTCGCAAATCTTGGATAGTTTTAAATTGCCATAAATAACGTCTCGCATTATTGGTGGACCAAAAGTATACAATTGTTTTTCTATCTATAATATCCTTATAAGTCATCTCTTTTCCATTATCATCTAGGATGGTGAAATCTGCAATAGATTTTCCTATAAAATAATTGGTCTGAATTTCAGCAAGCTTATTTATTTCATCAAGATTCGCATAATTTATTGATTTAGCAAAATCTAACACTCTTTCCAAGTCCTCTTCATTAGAGGTCATGGTAACTGCTTTACTAAGAAGTATATCAAGAAATTTATTTTTGATTGAAGGTGTATTCGAAAGTGAATCTATAAGCGTTGCTCTTCGTTTTACATTTTGGAAATTAGAAATATTGTAACAATCTCTATCTTTATGTTTTTCGATACAATATTCTAAAGCTCTTGTACGCAGGTAATCATCAATAGTATTGGTATAAACGTAGTAATTTTGAAGAAGCTTATTATTGAAATCTATAGAATCTCTATAACTGTTGAAATCTTCCGGAATAAGATCGGTATAATCTGAATGATATTTCTTGATAAGATAAGTGTAGCGCTCGCGTAGGTCGTAAAATTCGTAATCGATACTTTGTTTCGCTAATTCTAGAAAGTTTTCGCTTAGATCGTAATCTTTAACCTTTCGGTCAAATTCAGCCATTCTGGTTTGATGTATAGAATCGCTAATTTTTTTAAACTTTTCAGGTTTAATTTTGTAGTAGTCTAATACCAGATTGTTGTTCGCTCTATTTCTTAAAAATAAGTCAAGTAAAAAAGAGCTTTCTTCGCTTCCTCTACCGCTAAAATTAAGGGATTGGTCAAAATCGTAAGTATTAACCCATACAATAATACTATCACCGGGTTCTAGATATACAATCTGATTTTCGGGATTATGCTGAAAAGTGTAAATCCCGGCATCTAGTTTGGGAAGATATTTTCCGAATTCATTATTTTCGTTTAGCTGGACGGTATCTACCGGTTTTTGACCCTTAGATATTATTACATAATTAGTATTTGGATTAATAATTTTACCCCCAATATAAATGTTCTCATTATTAGCTCTGTCATTTTTGCAGCTAATGAAAAAGATCACTGAAGAAATAATACTGAAAAGTAAAAATTTTCTCATCCTAAAAAATTATATAACCATAGCTAAAACTGATTTCTATTAACAGCAAATATAGATTGTGCCAAAAACCTTGCATGTTAAGTACGAGTTAAAAGGAATTTTATAAACGTTAATCTTTTAGAAAGTGTACAATATATGCTACTTTTGCCAAAAATTTAAAGGAATTTATGCTTTCAGTTTCAAATCTTTCGGTTCAGTTTGGTAAAAGAGTTCTTTTTGATGAAGTGAATACCACTTTTACTGAAGGGAACTGCTACGGAATTATTGGTGCCAATGGTGCCGGTAAATCTACATTTTTAAAAATATTATCAGGGAAATCAGATCCAACCTCTGGGCATGTACATTTAGAGCCTGGTAAAAGGATGTCGGTACTAGAGCAAAATCATAATGTTTATGATGATTTTCCGGTTTTAGAAACAGTTTTACGAGGAAATAAACCGCTATTTGAAATTAAAACTGAAATTGATGCATTATATGCTGACTATTCCGATGAAAATGCCGAACGTATTGGAGAGCTACAGGTGCAATTTGAAGAAATGGATGGTTGGAATGCCGATAGTGCAGCCGCTTCGCTTTTATCTAATTTAGGAATTAAAACTGAGCATCATTACACATTAATGAAAGACCTGGATGGTAAGCAAAAAGTACGTGTGTTGTTAGCGCAGGCCCTTTTTGGTAATCCTGATGTTTTAATAATGGATGAGCCTACTAACGATTTGGATTATGAAACTATTAGTTGGTTGGAGAATTTCCTTGCTCATTATGATAATACTGTTATCGTGGTATCTCACGACCGTCACTTTTTAGATGCCGTTTGTACTCATATATCTGATATTGATTTTGGTAAAATAAATCACTTTAGTGGTAATTATTCTTTTTGGTACGAATCTTCACAATTGGCTGCAAGGCAACGTGCTCAGCAGAATAAGAAAGCTGAAGAGAAAAAGAAAGAACTTCAGGAGTTTATCCAGCGTTTTAGTGCCAATGTTGCAAAATCGAAACAGGCAACTTCTCGTAAGAAAATGATCGATAAGCTTAATATTGAAGAAATTAAGCCTTCTAGTCGACGTTATCCTGCTATTATTTTTGATAGAGATCGTGAGGCAGGAGATCAAATTTTAAATATAGAAAAGCTCGAAGCTTCTATTGAGGGAGAAACCTTATTTAGTGGCGTAGATATTAATTTATCTAAAGGAGATAAAGTAGTTGTTTTCTCTAGAGATAGCCGGGCAACTACTGCGTTTTACGAAATTATAAACGGTAAAGAAGAGCCAGTATCAGGAAAATATAATTGGGGTGTAACTACTTCACAATCTTATCTTCCCTTAGATAACTCAGAGTTTTTTGAAAACGATCTTACCCTTGTCGATTGGTTAAGACAATATGCCAAAACAGAAGAAGAAAGAGAAGAAGTTTTTATTCGTGGTTTCTTGGGGAAAATGTTGTTTAGTGGGGAAGAAGCGTTAAAAACTAGTAACGTATTATCTGGTGGTGAAAAAGTACGTTGTATGTTAAGCCGAATGATGATGATGAGAGCCAATGTATTGATGTTAGACGAGCCAACAAACCATTTGGATCTGGAATCTATTACCGCTTTCAATAATTCTTTGAAGAATTTTAAAGGAACAGTAATGCTTACCACTCATGATCACGAATTCGCACAAACTGTAGCAAATAGAATTATAGAGCTTACGCCAAACGGGGTAATAGATCGTTATATGACTTTTGATGAGTATATGAGTGATTCTAAAATTAAAGAACAACGTGATAAAATGTATTCTTAAATTAGGGAATTTGACTATAAAATATAAAAAGCCTGAAGTTGTACTTCAGGCTTTTCTGGCTAAACAAACAAATTTTATCAAATGATATAACTTGTTTTCTTTAAAACATTCCGCCGCCTTGGGCTTCATCGTTATCTCTTTGTTTTCTTTTTAATTTCTTAGCATTATTACCTCCAAAACGATAGCTAAATCCTACATATACGTTTTGAAATTCACTTTTAAAAATTCCGTTTTGTTCGTAAGGTCTGGTAGTGCTAAACTTATATTCTTGGGTTCCAAAAACATCATTAAAGTTTAAACTAACTGTAGCTTTGTTATCCAAAAACGAATAGCGCCCGCCAATATTCGCAAAAAATACATCTTCATTTTTAAATTGAAGTTCTTGGCTTGGGCCTCTGTAAAAACCAAATAACTGCAAAGTCAAATCTTCGGTGACAGAAAAGCTATTATTAATTCTGGCAGTGTAAACAGTATTGTCTACTTCAACAAAATCGCTTCCTACAACACCACTTTGAGTTTGTTGGTACAATTCAAAACTACCATTCGCGCTCCACCATTCCGTAAATTTATAGTTAGAAGATAATTCAACACCATAAGCATTCGTGTCATCAAAATTAGCAAACGAAATAAATAGACTCGCAGGATCTGATGGATCTTCTTCAATTAGTTGATTAATATTATCATTAATATTTCTGAAGAAAACACCTCCCGTAAAACTTCCGTTTTTAAGATTTCTGGTATAATTGAATTCTATCGAATTTGTAAACTGTGGTTGTAAATCTGGATTTCCTAAAACTGTAATGGTAGGAGTACTAATCTGTCTTACGAGACTTACCTGGCTCAAACTCGGGCGATCAATCCTTCGACTATAACTTATCTGATAGGTGTTTTTTTCGTTTGGCGTATAGTTGAAAAATCCAGAAGGATATAATGTGATATAATCATCCTCAAAGACGTTTTCTCCATATACCTCTGCATCGATATCAAAACTTTCTAAACGCGCTCCTATCTGGTAAGAAAACTTCTCGTAGTTCTGGCCAAATGTGCCGTAAAGCGAATAGATATTACGATCGTAGCTATAGTCTGAATCTTGTGCTAATGGATTATTAGTATCATAATCCTGTTCGTTTTTTAGTATTCTTGCTTCAGCGCCTGCTTCAAATTTAGAACGCTCTCCAATAGGTAAGGTGTAATCAATATTAGTTATTAAAGTTCCTCTGTCTTCATTTACATCTTCAGTATAAGAATCAAAAGAAGCGTTTTCGCTGAAATTTGCAGTAAAATCTTCATTACCGTCATAATCATTATAATCTGCTTCAAATAGAATTTCGTGACCTTCTTTAGCAAACAAATGCTTATATGCGAAATTGTAAGTAGCATTATTACTTTCAAAATCAATATTTAGAAGCTGGTCAAAACTATTAGAAGGATTGTTTAGATATATTGCATTAATTGTGGCATCTAGGCCGCCATCAAAAACGTTTTGATTGGTATAAAAGCTAAAAGTATTATTATCGTCTAAAAAATAATCAACGCCAACTTTGTAGATATAAGAATTATTATCGTTTATCATATCCAGGTTTTGCTTAGCGTCTCTTCCTACAAGATTGATATTGTTAATATTTTGGCGTTTTCCAAAATTGCTTCCTAGGTTGGCGTAGAAATTAAATTTTCCCTGGCGATAGTTGAGATCCAAAGAACCATTTAAACGTGCATTTTCACCATAGGTTAGTCCGGTATTTAAATTTCCGTTAAATCCGTTATTCGCATTTTTATGCAGCACAATGTTAATTATTCCGCTCATACCTTCAGGATTATATTTTGCTGAAGGATTAGTTATTAATTCAATTTTTTTGATTGAAGTAGAAGGGATCTGCTTTAATAACTGGGCAGGATCCATATTTGTTGGTTTGCCATCAATTAAAATTCTTACGTTAGAATTTCCCCTGAGTGCAATGTTACCGTCCTGATCTACATTTACCGATGGTACATTATTCATTATTTCTGAAGCGGTGGCTCCGGTAGTGGTTAGATCTTTCCCTACATTAATAATTTTGCGGTCAATTCGCTGTTCGATCGTTGAGCGTTCGCCTACCACGGTTACTTCATCCATTTCAGCAACAGCAGCTTCAAGGTTGATAATTCCTAAATCTATTGCTCCTGAATTTCGCGTGATTTCAATTTCCTTTGAGAATTTGTTGTAACCGATAAATTGAATCCCCAGCGTATAATTGCCCGGTTTTACTTTTTTGATGATGAATGACCCGTCTTCTTCTGATGTAGTTCCTGTGATGATTTTTCCTTCGGTATCCTGTAAACTAATTGTGGCATAAGGAACAGGTTCCTGTAAGTTTAAATCCATAATAGTTCCTGAAATTCTTGCAAATGGTTCATTATTTGCAACTGAATGAAAAGAGGATAATGTAAGGATGATGATTACGAATAACTGTTTCATTTTTTGATTGATGTTTTGATGTTGTTTTGTTATAGATAATACTTTGTATTACATAATATGAAAACGTATGTTTTTAGAATATTGATGATTTCTACTATAAAGACGACGCTAAAAAATTAATGTTACAGAAAACCTGAATTAATTTTAAAAAAAGTTCGCGCCTTGCAACCAGCGCGAACTTTAAAAGCATTGCTATCTTCTAACCATCAAAAAAAGATAGCAACAGCATTTTTAGACTAGTCTTACTATAAAGACTGATAAGTTTTAAACTTGTTACAGTAATTTTTAAAAAGTATTTTTACTCAATAATCGAGATGACATGTTGAGATTTGCCTCGACATAAAAATAAATTTCAAAAAAAATCATAGGCTTGCCCTTAGTTAATTAATAATATGAAGAAAAAGACTTTAGTAATAGGCGCTTCAACTAATCCAGCCAGATACTCTAATATGGCTATTAAAAAGTTGAAAAGTAAACAGCAACCTACAGTAGCTCTTGGGTTGAAAGAAGGCGAAGTTGATGGAGTAAAGATCGAAAATGAAAAAATAATTTTTTCTGATATTGATACGGTCACATTATATGTTGGACCAAGAAATCAGCCGGAATATTACGAATATCTGGTAGCATTAAATCCAAAGCGAGTGATTTTTAATCCTGGAACAGAAAATCCTGAATTATATCGAATCTTAAAAGATAACAATATAGAATTTCAGAATGCCTGTACTTTAGTGATGCTTGGTACGAATCAATACTAAACCTAAGAAAGTTATTGCGCCGTTTACAATTAGCAATTCATAATTAAATACATAACCGCCAAGATAGTCTGGTGGTATATTACCAATTACAAAAGTTAAGGCTACAGAGATTATGGCAACGATCCATACCAGATGATCTTTGATTTTCATTTTGGTGAAAATCCCAAAGGCAAACAGTCCAAGTAGAGGGCCATAGGTATAACTAGCCGCTTTTAGCAGAAGATCAATCACGCTACTGTCTAGAAGATATTTAAAAGCCATAATCACAATTACAAGCAGTATGCTTATTAAAATATGTGCTCGCTTTCTAATACCGGTTTGGTCGCTTACTTCTCGTTTTTCTATATCCAGAAAGTCTACACAAAAGCTGGTGGTTAAACTGGTAAGTGCGCTATCGGCGCTAGAATATGCAGCTGCAATAAGGCCAAGCAAAAAGATAATGGCCAGTCCTATTCCCATTTCAGCATTTAAAGCAATTTCGGGAAAAAGAAGATCGGTTTTTTCTTTACCATCCAGCATAGGAATATTAATCCCATTTTGTTCAGCATAAATAAACAATAAGGCTCCTAGAAAAAGAAATAATATATTAACCGGAATAAATACTAAACTGTAGGACATCACGTTTTTCTGAGCATCTTTTAGGCTTTTGCAGGTTAAATTTTTCTGCATCATGTCTTGGTCGAGTCCCGTCATACAAATTGTGATAAACATACCGCCAAAAAAAGCTTTCCAGAAATAATCCTTTTCGAGGAAGTCATCAAAATGAAAAGTTTCAGTGTAAGGAGCAAGTTCCGGTGCGGTAAAAAAGTCGTTGAACGTCCAATTTAATTCGGTTGAAATAAAATATATTGCAATACCTACAGAACCTAGCATAAATAAGGTTTGTAGCGTATCGGTATAAACAATTGTTTTAATACCGCCTCGCGATGTATAGATCCAAATAAGTAATATAGAAAGGACTACGGTAACCACAAAAGGAACATTCCATGCTTCAAAAACAAAGTATTGCAATACAGTAGCTACCAGAAAAAGTCGAAATGAAGCTCCTAAAACTCTAGATATAAAAAAGAAAAAAGCACCGGTTTTGTAACTTACAATTCCGAATCGGTTATTCAAATATTGATAAATTGAAGTTACATTTAGGCTGTAGTAAATAGGAAGCAATACAAATGAGATAACCAGATAGCCAAATAAATAACCTGCTACTACCTGCATATAACTAAACTGGGAATCTCTAACCCAACCGGGAACCGAGATGAATGTCACGCCAGATAGAGAAGCGCCAACCATACCAAAAGCTACGATGTACCATGGCGATTTACCTTCAGCCTTAAAAAAAGCTTCATTACTATCTTCCTTACCAGTGAAATAAGAGATGAGCATTAAAACTCCAAAATAAATAACGATGAGCAGGACAATGTGTATGGGCTCCATATCTATAAATTTAACCAAATGCTTTGCAAACTTAGCATAATCGTAACTATTAGCATCGATTTAAAAATCGTAAATTTGTCGCTATGGATTTTTCTTCGAAATTATTGGAGCAGGCTGTAGATCAAATGTCACAGTTGCCCGGTATAGGAAAACGTACCGCCTTACGGCTGGTATTACATTTATTACGGCAGCCAGAAACACAAACTGAGCAGTTAACAAAGGCACTATCTAAACTGAAATCGGAAGTAAAACGTTGTCGAAATTGCTTTAATATTAGCGATACCGAATTGTGCGATATCTGCGCCAATCCTTCCAGACAGGAAGAAGTAGTTTGCGTGGTAGAAGATATACGTGATGTTATGGCTATAGAAAATACGGGCCAGTATCGCGGGATGTACCATGTATTAGGCGGAAAAATAAGTCCTATGGATGGGATAGGACCTTCGCAACTTACCATTAAACCTTTGATAGATAAAGTGAAAGACGGAAAGATAACAGAGATTATCTTCGCCTTAAGTAGTACGATGGAAGGTGATACCACCAATTTTTATATCTACAAACAGCTTGAAGGTACCAACGTAAAGACGTCTACCATTGCACGGGGAATTAGTGTTGGTGATGAATTGGAGTATGCCGATGAGGTTACACTAGGTAGGAGTATTACTAATCGCATACCTTTTGAAAATAGTCTAAAAAATTAAAATGTATAAGTCTATTATTTTTGGGTTGATAGATGAAATTGTAATTTTACACAGCAAATTTTTTAAGATAGGCGTAAAAATATTTTCAGTGAATTTATATTTTATTGATTTTTTAATATTTAAAAACCTTTATTTTAAGTAAATTCGCAAACAAAATAATGAAAAATAGCTTTCGAATATAGATATGGCAAAATTTGAACTGAAATTACCTAAAATGGGAGAAAGTGTTGCTGAGGCAACCATAACCAGCTGGTTAAAAGAAGTAGGCGATACCGTTGAAGCCGATGAACCTGTACTTGAAATTGCGACCGATAAGGTTGATAGCGAAGTGCCGAGTGAGGTTGATGGCAAAATATTAGAAATACTTTTTGATACCGATGATGTAGTTGAAGTTGGCCAAACCATCGCGATTATTGAAACAGAAAGTGAAATTGAGCAGGAAGAAGACGAATTTGAGATAGATACCAAGGAAGATGAAGATTTAGAGCAACACGCAGCAAAAGCCGAAAGCGCTGTGGAAACTGCAAAAGAAACAGTAGGCAGTGAAGATTACTCAGATTCAGATCGTTTTTATTCTCCGCTAGTTAAAAATATAGCTAAAGAAGAAAATATTAGCTTCGAAGAATTAGAGGGTATAGAGGGTACTGGTAAAGATGGACGTGTAACTAAAGACGATATTTTAGCTTACGTTGAAAATCGATCAAATAAAACAGAGAATAATAGCGCTGAAAAAGTTTCGTCTTCCTCTTCAAATCAATTAGAACCTGCTTTTAAAAATCAGGAAAACGTAGTGGCTTCAGGAGAAGATGAAATTATCGAGATGAGCCGAATGGGTAAAATGATTAGTAAGCACATGATTGACAGTGTGCAAACTTCAGCCCATGTACAATCTTTTATAGAGGCCGATGTAACAAATATCTGGAATTGGAGAAATAAGCATAAAGATTCTTTTCAGAAAAAAGAAGGGGAGAAGCTAACCTTTACACCAATCTTTATGGAAGCCGTTGCAAAAGCTATTCGCGATTTCCCACTAATCAATATTTCTGTAGATGGCGACAAAGTAATTAAGAAAAAAGATATAAATCTTGGTATGGCCGCAGCGCTTCCAGATGGAAATCTTATAGTTCCGGTTATCAGAAATGCCGATCGATTGAACCTTGTGGGAATGGCAAAAGCAGTGAATGATCTTGCAGGTAGAGCGCGACAAAATAAACTGAAGCCAGACGATATACAAGGCGGGACTTATACCGTAACCAATGTAGGAACATTTGGAAGCATTATGGGGACACCAATTATTAATCAACCTCAGGTAGGAATTTTAGCCTTAGGAGCCATTCGTAAAATGCCGGCAGTGATCGAAACTCCTGAAGGAGATTTTATCGGGATTCGATATAAAATGATTTTATCCCATAGCTACGATCACCGTGTAGTAAATGGAGCCCTTGGAGGCCAATTTGTACAAAGAGTAGCACAGTATTTGGAAGGATTCGATAAAAACAGAGAACTATAATAAATTATTAAGAATTAGATTAAAAACCGGAGCTGCTTTTATCAAGTGGTTCCGGTTTTATTTTTATCTTGCTATTAAGAAAACAAAAAAATATCATGGAATTAAACCTTACAAAACCTATCTGTTTTTTCGACCTAGAAACCACAGGAACAAATCTGGCTAAAGATAGGATTGTAGAAATCGCAATTTTAAAAGTTTTTCCTAACGGAAATAAAGAAAGTAGAACCTGGCTGGTAAACCCTGAGATGGAAATCCCTAAAGAGGTTATCGATATTCATGGTATTTCAAATGAAAAAGTGGCCAATGAACCTACTTTTAAAGAATTATCTAAGCAAGTTTACGATATGATTAAAGGTTGCGATTTAGGAGGTTATAACTCGAACCGATTTGATATTCCGCTTCTTGCTGAAGAATTATTACGTGCAGATATCGATTTTGATATGAAGAATATGTTGGCTGTAGACGTTCAAACCATATTCCATAAAAAAGAACAGCGAACTTTAGCAGCCGCTTTTAAATTTTACTGCGGAAAAGACCTTATCGATGCGCACAGTGCCGCTGCCGATACTGAAGCTACTTTTGAAGTTTTAAAGTCTCAGCTAGATAAATACGACGATTTAGAAAATGATATCAAATGGTTGTCTAAATATAGTGCTAGAAAAACTTTTGCAGATTTTGCAGGCTTTATCACGTTCAATAAAAAAGGTCAGGAAGTCTTCTCCTTTGGGAAGTATCGTGGCAAACTGGTAGAAGAAGTTTTAGAAAAAGAACCAGGTTATTTTGGCTGGCTTCAAAATGCAGATTTTCCTTTGTACACAAAAAAAGTATTAACGGCGATCAAATTGCGTAAACTAAATACCAAACTTTAAAGATGCGTGCCCTTTTCACTGTATTTCTATTTATTTCTGTTAGCAGTTTTTCGCAGACAGTTAGAGCAGTAGGGCAGGTGGTAGATGCTAAAACATTAGAACCTTTACCTTACGTTAATATTGTTTTGGAAGAAGCAAGAAAAGGAATTTCTACCGACGAAAAAGGAAGGTATACTTTTGTAGTAAAGGATATTTCAGATAAGACTGAAGCCAAATTTAGTTATGTTGGTTACCAATCTAAATACGTTAAATTAAAGGATTTAAAAGGAAAGGTTGTTAAGTTATCGCCATCAATAGATGGTTTAGCTGAGGTTTATTTATATACGATTCAGAATAAAAAAACAAAAAGGATCAACGATTTTAGAATCGGGGAATCAATAGGTTTAGGGAACTTTAGCGGCGGTCAATATCCAAGTATCGTGGCCAGATATTATGAGAAACCTGCTAAATTTGAAGAGGGGTGTTTTATAAAACAAATTGAAGTACGATATTTTTCAGTAGAAGAAACACTTTACGGAAACGCAAAGTATCGTTTGCGAATTATGGCTGTAGATCAAAATGGAAAGCCTTCTTATGATCTTTTAAGTGATGGTATAATTATAGAAAAAGCACCAAATCAATTTAAGACAAAAATTGATATGCTTCCTTATAAAATTCCTGTTCCGGAAAGTGGTTTTTTCGTAGCTGTAGAGCATCTTTTTATAAAGGAGAATAGTTATTACGAAAAGAAAGATTATCGTGTAAATGATACGATAATTTATAAAAACGTAGAATTACAAAAATACGGGCCAGTTTTTAAAGGAGTTTTAGAAGAGTATTCTCCTAATTTTAGCTCATATTACAAAGACACCAGTGGTTGGAGGAAAATGAATACTTTAGATAATTCGAATGATGCATTTTCAGGCAAATTACCCGTACCAGCATTCAAAATTATATTAACAGATTAAAAGAATTGTAGATGAAGCTTATTTGCATAGGTAGAAATTACACTGATCATATTGCTGAATTGGAAAATGAAAAGCCAGATGATCCGGTGGTATTTCAGAAACCAGATACGGCGATATTGTTAAAAAAACAGCCATTTTTTATTCCAGATTTTTCTAATGATGTGCATTACGAAGTAGAGCTTTTGGTTAAAATTGTACGTGTAGGGAAACATATTCAGCCTAAATTTGCTCATAAATACTATAACGAGATAGGCTTAGGGATAGATTTTACTGCAAGAGACCTTCAATCTCAATTAAAGGCAAAAGGCCTTCCGTGGGAAAAAGCAAAGGGTTTTGATGGCGCAGCAGTGATAGGAGAAAAATGGTTGGATAAAAATCAATTTTCAGATTTAAATAATATTAATTTCAGCTTAAAGAAGAACGAAGAAATTGTTCAAAAGGGTAATACTTCGTTGATGTTGTGGAAGATTGATGAACTAATTTCTTATATTTCAAAATACTTTACCCTTAAGATCGGTGATGTGATCTTTACCGGTACTCCCGCAGGAGTTGGGCCAGTGGTTCCAGAAGATCAATTAACAGGTTTTATTGAAAATGAAGAAATGTTCTCTATAAATATCAAATAAACTCTATAATCCTTATGAGTACCTATAATCTAAAAGATGTTGAAGAAATGGCAGATGGCGATCAGGATTTTCTGCTGGTTGTTGTGCAAACATTTCTTGAAGAAGTTCCGCCAGATGCCGCCGCAATGAATGAAGCTATAGCTAACGGTAATGCAACGCTGGCTTATAGATATGCTCACAAAATGAAACCAAACCTTAAATTGTTTGGCTTAGATCTAATGCCACAAATCACAACTATAGAGCATTGGTCTAAACAAGGAAAAAATAATGAAGATGTACCAGAGGCGGGTAGCATTATAACGACCAAGGTCGATCAGGTATGTAAAGAATTAAAAGAAGATTTTAATCTGTAATGAACGCAGAAATTATAACCATTGGCGACGAAATTCTTATTGGCCAAATTATCGATACTAATTCGGCATATATTGCCAAATCGCTTAATAAAATAGGCGTAAGTATTCATCAAATAACTTCTATAGAAGATGATTGGGATCATATTTTAGACACACTCAAAGATGCACAACAAAGAGCAGATATTGTAATTATCACAGGAGGTCTAGGCCCAACCAAGGATGATATTACTAAAAAATGTCTTTGTAAGTTTTTTGATGATGAGTTGGTGCAAGATGAGAAAGTTCTTGCTCACGTAGAGGAGCTTTTTGAGAAATATATAGACACTCCAATTTCAGATTTAAATAGAATGCAAGCTTTAGTTCCTTCTAAAGCTGAAGTGCTTATGAATAGGTTTGGAACTGCTCCAGGGATGTGGCTTAAAAAAGGCGAAACAATCTTTGTATCCATGCCTGGTGTTCCTTACGAGATGAAATCTTTAATGGAGGACGAAGTGATTCCACGAATTATAGATCGATTTAAAAGACCGGTGATTTTGCACAAAACCGTACTTACCTACGGAATGGGGGAAAGCGCAATTGCTGAAAAGATTGAAGCCTGGGAAGATGCTTTACCTTCGCATATTCGTTTAGCCTATTTGCCAAATCTTGGTAAAGTACGTTTAAGGCTAAGTTCAAAAGGAAATGATCTTGCCAAAATGGAGCAAGAAATTGATGAGCAGATAAATTCTTTAAAAAATATTATTGGAGAGATTATAAGAGGAATTGAAGAAGAAGATCCAATAGAAGTTCAAATTGGTAATTTACTGAAGAAAAAAAATGCTTTCTTAGCTACTGCTGAAAGTTTTACCGGCGGGAGATTAGCCTCAATATTTACAGAGTATCCTGGATCTTCAGCCTTTTTTAAAGGTAGTGTGGTAGCTTACGCAACTTCAGCGAAGGTGAATATTTTAGGAGTTCCCAAAGAACTTATTGAAGAATATTCCGTAGTTAGTAGTCAGGTGGCTTGTGAAATGGCAAAAAGAGTAAAGGCTTTATACCAAACCGATTATGCGATCGCAACCACCGGCAATGCGGGTCCCAAAAAGGGGGATAGCGATGCTCAGGTAGGTACGGTTTTTATAGCGATAGCCACTCCAGAAACTGTTTATGCAAAAGAATATAGCTTTGGAAACCATCGTGAAAAGGTCGTTGGAAAGGCTGTAAATAAAAGCTTAGAGCTCATATTAGATGAAATTTACGCTCTTAAATAACTTGGTTTTTAGCCAATAATTTAATACTCAATATTGAAGAAATAAAAATTGTAAATTTTTTTCTCAAAATGTGTTGTGAATTAGGTAGAAAAACCGTTAATTTGCACCCTGTTTTGAAATAACGAGATAAAGTATAGAGCAATGTCAAGAGTTTGTGAACTTACAGGTAAAAAAGCGATGGTTGGGAACAATGTTTCTCACGCAATGAATAAAACCAAGCGTAAATTTAACGCCAATTTGGTAAAAAAACGTTTTTTTATTCCTGAAGAGGATAAATGGATTACTTTGAAAGTATCTACCTCTGCGCTTAAAAATATTAACAAAAAAGGAATCTCTGCCGTGATCAAAGAGGCTAGAGCAAAAGGATTTCTTCAGAAATAATCCTTTACCTATAAAAATAAAGTAAGATGGCAAAGAAAGGAAACAGAGTACAGGTTATTTTAGAGTGTACTGAGCATAAAGCTTCTGGTAAACCAGGTACATCTAGATATATTACTACTAAGAATAAAAAGAATACGCCGGATAGAATGGAGTTAAAGAAATTTAACCCAATCTTGAAAAAAATGACGGTTCATAAAGAGATTAAATAATTTGAGTCATGGCAAAGAAATCAGTAGCAGCATTACAAACAGGATCTAAGAGATTAACTAAAGCTATCAAGATGGTTAAATCTCCTAAAACAGGTGCATATACTTTCGTTGAAGCTATTATGGCTCCTGAAGAAGTTAACGATTACTTGAAAAAGTAATTGTATAAAAAATTATAATTTTTTTAAAAGGCCGTTCTGATTTCTTATCGGGACGGCTTTTTCTTTTTATGTATATTTGCCCCTAATTACAAAGTCTTTTGGCTAAAAAGACTATTCTCATTAAAACCAACTTTGAAAAATGAGTTTATTTAAAAAGATATTTTCGAAAGAAAAAAAAGAAACTCTAGATAAAGGGCTGGAGAAAAGTAAAAGCAGCTTTCTATCTAAAATGAGTAAAGCTGTTGCTGGTAAATCTAAGGTGGATGATGAAGTTTTAGACGATCTTGAAGATGTTTTAGTAAGCAGTGATGTTGGAGTTGCTACTACGATAAAAATCATAAATCGTATAGAAGATCGTGTTGCCAGAGATAAATATTTAGGAACAGAAGAGCTAAATAAAATTCTAAGAGAAGAAATATCAGGTTTACTTTCTGAAACAAATTCTGGTGAGGCGACTGATTTTGTTATCCCGAATAAGAAACCTTATGTGATGATGGTTGTGGGTGTAAATGGTGTTGGTAAAACAACTACAATAGGAAAACTTGCCAATCAATTTAAGAATAGAGGTTTAAAGGTTGTATTAGGCGCAGCCGATACCTTTAGAGCTGCAGCTATAGATCAATTACAAGTTTGGGCAGATCGTACAGATGTACCGATTATACGTCAGGAAATGGGCAGTGATCCGGCTTCCGTAGCTTTCGATACCGTGCAAAAAGCTGTGCAAATGGATGCTGATGTTGTTCTAATAGATACTGCTGGAAGGCTGCATAATAAAATTAACCTGATGAAAGAACTTTCTAAGGTGAAGCGAGTAATGCAAAAAGTAATTCCAGATGCGCCACATGAAGTTTTATTAGTTTTAGATGGTTCTACTGGTCAAAATGCTTTTGAGCAGGCTAAGCAATTTACTGCAGCTACCGAAGTTACCTCTTTAGCAGTAACCAAATTAGATGGTACCGCTAAGGGCGGAGTAGTAATTGGTATAAGCGATCAATTTCAGATTCCGGTAAAATATATCGGTGTTGGTGAACGTGTAGAAGATCTACAAGTTTTTAATAAAATTGAATTTGTAGACTCTTTCTTTAAATAATATTAGTGATTTTAACTATTTATTCCTTAACGAGAATAAAGATCTAGTAATTAGCAAATAACCCAAACAATTTAAGCAAACCCCATATGAAAAAGATCTTATTCTTATGTATGATATTGGCTATAATAAGCTGCGGAAAGGATAAAAAAAATAGTGAAGATACGCAAGATATCGTTGTCTCAGATTCAACCGGAACAAGCGATTATCAAGGTGATGTAATTTTACAATTTAAAGTTTTAGATTCTAAATATCTTGAAAAAAATGTAATGTGGTCTCCTTTTGAGATTGAATTATATAAGATAACTGAGAAAAAATATGATAGTTTAAAAACAATCATTCTAGAAAAAGATATTACAGAATTACAAAATAGTATTGCGCAAGACAGTCTCACCTATGAGGAGTTAACCTTATTCTATCTTTACAGAATGCGTAAGTTGGACAGAGAGAATGAACTGGCATTGAATTCTGTTATAGCATTAAATCCAGATGTTTTAAGTAATGCTCGTCTAAGAGATAGAAATTACAAAAATACTAAAGATAAAAGTCCGATTTACGGTATGCCGGTCTTGTTAAAAGATAATATTAATACCGCTACCATGGCAACAACTGCCGGTGCCGTTGCATTGCAAGGTAATACCACTCCAGATGCATTCATTGCAGCTCAATTAGAAAAGGAGGGCGCTTTAATTTTAGGGAAAGCGAACCTTAGTGAATGGGCATATTTTTTCTGTAACGATTGCCCAAGTGGATATTCTGCAGTTGGAGGACAAACTTTAAATCCATATGGTAGGAGACTTTTTGATACCGGAGGATCAAGCTCTGGTAGTGCAGTTGCTGTTGCTGCCAATTTCTCTCCATTGGCTGTAGGAACAGAAACCTCTGGATCTATTCTTTCTCCTGCTAGTCAGAATAGTCTTGTAGGATTAAAGCCAACGGTAGGTTTGTTAAGTAGAAGAGGGATTGTTCCAATTTCAAGTACCTTAGATACTCCCGGTCCAATAACCAAAACAGTACGAGATAATGCAGTGCTACTATCTGCAATGGTCGGAAGAGATACCTTGGATAGTAAGGTGTATGCTGATTCTATTGAAATCAAAAAAGATTATTATTCAGCTTTAACAGACACTACGAGTCTTAGAGGAGTAAGGTTAGGTGCTATTAAAGAATTGATGAAGGATTCACTTTATAGCAAAGCTTTAAATGAACTTAAAAAAATAGGGGCTAAAATCGTTATTTTTAAAGCCGAGGATGTCGAATTGTCAGATTTTAAGAGGCTTTTAAGCCTGGATATGAAAAACGACTTGTCAGCCTATTTAGAACGCTACGCGAAGAGAGTAGATGTAAAAACTATAGAAGATATTGTTGTTTTTAATACAGAAGATTCTGTACAGCGCATTCCATATGGACAAGCTTTACTCGAAGGTGTTGTAAAAGATTCAGCTTCAATAGAAGAATTACAGGCAATTAAAGATACGCTAAAGTCAAGAGGTAGAAAATTTTTCAATGCACCTATGAATAAGCACCAATTAGATGGTATTGTCTCTATCAATAATTATCATGCCGGTTTTGCAGCAGCAGCAGAATATCCTGCAATTACGGTACCGATGGGTTACGATAAGTATGGAGAACCAAAAGGCTTAACGTTTATCTCTGTTCCATATTCAGAGCAGGATTTGCTACGTTGGGCTTATGCCTATGAAAAGGAATCTAAACAACGTAAACCTCCAAAAGATTATATAAAATAATGAAAAGAAGATATTTGATAATATTATCCAAATTAATATTTATTTACTGTCTTTTTTATGTTTTCATGAAAGTCTTAGCCGTTTTCCAAGGTGCCTGGCTTTATGCAAATTTAATTATGGCTTTTCCGGTGTTAATATTGGGGCTATTAGGAGCTTATTTTGTAAAGATTAAAAAGTACAATTGGCTATATGTGATCTTTTCTGCAATTCTTATAAGTATTATTAGGTATTATGAACAAGGTTGGTTATTAGGTCTGCACGAATATTTTAGCACTTAAAGCTTAAAATCATATCCTTTTAGAAGGAAAACCCATCTTAATGAAAGTTTTGATGGGTTTTTTATTGCAATTAATTTGCAATAGTTAGTATCTTAGTGCCACTCTGAAAATTATCTAAATATAATTCAATTACTTTATGAGAAAATTTTACTTGCTGATAATGCTATTGTTTGTAAGCCTGGCAGCCTCGGCACAAGAAAATGCAAAATGGCTACGATATCCCTCGATTTCGCCGAACGGTAAAACCATCATTTTTGGATACATGGGAAACCTTTATCGCGTTAGTAGCGATGGTGGTGTGGCTATTGCCATAACTACAGGAGATGCTTACGATATGCGTCCTGTTTGGAGTAATGATGGTAAAAATATCGCCTTTGCTAGTGATCGCTACGGAAATTTTGATGTGTATACCATGCCGGCAACTGGCGGCACACCAACAAGATTAACCTTTAATAGCGCCAATGATTTTCCTTATGATTTTACACCACAAGATGATAAAATTCTCTACGGAAGTGGGCGCAACGCACCAGCTTCCAGCGTAAGATTTCCTAATCCCGGATTGTTTCAAAATTTATATACCATTCCTGTAAAAGAAGGAAGACCAAAATTGATTACCGCCGCAGGAGCTGAAGAAGCTCATTTCAGTAAAGATGGAGAGCATTTGGTATTTCAGGATAGAAAAGGTTACGAAGATGCCTGGAGAAAACATCATACTTCAGCAGTGACCAGGGATATTTGGTTGTACGATTTAGAAAATGATTCTTATAAGCAAATTAGTGATTTTGAAGGTGAAGATCGCGAGCCGGTATTCAGTACAGATGCTTCAAAAGTATTTTATCTGAATGAAAAGGACGGTACACAAAATCTTTACGTGAAAACCCTAAATTCAGGTTCAGAAGAAAAACTGACAAACTTTAAAGATTTTCCGGTTCGTCATTTAAGTATTTCAGATAATGATAAACTGTCTTTTTCTTGGAAAGGAGAGGTTTATACATTGATGCCAGGATCTAAGCCTAAAAAATTGGCGATCAAAGTTTTGGATGACGCTGCTTTTGAAGCTATCAAAAATATGGATATAAACAGCGTAACCGAGTTTGCTGTTAGTCCGAACAATAAAGAGATTGCTTTTGTAAACCGTGGGGAAGTTTTTGTTACGGGTGTAGATGATTCTCGTACCAAAAGAATTACCAATACCTCTACGCAAGAGCGAATGATCAGTTGGTCTCCAAATGGAAAAGAACTTATTTTTTCCGGAGAGAGGGATGGTAGCTGGAATGTGTATAAAGCGACGTTAAACCGACCTCAGGAAGAATATTTTTATGCTTCGACCATCGTAGATATCAAACCTTTAATTAATACTGAAGCTGAAGAATTTCAGGCAAAAATAGCCCCAGATTCATCCAAAATCGCCTTTGTAGAAGAGCGAAATATCTTGAAGGTAATGGATCTAAAATCGGGTAAGAAAACAGTTATTCTTCCTGAAGGTAGAAATCATTCTTATAGCGATGGAGACTGGTCTTTTCAATGGAGTCCAGATAGTCGTTGGTTAATGGTAGACGATCAAAAAGGCTATTTCTTCCTTAACAATACCGCCTTGATCAAAGCTGATGGTAGCGGTGAAATTTTTCATCCAGTCAATAGCGGATTTGGGGAATCCAATGCCAAATGGGCGATGGATGGTAAGATGATGACGTACGCCAGCAGTCGTGAAGGTAGAAAATCTTTAGCACTACAGGGAAGTACAGAGCAGGATATCTATGCGGTATTTTTCGATCAAAAAGCTTACGATCGTTATACATTAAGCGAAGAAGAATTCAAGCTTTTAGAAGAACGAGAGAAAAAGGAGAAAGAAGAAAAGGAAAAAGCTGAAGAAGACGATAAAAAGTCTAAAAAGAAGAAAGATGATAAAAAAGACGAGCCTTTAAAGCTCGATTTTGATAACCTGGATATCCGTAAAGTAAAGCTTACGATCAATTCGGCCAGCATTAGTGATTACGTTTTAAATAAAGATGCGAGTAAGGTTTTTTACCTGGCTTCATTTGAAAAAGGATATGATCTTTGGGTAACCGAACCTAGAACAAGAGAAACTAAGATCTTGGCTAAAATGGGCGGTTCTCCAAGCGGAATCGAAATTAGCGAAGATGGGAAATCATTATTTTTGAGTAATAACGGCAGGTTGGTAAAAGTGGATGCTGAAAGTGGTAAATTAGATAATATTGCCATTAACGGAGATATGGTTATAGATGCTGCGGCAGAAAGAGAATATATGTTTAACCACATGTGGAGACAGGTAACCAAGAAATTCTATGATCCAGAAATTCATGGGATCGATTGGCAAATGTACCATGATGAATACGCTAAGTTTTTACCGCATATCAACAATAATTACGATTTTCAGGAATTATTAAGTGAACTTTTAGGCGAATTGAATGCGTCCCACACCGGTGGTCGTTATTATGCTTCAGCCGCTAACGGAGATCACACTGCTTCTTTAGGATTGTTATATGACGAATCTTATATGGGCAACGGAATTAAAATTTCCGAAGTTATTTCTGGAGGGCCACTAGATAATGCCGATAGTAAAATAAAAGCTGGTGATATTATTACAAAGATCAACGGTAAAACCATCGAATCTAATGAAAACTGGAATAAGTATTTAAATAATATTCAGGATAAAAATACACTGCTAACGATTAGGAGTGGCAATTCAACTTTTGAAGAAACTATTAAACCGGTTTCAGAAGGAGCTATTCGTAGTTTAATGTATAAGCGCTGGGTAAGAACTATGGAGCGCAAAACCGATAGCCTTAGTGATGGTAAATTGGGCTACGTACATATTCAGGGAATGAATGACGGAAGTTTTAGAGATGTTTTTGAAAATGCACTTGGTAAGAATTTAGAAAAAGAAGGTCTTGTGGTAGATACCCGTTTTAATGGTGGTGGTTGGTTACACGACGATCTTAATACTTTTTTAAGCGGAGAAGAATATCTAAAATTTGCGCCACAGGGAGAAGTGATTAGCGGTGGTGAACCAATGGCTCGCTGGACAAAACCAAGCATTGTTTTAATGAGCGAAGGAAACTATAGTGATGCTTTTATCTTCCCTTACGTGTACAAACAAAACGGAATTGGTAAACTGGTAGGAATGCCTGTTGCCGGCACCGGTACTGCAGTTTGGTGGGAGCGACAAATAGATCCTTCGATCGTTTTTGGTATCCCTATGGTGGCCACTATCGGAGCCGAAGGAGAACCAACTGAAAATATGGAATTGCAGCCAGATATCGAAGTAGCTTTACCTTATAACGAATTTTTAAGCGGAGAAGATCCACAGCTGCAAACCGCGGTAAAAGAACTTTTAAAAGAAACCGAATAAGATTTTTAAAAACTTAGTCGATTCCGATCTAAAATCAAAATTAAGAACTGCCTCGTGAAATTTTTTACGGGGCAGTTTTTTTATACCCAACAATAGTTTATTTTTAGGTTTTGCATTTCAATATGAAGCTAACTTACCCCAGCAAAGTTTATTTAAATGGAGAATGGCTGAAGCCTGAAGAGGCGAAAATCTCTGTTTTTGATCGTGGTTTTTTATTTGGTGACGGCATTTACGAAGTCATTCCTTTTTACAGCGGAAAGTTGTTTTTGCTGAAGGAACATTTAGACCGATTAAAATATTCTTTAAATGAAGTCGAACTGAAATGCAACATTGGTGATTTTGAAGCACTAATTTTAAAAGCGATCGATCTGGCTGAATTAAACCAGGAAGACGGCGCAATTTACATTCAGGTGAGCAGGGGAATGGCGCCAAGAACACATTCTTTTCCTGAAAAATACGATGCTACAGTGCTTATGTATGCCTATAAAACCAATCTTAAAGGTTTTCAGCAGCAATTTAAGGATGTGGTGGTGTCAAACGACCTGCGTTGGCATCGCTGCGATATAAAATCGGTTTCCTTAATGGCCAATATTCTTGCTAATACCGAAGCTAAAAAAGGTGGTTTTGCTGAAAATATAATGATTAGAGACGGTTTTTTTACTGAAGGTTCGCACTCTTCCCTGTTTTTTGTCAAAAATAAAACGGTTTATACGCATCCAAAAGGACATTTTATTTTACCAGGAATTACCCGAGATTTATTGATCAAATTGTGTAAAGAGAACAATATTGAAATTGTTGAAAAAGCGCTTTCGGTTTCAGAATTAGATGAAGTAACCGAAGTTTTTATCACCGGAACAACTACTCAGATCACTGCTATTAAGAATCTACATTTTCCAGACAAAATTTTACATTTTGGAGATGAAATTGGGAAAGTCACTAAAAGACTTCAGCAATTATTTTCCGAAGAAGTTAAAAAGCAACTAGGAATAACTATTTTATAGTGTACTCCGTAATCGTGATCAAATGCTACTGGGCTTGCCTCGAAATATTGAATAATTTTCTGATAAATGTCTTATGGGTATGCCTTAGCTAATTTAATTTATAATGAGATAGTTAAAATTAGAAGGTTGATAAATTGATTTTTTATTTTCTCAAATAATAATTGAATTTCTGCACCGTTTTAAGAAACCAAAATCAAAGATTAGAATTATTTTATGTTAGACCTACTTATCGTCAAAAAGCTTACCCGTAAAGGAAAAACTGCTTACTGGATTATACAACTTACTCTGGATATACTTTTTATTGGCTATCTATTTCTATTTATGGATTACGATTTGGATCGTTTAACAGGAGATGGCTACGGAATTTTAATTGTAGGCATTGTAGTTTCCTTATTAATTTCAGCAGGTATTTGCTTGAGCCTTTGGAAGAAACCAAAAGAAGAATCCAATACAGAAGAAGATTAAAAGCTATAAAAGCGCTAATTTTTCCATGAGAGTCTTAGTATTTCGTTCATCTTCACTACTTTTGCACTCCTAAACGAAGATTGTACATGAGGACTAAATCGCTAAAAAAGAACAGGATAAATGTAGTAACCCTTGGTTGTAGTAAAAATGTTTACGACAGCGAAGTGTTGATGGGGCAGTTAAAAGCGAATAATAAAGAGGTTGTTCACGAGCAAGAAGGTAACATCGTAGTAATAAACACTTGCGGATTTATAGATAATGCCAAAGAACAATCGGTAAACACAATTTTAGAGTTTGTAGAGAAAAAAGAGCAGGGCGATGTAGATAAGGTTTTTGTAACCGGATGCTTAAGTGAGCGATATAAGCCAGATCTACAAAAGGAAATTCCTAATGTAGATCAATATTTTGGTACTACAGAACTTCCTGGTTTGCTAAAAGCCTTGGAAGCCGATTACAAACATGAGCTTATTGGTGAGCGTTTAACCACAACACCAAAAAATTATGCCTATTTAAAGATTGCTGAAGGTTGTGATCGTCCTTGTAGTTTTTGTGCTATCCCGTTAATGCGCGGTGGTCATAAATCTACGCCAATCGAACATTTGGTAACTGAAGCTAAAAAACTGGCGGCAAACGGTGTAAAAGAGTTAATTCTTATCGCGCAGGATCTTACTTATTACGGTCTTGATCTTTATAAGAAAAGAAATTTGGCTGAATTACTAGAGAATTTGGTGAAAGTTGAAGGTATCGAATGGATTCGTTTGCATTATGCTTTCCCAACCGGATTCCCTATGGATGTATTAGAGATCATGAAGCGTGAGCCTAAGATCTGTAACTACCTTGATATCCCGTTACAACATATTTCAGATGAGCTATTAAAGTCGATGCGTCGCGGTACTACTCACAAAAAAACCACAGACCTTCTATATAAATTCCGTGAAATAGTACCAGAGATGGCGATTAGAACAACGCTTATCGTTGGCTATCCGGGAGAAACCGAAGCACATTTTCAGGAATTAAAAGAATGGGTTAAAGAAATGCGTTTTGAGCGTTTGGGTTGTTTTACTTATTCTCACGAAGAAAACACGCATGCGTATAATCTTGAAGATGATGTTCCAGATGACGTAAAGCAAGAGCGCGCTAATGAGATCATGGAAATTCAGTCTCAAATTTCCTGGGAATTGAATCAGCAGAAAATCGGGAAAACCTTTAAGGTGATCATCGATAGAAAAGAAGGAAATTATTTTATTGGTAGAACCGAATTTGATTCTCCAGATGTAGATAATGAAGTCTTAATTGATGCTACGGAAATTTACCTGAAAACTGGTGAATATTACGATATTGAGATTACCGAAGCAGCCGACTTTGATTTATACGGAACGCCTCTTAATGCAGAAGCAAAACCAACCCGTAAAGAATTAAAAGTAAAAACGGTTTAGTATAAATTATTATAGGAATTATTAAAGGATTTCAGTATTTTTAACTGAAATCCTTTTTTTATGCAGAAAATTGAAAAACATAACGGCTTTTTTAGAAGGCATTATTATAATGTTTTTGGCTTGCTCTACATGCTTATTGCATTTGCATTGCTTTTTTTTGAGCATGATTTCAGTTTGATGTATTATGGCTATTTTATAATTGGAATTGCATATTTTGGTATTCAATATTACTACGGTGACTCTACAGAAGAATCAATAAGCTGGGATAGTGAAAAGATTATTTTAAAGAAGTGGCGCCAAAAACCTGTAACCTATTCTCTTTCTGAAGTAGATCACCTTAATATTTCAGATTATCATCTTACAATAAAAAAAGGAGCAGCTACCGGAACAATGATAAATCAATTCTATCCTCTCGTTTAGCAGGGGAATTAGCAATTGCTTAGTGCAATTAGTATTTATCATTAAATTAAGTTTCAATTAGCTTATTTTAGTAGTTTAGTGATCCATATTTACTTGTATGTCTCAGGAATCCTTCGATTATTTAAGTTTTAGAGAAAAGCTCATTTATGCTACTAGAGACTTCTTTTCGTTATCGATAGTTTGGTTGTTGCTACTCTTTATCTTGAGTATATTAGAGCTAATTTATAACGCAGCACTTCATTCTTTACCAGAAAATTTCTTCAATTTACTGCTTTACAGCTGTTGGATGGATGTTCTACTTTGGTTAAAGTGGGGTATTTTCTGTTATTTTTTTTATGCGATTCTTTATGTTATTCATCCAAAATCAGCAAAAATAGCGTTCAAAAGTTTTATCTGTGTTGCAGCGATAGTTCAAACCGGTTTGGTTTTATATTTTACGACTTCTCTAAATTTATTAGGAGCAGATATATTTAGTTATTCAATAGAAGATGTTCAGCAAACTTTGGGAGCTTCTGGTGGCTTAAGTTTTTTAGCAATACTTCAATTTTTAATCGTTATTGGTCTTTGCGTTGCTATTTTGTGGTGGTTGCCAAAATACATTAAATTACCGTGGAGCGTAGGTGGGATCTATCTAATAGCTTCAGTAATTATTTTCTTTACGCCAACCACTTCAGCGTGGAGCCAAATAAGTTTGCAAACTACTTTTGCAAGTAACCTGGTTACTAATAAATCTGATTATTTTTTTACAAGTTCGTATTATTATTTCTTTCCGAAGACAGATTACGATGTAGATATTTACGCCGATAATTATATCGGTATTTACGATAATATAGATAATGCTATAGTCGATTTTGAATATTTAGATGAAGGAAATTATCCATTTTATCACACCGAATTAGATAGCGATGTTCTTTCTCCGTTTTTCAATTTGAATGAAAAAAAGCCGAATATTGTTATTGTTCTGGTTGAAGGTTTAGGACGTGCATTTACAAATAAAGGTGCGTATTTAGGAAATTTTACGCCTTTTTTAGATTCGCTTTCTACAAAAAGTATGTACTGGAAAAATTTTCTTAGTCAGGGCGGTCGTACTTTTGCGGTTTTACCTTCTATTTTAGGTTCGTTACCATTTGCGCAAAGTGGTTATTTAGGAATGGGAGAGCAGATGCCTAAACAATTATCACTTTTAAACCTGCTAAAACATAATGATTACGAGACCTCATTTTATTATGGTGGCGACGCGAGTTTCGATAATATGGAACTGTATTTAAGAAGAAATAATATTGATGATCTAATCGACAAAGATGAGTTTTCTACAAAAGAAGGATTATTACCAGAAATAAACGGATTTACCTGGGGATATGATGATGAAGCACTTTATACAGAATATTTAAAAACAAGACCGTCAGATAGCGCTGCAAAGCCACAATTAGGCGTTTTACTTACAGTATCGTCACATAACCCTTTTAAAATTAATCATCAGCAGGAGTATTACGATCGCTTTGAACAGCGTATGGAGCAATTGGAGTTTACCGATTCTCAAAAGCAAGATTACCGTTCTTATCGCGATCAATACGCCAGTATTTTGTATACCGATGAAATGCTGAAGGAATTTTTTGATAGCTACAAGAAAAGACCAGATTTTGAGAATACTATTTTCTTAATAACAGGCGATCACCGTTTACCCGAAATCCCGATGGCTACTGTTATTGATCGATATCATGTACCTTTAATTATGTATTCGCCAATGCTTAGCAGAACTTCAGAAATAGCTTCGATATCCTCACACCAAGATGTTACCCCCAGTCTTTTGAATTTGCTGAAATCGAATTATAAAATGGATCTTCCCGAAAACTATAGTTGGTTAGGAAAAGGCTTGGACACTGTGGTAAATTTTAGAAATGTTCATCGCATTCCATTAATCCAAACAAAAGTAAATATGAAAGACTACGTAGTAGGAAAATACCATCTTAATGGTGATCGCCTGTATGAGATTCTTGAGAATATGGGATCGAGACCAGTAAACGATCCCGAGCAGCAACAAAGCATTTTGGATGCTTACAATGGATTTAAGCAGAAGAACGCGATAATTACCAACGGAGGGAAAATAATACCGGATTCAGTTTATGCGAAATATGCCAACTAAGATTGTTTATTTTTGCTGTTAATTTTTGCTTGGTAATCTTCTAAAATAGTTTGAAGCATTGGGCGATAAAATTTCCAGAAGAAGCTAGCTCTTTCAGTTTTGTCCCTATCGTTATAAAATAATCGCTTAAAAACACCAATTCCTTTAAAATATGAGGTTCTCATGGTAATTGGATTATCGCAAAAATCTCCGGAAAAATAATAAAATTCGTAATCGTTATCTACATGATAAGTTACCGCAGGAAACGAATTTGGAATACCATATTTCTTTAATTCCTGGCTGCCTTTTTCAGTGGTAAAAAGCTTATAATTTGCAGCGGTTTTATTGATTGCCGAATTATTTTGAACAATATCGAACCAAAATGGATATTTCATTTCCTCTGGCAGGGAGAAGCGTTTTCTTCCGTAGTCATTACTTAAAATTTGCGGGATTTCAAGTTCTAAGTGTATACTGTCTTCTAAAATGGTTACCTGGTCACTCTCGTGTACAAAAGCAATTCCCGATTTTTTAAACGGCCATTTATCACCATGTTGATTTAAGTAATTTCTAATAAGCCAACGCGGTAATTCTTTGTTAACCAAAGTATCCAGATTATCGAAATAACGACCAGTCCAGCCTGTCCATTGGATACCAAAAGTCCGTTCAAATTTTCTACGGATATCGAAAGCGGTAGGGGATGCAAACGTATTAAATTCGGTAATAACCAATTTGTTTTTATCTTTCATTTTCTGTAGCAACTCCATATCATTCTCCTTCAATCCGCCATACACAATACCCGATCGCTCTGTTTGATTTTTTTGCTCATACCACTCGTTGGTATAAATTCCGTAGGTATCAGTAAAATACACCAAATCGGCATCATTGCTTAGTTGTTCAATTTTATTTGAAGGGAATCGTTCTAGACCTTTAAGTTCGAATTCTTCATTTTGTTTCGGGAAAAAACCAAAATAATCTTCGCTTCTTTTATAGAATTTAGTTGAAGTTTTGGTGTATTTTTTATAATTAAGAATCCAATCTAAAGAAATATGTTCCTGGCCCTCTTTAGTTAAAACGGTCTTATCTATAATGGCTGCAACCATCTTTGTTTTAGGCGTAAAAAACCACGCCAAAAACATAAAAACCGGAGTTAATAATATTAAAATTAAGATGATGTGTTTTAAACGCTTTTTTAGCATTTTAAAAACGTTTTAAATATCCTACTCCAATTGTAAACTGATTGCCGGTTTCTCCTTGTCTATATTCCTGATTCTCTAATCCGCCTTCAATAAAAACTACATTTGTAGACCATAATGTCTTACGATAGCCCAGAAAAATATTATTCGATTTTAAACGATATTGATTTCCGTTATTATATAAAATATTGTTGGTTTGATTATCTGGGGAAAGGCCTGTACCAATTCTTAAATTTAGATAATCATCAGCACCTCCTAAATAATAACGAGTAATTAAACTAAAAGATTGAGATACTGAACTGTTTGAAGGCGTTAAAAAAGTCCTGAAATTAAACCAAAAACTTTTATAGTATTTCCCTACAGAAGCGGTATAAATCCAAGTTTCATCATCGAAGCCAAGGAGTCTAAAGCCAGCCTCTGCTTCCATAGCCCATGGGAGATTAGCATATAATGAAAATCCCGCGCGATAGTCTGGGAATATTCCTTCTTTATCTGAAATTCCTGCATTTACGTAGGCATAAAATGTTTTAGAAATACTGGGATAAGCATCTACTTCAAACTGAAAAGCATTGGTGCGAAATCTGTTTGCATAATTTACTCTTGCAACTACAGACCCTAATTTTGTTTGCCGGCTATAATCGATGCTGGAAAGATGCCATGGATCATCAAATTGCTCATCAAAATAAACAAAATCGTAAGTTAATCCAATTTGATTTTTTGCTGAAAGAGTCGTTAAGCGCTGACTTAAAGAACGAGCTTCAGTATTACCGGGATTGATTTTTAAAAGTCGGCTATTTGCTTCCTGAGCTAATTTATATTCTTTTAGATCTTTAAGTACTTTTGCTTTCAGTAGTAATAAATTTTCAGAATCTGGATGCGCTTCTAAACCATTATTTATAATATTTAAAGCTTTTTTTGAGTCATCATTCCAGTATTCCAAACTTGCATAAGCAAAAGATCCATCTTCGTGACCTGGATTGTTTTTTAGTACTTTTTCAAATTCAACACGAGCACTATCTATGTTCTTGCTCCAAGTATACAATCTACCTAAAAAAACACGAATACCCGTATAATTTGGACTTTGATCAAGAGCTTTCTTAGAAAATTTAATTGCTTTTGGATAATTGTCTTCCTCAAAAGCAGCTTCTCTAGCCATTGTAAACAATTCATCTGAACTATAATTCTGCGAAAATGCATTAGTTTGCAAGCATAAATAAAATAAAATTACTGTTAAGTAATTGAAGGTCGATTTATTTAATAGATTCATTTTAGTAGCATACATAGTTGACTCATGAAATTTGGGTACTATGAATATAAAAATTTATAACAATTTAATGAGTAAATTTATTAGATAAAGAATTCTAATTAAAGATTTTGAAAGGAATTCTCTGGTAGATTATCTAAATTTCAAAATCTGGATTTGTTTTTGCCGTAATTTCATGAATAATTTGATCAAGATCTTCAGCAGATTTGGTTATTTCTTTTAAGTAGAAATCGGTATTATCTTCAAAATTCTCGCCAAGCATATACACTAAAGACATCATTCTTACTAAAGGAGCTCTAACTACGTGGCTTTGGGTCCACGCAATTTCTTCTAGTTTTTTGTTTTGATTTTCTATAGCTTTAATGTAAGTAAGTTGTTTTGTTATATCGATCGCAATTACGATTCTTGCTTGTTTTCCTCCAAAAGTGATTATGCTGCTATGCACTTCTACATCTAATAATTCACCATTTTTAGTACAATGCTTTAAAATGCCACGGTAGCTTTTTCTTAAATGTTTATTATGCTCATATGCTTTTTTTACCGCCTCAGTGGTTGTATCATCAGATCGAATATCATCCATTGTTTTGGAAAGAAACTCCTGATAAGTGTACCCATACTTTCTTAGAACGGCTTCATTAATATCGATAATACGTAAAGTTTCAAGATCGTAAACAAATATTGGCTGAGGACACAATTGAAATAATTGATTGTAGCTCGATTTTGCTTCTTCTAAGGCATTAAAATAATTAGGGCGATCAATATTTTGTCTCAGCGCATTGTAAATAGCAAATGAATCTAAATGTTTTTTTACAATATAGTCTGATGCTCCTTTTTCTAAACATAACATTCTAAATTTTTGATTCAGCTTATTGCTAATAATTACAATCGGAATGGCGGTGGTAAACGAAAAAATGCTTTCCAGTTCTTCTAAACCATCGTCTTTAAAACTATCTAGGTCTATAAAAATTATATGTGTTCTAAATTTTTTAATGAAGGAGATCGCTTGCTCGGCATTATATACGCAATTTAATTTAGCAGAGATAATATCACTGTCTAAATAATACCCCAGGTTTAATGGCTTATTATCGAGATTAGAAATCGAAAGTATTTCGTAGGGCATACTTTTGTTCATGATATCGTTAACGTAGAATAGATAGCAAGAATTGTTTCATTTTAAAGCGATAACAAAAAAACGAATAATTACTCGTGTGCGATACATTTATTTGTTAATATATCATTTTAATTTTCAATCCAAATTTTCGATCTTAGACTAAAGAAAAAGTCTATGAAAATTACAGATGTTAATGGGACTGTAAGTCTTAACAATGGTTTAAAAATGCCTTATTTAGGGTTGGGGGTGTATAAAACTAAAGATGGTGCAGAGGTGAAAAATGCTATAAATTACGCTTTAAATGCTGGGTATCGCCATATCGATACAGCTAGTTTTTATAAAAATGAAGAAGGTGTTGGAAAAGCCATTCAAGAAAGCGGATTATCTAGGGAGGATGTCTTTATAACAAGTAAAGTCTGGAACGATGATCAAGGTTATGAAGGTACTTTGAAAGCGATTGATAAAAGCTTGGCAAAATTGAATTTGGATTATTTGGATCTTTATTTAATCCATTGGCCGGTACCCGATACTCTAACTGAAACTTGGCGTGCAATGGAAGAAATTTACAAGTCTGGTAAAGTGAAAGCTATTGGTTTATGTAATTGCGTAGAACATCAAATGGATGAAGTTATCGAAAACGGAAGTATAAAACCAATGGTGCTGCAGAATGAGTTTCATCCAAAATTGCTTCAGCAAAATATGCTTGATTATTGCGCTGAAAAAAACATTCAGTACGAAGGCTGGTCACCATTAATGCGTGGACAAATTTTAGATAATCAGATTATTAAAAATATTGCTGAAAAACATCGAAAATCGCCTGCTCAGATAGTCCTTCGCTGGGATTTGCAAAAAGGAGTGATTACTATTCCAAAAAGTGTTCATCAAGATCGAATTGAACAAAATGCTGCTATTTTTGATTTTGAATTATCGGTAGATGAGGTAATGGAAATTGATTCGTTAGACAATAATGAAAGAACAGGCGCACACCCCGATCATTTTATGGAGCATTTTGCTAAAAAGTAATAAAATAATTTTAAAATCTTTCAATTATATCTTTATAAAATATTTTGGAAAATATAAACTATACTATTTAATTTGTGCTTCTTAAATCGGGATGTGGCGCAGTCTGGTAGCGTATACGCCTGGGGGGCGTGGGGTCGCAGGTTCAAATCCTGTCATCCCGACTCAGACCATATATAAATGGCGTTAAAAAACCTTGATAATCTATTGATTTTCAAGGTTTTTTTGTTTTTATGATGTTTTTTAAGATCATTTAAAATAATTAAAAATGTGACCTATTCGGTGACCTTTTTTTTGGTTATCTTGTAGCTCATATTGATTTGACTTTCGTTTTCACGCCTTTTGTCTAATTTGAAAACGGAACACTATGAAAAATGCTGTAAGTTTTGTAATACGTTTTTTCTGAAATAAATCATTTACATAAACTCGGAATTCTCTTTTCAATTAAGACCGTTAGTTCACGCCATAACATCAGAGTTTTGTAATAAATCATTTTATTTTTCCCAGAAATAGTACAATTAAAAACTTTGAAAGAGGAAAATTCTTAAAATATAAAACAGCTCAAATTTTCTTCAACAAATAAAAGTTTTCATTCAAAATCAGTGTTTTTTCTTCAATGACTTTATGGTCATATTTTTCCGAAAGACTAAAATAATCCTGTTGATCTATTAAGCTGTAATTAGGTACAGAGGTATAATAGCGATCATCAATAGTTTGGTAATCATCTTCACTTGTTTTTGCAACTTTTAAATTGAAAAAGCGCAAGAGATTTTTAAAAGCTTGGGTATCTTTTATCGTTTCCTGAAAAGAAGCACTACCAATATAGTCGCCAGAGTTTTGAATGGTATTAAATAACTGAAACAGGCCATTGGTTTCCGCTCTGTTTAAAAAGAAAAGCACGCCTTCTATTAAGATAAAACAAGGCCTATTTCCTTTAATTGTATTTAGTTTTGTAATTAAACCAGACTTATATTCTGAAGTGAAATCGACACCGATAAAATGAATATTCCGTTTTGGTAATACATCCTTTTGTTGCCAATGTTCTAGTTTTTGCTTTTTATAAGTTACTATTTCAGGCTTATCGATTTCAATATGCAATAGTTTCTTATCAATTAAAAAAGGATACATACTGAAGCCGCTTCCAAAATTGATCAGTACATCAATTTCATTCTTTTGTACTAATGCATTAATTTCATCCAGAAAATATCTATTCCTTAAACAGTGAGTAAAAGGCTCTTCTGAAGAGACTTGTTTAAGATATTCGGCGATCCATTTATCAGTTTTAGAATTTTGCCATAGTTGGGCAAAAGTATCCTGACTCAAATTTTTATCGGTTGCTCGGAAAGCGGAAGTCACAAAAGCGGTTTCATGAACTCCGATGTTTTTTGGATGTTCCATTTTGATTGATGTTTTGATAAAATCTTATCGATCTAAATTAAAAAAATAGTAATGTAGATTAAAATCATTTCATTGAAATAACGAATTGAATTTCTTTACAAATTAATTATAATTACCCTTCGCCCATTTTATAGTAGGTAAGATCCATTCTTTTAAAGGCCTGAAAAGGAAACCATGATTCAAGCCTGTATTTATCTCAATTTCTTTAAAATGTGATATGTTACATGTGGAGTTCTTCCTTCTTTCTAATGCAGAAACCCCAAATGGATCTGTTCTTTCATAAATCGTCAGAATATTACCGCAAAAATTAATTTCAGGAATATTAACCAAATCACTCTCCCGAAAGCAGGCTATAAAAACAAAATTTAAATCTGGATTGTTCGCCAGTGTTGAAACATATTGCGCTATGTAACCTCCTTTAGAAGTTCCTACAATGGTAATTTTATTGGCATCTACACCTATTGCTAACAAACTATCTATCTGTTCAACTATTAGTAATGCATATTCCCGAGCATTTACACGACCATTTCTTTTCTCACTAAAAACTTTTAATCCTGAACTCCTGAACTCCTTCAATATAGCATCATATTCCGTTTTTCCATATTCTGGATGAATATCATTTAATTCATATTCTTCTAAAAATCTATTATGAAGGAAAAACAAGTATCTACTTTGTTCATTTCCATAAATAGTCATTGTAGAATGAAGTAATAAGAATAGAAGGAATCTCTTCATTTTTTAGCACTATAGAGGATGAATTATATCTTAACTGAATCTTGACTTATAAAAATAGCACTAATATTTTAACTAAGAGATGTTTATACCAGATAGGGAAAAAACTTAGTTCTATTTAGCGATTTCATTCTTTCTTATGCCTTCAGCGTAATAAAAGGGCATATGGCTATAATCGTTATTATTATGCATTAAACTTCATTTTTCTGTGAAATTTACTTTGAAGAATTGCATGTTTATGGAGGTTTCCGGAGTTTTTCTGTAAAAATCCATTTAAACCTTTAACATTAAAATTTAAAAATAGCGAATCTCAATAACAATGAGTGCTTACAACATTGTTCTGAGTTATCGCAATTATCCCTCCAAAGTTTATTTATAAATCTTTATAAGTTAATACCTAAATTTACAAACAAAAGGTGCGTTCGGTTTATAGTAAAAAAATTAGTCTCAATCAGCAATATGTTATCGGTATTTCGATAATACTATTAGCGTTTTTTACATCATACTTTTTTCAAGATTTCATGGGCTACAAAGTGGTAGCTCTTATACTATTATTGGCGGTTTCGCTTACGGCTGTAATTTTTAGTATATTTCCGGTATTGGTTTGTGCTTTGCTAAGTGCACTTATCCTAAATTTTTTCTTCATTCCTCCCTTTTATACTTTCAAAATTAATTCGGCTGAAGATTTATTGTTATTTATAATGTACCTTCTTATAGCCATGATTAACGGTGTACTCACTATTAAAATTAGACAATTCGAGGATAAAAAAAGAGATGAAGAAGAAAAAGAAAAAACAATTGCACTTTATAATACCTTGCTCAATTCTTTATCTCATGAGCTTAGAACTCCGATTTCAACCATAATAGGCTCGGTAGATACTATTGTTGAGAATGAAGAAAAATTATCTAAAGAAATTATCCAATCGCTATATGATGAAATCGCAACAGCGGGACATCGGTTAAATCGTCAAGTTGAAAATTTACTCAATATGAGCCGCTTGGATGCAGGAATGTTAAAACCAACTTTTGATTGGGTAGATGTAAGAAAAAATGTTGTAGCCGAAATTTCAAGAATATTTGGACATAGCTCCTAATCGTTTAAACATAAACGGAATCAAATTATTCAGGATAAATAGAAACAAACGGAAATTTCAGAATTTCCTGACCTGAAAATATCAGCTTAAATTTAGATTATTTTTCTTTTTTCTGAAGATCTTGAAGGTTTCTATCAGGTTCAATTGAATCACAGGAAGATGCAGATCCACCAGTTAGATTTACTTAATAGAAATTTTATCCCAGGTAGGTTAAATGCTACTTGGTTAGCAATATGGCTTATATCGGGATCAATCAAGTTTGGTTGGATTTGAGTAAATAATAATAAAGTAAATCTAATAAATCCAAACCATCTTTTTGTCATCCAATTTACCCCTGTTTTCCGTGAAATTTTATTTCAATAAAACTTATACCTTCGCTGCTAAAAATCACCTCCATTATTGGCTAATAATAATGGAGATTTTAAGATTCAATTTTAAAATTATAAAGTAATTTTGTAGCAATCTAAAGGGGTATGAGCTTTAAGAAAATCTTTTTTTGGCTATTTTTTGGAATACTTTTTCAACTCCATGCCCAAGATGAAAATATTAATTTCCGGTCTTTTTCAAATTTACCCAGTGGTGTACCTATTAAGTATTATAACCATTTAAAAACCGCAAAAAATCCTTTAAACAGATTATTTTACCTAGATACTATTTCTCAGATTTTCAAAATTTCAGGAAGCGTAGATTCATTATTAGTTTATGGACAAAAAATACAACGAGAATCTAAATTATTAGATAACTCGTCACTTCAGAATAAATTTGAACAGTTAGGACTATATTATGAGGCTATTGGCAAAAGAGATATTGGCCTTTTAGATGAGGCTATAGCCAGTTTTATAAAAGGAATGGAAATTTCAGGAGAAGCTGAAATTAATGCTTTCTTAAAATTAGGCTTGGCCGAAACTTATTTTCTAAAAAGAGATCGTGATAAAACGGTTTTATATTTAAATCAGATAAAAAATCCTTCACAAAATTTAAAGTTAGCATTTTCTATAGATGCTTTAAAGATAGATGTAGCCATTCTCGATAAAGACTTTGATGAAGCACAAAATTTAGTATTAGAAGTGCTTCAGCATAAAAAAATCAACAATTTTTTAGCCTTACAGTTACGGGTTGAAATTGCAAATGCACAAATTACGTCTTTAACCGGTAATCAGGAACAAGCAATACAAATGTTCCAACAAACTAAACAGAAAGCTCTAGAATTTAGTTTGTACGATTTATATATAAAAAGTGTTTTAGCAGAAGGTAGTCTTTACATCCGAATGGAAGATTACCAAATGGCAGAATTTGCACTGAGTACAGCATACGCCAATACTATAAATTGGAATCGGTTAGAATTACAACGCGATATAATTAATTTATTAGTGGTATTGTATAAGGCTCGTGATAACTATAAAAATGCATATAGTTTAATGACGCAAAAAGAATCGATTACTCGCTCCATAGCTAAAAAGCAAAATCAACGTTTAGTTAGAGATATCGAGCTTAAATACGAAACCTTAAAAAAAGAGCAAGAGATTAATAAATTGCAAAAAGAGCAATTAAAAAAAGAAGCAGAAATTGATCATCAAAGAACTACAAAAAATGCTTTTTTAATTGGATTTCTGGTGATTTTAATACCAATAATACTCTTGTTAATTGTGTATTATCAGAAATTACAGACACAAAGCTTGTTAAACAAAAAACAAGAAGATTTAAATAAAAAAGAAGTACAAGCCTTGTTGCAAAAGCAAGAATTAGATTTAACCAAAACAAGTATTAAAGCTCAAAATGAAGAACGTAATCGAATAGCTCGAGAATTACACGATAGCATTGGTGGTAATCTTGCGGCCATAAAATTACAGATGAATAATGGAAATAGCTCTTCAAAAGAACTAACTATTATAGGTCAATTAGATGCTACCTACCAACAAGTACGCGAAATCTCGCATAGCCTTATTCCAAAAGAGTTTGAGGAACAAGCGTTTAGTAGTCTTATCAAAAGTTACTTAGACAAACTTAGGGGAACCGAAAGTCTGGATATCGAATTTAGTGCATATCCCGAAGCAAGAATTAATAAAGTTCCTGAAAAAATGCAGGTTACGCTTTTTAATATTTGTAAAGAGTTAGTAACAAATGCAATAAAGCATTCTGAAGCTAGTTTGGTTAGTATACAGATAATTATGCCTGAAGAAGAGTATAGCCTTTCTTTGTTATACGATGATGATGGGGTTGGTTTTAATACTGAAGGTAATTTTAAAGGAATCGGTTTTAGAAATATTACTCAGCGTGTTCAAGAATATAATGGAACAATTGCTATAGATAGTGCTAAAGATAGGGGAACTGTCATAAGCATTGAATTTCCCAAAATAAAATTTACTGAAGAATAATGAAATATACTATAATTATTGCCGACGATCATGCCATGTTTATTGATGGTGTAAAAAGTATTTTAAACGACGAAGAAAATATAGATGTAAAACTTACCGCTGCTAATGGCGAACAGGTTTTGAAGTATTTACAGATAAATACAGATGAAGCAATAGATTTAGTAATTACAGATCTTAGTATGCCAGGAATGGATGGTATCGCACTAAACTCAGCAATTAAAAAGGAATTCCCGAATGTGAAAACCTTGGTCGTTAGTATGTCAGAAGATGGAGAAACAATAAAGCAACTTACCGAAACAGGTTTAGAGGGATATATTTCTAAAAATTCCGAAAAGCGAGAATTATTAAACGCAATTACAACCATTTTGAATGGAGGCACTTATTTCTCTGCACGGATTAAACAAGTTTTGATGGATACAATGCTTGAAACTCGGAAAAAACCGGTGGTGAAATTAACCAAAAGAGAAAAAGAGGTTTTAAAATTAATAGCCAAAGAATATACTACTCAAGAAATTGCAGATGAACTTTTTTTAAGCAAACACACTATAGAAAGTTATCGTAAAAATCTTATATCAAAATTACAGGTACGTAACTTGGCAGGTTTAACTCGTTATGCGCTGGAGAATGGTATTCTAGAGTAAGCTCCCTGAAAACAGGGTGTATTTTTTCCCAATATACGGGTTATAAATGAAGGAGTACTTCGTTGCATCTTTGTAAAAAATAAAAAATACAAATTATGATTTACGGTATCACTCTCATTTTATTAAGCATCATCGCAGTGCCATCTTTAATTCTTTCAAAAAAACCAAACGCCGAAGAATTGTTGGCTAAAGTAGCTCCTTATCAGGGCTGGATTGGGCTGGTATTTTGCATCTTTGGAGTTTGGGGAATTATTTCAGCTATCCTTAATTTAGGTTGGTTAACTTCAGCTCCTATCTGGTGGGCAACGTTATTAGCAGGTAGTATTGTAGAAGCAGGTTTAGGTTTTATGCTTGGTTTTTCACTTATTAATAGTCTGTTGCTTAAAAATAATGCTGCGGCACAAGAAAAAGCAGCTACTTTAAGAGAGAAAATAGCTCCTAAACAAGGAAAATTAGGAATTTTAGGCTTGATTGTAGGCAGCTGGATGATTATTGCTTCCTTTTTATTTGCAGTATAAAGTACTCTAAATAACTATTAAAAACGCTGGTAGAATTGTTTTTAAATTTTACCAGCGTTTATTTATTTTAATGATTTTCTTCCCAAGTTTTTCCTTCAGGAGTATATCTCCATTCAAAATAGTCATCTAAAACTTTTAACGAGTTTTCACTTGGTACAGGTCCTAAATGCGGATTAGCATCCAAATACATCACTTTTGGATTATTTTTACTGAAGCTAGGCCATTCTGGAACCGATGGGCTATTCGGATCTCCGTATTTTGCAAAGTTGGTCCAATAGGTTCCCATGAGTTCAGCTAATTTTTTATCTGAAGCTGAAATGTCTCCCTTATTTACCACCTCTAAGTTCATAAAAGCATAAGCTATATCTTGTCCGTGAGGAGAGCCATATCCATATTGTGGAGAATCTTTTGGGTACTCCGGATGTTTATCAAAATAATAATAAAATACATTGGTATTGCCTTTTTGAGATTGCAAATTGGCCCACTTCCAAGTATGCCAACCAAAAGCGGCGTCACGTGTTAAATCTCTAGCTGTTTTAGAAACTTTATTTTCAGAAACCGGATAGGCTTCAATAAGTTTATCTGAAAATTTACCATATCGATTTTGAACGTTTTCTATATACTGTTGCGGAGTTTTTTCTCTTGAAAATGAAGCTCCTTCATCAGAATTATAACCAATTAAAACCGGAACATCATTAAAGTTTCCATCTTTATATAATTCATATTGAGCATCCGGAATAACATAACCATCAACTATGGGCCAGCTACTTTGCATACCCATTCCCATAGGTAAATCTTCTGCGGGTAATTCTCGAAGTTCTTCAATAGAAGATACATCTGCTTTTTTTAAGTATTCAACTCCATCCGCTTCTGCTTGTTTAAGCGTTTTCATATTTTCACCCGGATAGGTAGTTTTTCGAGTAGGACCAAACGAACCTCCACTTTGTGAAATAGCTCCTTTAAATAAGCCTTTAGCTAAAGGAGAAGCACATAACATACTCACAGATATACCTCCGGCAGACTCCCCAAAAATGGTAACATTATCCGGGTTTCCACCAAAACTTTTAATATTATTTTGGACCCATTTTAATCCGGCGATTTGATCTAATAACCCATAATTTCCAGAGGTGTTGGATTCGGTTTCTTTGCTTAATTCAGGGTGTGCTAAAAATCCTAGCGGGCCTACTCTATAAGCTATGGATATTACGATCACTCCCTTTTTTGCAAGAGAAGAACCATCGCACACAGGTTCTGCACTACTTCCAAAGCTAAAACCTCCTCCATAAATCCATACCATAACCGGTAAATTTTCGTTTTTACTTTTGGCAGGTGTCCAAACATTCAAATAAAGGCAATCTTCACTTTTTCCAGCAACAGGATTTCCGGGCTGGAAGGGAGAATTCGAAAAATTAGTAGTGTTTTTTATGCCTTCCCATTTTTTTACAGGTTGTGGAGCTTTCCAACGTAATTCATCAACTGGAGGAGCTGCAAAGGGAATGCCTTTAAAAATAGTTAAATCGTTTTCGTTATAGCCTTTAATGAATCCGCCTTCAACTTTAATTTTAGTAAAATTTTGAGCGCTGACGAGTAGATTACAAAATATTAATGTGAAAAATAATAACTTCTTCATATGTTTTTTAATTTTTTATGCATTGAATATCAATGTTTTATTTTTTTGATGATTGGTGGAAAATAAGTATAAAAAAACACTTATTAATCGGTATTAAATTTACAAATAAATCGATTGACACATTAAATTTAAAATCTGAATTATCTTCTGAGAAAGTAGTATTAAGGCCTAATTGATATTCAATTAATTTTATTTGTATTAAATCTAAATAAATATATATTTGCAGCCGCAAATCCCTACTATATGCGATTTATTACATTGTTATTTATATTAAGCTGTACATTTTCGTATGGCCAATCACGTCTTTCCGGTCGAGTTATAAGTGATGAAAATAGCCAACTTTTAGAAGGTGTTTTAATTACCGATGCTAACAGTAATGCTTGGACAGTAACTAACGAGAAAGGTTATTTTTCGCTTAAAATTTATAATCCCAAAAGTTTTGAGTTGAATTTTAAAATACTCGGGAAAAAAGAACAGCAAATCACACAAGATGATATTAAAGATTTTAGTAAAATCCTTACTGTTCGGTTAAAAGACGACAACCTAAAATTAGACGATGTTACGGTAACCGCCGTGCCTAAACGAAGTAAAGTAGGATCTGCAGTAGTATTAGATGATTATGCCGTTAACCAACGCCAATCGTTTAGCCTTTCTGATATTTTACAACAATTACCTGGGCAAGAAATAAAACCGCCCAATTTCACTGAAACTAATATTCTTAATTTAAGAACGTCAAGCGCCGGAGCTACTAGGACAAATGCATTTGGAATTGCGTATATGATTGACGGTTTGCAAATTTCTAATGATGAAAATATGCAAACTTATAGTAAAGGAAGCAATAATGGGCTAACTAGTTTAGATAATCCTTCCAATGGTTTAGATTTAAATACCATACCGGCTTCTAATATTGAAAAAATAGAAGTAATAGCCGGGATACCGGATGCTGAATATGGAAATTTAACTACCGGCTTAATTAAAATAGACCGAAAAGCAGGAATAAGCCCGTATCGAATAATGGCTAGTTTGCGCCAAGGGACTACTCAGGTAAGTTTAGATAAAGGATATAATTTAGGAGAAAAAGCCGGAAACTTAAGTTTTTCTATTAATTATTTGAATGCGAATAATCATCCCACCGATCAATTAAATAACTACGATCGGGTAACGGCATCTGCTATTTGGACCGTAAATTCTCACGACAAAAAATTTCGAAATTCATTTTCTCTTAATTTTCATGATAATTTAAATGATATCTCTTACGATAAAGAGAATGAATCTGGAAAAAGAGAAGCTACCTTTAAAAAGGATAGAGGAATTCGACTCAGTAACCGTTTGTTTTGGAATGCCAATACGGCTATAATCGATAATATCGAATTTAATGTGGGATTTTCGTATGCTAAACAACACTCCTATCATCAATCATTTATAAATAACGGAGGACTAGTAGTCCCAACCGCGATGGAAACCAGTTTATATACTGGTAATTATACCCCAGTTTCTTACTTGTCTGTAAAAGAAGTTTTTGGACAACCGCTAAATTTAAACACTAAATTATCATTTAGAAAATCGCTGAATAGCGAAAAAATTAGTCATAATTTATCAGCAGGATTCAATTTTAGTTATAGTGATAATAAAGGTAGGGGTACAGGATTTGATCCGGATAAAGCCTATTCAAATTTTACCTTTAAAGGTACGAGTGGAGAAGATGTAGGTTTTAGGCCTACTTCGTATAGAAATTTAGTGACTCCACGGAAGAATTACGGATTTTATTTTCAAGATAATAGCACCTATACTTTTGCAAATGGCCACGATTTATTTGCGAATATCGGGCTGCGTTACGATAATCAAAATGGTTTTTCCAGTATCAGCCCGCGTATAAATTTTGGCTACGAACTATCAAGAAAATGGAGTATACGAGGCGGTATAGGTTTTGCTTCTAAAGCGCCCTCACTTTCGCAAATTTTCCCAAGTGATAAATATTACGATTATTTAATTCGGGATATTCGAACCAATGATTATGCATTTAATTTAGTACAAACCTATAAAATTGCGATTGACAAATTAGATTTAGAACCTTCTAAAATTTGGAAGTACGAGCTAGGTACTAATTACAATGCCAATTTTGCAAATTTTAGTTTAACCGCTTATTATAACCGAACTTTTGATGGAATTGTTGGGCGCGACCAATTAGTGAATTTTGATTATCCTGAAGTCGAATTTACTTATCCGGAAGATAATACAGCTCCAGATTACCAAGTAACCGGATATTCTAATCGGGTAGAAACCTATAGTTTACCACAAAATTCTCAAGAGACAACCGATGTTGGGGTAGAGTTTTTTGCAACTTTCAAAAAAATTGAAGCGATTAATACCTCTTTTAGTTTTTCAGGACGATATGTATATACCGAGAATAAATCGTTTAATGAAACTATAAAATCTAATTCCGATAAGGCTAATATTGCGGTTCCTTATGGAATTTTCACAAAATATCCTGATAAGTCTGACGATTTAAAATTGCGTGGCACGGCAAGTTATCATTTATCTGAATTAGGCTTATTAATTTCGCTTACTGCAGAACAATTCACACGAAGAACTAACTATGCTACAATAAAATCAATTTATCCGGTGGCGTATATTGATGGAAATGGAGATCGAATAGCGATATCAGCAGACAATCTAGATGATCAAAGATTTCAGGGTTTACTTCAACCCCCATCCAATTCTAGAGATCAAGTCACCCATCTGTATCACAATTTTCATTTAAGACTTACAAAAGAATTTGAAAATAATTTAAGTCTGTCGATGTATGTTACCAACTTTTTAAATTATCGACCCTTGGTAGCTACTGGAAATCATAAGAACTTACAAAATGAATCTATAAGTTTTGGAGCGCAAATTAATTATCAATTCTAATCTAAATAAATAATCAATGAGAAAGTTTTATTTGTTAGGCCTTGTTGGGCTGTTATTTTTATCGTGTAGTGACGACGATAATTTCATAAATGTTGTATCACATCAATTTACCATAGACCTTGGTACAGATGAAGGCAATAAACCGGCAGAAGAAGCTACAATTTCCTTAGAAAATGTAGAAGATGGCAAAACTTACAGCATTACAACCAATGCTTCAGGAAATGCCACCATAGAAGTAGTTCCGGGAACTTATAATGTCAACGTAAGTAAGCAGTATACGGCAGCAGAATATGAAGCATTTTCTGGTAAAGAAGTTACTAACGAGGTAATATTTAATGGAAGTTTATCAAATGTAAGTATTTCAGAAACAAACACAACTACCGAAATTTCTTTGGTTACTGGGCAAATTGGAGATTTAGTGTTTAAACAAATTTATTTTGTAGGATCTGATGTCAGAAGAGGAGCTGTATTCCGTGATCAGTTTGTAGAAATTCACAATAATTCTAATAAAACCATTTATTTAGACGGCTTGTATTTCGCACAAATAAAAGGACAAACTAGTATTAGTTCTACTATTAGAGATTATAACTTACCTAATGGGCAATACGATTGGAGCCAATCTATTAATCAACAAGATCCTGACAATGCAAATACTGCTTATGTATATGCTGAAGAAGTATTGCAAATTCCAGGTAGCGGAGAAGAATATCCGCTTGAATCAGGAAAAAGTGTAATCATTGCAGCTACTGCAGTAAATCATAAAGCTCCATTAAATACTGTAGACAGTGATGGTGAACCGGTAACTTATGAAGTAGAAGATCCATCATTAACGGTAGATTTAAGTCAGGCTCCTTTCGAGGCGTTTTATCAAGATTATTTTGCCTCTACCGGCGGAAATGGAATAGACTCTGATATTGACAATCCAAATTCGATAAATTTAAATATCCTTTTTAAAACCTTTAAAGGAAACGACTTAATATTTGACACCAATGGTCGTGAGGCTTTAGTCATTTTTAGAGCTAACCAAGAAGCATATCAACAAATAAACTCAGTACCACTGCCATCTATCAACGATGATAATTTTGATGAAGAAACTTCTACATATATGCAGGTACCTGTAGAATATGTTTTAGACGGGGTAGAAATACAAAATACAGATCCGGCTAAGCCAAAACCACCAAGATTACCAAATAGCGTGGATGCTGGTGAAATAGCAACGATTAGCGGGAAATTTTCTTCAGAATCGATAATTCGTAAAGTGAAATCTGATAAAGATGGAAAAGTATTTTATCAGGACACGAATAACAGTAGTAACGATTTTGAAGTACTAGATAGACCAATTGTAGAAATTACAACCACTTTTTAAATGAAACGGTATCGTTTTTTACGAATATGTATAGTAATGTGTTGTGTAAATATAGGGTGGTTAAACGCTCAGGAATTTACACCGGCGGGAAATACTTTTTTTTCTGATATTTTAACTGCTGAAAAAATTAATCCATTTAATTTTTTGTATTTACCGGTAAAAAACTATACCGAAACAGGATTATTCTATACTGCAGAAGGAGGGGATTTTAGAGATGCTAGAATCCCTTCCCAAATGCAGAATTTTGGGTTACAGACCAATGGAATTTACAAAAATGAAAGCGGTATTTTATTTTATGGCGATTTATCGATAACCAAATCATACTATAAAAATTTAAAATGGAATTTAAGTTACCAGCTTCCGGAAAACGGATTTATGGAAGATCCGCATTATTTTGGAGTAGCCAGACCCGGTAATTGGAGTAATCAAGATTACGATATTAATGGCGGAATTGTATTTCCTATAAAAGATAAATGGCACGCTTTAGCTGAGGTTAATTACCATCTCTTCAATAAATACAGGAACGATAGAGATCCTCGTGATAAAATTACCTTTAATGAATTAGTTTTTAATGCAGGGCTTAATTATCAAATTACGGCATCTCAGTATGTAAGTCTAAAGGGAAGCTATGGGGCTACCGATATAAGCAACAAAACAAATTATACCATTAGCAGTAACGATTCTCCAAAAAATTATAGACAGTACATTAAGTGGATAACGGGTTATGGATCATTTTCCAATGCATTTTGGACCTCTACCATGCGGAATTATCATCAGGCAGGTATTACTCTTGGATATACACTTGAGAATGAAATCTACACTATAAATATAGATGTTGGGTATCTTCAGAAAAAACAAGATACCTATAAAAATGCCAATGTAAATAACAAGCATAATGAAAAAGACTTTTTTGCAGAATATAAACCCAAAACCTATTCTTTAGATGCTTTAGTATTAAAAAAGCAAACTGAAAATAGTCATTTAAAACTTCAATTTTCTGGATTGCATACTAAAGCAGGGAATACACTTACCAATCAAGGAGGGCAGTCTTATTCGGCATCTATTACAAAAGTTAATTTACTCTTTGGGTATTTAGAAACGAAACAAGGAAAATCGGTTACAGATCTTGGTTTAGGTTTCGGTTATAGAAATTCAGAACAAAAAGATGTTCTAGAGCAATCTCGTTTAAATTTTTCGTTTGTAAAACCTGAATTTTACGCTATGAAACGAATAAAAATAAACCCGAATTTAGACTTTTTACCAAAAGTAAGTGGACAAGTAAATATTTCTCTAAACCATCAATTTAATTACCCTAATGCATCCTATTTTAATTCGATACAGGATAAAGATTTTTTCGGTTTAACACAAAAGCTTTTTTATGAAGAGGTAACACTTCCAAATAGCGAATTGTTTTCAGCTTCAAATTGGCAAAGTAGTATCGATTTAGGATTAAACTTAAAGTCAATTCAAAATCTGGATACTTATTTTTCTATAAAAGGTTCTTACCAAGAAAGCTTCAATAATTTACAGTATTTCAATAATACCACTCCTAATAGATGGACGGTTTCAGCAAGTTTAAAAGTATATTATTAAAACATGCTACACAGAATATTTAAACTTTTCATTTTTTCGATAGTTGTAAGTTTTTTTGGTTTTAAAGCTTACCAAGAATATAATATAGATCGGTTACGTGAAGTGTATAGCAGTGGCGATCCTTCTACTTGGCCAAAACCTAGCTTAGATTCTACAATAAATAAGGCTGATTTTAAGGATATAGGCAGTTTACCGGATGTTCAATTTCCGACAGATAATCCGTATTCCGAAGCAAAAAAAGACTTAGGGAAAAGCTTGTTTTTCGATCCGCGTTTATCGTCTAGCGGGCAAATTGCTTGTGCCAGTTGTCATGATTCTGAACTGGGTTGGGGAGATGGTAGAAGGCATAGCTATGGGCATTTAAGAAGAGAGGGGAGAAGAAATTCAATGACGATTTTAAATTCTGCTTATGCTGAAACACTTTTTTGGGATGGTCGTGCCAGTTCTTTAGAAGATCAGGCACAGTTTCCTATTCAGGATACGCTAGAAATGAATTTCCATATTAATTTGGCTTCTGAAGATATCGCAAAAATTGAAGGCTACAAAGCTTTATTTGAAGCCGCTTTTGGGGATAAAACAGTTAGTAAAGAACGAATTCAAAAAGCAATTGCTACCTACGAGCGTACGATTGTTAGCGGCCGCACTCGTTTTGACCGATTTATAGATGGAGAAAGTAAAATGTTTACCGATCAGCAGGTATTAGGAATGCATTTGTTTAGAACTAAAGCTCGATGTATCAACTGCCATAATACCAGTTATTTTTCAGACAATAAATTTCATAATACCGGTTTAACGTATTACGGGCGACCTTTTGAAGATTTAGGGCGTTATGAAGTTACCGGCAATAAAGAAGATGTGGGCAAATTTAAAACTTCAACGTTACGAGAAATTAGCAGAACTGGGCCTTATATGCATAATGGTTTGTTTCAGAATTTATATGGAATTGTAAATTTATACAGCGCCGGGATGCCCCATCCAAAACGAAAAGATCATCAAGTAAACGATACCTTATTCCCAACAACTTCTCCTTTATTGAAAAAGCTACACTTAACTAAAAAGGAAAAATATGCTTTAGTGGCATTTTTAAAAACTTTAGAATCAGTAAATCATCGGGAAACGCCACCAGAGCTTCCTGAATAATTTTATACCCCGAGTTCTTTAAAAATAGCAAAAAACCCAATAGATTTTGGGGTTTTTGCTGTTTTATAAAATTAATTGGTTTACTAATCGATGTGACCAATACTAAACAAACCATCTCCTTTTTTAATTGGAGGATTAAATGTTTTATAGAGAATCATTCCATCTACCGGGCAGTGTACATCTTTAAGATGATTTCCAAAAAGATCGGTGATATATCCTAATTTCATTCCTTTTTTCACGTAGTCACCGCTGGTAAAATCACTGTAGAAAAAGCCGGTTTCTTCGCTATTAATTGTTGTGCGTTGTCCTATAAATACTGCTGTCTTATTTTCAGGAACTTTAACATCTGCCATATTAAGATGTCCTATTACATTCCATAGAGCTTCCTGAATTCTTTGTACAAATTTTTCTTCAACAATTCCCATTCGGCCACACTCTATATCTACTGCAGGTATGTCTTGTATAAATGCTTCGCGAGAGGTATAAATTGCTTTATCTTTTAGGCTTTCCTGATTCCCAAACTGAACAATAAAAGGAAATCCCATCGCAACTGCAATGTCTTTTGCTTTATTCGAAATTTCAGGTTTATCAAAGTAATTATAGTAACCAGCATACGAACGCAAATCGTTATTATAATCGCCTGCGTGTACGTCGATATAAAAATCACAAACAGGAATTATCGTATTAGAAATCGTCCAGGCAAGGCGCTCGGTCATGCTACCATTTTGTTCTCCGGGAAATACACGATTTAAATTTTTCTGATCAATAGGATTTACGCGAAATGACCGATTTAAAAAACCTTCAACATTTGCTATATGTACCAAAATAATCGTTCCTGATAAGTTTTTAGGATCAATGTCTTTGGCTAACTGTTGTGCAGCTAGAATTGGAACAAATTCGGTACCATGTACACCGGCAACAATACCAAGTACAGGGCCTTCTTTTTGTCCATGAAATACAGTAACCGGAATCACAGTACTATCAGAATTGGTGTTAACCGGTAATAAAAATTCGGTTTTAGTACCTGGTTCTAACGAACGTTCTGCAAATTCAAAATTCTTTTGTTGCGCGAAACCAGCATTACAAATGCATATAAAGAGTACAGTCAGAACTTTACTCAAATTAGATTTAATGATATTCATTAGATTAAATTTTGTTGATCATTATTATGCTTCAATAGTAAGCAATATTAAAATACTGTGTCGTTTTATAATTCAAAAATTGACAAAAACCAGATAATTATTTCAAAAAAAATCAAATAAGTTCTTACGACTGGAAATACAGATAAAGCACTGAAAGTTTTCAGAATAAAAAATAAAATCTATGCTGATTTTATTCAATATTAATTTCCGAAGAAATGATCAATAAGATTATTGTCAGCTCAATTTTTAAGGAAAATAAGGTGTTTTTGGGGAATTATTTAAAATCTGGAATCTCTGGAATTTTATCGCGAATTAGCTTATTATTCATTATAGCTTCTAGCGGCAAGAACTTTATTTTCTCTCCATTTGCTATACCAATATTGCCAAAACCAACTGAGACAATTTCATCGTATTTTGGTAGCGTAAAATCTAGATCACTTAAAATCCAGGTTTTGGAATTAGTATTGTAGTGATAAATCTTCAAATCCTGATTGTTTACAATTCCAATAGAGGCTATGCCTAAAGGGTCTAGCATTAGCGGGACAATTTTACCATTTTCTGGAAGGTCAAAATCACTAACTTTATCATCAATTTTTGTCCATGCACCTTCTTTCGTATCGTAAAACCTAATCTTTTTATTTTCAATAATACCAATTGTTCCTAAACCAACAGACATCGCTTTTTGATGTTTCTTTAAATGAAAAGCCGGCGTTGAGTTCTTTCCCCAATTTCCCTCATTATTCACTGAATAAAATGAAATATCCTGATCTTTAATGACACCAATTTTTCCTACACCTACAAAAAGAAGATCATCATTTTCTGGAATTTTAAAATCTGGCGTATCACATTGTTGCCATTGATCTCCTTCAACCTCATAAAATCGAATAATATCTTGCTTTATCACACCTAACATTCCCCATTTTAAAACACAAAAATTAGTGTTAGAGGCCACATTTAAAGTTTTACAACTCAAAATAAGAGCTGCAAGCAGAATACTAAACGAAATTATTTTTAGCGACTTATTCATAAAGGAATGAAAGTTTATAGATTTAAAGGGCTTGTTGATCAAAACGCGAGATTACAATTTTTTTATCGAATCAATTAAAAAAGACAGGAAATATTTAAGGTTCTAAAATTAAGTTTATTTTTACTTTAATTAGAATTTGTAATTATTAGAACATCATTTTATATGAAGAAAATTTTACTTACCCTAGCTGCCATATCTAGCTTATTAAGTTGTAAGCAAACAAAAGAAGAGCATCAGGCTAAATTACATTCACCACAAGACGCTCAATACTTTGCGATCTCTGGAAGAACCGATCAAAGAGATTCCTCTTTGGTAATGATTAGCCCAGCCTCTAAAGTTACTTTTAAAAATACAATAGAAGATACCATCGTAGTGTATTCTAAAACCGACGATCCTAAGCAACATGCATTTTGGGCGGTTGCAGTAAATGGTGAATATAAAGGTAAAACCATTGTAGAGGGAGATACTATAAATTCAATGCAAATCCCGGTTAGTAAAAACGATACGATAGTAGAGTTGTATAAAGCTACAGAAGCCAGTACGGGTAATTTAGTGTTAAGCGGTATTAAAGCTAAAAATCTGGCAAAAGCACCTGCTAAACCGGAAGCCAAAATTGAATTTATAGGAAATTCGATTACCTCTGGTTTTGGGAATGATAATAAAGAGTATCCATGTGACGAAGGCGGTTGGTTTGATTCTCACAATGCGTACTATTCTTATGCTACCCTTGCTGCCAATAGATTAGATGCCGATTTTGTATTGTCTTCAATTTCAGGTTGGGGAATGTATAGAAATTGGGACGTTCCTGGACCAACAGTGCCAGATGTTTATGACAATCTTTATCTTAACGAGGATAGTTCAAAAAGTTATACTTCCAAAGATTTTAATCCAGATTTAATAAGTATCAATTTAGGAACTAACGATTTATCAGATGGAGATGGTAAACATGAACGTTTACCATTTAGCGAAGATGATTACGTTGGTGCTTATATCAAATTTGTAAAGCATTTAATCGATACAAGAGATAATCCAGAAATTGCCATACTGGATAGCCCTATGGTGTCTGGAGAACGAGAAGAAATTTTACACAGATGCTTAGATAGCGTAGCTAGTTATTTTGAAGGAGAAGGGAAGAAAATACATATTTTTGATTTTGAACCGATTCCTGAAACTGGATGTGGTGCGCATCCATCTATTGAAGAAGATAAAATGATGGCAGATCAAATTGTGCCATTTTATCGAGATATTTTGGAATCAAAAAAATAATTCTTCCGAAGAAATTAAACTAGAAAAGCCAGAATTGTAAATATTTCTGGCTTTTTTTATACAATTTTGCTGAAGATTTATTTACCGAGAATTATCTCGGATTTATCAAATTTGAAGTATTACACCTCCATATTCATTTGTCGGTTTTCTTCTTTTGCTTTTTTATCTTTTTGGGAACCAATTGCAAAGCCTATGGCTAAACCAATAGGAATACCAAGTCCCAAATATGCCATATTATCTAGTACTAAGCCGAAAACAGTCCCTAAAGGAATACCAATTGCAGAAATACCAATAGCAATCCAGGTATTTTGATAATAGTTTTTAGGAACTAGTTTTAAATCCTTCTCAATAATTTGTAGCATTTTTAACTGACTTTTCTTTATCTGGTTTTTCAGTTTTTTGATGGGAGCTTCGTTGACTTTATCAATTTCAACATTAAGTTTTTCAATTACAGGATCGGTAAGTTCATGTTGTTTAATCACTTCCGTGAAACCCATAAATTGCGAAAAAGTCTTATAAGACTTTTTGTTTTGTGCAATATCAGCTCTTGGCTTTATACGTTTTAATTCCATAAGAATTAAGTTCAATTTAAAACAAAAATAGAAAAATTAATTTCCGAATGTGGACTTTCTATTTATTGAAATCATTAGTATGACCAGGCATAATAGCTTAAATTTTAAAAACCATCGTTAATGATCAAAGATTTCTTTTCTTTTTAATGCCGCGGTGCTCGATAATCCTGGCCAGGCCAATAGCAACTAAAACCGAAATACATGCCGTGGTGCCCAATGCGCCACCAAATCCATTAAAAAACTTACCGGTATTAAGATAAATAATGCTAAAAATTAATCCTGAAATAGCTACGTAAAACCATTTTGAGATAATATTAATGGAAACCATGCCCACAAACGAAGCACCAATAAAAACAAGCGGAACATTTTTTGTAAGATATTCAGAAACTACATTCGGAAAAATATAGAAAAATAATCCAACTACTAAAGAGGGGAGTGCTGAAGCTCTAACGGCTCCTTGTGCTTTATGATTATTGATAAACCAGGTAAGCAAACTTCCAAAAATTCCGGTTAAGGTTAGCAATATCGTTTCCATTAGAAAAGAAGATAAATGATTAATGAGGATAAAGCTACACCCCCAAAAGCTATCGTGCCTAGTTTCCCTCCAAATCCATTAAAAACATTTTTTGCTGAAATAAATAGTACACCGGTTAGAAAACAGGTGAAAATAATAAAGGTATATCCAGATGAGACGCTAGGTGCCGTCATCCCAACAAAAGCACCGCAGTAAAGCGGAACCGGAGTTCTTTTAAGCCATTTCGAATTTTTAGAAAACGACGGTAAGTAAGACGCAAGCGTTCCTGTAAAACCAGCAGCGATTACCGCTCCAAATTCTAAATTGGTGCTAATAAAATAGGTTAATAAACCTCCAAAGCTAATATATACGATATCTTGAAGATCGTCTAAAAAATGTTCTTCCTCTTGTATACTTTTATGGTAGTAGGCATAAGTTATAAGTATGCTAGCACAAAGCACTCCTAATATTAGCCAAAGATTATTGACCTTTTCAAACAAAACGGAAGTAAGGAATGCAAGGTGACACCCGATGAATAAAAAGAAAGAAATGGTTCTAAAAATCTTTTTCAATACTAAATTTTCAACAAAGATATTGAGATTCGAATGAAATCAAAATTGAAAAGTTGAAGTATAATTATTAATTAAAATGTGCTGCTTTAAATAAACATGACTACTTCGCTAAGAAAGTGTATTCAGTTTTTTAAAAAAAAAATCACAATTCAAATATTTGGTAATCATTTAATTATTTGCTCTAGACAAAAAATAATATACCAAAATTCCTATTTAACGCAACCAAATTAGAGTTTATTCATCTTGAAAATGTAGGCTTACTAAAAATCTACCCCCTATTATCTAATTTGAAAACCTATGCAAACACTTTTTGGTAAAGACTCGAAATGCTTGAAGAAGGTGTTCTTAGAAACTCACAACATTCAAAATCTTTATTCCGGTTTTGGACAATTCAATTTGAATTTGGCTAAATCCCTAAGTGATGAAAGTGAATTTTTAACAGAACACGAGATAACCTTAAACTGTAATAATACTGTTGCGAAACGTAAAATTGGGAATAATCTACGTTATCATACTTATCATCAGATTACCAGGTATCCATTTTTTCGAATTAAGCGTAAGTTTAATTTATGGCATTCTGTAAATCAAAATACAAAGATCGAACCTTTTTCAAATCAAATTCCTTATCTGCTTACGATACATGATATAAATTTTATGGAAGAGGATAAAGGTAAACGCTTAGAAACCAGAATTAAGCTATTTAAAGAAAAATTAGACAGAAGCTCGGCTTTAGTATATATTTCAGAATACACAAAAAATCAAACACATCAATATTTTGATGTACCCAAAGTGCCAGAGCATATAATTTATAATGGCAATTCTATGGCAGGCAGCTTAGCGATAACCGATGTTGCCGCCGGTAAAAATGAATCTCTAAGGCCTTTTATTTTTTGCATAGGACAGGTAGATGAAAAAAAGAATTTTCATACACTGGTGGAAATGATTAAATATCTTAAAGGTATAAACCTCATTATTGCAGGAGGAGTAAAAAGCGAATATGCTGAAAAATTGAAATTAAAAATCAAAGAAGATAAACTAGAAAACAGAGTTTTCTTAGCCGGCCATATTAGTGAAGCCGATAAGGTTTTTTATTATAAAAACTGTTTAGCATTTGCTTTTCCTTCTTTAAGAGAGGGTTTTGGATTACCGGTGATAGAAGCAATGACGTTTGGTAAACCTGTATTTCTTTCCAGTCTTTCTTCTTTGCCTGAAATAGGAGGGGAACATTCTTTTTATTGGGAAAACTTCGATCCACAATATATGGCTAATATATTTGAAGAGGGAATGTCGACATACGAAGATAATCGAGAGAACTATACCTCAATTTATGCTGAACGTGCCAAAAGTTTCTCCTGGACAAAAGCGGCTAAAGAATACATTAATGTGTACAAGAGTATTCTTGAAGCATAAGTTTAGAATTTCATCTATTTACCTCACTACCAATGAAAAATTTTAAAAGATTTCTCAAATATCTTATTCCATATAGAAATTATCAGATTTTAAGTATTGTTTTCAATATTTTATATGCGCTCTTTTCTTCACTATCTATGTTATCCTTACTACCAATGATAAAGGTGCTGTTTGAAGATGGCGAAAAATTAACCGTAAAGCCGGTTTACCAAGGCATTAGGGATTTTGATCTTCATTATTTCGAGGATTATCTAAATTACTTTATTACCACAACACAAATTACTAAAGGGCCTTTATTCACTTTAATTATCGTAGTGGGATTTGTGTTAAGTACCTTTCTGCTAAAGAACCTGTTCAATTATCTTTCTATCTTATACATGACTTATTTAAACAATGGAATCTTAAAAGATTTAAGACAAGATGTTTACAATAAAGTTATAGGCTTAAACGTAGCTTTTTTTTCAAATGAAAGAAAAGGAGATTTAATTGCTAGAATGACGTCTGATATTAATACCATTAAAGTCTCTTTTATGAGTGTTTTAATGATGGTTAGAGAACCATTAACGATTCTATTTACACTCTTAGGAATGATAGCAATTAGTTGGAAGTTGACTATTTTTGTTTTCTTTTTTATTCCCATTTCCGGGTTTCTTATTACTAAAATTACAAAAGGAATAAAAAGTCAATCAGGGAATATTTTTGCGATGGAAGGTGAGCTTTTATCGAATATCGAAGAAACTTTAGGCGGAATAAAAATTATCAAAAACTTTAATTCTGAACGTTTCTTTTCTAAAAAGTTTTTTGAATTTACAGACAATATAAACAACCTGAATAATTCGATAGGTAAAACCATGAGCCTTGCTGCACCGGCTAGTGAATTTCTTGGGATTTTAGCCATTTCAATTCTGCTAATTTATGGCGGATCTTTAGTCTTGGTCGATCAGTCTTTAAGCGGAGGTGCCTTTATTGCGTATATGGGATTGGCCTATCAGATCTTAACGCCGGCTAAAGCAATAACCAAAGCAAATCATGCTTTACAGGGTGGGAACGCTGCTTACGAAAGGGTCGCTTTAATTCTTGATGCAGTAGATCCATTAGAAGAAAAACCGGATGCGAAGGTTATCAAAGGTTTTAATAAAGAAATAAAATTTACTAATGTTTCTTTTAAATATAAGGATGATTATGTTTTAAAGAATTTTAATCTGACCGTTCCAAAAGGTAAGGTTGTGGCTTTGGTAGGAGAATCGGGAAGTGGGAAATCAACATTAGCCAATTTACTAACTCGTTTTTATGATGTTACCGAGGGCAGCATAACATTTGATGGTGTTGATATTAAAAATGTAACTGCAGCTTCTTTAAGAGATCAAATGGGGATTGTGGCGCAAGATTCAATATTATTTAATGATACTATCGCTAATAATATTTCTTTAGGTATAGAAAACCCGGAAGAAAGTAAAATCATTGAATCTGCAAAAATTGCTAACGCCCATAATTTTATAAGTTCCTTTCCTAAGGGCTATCAATACAGCGTCGGGGATGGAGGATATCAATTATCAGGAGGGCAAAGGCAACGAATAGCGATTGCAAGAGCAGTCATGAAAAATCCCCCAATTATGATTCTTGATGAAGCAACTTCAGCTTTAGATACAGAATCGGAAAAACTGGTGCAGGATGCTTTGGAGAATATGATGGAAAATAGAACATCTATTGTAATTGCACACCGACTCTCAACAATTCAAAATGCCGATTTAATTGTAGTAATGAAGAACGGAGTGATTATCGAAAAAGGAACACATCACGAACTATTAGCACAAAATGGTACGTATAAAAATCTTGTTTTTCTACAATCATTAAATACCGCTCCTGTTTTAGCAAATTAATATGAATACAAAGAATAAAGGTTTAAACATCATTGGATATATAGATGGCGAATTTGGTTTGGGAGAAGCTGTACGATTAAATATTGAGGCAGCCAAAAGTCAGGCCATACCGCTTCATTTGATTGATTATGAAAAGATCAAGAAAAATCCAGATCTTGTTGTCGAGTTCAAATATTCGGTAAGTTTAGTGCAAATTTCTTTGAAAGATTTAGATAATTTTTTCAGAATTATAGATCCAGAATTATTCAAATTTAGATATACCATCTTATTTTTAATGTGGGAGTCGGAGTATCTACCACCAGAACATTCCGAAAATCTCAGCTTATTTAATGAAATTTGGACAGCTTCCTCTTTTTGTAAATCGATATTTAAAAGGGTTTATAATAATCCAATCACAATCGTTCCGCATCCGGTGGCTTTTAAATTAAATGGTATTGGTAAGAACATCGGTCGTAACTTTTTTGATCCTACTAAATTCAGTTTTCTATTTATTTTCAGTTATCACAGTTCGATGGAAAGGAAAAATCCAATTTTCCTTGTTGAAGCATTTAACAGAGCGTTTTCAGAAAATGATTCGGTAGAATTGATTATTAAAACATCAGGGGCAATGGCTTTTAGAAAGGAAAATACCCAATTACTGAAAATAGCATCCTCGCATAAGAACATCAAAATTTATGATGTCGATTTAGAAAAAGATGGTATAAATCACTTAATTAATGATTGCGATTGTTATGTTTCTATGCATCATTCTGAAGGTTTTGGTTTAACCCTTGCTGAAGCGATGTACTTAGGGAAGCCAACCATAGCTACCAATTATTCGGGTAATACGCAGTTTATGAATGCAGAGAATAGTTTTTTGGTAGATTATAAATTAGGATCAATTGAGAAGGCAGATAAGAACTTTTGTGCTAATACCATCTGGGGACATCCACTTTTAGAAGATGCAATTGCAAAATTAAAAGAAGCCTACTTCAATAAATCATGTAGAGATTTTAAAGCACATAAAGCTAAGGCTTATATGGAAAGGGAGTTTTCGTTTAAAAACATAGGTCAAATCATGCAATATAGGCTGGATGATATTTATAAAGCTAGTGGCGATCTTATCTCAACTCAAAATGCATATCTTCTTAATCAACTACAGTTTGTAAAAGCTGAAAATGCACATCTGCAAAGAGAAATTAAGAGAATGAAGAAAAACCTGATTATTCGGTTTATTTTATTCTTGAAAAATAAAACACGAATTATTAAAAATAGTTTTAGAGCCGCTTAGAGTTTTTATCTTATTAAGATTACTAATTTTGAAATGAATATTTAAATATTATTTTTCATTCACACTGGTCTGTTCAGAAGTTTTAAAATCATTTAAAAGTTCTGCGATAATAGATCCAATAGCATCATGTCGTTCTTCTGCTTTATCCATAAATTGAATTTTCCCCAACCTCTTACATCACAAACAAAAAGTCCGTTTGCATCTTTTATCGATTGTCCGTTCTTCTCGTAATTCACTGGGAAGTTAATAGTATCTAGCAGTGCTTTTTTCTCTTCTGAAATCATAATTATTTTTTTTCAAAATTAATTTCTGCTTGCCTTTACTAAGTTAGCTGAATTTTAAATGGAAGTATTTCTATATTAACTTATGGTAAATAAAACTCATAATTTGTTGAGTTTGTCTAGGCAGAAAAAAGAAACCAAATTTTTATGATTTTTAAACTTGTAGAAGAATAATCCTAAACCAAAATATTTCTACATAAAAAATTAATCTTTAAAATACTTATTTTTGAAGTGAATATAATTAGAATGAGGGATCGCGATAGAATTAAATATTACACCAAATCTGAAGAGCGAGTTAATATAATTTCGCATGCTCTAGGTTTGCTGTTGAGTATTCTTGGATCGATTTTGCTTATAATTAAGTCGGCAGAACTTGGTGGTACCATATTAAAAATAAGCTTTTGGATTTTTGGTTGTAGTATGATCATTCTTTATACCGCCTCTACACTTTATCATAGTGTTAGAGAGCGTAAACTTCGGTATAAACTTAATATTTTAGATCATGCTTCAATTTATATTCTTATTGCGGGAACGTACACACCCTTTGCGCTTGTAACGCTAAGAGGAACTATAGGTTGGATAATATTTGGAGTTATTTGGGGACTTGCGGTAACCGGAGTCATTTTAAAATTCTTTTTTACCGGCAAATTTCAAACCTTAAGCACAATTATGTATGTGGCGATGGGATGGATTATAGTATTTGCCGTAAAACCTTTGCTGGATAATCTGTCTGGAGATGGTTTGTTTTGGCTTTTTGCAGGCGGAATTTCTTATACCGCCGGAGCAATAATTTTTAGCATCGATCGATTAAAATTCAACCATGCGATTTTTCATTTATTTGTATTGTTCGGTACATTTTGTCATTTTTGGGCTATTTATTATCATGTAATCCCCAACAATTAAAAATTATTTTCTCCAATTAGCTGATCTAATTTCAAAAAAATAACGGGATAAGCCCATAAAATTAGGTCTCATCCCGTTCTTCAATCCAAACAACTTAAACCATCTTTAGTTCTTCAGGAATTTTCCAAAAGAAGCAATATTTTTAATCTATTATTTTTCTCTGAATTTTTTCAATAGCATTCTGTATACTTTTATCGGGTTCTATAATATTGTTACTGCCCCAAAAATTTACATCAGCAAATCCATCAATATCATCTACCATAACAATAGCAGGTTTTATAAAATCTTTGTTTTGTGAAATAATGATATTCGATTTTTCCCATTCTGTTATGGCCATCTCACTATGTACTTTGTAGCGAGAATTAAAGATTTTATGTTTCCAGTTTACTACAAATTCCAGATCTGCTTTTCCGTAACTATAGAACCATTTACCATCTTTTTCACGATAGTCTACTTGATATTGGATGTTATCTGGATGTACTCTTACACCGTTCGGTTTTTTGCTGGTAAACATTCTGCTTGCTACCCTGCGATTATCGGTATTTAAACTATAAACCGCTTTTACCAAAGTGAAACTTTCACTATCGATAAATAGTTTGCCAAAATACCATGGTCTGTCCCTTTCATTTTGTTTAAAATTTACTACATGCAATCTTCGCTCACCAATCTTGGTAGGTTTATCGTAGGTAAAACTGTACTTATCTAATTTATCAATATCAAAAAGAAATTGAGGATACTTCATCACATCAATATAGAGTGCATTAAAAGGCCCGCCGCGTAATTTTAAAGCAACCGTATCCAGACGCTTATAATCGGTGCTTTTTCTTGCTTTTAAAATAGAAATATCATCATCCTTGCTAGAAAGATAAGGTTGTTTATGCAGTTCTGTAACTGCTTCAGATAAAGAAATATTTCGGTTTCCTTTTTTAATAGTTTCTCTATAAAATGCAGTCATTAAAGCTTTGTCACTTACATAATTTTCATCACGATTATACATCATATTTCTAACCAATTCCGTGGCATCTCCCTTAGTGTAAACACTAACTTCGTCTAATTCCTGCACGCTCTCCTGCATGGCTATAATCACATTTGCACGCTTAAAATAATCTAACTGAAGTTCTTTAGTTTGATAGCCAAGTGCAGAAATGCTAATTAGAGCATCTGTCATATCTTCTGGCAGCTTCAGCGAAAACTCGCCATCCGAATTTGAAATTGTAGAAATCGTGGTGCCTTTTACATTGATGTGCGCAGACTGAATTGGATCTTCTGTAAAGGCATTTATTACTTGTCCTTTAAAAGATTGATAAGGATCGCTATTTTCTGTAGGTAGGCTTTTCGCCGTAACCGGACTTACCATTAGGAAAGTCAGTAACCAAACAGAAAAACAAAAACCTTGTAGAGTATTAATTTTTGCTTTCATTACTGTATGGTTTTAATTAAATACTTGTTAAGTATCTCTAAATATATTGATAAATATCTAATTTATAACATTTTAAATGTTAAATCAGTAACTAAAACCTTTTACGAATGCGAAATTATAAATATTAATTTTTAATAGTGATAGAACTATAACCTTGCCCATTTCTGGTAAGCATTACCTGCGTCGCAATGCGCTCTTTCAACGAATCTACATGACTAATAATTCCAATGGTTTTAGACGATTCGGCCTGTAATTTTTCTAAAGTGTCTAGCGTCTGGTCTAAAGTTTCAGGATCTAGCGTTCCAAAACCTTCGTCGATAAACAAACTATTAATCTCTACGTTTTTGGATGCAAGATCAGATAGCGCCAATGCCATCGATAAACTCAAAATAAATGTTTCACCGCCAGAGAGCGTTTTTACTGAGCGTCGTTGCCCGCCCATGTGCTCATCAATGGCCACCAAACCATCATCTTCTTCATCTAAAGGTTTATCTATAATATAACGATCGCTAAGATCGGCAAGTCGCTTGTTGGCCAAAGCAATAAGTTGCGTGAGCGTTAAATCCTGAGCAAATTCATTAAATTTTCTTCCGGTCGCATCACCAATTAGTTCATTTAGCAATCGCCAGCGCTTTATTTTTTGCTCTTTTTCGGCAATTCCTTCTCTAATTTCACCCAGTTTTTGCAGGTTATCTTTTTGGTTTTCTAACTGTCTATAAAGTCCTTTACAAACTTCGCTAATGTCTTTTAACTTTTGGCGTTTTTCGGCCAATTGCTCCTGTAGTTCAGCTGAGGTTTCGTGGATATCTAGCTTTTGCTTCTCCTCTAATTGCTGCTTTAGTAAATTATAGGAAGTATTTAATTCTGATAATTTTTGCTGAATTTTTTCGCGCTGTTCTCTAAGCTGTAAGTATTCTTTTTCTGGTATTAAATTTTTTAGTGCCTGCTGTAAATTTTCGTAGCCTTTTTCTTTTAAAACTGACGAAAGTTCACGCTCCAAAATCGATAATTCTGAAGCTAATTTTTGATGTCGGCTTTTTAAAATTTCCAACTGTTCCTCAAAAGACTTTTTCTCTTGTTTTAGCGTTGTAAACTGGCGATGATACAGTCGATTTTTATCCAAAATATCGTCCCCTTTAAACAACTTCTCTTGTTCAGCTTTAATTTTAAAAGCATCACTTAGCAGTTCTTGCGCCTTTTGCTGATCTGGAATGGCATTTTGAGCAATCTCAAATTGTTTCTGTTCTTTTTCCCACTTTTCAATCAGTTCAAATTGCTCATTTAGTTTCGCAATATTTTGTTCCCAAACATCTTCGGTAGCAAAATCGAAATCTTTAAAGCTGGTTTTAAAGGCTTTCCTTTTTTCTTCGGAAGTGGTTTTCCATCGATCTTCTTCTTTTTGAAGCGAATTCAGTCGCTTATCAAAACTTTCGAAATTCGCCTGAAGTTTAGCTAGATTCGATAAATTTAGCTGCAATTCCTTCTGAAGTAACGCAATTTTTTCTTCTAATGCGCTGTCTTTTTCAGGAGCGTGATCTGCAAAAGGATGGTGCTTGGCGCCACAAAGCGGGCAAGGCTCATTGTCTACCAAATTATGGCGTAAATCTTCTAATCTCGCTTCGAGTAACTGATTTTTTTGCTGTAATTGTAAATTTTCAAGATCTTTTTGTTGAAACTGAACTTTGGTACTCAAATCTTTTATTTGCTTCGGAAGCGCTTCGCTTTGCTTTTCTATAGTTGTTTTTTCTGAAGCAATTCGTTTTAATTCTTTGTCGCTTTCATCGATTTTGGCGTTCGCTTTTTGTGCTGCCCGTGTTTTTTCAGTTTGTTCTTTTAGCTGAAATTTTAGAGCATCAGTGTCGCTAAGATCGAAATTCGATAATTCAATCTCATAATTTTTAATGCGGTTAGCAGCCGAATTGCCAATCGCTTGTAATTGTTTATTATTTTCCTCTGGATTTTTACTGAAATTGATCGGTAGATCGGCAGTTTTCAGCTTAAATTCATCCATTAGTTTCTTGTATTCGCGGCCTTTTTCCTTTCGTTCTTCTTCAAATTGCTGAATTTTCTCAGTAAATTCATTAAGCTTAATTTCAAAATCATTTGCTGAAACTTCTGTTTTTACCAATTCTGAAACTTCAGTAATTATTCCTGAAAATGCCTGCTTATTTTTCCCAATCTTGGTTTCTATTTCAGTGATTTCTTTAGCGATCGAGGCTTCGTTTTCTTTGCCTTGTTTCCAGTTTCGCAAATCGCTGGCGTGTTCTTGTAAATTCTCGTGAGCGCTGAGTGATGTACCGTAATTTTGCTGGAACTGGTTTAAGCTTTCCTCGGCCTGCGTTTTTTCAGAAGCAATCTTAGCAATATTAGCCTGCTGATCTTTAATTTCTTGTTTTAATTCAACGAATTTCGATATTTTCTGAATCTCTTTTTCCAGCGGTTCGCAAGCGGCTTGCTGAATTTTATAATTCTCAGAAATTTCAGCGTGATCGTCGTCATTCAGCAACGATTTTTGAATAATTTCGATTTCCTGCTGTTGCTGTAAAATGGCTTTACCGGCATCTTTATTTTTTTCGTAGGCTTTTTTTCCCAGTTCACGGTAAATTCCGGTTCCCGTTATTTTTTCCAATAACTCACCACGTTCGGCTTTGTTTACTTTTAAAAACTGCGCAAATTCTCCCTGGGCCAGCAAAACCGCTTTGATAAACTGGTTATAATTTAAACCGATTAAGGCTTCGTTTTTCGCAGGAACATCAGACTTTTTAAGATCGATTAATTTATTGGTCGCCAAATCGGCGATCTCCATTTCGTAATCTCTTAGATTATCATTGCGATTGGTTGAAATTGACCATTTTGAAGTGAAAATACCTGACTTGCAACTATAAGTGACCTGAGCGGAAGCATGTTTTTGATTGCGGGTAAGAATCGCACCTTTGGCAATAATTTCATTTTTAGTGATCTTACCAAGACGTGGCACGTGGTTAAAAAGAGCCAGGCAAATTACATCTAAAATCGTGCTCTTTCCGCTCCCTGTTGGCCCGGTGATGGCAAAAAGTGAACTGGCAGAAAAAGGTTTATCAGTAAAATCTATCTTTTGCGGCCCGCGTAAAGAATTGATATTTTCGAATTCTATTTTTAAGATTTTCATGCTTAGTCGGCAGGATTTTCAGATTGGTGAATTTCTTCTAATATTTCGTTGAAAGCGCTCCAAATTTCTTTTTCAGTTTCCTCTTCATATTCGTGTGCGCCTACTAATTCAGCAAAAACATCGGTAGGTTTTAGATCTTCTAGCTGCTGGGATTCCGCATAAAGCTCGGCTGTTCCTTTCAACTTATTTTTAAATTGTGCACGCTGCTTTACAATTTCGTATCCCGGTTTTTTAAATCCGTTTACCAAGACATCGAGAGCGTAGATCTTTTGGGCGTCATATTGTTCTTCAACCAAATCGACTTCAATCAAATAATCCAGATGATCGTGTTCTTCCAACGTATTCAATTTCAATTCAATTTCGTTAATATCGCCACTAATTTTCAGCAATTTTCTAAAATTTGGAACGGTCACACTTTTAGGTTCCCAAGAAATTTCAGTATCCAAAATCAATATTCTCTTATCATCTTTTCGTTCGCTAAACGAAAGTGGAATAGGGGAGCCGCTGTAGAAAACTGGAATTTCTGCTGAAACGCGTTGCGGTTTATGAATATGCCCAAGTGCAACATAATTAAAGAAATTACCAAATTGAGATGCATTAAAAGCCGCCTGATTTCCTATCTGAATATCACGCTCACTTTCTGAAGTTTCGATGCCGGCCGCAAATAGATGGCCCATGGCAATCGAAGGCACGTCTGGAAACTTATTTTGGCAAATTTCAGCTGCTTTTTCAAAAGTATGCTGAATTCCGTTTCGAATCGCTTCAATTCGGTCTTCATAAGTTATACCTTCATTGGCGGTTCTTAAATCTGCGTCGCGTAAAAAAGGAATTGCTGCAATTATTAATTCAGCTTTATTTTCAGCATTAAAAATAGGGATAATAGTGTCTTCCAAATTTTGTGGTAATCCACCAATTATAGTAATATCCAGTTCGCGTAAAATTTCTTTTGGCGCATCTAGCATGGCCGGGGAGTCGTGATTACCACCCGTAGCAATAATCTTACAGTCTAATTTTTGCAATTTTATTAATGACTGGTAATACTGTTTACGAGCATCAGACGAAGGATTGGCAAGATCGAAAACGTCGCCGGAAATTAATAAAACCTCTATTTTTTCTTCGGAAATAAGTTGGCAAAGCCAGTCGATAAACAAATCAAAATCTGCAAAAAGATCATGTTTATGCAGTTTTTTACCAATATGCCAATCGGCCGTATGAAGAATTCTCATGCTGAAATTTAGGTTTAAAAAAGAAAAGTTAGGCTTACAATAGCAAAGGTATTTAAATAAAAATCCAATTTGAAAATGACTAATACCATTTAGCTAAGCTTTGCTAAAAATAAATTGGTCTTTTAAATTATTGTATTTTGAATAAAATCCTGAAAACCTTGATTTTTATCTACAAAAAATCTTTGAACAGATTAAAAAATAAAGACTTTTTAAAATCTTTGATTGCTTGGGATTTAACTAGATTTTTACGAATTAAAAAGCTGTAAACTCTACTAAAAATAGTAGTTTTGGGAAACTCATTATTAAAGAGTAACGACATTAACTAATGGAAACTAAGAGAAATTACGTAATAGATTTCGACAGTACTTTTACGCAAGTAGAAGCTTTGGACGTTTTGGGAGAAATTTCCCTGGCAGGCGCCAAAGATAAGGAAGCTAAGCTAGCCGAGCTTAAATCGTTAACCGACCGTGGAATGGAAGGGAAATTGGCTTTTAGAGATTCGCTTAGAGAGCGACTTGATATTTTGGAAGCCGAAGAAAAGCATCTTGAACCGCTTATTGAAAATCTAAAAACCCGAATTTCTAAATCCTTTAGACGCAACGAAGAGTTCTTTAGAGAAAATAGTGACAATATTTATATCATGTCTAATGGATTTAAAGAATTTATTATTCCTATCGTGGCTGAATTAGGGGTTAAAGCAGAGCATGTTTTTGCCAATGATTTTGTATTTGATGAGAACCGCAAGATTGTAGGTTTTAATACCGATAATGTATTAAGCAGTAACAATGGGAAGGTAAAACAATTAAAATCATTAGATCTTAAAGGCGATGTTTACGTGATAGGCGACGGTTATACAGATTATGAAATTAAAGCTGCCGGCCTTGCTAATAAATTTTACGCCTTTACCGAAAATGTAGAACGTGATAAGGTAACTGAAAATGCCGATCACATCACTCCAAGTTTCGACGAATTTTTATATCTACACAAAATGAATAAAGCGATTTCGTATCCAAAGAACAGAATAAAAGTATTATTACTTGAGAATGTACATGCCGATGCCGTGGCGATAATGAAGGAAGAAGGATATAATGTACAAACAATTGCTGGTGCTTTAGACGAAGAAGAATTAAGTGAGCAAATTAAAGATGTTCATGTTTTAGGAATACGCTCTAAAACGCAACTCACTAAAAAAGTATTAGAAAATGCCAATCGTTTAATGGCAGTTGGTGCGTTTTGTATTGGTACCAATCAAATCGATTTGGAAGCTTGTCTTGATAAAGGTATAGCTGTTTTTAATGCGCCATATAGCAACACGCGATCTGTTGTAGAACTAGCCATTGGAGAAATTATTTTCTTGATGCGTAATCTGTCTGATCGTATTGCTGAAATGCATAAGGGAATTTGGAATAAATCTGCCACTGGTAGTTTTGAAGTTCGAGGAAAAAAACTAGGTATCGTTGGTTATGGTAATATTGGAGCGCAACTTTCTGTAATGGCAGAGAGTATAGGTTTTGATGTTTACTACTACGACCTTGTAGAGCGTTTAGCTTTAGGAAATGCAACTAAGTGCAGTTCTTTAGACGAACTATTACAAACCGTAGATATTGTTACCTTTCATGTAGACGGTAGAAAAGAAAATAAGAATATCATTGGCGATCGTGAACTTTCTTTAATGAAAGACGGTTCGTATTTACTTAATTTAAGTCGTGGATCGGTTATCGATATAGAAGCCTTGCATAAGCATATTTCTTCCGGGAAAATAAAAGGAGCAGGAGTAGATGTATTTCCAAAAGAACCAAAAACCAATAACGAAGAATTTGTTTCTAAACTAAAAGGTTTACCAAACGTAATTCTTACACCACATATCGGTGGAAGTACAGAGGAAGCTCAAGAAAATATTGGAAACTTCGTTCCTGGTAAAATTATAGAATATATAAACACAGGAGGAACAACCAATAGTGTAAATTTCCCTAATTTACAGTTGCCAAGATTGGAAAATGCACATAGGCTAATTCATATTCATCATAATAAGCCGGGAATTATAGCGCATATGAACAGAATTTTAGCAGCTAACGATATTAATGTGGTTGGCCAACATCTAAAAACTAATGAAACTATAGGTTATGTGATCACAGATATTGATAAAGAATATGATAATGATGTGATCAAAGAATTAAAAGGAATAGAGGGAACAATTAGATTTAGAGTTCTTTACTAGGATTTTCTTTTTATTATATGTGAATAAAAAGCAGCATCATTTTGATGCTGCTTTTTAGTTTTTCGTACTATATTAATTGATTTAATAAGATTATGAGGCCTGAGCTTGATCCCGCGATTTCTGGAAATATTTAAAGTTCACAATTTCTTCAGAAACTTTCCAAAGTTTTTTTGCCTTATCTTTTTCTTTTGAATTATAATCTGAATCTACAATTACAGGGTGGCCTTTATATTGTTTTCTTCCTGAAGGACCAATATATTCTCCACCATTTAAAGTTTCATCTAAACAAGCCCTTAAAACAGGTAAAGCTCCTTTTTCTGCAGATTGAGACAGTACAGGCATCAAAATTGGAGATAAAAATTTAAGCCACTTAGGTAAATTTTGCATAAGGTTAGTGTTAGAAACCCCCGGATGTGCGGCATAAGAATGGATATCATATCCTTTTTTGACCAATTTTTTATCTAAATGATAAGCAAAAATTAAGCAGGCTAGTTTACTTTGCGCATAGAATTGGCGCCTGTCATAACCTTTTTCTGCATTAAGATTGTCAAAACGAATGTCTCCCCATTTATGAGCGAGACTACTAAGACTCACTACACGCGATCTAAACGAATTTTCTAAAACGGGAATTAATAAACCGGTAAGTAAAAAATGTCCAAAATAATTGGTTGCCATTTGCAATTCCAGATCATCATCGGTTTTTTGGAAAGAAGTCATCATTATACCCGCATTGTTAACCAGGATGTCTAACTTATCGTACTGGGATTTAAACTGGCCAGCAAAAGATCGTACAGAATCCAGACTTGCTAGATTAATTTCCATTAACTTCAATTTAGCCTTAGGATTTAGCTTTATTATTTTCTGCTTTGCGTTTTCTGCTTTTTTAAGATCACGGCATGCCATAATAACTTCGATGCCTAAACTAGCCAAACCTTTAGTGGTTTCGTAACCTATGCCTACATTGGCACCAGTTACAATGGCTATCTTACCCGTTTTATCTTTAGCTTTATTTAAAGACCAAAAGTTCATAGAAGAATTGTTTGAGGATTTGATTCAGATTTTTTGGTTGAAGCACTCAATTTAGCGTTCAGGTAAACGGAGAAAGGTTCGCTATCTTTCAAAATTAAATAGGATCATTATAGGTTAATTTTCTCCATTTTTCGGATTATAATAATTGAATTTTTACGAGATCTAGCTATAAATGTAAAACTGAAAATTTGATTATTTTGTTAAACGAACTATAATTACAGATTAAAGAATTTATAGCCTTCAAATTAAATGAATTGATAATATTTGTGTTTTAAATTATTATTATCGCTACATTAATTCCTTCCTCTGGAAAAATGAAATGCTAACAATTTGTTTTTTGATTAAATCTCTTAATAAGAATTCAACAAATAATTAACTCGTTCTTAGTAATTTTGAGAGACGTAATCCTCTACATTTGTGAATCACAATAATAATCCCTTATTGTGAGGATTTGTTTTATATGATGACGAAATTTACTAAAAATTCGCTTATTTTATTATGTATTTTGAGCTGTCTGATAGCTTGTAATAAGGAGGAGAAATCTACCAAAATTGTTGAAGTTCCAGAGAAAGTTTTAGATACTTTAAAGATAGAACCACCATTTGAGCGACTGGACGTGGTTTATACGATAGATTCTCTAAAATCTAAAACCGCTTTAGATAGTTTCAATAATCGATTTACAGAAGAGCAGCGCAAAACAATTTATGCTATAAATCGAATTGATAAACGAAAACTCTGGACTGGGAAGGAAATTGTTATTCCAGATTCTGTAAGTAACGATATCATGGATTATAGCCCGTTCCCCAAAAAATTAGGGATGGTAGATACTATACCTAAACTTGTTTTAATCTCCCAAAGAATTCAGGCTTTTGGCCTTTACGAAAGCGGAAATTTGATTAAATGGGGCCCGGTAAGTAGTGGTAAAAAGTCGACACCAACACCAAACGGTTTACACTATGGTAATTATAAAGCCAAACGTAAAGTGAGCTCTGTAAACAAGGATTGGATTTTACCTTATTATTTCAATTTTATGAACTTTGAGGGTGTAGGTACTCACCAATACTCGTTGCCTGGTTATCCTGCCAGTCATGCCTGTGTAAGGTTATATATGGACGATGCTAATTTTATCTATGATTGGGCAAATATGTGGACACTCGAGGGCAACCGCATTAAAGCAAATGGCACGCCATTTATCGTTTTTAGTGCCTACGATTATAAAGCAAAGAAACCATGGCTACAGCTAGCCGATAGCGTAGAAAGTAATGATTTTACCGAAGATGAAATTAAAATTTTAGGGGAATACGTGAAATCTTACAAACAAGATGCTAAAAACTTTGTTACAACAGAGGAATTAGAAAAACCGCTGACGTAGTACATTAAAGTTTTTTATATTTCCATTAAATATAACTACGATGAAACATCTTCGGCTGATAACTCTTATAATTCTTTTTAATTCAATTAATAATTTTGCGCAAACCAATATCATGGTACGTGCCAAAGCAAAGGATGCCAAATTTATAGGTACATCTATTGGCGGCGCTAAAATTATAATACGAGAGGTGTTAACGAAAAAGATTTTATCTGAAGGTGTTACCTCTGGAAGCACGGGCAATTCAGAAAAGATAATGAAGCAACCAAGGTTGCGTTATCAGGAAATTTCAGATGATAATACCGCTGGATTTTTAGCTAAATTAGATATTTCAGAGCCTACTTTTGTCGAAATTGAAGCTTACGCACCGATCAATAAAAAACAGGCAACAATAAAATCTACTACTCAACTTTGGGTGATTCCGGGGAAAGATATTATGGGAAACGGCGTTATTCTTGAAATTCCGGGATTTGTGATTGATATTTTGAGTCCGCAAACCCACGAGCGTATTCCCGGCGAAATTTCTACGGAAATTAAGGCGAATATTGTAATGATGTGCGGTTGTCCTGTTGAAGAAGGCGGGCTTTGGGATGCGAATGACTTCGAAATAAATGCTGTAGTAGAGTCTGAAGGATTTTTTAAGGAAATTGAATTAAAGCAGACTGAAAAATCAAGTACATTTTCTGGTAATATCGATTTACAAAAAGGTAATTATTCAATTACTGTTTATGCTTTTGACGCTAAAACAGGAAATACCGGGGTAGATAAAACCAATATTATAATTAACTAAAAATCCCGTAATAACGGGATTTTTTGATTGCTACTTTAATCTAAAAGTCCCATTTCACGTATAGTTTCTACCACACCATTTTCATTATTATCGTATTTAGTAATATAATTACTTACTTTAATAATTTCTGGATGTGCATTTTTCATGGCATAGCTATATTTAGCATTTTGCATCATTTCTAGATCGTTTAAATAATCACCAAAAACCATTGTTTCTTCAGGAGAGATATTTAATTCTTTTTGTACGCCTTTTATTGCATTCCCTTTATTGGCGGTATTCGACATGATGTCTATAAAAATTCTCGAAGCAATGGCTACCTTATAATTATCCTTAAATTTTTCGAATTTTGGATATGTGTTCTCCTCTACACCCTCAAAATTACATAGCGTAACTTTCAAAACTTTATCATCGACTTTGGTAAGATCTTCAACTATTTCCAGTCGTTTATAGTATTTACTTACTTCATTGATAAATTCATCATCTTCGCTTTCCGCGTAAGCAGAATTTACACCACATAAGACCAAATTACAATTCTCGGCTTCGCGACCAAGCTTAATAAATTCATTAGCCTGTTCACGATCCATGGTATCGGTGTATAATTCTTTATCCTTATGTACTACATAACTCCCATTTTCAGCAAAAAACATCATATGCCCTTTTAATTGCTCAAATTTGGACGCTAGATTATAGTACTGGCGACCGCTGGCTACAGAAAACATAATGCCTTTATCTCTCAGTTTTTTCTCTACTTCCCAAAATTCTGGATGGATTTTATGCTCATCATTAAGCAATGTACCATCCATATCTGTTATAATTAGTTTGATCATATCCATATTTTAAAAACTTAAATATAGCTGTTTATAAGCAGAATTGGAGCAGGGGAGTATGAATTTATTGTTTCTTTAAGAAGCGATTTTTCAAAAAATAGAAGTGATTTTTATTTAAAATAATTCTTAATAATTTTTTTCAAGTGGATAAGCATTTATACATTTGCGGGGTTATTTAAAAAAAGTCTAAATAAACATATTTGTAACAAATGTCACAGAAACATCTTTTATTATTTTTGTCTTTATTTATTTGTTCTCTCGGATTTGCCCAGAATTCGGGAACGCTTAAGGGTCAGGTGATTAATAGTGCTAGTGAACCTATCTTTAATGTGAATGTCTCTTTAGTGGGTACTTCTAGAGGAACTGAAACCAATAACAATGGGTTTTATGAATTGCGTAACGTAGCCCCCGGAACGTATACCATTAAATTTTCTTATGTAGGTTACAAATCGTCAGAAATAAATATTAATGTAGAAGGCGGAGTTATTACTGAAGCCGCACCAGTTGTATTAGTAGGTAGCGAAGAACAATTGGGAGAAGTACTTCTTAATGCCGATAATAAAGTGAATGAGTTTACTAAAAGCTCTAGTGTGTATGTATCGAAATTACCACTTTCCAGAATGGAAAATCCACAGGTTTATAATTCTATTTCTGCAGAGTTATTGCAAAGTCAGGTAGTAACAAACTTTGATGATGCACTTAAAAATGCGGCAGGAATTACCAAATTGTGGGAATCTACTGGTAGAGGTTCTGATGGTGCAGGTTATTATTCTTTAAGAGGTTTTGCTGTGCAACCAAGTTTAACGAATGGTTTACCAGCTTTAACAAATGGTAGCCCAGATCCACAGAATATCGAAGCTTTAGAAATTATAAAGGGGCCATCTGGAACTTTGTATGGTAGCTCTGTAATTTCTTACGGTGGTCTAATTAATGTGGTTACCAAGAAGCCATATAATCATTTTGGAGGTAATATTTCTTATACCTCAGGAAGCTATGGTTTAAATCGATTAACGGCAGATGTTAATTTACCTTTAAGTGAAGGTGTGAATTTAAGAGTAAATTCGGCTTATCACACTCAAGAAAGTTTTCAGGATGCAGGATTTAGAAAATCTTTTTTCTTTGCACCATCTTTATCGTATCAAGTAAACGATCGTCTTTCATTTTTGATTAATACTGAAATTTATCAGGTAGAAAGTACAAATCAAACTATGCTTTTCTTAGATCGAGAAAACGAATTAGCTGTTAATAACCTGGATGAATTAGGCTATAATAATAAGAAATCATACACTTCTGATGATTTAGGAATCGAAAACCCAATGTACAGCATACAAGCGCAGATGAATTATAAATTATCTGATAGTTGGACTTCGCAAACGGCCTTCTCTCAAAGTTCAGCAAAAGCAAAAGGGTATTATTCTTATTTGTATGAAGGTACTTCAGCTTTTAAAGGAGATAACCCGGCTAACGGAATTGTGTTAGAAGACGGAGTGGTTTTTGGACGACAAATGAACCATCAAAATTCTACAACGCTAACAAGCGATATCCAGCAAAATTTTATTGGAGATTTTGAGATTGGTGAAATGAGAAATCGTATTGTCGCCGGATTGGATTATTACAATCAAGAGGTTAGAAATAACGGAACGGGTTATCTTCAAAATGGGTTAATCTATATAGGTGATGCCAGCGCACAAAACGTTAATGAGAGTGTGTATGGAATTACAGAGCCAAATGCTTACCTAAGCAATTACGATAACGGAAATTTATCTGAGCCTGGTGTAGATGCACTTTTTGCCGATTCTGATATCACTCCATCAATTTCAAGACAGGAAATTTACAGTGCTTATGTTTCAGATATTTTTAATCCCATCGAAGCATTATCGATAATGGCAAGCTTACGAGTAGATCGTTTTGAAAGCGAAAGCAATAGCCAAACGGCATGGTCACCTAAATTTGGTATCGTTTATCAACCAATTTTAGATAAAGTTTCTCTTTTTGCAAACTATCAGGATGGGTTTAGTAATGTATCACCACAAATAGGTGAAGATTCGGATGGAAATTCTGTAAACTATGAATTTGATCCTGAGCATGCAAAGCAACTGGAAGGTGGTGTGAAATTGAATCTTTTAAATAATAAAGTTGCTGCTACTTTTTCTTATTACGACATACAAGTTTCCAACACAGTTATAACAATCGCACCACAAGTGTACACTCAGGGTGGAGAGTTATATAGCCGTGGATTTGAGGCAAGTATAACAGCATCGCCTGTAGCAGGACTAAATATTAATGCAAATTATAGTTATAACGAGAGTGAGCTTACTAAAGCCTCTGTCGGAGATGATTTTCTTGGTCGTCGACCAGAAAGTGCTGGACCACAAAACTTAGCTAATCTTTGGGCAACTTATCAATTCTCAGGGAATGTTTTAAATGGATTTGGAGCAGGTTTCGGAGGAATGTATGGTAGTGAAAATATGATTTTCAATAGAAATACCGCTGGTACTTTCACTTTAGATGATTATACTGTTTTAAATGCTTCTTTATTTTACCAGACCGATAAATTTGGAATTACTTTAAAGCTGAATAACTTAAACGACGAAGAATATTATAATGGTTGGTCTACAATTAATCCACAGGTTGGAAGAAATCTAGCAGCCAATTTTACTTATAAATTCTAAAAGCATATAAAAAGTTTATTCTAGTTAGTTTGTGTTAAAGTCGGATGCTTTTTTTTATAGCATCCGGCTTTTTCTTTTTATAATGCTTGCTTGCAATACCTTTAGTTTGTGCTAAAAAGATATAGGTGCGATGGCTCACTCAATAACCCATTTGTAGCCAAAATTCTAATAGTTTAGCCAGTAGGAGGGTTCACGATGTTAGGATGAAAATTTAAAAATTAAGTATCGAAACAAAGAATGTCAGAAAATCATAGCATCCAAAATACTTCCAAATAAAGCCAATATCACAGCCAACCAAAGTGAAGGTAAAAAACCCTCTGTTTTAAAATCACTGCTTACTTGATCTGCAATTTCAATAATGATAGCGTAAGCGACGATTCTGGTTATAAAGCCAAGTCCAAGAAAATAAAAGATTCCTAAAGTTGCAATATTAAGAACTGCCGTTAATAACCAGCTTAAGAAAAAGCTTAAGACGCCAATTAATAACGCCACTAAAAGTGCAGTTTTGAAACCTTTTAGATGAACTTTATTTAGGAATTTTGCAGCAATCATTAAGATTACGGCATCTAATAAGATATGAAGTATTGCTGATAACATAAAAATTTTTTTGGTTGTTTTCTGAAAAATACAAAACCAAAAACATAGAAATCTGCTATTTAAAAAAAGCTTAACTAAACTTTCTTTTTGGAAAGGCTAGGGGTTGTTTTAAAAACAACTTCAAATAAGGCCTTAAAATTTGCCAGTTTTTCGCGTTTCATAATTTTTGTTTCTATTCTAAAAGCGCGCTCTTTTGCCTGGTATCCATAATAATCCAAGCCAAGATGTTTTGCTATAAACATGGCTCGCGGCAAGTGAAAATCCTGAGTTACGACGATGGCATCTTCTATTTGAAATACTTTAGAAGCCCTATACATACTATCGTAAGTATTAAAACCTGCATGATCCAAAATTAGACTATTTTGAGGGATACCATGATTAATTAAGTAGTTTGCGATAGCATCTACCTCGTTATAGTCATCGCTGCCGTGATCTCCACTTATTAATATTTGGTTTACTTTTTGGTTGTTAAAAAGATCGATTGTACTATCTACTCTGTCTTTAAGAATGGGTGAGAGTTTACCACTAGAATAAACGCTAGCACCTAATACAATAGCAGTTTTAGTATTAGGGACGTTCCTCATTTCAGTATAAATGCGACTAGAAGTATCTTGTTTTATATAAGCTTCTAAACCCAGAGTTATCAAAATACCTAGAACGATAATAATTACCGTATATAGAATAGATTTCTTAATAAGCCGCATGCATTCTTCCCTTTTTTATATAAAAATCGAATATAACTAATATTATTAGATGAATAACCTATTTCTATTTATTAACGTAACAATTGCAATATGCATTGTTCGAAATAGAAGAAATTAAGCCATATTTTAAAGATTATAAATATTGACCTTAGAAAAAGTTATAAAGAAAAAATGGAATAATGTATTGCTGGAAAAATTGCCAATTCAGTTGGGAATGTTCTACGGGTTTGCAACTTAAGATTTTTAACTAGGGAAACTTCAAGAATTATAAAGTTACATGAACTTAATAAATTGTAAGTGTTATTTACAAATGAAAATGATATCTTCCTTGTCACGAAAAAGTAATACTGACAGAAGAAGATATCATCATAAATCCTTGTAATTTATAAAACCGATTAAAATTTGAGAAAATTATAGCTGCAAAAAGCCCAAAAGCTATGTGGTAGAAAAATGTTTTATCTTCCTAATCAATCTTTGGAGCTTGTAATCTCGATTATCGAGTAAGAAATGATATGTTTTAGTAATTTACGTAATCTACTATTTCTAAACCATAACCAATCATACCTACACGTTTCGTTTGTTTGGAATTAGAAAGAAGTTTTATCTTATGTATTCCCAAATCATGTAAAATTTGCGCTCCTATACCAAAATCTTTATGATCCATAGAAGTGCTTGGAGCTTTCATCTCGCCTTCTTTTTGGCTTTCTTTCAACTCAGCTAGTCTATTAAGTAAACTTAGTGGTTTTGTAGCAGGATTTATAAAAACAATAGCTCCTTTACCTTCTTTTTCTAAAGCTCTAAACATGTTGTCTAACTTCTTATCGGCGTCGTTAGTTAAAGTGCCTAGAATATCATTATTTACCAATGTAGAATTCATGCGAACAAGAATTTCCTCATCCTTAGTCCACGATCCTTTGGTCAAAGCAATGTGAACTTGATTATTGGTAGTTTGTTTGAAAGCGCGAAGTCTAAATTCGCCAAATCTGGTTTGGATTTGAAAATCCTCTTCTTTTATAATTAAGGAATCATGCTGCATACGATAAGCAACAAGATCTTCAATAGAAATAATTTTCAGATCAAATTTTTTAGCTACTTCCATTAATTGAGGAAGTCTTGCCATAGTACCATCATCATTTAGAATTTCAACTAAAATACCTGCTGACTGAAGTCCTGCAAGTCTAGCTAAATCTATAGAGGCTTCTGTATGTCCTGTTCTTCTTAAAACTCCGCCATTTTTAGAACGTAAAGGGAAAATATGTCCTGGTCGTCCTAAATCTTCCGGCTTAGTATCACTTTCAGTTAATGCTTTAATGGTTTTAGCACGATCATGTACAGAAATTCCTGTGGTACAACCATGCCCTATCAAATCTATAGAAACGGTAAATTGTGTGTTATGAAGTACAGTATTTTCATTCACCATTAAATTTAATCCAAGTTCCTTAGAACGATCTTCGGTAATTGGAGCACAAATTAATCCGCGCCCGTGAGTGGCCATAAAGTTAATCATCTCTGGAGTAACTTTCTCTGCTGCAGCTATAAAATCACCTTCATTTTCACGATCTTCGTCATCTACAACGATTATAATTTTTCCAGCTTTTATATCCTCAATGGCCTCTTTTATAGTATTTAATTTGAAAGACTTATGACCTTCATTATTTACTGACATCTTGCAATTTTTTTAGGTTAACAAAGGTATTTAATCTATTTATCTTTATGCTTTATCAGTGCCATCTTTTTCAGGAACTTCGAAATTGGTCTGGTAATAGAATCAAATGAAAACAGCCCTTGATCGGTAGTTGCTCGATAGGTGAAATAGATTCCCAATGGCAACATAATTAATGTACTTAGCCATGTGGCTATAAAGGGGCTTACACTACCATCTTCTGCACTGTTTTTGGCAAAAATACCTATAAAGTGATAGGTAAGAAAAATGATTATGGCAATCACCATAGGTAAACCCATTCCTCCTTTCCTAATAATAGCGCCTAACGGAGCTCCCACAAAAAATAAAACGATGCACGCAACTGCTAGTACATATTTTTCATGTAAAGCGATTTCATATTTATTTAGACGTCTAACACTTTGTTTAAATTCTTGTTTTTTAATCGATAGATGAGAAACTGCAGCATTTGTAGTTCTAATAGCATCATCAATCATTCTTAGAGATTGCTGTGTATCATATTCGTCTAAAATGGAATTCTTAATTTCCTTAGGCGTAACCGAATCTACAGGTTTAAAATTTCTATCCAATGTTTCAACTCCTGTTCTCCCGTACATGGAGGCTGCAAATGCTTCCTTACGCTCATTTAAAGCAGTAGAGAAACTATCGATACTTTTTGTAAGTTCCCCAATTCTAAGCATACTTTGGGAGGTATAACTTTCGTCTTCCATATCTACCTGATTTAAGGAAGAAAGATCGATGTTCATTGTATACTCACTAAAATGGCTTTTAGCGAAAGGTTTGTGATCTCTTTTAGAATAATCACTAGGTTCTACTTCTCTATAATAATTCCCATCGGTAAGTATTAAAGACAAAACATTAGATTTTTCACTACTTACTAATTCCCCTTCTTTAGATTTTATGACCGTATAATCACCACCACGTTCAGTACCCATATGGATAATAACATTATGCAAGTATTGATCGTTATCACCTGTCTTTTTATCTACTTTTATATTAATATTACCAACATCATTAAAAACACCTGCAGATATTGCCATAGCAGGTTTCATCTTAGCAATATTCTTACGTAAATTAAGTATTTTGAATTCAGCCGCAGGAATAACATTATTGGCAAATACAAATCCTGTGACACTTACTAAAAGAATGAATAGCGTAAGACTGCGCATTGCTCTTTGCAAAGAAATCCCGGAAGATTTCATGGCGGCAAACTCATAATTTTCAGCAAAATTACCAAATACCATAATCGAAGTAAGCAATATGGTAAGCGGCAACACCATAGGAACTAACTTAGGTGTTGTAAACAATAAAAACTTCAGGATTATAGCAACATCTAAATCTTTACCAGCTAGCTCACCTATGTACAGCCAGATAGCCTGAAGTACAAAAATGAACATCAATATAACAAAGACGGTAAAGAATGTTTGTAAATAACTTACGAGTATGTACCTGTCTAATATTTTCAAAAGTGTAGGATTAATCTAAGCGATTAATATAATAATTACTGTATCGGCTCTCGTCAAAAGTAAATAAGTTTTTGGCTAGAGATTGGTTGGTTTTAAAACTCTTTACGGTAATTGTTATTTTGGTTCCGTTAGGCTGAGTCTGGATAAGATTGTAAATATTTTTAGTCTCTTTATCTATTCCTAACAAAATATTTTTCACTTCAGCTTCGCTATCTTTAGGTGTTAATTTTACATACTGAATTGTCCTGCCGTTGACATTCTGAGTAATATCCCAAGCGAAATTATAACCATCTTGATAAAAGGTAAACATTTTAGAAGGCGTAATGTTATTTTCATCTTCAGGAACGTAATTTGAAATATTTATTTCTTCATCTTCGGGAATAATAGTGTAGACCTTTTTTCCATCAAAAAGTTGTGTAGTTCCCATAAAGTTTAATACATACTTATCACCCTGAATACTCGCATCACCGCGTGTCTCCTGGTGAATATTTTCTGAAGTATTTTCCAGAGCATATTTAAAGTCGATCACCATGTTATTGTAATCGCTCACTTTTTTTGAAACCTCATTTAAAAGTTGTTCTGCTTTTTGAGAATTTTGTGCCTGTATTCCAAGGCTTAAACATGCAATTATAAGAAATGCTATTTTTTTCATTAGTTCTATTAAATCTTTATTTAGGTTCTTCATTAAGTAATTGGTCTAAAGCTAAAAGGTCTGGCACTAAAACTTGTCGGGCTTTACTTCCCTCAAATTGGCCAACAATTCCGGCAGCTTCTAATTGATCTATAATTCTACCAGCCCTGTTATACCCAAGTTTTAATTTTCGCTGTAGTAATGAAGCCGAACCTTGTTGTGCGGTTACGATTACTTCAGCGGCTTCTCTAAATAGCTTATCGCGCTCGCTTACATCTATATCAAGTCCTGTGCCACTTTCCTCGCCTTCGTAGGCTGGCAGTTGGTGGGCATCTGGATAAGCTTTTTGTGATCCAATAAACTCGGTTATTTTATCAACTTCAGGCGTATCCACAAACGCACATTGTAATCGTTTCATTGAACTTCCCTGAGTAAATAACATATCTCCGCGACCAATTAATTGATCGGCTCCTGGGCCATCAAGAATAGTTCTAGAGTCAATTTTAGAAGTTACTCTAAAGGCAATACGAGCGGGGAAGTTAGCTTTAATAATCCCAGTGATCACATTAACCGAAGGACGTTGCGTGGCAATAATCAAATGTATACCAATGGCACGAGCAAGCTGGGCTAAACGTGCGATAGGAGCTTCAACCTCTTTACCGGCAGTCATAATTAAATCGGCAAATTCATCTACAACTAGAATAATATACGGTAAGAATTTATGACCGTTTTCCGGGTTTAGTTTGCGATTCTTAAATTTTACGTTGTATTCTTTGATGTTACGTACCATCGCATCCTTAAGAAGTTCGTAACGATCGTCCATTTCAATACAAAGTGAATTAAGCGTATTAATTACTTTTGCATTATCTGTGATAATAGCATCATCGGTATCTGGCAATTTTGCTAAATAATGACGTTCAATTTTATTGAAAAGCGTTAATTCTACCTTCTTAGGATCTACCAGTACAAATTTAACTTCCGCAGGATGTTTAGAATAGAGTAGGGAAGTAAGAATGGCATTTAACCCAACAGATTTACCTTGCCCTGTGGCACCTGCCATTAGCATGTGTGGCATTTTGGCAAGATCGACCACAAAAGTTTCGTTGCTAATCGTTTTTCCTAGTGCCATTGGAAGTTCCATTTCAGCATTTTGGAATTTAGGCGATGCTATTACCGATCGCATGGAAACAATGGTAGAGTTTTTATTCGGAACTTCGATACCAATTGTCCCTTTTCCAGGAATGGGGGCAATGATCCGAATTCCTAGTGCTGCTAGCGAAAGTGCAATATCATCTTCCAGATTTTTGATCTTGGAAATTCTAATTCCGGCTTCTGGAACTATTTCATATAGTGTTACCGTTGGGCCAACAGTGGCTTTAATTTGTGCAATTTCAATTTTATAATTCTTGAGGGTATCTACAATCTTGTTCTTATTTTCCTCAAGTTCTTTTTGATTTATTGTAATACCGCCACCATAATCCTGTAATAGTTCTAATGTTGGGAATTTGTAATTCCCCAATTCTAATGTTGGATCAAATTCGCCAAAATCACTGACTAATTTTTTACTCAGTTTGTCTTCATCAACCTCCTCCTCTTCAGGGGCAGTTTCTACCTCCATGGCAAGTTCTTCGGGTTCTTCTTGCTTTTCTTTGGTTGAAGGTTTATCAGTATGTGCGGTTTCGTTATTTTTATTTACTTCAGAAAGGTTTTTTTCAAAGCTTATTTCTGGCGCCGATTCTTCTTTTTGCTTTTCTTCTTCGGTAATTGCTGTTTGTTCTTTCCATTCTTGCTCCTCATCGGTTTCATTGGCCGTCATTTTACTAGCAGAAGCCTCTTTCGCCGCTTTAAATTCAGCATTAATATTATCTTTTTTTGTTTTTAAGAAAGAGCCAATCATCTCTGGAGTTAGCTTAAGTCGCAACGCCACGTAAGCGATAAAAAGAAAGAAAAGTAGAAGTACGGTTCCAAAAAATCCTAAATAGTCTTGAAGAAAATCATTCATTTCGAAACCAACGGTACCTCCCAGAATAGCATGATTAGTGAAGAAACCTAATGTGATGGATAACCAGATCATCACTAAAATACCCCAAAACCAGTAAGACGCGAGCTTTTTACCGGGCATTCCAAAAAAGAGATATATGCCTGAAAGTGTTACCAGCGCAGCTATAGAAAATGAAGCTATACCAAATCCCTGATAAATAAAGAAATCGCTAATTAAAGCACCAAATTTACTGAGCCAGTTTTTAGCTTCGATACTGCGATCGCCAAATTCCTGAAGTGTGCTTTGATCTGCCTTCCAATTAAACAAAAAGGAAATAAAAGCAACCGTTAAGGCTATTCCAAATAGCATAAGAAAACTGCCCAATACCACCTTTTGGTGTCTGTTAAGCGCTAACGAGAATTTTCTCTTGTTTTTAGTAGTTTTCTTAGTTCTGGTTTTCTTTTTGGCCATGTGCGGTTTTTCGGAAATTTTGGCAAAAATACAAATTAGCCTCTTCTAAAATAAAGAAAATAAAATTCAATTTTAAAAGAGGCTAACTTTATGTAAAAACGTACAATTTTCCGCTTTATTTTTTAAGGTAATCAAGTAGCGGATTTATAAATTTCTCGAAAACTTCTATATGTGGTAAATGTCCGGTATTTGGGATTTCTACCAGTTTGGCATTCGGTATTTTCTTTTGGGTGGTTTTGCCCAGTTGATCGTATAAGCCCATTCCTGCCTTAACTTCTTTAGAAACCAGATTTTTTCCCAGGGCGGTGCGATCTCTTGTTCCGATAATTAATAGCGTAGGCACACTAATTTCGCTAAATTCATAAACTACAGGTTGCGTAAAAACCATGTCGTAGGTTAATGCAGCATTCCATGCAATGCGATCGTAATTTTCGTTGAGTGTCCAACCTGCTAGAAGTTTAGCCCATTTTGCATAATCTTCGTTCCATTCACCGGCATAATAACTTTCTTTCTGGTAACTTTTAATGTCTTCGTAGGTTTTGCCGATTTCATTTTTGTACCAGTCGTCTACGCTTTGGTAAGGGACTTTTAGTTTCCAATCTTCCAACCCAATTGGATTAACTAACACCAGGTTTTTGGTTACTTCAGGATACATAAGTGTGAAACGAGTTGCTAACATCCCGCCCATAGAATGTCCAAGAATAGTTGTTTCTTTAATGCCTAAAGAATCGATTAATCCTCTGGTATTTTTGGCCAATTGCTGAAATGTGTACTGGAAATATTCTGGCTTACTAGATTTACCAAAACCTATTTGATCGGGTACCAGGACATTGAAACCTTCTTTTGTTAACGCATTAATGGTTGTTTCCCAATACGCTCCGTTGAAGTTTTTACCATGAAGAAGAGTAACTGTTTTTCCATTGTTATTTTTTGGCTGAATGTACATATATGCCATTTTATATTCATGCTGTTGCGCATTAAAATGATAAAATGAAACCGGGTAAGGATATTCATAATCTTCGAGCATTAAACCATACTCTTCAATTTTTTGTGCCTGTAAGGTTGTTAATACTAAAAAAAGGAAAATAAATACTGAAGATAGTTTTTTCATAAAAGTCTTTTAGCTGAAATGTAAGAAGATATCAGCCTGCTGAAGTTTAAAAAAACTATTTTAAAATAAATTTAACTTAGAAGTTATAGTGCAGAAAAATAGGGAATGTAAATAATACAACCAATAATGATTGCGATAAAAGCAGCAATACATACAGCTCCTGCCGCAACATCTTTAATATGTCCTATTTTATGATGAAAATCGGGATGTATAAAATCGGCAATGGCTTCAATAGCAGTATTTAGACCTTCCGCACTCATTACCATTCCCACGGCGATACATTGAAACATCCATTCTGTCCTACTAATATCAAAATAAAACCCGGCTACAGTTACAAGGATAGAAATGGCAAATTGTACCTGTATGCTGGGTTCGTTTTTTAAAAGTAGCCATGCACCTTTAAGGGCATAGCCACCACCTTTTATTCGTTTCCCTAGGAAACTATTTTTCATCTTATAAAAGCGTTTTTAACGCAGCAAGGTAATTTGGTTCTTGTGCAATATCTGGTACTTGCTGAGTATGGATTACATTTAAATTTTCATCCAGAACGATCACAACTCGAGAAAGAAGACCTTCTAATGGGCCGGTAATCATTTCTACCCCATAATCTTTCCCAAAATTTCGTTCTTTAAAGTCAGACAAGTTAATAACATTTTTCAAATCTGCATCGTTTACAAATCTTTTTTGTGCAAATGGTAGATCTCTAGATATACATAGAACTACCGTATTTTCTAACTCTGTAGCTCTTTCATTAAAATTTTTTACAGAAGTCGCACAAACTCCGGTATCGATACTTGGAAAGATATTTAAGATCACTCTTTTTCCCTTAAAATCTTCAAGTTTAGCGTTTGATAGGTCGGTTTTTATAAGATCAAAATAAGGTGCTTTTTCACCAATCGCCGGCAGATCTCCGTATGTGATCACTCTTTCGCCTTTAAACGATATTTCAGACATAGTAGTAGGTTTGAATAAAAATTAGTCCAGATAAATTTAGACTATTTGCAATGGAGTGATACTAAAATTATCATAAAACAAAAATCGGGTTAGCTGAATTAACAGTTAACCCGATTTTGGATATTTTAGAGTTAAGTTTTATTGATCTATAGACCCTAAAACTTTTTTTACGAATGCGTTTGCAGCATCGGTATCTTTCATTCCTTCTTCATCTACTAATCTGTGAACTTCAATAGCACCACAAATATTAGTTATTAATTCACCAATCACATCCATTTCTTCTTCTGAAACAGATCTATGTTCGGTAAAGTTTTCTAAAACGTCTACAGTCGCCTGAAGTTTTTCAGCTTCATTATTACGCTGTAAGTGTTTAATTACTGGTAACTTCATTTACTAAGTCTTTTAGAACGTCAAACTTATTTGTTTGAGCTTGGTTTACAAATTCTCCATTTTTGAATGTAGCGAAAGTTGGAAGGTTATTTACATTTGCCAATTTTCTGCTTTCTGGATATTTTTCAGCATCAACCAAAATAAATTCAGCGTTTTCATTTTCTCCTGAAAGCTTCTTAAATTTTGGCTTCATAAGTCGGCAATTACCGCACCATCCAGCCATATACTGTACTACTACAGTTTCGTTATTGGATATAATTTCACTTAAATTATCTTGATCTAGTGTCTTCATCATAGCAATTTTTTTCTTTTGTGAGGATTAACACCCCGGAAGTCGCTTCCGGGGATGAAAATATTTTCTAAATTTTATAGAATATCTCAAGAAACTGAGACACCGGAATATTAGTTTAAGCTTAAGTAATCAGCTACACCTTTTCTATCGGCTTTCATAGCGTCTTTTCCTTCTTCCCAGTTTGCAGGACAAACTTCTCCGTTTTTCTGAACGTGAGTATAAGCATCGATTAATCTAATGAATTCTTGTACGTTACGTCCTAGTGGCATGTGGTTTACACCTTCGTGAAATACAGTTCCTTCTTCATCGATAAGGTATGTAGCTCTGTAAGTTACATTATCTCCTTCTAGAGTTATATCTCCAGTTTCTTCATCATAAGACTCACCAGTAATGTCAAGAATACCTAGACGAGAACTTAGATTACGATTTGAATCTGCGATAATTGGATAAGTTACACCTTCAATACCACCATCATCTTTTGGAGTATTTAACCATGCAAAATGTACCTCTGGAGTATCACAAGATGCTCCTACTACCATTACATTTCTTTTTTCAAACTCTTCTAAAGCAGATTGGAATGCATGTAATTCAGTAGGACAAACAAATGTGAAATCCTTTGGATACCAAAACAATAATACTTTTTTATTATTCTTTTGAGCTTCTTCTAATACATTCAATTTAAATGTGTCACCTAAATCGTTCATAGCGTTTACGCTTAGGTTTGGAAATTTTTTACCTACAATAGACATATGTTGTTGTTTTTGGATTTACTTTATTCAAAATTCTATTGCAAATATAAGCTATGATTAGCGCGGAGCCATAAATTTGAAATTCTTAATTTTTATACTGTGATAGAATTTGATTATTGTAGTAGAATTATGCTATAAGGTTATCCTATTTTTGATGTGCTTAAGCCTTATGAGGGTTACTCGCAGAAAGTTCTTTTATCTTTATTCTGAATGCAGCAAATAGCAGAGTCATAAACGGACTCAGATAATTAAAGAAGCTATAACCAATATAAGATACAACAGGCACACCTAAAACACCGCTATGGTAGGCACCACAAGTATTCCATGGTATTAACACTGAAGTTACCGTACCAGAATCTTCCAAAGTTCTACTTAAATTTTCTGGAGCGAGACCTTTGTCCTTATATGCCTTTGCAAACATTTTTCCTGGCACAACAATAGCTAAATATTGGTCTGAGGCAGTTATGTTAAGTGCAAGACAACTAACCACTGTACTTGCAAAAAGACCAAAAACGCTATCAAAAAGATTTAGTAAGGCTTTACTAATTCTAGCTAAAGCTCCTATGGCGTCCATTATTCCTCCAAAAACCATTGCACAAATAATTAGCCAAATGGTGCCAAGCATTCCCGCCATACCACTAGAAGCAAAAAGGTCATTTAAGGCTTCAGATTCTGTTTCTATGGCTGTGTCTACGGTAATGGCATCCATAATTCCGCGGTAAGCACTAACAAAATTTAGCTCTTCACTTCCGCTAATTTCAAGAACAATATCTGGCTGAAAAATAATCGCAGCTGCAGCTCCTAAAAGTGTTCCTATTAGTAATGCAATTAATGGTGAAGTCTTTCGTACGATTAGAAAAATTACTAATACAGGTACAATAAACAACCAAGGACTAATATTAAAAGAAGTACTAATCGCATGCAAAATTACCGAAGTATCTGTAGTACCATTGGTATCTAAATTTAAGCCAATGATGATGAATATTATTATAGTTACTACAATGGTAGGTACTGTAGTGATGGCCATATATCTTATGTGTGTAAAAAGATTTGTACCAGCCATAGCAGGAGCAAGATTTGTGGTGTCACTTAAAGGAGACATTTTATCTCCGAAATAGGCTCCAGATAAAATTGCACCGGCTGTCATTCCTAAGGGTATTCCTAGGGCATCTGCTATACCTACCAGAGCTATACCAACTGTTGCTGAAGTTGTCCAGCTACTACCTGTAGCAACAGAAATTAAAGAACATATAACCACTGTTGCTGCGAGAAAAATCGTTGGGTTTAAAATTTGTAGACCATAATAAATCATTGTAGGAATAATACCGCTAATTAACCAAGTACCGGCTAAGGCTCCTACCATTAAAAGTATAAGAATAGCCCCCGCTGTACTTTGTATGTTTTTAGCAACCTCATCGATCATGGTATCAAATTTCACTTTATGAAAGTATCCAACGATCGCCGCCACAGCGCCGCCAAGCAGTAAAATAAATTGGTTAGAACCGTCTAAAGCAAGATCTCCATAAACCACCAAAACATTAAAACCAAGCATAAGGATAAGTGCAAATACCGGAATCAGCGCAGCTCCTATACTTAATTCTTTTTTTTCTAAGCTTTCTTCGGGCGGGGTAGATTGGTTTTCCATTCAGTTTGAGAGAGTTTATTTTTCTAAAAAATCAAAAAGATGTTTTTTAGATAAAGTAAAAGTTAGGTCTAAATTAAATTTTGGTTTGTAATGTTACGATTTTAGATAAAAACATGCAAGGTTTCTACATCACACCGCTAAATTAAATCGAATATAATTTGGTGAAAATTGGATAATCACTAATAATTATTAACAATAACGTTTGAAATTTTACTTTTATTAAAAATTTAGAAAGGCGTTTGCGGGCTATTGGTGGTTAAGAGAATAGTCGTACTTTTGTAAGTATTGTTAAAAATTCAACATAAAAACTTATTGTTATGAGTACATATGATGTTGCAGTTATAGGTTCTGGCCCCGGTGGATACGTGGCAGCCATACGCTGCGCTCAACTGGGAATGAAAACTGCTATCATAGAAAAATATTCTACTCTTGGTGGGACATGTTTAAATGTAGGATGTATCCCAAGTAAAGCACTTTTAGATTCTTCGCACCATTATCATGATGCAATAAAACATTTTGAAGATCACGGAATAGAAATTTCAGGAGAAGTGAAAATGAATCTTGAAAAAATGATGGAACGAAAATCTTCTGTTGTTAGCCAGACCTGTGATGGAGTAAAGTTTTTGATGGATAAAAACAAGATTGATGTTTTTGAGGGAATTGGTTCTTTTAAGGATAAAACACATATCAATATTGAAAAATCCGAAGGCGATAATGAAACTATCGAAGCTAAAAATATCATAATAGCCACTGGATCAAAGCCGGCAAACTTACCTTTTATTGATATTGATAAAGAACGAATTATTACTTCTACCGAAGCTTTGAAGTTAAAAGAAATTCCGAAGCATTTGGTGGTTATCGGTGGCGGTATCATTGGTCTAGAGTTAGGGCAGGTGTACAAACGTCTTGGAGCAGATGTCTCTGTCGTAGAATATATGGATAGAATTATTCCTACTATGGATAGCGCGCTCTCTAAAGAGCTAGCTAAAGTTCTTAAAAAACAGGGGGTTAAATTCTATACCAGTACTAAAGTAAAATCTGTAGAGCGTAATGGCGATGAGGTTATCGTTAAAGCAGATGATAAAAAAGACAAAGAAGTAGAACTAAAGGGAGATTACTGTTTAGTTTCTGTAGGTCGCCGTCCTTTCACCGACGGGTTAAATGCTGATGCTGCAGGAGTAGAAGTAGACGACAAAGGTCGTATAAAAGTAGACGATCATTTAAAAACTAACGTTGATAACATTTATGCTATTGGTGATGTCGTAAAAGGAGTGATGTTAGCTCACAAAGCCGAAGAAGAAGGAACTTTTGTAGCTGAAACTATCGCTGGGCAAAAACCACATATTAACTATAACCTGATTCCGGGGGTTGTGTATACATGGCCAGAAGTTGCATCTGTAGGTAAAACTGAAGAACAACTGAAGGAAGAAGGCGTAAAGTATAAAGAAGGAAAATTCCCAATGCGCGCACTTGGTCGATCTAGAGCCAGTGGAGATTTAGATGGAATGGTGAAAATTCTGGCTGACGAGAAAACCGATGAGGTTCTTGGCGTACATATGATAGGTGCACGTACAGCCGATCTTATTGCTGAAGCTGTAACCGCTATGGAATATCGTGCTTCTGCCGAGGATATCGCAAGAATGAGTCATGCGCATCCAACTTTTGCTGAAGCTGTAAAAGAAGCTGCACTTGCCGCTACAGATAATCGAGCTTTACACGTGTAAGCTTTATAGTGAAAATTTATCTTATTATTTACAAAGCCCTGTTTGATCATTTTAAACAGGGCTTTTAAGAAAATAAATGTTTTAATTTTTTACTGTACTAATTCGTTTTAACGACTTTATTATGAAGCTTATCGGTTTTTTTTCATGGACTAAAGTATTGTACTAGTTTGCAGCAAATTTTGCAAACTATCCTAAAATGAAATCAATTTGCTCTAATAAAAGTTTTCTTTTTTTTCTTAATGCTAGCTTATGTTTCTCTCAGGTAGGAGGGACATCAAGACCAGATGAAACTTCAGCTTTAGATGTAGAAAGTACCTCTGGAGGAGTTCTTATCCCAAGGATGACGACATCACAAAGAGATGCAATTGTTTATCCAGCTAAAGGCTTATTAGTTTATGATACTACACGCAAATGTCTAAGTCAGCAGGTAGGTACGCCAGAAACTCCAGATTGGATGTGCATTCGGACCGAAACTGAGTCAAGGTTTTTTACCTTCCAAGTATAAATATAAATACACAAAGTGAAGCTAATAACCTATCTATAGATTTATATGAAGAATATAAATCACAGTTCTCTAAATCATTAGTATCCTCTAATCCTGGATCCTCTATTCCTTATTTTGAAAAAGATGATTTAGAATATCATGTAACAGCTTATGACTAAACTGTTTTGAATATCCATAAAATTAGTGATGAAGGTATTATGAGGTATGATGTAATAGTTCGCGCTACGGCCTGTTCTTTCCTAAATGTTGTACTGGTTGTAAAATAATTTCAGAAGCAATTTTTATGAAAAAATTATTCAGTCTTGTCCTGATCTTATTCTCAATATATTCCGCTTTGGGGCAATGCGATTGTGATGATCTATCAACAATTGTTTTAGAAAACATAAATCGTAGTTCTTATACATTCCTAGCGAATAAGAATTATTGTATAAAAGGAAATGTTGCTATAGAATGGGATGGGATCACTTTCCAGAATAATACCTCGATTTGTCTTTCTGCAAACTCAAAACTCACTAACAATGATCTCAAAGGAAATACTAATGAAAACGTAAAAATAAATATAGGTGAGAATGCCTCTTTTATTTTTGCGGGTGATATTCCGTCAAGTTTTGAAATTACAATCGCAAACGGTGGTGTGATGAAACCGCGCTGGGGAGATTTAGACATAAATGGAAAATTTTTTAATCTAACCAAAGAAGAAGGTGGTAATTTTGATTACAAGACCGTAACTGTGAATTCTATTGAAACCGTCACGATTAATAATTATGGGAATTTTAGAGCAGGTAATTTAACCGTTAATAGTTCTTCTCAATATTTTAAATTAAATAATGAGGGTGTTTTAAATTCCAGTAATTTTAACATATACTCAAAAGAAGTTTTGATTGATAATTTAAATAAAATTGAAACAGGTAATCTAACATTCGATCGCACACAAAATATTATAATTAATAATGATGGTTCCTTTTATCTAAGTTTGTTTTCACTAAATTCAGGAATTGAAAATTTTGATTTTAAGAATACTAAAAATGCTGAGGTAAATTTAACATCCCATATGCATTTAGATTCAGGAGATTCAAATTTTATTAATCAGGGCCTTATTGCTTCAGCCGGAGAAATTGCTTTATCTAATGAAGCTACTTTAAATTTAAATAATTCGGGAAACATTAAGATCAATGGTAATTTCAATTGGGGGGAAAGTAGTAAATTAAATTATTTATATAATATCGGGAAGTTAAAATGTCGGCGGGCAAATGAGTAGTGAGAGTTGTAAACTTGAATTTTATAATTATAAGAGTGCAGAGCTGACAATGTTAGGGCATCTTTACGGTATAGAAGGTCCTAATAAATTTGAAAATTACGGTGTTTTTCATGCCGATGGTTTATATTCAAATGATCCAACACTTCATATGAAAAATGAAGGACAAATGGTTTTAAAGTCTAATTATAGTGATACCGAAGAAAGTTTTTTTTCTAATTGCGGTATCCTGATAATGGAAAATTGGTTTAACTGAAGAGGAACTATTATAAATACAGGAGTTTATAATGTGCCAAATGGAAATATAGCTTTCGAATCTACGGCTGAAATTCAGAATTATAGTGTGATGAATTTAAAGCAGATATTTATGGTTCCTAATTCACTTATTTATAACGAAGGCGAAATTACTTTCTCTGAACCTCCCAATACAAATATCAGATTTGCCGGACCAGGAGCAAATGAACAACCAGAACATTCAGATTCTAATAATTATGGTCAATTTAAGTGGGCTGGCAAACAATCTAATCAATCTGGGTGGGCGCGAGGAAATTTAAATTTTGTAACAACTACACCTAAGAGCATAAACGATAATAATTCCAATAATTCAAATAGCATGTTTGGTAAATGGAATAGTATAGAATTTGATAGTTCAGTAAAATTTGGAAACTGTAATACTTGTACAGTTATTACAGAATATGATCAATGCGCTAATGCTGACGGTGCTTGGCTGGTTATTGGACCAAAATGCATCCCAGTAAACAGGCATTTAAGAACATATTTATAATTACTGAAATTATAAACTAAAAGGCAGCCAACTGGCTGCCTTTTTTCATTCTAAACTGACTCAGAAATTATAAGGTTTTGGCTTTTTAATTGGTTTAGGAAGTAAATTAAAAGCCTGATTAATCTGAGTAAAATTCAATAGGGAAATATTGATTTTTTAGAATGAGATTTTGCATGTTTTTACAGTCTTTTTTTAATGATATTCAGCCAACTTTTCTAAAACCTGTTCTTTAAAACTTCGGCTTATTGGTATCGATTTTTGTCGTATCACCACCTGCTCATTAGTATAAGATTCAATTTTTGGGATCGAAACAATAAAAGAGCGATGCGTTCTTAAAAATTTAGAACTAGGTAGCTTCTCTTCAATCACTGTAATAGTTTCTCTGGTAATTTTCGTATCAGTTAACAGGTGAATTTTTAAATAATCAGCATAGCTTTCGATATAAAGCAATTCTTCAAAATCGATTTTCACCATTTGGCGATCTATTTTTACAAAAATAAATTCGGCTTCTCTTTCAGCGATTTTCGTGATTTCTTTTTCTGAATGATTTTTTCGGTAGTTATTAATTGCATCCAGCAAACGTTCAAAAGAAATAGGTTTTAGTAAATAATCTGCTGCGTGCAAATCAAAACTATCTACCGCATATTCTCGATAAGCAGTGGTAAAAATGATCTGTAAATCTTTATTGATCGATCTGGCAAAGGAAATTCCAGAAATTCCCGGCATATTAATATCTAAAAAAATCAAATGGATGTTCTCTTTGCTAATTACATTAAAAGCTTCAGTAGCGTTATTGCAACGTGCTAGAATATTGATATCTTCAATTTTAGAAAGATGACTTTCCATAATATCCAACGCAACAGGTTCGTCGTCTACAAGAATACAATTAATGGGTGCAGCCATTTATTCAGAATTAATGCTTTTTAAAATTAATCAATTTCAGCATACATCACTTTTTTATGGCTGTTAAAATAATGATTCCCAGCCTGCCAACCAGAAAAGTTACAGTGCCAAAAATAATAGTAAGTAAAGTTACTTTTAATCCACCAGCCAGCATTTCGGTAGAAACATTTCCCCAGCTTTCGATAGCATCGAACATTTCTATTAAACCAATAAACTGAAAAAGAAGTCCACTTACCAAAGCAAATAAACCGATATGATGAATTAAACTGAGCGTTTTTTTGAAAAGATGATCCTGCGAAAATTTTGTGGCAGCAAAAGTAATAAGTCCTATAGTAGTTAAGAAGCAAATAAGGATGGTCCACATAGCGAAAGGCCCACCCTCGTTCATTCTATCGGCCAGTTGGCCAAAAAATCCACGACTTTGATACAGTAATACTAGGTACATAATAATTTTTTTAAAGATTGATGAAGCAAACTTACCAGCCTTTTAGCTTCAAAAAATAACTTTGCGATAGATTACAGGATTTTGCCGCTTTTCTACACTAAAGATATATTTTTAAGTAAAATTATCGCTAAACTTGTAGAAAAGCCAAGCTTTTTTGTAGTTGGTCACAAAAGTTGATCTTACCAGATCATTCTTGCCATATTTGTAAATTAATGTTATTAAAATTGACCATAAAGATATTTATGAAACTATTGCTACACAGCTTATTTTGGGTAGCGGTGCTTTTCTTTTATATGTTCTTTTTTGCAATAGACGATTCAGATTTGTGGTTATCGGCGCGATTTTCTATTTCTTTAATGCCTGTTACAATTGGCACAACTTATACATTTTCTTACACCTTAATCCCAAAATACTTATCTAAACGAAAGTATTTTTTATTCGGACTTTACTCGTTTTACGCTTTAGTAATTTCAGCCTCATTAATCATTTTTTCGGCCTTTTATGGCTATTTGCTGGTGTTTGGATTGCAATGGGAGGGAAGTTACCCGGTTTCTAAAGGTTTAACCTTTATTTATTTTGCGGTTTACCTGGTAATCGTCTTAGGTTGCGGCTTAAGTCTTACCAAATCTTATTTTAAAACTTTAAATAAAAACGAGGAGCTAAAAAATACCCTTCTGGAAAGCGAATTACAACTTAAAATTCAGGAGTTACAGTATTTGAAGATGCAAATTCATCCTCATTTTCTTTTTAATACCTTAAATACCATTTACGGTTTGGCGCTTACTAAGAAGGATTCGGCGCCAGATATGATCTTAAAATTAGCTGATTTGCTGGATTATATTTTATACGAAACCAAGAAGAATAAGGTACCATTAGAGCGCGAAATTCAGCATTTAAAAGATTATATCGAGTTAGAAAAACTGCGGTTTGGGGATCGATTAATTGCTGAAATAAATATTGCTGAATTTTCATCGAATATCGAGATTCCGCCAATGCTTTTTCTGCCATTTCTGGAAAATTCATTCAAACATGGGAAATCTTCTGAAAGAATCCTGAAAATAAAAATGAAGTTTGAAATTATCGAAGATCAGCTATTATTTTTTCTGAAGAATTCGGTGCCGGCTCAAAAAGAAAATTTAGATAAAAATTCAGGAATTGGGCTCGAAAATATTCAAAAAAGGCTCCAGTATATTTATGGGGAAGCTTATAATTTAAATATTTCTACAAGCAAAAATGAATATTCTATCTTACTTAAAATTCCACTTTAATTTTAGTATTTTGACCTATAGAATTTTCAATTTTGTATTGAAGGAATCACTATCTTTAATAGGTTAATCCTAATTTTAAAGATTATGGCAAAAGAAAAGTCACCCTCAAAAAATTCGGCAAAAAAAGAACCGGTTTTGAGTCTAAAAGAAAAGAGAGCGGCAAAAGCTGCGAAGAAGAAAAACAGAAGTTAGTAGGTTAGAAACAATAATTTCATCTCTAAAAATAAAAAGGAGCAAATTTGCTCCTTTTTCTATTTTTTTCTTCTTCTGTTGGCATTTTTATCGCCACGAGTCTTAGGCTTTTTATATTTTTTAGCAATTTCTCTTCTGTACGAACCCCCAAGGTTTACTTTTTTATTTTTCTCTTTTTTCTCGTGAAATGCGGGTCCAGCTTCATCAATTTGTTTGTTAGGATTGTTAATCTCAATTTCTCGTGGACGTTCTTCAGGAATTAATTCATTAGAAATTTTAACTTCAGCAGGAATTTCCATGCTAGGAATTTCCATGTTCATTAAATCTTCGATGGCTTTTAAAGAATCCAATTCTTTTTCCGTAGTAAATAAAATGGCTTGTCCTTTTTTTTCAGCTCTTCCCGTTCTACCAATCCTGTGCATATAGTTTTCAGGATAATTTGGTGTGTCGAAATTTATTACCTGAGAAACATCTTCGATATCGAGACCACGGGCCATAACATCGGTCGCAATCATTATTCGGCTTAAACCTTCATTAAAATCACTTACGTTTTTAAGTCGGTAATTCTGACTTTTCCCGGTATGTACCAAGCTTACCTCTCCCGCAAATTTTTGTCCCAAACTTTCAAAAAGTCGATCTGCAATTCGCTTATCAGAGATGAAAATCAAAATTTTCTTATAGGTTTCTTTATCGGCAAGTAAATGTTTTAAAAGATTGGCTTTTGTATTAAAATTTGGAATAAGATATTTTTGCTGATCGATATTTTCAAGCGGAGTACCACTAACGGCTATCGAAATTTTCTCAGGAGATTTAAAATTTTCGCTGATCATCTGCTCTACAGTTTCTGTCATCGTTGCCGAAAACATAATACTTTGGCGATTGGCAGGAAGTAATTCTACAATATTATTTACCTGAAATTTGAATCCAAGATCCAGCATTACATCAACTTCGTCTATCACAAATCGCTGAATAGATTTTAACTGAACCGCTCTTCGTAAAACCAAATCGTAAAGTCTACGAGGTGTGGCGACTATTATATCCAGGCCACGCATTAATTCCTGTTGTTGTGTATTGATATTTACGCCACCGTAAATACCAGCAACTCTTACATTAATGTAAGCGGTAAGTTTTTCAATTTCTTCTACAACCTGCACAACCAGTTCTCGCGTTGGTACCATAATTAGGATACGCGGATTCTTTTGTGTAGAAAACTTTAGCATTCTTAGCATCGGCAAAAGATATGCAAAGGTCTTTCCGGTTCCGGTTTGCGCGATACCAACCACATCTTTTCCAGACATAATAGGTGCGAATGCCTTTTCTTGGATTGGCGTAGGCTTTTGGAAGTTTAAATCTTCCAGCGCATTACGTAAAGGTGTATTTAAATTAAGATCTTGAAAACTCACAACGAGAGGTTTAATTTTTTGCAAAGGTAGGTTATGAATCCCAAAGTTTTAGCCCCTTTTGCAGTATAAATATTATGCAATGCTAATTTTATAAGTCGCACTAAACTCCTTTTCGGCATCAAGCGCTATAATTCCTTCCTTAGTTTCGATGTTTTGATCGGTACCTTCTATATCTGCAATTCCTAACCAGGGTTCGATACAAACATAAGGAGCGCCAGGTTTTGCCCAAACTCCCAGATTTTTAAAGTCGCTATAAGAAACGCTTAAAATTTCACCGTGATTACTACTTTTTAATCTTACTTTTTTAGAAGCTATATTCTTAAAAATTAAAGCATCTTCATTAAAAAGATCTTTGGTTAGCTGAATTTTATTATCGTCTTCGGTAATCGTTTTGGTTTGATCGCTTACCAGTCCGCTTTTTCCTAAAATGTAAGATTCCAGATTTAAATCCTGGTCGAACTCTAGATAATAATCTTCGTAAGCTTCATTTTTAAAAAGAGGTGCGTTAAAAGCAGGATGTCCACCTATCTGAAAGTAGATTTTTTGATTATCTAGGTTTTTTACTAAGTGGTGAACTTCAATAGTTTTGCCGTTCAGTGTAAAAGTCAGCTCAAATTCGAATTTAAAAGGATATATTTTTACAATCTCTTCAGAACTTTTTAAAATAAAAGTAATGGAAGTTTCAGTTTGATTTTTCACTTCAAGATTGTCATTGTTTCTTACAAAGCCATGTTTGGGCATATCATAAAAACTCCCTTGAAATTTATATTTCCCATCTTTCAAAACACCAATTACCGGGAAAAGATTAGGAGCGTGGCTTCCCCAGATTTCGGGATCTGCCTGCCACATATATTCTTTATTGTTTTCCAGGTTTTTAATGCTGCAAAGTTCTACGCCATTATGCTGAATACCAACTATTAATTGATCGTTTTTTAAAGTATACATTGTCTTTGGTTAGTTTAGGAGATAAATATAAAACCTCTATTTGGTTATTAAGAAGTATAAAACTATAAATATTTCTTATAATTAGGATAGAATGTTTCTTTTAAAAGCAATAAGCCAGGTGCTATATTAAAAGTAAATTTGTAGTAGAAAAACAATATTATGAAACGTATACTAGGATTCGCAGGATCTAATAGCAGTAAATCCATAAATGCACAATTGGTGGCTAATTTATTAAATCGACTTTCGTCTGATTTTGAAACCAATCAAATTGATATTCGTGATTACGAATTGCCTTTTTATGGAGAAGATCTAGAGAACGAAAAAGGTATTCCTAATAAAGCGCAAGATTTTGCTGCAGAGATCGAAAAGAACGATGCCCTTATAATCGCAATTAACGAGCATAACGGAAGTCTTTCAGCAGTTTTTAAAAACTTAATCGATTGGGTATCTAGACATAACCGTGGTTTTTTGAGCGGTAAAAAAATACTTCTAGTAGCCGCGTCACCTGGTGGAAGCGGTGCTGCAACTGCAATGGCCTATGCTAAAACGGCGTTCGGGATTTTTGGAGGAGATGTAGTGGCAACGCTAAGTTTTCCAAACTTTTACGATAACTTTAAAGAAGGAGAAATAACCAATACTGCAATAGAATCTGAAATTACTTCAAAATTAAATACTTTTGCGCAACAAATTTAATGAGCGTGCGTACAAAAGCGATATTTGATATTTCAGATCCTCTTTTATTTAAACAGCAATTGCTGTCCTGGGCATCCTGTTGCGAAGAAGTGGTATGGTTAGACAGCAATGCTTATCCAGATACCTATCGACAGTACGATGCTGTTTTGGCAGTGGAAGCTTTTACTGCAATAAAGACCGATACGCAAAATGCTTTTGAGAAACTGAAAGAATACCAGCAAACCACAGCCGATTGGATTTTTGGTTACCTTTCTTACGATTTAAAGAATGATACGGAATATTTGAAAAGTAAGAATAGCGACGGACTTCATTTTCCGGAGCTGTACTTTTTTCAGCCTCAAAAGTTATTTTTACTGAAAGGAAATAAGCTTGAAGTTCAGTATTTAAGAATGGTTGATGATGAAATCGAACTAGATTTTACTGAAATTAACGAGATTGTAATTGCTGAAAAAGGTACTGAAAATCAACAAAAATCGTCCAATATTCAATCTAGGCTTTCTAAAGAAGCTTATCTGGAGAAAGTAGAAACGATGCTGAAGCATATCCATCGTGGCGATATTTACGAAGCTAATTTTTGCCAGGAGTTTTATGTTGAAGATGTAGATTTAAATCCTATTAAGGTTTTTGATCAATTAAATGCGATTTCGAATCCGCCTTTTGCTAGTTTTCTAAAGTTAGAAGATTACTACGCAATGTGCACTTCACCGGAACGTTACCTTCAGAAAAAAGGAAATCACGTTATTTCGCAACCTATTAAAGGAACTGCAGCGAGAGATAGCGATCCAGGAATTGATGCTTCAACTGCACAAAAGCTTTCTGAAGATGATAAGGAGCGTTCAGAAAATATCATGATTGCAGATTTAGTGCGCAATGATCTTTCTAAAACAGCTTCAAAAGGAAGTGTGAAGGTAGAAGAACTTTGTAAAGTGTATTCATTCAAACAGGTACATCAGCTTATTTCTACAATTTCAGCAGAAATTTCAGAAGAGATTCCAGCTGTTGAAGTTTTAAAAACTACATTTCCTATGGGTAGTATGACGGGAGCTCCTAAAATTTCAGCAATGAAAATTATCGAAGATCTAGAAGAAACAAAACGTGGTTTATACAGTGGCGCAATTGGTTATTTTACTCCTGAAGCCGACTTCGATTTTAATGTGGTAATACGAAGTATTCTTTATAATGCTGAACGAAAGTATGCGTCATTTTCGGTAGGCGGTGCTATAACCGCGCAGTCTAATCCAGAAAAAGAATATAATGAATGTATGGTTAAAGCTAAAGCCATGCGACAGGTTTTAGAATCTCAAAGCTAATATTAGACCCAAAATAGTAAACTTTAAAATTTTGGCTTATCGATTTTCGTATCTTTGATTTATGGAAAAAGCCTTTAATAATCATCTAAAATTAAACTTTCCTTATCTATTTAATTCCAAACTTATTCTTGCGGTAAGTGGGGGAGTTGATAGTATGGTTTTAATGCATCTTTGTAAAAAAGCCAAACTTGATTTTGCAGTGGCGCATTGTAATTTTAATCTGCGAAATAGTGAAAGTGATGCCGACGAAGAGTTTGTGGTAAGAGCGGTGCAAAACTTGAATATTAAAGTGCATATCCAAAACTTTAATACAAAAGCATTTGCTGAAGAGCATAAACTTTCCATACAGATGGCGGCGAGGGAATTGCGTTATCAATGGTTCGAAGAATTGCGGATTTCTGAAAATGCCGAGTATATTTTAACAGCGCATCATGCTAACGATTCTTTGGAAACTTTTCTAATAAATCTGGTTAGAAGTACCGGCCCTGAAGGCTTGGCAGGTATTAAAGAAGAAAATGAAAACATACGACGCCCCTTATTAAATTTCAGTAGGGAAGAGATAGAAACTTATGCCAAAGAAAATAAAATTTTATGGCGAGAAGATAGTAGTAATGCGTCTACAAAGTATCTTCGGAATAAAATACGGCATCAGGTTATTCCTCTTTTAGAAGATATGAATCCAAAGTTTTTGGAAGGTTTCAGTAACACTCAGGAATATCTGAAGCAACAACTTAATTTAGTAGAAGATTATACGGAGCTTATTTATAAAAAGGCGGTAAAAAAGGTAGCATATGGTTATGCTATCGATGTACTTTTTTTAGAGCGTCTTCCAAATAATAAAGCAGTTTTATATCAGCTTTTAAAAAGTTTTGGATTTACAGAATGGGATGATGTACATCATTTACTTAAAGCACAATCGGGTAAAATGGTGTTTTCTAGTACCCATCGTTTAGTAAAAGATCGTGATGAACTGATTTTAACCAAAATCGACCAATCACACCTGAAAAAAACTTATGAAATTCAGCAGAATGAAGATAATTTTATGATCCCATCTGGATCCTTTAGTTTTTCTGAAGTAGATAAAATACTGGAAAAAAATAATCATACGATTTATGTCGATTTAGAAAAATTGCAATATCCATTAATTCTTAGGCGATGGGAAGAAGGTGATGTTTTTTATCCTTTTGGAATGAAGGGGCGTAAAAAAATTAGTGATTTTTTTAAAGACAATAAGTTTTCTTTACCTGAAAAAGAAAACACCTGGCTTCTATGTTCTGGCGATAAAATTGTGTGGGTTGTTAACCAGCGGGCCGATAATCGTTTTGCGATTACTTCTAAAAGTAAAAGAATTTTGAAGATTGTTTCGCACTAAACAAAAGTAGCATGACGATAAAAAAATCGCTGTAAATTTCAATTGTTATTTATTGCAAATGTGAAGACTAATATGGAATAAGTTAGAGTGATTAAACATTTTTTGAAATAACTATAGAACCATAATCTTCGAAAAATCAGCAGTAATTACTGATAGCACATAGCTAAGAAAGAAAATCCTTTATGATTTGGTGTGTAATTTCTATCTTTATGGATTAAAAAATAACAACTAACGAATGAATTTCTATCAGCGTTCACTGCTTTATACATTTTTACTTTTTATTGTATTTCATGTAACCGCACAAAACAACAGCGATTATAACATTAAAGATCATTATACAAAAACTGAAGTAGATATTCCCATGCGGGATGGTACCAAACTTCACACCACTATCTATTCGCCAAAAGATACTTCTCAGGAATATCCAATGATTATGCAGCGCACGCCCTACAGTTCCAGGCCTTATGGTGAAGGGCAAATGCGATCTAAGATTGGTCCGAACGAATATTTAATGAAAGAAGGCAATATTATTGTTTATCAGGATGTTCGTGGTCGCTGGATGAGCGAAGGAAAGTACGATAATATGCGTGCGTATATTCCAAACAAAAAAGGGAAGCAATTTGATGAATCTAGTGATACTTACGATACCATCGATTGGTTGGTTAAAAATGTAGATAACAATAACGGAAACGTTGGAATGTGGGGAATCTCTTACCCTGGTTTCTACTCTGTATATTCTTTGGTAGATTCACATCCAGCTTTAAAAGCGGTTTCTCCACAAGCAGGAATTTCAGATTTCTTTTTTGACGATTTTCATCATAATGGCGCTTACTTATTAAGTTATTGGAGAGCAACAGCACTTTTTGGATATCAAAAAGACGCGCCAACTACAGAAAGTTGGTACGAACTTCCTGGACTTGGAACTCAGGATCAATATCAATTTTTCTTGGATCACACTCCACTAAGTTCTTTAGATGAATATTATAAGGAAGACAACGAATTTTGGCAACAACTAAAAGATCATCCCAATTATGACGAATTTTGGGAATCTAGAGGGATTATTCAGCACCTAGAAGATGTAAAACCAGCGGTAATGGTTGTTGGTGGCTTATTTGATGCCGAAGATCTTTACGGTCCTTTTAATGAATATAAAAAGATAGAGAAAACCAGCAATACCTATAATATTTTGGTTTACGGACCTTGGAGTCATGGCGATTGGGCTCGAGAAAGTGGCAGGCAAGCAGTAGGAAATGTATATTTTGGAGATAGTATCTCTACTAGATTTCAGCAAGATTACGAAACAAAATTTTTCAATCATTTTTTAAAGCAAAATGGTAAAGGTGCGCTAGATTTAGCTGAAGCGCATATGTATGATACTGGAAAAAGAGAATGGACAGATTATAATCAATGGCCGCCTAAAAATACCGTTTCAAAAACTTTTTATTTAGGAGAAAATCAGGAATTAACTACCCAACCTGAAGATAGTAAGCAGGAATTTGTAAGTGATCCAGAAAAGCCTGTTTCTTATAATAACGAAATTAAAACGGTTTTTACTCCAAGGGAATATATGACGGGCGATCAACGTTTTGCTGCCCGAAGACCGGATGTCTTGGTTTATGAAACCGAAGTATTAGATGGAGATTTATCTGTAGTTGGTGAAATTGAAGCAATGTTAAAGGTCGCTACCACAGGAAGTGCAGCCGACTGGGTGGTGAAAGTAATCGATGTATATCCTCCAGACGCCGAGAATTATCCTGAAACTATGGATCATTTAAAAATGAGTAACTACCACATGATGGTGCGTAGCGAAGTGATGAGAGGTCGTTTTAGAAATGATTTCTCTAAGCCAGAACCATTTGAACCAAATAAAAAAACAGATGTAAATATTACGCTTCAGGGTGTAAACCATACCTTTAAGAAAGGTCACAAGATGCAGATTCAGATTCAAAGCACTTGGTTCCCACTAATAGATCTTAATCCTCAAACTTACGTGGATAATATTTTTAAGGCTGAAAAAGAAGATTTTCAGAAACAAACCCATACTGTTTTTGGTGATTCAGCTATTAAATTTTCGGTATTAAAAAAATAAGAACCAATGTTCAGAAATTTTAGATTTGCAGGAACTGTTTTGTTTATTTTAGCGATTACTTCTTGTAATAACGAAAAACAGGGAGATTATTCTGAAAAAGAAATCGCAGAAGCATCCAGTAAACTGAATCGATATTTTGAAGATCAGTTTGAGATCGAAGTTCAGGAATCCCCAATGATGCAAACCCAGCTGGGTAGAAAAACGAACTATGGCAAGTGGGATGATTTTTCGCATTTACGATACGCCGATGAATTAAAACAGGCAAGAGAGCGTAAAAATTATATCGATAATATAGATCCAAATTCGTTAAATCCAGAGACCAATCTTAGCTATAAACTATATAAGCAAAATGTAGAAAATGAAATTGAAGATTACGAATTTCGTTTTTACAATTATCCGGTAAACCAAATGTTTGGCTATCATGCCGATCTACCTGCTTTTCTTATCAATAATCACAGAATAGATTCGATTGCAGATGCCCAAGCTTATATTTCTAGATTAAAAGGATTTACAAAAGCTTTTGATGAAGTAATTGGTGGGATCAAAATTAGAGAACAAAACGGTATTGTTCCCCCAAAGTTTGTTTTCGAGAAAGTTATCGATGATAGTCGAAATATCATAAAAGGAAAGCCTTTCGAAAAATCTGAAAATGCCAGTACACTTTTAGCAGATTTTAAGAAGAAACTGGAAAAATTAGAAATTGAAAATAGCAAAAAGCAGCAATTGATTACTGAAGCAGAAAAAGCTTTAGTAGAACATGTTCAGCCGGCGTATTTGTCTTTAATCGACCTATTAGAAACTCAACAAAAACGAGCCACTACACAAAATGGAGCCTGGAAGTTTCCGAAAGGAGATCAATTTTACGAGTTAGCTCTTAAAAGAACGACAACCACTAATATGTCTGCAGACGAAATTCATGAATACGGTCTTAGCGAAGTTGCAAGAATTCATGGAGAAATGGAAAACATCATGGATGAGGTTCAATTTGAAGGTTCGTTACAAGATTTCTTTGAATTTATGAGAACCGACGAGAAATTTTATTATGATAATACTCCAGAGGCAAAAGAAACTTATCTGTCAGACGCCAAGGGAATTATCAATAAAATGCGTGGTCGTTTAGACGATTTGTTTTTGACAAAACCAAAAGCAAAAATTAAAGTAAAAGCGGTGGAGACATTCCGTGAAAAAAGTGCAGGCAAAGCATTTTATCAACAACCAGCACCAGATGGATCTCGACCAGGAATTTTCTATGTTAATTTGTATGATATGCAGGCCATGCCAACCTATCAATTAGAAGCTCTGGCGTATCACGAGGGTATACCTGGGCATCACATGCAAATTGCCATTGCTCAGGAATTAGACAGTATTCCAAAATTTAGAAAATTTGGAGGTTATGGAGCTTATGTAGAAGGTTGGGGATTGTACAGTGAATATATTCCTAAAGAGATAGGTTTTTATAAAGATCCGTATTCAGATTTTGGACGTTTGGCTATGGAATTATGGAGAGCATGTCGATTAGTAGTAGATACCGGAATTCATCATAAAAAGTGGACACGGGAAGAAGGAATCGAATATTACAAAGCAAATACACCAAACGCCGAAAGTGACTGTATTAAAATGGTAGAGCGCCATATAGTTATGCCGGGACAGGCCACGGCTTATAAAATAGGGATGAAAAAAATCCTGGATTTAAGAGAAAAAGCTAAAGCTTCCTTGGGCGATAAATTTAATATCAAAGAATTTCATGATGCAGTGCTTTTAGATGGGGCCTTGCCGCTTAATGTGTTAGAAACCAAAATAGATAACTGGATTGCAAATAACAAATAAATAAAAGATCGTTCTGCAAGTTTGTAGAACGATTTTTCTTTAAATAAAATAGGATTGGAAAATAAAACCGAGTTAAAAACTGTAAAATTGGTAAATGCTGCCAATACCGAAGTGAGCATCGTAAATTTTGGAGCTGCCATTGGTAGTATAAAGTTTTACGATAAAAATCAAAAAATGGTGAACGTTATTGTATCACCATTAATTGAAGATTTGCCATCGCCCCTAAATAAAGCTCATAATCAATGTTTTGGTGCTTCTATAGGAAGATATGCCGGAAGAATAACAGAAGGTAAATTTGAGTTGGACGGAAAAGATTTCAGTTTACATCAGGAAAACGGAGTGCATCTTCACGGTGGGGAAAATGGTTTTCACTATAAATACTGGGAGTTTGTAGAAGAAAATCACGACGAAAATCCATCGGTTAAATTAAAATATTTTAGCAAGCATAACGAAGAAGGATATCCAGGTAATCTCGAAGTATTTGTAACCTATACACTCCACGAGGATAATAATTTGGTAATAGAGTACGAGGCCAAAACCGACAAGAAAACAGTAATAAACCTAACTAATCATGCCTATTTTAATCTAAACGGAGAAGGTAGTGTTAGTGATCACTTTCTAAAAATTAATGCCGATAAGATTCTCGAAATAGATGAGAAACAACTACCAACCGGCAATCTTAATAATCTTAGAGGGCACGCTAAAGATTTTGGTCATAATCGTTTGATTGGTAACAGAAATCTTGACGATACATTTGTATTGAATAGTGACGGAAACGAGTTAGCTGCTCAGCTTTTTGCACCGCTTACAGGAATTAAGCTGGATATGTCTACCAATCAGCCTGGCGTAGTAGTTTATGCTCCAGAAGCTTTGCCTGAAGATCTAACTTATCAAACAAGAATATCTGAATTTCCATCGATTTGTTTTGAAGGGCAAAACTTTCCTGATGCACCAAATTTTAGAAATTTCCCAAGTGCTTTTTTAGAACCAGGAGAAGATTATTATAACAGAATTAGCTTTAAATTCAGTGTGAAAAAATAGTAAAAATGACTATAACTGTAATTTTTACATTTATAAATTAAAAAAGTGATATCTTTAGCATAATATTGTGAAAATTTTATTTCATTTGATTTATGGTGTGATTTTCTAAAATATGATAATTACATCGATGTATAAATAACACTCGATATTTTCTCAAAAAATAAATTAAACTAATTTTTATGGAATTTGAATTACTGGATGTAATAGTATTCGTTGCTTACGCGCTGCTTATAATCGGTGTAGGATTATGGGTTTCTCGTGGAAAAGGGGATACTTCAGAAGATTATTTTTTGGCAAGTAAATCTTTGCCATGGTGGGCCATTGGAGCTTCCTTAATTGCAGCTAATATTTCCGCAGAACAATTTATAGGAATGTCGGGTTCTGGTTTTGCGCTGGGTCTGGCAATTGCCTCTTACGAATGGATGGCCGCGATAACTTTAATTGTTGTTGGTAAATTTTTCTTACCCATTTTTATTGAAAAGAAGCTGTATACTATTCCAGAATTTATTGAAGTTCGTTACAGTAAAAACCTAAAGACGATTTTAGCGATTTTTTGGATTTGCTTATTCATTTTTGTTAACCTTACTTCGGTTCTATATTTAGGAGCAACGGCTTTAGATACTATTATTGGTAGTGGAGACGGAGCCATTTTTATGGAATGCATTATAGGTCTTGCTCTGTTTGCAGCCGCATATTCACTTTACGGTGGTTTATCTGCTGTAGCATGGACAGATGTAGTTCAGGTAGTATTACTTGTAATAGGTGGTTTAATAACCACTTATATTGCGTTAGAACATGTTTCTAGTGATGGAAATATTTTCACTGGAATGACAGAAGTTTTTGAGCAGGTACCAGAAAAATTCTCTATGATCCTTGATAAAGGCGAAATTATTACACCAAACGGTAAAGATGCATGGTGGGATTTACCAGGAATCGCTGTTTTAGTTGGTGGTCTTTGGGTTGCTAACCTTTACTATTGGGGATTCAATCAGTATATTATTCAGAGAACACTGGCGGCAAAAAGTTTAAAAGAATCTCAAAGAGGTATCGTACTTGCAGGATTTTTGAAAATTTTAATTCCGCTTATTACTGTAATCCCAGGAATTATTGCTTTTGTAATGAATACGGATGCTAGTGGTGCCATTACTGAAGGGGTTACCAGTGCTTCTTTCTTTGGCGAAAACGGCCAAATTATAAACGATAATGCAGCGCCATGGTTAATTAAAGAATTTGTTCCTGCAGGTCTTAAAGGTCTTGTTTTAGCAGCGCTAGCAGCAGCAATCGTTTCTTCTTTAGCTTCGATGTTAAACTCGACCGCTACGATTTTTACCATGGATATTTACAAACCTTTCTTTCAGGAAAAAGCAGGAACGTCAGAAAAAGGACTGGTAAATGTAGGTAGGGTGACCGCAACCATTGCTTTGATCATCGCCATTATTTTGGCACCGCAATTAAAGAGTTTAGGACAGGTATTTCAGTATATCCAAGAATATACCGGTGTTGTTAGTCCGGGAATTTTAGCGGTATTTATGCTTGGATTATTCTGGAGAAAAACTACAAATAATGCAGCAATTTGGGGAGTTTTAGTTTCTATTCCAATTGCACTTTATTTCAAAATAGGGCCTAATGGATGGATTGATTCTCCATTATTTATTACATGGCCTTTTATGCATCAAATGATGGCTACATGGATTCTTACTATGGTTATCATGGCAATTATCACTTATGCTGAAACCGGTGGTAAAATTCAGGAGAAATCAATTGTATTATCTAGAGGATTATTTAAAACAGGACCAATATTTAATATTGGAAGTTTTGTAATCATATTAATTGTTGCAATGCTTTATGCTATGTTCTGGTAAAAAATAGATAATTATAAAAGCAAAAATCCCGAAGTTTTAAACTCCGGGATTTTTTATTGGTGGTTAATTGGAAACTATTATTTACTGGATAATCGAGATCAAATGCTCTAAGGATTGTCTCGAAATAATGAAAAATATTCTAATAACTACCTCGTTGGTTTGTCCTTAGATAGTTTACTGTTTTAAATAATGTATATCGCTTAGGTTCTGTAATGTTTTTGCAGCCTGCTCTGCGGTGATATCACGTTGTGGGCCGGCAAACATTTCGTAACCTACCATAAACTTTTTAACCGTAGCCGAACGTAAAAGCGGTGGATAAAAACTCATATGCCAGTGCCATTCTGGATAATCTGATCCATCAGTTGGGATTTGATGAATTCCGCTAGAATAGGGGAATGATGTTTCAAATAAGTTATCATATTTTATGGTCAGTTTTTTAAGAATTTCAGCAAAAGCTTTTTCTTCTTCTTCGTTAAGCTGCCCAATATGTTGCTGATGTTTTTTTGGAGCGATCATAATTTCGTACGGCCAAACTGCCCAATATGGAACAAGTGCAACAAAATGCTCATTTTCAACAATAATTCTTTCTTTGGCTTCCAATTCTTGTTTAATGTAATCGCCTAATAAGCTACTCTTTTTCTTATCCCAATATTCTTTAAAATGCTTTGATTTTTTTTCAATTTCGGTTGGGATAGACATTTGCGACCAGATTTGCCCGTGTGGATGGGGATTACTACAACCCATAATGGCACCTTTATTTTCAAAGATCTGCACGTAATTGATATTTTCCTGGCTTCCTAACTCGGCATATTCCTTTTTCCATGTTTTCACCACTTTGGTAATATCTTTTTCTTCCATAAGAGGAAGCGTAAGCGAGTGATCTGGAGAAAAACAAACTACTTTACAGATGCCAACCTCAGTTTCGGCTTTCATCAATCCGTTTTCCTGTGTTTCAACCGGGCTATCGATTAAAAGGGCAGAGAAGTCATTAATAAAAGTGTATGGTTCTTTATAATCTGGATTTTTATCCCCCGTACTTCTTGTGTTTCCCGGGCATAAATAGCAGCTAGGATCGTAAGTTTCTTTTTTAGGCGTAGTATCTTTTTCGGTTTTTCCCTGCCATGGTCGTTTTGTACGATGCGGAGAACAAAGTATCCATTCGCCCGTTAAAATATTATATCGTCTATGAGGAATCGAATTAATATCCTGACTCATAATTTAAGTTTTCTATTAGTATTATACTTTTTCTACAATTGTCCCTTCACTTGGTGAAACGGCAATAGTATCTAATTTTATATTGAATTTTTTAAAGTAAGCTTCGGCAGCTTCGGCAACATATTCGTCAATCTTATCTGCTTCAATTAAATTAATGGTGCAACCGCCAAAACCACCACCCATCATCCGGGAACCATAGATGTAATCTTTATCTCTGGAGAATTCAACCAAAAAATCAAGCTCTGGGCAACTTACTTCATAATTATACTGAAGTCCGTCGTGAGATCCATACATTAAATCACCAAATTCGTTAAGTTCACCAGCTTTTATGGCAGTAGTGGCATTTATTACACGCTCGTTTTCTTCGATAACATATTTAGCTCTTTGATACTGTTTTTCCTGTAATTGTTCTTTGAACTCTTTGAGCATTTCAAGATTTACATCACGTAAGCTTTTTACTTCCGGATATTTTTTCTGAATAACTTCAACGGCAGCCTCACATTCTTGTCTACGGGTATTATATTCGCTATCGGCAAGATTGTGGGAAACATTAGTATTTAGTAATAATAATTTGCAGGATTTAAAATCTGCCGGAATATATTCAGCTTCTAAACTTTCACAATCCAGAAGTATAATATGATCTTTTTTGCTCATAACTGAAGCATATTGATCCATAATTCCGCATTTATTACCTACAAAATTATGTTCTGCTTTTTGTGATAATTTGGTGATTTCAGTTTTGCTTAATTCAAGATTAAAGAGCGCATTTAAGCCTGAGGCAAAACCACATTCTAATGCTGCCGAAGAACTAATTCCTGCACCTGTAGACAAATCACTTTTTATAATGCAATCAAAACCTTTTAAAGATTTTCCTAAAGCAATAATCTCGTTTGTTACACCTAAAACATAATTTTCCCAAGACTTGTTGCTTATAGCTAGCTTTTTAAGATCAAATTCTAGATAGGCATCGTATGTAGCACTAAAAACGCGGCAGGTACTATCGGTACCATTTTCTTTAAATTCGAAATAGATTTTTTTATCGATAGCCGTAGGCATTACAAATCCATTATTATAATCTGTATGTTCTCCTATTAGATTTATTCTTCCTGGTGAAGCGACTTTAATTTCAGGCTTAAAGTTGGTAAAAGCTTCTGGTAAATTATGTGCGTTTGCTGAAGTACTCAATATGCTTATTTTTAATGAAAATTATAAATCAAATATAATAAACGTAAAATTTACATTCATCTTTTTAATAGATTATTTTTCAACTATTTCCCTATATTTATGTAAAAATTGTATAAAATACGCTTATGACCCCAGCTTTAAAAGATCAATATGTTCAAAAAGACAAAATGTATGTGGCAACCGACTGTATTATCTTCGGTTTTGATGCAGGCAAACTAAAACTACTTGTTTTTAAGCGCCGGGTTGCTCCATTTTTAGGAACTTGGTCTTTAATAGGAAGTTTTGTGAAAATGGAAGAGGATGTGAGCAACGCAGCAAAACGTGTACTTACCGAGATTACCGGTTTAGATAATGTTTTTATGGAGCAGCTTAAAGCTTATGGGCTAGCAGATCGTGATCCCGGTTATCGTTGTGTTTCTATTGCTCAATATGCTCTAATTAGAATCGATGAATACGATAAAGAATTAACCGAAAAACATGGCGCGCACTGGTTTGACTTAGAAGAATTACCCGATCTAGTACTAGATCACAACCAAATGGTTGTCGATGCCATGGCTAGATTAAAACGAAAAGCCAGATATCAACCTATAGGATTTGAGTTACTTCCTGAAAAATTTACGATTCCGCAGCTACAAAGTTTATATGAAGCGATCTATCAGAAAAAGCTTGATGATCGTAATTTTCGGAAAAAACTAATGAGTCTTGGACTGCTAATTAAATTGAATGAGAAAGATAAATCGGGTTCTAGGCGTGGTGCTTTTCTTTATAAATTTGATTATACCAATTACCAAAAATTGGCAAAATCTGGGTATAATTTTGAAATTGCTTAATATATTTTCTTTTTTATGGTTATTTCATTATAAAAATACTTTTTTTAAAAATATGTTTTTAATTTAGAATTCTTAATTTACATAGATTTTTAAATTTAATAAAATGAGCAAAACGAATAGGAGATTAGCTATTAAAACCATTACGCTAGGAGCCGGGGCATTGGGTTTAAGTTCGTTTTCTAGTTTACAAGCAGAAACTAAGCCAACCGCTTTAAATGTAAAGCGCTTAAACAACAACATTAAGCATTCAGCATGCCGATGGTGCTACCAAAATATTCCTTTAGATGATTTTGCTAAAAATGCTGCAGAAATTGGATTATCAGGAATAGATCTTTTAAGACCCGAAGAATGGGATACGGTCGAAAAATATGGATTAAAATGTTCGATGGCTACCGATAGTTTTGCAGATATTCAAAACGGATTTAATGAGATTAAAAATCATAAACATTTACAAGCATCTTATAAAACTTTAATTGAAAAGGTGGGTAAGCGCGGTATCAAAAACGTAATTGTTTTCTCTGGCAATCGTAGAGGAATGGATGATGAAACCGGATTTAAAAATTGTGTTATTGGTTTAAGACCATTGTTGGAATTTGCTGAAGAACACAATGTAAATTTAGTGATGGAGCTTTTAAATAGTAAAGTAAATCATCCCGATTACATGTGCGATCATACCGAATGGGGTGTGGAACTGGCAAAACGTACAGAAATGCCAAATTTTAAATTGCTATATGATATTTACCATATGCAAATTATGGAAGGTGACGTTATCGCAACTATAAAAAAGCATCACAAATACATTAATCATTATCATACCGGCGGAGTGCCCGGTAGAAATGAGATTAATGATTCTCAAGAATTATTTTATCCTGCAATTGTAAAAGCTATTATAGAAACTGGCTTTGACGGTTATCTTGCTCAAGAATTTGTTCCTACCTATGATGATAAGCTTGCCGCTTTGAAAGAAGGAATTAAAATATGTGATGTGTAATATATCAATCACACATCACATATTTCAACTATTTATTTTTTATTAGTTTGCTTCGGAATCTTTTTTAGAGAGCTTGGTGGCCCAAAAAAGATTTTTACCGCTTCTTTAAAACTTTCTGCATGTCTCATATTTCTAAAAATATCTACCCAAACATGGAATACATGCTTCACTGGATTAAAGTGTTTAGGCTGATCTATAATTCCGTAAATAGATTTTTCTCTTTCAGGCTCAAAAGTGCCAAATAAACGATCCCAAATTATAAATGTAGAGCCGTAATTTTTATCTAAATATTGTTCATTACGACCATGGTGCACGCGATGGTGAGAAGGTGTAACAAAGAAAAAGCTAAACCATTTAGGCATTCTGTCAATTAATTCTGTATGAATCCAAAACTGGTATAACACTGCAATTTGGTGACAGATAAAAAACACAATAGGGTTAAATCCTAAAAAACTAATAGGAATAAAGAATATTACTTTTATCTGTTGCGTCCAGGATAATCTAAAAGAAGTCGATAAGTTATACTTTTCAGAATTATGATGCGTCACATGGGTGGCCCATAAAAAATTTATTTCGTGGCCATAGCGATGCGCCCAATATCTGCAGAAGTCTAAAATAACGAAACATAAAATGCTCGTAAACCAATTTGTTGGAATGCTCCAAGGGACAATATTATAAACCCACAGCACTAATCCAAACATAATAGATTTGGTTACAAGTCCCTGTAGGACATATACCAAACCTATACTTAGTGATGTGAGAAAGTCTTTTTTCTCGTACCATTCTCGCTTTGTTTTCCAGCTGTAGTAAAATTCTAAAAGTGCCAAGCCAATCATTAGCGGGGCGGCATATAAAATTAAATCGGGGGCACTGGAAACAACACTGTCTAATGTGATTTCCTTTTTCATGGGGGTAATTTTTATTTTATGAATGATAATAGAAATTATCCCCATCAACAAATTTTAAATCACAAGATTTTTAAATTTTAACAATTGGCGATAAGGTACTTTCTAATCTGGCTTCAGCATGTTTCCAAACCAAGAATAACCTATAGATAAATTTACAGAATATCCATTTAAATCTTCATAAAAATCATTCTTAGAAACGAATAATTTCGCTCTAATCGCGCTAAAAGAAATATCTTTTCTACCTAAAAATAAATTAGGAATTGTATTAATATGAGTTCTAAGTTTAAAATCGGCACTTAATCCTAATAGAAAATTAAAATCAGTCATAATTAGATCGTGTTCTTCACCATCATAATTTACTTCTGAAAATTCTGTAATTGCCAAACCGGCAAAAGGGGCTAATTTCAATTTCGAATTGTCAATAATGGCGTAACCGTAAGAAATATCTATCAAAGCCACCGAAAATCGTTCTCTTTGTTCCCAATAAATGTTCCCTAGATAGTCATCTTTTACGCGTCCTCCAGATAATGCTCCGTTAATATTCAAAATCGAATTTTTGAATGCTAAATCGAATCCAAACAAAAAACTTATAGAATTACCGAAATGCTCTTTAACCTCGCCGTTACGAAAGCTATAGAGCGCGCCTACGTTAAATCCCAGTCCGAATTTTGCTTTCTCGTACTCCGGCAATTTATTATTATTGTAAATATCCAGCCGGTCTTCGATATTGGGTTTCCATTGCAGTATTACAGCATAGTTTCTTCCGTAGTCACTTTGTTTTTGGAACATAGCAACTTCATCGTTTAAGTTCTGATAAATGTTCTGAAAAACGGTTTCAGCTGAATAATATGATCCCAATCTATCTAGTTCGTATTGTAATTTTCTTCTGTATAATTCAGCAATATCAAATATAATCTGATTGTACTCTAGGTTTTCTTCAGTTTTAAAATCTGGATGCACCCAGGATATCTGCGGATCGATGTAACAAAATGATTGTAATCTTAAAATTACCGTATCCTTGCGTTTCTGTTTTTCCGTAGTATATCCAATGGTATATTTTAATTCTGAAATAGAATGTTCAAAAGCAATTTCACGTTCCTGAAAATCATTCCAGGTTAAATTTCCTTCATTCCAGTCTTTTCTGGAAACCTGACTGTGTACCCCTACAAAAGCGAAGTAGATGATGATACAAAAATGTTTAATTTTCATTAATGATAATGGATTGCAGAATCCAAAGAGTAAGTTTAATCGATATATTTTGTGATTTAATAATGAATAAAAAATTATTTATAAATAACGGTTAAATGTATATAATTTTCTTGATATAAAATTATAAAAAAAAGTGCTAAATATTAAATTTTCAGAAGGTTAGGGGGAGTGAACCAAAAACAAAAAGAGCCGCCATTAGGCAGCTCTTTTATAACTTAACTTTTTAGTTGTTTATCCACATTTGGAAGAACCACAATCTTTACAGGTTAGGCAGCCTTCCTGATAGATAAGATTCGAAGAATTACAATTGCTACATTTTTCTTTTTTCGCAACGGTACCATCTTCAATAAAGCGTTTTAAGGCTCTCGCGACTCCGTTTTTCCAGGTATTAATGGATTCGGTATCCAACTGCAAGCTATTCACAAGATTTACCACGTTATCGATTGCCATACCATGTCTTAGTGTACTGGAAATAAGTTTTGCGTAATTCCAGAATTCTGGATTAAACTTATGTGATAAGCCTTCTATGGTTGTTTTATAACCTCTTTTATTTTTATACTGAAAATCGTAGCGTGAAGAACCGTCTTCATTTCTATTTTTAATAATTAATCCTTCGTTTACCCATCGAGGAATAAGAATACCGTCTTCATCATCTGAAAATCCTGTAAAAATTTCATAAGGCCTGCCATCGATCAAACCAATAAAGGCGATCCATTTATCTTTATTATTCTGGAAACGTACAACGTCAGCTTCTAAAACCTGAGGACGCTTGGTAGGGAATATTCCTTGAGTATCATTCTTTTCTTCTTTTTTCTCTTCATTAGAAATTAATACTCCAGAGCGGGAACCATCACGATAAACCGTAACACCTTTACATCCCGCTTCCCATGCTTCCAGATACAATTTGCCTACAAGCTCTTCGCTTACATCATTAGGTAAATTAATTGTAACACTGATTGAATGGTCTACCCATTTTTGTACAGCTCCTTGCATTCTTACTTTACTTAACCAATCTACGTCGTTACTGGTAGCTTGGTAGTAAGGAGAAGCTTTTACCAATTCATCTAACTCGGTATTAGAATAGTTTTTATCAATGTCGTGCCCATTAATTTTCATCCATTCTTTAAAACGATGGTGAAAAACCACATATTCTTCCCAGCTATCGCCAACTTCATCTACAAAATCAACGCGAGAATCCTTATCATTAGGATTTACTTTTCTTCGGCGTTTGTAAACTGGTAAGAAAACAGGTTCTATTCCTGAAGTTGTTTGCGTCATTAAACTAGTAGTACCAGTTGGTGCAATGGTTAGCAATGCGATATTTCTACGACCATGTTCCAACATATCGTAGTATAATTTTTCATCAGCTTCTTTTAATCGAAGTATAAATGGATTTTCTTTTTCTCTTTCAGAATCGAAAATAGTAAAAGCACCCCTTTCTTTTGCAGCTTCTACAGAAGCGCGATAAGCAGCAAGTGCGATATTTTTATGAATTTCGGTCGAAAAAGCAACACCTTCTTCGCTGCCATATCTTATTCCTAAACCGGCGAGCATATCACCTTCAGCAGTAATCCCAATACCAGTTCTTCTTCCTTCTTGTGCCTTCTTTTTAATATTTAACCAAAGATTGCGCTCCACTCCTTTAACCTCTTCGCTTTCAGGATCGGCTTCAATTTTCTCAAGAATGGCGTCAATTTTTTCTAATTCAAGATCGATAATATCGTCCATGATTCGCTGAGCCGCGCTAATATGTTTTTTGAAAAGCTCGTAGTTAAATTTCGCTTTCTCTGTAAATGGATCTTCAACATAAGAAAATAAATTGATGGCTAACAATCGGCAAGAATCGTAAGGACAAAGCGGAATTTCGCCACATGGGTTTGTCGAAACAGTTTTGTAACCTAGATCGGCATAACAATCGGGTACCGATTCGTTAATTACCGTGTCCCAGAATAAAATCCCTGGTTCAGCAGATTTCCAGGCATTATGCACAATTTTTTTCCAAAGTTTTTCTGCTTCAATCTCTTTACTGAATCTAGGCGCTTCACTAAAAACCGGGTATTTTTGAGTGTAAGCTGTTTGATTTTTTACAGCTTTCATAAATTCATCATCAATTCTCACAGAAACATTTGCTCCGGTAACTTTACCCTGTTCCATTTTAGCATCGATAAAATCTTCTGAATCGGGATGATTAATCGATACGGAAAGCATTAAAGCACCACGGCGGCCATCTTGCGCTACTTCACGAGTAGAATTAGAATAGCGTTCCATAAAAGGGACAATGCCTGTTGAAGTTAAGGCTGAATTTTTTACCGGTGAACTTTTTGGTCGAATATGCGATAAGTCGTGGCCTACACCACCACGTCGTTTCATCAGCTGAACCTGCTCTTGGTCTATTTTCATGATTCCGCCATAAGAATCTGAGCTTCCATCATTGCCAATAACAAAACAATTTGATAGCGATGCAATTTGGTGAGGATTTCCTATACCGGCCATAGGGCTGCCTTGGGGTACGATATATTTGAAATCTTTTATAAGATCGAAAACTTCGTCTTCAGACATCGCATTGGGATAGCGTTGCTCTACTCTTGCAATCTCTTTTGCAATTCTGCGATGCATATCGTTTGGCGTAAGCTCATAAATATTTCCATCAGAATCTTTTAGAGCATATTTGTTTACCCAAACACGGGCAGCAAGATCGTCTCCTTTAAAATATTCTAGAGAAGCTTTAAAAGCTTCGTCTTGAGTGTAAGTAGTAGCTTTTTTGGGTGTTGTATCTACAGGCATAAAATCGCTTCGGTTAAATGAAAAAACTAAAATTTAAGAGCGATAAAAGTAAATAAATATTAAGGATTTTTTGTTCTTATGGAAGATAAAAGTTATCAAAAATAAGTTGTTAATAAATTGTTTTTCAGTTATTTATTTGTTTTTGAATAAAGGAGAAGTGAACAAAAAATATCTATTTTTTGCTTTAAGTAGAGGGGTGTTCAATAGATTCGTTATTAACGAATGTTGAGATTGCAAAAGTACTTTTTTGAATCAAAATAGAATGAATTTTAACAAAAAATCCGACTTAAAATATGTCGGATTTTTTTTCTACTTCAGCTTCAATGTGAAGTTTTCAAATTTTGCCATTTTTTAATTTATTTCATAATAGACCAGACAGCATAAGAATTTGCAGGAGCTTCTATACTCACATTCCCTGAATTTTCTGATTTGGGTTGAAAAGCAGAATTGCCGGTATAATCCATTAAAACCATATTTTCCCAATCTGAAGCTACAATGCGGCGCTTATTATTAGCGCTAGTGTTGATGTATAAAATTAGACCTGGATTTTCTGCATTTCCGTTTCGTTTCATGATGTACTCGTCATCATCTACATGTAAAATTGTGACATCACCTATGGCTAAGCTATTGTGAATTTTAATGAGTTGCTGAATAGGTTGCTGGAATGCTTCATTTTTGTAATCGGAATAAAAAATACAAGGATAGCCGGGGTGCGTTAAAATATAAGCATAGGCTTTCAATTTATTTTCGGCAGCAATTACGTTGTTCTCGTCATCATCCTTTTCGGTATCGTGATTTGCAGTAAAGGTGACAGCTTTATCGGCATTTGTTTTCCATAGCATATCATTCTCTAAAATTTGCAGATCGTCATTTCTATCAAATGCTTCTTCTAATTTATAGAATGTTGAAAAATCGAATACACTACTGCCAGTTTCATCTATAAATTTTCGTAGCACATCTGGATTGCCGTCCCAAAGTTCACTTACTGCAAAACCGCCAACTTCATCTAACCAGTTTTTAATTACAAAAGGTTCAAAACCTAGCACATAATCAAAACGCCAGCCATCAAATTCCATCACGTTTTTATAGTATTTAGCAACAGAATTCTCATCTTTCCATAACCAGTCCTTAACGCGCTCTCTGTGATGATCTAAGTTTGTTTCTTGATAAAATAAACTTGGCGGATCGTACTCGCTTACGCTATTAGGATAAAAATCTTCGTAATTTCTATTAAACATTCCTGAAGCATTGCCATGAGTTTCGTCGAAAAGCGTGTATGTATCTCTTTCACGATAAGGATTGTATTCTAAACCACCACCAGAATTATGATTTAAAACGATATCGGCAATTACTTGCAGATTATTTTCATGCGCTTCAACAATTAAGCTTTCTAAATCTTCACGAGTTCCAAATCGCGTAGGTATCGTACTATGTTGATTATATTCTCCAAAATCAAAATAATCGGAAGGATCGTAGCCCATAGAATATCCGCCCGATTGCCCTTTACTTGCTGGCGGTAACCAAATACGATCTATACCATTTGCAGACCAATCGCTAACTTGTTCTGCGATGGTATTCCACCATTCAAATCTTGGTTCTACATCCCAGTAAAATGCCTGCATCATTACTCGAGATCCATTATCGTAATCTGATAAGTTTAATGCTGAAACTGTTTCGGGTTGCTCTACATCGTTATCATCGTCTGAATCTAAAACCGCATCATCATCTGAAGAGCAACTAAATATAAGAGCCAAAATCAGAAAATAGAGTAGAGGAATACTTGTAATTTTTTTCATAAGAAAAGAAGTTAAAAAAGGCTGCCATGGCAGCCTTCTTATTAGTAGTTTTTATTCTTCAACCTGTGGAATTAATAAGTAGCGTCCATCTAGATCATTAAACCAGATATTATAGGTCCCTGGAGTTGCAGTAATATTCTCGCCTCCTAAATTAGTTTCTCCACTAATTGCTGCTGAAGCGATACCCCAACTTACATCCCATGAATCGTTGGCTCTAAATTTAAACTCACCATCGTTAAGCACGAAATCTTTTATATACCATATATGAGGATTAAATTCAGATTGCGTCATATCGGTATCGGCATCCCATCCACCTGGTGTTGCGTCACCAATGATTCCTATGCTTGTGTAACTAGGTGCATCATTAGTTGCAAGAGTTTCCATAGAATAAGTGCCATCTGAAACATTTACGATTAAACTATAATAGGTATCCTCATTAACTTTAAATGCATTAGGATCGCCACCTAAAACCTCGCTGCTGGTTACTAATTCTTCTGAAATTCCCCATTGTGGTTGCCATTGGCCAAGATTTTCTAAAAGTTTAAATCCTTCAACATCTGCACCTCCTGCGAATCTTCCTTCAAAATAATAGATGTCATCATTTTCAGCATCTCTAAAAAGAGGGGTGTTATTATTGTCATTACTCCATCCTGCAGCAGTAGCATCACCAACCAAATAAAGTTCTCTTTTTAGTTCTAAAGCATCAGTATTTTCCGGAAGCATTACCATAACACTTAAGGTATCTGAATATTGCTCCACTAAGTTGCCGCCATCATTACTGCCGGCATAGGCTCGAACTCTAAAATAAAGTTCGCCAGAGTTTGGTGCTTCTGTATCTGGATCGTTATCTAAACCGGCATCTTTTGCCAGTTCTAACATGTTTTTAACCGTAACTGCTGCATTGGTACTTTTACCATCACTTATTGCAGCTATGATATTGAAAGTAGAAGAAGTAGCTCCCTGTAGTTCGTAATTAATAGGTGTTTGAACACCAAAATCTACTGCATTCCAAACAAAACGTTCTGCCAGATTGTTAGCGTTATTTGCTTCTAAAGTATAAACTTCAGCAGCGGAATTGGTAAATGAAATTCCGTTAGGATCTTCTTTTGCGACAAATGTAAAATCATCATCGTCTGAGCAAGAAAAAGTAGTGAAGATTCCTAAAAATGCGATTAAAAGGTATTTAAAATTTCTCATAGTTTTAAATATTTTAGTATCCTGAGTTTTGTGTAAGATTTGGATTTATGGAAATGATATTGCTTGGAAGGGGAAATATTTCTCTATATTCTGAAACTGAAGTCCCCGGGCGAATACCACCTTTAAATGGCCACAAGTAATTGGCAGAGGTGAATTTATTGAAACGTATTAAATCAGTCCTACGCTGTCCTTCCCAATATAATTCTCGAGCTCTTTCGTTTAAAATAAGGTCTAAATTAACATCTGAAGAAGAAATATTTCCGGTGTTATTACCAAAAGCACGTTCTCTTAACTCATTAATATAATTAGTAGCGGTTTGTAAATCTCCACCTGAACCACCGCGTGTAACAGCTTCAGCATATACCAAATAAATATCAGCTAATCTAATTAAGGGTAGATCGGTATCTGTGAAATTACCTGCTTCGTCACTACCACTATTTCCCTGGCTGTCTATATTGCTGAATTTTACTACGGCATAACCATCACTAAAAGTATTTGCAATGGTATTAATTTCAAGATTTTGACCATCGGTATAGAACATAGCTCTTCTATCGCTCCAGGCTATAGGATTACCATCTTCATCGGTCTCGGTTATCGCATAATCAAATTTAGATACTAACGCTTTAGTAGTTCTTAAACCTTCCCAACCACCGTTAACACCATAGTCTGAGGCTGTCATCGATCCGCCAATAGCAGCATGTACTAAAAAGCTTGTGCCGCCATAGGTTCTAGAGTTATTTCCGTCAAAATTCAGTACAAAAATGAATTCTTTTTGGGCGCCATTACTATTGTTGTCTGCAAGAAACAATTCGTCATAAGCAGATCCATTTCCGTTAGCATCTGTTGTGTTTATGGCGTAAGAAGAATTTATGGTTTGTTGAGCATAAGCTATAGCATCGGTATATCTGTCTTCATTCACCCATGTTTCAGCATTTAAATATAATTTAGAAAGTAAAGCCCATGCAGCAACGCGATCTACTCTGCCATATTCGTTAGCACCGCTTTCTTTTAATTGATCTTGAATATCTAATAATTCAGATTCCACAAAATCAAACACCTCTTCTCTAGAATTTTGGGCAGGTAAAGCAGTAGAAACTTCAGTTACTATTGGAATATTCGCATATAAATCAATAAGGTTATAATAGGCAAAGGCGCGTAAAAAACGAGCTTCTGCAATGTAGTACCCAACTTCGCTATTATCGCTTAAACTTTCTGCATTATTAATAAACGAATTACAAAAGGAAACTTCTTGTGCCAGGCGATAATACATAGCCGTTGTAAAAATGTTTCCTGCTTCCCAGTTCATGGCATGAAGGTCTGGTAAACCCGGATCTCCCCAACTAACAACTGCGTTATCGGTAGTTAATTCGTTTAAATTAAAAAGCATTCTGGAATATTGTGAAGTACCTTCATCGATACTTGTAATATCAGGTTTTCCAGAAGGGCCTTCCTGGCCGGTTAATGCTAAACTTGCATACAATTTGGCTATTGCACCTCTTGCTTCATCTGCATTTGCGAAAACATCATTTTCAGTAAAATTATTAGGATCTATTTTAGGATCTTGATCCAGATCGTCATGACAGGATACCAGCAGCGTAATAGGTAGGGCCAGCATCAATTTTTTTATCAAGTTTATCGTTTTCATAAGTCTTTTTTAAAAATTAAGAGATACACCTATAGTATATATTCGTGGTCTTGGGTAGAAATTATTATCGATACCCGTGGTTGGAAAATCACCACCTATATAGATTTCAGGATCTAAACCATCGTAATCGGTAACGGTAAGCACATTTTGAGCAGAACCATAAACGCGTAGATTAGAATCTTCAAAAATTTGATTGAAAGTATAACCAAGGGTAATATTATCGAGCTTAAAGAAGGATGCATCCTGAACGTAGTAATCGCTTCTTAAATTAGTATCGGTTAAGGATTTGAAACCTGTTGAATAATAATCACGATGTAGATTACTTAAAATTCCATTTATTGTGGCTTTCGTTTCATAAGCACGGCTAGAAGCCATGTTGTTGTATGCATAATTTCCTAAACTGGCTCTTGTAACCACTGCCAAGTCCCAATTTTTATAATTCAGGTTGGTATTAAAGCCCATGGTAATATCTGCAAAGGGATCTTTATATAAGTATTTATCTTTTTCTGTAATTTGATTGTCCCCATTACGATCTACATAGGCACCTTCGATAGGTTTCCCGTCTTCATTATAAACTTGTTTATACACCCAGAAACTGAAAGGTGAATAGCCTTCTTTATGAAGTTGAACCGTGTTACCAGTACCGCCATCTATACCACCAACCTCAACTTGATCTGGTAAATTGGTAATTTCGTTCTTATTTAAAGCCATGTTGAAGCCAATATTCCATGTAAAATCTTCAGTTTGAACAGGAATGGCATTTAATTCAAATTCAATCCCCTTATTTTCCATGTCGCCAATATTGCTTTCAATTCTGTTTGAAAAATTAGTGAAAGGATCTACTGTTACATTACTAATTAAATCTTGAGTTGTTTTGATATATGCGTTAATAGATCCTGAAATGCGGCTATTAAAAAAAGCATAATCAATCCCGGCATTTAGCGTATTTCCTACTTCCCAACGTAAATTTTTATTGATAGGTTCTGGTCGATAGGTTTGATAATAATTGTCACCTAGTTGATAATCGGCGCCGGCAATACTTTTGTTATAACGAGTTAAATACTTGTAATCACCCAAACCATTTACATTCCCAATTTCCCCGTAACCTATGCGCAGTTTTAATTGATTGATCTTTTCAGTATTGAAAAAGTTCTCATTACTAATATTCCAGGCTAAAGCTACAGAAGGAAAATAGCCCCATCTGTCATCAGGATTTAATTTAGAAGAAGCATCTGCTCGTAAAGTAGCGGTAACTAGATATTTGTCGTCATAATTATAATTAGCGCGACCAAAATACGATAATAGAACACTTTTATATTTAGTTATGGTATTAGGATTTAATCCGTCTTTTTCGCGTAAACTATTATAATCGAATTTATGCGTTTCAAAGCTCTGGTAAGAATATCCTCCAACTAATTTAAGATTGTTTTTATCGTTAAAATCTTTATCGTAAGTAAGATATGCATCTAGTAATTTGTTGGTAGATTCATTTTCGTAATTGGTAAAAGAACCTTCCCAGTCGGTATTTGAAGATGGCATCTCTTCAGAAGTAATTACGCGACCATGGCTGTTGGTTTTATCTAAGCCAATATTTATGGTAGCGGTTAATTCAGGTAAAAAATGAAGACGATAATCTACTTTGGTATTCCCTATAAATCTTCTAATTTCTGAAGTATCGTCTTTAAAGCGTAACAAAGCTACAGGATTGGTGGGAGCCAGGTTTTGCTGATAACCTTCAGAGTTTAGCCATGTATAGTAACCACCAAATGGAGAAGCTTCGTCATAAATTGGCTGCGTAGGATCGAAATCCACTGAAGCACCAATAGCATCTTTGTTTGCAAAAGTATTTTCAGTATACATTCCTCTGGCATTCACTTCTACTTTTAAGTGACCATCCATAAATGAAGGGCGTAAACTTAAAGAAGCAGTTGTTCTGGAGAAATTATCAGAATCTAATATTCCATCCTGATCGGTATAACCAACAGAAGCGCGGGTTGGCATAAAACCACCTATATTACCAGTGGTACTGAAATTATGCTCAAAACCTATTGCATCTTTGTAAATTTGATCTTGCCAACTGGTGTTTGCGTCTCCTAATAATTCGATAGCCGATTCGCTACCAATCTGGGTTACAAGTTCTCTAAATTCACCTGCATTTAAAACATCAACATGATCGGTAGGACGATACAAGGTTGTAGCGCTAGAATAATTGAATTTAAACTCCTGGCCTTTCCCTTTTTTAGTGGTAATCATAATTACACCGTTGGCAGCCCTAGATCCATAAATTGCTGTAGCAGAGGCATCTTTTAAAACCGTCATGCTTTCAATATCATTAGGGTTAATAAAGTCTAATGGATTTCTGGATCCTCCTATGCTTTCATTATTTAATGGAATTCCATCTACAACAAATAATGGCGAACTATTTAAAGAAATAGAACCAATACCTCTAATATTAATATTTTGACCTTCACCTGGCGCACCACCACCGGAAGTTACATTTACACCAGCAATTTTACCGGTTATTAACTGGCTTGCGGTGTTCACCTGTCCTTTATTAAAATCTTCAGTAGAAACTTGATTCACCGCTCCGGTTGCATCTTTTTTACGAATGGTACCATAACCTACAACTACCACTTCGTCTAATTGAGACTGATTTTCTTTTAGTAAAATATTAATTTCGTTCTGTCCGGTAAATTCAATTTCTTCGGTTTCAAAACCAAGAAAAGAATAGGCAATGGTATCTCCAACTACAAGGTTTTCGATAGTGTATAAACCGTCAAAATCGGTCATCGTTCCGTTAGAGGTTCCTTTCACTATCACATTTGCACCGGGAACGGGCATCCCTGTAGCGGCTTCTGTAACTGTTCCCGAGACTTGCTCCTGAGCAAAAAACTGGATAGGCAACAAGCAAAGTAAACCTAGTATTCCTTTAGTAATCGTTTTCATAAATTTCAATATCTAATTTTACTTGTTAGATCTTATATTTTTACTTCCTGTGGTTAAAATTATATAAATTTTATCTTCTTTTTTTGAGGATATGTCAATGAAAGCACACTACAACGTTGTAGTGTTGAAAACTTTTCTCTTTTACGCCTGGAAAATCTCTAAATCGTAAAAGAAACTATGATTTTATAGTATTTTTGGAATATTGGAAGAGCGCAAATCATGTAGATTTAATTTTATGAGGCCAAAACTTACTTTAAAGCAAATTGCAAGAGAATTAGATGTTTCAATTTCAACCGTATCTAAATCCTTAAGGGATAGTCCTGAGATAGGGGAAGATACCAGAAAAAAAGTACAGGCATTTGCCAAATTATATAATTATAAACCCAATAATATTGCGCTAAGTCTTAAAAATCGAAAAACAAAAACCATAGGTGTTGTTATTCCAGAGATTATTCATCATTTTTTTACTACGGTTATTAGCGGAATAGAGCATGTAGCAAATGAGCGTGGTTATAGTGTTATTATTTGCCTTTCAGACAACAGTTTTGATAAAGAAGTATTGAATATGGAAATGCTGGCCAATGGTAGTATAGATGGTTTTATAGTTTCTGTGGCTAAAGAAACCATGCAAAAAGAGGATTATCATCATTTAACTGAAGTGGTGAACCAGGGAATGCCTTTAGTGCTTTTTGATCGTTCGGTAGAACAAATTCCATCAGACAAGGTTATCATTGATGATATAAAAGGAGCGAAAAAGGCTGTTCAATGTCTTATAGATAAAGGAGCCAAAAATATAGGGATTATCTCTACCGTAGATTATATTAGTGTGGGGAAATTAAGAACTCAGGGATATACAGATGCGCTTAAAGAAAATGGATTTGATGTAAATGAAAGAAATATTCTGAAAATAGAGAATATGGAAGAGGTAGAGCAGGAAATTTCAGCTTTTATAAAAGAAGGAGATTTTGATGCGCTCTTTGCCGTAAACGAACATTTTGCAGCAGATGCTGTACGTGCGGTTCAGGAAAAAGGACAAAAAGTTCCTGATGATGTTCAGGTTATCGGTTTTACTGATGGTGAATTGTCGAAACGTTTTATTCCTAGTTTAACCACTATTAGTCAGCATGGGAGTAGAATGGGAGAGGAAGCAGCAAGATTATTAATTGAAAAATTAGAAAAATCACCTAACGAAGAAGAAAGTTATAAAACTATCATCGTAGATACAGGTTTAATAGAACGCGAATCAACAAAGTAGTGATTTAATGCAGCAATCTTTAAATTATTAATTATATTTATCCCCAAATTAGTTAATTTATCAAAGCTTATATTTTTACTTCCTACCTAAATTAAGTTTTGATAAGTCTTAGTGCTTATCGTAACCATTTAAAATTACGATATGCAGAAACGCAAATTAAGTTTCTGGGAAATCTGGAATATGACGTTCGGTTTTCTAGGAATCCAAATGGGCTTTGCATTGCAAAATGCTAACGCAAGCCGTATTCTTCAGGTTTTTGGTGCAGAGGTCGAACATCTCTCATGGTTTTGGATCGTCGCTCCTGTTACCGGTTTGATCGTTCAACCTATCATTGGTTATTATAGTGATCGCACTTGGACGAAATTGGGTAGACGCCGACCGTTTTTCTTAACAGGTGGAATATTGGCTGCCATTGGTTTGGTTTTAATGCCAAATGCCGATTTATTTACCGCAATTATGCCATCCTTATGGGTTGGTGCCGGGATGTTAATGATAATGGATGCGTCTTTTAACGTAGCCATGGAACCATTTAGAGCATTAGTGGCCGATAACCTTCCAAGTGATCAGCGAACCTTAGGTTTTAGTATTCAAACAGTACTAATTGGAATTGGAGCTGTAATAGGCTCATGGTTACCTTATGTATTAACCAATTGGTTTGGATTTACAAATAGAGCTGCGGAAGGGGAGATTCCTTTAAATCTTCTTTTATCTTTTATTATTGGTGCTGTGGTTTTAATAGTAAGTATTTTAATTACGGTATTTACAACTAAAGAGTATAGTCCAGAAGAATTAGAGCATTTTCACGCTCAGGAAGATAAACCAGATGAAGTAGTTCCAGAAGAAGAGAAATCTAAGATCACCGATATTTTTACCGATTTTGTAAAAATGCCACACACGATGCGTCAGCTAAGCTGGGTGCAATTTTTTTCTTGGTTTGGATTGTTCGGAATGTGGGTATTTGCTACCCCAGCCATTGCACATCATATCTATGGTTTGCCACTTTCAGATTCTAGTAGTGAGACCTATCAGGATGCAGGAGATTGGGTTGGGATTTTATTTGGAGTTTACAATGCCGTTTCTGCTGTCTTCGCGTTTTTCTTACCGGTAATTGCCAAAAAAGTAGGCCGTAAAAAAACGCACATCATTTCATTACTTATTGGTGGAGCAGGTTTGCTTTCTATCTATGTAATGCCAGATGAAAATTGGGTGATCTTAAGCATGGTTGGTATTGGTATTGCCTGGGCCAGTATTCTGGCGATGCCTTATGCTATTTTAGCCGGAGCGATACCACCTCGAAAAATGGGTGTTTATATGGGGATTTTTAACTTTTTTATTGTTGTGCCTCAGATAATCAATGCGCTAATAGGCGGGCCTATGGTAAAATACCTTTATGGCGGTGATCCTATTTATGCATTAATGATGAGTGGTATTGCCTTTATTATTGCCGCGATCCTTACCATTAGAATAGACGACGTAGACGAAGAAGTCTCATCTAATATTGCTACTAACTAAGAATTCAAGAAACATTAAAATGAGTGAAAAAGCTATCATATTCGATCTTGATGGTGTAATCGTAGATACTGCAAAATTTCATTTTCTAGCCTGGAAAAAACTGGCTAATGATTTAGGTTTCGATTTTACCAAAGAGCAGAATGAAGAATTAAAAGGAGTGAGCCGGGTAGATTCGCTAAAAAAGATACTGAACTGGGGAAATAAACAACTTTCAGAAGAAGAGTTTAATCGCCAAATGCAGTTAAAGAACGAGAATTACCTGTCTTATGTAAATAAGATGGATAAAGGAGAGGTGCTTCCGGGAGTGCAAAAAGTTTTGGATTATTTAGAAGAAAATAACATTCCGTATGCATTAGGATCGGCGAGTAAAAATGCACGTCATATTTTAAAGAAAATAGACTTAAAGGATGGTTTTGCTGCAATTGTAGATGGTACAGACGTAAGTAAAGCGAAACCAGATCCTGAAGTTTTCTTAATTGCTGCTGAAAAACTGAATATCGCTCCGCAAAACTGTATCGTTTTTGAAGATTCGGTGGCCGGAGTACAGGCAGCGAAGAAAGGTGAAATGATAAGCATTGGGATTGGCGAAGAAAAAACACTTCATGAAGCCGATTATATCTTCAATGATTTTACAGAGATCTCAATCGAATTTTTAAAAAATCTACTCCAAAATAAATAAAATAACGAATGAATCAGGATTATATTAAACCAGATGCATGGTCCATTATAGAAGAAGGTTTTGATGCCACGCGCGTCGAATCTTCAGAAAGTTTATTCAGCATAGGTAACGGAGCCATGGGGCAACGTGCCAATTTTGAAGAGCAATATTCTGGCGACACCTTTCAGGGAAATTATATCGCCGGTGTTTTTTATCCCGATAAAACAAAAGTGGGTTGGTGGAAGAACGGCTATCCAGAATATTTCGCTAAAGTACTTAACGCGCCAAACTGGATAGGAATTAATGTAAGTGTAAATAATGAAGTTTTAGATCTTAATACCTGTAAAGAGGTAAAAGGTTTTGTGCGTGAATTAAATATGAAAGAAGGCTATCACCAACGAAGTTTTATTGCGGTGATGCCAAATGATCTTGAAATAAAAGTTACGGCAACTCGTTTCCTTTCGATCGTCGATGATGAGTTAGGAGCTATTAACTATGAAGTTGAGGTTCTAAACAGCGATGCTGTTATAAAATTTACGCCATATTTGGATGGTGGGATCACCAATAGAGATGCGAATTGGGAAGAGCGTTTCTGGCAGACTTTAGAAATTAAGGCTGAAAATAATCAGGCTTTTGTTGTTTCTAAAACTTTGAAAACCGAATATCATGTAGGTACCTATATGCAATCTGAAATTACGGTAAATGGAGAAAAAATTCAGGTTGAAGGTGAAGTTGAAAAAGCTGATGATCAGGTACGTATTTCGTATTCGGTAAAAGTGAATAAAGGAGAAAAAATTGCGCTTCAAAAATATGCTGGTTATGTAACCGATATGAATCATAAGAAAGATTCGTTAATTGAAGCGGCAAAAATTGTATTGCAAAAAGCGACAACTTCAGGTTTTGCACAATTACTTCAGGAGCAAAAAGAAGCCTGGGCAAGAATCTGGGAAATGGCCGATATTACCATCGATGGTGATGTAAAGGCGCAACAGGGAATTCGCTTTAATATTTTTCAGCTAAATCAAACTTATTTAGGAAAAGACGAACGATTAAATATTGGCCCAAAAGGATTTACTGGCGAGAAATATGGTGGTAGCACCTATTGGGATACCGAGGCGTATTGTATTCCGTTTTATATGGCAACCAAAGATCAGCAGGTGGCTAGAAACCTGTTGACATATAGGTATAATCATTTAGAAAAGGCAATAGAAAATGCACAAAAATTAGGCTTTACTAATGGAGCGGCGCTTTACCCGATGGTAACGATGAACGGAGAAGAGAGCCACAACGAATGGGAAATTACTTTTGAAGAAATCCACCGTAACGGAGCCATGGTTTTTGCCATTTACAACTACGTTCGTTTTACAGGAGATTACAGTTATGTGCCAGAAATGGGGCTGGAAGTAATGATCGCGATTGCAAGATTTTGGCAGCAACGCGCAAACTTCAGTAAAAACAAAAATAAATACGTAATTCTTGGCGTTACCGGACCAAATGAATACGAAAATAATGTAAACAATAACTGGTACACTAATTATTTAGCGAAGTGGTGTATCGAATACTGTATCGAAAATATCGAGAAAATTAAAGCGGAATATGCGGAAGATCATGCTCGAATTTTGGCCAAAACTAATTTAAATTCAGAAGAAATTGCGAAGTGGAAAGATGTAGCTGATAATATGTATTTCCCGTATTCTGAGGAATTTGGCGTGTATCTTCAACAAGATGGTTTTTTAGATAAAGAAATTGAACCGGTAAGTACGCTTACAAAAAACCAGCGTCCAATTAACCAAAATTGGAGTTGGGATCGCATTTTAAGAAGTTGCTACATCAAACAGGCCGATGTACTTCAAGGTTTCTATTTCTTTGAAGATCATTTTTCCGAAGAAAACTTAGAAAAACACTTCGATTTCTACGAACCTATTACCGTTCACGAATCCTCGTTATCGCCATGTGTACATAGTATTCAGGCAGCGAAATTAGGTAGAATGGAACAGGCCTATACTTTTTATTTAAGGACTTCTCGATTGGATTTAGACGATTATAATCACGAAGTAAAAGAAGGTTGCCACATTACAAGCATGGCGGGAACCTGGATGAGTATTGTAGAAGGTTTTGGAGGAATGCGTGTTGTGGATGGAAAATTATCGTTTACCCCAAAATTGCCGAAACAATGGAAAAGCTTTAGTTTTAAAGTGAATTTCAGAAATCAGATTGTAACCATCAATATTGGTCAAAAACAGACCACATTTTTGGTTGAAGGAAATAAGCCTTTAAGCATTTTGCTTAATGGAAAAGAAATAAATGTCCAAAACACCTAAGTATATAATTATGAGAAATTTTTTAGTAGTAGTAAGTATTTTTTTGGTCTCGGCGCTAGGGAGATCGCAAGAATTATCGTCGCCGGACGATAATTTTAAAATGAAATTTAATTTGAAGGATGATGGTTCTCCTACCTACCAACTTTTTTATAAAGGCAAGGAAGTTATAAAACCCAGCAAATTAGGTTTAGAACTTAAAGATGATGAAAAATCATTAGTAAACTCTTTTGAAGTTACCAATACAGAAACGTCAACTTTTGATGAAACCTGGAAACCGGTTTGGGGTGAACAATCTGAAATTCGAAATCAGTATAACGAGTTGGCAGTGACGCTAAATCAGCCATCAGAAGATCGAAAAATGATTATTCGATTTCGTTTATTTAACGATGGTCTAGGTTTTCGATATGAATTTCCGAAGCAAAAAAATTTAGTGTATTTTGTGATTAAAGAAGAGCATACACAATTTGCGATGACGGGCGATCATACCGCTTTTTGGATTCCCGGAGATTACGATACGCAGGAGTATGATTATACAAAATCCAAATTAACCGAAATACGCGATAAGTTTGATGGAGCAGTGACTTCTAATGCATCACAAACACAGTTTTCTAAAACTGGAGTACAAACTTCTTTAATGATGAAAACTAAAGAGGGTTTGTATATTAATTTACATGAAGCTGCTTTAAAAGACTATTCGTTAATGAGTTTAAACTTAGATGATAAAAATTTAATTTTTGAGTCTTGGTTAACTCCAGACGCACAAGGTAACAAAGGGTATATTCAAGCGCCGGCAGTTTCTCCTTGGCGAACCATTATGGTGAGCGATGATGCACGAGATATTTTAGCATCTAATATTACCTTAAATTTAAACGAACCCAATAAAATTGATGATACTTCTTGGATAAAACCGATTAAATATATTGGTGTTTGGTGGGAAATGATTACCGGTAAAAGTAGTTGGAATTATACCAATGAGCTGCCATCGGTAAAATTAGGAGAAACCGATTTTTTTAAAGTAGAACCTAATAAAACGCATGGAGCGAATACTAAACACGTAAAAGAATATATAGATTTTGCTGCTGAAAATGGTTTTGATGCCGTTTTAGTTGAAGGATGGAATGAAGGTTGGGAAGATTGGTTTGGAAAATCGAAAGATTATGTATTCGATTTTGTAACTCCATACCCAGATTTTGATGTAGAAGAAATTCAAGAATACGCTGAATCTAAAGGCGTAGAAATGATGATGCATCATGAAACTTCTAGTTCTGTAAGAAACTACGAACGTCATTTAGATACAGCGTACCAGTTCATGAAAAAATATGGTTACAATTCGGTTAAAAGCGGTTATGTAGGCGATATTATCCCACGTGGAGAATTTCACTACGGGCAATGGATGGTAGATCATTATTTATACGCGGTTAAAAAAGCAGCTGATTATAAAATTATGGTAAATGCCCACGAAGCTGCTCGACCTACCGGATTACGTAGAACCTGGCCAAATTTAATAGGAAACGAATCGGCTAGAGGGACTGAATATCAAGCTTTTGGTGGCTCTAATCCTAATCATGTTACTATTTTACCTTTTACACGTTTAATTGGCGGCCCTATGGATTATACACCGGGTATTTTTGAAATGGATATTAGTAAATTAAATCCTGATAACAATTCTCATTTAAATGCTACCATTGCCAATCAATTAGCCTTGTATGTAACCATGTACAGTCCGTTACAAATGGCTGCTGATCTTCCTGAAAATTATGAACGTTTTCCAGATGCTTTCCAGTTTATAAAAGATGTGGCGGTAGATTGGGATAAGAGTTTGTATTTAGAAGCTGAACCGGGCGATTATATTACGATTGCTCGAAAAGCAAAAGGAACCGGAAATTGGTTTGTAGGAAATGTGAATGGAAATGAATCAAGAACGTCAAAAATCAAACTTGATTTCTTAGAAGAGGGTAAAAAATATGAAGCCACCATTTATGCTGATGCTAAGGATGCGCATTATAAAACCAATCCACAAGCCTACAAAATCACTAAAAAAACAGTGACCAACCGAACTACTTTAAAACTGACTTCTGCACCGGGCGGAGGTTATGCCATAAGTATTTTCGAGAAAGAATAGTCTTTTTAAAATATAAGTTTTCAAAAAATAAAATTAGAAAATACTATCCCGGGCTTGCTCCGGGATAGTGTTTTAAAACCATTCATTGTAAAGGATTTATCCAACCTACAAACTGCTTAAACTTATAAACCAAGGTTTAGGAAGAAAAAATGCTAGCTAAAACGTAAATAATGAAAAAAAATATAAGCCTTAATCTTGTTGCACTTTTGCTATTATTTTCAGGAGTAATACAAGCGCAAATCGATAAAATGGAACCACCTTTTTGGTGGAGCGATATGAAGCTGCAAGAACTTCAGATCATGTTCTACGGAAAAAATATCGGTACATACGAGGTTTCTTCAGAAGATGAAGTAATCATCAATACTATTCGGAAAACTGAAAATCCAAATTATGTGTTTGTAACCATCAATTCAGGCGATCTTGCTGCTGGAGATTACGAATTTACTTTCAGTAAAAAAGGAAAAAAAACCATCACAAAAGCTTTTGAATTAAAACAACAAGCCAAGGGTTCAGCCTTGCGAGAAGGTTTTGATGCCAGTGATGCTATTTATCTAATTATGCCCGATCGTTTTGCCAATGGCAATCCAAAAAATGATTCTTCAGCAGAAATGCAGGAAAAAGCCGATCGTTCTAAACAAGGTGGCCGCCATGGTGGCGATATTCAAGGTATTATCGATCATTTAGATTATTTAGAAGATTTGGGAGTAACCGCACTTTGGAGTACACCTTTATTGGCAGACGATGATGCTGAATATTCGTATCATACGTATGCGCAAAGTGATGTGTACAGGATCGATCCTCGTTACGGAACTAACGAAGATTATAAACGCTTAGCCGATGCGCTTCATCAAAAGGATATGAAGTTGATTATGGATTATGTAACCAACCATTGGGGAAGTGAACATTGGATGATTAAAGATTTGCCAACTTACGATTGGATACATCAATTTCCGGGTTACGAAAACTCAAATTATAGAATGACCACACAATACGATCCGCACAAATCGGAACGTGATTTTACCTATTGTGTGGATGGTTGGTTTACGGGTACGATGCCCGATTTGAATCAGAGTAACCCTTTGGTGCTTAATTATTTAATTCAGAATGCGATCTGGTGGATCGAATATTCTGGTTTAGATGGTTTTCGTGTAGATACCTATTCGTATAATGATAAAAAAGGTATCGCAAAATGGACAAAAGCAATCATGGATGAATATCCTAATTTCAATATCGTTGGAGAAGTTTGGATGCACGATCAGGCGCAAATAAGTTACTGGCAAAAAGATAGCCCGATTGGTGCTATTCAGGATTACAATTCCAATTTACCATCGGTAATGGATTTTACTTTGCACGATGCGATGACATCGATGTTTAATGAGCCAGATGCCAGCTGGGATCGTGGAATGATAAAAGCTTACGAGAATTTTGTAAATGACTTTTTATATGCCGATACCGATAATTTATTGGTGTTTATGGGGAATCACGATACCGGTAGATTTAATGAAATTTACGATGGTGATTTCCGGAAGTACAAAATGGCGATGACGATGATTGCTACCGTAAGAGGGACGCCGCAATTGTATTATGGAGATGAAATAGGAATGCGTGGCGATAAAGCTAAAGGTGATGGTGCGATTCGACAAGATTTTCCCGGTAGTTGGGAAGGCGATGAGCAATCTGCTTTTACTGCGGAAGGAAGAACGGAAACTCAAAATCGATATTTTGACTTCACTTCAAAATTGTTGAATTTCAGAAAAGAAAATGAAGTGCTGCAATTTGGCAAGATGCTTCAATTCTTACCTGAAAAAAATGTGTATGTGTATTTTAGATATAATGATGAAAACCGTGTAATGGTGGTAATCAATAACAGTGCTGAAGACCAGATTTTAGCTCTAAAAAAGTATGCTGAAGGAATCCAAGATTCGACATCTGGGAAGGAAATTATTTCCGGAGAAAACATTCAGCTAAATGAAACTTTACGTATTAAGGCTCAGGATGCCATGTTAATTCAATAGGAATCAATATTGAGTGAGGAGAAGTTTAATTATTAAATTTTTAAAGAAAATCTTCAAACTCAATCCTCACGTTTTTAAACTATAATTGCCAATGAATTTTAAATATTTAGAAAGCGAAAAAGTTTTCGGATTGTAAAAAATCCTATAATATGGGATATTTACCTTAGTAATATAAAATTTTAATAAACTGATAATAAAATTCACAAAATCCTAAAAACAGTCTCATTTTGAGACTGTTTTTATTAGTTATTAACCGCAATCGATTTAGTTGTGAATGAAATTAGGTTATAATTAAGATTTAAAATAGATTTGAGGTGATGGCAAATAAAATAAAAAAAATTGGTGTCTTAACATCTGGAGGTGATGCTCCCGGAATGAACGCCGCAATACGAGCGGTCGTTAGAGCTTGTTCTTTTTATAAAATTGACTGCGTTGGAGTTTATCGTGGCTATCAGGGCTTAATGGAAGGAGACTTCGAAGAACTGAATGCGAGATCTGTACGTAACGTCATAAATAAAGGTGGTACTTTCCTTAAATCTGCCCGCTCTATGGAGTTTAAAACCAAAGAGGGTAGAAAACGAGCTTACGAGCAATTAACAAAAAATAACATTGACGCTTTGGTTGTTATAGGCGGAGATGGTACTTTTACTGGTGGAATATATTTTAGCCAGGAATTTGATCTTCCAATAGTAGGTATTCCGGCCACAATCGATAATGATATAAGTGGTACAGATTTTACTTTAGGTTACGATACAGCTTTAAATACTGTTGTTGAAGCTATAGATAAAATTAGAGATACAGCAAGTTCTCATAATAGATTATTCTTTATCGAAGTTATGGGAAGAGACGCCGGCGATATTGCACTGAATAGTGGAATTGGAGCAGGAGCAGAGGAAATTCTAATTCCTGAAGAAGATGAAGGCTTAGAGCGAATGCTCGAATCGCTTAGAAAAAGTAAAATGTCCGGCAAACTTTCTAGTATTATCGTTGTCGCTGAAGGAGAAAAGAGCGGAAAAAATATTTTTCAGCTCGCAGAACATGTAGAAGAGCAGCTAGAGGGTTACGACATAAGAGTATCTGTTTTAGGACATATTCAGCGAGGTGGTAGGCCAAGTTGTTTTGATCGTGTTCTGGCAAGCAAATTAGGAGTAGGAGCTGTAGAAGCTTTAATAGACGGCGACTCTAAGGTAATGATTGGTTTAAGCCATCAAAAAGTTGTTCGCGTTCCACTTACCACCGCTATCAACGGTGAAGCAAAATATGATAAAGAATTAAGGAGGGTGGCAGACATCACTTCAGTTTAAATTTTAAAAATAGAAAAATGAGTACAAAAATTGGAATTAACGGTTTTGGCCGTATAGGGCGTATTGCTTTTAGAATAGCAGCTCAAAGTGAGAAAGTAGAAGTAGTAGCTATCAACGATTTATTAGATGTAGATCATTTGGCTTATCTTTTAAAATATGATTCTGTACACGGTAAATTTAAAGGTTCTGTTGAAGTTAAAGACGGAAGTCTTATCGTAGACGGAAAAACAATTAGAGTAACTTCTGAAAAAAATCCAGCAGACCTTAAATGGAAAGATGCAGGAGTAGAAGTTGTTTTAGACTGTACTGGTATCTTTACAGATTTAGATAATGCAAAAGCTCACCTTGAAGCAGGCGCTAGAAAAGTTGTAATTTCTGCACCTTCTAAAACTGCTCCAATGTTTGTTATGGGAGTAAATCATAACGAAGTTACTGCAGATCAGGATATCGTTTCTAACGCTTCTTGTACTACTAACTGTCTTGCACCACTTGCAAAAGTGATTGATGATGAGTTTGGTTTAGTAGAAGGATTAATGACAACTGTACACGCATCTACTTCAACTCAATTCACTGTAGATTCTCCATCTAAGAAAAACTTTAGATTAGGACGTAGTGCTATGGCTAACATTATCCCTAGTTCTACTGGTGCTGCTGTTGCTGTAACCAAAGTAATTCCTTCACTTAAAGGAAAACTTACCGGGATGGCTTTTAGAGTTCCAACTACAGATGTTTCTGTTGTGGATCTTACAGTGAAAACTGAAAAAGCTACTTCTTACGAAGAAATTAAAGCAGCTTTCAAAAAAGCAGCTGATGGAGATTACAAAGGTGTGATTTCTTATACAGATGAGGCTGTAGTAAGCCAGGATTATGTATCAGATGCTCATACATGTAACTTTGATGCTGAAGCTGGTATCGCACTTAATGATAACTTCTTCAAGTTAATCGCATGGTACGATAATGAGTATGGATACTCTTCAAAACTTATCGATTTAGCTGCTCACGTAGCTTCTCTATAATTAACTAATTTTAAGCCTGAAAAGTTATGCGTTAATTCAGAATTTTGAATTTGCATAGTTTTTCAGGCTTTTTTATCTCTAATCAATACCTAAACAAATGATACTAATAGCAGATGGTGGCTCTACAAAGTGCGACTGGATTTTGATGGACGCTTCCGGAGAAAAGATATTTAAAACCAGAACTAAAGGATTAAATCCGGCTGTATTTCCAGAAATAGTATTAGAACAACGTATAGAAGAAAATGCAGATCTAAGGGAAGTAAAAGACAAAGTACAACGAGTTCACTTTTTTGGTGCTGGATGTGGTACTGCAAAGCCAAGTGCGCTATTAGCAGGAATTATTGGTAATTTCTTTACCAATGCAGATGATGTAATGGTAAAAGAAGATATGGTCGCTGCTGTTTACGCTGCTACTACAGAACCTGGTATCGTTTGTATTCTAGGAACGGGATCTAACTCTTGTTATTTTGATGGAGAGAATATTCATCAATCTGTGGCGTCTTTAGGATACATTTTGATGGATGAAGCTAGTGGTAATTACTTCGGAAAAAGATTGATCCGTGACTATTACTACAAAAGAATGCCCCCTGAATTGGCGGTTAAATTTGAAGAAAAATTTGACTTAACCAGTGATGAAATTAAGAAAAATATCTACCAGAAGGACAATCCAAATACTTATTTGGCTTCTTTTGCAGAATTCATTTTTGCTAATGAAAGAAATGGATATTTTTACAAACTAGTACACGAAGGATTAACCGATTTTATACATTCTAGAGTTCTTTGTTATCCAGAATGTCGTACAACACCGGTACATTTTATTGGTACTATCGCTTATTTTAGCGAGGATATTATTAAAGCCGTGCTTCAACCTTACGGTATAGAAGTAGGGAATATCGTTAGACGTCCTATCGATGCTTTAGTAGAACATTATCGTAAAAATGTGTTAACTGCTTAAATAACAGTTTACTAAAAAGAATATTTTACTAGATTTAAAGAAACTTTCTTTAAATGCTGGTAAAAGTTTATGGTAGTGCTGTTTTTGGAGTAGAAGCAACAACTGTTGCAGTTGAAGTAAATATAGACAAAGGCATAGGCTACCATTTAGTAGGATTGCCAGATAATGCGGTAAAGGAAAGCAGTTTTAGAATTGCCGCAGCATTACAAAATAACGGATTTAAATTTCCGGGAAAAAAGATTATAGTGAATATGGCTCCGGCCGATCTTCGAAAAGAAGGATCGGCTTACGATCTTACTTTTGCTATCGGTATTTTGGCAGCTTCTGGCCAAATTAAAGCCGAAAATATTTCAGAATACATAATAATGGGAGAATTATCCCTTGATGGAAGTTTACAACCCATCAAGGGAGCACTTCCTATTGCCATAAAGGCAAAACAAGAAGGTTTTAAAAACTTTATCTTACCGCAGCAAAATGCCAAAGAAGCGGCGATAGTTTCAGATATTAAAGTCTTTGGCGTAAATAATATTAAAGAAGTTTGCGATCACTTTGATAAAGCTATAGAATTACCTGAAACCACAATCAACACTCGAGAAGAGTTCTATAATCACTTAGATCATCCCGAGCATGATTTTGCCGATGTAAAAGGACAGGAATCTATCAAACGATGTATGGAAATTGCCGCAGCCGGAGGGCACAATATCATTTTAATTGGCCCACCGGGAGCCGGTAAAACAATGCTTGCTAAAAGATTACCAAGCATTTTACCACCTATGACTTTACATGAAGCATTAGAAACGACTAAAATTCATAGTGTTGTTGGTAAAATAAAAGATCATGGTTTAATGGCTCAGCGACCTTTTAGAAGTCCACATCATACAATTTCAGACGTCGCACTTGTTGGAGGTGGCGCTTATCCGCAGCCGGGAGAGATTTCACTTTCACATAACGGAGTTTTATTTTTAGATGAATTACCCGAATTTAAACGTAGTGTTTTAGAAGTGATGCGACAGCCTTTAGAAGATCGCGAGGTTACCATTTCTAGAGCTAGGTTTACAGTAACTTATCCTTCCAGTTTTATGTTGGTTGCTAGTATGAATCCCGGCCCAGGAGGTTATTTTAATGATCCAGATGCCCCGGTAACTTCTTCACCAGCCGAAATGCAACGCTATTTAAGCAAAATAAGCGGTCCTCTTTTGGATCGAATAGATATTCACATTGAAGTTACTCCGGTTCCATTCGATAAACTTAGCGAAGAAAGAAAGGGAGAAAACAGTATCGATATTAGAAAACGAGTAACTAAAGCCAGAGAACTACAGACTCAAAGATTTCTAGAGTACGAAAATATACATTATAATGCGCAAATGGGAACTAAGCAAATTTCAAGATTTTGTCGTTTGGATTTGGCTTCAAAAGATTTATTAAAATCGGCGATGGAGCGCTTAAATCTTTCTGCAAGAGCTTATGATCGAATATTAAAGGTCTCCAGAACAATTGCCGATTTAGAAGCTTCCGAAGAAATTAAAGCAATGCACATAAGCGAAGCCATTCAATATCGAAGTTTAGATAGAGAGGGCTGGTTGGGCTAAATCTTTTTGCTTTTTAGCAAGACCTTTAAATTTTTGTAATTAATTTTTGATAAATTGTTCCTGAATTTTCAATCCATTTCGATTCATGAAAAAAATAGTGCTTGTTCTTGCAGCTTTTAGTCTTTTTTCCTGCAAAAAAGAAACAGCTAGTGATCCAGAGCAAAAAGAGGAAACCTCATCTGATTCTTTAATTGATGTAGAGACAATTACAGAAACTATAAATCCTGAAACTACTGTCGAATTTACGCTAGAAGAAGCAAATCGTCTTGCTGAACTTCCGTTAGAATGTGTTGAAACACAATATCCTAATAAATTAAGCCAAACGCTGGAAAATGCCGAAGCTATAGGGGAACCTAAAGAATTGCATCCTGCATTTTTTGGTTGTTTCGATTGGCATAGTTCTGTACATGGACATTGGTCTTTAGTGGCACTTTTAAAACGTTTTCCTAATCTTGATAAAGCAGACGAAATTCGCGAAAAATTAAAAACATCCTTAACCGCCGAGAATATCAAAGCTGAAGTTGATTACTTTAAAAGACCTCAGGCTTTGAGTTATGAGCGTACTTACGGCTGGGCTTGGTTATTGAAACTTGCAGAAGAATTAAAAACCTGGGATGATCCTATGGCAGTTCAACTCGATAAAAATTTGCAACCGCTTACGGATTTAATTGTTTCAAGATATTTAGAATTTTTACCAAAATTAAATTATCCAATTAGGGTAGGAGAGCACACAAACACTGCTTTTGGTTTAGGTTTCGCGTATGACTATGCGGTAGCTGCTAACAATAGAGACCTGCAAGAAATTATTTCCAAAAGGGCCAAAGATTTTTATTTGAAAGATGATAATTGCCCCATTGCTTGGGAGCCTAGTGGGTATGATTTTTTATCGCCCTGTTTGGAAGAGGTAGATATAATGAGAAGAATTATGCCTAAAAATGCATTTTTTCTATGGATAGAAGACTTTATGCCAGAACTGATGGAAAAAGATTTTTCTATTGAAGTAGGAGAAGTTTCTGATAGGAGTGATGGTAAGCTCGTACACTTAGATGGCTTAAACTTTAGTCGTGCCTGGGTTTTTAATGGTTTAGCCGATACTTATCCAGAAAAATTTGGGCATTTAAGCTCGCTTGCGGACAATCATTTATCTTATTCTTTTCCTAATTTGGTAGGAGATTCTTACGAAGGTGGGCACTGGTTAGGAACTTTTGCAATTTATGCTTTAAGCAGAGATAAATAATAATTTGAAGAATTATCTCAAAGAATTAGGTCCGGGAATCTTAGTTTCTGCGGCTTTTATAGGACCAGGAACTGTAACGGCCTGTACTTTGGCAGGTGTTAACTTTGGCTATTCTTTACTTTGGGCATTATTACTTTCCATTTTTTCATGTATCATTTTGCAGGAAATGGCGGCCAGGTTGGGTGTAGTTTCTCAAAAAGGATTAAGCGATAATATTCGAGCCGAGATTAAAAATCCTTTATCGCGATTCCTTGCTCTTGCTTTAATTTTTTCAGCGATTGTTATTGGTAATGCAGCTTACGAAGCCGGTAATATTACCGGGGCTGTTTTGGGGTTAGAGGCCGTTTTTGGTGAGCAACATGTAAGTTTATCAAATTTTGAAATAAATCTTTGGAGTCTGGCTGTTGGAGCGGTAGCTTTTGCGATTCTTTGGATAGGAACTTATAAAGTTTTAGAGAAGATTTTTATCGCGTTGGTCATATTAATGAGCCTCGCATTTATTATCACCGCTATATTCGTAAAACCTGATATTACTGAAATTTTAAATGGATTTATACCGAATAATATTTCCAGCGGAATTTTAGGGGTCATCGCTTTGGTAGGGACTACTGTAGTGCCTTATAATTTGTTTTTGCACGCTTCGTTGGTTAGTGAAAAATGGAAAGGAAAAAAGTATCTTAAAACAGCTAAAATCGAATTGATTATTGCGATAGTTTTGGGCGGAATCGTTTCTATGGCGATCTTAATTTGCGGTGGAGCTTCTGGATTAGATGGCGTAAACAATGCGGTAGATCTGGCCGAAGGTTTAAAACCTGTTTTTGGAGATTTTGCCTCCTGGTTTATGGCTATTGGTCTATTATCCGCCGGGATTACCTCTTCGATCACAGCGCCACTTGCGGCCGCTTATGTGGTAAAAGGTTGTTTGGGATGGCAAACTAATCTTAAGTCGGGTAAATTTAAGGTAGTCTGGGCAAGTGTGGTCATTTTGGGTGTTTTCTGCTCTTCTTTAAAGATTCAGCCAATACAATTAATTCAGTTTGCACAAATTGCCAACGGAATATTACTTCCGGTCATTGCGATTTTCCTATTTTGGGTAGTGAATAAAACCTCAGTATTAGGTGATTACAAAAATACACTTACTCAAAACATTTTTGGTTTTATCGTCATTGCTATAGCTGTATTTCTGGGAGCAAAATCAATCTACACGGTTTTATAAAATGGCCTTATAAACTTCAAATCTTAGCAATATACAAGGCTTATCATTTCTTTTGCACTTTTCTACGGAAAAAACTTTATATTAAAATCCTAGAAAAATAAGACCATGAAAGAGATAGATATTAATTGCGATCTTGGTGAAGGTGGTGATTACGATCATTTGTTAATGCCCTTAATTTCCAGTTGTAATATTGCCTGCGGTGGCCACGCTGGTGATCTAGGTATAATGGAAAAAACATTAGATATTGCCATAGCAAATAAAACCAATATTGGTGCACATCCATCTTATCCTGATAAGAAAAATTTTGGAAGAAGATCGATAGCGATTTCTGCGGAAGCTCTAAAAAAAAGTATCCAGGATCAGGTAATATCTTTACAACATATTGCTGAAGAAAAAGGAGCGAAACTACATCATGTAAAACCTCATGGAGCACTTTATAATGATGCAGCAAAAGATGAAAAAATAGCACAAATTGTAGTGGAAAGTATGCTGGAAATCAAAAGCGATTTTAGTCTTTTTGTACCACTTAATTCTGTTATTTCTGAAGTTGGAAAAGGCAAAATAAATATGATTTTTGAAGCTTTTGCAGATCGAAATTATGAAGCTGATTACTCATTGGTAAGTAGGTCGAAATCGAATGCAGTAATCGAACAAAAAGAGGCTATTTTCAATCATGTTTTAGGCATGTTCCAGGAGCAAAAAATTACAGCAAAAAATGGCCAAATTTTGCCCTGTAAAGCAACTACTTTTTGCCTGCACAGCGACACCAAAAATTCAGTTGAAATTATACGATTTTTACATCAAAAATTTTCCGAAGAAAATATAAAGATCAAAAACACATGAGTAAGGAATTACCGCAAATTTCTTTGTTAGGCGATAGCGCAATTTTGGTTCAGTTTGACCAAATTATAAGCGAGAAACTACTAGAAAAAGTATTGTTTTATAAAAGATTGATTCAGCAGCTTTATGTTAAACAAAAAGTTGAAGTAATCAATACATATAACTCGATATTAGTTAATTACTTTGTTACTATAGAAGATGCTTATAGTGACCTAGAAGCCGTTAAAGAGGTTTTTCAGCATAACAATAATACAAAAAATATAGATAGTCGTGTTTTTGAAATCCCCGTGTGTTATGATCTTGATTTTGGTATCGATCTTGAACTTATTGAAAAAGAGAAAAAACTGGAAATTTCAGAAATAATTTCACTGCATACAAAGCCAGAATACCGAGTTTATTTTATGGGTTTTTTACCCGGATTTTTATACCTGGGTGGGCTAGATAAAAAACTTCAGATTTCAAGAAAATCACAACCCCGAATGAAGATCGAAAAAGGGGCTGTGGGAATTGGTGAAAATCAAACAGGAATTTACCCAAAAGTGAGCCCCGGTGGTTGGCAAATTATTGGTAATTGTCCGCTTACTTTCTTTGATAAAAATGAAGATATTCCTACGCAAATTTTGTCGGGAGATTGCATCAAATTTAAGAGTATAGATAAGCAAGAATATAGGCAAATAAAGGAGCAAATTAAACACGGGAATTTTCAACTTAAAAAACTAGAGCGAAATGGGTAAAATGAAAGTTTTACAACCGGGACTTTTTAGTAGCATTCAGGATTACGGAAGATTTGGGAATATGAAATACGGCGTTCCCGCAAGCGGAGTAATGGATCGATATGCAGCAAGAACTGCTAACCTTATGTTGCGGAATGATGCGAATGATGCAGTTTTGGAAGTTACCATGATGGGGCCTAAACTAGAATTTACCGCCGCAACAAAGATCGTAATTTCAGGAGCTTTTCTTAGTCCGAAATTGAATGCTAACGAACTTGAAAATAATACAGTCATAGAAATTTCTAATGGCGATATTCTAAGTTTTGGAAGAAGAATTTCTGGATGCAGGGCTTACGTGGCAATTTCCGGTGGTTTTGCCACGGAAGAAATTTTAGGAAGTAAAAGCTGGTATGAAGGAATTAGCGACCATCAGAAGTTACAAAAGGGAATGGAAATTCCTTTTACTGAAGATGCATTAAGTAAAATTGAAACCTTTGCAGCTTTAAAGTTTGATGATAAGTATTTAAGATCTTCGAAGATTGAAGTCTATAAAGGGCCAGAATTCGATTTTCTTTCAGAAGAAAAAAAATCCCAATTGGAAGCTTCAGAATTTAGTATCGATCAAAACAATAGCAGAATGGCGATACAGTTGCAAGAAGAATTATCAAATGAGCTCGACCCTATAATTACAGGACCGGTAATTCCCGGTACGGTGCAATTAACACCTTCAGGAAAATTAATTGTCTTAATGAGAGATTGTCAAACTACTGGAGGTTATCCAAGAGTTTTGCAGTTAACAAGTGAGGGTATAAGAACTATTGCTCAAAAATTAACAAACGAGAAGATTAAATTTTTGATTCAGGAATCGCTGTAAAATAAAAAAGTGCCGACTAGATGTTTAACGAAGTAATAAAGACCCTACTCAGAATTACTTCACAATCTATCGACACTTTTTTGCCCCAAAACACCTTAGCTAACTAAAATGATATTTCAAATGTAGTTTAAAAGATTCGCATAACAAAGGGGAAAAAGCCCCATTTTCGTTAAAAATTCTTTGTTAGGGCAATATATACGTTCATAATAGCCTTTAAAACCACTTTTTTTATCAAAAACGTTAAACTAAATTTTTTAAGCGTTAATTTTTAAAACGCTCTAGCATAGTAAAATGATGGGAAAAGTAGATTATGAGAACAAATAAATTCAATTTTTTAGGTATTAATTTTAAATTTTATAGTTGAAAGTAGATCACTTAAAAATTTTTATGCTAAACAGAGTGATGTTTTTATGAAAGGTATTTCCAACTTGTATTAAATCGAAGAAAGAAGCTATGCAATTCAAATTTTAGCTTTTATTATTTTAAACATTAGTATTTTGAAATTTAGGTAAGCGTTAAATTTCTTTTGTAGCTTTTTCACTTCCCTATCTTTGCACTATCCAAAGCAAACCTGATTAGTATAATGAGCAAATCGATAGTTATTGTTGATGATCATACACTTTTTGGCCAATCCTTAAAGATTCTGATTAATTCCTTTAAAGATTATCGTGTAAAAGCGGTTTATAAGAACGGAAAAGAACTTCAGGATAATCTTAGAATGATGGATCTGCGTCCCGACATTATTCTGTTGGACGTGCGTATGCCAGTGATGGATGGGTTAGAAACAATGCAGTGGTTAAAACAAGAATTTCCGAAGCAAAAAGCTATGGCACTAACCATGGAGGATGACGAAGATACGCTACTAAGAATGTTAAGTTATGGGTGTAGGGGTTATCTTTTAAAAGATATAGATCCAGATAAATTCAAGCAGGCTTTAGATCATGTGATTAATACAGGTTATTATGTAGATAATGAGTCAATGGCTCAGCTAGCGAAAAAAGAATCTCTCAAAAATGTGTTTTCTGAACGGGAAGTAGAACTGCTTAAGTATGTTTGTTCTGAAATGACCTATAAAGAAATTGCTTCAGTAATGCATCTTAGTCCAAAAACCATTGATGGATACCGTGAAAGCCTATTTACTAAACTAAATATAAAGAGTAGAGTAGGTCTTGCCGTTTATGCAATTAAAAATAACTTTTATACAATTTAATATTCCCTGTTTTTAGCTTCATTTTTTGAAAATCTAAAGTTTTTGATAGTATCTTCGTTACGCAATAAAACATGCGTTTATAGAAGATGGAGACACCTACGATCGAGCTAAGAAACCTAAAAGTTCAGGATTATAAAGAGCTTAAACTTTCGATGATTAAAAGCTACAGCGGGATGCCAGAGGATTACTGGAGCGAAGCTGAAATAAAAACCTTAGTAACAAAATTTCCCGACGGTCAGTTTTGTATCGTTATCGATAACAAAATTGCTGGTTGCGCTCTTTCTATAATCGTAGATTACGAAAAATTTGATGAGAATCATACTTATGATGACATTATAGGAGGTGATAATTTTTCTACCCATTCCAAAAAAGGAAATGTATTGTACGGGATTGATGTTTTTATACATCCAGAATATCGAGGCAAACGTTTAGGAAGACGTTTATATGAAGCTCGAAAAGAACTCTGTGAACAACTTAACCTGAAGTCGATTGTATTTGGTGGGCGTATCCCAAATTATGCGAAATATGCCAAAGAGCTAACACCAAAAAAATATATCGAAAAGGTGAAATTACAGGAGATTCATGATCCTGTTCTTTCTTTTCAGCTCTCCAACGATTTTCATGTTAAGAAAGTAATTAAAGGATATCTTTCTGGAGATCATGAAAGCAAAGAGTATGCAGTTTTAATGGAGTGGAATAATATTTATTATACCAAAGCTCAAAAACTTATAGAAAGTAAGAAGACTGTTGTAAGATTAGGGCTGGTACAATGGCAGATGCGTTTATTTAAAGATTTTGATGCGCTGGTTTCGCAAATTGAATTTTTTGTAGATGCTGTAAGTGATTATCAAAGCGATTTTATTCTTTTTCCTGAATTGTTTAATGCACCGCTAATGGCAGAGTTTAATCATTTAAATGAAGCTGAAGCAATTCGAGGACTATCAACTTATACTGAAAGATTATTAGAAGTTTTTATCGATTTTGCGATAAATTATAATATCAATATTATTACCGGTAGTATGCCCCAGGTAATTGGCGAGCATATGTATAATGTAGGATTTTTGTGTCGTCGCGACGGAAGTTATGAGCGCTACGAAAAACTGCATATTACTCCGGCAGAAGAATCTGCCTGGGGAATGAAAGGCGGAAGTAAATTACAAACTTTCGATACCGATTGTGGTAAGATTGGGGTGCTCATATGTTACGATGTAGAATTTCCAGAACTACCAAGACTTTTAGCTGAAGAAGGAATGAATATTTTATTTGTACCATTTATGACCGATACTCAAAATGGATATTCTCGAGTAAGAATTTGCGCGCAATCGCGAGCTGTGGAAAATGAATGTTATGTTGCGATTGCAGGCTCTGTAGGAAACTTGCCGAAAGTGAATAATATGGATATTCAATATTCGCAAAGTGCCGTATTAACACCGTCGGACTTTGCTTTTCCGGTAAACGGTGTTAAGGCTGAAGCTACACCAAACACTGAAAGTACCTTACTTGCAGATGTGGATTTGGATTTACTTAAAGAACTCCACAATTTTGGAAGCGTTCGAAATTTGAAAGATCGCAGAAAAGATCTTTATTCCATTAAACTTAAAAAATAAGATAAAACTTAATCTCCTAAAAAAATAATGCTTAAGTTTATCATATGAATTACAAAAAAGAACGCGTTATTTCTTCAATTATTGAGGTCATTTTAATTTTGAAAAACTGACAATAGGAGAAGATGTATACGATTTATATAAAAGAAGCCATCTCTCGAGATGGTTTTTTTTATGCTTTGTCTAAAGTACTAATTAGACTATATGTTTTTTAAAGCTGTTGTTTTTCCTTTAAAACTAAAGGTGTTTTAAGGATAATAATGCTGTTCATGTTAAATCAGTGAAAAATTGTATGTTTTTTGAATGTTTCAGCAATCGTAATACTAAAGGTTTTAAATGTTTAATTATCAAATGATTACAAAACAAAATCTCCGCTTGAAGACAATTAAGTAAACTAGGCTAAAATATAGAGGCATTTAGAAGACGGTAATTTTATCTAACCAGAAGAGAAAATTAGTAATGAATAATAAGTATAGTAGTATTTTAACTCAAAGTGACTCCCAACCGGCGTCACAGGCCATGCTTCATGCGATAGGCTTAACTAAAGAAGATTTCAATAAACCTTTTGTAGGAATTGCAAGTACAGGATACGAGGGCAATCCTTGTAATATGCATTTAAATGATCTCGCTAAATTGGTAAAAGAAGGAACTCTTTCTGCCGATCTTGTAGGATTAATTTTTAATACTATCGGAGTAAGCGATGGTATTTCTATGGGAACTCCGGGAATGCGTTTTTCACTACCCTCAAGAGATATTATAGCAGATTCTATGGAAACTGTGGTGAATGCTATGTCTTACGATGGTTTAATTACGGTAGTAGGTTGTGATAAAAATATGCCGGGAGCTTTAATGGCCATGTTAAGAATAAATAGGCCTTCGGTTTTAGTGTATGGTGGTACTATTGCTTCGGGATGTCATAATGGTAAAAAACTGGATGTTGTTTCAGCATTTGAAGCTTGGGGAGCTAAAGTTAGTGGCGATATAGATAAAGAAGAGTATGATAGTGTAATTGAAAAAGCTTGTCCTGGTGCAGGAGCTTGTGGTGGCATGTATACTGCAAATACTATGGCTTCAGCAATAGAAACTTTAGGAATGTCTTTACCTTACAATAGCTCGAATCCTGCAGTAGGAGAAGAGAAAAAGACTGAAAGTGTAAGGGCAGGAGAAGCTATGAAACTTCTTATAGAGAAAGATCTAAAGCCCAGAGATATCGTAACTAAAAAATCTTTGGAAAATGCAATTCGCTTGCTAACGCTTTTGGGAGGTTCTACCAATGCAGTATTGCACTTTTTGGCTATTGCACGTTCAGCAGAAATTGATTTAGGTATAGAAGAATTTGGTGAAATAGTAGATAGTACGCCATTTTTGGCCAATCTGAAGCCTAGCGGCAAATACGCAATGGAAGATATTCATAGAATTGGTGGTATCCCTGCGGTGCAAAAATATATGCTTAAACACGGCTTGCTACATGGTGATTGTATGACGGTTACTGGAAAAACTCTAGCTGAAAATCTTGAAAATGTACCTGATTTAGAAGAAGGTCAGGATGTAATATATCCAATCGATCAGCCAATCAAAAAGACAGGACATATTAGAATTCTCCACGGAAATTTAGCTGAAGAAGGATCTGTTGCTAAAATTACCGGAAAAGAGGGAATGAGCTTTACTGGAACAGCAAAAGTTTTTGAAAGCGAATATGAAGCAAATGACGGGATTTCTGAAGGTAAAGTAAAGAAAGGCGATGTTGTTGTGATTCGATATGAAGGTCCAAAAGGAGGTCCTGGTATGCCAGAAATGCTAAAACCAACTTCCGCAATTATGGGGGCAAAACTAGGTAAAGATGTTGCTCTTATTACAGATGGTAGATTTTCTGGTGGTACACATGGTTTTGTAGTGGGACACATTACCCCTGAAGCCCAGGAAGGCGGAATGATCGCTTTACTAAAAGATGGAGATAAAATTACAATTAGTGCAGAAGACGATTCTATACAGGTAGATCTTACTGATGCAGAAATTGAAGAAAGAAGAAAAAACTGGAAAGCACCTGCTTTAAAATTTAGCAAAGGTGTTTTATATAAATATGCGAGAACAGTTTCATCGGCATCAAAAGGATGCGTAACTGATGAGTTTTAATTTGGTGAATTATGGAAGTAAAAACAGCTAGTTTCGAAAAGACATCGGCAGATACTTCAACTACTGTTTCTGGAGCAGAAGCGGTAATTAAGTGTTTGTTAGAAGAAGGCGTAGAGACAATATATGGCTACCCAGGCGGAGCCATTATGCCGGTGTATGATGAATTGTACAAATACCAAGATAAAATTCACCACGTCCTTACCAGGCATGAGCAGGGAGCTACTCATGCTGCACAGGGATATGCGCGCGTAAGCGGTAAGGTTGGGGTTGCTGTAGCAACTTCTGGCCCTGGCGCAACTAATCTGGTTACCGGAATTGCAGATGCTCAAATAGATTCTACCCCTATGGTATGTATTACCGGGCAGGTTGGCTCGCACTTACTTGGTAGTGATGCTTTTCAGGAAACTGATATTGTAGGTATTTCTACACCAATTACTAAATGGAATTACCAGGTTACACGTGCTGAGGAAATTCCTGAAGTTATAGCAAAGGCATTTTATATAGCAAAATCTGGTCGTCCAGGGCCTGTTTTAGTTGATATTACTAAAGATGCTCAATTCGCTTCATTAGAATTCAATTATAAAAAATGTAAAGGAATTCGTAGTTATAAGCCAAACCCGGAGGTTGATTCTTCCCAGATAGAAAAAGCTGCAGAAGCTATAAATTCAGCAAAAAAGCCTTTAATCGTATATGGTCAGGGAGTAATTCTTGGTGAAGCAGAATCTCTTTTTCAGGAATTTGTAGAAAAAACAGGGATTCCTGCAGCTTGGACAATTTTAGGTGTTTCAGCATTAGGAACTAAACATCCTTTAAATGTAGGTATGGTAGGAATGCATGGAAATTATGCACCTAACGTTCTAACCAACGAATGTGATGTACTTATTGCTATTGGGATGCGTTTTGATGATAGGGTAACCGGTAATTTAGAACATTATGCTAAACAGGCCAAAGTTATCCATATGGAAATCGATCCTGCGGAAATAGATAAGAATGTAAAAGCTGATTTTCCTGTATTAGGTAATGTAAAAGAAACGCTGAAGTCACTTTTAGAATTGGTTCAGCCTAAAGAGCATAAAGAATGGCATAATAAGTTTAAAGAATTATATAAAATTGAATACGATAAAGTCATAAGCCTTAACCTTGATGTTAATAAGAAAGACATGGGCATGGCTGAAGTTATTCAGGAAATCAATAGAAATACAGATGGAAAGGCGGTAATCGTTTCAGATGTAGGACAGCATCAAATGGCGGCGTGTCGATATGCCGAATTTAAACAAACACGAAGCAATGTTACAAGTGGCGGTTTAGGAACTATGGGATTTGCCCTTCCTGCTGCTATTGGTGCAAAAATGGGAGCACCAGAAAGAGAAGTTGTAGCGGTAATTGGAGATGGTGGTTACCAAATGACCATTCAGGAATTAGGAACAATCTTTCAAACAAAAGTTCCTGTTAAAATTGTGGTTTTAAACAACGGATTTTTAGGAATGGTGCGCCAGTGGCAACAATTATTTTTTGATCGCAGGTATGCTTCAACTGAAATGACTAATCCAGATTTTGTGACGATTGCTAAAGGATATCATATAAAAGCCAATCGCGTAACAGATCGATCTCAGCTGAAAGATGCTATTGCAGAAATGATCGCTTCAAAAGAATCGTATTTCCTTGAAGTAAAAGTAGAGCAGGAAGAAAATGTATTTCCAATGGTTCCAACAGGAGCTTCTGTTTCAGATATAATTTTAGAATAATGGAAAAGAAAAATTTCACCGTTTCGATATATACCGAAAATAACCTGGGCTTGTTAAGCCGAATTGCAGCTATTTTCTTAAAACGACATATTAATATAGAAAGTATTACCGCGTCACCCAGTGAAGTGCCAGAAGTAATGCGTTTTATTATAGTTGTTGAAGTAACCGAAGAGCAAATCAAAAAGATTGTTGGTCAGATCGAAAAGCAAATCGAAGTGATCAAAGCATTTTATCATACTGCTGAAGAGATGATCTATCAGGAAACTGCTTTATACAAAATTAAATCTTCAGACTTTTTAGACGATTTGGATGTGCAGGCGTTCATAAAAGCAACAAATGCTCGCATTGTAACGGTTACACAAAAATTCTTTGTAATAGAAAAAACCGGAAAGAGGCATGAAGTAAACGAATTGTACGAAACACTTAAGCCTTATGGTTTGATGCAGTTTGTACGTTCAGGTACCATCGCGGTAACTAAAAACGAAATGCCAATAACAGGAATATTAGAACAATTTAATACTACAAATTCAATATCATGACAAACTATTTTAACAGCCTTTCTTTACGAGAAAAATTAGCCCAGCTAGGGACATGTAGGTTTATGGAACTAGATGAGTTTAGCGATGGAGTGGCTGCATTAAAAGATAAAAAAATAGTTATTGTAGGATGTGGATCTCAAGGCCTTAATCAGGGATTAAACATGAGAGATAGTGGTCTTGATATTTCTTACGCGCTTAGAGAAGGAGCGATTAAGGAAAAAAGACAGTCTTACAAAAATGCAACTGAAAACAATTTTACAGTTGGAACTTACGAAGAGTTAATTCCATCGGCAGATTTGGTGATTAATCTTACTCCAGATAAGCAACATACAGGAGTGATTAATGCTATTATGCCACATATTAAAAAAGACGGAGTGCTATCGTATTCTCATGGTTTTAATATTGTTGAAGAAGGGATGCAAATTAGAGAGGATATTACCGTAATTATGGTAGCTCCTAAGTGTCCTGGTAGTGAAGTAAGAGAAGAATACAAAAGAGGTTTTGGGGTACCAACATTAATTGCTGTACATCCAGAAAATGACCATTTAGGTATTGGTTTAGAATGGGCTAAAGCTTATGCTTACGGTACTGGTGGTCATAGAGCAGGAGTGCTACAATCTTCATTTGTTGCTGAGGTAAAATCAGATTTAATGGGCGAGCAAACCATTCTTTGCGGATTGCTTCAAACAGGATCTATCCTTAGTTTCGACAAAATGGTTGCAGATGGAGTAGAACCTTCTTATGCTGCAAAATTAATTCAGTATGGATGGGAAACTATTACAGAAGCACTTAAGCATGGCGGTATTACCAACATGATGGATCGTCTATCTAATCCTGCAAAAATTAAAGCTTTTGAAATTTCAGAAGAATTAAAAGAAATCATGCGTCCGCTTTTTCAAAAACATATGGACGATATTATTTCTGGAGAATTTAGTTCTAGAATGATGAAAGATTGGGCGAATGACGATAAAGAATTATTAGAATGGAGAGCCGCTACCGGTGAAACTGCATTTGAAAAAAACGAAGCTTCTGAAGAAGAAATTTCAGAACAGGAATATTTCGATAAAGGTGTGCTAATGGTAGCCATGGTGAAATCTGGTGTAGAACTGGCTTTTGAAACTATGGTTGAAGCTGGTATTATTGCAGAGTCTGCTTACTACGAATCTTTACACGAAACTCCGCTTATCGCAAATACGATTGCCAGAAAGAAATTGTTCGAAATGAACAGAATTATTTCTGATACCGCAGAATATGGTTGTTACCTTTTTGATCATTCCTGTAAACCACTTATCAAAGATTATGTAAATGCTTTAGATAAAGATTTAATTGGTCATAATTTTGGAACAGAAGAAACTGGAGTAGATAACCTTGAATTAATTGCGGTAAATGATGCTTTAAGACAACATCCTGTAGAAAAAGTAGGAGGTACGCTTAGAAAAGCCATGACTGCAATGAAAAGAATATATGAATAAATGATGGATACTACTGCATTGGCACAAATATATAAACCGAGTATAGAAGCTGTTAAACAGGCGTCTGAAAGAATATCTAAAGTTGTAGTTCATACTCCCTTAGCCGAATCCTTTACGTACAGTAATCGTTTTGGCGCGAATATTATGTTTAAAAGGGAAGATCTACAGCAAGTACGCTCTTACAAAATTAGAGGAGCGTATAACAAGATAGCCAGTTTGCCTAAAGACCAGCTAGAGAAAGGGGTAATTTGTGCCAGTGCGGGAAACCATGCACAAGGCGTAGCATTTGCCTGCAACAAGTTAAAAGCTAGAGGTGTAATTTATATGCCAAGTACGACGCCAAGCCAAAAAGTAGCCCAAACAAAAATGTTTGGCGGAGAATGGGTAGAGGTTGCTTTAGAAGGTGATACTTTCGATGATTCCTTTAAAAACGCTACGATAAGAGCAGGAGAAGAGGATCTTGTTTTTATACATCCATTTGACGATGAAAAAGTGATTGAAGGACAGGCAACAATAGGATTGGAGATTTTGCAACAATCCAAAGAGCCTATAGATTATGTTTTTGCACCTTTAGGAGGTGGAGGTTTATTAGCTGGTGTTTCTTCAGTTTTCAAAGAATTATCTCCTAATACTAAGATTATCGGTGTAGAGCCAGAAGGAGCTCCTTCGATGTCTGCTTCTTTAAAAGAAGGAAAATTGATAGAGTTGGAAAAGATCGAACGTTTTGTAGATGGTGCAGCCGTGCAAAAAGTAGGAAGTCGAAATTTTGAAATTTGTAAGCAAAATCTAGATAAAATGGTTACGATTCCTGAAGGTAAAATATGCCAGACGATCTTAGATCTTTACAACCAGGATGCAATCGTGGTAGAACCCGCGGGAGCGATGTCGATTTCTGTTTTAGATTTTTTTGCTGAAGAAATTAAAGGCAAGAATGTAGTGTGTATCGTAAGCGGAAGCAACAACGATATTACCCGTACTGCTGAAATTAAAGAAAGAGCCTTACTTTATGCTGGTTTAAAACATTATTTCGTAGTGACTTTCCCTCAAAGAGCAGGCGCTTTACGAGAGTTTTTGGACAAGGTTTTAGGGCCAACAGATGATATTACACATTTTGAGTATTCAAAAAAGCACGAAAGGGAAAATGGACCTGCTGTGGTAGGGATTGAACTTAAGGATAAAACTGATTTTCAACCGCTGTTAAAGAGGATGAAAGACCGAAATTTTTATGGCAGATATCTTAACGATACTCCAGATTTATTTCAATTTATTATTTAGTGAAAAAAGTTTTTGAAAGTCCGTTTATAAAACCTACATTTACGTTGTGAATACACAAAATCAAATAATATTAACTGATAATCAATACCGCATGTGGTAATGTTTATATTAATCCTTTTAATTAATATTATTTGAAATCTTTACTTTGAAAAAAACACTAAACATACAGCAAATATTAGAAAGCCTTAAAGAAGGTTTACAAGATTGGATTGCCCGTTTTAACAGGCCATCAACTCCTGCTGTTGTTCTTGTTCCCGTACGCCGTCGCCGCTTTCCCCGCCGCACGTCGGTGCGTGTATAATTTTATGGAACTTAGGTGAGTCCGGTTCCCCTTTCAGTCAGAATTTCAATTTATTTTTTCAATCTTAATAATCGTTTAGCAAATGAAGATTATCATTGCTAATAAATCTCATGCAAAATTTGCAGAGATTATCTGTACAACTATAGAAGAATCTGCCAAAATTCGCGGCACAGGAATCGCTCGTCGTACGCCAGAATATGTGATTACCAAAATGGAAAATGGTAATGCCATTATTGCTTTAGATGGCGAAAAATTTGCCGGCTTCTGTTATATTGAAACATGGAGTCACGAGAAGTATGTAGCAAACTCTGGATTAATTGTACATCCAGATTACAGAAATCAGGGCTTAGCAAAAGATATTAAAAAAGCCGTTTTCGATTATTCAAGAAAAAAGTATCCAGAAGCAAAGATTTTTGGAATTACTACAGGCTTAGCCGTGATGAAAATTAATTATGAGCTGGGATACCAACCTGTTACTTTTTCTGAACTCACCGATGATGACGCGTTTTGGAAAGGCTGCCAAACCTGTAAAAATTACGATATACTAACCCGCACCGAGCGTAAAATGTGTTTGTGTACTGGTATGCTTTACGACCCTGAGAAGAAGAAAAAAGAGAAAAATAAGCACGATCTCAACGAAAAAACATTTACTCGTTTAAAAAATATCAAACAAAGTCTTTTCTACAAAAAAGAAAAAAATAACCAAGATTAAAACCTACCCAAAAATGAAAAAAGTAGTTATTGCCTACAGCGGCGGATTAGATACTTCATATTGTGCAAAATCACTATCTAATGAAGGTTTCGAAGTTCATGCAGTAAGTGTGAATACCGGAGGATTTTCAAATGAAGAAGTTCAACATATCGGAGAAAACGCCAAGAAAATTGGAGCAACCACCTATAAAAATATTGATGCAGTTTCTTCATTTTATGACAAAGTAGTAAAATATTTAATTTTTGGGAATGTTTTAAAAAATAATACTTACCCGCTTTCGGTGAGTGCTGAACGAATTGTACAAGCCATTGAAATTATTAATTACGCCAAAGAGATTGGCGCTAAATATATTGCTCATGGTAGTACCGGCGCAGGTAACGATCAAGTGAGATTCGATATGATTTTCCAGATTATCGCTCCAGAGATCGAAATTATAACTCCAATTCGAGATAAACAATTAAGCCGACAGGAAGAAATTGAATATTTAAAAGCGAACGGAGTAGAAATGAACTGGGAAAAGTCTAAATATTCAGTAAACAAAGGACTTTGGGGAACTAGTGTTGGTGGTGCTGAAACCTTAACTTCTCATGAAGCTTTGCCAGAATCGGCATTTCCATCGCAACTTTCAGAAACAGAAGTTGGGAAAATTAGTCTGAGTTTTACCAAAGGTGAGCTTACAGCTATCAATGATAAAGAAGATTCACCAGAAAATAATATTCAGGTTCTTGAAGAAATCGCTAAAAAATATGCGATAGGAAGAGATATTCATGTTGGCGACACCATTATTGGAATTAAAGGAAGAGTAGGCTTTGAAGCCGCTTCAGCAACAATCATTATTAAAGCGCATCATTTATTAGAAAAGCATACGCTTAGTAAATGGCAATTACAACATAAAGATTATGTGGCGAATTGGTACGGAACACATTTACATGAAGGCCAATATTTAGATCCGGTAATGCGAGATTTTGAGGCTTTATTGCAAAGTTCTCAGGAACGAGTAACCGGGAAAGTTTTTGTGAGCCTGCATCCTTACCGATTTAATTTAGACGGAATTTCATCTCCTTACGATTTAATGAACAGCAATTTTGGTAATTATGGCGAAGAAAATAAAGCCTGGACAGCTAACGATGCTAAAGGATTTATCAAGATTTTATCGAATGCAGGTAAGATTTACCAATCAGTAGAAAATAATTAATCGAAAAATTGGCAAAGCATGATTAAAGCAGGAATTATTGGTGGTGCAGGCTATACAGCAGGAGAATTGGTTAGAATTTTAACCTATCATCCAGAAGTTGAACTCGATTTTGTGTACAGTACTTCCAGGCCCGGAACTCCGGTTTCAGGAGTGCACCAAGATCTGATTGGGGAAATTGATCTATTATTTTCAGGAGAAATTAATACGAAAGTTGATGTAGTTTTTCTATGTCTAGGACATGGGAATTCAGTGAAGTTTTTAGCTGAAAATACATTTTCAGCACAAACAAAAATCGTTGATTTAAGTACCGATTTTAGAATGAAGGGTGATCACGATTTTGTTTATGGTTTACCTGAATTTAAAAAAGAAGAAATCAAAAAAGCGAATTTTATTGCGAATCCCGGCTGTTTTGCTACCGCAATAAGTCTGGCGATACTTCCGCTGGCAAAAGCGAAAAAAGTAACAGACGAATGGCATGTAAATGCCGTTACCGGAGCAACGGGAGCCGGAGTTTCACTTTCAGCAACCACACATTTTACCTGGCGAGATAATAATTTTTCGGCTTATAAATCTTTTGAACATCAGCATTTAAATGAAATAGGACAAAGTTTACAATCGCTGCAACCCGATTTTGACGCGACCGTAAATTTTATTCCGAATAGAGGAAATTTCTCTCGTGGAATTCATGCAACAGCCTATACCAAGTTTTTAGGAAGTTTGGAAGAGGCTAAGGAGATTTATGCAGCTCAATATAAAGATGCGGCTTTTACGTTTGTAACTGAAGAAAATATTCATTTAAAACAAGTAGTAAACACCAATAAAGCATTACTGAAATTAGAGAAATTCGGCGATAAATTATTAATTACCAATGTGATCGATAATTTATTAAAAGGAGCGTCTGGACAGGCTGTACAGAATATGAATTTACTATTTGGTTTGCCGGAAACTTCAGGATTGCATCTTAAAGCCAGTTACTTTTAGAACCAACCTCTAAAAACTTAAACCATGAAAATAGCGATTATCGGTGCAGGAAATTTAGGAAAGTCGATTGCTAAAGGACTTATCGTAAACAATGCATTTACCACACTTTATTTAACCAAGCGCGATACTGAAGCCATTAAATCTTACGAAGAATATTCAAAAGTTACGGTGACTTCAGATAATCGGGAGGCCGTTAAAAATTCAGATATCCTGATTTTTGCGGTTCAACCCCAACAATTAGAGCGAATTCTCGAAGAAATTAAAGATCTATTAACCGAAAAACATGTATTAATTTCAACAATTACCGGTTTTAAAATTAATAGAATTGAAGCCATTGTTGGCGAAGATCAGTTTATTATTCGAGCGATGCCAAATACAGCAATTGCAGTGGGCAAATCAATGACGTGCATGTGCAGCAACGAAAAAGGAGTAAAGCGAATCGCTATTGCCGAAGCTATTTTTAATCGTTTGGGAACAAGTATCATTATCAACGAAAATAAAATGCAAGCCGCTACTGTAATTTGTGCCAGCGGTATCGCTTTTTGGATGCGATTAATTCGTGCCACCACTCAGGGTGCCGTACAACTTGGTTTCGATGCCAAAGATGCACAGGAATTAGCGATGAATACCTGCTTAGGTGCGGCAAGTTTACTGGTAGAATCTGGGAAACATCCCGAAGAAGAAATCGATAAGGTAACCACACCAAAAGGTTGTACGATAGAAGGATTAAACGAGATGGAACACAATGGTTTAAGTTCTTCTCTAATTAAAGGTTTACAAGCCTCTTTCAAAAAAATAAATAACATTTCAGAACAATAAATATGGAGCTTTTTGAGGTTTATCCATTATTTGATATCACTCCCGTAAAAGGCGAAGGCACTTATGTTTTCGATAACGACGGTAAAAAATATCTTGATCTTTACGGCGGGCATGCTGTGATTTCTATAGGACATTCGCATCCTGCTTATGTTAATGCAATTTCTAATCAAGTTCGTAAGCTTGGATTTTATTCGAATTCCATTAAAAATCCGTTACAGGTAGAACTGGCAGAAAAACTAGGCAAGTTATCAGGTTGCCAAGATTATCAATTATTTTTATGCAATTCGGGTGCTGAAGCGAACGAAAATGCTTTGAAAGTAGCTTCGTTTGCTACCGGAAAAGATCGCGTGATCTATTTCGATAATGCTTTTCACGGAAGAACATCTGGAGTGGTAGCAGTAACCGATAATGAGAATATTAAGGCACCTTTTAATAAAGGCCATAAAATAACGAAAATCGCTTTTAATGATACTGAAGCTTTAGCTACCGAATTACAAAAAGGAGATGTAGCTGCTGTTATTTTTGAAGTGATTCAGGGTGTTGGTGGTTTGGATGAAGCAACAACTGAATTCTATCAGCAAATAGAAAAACTTGCCAAAGAAAACGGAGCAATGATTATTGCAGACGAAGTTCAGGCAGGTTATGGTAGAACGGGTGACTTTTTTGCATTTCAGAAACATAATATTCATCCAGATATTATTTCCATTGCGAAAGGAATGGGAAACGGATTCCCGATAGGTGGTGTTTTGATCGATAAAAATATCGCTCCAAAATATGGAATGTTGGGAACTACTTTTGGCGGAAATCATTTAGCATGTGCAGCTGGATTGGCAGTGCTGAACATTCTAGAAAAGGAAAATCTGATGCAAAATGCTTCAGCGATGTTCGATTATGTTCAGGAGAAAGCAAAAGAAATTCCGCAGATAAAAAATATCAAAGGTCGCGGATTAATGATTGGTTTAGAATTCGATTTTGAAATAGCAAATCTTAGAAAGGATATGTTATATGTGCATCAGATCTTTACCGGATCGGCTGCTAACAAAAACTTACTGAGAATTTTACCGCCGCTAAATATCGAAAAACAACATTTTGATGCCTTTTTTAAAGCTTTGAAAATCAGTTTAGCTAACCAAAAAGCTCATTAATAATAAAAGATTCGTCACTCTGAACTTGATGCAGCGACATATTCAGTAATCTTTGAATTGAAAGACATGATGAGATTTCGTGTCAAGCAAGGAATGACGAAATTGTAAATTAGTAGATAAATATAACTCAAGAGAAAAATAAAATATTTCAATGAGACATTACACAAGCGTTCACGATATCGAAAACCTTGATGAATTAATACAAGAAGCCATTCAGCTTAAAAAAGAGAACTCGGCTGCTAACTTAGGAAAAGGCAAAACATTAGGTTTATTATTTTTCAATTCTAGTTTACGTACACGTTTAAGTACAGAAAAAGCTGGCCGACTTTTAGGAATGGAAGTGCTAACGATGAATGTGGGAGCCGATGGATGGGCATTGGAGTTTGAAGATGGAGCGGTAATGAATTCTGACAAAGCGGAGCATATTAAAGAAGCCGCTGCTGTGTTGTCACAATATTGTGATGTTATTGGAGTTCGTGCTTTTCCTGGTTTAAAAGACAAAGAAAAAGATGAAGAGGAACAGGTGATTAACTCGTTTAAAAAATTTGCCAGCGTTCCTGTCGTGAATTTAGAAAGTTCTACCGGTCATCCGTTACAGGCGTTGACTGATGCGATTTCGATAACTGAATTAAAAAAGAAAGATAAGCTGAAAGTAGTGTTAACCTGGGCGCCGCATCCTAAAGCTTTGCCACAATCGGTTCCCAATTCTTTTGCTGAAATGATGCAGAAAATGGATGTAGATTTTTGCGTAGCAAATCCTGAAGGTTACGATCTAAGTGATCGTGTTTTAAACGGAACGAAAGTTTATCATAATCAAGACGAAGCCTTAAAAGATGCTGATTTCGTGTATGTAAAAAATTGGAGCAGTTACGAGAAATACGGTGAAGTATTGTCTACAGATCCAAATTGGACATTTTCAAAAGATAAATTAGCATTAACTAACGATGCTAAAGTGATGCATTGTCTACCGGTCCGACGAAATGTGATAATTTCAGATGAAGTTTTAGATAGTGAAAATTCCGCTGTAATTCATCAAGCAAATAATAGAACGTACGCAGCTCAAGCTGTTTTAAAACAAATATTGGAAGGCTTGGGTTAATGCGATAATTTGTTGATGCGTTAATTTGATAATGTGATGATTAGAATTAAGACATAAGAATCAAGAAAATAGAATATAGATTAGAGAGTTGCTATTTTGCTATAAATCTCAAATCTAATTACTAATTACTAACCACTAAAAAAATGAAACCACTAAAAGTTGTAAAAATAGGAGGGAAGTTAATCGAAGATAAAGCTAAATTCGATGAATTTCTGAAAGATTTTAAAAATCTGGAAGGGCATAAAATTCTGGTGCATGGTGGTGGAAATATGGCGACCGAGGTTTCAGAAAAACTAGGTTACGAAACTAAAATGGTCGATGGCCGGCGGGTGACAGATGCAGATACGGTAAAGGTAATTACCATGGTTTATGGCGGACTTATCAATAAAAATATTGTAGCAAAATTGCAGTCGATGGGAAATAATGCAATCGGACTTTGTGGTGCTGATGGGCAAAGTATCTTGTCGGTAAAAAGACCGGTAACAGATATCGATTATGGATTTGTAGGCGATATAGAAAAAGTAAATGCTGAATTTATCGATTCATTATTGAACGACGGAGTTGTTCCCGTTTTTTCGGCGATTTCTTGTACGAAAGAAGGAGTTTTACTGAATACCAATGCCGATTCTATCGCTTCTGAAATTGCTCGCGCCATGAGTAAGTCTTACGAAACCGAATTGTATTATTGTTTTGAGAAAAAAGGAGTTTTAGCCAATGCTGAAGATGATGAGTCGATAATTAAAGAAATTGACTTTTTAGAATACAAAACCTTAGTTGAAAAAAAGGTGATAACTGATGGAATGTTACCCAAACTTCAGAATTGTTTTGAAGCCTTAGAAAATGGTGTTCAGAAAATTCATTTAGGAAATCATCAGTCTTTAAAAGAAAATACAACGCATACCAAAATCATTCAATAATGGAAATAAAAGCACTTCAGCAAGAAGCACTTCAATTACTTCAAGATTTAATTGAAACGCAGTCATTTTCAGGAGAAGAAGATAAAACAGCACAGCTGTTAGAACAATGGTTCGTTCAGCATAAAATTCAATATAAAAGACATTTAAATAATGTTTGGGCAACAAATCATGCTTTTGATGAAGCAAAACCTACTTTGCTCTTAAATTCGCATCACGACACGGTAAAACCAAATGCAGCCTATACTAAAGATCCATTTAAAGCAGAAATTACCGACGGTAAATTATTCGGACTAGGAAGTAATGATGCCGGTGGTTGCTTGGTTTCTTTAATAGCGACTTTTACTTATTTTTATAATCGAAATGATTTAAATTATAACATCATTTTTGCCGGAACTGCGGAAGAGGAAACCAATGGTAAAAACGGAATTGCCTGTATGCTACCAATAATGCCAAAAATTGATGTGGCCATTGTAGGCGAACCAACGTTGATGGATCTGGCGGTTGCTGAAAAAGGTTTGGTGGTTTTTGATGCTGTGGTAAAAGGAACGCCATCACATGCGGCGCATCCAAACACCGATAATTCAATTTATAAAACCGCGGAAGTATTGAAGTGGTTTGAAGCTATTAAATTCCCTGAAGTTTCTAAGCAATTAGGTGAAGTGAAATTAACGGTAACGCAAATCAAAGCCGGTTCGCAGCATAATGTGGTGCCTGCAAAAGTGGATTTGGTGATCGATGTTCGTGTGAATGATTGTTATTCTAATCAGGATATTAGCGATTTTTTACAGAAAAATGCTCCGGTAGATAGTATTGAACCACGCTCGTTGCGATTAAATTCATCGAATATTCCGTTAGATCATGATTTGGTAAAAGCCGGTTTAGATTTAGGAATGAAAACCTACGGATCGCCAACATTATCAGACCAGGCGATGCTGAAATGTTCGTCGTTGAAATTAGGTCCAGGTGATAGCACGCGTTCCCATTCAGCAGACGAATTTATTTATGTGAACGAAGTAGAAGAAGGAATAGAAAAATATATCGCCTTGTTGGAAAAGGCTTTGAAATAAGATCAATCAAACCTCACAGGTTTTCAAAACCTGTGAGGTTTAAAAAATAAAACATCATAATGAAACTTTGGGATAAAGGAATAAGCATCGATAAGAAAATTGAAAAGTTTACGGTTGGTAACGATCGTGAACTCGATATGTATCTTGCTGAATACGACATAACAGCTTCAAAAGCTCATGCTAAAATGTTAGGTGAAATAGGCATTTTGGAAAAAGATGAGGTTCCTGCTTTGTTAACCGAATTGGATAAGCTTCACAAACAAGTCGAAAATGGCGAATTTGTAATTGAAGAAGAATTTGAAGATGTGCATTCTAAAATAGAATATGAACTCACCAAAGTTCTGGGAGATACCGGAAAAAAAATTCATACTGCAAGATCACGAAACGATCAGGTTTTGGTGGCGATGCAATTATACTTCAAAGAAAATCTAATTGAAATTCATCAAAAAACAGAAGGATTAATTGATATCCTTTTAGGATTAGCTGAACAATACAAAGATAAATTACTGCCTGGATATACGCATTTACAGGTAGCAATGCCATCTTCTTTTGGCTTGTGGTTTTCAGCCTATGCTGAAATTTTGATCGATGATTTATATCAATTAGAAGCTGCATTAAAAGTTGCCGATCAAAATCCGTTAGGATCTGCTGCGGGTTACGGTTCGTCCTTTCCGATAGATCGTGATTTTACTACCAAAGAATTAGGCTTTAAAACCTTAAAATATAACTCGGTTGCTGCGCAAATGAGTCGGGGTAAATGTGAACGTACGGTAACTTCAGCAATTGCCGGCTTAGCCAATACACTGGCACGTTTTGCGATGGATATTTGTTTGTATATGAGTCAGAATTTCGGTTTTATCAGCTTTCCGGATGAGTTAACTACCGGAAGTTCCATTATGCCACATAAAAAGAATCCTGATGTGTTTGAATTGATACGCGGAAAATCGAATAAACTTCAGGCAATTTCAACTGAAATGGTTTTAATTACTAATAATTTGCCGAGTGGTTATCACAGAGATTATCAGCTCATCAAAGAAAATAGTATGACTTCCGTAGAAGGAATAAAAGAGATTTTGGATATTTTCTCGTATTCTATTTCTCAGATTATTGTAAAAGATGTGAATTTAGAGGATGAAAAATATAAGTATCTGTTTACGGTAGATAGCATTAATGATTTAGTGATCGATGGCGCTAGTTTTAGAGATGCTTATAAAGAAATAGGCGGGCAAGTTCAGTCTGGAACGTATAAGCCGGGAGAAGGCCGAAAACATAGCCATTTAGGAAGTAAAGATAATTTGGCTTTAGATAAAATTGCAGCCAAGAAAAAGCTATAAGATTGGTTGATTTTGAACTCAATTTAGAAAATGAGAATATTCTTTTAAGACCATTAGAATCTCATGATTTTGATGAACTTTCTGAATTGACAAAGGACCCTGAAATGTGGTATTATTTCACTTCAGATTTATCGAATCCTGAGCTTTTGAAGAATTGGATTGATGCTGCGATGGAAGAGCGAAAAGATCAAAAGCGCTTAGCTTTTACCATTATTGAAAAATCTTCTGGAAAGATCATAGGATCAACCAGTTTAGGCAATTATTCTGAAAGAGATAAGCGTATTGAAATTGGTTGGACTTGGCTGGGAAAGGAATTCCAAGGTGTAGGTTATAATTTTCAGGCTAAACATTTACTTTTAGAATACTGTTTTAAAAGTTTGAAATTAGAGCGAGTAGAAGCCAAAACGGATATACTGAATGAGGCAGCTAAAAATTCGTTAGCAAAATCTGGTTTTACTGAAGAAGGAATTTTGCGAAGTCACACATTAATGACCAATAATAGGCGGAGAGATACCGTCTATTTTAGTGTCTTAAGAGAGGAATATTTGAATCATTAACGCAAAAAATAAATGAATGTATTAAGTACTTTTATTTATATTTGAGTTAGGGAAGTAGTAAAATTTTTGAATTAAAGAGTTAGGAAGAAAGAGGAGTGGAAAAGGCCATTTTGAATAAATGGGGATTACTTGGTCTACCGCATCCAGGGAAGATTATATTTATTGGCAGAAGAGCGAGAAGAAAATAATGAAACGGACAAATGGAGCTTATAAAAAGTGGTAAGCAATAGCCAAAAAATAGTCAAGTTCTAAAAAATCATTTGTTGTTTGAAAGATCAAATGCTAGTCTCATTATTTTCAATTAATTATTATTTCCGGTGATAAATAAAATCATAGAATATTTATTTTAAAAACCAATACTTCTGATTACCCCAGTTATGAAAAATTTTACTTTTCGATCATTGCTATTCGCAGTTACAGTTCTATTGTCTTCCTGTCAGAAAGATGATAATTTTCCTCAGACCAATTATTCCATAGAATCTGGTGATTTTTTCCAGATCATCAGTAAACATCCCAATGGCTGGATCAAAGAGGCTAAACATGGTTTGGACAATCCATACGACAGTTTTGAATATTATGAGAACGGATATATAAAATCTGCTAAAATCTATTCCAGCTATCCACAACAGCATTTATATATGGAAGTGAGCCGTAGTGAAGACAATAAACCACTTTGGTCTAAATATTATACTTCTGAAGGTGATTTATGGTTTGAGACCGTATATGAGAATGGCTGGGCTTCAGAGAAAAAGATTTATAGTGAAAAGGGCACCTCAATTTATAGTTATGAGGAAGGAGATCTGATTTCCGTAGATTTCACCAGAGCTGATAATAGTGGAAAAAGCTCTACTGTTTTTAATAAAACTGAAGGAACCAGGACCGTTACGATTAAAAAAGACGGCGAAACCATTCTGGAAGCAGTGTATCCTTACACCGAAAGTACTGGTGCCGCAATGCTAACAAACAACCAAGTTCCTGTGGGCAATCCCTTTGCTAATTCTGATGGGAATTATCATAAAATTAATGGATCTTTTTTTCGTAATGCTACTTGGCAGTACAATGCAGATCCTAGCGGAAATATACCTCCTTTTCGTAATTTCTATGAATGGAATTGGTATGTTCCCAATAAAATATTTGCCACTAAATTTGCGGTTAGCACAGAACTTTACCAATCTATTATTGAACAATATCCCATTTCTGAAGATCAAGTGCTTACTTTAAATCTCACACATAAAGAGGGTGTAAGAGGCTTCAGGCCTTCTTACGAAGAGAGTTTGTCCCTAACTGAAGAAATGGAAAAAGATCCTTCTCTTTTCGAATTAAAGTACGGCAATGAATATGTTGAAGCAATTTATTATGGTAAAATAATATATGTTGTAGGGGCGCTACGTAATATGCCTACCGATAAAAATACTGCTGATGAAGTTAAACATCTAGCTCAAAAGAAAATGAATTGGATAGTTGATGGGAATAATCCGCTAACTGCTGAAGAACAAAAAGTATTAGATAAAGTGTGGTTTGAAGTGAAGTTTTTCTCTACATTGAAACAGCATCGTAACGGAATTGTATTAAATAACGCGGAAGATTTTGCTAGGCTTTCGGAGGATGTTGAAAATTCAGAATCTTCAATAATTCAAATGGATTATGCAGCATTTGAACATCTTACAGCGAATTAATAAATTTATAATTACCTTTTAAAAATTTCAGCTAGTTTAAAAAGTGACCTATTCTGAAATAAAAAAAGCAGATGTACTGAATACAGTTTAATTGGAAAATATTGCTGAAAATAAAAAAGGAGCTGAAATTATAGAATTTCAGCTCCTTTTTAAATATATAAACTAAGATTTTTCTTTTTTCTTCACATGCCGATATATCGGGAAAGAATCTCATATTTTCTTATGAAATTCTGAAACGGGTTCAGGATGATGATGATTATTTTTTAAATAATCGTCATTTGCCCAAAATTCAGATTTTCATCGTTGATATTACTTTCAGATTCGCTAATTAAACCTTCTAAGAAGTCACCTACTTTTTCAGTACTGTAAGGATTATCTTTATTGATATCTTCAGTACAAACATTTAAATTGATGCTTATGGCAACAGCTTTTCTAATTACGTCTCCTTCTTCAGTTAAACCAAAATGATCCAAAAGCATTGCTGCAGAAAGGATCGAAGCTACAGGATTGGCAATTCCTTTACCGGTGGCTTGTGGATAAGAGCCATGAATTGGCTCGAACATCGCATTATCACCGCCAACAGAAGCTGAAGCTAATAAACCAATACTTCCACCAATTACACTTGCTTCATCAGAAATAATATCGCCAAACATATTTTCAGTAAGAATTACATCAAATTGTTTAGGATTTAAGATCATTTGCATTGCGGCGTTATCTACGAATAAGAAATCTAATGCTACATCTTGATAATCTTCAGCAATTTTTTTAACCGTTTTTCTCCAAAGTCGGGAAGTTTCTAAAACATTGGCTTTATCAACTAAAGTTAGTTTCTTACGGCGTTGCTGCGCAGCTTTAAAAGCCAAATGCGCCATTCTTTCGATTTCTTCAACAGAATAGGTGCAAATGTCTGTAGCGCTTTGTCCGTCTTCGCTAACACTTTTTTCACCGAAATAAATTCCGCCGGTCAGTTCTCTAAAAATGGTTAGATCTGCCCCTTGAATTCTTTCTGGACGAAGTGGTGACTGGTCGATCAATTTCGCATAGGTAGTTACAGGGCGAATATTCGCGAAAAGGCCAAGTTCTTTTCTAAGTTTTAAAAGTCCTTGCTCTGGTCGTACTTTTGCATCTGGATTATTGTCGTATTTAGGATGCCCAATCGCACCAAATAGAACAGCGTCAGATTTTTTACAAAGATCTAAAGTTGCTTCTGGAAGTGGGTTATCTAATAAGTCTATTGCAGCAGCACCTACAATGGCATCTTCGAATTCAAATTCGTGATCAAAACGATCTGCGATAGCTTTAAGTACTTTTATAGATTGCTGAGTGATTTCTGGACCAATTCCGTCTCCGGCTAATACGGCTATTTTTAATTTCATAATGTTCTTTCTCTAAAAGTTATAGATTCAGTTTTAATTACTGAATCGCAGCTTCACGCATTTGCGTTTGTTTCTCTTCAAATTTCTTAATGGCGTCTAATTTACTCACTAAAAAGTCGATATCGTCAAAACCATTAATTAAACAGGTCTTTTTATAAGCGTCGATGGCAAAATTTTCAGATTTACCACTGCTTAAAATTTCTATTTTTTGATTTTCAAGATCAACTTTAAAGCTTTCTTTGTTGTCTTTTCGAATCGCAAGAAAGAGTTCGTCTAAAAATTCTGGAGAAACCTGAACAGGCAATAAACCATTGTTTAGTGCATTTCCTTTAAAAATATCGGCAAAATAGCTGGAAACAACAACTTTGAAGCCATAAGCTTTTAGTGCCCATGCTGCGTGCTCTCTACTAGAACCACAACCAAAGTTATTTCCGGCAATTAAAATTTGTCCCGAATATTGATTTTGGTTTAAAGTAAAATCTTCAACCGGTTTTCCATCTTTGTCAAAACGCCAATCTTTAAATAAATTCTCTCCAAATCCTGCTTTATCGGTTGCCTTTAGGAAACGGGCAGGGATAATTTGATCGGTATCTATATTTTCGACCTCTAAAGGGACGGCTGTATCTTGTAATGTGGTAAACTTTTCCATTAATTCAAACTTTTTGTAAAGTCGGTTATTTTTCCGGATATGGCAGTTGCTGCTGCGGTTAAAGGGCTGGCTAGGATCGTTCTAGATCCTTGTCCCTGTCTACCTTCAAAGTTTCTATTACTTGTAGAAACACAATATTCTCCTTCCGGAATTTTATCATCGTTCATTGCCAAACAAGCTGAACAACCTGGTTGTCTTAATCTAAACCCAGCTTCTTCAAAAACTTTATCCAGACCTTCTTCCTGAATTTGAGCAGCAACCTGTCTACTTCCCGGAACGATCAAAGCATTTACATTTTCTGCTTTTTTCTTTCCTTTGATATAACTGGCAGCCATTCTGAAATCTTCGATACGGCTGTTGGTACAACTACCAATAAAAATGTAATTTATTGGCTTGTCAATTAAACTTTCACCAGGTTTGAAGCCCATATAACTTAATGCTTTTGCATCACTTTTACCACCTTCAACCGGTATTGCTCCTGTGATCTTAATACCCATTCCAGGATTGGTTCCGTAGGTGATCATTGGCTCAATATCTTCAGCATCAAAAGAGTATTCCTGGTCAAACTCGGCACCTTCATCGGTTTTTAAAGTTTCCCAGTAGGCTTTCAGCTTGTCGAATTCTTCTCCTTTAGGCGCAAATTCTCTTCCTTCAACATAATCGTAAGTGGTTTGATCTGGCGCTATAAGTCCGCCACGAGCTCCCATTTCGATACTCATGTTGCAAACCGTCATACGGCCTTCCATAGACATGTTTTCAAAAACATCTCCGGCATACTCACAAAAATAGCCAGTACCCGAATTGGTTCCCAGTTTGCTAATCACATAAAGAATGACATCTTTTGGAGTTACTCCTTTCTTAAGATCCCCATTTACATTTACACGTAATCTTTTTGGTTTCTCTACCAATAAACATTGGGAAGCAAAAACTTGTGTTACCTGGCTGGTACCAATCCCAAAAGCAATAGCACCAAAAGCCCCATGAGTAGAAGTATGGCTATCGCCACAAACCATAGTTTTTCCCGGTTGTGTGATACCAAGTTCAGGCGCCATTACGTGAACGATCCCGTTATAAGGATGGCCTAAACCATAAAGTGTAATATTATTTTCTTCGCAGTTTTGCGAAAGTTCTTTTAATTGTTTTCTAGATAGCAAATCCTTTACCGGTAAATGCTGATTTTCTGTTGGGGTGTTGTGATCTGCCGTAGCAACGATCTTATTTGGTCGAAAAACCGGGATATCACGTTCCTTCAGTTCGTTAAAGGCCTGCGGACTCGTAACTTCGTGAATTAAATGTTGATCGATATATAAAATATCCGGACCATCCGGAATCGACTCTACCACGTGGGCATCCCAAATTTTATCGAAAAGGGTCTTCTTCATTTCTTTAAATTTTTAAACACAGCACGAGGGCTGTGTTTTTCTGAATTCTAATAAAATTCAGTATTTTATGTTAGGCAATAGCTTTAAATTTCTTTTTTGAGATTTGCATGATTTCGTGAATATCATCATCCAAAACTTCTTTTTTCATATCTGCATAATTAAGAAATTCTGCGTAAACCGTGTCTAGTTCTAATTTTGTAAGATTATAACCTACTTTTTTAGCTCTATAAGCTAAAGCTGCCCGCCCGCTACGAGCTGTTAAAACAATAGCAGATTCGGTTACCCCAACATCTGCTGGATCGATAATTTCGTAAGTTTCACGATTTTTTATGAATCCGTCCTGATGTATTCCGGAGCTGTGTGCAAACGCATTTGCACCAACAATTGCTTTATTTGGTTGTACAAACATTCCCATCTCTTTAGAAACCATCGTACTTAATTGATACAATAGTTTAGGGTTGATGTCTGTATTTAAATTTAATGTAGGATGTTGGCGAAGAATCATTACAACTTCTTCTAAAGCCGTATTACCGGCACGTTCACCAATACCGTTAATGGTACATTCTATTTGGCGCGCTCCATTAGTTATTCCCGCAATGGCATTTGCTGTGGCCAAACCTAGATCGTTATGGCAATGGCACGAGATAATTGCATTATCTATGCCTACTACATGATCTTTTAAATATTTGATTTTCTTACCATATTCTTCAGGAAGACAATATCCTGTAGTATCTGGAATATTTAAAACTGTTGCACCTGCGTTGACGACTTCCTGGCAGACCTGCGCCAAAAAATCATTATCTGTTCTACCTGCGTCTTCAGCATAAAATTCAACATCGTCTGCAAAATTTTTCGCATAGGAAACTGCATTTACAGCACGCTCGATAATTTGCTCTCTGGTTGCATTAAACTTATATTTAATATGGGATTCTGAAGTACCAATACCTGTATGAATACGAGGTTTTTTTGCATATTTTAAAGCTTCAGCAGCCACCTCAATGTCTTTTTTTACAGCTCTGGTGAGTCCACAAACGGCAGCGTTTTTTGCAATTTTTGAAATTTCGGTAACCGATCTAAAATCACCAGGACTAGAAACAGGAAAACCAGCCTCGATAACATCTACACCCAGTTCGTCCAGTTTTGCGGCAATCTTAACTTTCTGTTCTGTATTTAATTTACAGCCCGGCACTTGCTCTCCGTCTCTCAAAGTTGTGTCAAAAATTTCTACCTTTTCTGCGCTCATAAGAGTTTTTTTTTGCTTTATCTTTAACTAAAGTATTATAAAGCATATTGCTTTACTATCGGGCAGTGTAAAGTGTTACGATAATTAAATCAGTTATATTTCTTTAATATAACTGATTATCAATTAATTAAAAACTATCTTGTTACAATGACTAACGATTTAACGGATAACCTTTTTTCTTTAATTAAATCATTATCTCCTTCTGAAAAGCGCCAGTTTTCGCTGTATGTAGGAAGAATTGGCGTAAATTCTGATAGCAAATTTTTAAACCTTTTTAAGGTTTTATCAAAACAGAAGAAATATGACGAAGAATTTGTGCTTAAAAATACCAATATTAGTAAGCAGCAATTGTCTAATATTAAAGCGCACTTATATAAGCAAATTTTAATTAGTTTACGTTTAAATCCCGCCCACCAGAGTATACCAATTCAGATTCGAGAACAATTAGATTTTGCTATTATTTTATATAGAAAAGGTCTTTATAAACAAAGTTTGAAACTTTTGGATAAAACAAAAGCTACGGCTTTGGCCTATGAAGAAAAAAATCTTGCTTACGAGATTTTAGAATTAGAAAAGATTATAGAATCGCAATACATCACACGTAGTATTGAAAATAGGGCCGAAACCTTAATTAAACAAACGGAAGAGCTTACGCGTCTAAGTGAAATTTCCAGTAAATTATCAAATCTTTCCCTTCAGCTATATGGTATTTTTTTAAAAATGGGATATGCACGTACTGAAGAAGAGGCCGAGGCAATTCGGCATTATTTTGATACAAATTTACCCGATTATAAATTTTCAGATCTTGGGTTTAAAGAGAAATTATGGTTATACCAGACGCATTTATGGTTCAGTTTTATTACACAAAATTTTTTAAACGCATTTAAATATTCCTCTAAATGGATAGATTTATTTAATGATAATGAACATTTAATCCCGGTGCATCCGGTCTTCTATTTAAAAGGGAATCATTATTTATTAGAATCTCTGTTCTATTTAAACCATACCACAACTTTCGAGAAAGTATTACATCGTTTTGAGGATACACTCAAAAATCCTAAAATCCCTGATGATGATAATATTGCCTCGTTGTCCTTTCTATATTTATATGAAAATAAGCTGAATCTTAAGTTTATGAAAGGAGAGTTTCATGGCGGCGAAAACTTAGTCGAAAAAATAGAGCAAAAAATTAAGCGATATAAAGGCAAAATCGATGAACATCATATCATGGTGTTTTATTACAAAATAGCGTCCTTATACTTCGGAAGTGGAAACAATAAAAAATGCATCGAATACTTGCGAAAAATTATATATAATAAATCTCTAGAGATGCGTGAAGATTTGATGTGTTTCTCCAGAATTTTAAGTTTAGTTGCCCATTACGAAGCCGGGATGGATTACCATTTAGAACGATTAATTAAAACGACCTATAAGTTTTTGATCAAAATGAACGATTTGCATGAGGTGCAAAAAGAAATGATCAAATTTCTAAGAAATCTGCCAGATGTTAGTCCGCTTGATATTAAAAATGAATTTAAAAAACTTCACGCTACCTTAAAGCAATACGAAGATCATCCATTTGAGCGTCGTGCTTTTTTATATTTAGACATTATCTCTTGGCTGGAAAGTAAAATTGAAAATCGCCCGGTAGCCGATATAATTAAAGAAAAGGTAAATGAATATGCACGCTAAAATGATTGAATTTGGTTGAAAAAAAAGCCGACTTAAAACATATTCTTCAGCTTAATCTCGCGGTCATCATTATAAGCACCTCGGGTACTCTTGGAAGATATATCGAGCTAAGCCCATTCTTAATTATTTTTCTGCGATCATTTATTGCGATTTGCGCGCTTGTAATATTCTGTAAGATTAGAGGTTTTAAGCTCAGTTTTTCTAACAAGAAGGATTTATTAAAAGTTCTTTTCGCCGGCGTTTTAATGTGTATTCACTGGCTTACCTACTTTCAATCATTAAAATTATCCAGCGTAGCCATTGGTATGCTTTCTATTTATACTTACCCGGTAATAACAACCTTTTTAGAGCCGCTCATCAGGAAAACAAGTTTTAGTAAAATACACTTGATTTTAGGGATTTTGGTTTTATTGGGGGTGTATTTTTTAGTTCCCGAATTTAGTCTCGATAATCAACAAACCATTGCGGTCTGTTTTGGCGTAGGTTCAGCATTTTTCTATTCTATTCGGAATATTTTAATGAAGCAGGAATCGGCTAAATATAATGGTTCAGTTTTGATGTTATACCAAATGTTTGTGGTAAGTACATTACTTATTCCGGTTCTGTTTATTTTTGATCTAACAACTGTACCTTCTCAAATCGCACCGGTTTTAGCCTTAGGCTTATTAACAACATCAGTAGGGCATACATTACTGGTAAGCAGTTTTAAATATTTTTCTGCCACCACAGCGAGTATTATTAGTAGTGCGCAGCCTATCTACGGAATTTTGCTTGGTTATTTTTTTCTGAATGAAATTCCTGCAACCAATACAATAATCGGTGGTTTTTTGATCGCTACTGCCGTTTTTACTGAAATTTTTAGAAGTTTTAAAAAGTAGCTGAAATTATAGAATATCAAGCATTATTCTTTCTGTCCATTTTTTTGTTGAGTTCTAAGCAGGCATTAATAAGTGCCAAATGAGTTAAAGCCTGCGGAAAGTTGCCCACCTGCTCACCACTTTTACTAATTTGCTCGCTAAATAATCTAAGGGAATTTCCGTAGCCTAAGATTCGTGAAAAATTTTCAGCAGCTTCATCTACGCGATCCATAAGTGCCAGACATTCGATATACCAAAATGAACACATGGTAAAGGTGCCTTCTTCGCCCTCTAGACCATCTGTTTCGGTTTCAGCGGCTCTATAGCGGTAAATTAAAACATCATATTTTAATTCTCGTTCAACAGCTTCAAGAGTTTTTTTCCATTTTTCATCATGTTTGTCGATAAAGTGGAGAATAGGCATTAACATGACCGAGGCATCAATTTCATCGGTTTCACTATGTTGTACAAAAGCTTCTTTTTTTTCGTTCCAAAAATCAGAATAGATACTGTCTTTAATTGCTGTTCTTACCTTTTCCCATTTTTCCTTTGGATAATCTAAATCATTATTCTCAGCGAGTTTTATGCCGCGGTCTAATGCAATCCAGCAGGTTAAGCGAGAATGTAAAAATTCTTTCTTGTCCCCTCTAATTTCCCAAATACCACGATCTTTATCTTTCCAGTGGTCACAAACATAGTCTACATATCGTTTAATATTTTTCCAGAAACTCTTTTTAATGTTACCATCATGTAGATTGTAAACATATACAGCATCTATAAGTTCTCCATAAATATCAAGTTGTTTTTGATTTTTCGCATCATTACCAACTCTTACCGGTTTACTGTTTTTATAACCATTAAAATGTTCTAATGTAGTTTCATCAGGCGGCGTTTTACCGTCGTAGGTATAAACCAAATCCATTTTTTCCTGAAAACAATATTTTTCTACCCATTTAAAAAATGCACTTGCTTCTTCTTTAAAACCAAGTTTCATAAAGGCATACATGGCAAAAGCTGCATCTCTAATCCAGGTATAGCGATAATCCCAATTGCGCTCGCCACCTATCTTTTCGGGTAATCCAAAGGTTGGAGCCGCAATAATACTTCCTTCTTTATGAGAGGTAAGGAGTTTTAAAGTTATAGCAGATCTTATTATTGTTTCTATCCACCTGCCTTTATAGGTAGTTTTGCTAATCCACTTTTTCCAGTAATCTTGACTTTCCCAATGATACTGCTCACCAAAAGAAGGCATATTTTCTTTGTTTTCTTCTGAAAGATGAAAATCTGTTAAAATAAAATAGCAGGATTCTTTTTCATCTAATTTGAATTCAGAATACGCATCATCACGAGAAATATATAAATCCCGACAACTATTCAGACAAAGAAATTTATCATCATCTGTAGTGAAAGTGATTTCATTCTGGTGCTGCTTAGCAGTATGCCTTGCCTTCGCATTATCAAATCTGGGTTTGCATTTAACTCTGAAGGAGATGTTGCCATGATTAGAGGATACTTTTCGTAATAATTTAAATTTATGGTCTTTTTCATCTATAACCATCGTGTCAGAAATTTCTCCAACACCTTTTTCAGAAGTAAAACGGGTAATTAAAGTTGCTGTGTCGGTTATATAGAATTGTGTATACTTTAAGTTTTCTATAAGCGGTTCTATAGAAAAACAACCGCCTTTATCTCCGTCTAGAATTGTAGCAAAAACACTAGGAGAATCAAAATTGGGAAAACACATAAAATCAATATCACCTTGTTGCGATACCAATGCTGTGGTTTGCAAGTTTCCTATAAAGCCGTAATTATTTATTTTTGTAAATCTATTTTTTATCATTCTATTATATAGTCAGAAGAAATTTTTCAACTCAATATTTTCATTTTTATTAATTATTTAATTGATCAAAAATCTCTTATTGAATTTTAGTATTTCGTTTGTATCACAAAATAGATTATCAAGAACAGACCTTCAAATTATTGGCATAGCATTGGCAAATAATTAATACTTTATTTAAGTATTATAGATATTTTACAATTTTAATTCACTTTAGATCTTATATCGATTGATAGAACAGATACGATAATTTCACAAATTTTTAATTCTTTTATTATCGTAGTAAGCCTCTGAAATTCATAATATAGCGTTTCTAAAACTAGGTTATGAAATGGAAAGGTAGAAGACAAAGTTCTAATGTTGATGATCGCAGAGGAATGTCGACAAAAGGCAAAACGATTGCCGGCGGAGGTATTGTTGCAGTTATTGTAATAGCGCTTCAATTATTTACAGGAGTAGATCTTAGCCAAATAATATCTGAAGAACCATCGAGCGTTGCAACTGAAAAAACTCGAGAACTTTCTGAAACTGAAGTCGAGGAGGGAGAATTTGCAGCCACCATATTAGCAGATACCGAAGATATTTGGACTTCCATTTTTTCAAAAAATGAAATGAATTACCCAAAACCAGGGATGGTGTTGTTTGATGATGCTGTAAATTCTGGATGTGGTAGAGCTTCTGCCGCGATGGGTCCGTTTTATTGCCCTGCAGATCAAAAGTTATATTTGGATCTTCGATTCTTTGACGAATTGCATAATAAATTTGGCGCAGAAAAAGGTGATTTTGCTACTGCCTATGTTATTGCACACGAGGTAGGACATCATATACAAACCGTTTTAGGAACTTCTCAAAAAGTTAGACAATTACAGCAAAGTAAATCTCAGGATCAGGCAAATGAACTTTCTGTTGCCTTAGAACTTCAAGCCGATTTCTACGCAGGAGTTTGGGCCAATCATAATCAAGAATATCTTCAAGAAGGCGATATTCAGGAGGCATTAAGTGCAGCAAACGCGGTAGGAGATGATGCTATCCAGCGTCGTATAAACGGAACTGTAAATCCAGATTCTTTTACGCACGGAACCTCTGCTCAAAGAATGGAGTGGTTTATGAAAGGTTACCGTAGCGGGGATATTAGTAAAGGAAATACATTTCAGGCACTTTTAAATTAGGTGCAGGCTTGCCAAAGCGGTTCGTCTGGGACTTCAGCAATTATTTTTATAGGTTCCTTTTTTACCGGATGGATAAATTCTAATTTACGAGCATGTAAATGAATTCCCGCATCTTTATTACTGCGATCAAAACCATATTTTAAATCTCCTTTTATAGGGCATCCAATAGCTGAAAGCTGACTACGAATCTGGTGATGTCTCCCGGTTTGTAAATCGATTTCCAACAAAAAATAATTGTTCAATTCTTTCAAAATTCGATATTCCAGGATCGCTTTTTTACTTTCTGGAACTTCTTTTTTATGCGCGAAAGATTTGTTTTGCTTTGGATTGCGTTTTAAATAATGGATCAAAACATCATTATCCTTTGGTGGTCTGTTTTTTACCACCGCCCAATAGGTTTTTTTAGCGTCTTTTTCCTGAAATAATTTGTTTAATCTCGGAAGTGCTTTAGAAGTCTTTGAAAATAAAACAATACCGCTAGTTGGGCGGTCCAAACGATGTACCACACCCAAATACACATTCCCCGGTTTATTATACTTTTCTTTAATGTAGGACTTTACAACATCACTTAGGGGCTTATCACCGGTTTTATCGCCCTGTACAATATCACCAACGCGTTTATTCACGATGATTATATGATTATCTTCGTGTAGTATTTGTAAATTATTTTTATTAGAAAGTAATTTTTCTGGCAAAATAGAAGTATTAAAATGGAATTATTAATTTTTAGTAAAATACCTCAGCGCAAGCCATAAGGCATTTATCAAAAAATCATTTATTATTTCGAGGCGAGCCTCGGAGCATTTAATCTCAATTATCGAGTAAATTCAGCGATTATTTTATCATGCTGCGGAAATTCTCTGGTAAGATTATTTCTTGCTGCTAATGTGAAATCTTCAAAATCAAATCCCGGTGCCACTGTGCAACCCACAAAAGAAAAATGATCTGGCTGAATAACCTTTGCTGCAAACCAGTAATTTCTAGGCACTACAAATTGAGGTTTTTCGTCCTTATCCAGATCTCTCCCAATTTTTATTTCTGAAAGTTCTCCGGAAGGTGAAATCATATATAAAAGTAGAGGAGAGCCGTCATAAAAATGCCAGATCTCCTCTTGATTTATTTTATGAAATGCAGAAAAATTTTCTGAAGTGAGTAAAAAATAAATACTGGTAGAATAGTTACGTTCTGTTTTAAAAGCTTCAGGTAATGCCTCCGCCTTGATAACATCGTCGCTTCGATAAACTTCTTTAAAGTAACCACCTTCAGGATGCGGTTGTAGCTTCAGTTTTTCGATAATTGCTTCTGCAGTATTCATTCAGCAAAAATATTTTCAGAAAAATTAATATTGTTCATCTTCCGAAGGAAAATCACCACTTTTTACATCTTCAGCATAGCGTTGGAACGCGCCTGTCATTTCAGTATAAAGATCTAAGTATCTTCTTAAGAATCTAGGATTAAATTCTTTGGTCATTCCTAACATATCGTGGACCACCAACACCTGGCCGTCGCATCCGTTACCAGCACCAATTCCGATTACAGGAATACTTACACTTTCAGCAACCTCCTTCGCTAATTTTGCCGGTACTTTTTCTAAAACTACAGCAAAACATCCTAATCTTTCTAAAAGTTTAGCATCAGATTTTAGTTTTTCAGCTTCTTCTTCGTCTTTTGCTCTAACCGTATAGGTTCCGAATTTATAAATAGATTGCGGAGTTAATCCCAAGTGTCCCATTACGGGAATACCAGCATGAAGAATTCGCTTTATCGATTCTTTAATTTCTTTGCCACCTTCAAGTTTAATGGCATGTGCGCCGCTTTCTTTCATAATTCTTATGGAAGATCGCAAAGCTTCCTTAGGATCACTTTGGTAGGTTCCAAAAGGTAGATCGACCACTACCAAAGAACGGTTAATAGCGTTTACCACACTCGTCGCGTGATAGATCATATGATCTAGCGTCATTGGGAGCGTAGTTTCGTATCCAGCCATTACGTTACTGGCTGAATCGCCAACAAGGATCACATCGATCCCGGCGCCATCCATAATTTTAGCCATTGAATAATCGTAAGCAGTTAACATAGAGATTTTTTCTCCACGTTTTTTCATGTCAACTAAAGACTTTACAGTAATTCTTTTATATTCTTTTTTAGCAACAGACATTAATTTAAATTTTGGTATGCGTAAAAATAAGGTTTTAATGAGAGACTAATTAAGATTGCCTCAAAAAATTGGGGATTCTGTAGTTTTATAATTTTCGAATTGAGATTTTAGAAATGCTTTTTTCATCCCAACTTATTTTTTTAATACTGTTTCTAGATTTTAACTAGTTTACTTTTAGAACATAATCATTATTCCAATTTTTAGAGAGTAGATTTTTTATTCAAATTTTTCTGGTTGAATTAAAAATAATCAAAAAAGCCATCAATAAAGATGGCTTAAATATACTATTTTGAAGCTTCTTGTTATGGCTTTAAAACGACTCTAAAACGAGCTTTATTATCCATCATCCTTTTATAGGCTTCCTTAACATCAGAAAGTGGGTATTCTTCAATCATTGGTTTCGTTCCGCTTAGCGCACTAAATTTTAAAGTATCTTCACTGTCCATGGCAGTTCCACTGGCCCATCCTGCGACAGAATTTTTGCCCATAATTAACTGCATTGGTGAAACTTCTACAGGCTCGCCGGTAGCACCTACGATTAGCAATTTTCCGTTGGGACCTAATCCATCAACCACACTACTTATGGCTTTACTGTTTGGTGCTGTTGCCAAAATTAGTTTTGCGCCACCAAGTTTTTTAAGTTCTTCTACGGTATCTTGTTCTTTAGCATTAATAAAATGGTGCGCACCAAGATCTGAAGCTAAAGATTTTTTATCATCGCTGGTGGAAATCGCTACGGTACGCATTCCCATTTTTGCAGCATACTGTATTGCTAAATGGCCTAAACCACCGATTCCCTGGATAGCGACAACATCACCCGGCGTAATTCCGGAGTTTCGCAAAGCGTTAAAAACGGTAATCCCAGCGCAAAGTAGCGGAGCAGCTTCTGCTGAAGATAATTCGTCTGGAATACTCGCAATAGCTTCTTGCGGCGCCGTCATAAATTCGGCATAACCGCCATCGTAAGAGATTCCGCTAATTTTTGCATTCTCGCAATTAATAAAATCACCACGACGACAAGGCTCACATTCAAAGCAGTGACCACCATGCCAGCCAACTCCAACTCGCTGTCCTTTTTTCCATTGTGAAACACGATCGCCAACGCTTTCTACAAGACCAACAATTTCATGCCCCGGTATTCTTGGATAATCGATAGGCATTATACCGTCTTTTGTAATAGCATCGCTATGGCAAATTCCGCAAGCCTCAATCTTGATTAATATTTCATTTTCTTTAGGAGATGGTTTTTCGACATCTACATATTCGAAATTACCACCTTTTTCTTTTACTTGTACAGCTTTCATCATTCAATTTTTTTGGTTCTTGAATTTACGAAATTGAAGGGCGAAGATTTTTAAGTCTTTGTTAAATAAAGAGATCGGTGATTTTTTCAGCATTGGTAGAAATGAGTACTACAATGGCATTATTCATCGCATGTAAAAGCATAGGCCAGTATAATTCTTTATTCTGAACTTTTAATCTGCCCATAAAATAACCAGCAATTATTCGTGGAAAAATGAGGAAGAATAATATAATATTGAATTCGAATCCAGAGACGTAATTCCACACATGTACGTAGCCAAAAATAATTGCTGAAAGGATCCAAACTACCCTAAAATTTTTATGAAGATAATATTGAAGTCTTTTCATTTTACTTTCAGGAATTACCGACTTCAGAAATAAAAAGATGATAAAAACGCTTAATAGTAATAGTGCATATCTAAGAATAAGATTGGCTTCCGCAGGAATAAAAGATAAACTCAAAAATAAAATCCAGGAACAGATGAATATAAGAATTTCATTTTTTGAGGGTTTTATTAAACTCCTAAAAAGACTTTCTTCCATAATCGGAGCAATAATTACGGCAAGAATAAAAAAGATGATGGGATTATCGGTCATCATCTCGTAGATCCCGGTTTGTTCGTAACGATCAAGATCTATTGTTGGAAAGAACTTATTTAGCAATCCCATTCCCATAAAAAACAAAATATAGCACATCATTATAAGAAAATAATGACGGATAAGATTTTTGATTTTCGATGGTAAATTTTGAGCGTACAATTATAAAATAGATTTAACAATCACTAAGGCTAACTTTAACCGCTAATCCTCCTTCGCTGGTTTCTTTATATTTAGAATTCATATCTTTTGCCGTGTCCCACATGGTAGCAATTACTTTATCTAATGGAACTTTGGCTTTAGTAGCATCACTCTCTAAAGCAATTTCTGCCGCGTTTATCGCTTTAATCGCTCCCATTGCATTACGTTCTATACAAGGCACCTGAACCAAACCAGCGATAGGATCGCATGTTAAACCAAGATGATGTTCCATTGCAATTTCGCTGGCCATTAAAACCTGCTCGGGCGTACCACCAAGTAATTCGGTTAATCCACCAGCGGCCATTGCGGAAGATACACCAATTTCTGCCTGGCAGCCACCCATAGCGGCTGAAATTGTTGCTCCTTTTTTAAATAGACTTCCTATTTCGCCTGCGACTAACATAAAGCGTTTCATATCTTCGAAAGTAGCTTCATGATTTTCGATTACCATATAATACATCATCACGGCGGGAACAGTTCCTGCACTGCCATTGGTTGGTGCAGTAACAACACGTCCTAAACTGGCATTAACTTCGTTTACACTTAAAGCAAAACAACTTACCCATTTAAGGATCTGGCGAAATTTAACTTCAGTATTTCTTATCGCATCGATCCAGTTTTCTGGCGAATCATATTTTTCTTCGCCAATAAGTCGCTGATGCATTTCAAAAGCGCGTCGCTTTACACTAAGTCCACCAGGCAATGTTCCTTCTGTATGGCAACCAATATACATCGATTCTAACATGGTATTCCATATTTGTTGAAGACCAGTATCGATTTTTTCGTCACTTCTTAAAGAACGTTCATTCTCTAAAACTAACTGCGAAATACTTAGATTTTCTGCTTTGCAATAATCTAGTAATTGATTGGCAGTTTCAACCGGAAAAGGAAATTCGTCAAATTTATCCTGTTTCTTTTTAGCGTTTTTCCTTGTTTTTTTAATTACAAAGCCACCACCAATAGAAAAGAAAGAGGAAGAGCATTTTTTTCCGTTCGATAAACTCGCTCTAAAGATCATTCCGTTAGGATGAAAATCAAGAAATTTTCGGTTGAATTTTATATCGCTTTCAATATTAAAGGGAATGTCATTTTCCTTATTTAGCTTCAGTATTTTTTCTGCTCTAATTTTATAAATTTCAGTATCAATTATTGAAATATCCATCGTCACGGGATCGTAGCCACTAAGACCTAAAATAGTAGCGATGTCTGTAGCGTGTCCTTTTCCTGTGAGTGAAAGAGAACCGTAAAGATCGATGTGAATTTTTTCTACTAAATCAAAAGTACCTTTATTTTTTAATTCGGAAATCCAACGTTGTGCAGCACGCCATGGCCCCAATGTGTGAGAACTTGAAGGACCAACGCCAACCTTCAACATATCGAAAACGCTAATACATTCCATATTGAAATATTATGCCGACAAATGTATTGTTTCAGAAACAGATTCAGAAATAAAAAAGCAATTGTAACTGCCTAATTATGCACAAATCAAAAGGAACTCTGCAAAATTTACATTGAATTCTCTCCAAAACACAGCTGTTTAAAAATGTTTCTGCCAACCTGTCATAAGTTTTTTGCTGGCATAAAGATTGACTTTTAGAGATCGAAACATTGAATAAAAAATTAAATTAAGTATAAAGTTATGAGTAAGATAATTGGAATTGATTTAGGTACAACAAACTCCTGCGTTTCAGTTATGGAAGGTAACGAGCCTACGGTAATCCCTAATGCCGAAGGTAAAAGAACAACTCCTTCTGTAATTGCTTTTGTAGAAGGTGGTGAAATTAAAGTTGGAGATCCTGCAAAAAGACAGGCTGTTACCAACCCAGAAAAAACGATTGCTTCCATCAAAAGATTTATGGGTAATAAATACTCTGAATCTTCAAGAGAAGCAGGGCGTGTAGCATATAAAGTAAAAAAAGGAGATAATGATACTCCTCGTGTAGATATTGACGGTCGTCTTTATACTCCGCAAGAACTTTCAGCAATGATCCTTCAGAAAATGAAAAAAACTGCTGAAGATTATTTAGGACAGGATGTTACTGAAGCTGTAATTACAGTACCAGCATATTTTAACGATTCTCAGCGTCAGGCTACTAAAGAAGCTGGTGAAATCGCAGGTCTTAAAGTAAGACGTATCATTAACGAGCCAACAGCGGCTGCACTTGCATACGGTCTTGATAAAAAATCAACAGATCAAAAAATCGCAGTATATGATCTTGGTGGTGGTACTTTCGATATTTCTATCCTAGAATTAGGTGATGGTGTATTTGAGGTATTATCTACAAATGGTGATACTCACCTTGGTGGAGACGATTTTGACGAAGTGATTATCGATTGGTTAGCTGATACTTTTCAGAAAGCTGAAGATATCGATCTTAGAAAAGATCCTATGGCGTTGCAGCGTCTAAAAGAAGCTGCTGAAAAAGCGAAGATTGAGTTATCATCTTCTTCTCAAACAGAAATTAATCTACCTTATGTTACTGCTACAGCTAGTGGACCAAAACACTTGGTAGAATCTTTATCTAGATCTAAGTTTGAGCAATTAGCTGCAGAATTAGTGACAAGATCTATGGAGCCAGTTAAAAAAGCGCTTCAAGATGCAGGTCTTTCTAAAAGTGATATTGATGAAGTAATTTTAGTAGGTGGTTCTACTCGTATTCCTAAAATTCAGGAAGAAGTAGAAAGTTTCTTCGGAAAAAAACCTTCTAAAGGTGTGAATCCAGATGAGGTAGTATCTATTGGTGCTGCAATTCAGGGTGGTGTATTAACTGGTGATGTTAAAGACGTATTGTTATTAGATGTTACTCCGCTTTCATTAGGTATCGAAACTATGGGTGGTGTGAACACTAAACTAATTGAAGCGAATACAACTATTCCTTCTAAAAAATCCCAAACATTCTCTACCGCAGCAGATAATCAGCCTTCAGTAGAAATTCACGTACTACAAGGAGAGCGTCCAATGGCGGCAGATAACAAAACGATTGGTAGATTCCATTTAGACGGAATTCCACCAGCGCCAAGAGGAACACCTCAGATTGAAGTAACTTTCGATATCGATGCTAACGGTATTATTAAAGTAAGCGCGACAGATAAAGCAACAGGAAAATCTCAGGATATTCGTATCGAAGCTTCTTCAGGACTAACAGAAGAAGAAATCGAGAAAATGAAGCAGGAAGCTGAAGCTAATGCTGATGCCGATAAAAAAGCGAAAGAAAAAGTAGATAAGCTTAACGAAGCAGACGGGATGATCTTCCAAACTGAGAAGCAGTTGAAAGAATTTGGAGACAAACTTTCTGACGATAAGAAAAAGCCTATTGAAGATGCTTTAGAAGAGCTTAAGAAAGCTTACGAAACTAAAGAGTTGGAACAAATAACTCTTGCATTAGACAAATTGAATGAAGCATGGAAAACAGCTTCTGAAGAAATGTATAAAGCGCAAGCTGAAGCACAAGGTGGTGCTCAGGGAGCTGCTGGTGCAGAAGGTGGACAAGCCGGAGGCGGTGAAGCCAAAGGTGGAGACGATGTAGAAGATGTAGACTTTGAAGAAGTGAAATAAACTTCATCTAGATATTAGATAAAAAGCCGCTGGATTTTTCAGCGGCTTTTTTTATACGCAACCTTTTAGGGTTTTTTGCATCTATAGTGTGAAAGCATGTTTTAATTCAATCAATTATGAGAAGATCATTATTATTTTTCCTTTTACTCTCTGTACTATTTTCCTGCACTGAAGATGGAAATGAAGTCGTTGCAAATTCGCAAATTAAGTTAGAAAGTGCTTGTACAGCAGAAGATCCTTTAGCAATAGGTTGGATGCAGGACTTAAAACAGAAGTTAGATTGTGGTGAATTTTCCTGCGAAGTTTCAATTATAAAAAGTGAATATGAAGGTGAAACAGTTTTTTATATTCAAATGATAGACCCGTTATGTTATGGATTCGACGAGATTACTTTATACAGTTGTACGGGAAAAAAGGTTGAATCATTTACTATTGAAGAGAGCAGGGAGTTCGTAAATAGTCCAGGTCGAGAGATCGAGGAAATCTTTATTTGTAATGACTAAAGGAGATTAAAATTTCATATTTGATAAAAAGCCGCTGGATTTTTCAGCGGCTTTTTTTGTACGCAACCTTTTTTGAATTTTAGTATCTAATTAGAAATCAATGAAATATTATGATCAGAAAACTATCAATTTTAGCTTTAACAATTTTACTATTTTCTTGTTCAGACGATGATGATACTAACTGTCCAGGTGGATTAAATGAAACTTGGTTTACTAATTTTAAAGCTGAACTGAACTCAAATTGCGAAATTGAAGTTTCAATTTTTAGAGGTAATTATAAGGGACAAACTGTTTATTATGAATTAATCACTGATGGTGCTGTGAATTTTCAAGCGATGATAACATTTTATAACTGTAATGGAGATGTTGAAGCTGAATTAACTGCAGAACAAAGTAATGAGTACTTAGACAATGAAGGTCAGGATGATTTAAAGCTTTTTACCTGCTCTGATTCGGATTAATTTTAATGATAGTGATCTCCACTTTTTGAGATAAATACTTATTTGACTCAAATTAATCCTTTTTGCATAAGTGCTTTTTTGATGAAAAAATAAAATAATCATATATCGAAATTCAAAAAAACAAATGAAAAAACTTTTACTTCTATGTGTATTAACCTTTCTTACACTTTCCTGTAGTAATGATGACGATGATTCAACAGATTTTAGATATGAACCGTATAATTTAAGCATTGGTTCTTTAAATGATTGTACAGCGCTTGAAATCACTTGTCCTGTTAACGTCACTTGTGACGAAAACTATTATTATCGAGCTTATAGTTATATGGATGAGCGTTTTCAAATTTATATAAGTTTGGATGCAGACATCGTTAATAATTTTTCCGAAAAAAGTATTCGTGAAAATTTTCAATATATAAATTTTGTATTCCGTTTTCCGGAGCAATCGAGCGAAACTGTAAGCTATCATTATAGTACACTAGATCCTATTAAAAAATTAGATGAAGCTACTGAAGAAGGAGCTAATTTTAGAATTAATAGTTTTGAAAATGGAGTTTTAAATGCAACAATATCTGGATATACCAATAGGATTTCAAAAATAATAATTTCAGATGATCCAGATTGTAGTATTGGTGACGTTCGAGGTATGTGTGGCGAAAATATTGAGGCGGATATTAATTATAGCATAGATTTAAGTTTTTGTTTTGAGTAAACTTTTAAAAATACAATTGTAGAAAAAGCCGCTAAGAAATCAGCGGCTTTTTTTATACGCAACCTTTTTTGAATTTTAGTATCTAATTAGAAATCAATGAAATATTATGATCAAAAAACTATCAATTTTAGCTTTAACAATTTTACTATTTTCGTGTTCAGACGATGATGATGGTATTAAAGTCAATTTTGATGATTTTGAAGCCATACCTGAAGAATATCCTTTTTCAGATATAAATCCAGAAACGCCAATCTCTTATTTTGAGTATATCCAGACAATGCCAGATTATGAAGATCCCGATGATCCAAATTCAATAATATATCGCAATACTATACTTTTTTCTTTTGGTGAAACTTGTTCAGATGTTGATTGTAAAACAGCTTTTAACGAATTACAGGCCGAAGAAGGATTTAACTATGGTTGCCTACCGGGATACTGCTTTAGTTACATCAAATATCAAAGACAAGAAGATAATTTTTTAGTCACTTCTAAAGAGGATGTTCTTAATTTCCTCGGAGAAATAAGCACACCAGGCGAAGCCTTACTCGTTGCGAGAGCTAACGGATATTATTGGGCAGTAGATGATAAAAATAATGGAGCTTATAAACAAGTAGAAGATGGATTTGAATTAATCGTTAGGCAAACCGTAAAATTCTGTGAACCAGTACAGACCGATCGATTTTATATAAAAATAAGTGCAGATGGTACAATTAGCATTTTGAAACAAGAAGTTGCTGAGGTTTTGGAGAATGCCTGCGTTTAATATGATTCTATACAAAAAAATTATAACCCAAATATGCAATATTAAATATCAAAAGCATCACAAAGCATATCATGGTAAATATTCGATAGTTTTTACCGGGACGGTCGGCTTCTGGCATTTCTTTGCCGGTAACTAATTTATAATTAAACCATGCGAGAATCGGAGCTGATAAAAAAGATAATCCGGCAGCAAAATCAACAAGAACAGTAAAAGATCCAGAACTAAAATATAGAATCGCCAACGAAAGTATCGGGATAATGAATATCGATATTTTATAAAATTGCCAGCGTTTTTTACGATTATCGGTTTTGGATACTTCAGGATGAAAAAGTTCTGAGATTACTCTGGGATACGCATCGGTCACGGTAATTACAGTACTCAGCATGGTGACAAAAGCAGCGATTGCGATAATCGGTTTGCTCCATTCTCCAAGTGTTTTTCCGTAGAGATTAATAAGCTGAGAAGAAAATTCAACGCTGTTGCTGCTAAAACTCTCACCACTCCCAAACATTACTAAAACACCAAGTAAAAAGAAAAGCACTCCAATAAAACATGCCGAAAAATACCCAATATTGAAGTCTAAAAAGGCATTTTTTAAAGTCAATTTTTCTATGTTGCCGTGAGCTTTTTCCTTAGTCCATATTGAATGCCATACTGCAGCATCAAGGGGAATAGGCATCCAACCCATAAAAGCGATAATAAAGCCAAGACTTGCAGTAGTCCAAAGCGACGGAATTTCTACGGTTTCAATTGGGTCTTTTTGTATTCCCAAGGCCATACAAACTGCCGCCAAAGTGGCTACGGTAAGCAGACTCACGATAATCTTCATGCTTTTGTCTAATCCGGGGTATTTCCCGATTAAAAGCAAAGCAATACTAGCTCCAAAGATGATAAAACTCCATACAAAAGGGGATAAGCCGAAATTAAAAAGCCGTTCAGCTAAACCAGCAGTCACGATAGTTACAGCGGCCTGAATAATAAACATGCTGGCCACGGTAATAAATATGAACAAATAATACGGAATCTTACCTAACTGCTTATAGCCGGAAATTAAATGTTTCCCGGTTCCGGCCACATAACGAGCACCAAATTCTAAAAATGGATACTTAGAAATACACGCCAGCAATAACGCCCAAATTAAGATGTATCCATAATCAGCTCCGGCACGTGTAGACTGCACCAAGTGTGAAACTCCAATTGCAGCGCCCGCAAGTAAAAATCCCGGACCGATATTCTTTAAAACTGAAGTTTTTTTTGAAGTTCCTACGCTTTTTTGTGATTCCATTGCTTTTATAAATCGTATGTCGCGAAAATATTCAAAATTATTCAGAAAAAAATGAAAAGTGGATAATGTAATTTAGGCGTAAGTTATAGGAAACAAGACTCAAGATAAAAGAGTCTAGAAGATAGAATATAGAATTTGTGTTGAATTTTGAATTATAAATTTATTAAGATAGTTGCTAACAGCTGATCGCTCAAACAAATGCAAATCAACTAAGTTTCTTAATAATTTCAGTGTTAAATTCGTGTCCGCCGTTATACCTTATAATTTCAAAATTTTTTGGGAACAAGGATTTCATACGTTCTTCTTCAACTTTTATGATTCCTTTTTTTAGGTATTCATCTTCTGTTCCGTAGAGATAAGTAACTTTTGTGTCTTTTAAGAATTTAAAATCTTCGGGATTTAATTCCGCAGGCACTTTTCCGGAATGAAGAATTAGTTGATCGCATTTAATCTGTCTTCGCGCTAAAAATCGTGTAGCTACAGAAACTCCCTGGGAATATCCCAAAACAATCAAATTGGGCGCTTTAGCTAACTTTTCTTCTGTAAATAATTCATCTAAATAGTTCAGCACGTTTTCAATATCAGCGTCTGTATTTTCTTTTGTAAGCCAGGAAGCGCCTACATGTCGATAATCAGATTTTAAATAATATTTGCTTTGTGCCTGTGGTGCGATAATATAGTTTTCACTGGGATCCAGATGATTAAAAAACCGAATAAAATACCGGCTTAAATATCCAATACCATGGCAAACCAACCAGACATTTTTTGTGGTTTCGGTAAACTCGTTTAAAACACTATAGGTGTTGCTAATTTGGTAATAAACCTGTTTTTCGCGGCTCATGCTGTAGATTCAATTTTGTACTTTTACAAAGTAATTAATCGTAATGCTATGAACAAAGAGGAAATCCTGGGAATGTGTGCAAAAATGTGTGAAAACACGTTGATGGAAACCTTGAATATTGAATTTATCGATGTTGGTGAAGATTTTTTAACCGCAAAAATGCCTGTGACGCCAAGAGTGCATCAGCCAGATGGCGTGTTGCATGGCGGCGCAAGTGTGGCTTTGGCCGAAAGTGTTGGGAGCGCTGCGAGTTATCTATTTTTAGATACCCAAGATTTTGTGATTCGCGGTATAGAAATTTCTGCCAATCACCTTAAAAGCATAAAAGAGGGCGATGTTTTTGCCAAAGCCACTTTTATTCATAAAGGCCGTACCACGCAACTTTGGAATATTCATATTACCGATGCTGCAGATAATTTAATTTCCCTGGTAAAACTAACAACCATAGCACTAGCAAAAAAGAAATCATGATGCAGGCGATGGCGTTTTTTAACGCATTAGAAGATCATATCAATAAAAATTTACCCGTTGTAGCTTATCGAAAACCCGATGAAAATGTAATCCAAGCATTGCTACAAAAGGATAAGCAATCGTATACAACGACCGATTTTTCAGAAAGCGGATTTGTTTTTTCTGATTTCTGCGGAAAGAAAAGTTTTTTAATTCCTGAAGATAAATCTGAACATATTTCTACGGAATTAAAAACTGAAGATTCTATAAAAGAAACTTCAGAATATATTCCAGAAATTACAAATCATACTCAGCAAAAAGAGCATGAAGAGCTGGTTGAAAAAGCAATTACTGAAATTGAATCCGGTAGTATGAAAAAAGTGGTTTTAGCCAGAAAAGAGCATAGCCAAACGCAACTTTCAGCCGTTTCGATCTTTAAAAATTTACTCGAAAATTATCCAAAAGCCTTTTGCTATATCTGGTCTCATCCTGAAAGCGGAATTTGGTTAGGAGCTACACCAGAGACTTTGGTGAAAGTTGAACGAAATCGCTTTAAAACTATGGCTCTTGCTGGAACGCAGGCTTTTAAAGCAACCATCGATGAAGCTACGTGGACACCAAAAGAGGTAGAAGAGCAAAAAATTGTTTCAGACGAGATTGTGCAAAAATTAAAGGATTTTAAAGTATCTGCCGGAGCAATTAACCTGAGTGATCCTTATACCGTAAAAGCGGGGAATTTGTTACATATTCGTACCGATATATCAGCTGTTTTAGAGAATGATAATTTATCGAATTTATTGGAAAGTTTACATCCAACTCCTGCTGTATGCGGATTTCCGCGTGAGAAAGCAAAGAAATTCATTTTGGAGAATGAGCATAGTGATCGCGAATTTTACTCCGGTTTTCTTGGGGAGATTAATCTTAAACAAGAAATAAAGCGAAATTCGAATCGTCGAAATCAAGAAAATCAGGCGTATGCCAGCATTTCAAAACAATCACAGATATTCGTGAATCTTAGATGTATGAAATTAGTGAAAGGCGAAGCTGAAATTTTTATTGGCGGCGGTATAACGGTAGATTCTAACCCGGCAGCCGAATGGGAAGAAACAGTGAACAAAAGTTATACGATTAAATCGGTTTTGGTCCATCAGGATTAAAATGAAAATCAATTAAACCTCACAGGTTTTTGAAACCTGTGAGGTTTGGCTAAGTTTTCTCTATCTAAAAAATTCAGTTAAATACTTTTTAAAGGTGCTGCGGAAGTCTGCCGTAAATCGTAATTTTGAGGTATAATTATGTTGCGTTGAAGTTTCCTAACTTTCCCTAGAAGCTTCCGCTCGCAAAAAATAAACTTTGTGAAGTATTCTAAAATACCTGTTGCACGTAATGTGGTTTCACTTTGCGTTTCAAAAAATATAAAACACGTAGTAATCTCTCCAGGCTCAAGAAATGCACCGTTAACAATTGGATTTACGCATCATCCAGAAATACGGTCTTACAGCATTGTAGACGAGCGTTGTGCCGCTTTTGTTGCCCTAGGAATGGCGCAGCAACTACAGCAACCGGTGGCACTGGTGTGCAGCTCTGGTTCAGCATTGCTTAATTATTATCCGGCAATTTCAGAGGCTTTTTATAGCGATATTCCGCTTGTAGTAATTTCTGCAGATCGCCCAATCGAACGTATCGATATTGGGGACGGGCAAACCATTAGGCAGAAAAATGTCTATGAAAATCATATTCTTTATTCGGCAAATCTTTATTCTGAGCTGGTTTTAGAATCTGAAGCGATCGATAAAAAACTTCAGCAAAAACAATGGGAAGCACAAAAACATAATGAGCGTGAGATTAATTTAGCGCTGAATAAAGCTATTGAAGAAAAAGGACCGGTGCATATTAATGTGCCTTTTTACGAACCGCTTTATGATACGGTTGAAGATATCGAGGTAAATCCTATCGAGATCCTTCCTGAAATTACCAAAAGGCACTATTCCAAAGAAGAGCTTTTGCCTTATGCCGAAATTTGGAATAAGTCTAAGCGCAAAATGGTAATTGTTGGTGTTGCTCATCCAAATGTAGTGGAGCAAAAATTCCTTGAGAAACTAGCTAAAGATGACTCTGTAATTGTATTTACTGAAACAACCTCCAACTTACACCACTCAGCATTTTTTACCAGAATCGATACGATCGTTGGCCCTATCGAGAAAGACGAAAATATGCAAGAGCTTTTTGAAGCTTTGCGACCAGATATTTTGTTTACGTTTGGAGGAATGATCGTTTCAAAAAAAATAAAAGCTTTTCTGCGGAATTATAATCCCAAGCATCACTGGCACGTCGATTCTAAAAAGGCGTATAATACGTTCTTTTGCTTAAATAAGCATTTTGAAACATCGGTGAATGATTTTTTTAAAGATTTCTTTCCGCTTACATCAAAAATCGATAGTGATTATGGCGAATTTTGGAAAAATATACGTGAAAAACGCCAGGTGCGGCACGATGCGTATATGGACGAGATTCCGTATTCAGATTTAAAAGCCATGCAATTATTGGTGCCAAAGGTGCCAGATCATTATATTATGCAATTGGCCAATAGTTCTACTATTCGCTACGCGCAATTATTTAAATGGAATCCTTTGCTGCGAATTTTCTGTAATCGCGGTACTAGTGGTATCGATGGTAGTATCTCAACCGCAGTAGGATCTGCGATGGCGAGTAAAGAACCTGTTTTGATGGTAACGGGCGATCTTAGTTTCTTTTACGATAGCAACGCCCTTTGGAATAAATATTTACCTGCTAATTTTAGAATTATAATTCTGAATAATTCAGGTGGAGGAATTTTCAGAATTCTGCCAGGAAATAAGAATAGCGAACAGTTTGATACATTTTTTGAAACCGTTCATGACCTTAAAGCAGAACAATTGGCAAAAATGTATAAATTTGAATATGATTCGGCCAATTCAGAACCTGAAATTAATCATTCTTTAAGCACATTTTTTGAGGCTTCAGAACGACCTAAAATTTTAGAGATTTTTACGCCGCGTAAAGTAAACGATAAGGTTTTACTAGAGTATTTTAGTTACATGAGGTAATTAACATTTGATAAAAAAAATTGAGAAATGATACGAAGTTATTGGAATGAAGAATGGAAAGAGATTGAGTTTGATAGCAAAATATCTGAAAAAGAAAAATTTAAAATATCAAATTACGGTAGAATTATAAATTGCAAAACTGATAAGGAATTTCTTGTAAAGAAATATTTTATAAACGGTTATCAAACTTTACCTCTTCAGCAAAAAGAGAATGGAAAACGGACAAGCAGATACGTCCATAGGCTTATTGCAGAGCATTTTTTAGAAAGAAATGATGGCACTTGCGTGATTCATTTGAATTACGACAAGACCGACAATCGAATTGAAAATCTAAAATGGGCTACTAAAAGAGAAAAAGAACTTCATCAATTTAATCATCCAGATTGGGCCAAAATTGTTGAAAAAAGGAGCAAGAATATTGGTAAATTAAACGAAGGAAAAGTAAAGATTATTAAACGCCAATTAAAAAACAATAGGACTAGAATTAAAATGATTGCAAAAAATTTCGGAGTATCCGATATGCAAATTCATAGGATAAAAACGGGAGAAAATTGGAGTTCTGTAACGGAATAAGAACTTTAAATAACAGGTACATTAATTCTGAATTTTGAGTGAGCTGCTAACTAAACAGCTCACTATATATTGAATTCTTTAACAAATTCTCAGGTTTTTGATTAGATTTTAATTTTTCAGTAAGTATTCTTATGATTCTGTTGGGGCAAATTTGCTGAGTTTCTATGTAAATTCGAAGAAACCAAAAAACAAAATTATGAGTGCTAAGACTGATGAAAAAGTAGGAAAATATATTCAGGATATTAAAGAAAAGGTAGGAGAGGAGCCCGACGTGGCATTAATTCGAAAAATAACCGAATCGTTAGGTCCCGTAGTTTTTAGAAATGATGCAGAGACAGTTTCATCAAGCAGCGAAGACGAGTTAGAAACAGTAAAGCAAAATTTTCTAATTAAAAAACTGGGATTGCCTAACGATAGTAAACTTGATGTAGGATTAAATGCCATGCTAGAAAAATATGGCAAATCCAACCGAAATAAATACAGAGTAACACTGTATTATTTGCTTACCAAATACTTTAATAAAGAATCTGTATTTGCCTAATCTCATAGATTAGTTAAAAATGAATCCGTTTTCTAATTTAGGAAGCGGATTCTTTTTTGTGTAAGCCTGAAATTAAAAAGTATCTTTGTCATCTAAATTTATATTATGCTGAATATTGGCGAAAATCATCGTTTAATAATTGATCGTGAAACCGAACCCGGCTTGTTTCTAAAAAACGCTGAAGGAGACGAGGTGTTATTACCTAATAAATATATTCCTAAGAACTTTCAGTTAGAAGATGAAATAGAAGTTTTTGTGTACCTGGATCATTCAGAGCGACCGGTGGCGACTACTTTAGAGCCTTATGTAAAATTAGATGAATTCGCTTTTTTAGAATGTGTTGAAGTAACCGATTTTGGTGCATTTTTAGATTGGGGTTTAGAGAAACACCTTTTTGTTCCGTTTAAGGAGCAAGTATATCCTATGCAAAAAGGACATCGTTATTTGATCTTTTGTTATTTAGATGAAGACACTAATCGATTGGTAGCTTCAAGTAAAGTACATGCTTATTTAGATAATTCAGATTTAACAATAAAACCTTTTGAGGAAGTCGATCTAATTGTAAGTAACAAAACAGATCTTGGTTATAACGTGATTATCAATGAAATTCATCTTGGTTTGGTGTATAATGATGATGTTTTTCAGCCTATAGAAATTGGGGATCGCATTAAAGGATTTATAAAAAAGACTCGGAAAGACGGCAAAATCGATGTTACGCTGCAACGTCCTGGATATCGAAGTATTGAGCCAAACGCACAGGCTATTTTAGATGAATTACAACACCATGACGGCTATCTAAATATTACCGATAAATCTTCACCAGAAAAGATAAAAGCGGTGTTTAAAATGAGTAAAAAGAGTTTTAAGCGCGCGGCAGGAAATCTTTATAAACAACGCCAAATTGATATTAAAGAAGACGGTATTTATTTAAATCAGCAAAACTAATAATAATATCTACGGTTAGTGCGATATGGTTGTGAGTAATAACCTCTCATGGTATTATTGTATAATGCATTATGATATTGATAGAAAGGATTATTACTATTGGTAGTATTATTGAAGTTGCTAATACCGGTATTTAGTTGATTTTGTTCCTGATTATTACCGGTAAGCTGAAACACTTTTTCCTCTTTTCGCTGCGTTTGCGGTAAACTAATATTAGCCAATCTTTTAGCTTTCGCCATTTCACGTTGGCGATTTTCTTTTTCTATAATACCCACCATATCAAATTCTTCGCGCTCATTTTGGACGCCTATAAAAGTTCCACTTGGTAAATTAGGGTCGTATTGTAGAAATTGATTAGGGCTTAATTCCGTTAACGCAGGGGCGATAGAATGATCTTCCATTTTTAGATTCACAATGTTATTTTCAGGATTTTCCTGTGCCAAGGCAATTGCATTGAAACCTATGATAAATAATATGGCAAGAAGTCTTTTCATTAAAAATGAATATTTTAAAAAAGAAGATTCAAAAATTATGCTAAACTTAAAACAGACGGCGGTAATTTCAAAATTAAGAATCATTTTTTTATAGTAAACATATATTCTCAAATTTTAGTATCCATTTTTCTAAACTTTATCATTAAAATCCAATATTGTAAAATTGGTAAAGATTTTCTCTATATTTAGATAGCCTTACAAACAAAAACCATCAATCATCATGAAAAAAGTAAGTTATCTCTTAATAATATTAGTTTTATTTTTCAATTTAAACTCATTGCTAGCTCAGGAGACTTCGGGAATTATAAAGTATAAAGCAGTGATGAATGAAGATTTTAAAAACAAATCTCTTGAAGAGTTCAAGAAGAAAAAAGATGTTCCTCCGGCTATACGTAAACAAGTTATAGACATGTATCTAAACGATGAAGAGGATAATTACGAACTTCATTTTAAAGATCAAGAATCGTATTTTCATTACATCGAGAAATTAAAAAATGAAAATAGTAGCCTCAGTTTTGGAAGCAAAGCTGGAATAAACGATTTTTATGTAAATCTAAAAGACCAGAGAATTATAGAAAAAAGTTCTATGATGGGGTTATTGAAATATGATGTTATAAGCTGGAAAGTTAAAAACGAGACCAAATTAATTGGTGATTACAAATGCTTTAAAGCTGAAGGCTTAGAAAAAAAATATATGCGTGACGGGACAATTGAAGAAGAACCTGTTGTTGCATGGTTTACGCCAGAAATCCCATTGCAATTTGGACCACATAGTTATAATGGGCTCCCGGGCTTGATCTTAAGAATAGATAAGGAAGAGTCTACCGTTATCGCTACTGAAATTATGCTGAATCCAGAAGAAAAAATTAAGATCGATCCAATAAAAAAGGACGCAAAGGTTCGCTCTAGAAAGGAAGCTTATCAAATAGCAACAGATTATTATAACGACACCTACGGAAATTAATCTTTAATTGAAAAAACTTTGTGAAAATGACGATTCTTAAAAAATAAGACTACTTTAGGCTAAATTATAAAACCAAACCTAAATATGAAAAAGTTGATATTTGTCCTATTTGTAATCTTAGGAACCAGCGTTTTTGCACAGGAAACTGAAGGAGATTCATTTCAGAAAAAAGCAGTAAAATTAATCGAATTAACCTCTGGGCAACAATTTGAAATTATTAGCGAGCCTATTGTACAGCAAATTCCTGAAGAAAGTCGCGAAGATTTTAAAAAAGATTTAAATGAGAGTTTAAACGGACTCTATGTTAAGTTAGCTGAAATTTATCGAGAAGAATTTACTGAAGCAGAAATAGATGAAATTCTTGCGTTTTATGATACTTCGGTAGGAAAGAAAATGGTAGCTACCACACCAAAAGTAATGCAAAAAGCTATGACCGTTGGACAACAATGGGGGATGGAACTACAATCGATTATGGCAAAATACATGCAATAAGCGATAAATTCGAGAAAAATTAAAAAGCCTGGTTTAATCACCGGGTTTTTTTATAACTATTTTTTAAAGATTAGAATTTAGATCGCTGCGCTTTTAGAATCTAGAGAACAGACAAAAGAGAATTGTCAAGAAATACCGGAGATTTTATAATGTTGTATTCTAAATTTCAGGAAGAAACCAAGTCCACTTTTAATTCAAAATGTATAAAAAATCAGAGTTTTTCTGTAGATTATTAAATGGCGAGCTTCTTTTTAACGCAAACGGTAAAGTCCAAACTCCAACTTTCACTTTATAAACTCCTTCCAAAACCTTATTTTTACTTCATAAATTTTACATTATGGAAAAAGCTGACTGGAAAACAGTTAAGGAATACGACGATATCACTTATAAAAAGAGCAATGGTGTTGCCAGGATTGCATTTAACCGTCCAGAGGTTCGTAACGCATTTCGACCAAAAACAACTAGCGAGTTACTTGATGCTTTTCAAGATGCACACGAAGATACTTCTATAGGTGCTGTTTTACTTTCTGCAGAAGGTCCTTCACCAAAAGATGGAGTGTATTCTTTTTGCAGTGGTGGCGATCAAAAAGCCAGAGGTCACCAGGGTTATGTAGGAGAAGATGGTTATCATCGTTTAAATATTTTAGAAGTACAGCGGTTAATTCGCTTTATGCCAAAAGCGGTTATTTGTGTAGTGCCAGGATGGGCTGTTGGCGGTGGTCACAGTTTGCACGTGGTTTGTGACATTACTTTAGCAAGTAAAGAGCATGCTATTTTTAAACAAACCGATGCAGATGTTACCAGTTTCGATGCAGGTTATGGATCGGCTTATTTGGCCAAAATGGTTGGTCAAAAGAAAGCACGTGAAATTTTCTTTTTAGGTCGAAATTATTCAGCGCAAGAAGCTTACGATATGGGAATGGTAAATGCTGTAATTCCGCATGAAGAATTAGAAGATACCGCTTACCAATGGGCGCAGGAAATTCTTGCGAAATCACCTACTTCCATAAAAATGCTCAAGTTTGCCATGAATCTAACCGATGACGGAATGGTAGGACAACAGGTTTTTGCTGGTGAAGCGACTCGTTTGGCGTATATGACAGATGAAGCCAAAGAAGGTCGTAACGCATTTTTGGAAAAAAGAAAGCCAAATTTTGAGAAAAAATGGATTCCGTAGAGACTCAATTTAGCAATAATACGATCGATATCGCTACACTACCAAATTTTGAACAGGTAGCTATGAATCCCGTTCGTGCAAAATTATTAACCAAGCATCTGTTACAGACAGGTGCTTGGTTTCTACTTATTATTGCCTTTGGTGTTTTTATGTATTTTCAGAAAGAAGTTTTGGTTGGAAGTATTATTAGCGGAATTTTAATGCTGTTTTTAATATTTATGGTCTTCAACTTCATCAAAAAACAGCCGCGCTATGCCTACGCGATCAGAGAAAAAGATCTAATTTATAAACGCGGATTTCTTTTGAGTAAATCTACGGTTGTTTCTTTCAATAGAATTCAGCATGTATCTATAAGCCGTAGCCTTCTAGATAAGTGGCTCGATCTCTCTACTCTTAAAATTTTTACTGCCGGTGGTAGTGGCAGTGATGTGAAAATCCCTGGTTTAGATCCAACAATTGCCGAGAAACTAAAAGAAACTCTAGCAGGTAAAATAGCTAACGAAAATGGCTAAAGCTTTTAGTATACCGCAACGGCAATCTTTAGTAGGGATTCTACTCATTTTTACTTCTACTTTTTACAAGCTCGTTAGAGGTTTTTGGGCAGTTTTGGCCTATTTTGTATTCAAAAGGCCAGATGGTGACTTGTTATTATACATAGGTTTGGGACTTGCTGTGCTTTTGGTTTTGATCGCGATTTATAGCTATTTTGATTATAGAAAATTCCTCTTTCATATCGATTATGAAGCAGAAGAATTTATTCTGAAAAAAGGCGTTTTTAATTCAGATTTTGTGTCGATTCCTTTTGATAAAATTCAGCAGGTAAATTTTAAACGAGGCATTTTACAGCGTATCGCCGGAGTGTATAGTTTGGTTATCGATACTGCCGGAAGTAACGAAAAAGAAGTTGAAATAAAGGCGGTAAATACTGAAGATGCTAATCAACTGGCCGATATTTTAAACAGCCTGAAGGAGTCTAATAATACCGATACTGAAGTTTTAGAGGCGAATCAAATTAACGCTGAAGTCAAAACTGAAGAAGTTCAGAAAGAGAAATGGACGTATCGTTTAAGTTTGTCAACTTTGATCAAAACAGGTTTAAGCAGTAATTTCTTTAGAGGTTTTGGTCTTATCTTCGTATTTATTTCCACTATTTTTAATGAGCTGAATCAATTTTTCAGGGAAGAAACATCACAGTGGGAATCACAGTTTACTGAAGATATAGGAGGTGTAGCAACCGAGTCGATTTTGTTTATTTCCGCACTTATTTTTTTACTGCTCGCACTAAGTATTTTTATTACTACTGCGGAGGTTTTTATTAAATATTTCAATCTTAATCTTACGCAAACCAAAAGCAGTTTAGATCTGCAAATGGGTTTGCGTACCAATACACGGGTTTCCTTAAAACCAATCAGGGTTCAGATCTTAAAGATCGTTACCAATCCTATACAAAAACGCTTAAATTTATACAAAGCGAGCTTATGGGTAGCAAGTAGTGAAGACAATGATAAGAAAAGCGTGATTCAGATTCCTGGATTGGAAAAAGCTACGATTCAGAAAATAAAATCCTTTCTTTATCAGTCTTCAAAAGACGAATCCGGTATTACTTTTAGACCGCATTGGGTGGAATTATCGCGTCGTTTGCTTGTAGGCGTTATACCAGTGGTTGCCATCGGAATTTTACAATACTTCACTAATTTTATCGCATTTAGGTGGTGGATATTGGTAGCTTCAGTATATGTATTGCTCTATGCAATTTTACAATTCAGAATTTATAATTCATTATGTTTAAAGATAGGAGAGGAGTTTATAGCCAAATCCTATTCAGCTTGGGATGAAAGCACCGAAATCGTAGAAATCTACAAATTACAGGGGATTACTGTAGAACAACCTTTGTGGTATAAAAGGAGAAATCTTGTACACGTAATTTTTCATAATGCTGCAGGGGACATTACATTTAGAGCCGTTGATAAAGCCATTTTGCACAAAATGAACTTTTGTCTTTATGCTATAGAACGAAGCAATAAAGCCTGGATGTAATCCTAAACTTATAATATTTTCTTAAATTTTTTACGAAAACGTTTTCTTAAGACGAATCCTATTTATCTTTAGGTTACCTATTTAAACTAATTTATCATGAAAAAAATTGTACAAATTTTTGTCGTATTCTGTCTTTTCTTTACCAGTTGTAGCAAAGATGATCTGGACAAAACGGAAGATGATCTGAAAGTTTTAGACGCTAGCGTTGGCGTTTATAACGAGACCCAATTGAGAAACGCCGTAAATAATGCAAACCCCGGTGATATAATAACTATCAACGGAACCATTTATCTTACCCAGCAGTTACAGCTTTTACGTAATGGAACTTCGAGCGGTAAAATTAATTTAACAGGGGGAACTTTAGATTGTTCTAATATCTCTTCTGGTTGGGGTGTTAAAGTGAATGGTAGTTATTGGAATATTAGTAATATGACGATACGCTATGCACCAGATTGCGGGATTGTTTTTCAGCATGGTGGATATAATTGGGTATATAATGTAACCACCCATGGGAATGGCGATTCTGGTCTTCAAATTTACAATGGGTCCCATCATAACAGTATTAATAATAGTTACTCTTACGATAATTACGATGCTAATAACGGAGGAGAAAATGCAGATGGTTATGCATGCAAATTATCTGCAGGACCTGGTAATCAGTTTAACAATTGCACTGCTACCCATAATTCTGATGATGGTTGGGATTTATACGGGCAGCCATATTCAGTTTCCATTAAAAATTGTAATGCCTATAATAATGGCTATGGAGTTAATGGCGATGGAAATGGTTTTAAATTAGGTAGCGCTAACCAAAATGTAAGCCATACCGTTACAAACTGTTGGGCCCAAAATAATCTTGCTTATGGTTACGACGGGAACGGAAATACCGGACATATGAATATGAGCGGTAGCGGTGGTACCGGAAACCAGAAAGGACTTTTTGCAAGAATTTATTAATTATATAATTATCTAAAAAAAAAGCCGCTAACATAGCGGCTTTTTTAATATTAAGAATCTATAATACTTAGATAAATTTCGGGAATTTTTCTGGATTGGTTTCATGCATAATGCCATAAACTTTTTCAAAAACATCCTCGGGTGATGGCTTAGAAAAATAATCACCATCACTACCGTAAGCCGGGCGATGTTCTTTGGCAGTTAGCGTTTGTGGTTTGCTATCCAAATATCTCCATGCATTTTGGTCTTCCAGCACTTGTTGTAAAATATAAGAAGAGGCTCCACCTGGCACATCCTCATCGATTACCAGAAGACGGTTAGTTTTCTTAACACTCTCTACAATGTCTTTGGAAATATCAAAAGGAACTAAAGATTGGACATCAATAATTTCAACATCTATTCCGCTTTCAGCTAGTTCTTCAGCACTCTGTTCAATAATTCTAAGTGTTGAACCATAAGATACTAAGGTGATATCTTTCCCTTCTCTAATCGTTTCTACTTTTCCGATTGGTGTTTTGAATTTTCCTAAATTTTCTGGCAGCTTTTCCTTTAAACGATAGCCATTTAAGCATTCGATAACTAATGCAGGATTATCTAAATCTAAAAGATTGTTATAGAAGCCGGCAGCTTTTGTCATGTTTCTAGGAACCAAAACATAAACACCTCTCATTAAATTTAAAAGTCCACCAAGTTGCGATCCACTATGCCATATACCTTCCAGGCGATGTCCACGAGTTCTAACAATAAGTGGGTTTTTTTGTGTTCCCTTGGTACGATAATGTAAAGTTGATAAATCGTCACTAATTGTTTGTAATGCGTACATTACATAATCTAAATACTGAATTTCAGCTATAGGACGTAAACCTCTTAAAGATAAACCAATACCCTGGCCTAAGATCGTCGCTTCTCTAATCCCTGTATCGGCAACACGGTATTCTCCATATTTTTTCTGAAGCCCTTCTAAACCTTGGTTTACATCTCCAATTTCTCCAGCGTCTTCTCCAAAAATTAAGGTTTCTGGACGAGTTTCAAAAATCTTATCGAAATTATCACGAATTACAATTCTTGCATCCACAGTTTTAGACTCGTCACTATAAAATGGTTTTATTTCTTCATCAATTTTTTTGTTGTTACTATAGAGGTGACTGCTATATTCATCATCGGTTTGGACTTTGAAGTCTTCCATCCAGGCTAGCAAATCTCTTTTTTCACTACCTTCAAAATTAATGAGATGTCTTAAACTTTTCCTCGCAGTTGAAAGAACATCCTTTTTAAGAGGCTCTTTGCAACTTTTTAGCCCATTGATTAATTTCTTGATATTCTCTGCATCTTCACTTTTCTTAGCTATAGTGCTTAAAAGATGCAGTAATTCTTTTTGTCTTTGTTTATTAGGATTAATATAAGCCTCCCAAGCGCGTTTTTTACCTTCTCGTACTTCTCGCTTAATATTCTTTTCTAAATCACTAATCTCTTCAGGAGTGCTGAATCCATTATCGATAATCCATTTTCTAAATTGTGTATTACAATCATATTCTTTTTCCCACGCAAGACGTTTTTCACTTTTGTAACGTTCGTGAGATCCAGAGGTCGAGTGGCCTTGCGGTTGTGTTAACTCAACCACATGAATCAGTACCGGGCAATGTTCTGCTCTGGCGATTTTCTGAGCTTTATCATAAGCTTCAACAAGGGCTACATAATCCCAACCATTCACAACGATTATTTCGTAACCATTGTTTTTATCTTCATCTCTTTGGAAACCTTTTAAAACTTCAGAAATACTTTCTTTAGTTGTTTGATGTTTTGCGTGAACAGAAATTCCGTATTCATCATCCCAAACGCTTAAGATCATTGGAACTTGCAAAACACCTGCTGCGTTTACAGTTTCCCAAAAATGTCCTTCACTGGTACTGGCATTTCCAATGGTACCCCATGCAATTTCATTTCCGTTATCTGAAAATTTTTCAGCATCAATACCTTCAACGTGACGATAAATTTTAGAAGCTTGCGCCAATCCTAATAATCTTGGCATTTGTCCTGCAGTTGGAGAAATATCTGCACTAGAGTTTTTCTGCTCCATCAAATTTTTCCAACTTCCGTCTTCATTTATGTTGTGGGAAATAAAATGGCCACCCATTTGGCGACCTGCAGACATTGGCTCATTCTTAATATCTGTATCGGCGTAAAGGCCGGCAAAGAAGTTTTCTATGGTAAGAGCTCCAATCGCCATCATAAACGTTTGATCGCGATAGTAACCAGATCTAAAATCTCCGTTTTTGAAGCTTTTAGCCATAGCAAGTTGTGGCAATTCTTTTCCGTCTCCAAAAATACCAAATTTAGCTTTTCCGGTTAGTACTTCTCGTCTTCCCAGTAAACTACATTCTCGGCTCGTAACGGCAACTTTATAATCTTCTAAAACCTGAGTTTTAAAATCTTCGTAAGAAATCGATTCTTTAGTTTCGGTTTCGCTTTGCATGAACTTCTTTTTTGGATCATACAAATATAGCGAAAATTAGAATTATACACAATTCATAAAAATCGTGATATTTTAAATATAACATATTTTAACATCGATTAATTAAATATAATTTAAAAAATATTAGCGAATTGTAGTTTTTGTTGAATTCTTTAAAATTTGTAGTTCTTGCTGAAATTTTCGGATTCTAGTCCTTTAGTACCAACGCCTGGTAAATAATCTTATTAATGTATTGATATCCAGAGAAACTATAAATCGAATTTTTTGGTCGTAATTGGGTTGAGCTACTTCCCAGCCCAAATTTGAATAAACCGGGAAAAATAATTCGAAATAATCTTCAACAAGGGCTACGCGAACTCCTGAATCGTATAGAAATTCGCTGTTCTTGCCTTGGTTTTTTACTATTCCGGCATCACCGTAAGCAAAAATCCATTTCCAGATATTAGTACTTGCATTAACTGTAGTGATCCATTGGTTTGCGTATTCTGGCATCACCTGAGATTTAAAGCCGCCTTCAGCCATAATAATTTGCTGGCTAAATAATCCAGAGCCTTCGCTTCTTCCGTAGTAATTATAATCGAACAAATAATCTGTAGGGCGATCTAGAGCGAAGCTAAAGTAATCTGAATCCTGAATGTCTCTATAAATAAATGCTCCACCAAAAAATCTTAAATTTAACTGGCGATTATTTTTGAAAAGCTTACGATATTGAAGTGTTAATGAAACTTTACTAAAATTTTCTGCAAGCTGGTAATCTATCAGTGCTGAGGTACGATCTACTAAATACGATTTGCTAAAAGCATAGCGAATATTGAAAACATTGTAATTAGGGGTTTCATTTTCAATCTCCGGGTTATCATCGCGAAACACATTTACATTTCTTATGGATAAAGTTTGTCTTTCGTTATCGCGAAGATTTTGCGGCCTAAAGTAAAAGCTAAGATAAGGGGTGTATCTTCTATAATACAAATCGTATCCATAAGAAAATCTATTACCACTTATACCCATTCTAATAGTGCTTAAGTCGCGATTTAGATATTGCCAAGTGTAATCTAAACCTGCGCTCCCAACTACTGTATTACTATTAAAACCATATTTTGGAGATAATTTAAAACTGAAATTGCGTGACAAAAATGTCGTATTATATAATTTAGGGCCTAAGGCTATACCGTCGTATAAATTGTATTCGAACTCTGGCATAAAAAAAACTTGCGTATATCGTGGATCTTCAATATCTTCTAGTAATCTAAACTGAAGTGGTTTGTTGAATAATTTACTAACCCCTTTGTAATTATTGCGTTGATTAAACTCAGGGATTATCTGCTCGTAGTTTAGTGCAATTCTTTCGGCGTCATTACGCGGGATCGTCACTGTTTTCTCTTTATTAATACTGTCTACCCAGGTTTTGTAAATTATTTGGTCGTTTTTAATCGCATATAGAGAAACGGGCAGGTTATTTTCCCGACGATTTTTAATTGTAACCTTAAGTGAATCTTTAGATTTTTTGAGTTTCGATATTTTGAAATCGATTTTTTTACGAGTACTCACATAGTCCTCGAAAAACCAATTTATATTCTTATCGGTATTGTTCCGAAGTATCGAGGCAAATTCTTCTGCATTGCTCAGCTTTAATTTATTTTCTGAATAAAATTTAGAAATCGAATTTCTTACAGCCGTGCTTCCAAGATAATCTTCTAAATATTTTATTCCAATTCCGGCTTTATAAGGATTGGCAATATTAAGGTTAAATTTTAATAGCGAATCTTTATGTTCATTTAGAGGCTGATCGATATTCATTCGCGCCATATTCATATAAAGCAATTGATAGCGATCATTAAATTCCAGATCTGCTGCATGAAACCAGCGAAGACCTATAATTTTACTAAGACTACCAAGAAGTTTCATTTTTGGATAATAACGATCTACATAATCCATCATTATTGAAATAGCTATGGCATCATAAATCCATTGATCTTCTCTTGGATTAAGTAAAAGGCTATTGCTAAGAAAATTGTTGGTAATTGTTTTTAATTGCTGAATATCATAATTAAAACCATCGGGGAAAGGTCTTATAAAATCGGGTAATTGGTTTAAGCCATAAACAGGATTTTTAAGATAATCTTCTTTGGTAATTAAAAGTTTTTTGTGGGGATATGCTCCCAAACGTTCTTCTAAGAAATCAAAAATTCTAATAAGAATTAGATCTTTTATTTCTGGTTGCAAACCATCATCATCAAGATTAGTTACTAATCGATGGCGACCAACGGGTAAGGTTTCTAACTGGTAAGTTTGGGTGAGTAAAAGTTCAGATTCAACCCGGTTTTTCCCCGATAATGAAATGCATCTTCTATTGCCTTTAACATAATTTTCGGTAATATTTAATGAGCTCGAAGGACTAAATTCGGTAGGTGTATTTAGATGAATATCAATATCAGCAGGCGGTGTAAATTGCTCGCCAATATCTTTATGGCTATAAATTTTCCAACCCCCATTAAAAACAGCCGGAGTTAAATACCAGAATTTTAATTTGTAGTCGCCCTTATCGCTTACACCAAAGCGAGTAAATTTATCGCTGGGCAATTTGATATTGTAATCAAAATGAAGTGTTACTGATGCACCAGGTTCGATCTTTTTATTTAACAGAACCCGAATAATATCTGGATGGTCTTTAGGTCTTAGCCAAATAAGACTGTCACCATCCAGTTTTACATTATTTATCGTAGTATATCCTTTTTCTTCTGGTTTAGAAAAATGAAATTTTCTTATGTATTCTTCCTCAAAGCGCCGTGCTAGGGGAGTACTTTTATCCTTAAACGCGTTCGCCCAATCATTTAGATAAACTTCCCTAATTGCTTCTGTGGAAGTATTTAAAAATTTAACTTCCTGTTGAATATAAATTTTACTCTCTTCTTTATTTATTCTAGCATCTATTGAAATATAATGCTGAGCGACCAAGCTCGTTATATTAACTAGGCAACATAAAACTAATAGAAGAAAGTTTCTCAAAAGGCTTTTAGGTTTTAGTGTCTAATATGCTTACGAAAACTTTGATATCAAGGTTTAGAAGTTAGGACTTAAATTGTACTCTTCATAAAATTTATCCAGAATTTCAATTACTTCCTCTGGAGTATCAACTACCTGAACAAGATCCATATCTGGAGCGCTAATGTTTTTAAAACTATCTAATAACGTAGTTTTTATCCATTCTACCAAACCACTCCAAAAATCGCTTCCCACTAAAATTATAGGAAACTTGTCGATTTTATGGGTTTGAATAAGTGTAATCGCTTCAAACAATTCGTCTAAAGTTCCAAAACCTCCCGGCATTACCACAAATCCCTGAGAATATTTAACGAACATTACCTTTCTTACAAAGAAATAATCGAAATCTAAACTTTTATCATTGTCAATATATGGATTGTCGTGCTGCTCAAAAGGTAGTTCAATATTAAGTCCAACTGAAGTTCCTCCGGCAAGATGTGCTCCTTTGTTTCCTGCTTCCATAATCCCGGGACCACCACCTGTTATAATTCCGTAGCCATGATCTACTATTTTCTTCGCTACTTCTTCAGTAAGCTTATAATATTTCATATCGGGTTTTGTACGAGCTGAACCAAATATCGAAACACATGGGCCAATCTGACTCAATTTTTCGTATCCATTCACAAACTCGCCCATAATTTTAAAGATTGCCCAGCTATCGTTTGTTCTTATTTCGTTCCAGGTTTTTCCTCCTTGTTTTGGTCTCATTCTTTTATTCTTTTGCCCGAAAATCGGGATTAAATTTTTCGTTCCAATCCATCTAACTTTCGTTATCCGAAAGGTTCGAATTCAAAATTTTTATTTAAGTTCTTTTTTTAGGAATCTAGCCGTATGGCTTTTCTTGTTTTTGGCGACTTCTTCTGGTGTTCCGGTAACGATCACTTCGCCACCACCTTTACCACCTTCTGGGCCAATATCGATAATATGGTCTGCCATTTTAATAACATCCAGATTATGCTCGATAATTAAAACTGTATTTCCTTTATTGGTTAGTTTATTAAGGACTTCCATTAATACTCTAATATCTTCAAAATGAAGTCCGGTTGTGGGTTCATCTAAAATATAAAATGTATTGCCGGTATCACGCTTAGATAATTCAGTAGCTAATTTAATTCGTTGAGCTTCACCTCCAGATAAGGTAGTACTTTGTTGCCCAAGCGTAATGTAGCCTAAACCAACATTTTTAATTGTATTTAATTTTCGATAGATTTTGGGTATAGGCTCAAAGAAATCTGTTGCTTCGTCGATAGTCATTTCTAACACATCTGCAATCGATTTGCCTTTATACCGAATTTCTAAAGTTTCGCGGTTAAATCTTTTTCCGTGGCAGGTTTCACATTCCACATAAACATCGGGTAAAAAATTCATTTCGATTACTCGAAGTCCGCCACCCTTGCAGGTTTCACATCGACCACCTTTTACGTTAAAACTGAATCTCCCAGGTTTATAACCTCTAATTAAAGCTTCAGGAGTTTTAGCGAAAAGGCTTCTAATTTCAGAAAAAACACCGGTATAGGTCGCCGGGTTACTTCTTGGTGTACGCCCAATCGGCGATTGATTGATATCAATTACTTTATCGATATGATCTAATCCCTTTATTTTTTTATAAGGTTTAGGTTCTTTAACGCCATTAAAGTAATGCGTGTTCATAATCGGGTAAAGTGTCTCATTGATTAAGGTTGATTTTCCACTTCCCGAAACTCCAGTTACAGCGATCATTTTTCCCAGAGGAAAGTCTACTGAAACATTTTTTAGGTTATTTCCGCTAGCACCAGTAAGTTTTATTTTCTTCCCGTTGCCTTTTCTTCTTTCCTTTGGAACAGCGATTTCTCTTTTGCCGCTTAAATAATCTGCAGTAAGCGTGCTGTTTTTATGCATTTCTGAAGGTGGTCCCTGGCTAATAATTTCCCCACCGTGTTTTCCTGCTTTTGGCCCAATATCAATTACATGATCGGCGCGTTCGATCATATCTTTGTCGTGTTCTACCACGATTACTGAATTTCCGATATCTCGCAAAGAAACCAAGGAATTGATTAGTTTTTCGTTATCACGCTGATGCAAACCAATACTTGGTTCATCTAAAATATAAAGTACGCCAACTAATTGCGACCCAATTTGAGTCGCCAATCGAATGCGTTGTGCTTCACCACCAGATAAACTTTTAGAGCTTCGATTTAGGTTTAAATAGGTAAGCCCAACATCTTCTAAAAACTGAAGTCGGGTTCTAATCTCCTTAACCACTTCTGTAGCGATCTTTTTTTGTTTTTCTGAAAGTCGTTCTTCCATATTTTCAAAAAGAGCTACCAGATCACTAATATCAAGATTCGCTAATTCAGCAATATTTTTATTGTCGATTTTAAAGTAAAGCGATTCTTTTCGTAATCTACTTCCATTACAGGTAGGACATTCTATTTTATCCATATATTCTTTAGCCCATCGTCGCAGTGAAGTAGAATCATTATTTTTAAAAGTTTCTTCAATAAATGTAGCAACACCTTCAAAATCGATTTTATATTCTCGAGTAATGCCTATGGTCTTAGATTCTTTACTGAATTTTTCTTTCCCTCCATTCATGATCATATCCATGGCTTCCTTCGGAATTTTTTCAATAGGATCATTCAGGCTGAAGTCAAATCGGTCTGCAATAAGCTGAAGTTGGGAAAATACCCAATTCTTTTTTTGCGGTCCATGTGGCGCAAGTCCACCTTTTTTGATAGACTTTGATTTATCTGGTATAATTCGATCTTCATTAACCTTATAAAGTGTACCAATACCATTACAGCTAGGACAAGCTCCTTTTGGAGAATTAAAAGAAAAGGTATTAGGTTCTGGGTTTGGATATGAAATCCCGGTTGTAGGACACATTAAATTTCTACTAAAAAAACGCGTCTCACCGGTTTCCTGTTCCATGATCATCAGCACATCATCGCCATGGTACATCGCGGTTTTAATGCTCTCGTCCAGACGTTTTTGCGCATCGGTATTATCGTCGATCTTAAGCCGGTCGATTACAATTTCTATATCGTGCGTTTTATAGCGATCCAGCTTCATACCTTTTACGATATCTCTAATCTCTCCGTTGGTTCTTACTTTAACAAAACCCTGTTTGGCGATATTTTCGAATAGTTCTCTATAATGTCCCTTTCTAGATCGCACCACGGGAGCCAAAATGCTTACGCGTTTATCCTTATAATGTTCGATAATCAATTCTTTAATTTGATTATCGGTATAACTTACCATTTTCTCACCGGTGTTGTAACTGTAAGCTTCACCGGCACGGGCAAAAAGAAGCCTCAAGAAATCGTAAATCTCGGTTATGGTTCCTACCGTACTACGCGGATTTTTACTAGTGGTTTTTTGCTCGATCGCAATTACGGGAGAAAGTCCTTCAATTTTATCGACATCGGGACGTTCTAAACCACCAAGAAACTGGCGTGCGTAAGCAGAAAATGTTTCAATATAGCGGCGTTGGCCTTCAGCATAAATCGTATCAAAAGCAAGAGAAGATTTTCCAGATCCTGAAAGTCCCGTGATCACAACTAATTTTTCACGGGGAATTTCTACGTCAATATTTTTTAAATTATGAACTCTGGCTCCTAAAACTTCTATTTTTTCTTCAGTTTTCGTCATATTTTTCATCAAGATCGCAAAGTTACTCAATGCATTGCTAACTAAAAAGTAAGCAAAGTTTCACCATTGTTAATTTCAATCTAAAATTGAGTGATTTTTTTAAACTATCGATTGGCAATTACTGTTCTAGTAGTTCTTTTTTTCTTTTTTCTGAAAATTCTTCAAGTTCAGCAAAAAACCTATAGAATTCATCTTTAAACTCATCATAATATTGGCGAAGTTCGTTTACAGATTCGTCCATTTTCGACCTAAATTTTGTACGCTTATTCATTTGTGATAAAATTAGCCCAATTCCGTCTATAGTAGAATAGGTAACAAGCCAATTATGTTCGATCATGTAGGGCATAAAATTTTTTACCCGTTTTGGTAACACATCGGGATTATTTTGAATAAGATTGTAAAAATCTGCACTGTACTCTTCTAATTTCGTTTTATGGAAATCTTGCCAGTTGGCAGCCAAAAAATGATCGTATAAAATATCAACGATTACGGTACTGTAATGCGAATATTTCTCAAAAAGTCGGTGAACACTTTGGTGAACAATAGGGTGGGAGTCTGTAAATTCATCGATATTGCGATGTAAAGTAATTCCCTTTTGTACGGCTTTTGGGTATTCTAAATATTGCTTTCCTTTTACAGAATCGGCGATAAAATTACCGATTTTAAGCATGTCGTTATTGCCAGAAAGGTAAATGTGGGCGAGGTAATTCATTTTCACAATATACAATATCTACTTCTTTAAGTTATGTTAAGATTTTGAGTAGGCGGCGCATCCTGCTATATTTGTAAAAAGGCATTAAAAAAGCCGGATGAAACAAACAAACTTACAACATGAGCTTAATAAAATCTATTTCAGGAATACGTGGCACTATCGGTGGGAAAATTGGTGATAACTTAACACCAATCGATACCGTAAAGTTTGCTGCCGCTTACGGGACCTGGTTAAAATGGACTTCAGATAAAAAAGATTTAAAGGTCGTTATTGGTCGCGACGCCAGAATTTCTGGGAGTATGATCCAACAACTAACGGTAAATACATTAATTGGCTTAGGAATAAACGTGATAGATATTGATTTGTCTACAACACCAACAGTTGAAGTTGCGGTGCCTTTAGAAAATGCAGATGGCGGAATTATCCTCACTGCAAGTCACAATCCAAAACAATGGAATGCATTAAAATTGCTGAATAGGAAAGGTGAATTTTTAAGCGGCGAAGACGGAGCCAAGATCCTTGAAATCGCCGAGAGTGATGATTTTAATTTTGCCGAAGTAGACGATCTTGGAAAAATTATTGAAATCGATGATTATATTGATCGACATATCGAGGAAGTTTTAAAACTGAAGTTGGTCGATGTTGAAAAGGTAAAATCTGCAAAATTTAAAGTGGTTGTAGATGCGGTAAATTCTACTGGCGGAATTGCCATCCCAAAACTTCTACAAAAATTAGGCGCTGAGGTGGTGGAGTTATATTGTGAACCAAATGGTCATTTTCCACATAATCCAGAACCTTTAAAAGAACATCTTACTGATATTTGCGAATTGGTGAAAACGGAAAATGCCGATTTTGGAGTGGTGGTAGATCCCGATGTAGATCGTTTGGCATTTGTCGATGAAACCGGAGAAATGTTTGGTGAAGAATATACGTTAGTGGCCTGTGCCGATTATGTGCTGGGAAAAACTCCGGGTGATACAGTTAGTAATTTATCGTCCTCTAGAGCTTTACGCGACGTTACCCAAAAACATGGCGGAAATTATAATGCCAGCGCTGTTGGAGAAGTAAATGTGGTCACCTTAATGAAAGAAAGTAATGCGGTAATTGGTGGAGAAGGAAACGGCGGAATTATTTATCCTGAAGCGCATTACGGGCGTGATAGTTTGGTAGGTGTAGCCTTGTTTTTAACACATTTAGCTGAAAAGAACGTAAAAGTTTCTGAATTGCGAGCTGAATATCCTGCGTATTATATGAGCAAAAATAAAATTGAACTGACTCCGCAAATCGATGTCGATGCCATTTTAAAAGCGATGGAAGAGAAATATGCTGATGAAGAAATTAGCACGGTAGACGGAGTGAAAATCGATTTTCCTGAAAACTGGGTACATCTAAGAAAATCGAACACAGAACCTATTATTCGAATTTATACCGAAGCAAAATCACAACAAAAAGCCGATGAACTTGCACAACAAATGATTGAAGAGATTAAAAAAATAATCTCATAAGTTTTCCCATAAAAGAATAAAAGCCGAAATTCAATAATTTCGGCTTTTTTGATGTGGGCATTTATTCTAAATCGATGCCATTTATCTGCACATCTTCTAGGATTGAAGCAAAATAAATAATTGTATTTAGAGGTCTTTCTTTATCTATGGTTTGGCTAAAAGAAGAGATTTTAGATTGTTCAAAATCTAAGGTAAATACAGGTTCTTTTTTTCCGTTTTGATAAACAATTAAATTTCCAGACCATTCTTCAGGGTTGCCTTTAAGCCAATCTAAAAATGTTTTATCGATTTGATGTTCTAACGAAGCTGAAAAGTGAACTTTAAATTTATTAGTTTCTTCCGATTTATTATAGCTATCCAGTATATAATCAATTTGGCTTAGTGAATAAGTTTGCTGGATTTTTTGATTCTTTTTTAAAGTAAGCTGGATGCTGTCTAGTGTTTCTTCAGCAGTAGGATCGTTCTTTTTTTGTGCACTAACAGAAATGCTTACAACTAAAAAGAGAATGGCTAATAGGTTTTTCATAATCTTAATTTTAATGTTTTTGTTTTTTAGAATAGTTTTTTTGGAAAAATTTAAAATCCATAAAAAATAGATTGATTTAAAAATTACCGGTTCACAAAAATCATTTTTTATAACATATTATTTTTCACTGTTTTCAGTGAAAAGTATTTTTATCTCAGGCCAACTATTAAAAAGAGTTATACAGCTTGAAAATTAGCTAAGCCGCTTATGCTAAATCTCTTAATATTTGAAAAATTATAAATTATGTCTTTTGACTGAGCAGGAAAACTAAGGCATTATTTAATGCTAGTATATCAGTAATTTCGAATTTATTTCACCACAGCATTTTCTGGAATGGGAGCATTACGATGTTTCCAACGTTTGTGCGTCCAAAGATAAAATTCGGGATTAGATTTGATTTGAGCTTCCAATCGGTCACGAAAAGAAGTGGTGATAAAGAAATCAGGTTCAGATTGTGGTGTCTTGGTAATTTCTTTTAATCGAGCTTCGTAAAAACCACGCTTTACTTTTTCAACCTCAAGGTAATACACCGGCATATCAAAATCTCTAGCTAGTTTTTCAGATCCGGTGAAGAAAGGAACTTTAACGCCCATAAAATCGGTCCAGAATTTATAGTTTGCGCGCTTTGGGGTTTGATCGGCGATCATTCCGTAAATTCCTTTTAGATCATTTTTTTGATGGCGCGCGATGGTGCTCACTACACGGTGAGATTCGATCATTTCAGTATTAAATTTTCCGCGAATGTCTTTAATAAGTTTATCAAAGCGTTTATTTCTAATCCTTTTGTAAATACCGTGACCTTTTAATTTGAGTCCGTATACTTCCATAGAAATCATCCACTCGTAACTGGCATAATGTCCGCACATTACTAAAACACCTTTGCCAAGTTTATTAATATTTTCAATTTCTTCAGGATGGGTAAATACAAAACGTTTTTTAATTTCTTTTTCAGAAATATTCATCGTTTTAATCATCTCTAGAAACATATCGCACATGTGGTGGTAGAATTTCTTTTTGATGATGTTTCTTTCTTTTTCAGACTTTTCAGGGAAAGCGATTTTTAAGTTTTTAACGACCGTTTTTTTCCGGTAACCAATTAAATGATACACCAAAATATAAATTAAATCTGAAAAAATATAGAATAGCCTAAATGGCAAAATAGAAATTAACCAAAGTAGAGGATAGGCCAGCCAGAAAACTAATCCTTGCATAAAAAAACTTTCAGCAAATATATGGTATATTTGAAACTAAACTGCAACACCTATGGGAGATTTAAGCTTGGTAACCATTATCATTATCGCGGCTAACGTGATTATATCCTTTAAAGGATTTAATGATCCAGGATTTTTTCATAAATATAAATTCAATATTGCTGATATAAAAAGTGGTAAAAAATATCAAATATTTACTTCGGGATTTTTACATGTAGATCATTCTCATTTATTTGTGAATATGCTTACGCTTTATTTTTTTGCGGAATCTGTGATGTATTATTTGGGTACCACAGGTTTTATTGTTGTGTATTTAGTGAGTTTGATATTAGGCAATTTACTTTCTCTTTATTTCCATAAGGATGAGTATCACTATACCGCCGTAGGGGCGAGTGGTGCAGTAATGGGCGTGTTATATGCAGCAATCTTACTAAATCCTGATATGATGCTAGGATTGTTTTTTATTATACCTATCCCTGCATACTTATTTGGAATTGGTTATTTGCTTTATACTATTTACGGTATGAAGAGTAGACGAGATAGTATTGGTCATGATGCTCATTTTGGCGGAGCGGTGGGAGGATATTTATCAACAATAATTCTTGCTCCTTATGTATTAGAGGCTCATCTTATGATGGTTATACTTTTAGCTATTCCAATCATTATTTTATTTATCCTTCATCGTACCGGTAAATTATAGTTTGGTATCGTATTTGAAATACTTACTATAAATCTAAAAAAAAAATCAATCTTATGAAAAAGTTAGTGCTACTACTGGCGGTTATCACCAGCATGGGTGTAAACGCACAAAATTCTGCTGAAAGAAATGTAGTTAATGTAAATGGAGAAGGTACTGTAAATGTAGTTCCCGATCAGGTTACTATAAGTTCTAGAATAGAAACAGAAGGATTAAATGCTGAAGATGTTAAGAAGGAAAATGATAAAATAGCGAATAATATATTCAAATATTTAAAATCTCAAGGTGTTGCTGAAAAGAATATCCAGACCGAATATGTGAATCTTAATAAGCGTACTGATTATAATACCAAAGAAGAAACGTATGTAGCCAACCAGTCTATTTCTATTAAGTTGGAAAACTTAAAAAACTACGAAAAGATTATGCAGGGGTTACTTAAAAATGGCTTAAATCGAATTAATAGCGTAAGTTTCTCTTCTTCTAATATGGAAGAGTATCAAAAGGAGGCCAGGAAAAAAGCGGTTTTAGATGCAAAGCAAAAAGCTGAAGATCTTGTGGCTCCATTAGATCAGGAAATTGGTAAAGCGGTAATGATTTCAGAAAGTAGTCAGAATAATTATCCAGTAATGCGAATGGCAGAGATGAAGTCTTCACAGAGTTCAGATCAACAAACTATCGCTCCTGGTGAAATGGAGATTAGCGTAAGTGTAACGATAAGTTTTCAATTATATTAATCAACAATATAGAATTAGTAGAACAAAAAAATCCCCGGTTTTGCCGGGGATTTTTTTTAAATTATTTCCGAAGAAATTATTCAGCATTCGCTAAAAGCTCCTCTATTTTTTTGTCTAGCGCTTCTTCACCTCTAACATCGCGATCTACGATCACTCCGTTTTCATCCAAGATAAAAGTTGCCGGGATAGCACGAACTCCGTATTTTTTAGCAATAGGATCATTCCAGGCCTGTAGGTTAGATACGTGATTCCAAATAAGACCATCATCTTCGATAGCTTGTAACCATTTATCTTTATCTTCTTCTTTATCTAAAGACACAGCAATAATATTTAAGCCTTTATCATGATACTTATTGTAAACTTTAACCACATTAGGGTTTTCTTTTCGGCAAGGCTTACACCATGATGCCCAAAAATCTACGATCGTAACTTTACCAAGAACATCACGCAATGCAAGATTTTCACCTTCTGGAGTAGTAGCGCTAAAATCTGGTGCTTTGCTACCAATTTCTGTAGCCGTCATAGATTCTAATTGTTCTCCAACTTTACTACCAAGCGGTGTGTTTTTAATTTCTTCGTTTAAAGAACTGTACATATCTTTAAGCTCTTTAGTAGTAGCTCCCTGCATTCTTAACAAATCCATTATCGCCATTAAAGATACAAATGCATCTTTGTTCTCTTTAATAATTTGTTTTTTGAATAACTTGTCGTTATCCATAATTTCTTGTTGTGTACCTTGTAAGGTTTCCAATTTCGTAGAGTCTTGACTTTGATAAGCCGATCGCATCTCTACTCTTAAATTACTAACCTCTTTATTTATGCTATTTAAGTTTTCAAGATATTCATTAAGAAGTTCGTTTTGTTTACCTCCTTGTTTCTTAGAAGTCTGTAAGCTATCTTTATATAATGTAAAATCGATATTTTCGTTTTCAGAAATAAAAAGAACCATACCATTTACACCTTCAACCTCGAGATAACTTAAATTAGGACTTTTGGTTTCTGCAAGATCTGCTTCAAACTTACCGTCTTTTACGGTAGTAGAATCAATTCTTTCTGGACGTTGGTTTAGATCTGTTAATTCAGAAATATAAATTTTCTTTCCATTTTCGATACCATCAGCCTTACCTGAGATCGAATATCCCTTATCTTTTTCGCATCCGGTTAGTATAACCAATAAACTAGCTATTCCTATTAATTTTCGCATGATAAAATATTAATTTTGTGCAAAAGTAATGAACTGGTGATTGAAAGCGGTGTGATTATTGCAAAAGTTTTGTAATTTAAAAACCGATATAATTTACCGAAAACGACGCGATAAAGAATGAAGGATCAAAAACAGGATTTTCCCTTAGATATAAAAGTTAGCTTTCATAAAGTAATAGAGCAATACGAAGATCGGCTTAAAGTTGAAGAAAATCCTATTGCCAAAAATTATATCGAAAGCGTGCTAAATTATATTAAGGATTATCCAAACCTTGTCGATGGAATTGATACTATAGAGGAGTTAAAAAAATATCGGGATCCAATTAAAATTTTACTTGACGATCTTTTTCCCAGCGTTTTGAGTAATAACGAGATTAAAGCAGTTTCTATACCTTATCATAATTTACTTTTTAATCATTCTAATCGTTTAAAAAAAATTATAGAGGCTGCAGGAGAAGATTTTAAGCCTGAAATGCGAGAAATCGACGGGAATTCTAAATACATTCATGCCTGTATTAATATTCTAAATAATTATTACGATTTTAATTTAGATTTTTCCAGACCACCATATTATGATATTCCAGACGAAAATGGAATAGAGAAGCATTATAGAGCGAGTTTGAATGGTGATTTTGTGGAACTGTATCCTAAAAAAGAAGCAAAAGAAATTACACAAGATGATGTAGATGAATTACTTCAGGATGTGGATAATATTGATCTTTGGAAAGAGAAATTCCCTCCATGTAGCTGGGTTTTCAAGGGATTCATAATCGTAAACCTTACAGATGTAACTATCGAGGATGCTATATCTGAATTGAAAACAACCTTACTTTTCCAAAAAACGACACGCAAAGACGAGCTTGAAAAATTGCAAGGTATTTTTAGAACTATTTATAAAGTACCAGATCTACGTGTAGGATTTACGAGTTACAATATTGATGAAAAAACTTTTGAACGCGTCACTAAAATGAACGCAAAAAGTTTTATGCTGAATAAAGATCTATCCAGCGATTGTAAAACCGGTATTTGCGAGCAAAGTTTTAATAGTCTTATTGAGAAGAATAAAAAATTTAGCATTCCTAATGTGGAAATCTATGCTAAAGAAAATGACAATCTTTTAGCCAAAAATCTTCTGGCGAACGATGTTAAAAGCTGCATTTTGGCGCCATTATCAAAAAATGGTACTTTGGTAGGAGTATTAGAATTAGTGGCCAATCGAAAAAATGTATTAAATCGGATCAATGCAATGAAGCTTGATGAGATTTTGCCATATATCATCACTGCATCAGAGCGGAACAAAAATGATTTTGAAAATCGTGTAAAAGCTGTAATCCAGAGCGAATGTACATCAATCCACCCAAGTGTTCTCTGGATTTTTGAACGGGAAGCACGTAAATTCATCAGTGATTACGATAGCGACGGTTTAGCTTCTTTTAAAGATATTGTTTTTAAAGATGTTTATCCTTTATACGGGCAAATTGATATCGTAGCAAGTAGTGACGCTAGGAATGATGCTATTCAAAAAGATTTGCTTTATCAATTAGATGTAATTCTTAATATTATTGATAAAGCTTATAAAATTGAAGAATTACCTATTTACGAACAGGTGAAGTTCAGGATTAAAGACTTTAGAGAAGACATCGATGAGAGTCTAAACGCTAGTAGTGAGCAAAAAATATTTGGTCTTTTGCAAAAAGAGGTGAATCCATTAATGGAACACTTAGAGAAACAAAGTGAAGAAATTCGCGGAATGGTTGCCGAGTATCAAGAACTGCTAAATCCTGAGACAGGTATTGTGTATAATCACCGTAAAAATTATGATGACACGGTGCAACAAATTAATCGTACCATGTCTCGTTTTTTAGATAAAAAACAGTCGGAAGCGCAGCAAATTTATCCTCATTATTTTGAACGTTACAAAACCGATGGTGTAGATCACAATATGTATATCGGGGCATCGCTAACCAAAAATAAACCTTTTAATGCCGTTTATCTTTATAACCTAAGATTGTGGCAAATTAAGACGATGGTAGAAATGGAAAATAAATTCTATCATTTGCAAGAATCTACACCTATGCATCTAGATGCCGCTTCACTAATTTTAGTTTATAATTCTACTTTATCTATTAGGTATCGGATGGATGAAAAGAAATTTGATGTCGACGGCACTTATAATGCACGCTACGAAATTATTAAAAAACGAATTGATAAAGCATTCATTAAGGGAACTGAAGAGCGAATTACTCAAAAAGGTAAGATTGTAATTATTTATTCTCAAAAATCTGATGAACGCGAATATTTGAGATATGTAAAGTATTTACAAGCAAAAGATTATTTAGGAGACGAATTAGAATTACTAGAGCTAGAAGATGTTCAGGGGGTGATTGGTTTAAAAGCAATACGTGTAAATGTTCTATATACTTCAGATAAAAAAGATCATCAAGACTCTATAACTTACGAAAATCTTATGGAAGAGTTGCATTAAACTCTTCCATGTTATTTCTTTTACATTAGATAAAATGCAATCACAAAAGCTATTACAGATACGATAATTCCTAGCATAAAAACGGTATACGTTAATCGTAGCAATAAGTATTTGCGATGAAGTACTTTACCTAAAAGATGTAAATCTAGCATCAAAGATTCGTAAACATAATCTTTATCCTGAATCATTTCATTAATTCCCCATTTGAACAAATCGAAAGGCATTTTATGAAAATTTCCAAAGAAAAGAAGATTTACATCACGATTTTTAACCTGTTCTTTAGTGAATTCGCCACTGGTAACATTGGGCCGTGTAGACATTATCGATAATATCATAGAAGCCACACTAAAAAGAACCAATACTAATGTAGGAATTAGTAAATGCCGATTACTTACCGCATCTAATTTTGGAATAAGATTAGAGATGGCTAATGAAATTATAATAGCATTTACCGATAGTAAAATATTCGCCTTTGTATCTGCAATATCACTAAGTTTGATGTGATTTCGTAACGTTACACGAAACAAAGTTTGGATACTACGTTCTGGGTTATCGTTTTTATATTTTGCTTTTAGACGGGCTTTATGCTCTTCTTTAGTTAGCTTTTTTTCTCTTTTATTCTGCTTCTCAACGAGATTTAAAAGATTTTGTTCTTTGGCCTGATTCCAATTTTTTAACGCATAATCTGTATAAAAGGTATGCTTTTCTGTAAGCATTTTGATATTCTCCATGATCCATTCGCTGGAAGAGAAATTTTTACGATTATGTAATTGAAGTTCCTGTCTTAAGAGTTCGCTGGTTTCATCGTAGTATTCTTTTGCAAAATGTGAAGAATCGGCATCACGAATAATTTTTTCTCCAATTCCTTCAGGATTATGGCTAAATTTTGTGGCCATAATATACCTTGAAACCATATTTATAAGTTCCTGGGTGGCGTTATTTTCTTCAAGAAAGTTCTTAGCTATTTTAACACTAGATTCTTCATGCTTATCATAACCTTCAGTATAACCACTGTCGTGAAACCAAGCAGCCAGCTTTAGCGCTTCTTCTTGTTTAACATTAATTTCAGAATGTTCAATTAATTCTTCTGTACTTTTAACAACCCTTTCTGTATGCTTATAATTGTGATATAGATAAGTATTTGGAAGGTTTTCCTTGAACAGTTCAAGGATATATTTATCAGCTTTATCTAAGAGGTTGTTCATCTATAAATTACTTGTTTAACAGAGGCCAAATTACGAAAATTTGTGTAACAACATTTATGAAAAGAAATAACTACTACTGTTTTTTATTAATTTTAACGCTTGTTGCTTCTTGTACAAGCTCAGATCCCAAATATCGTAAGGGAGAACCAACTACAAATTTCGAATATCCTGAAAATAAAGAAATTGAAAAGACTTTTTATCTTTTAGGTGATGGTGGATATTCACCCGCTGGTGGAACTTCTAAAGCTTTAATAGTTTTTAAAGAGTTTATTAAAGAACGGGATACACGCGGCGATTACGCTATTTTTTTAGGTGATAATATTTATCCTGCGGGAATGCCTCCTAAAGATGATCCTTTACGCGAACAATCTGAATATCGACTAGATGCACAGCTTGATGCTGTAGAAAATTATAATGGTAAAGTTATTTATATCCCCGGTAATCATGATTGGTATAGCGAACGAGTTGAAGGCTTGGAGCGACAAGAGGAATATCTAATAGAACAATACGGCGATTCTTTAGATTGGTCACCCAGCACCGGTTGTGGTTTAGAAATCAAAGAAATATCAGAAGATATTCAAATGATTATTATCGATTCGCAATGGTATTTAGAAGATTGGGACAAAAGCCCTACGATAAACGACAATTGCGAGCAAATAAAAACTAGAGAAGCCTTATTTACTGAAATTGAGAGTGAACTTAAGAAATCTCAGAATAAAACAGTGATTATTGCATTGCATCATCCAATATTTTCAAACGGTATTCATGGGGGGCAATATAATTTTAATCGACATTTATATCCTTCTCAAAATAAAATTCCAATTCCGCTTCTTGGATCTTTGGCTATGCTTATAAGAACAACGGGCGGAGTATCTATTCAGGATTTACAAAACGAACGTTATAAATCACTTTCAGATCGATTACAAACACTGGTAAAAGGTAAAGAAAGAGTAATTTTTGTTTCTGGCCATGAGCATACACTTCAGTATATTGATCATGATGGAATAAAACAAATAATTTCAGGATCTGGTTCTAAAGAAAATTATGTAGCGCTAGGAACAGACGGCTTATTTGCTTTTTCACTTCAGGGATTTGCGGTATACGATGTTTTTAAAGACGGATCTTCTTGGGTAAGTTACTATCGGAATAAAGATGATAAACCTGAATTGATGTACCAAAAAGAAGTTTTTGCTTCACCTAAACCTTACGAATTAGCAGATTATCCAGATTCTTTCCCTAAAACAGAAACTACAAGTATATATTCCAAAGAAGAAACCGATGTTAGCGGGTTGTATAAAACTTTATGGGGAGAACGCTACCGGAAATTATACGGTACCGATGTTACTTATAAAGTAGCAGATTTGGATACACTTTATGGAGGATTAACACCACTACTGGAAGGTGGTGGTCACCAAACGGTATCTATTAGGGTTAAAGATTCTTTAGATAGAGAATATAATATTAGAAGAATAAGAAAGGATGCAGTACAATTTTTGCAAACGGTAGCTTATAAAACCAAGCCTATAGAAAAGCAATTTCAAAATACGGCGGCAGAAGATATCATAAGCGACTTCTATACTTCTGCACATCCATTTGCTTTTTTAGCAATACCCACTTTGTCTGAAGCTATTGGTTTAGCACATACGAATCCTGAAATTTATTATTTGCCAAAGCAAGATAATCTTGGTGCCATGAACGAAAATCATGGTGATGATGTTTATATGATTGTAGAACGTCCTGAAGAGCATTGGTTGAAAAACAAAAGTTTTGGCGCTCCAAATCATGATATCGTTAGCACAGCAGATATGTTTGAGCGAATTAGAAGAGATGAGAAATATAAAGTAGACGAACCCGCTTACGTTAAAGCTAGAATTTTTGATATGCTTGTTGGAGACTGGGATCGACATCAAGATCAATGGCGATGGGCGGAGAACGAAGATGAAGAAGGTAATCACACTTTCACACCTATACCCAGAGATCGGGATCAGGTTTTCTCAAATTTCGACGGTGCTTTTTTTGGAACTTTACGCTCATTGGTCGGTTTGGCAAATCAATTCGCTGTCTACGATGAAAAATTACCAAATATAGAGTGGTTTAATATTGCAGCAATTGGCTTAGATCGTTCTATACTTCAGAATACCGGAAAAGATACATGGTTAGCTCAGGCAAGATTTGTGCAGGAAAATATTACCGATCAGGTTATAGAAAATGCATTTAGTAAGCTCCCGCCGGAAACGCAGGGAGATATCACTCAAAATCTTATAAAAAAGGTAAAAGGCCGAAGAGACAATATTGTTGATATTGCCGAACGATACTACGATTATTACGCAAAATTAGCGATTATCACAGGTACTGATAAAGATGATTTTATAGACATTACCAGAATGCCAGAAGGCAAAACAAGAGTAACCGTTTACCGTAATAAAAAAGGAGAGCGAAAAGACATTGTGAGTGATTATGTTTATGATAAAGAATTTACAAAAGATATTTGGGTTTATGCTCTTGATGACGATGATATAATAACCGTAGACGGGGAAGGAGATCACTTAATTTACACCCGTATTATTGGAGGGCAGAATAATGATATTTATAGAATAAGAAATAAGAAAAAACTTAAAATCTATGATTATAAATCTAAACCAAATACTATAGAAGAAGGTAAAGATGCTCGTTTTAGATTTACCGATAAATACGATTTAAATGTTTACGATAAGGATAAAAAAGTTTTTAAATCTACAAGTATAACTCCGGGAATAGGTTATAATCCAGATGATGGTTTAAAGCTTGGTTTTAAAGCACTGTATACGATAAACAATTTTAAGCGCAACCCATATACATCTCAGCATGAATTAAACGCCGGTTTCTATTTTGCTACAGATGGGTTTGATCTAGATTATCAAGCAAGATTCGCTACTATTATAGGAAATTATAATTTGCAGGTAGGAGCTCATTTTACAAGTCCTAATTTTGCAAGAAACTTTTTTGGCTACGGAAATGAGACCGTGAATTTAGACGACGATAGAACTCTAGACTATAATCGTGTAAAGATTAGCCGAATTGGTGGTGATGTTGGTTTAGTTAACGAAACACCATTTGGAAGTTATTTTAGTTACAAAGCAAGTTTCGAAACAGTAGAAGTAGATAATACTGAGGGACGCTTTATAGATGAATTTACTCCTGAAAATCCTGATGGATTTTTTGAAAGGAAATTTTTTGCTGGTCTAGATGCTCTTTATCGTTATGAGAGTTATGATGATGTTTTAAACCCTAGTAGAGGAATGCAATTTGATCTAAATTTAGGCGGTAAATTAAACACTTCAGAAGCAGACCGTTATTATGGTTATTTTAAATCTTATTTAGAATTTTATAATTCATTAATTAGAAGTAGAAAATTGGTTTTAAAAAGTCATGTTCAAACACAAATAAACATTGGTAGCGATTACGAATTCTATCAGGCGGCAGTTCTAGGTAGTGGCTCTGGTTTACGAGGTTACCGATTACAGCGTTTTGCCGGTAAAAGCACATTTGCAACGGGTGGAGATTTACGCTATAGCTTTAATAAATTCAAAACGTCATTTTTGCCATTTCAGGTAGGCGTTTTTGGAGGATACGATATTGGTAGAGTTTGGGCCGATAACGAAGATAGTGATGAATGGCACGATAGCTACGGTGGTGGTATTTGGATTAATAGTGCGGAAGCAGTAAACGGAACTGTTCATTTATTTAAAAGTGACGAAGGATGGCGATTGAGCTTTGGTTTTGGCTTTAGATTCTAGAAAAATATTTCATTATTTAGAATTAAAAAACCTGCATTTTTGCAGGTTTTTTTATGTTTAATATTGGATGAATTAGAGGTGAAATCTAAAATTATCAAACTTAAATAAATGTTAAATAAAACTTAAAAGAATAGTTATATGCAATTTTATAACTGTTTTTTTAGTTCTTAGAGGACATCAATCAAAATAATCATCTCATGCTCAAAAAATTACTGGTTCTCGCCATAGGACTTTTCAGTGTATCATTAACTGCTCAGAAATTCGAAATTTCAGGAAAATTATTAGATAAGGAAACTGCTGAACCATTAGAAGCAGCTACAGTTTTTGCCGAAGCTGTTAGCGATAGTACGCTGGTAACCTACACGATCAGCGATAAAGATGGTTCCTTTAAACTAAAAGGTATCACATCTCTAAAAGAGCTGAATTTATATGTCACTTTTGTTGGATACATACCGTATGAAAGTCGAGTTAGCTTAAAAGAAAGCAGAATAGTAAATTTAGATCCTATTTCCTTAGAATTTCAGGTGGAGTCGTTAGGTGATGTTTTAGTAAAAGCAAGACGAGCACCTGTAACCATAAAAAAGGATACGCTTGAATTTAATGCGGAATCATTCAAGACGAAGAAAGATGCTACTGTAGAGGATTTGCTGAAAGAATTACCGGGGGTTGAGGTTGATGCTGAAGGAAATATTACAGTGAATGGGAAGCCGGTAAATAAAATACTTGTTAATGGTAAAACATTTTTTGGCGGGGATGATCCTACGATCGCAACCAGAAATCTTACCAAAGAGATGATCAGTAAAATACAGGTTTCAGATTCGAAATCAGATTCAGATGCGTTTACCGGCGAAAATAGTGATGGCGAGAATAAAACCATCAATATAACCATAGATGAAGATAAAAATAAAGGAATCTTCGGTAGAGTTTCTGGTGGCGGAGGGACAGACGACAGGTTTGAATATGCTGGGCTCGTAAATTATTTTGATAATGATTTACAAATAAGCGCACTTGGTGGAGGGAATAATATTAATTCCCCTGGATTTAGTTTTGGTGAAATTGAAAAAATGTTTGGAGGAGGAGGGAGTTTAATGATTTCCAGCTCTGGAGCTTTTAGTATAAACGGCCGTAATTTCGGTTTCGGTAGTGGCATTATAAATTCTAGAACTGGCGGTTTAAATTTTGCAGATTCCTGGGGAGAAACTTCAGAAATTTCCGCAGATTATTTTTATTCAGGATCAAATAATTACGAAAATACGCAGCGAGAGCGCCAAAATATATTACCAGACGAGCGATTTTTTACAGAAAGTTATTCTAGAAGTGATGGAAATACCGATCGTCATCAGGCGAATATGAAGTTTACTACAAAGCCAGATACGACCTGGTTTATTGATGCTCGTCCTAGCTTTAGCATTACCAAAGCAGAAAATAATTACGAGAGCAGTTCTGAAACTTATAATGAAGCCGGAGAACTAGTAAATCAGTCTGAAAGTGATAACCAAACATTTAGTGATGGGCAAACCTTTGGAGGTAACTTCAATATAAATAAAAAATGGGCAAACGGATCTTCATTATCGTTGCGAACTGAAGGAAATATTGAAAAAAATGAATCGGAATCCTTTATTATGACTTCCGCAGAAACTTTTGGCGATGAAGGAGAAGATATCTTTAGAAACCAAGTGACCGATGGAAACCAGGATAATGCAAATATAAGTTCATCTTTAAAATATCGAATACCGGTTTTAAAGGATAAACTTTTTCTTAATGCTGAAGCAGGCTACGGAAACGATTCCAGAGATGATAAACAATATGTTTATGATGTAAGTGGCGATTCTTATTTAGACAATTTTAATGAAGAGCAAAGTACCGATTTTGAAAATATTAATGAATATTATAGACCTGAATTTGGCGTAGACTGGAATACAGAGAAACTTAATCTTGGTCTGGATGTCGGCTACATTTTACGAGAACTGTCCAGTCGTGATAATTTAAGGAATTTTGATTTTTCTCAGGATTTTGATGCCATCGAATTTGATTTGAATATGAATTATTCGCTTAGTCAGAAGACGAGAATTTACGCATCGGTTTCACGAAATAATAATGCACCCCAAGTTCGGCAATTATCACCTTATGTTGATGTTTCAGATCCATTGAATATTATCCAAGGTAATCCAGATTTAAAACCTTCTAACGAAACACAATTTTATTTAAATTATAATAATTATGATTTTCAATCGCGAAGCGGATTTTACGCGTATGTCATGTATAGTTATACCAACGATCAGGTAGTTTCAAGGTCTACCGTAGATGATAATTTTGTGAGAACCACAACCTATGATAATGTTGATGGAGCTTATAGAGGATCAGGAAATATTAGCTATAGTAAAGAAGTTCAAATTGATTCTCTTTCATCCCTAAGAATTGGTTTAGGATTCTATGGAACGTTACTAAGAAATGTGAATTTTATAAATAATGAAATATATAACAGCAACACCACAGCTTTAAACCCAACTTTAAATTTAACCTATACTCTTGGGGATTTCTTAGAGCTACGACCAGGATATACCATGAGGTTTAATAATACCGATTTCGATATCAATGCCATACAAGATTATGAGTTTACGCGGCACGAATTGAGATTAAGAGCAACTACAAATTGGCCGAAAAATTTAGAGTGGCAAAATGATTTTCGCTATTTTAATAATCCTAATGTGGGGGAAGCTTTTCAGAAAAATACGTTCTTATGGAATAGTACATTAACGTATTCGATACTAGATAATAAAGGAAATATTAGTTTAAAAGCTTTTGATCTTTTAAATCAAAATACAAATACAGAACGTCAAACTTCAGAAAACTTTGTAGAGGATGTGCAAAGTACCGTTTTGCAACAATACTTTATGATAGGTTTTAGTTATAAGTTTAATACCTTGGGTAAAAAAGGAGAAGTTAGAGAAACCAATTTTTTCTTTTAAGTTGAGTTAAATAAAAATCGGCTTCTGAAATTTCAAAAGCCGATTTTATAAAGAAATCTTATCAATTTTTAATCTTCTGAATCCTGACTAGATTTTTCTTGAGCCTTATTTAAATCTAGTTTGTTTGAAAAATCAATGGTTCTAATTGGGAATGGAATATTAATACCTTCACCATCAAAAGCCTTCTTAATCCCTATAATAGCACGACTTTGGGCTACTAAAATATCGTAATTCTTTTTAGCGTCGGTCCAGAATCTCACTGTAAAGTTAATCGAACTATCACCAAATTCATTATACATAAATTCCACTTCTTCCTGACCGTTTTGCGGAAATAAATCTGCTATGGTATCTACGGTTAATTTCTGTACCATTTCTAGGTCAGAATCGTAATGCACTCCGCAATCCACGAATATTCTTGATCGTTCGGTTCTACTAAAATTCTTAAAAGATTCATTTACGATCTTAGTATTCGGTATAATTACAAAATTATTATCAGATTGCTTAATCTTAATGCTTCGTAAATTAATTTCTATTACGCTACCAGCATAGCCGTTGGTTTCTACCCAATCACCAATCTGCAATTCTGGTAAAAAACTTAATATAACACCGGAAAAGCTATTATTTAATGGCCCTTGCAACGCTAAACCGACAGCCAAACCAATAACTCCGGCACCGGCAAGAATAGAGGTTAATAGTTGATTAAGATTTAAAAGACCTAATGCAACAAAAAATCCAACAAGCGTAATGGTCGCTTTTAAAACTTTTACGGTAATTTCTCTTATAGAATCTTGCTTAACTTTTTTTATTAACAGGCGATTTACAAATTTACCCACCCATTTTGCCACAAACCAAAAAAGTATAAAAACGAGAACTGCCAAAATTATATTTGGCAGGTTCACGATAAGGCTGTCAAGCCATCCAGTTAGTTTTTCAACTAAAGATTCTAAAGATTTTTTGAAATCAAATCTTTCAAACATTTACTTAAGGATTATTCCGCTGCTATAGCTTTGTGAGTTTCTGTAGTTTTCATCTTCCATGCATCTAACATCCAACTTGTTTTTTCAAGCTCTCTTATATAAGCACCTATTAGATCGATAGTTCCTTCATCACCAGCAACATCTGCACTTTTAACAACCTTACGCATTTGTTTTAGCAAAACACCATGATCATTAATTAGCTGTTCGATCATGTCGTAATCTGTAAGTTCAGATATCGATTCTTCTAGATTCGACATTTTTAGGTAATCGCTTAAATTACTTGTAGGCTGAAATCTGAGCGTTAGAATACGTTCGGCAATCTCATCAACTTTAAGTTTGGCATCATCATACATTTCTTCAAATTTTTCATGTAAATCGAAGAAATTTTTACCGATTACGTTCCAATGAAAATTTCTAAGTTTTTGATAATATAGATGGTAATCAGCCAACAGAATATTAAGCTCATCAACTGTAACGGCTGTTTTTTCTTTGTCTAATCCTAAATAGTTCATAATTTTTATTTATAGTTTTTCTTATTTCAATACAAATTTAAAATAGTTTATCCGATCAAAATTCCAATTGTAGAAGTTAAACCAAATACGATTATAAATTTATTTTATTGGTCGGTTTTCTTTAAGATCTAATTTTTTGCTCATTTCTTCTGAAAGCTGACCGCTAGAAATCCCATAGCCATCAACTAATATACCTTTGCGACCACTTTCTGTAGTTATTGCGTATAAAATTGAATTATCGTCTGGATTACTCATTCCTTCAAATCGTAAAACTTTGTCTACATCAAATTCGTGAGCAGCAAATTTTTCCTTTTCAGATTTAATTTCTAAATGTTCATCCAAAAGGTTAAAATCATGTTCGTAACCTTCTTCTAATTTTAATTTATTAATTGCCTGAGACAGGGTTCCGTAATCTTTCATTTTCTTTATTTTCAATTTATTTCAAATGTTAAATTACGTCGAGAATCCTTTATTTCCAAGCCATTCAGGGTGTTTAGTATAAGTTTAACTTGATTTGGCGATTCCTTTAGAACTTGTATTATTCATCTTTATTTCTACCAAATAAACCAAAAGGAATAACAAGTAGAAAAAAGAAATACCACCCCGTTACAATACCAACAATTGTGATGATGGCAGCGATAATATAAAACCAATAAGACTTTGGGATTTTCATATAGAAAATTGTTTGTATAAGTTTTTTTTTAAGCATTATTTATTGCCGATAAGCTATTTATTTCAGCAAATTAACTCAAAATTCTTTAAAAATGGTTTGAAGCTATCATTCTAAAATTTCTGATTTTATTCATTTAATCTAAGATTTTTAGGGGGTTATATGTTATAATATGTGTAATTAAAAATAAAGCCCCCTAGTAATATTCTGAAATGCTTTAGATAGATAATTATAAACACCAATATTAATAAAAATAGGGGGTTGGGTTTGTGACTTGGATAAGCTATCTTTGCACACTTAGAAAAAATTATGACGAGTTACATCTCGTCGAATTAATTTTCTTTCAAAGTTAAAAATGCTTTTCTTTGAATGTAAACCAGATTTAAACTTAGGTTGGAGGTATGAAAAACAAGATCACCTTAAAAGAGCTTTCTAAATTGCTAAACGTTTCAGTTTCTACTGTATCGAAGGCACTTAATGACAGTCCTGAAATCAGTCAGAAAACTGTAGAGCGCGTAAAGGAGTTGGCGAAACTTCATAATTATCGTCCTAACCCTGTAGCTGTTAATTTAAAAAGCAGTAGAAGTGGCACCATTGGTGTGATTATTCCAAATATTGCCAATGTGTTCTTTGCAAAGGTACTTTCTGGGATCGAAGCTAGAGCACAGGAAGAAGGTTTGCAGGTAATTACCTATATTTCTAACGAATCTTATGATAGAGAAGTACAAATTATAGATCATCTAACGTCTGGTTTTGTGGATGGTGTTTTACTTTCTATAGCCGAAGAAACTCAGCGTAAGCGTGCTTTTGATCATATTTATCAGTTAATCGATTACGATATTCCTGTAGTTTTATACGATCGTATTAATTACGATATGCCGGTGGATAAAGTTGGTGTAGATGATGCCGAAAGCTTTAAAAAGGTAACTAATAAACTTATCAAAAAAGGACTAAAAAAGATTGGTGTTGTTTCAACAATACTGCATTTGGTAAATGGTAAGGAAAGGATTCGTGGTTATCAGGAAGCTTTGTTACCAAGCATGAAAGAACATATAGCTGCTTCTACTCGTAGAGAATTTTTAGATGAAAGAATTCGCGAAATTCTTATTGAAGATCGTGTTCAGGCTGTGCTATGTTGTGATACCGAAAGTACGATGAAAGTTTATCGTTACGCTCACGAACATAATATCCGTATTCCGGAGGATTTAAAAGTTGTAGGATTTCTAAATGAAGAAATTACTAAATACCTAACTCCGTCAATTAGCTATATAGAGCAAAATCCACGTAAGATTGGTAAAGGAGCAATGAAACTTCTAGGAAAACGATTAAAAGGAGAAGCGGAATTGAATAAAACCACCGAGAAAATTATCAAAACTAAATTGATGCATTTAGAATCTACCGATTTTGATTCTGATAAGTGAAAAAAATTATAGACGAAAATAAAACAGCAAAGCTTTCCTCCTGTAAAATTCTTGTTACCGGAGGAGCTGGTTTTATTGGATCAAACCTTTGCAAAACGCTTCTAGATTTTAATGCTGAAGTCACTTGTCTGGACAATTTTTCTACCGGGAAAAGACAAAATTTAGAACGTTTTGAAGATCATCCTAATTTTAGTCTAATAGAAGCAGATATTCGAGATTCAGAAGCATGCAAAAAAGCCTGCGAAAATATCGATTATGTTTTGCATCAGGCTGCTTTGGGCTCGGTGCCACGTTCTATTAAAGATCCGCAAACAACCAACGAGGTCAATGTAAGCGGATTCTTAAATATGCTGGTCGCTGCGAAAGAAAATAAAGTAAAAAGATTTATCTACGCAGCAAGTTCATCTACCTATGGTGACGCTTCAGATTTGCCAAAAATAGAAGATAATATAGGGAAACCTTTGTCACCATATGCCATTACCAAATATGTAAACGAACTTTATGCTGATGTTTTTCAGAAAACCTATGGCTTAGAAAATATTGGTTTACGTTATTTTAATGTTTTCGGTAGACATCAGGATCCCAACGGTGCGTATGCTGCGGTAATTCCGAAGTTTGTAAAAAAACTGATGGATCATAAATCGCCAACGATCAATGGCGATGGAAGTTTCTCTAGGGATTTCACCTATATAGATAACGTGATTCAAATAAATCTTCTTGCAATTACCACCGACAATCCAAAAGCCGTTAATCAGGTTTATAATGTCGCTTGTGGAGGGAGAACTGATCTTAATGAACTTCTTGATATATTGCAGTTAGAATTAGCTAAATTTGATCCTGAAATTTCAAAGATTTCTGCTGAATATGGTCCTGCACGTCAAGGTGATGTGCCACATTCTCAGGCTTCAATAGAAAAGGCAAAAGAGCTACTTGGATATCGGCCAAATTTTTCAGTAAAAGAAGGTTTAACTGAAGCCGTTTCTTGGTATTGGAATAACTTAAAGTAAATGACTAAAAAGAAAATAGCTGTAATTGGTCTTGGATATGTAGGGCTGCCCTTGGCGCGACTTTTTGCTACAAAATATGCTGTTGTAGGTTTTGATATTAATCAATCTCGCATAAGTGAGCTAAATCACGGCGAAGACAAAACGCTTGAGGTTGAAAATACAATCTTAAAAGCTGTTTTAAAAGAAGACAATTCCGAAGAAAACGGACTATTCTGCACAGCTAAGTTAAGTGATCTTGAATCTTGTAATTTCTATATTATTACTGTGCCAACTCCAGTAGACAGAAATAACAAACCAGATCTTACGCCACTATATAAAAGCAGTGAAACAGTTGGGAAAGTTATTCAAAATGGTGATATCGTAGTTTACGAAAGCACAGTTTATCCGGGAGCTACAGAAGAAGAATGTGTGCCGGTTTTAGAAAAGATAAGCGGACTCACATTTAACAAAGACTTTTTTGTAGGCTATTCGCCAGAGCGTATTAATCCAGGAGATAAAAAGCATACTGTAGATAAAATTTTAAAAGTAACTTCAGGTTCAACCTCAGTTATTGCTGAAGAAATAAATAATCTATATGCCTCGGTAATTACAGCAGGAACACATCTGGCACCTTCCATAAAAGTTGCTGAAGCTGCGAAGGTGATAGAAAACTCGCAACGGGATATTAATATCGCTTTTGTAAATGAACTGGCCAAGATTTTTAATATTCTTGAAATTGATACCAGAGCGGTTTTAGAAGCTGCGGGAACAAAATGGAATTTTATTCCGTTTACGCCAGGTTTGGTTGGTGGTCACTGTATTGGTGTTGATCCTTACTATTTAGCGCAAAAAGCACAAGCAGTGGGATATCACCCCGAGATTATTCTTGCCGGGAGACGTATGAATGATAGTATGGGCCAATATGTTGCGGCAGAAATGGTGAAATTAATGCTGAAAAATGATCTTAAAGTTAAAGACTCCAATATTCTAATTTTAGGATTTACTTTCAAAGAAAACTGCCCAGATGTGCGCAATACACGGGTTATCGATGTGTATCGAAATTTAATTGAATATGGAGTAAACGTATCGGTTTACGATCCTTTAGCGAACCCTAAAGAAGTTTTACACGAATACGGCGTGAAAACGATCAATCAAAAACCAGATGCAAAATTTGACGCTTTGATCTTAGCCGTAGCACATCAGGAATTTTTGGAAATAGATTTAACCGAATTGAAAACTGAAAATGCTGTAATTTACGATGTAAAAGGTGTTTTAGGCGAAAAAGCCGATAAAAAATTGTAAATTTTTATCTGAAATTTGACCAATTCTGCTTTAATTTAAACGCATTTTCAATATGTATCGTAAATACGTAAAAAGCACTGCCGACTTTATTTTTGCGTTGTTTACAATCGTATTATTTCTTCCTGCCTTTCTAATAATTATTTTACTCATATTAATTTTCGATGGTTTCAATCCATTTTTTATTCAGGATCGGGTAGGGAAGGATGCATGCAGTTTTAGGATTTACAAGTTCAAAACGATGAACGATAAAACGGATTCCGAAGGGAAACTTTTAAAAGAAGATCTCCGCGTTACTCCTTTAGGCCGAATTTTAAGACAATCTGGTTTAGATGAAATCCCGCAACTTTTTAATATTCTTAAATTAGAGATGAGCTTTATTGGGCCAAGACCTTTGCCGGTTTATTACATCGATTTTGAAGATGAATTACAATGTGATCGGCATCGTGTGTTGCCTGGCATCACCGGTTTAGCACAAATCACCGGCCGAAATTCATTGAAATGGACACAAAAATATCGACTAGATAATTATTATATCGAAAACCAGAGTTTTTGGTTGGATTTTAAAATTTTGCTAAAAACAATACTGAGCTCTAATGGATACGATGCTTTAAATTTTGAGAATGTTATTCCTGAAAAAAACGCAGAATAAGCTATATTTCCTAAAAATGAGTCGTAGATGAAAAAAATATGGCTTTCACCGCCACATCTAAGTGGTAACGAATTGCAAAAAATACAACAGGTTTTTCAGGAAAACTGGATCGCACCGGTTGGTCCCCAGATTGCCGAATTTGAAGCTCGAATTTCTTCGTTTTTAGGAACTGAAGATCATCAAGTGGTTGCAACCAACTCAGGAACTTCAGCTTTACACTTAGCTTTAAAATTATTAAATATTGGAGAAGGAGATGTGGTAATTTGCCAAAGTTTAAGTTTTGCCGCTTCCGTAAACCCGGTTTTGTATCAAGGCGCGCTACCGATTTTTGTAGATAGCGAAAAGGAAACCTACAATCTTTCGCCAGATTTTCTGGAAGACGCCATAAAAGACCAGATCAAAAAAGGAAAGAAGCCCAAAGCGATTATCGCGGTGCATATCTATGGGATGCCTTATAAAGTAGATGAAATTCATCGAATTTCGGCTCAATATGAAATACCTATTATCGAAGATGCGGCTGAAGCTATGGGGAGTTATTATAGAAATAAACCTTGCGGTAGCTTTGGCGATTTAGCGATTTACTCTTTCAATGGTAATAAAATAATTACCACTTCGGCTGGTGGTGCGCTGATTTGTAATAATAAAATTCAGAAAAATAAAGCAATTTTTTTGGCAACGCAGTCTAAAGAAGACGAGGATTTTTACCTTCACAAGGAAGTTGGTTACAATTATAGGATGAGTAACGTGTTGGCGGCAATTGGTTTGTCACAGCTAGAAGTTTTGGAAGAGCGCGTAAAAAAGAAACGAGAAATTCAGCAATTTTACGCTTCGGTTTTTAGTGAAATTGACGGTTGCCAGATTTTTAAAGAACTTTCTTCAGAATATAAAAGTAATCACTGGTTGAGTATTTTAGAAATCGATACTCATATTGCACCAATTTCGGTTATAGACCTGATGAAAATATTAGCTAAGAAAAATATCGAAAGTCGGCGTATCTGGAAACCTTTGCATACCCAGCCTGTTTTTGCTGAATTTGATTTCTATGGGAGCGATGTTGCTGAGAAAATCTTTGAAAATGGCTTATGTTTGCCCTCAGGAACTGCGATGACTAAAGCAGATCTTCAATTTATAAAAACCGAACTATTAGCGGCAGTAAAACATGCTTAAACCAGATCTAAAAGAGCAAATTATTTTAATAGGAGAAGCTTCCAAATTTCAGGAAGTTTCTGAATTTATTCAGCGAAAATTGCCAAAATCGAACATCTTAAATTTCGATAGATATCAGCTTTTTTCTGAAGATTTTTTGAATTTTGAGTTTCAAGAAAATAACTGTTCTGTAATTTATATTGAAGAAACTTATAAATCTGATTTTGGCAAGAAAGCTGTTTTTTTAGATAAAGCCATTAAAGCAAAAGCAGATCTTTTTACGATTGCGCTTCAGGAAAATCTAAACACCGATTTCAATTTTAAAGAATTTGAGCTTCAGGATCTTTATAAAATAGAAAAGATAAGTCCGAGTAAATTTCCGCAGAAAAATAAAAAGTTATTGATTACTGGTGGTGCCGGGTATATCGGTTCAGCTTTGGTAAAATATTATTCAGATTCGTTTTCAGAAATCATCATTGTCGATCAGAGTGAGTCGGCGTTGTTTTTTATAAAAGAAGAAATCGGTTTTTTATACCCTAATGCCAATATTCGATGTTTTTTAGCCGATGTTACCAATCGCCAAAAAATGACCTCTATATTCGAAGAATTTGAACCAGAAATTGTGATTCATGCAGCAGCTTATAAACATGTTAGTTTATTGGAAAATGAGATTGAGGAAGCGATAAAAAATAATATTGCTGGCGCTTATATTTTGTTTTATCTAGCCGAAACTTATAAAGCAGAGCAATGTATTTTACTGTCGACAGATAAAGCAGTACAGCCAAAATCTGTTATGGGAAAAAGTAAACTTTGGGCAGAAAGATTATGTTTTTGGTTTTCGCAAATGGGAGAGAAGACAGCTTTTAAAACGATTCGGTTTGGGAATGTTTTGGGAAGCACTGGCTCGGTTTTACCGGTTTGGCAGAAGCAGATTGAATGGAAAAATGCTATAAATCTAACCGATGGCAATGCTTCACGATACTTTTTTACGCTTCAGGAGGTATTTAAGCTTACCGATTTTATTTTGGAAAGTGGAAGTTCTGGTAAAATATTCATTTCCAAGAATGAACAAGCAGTTTTGTTAAACACACTTGCAAATCTTAAGTTGTATAATCGATCTGCCGATATTTTGCGGACAGAATTAAAGCAGGGCGAAAAGAAGCAGGAACAATTACTTGCTGAAAATGAGAAAGAGATTCAACGAAATGGTAATTTTTTAATTCTTGAAAATACCGAGATCAATGACGATTTTATGGAACAGCTTAGCGTATTGCTGAGTGATAAAATCTCGCCAGAGGAGAAAAAAACGATTATAGAAGACTATCAACTTTAGGCAAAAAGCTCTTTACTTTTTTCTATAATCGGTTTTAGCATTTCTATTTCTTTCGATTTTAATTTGATGTTTTGAAGCTTTTCTAGATGTTCCATTCGGTGTGTATCACTACTTATATAATCGATCATTTGATTTTCGAGAAGTTTAAAGGCCATTTTTTGGATTCCTTTTCCGTAGTGTTCAGAAAGCGAAAGCATATTCAGTTGAAAATAGCAGCCACGATTTTTAAGATCTATATATTTTTTTAGATCTGCGGAATGATTAAATCCATAGCGTTCTGGATGGGCAAGTATTAATACGTGACCTTTATTTTGAAGTTTAAAGATAATTTCTTTTAGGTTAATTGGGGCTTGTAAAAACGACATCTCAACCAGGCTGAAGTTTCCTGAAATTTTTAGGAGTTCTTCATCATCAAGTTTTTCCATTAAGGATTGATCCATCATATATTCTGCAGCTGCTGAATTTTTAATATGCGCTGGTTGTGCAGCTTGTAATTCTGCCAATGCAGCATTAATGGTTTCTGGAGTATTGGGATGATAGTCATTCATCACATGTGGTGTGTGTACAAAGCTTGTAACTCCAAACTCTCCAAATTTTTGTAGTAACTGAAGGCTTGTTTCAACATCGCGAGAACCATCATCGATTCCTGGTAGGATATGGTTATGAAAGTCGGTAAAACCTTCTAGCAAATCCACAAAAAAATATTTCTTCGAAAAGAATGAAAACATCTAAATTACTTTTTTCGAAAATTAGTGTGTTTTTGGCACATCGCCAAGTAATAAAAACTCCAATTTTTCGATTTTTGACGTAATGATCAGTTTATTTTTATTTATAGTAAAATTTCATCATTTTAACTTAAAAAATACTAATTTGGTAATTCTATTAATTGATGAATGATGATTGCAGGTACTTTGAAATTATGAACACTTCGTCAAGCTTACATATACTTCTTTTTGGTTTTATTGCAGAAACCGAAATAATTATGAGCGCTTTAAAAAAAGAACCCCATAATTATATTTCACATTGTACTAGCTTAGATTCTCTAAAAAGAATATTAATTGAAAATTGCGACTTTGACATTTTGGTTTTGCAATTAAATTATAGAGAATCGAATTTAAATAAAATATTAGATTTTGTAACTCACCATAAAGATTTACCTGTATTAATAATAACAAATAGCAAAGTTAGAAAACATGCCTACGACTCTTTTGCCAGAGGGATAGAAGATTATATGCATATAGCAGAAGTAACACCATCTTCTTTAAAACGTAGCATAGATTTTACTATAAAGCGTAAATATTACAAGTGCAAAATAGAGCGATCGGAGAACAATTATAAAACACTTTTTTATGCTTCGCCACTTCCAATGTGGGTTCTTGATCGCCAAACTTTAAAGTTTTTAAGTGTCAATCAAGCCGCTATAAATCATTATGGCTATTCTGAAGAAGAATTTTTACAGAAATCTGCAAGTACAATTTGGGATGTCGATGAAGAAAAAAAACAATTATTAATTCAGAAAAAACGAACGAGTGAGTTCTTCAAGGATACCATTGGTCATAGAAAAAAAAACGGACAATTAATTCGAGTTAATTTTCACAGTACGCCAATAGATTTCGATGGTCATGCCGCCAGATTAACACTTGCCAACGATGTAACACAGAACTTAAAAATTAAAAAAGCTCTGGAAAATAGCGAAGAGCGTTTTAAGGCTTTGGTTCAGGAAGGTGGTGATTTAATTGCCATTTTAGATAAAAATTTAAAATATAAATATGTTAGTCCTGGTAGCGAGAATATTTTACATTTTAAGTTGGAAGATATCAAACATCAAAGTTTTCTAAATCATGTACATCCCGAAGATCAACTTTATATAACTACCTTATTACAAGCGGTAAAAAAAGAGCCAAATAAAAAAACGAGTCTTCCTTTCTATAGGTATTTTGATGGTAATGGATATTGTCGCTTTATCGAAACTAAAGCTACCAACCTTTTAGATTACGGCCCTGTTAAGGGAATAGTTATTAATAGCAGAGATGTAACCGATTTGGTAGAGCAAAGAAATAGGCTTTCAGAAAGCTTATCTAATTATGAAATTGTTTCAGAAGCAACCAGTGATATAATAACCGAGTATGATATACGAAATGAAACTGTAAAAATTTCTAAGGCGATTTATAAGGTTTGCGGATATGATCCTAAAGAAATTGAAGAAAATGAATTTATAGATTGGTGGAATGAAAATATTCATCCTGAAGATCGTGTTCAAGTAAATGAAAAGATTCAAAAGGCGATCGTTTCTCGGGAACGCAAATTTCAGCTTGAATATCGTTTTAAATGCGCTAATGGATTTTATAAAGTTTTTTTAGATCGTAGTTATATCGTTTTTGGCTCGAACGGTAAACCCGAAAAAATTATAGCGTCAAAGCAAGATATTACTCAGCAAATAGAGCATCTGAAACAAATTGAAAAAAGAAATCGTAAACTGGAGGAAATCGCCTGGCAGCAGTCACATATGGTTAGAGCACCGCTAGCAAAAATCATGGGATTAGTGCAACTTATAAAGCACGATAAAAAAAATGCCGTAGAAAATGAAGATTTGTTGGAAAAATTATTAAATTCCGCGGATGATTTGGATGCTATCGTTAGAAAAATAGCTGAGAAAACATACAATAATTAGATTTATACCCTCAAGTCTATTGAACCTTTAATCTAAACCTACCTTTAGCTTATGTTAGAAGTCATATTAGTAGATGACGATGATATTGTTTTGATGATGCAAAAAAAAATGGTTTTAAGATGCGGTATCGCCTCTAAGCCTTTAGCATTCAAGAGCGCAAAAGAAGCTCTTGAATACCTAAATCATCCCAAAACGATTAAGGATTTTGAGAAGCGCTATTTAATTTTACTAGATATTAATATGCCAGAAATGAATGGCTGGGAATTTTTAGATGAATTAAAAAAGCACCGATTATATGGTAATATGAATGTTATTATGGTAACTTCTTCGATAGATCAAAAAGATCGGTTAAAAGCAAAAAATTACCAGAGAGTAATAGATTACATTGAAAAGCCTGTAACGATAAAACATTGTAAAACATTAAAGCAGCTCGAGCCGATTAACTCATTTTTTTAGGCATATTAATACTTTTTTCTAAAGGGTGTGCCTCCTCAATCTTTTCAAAAGCCCATTGCTCATCTTCCCGATCTAATTCTAATTCGTCTTGAACATTTTCAGCCCGTGGTTCGTAATGCAATTTTATATACATAGGAAAGTGATCGCTACCAATATTTTTTTCGCGAGCAATATCAATTAATGTAAAATCTTTGGAGTGAAATACATGATCTAAAGGCCATCTAAGTAAAGGATAACCCGTGTGAAACGTGTTAAAAAATCCACGACCAATTCTTGGATCCATAAGTCCGCTCATTTCCTGAAATAACTTAGTAGTTCTAGACCAGGCCACATCGTTTAAATCGCCAAATACTAAGACTTTTCTATCTTCTGGAGTAATATCTCGACCAAGCATTAAAATTTCGGCGTCGCGATTTGTAGAGGTATAACTTTCCGTAGGACTTGGAGGCATAGGATGCAAACAATGAATCTTTACATATTCACCATTTCTTAATTTTACGAAACCATGTATCGATGGAATATCATCTTGTACAAGGTAATGTACATCGGTATCTACTAATTCAAGTTTTGAATATAAGTGCATACCGTAAAGATTATCCAAAGGCACTTTAACTGTATATTTGTAGCGGTCTTCGATTTCTTCTAAAGCTTTTTCCCATCTTTTATCACTTTCTAAGGTTAATAAAATATCTGGATCCCTTTCTTTAACTAAAGAAATAAGCTTCTCAGGATGTTTATTTGTGGTAAGGACATTGCTTACCAATATAGAAATGGTATCATTTTTTTCCTTTCCTTTAAATTTTACCACTTGTCTTTTAGAGAGATAGGTATAAGGATAGATTTTGAAAAATTGATGCACAAGGCTTAATACTAAAAGTCCGGATCCTACATAATGCCAAGTTTTAGAATAATCATAATAATATACACAAAGACTCAGTATCACTAATAGACAAAAGGAAATTTGTATTCTCGGAAAATCAAAACCACGAATCCACCACTGGTCAAACCTGGTAATAGAAGCTATAGAAGGAATTAAGAAAATAATATTTAAACAAAGAATTATAATTTCAGCGGTTTTCATGCTGACGGTCGATTTTTAGCTTGCGAAGCCGGTTGATGTAGATTAGTGTCAAATTTCTAATTATTCAGCAAAATTAGAAAGTATTTAAGAAAAGAATAACGTAAGCATAAACGTATATCCAGACTAACTATTAAGTTTTTCAATTAAGAAAAGTTATGAAATGTTCAATTTTAATTCTGCTGAAAAAAGCTTAAATTTAAGCTATGAAGAAGAAAGAAAAAATGAGGGAAAAGGGATTTGTTTTCAAGAAATATGAAGAAGAAAGTACAACTCCTTTCGAAAAACTCTTTGAAATTTTTAAAGAATTAATCACCCACACTTCGGGAGATTTAGACGAAGCGCTAGACTGGTTACGCCAGTTAGATGAAGAATATAAACTTACCGACGACGAGTATACCATAGAAGATTTTATCGAAGATCTTAAACAAAAAGGCTATATTAAAGAAGAACTAGATCCAGATGGTGCTGATGGAGAAGGTGAGGGTTCGGGAAGTTTAAAGATTACCGCTAAAACCGAAAGAGCTATTCGCCAGCAGGCTTTAGATCAGATTTTCGGAAAAATGCGTAAAGGTAATTCGGGGAATCATCGTACCAGTCATGTTGGCCGTGGAGACGAACATACTGGCGATTTTCGTAATTATCAGTTTGGAGATTCTTTAGACCGAATTTCTATGACAGAAAGTTTACGGAATGCCCAAATCAATAACGGTATTGGCGATTTTAGTATGACGCATGACGATTTGGTGGTTGAAGAAACGCATTACAAATCGCAAATGAGTACCGTGTTGATGATCGATCTTAGCCATAGTATGATTTTATATGGTGAAGACCGAATTACTCCGGCTAAAAAAGTAGCCATGGCTTTGGCTGAATTAATTACGACACGTTACCCAAAAGATACATTAGATATTATCGTTTTTGGGAACGATGCCTGGCCGGTTTCTATTGCAGATTTACCCTATTTAAAAGTAGGGCCTTATCATACAAATACGGTAGATGGTTTAAAATTGGCGATGGATATTTTGCGAAGAAAGCGAAATACCAACAAACAAATTTTTATGATTACCGACGGTAAACCAAGCTGTATTAGAGAACGCGATGGTAGTTATTACAAAAACAGTATGGGGCTAGATCCGTATATTGTTGATAAATGTTACAACATGGCACAGCAAGCCAGAAAATTGCAAATTCCCATTACTACGTTTATGATTGCACAAGATCCCTATTTAATGCAATTTATTCGGGAATTTACACAAGCTAATCAAGGAAAAGCATTTTACACTGGTCTACAAGGCTTAGGAGAAATGATTTTTGAAGATTACGAAACAAACAGAAAAAAAAGAATTAGAGGCTAAAAGAAAAAGAAGATATGAATATTGAAAAATTGAAAACCCTGGGAGATTTAAAATCTTCAGGATATACTAGCAAAAGTATAAAAGACGAGCTTCGTGATAATTTAATTGAAAAAATTAAAAAAGATGAACAGGCATTTACCGGAATCCATGGGTATGATGACACCGTGATTCCTGAATTAGAACGTGCCATTTTATCGAAACACAATATTAATTTATTAGGATTACGTGGGCAGGCGAAAACAAGGCTAGCGCGTTTAATGCTAAATCTTTTAGATCAGTACATTCCCGCAGTTCAAGGTTCAGAAATCAGTGATGATCCTTTAAATCCAATCTCGCGTTATGCTAAAGAGTTAATCGCTGAAAAAGGAGACGAAACGCCAATAACCTGGATTCATCGTAGTGAACGTTTTTTTGAGAAATTGGCCACTCCAGATGTAACAGTAGCCGATTTAATTGGAGATGTCGATCCTATTAAAGCCGCTAACTTAAAGTTAAGTTATGCTGACGATCGAGTGATTCATTTTGGGATGATTCCAAGAGCTAATCGAAGTATTTTTGTAATTAATGAGCTGCCCGATTTACAGGCAAGAATTCAGGTAGCCCTTTTTAATATCCTTCAGGAAGGCGATATTCAAATTCGCGGTTTTAAACTCAGATTGCCGTTAGATATGCAATTTGTATTTACCGCAAACCCGGAAGATTATACCAATCGAGGTAGTATTGTAACGCCGCTTAAAGATAGAATTGGTTCTCAGATTTTAACGCATTACCCGGAAACTATCGAGATTGCCAAAACAATCACGCAGCAAGAAGCTAAATTAGATTCCCGACAAACAGATATGGTATATGTGCCAGAATTAGCTAAAGATTTATTAGAGCAAATTGGTTTTGAAGCACGTGAAAGCGAATTTATAGATGAGAAAAGCGGAATTAGTGCCCGAATGAGCATTACTGCTTACGAAAATTTATTAAGTGCTGCAGAACGACGAACTTTGAAGAATGGCGAAGAAAAAACCTTACTAAGGTTTGGCGATTTTATGGGGGTAATTCCTTCAGTAACCGGAAAAGTAGAGTTGGTGTACGAAGGAGAGCAAGAAGGTGCTGCAGCCGTAGCAACACAATTGTTAGGTGATGCGGTAAAAACACTATTTCCAGATTATTTCCCAAAGATCGAGAAACTGCAAAGGCCTGATGAAAAAACACCGTATGATAATTTGGTAGAATGGTTTTTTGAACAAACCGGTTTTGAATTACCCGATAATCTAACCGATGAAGAATATAAGAAAAAGCTAGATGAAATAGAGCCATTAAATGAGCTGATCGAAAAATATCAACCCAAAATGGATAAAATCGATACCTATTTTCTAAAAGAATTTTTGCTTTGGGGATTAGTCGAATTTAAGAAGCTTAGTAAACAACGCTATACAAAAGGTATTCAATTTAATGATCTTTACGGAAGTTATATCAGCGGATTATAATTTTTCCTATTGAAATAAAAAGAACAAAAGCCCGATTTCACTAAAAATCGGGCTTTTGTTTTTTCGAAATTATGAAAATCTCACATTTTTTCAGCAAAAGAGAGGTTTTAGTTTTTTTTATGTTCTTATTTGTATACTTTTATCACATCTTTTAAGGAAAATAATGAAGAGTTTTAAATTAAATAATGGTTCTGGGATTACTTCTACAACAGGAGCTGCTATTTCTATTATTATTACTCGCACATTTATTACCCCTTTGGGGTAATATGTATATAATTTTCCGTCCGCACTCACACACGTTTTTCAACGAAACTTAAACTTTTATTTCAACTTTTAAATTATTCTTATGAATATCCTAAAATTCGGAGGATCTTCTTTAGCCTCTCCGGAGCGAATCAAACTTGTAGCTGAAACTGTAAAAAAGCATGTGCAACAAGATAAAACCTTAGCTGTATTTTCAGCATTTGGAGGGGTTACCAACGATCTTTTAAAAATGGCAGATCTTGCCGCCAATGAGGATTTAGCTTATAAAGAAATTCTTGCAAAAAATGAAAAAAGACATTTAGATGCGGTAAAAGAATTAATTCCGGTACAAAATCAAAGCGGAGTTCTAAGTAAAGTGAAAACCGAATTTAATCGTTTGGAAACTTTATATGAAGGCGTGTATTTACTAAACGAACTTTCCAACAAAACCAAACATGTAGTGTCTAGTTTTGGTGAAATATTGTCCTCTTTAATTATTGCTGAATATTTTAAAAGTCTGGCTACCGATGCACTCTTAATTGATTCTAGAGAGTTGATTGTTTGTAAGAATAACAATGAAAAGATTCAGCTGAATTATGAACTGACGAATAAAAATGTAGTTCAGTATTTTAAAGAAAATGACGCTAGTTTATTTGTGGTTCCTGGATTTGTAGCAAAAAATGAACAAGGTGTACCCAGTACTTTAGGACGAGGCGGTAGCGATTTTACAGCTGCAATTTTTGGTGGCGCTTTAGATGTTGCCAAAGTAATCATTTACACCGATGTAAACGGAATGTACACGGCCAATCCAAACGTAGTGCATCAAGCGTATCCGCTAGAAAAAATATCATATCAGGAAGCGATGGAATTATCGCATTTCGGAGCTAAAGTTCTATATCCACCAACGCTTCAACCCTTATTAGATAAAGGAATTCAAATTCATATTAAAAATACATTTTCACCGGATGATGCGGGTACATTGATTTCTAAATCTAGTGAAGAAAACTTTAGATGGGTTACCGGTATTACACATATCGACGATATCAAATTATTAAATATTGAAGGTAGTGGAATGGTTGGTATACCTGGTTTTTCAAAACGATTTTTTGAAACCTTATATCAAGAGAATATCAATGTTGTTCTTATCACACAAGCATCCTCAGAGCACAGTATTTGTGTCGCCGTGAAAGATGATGAAGCTCAAGCAGCAAAAGAAGCTTTAGATGAAGCTTTTGCGGTAGAAATCGACTATCAAAAGATCAAACCGGTAGAAATTGAAGGGAATGTAGCAATCATTGCCTTAGTAGGAGATCGCATGAAAAGCCACCACGGGTTAAGCGGTAAAATGTTTAGTGCACTAGGAAATAATAATATTAATATTAGAGCCATAGCGCAAGGATCTTCAGAGCGTAATATATCAGCAATCATTGCTAAAAAAGATATCAATAAAGCGCTCAATACGCTTCATGAGCAATTTTTTGAAGTACCTTCTAAAGAACTAAACCTGTTTATAACCGGTGTAGGAAATGTAGGGAGTAAATTGTTAGCGCAATTAAAGAAGCAGGAAAAATACTTACTTGAAAATCTACGATTGAAAGTTCGTGTTCTTGGTTTATCGAATTCTCGTAAAATGGTTTTTGATGAAAACGGACTCGATTTAAGCAATTGGGAAGAAGCCTTAGGCAATGGTGAAAAAGCCAGTAAGCACGACTTTTTTAATCGTGTTAAAGAATTCAACCTAAGAAACAGTATTTTTGTAGATAATACGGCAAGTGCCGAGATTTCAAAATGGTATAAAGAATATTTAGCAAACTCTATTGCCGTGGTTACTTGTAATAAAATCGCAGCCGCAGACGATTTGGTTAATTATCAGCATTTACAAGAACTGTCTAGAGAATATGGAGCTTCTTTCCTTTACGAAACCAATGTAGGAGCGGGATTACCAATTATCGATACCCTTAAAAATTTAATCGCTTCCGGAGATCGAATCCATAAAATTCAGGCGGTATTATCGGGTAGCTTAAATTTTGTTTTTAACACCTATAATGCTACTGAACCTTTCTATAAAACGGTAGAGCAAGCGATGGAAGAGGGGTATACGGAACCTGATCCTAAAATCGATTTAAGCGGGGTAGATGTCGCTCGTAAAATATTGATTTTGGCTCGTGAAAGCGGATTGAAAATGGAACTTAGTGATATTGAAAATAAAAGTTTTCTTTCCGAAGAAAGCCTAAATACCGAGAATAACGAAGATTTCTTTAAATTACTTCAGCAAGATGAAGGCAAATTCAAAGAAATCTACGAAGATGCAGCAAAAGAAGGGGCTCAGTTAAAATATGTAGCCCAGCTTGAAGATGGTAAAGCTTCGGTAGGATTACAAAAAGTAGGTTCCGAGCATCCATTTTATAATTTAAGCGGTAGCGATAATATCGTATTATTCTTTACCGATCGGTACAGTGTACAACCACTAATCGTAAAAGGAGCAGGTGCCGGAGCCGATGTAACCGCTTCAGGAATTTTTGCTGATGTTATACGAATAGGTAAAAAATAACCATGGAAGAAATAAAAGTTTTTGCGCCGGCAACGGTAGCTAATCTTTCTTGCGGTTTCGATGTTTTAGGTTGCTGTCTGGATAATGTTGGCGACGAGATGGTCATTAAAAAGAACGATCTTAACGAGCTTCGAATTACCAAATTGGAAGGGCAAGATCTTCCTATGGAAGTTGATCAGAACGTGGCAGGTGTAGCAGTAAAAGCAATGCTCGAAAAGCTGCAATCTAACGCCGGTTTCGATATCGAAATTTATAAGAAAATAAAAGCAGGAAGCGGAATTGGTAGTAGTGCTGCCAGTTCTGCTGGCGCTGTCTTTGCCGTAAATAAATTATTAGGTTCCCCATTTACTAAAAATCAATTGATACCTTTTGCGATGGAAGGAGAGCGATTGGCTAGCGGAAATGCGCATGCCGATAACGTGGCGCCCGCTTTGTTAGGCGGATTTACATTAGTAAAAAGTTATCATCCTTTAGAGGTTTTATCGCTACCATCTCCAGAAGAATTGAATGTAGTAATTCTTCATCCGCAAATTGAAGTGAAAACTAAAGATTCTCGTGCTATCATCAAACGCAATATTAGTTTGGATAAAGCGGTAAGCCAATGGGGAAATTTGGGAGCATTGGTAAGCGCTTTATATACTAACGATTATAATTTGTTGGGCAGAAGCTTAAAAGATGACATCGTAGAACCTATTCGTTCTATTTTAATACCATATTTCGATGAAATTAAAGCACTTTCTTTAGAAAGTGGCGCACTCGGATTCGGAATTTCAGGATCTGGGCCTTCGGTTTACGCAATGTGTCGTGGCCGTGAGCAAGCTGAAAATGTAAAAAAACAGATTGCTCAATTTATGGAAAAACAAAGTATAACCTACGATCTTCATGTATCAAAAATAAACCCTGAAGGAGTTAAAATCTTATAAAACAATGAACTATTTTAGTCTGAATAATCGAAGTCATTCTTCCAGTTTTGAGAATGCGGTAATTAGAGGGCTGGCTCCCGATAAAGGATTATATTTTCCCGAAAATATCGAAAAATTACCGGATTCTTTTTTTGAAAAACTACCTGATTTACCACAAACTGAAGTGGCTTATCAGGCCATTAAACAATTTGTGGGTGATGAAATTCCTGAAAAAGAACTTAGAGAAATTATTGCTACAACTTTAGATTTTGAGTTTCCGATAGTTCACGTAAAAGACAACGTTTATACTTTAGAGCTTTTTCATGGACCAACTTTAGCTTTTAAAGATGTTGGGGCTCGTTTTATGGCGGGAAGTTTAGGTTATTTTATTACCAAAAATGAAGTGGGTAAAGTAACTGTGCTTGTTGCAACTTCTGGGGATACCGGTGGCGCAGTAGCCAACGGATTTCTAGGGGTAGAAGGTATCGATGTGGTGATTTTATATCCTAAAGGAAAAGTAAGTAAAATCCAGGAAAAGCAATTAACCACGCTTGGACAAAATGTAACCGCTTTAGAGATTGATGGCGCTTTTGATAAATGCCAGGATATGGTGAAGCAAGCATTTTTAGATGATGAAATTCAGTCGAAACGCCAGTTAACTTCAGCAAATTCCATTAATGTAGCGCGTTGGCTTCCGCAGATGTTTTACTACTTTTTAGCGTATCGCCAATTAGCTTCCGAAGGAAAAGATATTGTTTTCTCTGTGCCCAGTGGTAATTTCGGGAACATTTGTGCCGGGATGATCGCTAAAGAACTTGGGCTTCCTATAAAACATTTTATAGCTTCCAATAATGCCAATAGAACGATAACTGATTATTTAGAAACAGGCAATTATGAGCCAAAACCAAGTGTTTCAACAATTTCTAACGCGATGGATATCGGTAACCCGAGTAATTTTGTTCGGATTTTGCAATTATTCCAAAATGAATACGGAAATGTAAAAGAAAACCTGACTAGCTTCAGTTATGATGATGAGGTTACCAAACAAGCTATGGATTCAGTTTATAAGGAAACAGGCTATGTGATGGATCCTCATGGAGCGGTTGGATATCTTGGTTTGCAAGACTATTTTAAAACACATCCTAATGAAGTTGGCGCCTTTTTAGAAACTGCCCATCCTTGTAAATTTCGAGAAACAGTTCAGGAAGCAATCGGAAAAGAAATTGAAATTCCAGATGCAATCAAATCGGTTCTCGATAAAGAGAAAAAAGCTATTTCAATTAGAGATTACGAAGATTTAAAAGCCTTTTTGCTAAAGTAGAAATCTGAAATTCGGTAAATTTTAAGCATTTTTTAATGCTTGTAAATTGATGACAAGTCGAGCATTCCATATCTTTAATGTATTAAATTGAAACATTGAAAGTTATGGAAAATAAAATTGTAATTATTACAGGTGCGGCTCTTGGTTTGGGCTATGCTGCTGCTGAAGAGTTGGCTGCTAAAAAAGCTAAATTGGTTTTAGTAGATTATAACAATAAAGCTTTGGCAGACGCCGAGGAAAAGCTGAAACAGCAGTTTTCAGGTGTTGAAATATTAACGATAAGCGCTGATGTTTCTAAAGAAGACCAGGTTAAAGCTTACGTGGATAAAACAGTAGAGAAATACGGAAGAATTGATGCTTTTTATAACAATGCGGGGATAGAAGGTAAACAAGCTTTAATGGCCGATTACGACATGGATGTGTTTAAAAAAGTAATTGATATTAACTTAATGGGTGTTTATTTCGGACTTCGATACGTAATTCCTGTAATGAAAGAGCAGGGCTACGGTCGTATTGTAAATGTAGCATCTGTAGGTGGAATTCGTGGTGTAATTAATCAAACACCTTATGTTGCTAGTAAACACGCAGTAAGTGGAATGACGAAAAATGCAGCAATTGAATATGGGCAATATGGAATTTTGACCAATGCGATTGCACCAGGAGCTATCTTAACACCTATGGTAGCCGGATCTTTTAAGCAGGTAAATCCATCAGATCCTAAAGCAGCCGAAAAAGAATATGCAAGTCGAAACCCCACTAGAGCCTTAGGTGATCCAAAGGATGTAGCAAAAGTAGTTGCGTTTTTCTTAAGTGACGATAATGGATATGTAAACGGGCAGACTCTTGCCATTGACGGTGGAGAATCAAATATGTATGGGAATGCTTAGATATTGATTGTGATAAATTAAAAAAGCCTTTCTATTTAGAAAGGCTTTTTTTAGTTCTAAAAATTTCTAAAACTTAGTACTTTGCTGAGGCACCTTCAGCCGGTAAACTATTTTTTATAAACTCACGAATATCATCATTTGCCGTTTTTAGATCTTCTTTCCGCAAATACATCATATGGCCACTTTCATAACCTTTAAACGAAAGTCGATCTTTCATTTTTCCGCTTGGGTCTAATTGCCACATACTATATTTTGCGTTAAAATAGGTGGTCGCACCATCGAAATAACCAGACTGGATCATCACATCTAAATTTGGATTTTGGGCCATAGCCTGTCTTAAATTCTCTCCAGTATTATTGCGTGTGCGATCCCAAGGATGTACAGGACCAAACATAAAATATTTAAGATCGGTTTTGAAGTTGAGATCTTCACGTAAATAATAGTTTATAGCCGGAGTAAAGGAATGCAACCAAGAAGTTAATTCAGCATTATAATCTGGATAACTACCAGTTTCTTTTCTATCGATACCTAAGTAGCGAGAATCCAAACGCCCAACAGTAAAACCTTCATCTCTTCTCAGTTCTTTCCAGAAGGCACCAATTGGTAGTTCTAAATTATTCTGAAGAAATACTTTTTTATCGATGCTAGAATAATACGCCATTTTTTCAGCAATAGCATTTTTAGTTTCTTCGGAAGTAAATCCACCTTTAACTAAAACAGGAAGCACTTCATTGATACTGTAAGCTTCAACTTCTTCTAAAAGCTCGTTGAGCGATTTGCTCTGCAATTCCTGCGGAAGCAATTTATGATACCATGCGGTAGCAGCAAAATAAGGCAAACGATTGGCGACTTCAACAGGACCTTCTCTGTCGATACCTAATTCAGTTGGAGAAACTAAGATAACTCCGTTTAAATACATCCACTGACTTTCTTGAAGTTCTAAAGCCAAGCCTGAAACTCGGGTAGTTCCGTAGCTTTCACCAATTAAATATTTTGGTGATAACCAACGATTGTTTCTAGTTACAAAAGTATTTAACCATTCCGCTAAATAGCTAATATCGGCATTCACGCCAAAGAATTTACTTTTATCAACTTTCCCATCTTTATCAGGAATAGGTCGAGAATAACCAGTGTTTACAGGATTCACATACACAATATCAGCAACGTCTAAAATGGAATATGGGTTTTCTTTAATTCCATAAGGCTGTACGGGGAATCCTTCATCATCAATTTTTAAGATTCTTGGGCCGGTGTATGCTATATGCATCCAAACTGACGCCGAACCGGGCCCACCATTAAAAGAGATGACTAAAGGTCGATTTTCAGTATTTTTAATATCTTTTTTTTGATAATAGGTATAGTACAAACTGGCAATTGGAGTTCCAGATTTATCCCATACCGGCTGCATACCCGTTGTTGCTGAATAATTAATATTCTTACCGTTAATTGTAACAGAGTGGTTAGTTACAACGGTAGTATCTACCGGTACTTTTACTTGTTGTGCGAAAGAAATGCTTGCAATAAGCAAGAAAAAAATAGTATGAATTTTCTTCATTTTGGATTAATTTGTTTAGGGTTATTGCTGAAAAATACTGCTATTTCCCCTAGTCTGCAAAAAACTGTTGGTTTTTGCCTGTAAATTAATCCTGATATTTATAGAAATCATTTAAAAAAATGCTATTTCCTATTTTTTATTATTAAGATTGTTATCTCTAAAAATGATCACGTAAGCTAACCATAAACCTAGAAAAGCAGCTAAAATAAAGAACAAAATAGCAAAACCCGGATAACCAAAAATTTCGAATTCGGTAGGAATTTGCATTAGCATAGATGCCCCAATGATCATGGCAGCGATAATGATTCCTAAAGTTATTCTATTGGCTATTTTTTGAAAACCGTCGGTTAAACGTTCTTCGTCTAAAGCTTCGATATTTACTTTAAATTTGTTTTCGGCTAAGTTTTCGGTTATTTTATTTAGTCGTTCTGGAATATGCTCTAATAATTTTTTAGATTCCAAAAGCATTGAAAAGAAATTCTCTGGCTTCAATTCATCATACATTTTCTTTTGCATGATTTTTTGTGCGTGCTTTTTAATGGCAACTCTTAAATCAAAATCGGGATCAAGAACTGCGATGATCTGATCCATATTCAGCAAAATCTTACCTAAAATATTTACTTCAACTGGCATACGTATTCCGGTTTCAGCAGTAAGTCTATTTAACTGAATTAATAAGCGACCCGTTTGTAATTCTTTTGCCGGGCTGTTCTCGCTGTCTAAAATAATATCGCTTATAATTTTGTTGAAGGTAACAAGGTCGCTTTCCTCATCTGTTTCACTCATATTAATGATAACATGGGCTGTTTCGGGGCCATTATTATTGCTAATAGCAATTAATAACTGTAGCATGCATTCCTGCATGTGGCTGGTAAATTTTGCAACCATACCAAGATCAATAAGTGCAATTTTACTGTTTTTGGTAAATTGAATATTGCCAGGATGCGGATCTGCATGTACAAAGCCGTCGTTTATAATTTGTTGCAAATAAGCTTCAACCAATTGATCGACCATTGGCGCGTAATCTACTTCCAGTTGTTTTAGTGGCGATAAAGAAGTGATTTTTTTCCCGTCGATAAATTCCATTGTGAGAACTCTGGTTCCGCAGTAATCTGAGATTGGTTCTGGAACTATCAGATAATTATAGGGAATTAAGTTTTCCCGTAAAGTGATAAGGTTTTGTTGTTCCTTAGAATAGTCTAGCTCATTCATTAAAATTCGTCGCAGTTCTGCTAAGACCGTATCTATAGCATATTTTTTTGCGACTTTGGAGTGCTTAACTGCAAGTTCTGCCATTTCCTGGAGTGTATCCATATCTTCTAAAAACTTGCGCTTAATTCCCGGTCTTTGGATTTTTACTGCAACTGGTTGGCCACTTCTAAGCGTAGCGTAATGCACTTGTCCTATGGATGCACTGGCAATAGGTGTTTTCTCGAAGGTATCAAAGGCTTTCGAAATTCTGGTTCCTAAGTCTTCTTCAACAATTTGATGTACTTCTTCATAAGTAATAGAAGGTACATCGTCTTGGAGTGTGGCTAACTTTTTTAAGTAGGCATCGGGAAGTAAATCGGGGCGTGTAGACAGTAATTGTCCCAGTTTGATATAAGTTGGCCCCATGGCTTTTAAATCCTCTACTAATTCTTCTGGAGATCGATCAAACTCTTCTTGGTTTTCATTTCTGCTAGTAGCATCATCAAAAGCATTAGCAGTAGTCGATTTAAAAAGATCACTATTTCCATATTTCAGCATAAAACCGAAAAATTTTCTATAGCGATTAAAGTTTTCTGGCAATAGAGACATAGGCACTTTGTAGCATTACATTCCCTGCAAATTACGATTCTTTAGAATTCTAACAGTCCTTCTTTTGTTACTTTTAGCACTTTGATAAGCTAACACTACTTTGAATGGATCTTATCCTGTTTTTGGATTAAATAGAAAGCAAGCTGTTAAGGTGATTTATATTTGAAGGATTACCAAAAATGTAAATTAAATCGCCTCTTTTTATTTTTGTTTTAGGTGTAATTTCGGTTAAATATTGAGTGTCGCGTTTAATCGCTAAAACTGTAACGCCGTAATTTTTCGCAATACCAGATTCCTCTAAAGTCTTTCCAACAATATTTTTATTTTTTTGCTGAACACTTAGCGTGGCAATCTCTTTATTGGGAATATTTAAATGATGTAATGCAGGATTATGTGGTTTGTCTTTTATTTTTGTAAGCATCTCGTAATCTGCTGACCGAATACTGCTGGTAAAATCTACAATTTCATCATAAGGAACTAAATATTTCTTCAACACACGCGTAAATATTTCTATGGAAGTTTCGAAATCTGCCGGAATTACTTCATCTGCGCCCACTCGAAGATTTTCCTCGATTTCTTTTAATTGTCTTGTTCGTACGATAATAAATGCAGTTTGTGTAAATAATCTTATCGAACTGATTATTTTTTTTGTTGCCGTAGCATCAGAAATCGCTATTACTACAACACGACTTTCCTGAATATGGATATGTTTTAGAATTACTGAATTGGTAGCATCTCCAAAAACAATTGGTTCATTATTTCGTTTTGCATTTTCAAAACTATCGGGATCGATATCTACAATTACATAAGGAATATTTGCACTTCTAGCGGCTTTTGCAATGTTCTCTCCATTAGTACCGTAACCGATAATTACAATATGGTCGGTTAAATTTTCTTCGGAAAATTGATCTTCAGATTGAGTGTTTTTTTTAATGTTGGATAAGCGATAGCGTACAGCTGAAGGAATGGGTGCTTTTAAAATAGCATAGGTAAGCTTAGAAGCATTCATAATCAAAAACGGCGTTAGCGCCATACTTAATATAGAAATTGCTAAAAAGTACTGGTAAATATTATTTGGAAGCAATCCATTTTCTAGACCAACGCTAGATAGTAATAAGGAAAATTCACCTACCTGAAATAAACTAAATAATGTAAGAAACACCGTTCTAGGCTTGTATTTAAGTACCAAAACTGTAATCCCGATTACCAGCATTTTTAGTAGAACAACCCCTAGTACTAAGAGAAGAATATAGCCAATATTGGAGAAAAAGAACTCTAAATCCAAAAGCGTTCCTACAGAGATAAAAAAGAAACTAATAAATATTTCTCTAAAAGGGAGCACATTGGCTGTGGCCTGATGGCTATAATCAGATTCAGAAATAATAAGTCCGGCGAAAAAGGCACCTAAGGCAAGCGACAAACCGACTGAACTTGTTAACCAGGCGATCGCAAAACAAAAAACAACAACGGTTAGAATAAATAACTCCTGATTTTTGGTTTTTACAACCCAACCAAGAACTTTAGGTACTACATATTTTGCCAAAAGTAGGATCACTACCAAAACCAGTGCAATTTTCCCTACTAAAATCCCAACGGTCATTAAAATGTTATCAGATTTTCCAGCTAAAATTGGTGTAAGTAGCATCATGGGAACAACAATTATGTCCTGAAATATTAAAATTCCGATACTAATTCTTCCGTGAGGAGAAGTAATCTCACCACGTTGCTGAAATAATTTTAAAACAATTGCTGTACTACTTAGAGAAAATAAGAATCCAAGGAATATAGAAGTATTTAAGGGTAAACCTAAAATCTGGGCTGTTAGAGCCGTAAATAAAATGGTGCCACCAACCTGTAAACCCCCTCCAATAAAAATAGTATTTTTAATTGCGGCGAGGCCTTTTAACGATAGTTCTATCCCAATTACAAAAAGTAAGAAAATAATACCAATTTCACTTAAGAGTTCAACCTCGTGGCCGTTGCTTATTAAATTAAAAGCATGCGGTCCAGCAATAATCCCCGCTAATAAAAAGCCAAGTATACTGGGTATTTTTATCTTTTGAATAACCAGAATTATAAGTACAGATAATCCCAGAATAACAACAATATCTTGTAAAATTGGGATTTCCATCAGTAAATTGGTTTAGGTTAGTTTGTTGGTAATTTAGCTGAATTAAATGAAAAAAAAAAGCTGCTTAAAATTGATCTTTAAACTATCCAACTTTAGATAGTAAAGAAAAATTCTAAGCAGCAATAATTCAGTCTTTTAAAGACTATAATTTAATTTTTAAGCCATGCTTTTCTAAGTTCAACTTTTGGACTTCCAGCTGGTAAATCCATTTCTGTGATCGAAGTTTCTTCAGTTTGTGGCTGGGAAGTTGTGGCAGTTAATGTCATTTCTTCACCATCTCTTTCTATAACAAATTCTACTTCTTTTCCTTCTTCCCAAGATCTAGAACTATTAATAAGCGCATATACATTTTGGATTGTATATTCAGTCCCATCAATTTTCTTGATAACATCACCGCCTTTTACACCTAATTCTTCGAGAAAGCTATTCAATTTAATGCCTTCTCTAAAAAATAATTCTTGGGAAGTTGGCTCGCCATCGATATAAGGAACCTGCCCATGCAGAAAATATCCTGTGTTTACCATTTTGCTTTGCTCTTCAAGACCAACTTTAGCAAAAAACTCGTTGTAAGGAATCGGAGTTTCACCGGTAACATAAGAGTCGAAGAAATTTTGAATTTCAGGATAAGTCAAGTCTACGATATCACCTATTAAATCTTCATCGTTAAAGGGCTTATCTTTACCATATTTGTTGCTTAATTTTTTCATTAAGTCCAGAATGCCCATTTCCCCATTGCTTAATTCTCGCAGCCTGATGTCTAATGCCATACCAATAAGCGCACCTTTTTGATATACGTTATAATAACTGTCTTTGTATTCATCAGTTAAAATATTTTCACTCATCACCGTAAAAGGTACTGTATCATCAAAATTCATTGAAGATTTGATCTTATCAGCCATACGGTCATAGAAATCCTGATTATCAATCAAGCCTTGATTTACCTGAAAAAGGTTGGCGAAATATTCAGTAACTCCTTCGTACATCCATAAATGTTGACTCATTTTAGGATCGTTATAATCAAAATAATGAATCTCATTAGAATGAACACTTAATGGTGTTACGATATGGAAAAATTCGTGCGAAACCACATCCTTCATACTTTCATCAAGCTGCTCGTTCGTCATTGTTTCAGGAAGTACAACTACCGTACTGGTATGATGTTCTAAAGCACCGAAACCACGAGCATCTGGAGCTTCTAGATTTGAAAGATAAAGTAATATCGCATATTTTTTAGTGTCGTTTATATCTCCTAAAAATTGCTTTTGCGCACTAATCATTTTTTGAATGCCCGGCTTGATATCTTGTGCTGAAAATTTCCAAGATGGTGAATACACATCCAAAAGAACTTTCATTCCCTGTACATCAAAACTAGTGGTATCTGGTTTTGCATACATGATAGGATGATCGGTAACTTCAAAGTAACGACCTACATTATAAATATCTGTGCTAATGCTATCAGTTTTATCTTCATTTTTTGTTTGAGAAATTAAGCTTGTACCTGCGATCAAACCGTCTGGACGTGTAACTTCTATGCGATAAGGTTCTTCTTGCAGCGAATTAAAATAACCTACAAATCCATGCAAATTCAGCATAAAATTATTTGAAGCATCGATATTTGTACCTGCTGGAGAAAATACATCTTTTTCGCCTTCGATATCAAAACTATCATTTACCTGGTAAGAAACTTTATCTAAATTTTTAGCATCGCTTATGGTCCAGGTGTTGTCGTCGTTGTGCGATACTTGTAATTCGTTACCGTCGTAATCGTAGGCTTTAAAATTTTCTACAAATCTGCCGTAATTATCGGTAGAGTAGGTCCCGGGAACGGTTTTCGGGATAAAAAAGCTAATTTCTTCGGTAGTGATTTTTGCAGGATCTATGGTAACTTTTACTTTGTCGTCTTCAACATTTACCAGATCTAATTTAGCAATAACCGGCTGATCTTTAGAGCTTAGGTTTTGAGTGGTCTTACATGAGTACAAACTGGCCAATAAAGCCGCTGTATACAGTATTTTCTTCATTGTATTATTTTCTTTCCTATTTAGACTATTACTAACAGAAATTGTTACATTTTATTATAATTTATTTTGGGTAAGGATATAAAAAAAGGGTAACTTTTTCAGCCACCCTTTTTTAGTTTCAATTTATATTGAAATTATTCTCTAATGTGTCCATCACCTAACACATAATATTTATTTGTTGTTAATTGTTTTAATCCTAATGGCCCGCGGTGGTGTAATTTATCAGTACTAATTGCTAATTCTGCACCAACTCCCATTTGGCCACCATCTGTAAATCTGGTAGAAGCATTATGGTAAACAGCAGCACTATCTACTTGTTCCATAAATTTAGTTGCTTCCTCTTTATCTGTTGTGATAATGGAGGCAGAGTGCCCTCCTGAATATTTATTAATTTTTTCGATAGCAGCGTCTAAACCGTCAATACTACCAATTACGATCTTCATGGCAAGAAATTCTTCGTACCATGTAGATTCTGATGGTACTTCTTCCTCGTCACTAAGTATTTTTTTAACGTCCTTATCAACCAAGATTTTTACTTCGTTAGATTTGAACATCTCCTGAAGTTCTTTCAACTTTTCTTCATAATTAGGGACATTAACGTCTACTAAAACTTTATCTAATGCATTACAACCAGAAATCTTATCGATTTTTGCATTTAGCATCACTTTTTTTGCAGTTTCAAAGTCGGCATTTTTAGAAACATAAAGGAAATTATTTCCTCTACCACTTACTAAAACTGCTCCTGTAGCATGTTCTTTTACGAAACCTATTAGTCGTTCTCCACCACGTGGCACTATTAAATCTAATTGTACTGGTGGGTTTTTCAGAAACTCTTGAGTTTCTGGTCGGCTAAGGTGCAATAACTCAATCCAATTTGAATCTAAATCATTTTCCTTTAGTGCATCATGCCAACATTGCACAAGAATTTTATTACTATTTATTGCTTCTTTACCACCTTTTAAATAGATCTTATTATTGGCTTTAAAAGCAAGTACGGCAGCTTCTATAGTCACATCAGGACGAGATTCGTAAATAATCATGATGTTTCCAAAAGGAGCCGTTTTGTTGGTGATATCCAGACCAGTATCCAAAGTTCTTTTTTCGATCGTCTGGCCAACAGGGTCTTCCTGTTCCATTACATCTTTTACAGATGTAATCATACCATCCACTTTTTTATCGTCACAAACCAGTCGATCGTACATCGCCTGATCTCCTTCTCCAAAAGCTTCAAGATCCTTTTTATTTTCTGTGATAATTTCTTGGCGTTTTTCATCTAAGATGCGCATCATAGATTTTAAAACGTTATTCTTTTTATCTGAATTTAAAAGTATCATTTAATCTAATTTTAGTGGTTTAATCCTATATAAAGGATTTAATTTTATTTAGTTTCTGGAATCTTAAAAATTGGTTGGTTAGTTATTTAGTGTATTCCAGAGTTATTTTAAGAGGTAAATTTCGTTCCAACCGGTTTACCTTTCACTATATCGAGAATCACATTAGGTCTTTTACCATTTGCGATATATGTAGTGATATTTTTAGAGGCTGTTTCTTTTGCAATCTTAATTTTAGACTCCATTCCTCCACGACCTTCACCTTCACCTTTACCAGATTCCTGAACGTATTTTTCAACATTTTGATCTACCTGGACTTTATTGAGTTTTTCAGAATCGTCATCATCTGGATGTCCAGTATAAAGACCATCGGTATCACTTAAAATGATAAGAGAATCTGCGCCAATAAGTTCAGCTACAAGACTAGCTAATTCATCATTATCAGAAAACATCGACATGGTTACTGATACGGCATCATCTTCGTTCGCAATCGGTATTATTCCTTCAGAAAGTAAAGATTCGTAACAGTTAATCATATTTTCTCTATGAATACCTGGGCTAAAATCTCTTTTAGTGGCAAGTACTTGGGCACAACGCATTCCGTAGTCGTGAAAAATACTATAGTAATGTCTCATCATTCTTGGTTGCCCTACTGAAGAGTATACCTGTCTTCTTTTCGAAGGTTCTTTGATATTAATTTCTCCCAAGATTTCTTTACCTGCAATAGCTGAACCTGAAGATACTAAAACCGTCATAATATCTTCTTCGTATAATTCAGAGATTTGTTCTACTAAATGTTTAAGTATAGGTCCTAGAATTCTATTGTCTTTATTGGTCATAACATTAGTACCAACTTTTACGACAATTCTTTTCTTTTTAGTTTCCATTATAAAATTTTGATAGTATTAGTTAGTTAATTACTCTTCGCCAAGTTCTACAGCACGATTGAAGGCTGCGTATGCCGCTTCTTTAATTAATTCTTTCACATTATTATCGTCCATCGAATCTAAAGCTGCTCTTGTAGTTCCACCCTTAGAGGCTACTCTTTCCATCCAAGTATCTGGCGAAAGATCGTGTTGATTAAAAAGTTCTACTGCACCTTCAAAAGTCTGGCTAACCAAAACTTTACTATCATTTTCAGAGAATCCCATTTTTAAAGCTGCTTCAAGCATAGATCCCATAAAATAGAATACGTATGCTGGTCCACTACCACTAATACCTGTAGAGGCATCTATGAAATTTTCGTTTTTAACTTTTATAGATTCGCCAGTGGTATCCAACAAATTTCTAACCATTAAAAGTTCTACTCTAGAAACTTCCTTCGCAGCGGTGTAAGAAGTAACTCCTTTACCAACTTGTGCTGGAAGGTTAGGCATAGATCTAACAACTTTCTTGATTCCTAAACCATTTTGGATAGTTTTAATGGTAACACCTGCCATTAAGGAAACAAAAATTTGTTCATCATTAACCATAGGGCTTATTTCTTTGAAAAGCTCTTCGGTATGATATGGCTTTACAGCTAAGAATACAATATCTGCTTGCGGTAAGCAATGGTCTATTTTATCGAAAACATCAAAATGGTCTACTTTACTTAAGTCGGTAATAACTTCGGCAGATTTATCGAAAATCATAAGATTTCTTCGATTTAGCAGACTGCTTTTCGCCATTCCTTCGGCGTAAGTGAGTCCCATATTTCCTGCTCCAATAACTAATACTTTCATTTTTATGTTTTTCAATTTTGTTTGCGACCTCTGTCGCATTTATTTAGTTAAACTTTGTTTTATATCTCAAAGACCGTGCGAGCCAAAATGTACGTTTCTGCTCACAAAATTCAAGAGGGCTTAATATAGGATGAAATTGTTTTAACAAAATCTCAACTCGAGTTAAAGAAATGCAAAGATTTAAAGAATGTATTCTGAACTTTATATTATTTAAAGCGATATATAAAGGTCGCTGGAAGGTGTTTGGAGAGTACTTAGCCACAAATATATAGATTTTAATATTGTTAAAATATCATAAAATTTATTGATTGAAATGAGCTCGCTATGTATGTATTGAAATTTTCTATGGTTAATAATTATTTCTTATAGCTGCCGAACTGACAAATGCAACTGATAAGCTGGCAGAAACTTTAGTCTCGAATTGTGATTTTTGAGCTAAAATCTTGTGAATACCGTGCATTTTAAACTCTTTTGTATTATTACAAATGCAATTAATCCGATATATTTGACATTTACACGTGTAAACTACTGCTCATAAATTTTAATGACTAGAAATAACAAACTAACGACGCAAAAAGTAAAGCAGATTAATAGTAAAGATGTAGAATCCAGGATTATTGCTGTTGGAGCAAGTGCTGGGGGACTAGAAGCTTTAAAAGCTTTTTTCGGTGGCTTACCGGAAGAGGACAATAACACCTATATTGTAATTCAGCATCTATCACCCGATCATAAGAGTATGATGGGAGAATTGCTTGAAAAATTTACAAATCTGCCTATAAAACAGATTCAGGACGGTATCACCATAGAGGATAAAACTATTTATCTTATTCCGCCAAAATCTAATCTTTTGATAGAAGACGGGAAACTTAAATTGGTGAAAAAACCAGAAAGAGCTCATCTTAATTTACCCATAGATATGTTTATGGAATCGCTTTCACGCTATAAAAAGAACAAAGCGGTAGCGATTATTCTTAGCGGTACAGGCAGTGACGGAACCAGAGGTATTAGAGCGATTAAAGGTAATGATGGGATGGTGATGGTGCAAGATCCCAATCAATCCAAATTTGATGGAATGCCTAAAAGCGCCATCCAAACTGGATTAGTAGATTACATTCTACCTGCAGAAGAAATGGGGGAAGAGCTTAGAAAATTTATAAATGCTCCTTTAATTTTTGATATTGAAAATCATGATGTAGAATTTGATCAGAAAACGCTTTCTAAAATATTGAGTTTGATTGATGAAAAAACAGGACTTGATTTTAGAGAATATAAGTATTCTACATTAGCAAGAAGGGTGGCTAGACGTGTAAATGTTTGCAGTTGCAGTAGTTTAGAAGAGTATTATGACACGCTATTAAATAACGATGAAGAGATACCTATGCTTTATCGTGAATTCTTAATAGGTGTCACCAACTTTTTTAGGGACGAACGGGTTTGGGAAATTGTTGCAGATGATATTATTCCAGAACTTGTTGAAAGTAAATCAAATAATGATATCCTTAAAATATGGGATGTTGCATGTAGTACGGGAGAAGAAGCATATTCCTTAGCAATGCTTATTCATGAAGAAATGCAGCGCCAGGATAAAGTGTTGGAAGTTAAAATTTTTGCAACAGATATTTCTCAGGAACATCTTGATATTGGTAGTGCTGGGATTTATTCTGAAAGTGTTGTTGCAAATGTTGAGGATAAATTTCTAAAAAAGTTTTTCGTAAAAAAATCGGAAGGCTACCAAATCGTAGAGAAAATTCGCCGTATGGTGATTTTTTCTAAACACAATATTATAAAGAATCCACCTTTTAGTAATATGGATGCGGTATTTTGCCGTAATCTATTGATATATTTCCAGGCATCTATTCAAAAGAAAACAATGGATGTGTTACATTATTCGCTTAAAGAATATGGGTTTTTAGTTTTAGGTACCAGCGAAACTGTGACTTCTCACAGAGAGTCCTTTGAAGATATTAGCAGAAAGTGGAAAATTTTTAGGAATGTACATCCTAGATCCAGAATTAGAACTCGAAGTCTGAAATCGACTACCGGAAGAGATTACTCAGAGCGGGAGGAATCTAAAAGAGCACCTAAAAGTAGAGATAATCGTAACTATAATAATAATAAACAGAAGTTTGTAAAAGAACTTAATGATGCTATTATGGAACAATTTGGAGCTGCGAGTGTATACGTAGACTCTGAATTTAATATAATGGAAGCTGTTGGTGAATTTAGAAAGTACGCTAACTTACCAATTTCAGGTTTTACTACAAACCTGATCGAGATGCTTAATAAAGACCTTAAGCATGTGGTACAGTCTACTACAAAAAAAGCAGCGAAAGAAAATAAAAGAGTTGTATATCACGATGCTATCGTTAAAGAAGGAGAAGATAGGCTTATAAAAATGGATATCGTAGTTAAGCCATTTAAGCCTAAGAATCTTGATAACGAAAATAACTTTGTACTTACTTTTATTGAAAAAGAAGTAAAAGAGGAAGATACCATTGAGGTTGAACAAATTACTATTAGTGGTAGAACTCAGGAATATATTGTTGAACTTGAAGAGGAACTAAGAAGAACAAAAGAGGAACTCCAAACTTCTTTAGAAGAGATAGAGACCAGTAACGAAGAACTGCAAGCTGCCAATGAAGAGTTATTAGCCTCTAATGAAGAATTACAGAGTACCAATGAAGAGCTACAAAGTGTTAACGAAGAGATTAATACCGTTAATGCTGAAAATATTCAGAAAATGGATGATTTAGCTCAGCTTAATGCTGATATGAACAACCTTCTGGAAAGTACGAATATTGGTACTATTTTCTTAGATAGCGATTTACGAATTAGAAAGTTTACTCCGGCAATAAAAAAACATTTTAGTCTTATAAACGCTGATGTAGGACGGCCTATCGACAACTTTACAACCAACTTTGGTGTTAATAGAGGGAAAGGCCTTGTAGATCGTTGCCATAAGGTAATGGAAACCAATAAAACATTAGAGCGTAATATTCTTTCTAAAGAAGGAAGAAATTACCTACAGCGAATTTCTCCATTTAGAAATGGTGAAGATAATACGGAAGGGATTGTAATTACTTTTGTAGATATAGAATCACTTCAAAAAGCTAAAAATAAACTACTTGCTAGTGAACGACGATTCAAATCGTTTTACGAGGAAGATCCTGTATTACACTTTAGTGTAGATCCAAAAACTTCAGAAATTGTTCAATGTAATCAAGAAGCAGTTGAAAAGCTAGAATATGATTCTAAAGAGGATATTATCGGTAAGCCAATCTTCGAGCTTTATGAAGACGAATCTAAACTACGTGCATTACGCCTTAATAAGTTATTTCAGGAAAAAGGAGAACTTAAAAATGTAGAGCAGGAGATGGTCACTAAAAATGGTCGTGTTGTTCCTGTAATCATGAATTCTACTGTAGAACTGGATGAAAACGGTAATGGTATCACTAATCGCTTTACATGTGTAGATATTTCTGAATTGAAAACAGTGCAGGATGAACTAGAGCAACAAAAGAAAGATCTTCAAAGAGCCAATCACGATCTAGAGCAGTTCGTTTCTATTTGTTCCCACGACCTTCAGGAGCCTTTGAGTACAATTAAATTTGGAAGTGATATTCTTGGTAAAATCTATTCCGATAAGTTAGATCAAAAAGGTAAAGACTACATAAAGTATATAGACGAGGCTTCCGATCGATTATCAGCGCAGATAAAAGCCTTACTAGAACATTCTAGAATTGGTAGAAATACCAAGAAAAAAATGGTTGATACCAGAGAACTTGCCGAAGTTGTGAAGTATGATTTAACCAAAAGAATAAAAGATACTAACGCAAAAGTTCATATTGGTAGTTTACCAAAATTGAAGGTGTATGAGGTAGAAATGCGATTACTTTTCCAAAATCTGTTGAGTAACGCTTTAAAATATTGTGCTAAAGATAAAACTCCAGAAGTTCGAATTTCGTCTTATCAGGAAGATGAATATTGGGTATTTTCTGTAATGGATAATGGTATTGGAATTTCAGAAGAAGATCAGAAAAATATATTTACCATATTTAACAGAGTTCCTACAGAAGAGAAATACGAAGGTACTGGTGTGGGACTTGCACATGTTCATAAAATAGTAATACTTCACGGAGGAACAATCTGGGTGGATAGCCAACCAGGAGTGGGGAGTACTTTTTATTTTAAAATTAAAGCAAAATAGATGGCGAAAGGCGCATATAGCGAGCAGGAAATAACTCTTACTAATTGCGATAGGGAACCTATACATATTATAGGGAAAGCACAGGAACATGGGGTTATCATGATTTGTGATGTTAATACCTTAAGTGTTTCTCAATGCAGTGAAAATGCAAAAAGTATTCTTGGAATCGATCTTGCAACAATTTTAGGAGCGCCTTTAATAGAGGTTTTACCCAAAAAAGTAGCTAAATCTTTTAAAAGAAAATTAAAAAATAATGAAAGCCTACTTCCAAGGAAGTTTAAATTAGGCGATCAAAAATTTTTATGTATTCCGTCTATATCAAAAGATTTTTTGATCCTGGATATAGAACCCTCGGGAAAATCGTTAGATCCAGTTGGTTTTCAAGAACAACTAACTAAAATTTTAGCAGAGCTAAATGATAGCGATTCTGTAAACGATATGTGCCAACAAGCTGCTATGCTTGTTAAGCATCTTTTCGATTATGATCGAGTTATGATTTATAAATTTGACGAAGATTGGAATGGAGAAGTCGTAGCTGAGGTTAAGGAGCCGCAATTAGAAAGTTGGCTGGGTCTACATTATCCTGCAACCGATATTCCTAAACCTGCTCGTGATATTTTCATGAAGCAGGGTGTTCGTATAATAAGTGATGTAAATTATAAAGCCTCACCAATAATTCCTGAAATTTCTCCGATTACGGGACAAGCTTCAGATATATCTAGTTCAGAATTACGAGCGGTTTCTCCAATTCATATAGAATACCTTCAAAATATGAGAGTGGGTGCTTCTTTAACTGCTGCCATTATTTTGAATAGAGAATTGTGGGGATTGGTGGCATGTCACCATTCTACACCAAAATTTATAAATTACCATCAAAGACAATCTTGTTTATTTTTAACTCAGGTTTTTTCGAACAAACTTGCTTTAAAAACCACTAACTTATTCTTAGCCAAAACTTCAGCATCAGATGAGATCCGTAAAAAGTTAGTTTTGCAAATGACGTCGATTAATAATATAGTACATGCACTTTGCAATTTTGATCCAACTTTTGTTGATATATTAGATTGCGGTGGCGGTGCAATTGTTAAAGACGGAGAAATATATACTTGTGGTGAAACCCCAGAGAAAAAAGAAATTGCAAAATTATGCGATCATTTTTTAGTTAATAAAGGAACTTACTTTTCCTCTAAGTCCTTGTCTAATTTATATCCTGAAGCGAGTAAATTTAAAGCGAAAGCCTCAGGAATTCTTAGTGCGCGATTTGGTAATGAGGAAGGTGATTATATAATTTGGTTTAGACCAGAGGCTAAAGAAACGGTAAGCTGGGGCGGAAACCCACAAAAAAAAGGATTCATAAAAAACGGAATCGAATATCTTACCCCGCGCAAGTCTTTTGAGCGTTGGGCAGAAAAAGTTTCTGGAATAGCCAAGCCATGGGCAGATTATGATCTTGAGGCTGTAAGTAGTTTACGCGAAAGTATAATCCATATTTTAGTTAAAAAGCAAAAGGACGAAATTTATTCACTTAATAGTAGGCTAGTAGAAGCAAATAAAGAACTGGAAACGTTTAGTTATAGTGTCTCTCACGATTTAAGAGCACCTCTAAGGGGGATAGACGGTTATGCTAGGATATTACAAGATCATTATTGGGATCGCTTGGATGACTATAGCCAAAAGGCGGTAAAAACTATCGTAAAATCGGCTGGAGAAATGGATACAATGATCGATGATATTTTGTCATATTCCAAAGTAGGGCAAACAAAATTATCTAAGCAATTGTTATCGATAAAGCAAATTGTTACTAACGCGATTGAAGCACAAAACGCTGAAAATAATTATCCTAGTACGATCATTAAAATTGATGAAAATTTACCCAAAGCTGTTGGTGATCGCCGCATGATTTCCCAACTGATCAATAATTTAATAAGCAATGCTTTAAAATACAGTAGTAAAGAAAAGCTTCCTGAAATAGAGATAGGATTTTTTAAGAAGAAAGAGGAAAATGTTTACTTTATTAAAGATAATGGTGTAGGTTTTGATCCTAAATATAAAGAGAAGATTTTCAAATTATTCTCCAGAGTTGCTTCCAAAGACTACCTGGGAACGGGAATTGGTCTTTCTATTGCAAAAAAAGTAGTAGACAAGCATAATGGGCAATTATGGGTAGAAACCGAACCTGGCAAAGGATCAGTTTTTTATTTTATTTTGCCAGATTTTGAAGAATAGAATTTATTGAAATCTATTTTGTATTTTTCCCACGTAAATAAACCAAATTTATTAGATGATTACAACGGCGCTAAAAATTTTATTAGTAGAGGATTATGAGGTTGATGCAGAGTTAATTACCATGCAGATTAATAAAATTGTTGAGAATCCTGAAATTGAGGTAGTAGATAATGTAGAAGATTGTAAGAATAAGCTTCATAATTTTGTTCCAGATGTAATACTATCAGATTATAATCTACCTACTTGTACCGGGCTAGATATCCTCAAGTTAACTAAGAATTTTGATGATAGCCTTCCTTTTATATTTGTGACAGGAACTATCGACGATGATGAGCTTGCCGCAAATACTATTCTCGCTGGAGCTTCAGGCTTCATATTAAAGAAAAATATGAAGAACTTAAGTGAAAAATTGAAACCACTGCTTAAAAAAGTAGTCTTCAATATGCTGGAGCAGGAAGAGTTACGAGAAAAAATTAGAAGAAATAAAATAGCAGTAAATCAAATCTATCAATACTTAGATGAGATTAATGCTGAAAATGACGAGCAACGTCTTAATATTAGTAAGATTAGAGAAAATATAGATAATATCACTTTAGATAATGATGTTAGAAACGCTTAGAAAAGAAACATCAGATTTACATAAAGAGATTGAAAGCGATAACGCTGCGAGTCTAATTATGGATCATGCCATTACCCTAGAAGAATATAGGACGCTACTGCTTCAAAATTTCTTAGCATATCGTATTGTTGAAGATGAAATAAAACAGTTTTACTCTAATTTTTCTACTGATAAAAGTGAGCGATTGGCCATAGATTTAAAGATGCTTGGTGTAGAGTTTGAAACTGCTTTGAGCTATTTTAAAAACGATTTTTATTGTAGGGATAAGATTGAAGCTCTGGGAGCTTCTTATGTTTTAGAAGGTTCTGCAATGGGCGGTATGCTTATTGCAAAAGAACTTCAGCATTGCGAGCATTTAAAAGATATTTCTCAGCATCATTTTTTTAATGGAGAAAGAAAAAATGTGGAAGGCTGGAAACAATTTATGAAAGAAGTCAACTCGAAAGAATTTACAGAAGAAGAAATTCAAATAGCTACGGCAAAGGCTCAGGAAACCTTCCGTTTTTTTGGAAAAGTTTTTAATTACAATCCGTTACACCAGTACAATTTTTAGTTGATATTATTTTCAACAATTAAATTTAGAAAGTTCAATAACTTCACCACTATCCATTTGGTTTAGTTTTTCGTTACCTATGCGAACTCGAACTAAACGGAGTGTAGGAAAGCCAACTACAGCAGTCATTTTTTTTACCTGCCGGAATTTACCTTCTTTTAGGGTTATCGAAACCCAACTTGTTGGACCGTGTCTTTCATCTCTAATTTTCTTCGCACGCTCAGGAAAAACAGGACGCTTTTCTAATTTGAAAGCTTTACAAGGGAGCGTCTCATACTTTGTACCGTTTATACTTATTTCTACACCATGCTGTAATAATTCAACCGCTTTTTCAGTAATATCACCATCAACCTGTACATAGTATTCTTTTTCTACACCACCACCTGTAATTCTAGCACTTTCTTTACCATCGGTAGTAAGAAACAACAAACCTTCAGAATCCTGATCTAATCTTCCAACTGCCATCGTTTCTTCCGGGAAATCTCCAAGTTCACCCAGCAACTTTTTCTTTTTTCTAGGTTTTTCGTTGGTGATAAACTGACTGAGATAGCCGTAAGGTTTGTAGATTTTAAAATATCGGTGCATAAGAAATATTTTCTGAGACGAAAATAGACAATCTTGCTTAGAAAATTTAAAAGAGTAAAAGCTTACTCAGTTTTGTTGAGGTACTTTTTTGAACGCTCATTAAAATCAGCTTGCTCTATATTTTTTTCAAGAATGGCTAAGTGATCGAAAATCGCTTTGCTATGATTCATTATTTCTTTTACAGCTTTATCACCAGCATCCCAATGTCGCTGCATTTCGGGCAATTTAAGTTGCGCCTTTTTTGAAAGCCTAAGTAAGTGTTTCCTTTTATCTTTGGGATCTTTAACTGAATTGATATATCCTTTTTTCTTCATTTTATCAACCAGCTGCACAATTGCAGGGTGGGAGAGATGTAATTTTTCGGCGATTTCCATAACGGTTAATCGCTCATGTTTTTCTAACAGAAGAAAAATCATATGCCAATTTGGTTCAATTTCAAGACCATTATCACGATAAAACTGGCGTGTTGAATATAAAAAGGAATCGCTAAGTCGTTTCAATCTGCCAGTTAAACCTGCATAACCCATTTCCACTAAAAAATCGTCATCCATATAGTTAAATTAAAAACTAGCAGTAAAAGTAAGCACTTACACAGGTTTATTAAAGAAAATAGATAGTCCCATTAAAATTTATTTAATTCTATAAAAAATAAAATGGTCTTGTCGAACTGTTTTTATCATCCTTAAGAATTACAAAATCCTTTTTAGATCCTTCAAGATGTAAAAGACCAATAGGATAATATTTGTAGAGACTCAGTAAATCTTTCTCAGGTTGATTTTCATTTTCAGTATCAATAGTTACAATTAAACGCTGTAAATTGAACTTCTCGAATATTCTTTCTACAGAAGATATTATACTATTTTCACTTTCCTCTTTACTCAGGTTAACATGTTCAAACAAAGTAAATTTAATCTTAGCTTCTCTACCTTGGGTAATATTTGTTACACTTACAAAGCCAATGGTTTCTTCTTTACGAGACCAAAGCAAATGATAATTTTGTGTTTTTTTCTGCTCTAGGTTAAGCTCTGCGCTTAAAAAGGTTAATAATTTACCTACGTATGGATCTGTTTGTTCATTATTTTGAGCAATATGAGATGTTTTAGGTAGAAACATAGATGCAATGTTGTTTAAATCCATTGCATTGAGTTCTTTAATATCTAGTGCTAAGTTGTTTTTTCTTTCTAAGATCATAACTCATCTGTTTAAAAATTGTCTGTCAAATTTCTGGGTAAAATTTACTTTAAATAAATAATTCGTAAGTGCTTACGCAAAAGTAGTCTAAAATATACGTAAGAGCTTACATTGTTATTTCGATTTAACTATTATTTAATATTCGATCTTATTTTGCTAATGTTGTAATTAATATGTGATGTTTCAACCTAATTTTGATGATGCCTTAAAATAATATTATTATCTAAATTTTGAGAATCTTGGGATTTAAGGGGAATGGGGCTGATTTCTTAATGAGTGATAGATATCGAAATTTTTTGATCAAAATTCTTCAACTCAGGTCCAAGATCTAAAAACAGCTGATTTGAAGTCTTTAAGACTATTAATTAATAGCAGGATGATAAGCAATCAAATTTTGACATCCTCATGAGAAAATCTTTTAAATTTCAAGTAAGCCTAAGATCATTTTTCAATTTCCAGTCAAAAATTTTAATAATGTTTTTATTGAAAATTACAACTCTTACTATGTTTTACAATATCTATTATAAATTTTATTGAGCTAAATGCAAACTTGATTAATGCCACACAAATTGCTCAAAGACAACATTGTTTTCTATCATATAATCTCCAAATTTTGAATAGGCATCGTTAGTGTTAAAACGTTTTTTTAGGCCTTCTAAAATAGCAGCTTTGTCATTTTCTTTACAATTAAATAAGTGGGCCAGTTTTTTAGCTTCTTCCCAAGCTATTATGTACTGATATTCATAATCTGAATCGCCCAAACCTTCTTTTACACGTTTGCCAATATCGTAACCATCAAATAGTAATTGATTATCGGCATTAAAATAGACGTGCATAGAGATTTTGATAGCTGGATCTTCAAACTCATAAAGACACACTTTTTTCATAAATAATTGTTTTTAAATAGTATGAGTTAGCTTCAAATTAACTAGCCGTTTTTAAAGAAACCTATCTTTTCTATGCAAAAATTGCTATAGCTTTGAGTTTGTAAACAAAGCTATAGCAATTAGAGAACTACTAAAAACAGATTTAGTCTTCTAAATTTATATGGGCTACTATAGATCCTTCCTTCACAATAAATAAAAGATTGGAGATAGGTGCGTTACCGTAGCTATCGTCATTCCAAGTGTAGTCGTGTAGATACGCAAACTTATTTAATAAATCTTCTGAAGCATCTCTTGCAATAACCATCATACACGATCTTCTAGGTATTGATACTATTAATTCTTCAGCTTCTAACATTTCGTGTGCTTTAAGCATATGGCTTTGAGAAAGAATACGCTCACTCGCAAAATCTGGTCCGCTAGCGCTTAATGCTCTATTTTCAAAAGCTTCAAAATATTCAAACTCGGTAGGATACTCGTCTATATTTTGAAGCGCTTCTTCTATAATATTTCGACCCTCATACTTAGGCAAATCATTTTGTGTTAAGAACACTAAATTATCAGGCGTATCTTTACCATAAGCCACTACTAGCTTTAGGTTATTTTCTGCCGGGGAACCTATCATATTCGTTTTTAAAGCGCCTGCTCTTATACCTACCCAATCTGCTGGCTTAATAATAGGATAAATTTTAGCAGACGTGTCGTTAACTGCTCCTTTAATTTCTTCCATTTCTTTTGGAGATTTTCCTCCTGTATTTTCTGTATTGCTCATAAGTTCTTTTTATTTGATACAAAAGTATTTCTGAGAACACGAAAACAGCTCACGGAATTCAGCCATTTCTAAAAATAGTAAATCTTCTGTTTAAATAATATCCCTGAAAACGGTTACCTAATTTCGAAGATAAGCCTGCATCTTTGTCTATAAAATAAGACACCTATGATGGACCTCCCGAAACTAGAAAAGATCATGAAAGAAGCTAAATATAATTTAGCTAAAAAAGAAGCATATCTAAAATCTTTAGCTATTTCTTCTATTACCATTACTAGAAAAAATGAGCAAGGAGAAAATTTTGGTGTTAGTAAATTAGGTGGTGATCCTGAAGTTCCTACAAATTTTGAATGGCCAAGACACGAGTTTGGAGACTACAGATTTATAGCACAATTCAATTTAAGTGAAATTACATTTCCTTCTCCACTACCCAAAACTGGAATGCTAAGCATATTTGTGGCAGATGATGAAGATCAAAATATTTTTTGGGGAGCAGATGAGTATGCAAAAGTCTTTTATTTTAAAGAAGATGAAGAATTACAAACCTATATAAATACTAATATTACCCCCTCTCTTAGAATTTTTGGCTTTCCCATACAATTTGAACAAAGCATTGACATACCCCACAGACCGGAATTGTTTAAAGAAAAAGAACTCAACAAAAGGCAATTGTCTTACGTGTGCGATAAAGTACCTAGCCTAATTCGCAAAGGCGGCTACAATTACTTATTAGGCTATCCCTATTATAATTCATTGGCTTACGACCCCAGAAAAGGAAAAGAATGGGTTTCGTTACTCACATTACTTTCCATACGTTCTCTTGAATGGAATTGGCACGATGGTGGCTATTTAATGCTCTTTATAGAAAAAGACAAATTAGCAAAAGGAGATTTCTCTAACATTAAAACCGATGCGGGTTGATGATTGAAAATGAAAGCCGAAAAATTCAACATGATGAATACAGAAAATAATATTTCAACCGCTAAAAACTTCTTGATCAATTTAACTCAAGAAAAACAACATTCAGTAGCATTTGAGGAATTAATAACACATTTTTGCGGACAGGTAATAACCAAGTTTTCAGAAATAAAAAATACCTCCGATCTTATTCGTATGTATGTGTTGGGTGATATTGCTGAAATTGAAAAAGAAAACTGTACTTTTTATATTATTGAAGAATTTTCGTTCAATTACGAGAATTTAAACTCCACCTTTTTTAAGCGAATACATCTGGGTGAAGTTCCTTTAAACATCCATAATGCCGGCGTGTATTACCGAAAGTTTTTTAATACTGAAAACTATTTTCATAAAATTAAAACTGCTCATAATTTTCAGCAATTAACCGAATCTAACAAACAAGGAAAAGCCTTACGAAAAGGGATTTACCTGACTCCAATTACCAAAACCCAACTTGCTAAAAGCGAAGAAGAACTTCATTTTAGACTCTTAAGATGTTCTAGCAATTTTACCGGGCCTACAGAAAATTTCAGTGAAACAGATCATCATATCGTCAATAAAATAAATGAAGCGGTACGTTTCGATTTTGAACAAAAAACCGAATTAAATCATGTTTTGGCGCAGATTTATGAGAATAAAAAGAAAGACAAAAACAATCCAAAAGATGTAAAAGCCAAGATAAAAGCACATTCCGATAAAACCAAAGATATGCCCAACGAAGGACTTATCGCTTTTTGTTCGTTTTATGATGATACTAATATTGAAAAACTGCATCACCCAGAAAACAATCCATTCGATTGGTATTATAAAAAATCGAGTGCCTTAACACGACTTCATTTTAAATTAAAACCCACAGTGATCGATGCAAGTTTAGCAAAAGAATTTAGCATTACGCTATATCCAAATTCGGTGTTTTTAATTCCCCTTTCTACTAACAGATTGTATACGCACGAAATACGACCTTCGGTTTTAAATGTCGATCAAGTACCAACCCGAATGGGTTATGTCATTCGGTGTTCTAATTTGGAAGCGGTTTATAAAAACAATCAAACTTTTATTAAAGAAAAAGGAGGATTGATAAAACTAGAACCGATGAATGCTGAACAAATGGAAGATTTACGCAGCACCTACTTCGAAGAAAATAAGTCAGAAAAACAAGTTGAATACGGTAAAATTCATTTTAGTATGAACTCTGGCGATTACGAAAAACCGGTTTATTAATCTCAAATTTTAGTTGTAGTACCATGAAACCAAAAGATTTTTATGTTAGTAAACTATCGTTTCCCAAAAACCTTTTTAGCGATTTAACCAAAGCTACAGAATTTGAAAGCTTAGGAAAAGGCCGTTGGGGAAATAACTTGGTGAAGCCCGAAGAAAACAGATTTCCGATAGTGCGAACGACTACAGCATTTACTATTTCTGCCAACTCGTTTTCTGAGTTACATCAAGAAATTATTAATGGTATTGATAAAAATCTAGAAGATAAAAACTTCTCGAAAGTCAAATTTAATCATGCCCTTATCGAGATTTATGATGCTGAATATAGAAAGATGAAATACCATTCTGACCAAGCTTTAGATTTAGCAACAAACTCTTACATCAGTCTTTTTTCGTGTTACGAATATCCAGAAAAACTGAATTCTCAAAACACCAGAATTCTACGGATTAAAGATAAAATAACAGAAAAAGAAACTGATATTCCATTAACGCATAATTCATTGGTGTTATTTTCAACAGATACAAATTCTAGGTTTTTTCATAAAATTATATTCCCCGAAAAACCTCAACAAAAAGAATCATTTTCAGAAAACCGGTGGTTAGGCATCACATTCAGAACATCTAAAACTTTTATTCAGTTTAAAAAAAACACGCCTTATTTTGAAAACGGGAAACAACTAATACTAGCTAATGAAATTAAGCAAAAACAATTTTATACGCTACGCGGAAAAGAAAATAAACAATTAGATTTCACCTATCCTGAACTTAACTTTACCTTAAGTAAAGCTGATACGTTTGTACCGAAAAATTCAACAAAAAAAATAAAATTATGATTCTTGCTTTCGACACGTACTATTATAATAATAAAGCTAAAACCATTGCCGTAAGCTTTAACGACTGGCAAGATGGAGAGCCTTTGCGTATTTACAGCGAAATTATTGAAGGCGTTGCTGATTATGAACCCGGTTCTTTTTACAAACGAGAATTACCTTGTATTTTAAGTTTGTTAAATAAAATTAATCCCGAAGAAATTGATGCGATTATCATTGATGGTTACACCACGCTTGAAGAAAATAAACTCGGTTTAGGTGGTCATTTATACGAAAAATTTGATCAAAAAATACCGATTATTGGTGTAGCAAAATCGCAATACCAATCTAACACCTCGAACTACAAAGCATTATTACGAGGCGAAAGCATACGCCCGCTTTACATTTCTGCCATCGGGATCGATTTAGAAGAAGCCTACAATCATATTAAAACAATGCACGGCAATTTTAGAATGCCAACCTTATTACAATTGGTAGATACCAAGACAAAAGAAAAAACGATTCACTAAATATAGTCATCAAACGATCTTTCGTTAAATTTTCTAACGAAAGATCGAAATCTGCTTGATCTTTTTATTCAATTTATAACAGTTTTATTGTTCTAACTACTTCTGCATTTCAAGTATACTTATTAATAGCTATTGAATAAAATCCACTTTCACATTCAGGAGTTAAAGTTATTTTAAATTGAAAGGTTCATTAAAATGTTTAGCAAATTCCTCTTCAAATATTAACAAAATAACAAGATTCAAAAACTGACTAAATGCGTATTTTTGTCTAAAATTAGACATATTATAATATTTTGTCGAAAATGGAATCTAAAGAAGACTTCGTAAAAAAACAGATTATTGATGCTTCTAAAACGGTATTTAAAAATTACGGTTTTAAAAAAGCAACGATGGATCACATTGCCAAAGCTTCCGGTAAAGGCAGAAGCACTTTATATTACTATTTTAAAAATAAAAATGAGGTTTTTGAGGCTTTTGTTAAAAACGAATATGAAAGTAGAATTTTAGAAACTTCAAAAAAGGTTTCAAGCAATTTCACTATCAAAGAAAACCTTTCTAAATACCGAAAGATTAAACTTGAGCATCTCATTAAACTATCAGAGACCTACAAATACCTGTTAAGCGATTTAAAAGAGAATACCAGTTTTTTATTTCAACTATTGTATGAAATTCGGGCAGAAGAAGTTTCGATTATCGAGAATTGTCTTCGTTGGGCAATCGAGAAAGAAGAAATTACTCCGGTACCTGAGACTGATTTAAATTTTTTGGCCCTAGCTATTGTTACGGCTACCGATAGTCTGGAAAAAGAAATTTTCTTATATCAACGCTATTCAAACGATATGTTCGATCGTTTAGATTGGATTAATCAACTTATTATAAAAGGACTTCAACACTAATACTTTTTAAACCTTAAAACTATGCGCATTATTCGTCTCACTTTGCTAGTCTTTAGCATTTTTCTGGCCATAAGCTGTGGAGAAGAAAAAAAATCGACTCCTATTCAATCTATCGAGGTAAAAACAATGACCATTGGTAACCCAAATTCAGCTCAACAAAATCAGGATATTGGTTTTACCGGCAAAATTATAGCTAATAAAAAAATAAATGTAAGCTTTCAAATAGGTGGAACTATTGAATATTTAAAAGCCGATATGGGCGATTTTGTTCAGAAAGGTGAATTATTAGCCGAAGTTGATGCCACCGCTTATAAAGAAGAATATCAAGCAAAAAAAGCTCAAGCGGAATTAGCGAAAGAGAATTACGAGCGTATTAATGAAGTGTATTTAAAAGGAAGTATTGCTGAAATTAAAATGATTGAAGCGCGCTCTAAATACCAACAGGCAAAAGCTGCAGCAAATGCCGTATACCAAAACGTAAAGCATAGTAAATTATACGCGCCTACCAGCGGATATATTGGTGCTAAAATTATGGAAGCCGGAGATTTAGCAAGCCCCGGGCGTCCGGTTTTTCAGTTATTAGAGATCAACAAGGTTAAAGCTGCTATTCCTATTCCGGATGAAGAAGTGAATCAGCTAAAAAATGGCGATAGCGCTAAAGTAAAAATCAATGCTTTAAATAATGAAATAGTTCACGGACAAGTTTCTGAAATTTCTATTCAGTCTACCCAACAAAATCCGGTTTACATAGCACAAATCACTATCAATAATCCCGACCGAAAAATAAAACCCGGTATGTCTTGCGCTGCTATGCTCGATTTCGATAAAAATGAAACCTCAAAAAACACGTCAATTGTGTTACCGGTTGAAGTAGTTTCGGTAACCGAAAATGGTGAAAATTTCGTGTATATCGTACAAAATGGCAAAGCAAAACGACAAATGGTTACTACCGGAAAATTGTACAATAACGGTATTGCAATTACCTCAGGATTACAAAATAACGATCAAGTAATTACTTCCGGCTATCATAAATTAACCGACAATACTCCCATAAAAATAGCTAAATAAGCTAAAAAGTTCGTGTAGATTATGAAAAAAGATAACAGCTCTATTATCGAATGGGCTATGAAAAACAAATCGTTTCCGCTTGCGGTTGCCGCACTCTTGGTAATTATCGGGCTTATTGGTTTGTTTAATATGCCACGTAACGAATTCCCGGATTTTACCATTCGCCAAGGATTATTAATTGGGTATTATCCGGGAGCCAATTCTGAAGAAGTAGAACAAGAATTAACAACTAAAGTTGAAGAATACCTGTTCAGTTTTAACGAAGTTGATAAAACCAAAACTTACTCCTATTCCCAAGACGGGAAAATGTATATTTACGTTGAAGTTGCTAACCGAGTAGATGAAGATGCTACCGAGCAGTTTTGGAATAAGCTTAAAAATGGTTTACTCGTTTTTCAGCAACAAAAATTACCCAAAGGCGTTCGCGGAATTATAGTGAATAGCGAGTTTGGAAATACCGCGGCTATGATTTTAGCGGTGCAATCTCAAAACCGACCCTATAAAGATTTACAACGCCACGTAGAAGATATTGAAGACAATCTTCGCCAGCTAGAAAATGTGGCAAAAATAAGTCACGATGGTGGATTAACCGAGCAAATTGCTGTGTATGCCGATCAGAATAAATTAGCAACCTACGGCATTAGTCCGGGAATGCTAATGCAAAGTTTACAAGATCAAGGTTCGATAAATCCGGGAGGAACTTTAGAGCAGCAAAAATTTGATCGACCTATTCATATTGATACATTTATTAAAGATGAAACCGATGTGGCCAACCAAATTGTACGTACCGGAGACGATGGAAGTGTAATTCGGGTAAAAGATGTAGCTGAAGTAAAGCGAGAATATGAAGATCCGGACGCTTTTACCACTTCCAACGGAACCAAAGCGATGATTATTACCTTAGAAATGGCCAAAGGAAATAACATCGTACAATTCGGAAAACAAATTGAAGAACGCTTAACCAGCATCGAGCAACAACTCCCAAAAGATATTGAAATTCATAAAATAGCCGATCAGCCGGATGTGGTGCATAGCGCTATTGGCCATTTTATGAAAGAATTTGGTTACGCCTTGGTAGGGGTCATTTTAGTAGCGCTGTTTTTATTGCCGTTTCGTGTAGCTTCGGTTGCCGCTGCCACTATCCCGATTACCATTTCAGCAACATTAGCAGTTATGTATATGTTGGGTATGGAATTAAATACCGTAACCCTGGCGGCACTTATCATTGTGCTGGGAATTGTGGTAGACGATCCTATTGTGATTATCGATAATCACGTAGAAAAATTAGACGAAGGTGAATCGATTTGGAAAGCAGCCTACCACAGTGCGTTACAATTATTCCCGTCTGTATTTACGGCTACCTTAGCCATTACCGCCACCTTTTTACCACTTATCTTTTTCTTAAGCGGTACGGCGAAAGACTTTTTAAGCACGTTCCCTTTCACTATTATGATTGCGCTGTTTTTATCCTTAGCCATATCTGTGTTAATTGTGCCTTTCTTCAATACTATTTTTATTAAAAGAGGACTCCATGACGATAAAAAAGAAAAGAAAAAAGATAAAAAATCGATGTTAGATCGATTACAAAACTTTTTCAATTCATCTATACAAAAAGCAATGAAACACGCTAAAATCACTTTAGCGGTAGGAATTGCTTCTGTAGTTTTAGGAATCATTTTATTTTCAAGCTTAACTCAAGAATTATTTCCGGTTATTGAACGAAACCAATTTGCAGTTGAAGTGTATTTAGCCAAAGGCAGCAATTTAGATGAAACGGCCAAAGTGGTTAAAAAGTTTGAAAAAGAAGTTTTGAAAGATGACGAACGCGTACTGAACTACACCAGTTTTATTGGAGAAAGTTCGCCACGTTTCCATATGGTTTACGCACCTAATTTACCGGCTAAAAATTATGCCCAAATTTTAATCACCACAGCTTCGGAAGATGCAACCGAAGAAGTATTAAAAGATTATGATAAGCATTATGCCAATATGTTTCCGAATGCGTATTTACGAATGAAACAGCTTAATATGGTAAATAAACCGGCACCTATAGAGGTTCGCCTTTTCGGAAACGATATTGCGCAATTGCGCACCTATGGCGATAGCATTATTAATTTAGCACGGCAAACCCCAGAAACCATTTGGTCGAGAACCAATTTTGGCGAAAAACAGTCTACCATTAACATCGACATTAAAAAAGATGAAGCGGCACAAGTTGGCTTAAGTAAAGAAAATATTGCCAATACGGTGGCGATGTATATGGAAGGTTTAAATGCTACCAAAGTGTACGATGAAGATTATGCGATTCAGGTAAAAATTAAAGCCGAAAATAACAAAGCACAAACCGTAGCCGATTTAAGAGAACTTTCAATACTTTCTGCAAAAACCCAAAGTATGGTTCCGCTTCGGCAAGTAGCCAATGTAAAACCCGGTTGGGAAGAAGAACAAATTACCCACCGTAACGGAATGCGTTGTTTAACCGTTCGGGTTGATATTACCAAAGGTGCTGTAGCTAATGTGGTATTAGAAAAACTTAGGCCAAAAATCAAGAAACTAAATATTCCCGATACCATTCGAGTAGATTATGGTGGTGAATACGAGATGCAACAAGAAAATTTGGTTCCTATGGGCATTTCACTTTCCATTAGTGTATTGGTCATTTTCTTGATTTTAATCTGGCATTTTAAATCTATAAAACACGCAACGCTAAGTTTTATTACGATGCCGTTAAGTATTTTAGGAGCCGCTTTAGGCTTAATGCTGATGCAATACCCGTTTGGTTTTACTTCGTTTCTTGGGATTTTAGCTTTGTGCGGAATTGTAGTAAGAAACGGTATTATTTTAATAGATTTTGCAGATGAACTTCGATACGAAGAGAATTATAGCGTTAAAAAAGCTTCCATAATGGCAGCGCAACGTAGAATGCGCCCCATCTTTTTAACCTCTTCAGCAGCAGCGGTAGGTGTGATTCCTATGATTATTAGTAGGTCTACACTTTGGGGACCGTTAGGAACTGTTATCGCTTTCGGGTTAATGATTTCTATGGTACTTACCTTGTATGTTTTACCGGTTTTATATTGGATGTTCTTCAAAAAAGAAGATGAAAATAAAACCGAAGAAGCTTAATATTCAAATTGAAAAGAAATGAACACTAATTTTTCAGCATATTTAAAAAAGCTTGGCATTTTTGCACTATTTACGGTAGCTATTTCAGCAAATGCGCAAGAAAATTATATCACGCTAGAAAAAGCTAAGAAAGCAGCTTTACAATATAGCCACGATATTAAAAATGGAAATTTACGTATAGAAAAAGCTAACGCACAAAAACAAGAAGCCTTGGCTAATTACTTTCCTACGGTGGAAGCTTTAGGCGGAACGGTGTATGCTTTCGACAATTTTATAGATCCTATTGCTTTATTAGGAATACCGGAGATTGATAATGTATACTTAGCTTCGGCCACCGCATCTGAAGTGGTTTTTGCCGGCGGAAAAGTAAGAAACGCCAACAAATTAGCAGAATTACAAGTAAACGCCAATCAAATTCGGGCAGAGCAGTCTGTTGACTCTGTTATTCTAACCACCGAAAAAAAATACTGGCAATTGGTACAATTACAAGAACAGCAAAAAGTAGTAGATGCTGCTAAATTGTATCTTTCTGAATTATTAGCACAACAACAAGATTTATTAGATGCCGGTTTAATTGCTAAAAATCAATTACTACAAGTAAAAGTAAATCGCAGTAAGGTATTACTAAAAGAAAGCAAATTAGCCAATATGCGAAAATTAGCCTTGCTTGATTTGGCTTTATACACCGGTTTAGATTACGATACTACCCAAGTTGCTGTAGACACCTTACACCAAGTAATACCACCAGAACTGAAATATGAGTATACCGTAAATGTTAATGAAAATAAGAATTACCAATTATTAGACGAGCAAATTCAAGCCTCTAAACTACAAACCAAGATGGCACAAGCCAATCAAATGCCTCAAATTTCTGTAGGCGTCAATGCCAGTAAATACGGAACTTTTAGTACCGGTTTAGATTCAGATATTCAACCTTTAGCTTTTGGACTCGTTCGAATTCCTATTTCAGCTTGGTGGGGTAAAGAAAAGCAACAGGTAAAGCAGCGAAAAATTGAAGAAAAAATTGCTATAAATCAATTAAAAAAAGGGCAAGATCAAATTACCGTAGGTATTACAAAAAGTTGGTACGATTTGTTAGATGCCTACAAACAAATTGAGTATGCCAAAGAAAATCTGGCTTATGCTGAAGAAAATCTAGAGGTGCAGCGTGATAATTACAATAGCGGTTTAAATAATTTATCGGACCTGTTAGATGCACAACGTTTACAGCAAGAAGCTAAAACAGAATTAGTGACTGCTTTTGCCGAATATGAAGTAAAAGAAACTGTATATCTGTATAGAAATAATCAGCTGGATGCTCCTGGTATAGAAGAAATACAGGATGAGAAATAAACTTGAAATGAGTTAACTATTATCGTAATTAGGACGAACTAATATTCAATAAAAAAGCTACATTTTAAGTAATGTAGCTTTTTTATTTTTATGCTGAAATTAGCTTAATTCTTTGGCACAGGAAAGCCTCTGTCACGCATTAGCGCATCGATATTGGCATCTCTTCCTCTAAACTTTTTATAAGCTTCAGCAGGATCCATGGCATTTCTAGGCGCAAATAGAAACTTCACCAACTTATGTGCAGTTTGTTTATCATAAAAACCGTTTGGAGCTTCAGCAAAAGCTTCAGCAGCATCGGCGGTTAAAACATCTGCCCACAAGTAGCCGTAATAACCGGCAGCATAACCTTCCCCAGAAAAAATATGACCAAACTGCGTAGAACGGTGGCGCATAGGTATTTCTTCAGGTAAACCAAGCTCGTCCAGTTGTTCTTTTTCAAACTCTTGCACATCTGTAATTTCAGAAGGATCGGTTGTATGAAATTTCATATCCATTAAAGCAGAAGCCAAAAATTCGGTAGTACCAAATCCTTGATTGAATGTAGCTGCTTTTTTAATCTTTTTCACTAATTCTTCTGGCATTGGCTCATTGGTTTCATAATGTCTCAGAAACTGATTAATTACTTCATCTGTAGATAACCAACGTTCTAATAATTGAGATTGAAATTCAGTATAATCTCTTACACCGCTATTCAATTTAGGATATTTAATATCTGCGGAAAGAAAGTGAAGTGCATGCCCAAATTCATGGAAAAAAGTTTCAGCATCATCCCAACTAACCAGCGTAGGTTCTCCTTTAGCAGGTTTCACAAAATTTGAATTATTAGAAGCCAACACAGGTTTATTTCCACTTAATTCATCCTTACTGCGATAGGTCGTTGCCCAGGCACCAGAGCGTTTCCCCGGGCGAGCGTAAGGATCTAAATACCATAATCCAATGACTTCTCCATTTGTTTTATCGTTAACCTCGTAAACCGTTACATCTGGATGAAAAACAGATACATAACTGGTATCAACAGGCGTAAAATCGAAATTAAACAGTTCTCCTGCTACATAAAAAATGGCTTTTTTAAGATTGTCGAGTTGCAGGTATTGTTTTACTTCTTCGCTATCAAGATCATATTTTTCTTTTCTAACTTTTTCCATGTAATAGCGATAATCCCATGGCTCTATAGTAATGTCTTTGCCTTCTTTTTTGGCAAATTCCTGCATATCTTTTACTTCTTCTTCAACACGACCCAAAGCAGCAGGCCAAACGGCTTCCATTAATTCCATTGCCTGTTTTGGTTCTTTAGCCATACGGTCTTGCAAACGCCATTGCGCATAATTATCGTATCCTAATAATGAAACACGCTCATCACGAAGTTTAAGAATTTCTTTGATCACCTGATTATTATCAAATTCGTCTCCGTTATTTCCACGAGAATAATACGTACGCCAAACTTTTTCTCTTAATCCACGTTCATCTGAATAGGTTAAAAAAGGATCCATAGAAGATCGCGTATTGGTAATCGCAAATTCACCTTTATGATCTCTATCTTCTGCAGCGCTGGCGGCAGATTTTACAAAACTTTCTGGCAATCCGCTTAGCTGAGTGCTATCGATATACGTTACGTAACCTTCTTCATCTGCCAATACGTTATTAGAAAATTTCGTATATAATTCAGAGAGTTCTTTATTTATTTTGGCGTAACGTTTTTTGTCTTCTTCGGAAAGATTAGCGCCATCCATTTCAAAATCTTTGTAGATAAGATCGATGGTTCTTTGCTCAGCCGAGTCTAGCGGAGTTTCCTGAGATTGGTCGTAAACAGATTTGATTCTTTGGAAAAGCTTCTCATTTTGTGAAATCTTAGAACTGTATTCCGATATTTTTGGTGATAATTCCTTCTGAATTTCTCTAAATTCTGGAGAAGACAGATTACTGCTGAAAATACCATAGTACGTAAATGCACGATCTAGCGCCTCACCAGATTTTTCGAAAGGGATAATCGTGTTTTCGAAAGTTGCTTCTTCAGGATTGTTGGCGATACTGTCTATTTCTTCAAGATGTTGCTGCATACCTTCTAAAATTGCGGGTTTCAGCATTTTAACTTTCATTTTATCAAAAGCCGGTACTCCCTGGTAAGGGCCGGCCCATTCAGCAAGAATAAAATTGTCTTCCATAGCATCATCTTTATTTTGGGAGTCGTTTTTGCAAGCAGCGAATAATACGATTGCTGCCATACCTAAATTTTTTGTAAACTTTCTTTTCATGCGTTTTTAAAGAGCGTTGAGGTTTTAAGGCCTGAATATACAAAGACTGTAAATTCTGATGAATGAACTGGTAAAAAAGCTTGAAAAAATTATCGATTCTGAATACAAAATAATTCTATATTTATGCGCAATTTCAGGGAATTACAATTATTCAAAAAATCAATCCAAAAAAATCAATCAGAATGAATATTAAGAATCTATTTTTTATCATTTTATTATTTTCAGTATTCAAAATTACCGCTCAGGAGCATCAATTTGGACTAAAAGCAGGCGGGAATTTAGCGAAATTCACCGATGCATCTGGTAACGATTATCGTTTTAGAAATCGAGGGGATTTTAAATTTAAGCCAGGATTTTATGCGGGAGCGTTCTATGCATTTAGGTCTGGAAATTACCAGTTTCAGCCAGAAGTTTTATTTGGATTACAGGGAAGTAAAATGGTGAAAGATGATCTAACTGTTCCTGCTTTTGATTATTATGGCAATCCTATTTCATCTTCAACATACGAGTATAAATATGATGTTCACGAATTAAGTATTTTAATACCTTTAATGTCTCGGTTTTATTTGACAAAAGGATTGTTTTTGGAAGCGGGACCACAGTTTGCTTTTATTGTAGATCGCAATTTACAATCAGATTATCAGGTGATCGATGGGGAGAGCGATACTTTTATAATGCGCGATGGAGATAGTTTTGACGCCGGCTTGAGTATTGGAATTGGCCACCATATAAACAAGTCGATATTAGTGAATTTTCGCAGTTATTTTGGGGCAATAAAAAGAGAGAATGAGATTAGAGGTATTGTTTTAAATTTAGGTTTAGAATATCGAATTTGGTAAATTTTAATGAGAATGTTTATGATGATCGTGCCTATGTTCATCATCGTGATCATGTTTTTCACTGGAGATAAGTTCACAGGTTTCGTTATCTAATTCGGTTTCGATAGTGTAATGATCAAAATGGTATTTTTTAAGTAGGTTTTTTATCTGTTTTTTTACCTCGAATAATTCCTGAAAACAGGTGATATTCTTTAATTTTATGTGAGATGTAAATACGTGATGTTCTCCTTCTAAACTCCAAACATGCATATGATGTAACGAATCGATATTGTTGATTTTAAGAATGTCTTCTTTAATTTTTTCAGGATTGATCTCTTTGGGAACTCCCTGTAGAAAAATGTATAAGGTTTCTTTGAGTCGGATTATTACATTGTAAAGAATATACAAAGTAATTAAAAGCGATAGGGCAGGATCTAAATATTGATTATCTGTAAATTTAAGTACGATTGCAACAATTAAAACCGCCACCCAACCTAGAACATCTTCTAGTAAGTGCCAAGAAACTGTTTTTTCGTTAAGACTACTACCGCCGCTTAATTTCCAGGCTGCGTATCCATTAACCAAAACGCCGATAATTGCAAAAACTATCATTCCCTGTGCATCTGAAGGCTGTGGATCGAAAAGCCTACCAACCGCTTCAGAAATCACATAAACAGAACCTGCGATTAATACAAGACTATTAATTAAAGCACCTAATAACGAAAATCGTTTATAGCCAAAACTATATTTATTATCTGCTGCTTTATGAGATTTCTTATCGAGATACCACGCAGTTCCAAGAGAAAGGCTGTCCCCAAGATCGTGAACAGCATCAGACATGATAGCAACACTATTTACATAAATGCCTCCAAAAAACTCTAATATCGTAAATCCTAAATTTAAGAAAAACGCAATTTTTAGGTTTTTGCCCGATTGATTATGATGGTGATGGTGGTGGTGTGACATGCTGTAAAAGTACACTAGGATTTTTGCAATCCTAGTGCAATTCTTTAAAGCTTTTTAATAATTGAGATAACATCTTCTTCACCAAGTGCTACTTCGGCATCACTAAATGTTTTATAAGTAGTATTGCCCAGAGGTTTATCAAAACCACTTTCTTTTGCAAGTCTTAAATCTTTGGTTAAATGCGCTAAAGTAAATGCCGCTTCATAATTTTCTTTTATTGCCGCTTCTCCTTTTATTTTAACAAAAGTACTTCCTAAAGCACTGTTATTAATAATTTCCAGCAAATCTTCAGTGTTTACATTTTTAGTTTTTGCAAACTGAATAATTTCAGCTAAGCCTTGGGTTACTATTCCCAAATAAGTGTTTACTGCTAATTTTGCAGAATTTCCAACTCCGTTTTCACCAACATAAACAGCTTTTTTAGAATAAGTTTTTAATAGTGCTTCTGTTTTTTCGAAAATTTTTTGCGATCCCCCAACAATGCTTACCAGGGTCATTTCTTCTGCCTGCTTCACACTTCCAGATACGGGTGCATCCAAATAAAAGCCTCCCATGTTTTCGATCTTTTCAGAAATTTCTACGCTTAGTTCAGGAGCAATTGTACTAGAATTTATAAAGATCTTGTTGGCGATTTCCGTAGAAAAAATTCCATTTTCATGCTCAAAAACTTCTCTAACTGCTTTGTTGTCTGAAACCATTATAAAGATAACTTCGGTTTCTTTTATTAGTTCTCTAATATTCTCAGCAGTTGTAGCACCTTCAGTCTCTAATTTTTTGTTTTTTTCTGAAGATCGGTTATAAACACGAAGGGGATATCCGGCTTTTAAGATTTGTTTTGCCATGGGAATGCCCATTTTGCCTAAGCCAATCCAACCTACTTTAAATTTTGTTGTATTCATAATTAATAATTTCTGCGTTCCATATCAATATTATATACAAAAGCACGATATTTTAAAAGAGCTACGAAAACCCCGCCACCTATAGAATTTCCTATCAGAGCGAAAGACTGAAACTTTAAATAGTCCAGAAAAACAATGTTTGGTGATACCAACATACCTGCAAAAACTTCTACGCTACCTATTATACTGTGATGCAAACCTGTAAACGCCATGGTTGCTGTAACGATAAAAATCAGGATAATACGGCTCATACTATCTCTAGCCGACGTTATTAACCATGATAACAAACCCATTAACCAACCCGCCAAAATAGCGCTTACAAATATTACAATTCCGTTATAGTCGGTAACGTGCTTTGCTATTTTTTCGATCGCAAAATGCTCAAAAATATGTAGTTTAGGACCAATCCATACTAACAAAATTGCCATAATATAACCTCCTAAAAGATTACCTGCGATTACGATTCCCCAAATTTTAAATAAACTTCTTATGCCTCTTTTATTATTAAGTACTGGTAGGGTTAAAAGCGAAGTTTGTTCAGTAAATAAAATAGATTGGCCAAGGATTACCAAAATGAATCCTACAGGATAAACCAAAGCCATTATTTTAAAAAGTGCACTTTCAGATACGCTATCGCTAAAGAACGAAAATACCGTGCATAACAGCAAATAACTAAAACCAATTTCCAAACCCGCGGTGATGGAACTTAGTAAAATACTTCTAGGATTACGATCGTAAGTTTCCTGCCCCTCTATAATTTGTTGCTTTAATATCTCTCCATGAGATTTTGTGCCATCATTTGAAACCGAAGTAGAATCTTTGAGTTCTTTGTCTATATTTTCCTGTTTTTTTTCTTGCTCTTTCTTTTCTTTTTCTTTTTCAATGTTTTCAGCGTTTTCTTTTTGCATCTGTCCTTTTGTTATTATATCTCGCTGCCAACAGTTTAAGATAATAGCTGCGATATTTTTTACTAAATTAGGTAATTGGACGATTAAAGGTGTAGTTATCTTAATTCTTAAAGAATTTTTTAACACAGTAAGTCATTTTTGATTATACCTATGGTTGATCTAAGCGATTCTTTAAAAATAATATTCCTTAGAGCTTTAAATTTGAACTTCTTAAGAGAGTAGAAACTTATTCTTTGCTAGAATATCTTGTGTTTTTAGGCGAGTACAAATCTTTTTTAGCATTAAAAAAAAATAATATTGTAAATTACAACTGGATGAAACACTCATTTTATCGGATTAAAAGATTTACTCGCTATCATATCTTAACTTTTTATGTCATTATATTTTAAAGATTTAGAGCATACTTTTGAAAAATTGATCGCTAAAAACCCAACTATTTTAGGCTTCTTTGGCGAACATATTTTTGAATGTATTTGGTTTATAGACGTTGCAGATCAAGCAATTTGGGGCAATCTTCAAAAAGTTCTAGATAAAAATAAGGTGCTTGATTACGGTAGTCTAAGTTTATTGAAGAATAGCGACCTTAATTTTGTTCAATTTACAGAGGCTTTTATTTCATCGGCTGAGAAAGTAAGTCATATTGATTTTCACGATAAGGATAACGAAAAGAAAAAATGGCGATTTCATTTTAAAAAATTACAATGTATTCTCGATGATGTTTCGTATGAATTTGTCTTTATCCTACAGCAATTTGTCCCTGTCGAAGAAAAATTTTTACATCTGAGTGACGAGAATAGTTATTTGAAAAAATTAAATGAAATTTTTGAGAAAACCAACGAAATTGCTCGGGTAGGGGGATGGATGGTTGATCTTAAAAGCAACCAAGTTTATTGGACCAAAGTCACAAAAGATATTCACGAAGTTGAAGAAGACTATGAACCAGATTTTAATACAGGAATAAATTTTTATCTGGAAGGCGAAAATCGAGACCGTATAATCAGAGTTTTTACTGAAATTGTTGAAAATGGGGGGGCTTATACAGAAAACCTCCAGATCCTCACTGCAAAAGGACGTGTAAAATGGGTTAAAGTTTTTGGGAATGCTGAACAAGAAGCAGGAAAAACGGTAAGAGTATATGGTGCATTTCAGGACATTACTGAAAGGAAAAAACGAGAAGCTGAATTACACTTAACGCAATTAAGATTTAAGAATATTTTTGAATCGTCACCATTAGGTATTATTTTAGTTAATCCTGAAAGTGGTAAGGTATTTCACTTAAACCAATCTGCTCTAAAAATTTTTGGTTTACAAAACAAACCTTTAGAAGAATTATACAATCTTTCTATAGCAGACGTGCTTTGTGATGATGAACTAGATTCAGTTTTAAATCAACGTCAAAAACTGATGAATGGTGAATTTGATAGTTTCAAAAATGAATGCAAATTTCGTAAAGATGACGGTAGCCTATTTTGGGGACAAATTTATACCTCACTTTTAAGAACAGAAGAAGGCACTCCAAATCTCATTATCACCCAAATAGAAGATATCACTACTCGTAAAAATCTTGAAGCAGAAGCTTATAAAAATGCATCTCAATTTCAAAGTGCTTTTGATTATTCTCCAAATGGTATGGCATTGGTAGATCTAGATGGGAATTGGATCAAAGTAAACCGAAATCTTAGCAAGATCATAGGTTATAGTAAGGAAGAGTTATTGGAAATGTCTTTTATGGACATTACCTATTCTGAAGATTTAAATAAGGATCTGGAATTACTACAAAAATTAAAAGCAAAACAAATCGAAACCTATTCTATGGAAAAACGATACATCCATAAAGATGGTAGTGTGATTTGGGGGCTGTTAACGGTGTCGCTGCAAACCGATGAGAAGGGAGACGCTTTATATTTTATTTCGCAAATTAACGATATCACAGCTAAAAAAGAAGCACAGGATAGGATCAATAAAGCCTTTAGAGAACTCCAAAACATGATGGATGCTACAACCCAAGTTTCGATAATAGAAACTGATACCAATGGGATAATAAAAAAATTTAATAAAGGTGCCGAAAACTTTTTTGGCTATAAGGCGGAAGATTTAATTAATAAAAAAAACGTCCTTATATTCCATGATGAACAAGAGATTATTAATCGTTCTCTAGAGCTAAATGATCAGTACAAGAAAAAGGTGATAGGTTTTGATGTTCTTACCATTGGAGCAAAGCTTGTAGAATTTGAATCTTTAGAATGGACTTACATCAGAAAAAACGGAGAGCGTTTTCCCGTACAACTTGTAGTAACAGCTATTAAAAATGCTGAAGGTGAAATTACAGGTTATGTAGGAGTGGGAACAGATATCTCTAAATTAAAGCATTTTCAGGAGGAATTAAAAGAAAGTGAACAGCGTTGGCAATTTGCTTTAGAAGGTGCCGGCGATGGGATTTGGGATTGGAAGATCGATAGCAATACGCAATTTTTATCTTTAAGAGCCAAAGAAATGCTTGGTTTTGATAAAAACGACGATCTTACCGATTCGGAAAAATGGGATAAAAGAATTCATCCTGAAGATCGTGAAAAATCAGAGAAAGCATTAAAAGACTATTTTGATGGAATAACAGAAGTTTATAGTGTAGAAAAAAGAGTAAAGAGCAAAAACGGCAAATATATATGGATATTAGATCGCGGTAAAACTATCGAGTGGAGTAAAGACCATAAACCATTAAGAATGATGGGTACCCAAAGTGATATTAGTAATCGTAAAATAGCAGAACGTAAAATTAAAAGAAACGAAGCTAGATTTCGATCTTTATACGAGCTATCGCCAATAGGTATAAGTTTGATAGATTTAAAAACCGGATATTTCTTAGATGCCAATCAATCTTTAATAAACTCTTCTGGGTACACCAAGAAAGAGTTTACAAGTTTGTCTTATAGAGAAATTGTACCAAAGGATTATGTAGAAGCCGTAAAAAATAGGTTTGATAAATTGGTATTTAACGGTAGAACTGGACCTTTTGAAAAAAGTTTTATTAAAAAAGACGGTAGCATTTATCCCGCACTAATCAATGGTGTAAGAATTAAGGATGCAGATGGTCGTGATATTATTTTGGCAACAATTCAGGATATCACATCCCGTAAGGAAATGGAAAATAGTCTTTTAAAAGCGAAGCTCAAGGCAGAAGCCGGTAGTAAATCAAAATCTGAATTTCTTGCGAATATGAGCCATGAAATTAGAACTCCTTTAAATGGTGTAATTGGTTTTACTGATTTATTGATGAAAACGGAGCTTAGCAGCAGCCAAAAGCAATATATGGAGACCGTTTATAATTCGGCTAATACATTATTAGATTTGATTAATGATATTCTTGATTTTTCTAAGATTGAAGCCGGCAAATTGGAGCTTAATATCGAAAAAGTAGATCTACTTGAGTTGTGTGGTCAAACTGTTGATGTCGTTAAGCACAAAGCTCATCAAAAAGGTTTGGAAGTACTACTTAATATTAGTCCAAATGTAGATCGATTTATTTACGGGGACTCTGTAAGAATTAGGCAAATTTTGATTAATCTGCTTGGAAATGCTGTAAAATTTACTTCATCTGGAGAAATAGAATTAAGGATTGATGCTGAAGAAGTTAACAGTGAAAATAAAAGAACATACAAATTTCTTGTGAGAGATACAGGTATTGGTATAGCTCCAGAAAATCTTAAGCGTATCTTTAAAGCATTCGATCAGGAGGACGGCAGCACCACGCGTAAATATGGAGGAACAGGACTAGGTTTAACGATTTCCAATAAGCTGTTAGGACTAATGGGTAGTAGCTTGCATTTAGAAAGCAAGCTGGGAATAGGTAGTACTTTTTCTTTTAAATTAGATTTTGAGTCGGAAGCTGGAGAATCACTCTTAAATACAGAATTGTCTAAGATTGAAAAGGTATTAGTGGTTGATGATAATGCGAATAACCAGATGATACTTCAGGAGATGTTAGCCATTGAATCAATTGATTGTGAAGTTGTTTCTAATGCAATAGAAGCACTAAAACTTTTAGAGAAAGAGAATCACTTTCAATTAGCCATAATAGATTACAATATGCCTTACATGACAGGTATAGACCTCATTTCTCACGTAAGAAATGAGCTGAAAATAAATTCAGAAGAATTGCCAATTATATTATTGCATAGCTCTGCAGAAAAAGAGAAACTTAGCATACGTTGTAAAGAATTAGATGTTCAATTTAATTACACAAAACCCATTAAGATTGGCCAATTATACAATATGTTAAACCAGATTGAAGCACCGGTAAAAGATATTGAAGAGAATCCAGCAGATGTTAGTGAAGAAATAAATTTTGAGGATAAGTTTAGAATTTTAATTGCAGAGGATAATCCTGTGAATACTTTTCTGGCAAAAACTATTTTGAAAAAAGCGATTCCCAATGCCGAGATATTTGAAGTTGAAAATGGTCTCGACGCTGTTTCTTTTTATAAGGTAAACGATATAGATATCATTTTTATGGATATCCAAATGCCTATGATGAGCGGTTTTGAAGCTTCTCAGGAAATTAGAAAAATAGAAGAGGACAAAGAATATCATATACCTATTATTGCACTTACCGCACGCACGGTAAAAGGAGAAAGAGAAAGATGCTTAGATGCCGGTATGGACGATTATATAACTAAACCAGTAGTTTTTGAGACTATTAAATCGGTGATAGGTAAATACTTATTAGGCAAAAAAGAGAAAATTAATAAAGAAGAAAATCTTCAGTCTTTTGATAAAGAAGAACTTTTAAGAAAATTTGATAACGATCAAAATACGTACAATGAATTAATTACTATTGTAAAACAAGGGTTAGAGGAATTTTCAGCACAATTAAGACAGGAAATAGAAGACCGCAATTTAGTGGGTATCAAAAAACTTGGACATAAACTAAAAGGTTCCTGCCAAAATTGTTGTTTTTATAAACTGGAATATCTTTCTTCTAATTTGGAAGAGATTTCTCAATTTAAAGAATCTACTATTTTAGAATTAGAAGAAAAAATAGAAGCAGAGATTAACCATTTGAAGCGTCTAATATAAAACCCTATTTGAAATAGAAAATTTGTTATACGATAAAATAGTGTAGGATATTAAAAAATGAATACTGATATACAGATTTCAAAATTGATTTTAATTATACATAAAAATTTTACCAGTATTGAACCAATTTACCTTCGTTTTACCAAAGAAGGCTACCAATGCTTATATGCATCAAATGGTTTAGAGGCTATAAAAAAATTAGGAAATAAAGATATCTTTGCCTTACTGGTAGAAGAAAAGACTAGTCCGTTAAATGCTTATCAAACCATAAACTATATTTTTACCGAATTAAAAATGAGCCCCTTTAATGTAGTTTTGCGCGATCCCGAAAATCCTGGTAACATAGATTCGCAGGTAAATATTCATATAGATGGTTTTTTTGACCTGGGAGGAGATATAGAGATTTTGCTGAAAGAAATTGATAACGGAAAACAAAGTAAAATAGATAGCTCTTCTTATTCCATTGGTTACTTAAAAGAAGTTTCGGGGGATAATGCGCAGTTTATAGAAGAATCTTTACAACTTTTTTTAAATTCTGTTGTTAATGATATTGAAGCATTGTATCTTCATATTAATTCAAATTCTTTTGAAGAAATTCGGCAAATTGCGCATAAAATAAAACCATCTTTTTCAATGGTTGAAAATAATAGAGGCGTAGAGATTTGTGATAGAATCACTTATAAGGCCAAAGACAAAGATTTGGAAAAGCTAATTGAAGAGTTACATGCTGAATTTTTAAAGATTCAAAATTCAATTAAAAAGGATTACCCCAATTTAAACCTATAAAAATGAAGAAGATTTTAGTTATCGAAGACAACCTAATGGTTATAAAATCTCTTCAATTTAAGCTCTCCAAAGACGGGTATGAAGTTATCATTGCCCCCGATGGAAGAGAAGCTATGAAGCTTTTAAAAACAGATACTTATGATCTTATTTTAACAGATCTTAATCTTCCTTTTGTTACAGGAAACGAGCTTATTGCGTATGTGAAAGAAAATTTGCCAACAGTGCCCATAATTGTTTTGTCTACATCAACTCAAGAAAATATTATAATGGATGCGTTTAATATGGGAGTTGAAGATTTTATAACAAAACCTTTTAGCCCTAACGAATTATCCTTACGAGTAAAACGTCTTCTTTCCTAATTTTGTAGGTAGTTGCAAGGTAATTGCTTTGTGATTTTTCATTTATGGCAGTTATTCAATTTATAGATCTAGAATGGATTTTTCGGTATTTTCCCGAGGGTATTCCTTTTGTAATAAAGGTCAATATTTTGATGACTTTTGTTTTTTTGTTTTTTTCACTTCTTTTCGTCGCTTTCATTTTATTCTTGCGGCTGTATAAAAATGTTAGGACTAAAAAAAAGCAAACACAGCAATTATTACTTCAGGATATTCTAAACTCTTATTTATTTGACGAAGAATTTGAAGAAAGAATAGAGTTGAACCATTTTGAGCAAAAGTATCTAAGATCGTCATTAGAAATAAAAATGGCTATCAAAGAAATTCTTCTTTTTCATAGCAATATAAAAGGAGAATCGGCAGAGCAACTTCGCAAACTCTTTTTAAGATGGAAGCTGGACAAATTTTGCATCAAACAGTTATCCCGTGGTGCATGGTACACAAAATCTAGAGCTATTTTTAGTCTTTCAGAAATGCTTATTGCTGTAGACCTTCAAACTATAAAACCATTATTAAATCACAAAAGAGACGAGGTAAGACAGCAATCGCAGTTATATTTTGTGAAGCTTGCAAAAAACCAACCATTATTATTTTTAGATCATCTTACTAAACCTTTAACGATTTGGGAGGAAATTTATATTGAAGATGCTCTACGAAATGAGTATCAAGGAGTTATTCCTGATTTTTCTAAGTGGTTAAAATCAGACCTTGATAGTGTTGTAGAATTTTCAGTTAGGATGATTGCTAAATTTAACCAATTTGAAAATATTCCAGCGCTTTTACCATTATTAGATCACAGTGCAGAAAGTGTTAGAAAAGAAACAATAAAATGTTATTATGTTTTGGAATATGTAGAAGTGGTTGAGCTCTTGGTCGCAAAATTTGAAAATGAATCCCATTCTGTAAAAAAGACTATCTTAGAGGCCATAAAGCGATTAGGAGATTATGATAATCTTCTTCAGGTTGCAGCTAAGATTAAAGATTCTGAATGGGAACTTAAAATAATATATTACAAGCTGTCTGAATATTTTTTACCTGAAGAAAAACACAAAATCTACAATCAATACGAAGAAGAAAAAGCTAGATTGCTATAATGATTATTACCTTCGATGACATTGCGGACATCGCCAGCTGGCTTTTTTTGGTCTATGGTATTCTTATAAGTCTGGGTTATCTATTTTCCGCTGTATTTTCTATTATCGAAATTAGGGACTATAAAAGGTCTAATAATTACGACGATGAAATTTCTTTGCTTCAGGCTTCAGAATTGCCTTCGGTATCCATTTTAGCACCTGCTTATAACGAAGGACTTAATATCGTAGAAAACGTAAGGTCTCTTTTAACAATTAATTATCCGAGTTTCGAAATTGTAATTATTAACGACGGAAGCAAAGACGACACGCTACAACGTTTAAAAGATGAATACGATCTTGAAAAACAAGACTATTTTTTTCACTATTTCATCAAAAGTAAGACGATAAGAGGTGTATACAAATCTAAAAATACAGCATTTAAAAATTTATTGGTCATCGATAAAGAGAATGGGGGCAAAGCAGATGCCTTAAATACGGGTATCAATGTTTGTTCTTACGATATAATCTGCTGTATCGATGTAGACTGTATTTTAGAACATGATGCGATGCTTAAACTGGTAAAGCCGTTTCTAAACAATAGTAAAAAGGTTATAGCATCGGGAGGAGTAATTAGAGTGGCTAACGATTGCGTGATTGAGGATGGTAGAATTATCGATGTACGCTTGCCAAGTAAGTTTGTTGCCAGAGTTCAGGTTATAGAATATTTTAGAGCATTTTTAATGGGGCGTATGGCCTGGTCTCGTGTTGATGGTTTGCTGTTAATTTCTGGTGCTTTTGGTATGTTCGATAAACAATTAGCGATAGAAGCTGGTGGTTACAATCACAATACGGTAGGCGAAGATATGGAGCTTTTGGTTAGGATGCGGCGAATGATGCGAGAAAAGAAAATACCATACAAAGTTGGTTTTGTTCCAGATCCTTTATGTTGGACAGAGGTTCCGCAAAGTTGGGAAATATTAAAACGACAGCGTAATCGTTGGACGCGTGGCACTGCTGAAACACTGATGATTCACAAAAAGATGATTTTTAATCCTAAATATGGTGTTCTGGGATTATTATCAACACCTTTTTGGTTATTTTTTGAATGGATGGCACCGTTAATCGAATTTACAGGAACTATTTTCTTTATACTGCTACTGTGGTTTGGATTAATTAGCTGGAACTTTTTCTTGACTTTTCTTGGTGTCGTTTACGCTTTTGCAGTATTATTCTCGGTAACTGCTTTGTTTTTTGAAGAATATAGTTTTCAGCAATACAAAAAGCCAAAATACATATTTAAACTAATTGGCACTGCCTTTTTAGAACCATTAATCTATCATCCTTTTGTAATGTGGGCTGCCGTTCGCGGAAATTGGGATTTGATTATTGGCAAAAAAAGTTGGGGCGAAATGACTAGAGCCGGACTTTCCAATTCCAGCAAAAAGCAGGATTAAAATCCGCTAATCATATCTTCAAATCCTTTTTTATTTTCAATTTTGGTTTTTTTCCCTTTGGTAGAAATGTAATTATCTTTTTTCAGTTCAGCCACTTGACGAATGCAACTCTCGGTCGCTGTACCTACTACATTTGCGAGATCCTCTCTGGTAAGGTTTACCGCTAAAAAGCCTTCATCATCAGTTCCAAAATTAGCTTCAAGATATAGTAAAGCTTCAGCTATTCGCTGCTTTACATTGTGCTGAGACATATTAACGATAAAATTATCTGATTCCCGAAGGTCTGAAGCCATAACCTTTAATAGGTTTCTGGTGAACTCGGGGTTTTCATTTATTTTATCGATAATAAGCTGTTTTGGGATGTAGCACATAGACGTATCATTCAATGCGGTAGCGCTTAGATTGGTTTGCTCGTCTGAAACTACAGAGCGCTGTCCCAAAATTTCACCTTTTTTGGCGATTTTGACGATTTGGTGTTTACCGTTTTCACTAAGCTTAGATAATTTAGATGCACCATCTCTAACACAAAAAACACCACTTAACATTTCACCTTCTTTAAAAATCTGATCTCCTTTTTTAAATTCTCGAGAAACTTTATTGTCAGAGATCGTTTTTAATTCTTCTTTACTGAATGCTTTTAAAGAGTTAAACTGTCTAACAATACAATTTTCACATCTAGTTTTTTCCGGGGTTTTCATAAGAAAGCTATCAGTTTTGGTTGAAAAAATTTTAATACAACAAAGATAATGATTTATACCAACTGACATTTATCATATTTTAATTTCTATTAGTAAGCAATCTTTGCATTACGATTAAGTTTTGCAAAATTATGAAATCATGTTACCACTGTGGTGAAGCTTGTAAAAGTGACGCTCTTGTTTTTGATAATAAGGATTTTTGCTGCAACGGTTGTAAAACCGTCTACGAGATATTAAGTAGTAACGATCTGGATTATTATTACCAATTGGATGATCGCCCGGGAATTTCTCCTAAAACGCAATCTGGTAAATTCGATTTTCTTAAAAATGAAGAAATTACCGAAAAACTGCTGGAGTTTAAAAGCGAGCAAGTTTGCATCATCAATCTTTTAATTCCAGAAATTCACTGTAGCTCCTGTATTTGGGTTTTAGAAAATCTTTCAAAATTACATTCAGGAGTTAAAAATGCACAGGTTAATTTTCCTGAAAAAACGGTAAGAATTCATTTTTCTTCAGAAACAATTAACCTTTATCAACTTGTAGAACTTTTATGCAAACTTGGTTACGAACCTTATATTTCGCTTTCAGATGGAGATAAGAGTGAGCGCAAAATCGATAGAAGTTTAATTTACAAACTTGGTATTGCAGGTTTCGCTTTTGGAAATGTGATGTTTTTATCTTTCCCAGAGTATTTTGAGGTAAAAGAATTTTGGCTCGATCAATTTAAATACGTGTTTCGCTGGTTGATGTTTGGTTTTAGTCTGCCCGTAGTTTTTTATTCTGCTAGCGGATATTTCGTAACTGCTTTTAAGGGGTTAAAGTCTGGCATTTTAAATATAGATGTACCAATAGCATTAGGAATAACGGTATTGTTTATAAGAAGTGCGTTTGAAGTTTTCTTCGATCTGGGTACTGGTTTTTTTGATAGTCTTACTGGGTTAGTTTTCTTTCTTTTGTTGGGAAGATTTTTTCAGCAAAAAACCTATTCTTATCTTTCTTTCGAGCGAGATTATAAATCCTATTTTCCTATAGGAGTCACAAGAATTAATCATCCTAATACCGAAAATCAAAATGAAGAGCAGGTAGAAGTTTATAAACTTCGGAAAGGGGATGAGATTCTAATTCGGAATAATGAATTAATTCCTGTTGATGCTCGTTTGGTAGAAGGCGAAGCGCTTATCGATTATAGCTTTGTAACAGGTGAAGCTATTCCTGTAACTATCAAAAAAGGAGAAAAAATTTATGCCGGCGGAAAACAAACGGCCGGTTTGGTACAGGTAGAAGTCATTAAAGCGGTAGAGCAATCTTACCTTACGCAGTTATGGAATAACGAGGTTTTTGATAAAGATTTTAAATCTACTTTTCAGGATTTAACCAATAGAATTAGTGGTTATTTTACCAAAGCAATCTTAAGTATTTCGATAATAGCTGCGCTAGTGTGGTATTTTATTAATCCTTCGATGGTGGCGCAGGTATTCACTGCCGTTTTAATAATAGCCTGCCCTTGTGCGTTAGCGCTTGCAGCGCCTTTTACTTTGGGGAATTTACTTCGCATATTTGGGCAGCATAAATTCTATTTAAAAGAAGCCAATATTATTGAAAAAATGGCGCATATCGATGCCGTTGTATTCGATAAAACAGGTACGCTTACTTCAACAAAAAAGAATTTAGTGACGTACGAAGGCATTTCGCTTTCTGAAGAAGAAAAATCTTTACTGAATAGTACACTTCGAGCTTCCAACCATCCGCTTAGTCGTTCACTTTACGATATTTTGGAGCAGCATGATATAAAAACTTTAGATCATTTTACTGAAGAAGTTGGGAAGGGAATGGAAGCGACCTCCAACCAAAATTCGATAAAAGTTGGTGCCTTTAAATATGTTGCTGAAAATACTGAAGCATCATCAGAACAGCTTAATCAAACTACCGTACATATTAGCGCCAATAATTTATACAAAGGGCGATATATTTTGAAAAATGAATATCGTAAAGAAATTAAAGAGCTATTTCTAGAACTGGGTAAAGATAAAGACCTATTTGTTTTGTCTGGGGATAATGATGGCGAGCGTAAAACGCTTGAAAAATTATTACCGCTAAGCACCAAAATGAGTTTTAATCAAAAGCCTCAGGATAAATTACAGTTTATAAAAAAACTTCAGCAAGAAGGAAAATCTGTAATGATGATCGGAGATGGTTTAAATGACGCCGGAGCTTTAAAACAAAGTGATGTTGGTATTGTAATTTCAGAAAATATCAACGTCTTTTCTCCAGCCTGTGATGCAATTTTAGATGCTTCGGTATTTGGGAAAATTAGTCAGTTTTTTAGTCTTTCAAAAAGTGGTCATAGAATTATAAAAATGAGTTTTCTATTTTCTCTTTTTTATAATCTTATAGGTCTTGGTTTTGCTATTACCGGTCATCTTTCACCGATTGTGGCTGCGATCTTAATGCCGCTAAGTTCTATTAGCATTGTGGCTTTTACGACGATCGCAACGCAGATTTCAGCAAAGAATATTCTAAAAAAACAGGAATAAATAGATCCAAAATCCAATTTCAACTAAAACCTGATAAATGTCATTTTATCCAAGCTATACTAGCGATAATTTTACAAAAAATTAAGATTCATGAACATCATCTATGTTTTGCTAAGTATTAGCGTAGTGGTAGCCATCGTATTTTTTATTGCCTTTATTATTTCAGTTAAAAACGGGCAATACGATGATACGTATACACCATCTGTAAGAATGCTTTTTGAAGATGAGGTTGTAGAAAAAAAAGAAACTTCTAAAATCACCGATAAATAATCTTTTATAATCTTATGGAAAAAGAGCAGTTTTATTACGATAACAAGGTCGTAAGGAAATTTATTAATGCGACCATTTTTTGGGGTATAATAGGAATGACTGTGGGGCTCTTACTGGCCTTTATGTTTTTATTTCCTAATCTTACCGATGGTATTTCTTGGCTAAGCTTTGGCCGTTTAAGGCCTTTACATACTAATGCGGTGATATTTGCATTTGTGGGTAATGCTATATTTGCCGGAGTATATTACTCTAGTCAGCGCTTGCTTAAAGCTAGAATGTGGAGCGACGCACTTAGTAATTTTAATTTTTGGGGCTGGCAGGCTATTATCGTAGCAGCAGCCATTACTTTACCTTTAGGATATACAACTTCTAAAGAATATGCCGAGCTTGAATGGCCTATCGATATTGCAATTGCACTTGTATGGGTTGCTTTTGGAGCTAATTTAATTGGTACGATTCTTAAACGTAGACAACGTCATCTTTATGTAGCCATTTGGTTTTACCTGGCCACTTTTGTAACGGTAGCAGTATTACATATTGTAAATAGTGTAGAGATCCCGGTAAGTGCTTTAAAAAGTTATTCAGTATACGCAGGTGTTCAGGATGCCTTAGTGCAATGGTGGTACGGGCATAATGCGGTGGCATTTTTCTTAACCACACCGTTTTTAGGCTTAATGTACTATTTTGTTCCTAAAGCAGCGAATAGACCGGTCTACTCTTATCGATTGTCTATCGTACACTTTTGGTCTTTGATCTTTATTTATATCTGGGCAGGCCCACACCATTTGCTATATTCAGCTTTGCCAGATTGGGCACAAAATCTTGGTGTAGCGTTTTCAATTATGTTACTAGCTCCATCTTGGGGAGGGATGATTAATGGATTATTAACCCTTCGTGGTGCCTGGGATAAGGTAAGAACAGATCCTGTTTTAAAATTTATGGTAGTGGCTATTACCGGTTATGGTATGGCAACTTTCGAAGGTCCTATGTTGTCTCTAAAAAATGTTAATGCTATTGCACATTTTAGTGATTGGGTTATTGCGCACGTTCACGTTGGAGCTTTGGCATGGAATGGCTTTCTAACTTTTGGAATGATTTACTGGTTGGTGCCTCGTTTGTTTAAAACAAAACTTTGGTCTACCAAACTAGCCAATGTTCACTTTTGGGTAGGCACATTAGGTATCATCATGTACGCATTACCTATGTATGTTGCAGGTTTTGTTCAGGCTTCTATGTGGAAACAGTTTAATCCTGATGGAACTTTAACTTACGGTAACTTCTTAGAAACCCTTACAGAGATTATCCCGATGTATTGGATGCGTGCGATTGGAGGTAGCTTGTATATTGCCGGTGCATTTATTGCTTTGTACAATATTGCTAAAACCGCAAAACAGGGTAGTAAAGTAACAGACGAGCTTGTAGAGGCTGCACCTTTAACAAAAATCACAAATAAAAGAACTTCAAAAGAAGGATATCATACCTGGTTAGAAAGAAGGCCGGTTAGACTTACCATTTTTGCTACGATCGCAATTTTAATTGGTGGAATGGTACAGATTATTCCATCTCTAATGGTAGATGAATATGTACCGGTAATCTCTAGTGTAAAGCCATATACACCTTTAGAATTAGAAGGTAGGGATATTTATATAAGAGAAGGTTGTGTAGGTTGCCATTCGCAAATGATTCGTCCTTTCCGTAGTGAGGTAGAACGTTACGGTGAATATTCTAAATCTGGAGAATATGTTTACGATCATCCTTTCTTATGGGGTAGTAAAAGAACTGGTCCCGATCTATTTAGAGTAGGAGGAAAATATTCTGATAACTGGCATTTAAATCACCTTTATGATCCACAAAGTACCTCTTCAGGCTCAATTATGCCGTCTTACAAGTGGTTACTCGATAGAGAATTGGATAAATCTTCTACTGAAGATAAAATGGAAGCAATGGTAAGTTTGGGAGTTCCTTATACACCAGAGGAAATTGAAAGAGCGCAACAATGGATGAGCGAACAGGGTAAAACGATAGAAGAAAATCTATATAGTGATCCCGATTTTGCGAAAACCTACGAAGCAGATAAAGCCTATGCAAAAGAAAATAATGAAGATTTCGTGGAAATGCGTAACAGAGAAATTGTGGCTTTAATTGCATATCTACAGCGTCTGGGAACAGACATTAAAGTAAAGAATGTAGATAAAGAACAGGAAGCAGAAATTATAGGTCAGTCTGAAGGTGGATTAGAAGCCGGTATGCACTAGTCCAATTTAAAGTAGAATAATAACGTATAGCAGGTACACTATTAAAATTTAAATCATGCTAAAATTTGTAAAAGGAAATCTTGAAAGTATCGATGGGGTAGCACTTTACCCCATGATATCGCTACTGATCTTCTTCATCTTTTTTGTAGGTCTTTTTGCCTGGGTAATTACTGCAAAGAAAGAACATATTAACCAGGTTAGTAACATTCCTTTAGAGGAAGATAATAATGAGCTATTATGAGAAATACCGCATCATATTTAAGAGTTATAGCAATTACCATTCTCGCTTTTATATTTCTGCAGCTTACTGTAGAATCTTCAGAGGAATGGGCATTTATAGAATATCCAGTAATCTGGGCAGTACTTGGGATTTTACTGGTATTTGGTATTGCTATGGAAGTTATTCTTGCCAGTATTACATCTGTATTATTTAGAAGTTTAACTCCTGAGGCCCAAGAGCGCTACTTGCACCAGCAATCGTTAAGAAGAAAAAACCGATTTGCTAGTCTTAAGACGTTCTGGAAGAAAATGAATGATAGTAAACCGGTAGAAGAGGAAGAAGAAATTATTCTGGATCATAATTATGATGGTATACAAGAATTGGATAACAATCTTCCGCCATGGTGGTTATATGGATTTTATGCATCCATTGTATTCGCAGCAGTTTACCTAGTAAGATATCATGTTTTAGATGCGCCCGATCAACGAGAGGAATATATTGCTGAAGTTGCTTCAGCTAAAAAAGCCATCGAAGAATATAAAAAAACAGCTAAAGATCTTATCGATGTAAATACAGTAGAGCTGCTAACCGGTGAAGAAGACATTAAAGCCGGAGCATCCATTTTTGCAGGAAACTGTGTAGCCTGTCACAAAGAAGATGCCGGTGGAGGTATAGGCCCTAATCTAACCGATGATTATTGGATTTTAGGCGGTGGTATCAAAAATGTTTTTAATACAATTTCTGAAGGGGGGCGTCCCGGTAAAGGAATGGTTGCCTGGAAAACCGACTTAAAACCGAGCGAAATTGCTCAGGTAGCTAGTTACGTCCTTAGCCTTCATGGTAGTACACCAGCCGATCCCAAAGAACCTCAGGGAGATTTATGGGTAGATGAAAATGCACCTGTAGACGAAGTTGAAGTGACCAAACCCGATTCCACTTCAGTAGAAATTATTATGGAAGATGGAGTGACAGGTATGGATGAAGAAGAATAATTAATTATAGCGCCAGTGTCTAATCGCTGGCGCTAATAAAATCTTACTTAAGTAAGTAACCGTTATGAGTAATTCCCCCGAAAACAATTTTAGAGATTCACTAGGTACCGTAAACCAAGAAGGCAAGCGGGAATGGATTTTTCCCAAAAAGCCATCTGGTAAATTATATAAATATAGAAAGCTGGTAAGTTATGTCTTATTGATATTTCTTTTTTCAGCTCCGTTTATCAAAATTAACGGTAATCAATTCTTACTCTTCAATGTGTTGGAACGTCGTTTCAACTTCTTTGGATATCCTTTTTGGCCACAGGACTTCTACTTAGTGGTGATCATGATGATTATAGGGGTGGTCTTTGTGATTCTATTTACTGTGGCCTTCGGAAGGATATTTTGCGGCTGGATTTGTCCCCAAACCATTTTTATGGAAATGGTGTTTAGACGTATCGAATACTGGATAGAAGGCGATCGTGGTAAGCAAATGCGGCTTGCCAAACAACCATGGAATGCTGAAAAAATTAGAAAAAAAGGATTAAAATGGATTATATTTTTTATTATTTCATTTTTAATAGCTAATATTTTTCTTGCCTATTTTATTGGTAGTGATGTCTTATTAGAATATATAACAGAGGGACCTGTAGAAAACTTAAATACGTTTATATCCCTTCTTATTTTTACAGGAGTTTTCTATTTTATTTTCGCCTGGTTTAGAGAACAAGTATGTGTGATTGTTTGTCCTTATGGTCGGCTTCAGGGAACATTGCTTGATAATAAATCGATTATTGTAGCATACGATCATAAACGTGGTGAAAAAGAAAAAGGAAGAGCAAAATTTAAAAAGAAAGAAGACCGCGCCGCATCTGGTAAAGGAGATTGTATTGATTGTATGCAATGTGTACATGTTTGTCCTACCGGGATAGATATTCGTAATGGTACACAATTAGAATGTGTAAACTGTACTGCTTGTATCGATGCCTGTAACGCGATGATGGAGGCGGTAAATTTACCTAAAGACTTAATTCGCTATGCCAGCGAAGAAAATATAGAGAAAAAAGCCAAATTTCAATTCACTGCTCGATTAAAAGGCTATACCGCAGTATTGGTGATTTTAATTGGGGTGTTAACCGGCATGCTTTTTTTAAGAAATGATTTAGAGGCCAGAGTGCTTAGATTGCCTGGGCAGCTTTACGAGCATCAGGAAAATAATAGAATTAGTAATGTATTTACATTTAAGCTGGTCAATAAAACTTCAGAAGATATTAATGACGTTCAGCTAAAACTAATTTCACATAAGGGTGAAGTGCGTTTGGTTAAAAGTGAAAGTCTAACCGTCCCAAAAAGAGGCTATGCCGAAGGAACGCTTTTTATTGAAATTCCCGCGGCTTCCTTAGAAGGAGAAAAGGAAAAACTTAAGATTGGCGTTTATAGTAATAATGAATTAATAGAAACTACAACAACCAATTTTCTTGGCCCACGTAGTTACAGATAAAAAAATAATATTATGAAATTTAACTGGGGAACAGGACTCGTAATAGGAATGTGCTGCTTTGTGAGCTTTATTCTATTCTTTGTGATTAAAATGAGTACCGACACAAAATATGACTATGATCTCGTGGTAGAAGATTACTACGGAAAAGAATTACACTTTCAGCAAGAAATTGATGCTGAAAAGAATCTAAATTTATTTTCTGAAGAGATTACAGGAAAGAAAACAACTGAGGGATATATGCTTTATTTTCCTGAAACTACAGAAGAAATCGAAGGAAATATATCTCTATATCGTCCTTCTAATAAAAAACTTGATTTTACCATTCCATTAAAATTAGAAGAGGGTAAAATTCTAATTCCCGATAATCAATTAGTGGATGGTCGTTGGGATATTTCCGTAGAAATGAAATATCAAGGAAAAGAGATTTTATTTAAAAAATCAATTACATATTAGATGTTTTTTAGCGCTTTTTTATTCGGACTTTTAGGTAGTTTTCATTGCATTGGGATGTGCGGTCCCATAGCATTTCTATTGCCATTAAGTCGGGATAAAAAACCGCTAATGTTCCTTCAGTTATTCCTTTATCATTTTGGAAGATTATTATCCTATGGAGTTATAGGCCTTCTATTCGGGCTTCTAGGAAAAGGATTAAATCTTTTTGCTGCTCAACAAAAACTATCTATAGGAATTGGAGTTTTGATGATTTTGACAGCAATTATTTCCTTCGGAAAATTTAAATTCGATAAAATAGGAACTCCTTTTTTTAGCATTATAAGTCGGTTAAAATCAAAAATTGGCGCTGGTTTAAAAAAGAAATCACCAGATACTTTTCTTTCTATAGGTATGCTGAACGGATTTTTACCATGCGGACTCGTTTACATGGCGATGCTGGGTGCAATTGCTGAAGCTAATGCCGGGTTTGGAGCTTTATACATGGTTTTTTTCGGTCTTGGCACTATTCCATTAATGACCGCGGCTGTGGTCTTATCTAGTAGGCTTTCTAGCGGAGTAAAAACCCGCGAAAAAATAAGAAAGCTTATACCCATATTCGTTGTTTTAACAGGCTTTTTATTTATTCTTCGTGGTTCAGGTCTAAACATTCCTTACCTCTCTCCAGCAATGGCTGAAGATAAGGTAGACGCTAAAATTGAATGTCATGAGCCTGTGCAAATCTCTTTCGAAAAACAATAAATTAGAATTTAAAGCGCTTCGTCTTTTAGAGATTAAATGATCGAAAAGTGAAACCATTTGAAGTGATGTTTCATTTCGAGTGATTTAGAGGTGGTAAAAATGAAATTAGATTCGTGTCTAGAACTACTGAATTTACATACTGCTAACTAAAAACGACTTCCCGATGCAATAACTTTTTTCGTTTTACTTCAAAATAGATAACTACCAACTACTTACTGAGGTTTTACTGTTTATTGAAGAAATGAGGAACATAAAGAAGAACTCAAAAAGACCAAAACGGGAATTATACTAAGCTTGCATTTGCTTCTTGAAAAGCTTCAAGAGTTATTTTTATATTGATATGATGAAGTGTTGCTTCAGCAAGATCAAAACAAGAACAATTAGAAGCAAGATATGAGTTCGCTAAATAAAAAATAGCCTAAAATAGAGGTGAGAGATCGTATGGCACTACAAATCTAGATTAGGTGGTTAAAACATCAGATCTACTCGCTTTCTAAGCTATAAAAGCTAAACAATATTTAAGGAAAATAGATTAATGTATTTTAACCATTCCCATGCAGGTATAAGTTATTCAACTTTGATATTTTAGTAAATGATTTGATGAAAGGTGAAAAGACTTCGTAACATCTGCCTGTAATAAAAGAAAAGGCTTTCCATACAACTTGTCTACCTGCTTCTCAGAAAATCCCCGAAATCTTATGGAGCAGTATGTAGTTGTAATAGAAAGCCTTATTAAAAAGAAGACAGAATTTAAATCGTCATAGAAAAGAGTTTTACATCTGGTTTTTTACGTTGCAACCTTAAATCGAATGCCATACAAACATTACGAACAAACGCTCTTCCTTTTTCAGTAATTTCAATTTTTTTATCGAGGATTTTTAATAGCCCGTCGTCTTGCATTTCTGCTAATTTTACAATCACATCAGGGAGTTCAGAAAAATACATATGATTATCTGCCCAACTTGTCTCGAATTTGCACATTAGGTTAAGAATATGTCGTCTAATAATTAGGTCTTCGGGGCTTAAAATATGTCCGCGATAGATTGGGAAAATACCGCCTTCCACCAGGCTTTTGTATTCTTCGATATTTTTGGTGTTTTGCCCAAATGCGTACCAGGAATCTCCAATGGCAGATACTCCTAAACCAATCATTAATTGTGTAGTCTCGGTAGTATATCCCATAAAATTTCGGTGAATTTGCTTCTGCTCTAAACTACGAGCCAATTGGTCGTCTGGTAAAGCAAAATGATCCATTCCTATTTCTATATAGCCGGCTTCTAGTAGCATTTCTTTCCCCAGCTCAAACTGTTTCTTTTTCTCATCTGGAGAGGGCAAATCTTCATCTTTAAAACCACGTTGCCCATTTCCTTTAATCCAGGGCACATGGGCATAGCTATAAAATGCAATGCGCTCTGGCATTAATTTTTTAGTAAGATTTATAGTGTTTTCTATATCTTTTGTGGTTTGAAAAGGTAGACCGAAGATAATATCGTGTCCTACTGAGGTAAAACCATTTTCTCTAGCCAAAGTTGTTACCTTTTGAACATTCTCGAATGGCTGCACACGATTAATTGCTTTTTGAACGCTTAAATTATAATCCTGAACGCCATAACTAACCCTTGTAAAACCAAGATTAGCTAAAACCTGAAGATGATTTTTTGTGGTATTATTTGGATGTCCTTCAAAACTCAGTTCGGCATTGGCTCTTTCAGCAGGATCTTTAAATAGACCCTCTAAAAGCAACTTAAGATTTTCCGAAGAAAAAAAGGTAGGTGTACCGCCTCCTAAATGTAATTCAGAAATTCTAGGGGTCTCTTCAAAAAGCGAAACATATAAGTCCCACTCTATAAGAAGTGTTTTGATATAAGGAATTTCAACCAGATGATTTTTGGTGATCCTTTTATTGCAGCCACAAAAGGTACACATGCTTTCGCAGTATGGAAGATGTATGTAGAGGCTAATTCCATTTTCTTTACTTTCTACATAACTCCTTTTTAAACATTCTTTCCATTCTTTTAAGGAGAAAGAAACATCATCCCAATACGGTACTGTTGGATAGCTTGTATACCTTGGACCGGCTACGTTATATTTACTTACCAGAGACTGCATGATTATATGCTATTTCCTATAATTAATAGTATGTTTATTAAAACACTTGCAGTGAATAAATGAAAAACTGTAGATGGTTTTTGCACTGTTAATATCGATGCGTTGTGAGCACTACATATAGCAACACTAATAAAAACCAGAAACATTTGGAAAAGCTCGTGACCATGTTGTAAAGTGGTCATAATCGCAATTCCTCCCAAACAAGTTGAAACAATCATTCCTATGGCTGAATAACCCATGAAATTCTGACTAAATTCTTCGTTTAATTTTGCGTAAAGTGTCATAACTAAGAGGATTTAAATTATACACCAAAATTACCGTAGAAGCAGGGCATAAAATATGATATTTGTCAGGTTGAAATTTTTTATTCAAATTTTTAAAAGAAAATTATAAGATTTTGCATTTAAATGATTCTTTTTTAAGCAATAAGAGTTCGTTATGGGGATAAATTAATTTCAATTTTAGATATTTGCTTTTTTTAATTGAAGAATGGAAGTAAAGCACAAACAGCGCATCGCATTAAGTATTTGTTTTTTTATAAGCGGACTAGCATTTTCTACCTGGGCATCCCGGATTCCTACCGTTAAAGAATTTTTTGATTTAAGTGAAGCCGAGCTTGGCAGCTTGTTGTTGGTACTCCCTGTTGGAAATATTGTAGGGCTTCCCATTTCTGGTTGGTTAGTTTCTAAATTTGATAGTAGAAAACCACTGTTTGCCGGGATTTTTTCCATCGCATTAAGTCTGGTGGCGATTGGTTGGTCTACTAGTATATATGCTTTAATTGCTTCGATATTTTTCTTCGCTTTTTCCCTGCGGATTATGAATATCTCGATGAACACCCAGTCCATCACCTTGCAAAAACATTTTTTGCGTAAAATCATAGGGTCATTCCATGCGGCATGGAGCTGCGGAGGCATTACCGGGGTTGCACTTTCCACTCTCATGGTACGTTTTGGTCTAGGAATGGGACTGCATTTAACTATCGTCGGAATTTTAATTATAATATTAATTGTAACTGGTTTTCCCTTTCTTCTTAGAAATGATAGAACAACCTCTGGCGGTAAATTGAAATTAGGCAAGCCAAATTCTTATATTTTTATCCTAGGGATTTTGGCCTTTTTCGCCTCTATTTGTGAAGGTGGCATGTTCGATTGGAGTGGTGTTTATTTTAGAGATGTAGTGGGCGAGGAAATTTTTACTTTAGGATATCTTATTTTTATGGTGTTTATGGCGCTCTCCAGGTTTTTTTCAGATATAGTGATCGAAAAAATAGGGATGCCTAAAACCTATCTTATAAGTTCTTGTATGGTGGTAATAGGGGTGAGCACAGTAGTGATATTTCCACATTTTTGGCCGGCACTAGCTGGTTTTAGTATTGTGGGCATAGGAGTAGCCGCAGTAATGCCTATGACGATGGGCTTAGCTGGTAAATCCCCAAAATATAGTCCGGGTATGGCGATATCTATAGTTACCACTTATAACGTAACAGGCATGTTATTAGGACCTGCCGTAATTGGATATCTAGCCGAGCTTATAGGATTGAAATTTGCATTTTTGTTTTTCCTAATTGCTGGCTTAATGCTTACTCCTATATCTAGGCAGTTTTTTAAAAGACACAATGCTAATATTATAGATTGATAACTTTAATTTAAGTCAAAATAGCTGATATGGTTAAAGGTTTTTCTATTGAATATTTTAAAGCCACTCTGCTTCAATACCTAATTTTTCAAAATCTTCAACAATGTGGTCTTTGGCGTAACATAAAGTTACTTTTTTTAAGTTGGGAAAGTGCTTGGCATCGGCTATACTTTCGATATCCCAATAGTCCTCTTCGCCGCTAGAAAACGGAATTAAATTCATATAAATATCGTTACCGCCATCTTGGTAAATCTCAGTAAGTTTTGGCGCTAAACGTTTAGGAACCGGAAAATCTTTAAAGTATTGTGTCACTTCTGCTATGGGCTCGTAGCCTTCTTCATCTAAATCAATTTCTCTTTGTGTATACCATTTCGCAAATTCGTGTACATCAAATTTAGGTGTCAATAAACCTTGAGTATATATCAACTCTTCAATCACCGAGAGTTTAAACCCAAAATCGGTAAATGTGATGAGTTCTTCATCAGGTTTGTTAATTGCATATTTATCTTTTGATATACCTTCTGTTCGATCGTAAGGCTTGTAAGTACTAAGTTCTATAGCCTTTACCTTATCTTCTCGTACATCAAACCAAGCACTAATGGTATTTAGAACTAAAGCGCCAGAGGTATCGCCTTTAAAAAGTTTTACGTGTTTTTCTTTGTGCTGGTGGTAATAATCTATAATATCTTCATTGTTAAAAAGAAAGGTACCCGAAAAAGTTTGGGACGGACTAAATTTATACACTTCTTGCTCTAACTCAAGACTTAGTGTTTCTATTTTTTTACCATCTTTAGCGAAAGCAATAACCCCTAAATCATTCCACGTAAAAAGTGTATTGTTTTTGGTTTTAAGTGTGCTGTAATTGTTACCAATAATGCCTTGTAATTTCTCTATGGAAATAGGAAATTCAACAGAAACATTGTTAATTTTAAACGAATCTGGATTTAATTCTAAATGAAGCATAATACAAATGGGTATAGGAATTTATAAAATATTTATCGTTTTCAGAAACAGATCAAAAGATTCTGAAATTTTAGTAATATCACCACCATCGTGATAATAGATCCATACCGAAAAATTACTTTCTGGATCTAAGTACAGGTAATCTCCATTTTCGTGACCAATCACAAAACCTCTGGCTACACGCTTTAATTCAACACAACCAAAAGCTGAATCTATATAAAGTTCGTCTAAATTCTCTCCTTCGATATGAGTATAAAGCTTTAAGCATTCGTAATTCGCGGCTTCACCAACTCCATTCATTGTCCAACGTTTTAATAACTCTGTTTTTCCCATCATATTCCAATATCGGGTGTCATCATCTTCGTTATGTTCAATGTCAATACCATTTGGATGGTCGTTAAGAAATTTTAAATACTTGCTAGGTAATTCTTGCTGAAAGGTTTCGCTAAATTCTAATCTCATACGATGTGAATTTTATTAAACAGTTGGAGAATAATTTGATTACAAACTTGAAAACATTTCAACCAAATAAAGTAACCGTTTTCAGTGATTTTGAATTTTAGTACTAATGTTTTCTTTAGTACATATTGAAAATCTACAATTAGATTAAAATTCCCCGAATTCAGGGATAATAATAAGGAGACTGAAGAGTTAACTTTGTAAGAAATTAATATTATGGCAGATACTAATAATCCACAAGCAGCTTTTCTAGATTCATTAAAGCGCAATAACGACAAAATAAGAGATGACCGTGCAAATGCTATTGCAGAAGATGCACAGTTAATGTACAAACGAGAAACCGAAGATTTGGCCTTGTCTTTAAAACGCTTAAAACGCGAACAAGAAAATATGCTGGATATGAGTCCTACAGATGCCAATAGCTTGGTATTAGCTTCAGATTTTGATGCGAAAAATTATGTAGCTAAAGACTTAGAAATGGCAGTTAAAATAAGAAACTTAGAAATTAAATTAGAATTAGCCAAAAAGCGTTACGCGTATTTATTTGGTGGAAAAATAGAACAATTATAATTATGGGAGGAGGAAGATTTAGTCACGAAGCCTATTCACGCTTAAGAGATTCAAAAGGTTATAGCAATAAATCTCGTGAAGAAATATTTACGGCAAGAAACATCGATCCGGAAATGGATCCTACAAAAGCATTAGTAAGAGAATCTAGAGATTCTGAAGAGCACCCAGAATCGGTTTCTATTATCGTAGGTTTAGATGTGACCGGAAGTATGGGATTTGTTCCCGAATTGATTGTTAAAGAGGCGCTGCCAGATCTTATAGGTTCGCTTATGGAAGCCGGGATCGAGCATCCGCAAGTTTTATTTATGGGATTGGGAGATTTTGTGTACGACAGCGCTCCATTACAAGTAGGGCAATTTGAGTCTTCTGCCGAGTTGTTAGACCGTTGGTTAACCCGTGTGTATTTAGAAGGCGGCGGTGGCGGTAACAATCAAGAAGGGTATAACTTGGCGCATTTATTCGCAGCCCGTCATACCGCTATAGATTGTTGGGAAAAAAGAAAGCAAAAAGGATTTTTGTTCACCATTGGTGATGAGCCTGTCTTTAAAGAGCTTCCGGCAGAAATTATTAGAAAATATACATGTACCAATGAAGCTTCAACCATTAGTACAGAAGCTATTATTAAAGAAGCCCAAGAAAAATACAATGTATATCACATTCATTTAGAGCATAATGATTGGTCTAAAAAAGAAATTCGAAAAGGAAATTGGAAAGACTTGCTAGGTGAAAATTTTATAGAATTACCCGATTATAAAAAAGTAGCCAAGCGTATTGCTGAAGTAGTGATTCAAAATCATCAACCTGCTGCGTCTTCTGCAGGAAACAATACTTCTTCTAATTCGAATATTGATGTAGAAAATATGCTATAAATGCCGAAGTGTAGTATTGTAATAGATTTAGGTTTTGGCGATGCCGGAAAAGGGTTAACGACCGATTTTCTGGCATCGCAACAACCTGAAGAAAGTCTGGTAGTTCGGTTTTCTGGTGGGCATCAGGTAGGGCATACGGTGGCAACAGAAAATCTAGAACACACCTTTAGTAATTTTGGGTCGGGAACGTTGCAAGGTGTTCCTACCTATTATAGCGCGCATACCACACTTTTTCCGCCTGCCATTTTACAGGAAGGAAACTATTTAAAAGCCTACCATCCTAAGTTGTATTTACATCCGTTGGCCATGGTAACCACTGTGTATGATATTGCGTATAACCGTGCTTTAGAAAAACAACAAGGCCATGGTTCTTGTGGTTTAGGTTTTGGTGCTACTATTGCTCGCAATCGAGAAGAAGTATATTTTTATGCGAACGATTTACAATTTAAATGGGTAATCGAGCAGCGATTACAAAGTATTCAAAAATATTATCAAAACAAAATAGCGCAGGAATCTAAAGCCGTTCAAGAATATTATACAAATGAATTAAAGCAATACGAGGAAGCTTTTTTTGTAGAGACTTGTCTTAAAATGCAGTCTTTTTATACAATTGCAAAATTGGCAGACTTAGCTTCTTCATTTCAGCATTTTATTTTTGAAGGCAGTCAGGGTATTTTGCTAGATACCCAACACGGGTTTTATCCGCATACGACTTGGAGTGCAACCACTTCTAAAAATGCCATTCAGCTTATTGAAAAAGAATTAAACGATACTCAGATTAGTATTTATTATGTAACGCGCTGTTACCAAACTCGTCACGGCAACGGCCCAATGAGCGATACGCCAGAAGTTACCTTAATTAATAATGAAAATGAAGCCAATGTAACCAACGAGTTTCAGGGGAAATTTCGAACAAAAACGCTTGATCCCGATTTACTTAATTATGCCTTAAGCTGTGATCAAATTCATCATCAAAATTTAGCTATTACCAAAAATTTAATGATTACCTGTTTAGATCAGTTACCTGATTTTTCGGTAGAAAATTTACTTCAAAAAATTCCGATTTCATTTTCAAAAATATATGCTAGTTATGGTCCTAGTTCACAAACCATTCAACTCATAAAATCTACCAATTAAACTTTTTTTCAAGCTAAAACATGCTTTAATTAGAATGCCTATTTTCCAAAATCACCTTTTTCAGGGATAAATTTTAAGCTATTCTACCATAATTTCGTTTTACAAAAATGAAGTTATGATGAAAAGTATAATTGCGTATAAAGAAGATATCAATCAGAAAAAATGGAGCGATTTTAAGTTTGAACCTGTTCAGATAGAAACACTTCCGGAGCTTACAGATCCAGAAAGTTTTGAAAACAGCTTTACCTTTAGAGATTCGCTACTAGAAGCTTTTGCAGAAATTTCAGGTAAAAAAGTGATGAAGCTCTTATTTATAACTCCTAATTATAGTACCAATACTCATTTTTACGGCATTGCTTACCTAGAAACTAAAGAGATATTTACCGCTGAAATTCAGCAAACTGAAATTTTCACCCAGTGGTTTGATGCTATTCTTGATGAAAATGATGATAAAACAGATGCTAAGTTGTTTCATTTTTCTGAAAGCAGTTATAGTTACAGCCCAATAAATGCTAAAAAACACGAACAGATTTTTGAGCATACAGGAGAATTTATTGTACAAAGCATTCCCAATCATTTTATTGCAGAACAACTAGCCAAGGAAAAAGCAGATTTCTTATCGCCATTTATTCAGTTAAATGCTGAATATGATTTTGAAACGATAAAAGCAAATTTTGAAAAACTGGTAGCTAAAAATTCATGGAAGATTATTCCTCCAACCGATAATCAACAAATTTATAATGAATTTGAAGCGGAAGCCGGTTTTGCATTTCCGCAGCTGCTCAAAGATTTTTTAAGTCTTCATCATGGAGTTGAAGATACCCGTTTTTTAAATGCCGAATCTATTCTCAAGGAATGGAGAGATTGGCAAAGTATCTATAACGAATGGATGCAAGAAGAACTATTAGATACCTATAGTACCAATGAAGGCAAAACTTTGTTGATGTACACCACGCCGTATTGGATTCCGTTTTTCGATTTATACAACGGTAATTTTATAGCCTTAGATTTTGCGCCTACAGAAAAGGGAACGCCCGGACAAGTGATACGTTTTGGTGCCGATCAAGAAATAGGTTATCAAGAAGCAGAAAGTTTAAACGCCTTTTTAGAAGAACTATTAACTTCTGATGAGTTTGAGGACGACGAGTATTAAACTGTTTAAATACAAGGCATCATAAAAACAAAATTTTAGTTACGCAGCTTTACCAATGCGGACTTCAATAAAAAAACTGCAACCGTGGAAAATAATTTGAATAGCGAGGCTTCAACAGAGATATTTAAAAATGTAATTGTCCCCAAAATAAAAACTTTGGAGCTAGATCATACGGAACTTCAAGCTTTGTTAGAGGTTTTAGAGTTAATAAAAGCCCAAGATTCTGGTGTTTATATTGAAACAAAAAATACAGTAGAGTTACAGCCTGTCGCTCCTGTATTTTCAAAAGTTTTAGCCCAAAAAATATATTATCATCCTGAGGTTTACGCAGATGAAGCTCGAGGATTTGAATGGATGGCGACTTGGATTCCTTTGCTGAAAAAAGGTTTTTTTCCGGATGAAAAGAGTGCAGAAAAACTGGTAGAATTTCTTTATTTCGGGTTAGTTTTTTTACAGTCAGAAAAAATTTCAACAGAAAGAAGGAAAAATGTATTTGAAGTCTTATACCTTTTAGTGCATGGTAAATCTGAAGCGTCGTTGCCGGTAGCTCGTTTTTTAATGGAACGTGCTTTTGATATTCGAGATTATCAGAGTTCTTCGTTTATTGTTCAGCAGTGTTTAAATTATAAATTACTGGCCAAAACCTATTTTGCAAAAGATAATAATGAGGTTTTACAGGAATATCCATTTCTGATTACCGATGATTTTGTAAATCATTTTTATCAAAATAGTTTTTACTTGTTGGCAAAAAGCTTTCACGAAGTTTTACCGGTAAGTGAAGAAAATACACCTGGCGCTTATGAGTTGCTGAAACCTTGGCTAACGGAAGATTTAGCTGATTTTTATGCCGCGAATGAAGATTTTGCAAAAAGCGCACATCAAGTCTTGCTAGAGCGTTTGTTTTTTGTAGAAGATGAAAGTTTTGATTACCTCAATCTTCGCACTGCAGAAGGATATTACCCAATAATTGCAGCTTTCAACAATAAAGAATGGAATGAAAGAGATGTACTTTTATTTAGCTTGAAAGATAAAAATATTCCTTTAAAACAAACTGAACCCGGTTTTTACAAATTACAAAATTGGCTGTTGGCAAATAACGGAACTAATTTTAACCGCCCTGTTGTAGACAATTATGCAAAAGCAGTATTTGCTGTAAAAAGTGCTCGAGAATTACCGGTAAAATCAATTTTACTTTGGTTTGAGATGAGCAAAGGCTATCATAAAAATTTTGAGCGAAAAGCCTATTTTAATCAGGTATTTGCGTGTTTACTTTCAGATTGGAAAGCTAAAAAATTGCCGGTCATGAGTCATGAAGGAGAAGCTTTTCAAGTCACCGGAATGTATGTGCTCGACAGTTTATTAGAAAATAGTTACTTATTAAAAGATTGGCTTACGGCCTACCAACGTTTAGGTTTTGCAGATCCATTAAATCAGTTTTTACTCCTTTGTTTTTACGATGTTCGTACAGAATTGAAAGAAAAGATTAATGAAGAAAGTAAGGTAGTTTTGTATAACTACTTGCTGACATTAGCTAAAGATGCCAGAGAAACAGAACCTTATTTACGAGAAACCGGTGTAGAGATTTGTGTAGAAATTTTAGCTGAAGTTTACAAAACACTGAAGATTTTAAGCAAGTAAATGAAATTGCATCCTTAAAAAATATAAATCCTAGCCTAACAGAATACTGCGAAGAGTTTGCAAAATCTCATTATGTAAATACAGAAATTCCGTTAACCGCTAACCTCATACAAAGTTGGTATTTATTTTTAAACGATTATTACTACAGCTTAGGCAAAGAAGCCTTATGGGTAAAAGAAGTATTAAAAACGCAGGGAGCTCGTTTAGCTAAGTATTTTAATGAGAATGATGAAGGAAGTTTTTCTAGTGAAATACTTTTTAGGCTGAATATGTTTTTAAAAATGTGTCGCAAACATTCAGAATCGTATTCTCAATTAAATGAAATAGGTTTTGCTATTGCTCAGCATATTTACCATTTGTTACAAGATTTGAAACCAGAAAAATTGTCTAAACAAGCGGTAGAGGTTTTATACAACTACATTATGGGGCACGAGATTAATGCCTACCATAATATGCAATTAGAAAGTGTGATTCTTCCTTTTTACGAATATTATTTTCAAGAAGAAGAAAAAGAAAAAGACACCGCAGAATTACCAATAGAATCTGCAACAGAAGAACAAACCGCTTCACCAACTGCAGAGCCTATAGTACTTTCATCAAAAACGCAATTCAGTAAAGAGGTTTTAGAACAAGTAATTTCAGGATTAGAAAACTATAAAACCAATGGAATAGATAGTAGTGTTTATAAAACATTTATAAAACAACACGAGACTGAAATTAAAGCTTTGCTAGAAGAAAATATGGAGCTTAAAATGAAAATGTATCAGGTTTTATATTTATTGATTATCGATTTAGAAGCCGCACCCGACACCGATTATGAAGCATACGGAGATTTGAGTAGAAATCTTTTTGTGACGCTGGTAAAAGAAAGTTCTATGGCTTTAAGCTACGCACAAGGATTAGAAATGATGGCTTCATCTGGTGCCTATCCTGAAAAATTAACCCAAGCTTTATTACAAGTAGTGACCAATTTAAAAGCCTAATTTATGACTACAGAAGAAATTACACCTCAAATACAAAAACAATTAAACTTTTCGGCTTTGCTTTTAAAAAAACACGCTCACGAAGTAGATCTTGAAAGTTGGTTTGGATTTGATGTACATAACGAGTGGCATGTTAAAGCAGCAAAACGCTTATTGAAGTACTACGGAATACATTCTGGCTTAGATTTACGCAGTAAGTTGTTTGAATATGAAAACGGAATTATAGCTTCCGCTATTTTTGAAAAATTAGCAGCCAGTTTACGCCTAGATACCACCAGCAGTTTCGAAGCCAAATATAAATCCTTAGATAATGTTATTCAAGAGCACCAATATACGCTTGCCTGGAAATATAGATTTAGCCTTAAAGACCAGAAGCTTAAAGGCTATGAGATGGCAAAATATGTATTCCTGATGCGTTTGGGCGGCATCTTAAATTACATGGAGGTAGAAGAAATTACCTTACGCTTAACGGAAGCAGAAGCCTTACTTAAAAATACATTTACTAGCTGGGGAGAGTTTCATCGAAACGTATGTATAGGAGATGAGTTTATTAACGGAAGCGGAGAACAAGATAGAAGTTCATTCCCTGGAATACTAACCCTGTGGGAATGTTACCAGCGGATGCACATCACTTATCCAACTTGGTTTAAAGAATGGTAATTATGGAATTGACAAGAGAACAAGTAATCACACATATAGAGCAGGCTGAAGCAGCTTACGCTAACCAACTTAACAGACAATTAGAATCGCATATTGTTGCTATTCAAGAAAATTTTGATGCTTTAGAAGCTCAAGACCAAGCCATATGTATTCGGTATTATCGATTATATATGCGTTTTTTAACGCTTTTTGAAGAGGTGAAAATATCTGCAATGCAAACCTATTTTGAAGCTTTAGAAAATGAAGGTGTATTAGAAGCATCAGATTACGAACTCATTTGTAGTTTTTACAAAATATGTCCGCAAGCAATTTATGAAAAAGCGTTAATGGCTTATTCTTATAACGAAACCTTGCATCTGCATTATGCTTTAAAATTGAAAGAAGAATGCCGTTTTACTGAAGCTATAGAAGTACTAGAGTATATACTAGAATGCTATCCGGGAAGTACAGATTGTCGCTTTTTATTATGGGAAATTAAACAAGAATATTTGGATGAATTATGTAATTCTGAAAAAGAAATTGAAGCAACACAGCTTCTTGATTTAGCTTCTGCAACCCACAATAAATCGGTTTTAAAAGGATTAGAACTAGATCCTCGATTAACATCAGCCGAAAAATACCACGTTCAAATTCAATTAGCTGTTTGGCAAAATAGATCGGTAGAGAATCGTAATCAATGGAGAGCCGAATGGAAACATGTAGAATTAGCAAACCAAACTCGTGATTTATTGGCAGATTATGCCAAGGCATTTATGATGTATGATATGGTAGATGAGGTTTTAAAATTTCCTGAGGCACCAAATTTTCCTGAAGAAAACTATAGTGATTTTGCAGCTTATAGAACTTACATGCTAGCGCTGACTAATGCAGGTTGGCAACGTGCACAACATCATTACTTACTCATAGGTAAGTCTTGTTATCATTATTCAAAAGACTTGAAGAAAATGGCATATTGCCTTCAGCAAGGCTTAGAACTTCATCCTAAAAATCCGTTATTATTAGAGTTGAAAGGGAAGTTTTTCTTCTTTCAAGCAGATTATCAGCAGGCATCAGAAGCGTTTAACGAAGCATTTAAACAAGGACTTTCTGCTACCGATTATTTACAAACCTCAATGGATGTATATGATCGGGTAAACAATTATAAAGGAATTTTACAAACGGTGAATCAGTTTCATCAACGGCATTTTCCTAATGTAAAAAGTACATGTTTTAGAGGAATAGCTTTGGTCAAATTAGGCTTTTTAGATCATGCTTTTGAGGTTTTTACAGAAGGAATAGAAAACTACCCACAATCGGCATTTCATGCTTGGATGTATTACTGGCGAGCGGTAATTCATAAACATCATAAAAATTATGATTTGATGCTGAAAGATATTCAGAGTGAAGTAAAATTTTATCCGGAAGGAAGCAGCGACTATTGCAACTCTATGAATTTGTGTATGGTTTCGTTTTTTGAAACGGGAGATTACAAAAAATCGCATCAATACGGGGTATATTGTTTTGAACAAGCACAGCTGGATGCAGATCTTCACACTGTATTAAAATGGATTTGCTTTTATAGTTACCTACCAAAACCTGAAGGATTAGAAAAAGCTTCAGAAGCAGATTTAATTGCTAATCCGGAAACCTTTATTCATTATCGTAATAACGGATTAACCTACTGGATGATAGGGAATTATACAGAAGCTATAGATTCTTTATTAATTGCTGTTGAAAAAGATGTAGAAAAAGGCTTGTATTATCAATTAGCTTACCTTTGTGCGAGAGAAAGTCCGGGTAAAGAATCGGCGGTACGCATATATAGAGATTTAGTAAAAGAAGTTCCTGAGGCTAGAAACTGGGAGATCGATATTTCTTACACCGGTTTATTAGAGCGAACCCAAAATTTTAAAGAAGCAAAAGAGGCATTTCTCAATTTTACAGCCTCGTATCCGTATGAAGTATTTTATAATTTTGCGCAACATAAAAGTATGATTATTCAAACCCTTAGAGAATCGGCAAAAGGGGAAATGAATATAAAAGATTATACCAGATACACTGCGGTACTTTTAAGCAAAGAAAATCCGCTTGAAATATATTTACAAGAGCATCAACAAATTGCTGAAGATTTTCATAAAGAAGATTTATTTTTATACCATAATTTATTAGCTGGTAGTAAAACAGAAGTAACAGAAGAAAAAACAAAGAAACTAAGAAAAATAAAAGCTGAGCTAATACAAAATTATTTTGCTTAACACTTTCGCGAAGGCGAATGAATTCATGAAAATATTAAAAACGTTTATTTTAGGTATGCTCTGGCTATTGGCAGGTTATACGCCTGTTTATAGCCAGCAGAAGCTTGAAATTACTGCAATAGATTCACTTTCGGCAGTATATCGAAGCAACTTGAACAGCCAGCCTAAAATTGCAAAGCAAGCAGCTTTAGCTTGGTTAGAGGCGGCAAAAAATTCAAATGATCAATTACAGCAAGCGCAGGCGCATTATGCATTGGCTAATTTAGGGAATAGCGCCGGCGATTATCAGAGTACGGTTGCCAATATCCAAGAAACTATTAAAATTTTAAAAGCGCTCAATCAAAAAGACGGCTTATCGGCGAGCTATAATTTATTGGCGCTGGGCTATAAAAATATGGCAGAATATCCAAAAGCAATGGATAATTTTCTGAACTGTTTAAAGTTTGCCGAAAAAGAAAACAACAGAGAGCAGCAAGCCAATGCTTACCAAAATATTGCCACCTTATATATTCTACAGGAAGATTATAAAAAGGCAGCTGAAAATTTAGACAGAGCAGCAGATCTTTTTCGAGAATTAAAAGATGATGATGGCGTGCTTACTACTTTATTCAATTTTGCAAATATTTTAAAAGAACAAGGTAAATTTAAAGAAGCAAGAAAACACTACCAAACGGTATTAAAATACAGAAAACGCGAAGGAAATAAATCGGTGATAGCCTATGTGAATATGAACCTTTCACAAATGTTGCTGGAAGAAAAAAAGTATCATGAGGCACTTATCGCTTTAAAGAAAACATTAGGTCTTTTGCAGGCGCTTCAATTTAAATCAGATATAGCGGTTGTTTATAATGATTTAGGACTTTGCGAAAGTAAATTAAGAAATACCCAAAAAGCCATATTTTATTTTGAAAAAGCTTTAAAAATAGGAGAGGAGCAAGCATTGTTACAGTATAATTCAGAAATTTATAGTAACATTTCGCAGCTATATAACGATCAAAAAAACTATAAAAAAGCGTTAGCATTTTATCAAAAAGCGGTAGCAACAGAAGAACAGCATAATAGCCTTAATAAAGAAAAATATGTCGCTAAACTTCAGGAGCGTTACGAAACCCAGTTAAAAGAAACCCGAATTAAATTGCTGGAGAAAGAGCAAAAATTAAGCGATGCCGAGTTGCAGAAGGCGGCTCTAACGGTAAAGCGCCAGCGTGTAGTAAGAAATGCTTTTATAGCCGGTTTTGTGTTGGTTTTACTAACCTTAATTTTATTGCGACTTTTTTATATTCAGCGGTTACGAATTCAAAAACAATTGAGTACTCAAAAAGAAGAAAATGCCAGACAGCGCATTAATCAAATGATGCAAGAGCACAAGCTTTCTGTAATAAAACGCTATCAGGAAGGGCAAGAAGAAGAGCGTTCTAGATTGGCGCGAGATATTCATGACGGTATAGGTAGCGATCTGGCAGGAATTAAAATTGCCTTTGAGCATTACTTGGAGGGAGCTGGCGCACAACCTAACGCAAAACGTTTATTAGGAGCGATTAGCAATGTATGTATTGATGTACGTACACTTTCTCACCAATTACACCCATTGCCTTTTTCTAAAATTGGTTTTAGTAGTTTTTTAAATGAATTTATCGATCAGGTAACGCAAAAAAATCAATTAAAAATTCAAACTTTTTTGTTTCCGGAGGAAGAGATAGATGAACTACCGGACGAACTTTTAGCAGACACCTATCGTATTGTGCAAGAGTTAATCAACAATATTCTTAAACATGCTGAAGCCACCAGTGCAGAATTGCAACTCACTAAACACGAAGATCATTTAAATATTGTAATTAACGATAACGGCAAAGGCTTTCAGAAAACCAAGAAACAAGGAATCGGACTCCGCAACATCCGAGAGCGTTTACAAAAAGTAAACGGAACTTTAGATATAGACAGCAGTTCTGGAAGCGGAACTTCAATTACCATAGACATCCCCTTAAACGCTACATTTTGAAAAAAATAAACATCATTATTGCAGACGATCACTTAATGTTTTTAGAAGGCATTAATACCATTTTGCAGGATATGCCTGAAATTAATGAAATACATTTAGCTACCGAAGGAAAACAGGTATTACGATTGCTAAATCAGTTTGAAATCGATTTAATAATCAGTGATATTAGTATGCCAAAAATGGATGGAATAGAACTGCTTAAAGAAATCAAAAAGAAGCATAGTGATACCAAAATAATTATGTTAAGTATGCTCGATAACCATCGTACCGTGCATAAAGTAATTCAGAAAGGAGCCAACGGCTTTGTGCCAAAATTTACCAGTAAAGAAGAATTGCAAAAAGCGGTAAGAACCGTGTTAGAAGGCGAACAATATTTTTCAGAAGTGATAAAACAACGTTATATGGAAAGTGTTTTTGAACGTAAAAAGTACAAAAACATTGAGCTTTCTCCCAGAGAAAAAGAAGTGCTGAAGCTTTTAGGAGAAGAATTTACTTCTAAAGAAATTTCAGAAAAACTGTTTATTTCTGTGAATACCGTAGAAACACATCGTAAAAATATTTTGCTAAAAACAGGTTCTAAAACTACTACTGGAGCCGTGAAATTTGCGATTGAATCGGGATTATTTGATGACTAAATAAGCTAGAAAACAAAAAAACCTGATACTGAATCAAGTTTTTTTGTTTTGAATAGAATCTTAAAAGACGGTAGAAAACGGAAGTTTTTCTTTTGTATTCTCCCAATATTCTTCAAAAGAGTCTACATTAGCAATGGGTTCAACTTCGGTACGTATAATCTTTTGGGTTTCAAGATCAAAATATTGGAAAATAACTGCGGTTATTGGCGCCATTGAACGTTTAATAATAGTATCGTCAGTTTCAGATTTATCACTTAAAAATTGAATCCAGACGGCATCTTCAAAAGTATCTGCATTTACAAAAACCTTAGTTGCCGTATGCATTTGGTATTGATGATCGAGAGTTTCTAAATAATTGTTTGTTTCATCTTCAATAAATTTTTCAATTAATTTATAATCTTCTGCTTTAGTGTTGAGTGTAAAATAATTCAGTTTCCAATTTTCTTTTTTTTCTGAAGTGGTTTTGGCTTGTAAAACAGCCGATGAATACTGAGTTGTTTGTATATTAAAGTTAAAATAGTTAGCACATAACAAATTATTTTTATTAGTGTTCATGGTAGTTATTAGTGTAGAAAGTGTTTCTTTAAGCTGATCAGGTTTTGGAATGCTTTCAAATGACACTATCCCGTAAAGTGTGTAAGTTTTAAATAAGGGGGTTTGGCTTTATTACTTAAAGTCGAACCCTTTCTTCATATATAGTTAAGAACTGATTGAGGATAATTCCCCAGTTTCTAACCGGCATAGTCCACTTTTTTGTGGCTTCCCTTAATGCCAAATATACTGATTTCATAACAGCATCATCTGTTGGGAAGGATAATTTATTCTTGGTGTACTTCCTGATCTTACCGTTTAAATTTTCAATCAGGTTGGTGGTGTAAATGATACGCCTGATCTCGAGTGGGAATTCATAGAAAACTGTAAGATCTTCCCAGTTGTCTCTCCAGCTTTTAATAGCATAGGAATACTTGTCATTCCAATTGCGTGCAAAATCCTCTAGGGCAGCTTCTGCGGCCTGTTTGGTCGGAGCATCATAGATGAGCTTCATATCCTTTGTAAAGGCTTTTTTATCTTTCCAGACCACATACCTGCAAGCATTCCTGATCTGGTGGACTACACATATTTGCGTTCTGGATTCCGGGAATACGTTTCTAATGGTATCGGTAAATCCATTCAGGTTATCTGTAGCGGTGATCAGAATATCCTCCACACCACGGGCTTTCATATCAGTAAGTACGCTCATCCAAAAAGCCGCAGATTCATTCTTACCCAGCCATAGGCCAAGAACCTCTTTCTTTCCATCCCTCCTAAGACCTACTGCGATATAAATCGTTTTGTTGACTACCTTGGAGTTCTCTCGTACCTTAAACACAATCCCATCCATCCAGACAATAAGATAAACCGGCTCTAAAGGGCGGTTCTGCCAGGCGACAATATCATTGCTAATCCGGTCAGTTATTCGGGATATGGTGGAAGTAGAAACATCAAAACCATAGACTTCAGAGATCTGTTCTTCGATATCACTATTGCTCATTCCTTTGGCATAAAGAGAGACAATTACATTCTCGATTCCATCAACCATATTCTGCCGCTTTGGAACAATCATGGGATTAAAGGATCCGTCCCTGTCTCTTGGAACCTTTATAGAATCTTCTCCATAGGAACTGCGAACCTTCTTCTGGGAATAGCCGTTGCGGGTATTACCTTCTTTAGATCGCTGGTTTTTCTCGTAATCAAGGTGACCATCAAGCTCACCTTCCAGCATTTTTTCCAGACCACGCTTTTGGAGTTGTTTTAGGAAATTACTGAGTTCTTCTCCGGATTTGAACTGCTTTAAAAAATCATCGTCAAATAAATCTTCTTTTTTCATTACTGTGTAAATATTAGAGGCCTGAAATTACAGGCAAGATTAAAAAAATATCGGGGTTTGCAAACCCCGATATTTTCTACTTACACAGTTTTTGAGATAGTCCCTTTCAAATTGAAGTTGTGCATCATAATAGTCAAAATCTATAATTATACCGTTATTTTTTAAAGGAACAGTTATGCTTTGTTTAATGCGGTAATCAGTTTCAACTTCTTCATATTGTTCTTGAATAGATAGGGTTTGAAAGCTACCTTGATATAAGGAATCTTGCTCTTTCATCAATTTAGCGTCAAAATGAAGTCCAAATCGAATTTCAGGTGTTTTTTCATCAAAAATTTCAACATTAAACATATTCGGATTCATATTCCCTTCATTCCAAAATCGAGTTAGATTGGTAAAACCTAATTGTTGTTGCGTATGTTGCTCGAGATATTGACTAAGTGTTTTTGCAGCTTTATTTTTACTCATTCCGCCAAATAATCGGGCGCAGGAGCTAAAACAGCCCACTATTATAGGGATCAGAATTGCGATATAAATAATGTTTTTCATAACGTTTTACTATTAATAAACTAATTTAAAAGATAAGCAAGCAAACAGCATCACGGAATTCCGTGAGTTTTTATATTCATTAAAACAGGGCAATTTTTTTTCGGTAATAGCCAATACTTTTGAAGTATAAATTTCAATACAAAACATCATGGGATTACAAGAAAAAAAGACAGCAAAAGCAATTGAAGATCAGTATTTAGCAGATTATCAAAAAGAAATTAACGAAGTTGTAGGGAAAGAACTTCCTATAAATATTAATTGGGATACGTTTGAACTAGATTTTATGAAGTTTGTCCCTAGCGTTTGTTTACAACGTCTTACCGATGCGTTTAAAGAAGTTTGCGCAGATGAAATGGGGAAAGAAGCCGTGCAAGAAAGTATTAATACGGTAGAGGTTTATTGTGTAGCAAATGAGGGCGCAGAAGAGAAGAAAGAATTAAAAATAGAAGACGGTGTATTTTCGCTTACTGCTTGTTGGGGTGGTCACCACAGTGGTTATTTCTCTGATTTGGTGATTCGTGAATTTTTAGAAAATAATTTATAATCACTACTTTTAATACCTTATAAAAAACGGAAAACTGAATTCAGCTTTCCGTTTTTTTTGGTTTTATTTGATAGTTCAATAATTAAAAAAGGAACAAAATTTTGACTTCAATAAGCTATTAATTTACTGTTACTTTATTAATGACAACTCCTTTTAAATTTGCAGAAAAATAGCCGTTTTGTTGATAACCATTATTCTCGGTAAACGATTGATTATAGCTTTGTGCAATAGATTTTTCAAAATTGAGGGTTATATTGGGTGTATCTTCATTTTTAAAGAAAATTTTTATAACTCCAGACCAATCGCTAGGGTGGTTGGCAATCCATTCTAAAAATAGTTTGTCTGGCTCGTTATTATTACAACCAGAGGCGTAGACATCTATTCTTTTTTCAGATTCATTATTTAAATCGTATGCAGTAGATATGCTATAATCAAATTGCTGTAAACTATATTTGTTTTGTGTATTCTCATCTTTGTTTAAAATGAGATCAATACGATCTATAACAGTATTAGGTATCATATTATTTAAATTTTATAAGTTTTTTTCAATTTCATTTTGAAGTTGCATTTTACTAAAAATGCTTTTCCATCCTTTTTCAATATTGAAGCTAATAGTAAACGAGCGTTCGTTAAGCGTTACGGTATTTTCTTCAGAAAAATTAAAGTTAATCGTATCAATACTTTCTGAAAATGCTTCTTTGGCCAGGTTATTTTCAGCAAGCGTAGTTATAGTTTCTTTTATGAAAGCAATTGCTTTTTTAGCGTAGAATTTTTCGGTGTCTGTTGTGTTTTCTCCTGCATCAAATTTGATTTTCAATTCTTTACCTAAAGATTCTTGAAGTGCTAAAACGGCAATCTTGATCTCTTTTTTTAATTGAAGCTGTGTTGGAACGTCTTTAGAATCTGGCGTAAACGGTATTTTACCATCAGATAGCAGGTGCACGTAATCTTTTACGTTTTGTAACATAATACACGATATGCTATGAAAACTTACATATTGTAAATCGGCCTCGTTATCGTACCAATTTCCTATTAGAACCACCCCTTTATCGGCATCGTAGTTTATAAAATAACCAGAAATAGTGCCATCTGTATTGCTAAAGCTAATTTTTGGCATATTTGGGTTCTCGCGTTTACGCTCGTTGTCTGCAACTTCCTGAAGTATTTTTAAAACCTCACTCGTTTCTATAACTGGTAATTGTAACATTGTTTTAAAGTCCATCGTGTATCGTATTTGTGTACTACAAATTTGGACTTTTAGCGTTGTGTTTTTATACCGGTATTCCGTGAAATTTAAAGTTCATCTCAGTAAATTTCTAGAATGTATAATTCTTCTTAAAAAATTCATAAACCCTGAAAACAGGGAGTACTTAGTTTCAGAAAATCAGTTTTTTTGAAGTCTAGTTGAAATTGAAAAAATGACAGCAGTTTTGTATTAGCGTAAAGTATGGTATTCCTGCTGCAATCACTCTTTAACCTGAGTTAATAAAGTTTTAAACACCAAAGATAGAAAAGCAATAAAATGAAAATCGCCTCAAATTTTAATTATAATATTTTATTACTAAGCGTAATAGGTCTTTTAAATGCTTGCGACACTTCTAAAAGCTTGGCCGAACATAAAACAGAAGCTTCTAAAACCGTGACCGATACTATGGAATTCGATAAAACGTCTCGTTTTTCTTATGGTATTTCGCGGGTAGAAAAAGATAGTAGCAGTTTTTTTATCTTCAAAAATGGGCAACCTGCATTTCAAAAAATATTGCAACAATTCCATCCATTAGACAGTGTTTCCGCTGCTAATAATGGCACGGTTCGGTCTTATCCAAATGAAGAAAAAATAATGCGAATCGTGCAGCTTGAAAATGGAAACTATGGAATGCTGAATCACGCAGCAGAATGGATATTGAAACCGGAATATGATAAAATTGAATTTGTATATAATCGCTACGTGAAAATAGAAAAAGACGGAAAAATGACGTATACCGATTCTTGGGGTAAGTTATTAGTTCCCCTAAAATACGATACGGTTCAGATCATCTCTCCCCGCTATTTTGATGTAAAAAAAGAGGATAAATGGGGTATTTATGATGCTGAAAACGATAAAATTAGTATTCCTTTTGAATACGATCGTTTTGATTATTGTAGCGGTTGCGGGAAAAAGTCTGATTATTTTTATGCTGAAAAAAATGGAAAATGGGGTGTCATCAATCTCAAGAATGAAGTGTTGGTTCCTTTTAACTATGAACACATACACTCCAATATGCGAAGTGACGAATGGGTTGCCGCATTTAGAAAAGAAGGGAAAAACGTAATTATAAATATTCCGCAGCATAAAGAATTTGCAGCCCCCGAGTATGATAAATTTCAGATTGAAAACGGGCATTTAATAGCCGCAAAAATCATAAACAATCAGCGTTATTACGGTGTGATTAACCGTAAAGGAGAAGAAGTTATTCCTTTTGAATATTCAGCAATTTATAATTCTTATTCAAGCTTTCAGTCGGGACCTTATTTATCGATAAAAAAGGATGAAAAATTCGGAATTATAGATACGTTGGGAAATGTTATAATTCCACCAAGTTATAAAAGACAATTACGCGTGCAAGGTCATTATTTTATTAGTAGAAAAAACGGCAAAGTTGGCGTGCTTAATTCCGAGAATAAAGAAGTATTACCTCATAATTATGATGAGATTATTTTAACTGAAATGAAAATTGCCGAGAATAAAACGGAATTTATTTTTAAACTAACATCCAATGAAAAATATGGGTTTTATTTTCCAAAAACGGGTGAAATTATTCGCCCAACCTATGATAAGATCAATTTTCTAAGCAATGGGCAGCGTACGCCTTATGTATCTAGAGCCAAAAATAACGGATTAATTAGCTTAGAGAAAGACGGAAAGACCACACTCTATAATCTAAATGCCAATACTATGATTGCTGATAGTTATGTTGATTATAAATTTCTTCCATATCAAAAAATGGTGGTAAGAGCAGAGAATTATGGAGATCAAGGCCTTTATGATTTAAAAGAAAACAAGTTAATTCTACCCATAAAATATAAATCTATACAAGTTTTTAAAGATCAACCTAAGCTCATAAAAGTGATAAAAGAAGTAGGTGATTACCAAACCCAATCGGGTCTTTTTGATGATACGGGTAAAGAAATTCTACCTATAAAGTATGACGATATTAAACAAATTGATCCGTCAAAATTTTTATTGCACGAAAAAGATAGCTTGTATTATCTGTATTCGGTTAAAAATCATAAAAAGGAAAAGCTCCCTTTTTCTAAAGTCAGTGTAAATGACAGCACTTCCTTATTAACTGTTCGAAAAAATGAAAAATGGTATTTGTACGATTCTAAACAAAAAAAGCGCTTGTTAGAAGAAGGATATTCAGAAATATACCAATTCAGAAACGGAAATTATATTGTCATCCAAAAAGACAGCACCAATCAATTAAAATTTGGTTATGCCGATAAAGAGGGAAAAATAATTGTTCCGGTAGCATACGATATCAGACCTACAACATATTTGCCTAGTCTTGAGAACAAGCGGTATTTATTTTTGAAGAAAAAAAACAAAGCTACGGGTAATATGCTACAAGGCTTTGCGACTTTTGATGGAAAAGTTGTAGTTCCGCCACATTTTGATAAAGTATATCCTGATGGAAACGGAAATGGTTTTTTTACGATGAAGAATAATCACTACGGCATTATTACGGCTGATGGAAAAGAAGTATTAAAGCCGCTATATATTATCGGGATTGACGGTCCTTTTAATAGTCGCACGCTAGAAATGGATTTTCACTTTCCGGTACCTTTTCAAGAAAATAATACTTGGAAATATATGACGGAAGACGGAAAAATTTTACCCATAAAAGCGAATGATTTAATCCTGTTTCAATAAAAAAGAATAATCAAAATACGCCTTAATTTATGTAATCGCCAGAAAGCTAATAGTTATTGAAGTTTCTAGCCTTCAAAACAAAATCACTGAAAACAGGGTGTATTTTTATGCCTAGAAATGAGTTCTTTGCCATAGTTAATTACCCTGAACTAAAACGACTAAAAAATGCTATTTAAACAGATTAAACAAACAATATTCCTTTCCCTAATGTGCTACAGTGCCTTTACCAATGCTCAAACTAAATTATTTGTGGGGTCTTATACCCATAGTAAGATGGAGTTCGCCGAGCAAATGCATATTTTGGAGTCACATCGTTTTTCCTGGCAGCAAGTATATGGCGCCAGTGATATTGATTTAAGAGGAAAGTGGATTATTAAAGGAGATACATTAATCGCAACGCTAGATCCAATTCCAGACAATAAAAATCCTGGTGAGTTAGAAGCTGTTTTAACACCATCTGGAGATTTAAGTTTATCAAAATTTAATGATAAAAGTACTGTTGAACCTTATATTTTTAAGCGTTCTGAATATAATTTATCTCAAGATGTAGCAGAAAAATTGGCTCAACCTATTAATCATTCAAAATTAATAGCATCAAAAAAGAGTCCATTAGAAAGACAAAATGAAAAGGCAAAAAAACGCTTTGAGAAATTTAATAAAGAGAGAAAGCAATTAGGGAAATATCACGGTTTTTTTAAAAGTGATGATCTAGATGCTCCTGTAATTTTAGGATTAAATGCTAAAAGAAAGCAATTTGTAGTTAAAAAACCAGCTACTGAAAAAGGTGCGGTAAATTATTTTCAGGGAACATTTACGGTGAAAAACGATACCGCTTATGCAACCACAACTGCAGATCAAGATGAAATTAAACTTTACGGATCGCATTCTGATGATTTAGCTGAAAACGAGCTCATAATTTATTTTAGAAAACTCGACTTGAACAATCTTCAAGTAAAAGTTGGTGAAAATTTTGAGGAAGCTAATTTTATTTCTTCAAAAAAAATAAAAACAGAAAATGATAGCGTTCAATATGTACAGCTAAAAAAGGGAGATAGTCTTTGGGTGCGTATCGGTAAAAAAGAAGCGCATATTTATAATTTTTCGCTTCAAGATTCAAATTACAATCAACTTTTACTTCAACCAAATTACGCACACGTAGAAACCTGGGTAGAAAAACCGATTTATATTACCGATGAAGATGAAATTAATTCACTTTACGATGGTAAAATTACTTTAAAGCTTAGTACGCCAGAACGGGTACATCCTCGATTTGGTATGATGCCGTCTACTCCCAAGTTTAATGGGAATAGATACTTTTCTATAGATCGAGAACAGCTTTTTAAGCTTCAGAACGACTAAACTTCAGTTAAAGATTCGGCAAGATTTTCAACATTCATCGTGAAGCAAATCCAAAATTTTTAATTCTTGAAGTTCCTTATCAAAAACAAACGACCCTTCTCCAGAAACTAGAAGGGTCGTTATGTAATTTATTCCAGTTTCGTGGGGTTCTTCTATATTTAAATCAAAAGAGAATTCGGCATTTTTAAATTGAAAAGTATTGTTTGCTTCATTTAACTGAATATCTTCTGCTGCTAGTTTTACCTGCCAAATACTAGGTGCATAATTTCCCAGCTCTTTTTCTAAGAGCAACTTAGACCAGCAGCTATCCATATTACAAACCAAAGCAGCCAATTTTCTTTTCATCTTAATAGTAGTCGGCACTAAATAAGAATGAAAGTTTTTCATGACTGAACTTTTTTTTCAGTTGAGTATAGTTAGGGGTCATTAAATTTTGAAAAGTCTTTTCTGATATATTATAGCCTCTAAATTTTGAAAAGTAGTATTTCACTTCTTTTAATTTTAGTTTCTGAAAATAGTCAGGAATATCATGTTCAAAGGTACACGCATTAATTCCTAGATATTGTAGATGTTCGAGATCGGCAATCCATTTAGGAAAATCGACAAAATGTACCCCACCTAAATATAACGTTTCTAAATTTGAAAACTCTTTAACGTAATCCGGAAGTTTTTCCATTTTATGATGCGGATTAAAATCGATAAGATCGAGCTTGGTTAAACTTTCTGGTATGCTTGTAACATCATCGCCAATGCCCATCAGATGTAGTCTTTGTAAGGCAGTAAACCGATCGAGCTGAGCATAAGCCTTTTGATTGAACGAATAGCATAACGATAGCTCGAGATCGTTTAGTTTGGGAGCCTCTAAAGCTGTTAAAGACGATACCTCTGTACGCGATAGTGACAATTTTTTTAATTCTGGAAGCTGTACTGCAGGAAAATCGTTAATTAGTTGATTATGTTGAATGGAGAGCGCTTGTAAATTAGGCATTTCTTGAAGGAGTTACGCTACATTTTCTGCTTTATAATACGCTAATTTAAGTCCTTTTAAATGCCGAGCCGGATGGGCATTTAGTGCAACTTCGCTTTCATTTTGATTTTCTATAAACAGTTTTTCGAGTTGCGTACAATGTTTTAAAACATCTTTAATTACCGCTGTAGACCAAATAACCTGTAGTTTTTTTAAGTATTCAGGTTTAGGAAAATAGGCAGAATAGTCAGTTTTAGGAGCTGCTTCAAGAAAAGACACATCTAAGGTGCTAGCTACAATTTTACTAAAAAAAACTTCCATATTGCTAATATTTAAAGATTGAAATAAAGCACTTTCAGTTTGTATCAATCTTTCTCCCGCAATAAGCTCTTTAATAGCTAGAATGTAGAGGTTATTAATTTTTTGAGGAAGCACATCACTTTTAATGGATAGATTAGGACATCGTTGAATTTCTAAAGAGTCGAGTAGTGCTACATTTTTTAAATTTTCAGGAAGTTTTTCTATATCAGAATTCCATATTTTTATGGATGATAAATTTGGGCATGCTCCTAAGTTGTTAAATAAAGTCTCACAATTATTTATTCCAAAACATGCAATGGTTTCTAAGGCTGGTAAGCGTTCTAGGCCTGTAGAAAGTTGAGGTAGTTCACTAATTCTGTAAATTTCTAACTCTTTTAAATTGAGGAAACTTTCAGGATGTTGTATTATATAAGTTAAGAAATCTACTCTATATAAAGTTAGTTTTGTAACTTCTAAAGGTTTACCGGTGTTTATAATTTTTATCGAAGCATCTAATTGAATAACACCTATATTCGGCATAAATGCGCAAGCATCTTCAATAGTTTCAACCTTTGGTACTTTATTAAACTGAACTTTTTTTAGTGTATTTAATTTTGGAATATAGTGTGGTATTTCAGTAAGCTTAGGGCAATCAAAAACTTCTAGTTCTTCTAATTTTTTTAAAGAAGAAAGATCGGGTAGGCTTTCTAAATTTTCCAATTTTTCAAATTCCAATACTTTTAGAGAAATCGGTAATTTTAATTGATTAATCTTGGAAGCGTTTACGCCTTTTAATTGTAAAGTTTCAAGATTGCAAAGTTGCTGCAAATCTGTTGGTAATTCTAAAACTACGTTTTTTTCAGCACTAGACTTATTAATCGAAAGTTCTTTTAACTGTTTTAATTGGCTGAAATATTTTGGAAACTCTTGTAAATATGGCGTTTTTAACGTTAAGGTTTCTAAGTCTTTAAAATTGCTGAAAGAATTTGGCAGATTGCTGTAGTCGCCTTTTATTTGAAGAATACGGATTGAGTTTAATGCTCCAAATTCTTCGGGAATTCCATTAGCAAATATGTTATTGATAAATAATCCGGTTATCCCCTGAAATCGTAAAATAATAGAAGGATCTTTAACTATTTTTTTAGCCACACTTGCTTCGTCTAAAAAAAGCCGTGTATAGCCCAACATTTGATATAGTTTGCCAATAGGGAAATCGAGATCTATAGCTGCAAAATGAACAAGAGTACTAATTACTTTTCCGGTATCATCTAGTTTTTCAGGGAGCTTATTACGGGTTTTAAAAGCTTTTAATTGCGCTTTATTGGCGTGTTTTTCTAAAACTTCTGTAATTTCTTGTACAACTTTTTTATTTCTGTAAAGTTTACCGATTATAAAAAGTTCATAAATACTTTCCTGCGGAAAATTACTTTTTTCTTGTAGCTGTTTGTAGTAAGATTCTATATTTTTCAGGCTAAATTTCATGGCAATTCTATTTTTAGCTTTTACTAAGTTTATGCTTAGTTAGAAAGTTTATACGTATTCATTTTTTTAAGAATAACCGGCGTAAACAAAGCGAACCGTGCATTAAATTCTTCTTGTGAGCTTGCAGTATTTAAGTTGTTCACCATGGTTACCCAAGTATGCATTATTTCGTCTTCTGGATTTTCGTGTTCAGTTTCTATGGCAATAGCTTTGGCTAAATCTAAATGATCGTCTAACTCATAAAAACCCGTTGGTTTAACTAGTTTAAAAACTTCTTCCAGTTTAGGTTGGGTAGCGAGTAATTCGCTAGGTTGAATTTCGGATGAATTTGAACTTAAGCTTTCAAATACATCGACCATTAAATTTTGTACGTCATCATTTATACTTTTATCTAAAATTTGCATGATTTATTTATATTTTGAATTATATATTTTTTGATTTACCAATACGTGCCGACTAAAAACGTCATTCTTATAAAGGCAACAACACTTTCTGAAGTAAGCTGCAACGGCGTTTGCAAATCGGTAACTTCTTCATCGTCGATGAAGACCAGAAATAATCCGTCTTTAAATGCGATGAGTACATTATCTATAGCTTCTTGTTCGTTAGCTAAATTTTTATTAGCTAACTCGCCAAAATCTACTTTACCGCTTTGGGCTTGATTTTGAATTTCTGACGGGCTTAAAAAACCAATCACATTTATTTCTAAGCGTTTTTTATTGAATGCTTCTACCTGATTTTTTACACAACCAATAAGTAAGTCTTCTAAGGTTTGTGGGGTTTCTGCTAAGGTGAACGGTATTTTTTTTACCTTTTTTTTACCTAATCTTTTTAATTGTAACGTGAGTTGCATAGTTAACGTAACTTTTGCGTTAGCGATTGTCGTGAAAAGTCCACAGTGCGACAGCACCCGGACTTGTAACAGAAAGCGCGCCCCACGAGAGTGGGGAACGCCCTAATGCTAATTTTAATTATTGATTTGCGCCAAAATGGTTGGATCTTGTATTTTATGGTCTTCGGCAAGCAGTTTCATTTTAGAAATAAGCTCGGCGGTTTTAGGATCGTCATCTACAAAAGGTAAAAACATACGGCCACGATGCTGACTGTGAACCGGTAAGATGGAAAGCGCTAATCCGTTTTTGCTGACCTGCGCACTACCTAAATGAATGCTGTATTCGCCAAGTTTTCCTTTAATGAGAATATGTCGATTTTTAACTTCAATATTATCAAGTTTAAAGAGTTTGGCAGATTCTTCGGCTAGAGCTGCACGCATTTCCATGGTGCTGTGGCTGGCTTCCGGATCTACACCACCCACATGAGCAACACTAACCACCAAATCGATATCGCGCATAATTTCGCTAAATACTACCGGCGGAATTTCGCTAAGCGGAATAGGTTGATAATCGGTTAACGAGTGGAAGCAAACTTCTTCTAAAGTTGGCGCTTCTACATCTGAAGGCGAATACCAGTCGGCCATGGCATACATAGTCGCCATAAATCCGCGTTGGTGATATACTTTTTGCAAACCTTCGTCTCTATTTACTGTCCAACCACGACTGCGTAATAAGGCTACAGTTTTATTGGGTTGAATTTGATGCCCTTCGTAGCGTTTTGATCTATAACCGGTTTCGCGTTCTTCTTCGGTAACTACATACAACTCTCTAAATACCTGTTTAAAAGGTTGTACGATGCGCTCAGCAAAAAGATGTTTTTGGTATATATCCCATTCTACGGTTTGGAAAAGGTGAGAAGGATGGGCAATCACTAACACGTCTTCTTCTGCTAATGCATGTTTTTTACCAGAAACATCGGTTAAAGTAGCTTCATGATAAAAACCGCTAATTTCTTTTTCCGGAGAAAATAATACCAATTGATTGAGCATCGCTTTTACAATAGGATGCAGCATAAGCTTATGAATTTCTGCTGCGGTAAATTGATCTTCGTTTACCATTGCATTTTCTAAAGATAAACGCGTTCTTTTGTATTGCTGTGCTAAATAGGTTTTATGTTCTTTTAATTGAACAACCGATTTTTCTTTGCGGTATTTTGCCGGAATATTTTTAAGCGGTTTGCCCGCTTTGGTTACTTGAATACTTGCTTTACCTAACTCATTAATCACCAATTTTAATTCGGTTTCATCGAGCGTTAGGCTTGCATTTTCCATAATTTCTTGCGTAGCTTTTGCTTCCATGGCCCAACTGAAACGTACACGGTCTTGGTAGCCGGCGTTTCTAGATAAATTGTCTAATGCAATTTCTACAGCTAATTTTTCGCTTTCTTGACGCTGTGCTCCAAATTGCTTGCTTTCTTTTAGAAATTGCTGCAACAGATTGTAGCGTTTTAATAAATCTTTTTCGGGTACGGTTTTACTAAGCGGAATTAGGCCTAAAGCACGCACATAATCTTTGTCTCTTTTTTCTTTTACTTTCTTAAGCGTTTCGGTAATTTTTACTTCGCCTAGCATCACACTAGAATACAATTTAACTTGGCGGTGGCCGTTTCCGTCAGAAATATATTTGGCGGCATCGTGTAAAAGCTTCCAATTCGATTTTCCTAAATCTTTATACACTTTATTGAACCAATCAATATCGATAGCGCCAATGGCAAAATCTGATTTTGGAATGTTAGAATACCTGGAAATGATTGTTTCTTTTTCGCTACTCATATAATCTGAAACATGCGCCTGAAACCACCAAACGGCATCTTCTAACTTTTCTAAGCCTAAATATTCTCCTACATAACCTGCCCATTGCGTGGCGTAACACGCCAATTCGATTAAGCGTTTTTTAGGGATTTTAGCTTCATCGGCAAGTGCTACAAAATCGGTATAACTTTCTGATTCTTTAGGAACACTTTTTCTAAGGATGGCGCTAAATTTAGATTTTTTACTGTCTCCATAATAGCTGTAACCACGCTCAAAAGATTCTTTACCTAAGCGCTGTAAAATTTCAAATACATAATGAGTGCCCGCTACTGTTTGTATATGGGCAATATAATCTGAAGCCTCGGTGGCTAAATCTCCACGCTCTAATTCTATTTGTAATAAATTAGTTTTTAGCGGTAAAAACACCTGTGGCGGAATAGGGTTTTTAGGTATTTTGCCACTACGTACTCGGTAATTTAAACCACCGTCTATAATAGACATTAATTCTCTAGAATATAGTGCTTGAAATAAGAGATCGTCATCATTAATTATATTTTTTTGATGTAATTTAATGGTGGTTGCTATATCGGGGCTAGGCATATCACTAGCGTTTTTAACTTTCTGTGAAGCTACATCTCGAAGTTGTGAAACCGGTTTAGGATGGCCTAAATACTGAGCAGTTAGGTACAGATGCAAATCCCAATATTTTTTTAGTTGATCTAGGTTTGCATTTTCTAATTCATTTTCATTTAGGGATCCAATAAGTTGCGAAGCAATAATCGTCCAATTGGAAGATTGTATGGAATAGCTGTTTTGTTTAAAGCCTGTTTTTTTATATTCTTCCGGAAAATTAGCAATTACATCTTCTAAAAGATCTAATTTGAAATTAATCATATTAGGCAGATCTTTATAAGCACTGAAAAGCCTATTTAGAACTCTTAAATACCATTGATTTTTTCCGTAATAAGAACGCGGATTATGGTCTATAGCCAATTTTTCTAAGTTAGGAATGTACTGTTTGGCAAAAGGAATAACCTTACCGTAGGTGCCGAAAGGGTTGCTGGCATTGGCTATAAAACGTATCGCCATATACATTTCATAATCGTTTAGTTTACTGTTTTCATACCATTCTATCCAAAGGTTAGCTAACGGAATATTATGTAATTCTTCTAAAGGAGTTGGGTCTTCTAGTTGTTTAATATCGTGAATTCCCTGTCCTAATAATGTAGTAACAGTTTCTCCCTGATAACCTTCTCGTTCATATTCATAATTACGCTGATTATCGATTAACATAATCAATTTATTTACTTCAACTATTATTTTTTCGGCATTTACAAAAGCTTTTAATTTAAAGCTTTTACCGGCTGAAGTAACGATACCCAGTTTATCAAAAAAGTTGGGTTTATTTTCAAATTTTGATTGTGGTATATAAAGCGAACTTAAATTACTATAATCTACCGCGCCAAAGCCATTACTAAAGGTATTTGCATTTTCAGACTGGTTAAACTTGTCTAAAAAAACTTGTTCGTTTTTGGTGTGTTTAGGGCGTTCTTTATACCGTTCAATTTGTTCTGTTATAAATTCAGGATATTTTTGATCGTTATCTAAAATCGATAAAATTTCTAGCCCTGCTAAACGCTGATTTACATTTTTAGCTTCTATTAAATGAAGGGTAGTGGTTTGTAAAGTTTGTTCCGGTTGATGAACCACTAATTCTATTAAAGCAGAACGTAAGGTTTTGCTTTTTCTACTTAGCAATTCTTCGGTTAGCATTAACTCTTCTTCATATAGCGGCATCACATAAAATAGTTGAATACCGGTAGCCATCACGGTTTCGTTACGGTTTTTTATGGCTTGATGTGCTAAATTTCTTTTCCAAGAACCTCGCTCGTAATCGTAATTAGCTTGCGGATTTGGTACATTTTTTTTGCCCCAATAATATCGATGACTGTTTGGGAAAACTTTGCGAATATAATTTTCCCTATGTAGAGAAGGTAAATTATCTATATCATCAGAAAGTAAGGCTAATTCTTCTTCGTTAGCATTTTTGATCAGAAAGTTGTAAAACGATTCTGATGAAGGTTGAAAATCATGCCACGAAAATATTTCACCTATTTTTTGTGATTTACCGTTATCTACAGCTTGAGCAACTTCATAAATTCGCTTAAAAGTATCGGTATCTAATTCAATTTGTGGCAAATTTAAAATCACCCAATGATCGATAGCCGGATCGTTCCCTAACTCTTTTTTAAAGTAATCTACAATAGAATAATTAGTCCGATTGGTTTTTGATACAAAATAGAGCGCGACTAGTTTGGTGTCTCTATTTTCTGTGGTGTAAACTAGGTTTAATGCTTTTTGATTAGCTACATCTACATCTATAATTCCTACCGCCCAAAGTGCTACATATACTTCTATATTGTCTTTACTTTCAAGCAGCTCATCAACGTTGTCAATATTATAGATTAAACTTTCAGCAAGCTGTAAAATTCGGTTAACGGTAGCCTTTTTAGGTGCTTCCCAATTAAAACCAAACCATACATTTACCGCACGAACCACACTGCTAAAACGAGCTAAATCATTATCTAAAATAAGATTGATAATGTATTTAAGTGCCCCCAGATGGGTTTCATCTAAACATTCTAAAATAGTTTGTCGTAAGCCTTCTTGACGTTGCGCTGCAAGAAGCAAATTACCTACCAATTCCCAGTTTTTTTGTATTGGAGTAAGTAATAGCCCTTTGATAAGGTCGTGACTTACACCGCCTATTTCGTCTTCACCCTGAATAATATCATCTACAACTTCATCTACAAGTTCTGGTTTATGTACCATAATAGCAGCAAAAAAATAGCTATTTCCTCTATCGTAATAAGTGCTATATTGTAGTTGTTCTTGAAGCGATAATCCGCCCATTCCTAAACGGCTAATGCTTAAAAAGCGTCTAAAAATATTAATTTTTTTAGTAAGCAACTCGAAAGTAGGTTTAGACCGAAAGGCTTTTCGAGAATAACCATCTTGGTAGGGTAGAGATTCGATAAGATGCCACATCACCCGTAAATAAGAAGCTTGAATGGGGCCGAATAAAAATACGCCTAATTTCATTCCTTCCTCACTCGCCCAAGGATTCATAGTTTCGGGTTCAGCAAAACTATCTACTAAATCGTAAGCAGTATAATAATTGTATTTGTCTTTATTAATTCTAGAAAGTACCCAGCCTAATTTTTGATAGGGTTCTGAAAATTGACTAAAATCCTCTTTTTTTAATGTGGGTTTTTTAAAAGTAGCTACGTATTTATTGGCTTGTTCTGTAGGTATCATAAGTTAGAATCTTAAGCTTTATTTTGCGTTAATCGATTTTAGCCGAAGTAAATTCTTCGTTCATTTTATATCTTAACGCAAGATAGTAGGAGCTTAGTTGATTTAACTCACGGTATTTAGGGATTTTTTTCTAAAAATATAAAATCATAAAATATTCCCCCTTCAATAAGTAGGGGGAATATTTTTTTACTAGATAGTTTAGGTTAAATGCTCCGAGGCTTGCCTAGAAATAATGAAGTTCTTTCTGATAAATGTCTCATGCATTTGTTCTGAGATAGTTTACTTAAAAAAATCTTTGTTCATTTTAACGAATTTTACACCATTTGTTCTTCCGTTGTCTATTTCAAAACCTATAATTTCATTGTCATTATTCCGAAGGTATTTTAAAGATTCAATGGGGTATCCGCCGGAAAATGTATCTTCTGTAAGATATTCAATTTTAATATTTTCAGGAAAAAGAAAACTTGAAACTTCTAATACTTCATCTTTTAAATGAATATGATATACGGTTTCAATTTCTGCACTATAAAAACTTCCGGTAAAATCTATAAGATCGATATTTTCTGAAATTTTTATTTTTTGTGCTTTATGCATTCCATGCTGAATTAATGTTAAAGAATCTGCAGTACCGTTGTTGTTTAAATGAAATTTCACCTTAGCATTTACTCCCTTTATTTTAAATAACGAATCAGATTCTGCAATAAGATCTATTTCTGGTTGACCCGTAGCTTGTGTATAGATTCGATCTCCGTCTTTCATGAAACTCATTACAAAAGATTGCATCTCTTCTAAAGAATATTTACCTAAAAGTTTTTCGAATTTGGTTACATCGTATACAAATTCTTCATCTTCTGGATTATTTGAGGCTATTTTAGTTGCGGTATGATTGCCGTTTTGCATCAAAGTTAAATGATCTGCTGTTCCGTCCTTTTTCAAATGAAATTTAACTCGAGCATCTACTCCTGCAATTTTAAAGATGGAATCAGATTCAGGAACAAGATTTATTTCTGGCTGTCCTGAAGCCTGGGTATAAATTCGATTACCATCCTTCATAAAAGAAAGAATAAAATTTGGCGATTCGTCTAATGCGTATTCTCCAATTAATTTATCGAATTTCTTAAGATTATAATCACCAGGTTCACTAGTTGTAGTATTTTCAAAATCTTCTTTAAAATAAATATCAGCAATTTTATTAGCCATTGAATTACTATTGAAAGCAGCATTATTACTTTGCATTATAACTGCGCCATCAAATTCAGGAAAATACATGAGCATTGATCGATGCGCATTATCGGCGCCACCATGTTGTATTCTTGCTTTATGTTGGTATTCATCGATAAAAAGTCCGAATCCATAATCTAGCGTGTCTCCATTTTTCAGCACAAATGGCGTCGTCATCGCTTTATAAATTTCCTCGCCTCCTAATTGATGAGATTTGAAGTTTTTAATCCATTTTTTAAAATCTGGCAGGGTTGTATAAATTCCGCCTGCTCCCCGAGAGTATTGCAAATCTTCAACTTCTACATATTTTCCGTTATCACCAATTTTGTAACCAGCTGCACGATTAGGAATAATCTCGTCGTTAGAAGCTCTAACCCGAGTATCATTCATATTTAAAGGGTTAAATACATTTTCTTTCATCCATTCTGGGAAAGGCATATCGGTAACACGCTCGACCACCAAACTGAGTAATACAAAAGCAGTATTATTATAATTGAATTTTGTTCCCGGCTCGTTTTGTAATTCAGATTGATTTTGGATACTTCTAATAATTTGTTCTTCACTAATTGGTAACGTAAGATCGCTACCGGTAAGACTAAACAGGTTTAAATACTCTCGATATCCATTAGTATGGGTTAATAGATTGCGTAAAGTTACTTTTTGATCGAATTCAGGTAATTCTGGAAAATACTTTCGTACATCATCATCGATGTTCAGTTTACCTTGTTGCTGCAATAACATAATCGCCATTGCCGTAAATTGCTTAGATGTAGAGCCAATATTAGTTGGAGTAGTAGTTTTAAACGGAATATTATAGCTAAGATTAGCCATTCCATACGCTTTTTCTAAAAGTGTTTTTCCTTCCTTGAAGACTAAAACTTCAGCGCCGGGAACATCTCCGGTATACCCAATTAATAACTGATCGACCTTCCCTTCTGGAGTTTTGGCAACAGGTTCTAATTTTAAAATTTCTATGCTATACTCACCAGAATCTTTTTTGAAAGGCACAACTTCAAGTCTGTAATTCCCCTCTTCTTTGGTTTTAAACATAAAGAAGTCGGGTCCTTTAGCGTCTTTATCAAATTCTTCGATGAATTTATTTTCTGGGGAATATAATTTTACTACTCCGTCCATGGTTTTTTGCTCTAATTTTCCATACACGAAGTAGGCTGAATCTAAAGCGATTTGATAGGAGTCAGAACTTTCTGAAGTTTTTAGTTCTCCTGAAATTGGCTCGTTTAGCTGAAGTTTTTGATTCTGGGCACACAGATGCACAGCATTCAGCATTATTAATAAAACAGTAAAGATGTTGGTTTTAGTCATGGATTGATGATTTTGATTGATGTTAAAATTCTATTTCTTAATTGGACGATTTTTTATTCCTAAAGGTTACAAAAATCTTCTTTAAATATAGCAATCTTTTTTCTGTCTATATGTCTAGTTAAGCTTATACAACTAGTCCTTGTATCTAAATTTTTATATGAAGCTTAAATTATCGTAAATATTCTAAACATTTGTAAATGGATATACAGTTATTGAATAATATAAAATTTACATAGCTGGTATTATAATAATATACAATTTAATTTAAGGAAATCTAGGAATAACAGGGCTTCCGGTACTTTTGTGGCGTAAAAATTATAAACCACAAATTTCATTATGCAAAAATTTTATTCTTTATGTGTGCTGTTTTTCTTTTGTTATATTAGTTATGCCCAAAATGGTGTAAAACTTCAGGGAAAAATAACTACAGAAGACGGAGAGCCTATTACAGGAGCTAATATTACTGTTCCTGAAATTTCAAAAGGAACAACATCAGATTATTCAGGAGATTATCAAATTCAAGCTATAGATAAAGGAACTTATACGATAAAGGTTTCTTTTATAGGATATCGTACGCTGACTAAAGAAGTGACTCTAAATACCAATACTACACTTAATTTTAAATTAGAAGAGTCGGCTTTCGAACTCGAAGGTTTAGTGGTTACCGCACAAAAAAGAGAGCAGAAAAATAAAGATGTTCCTATTGCGATCACTTCTTATGGAAACGAGTTTTTACAAAAACAAAACGTTCAAGAATTTGATCAACTTTCAGAATTTGTTCCGGGATTACAAATTCAGTTGCAAAGTGCAAATAACCCAGGGATTGTAATTAGAGGAATTACTAGTGATAACGGAGATTCTAGAGTAGAGCCTCGAGTATCGGTTTTTCAAAATGGCGTTTCTATTAGTAAATCCAGAGGATCAGTAGTAGAACTTTACGATATTGATAGAGTAGAAGTATTAAAAGGACCTCAGGGAACATTGTTTGGTCGTGGTGCCGAAATTGGTGCCATGCATATCATAAACAATACTGCAAAAAATGAAAATGCTGGTAAGCTAACTTTAGGTTATGGTAATTTCAATCAGTTTAGAGCTACAGGTTACGTAAATACTCCGCTTGTTAAAGATAAATTATTTGTAAGACTAGCAGGAATTTACAGCAAGCGTGACGGATTTATCGATAATCTTTCTGGAGGCGACTTAAACGGAAAAGAGACTTTAGCTTTTAGAGGATCGTTGAAATATATGATAGGGATGAATACCACACTTGATGTGATTGCCAACTGGCAACACGACACTCCTCCGGGAACGGCTTTTAAAAGTGGGACTTATGCACCGGTAGGTGGAGATACAAATCCAACTCATTTTGCAGATTTAGAACGAGGAAAAGAATTAGGTTTAGATCGTACGGTTTATGACATTACAGCAAACTTAAAACATCATATCAATGAGAATTGGGATTTCACTTCGATTACAGCGTATCGTGAATTCGATTCTGATGAAGCTTTTGATGCTGATGGTACCGCAGCTCCTGCTTTATTTTTTCATGAAATAGCCAAAGGAAAACAATTTAGCCAAGAGGTTCGTTTCAATTTTAGTGCAGATGATAAACTACACGGCTTTTTTGGAGGAAACTTTTTCTTTGAAGACGGATCACAAGCTGCGCCACTTATCACTAACGAGCAAAGTTATGGCGCTTTAATTTTAAGTTATTTAACCGGTAATCAGGATTTATTTATGGTAGATGGTGTTCCTCAATTCTTCCCAGCCATTCCAAACGATCCAGATACTTTTGGTCAAGCAGCCGGAGCTCCCTTAAATGAAGCTAATCGTGAATCGTATACCAACTATGGTAAAAATTATTCAGGAGATATTTTTGCAGATGTTTCGTATTCGGTTATTCCTAGTCTTTCTTTTACTTTAGGTTTACGCGGAACTTGGGAAAATATAAATGCCGGCTACGAAGTAGAAGATGCTGAAACACCAAGTTTTATAGGCGCATTGCTAAGCACCTATCCTAACAACTTATTTGCTCCAACTAATGGAAGACTAGAAGCAAGTGAAAATTTCTTATCAACAGTAGGTAGGTTTGCTGTTAATTTTGAAGCATCTAAGCAATTGTCTTTATTTGGAAACATTGCAAGAGGCAGACGCCCTAATGTAATTAACATTGATGAAACAGGAGCAAATACCTTAGCAGCAGAAAGTGTTTGGTCTTACGAGGTAGGTGCTAAATCATTATTCTTAAATAACCGTTTACAGTTTGATGTGAATGCGTATACGTACAAGTACCGTCACTTCCAAACTTCAATAACCACTTTCGATCCTGAAACTGGTATAAACACCAACCCAGATGATAGTGGTAGTGCAACCTCGTATGGTTTTGAAACAGCTTTTCAATATGCTTTTGCTAGAAATAGTAACTTCTTTGCGAACTACAGTTACATTGATGCAAGCTTCGATGATGAAGATGAAAACGGAAACGAGCAAGAATTAGCAGGAAATACCTTTAGATTAACCCCTAAACATTCATTCTCACTTGGTGTTAATTATCAGCCTTCAATAACTAAAAATATGGATTTATATGTTCGACCTTCATATAGCTATAAATCTAAAGTGTTTTTTGAAGAAACTAACAAACCCGGAGTTTCTCAAGATGCTTATGGTTTGCTAAACTTTAAAGTAGGAACAATCATTAATAAAAAATACGAAGTAAATTTCTTTATGAATAATGTGTTGGATGAAGAATATATAATCGATGGTGGTAACACCGGAGGAGGATTCGGAATTCCAACATTTATCGCAGGAGCACCACGTTTTTATGGTGTGCAAGCTTCAGTTAAATTTTAAATCAAACAAAAATGAAAAAGTATTTTTTAATCGGATTTTTATTGCTGAATTTAGTGTCTGTAATTGCTCAGCAATTAGAAAAAATTCCGTTGAATACATTAGATCAGTACATCACTTCCCAAGAAGAAGAGGTTAACGCCTTGAAAGCAAATAATGAAGCACATATTATTTGGGAAAAAAAGTACCAAAAAACGCCAATATCGATTGTGTATTTACACGGATTTGGCGCGAGTAGTAGAGAAGGCGAACCGGTAGTTTCTAAACTCGCAAAAAATTTTGGATGGAATGTGTATATGTCCAGATTACAGTCACACGGCATTGCTGCTGAAGATGCTTTCAAATCCTTAACCCCAGAAAACTATATTGCTTCAGCTAAAAAAGCTTTAGCTATCGGGAGAAAAATAGGAGAGAAGGTACTTTTAGTAAGTACTTCAACAGGCGGTACGTTAAGTTTAATTTTAGCTTCCGAAGAAAAAGATTTGGCCGGCTTAATTATGTATTCTCCATTTATCGGATTAAAAAATCCGGCGATGGCAGCGATAACTCAACCTGGTGGTAAAGAATTCTTTATCAACCAGATTGGTGGTGAAGTGCAACATCAAGATCGTCCTGCAGAAGAAGCAAAATATTGGTCTACCGATTATCATGTAAATGGTTATATAGGCTTAATTAAAATGCTTCAGCAAAATATGAAGCCTGAAACCTTTAGCAAAGTTACCTGCCCGGTATTTCTAGGGTATTATTATAAAAATGAAGAAGCGCAAGATCAGGTCGTTTCTGTGCCGGCGATGTTAAAGATGTATGCTGAATTAGGAACGCCAGAGTCCAAAAAAGAAAAAGTAGCTTTTCCGGAAGCAGGAAACCATGTAATTGCTTCCGATTTACGTTCTAACGATTGGGAAAATGTGTATAAGAAAAGCGTTGAACTTATAACTGAAAATATTAAATAATGAAAAAGATTTTGATACTTGCCCTAGCGGTAGTGGCTTTCTCTTGTAAAAATAAGTCAACTGAAAAATCGACAACAGTAGTAACTACAGCTGAAAATAGTGCTGAAAAAACATATGATTTCGATTTAGAAGGACACAGAGGAGCAAGAGGATTAATGCCAGAAAATTCTATTCCTGCCTTTAAAAAAGCTTTAGATCTTGGAGTAAATACACTCGAGATGGATGTGGTAATTACGAAAGATAAAAAGGTATTGGTTTCTCACGATTTATGGTTTAACCGCGATTTCTGTTTAGATTCTGTAGGAAAACCAATTGCAGAAAAAGATTCGATGCGTTTTAATATTTACCAACATACCTATGCTGAGGTTCAAAAATATGATTGTGGAAGTATCGGAAATCCTAAATTTCCGGAGCAAGAAAAGCAACACGTCACCAAGCCATTGTTAAACGATGTTTTCAACATGGCTGAAAATTATAAGTCTGAAAAAACTGGCGATTTTTCTTATAATATCGAATTAAAAAGCGATCCGCGTGCCGATAATTTATACCATCCAGAGCCTAAAAAATTTTCAGAATTAGTGATAAAGACCATTGAAGATTCAGGAATTCCAAAAGAGCGAATTGTACTACAAAGTTTCGATTTTAGAATTTTGCAGTATTTACACGAAAATCATCCGGAGTATCAACTGTCAGCATTAGTATATAAAGATGGGATTGATACGAATATGAAGAAGTTGGGTTTTGTGCCTGCAATTTACAGTCCGGAATACAATATGCTTTCTAAAGAGAGTATAGATTCTTTACATCAAAAAGAAATGAAAGTAATTCCATGGACGGTGAATGATACCACTGCCATGAAACAACTTTTAGAATGGAAGGTAGACGGAATAATCACCGATTATCCTAACCGAGCTTTGCCGTTTCGTTCGTAAATATTTAAAAAATATTGTTCAAAACCTCTTATTTCAGTTGAAGTAAGAGGTTTTTTTATGACCTGCTTTTTCTTCACTCCAATTCGTTTCAAGGTCTCATGCTCTTCAGTTTTTGATTTAATTATGAAATATTCATATTGGGCATATTTCGATTAATTTCTTCAACATATAAACTACCGATTTTAGCTTAAGATCCTTTAAATCCTAAAAATGATGAGATCCAGGATAAAGCGCAGTATGACGGCAGTTGAATAAAAATCTTCAGCGGTAAAAATTATCAATTTTTTCAGTCAAAGCGAGAAAAAACAGAAATAGAAAATAAATTTTATATTAAAACGTTATAGTTTGATCTATAATATTTTTTTGAAAAATCATTCATCAACTTCAATACTAGTATAGTATTTTAAATTCTACTTCAATCATGCAAAACCGTCTACCAGTACTTATTTTCCTATTAAGTTTCGTTTTATTTTCCTGTAGCGATGATGATAATATTTCGCAAATTCAGCCTTCTACAACTTACATCGAAATAGAAGCTGAAGGAGGCGACGCCGAAGTTTCATTTAAACAAGCTGATTGGTACATTTCAGAAGTTATTAATAAAAATGGTGACGTTAGTCTGTATGGAGATATTTATGCGGAAGATGGATCTATCCTTAGAGAAAATACTATTTTATCGCTAGAAAAATTAGGAACAATTTCATTGAATTGGCTTGATAGAGGATTCAAAATCTCTAGAGCAAATCCATCTTCGATAGAAATTCATGTAGACGAAAATAGTAGAAAAGAAGCTTTCAATTTTGCTATAGTAATAGCTTCTGGAACAGAAACTAAAGAAATCCATATACATCAAAAAGTATCTCAAGGTTATACGTTTAATAAAATTGAATATTTTCTTCAGGAAGAAGATGGCGATTCACTATTTTTCAGAAACGGAATGAGACGAAAATTTGATATTCTTAATCCTCAAAATATGTCATTTTCACCTTTTGGAGGCATCGATATACAAAGAAATTCTCAATTTATAAGCGAAGAAAATGACGCTTTTATTTGGTTGAAGAATGATTCGATTAGCGTAGAAGTACCTACAAGTATCTATGAAGGTGAAATTTATTTTAATGGTGAAAAGAATGAATATAAATCTAATGTTAGCATCAAACCCCACGGTTTCGAAACCATGGAAACCTTAGAAATTCCTGCCGGAGAATCTGAATTTTTAACTGAAATAGAATTCCGTAAACGTCAAGTATCTTATAAACTTTATTTGATAAATAATAGAACCAATGAGGAAAAAGTAATAGAAGGCAAGTGGATTGAAACAGCTCCTACCGGAAATTATTCAACAACACGTTTAGAATAAAAAATAAATGCCTTGTAGGCATATTTGCGGTTTAAACACTTTCCCGTCGTAACACTTGTAACGGCGGGTTTTTTATGACACTTCGGCTATTTGCCAAACCAATAATTAAAACCAGTATTGTGATTCCCGGGAATAAAACTCCAAACGGAATCCAAGATGGGATAAAAGTGGTTTCAAAAGCTAACCAGGCTAATAATAAACTACTAATTAGGGATAATAAAATCCCGCTTAAACTACCTAAACTACCTAAATAAATATATTCTAAAGCGGCAATTTTGAGTATTTGGTTACTTTTTGCGCCGATAGTTCTAAGTAGTACACTTTCTTTTATGCGCTGGTATTTACTGGTTCTTACCGCACCTAGCAATACAATAATACCAGTTAGAATACTAAAGAAAGCCATAAAATTAATAATCCAACTAATTTTATTCAGTAAGCCTTCAATAACTCCAAGAACCTGTCGTAAATCTAAAATCGAAACATTTGGGTATTTTTTAACCAATATTTGCTGAATTTCGGCAGATTTTTCAGCGTCCGGAACCTGCGTGGTCATCACATGAAACTGTGGCGCTTTTTCTAAAACTCCTTTTGGAAAAACAATTGAAAAATTAGTTTGCATACGTCCCCAATCGACTAATCGCGTGCTCGCAATTTTAGTTTTCATTAGTACTCCTTGTATATTAAAAGTCACAAGGTCGCCTACCTTTACCTGCGCATCTTCTGCGAAATTGGTACTTACTGAAATCGGAATGACTTCTGTAGCTGTAGTGTTTTTTACTTCAGGAATCCATTCGCCACCTTCAATATTTTCCGAAGCAATTAAAGAATCTCGGTAGGTTACGCGAAATTCATGACTTAAAATCCAACGGTTAATGGTTGAAGTGGAATCTTCCCGAATTTCATTTACCGATTTTCCGTTTAGATTCTGTACACGCATGGTCACAATCGGAATTGCCTCTAAAACTGGCAAATCTTGATTTTTAATAGTTTCAACAATATCTTTGGTCTGATTGCTTTGTACATCCAACAAAATCATATTAGCGCTGGTATTGTTGTTATCCAAAGTAGCTTGTGCTAAAAGAAGATCTTTAGTGAAATATAGTGTGCTGATTAAAAACGTACCAATTCCGATGGCTAAGATCAGAATCAGAGTTTGATTTTGAGGGCGAAATAAATTCCGAAGTGATTGTCGAGAAACAAAACTCCAGGAATCTGGGAAAAACTTTCTAATTGCATTGATAAATAATTGTGCAATACCGGCTAAAACGGCAAAAGTTACCAAAACACCACCGATAAATGATAGTGAATATTTCCAATCTTTAAGCAGCCAGAAAGAGAATAAAAATAGAAATAAAACGATTAATATTGAAATTCCAATAAGCGCTTTTCTTGATCTTGAATTCGAATTTTCTTGTACGCGTAAAACCTGAAGCGGGGAGACATATAAAGTACCAACCAGCGGATATAAGGCAAATAAAACCGACATTAAAATTCCTAACACAATTCCGGCTAGAATAACTCGATATGAAATGGATAACGCGATTTCTATGGGCAATAAACCTTCTAGAATAAATGGAAATGCATATTGTAAAATGACACCGAGGATACTCCCAATAATTCCACTCAAAAGTCCGATAAACGCAACCTGAATCAAGAAAATCAAAAAGCTTTGTTTTTTAGAAGCGCCCAAACATTTTAAAACCGCTACTGAAGTTAGTTTTTCTTTGATATAAATGTTTATAGCACTGGCAATACCCACGCAGCCTAAAAGCAATGCGATAAAAGCCACCAGATTTAGAAACTTACCAAAGTTTTCGTAACGTTTTCCTAAGCGTTCGCTAGTGGATAAATGCGTATCTAAATCGGCTTCTTCTTGGTCTAATTGCGGCCCTATTTTTTCGTCTAAATCGGCAAAATCTGTATTTTTATCAGCTTTAAAATAATACTCATAATCAATTCTACTCCCTGTTTGTATAAGTCCGCTTTTTTCAATGAATTCAAACGGAATAATCACGGGAGGAGCAATCGCACCAAAAAGCGAAGAACTGCCGGGAGCTTCTTTAAGTTCGCCTAAAATTGGCAGCGTAATTTCCCCAATTTTAATACTATCGCCAACCGCTAAATCTAACTGCAGCATTACCGTAGCATCGACTAAAGCAGCATTTTGATCTTGATAATTTTCAGCAGCAGATGCTGGTTGCGTTTCCAGTTTTCCATAAAACGGATAATCGCCTTCAATACCGCGAACACTTATAAATTTTGTCCCGGTTTTATTCGGAAAAGCCGCCATCGAGGCAAAGCTTATTTCGCGAGAATCGATGCCCAGAGAATCCATAATTTCAGTCACCCGTTCGTTGGGCGGATGGTTCATGTCTATAGTGAAATCGGCTCCCATTAGGGATTTGGATTGTAACGCGATATTATCCTGTAGATTTTCACCAAAAGACTGTATGGAAACTACAGCAGCAATTCCCAAAACGATAGAAGCCATAAAAAGCAAAAGCTTACGTTTACTGGCTTTACCATCTCTCCAAGCCATTTTTAGCAACCACGAAAATCCAGGTTTTGCAGTGTTTGTTTGCTTCATCTTAGATTCCGGTTTTTTGGTCGGAAACTATTTTTCCTCCTTTAATTTCTAGAATATGCTGCGTCATTTTGGCCAATTCCATATCGTGAGTAACGATCACTAAAGTAGTTCCCAATTCGGCATTTAATTCGAATAAAAGTTTAATCACCTTTTCCCCGGTTTCGGCATCCAGATTTCCGGTAGGTTCATCTGCAAATAAAATTTCAGGATCATTACAAAAAGCTCTGGCTAAAGCTACTCGTTGTTGCTCACCGCCAGAAAGTTGTGAAGGGTAATGATGCATGCGATGTTCTAAACCCACTTTTTTTAACAGTGATTTCGCTTTTGCTGTTGCTTGTTTATTTCCTTGTAATTCTAACGGAACAGCTACATTTTCTAGCGCAGTAAGTGTAGATAATAACTGAAAATTCTGAAAAACAAAGCCTACTTTTTGATTCCGAAGCAAGGCAAGCTCATCTTCAGAAAGGCTGCTTAATTTTGTTCCACATAATTCAATATCACCATTATCAATTTGGTCTAAACCGGCGCAAAGACCTAGTAAAGTTGTCTTCCCACTTCCGGAAGGACCTACAATGGCGAAACTTTCTTTAGCTTCAACTTCAAAATTAATATCGTTTAAAATTTGCAGTTTTTTACTTCCGCTATCGTAGCTTTTCTCTAGATGAGTAACGTTTAATATCTTTGCCATCGGATGTTGTGGGGCTTTTTGCTTTCAGCATACAAATTAAGAAATGATTTTAAGACCTTTTGAAATTTATCCCTTAAACTTGTTTAAATTTCTTTTTTGAAAAAATTGAACATGAAAATAACCAATCTTAGTACCCTTATATTAGCCATTTTTTGCCTTGTTTTTCTGAATTCTTGTAAAAATGAAAAAAAACAAACTGATCCAGCTTCAGAAGAAAACACAACAGAAGAGGTAGCTTCGGAAGAAAATAATACTGAAAAAGCGCCGGTAATTTTATTTTTTGGAACCAGTTTAACCGCCGGTTTAGGATTGGATACGGCAGAAGCATATCCTGCCTTGATTCAGAAAAAAATAGATTCGTTACATATTGATTTTGAAGTGGTAAACGCCGGATTGAGTGGAGAAACTACAGCAAGTGGCCTTAACCGATTAGACTGGGTGTTGAAGCAAAATGTAGCTGTTTTAGTCATTGAGTTAGGTGCGAATGATGGTTTACGTGGCGTGTCTTTAGATGAAACAAAAAGTAATTTAGAAGAAATCATAAAAATCGCAAGAGAGAAGAATCCTGAAGTAAAAATTATATTGGCCGGGATGCAAATTCCGCCAAATATGGGTGAAGAATATACTGCTGAATTCCGCTCACTTTTCCCTGATCTGGTTCGGGAATATGATTTAAAACTTATTCCTTTCTTATTAGAAGGCGTTGCCGGTAATTCTGAATTGAATCAGCAAGACGGCATTCATCCCACAGCAGAAGGGCAACAAATTTTAGCCGATAATGTTTGGGAGATTTTGAAGGGTGAAGTTCAGTGATTCAGTATGCAGTGAGCAGTCTCAGTTGGCAATCTTCAATAAACAGGGAGCAATTATCAAATTTTGTATTGAAACGGAAAGATTTGCGGTATCTAGAAGTCTTTTTCAGTTGGTAGTTAAAATGTTCTCGATACAATCTTGATTCCGCTGACGCTAAATCAAAATCACTCGAAATGACACTCTTTTATAATTCAAAAAAAATAGTTCTACCGCTCCAAAATACTAAGCATCTAGCTTACCAAAATTCTACTCCTAAAAAAATCCGACTAAAAATATAGCCGGATCTGTTTGCTGAAAATCGATATATCTGATTATAATTTTCTCACCCAAATATTCCTAAACTGAACTTTTGTGCCGTGATCCTGCAAAGCAATTACATCTTCTTCATGAGCTTCTGGATAGTTGTGTAATCCAATATATAAAGTTAATCCCTGGATCGTAGTATTGTTTTGAACAACCACACCATTGTGTAGCACGGTGATCTTAGCTTTTTGATCTAATTTACCATCTCTAAAACGCGGTGCAGTGTAGATCACATCGTAAACATTCCATTTATCAGGAGAGCGCATGGCGTTAACCAAAGGCGGCGCATCTTTATAAATACTACCAGCCTGCCCATTGCTGTAAGAGCGATTATTGTAAGAATCTAAAATTTGTAGTTCGTATCTATTCTGAAGAAATAAACCACTATTTCCACGGCCTTGCCCAGAATTTTCAACTTTATCTGGTGCACTCCATTCAATATGAATTTGCACATCGCCAAACTTCATTTTGGTTTGTATGCCTCCTGTTCCCGGCACTACCTCAAAATAACCATCTTTTATAGCCCATGGTGCTGATTTCTCGGTATTATTCTGGCTTACCCATTGGTCTAAATTCTTACCATTAAAAAGTATAATCGCATCTGAAGGTGCATCGCCCGGCTTTTCTCCCGGAGTAATTTTTTCTACCTGTGGCTCCCAAATTTCAGTCATTTCAGGTTTCATAGGCATTGGAGATTCCTCAGGTGGAGTAGTAGGAGCATCAATCTGTGAAAAACCGATGCTAGAATATCCAATTCCGAATAAAATTAGTGCGATTATTTTAGATTTTTTCATTTTAGTGAAAATAGAGTTTAATTAATTTATTTCTTAAATATAAAGAATAGCAAAGAAAAAGTCTGTAAAAATTAGTGAATTATAAAATTAGCAGTTATTCGAGTTTTCAGAATTTAATTTAAAATTGTTGAAGCTGAATTAGATATTTACTCAAAATTGAAATTTAATTTTCTTAGGCTTGCCTAGTAATAAGATAATTCTCTGATCAATTATTCAGCGTCTCTTTATGAGGCAGTTTTAATTTTTTGAAATCTTTACGCAAAAATGGCAATACCTAATTTTATCATTTTAAAAATATGAAAAACGGTTTATAAAATAGTGATTATTAAATTCTAAAAGGTTTCATTTTAGAATAGAGGGTACGCTTAAATTCTAATAGAATATTTAACAGTTTCGGTAAAAGATTTCTTGAAATTCGATTCGGTTTTCAACTAATTTAGCCTTTTGAATGAAATTAGAAGAAAAAGTAAGGGCAGTCGAAAGTTTATTCGAAACCCTTTCAGAAGAGCTTAATACTTTTCAAGCTCATGCTGGTTTTAGCTGCGCCACGGGTTGTGGTAAATGCTGTGAAAAACCAGGTATCCAGGCATCCCCTTTAGAATTTTTACCATGGGCCTTACAATGCTTCCTTGAAGGCAAAGCTGAAGAAACATTGGAGGCGCTAAGCAATACATCGGTAGAAATTTGCCATAATTATAAAATGCTGAGTTTAGAGAATAGCACCGGCCGTTGTACTGCATACAAGCATCGCGGACTTGTTTGTAGATTATTTGGCTATGCGGCACAGAGAGCTAAAAATAATAAACTTCAGCTTATAAGCTGCAAGCTGTTGAAACAATCAGAAAACTTTAGCAAAGCTGCTGTATCCATTAATAATGGACTATCTGTTCCTGTTTTTAGTGATTATTATTTACGCCTGGCACAAATTGATTTTGGAATGGGTAGAAAAATTCTTCCTATCAATAAAGCAATGAAATTAGCGCTAGAAGAAGTTTTACATTATTATTCGTATCGACCGGTTCCAAGAAACTGGAAACGAGTAGCCTAGATAAAATTAAGATCACTTATTTTAAACTTGTGGATATCTATTGGAAAGATTGCTTCGGTATCAAGTTGGAAATTTTATTTTTGCGCTCCTAAAATTTAAGATATGAGCGTTATTTGGTACGAATGTAAGGTGAAATACAGAAAAACACATGAAACCGGAGAGCAAAAAGTAGTTTCTGAAGTATACTTATTAGATGCCGTTTCTTTCACTGAAGCAGAATCGAGAATCACCGAAGAAATGCAAAAGCTAACAAGTGAAGATTTTAAAATTATGAATATAAAGGTTGCCAATTTTGCAGAAGTTCATCCTTTTGAAAATTCTGATCGTTGGTTTAAATCTAAGGTTTCACTGATAGCTATGGATGAAGAAAGCGGGAAAGAGAAAAAATCTAATATTTATCTTTTAGTGCAGGCTAACGATGTAAAAGATGCTTATGAAAATACTGAAAAAGCGATGGAAGAAACTATGGGAGATTTTAGTATTCCGGCAATTACAGAATCTCCAATTTTAGATGTATTTCCATACTTTACGGGAGAAGAAGAGCAGCTGGAAAGATTTAATATGATGGATGCTGTAGAAAACCTAAACGAAGAAGTAAGCCAGGAAGAAGAATAAAAAGAATTATCGCCGAAACTTGAGAATTTCGGCTCATTAGATATAAACTTTTAAGCCTTTCAGTTAGTAGCTGAAAGGCTTTTTTATGCTTTGAAGTATTAAATTTGAAAATAATCATTACTTGTTTTGAAGATTATTTAAAAATTATCGGAGTAATATAAATGCTAGTATTTAATTATGTTAAATTTATATAATTTATGATAAAAATATAGTCTAATTCTCTTAATAGTGTTAATATTAAAACGATTTTTTCTTACAATAGATTTTAAAGGATAGTTCAACCATATTCTTAGATCTATTTTTAAGAGGGAAAATCAAATCTTAGCCAATTAATAATAGACTTAATTTATGAAAAGAAGAGATTTTGTACAATTAACCGGAATGGGTTTAGGGGCGATGATGTTACCTTTATCTACGATGGGAAGCAATATTGCTGCTGAAGCCCTTTTAGAACCGGGATTAGATGTAGCTGCAAAAAAAATCCTTGCCGATGTAGCTTTAAATACTGCTAAAAACTTGGGAGCCAGTTATGCTGATGCTCGTATTGGTAGATATTTAAACCAATATGTTTTTACCCGTGAAGATAAGGTTCAAAATGTTGTCAATACCGAATCTTTTGGTGTAGGTATTCGCGTAATTGCTGAAGGAACATGGGGATTTGCTTCAACAAATGATGTTAGTGAAGACGGTATCAAAAAAGCAACCAGCCAAGCAGTAGCCATAGCAAAAGCAAATTCGAGAATTCAGAAAGAGCCGGTACAATTAGCTCCTGTTGAGGCGCATGGTGAAGTAAGTTGGAAAACTCCTATAAAAACCAATTTTAAAGATATCCCTGTATCTCAAAAAGCTGAATTGCTTTTAGATGCAAATGCAGCAGCGATGAATAATGGGGCGAATTTTGTAAATTCTGCATTATTCATGGTTAATGAACAAAAATATTTTGCTTCTACAGACGGTTCTTACATCGATCAGGATATTCACCGTATCTGGCCTACTTTCGATGTTACTGCTATAGACCGTGATGCCGGTAAATTCAAATCTAGATCGGCTCTTAGTGCTCCAATGGGAATGGGCTATGAATATATGGATGGTTTAGAAAGCGAAAAACTAATAGGGCCAGCAGGTTTAAAGTTGTATCGTAACAGTTATGATATTATAGAAGATGCTACATTGGCCGCTAAACAGGCTAAAGAGATGCTCACTGCAGAATCTGTACAGCCTGGTAAATATGATCTTGTTTTGGAACCTAATCATTTGGGACTTACCATTCACGAGTCTGTAGGACATCCGTTAGAGTTAGACCGTGTCCTTGGATACGAAGCGAATTACGCGGGGACCAGTTTCGCCACTTTAGACAAATGGAAATCTGGTGATTTTAAATATGGAAGTGATAAAGTAAATATAGTTGCTGATAAAACACAACCTCATTCTTTAGGAGCTGTAGGTTACGATGATGAAGGTGTTAAAACTAAGAAATGGGATCTTATTAGAAACGGAATCTTAGTGAATTACGAAGCGATTAGAGATCAGGTTAAAATAATCGATCAAAACGAATCTCATGGTTGTTGCTATGCACAAAGCTGGAATGATGTTCAATTTCAACGCATGCCAAATGTTTCTTTAGAGCCAGGAAAAGAAAAGTATTCAGTAGAAGAAATGATTAAAGATGTGGAGAAAGGAATTTATATCGCAGGGCGTGGATCTTATTCTATCGATCAGCAGCGGTATAACTTTCAGTTTGGAGGTACCGTTTTTTATGAAATTAAGGATGGAAAAATCGTAGGAATGCTTAACGATGTAGCTTACCAGTCCAATACACAGGAGTTTTGGAATTCCTGTGTGAAGATTTGTGACGAAAGCGATTATCGCTTATTTGGTTCTTTCTTTGATGGGAAAGGCCAACCATCACAAGTGAGCGCTGTTTCTCATGGAAGTTCTTCTTCTCGATTTAAAGATGTTAATGTAATTAATACAGGCAGAAGCATCTAAAAATTTTATAATCTAACAATAAAACAAATGGCAATATATACAGAACAAGAAGCTCGTGCAATTCTGGAAAAAGCTATGAGCTTTTCTAAATCAGATGCATGTGTAATATATCTAAGCGGTAGTGAAAGTGGAAATATTCGTTACGCTAGAAACACTGTTTCGACAGCAGGACACCAGTCTAATCAAAATTTGCAAGTGGAAGCCAGCTTCGGAAAGAAATCTGGTATAGCAACTATCGACGAATTTGATGATCAATCTTTACAAAGTGTCGTAAGACGTGCTGAGGAATTGGCTAAACTTTCTCCAGAAAATCCAGAATTCATGGATCCTTTAGAAGCTCAAACTTACGACAGGCCTGTAAATTATGTAGAAGCAACTGCAAAAATAAAACCGGAATACCGTGCTGAGGTTGCCGAGACTAGTATAGCACCGGCAGCCGAAAAAGAAGTGACAGCTGCAGGCTTTTTGGAAGATGGCGCATCCTTTAGTGCTATGTTTAATTCTAAAGGATTATTTGCTTACGATAAGTCTACTAATGTAGATTTTACGGTAACAATGCGTACTAATGATGGTACAGGGTCTGGATGGGTTACTAGAGATTACAACGATATATCGAAATTTGATCCCAAAGAAGCATCAGCTATTGCAATAGAAAAAGCGGTACTTTCTAAAGAAGCCCGTGCTATCGAACCTGGAAGGTACACCGTTATTTTAGAACCTGCCGCTGCTGGCGATTTACTTAGAAATATGTATGGATCATTGGGTGCTCGTACAGCCGATGAAGGTCGTAGCTTTATGTCTAAAGAAGGTGGTGGAACCAAGCTTGGCGAAAAAATAGTAGACGAGCGTGTAAATATTTGGAGTGATCCTTTACATCCAGATGTTCCTACAGCAACATGGAATAGCGATGGTTTACCACTTAAGAAAACAAGTTGGATAGAAAATGGTGTAGTTAAAAATTTATCTTACGATAGATATTGGGCGTCGCAAACTGGCGTAGAACCTCTTCCATTTCCCAGAAATATGATCATGGAGGGAGGCAATCAATCTCGTGAAGAATTGATTAAAAGCACTAAAAGAGGTATATTGGTTACTCGATTTTGGTATATTAGATCCGTCGATCCTCAAACTTTACTATTTACGGGTTTAACCAGAGATGGTACTTTTTATATTGAAAATGGCGAAATTAAATATCCAGTAAAAAACTTCAGGTTTAATGAAAGTCCAATTATCATGTTGAACAATCTGGAAGCTTTAGGGGAACAGATTCGAGTGAACGGAAGTTTAATTCCGTATATGAAAATCAGAGACTTTACCTTTACCAGCCTGTCAGACGCTGTTTAATTAAAGATAAAAACATAAAATCCATAATCTTGTGAACTTTCATGGGATTATGGATTTGAATATATCCAAAAGAAAATTCATAACCGAAGCCCCTCAATTTGAATAAGGATTTTTTCTTTACAAGATTACAATACGAATCGGGAGATTGGGATGTAGACCAGCGAATGCCTTCCAACCTTTTAAATTCTTTGATCGAATATACCACGTTACCCGTAGATACTCAGGAAAACATTATTTCCTTGGGAAGTGATGAAATATTTAATTGTCCTTTTTGCTATTTGTCGGGGCACAAACTGGTACAATTTACCAAAGCCGAAAGCGATAATTTTAAAAAGTATATCGAAAATGGCGGATTTGTATTTGTGGACGACTGCAATCACGATATCGACGGACTCTTCGCAAAATCCTTTGAGCGACAAATGGATGAACTTTTTGGTGCTCAGAAATTAAAAAAGATTCCAAATGATCACGAGATTTATTCCAGCTTTTTTGAGTTTGAAGATGGCCCGCCAACAACTTCACAGGAACTAAATGGCTGGGGAGACGATTTAGTTCACGAATATCTTAAGGCCATTGAAATCAACGGAAAAATAGGGGTATTGTATTCTAACAAAGATTATGGTTGCGAATGGGATTACGATTTCAGAAATAAAAGATTTTACAGAATAGATAATACTCGCTTTGGTGTAAACATCGTGATGTATGCACTAACGGCATAAGAGTTTTAAAATATGGATAAAGAATTAGCAAATCTTGAAAAAGAAATAGATAGCCTAACCGCTAAGATCGAACTTCTAAAAAAGGAAATAGGAAAGATCATTATTGGTCAGGAAGAAACGATAGAACAATTATTAATTACATTTCTGGCTGGCGGTCATGCTCTGCTGGAAGGTGTTCCTGGTTTGGCAAAAACCTTAATGATTAGAACATTATCTGATGCGATTGATCTTAAGTTTAGGCGAATTCAATTTACACCAGATCTTATGCCTTCAGATATTATAGGTACAGAGATTTTAGAAGAAGACCATTCGACAGGTAAAAAGTTTTTTGAATTCAATAAGGGGCCAATTTTTTCGAATATTATTCTGGCCGATGAAATTAATAGAACTCCCCCTAAAACCCAGGCTGCTCTTTTAGAAGCTATGCAGGAATTTGAAGTTACCTACTCAGGAAATACCTATAAGTTGGATAAACCATTTTTTATTCTGGCAACTCAAAACCCTATCGAACAATCGGGAACTTTTCCGCTTCCAGAAGCACAACAGGATCGATTTTTATTGTATATAAAAATTGGATATCCAACTGCGCAGGAGGAAACCAGTATTTTGAAAAGCACCACAAGTTCAGTAAAAACAAAAGTGAATTCGGTTATTAGCGGAGAAGAAATTGTGCGTCTGCAACAGATGGTTAGAGAATTACCAATTAGTGATGATCTTATAGCTTATGTTAGTAAAATAGTTAGGGCAACCAGACCGGAAACCTCGACCAACAATTTTGTAAAAGAATGGGTAAGTTGGGGAGCAGGTCCAAGAGCGGGCCAGGCCATGATCTTAACAGCCAAAGCCAGGGCGTTATCACAAAAAAGGCTTGCCGTAACCAAAGAAGATATCAATGCGGTGGCTTATCCTGTTTTGCGCCATCGCGTAATCGTAAATTTTAAAGCAGAAGCTTCTAGAATAAACTCAGATCATGTGACCCAAGATCTATTGAAGAATATTGCTGTTTAGATGAATACGTATCAGGAACTTTTAAAACCGGAGATTGTAAGGGAAGTTTTGGGCTTAAGCTTAATGTCTCGAGTAATTGTTGATGGTTATTTACAAGGCCTAAATAAAAGCAAACATCTTGGTGCTGGGATGGAATTTAGCCAGTATCGAGGTTACGAAGCCGGTGACGATCTACGTTTGTTAGATTGGAAAATGCTCGCCAGATCTGGGCGCTATTATATCAAACAATCTGAAATCGACTCGCAGATCAGTGTAAAATTTATTTTAGATGCCAGCGCTTCGATGGAGCATAGAGAGAACGACTTTACCAAGATGGATTTCGTAAGGATTCTCGTGGCATCTATATCTTATCTAGCACATAGCCAGGGCGACGATGTTGGACTTTTTGCTCTAAATCAGTATCAATTGCAGGCTGTTTATCCAAGAGCTATTAAGAAAGATTTTAACCGATTATTACACGAATTGGTTTCTATCGAAAATAGAGGAAAATGGCCGGAAAAATCGACGTCTTTCAATCAAATTCATAGTCATAATCGCAAAGAGATCGTCTTTTTTATTACCGATATGCATCAGCATCAACACGAATTACAGGAATTTGTAAAAGGGCTGAAAACAGATCGAAATGAAGTTGCTGTACTTCAAATAATGGGAGCACAAGAAATGGAATTTCAGTATAATGGAACCTTAACTTTCGAGGATATTGAAACCGGAGATAAAGTAAAGATTTCAGCAAAAGAAGCTAAAGATCAATATTTGAAAAATCTGGAAAGGAATATAAAAGAAAACGAAGATTTCTTCTTGGGAAATGGCATCGATTATCAAATATTTAAAATGAACGAGCCCTTGACCGAAACTTTAAAATTATATCTCAAAAAAAGAATTAAACTAGCTTAAATGTCTTTCGTTAACCCCACATATTTATGGAGCTTTTTAGGACTTTTGCTGCCTATCGCCATTCATTTGTGGAATAAAAGTGAAGGCAGAACCATAAAAGTAGGAAGCATAAGGCTATTAAAAGAAAGCCAAACTTCAAAGAGTAGCTGGTTGCAATTTAGGGAGTTCTTCTTATTGATTTTAAGGCTATTATTGGTAAGTTTAATCTGTCTAATCTTGGCGGCTCCAGTTTCGATTTCTAAGCGATCTAATTTAGAGGTAGCTTATGCGGTAGAACCATCTTTGCTGAAGTTAAAAAGTTTCAGGACTTTAGTTGATTCAATAAATGATGATAATGAAGTCTATTTATTAGCTGAAGATTTTCCTGCTTACACTGAAGAAGAAACTGAATTAAATTTTGAAAAAAAACACTTCGAAAATCCTCAATATTGGCAATTGGCGCAGCAATTTTCTAAGCTGCATAGCGACAGCCTAGTTATTTTTACTAAAGGTAGATTAACAGGAATTAAAGGAAAGCGACCGGAAATTTCGCAAAAAGTAAACTGGATTCTAATTGATTCTACTAAAAGTACCAATGAAATTATCGAAGTCACCTCTTTTAAAGATTCACTAGAGCTTTTGCAATTCGAGATTACACAAAATCTAGGGAAATTTTCCAAGCAAAGAATTGCTGCAAAAGACAGTACTAAATTTCATTTTCCTGCAAATACATTAAGAACCGAATTGGATACGATTCACGTTCAATTTTATGATGATTTGGAGCTAAAGAATCAGGTTGAATATTTAAAAGTATCGTTTACGGCGCTAGGAAAGTACCTAAAAAGACCATTTGTTTTTAGTGAATTTAATCAAGACAATTTAGACGAACATTCCTTTGATAATCATGGGGTTTTAGTTTGGTTAAGCGAAAAGGAACTTCCAAAATTTAGCAATAGGCGTTTAATCTTTAGACCGAATATTTATGCTGAAAAACTAATCAAAAAAACTCAGAAGCCTGGAGTTTATCAATTGACTGACACTTTACACCGAAAGAATATTTTAGAATATCATTTGGCAGAAAACCTGTTACAACTTTTAGAATTACATCCTAAAATTGCATCTGAAATTGCAGAGATTGATACTAGAAATTTTGATAGAGAACTTTTAGCTCCTAATTTTAAAATCGACAGTAAAAATAGCTATTTAGCAAAATTCGATTGGGTGCCCTGGCTTTGGTTAGCTTTTTTAGTGGTTTTTATTATTGAAAGAATAGTTTCAAAACTTAGAGAGCAATGAAAGAGGCAGCGAATATTCTCTATGAATTTAAAAAACGCTGGCATATTTATGCCTGGCTAAAGGTTTTTGGTTTTGCAATCGCTCCTTTAATTATTTTTTGGACTTTAGGATTTAAATTATTGGTTCTAGCACTAGTTTTTTTGGTGCTATTTATTATTGGAGTATTCATTTTAAAACCTTTCAGAATAAGGCTTCATGAAGTTTTAAAATTTATAGATACTCACTTTAATGATCTAGAATATAGTTCGGCTTTAATTTTAAAAAGAGATTCAGAGTTATCTAATATAGGCAAATTACAGCGCGAAAAAATTGTGCAGCGATTTCAGCAGAAATCTAAATCATTACAACCACCGGTTTCATTTAAGAGGTTAAGTGTTTTATTACTATGTTGCTTGGTGACTGCTTTTGGTTTGCGTTATTTTGGAATCAAGCTTCAAAATATGTCTGAATTTGAGCAAAATCAAATTGATAATTCAGTCACTTTTACTTCAGTAGGCTCTGTTTCTTCCTCGATCTATACTCCGGCTATTGCTAATTATACCTTAGAAATTCGTTATCCAGATTACACAAGAACTGGCAGCTTGCGTAGTAAAAAAATGGATGCCGAAGTGCTGGAAAATTCCCAATTGAGTTGGATGGTGAATTTTGATCAAAAAATTGATTCGGTTTTTGTTGAATTTCAGTCAAATTCTTACAAAATGAACGGTGAAGGTGAGCAGTTTAAATTTAGCAGAAAAATTAGCGAATCTGGTGTTTATAATTTTAGATACTTTGATACTCTGGGGAACGAATATATTTCAGATTTGCACAGCATAAGTGTGTTTGAAGACAAAGATCCGATAATCGAGATCGAAAATCTGGATCAGTTTACTTCATTCAACTATTCCGAGGAAAAAAGACTTCAGTTCTCAGCAAAGATCAGCGATGATTTTGGAATCAATGATGCGTATATTATCGCAACGGTAAGCAAAGGGAGCGGTGAATCTGTGAAATTTAGGGAAGAAAAAATCAAGTTTCAGCAAGAAGTAAATTCGGGTTCAAAAAGTTTGGATCTCCATCAGCAAATCGATCTAGATCATTTAAAAATGGAACCTGGAGACGAACTCTATTTTTATGTAGAAGCGTTGGATTTGAAGCAACCAAAAGCCAATATTTCAAGAAGTGAAACTTATTTTGCGGTGATAAAGGATACGGTGGAAACCGATTACATGGAAGCTGGTGGAATGGGAGTCGATTTGCTGCCAGATTATTTTAGGAGTCAGCGGCAACTTATTATCGATACCGAAAAATTGATTAAAGAAAAATCTCAAATTAGTCAGAAAGAGTTTGAAACCAGAAGTAATAACTTGGGTTTTGATCAAAAATCATTGCGTTTAAAATATGGACAATTTATGGGCGATGAAACCGAAGGCAGTATGGCAACTGAAAATACTGAAAATCATGATGATGAGCCAGATATTTTAGCAGGATATTCGCATAAGCATGATAGCGATAACGAACATAATTTGGTGGAAGAACACGAACATGAGGGCGAAGAAGATGGTGAAGAAGATCCATTAGAAAAGTATGTTCATAATCATTCAGACCCGGAAGAATCTACATTGTTTGCAAAATCATTAAAGTCACAATTACGCCAGGCCATAAACGAGATGTGGGATGCCGAATTGCAGTTGCGTGTATATAAACCAAAGGCATCGCTAGAATATCAATATCGTGCTTTAGATCTTATTCAGAATATAAAAAATAGTTCACGAATTTATGTGCATCGTATAGGTTTTGATCCACCACCACTTATGGAAGATAAACGCTTAAAAGGAGATCTAAAAGGAGTAGAAAGTAATCGCATTACTAAAAGTATAGACGAAAAATCGGCTTTTACAGGAATTAATGAAGCCATTTTTATTATTGAAAAAATGCTAAAAGAAGTTAATGCTATAGACGAAAAGGAACAAGAGATTTTTAAAACCGCTGGAGAAGAAATTGCAGAGTTGGCCATGGCAAAACCAGGTGAATTTTTGCAAACTTTGAAAGGCTTAAAATTACTGAGCAGTGGTAAAATTGATGGATTAGATTTAAAAACGATTCAAAAAGGTTTGTTGAAAGCTTTGCCTGAATTAAAAATTGAGATATATCCGGCAGATACGTATCACCATGAGCTTGATCAATTAATGCTTGAAGAATTGGAGTTTTATGAATATTGAAATTAGATTTCCTAATGATCAGTTTTTAAGCTTCTATCTATTTGGAGGATTACTTTTATTGCTGGTTTTTATCTTTAAAGAGCTTCCGGGAGTGCATAAAAAGATTTTCTATTTAAGAATTTTAGTAGCTATTCTAGCCATTGGATCACTTTTAGGGATTGCTTTGAAGCCTGCATATTTAAGGACCAAAACAAAGAGTAAAGCCGTTATTTTAACTGAAGGATATTCTAAGGTTACCTACGACAGTTTAAAGAAACAATATCCTAAAATTAAGACGATCGAGTATAATGCCGGTGATTTTATTCAACCAGCAGTACATGATGTTAGCAAAATTTATGTGTTGGGTTATGGGTTACAGGATTATGATTTCTTTCAGTTTAAAAATAGGCAAGTGGTATTTTTGCCAGCTAAACTACCTTCGGGTATCGATCGGATAGTATATAATGAAGAGCTTTTTGAAGGTGAAAAATTACAAATAAGAGGTCATTACAATCAAGCAATTAAAGCAAATAAGATTTATTTAAAGGATTTTACAGGTAGTATTGTCGATTCAGCGGCTCTAGAAAAAACTGATTTTTCGCTGAAGACAAATACGAAAGTTGCAGGTTGTTTTTTATACCGTTTAGAAATTAGGGATTCTTTAGGTAGAAAAATAAACGAAGAGCCTTTACCGGTGAAGATAAAAAACACCGAAAAATTGAAAATTTTGATAATCAACAATTTTCCAAGTTTTGAAACCCGTCATCTTAAAGATTTCTTGGCAGAAGAAGGACATCAGGTTAGCATTAGAAGTAAATTAACCAGAGAACGCTTTAAATATGAATATTTAAATACCGATAAAAAATCTTTTTCCGAGATTAGTAAAGCCTCAATTGAACACTATGATGTTTTAATTTTGGATGCTCAAACTTTCAACCGTATTTCAGGAAATAAAAAACTTCTTCTATTAGAAGCAATTCGAAATGAAGGTTTAGGATTGTTTATTCAGCAAACTGAAGATAATTTCCAACAGAAATTATTTTTAAATTTTGAAACTGAATTAGATCGTAATCTAGGAATAAATTGGCTGGAATCTACAGACATAAGCATTTCTAAATTTCCTTATCAATTTAAGAATTCACCTGAAGTTTATCCACTCGTAGAGAATGCAGAAGGAGTTTCGGTTTATAAATATATGGGAAGAGGTCGTATTGGTACCAGCGTGTTACAGAAAACTTATGAACTTATATTAAAAGGGCATCAAGAAATTTATCAAAAACTATGGTCAGAAACTTTAAGAACTCTTGCCAAAAGAAAACAAAAGCTGGTAGAATGGGAAAAATCCACATTGTTTAGCATGGTGGATGAACCTTTAAATATAAAACTACAAACAAGAATCGAAGAACCGCAATTAAATGATGCTTTTGGCAATTCTATACCATTATTAGAGTATCCAGATTTGAAAAATACGTATCAGGCTACAGTGTATCCAGTAAATATAGGATGGAATCGTTTAGAACTGGTAAAGGACAGCTTGCTTAGCTACCAATTCTATGTATTTAACGATACTCTTTGGAAAACTAAAGAGGCAAGAGAGATATCTAAGCGAAATATAGATTATTTTAAAAATGATTTAAAGGGAGATTCAAAAACAAAATACTACGAGCCGATAAACTTATGGTTCTTTTTCATCGTTTTTATGGCCGCCAGTGGATTTTTATGGCTGCATCCAAAACTTATTAAGTAAGCTTGAATTGTGTAGTCGGTTTTAAAATTCCAGTTTAAATGACACCTAATTTTTATGGTAATTTAATAAGTATTGATAAACTCTATAAACATATAATTGAAAATTGATGGATTTTTTGAAAATTTAAATAATATATGGTTTAATTGCATGTTAGATATAATGATTTATATGTAATTTTGAAGCCCGTAATTTTATAAGATGAGTACTATTGAAAAAATAACTTTAATTGTAGCCATTATCGATGTACTTGCAGTTATTATCTTCTATATTATTTTGATGCGATCTAAAAACAAGAAAGATTGATTGTAATTTTATGTTCAAAATAAAACCTTGAAAATATTTCAAGGTTTTTGATTTAAGCAGCCATTTGGAAAATAATCAATGACTAATTAACTATTGATAAAATAAAAACAAAACATCCAAAATGCGAATTTTGATAGAAATTCCGGAGGCGACGTTTATGCTTTTCAATCACTCCCGATTCTAATCTAACCAATGTAACCTTATCTATAATAATCTTTCTATTTTATACTGTTTTAATTTTTTAAGAGCAACACATTCATTTCTCTCAATGCTTATTAATTTACCCAATTCTTTTGCTTTTTCTTTCAGCATATAAAGTGTAAAGGCTGCCGTAACGTCTATATCTGTTACCTGATTAATATCTATTTTTAGGTGGTCTACTGCTTCATGTATTCCTGAGATTAGATCATTTTCAATTTTTTTGATGGTATAGGCATTTAAAATTCCCGATATTATTATCGCTTTAATATTACCAGTAGCATTCATAATAGATTTCTTAATCTGTATTGAAATTACATGGAAAATCGATATAGATAATATTTTTTATTCGAATGTCCGACTTCTTACGATATTCGGTATGTTATTTAATTTAAGCGGTTAAAGAACATTGATTAGCTCGAGCACATTTTTTTTGTAGCGCCTGCTTATAGGAATTATTTTTTTATTGATAAGAACGCTATTATCTTTTAAATCTTCGATTTTATTGGTGTTTATTATATAAGATCGATGTGTTTGTAAAAAATTATCTGAATCGAGTTTGGCAAAAACTTTTTTTAAACTGGTATAGGTTAAAATCTTTTGCTTTTCTAAATGAATGCATACATAATTTCCATTAGCTTCAATAAAATCAATTTCAGAAGGATTTATTCTTATTAGTCGTTTGTCACTTTGAACATAGAACGCCCCGTTTCCTATGGTATTAGGTTTTTGCATTATTCTATTTTTACCAATAGCTTTTTGTACAGCTTTATTGAAGCGTACTTTTTCTATAGGCTTTAGTAAATAATCGAGTACAGGATCAAATTCAAATGCTTTGATCGCAAATTCTTTTGCCGATGACATTAAGATTACACGAGGAGGATCTTGCATTATGGACAGCATATCAAATCCATCAATATGGGGTAGCATAATGTCTAGAAAAATGAGATCAATATTTTTTGTTTCATTAATAAATTTAAGAGCGGTAAGGGCACTATTAAATGTTCCTACCAGTTCCAGTTCATTATGTTCTAAGACTAACATTTTACAAACAGAAATCTGTAATTCTTCATCATCTACTATAATACATTTCATCTTTCCTAAATATTTTATGAATATAAAAAAAGAAAAATTTATTATTAGAAATTTATATTTTGAATATTTAATGGAGGGTTAAAATCTTTTATTTTCATAATTATTTTAACCACTTTTTAAGTAAAAAATGGGTTTTTAGAAAGATAAATTTTAAATGGGGTGCAGTAGATTTGAAATCGAAACTTATCAAAACCAACCACCATGAACTCAACCTTAAATATTGGAAGTATTCCCTTTAGCGAAGCGCTTAATAAAATTGGACAAAAACATCAGATTCAACCAAACGAAAAACGTTCTTTAATGCAGCTTGAAAATACCCAAATAAAACGTTTAGCGTTTACCACAGATGGAGGCTTTTGTGATCACGGAAATTTTCACAAGGAGCTACAAGAAGGTTTAGGGACCATTAAGATTAGCTATAAGGATATTGAAACTTCAGAAGAAAAGATTTTGATTTTAAATAAACTGGAGTCTAAGCAAAAGGAAATTCCACTGGATTTTAAAATCAATGCAATCTACCAAAAAATAGAAGACGCTTTCTGTTTTTATTCTCAGGCATTAGACGAATCTAATAGATTATATTTTAAAAATATATTCAAAAATTTATGTCTTCATAAAAAAGCTTACGTAGCCGGTTTGAAAGCACAGTATAAATTGGCGAATTATAGAAGAAAGCAAAACGGACTTAAATGTGCAGAGTTACAAGCTAAAGGCAAAAGCTATATAATAAAACGTGGTATCGAGCTTCAATCTGAATTAATATCGCTTTATGAGGATATAATACCAAATATTAAAAACAAACAGGAGCGCAATACGCTAGAAAGTCATCTTAAATACATAAAATCTGATAAAGGAGTTTTTTCTCAATTAGAGAAAAATCACTTTTTGGTTTAATAACTGATAATCTTAAATATTATGCTTTTAATCTATTTAAATTATTTTTAGGGATTTTTATTGAAAGAAAAATCTTACAAATGTAGTTTGTGATATTTTTTGAAGAATATAGATTTTCTTAGTATAATAGTATTGAAGTCGTGTAGAGCAACCATTTTAAAGGCCATTTTAGCAATTTGATGCCTTTATATTTTTTTAAAAATCAACTTCTTATGAGGTTGATTTTTGTTTTTAGATTTTGTCTTATTTTTCCTATACTTATAAAGCTATTCAATTTTATTTTTATCAACTGTTTTTACGTTTTATAAGAACACGTAATACTGATTCTTATAAAGCTATAATAATATGTTTATGAAACCAAAAATTAAACTATTTAAGGAAAAAGCTTTAGAAGTAGCGAATCAAAAAAAGGAGGCCGCAGAAGATCTTAATCATAAGATATTAAGTACGGTAGATCGGCAGCAGCAGCTAGAGGCAGCTATAGCAGAAACCGCTGCCATTCTTAATAATATCTATTCTAAAACGATTAAAGATTGTTTTTCTGATTCAGAAAAGCAGCTTATAAAAGCCGCAGAGAATGAAGCGATGTTTATAATTTACGATGCTTACCGTAATTGATACAGCTATACATCTTTAGCTTTGTACGCTATAATATCTTTAAAATTAAATAAAATTTGGTGTTTTTTTGGTCCTGATTTTTTTAAAATAATAAGCTTCAAAGTAATCCCAAAGTTGATTAAATCAAGTTTGGCTTTAAAAGCTTGATTGTTAATTTTATGTAACCTCATCAATTTTTTTTTACATCTTCTTGTAGTTAAGGTGAAGTTTGTATAATTTTGGCGCTTCAAATGAAATTACTATTTAAGTACATATCATTTTTTGCACTTCTTCTTAACGGATATGGCTCACTTCATGCCAATTCGTTAAATGACGATACTCATTCTTTTTCAGAAATTATTTCTTTTGAATGTGATCAAGATTTAAATTTTGACTACATAGACGATAGTGATGCTTTAATCCATCAAAGATCAAGTTCGTATCCAGAGAGAAAATTTTCTGAAAGTGAAGAAATAGAAATAGAAGAAGCACAGAATGAAACAGATGCTGATGTTTCAAAAAAATGCTTAGGGAGTAGCGATTATCTAGCTACTCTTTTTTATACCGTACTTTCTGCCTATCATGACTTCAATCGATCTGATAGTACACCTTATTTTTCAAATGAATTTCACCAATTATCTTACCCATCTCTTTGCGTAAGATATTGTGTATTTAGAATATGATTTTCAAGTCCGGATTTCACTCAAAATCCGGAATCTTTCATTTAAGCCTATATCACTTTTAAAAAATCTCATTCCAGATTTTTGTAGGCTTCCATAAGGTTTACCCTAATTTTTTCACTTTAATTTTTAAAATTATGATGAGTAGAAGTCTCATGATTATTAGCCTGTGCGTTTTATTTTTAAGCATAGGCTGCGAATCCCACAAGGAAAAGAAAGAAGAAAAATCCAAGTTTCTTGTAACTAGTCCCATTCGAAAAGATACATTGATTGTAAATCAATATGTAGCACAAATCCAATCAATCCGAAATATCGAGGTACGCGCGCAAGAGCGAGGTTATTTAGAAAATATTTATGTAGATGAAGGGCAAGTTGTAAAGAAGGGGCAATTAATGTTTAAAATTATGCCAAAGCTTTACAATGCTGAATTGCAGAAAGCTAAAGCTGAAGCACATTTTGCCCAAATTGAATATCAAAACACTAAACAATTGGCCGATAGTAATGTAGTGGCTCCTAATGAATTAGCAATGGCTAAAGCGAAATATGAAAAAGCAAAAGCCGAGCAATCTTTAGCGCAGGTTCATCTTGAATTTACTGAAATTAGAGCTCCTTTTGATGGGATCGTAGATCGTCTTCATTTAAAATTAGGAAGTTTAGTTGAAGAAGGGGAGTTACTAACCAGCTTATCTGATAACAGCGATATGTGGGTATATTATAACGTTCCTGAAGCCGAATATTTAGATTATCAACAAGCAGTTCATGAAGATGATACAACTAAAGTAGAACTTTTAATGGCTAATAATCAGGTTTATAAGCATGAGGGTTTTGTGCAAACTATAGAAGGAGAGTTTAATAATGAAACCGGTAATATTGCTTTTAGAGCGAATTTCCCAAATCCTGAAGGTCTTTTAAGACATGGTGAAACAGGTAGCGTTTTAACTAAAGTACCTTTTAAAAACTCGTTGCTAATCCCACAAAAAGCAACTTTTGAAGTATTAAGTAAACATTACGTCTATGTGGTAAACGAGGATCACAAAATTGAACCACGTGAAATTTCACTTTCCGGTGAACTTCCCCATATCTACGCAGTAAGTGACGGAATCACTGAAGATGACAAAATTTTGCTAGAAGGTCTTCGAAAAGTAAGAGATGGAGACGAAATCGAATATGAATTTGAAGAACCGCAGGAAGTTATCGATCACTTACAATTATATGCAGAGTAAGTTGGTATATAATTTATCCAAATTAGTTAGAGAATTTCCTCTTCTAATCTTTGGAAAAAAGTTCAATCTCAATATTGAGTAAAATCTAAAAAAAACTATGTTTAAACGTTTTATACATAGACCCGTATTTGCCATTGTTATTTCTATAATAATAGTATTTATGGGGTCTTTAGCCATAAAAAAACTGCCAATATCGCAGTTTCCCCAAATTGCACCAACTACAGTGAACATCTTTGTAGCTTATCCAGGGGCCAGTGCAGATGTTTTAGTAAAATCGACCCTTATCACCCTAGAAAATTCTATTAATGGGGTGCAGGGAATGCGTTATTTAGCTACAGATGCTACGAGTGCAGGTGAAGCTACCCTTAGGGTAATTTTTGAACCGGGAACAGATCCAAATGATGCGGTAGTAAAAGTAAAAACCCGGGTAGACCAGGTGATGCCCTTATTGCCCGAGCTTGTGCAGCGGGAAGGGGTGACAATTACACCCATTCAACCCAGTATGTTGATGTACGTAAACCTTTATTCTAAAAAGGAAAGTATGGATGAAAAATTTCTATACAATTACGCCAACGTAAAGATGATACCTGAAATTAATAGAATCAAAGGAATTGCGCGATCTAAAATTTTGGGAAGTAGAAAATATGCTATGCGTGTTTGGTTGAATCCTGATAGAATGCGTGCTTACGATGTTTCTGTAGACGAGGTGATGGAAGCTATGAAAGAGCAAAGTATCGTCGGAAGACCAGGTCGTTTAGGTCGAAGCTCTGGTATACAGGCACAATCTTTAGAATATGTATTAACTTATAAAGGTCGATATAATGAACCAGAACAATATGAAAATATTATCATTAGAGCTAATGCTGAAGGTGAAAGCTTACGTTTAAAAGATATTGGTAGGGTAGAACTAGGAAGTGAATTCTTTGATATTTATTCTAATTTAGATGGTCATCCATCTGCAGCTATTGTCTTAAAACAAAGTTACGGTAGTAACGCCAGCGATGTTATAGATGAAGTTAAAGACGAGTTGGAAAAAATGAAAGAAGATTTTCCTCCTGGTATGGATTACAAACTCAGTTATGATGTATCGCAGTTTTTAGATGCATCTATAGAGCAGGTGGTAGATACTTTAAGAGATGCTTTTATTCTGGTTGCAGTCGTAGTATTTATTTTCTTGGGTGATTGGCGTTCCACACTTATACCTATTCTTGCCGTTCCGGTTTCCTTGGTAGGGGCGTTTTTTGTGATCCAATTTTTTGGTATTTCTATAAACTTGGTAACGCTTTTTGCTTTAGTATTAGCGATTGGTATTGTGGTAGATGATGCCATTGTCGTCGTCGAGGCGGTACATGCCAAGTTTGATGAGTATCCAGATATATCTCCATATGTAGCCGTAAAACAGGTTTTAGGAGAAATTGGTGGGGCGATTATCGCAATTACTGCAGTAATGGTTTCTGTTTTCTTACCTATCTCGTTTATGTCTGGACCGGTTGGTACGTTCTACAGACAATTCTCTATCACTATGGCTAGTGCCATCGTAATTTCAGCAATAATAGCACTTACTTTAACGCCGGTGTTATGCGCAATTTTACTTAAGAACCATCATGGTAAAGAGCATAAGCAAAATTTCTTAACCAAAGGGCTGGATAAATTTAATTCAGGATTCGATAAACTTACCGGTAAATATGTAAGTATTTTAAAGCGAATGGTAAGTAGAAAATGGTTAACATTCGGGATTTTAATTGCTTTTTGTGCTGGGATATACTTAGAAAATCAGGTGTTGCCTTCAGGTTTTGTGCCTAGTGAAGATCAGGGAACTATTTACGCGATTATTCAAACTCCACCGGGAGCAACCTTAGAGAGAACTAACGAGGTCTCCAGAAAACTACAGGCAATTTGTGAAGAAGTGGATGGTATCGAATCTGTAGCATCTTTAGCAGGTTACGAGATCATGACAGAAGGTAGGGGATCTAATGCTGGTACCTGTTTGATTAACCTAAAAGAATGGTCTGAGCGTGATCATACGGTTACAGAAATTATGGAAGAACTGGAAGAAAAATCTAAAGATCTTGGTGCGGTTATCGAGTTCTTTGAGCCACCGGCAATTCCAGGTTTTGGTTCTTCAGGAGGTTTTTCTATGCGTCTATTAGATGAAAATACAGAGACAGACTATCAAGATTTTGATAAGATCAACCAGGAGTTTATGGAGAATTTAAGACAGCGTCCAGAGCTTAAAGGGCTATTTACATTCTTCGCTGCAAATTATCCGCAATATGAATTAGAATTCAATAACGAACTCGCCATGCAAAAAGGTGTTTCTATTGGCGATGCCATGGAAAACCTGAATATTTTAATTGGTAGTACGTACGAGCAGGGATTCATTAAATACAATAGATTTTTTAAAGTATATGTTCAGTCTGATCCTAAATTTAGAAGATTACCTTCAGATGTATTAAATATGTATGTGAAAAACGATCACGGAGAGATGGTACCTTATTCGGCTTTTATGAAGCTTAAGAAACTTCAAGGTCCTAACGAGGTGACACGTTTCAATATGTATAATTCGGCTGCTATACGTGGTTTGCCGGCCGAAGGTTATACCACGGCAGATGCTATTGGTGCGATAAAAGAGGTTGCAAAAGAAACTCTTCCGAAGAATTATGATATTGCATGGGAAGGTCTTTCTTATGACGAAGCACAGCGCGGTAACGAATCTATTTATATTTTCTTAATCGTTTTGATCTTTGTTTATTTTGTTCTCGCAGCACAATACGAAAGTTTTATAATTCCTCTTTCTGTGATATTTTCCTTACCTGTAGGTGTTTTTGGTTCGTTTATGCTTCTTAAGTTTATGGGACTTCAAAATGATATCTATGCACAGATTGGATTAATTATGCTTGTTGGTCTCCTAGGGAAAAATGCGGTATTAATTGTGGAGTTTGCTGTAATGAAACATCATGAAGGTTTATCAATTCTAGAAGCAGCAATAGAGGGAGCCAAAGTAAGATTTAGACCAATTTTGATGACTTCTTTTGCCTTTATCGCGGGGCTTATTCCTTTAATCTTAGCTAGTGGAGCAGGAGCTGTAGGAAATAGAACTTTAGGTGCCTCTGCGTTAGGAGGAATGCTCTTTGGGACAATCTTCGGGGTACTTATAGTTCCCGGTCTATATTATATCTTCGGAAGTCTTGCCGAAGGAAGATCACTTATAAAATTCGAAGATGAAAATCCATTAACTGAAGATTTTGAATATGATGAATAAAATAAATAAATATAAACGTTTCTCTTATTTGGGCGTTACAGCAGGAATCATACTTACTGTTACGTCTTGTGTACCTTCATTATCAGAGAAAGCAGTTAGTAAAGAGGTTCCCGGGAATTATCATAATTCCCAGGATTCTCTGGCTAGCAAAACCTTTAATGAGACAGATACTTCCAGTTCAGCTTTGATGGATTGGAAATCTTTTTTTAATGATCCTCATTTGTCTGCACTTATCGATACTGCTTTAGAAAATAATCAGGAGCTTAATATTACGCTTCAGGAATTGGAAATTGCGAAAAGCGAAGTTCAGGCCAGAAAAGGTGAATATTTACCTTCTATAGGATTAAAAGCAGGTGCAGGAATCGATAAGGTTGGAAAATATACAAGAGAAGGAGCGGTAGAAGAAAACCTGGAAATAAAAGAAGGGCGAAATTTCCCTGATCCATTACCCGATTATACCATTGGTTTGAATGCACAATGGGAAGTTGATATCTGGAACAAATTACATAATGCCAAAAAATCTGCCGTGATGCGTTATTTGTCTAGCATTGAAGGTAGAAACTTTATGGTAACCAATCTAATTGCTGAAATTGCTAATTCTTATTACGAATTATTGGCTTTGGATAATCAGCTTCAGATTGTAAAGAATAATATCGAAATTCAGGAAAGAGCTTATAGAATTGTAAAGCTTCAAAAACAAGCCGCTCGAGTTACCCAACTTGCGGTAAGTAAGTTTAATGCTGAAGTTTTGCATACTAAAAGTTTGCAATTTGACATTCAGCAGCGAATTGTGGAAACAGAAAATAAACTGAACTTTTTGGTGGGGCGTTATCCGCAGCCAATCCAGCGTAATTCAGAAAATTTTGCAGGGATGATTCCTAAAGAATTGGATGCAGGTTTACCTTCGCAATTGTTGCAAAATCGCCCCGATATTAGACAAGCAGAATACGAATTGCAAGCTTCTAAACTGGATATTAAAGTAGCAAAAGCACGCTTTTATCCATCTTTGGGAATTTCAGCAAATGTAGGCTACCAGGCGTTTAATCCAGATTATTTGTTAAATACGCCTGAGTCTTTGATTTACTCGGTTGCAGGTGATTTAATGGCTCCTTTGGTTAATAGAAATGCAATAAAAGCAGCCTATAAAACAGCGAATGCAAAACAGGTTCAGGCTGCGTTTGATTACGAGCAAACCGTTTTAAAAGCTTATATAGAAGTTGCTAATCAATTATCTAAAATCGATAATTTAAAGAAGAGTTACGATTTAAGAGCTGCAGAAGTTGATGCATTAACCGAATCGATAAAAATTTCGAATAAATTATTTAAAAACGCGCGAGCAGAGTATATGGAAGTTTTAATGACACAACGCGATGCATTAGAATCTAAATTTGATCTGGTGGAGACTAAAATGAAACAAATGAATGCTGTGGTAAATATGTATCAGGCACTTGGTGGTGGCTGGAAAAATTAGAATTAGTTTTTTTTATTGTTTTTTTATTTGAATTGTTGGAAAAGCTCCTAGTATTAATTTCTAGGAGCTTTTTTTACTTTAAAATCCTATTTTAATTTTCGCTCTAGTGATATTAAGCGGGGTGGGATTAAAAACAGCATTGTTGTCACCTGGCAATAGAGTTTTGTTACCTATATCAAGATTGATATTGTTATTAATCTGAAAATCTAAACCGAATCCAATTTCTGAATTAGGGAAAAATGGATCTATAGGTGTTGTAGATTGCAAATCAACTTGATCGAATGGCTCTGAAATATATTGTGCTGAAATATAAAATAAACTTTTGGGCGCTACCTGCATGTCTAATCTCGCCCCATAGGAGTAATGCAACGTTCTAGTTGCACTCATAAAATCATAACGTTCTAACAGTCCTACAAAAGCTTCTAGTTTCAAAAAATTCTGTTGAACTATTTCAAAATTATTACGAAAATGAGAAAATTCGCCAACCCCAAATAAACGATCTGAGACTTTATTTTGACTGAACTTAGCGGTTAATCCTTCTTCCGTAGAATTTCTTTCTTGCCCAATTACTAAATGAAAGGAGAGCAAAAGCAAGACAATTAGTGGATATTTCAAGATGTAGTGATTAAGAGATATTAAAGATAACGTTCTGTTCTAAAATATATTCTTAATTACTGAATATTTGTAAGTTAAGATTTGTTATTTATTGGGTTCTTTCTAGAAAAATTACCTTTACCAAAGTCAATATGATAGTCAGAATCGAAGAACTTACTAGGCATATAGTAATCTGTTGTTATAATTTGTGCACCCGATTTTTTAGTGGTTTCAAAACGAGAATAATCATTATTTCTGGCCTCAGTAGTATTTGCGTCGGCTCTTGTTCTAATAATATAGCCTTTTTCTACTAAACCTGGTATTCGTGGATCATTGGGATCATTAATGATCATAGCAGCTGCTTCCGCAGAATTCTCTTCAGAATTTGTAAAAATCACTCTGTTTTTTAAAGATTCATGATTTTTAATGTAAAGTTCCATTTTGGCGTCTTTAGTATCTAAAATAAACATGAATTTGCCTTTAGCCCCATCGATAGTTGGCCAATTTCCAGCGATCACGGCTTCGTTTAAAGTTTTAAAATCAGCTCGAACATCATCTGGTGTGATCAAATGTTCTTTACCTAAGAATTTCAGCATAACATCATCTAATTCTTGATAGGCTTCCGCAGTAAAAGGTTCTGGAGAGGTGCCAAAAGTATTCTCTTCGCCATCTTTTGGCTCTAGCGTAATAAATATTGGTGTGTGATCTGGATTTTCTTCAGACCAAGATTTTAAATCTTTAAGGCAATTTTCAAAAAGGTAATATTGAGTTCTAAAATCGATATCTGGGATATGTATCATTTTAAACCCTGGTTGCGCTAATTTTTTTTCAGGATCATATTCCGATTGGTCTTCAGCTAAAGATAAACCTTTAGGATTCGAGAACTTCCCTCCATTTTTATCAATATAAACGTCAATTTCTAAATTCCTGAGCCCCATGCTTAATTGTTCCAGCATCGGGATATGTTCGTATTGTAAACTTTTTAATCCTCCGGTGGTATCCTGACTTTCTAAATAGGCATACAAAGAGTCTTCAATAGCCTTCTTGTAACTATTATGAGATCCAATAACCTGAATTTGATTTATTTTTTGTTTGATTTTCTTATGATCTGAGCATGCAGAAATGAAGTAGATGCTAAATAATGAGAATAGGGTGATAGAAAACTTTTTGATCATTGGGATGCTTAAATTTTAGCCGCTAAATCTAGATTTTTAGGATGATTTTAAAGTAATCTAAAGAATAACTTGTGTTAAGAAAATGTAAGCTTGGTCCTTTATATAGCAATTAAAATTGCACTAAATATTAAGAGAAAATTATTTAGGTAGTTGGCAAAGGTTAATAAATAGGTCGAAAAATGCAGAATTACTTAAAGCTTTAGTAAAATTAAAAAAATGTGAAAGAAATTAACATTTCATTATTTAGCGGCTTGAAAATTTAAGTAAAACCTTTTATCAAATTCAGCAATTTAAGATGATATAAGAAAATAGAAATTAAAAGGAAAAAAACCACAGTTGCTACCAACAACTGCGGTTAATCATTAAGCATTGTGCAACCAATTACTTAACTACATGTATTTTAAAATTACACAATTAAAACCGAAAAAAATAATTTTTGGAATGTCGGTTTTACTAGCTTCTCAAATCGCTACTGCAGGAAGCAGTATTTATATTGAGAATGCAAAAACTAAGATTAGTTCTAACAAATATCAACAAACTATTACCGGTACGGTTGTAGACGACAAAGGGATGCCGTTACCAGGCGCAACCATTAAAGAATCTGGTACAGATAATGGTGTCGTAACCAATTTTGATGGTCAGTTTACCATAGAAGTTGCTGATAATGCAATTTTGGAAGTTTCTTATTTAGGCTTCAAAAGCATTCAGGTAGAGGCAAAAAATGGGATTACAGTTACACTCGCAGCAGATGCCGCCAATTTGGATGAAATTGTCTTAGTAGGTTATGGTAAAAAAACAAAAAAGGATTTAACGGGAGCCGTTAGCCAACTTTCTTCAGAAGATTTTAAAAAGGGAGTTAATGTTTCTCCAGATAATTTAATTCAGGGAAAAGTTGCTGGTGTACGTGTGGTACAGTCTAGTGGAGAACCAGGAGCCGGGGTAGATGTGTCTATTCGTGGTATTGGTTCTATCCGTAGTGGTAGCACACCTTTATTTGTGGTAGATGGGATTCCTTTAAGTAATGAGAATGTAAGTGCTGGTGGTCCAGATTTTGGTCTTGGAAATACTGCTGCAAAAAACCCGCTAAACTTTTTAAATACTAGCGATATTGCATCGATTACCGTTCTTAAAGATGCATCAGCTGCTGCGATTTATGGAGCTAGAGGTTCTAATGGTGTTGTGATTATTACTACAAAACAAGGTGAAAAAGGAGATGCGACAATTACAGTAGATTCTTATTTAAATGTAGCTAACGTAATAGATAAGGTAGATTTACTTTCTGCTTCTGAATATAGAGACGCCATCGACGATCCATCATACGATCATGGTGGTAGTACAGATTGGCAAGACGAATTATTTAGAACAGCAATTACCCAAAATCATAATTTCTCATTTTCCAAAAGAACAACGACTGGTAACTATTATGCCTCGCTTTCTCATATGGATCAGGAAGGGATTGTAGAGACTAGTGATTTTAAAAGAACTACGGCTAGAATTAATGCTGAAGAATCTTTCTTCGATAATAAAAGGTTGAAGGTTAAGATGAATCTTACTGCCAGCCAAATTGATGAAAACGGAATTCCGAACGGAGCAGATGCAGGATCAGATGGGCAGGTAATAATGCATGCGTTAATGGCTAATCCTACACGTTCGGTTTTTGATGCCGATGGCGATTATACCAACTTCAATATGAATGCGCATTACAACCCTATGTACTTGCTAAATATCTATGAAGATAAAACCGAAACACTTAGAGTTTTGGGGAATATTGAAGCAACTTTCCGCATCATTGATGGATTGGAGTATAAATTTAATTTAGGGATAGATCGTTCTACTTCAGAGAGAAATTCAACTATATATCCAAACGTTACCGATAGAACTCCGCTAGGAGCTTATGTTCAGAATAATCTTGATTCTCAAAGTTCTTTAGTTGAACATTACCTAACCTATAATTTTGATCTTAACAAAAGTAATTTTGAAGTTTTAGGAGGTTTCTCTTACCAGAAATTTAATTTTTCGGGGACTTCTTTTTCTACAACCAACATCAGCCCTATGGGCGAAGGTGTAGCACCAGAATATAATCCTGGCTATTCTGGAGAGCAATCTGGGGTGAGTGGTTATGCTCAGGAAAATGAGCTACAATCTTATTTTGGCCGAGTTAATTATACTTTTGATGATCGTTATTTAGTAACGGCTTCTTTAAGAGCAGATGGATCAACTAGATTCGGCGAGAATAATAAATACGGTTATTTCCCATCTTTTGCTTTGGGGTGGAATATAGACAGAGAATTATTCCTTAGTGATTTTAATGAAATAGATCAGTTAAAATTAAGAGCCAGCTGGGGAGAAACTGGTAACCAAGAAGTTCAGAATAAAATCACTCAGGCAAGTTACTCACAGTCGGCAGCAGGTGGTTACTATCTTTATAACGATTACAACTTAATGAATGGTGTTGTGGTAAATCGTACCGCTAATCCAGATTTAAAGTGGGAAGTAGTGACACAGTTTAATGCTGGTGTAGATTTCAGTTTATGGAATAATAAGTTATACGGCTCATTAGACTATTACAATAAAACAACTACCGATGCGATTTTAAATATTCCTTCTGAACCTTTAAGCCCAACAACTTCAGTTTGGAAGAATATCGAAGGAGAAATTGTAAACAAAGGATTTGAATTTTCATTAGGGTCTAAAATTGTAAGCACAGAAGATTTTGACTGGTCTGTTGATGTGAATGGTGCTACATTACATAATGAAATTAAAAATTTACCGGTTTCTGAATTGTATTCTGGTAGTGTTGCCGGACCTGGTTTAACAGGAGTAGCAGCAAATATCTACAAAAGCGGTTACGAGGCAGGTTCTTTCTTTATGCTGAAGCACCTTGGTTTTGACGAAAACGGAAATGATATTTTTGAAGATATCAATAATGACGGAGTAATTAATAGTGACGACCGTCAAATTTTTGAAGGCGCTATACCAAACTTTACTTTCGGTTTAAATACCAGTTTAAGCTACAAAAGATGGGATTTAAGTATGGCATTTATTGGCCAAACAGGAGGTTATTTAGTGAACAATACCAATTTGGCACTAAATATTAATAATCTTGCTTCAGACAGAAACGTACTTTCCGAATTTTACGAAGCAGGCGCAAATCCTCAAAATACACCACAGCTTTCTACTTTATATATGGAGAAATCTGATTTCTTAAGATTAAATAATGCAAGAGTCGGCTATACTTTTAACACTGCAAATCTTAATTGGCTTAAAGGTCTTAACCTTTATCTAAGCGCTCAAAATGTATTTACCATAACCAATTATTCAGGATTCGATCCTTTAGTAAATAGTCCAAGATCAACAGGAGGTAATCAATCTATAGGGATCGATTATACAACCTACCCATCTTCAAGATCTTACATGATTGGTGCAACTTTAAAATTATAATAAATGAAATTTTCACATATATCAACTAAAACTATAATTGCGATCTGCTTTAGTGCAACTTTATTTAGTTGTACAGATTTAGAAGAAGAAGTAATTGATGAAGTAATCGGAGGAAAAAGCTCCAGTCCCGAAAGTGCTATGGCAGCAGCCTATGGACAGTTAGCAGAAGGTACATTTACCGATCACGGTAATGTATTTGGACTTCAGGAATATCCAACAGATGAGTGTATGCTACCTACAAGAGGTAGCGACTGGGGTGATGGCGGTAAATGGAGAGCCTTAACCGAATTTACCTGGGGAACAAATAATGCAGCCGTTGCTAGTACTTGGAATGCCTTAAATAGTGGTATCACTAAAACACTTACCGCTATTGAATCTTTGGAAGCAAACCCAGATTATGAAAATTACGAGCTATTTTTAGCAGAAGCTAGAGGTCTTTTAGCATTGTATGTTTATAATACGATCGATTTGTTTCAACAAGCACCTTATAGAGATCCATTTACAGAGAATGCCGAGTTACAATTTCTTCAAGCAGATACTGAAATTGATAATTTAATTATCGAAGTAGAGTCTCTTATTCCAAATTTGGCAAATTTAGGAGAACAAAGAACATTTAATGCACGTTTTACCAAGCAAGCCGCTTATGCTTTGTTGGCAGATATGTATTTAAATAGAGCCGTTTTAAAAGATAGATATAATGCTTCGTCTAGTTTTAATTTTACTGAAGCTGCAGTCGATAATGACGGCAGCGATATGGACAAAGTGATTTATTATACTTCCTTATTGATTGAAGGAAATTTCAGTTTAGAAAGTAATTATTTTGACAATTTTGCCATCGATAATAGAAACGGTTCAGAAATTATTTTTGCCGTAGCGCAAGAAAATGATAACATCCGTAGAAGTGATAACGATTTTGCATACATGTCTACAGGAAGGGCCCAAAAGCCAACCCCAGATAACAGAGGTACTAACGCTTCTTGCGTAGAACCAGAATTTTATTATACCTGGGAAGGAAATCATGATGATCCTCGTTTCCACAGATATTATCAATATGCAGATGGCACTTGGTTTATGAATGATGGTACAACAGGCAGTGTTCCTGCAGAAGATGTACGTCCCGATACCGGTGGAGCTTGGTTTCACTTTAATAGGGGATTACAGGTAGGCCAACAATATGGACCAACGTTAGATGGTGAAGGAGGATTTGATATGACTTCTGATGGTAGAATTGCTATCAGTAAATTAATGATGGAAAAAAATACAACCGTTCCTATGGATTACACCCCAGATCTTAATTTTGACAATTCACTTTCTGCCGTGTTCAGTCAGGATCAGATTAATCGTGGTGTAAGAAATTTCAAGTGGGAATTTGATCCTGAATATGGTAATGGTACAAGCGCTGTTGATGTTCCACTTTACAGGTTGGGCGGAATTTATTGTATGAGAGCTGAAGCTTACTTTAGAAATGGAGAAACTGCAGCAGCTTTACAGGATATTAATTTACTTAGAACCAGTAGAACTCGAGAGGCATTATTTAATAATGAGCCAGGAAAAGCGATTTCTTCTCTAGATGAAGAAACACTTTATAACGAGATTGGTTTTGAAATGTATTGGGAAATGTACCGAAGAAAGCAAATGATTCGCTTCGGAACTTACGATGAAGCATATACGGCTAAAGCAGAAACTGAGCCTTATTTAAGAGTATTTGCTATTCCGCAAGAAACTATTGATGTTACTGCTGAAATTACACAAAATATAGGATATTAAATTGTATCCTTTTAGGATTAAAATTGAAAAGGAGTACTGTGAAGTACTCCTTTTTTTATGCTGCAATTCGACGATTTTAGTTCTTATTTATTTCGAAACAAATTTCAATTGAAAATTAATAATCTTCATTTTTCTTTTTTTAATCATGGAAATCTTAATTCCTTAAACTATCCAAATCTTCAATTTTAAATCAGTGTTAAGCCTTAATTTCTCTAATGTTAGCCGAATATCATGTATGTTAATCAAACTTAGTAAGAGATGAGCATCCCAAATCTCTAAAATTCTTCTTTCAGTAAAAATCTATCATTCTTAAGGGGTGTAAACTTCGAATTTAGGAATATCTAAGGCTAAAGGCTAAAAAATACACGGTTAATTCTAGTTTAGATGTCATCTACGTTAATTAAAGTATACATAAACTTCAATTAAAATTGGTCTAAAGCTTTCTTTATTATTTAGCAGCGTGTTAAAAAAAAACTAATTCAAATATTTGATCCTATAACTAGGCTATTTAAACATTACTAAATCGTAGGTGACAACAGGAACTGCGGTAATTTAATTAAGCATTGTGCAACCAATTAATTAACTACATGTATTTTAAAATTACACAATTAAACTCGAAAAAGGTAATATTCGGTCTTTCCGTGTTACTTTTTTCTCAAACTGGTGAGGCTGCTCTAGTCAAAAAGCCCTCAACAGAATTTACGATGACAAGCAAATCTATTCAACGCTCAATAAGTGGTGTAGTAACAGACGATCAAGGAGTGCCACTACCGGGTGCAACGGTAATGATTAAAGGAACCAACAATGGTGTTACTACCAATTTTGACGGAGAATATACCATTAATGCGCAGGAAGGCGATATTCTACAAGTATCGTTTGTAGGTTTCAGGACTTTTGAAATGAATATTTCTGGACAAACAAATTTCGATATTCAGTTAGAAACAGATAGTGCATCTTTAGATGAAGTTCTTGTTGTAGGCTACGGAACTCAAAAAAAATCTGATTTAACCGGTTCTGTGAGTTCAGTTAGTGATGAAGAATTCAATAAAGGTATTAATACGAATCCGGGAAACTTACTTCAAGGTAAAGTATCGGGTTTAAATGTTACTAATGCAAGTGGAGAGCCTGGTTCTGGTCAAGATATAATTATTCGTGGCGTGGGAACATTGCGATCTGGAACTTCTCCTTTATATGTAGTTGATGGATTTGTATTGGATAATTCTTCTACAGGAATGCAAACCAATCCTTTAAATTTTATCAATACTGAAGATATTGAATCGATCAATGTTTTAAAAGATGCTTCAGCTGCTGCAATCTATGGATCTCGAGCTGCTAATGGTGTGGTTGTAATTACCACTAAAAAAGGAAAAGCAGGAAGAACTCAGATGAATTTTTCAGCTTCTACAGCAATTTCTTCTATTGCAAATAAAATCGATGTATTCTCTGCAGATGAGTTTAGAAATGTAGTTGAGGAAATTGGAGGAAGTTTAAGCGATAACGGAGCAAATACCAATTGGCAAGACGAGCTTACCAGAACCGCGATTACCAAGGATGCTAATTTTTCTATGAGCGGGGGTACTTCTAAGACATCATATTTCGCATCTTTAGGTGCTAGAGATCAGGAAGGTATTCTTAATAATAGCAATATAAAACGCTATTCAGGGAGAGTAAATGTAACGCAAAGAGGATTGGACGATCGCCTAAAGGTAGATTTAAATCTATCGGCTACCAGAACCGAAAACGAGCGTCCAAATACTGAAACTATGGTTAGCAATATGTTGTCTTTAAATCCAACAAGACCTGCGTACACTGATGGAGAACCTACCGTTTTCGGGACAGGAATTAACCCTCTAATCATCGAAGATATTTATGGTGATTACGCATTCAATAATAGAATGATTGCCAACATTTCACCCTCATTAGAAATTATTGATGGGTTAACTTATAAATTGAATTTAGGCGTAGATTATTCTAAAACCGATAGAGACGAGCAATACATTCCGTACTCAGAAGATCCAGATTATGCAGAAGGTTCTATAGAATCTACCTTTACAACAAATAGAAATACCCTAATCGAAAATACTTTAAACTATGAAACCGATTTTGGCGATCACGGTTTAAGTCTTTTAGCGGGACATTCTTATCAGAAATTCTATGTGCATAATAAGAATTTCTATTTTACCAATTTTCCTGATAATGGGATCGAACCGAGATATCAACTTGGAGAGGCCAGAGGAGAAGACAATACACAATCTTCAGACGCCATTCAAAATGAATTACAATCTTTCTTTGGAAGGGTAAATTATAATTATGCCGATAAATATTTAGTTACTGCAACAGTTCGTTCTGATGGATCTACCAAGTTTGGAGAAAATAATGAATATGCAGTTTTTCCATCTTTTGCATTAGGATGGAATATTTATAAGGAGGACTTTTTGGAAAACTCAGCTGTTAGTAATTTAAAGTTAAGAGCGAGCTGGGGTAAATCGGGTAATCAAGAAATTCCTTCTAAGCAAACCAATTTAAGTTACGGGGAAAGTTTTGAGGATAATGACATCTACCCAATGAATGGTGATGAAACTACCCGCGAAAGCTATCCTTATGGTTTAGTGTTTGCTCGTACTGCAAATCCAGATTTACAGTGGGAAGAAACAGCGCAAACTAACATTGGTTTAGATTTTGGACTTTTCGATCAGAAATTAACCGGTACGGTAGATTATTTCTTAAAAGAAACGACTGATGTTTTGCTTTATTTCTCTACTCAGGATCCTATTGATGAGGTTGGATATACCTGGCAAAATATACCTGATATGAAAATTGAAAATTCTGGTTTAGAATTTTCTTTAGATTATCAAAGTGATAAAACAAGAGACTTTTCTTATAATATCGGAGGTAATTTCTCTTACATCAAAAATGAAATTACAGATTCTCCATTTACAATTGTTACTACAGGAACCGCCCAAGGATCTGGTCAAACAGGAGCAACGATTAATGGATATATGAATAACCAACCTATTGGTAACTTTTATGTAAGACAGTTTGAAGGTATAGGTGCCGATGGTTTAAACCAGTTTACCGATATTAACGGTGATGGGCAAATAGATGATAACGATAGGGTATCTTCAGGAAGCGCAGTACCAGATTTAATTTATGCTTTTTACACCAAATTCAATTATAAAAACTTCTATTTAGGATTGAATTTTAACGGAGTAAGTGGTAATAAAATCTATAACCATACCAGAATGAGTTTGTTTAATAAAACTCAGATTTCAAATTCATTAAACACTACAGATCAAGCAATCGAGTTTGCAAATGAAGATCCTAGTAACACTAATACTGTTTCAACAAGATATCTTGAAGATGGAAGCTTTTTACGTCTAAACAACGCCACATTGGCTTACGATTTAGATCCTACTTCTATAGGTTTAGGCGATTGGTTAAAGAGTTTCAGATTATCAGTAACAGGACAAAACTTATTTGTAATTACCGATTATAGCGGTTTTGATCCTGAACTTAATACAGGAACTTCTGGTGATGCGAAGTCTTTTGGTATCGATTATTACACCTATCCTAAAGCAAGAACATTTGTTTTTGGCTTAAATGTATCTTTCTAATTTTAAAAAAGTAAAAATGAAACATAGAATTCTAACTGTATTTGCGGGACTTAGCGTATTAGCATTTACAAATTGTACAGATTTAGAAGAAGAAATATTAGACGAATCATTAACCGGATCTGAAGGTCTTGTTGAACCCATCAATGGTTCAATGGCTGCTGCATACGGTATTCTTCCACAAACCTTTAGACATACTCGATATTTTGGGTTGCAGGAAATCCCTTCAGATGAAGCGATTTTGCCTCCAAGAACAGGCCTTGGCGGTACGCAGTGGGCAGATAATGATACGTATACTACAGCACATAGACATTTAATGTCTTCAAGTAATAGTTTAGTAACAGGTGCCTGGAGCTATTTAACAACTGCTTTATTTAGAACCGTTGCAGCTATAGATGTAATTACACCAATTGCTGATGATGGAGATGCAGAAGCAGTACAGGCGTTAGCTGAAATGAGAGCTTTAAGAGCTTATGAAAATATGCTATTTTTAGATAGCTGGGGATTAGCATTTGGTAAAGAAACGACTTCAGAAACTTCTGAAATTTTAAGAGGTGAAGAAGCCGTTGCCTATATCGAATCTGAATTTTTAGCAGCTTTAGAAAATATCAATAACGATCGTGGTCCTGGTAGAATGACAGAAGATGCTATTTATGGATTTTTAGCAAAATTATATTTGAATGCAGCGGTTTATAGAGATCCTTACGGAACTCCAAATTTCAGCGATTCAGATATGCAAAAAGTGATAGATTATGCCGATAATATTATTAATAACGGAGGTTATTCGTTATCCTCAGAATACTTCGATCTTTTTAATGATGAGAATCATGATAATTCAGAGCTTATTTTTGCTTTAGATCTTCGAGGTGTTCTTAATAACGATCACAACCGTTGGGCATATTGGTCAATGTCGGGTTCATTATTTCCAAGACCGGGAGAATTTTATTTAAGCATGGATGGTACCGATGGTCCTGCTATGACACCAGATTTTTATCAAACCTGGGTAAATGCTTACGGAGATACCGATCCCGCTGATGCCGATGCCAGGTTCTATAAAAAGAATGCAGAAGTTCCTGCTGAGTTAGAAGATATTTCAGGATTAACGCCGTATAAAAATGATACTTTAGGAAAAGTAAGCGATAAAGATCATTATTTTGTTGCAGGTTCAGATTTTGAAATTGATCGCGGAATTATCCGAGGAACAATGTGGGCACCAAGAAAAACGGAATTTCGTTCTGGTAGTTTTATGACGGGAACGGATGCTAATGGAAACTCAGGATATAAAATTTTTCCTTTAGCTGAAGCACGTGAAAATGGTTCGGATACCGAAGATATTACTTATTATGTAGATCATACTTTAGATATTAGTCTTGATGGCAGCGCCGGTTATGCTAGTGGTTATCGCTTTGCAAAATGGCAATTCAGTAAAACATCAGACGATGGTAATAATTACAGTAGTGTAGATCTTGTATTATTACGTTTGGCAGATGTTTATTTAATGAGAGCTGAAGCTAAATTAAGAATGGGCGATAATGCAGGTGCTTTGCAAGATGTAAATACGGTAAGAACATCTAGAGATGCAAGATCAGATCAAACCCCTGAAGCTTTAACTTCCATAGATTTAGAATCTTTATATAGAGAACTTGGTTTTGAGTTTTACTGGGAAATGCACCGTCGACAAGACCAAATTCGATTTGGAAAATACGAGGATTCCTGGACTTCAAAGTCAGATAGTGATCCTAACCATAGATTGTTCCCGATTCCGCAAGAGGCTATCGATGGAGCTTCAAATGTAGAAGGTTACTTGTTACAGAATCCTGGCTATTAAATAAATTCAATTGTCTGATAAGCGGTAGGAGTTCGTTGAGCTGCTACCGCTATTTTATATAAAATTATGAAGAGAAATTTAAAAAAAATTATTGCATTTTCAGCAGTATCGATTGCATTAAGCTGCGTAAAAACTTCCGAAGAAAAAACAACAGCGACTACTAAAGAATCTGAAGCAGAACCGCTAAATATCATCTTTATGGTAGGGGATGGGATGGGAATTCCGCAAGTTTCCAGTGCTTTTTATTTTGGTGAAGGCGAGTCTAATTTCAAACAGTTTGAAAATATTGGTTTAAGCCGAACGTCGAGTACCAGCCATTTAATAACAGATTCTGCTGCCGGTGCCACCGCTTTTTCAACAGGAGAGAAAACCTATAAAAGAGCAATCGGAGTTTCTAAAGATACGCTACCGCTTCCAACAATTTTAGAGCAGTTAAAAGATAGAGGATATCAAACCGGATTGGTGAGTTTAACCTCCATTACGCATGCTACTCCCGCTGCATTTTATGCGCATGTAGAAGATCGTGATATGCACGAGGAAATTGCAAGACAACTTATCGATGCTGAAGTTGATTTTTTTGCCGGAGGTGGTAAAAAATACTTTAGAAGTAGAGAAGATGGGGTGAATCTTTTTGATAGTCTAAAAGCTAAAGAATATAATTTGGATACTTTAGAATTAAGTAAGCCTAACAATGATATGCGAAACGCCTATGTTTTAACCGAAGAAGGTTTGCCATCCAAACCTGAAGGTAGAACAGATTTTCTTCAGCAAGCGTCCAAATTGGGATTAGAATATTTTGCGGCGAATAATAAACCATTTTTTATGATGATTGAAGGATCATATATCGATTGGGGAGGCCACGCCAAAGATGATAATATGATGATTCAGGAGGTTTTGGATTTTGATAAAACAATTGGAGTGGTATTAGATTTTGTAAAAGCTCATCCAAATACATTGGTTGTAGTTACTGCAGATCACGAAACGGGTGGTGTAAGTATCGGTAAAGCCTACGACAAGGCCGGGGAAGAAATTCCGCAGCAGGTGCAGGTTTATTTTAATACCGATCAACATAGTACCGAGTTGATTCCTGTTTTTGCTAAAGGTAAAGGAGAAAAATTGTTCAGAGGGATTTACGAAAACAACGAAATCTATCACAAATTAATGCAAGCGATAGAAGAAAATTAAGTATTTACAGAATTGATATTTTTAATGGCATTTATAAAAGAGCAAAGACTTTCCATATAAAATTTGGAGAGGATTAAATATGTGATATTTGAAGTAATAAATACGAAATTCAGCTGTTGATCACACTTTAACATAAGAAAGATAATCGAAGAGCTGAATTTGGTATTTACTATAATTCATTCAATTTTTCTACCATAGCAGGTTAATCCAATATAACTAACTCCGTTTTTTCGTCAAAAGTACCTTCATCAGTAATTCTTCCAGTAACCCTAAATTGCAAGGTATCATGAGATGGAATTTCTGAAAATTTAAGACTCAGCGATACAAATTTTTGTTCACTTAAGTTTTCTATTGGTGAAGTATCTCCCATGCCGTCAAGGTAAAGTAGCATTTCATTTATTTTACTGCCTGCAGGATAATTTTCATTAAAATCATATACCGTAAAAATATTTACAGAATCTATTTGGTTAGTTTGAACATATTCATTTGGATCACTCCTTGCGTAGGTGGGTAGATCTGATAGGAAAGCACTAAAATAAATCCTTTTATCCATGGTTGAATCGGGTATTATACCAATGCCCAATTCTTCTCGATTAAAATGATCTAAGTATGGATAAATTCCATTTTCCTGAAAAGAAAAAAGTAGTGGTTTAACACTTTTAATGGTAGAATATGTTATACTTCTATCATCTGGGCATCCGGTTAATAGAAAACAGGAAATAAGTAAAATTGAAGCATAAAATTTATTTTTCATTTAAAAATCGAAAATAAATTCTCCGAGTATTTTCTCGAAAAAAGATTTTTTAGATCGATGTCTCATAGGATTATCCAACAGTGGTATTTACCGAAATATCAACTACTCTAATTCTTGAATATCACCATTATGCAAATCAATTTTAAAATGATTGGCAGGCAAACCATTAATAAATTTATCAAAAATACTTAAAAACTGTAGTAATCTTTTATCAATTTTATTTTCTGAAATTTTTCCGGCTTTTGCTTCAGCAATAATCGTTTTATATTCTTTCAATCGTTGTTCTGGAATATCCTGAAAAGCCAATTTATCGGCATTTCTTATTTTATAGAAGTCTAAAATCATATCGTAGCCTTTCCATTCTGAAAAATTTTGTGAAAGCTTAGAACTTGTCGAAACATTTTTCAATAAATCGCTGCTGGTAAGATTAGACAGATATGTTTTAAAATCTGTATCCCAATCATTAGGAAGAAATCTTAGTTTTACAAGATTTTCTAAATGATATTCTGTAAAATCATGATAATTTTTACTGTTTAAAATATCGATATTCCATATTTCTCTATTAGAATTTTTCAAATATTCGTATTCCAGTTTATAAAGTGGAAAAAGCTCGTCGAATCCTGGGACTTCGTTTATAGACACTGTTTCTATTTCAGCAAAATCCTTATCTAAATTAAGAATTTTATAACCCGGAATATAAGCGGCCAGCGATGGTGTTTGAATATTTACTAGAAAATCTTTGTTATTGTAAATTCGTTTTCCGGTATCATTAATATGCATATGGCCAGCAAAATGAAGTTTAATCCCTGCTTCGGCCAAAGTTTCTGCAATATGTTCTTGCGGTACTCTTTCTAATTGCCATTTATTTTTACCCAGAAATTTCTCTAATTCTGGTGAAGCATTCTCATTAAAATCTATGGCTGGATAATGGCTAAATGCAACTAACCGCTTATTGAGTTTCTTAGCTCTTTCAGCAACTGTTTTTATCCATTTAAATAGATGTTTCTTATGTGCAATCGTTTGGTTATATCCAATACTAGCACTACTAAGATTACCATCTTTTTGCGGCACATAAGAGTTACCATCGATTGCCAAAAGCCATAGTCCTTCTTTAGGTTCCACTAAATAGGAAGCATCGGGGATGGAGAGTGAATCATTAACACTGTACCTTCGGTTAGAAATTTTGGCAGCTTTATGAGCTTTTTGGAATGTATAATTATTTGTGTTGTAGTTAGAAAAAGGAGTTTCCCAATAACGATATTTTTGCTGCGGAAAAAAACCAAAGTCAGCTAAAGCATTCAGAATAAAATTATAACCAGCTTTTTCTAGTCTGGGCTCTATAAGAACTTTATGCTCATTTGATTTTTCTCGATATAAACCAACTTCACTATAAATGGGTTGATTCCTACCGTCTTTGGCCAAAAAATCATTTTTACCTGCTGAAATATTATAGGGACGTACAGGATCGTGATTTCCTGTGGTTATAAAAAATGAAATATCATATTGGTCTTTATAAGTTTTTAAAATTTCAGCAAGACCATTGATGTTTATGGGTTGGCCATCATCTGTATAATCGCCGGGAAAAGCAACTAATTTTATTCCGCGTGCTGCAATATCATCTAAAACAGCTTTCAGTACAAAATAATTTTCATTAAAAAGTCGCGTTGAGTGCAGCTGAGCACTCATGCTTCTAATTTTTGCTTTTTGGTGTTTGCCATCAATTTCAATTCCATCAAAATTTTCATAATCAGCATAAATGTCCAGCAAGTGAATATCTGCAACAAATGCAATTTTATCAGGCTCTTGCTGAGCAGTGATGGTTAATGACATTAAAATCAATAATAGCGAAATTCGCTTCATCTTTAATTAATTTTAATGCGATGATACAATCAAAACATCAGTTTAATATTATCCTTAGGTTAAGTTGATGGATTTTAGTAGACTTCAGCATTTTCTTCTATCAGAGCTTCGTAAAATTCGACGTAATTATCAATCATTTTATCAATATTGCAGTGTTGTTCTGCGTGTTTTCTACATGCTTCTCTATCGAATCTTTCAATATTTTTAAGCGCTTCAGCCATTGCTGTTGTGTCTAATGGATCCAATATTTGCCCAACTTTATCTGTTATTATTTCAGAAGCTACACCTTTATCCCAACTTAATACAGGCGTTCCTGAAGCCAGACTTTCTGAAATTCCCAATGCCGAAGGTTCTTCCCATACGCTGGTAAATAATAGAGCCATAGCATTTCTTAAAAGCCGATTTATTTGAGTTTTGTCCTGTTCTCCTACATAAGATACTAATGGGTTTTTAAGCAGTGGAGATACGAAACGTTCAAAATATTCGCTATTTTTACCTCGACCTGCGAGAATAATGGGTTTGTTAGCTTTTATAGCCACTTCGATAGCTAAATGAGGTGCTTTTTCTTTGCAAATAGAACCATACCACATACAGTATTGATTATCTGCTTCAAAATTAGCTTCCCAGTCGTTAAGATCTATAGCATTTCTAATCACTTTTGGGAAATTTAAAAATTTAGAATATTGATCTCTAAGTGATTCACTTACTACTACAAATTCCTGGTTTAAATCTTTTTTTACATAATCCAATGCGAACTTAATTTCAGGAAAAGCCATGGTATGTAAAGTAGTTATAAACTTAGTTTTTAGCTTATTTCCTAAAATAATTGGAAGATAATGTAAAGTGTGATTGTGTACTATATCGTATTCGTTACGCTCTAAATCTTGGAAAATTTCAGAATAAATAACGGTATTTTTAATTTCAGTAGGATTATATTTTTCAGAATAGATACAAGAAAAAGGACTATCTTCTGCAAAGTGATGGTCTAGGTTCTGTAAATTTTCACATTGCGATCCAGATTTTGCATAAATATCTACTTCTATGCCTTTTTCTGCTAGTTTTTGTACCATTTTGTGAGTAATCATGGCTAGTCCGCCGGCATAGGGTTTTTTTAAAGGGTGGCGATGGTCGGCTATAATGGCTACTTTCATAATTGGTAGGTTTTAGTTGTAATGTAGTAAATCTCCTGAAAGCGAAAGATTAGTATTTGTAAAAAACTTATCGCTTTCGGGTAAAATATTTTCCTCTACTAATTTAACGGAAAGGAAAACTTTAGTGTAAGTTCATGAAAATTTAGCGCTAAAATGTGCTTTATTGCTAAGAGTATGGTAACAAAAGATGTTTTTAATAATATTTTAACGGATATATTAAGCCTAAGGCTGTAACTTTTTATAGAAATTCAAAAAAAATGATGTTTTTTACTCAGTTTTTTAAAATCAAGTATATTAATGAATACGTATCATTTACAGTTGAATGATGTCGAAGATTTCGTGCCGAAGCTCGCAGAAAAGTTAGGAATAGGATTTAAGAATAAATTAGGAGAATTTACGGTAAGCATTCCTTCCGATTATGGAAGTGGTAAAGTTAATTGTATAAATTTTCCTAATGGAATTGGTTTATATACCTTAGATCTAAAATTTTTAGAAGACACTTGTCTAAAAATTATTCATCCAAATGTATGTCCTATTCGGTTTATATATTGCGTAGAAGGCGATCTAAATGCGTACATCGAGGAAGATAGTGGCTGTGTGCTTAAAAGCCATCAGCATTTAATTGCTGCAACCACTTCTACTGGGATACAATCTCTAAGATTTAAAGGAGGGGACAAGGTACTGGTTTGTTATTTAGAAGTAGATCGCTTGAAGTTTAAAAATTACCTTTCGTTCGATTTAAATGAAATTGAAGAAAAATACTTTAGACTCTTTGGTGATATCGAAGGTGATAATGAAGTCTTTCAGACTGGTAGTTATGGACTTCGCACACTAGATACTATTAGAGAAATCGAAAATTGTAGTTTAGAAGGTTTTCCAAGAATTAATTATTTAGGCGGTAAAGCTCTCGAAGTATTTTCTCACATGCTTTTACAGTTTAGGGAAGGTAACAGAACACAAGAGCCGCGATTGAAAAAGCGCGATCTAAAAGCGATAGAGAGAGCTGTAAGCTATATTAACGAGAACATAGCTAACACTGGTACAGTGCAAGCATTAGCCAAAATTAGCGGTGTGAATGTAAATAAGTTGCAGGATGGTTTTCAGGAAGTTTATGGTAAAACGGTTAATTCCTATATTAGGGATGTACGCTTAACCAGAGCAATGAATTTGCTTTTGAGTGGAGAGAAAGGAGTAGGAGAAGTGGTTTACGAATTAGGACTATCCAGCCGCAGCTATTTCTCAAAAATATTTAAAAGACGTTATGGGATTTTGCCTAAAGACGTATTAAATAATAAGAATTTAACCGAGGCTTCTGAATAATAAAATCATAAGCTTTTTAAATATGAAGTTCTTATTTGTAAATTGGTCATAAAATTTAGAATTTATGGAAAAGCAGATTTTGGTGCCTACCAATTTTTCAAAACATGCCTGGAATGCTTTAGTTTTTGGACTTAAACTGTATAAAAAAATTTCATGTAAATTTATTTTATTGAATGTTTATGAAGATAGTCACGGTTTAAGCGATAGAATTGTTGGTGTCAAGTCTGAAGACAACGCGAATACCAAAGAAACTTCTAAAAGTGGTTTAGATCGAATTATGCAAGGTTTAAGTTTTAGAAAAGAAAATCCTAATCACGAATTTGAAATTTTATCTTTAGAAGGAGATCTGGATGATGCCGTGCAAGAAATTATTAATACCCGTGCAATAGATTTAATTCTAATAGGTGCAGAGGGTGCTAATGTAAATATTCATAGCTCTTATAAATCAAAATTATCTAAACTGGCCAATAGCATACAAAATTGTGCTATGCTTTTTGTTCCTGAAGAAATAGAACTTAGCGCTCAGCCATTAAATGAAATTGTCTTTCCTACTACACTTAGATTCCCTTTTAAAGAGAGAGAATTAGACCCACTAAAGGATTTAGCTTCAAATTCTGGTTCTCCAATTAGAATTTTATACATAGACAGTGATAATAAAGGTTTAACTGAAGAGCAAAAAACACTTCAAACCAATTTTGAAGGACATCTTTCAACAATAAAGCACTCATTTCACAGGCTTACAAAAACAACACCATCTACAGGAATTCATTTATTTATCGAAAGTAGGCAAAGTACCATGTTAGCCTTATATAAAAGAAAACAGGGATTTTTCTCTAAACTTTTCTCGCAGTCTAAAGTAGATGATATTGAGTTTGATCCAAGTGTCCCTGTTTTACTTTTAAAAGAAGTTAATTAATTACCATTTTCTTAGCGAATATCCGGCATCCCAAAAATGATATTCTAAGTGAGAAGCAGTAACAAAAGCTTCAGTCATTTTAGCACGAACAATTGGTGTGGTATTTTCAGCATGCTTATCACAAATCTGGATAGCCTTGTTTACAGCCTCACCAAATTCTTCTCCCGCATAAGTGTCAATCCAAGCTTGATATGGATTTTCGCCCTCTTTTTGATTTTCCAAAATATAATCACCTACTGCTTTATAAATCCAAAAGCACGGCAGCACAGCAGCCATTGCTACTTCGAGATTTTCTAAAGCAGCAGTACTTTTTAGAAAATTGATATAGTGGTGGCAGGCCGGCTGGATAATAGCTTTTTCAGAAACACCAAATTCCTTAAAATAAGATTCGTGCAATGCACTCTCAACAATTATAGCATTTTCAGCAAATTGAAGAAAAGTAAGCATATTTTCAGTATTATAAGCACGCGCACCAATCAATGCTAACGCACGTCCAAAATTTTCTAAATATGCCGAATCCTGACTCATATAAAACTGAAACTTCTCTAATGGTAAACTGCCATCCATCAATTCTTCTATAAACGGCATTTTAATAATTCGGTCGTAAATTGGACTTATCGTTTGCCAGGTTTCTTTACTCCAGCTCATTTTTTATTAATTTTTGTGGGTTAAAAAAGTGATTTAAGGGACCATTTCCTTCTCCTGTTTTTACATCTTTACCATGGTTAATAGCATTATGGGCAAAATCCTGCCCTAATTTTACAGCTTCAACTAATTCTTTGCCTTGTGCGAGATATGCAGCAATTGCAGATGATAATGTGCAACCAGAACCATGCGTATTACTGGTATCATACTTCTCAAATTCGTAAGAATAAACTTGCGAGTTTTCAGCAAAATAAAGAGAGGTGATTTTATCGCTTTTTAAGTGTCCGCCTTTCATTAAAACCGATTTACAGCCCATTTTCATTATTTTTTCTCCTGCTTTTTTCATGTCTTCCAGCGTTTCAACTTTCATTTCAGCTAAAACCGCAGCTTCATCCATATTAGGTGTAATGACATCGGCTAACGGAAACAATTTCTCGACAATCGATTTTATTGTTTCGTCTTCTATTAATTTGTGGCCGCTTGTCGCAACCATTACAGGATCAAAAACTAGGGGCGTTTTTGGATATTTCTGTAATCCTTTTACAATGGTTTCTACTAATTCTGAGGTATGAACCATTCCTATTTTAACCGCGTCGGGAAAAATATCTTCAAAAATACTTTTTATTTGTTCTGAAACAGCCTGGTAGGAAATAGGGAAAATATTTTTTACCCCAGTAGTATTTTGTACGGGAAGTGCGGTTAACACCGAGGTGGCATAACATCCTAAAGCCGAGAAAGTTTTGATATCGGCCTGGATTCCTGCGCCACCACTACCGTCGAAACCAGCGATGGTTAATGCTGAAGGATATTTATAGGTTTTCATGTTGATTTTGTTGAATTTGAGTTTTAATTTTTTCCGCTGCCTTTTTAGGATTGTCTGAAGCGCAAATCGCAGACACTACCGCAATACAATCGGCTCCTGCTTTTATAACTTCTGCAGCATTACCTGCATCCATACGCCCAATTGCAACAAGTGGTTTTTGGGTTAAAGCGCGTATTTTTTTTATTCCGTCGATTCCCCATTCGGTTACTGTATCGGTTTTGGTTTTGGTGCTGTAAACCGGGCTAATTCCTAAGTGATTTGCGACTTTAGTTTGATCGTTTTCAAGCTGTTCCAAGTATTCGATAGAATATCCTATAGATTTATTTTTATTCCATTTTTGCTGAATTTCAGAAGGAGGCACATCATTATTTCCCACATGAATTCCGAAGGCATCTACCGCTTTTGCAACTTCAAGATTATCATTAATAATAAGCGGAATTTTATATTTATCAGTGATTTTTTTTAGCGCTTCGGCATTTTTGATGAATGCTGAAGTGTCTAAATTTTTCTCCCGAAGCTGGATAATATCTACTCCTCCTTCGATAGCCATTTCAGCTACCTGAAGTAAAGGATGATGCACACAACTTTCTTCTGAAATAGCCAAGTATAATTGGTACGGAAAATCAGGATGCATTATTCGCTAATTTTAAGATGAGAAAGGAATTCCTCTTCAGTAATATTGTATAATTTATCGAGTAAATTTAGTTGAAGACTACCCGGTCCGGCCGAATTTTTAGCAGCGATTTCGCCACAAACTCCCATTAAAGCCATGGCTGTGGTGGTAGCTTCAAATTTATTATCGATAACTGCCGCAAAAGCAGCTGTAATTGCGGAAGCCGAGCACCCAAGACCGGTAACTTTTGCCATTAGTGCATCACCATTTTTTAGTGAAATTTTTTGATGCCCATCAATAATGATATCGGTCTCTCCCGATATACAAACCACTGCTCCAAATTCTTTATTTAAAGATTTGGCTGCTTCGATAGCTTCAGTACTTTCAGCAGTGCTATCTACTCCTTTTGTAGTAAGATTTGAAGCTTTAGCCAAAGCCATAATTTCTGAAGCATTTGCTCTGATAATTGTGGGTTTTAGCTCTAGTAACTCGGCGATAATTTCGTTGCGGTAAGGCGTTGCGCCGGCACCTACAGGATCTAAAAGCCAGGATTTACCAAGGTCATTTGCTTTTTTTGCAGCTTTAATCATGCTAATGCTCCAGTACTCATCTAAAGTTCCTATGTTAATCACTAGCGCCTGGCAGATGCTTACCATATCTTCAATTTCAGATTGGGCATGGGACATAATAGGAGAAGCTCCAGCTGCCAATAAAGCGTTTGCAGTATTATTCATCACTACATAATTAGTAATGTTGTGAATTAATGGCACCGATTTTTTTAAATCTTGAATATGTTGCCAAAGAATTTTTTTCATAGTTGGGTCAGTTTTTGGCTTTAGAGAAAACTGCTTAGAAAAAATAAAGGCAAGTACACGAGCCTAAGTTTGGCAAACTTTTTCCTACGACGATTTTATCGTATCAGGTTCAAAGGGACTCTCTCAATTCTTCTTTCAGAATACCCCTAAAGCATCGTAAAATTAAGGTAAAAATGAGGGCTGATAAAATTTTTGATGAATTAAGTTTACCAGGTTTATTTTTTGAGCAACGTTTCTTTATTAAACATTAAATATTCTATATTTAGCAAGAATATTCGTTAAATTAGGTAAACCGGAGCACTAGTTCAATATTTAAAATGGTATTGCGGGCATCCTTTTTCTAAAATGTAATTATATGAAAACTCTTAAAAATCTTCGCAGTACTTTACTAATTTTATCGCTACTTGCTTCTTTCCCGATTTTGGTGCAGCGACAATTTGGTGCAGCTACGCTTTATACGGTTAGGGAAGAGATGGCAAAATCGCCAGAGGAAACTATCGATGAAGTTGCAGATATTGGATATTTATATATAGAAGCTGCTGGTTATAACGATGGTCTGTTTTATGGAATGAAGCCTAAGAAATTTAAAAAATTATTAGGTAAATATCACACCAAACCATTAAGCTCCCATCAAGGTGGCGTAACCATGGAAAATGTAGATCAGATGATAGCTGATGTGAAAAAAGCCGGCTTTCAATATTTTGTGATTCCTGTACCGCCAATGGGTAAGTTTACTTTTGATGAGCAAACTCAGACTATGGGAATGGACGATGATCTTGATTTTTTAGTCGATATCTTTAATACTATAGGTGAAAAATGTAAAAAAGCCGGGATAGAATTATTGTATCATAATCACGATTTTGAGTTTAAGAAAAACGAAAATGGAATAGTACCAATAGAATATTTCTTAGAGAATACAGATCCAGATTTGGTGAATTTTCAGATGGATTTATTTTGGGTAACAAAAGCTGGTGCAGATCCTGTAGCTTATTTCGAGAAATATCCTGGCCGTTTTAAATTATGGCATGTAAAAGATATGGATGAAGCAGGTAATTTTACTCCGGTAGGAGAGGGAACTATAGATTTTGAGAGGATTTTAGAAAAAAGAAAGGAATCTGGGATGAAGTATTATATCGTAGAGCAGGATAATACATTCGATTTAGAACCTCTTGAAGCCATTAAAATTAGCCATGAAAATCTTCGCGATTTTGGATTCGACAAAGTGAAATTTAAAAAATAAGATTTTGATACATATAACTAAAAACCCTCTGACATTCTCAGAGGGTTTTTCTTGTTGTAATAACTTCAAAAAAAATGTAAGCTATTCCAAAAGGTATTTCTTACTGCGATTATTTTCAAAGTCAAAAAAGGTATAGCAAATTTCCTTAAAACCGTCATAGATCTCACAAATTGTATTTTCTATAAATTGGCTGATATTCTTTAATTCTGAATTTTCTTCGGAATTTAATAATTCTTCTGAAAGTAATACATAGCTTTTACTTTCAACAGAATTTTTGAGTAAGTGATGAGCTTCAACAACAGTTTGTCCATATAGCTTTTCGAATTTACCTATATTATATTGAGCAAGTGGCCCGTAATGTGCAATTAATTTTAAGGATAAATCGATGTCTAACTGAAATTCTTCTTCTAAAAAAACAATTTCTTGATGGAATCCTTCTTTCATCAAACAAAATTGATGCAGAATCTCTTTTGCGGTAATACGTTTACCGTATTTAAAGAAAAGAACAGCATCACCTTCAATTTCTGAAATTTTAAGATCAAGAGTGTTACTCTTAATAATCGCGTTGAGCAATTTCGAAATTATAAGTTTTCCGGTTTCAAAATCTGTATTTTCAACAAAACGACTAAAACCACTTATATCTGGGATAATAACAGTTCCTTTTAAGACTTTTGGTTGATAAACTCCAGGATTAACAATATAGGGTAGTTGTGTGATTTTGTTTTTCATTATTGATTTTTATACAAACAGGCTAAACTCATATTTTAGCTCAAGCTGTTTACCTCATTTTGGTCTATTTTAAAGGTCCAAGCTTACAGTGCTCGCAAAAAATACTGCTAAAAATAGTATATTTGCTTTACTAAAGTTAGTTAATTAATAAAAAACAAATAAAGCTATTTTGCAAACGTCAATTTTATGGGACAATTATTAGAAAAAAAGGCTTGCGAAAGCAAGCTTGGAGCAATAGATGATGCGCTTTATGCAATTGGCGGGAAGTGGAAATTGAAAATCATAATCGCGCTTAAGGAAGGTAATAAACGTTTTAACGAATTACAACGAGCTTTAAATATTTCAGCAAGAATGTTATCCAGAGAGTTAAAAGATTTAGAACTAAACGGCTTTGTAGACCGAAAGGTTTATACCGAGGTTCCGATTGTGATTGAATACGAATTGACAGATTACAGCAATTCTCTTTCTGAAATACTGGAAGCATTAAGTTCTTGGGGAATCAAACATCGTCAAAAACTAATTGATGAACGTTCTTAAATGTATTGAATCATCATTTTTTTTGAAAATAATTTTGGTACTATATAATAAACCGTAAAAATTACCGTTATTTTTTGAAGAGTTCATATTGGTGAATTTTTCATTATAGATTAACCACAATTAGCCTAATCAAAAGTGGTATTATAAAGCCTTTCTATAAGAAAGGCTTTTTTTGAATATAAAGTAAATCTTGCGATGAATTTTTTTTAATAAAATTTAATAATATTGATTAAAATTCCTCCTAATTTTCAAATTTATTTTTGGTGTTACAATAATTTCCTTAATTTCAACCTTATTAAATCTTTGCATAATATTTTGGCAAAATACTTGTTATAGATAAGTCCCAAATTACCCAATGATGTTGCTAGAAATGCTGAATTATAGATATAAGGAGGATACCTCTGTGATAAGAGAAGCGATGGATTATTGCCATAAGCTTTTAAAAAATAGTAGATGTTCTAAGCTGCCTTATCATAATATTCAGCATACCTTCGAGGTTTATCAGTATACAAAGAGGATTGCAGATTATGAGAATTTGTCTGAGGAAGATCGAGAAATTGTGATTTTAGCCAGCTTGTTTCACGATACGGGAAATAGTAATTCTTTTAAAGAACACGAAAAGATTAGTGCTAAAAATGCCGAAGAGTTTTTATCGAAAATAGATTACCCGCAGGAGAAAATTGATCAAGTGGTTTCTTGCATTTGCGCTACCCAAATGCCGCAGGCTCCTAAAAATAAAATTGAAGAGGTGTTATGTGATGCAGATTTAGCTCATTTAGGGACTAATTCTTTTCGGTCAAAAAATAAATTGCTGAGATCAGAATGGTTTAAATGCTTCAATAAAAATTATAGTGATATCGAATGGTTACAAAATAATATTTGTTTTCTAGAATCTCATTCTTACTTTACAAACTACGGGAATGATATTTTACTTCCGAAGAAAGAAAAAAATCTGAAGTTAGTAAAAAAGGCTTATGCCAGATTAATTGCCAACAAATAGTATCTGAAGTTGAGTAAACTTATTGCTATTAGCTTTTCTAATATTTAAATTTCTAGAATAAAATGTTTGAAGAATTAAAAGAAGCTTATCATTTTGTTTTTGAAAAGGAATTATTGGAAGAAATTAACAAATCTGGTTACCTGAAAGAATTTAAAGAAGGCGATGTGATCATCGAAATAGGGGATCATTTAAAATCTATGCCACTTCTTTTAAACGGAGCAATTAAGATTTTACGCGAGGATCAAGACGGTGACGAACTTTTACTTTACTTCTTGGAACGTGGAGATACCTGCGCAATGACGCTAAGTTGTTGCCTTGGAAATACCAAAAGCCAGATAAGAGCAGTTGCAGAGAGAGATACCAGTTTAATTATGGTTCCTATTCAAAAAATGGATGAGTGGACTGCCAAATTTAAAAGCTGGCGATATTTTGTATTTGAAAGTTATCAAATGCGTTTAACTGAAATGCTCGATACCATAGATACCATCGCATTTTTAAACATGGATGGACGAATTTTAAAATACCTTCAGAATAAAGCTAAAATAAATCAAGATAAAAAAGTTAACAGCACGCACCAACAGATAGCCTACGATCTGCATACTTCTAGAGTCGTGGTTTCCAGAATTCTAAAAAAAATGGAGATTGAGAACAAAATTAAATTATTTAGAAATCAAATCGAAGTTTTAGAATTATAGCTAAAAAAGTTAATTTTTGTAACAAAGGTTACCGCTTACTTCCAGTGTGACTAGTATATTTGCCGACAAATTGCAATAATGGAGCTAGTTCAGATTATAGGATTTATAGGTGCATTAATTATTGGTTTGGTATTGGGACTAACCGGTGGTGGTGGCTCCATTCTTACCGTACCTGTATTTGTATACATTTTACATATAAATCCAGTAACAGCTACGGCTTATTCTCTTTTTGTAGTGGGATCCAGCTCTGCTGTGGGGGCTATAGATAATTTTAATAAAGGAAGAATCGATTTTAAAAGTTCTGTGATTTTCGCACTTCCTGCGGTAATTGCAATATTTTGTACTCGTAAATTCTTATTACCAGCTATACCACATCATATTCTAAATATAGGAACTTTCGAGCTTACAAAAGATTTGATGATCATGATCTTTTTTGGAATATTAATGCTATTGGCTTCCTTTTCCATGATATTCAAAAAAGACAAAACTTGTAAAGATGAATCTGATAGCAACTCTAATCCTATAAATTTATTGATGATAATTTTGGGTGCTTTAACTGGTATTGTTACCGGTTTAGTTGGTGCTGGCGGAGGTTTCATTATCGTTCCTATTTTGGTTTTCTTAGCAGGATTAAGGATGAAAGAAGCTGTAGGTACTTCGCTTTTTATAATTTCAATAAACTCTATTATCGGTTTTCTTGGGGATTTAGGGCATTTACGGGTTGATTGGGTTTTTCTTTTAATCTTTACATTTTTATCAATAATCGGTATTTTTTTCGGAATATATTTGAGTCGGTACATTAACTCTCGGAAGTTGAAAAAAGCTTTTGGATACATGGTTTTGGTGATGGGTATTTATATTCTTTGGAAAGAACTTACCGCCAGTAGCATTTAATATATTAAGTAGTTCTATACAAAATCGTCTACCAAATTCTCACAATTTTTGGATCATAAGTTAGAATATATGATTTAACAAAAATCACTTTAAATTTTCTGCTCTCCAATAATGCTGTAGGAGTATTATTACTTAAATTTAAGGGTAATTATAAAGCTTTTCATTATCACGATAACACGCTATTTTAAAGGCTGTTTCAAAAATTACTAAATGGAAAATTTAGATTACGCTCGTCTTCAGATGGCCTTTACTTTAGGCTTTCATATTATTTTTGCTTGTATAGGTATGGTCATGCCATTTTTTATGGTTGTGGCTCACCATAGGTATTTAAGAACCCGTAATCCGGTTTATTTAAAACTTACCAAAGCCTGGCTTAAAGGAGTCGCTATTTTCTTTGTGACCGGTGCCGTTTCGGGTACCGCCCTTTCTTTTGAATTGGGAATGTTATGGCCAGAATTTATGAAACATGCCGGCCCAATTATAGGAATGCCTTTTTCGCTGGAAGGAGCTGCCTTTTTTGTAGAGGCCATAGCATTGGGATTCTATCTGTATGGCTGGGACAAACTGCCAGAAAAATTTCACTGGTTTACCGGCGTAATCATAGGAATTTCAGGTGTGCTGTCTGGTATTTTGGTGGTGGCGGCAAATGGCTGGATGAATGCTCCAAGCGGATTTGAATATATTAATGGAGAATTTACCAATGTAGATCCAGTTGGCGCGATGCTAAATCCTGCATGGTTTACCCAAGCCCTGCACATGACGTTGGCAGCTTTTGTAGCAACTAGTTTTGGAGTTGCCGGGATTCATGCGTTTCAAATATTAAGAGGCAAATCTTTGGAAGTGCATAAAAAGGCATTTCAAATTTCTATATTTTTTGGAGCAATTGCCGCGCTTTTACAACCGCTAAGTGGAGATCTTTCTGCCAAGGATGTAGCTGAACGACAACCAGCTAAATTAGCCGCGATGGAAGCTCATTTTGAAACCGAAAAAGGTGCACCACTGTTTGTAGGCGGAATAGTAGATGAAGAAAATAAAGAAGTAAACTATAAAATAGAAATCCCAAAAGCACTTTCTTTCCTTGCTTTTGGAGATTTTGATGCTGAAGTAAAAGGGCTAAACGAATTTCCTGAAGACGAAATTCCACCTGTTGCTATCGTACATTATGCTTTTCAGGTGATGGTGGGGATCGGCACTTTGCTCGCCTTAGCCGGTTTGCTATTTTTTATAAGTTTAAAAAAGAAATCCTGGATGGATAGCAAAAAATACTGGTGGTTTTTTATGCTTTTGGCTCCCCTTGGATTTCTAGCCTTAGAAGCAGGTTGGGTAGTTACTGAAGTTGGTCGGCAACCCTGGATTATTTACCAGATCATGAGAACCAGTGATGCCGTTACACCAATGCCGGGAATGAAGTTTAGTTTTTTTATGTATGTCGCCGTTTATATTTTATTGGCGATTACGGTAACCTGGTTAATGCAACGACAAATTAAAGCCCTAAACACCCAAAAAGATTAAGTATGTTATACGTAGTTTTATTTTTCTTACTGTTTTCGCTCTTGCTGTATGTTCTTTTGGGAGGAGCCGATTTTGGCGCCGGTATAGTAGAACTTTTTTCTTCCAGAGAAAATAAAAAAGTAAATCGTGATACCATTTATAGAGTAATGGGACCAATTTGGGAAGCCAACCATATTTGGTTAATTATCCTTATTGTTATTTTATGGATTGCTTTTCCAATATACTTCAATATTATTATTATCTATTTGCATGTGCCTTTAACTTTAGTGCTTTTGGGAATTACCATGCGTGGTGTTTCATTTATTTTTAGGCATTACGATGCATTCGAAGATAAATCTCAACTGGTTTATAATAGTTTATTTCGATTCTCAAGTTTTGTAACACCGGTTTTTTTAGGGATGTGTTTCGCTGCGCTTGTTGGTGGGGAATTGATAGTTACTGAAGATTATACCAATTACGGCTTTTACGATCTTTTTATGCAGCCTTGGTTTAATGGATTTAGTATTTTGATGGGATTATTTTATGCTTCACTTTGTGCATTTTTAGCCTCAACTTTATTAATAGGCGAAAGTAAAGGTGATATAAGAAATATGTATATCCGAAAATCAAAAATCTTTACAGGTATTCTAGTAATTCTTGGGTTTATTTTAATCGCTTACGGATTTTTTAATGAGATTGCTTTTATAAGGGATTTTGTAACAAATCCAATCTCTATTGTTTGTATTATACTTTCAGGAATTTTATTATTTCCATTGTGGAAATATATACGTTCTGGTCGTAGAGTTCTAAGTAGGTATTTTGCCGGTCTTCAAGTGGTTTTAGTACTTTTTGCAGCATTGATCGCTCATTTTCCGTATGTTATCATTACTTCAGAAGAAGAAATCAGTCTATTAGAAAATATATCACCAGATAGTGTAATTATGGTTTTAGGAATATCTTTGATTATAGGAGGTGGAGTGATATTGCCGGGATTATTTCATTTAATGAAATCTTTTAAAATGATTAAAATTTTTGAAAGAGATGAGCAGCAATTTCAAGAAAAATAATTAAGTGTAAAAACTGCACTTAACTTTTGTTTTTTGTCAAAATGTTAGATATTAGACAATAAATCTATAATCTTTCAAATGTCATTTAAATTTAACATTTCAAGCTATCTTTTACTAGGGATTGTTTTTGCTTCATTTAGTAGTTGTAAAAATGCTGAAGTTTCAGATCAGCAAAAAGCTGATATAAAATCAGAATCTCAACAAATCACCTACCATAATCCAATTGTAGCGCAGCGTGCCGATCCATGGGTTTTAAAAGCTGCGAATGGTACTTATTATTTTATTGCTACATCGCCAGAGTACGATCGTATAGAAATGCGCCAGTCTAAAACGATAAATGGGCTAGGAACTGCCGAACCCAAAGTAATCTGGACAAAGCATGAAACCGGTAAAATGGGAGCTCATATTTGGGCTCCGGAGCTGCATAAAATTGACGGAAAATGGTATGTCTATTTTGCTGCAGGAGAAGTAGAAGATGTATGGAAAATAAGAATGTTCGCGTTGTCTAATGACTCAGAAGATCCTATGGAAGGCGATTGGAAAGAAGAAGGACAAATACAAACCAATAGAGATTCCTTTTCTTTAGATGCAACTACTTTTGAGCATAATGGAGAACATTATTATGCATGGGCACAAGCCGTTAGAGAAGAAGGAGGAACTTCAATTTTGTTATCTAAAATGGAGTCTCCCACTAAACTTAAAGGTGAAGAAATTGAAATCACAAATCCTGAGTATGATTGGGAGCGTATAGGTTACCTGGTTAATGAAGGACCGGCGGTTATTAAAAGAAACGGAAAAATTTTTATGACTTATTCTGCAAGTGCAACAGATGCGAACTATGCGATGGGGTTGTTATGGGCAGAGGAAGACGCCGATCTAATGAATCCAGATTCATGGCACAAATCTGAAAAGCCTGTTTTCTCTACAAATGCTGAATTAAGACGATTTGGTCCCGGCCATAGTTCATTTACAGTTGCTGAAGATGGTGAGACCGATGTTCTAATTTATCACGCAAGAGTTTACGAAAAAATAAGAGGTAATTCTTTATATGATTTTAATCGTCATACAAGAGCAAGAATCTTTACATGGGATGAAAATGGTTTCCCGGATTTCGGGCAGGATATAACAGACTAATTTTTAATATGATAATAAACAAAAAATCGCCATTCGGCGCTTTTTTTGTTATTACTCTTCATCCTGAAAAATGTCTTCAATTTTCAGATTAAATAATCTGGCGATTTTAAATGCCAGTGGCAAACTGGGATCAAATTTGCCTTTTTCGATTGCATTTATGGTTTGCCTAGACACTTCAACGCGATTGGCCAATTCTGCCTGCGTAATGTTTTGCTCGGCTCGTAATACTTTGATTCGATTTTTCATTTGTAACGAGCATTTCCAATTAACATTGCAACCAAATAAGTGATTCCCATGACGAAAACCAAATGAGAGATTTCAGCATTAAAGGAGATCAGGTTAGTGGTATCTAACATAGAGTAACTAATTCCAACGATCAATGTAATTCCTAAAGTTATAGCCATAGCATCCATACTTATTTTACGCTGTAAGGGATCCTGGCTGTTAAGATGTTTTCGATTGATTAATATCATACCAAACCCTACAAGAGCGTTTATTATGATCATTACAATGGTAATGATTTTATTTTCGTTCCAGATAAATTTTGGGCCAAAGGCAACAAATGCCAAGGTGAAAACCCATAAAAATGTCCATACAGCCAAAGCATTAGTGTTCTTTTTTAATTCACTGCGCCAGTTATTTTGTTTTGCTTTCATAAGTAAAATGTATTTAACTAAAAGTAAAGTTTGTTTTACAAATATAGGCTGGTTTTTTAAAATGTCAAGTTTTGTTTACATTTTTATTTTTTCTGAAATATTTAATAAGTCAATCCAACCTTAATAAATACCTTTATACAACAACTTCAGATTCATTGTTATACCCTATAAATTATGATCAAGCAATTTGGAAAAGCCCCATCTGGTAAGCGATTAGCAAGAATGCAAGAATGCAAAAATTTTAAAGATGGAAGATTTCAGAACATAGAAGAAACCTCGGTAAACCCTAATAACGTATCGATGTTCGCAATGATGGAGGATATGCGAAATCGCCCAAAATCGGTAAATCCTTCAAACAAAATCCCTTCTGTAAAGACCAATCTTAACACTATAGAAGCTGAAGAGCCTTCTTTTGTATGGTTTGGACATTCTTCTTATTTACTGAAAATAAAAGAGTATACTATTTTGGTAGATCCTGTATTTAGCGGAAATGCTTCACCGGTTTCTTTCTTCGGAAAAGCTTACGATGGCGCCAATGAATATGGAGTAGAGGACATGCCTGAAATTGATATTTTACTGCTTACGCACGATCATTACGATCATTTAGATTATCCAACGATAGAAAAGCTAAAACCGAAGGTAAAACGAGTGGTTTGTTCCTTAGGAGTTGGTGCGCATTTAGAATACTGGGAATATTCAGAAAGAATGATTACCGAATTAAATTGGTGGGAATCTGAAAAAATTAATAACAATTTTAAAATTACCGCTACGCCTGCCCGTCATTTTTCAGGGCGTTTATTTAAGCGTGGCAATACGCTGTGGTCGTCTTTTGTTTTTGAAGTTTTCGGATACAAATTATATTTAGGTGGTGATTCAGGATATAGTCCGCAGTTTAAAGAAATAGGAAATAGCTTTGGAGGTTTTGATTTGGCAATTATGGAATGTGGACAATACGGGAAAAACTGGCCGCAGATTCACAATTTTCCAGAAGAAATGGTAAAAGCTGCAAACGATCTACAAGCCAAAAAAGTAATTCCTGTTCATTGGGCAAAATTCACCCTTTCTACCCATCCATGGAATGAACCTATAAAACGTTTTACAAAAGCGGCTAATAAGGAAAAGCTTGCTTATGTAAGTCCGAAAATTGGCGAATTATATCAATTGAATCAGGAATTTAAGCAGGAAGTTTGGTGGGATTTTGAATAATTTCGATTAAATTCATAGGATATATCATACTCCTTACCTATGAAAAAATTGATATTATTTTCTTTTCTGATGTTTCAGGCAAGCCTGACATTGTTTTCTCAGAACCCACCAGAAATTAAGGTTGGCAAGAAAAAACTGGATCTTGCAAAACTAAACTTAGATGTGAAAATTGCCGGAAACCTAGCCACCACAACATTCGAATTATTTTTCTACAATCCAAACGATGAAAGACTGGAAGGTGAGTTAAATTTCCCACTAGGCGAAGGCCGGGAAGTAAGCCGGTTCGCCTTAGATATCAACGGAAAGCTAAGAGAAGCGGTAATTGTTGAAAAGGAGAAAGCTCGCGTAGCTTTTGAAAGTACGGTTAGACGACGTATCGATCCTGCATTGCTTGAGAAAACACAGGGAAATAATTATAAAGCACGAATTTTTCCTATTGAAGCGAAATCTTATAAACGTGTAGTTTTGGCTTATGATGAAGAATTGATTCTGAATAAAGGTGAGTTATTTTATCAATTACCGTTAGAATATGATTTAAAACTCGATAATTTCAACTTAAAAATTAGCGTGGCCGGTATTGATGATGCTTCTATTTTAAAATCAAACTTGAAATTTGAGAGTTCTGGTGGAAATTTAGTTTCAGAAATTGAGAAGGAGAACTTTAAATTAGATCAGGATTTTATTTTCAGAATTGCTAAAAATGATTCAAAACCAACATTTGTAGCTCAGGATGACTTTTTTTACTGGTATAATTCTATTGAAGCCAAAGAGCGCATCAGGCCAAAACCTTCAAAAATCAGTATCTTTTGGGATGTTTCGTATTCAGAAAAAGATAGGCAAATTCAAAAGGAAATCGATCTTCTAAAAAGCTATTTTGAGTATTTAAGAAAAGTAGAAGTCGAGATAATTACTTTCGACTATAAAGAGCGAAAAAAATCTACTTTTAAAGTCGAAAACGGAGACTCTAAAGCACTTTTCGAATTTTTAAAATCTCTAATTTATGACGGTGGCACGGCTTACAATAAATTAGATTTTAATAGTGAAGATAGTGAGGCTATTTTATTATTTAGCGATGGTTTAGACAATTTTGGAGGTTTTAAGGAGGAATTTAATAGTCCAATTTTCGCTATAAACAGCAAAACCTCAGCAGATCATAAAGAGCTTCAACAGGTTTCTTTGCAATCTGGCGGAAATTATATCAATCTTAAAAATTCGGGCTTAGAAGAAGCAATTTCAAAACTGAAAAATCAGCCTTTGTTATTCTTAGGAGCAACTTCAGAAGATAATTCGCTTGAAATTTATCCAAAAGAGAAAAAAATACTCAATAAAGATTTTACACTAACCGGTAAAGGTTTTGAAAATACAACGATCACTTTAAAATTTGGGTTTGGTAATGAAGTAGTGAATACGATCGAGATTAATCCTGTGGATGCGATCGATGTTAAAGATTGGGGAATCGATAAGAAATGGGCGAATCAAAAAATTGATTTCTTAAATGTCCAAAATGAGGATTTAGAAGCCAAAATTGTTGAAGTTAGCGAAGATTATCAGGTACTTTCAGATTATACATCCTTGTTGGTTTTAGATCGACTTTCAGATTATATCGAGTACGAAGTCACGCCACCAGACGAAATGTTAGCGGAGTATCAGGATGCGATGCGTCGTAAAAAATCCAGTCTTGCAAATCACCAAAATAACCTGAAAGCAAAACGTTTATTGATTATTGATGGATATAACGATATTCAAAAATGGTACGGGAAAACGCCCAAAATCGATATTTCAAAAGATACTATTTCTCAAAGAACCAACGATCCTGTGACTAACGTAGTAGATTCAGGCGAGGAAGCTCCAGATCGTGAATCAAGTTTAAATTCAACATCTAATTCAAATTCAGGAGAAGATATTCCCGGTAATGAGAATTCAAATCATTTAGTAAAAGGAAACGTAAAGGCGGCAGGAGATGATTTTGCTTTACCGGGTGTGAATGTTATTGTTAAAGGAACCTCAAACGGAGTTCAAGCCGATTTTGACGGAAATTATCAAATTTATGTAGACGAAGGTGAAAAATTGATTTTCAGCTATATTGGTTTTGAAACTCAGGAAGTAGTTGTTACAGGAGATCTAATTGATGTAGAATTAGAAGAAAATGCTTCAACTTTAAATGAAGTAGTGGTTATGGGTTATGAGAGCGAATCGTCAAATACTAGGACGAGTGCTGTAACCGAGTTACAGGGTAGGATTGCAGGAATTCAGGTAGTAAACGATGAAGAAGAAATTGTAAGTATAAGAGGTGCTGCTAGTTTATCTAATAAAAACCCAATTTATATTGTAAATGGAAATTTAGTTAGTGAAATGCCCAATTTGGATGCTGATGATATAGCCGAGTTTTACAATATAAATTCAGAAAATGCCACTAAACTTTATGGTGCTCAAGCGGCCGGCGGTGTAGTTGTTATTAAAACCAAAGAGCTTTCAAAAAAGGAAAAAGATAAAATAACTGAATTAGAATTAAAAATTAAAGACGAACTGGAATTAAAAGGATGGAATCCAAATTCAGCATATATTAGGCAACTCAAAAGAACAAATTCTGCGGAAGAAGCCTATCAATTATATCTCCAATTAAGAGAAGAATATAATAATATGCCATCTTTCTATATGGATGTGGCCGATTATTTTCTGAGCCAAAAAGAAACTGAAAAAGCCTTCAGAATTATTTCTAATATAGCTGAAATCGAATTGGATAATTATGAGTTGAGCCGAGCCTTAGCTTATAAACTGGAAGCGGAAGGAAAAACAGGAATGGCCGAGTATATTTATACCAAAGTTTTAGAATTGCGCCCTGAAGATATCCAGTCTTATCGTGATATGGCATTAATTAAAATTGAAAATGGGCATTTTCAGGAAGCTTTAGAATTGCTTTACAAAATTGTAAGTGGTGAATTAGTAGAAAAAGATGAAGCACGCAGATTTTCTGGAATCGAGGACATTTCTTTTGTTGAAATGAATAACCTAATCACGCTTCATAAAAATGAACTGGATTTATCGAATATTGATAAAAAGTTTATTAGTCCAATGAAAATGGATCTTCGCGTGGTGGTCGACTGGAATCACAACGATACTGATATTGATCTTTGGGTGATCGATCCTAAAAATGAAAAATGCTGGTACAAAAGTAAAAAAACAAAAATAGGCGGGAAACTTTCTGATGATATGACCGAAGGCTTTGGACCTGAGTCTTTTAAATTAAAAGAGGCTATAAGCGGTAATTACGAGATGTTTATTGATTATTATAGCGATAATGTTCAGAAAATATCTGGGCCAACATTTTTAAAAATCACAGTTTTCAAAAATTACGGAACCAAAGATCAGCAAAAAACATTAAAAGTTTATAGATTAGAAAATAGTGACGACGAGCTAAAAGTCGGCGAAATAAACTTCTAAAATTTGCTAAAAACTAGGTATTTAACTGGATTGGGATTTTTGGCTATCGGTTTTTTGCTTAAAATGCTTTTTACGCATTTAATAGATTACTGGGCATTAATAAAACATGTAAGTGTTATTTTTATTTTTTTAGGCTTATGCTTTTTATTTGCAGGAATTTTTGTGCGATCTGAAAATATAGAAAAAGGAACTTTCAAAAAAGATCCTGTAACCTATAGCATGGTAACATTAATGCAAATACTACTTATAGTTGGGGTAGCTGGCTTTGCAATTGTAACAGAGCACATTGCCGAAGGAGCAAATTACTATCTTACTAAGGCAATTATTAAAAATTCTTACCAAAAAACAACAGCTAGCGTTACAGGCGAGCAAGCAATCAAAACAAATATTAGTGACAAAGGCTACGAAAAGTTTGCAGTTTTCCAATACCCGAATAATTACGGTACCATCGAAAACCAGGGCATTAAGTTAAATCCTAAACTTCGGAAGAAATTAATACGAAGATCTATCAATTATCGAAATGGTCAATTTAGTACGAGATTGCAGGGACAGCAGTTTGTGATACACTATTCCACCAGGTTTCCTTCTATGTTTATAATCGCTGAATAACTTACAGTGCTTCCTCAAATAGTAAATTAGTGTTTGGATCTAAATCTATCGATACCGGTTTTTCTGAAACTTCAATCTCAAAAGTTTCTTTCTTTTTAGTAATATCAAATTCGATAGTTTTTGGCTCCTTTGTGGCAAAATTTAGTTGAAGCTCTAACGGAAATTTAAATTGATTTTTCTGAAGCTGTATAACCGTAATTTTAAGTGTTCCATTTTTAAAACTTTGATCGATTTTCAATTTCGGCTGGCCGTATTGCGTGGTCCATTGCTCAAAAAATAGATCTAAATCTTCTCCTGAAGCTGCTTCAAATTCAGCTTGTAGATCTGCTGAAGTCGCATTACTGAATTTATATTTTTGATAATATTCTCTAATAGCATTCCAAAAATTATCGTCGCCAACTTTTCTGCGAAGCATATGCAACACCCATGCACCTTTTTGATAGGAGTTTGGATTCAGCAATTCCATTAAATCGGTTCTGGAACTATCGATTACCGCCGTTTTTGTCGTTTGACTAAAACCGATTACCTGACGTCGTTCTTCCTGTAATTTCTCGTCTAATTTTGATTTTCCGTATTTATGCTCAGCATACAGATCGGTAAAATAAGTGGCAAAACCTTCGCTTAGCCAAAGATGCGACCAGTCAATTTCGGAAGCGGAATCTCCAAACCACTGATGTGCAATTTCGTGTGCTAAAAGAAATTCTGATGAACGTTTCCCATCAACCGAATTTTCAAAATAAAAGATATTTCCGGCGTTTTCCATTCCGCCATATCGAGTGGTCGATTGTACATTTGCCAATTTTGTAAACGGAAAAGGCGCAATATTTTCAGTAAAAAATGATAAGATTTCTTCTGCTTGTGCATAATCGTAAAAACCAGCTTCCTTATTTTCAGGGTACACCCAAGATGAAAGCGGAATTTTATCAATTTCTCCCAAATGCTGTACGGCAAATTCAGCCACGCCAATCACCATCACTTTGGTAGGTAAGTTTAATGGCGAAGAATATACATAAAGCGTTTTCTCTTCGTTAAGATTGGTCATTTCTTGAAGTGTTCCTGTAGCCACAACCTGATATTTTGAAGGTGCAGACACATAAAAAGAAACCTTCGCTTTATCTGAAGGATGATCGATTACCGGCAACCATAGATGTGCTCTATTTGGCCAGTTATCACCAAAAAAAGTACGGTCTCCATATTTATTTTCACTAATTATGAGTCCGTCTTTTGGCACCCCATGATAATAGATCGTAATTTCTTCTTCAGAAGTAGTTCTGATGCTTAATTTCTCTTCGGAATGTTTGAAATCTAGAATTTTACCATTTTGAAGAATACTGTCTACACTCATTCCTTTACCATTTTCTTCCGAAGCAAAATCCAGCGCTAAAACATCTGAATCTTCTGTGTATTTAAAATCGATAAGTGTTTTTCCTTTAATGACATCATTATTATCATTCAGGTCCAGATGAAATTCATATTCTAGGATATCTACTTTTGGGTTCTGAGCTAATAAGAGAGCAGGTGCCAGAATATTCAGAAAAGAGAGAAGAAAAAAATTACGTTTCATTTTATCGATTTTGGTCGTTAAAATTAATGTTTTCATAGTAGCTAGAAAATAAAAAAGCCGTTTCATTACTAAGAAACGGCTTTTTCGAGATTAATTATTTTTTAGAATTGCGGAGTTTCACAACGCTCGTCAATTAATCCTTCGCTTTTAAGATCTACCCAAAAGTCTTTTGGGATTTTCGCATTAAAAGCTTTCATGTTTTCGATGGTTTGGTAAGGCTTGCTGGCTCCGGCTAAAACGGTGTCGACAACCTTTGGTGCATAAGAAAACTGTATCGCAGCTTTCGCAAGATCAACATCGTAATTATCTGCAATTTTGATCATCTTTTTATAGCGAGCGTCAACATCTTCCGGCATTTCCCCAGCATAGTTGTAGCGCTTTTGTCCGCCTAACAACCCTGCATTAAAAGGAGCTGCTACAATTAGACCAACACCGCTTTCTTCAACTTTAGGAAATAAACGGTCTAAAGAATCTTTATGGTCGATCAAGGAATATTGTATTGCAGATAGAAACAAATCTGGATCTGCATAATCAATTGTTCTTAAAATAGGTTCTAACGTGTTTACGCCGAGTCCCCAACCTTTAATTAATCCTTCTTCGCGCATTTTGCTAAGTTCTGGCATGGCACCTTTTTTAGCAATTTCAAAATGCTCTTCCCAATCGCCAAGATCGGCATTGTTATCTGGAGAAAGATCGTGGATAAATGCATAATCTATACTTTCTACGCCAAGTCGCTGCAAACTATCCTCTACAGATCGTCGAACAGCTTCCGCCGAATAATCATAGCGATAATCAAATGGAGAAGGGTCTACCCATTGTGTATCTGGAATATTTTTGGTTGGAGTAAACAAACGACCAACTTTGGTCGATAAAATATAATCTTCTCGTTTCTTATTTTTTAGAAAATGCCCTATACGGCGCTCGCTTAAACCCAAACCATACCAGGGAGAGGTGTCGTATTGTCTAATGCCGCATTCCCAAGCAGCTTCAAGCGTTTCCCAGGATTGTTTGTCACTCACTTTTTCAAAACCGTTACCAACAGCAACGCCACCAAATGCCAGTTTTTCAAGTTTTAAATTTTTCTTCTTACTCATTTCCTTCTTTTCTTTAATCTGAATTTAGCGGGAAATTACTAAAGAATATTTTTATAATGCCTATGTTTAACGGCTTATAACACTAAAAGCTTTTCGCGTGTTAAGATTTCGTTGACTTCTATAACTGTATAAAACAGCATTGTAACAAAAGTTACTGGTCTTGCTTAAGGTTTTATTTACTTTTGCTCTGGAAGAAATTAAAAATGGACAAATACGTAAAAATAATTCAGGATTCGTTTACCGGGTATTTTGATTATCTGGTGCAGGAGATCATTAATCCTTCCTGGACCAATTATTTTTATTGGTTAATTGCCATTTCGTTATTTGTCTGGATTTTGGAAATTGTACTGCCCTGGCGTAAAGATCAGCCGATCTTAAGAAAAGGTTTTTGGCTGGATGGTTTTTATATTTTATTCAATTTTTTCCTGTTTTCGTTGATTGGTTACAATGCCTTATCAAATATTGGTGTAGCGCTTTTCAATGATTTTCTGGGACTTTTTGGAGTTGAAAATATAGTGGCCTTAAATATCCAAAACCTTCCTGTTTGGGGGCAGTTGATGATTATGTTCGTGATTGCCGATTTTATTCAGTGGAATGTTCACCGCCAGTTGCATAGGCGTTCCTGTTTATGGCAATTTCATAAAGTACATCATAGCGTAAAACAAATGGGGTTCGCAGCGCAGTTCAGGTTTCATTTTATGGAAACGATTGTTTATAAAACCGCACAGTATATCCCGTTGGCGATGATAGGTTTTGGGATTCAGGAGTTTTTTATAGTGCATATGTTTAGTGTCTTGATTGGGCATTTAAACCACGCAAACGTGGGCTGGAATTATGGATTTTTAGGCTATATTTTTAATAACCCAAAAATGCATATCTGGCATCACTCCAAAGCTTTACCAAAGTCACATCCCTATGGAATGAATTTCGGACTCAGTTTGAGTATTTGGGATTATCTTTTTAAGACAGCCTATATTCCGAAGAGCGGAAAAAATATCGAATTGGGTTTTGAAGGAGACGATAATTTCCCGGAAAGTTTTAAAGAGCAAATGGTTTTTCCGTTTAAAAATAAAGAAGTGAAATAACGAAAGAATATAAAAAATGATTATAAAACAGTTTAATGACGAGGCTTTAGCACATTATTCGTATGCAATTATAAGTGAAGGTGAAATGGCGCTGGTAGATCCGTCTAGAAATCCCATGGTGTATTATAAGTTTGCTGAAGAACACAATGCGAAGATAGTAGCGGTTTTTGAAACCCATCCTCATGCCGATTTTATTAGCAGTCATTTACAAATTCATGAAGAAACTGCAGCAACTATTTTTGTAAGTAAATTGGTAGGTGCAGATTATGATCATAAAAGTTTTGACGAAGGCGATACGTTCGAATTAGGAAAAGTTACTTTTAGCGCTTTAAACACGCCAGGTCATAGTCCAGATAGTATTACGGTCGTTGCCAAGGATGGAGAAGACACTGCGCTATTTACCGGAGATACCTTATTTATAGGAAATGTTGGCCGGCCAGATTTGCGTGAAAACGCCGGGAATATGAAAACCAAGCGTATCGATCTTGCCAAGCAAATGTATAACACCATGCAAACTAAATTTAACGATCTGCCAGATGATGCTTTGGTATATCCGGCACATGGAGCAGGCTCGTTGTGTGGTAAGAATATGAGTAGCGATTCTTCCAGTACCTTAGGAAATGAACGTATGGGAAACTGGGCGTTCAAAGAACAAACGGAGGATGAATTTGTAGACGAAATTCTAAAAGATCAGCCGTTTATACCATCTTATTTTGGTTTTGATGTAGATATCAACAAAGCTGGAGCTTTAAACGTACAGAAAGCAAAATATAATGTTCCGGTTTTTCTAAATGTAGATGAAGTTGAAGAAGGTTTAACGATCGTGGATACACGAAGTGTAGACGATTTTAAAAAATCCCATTTACCGGGAAGTATCAATATTATGGCGACATCGCCTAAGCAAAAGTTTGAAACATGGTTAGGAGCGATCATTCAGCCAAAAGAAGCTTTTTATTTAGTGGTGGCTTCAGTCGAGGATATTGATGTCTTATTAGAGCGTGTTGCAAAAATTGGTTACGAAAAATATCTAAAAGCGATCATTACTGTTGCTGAAGATCTTGAAGGTTCTACCGAATTTTTAGATGTAGAGGCTTTTAAAGAAAATCCCTCAGCATATACCATTTTGGATATTAGAAATATTTCTGAAGTTGAAGAAGGAAAGTTTTTTGAAAGTGCGATTGCCATTCCACTAAACGAATTAAGAGATCGTACCGAAGAAATCCCTACCAATAAACCAATCGTTGTGCATTGTGCCGGTGGTTATCGATCTGCAGCCGGTAGCAGTATTGTAGATAAACAATTAAGCGGAATTAAAGTTTTTGATCTAAGTGATGCTGTAAATGATTTCAAATAAATAAAATTGATATTTTCTTTTATAAAATTTTGAGGTAGTCCCAATTTCTAATTGAAATTGGGATTTTTCTTTATACTGAAATTCGATATTGTAATTTCTATATTCGTCATTCCGGACTTGATTCAAAATCTCATTCAGATTTTAAAATAGCACTCTGAGGATGAGACCCTGAATCAAGTTCAGGGTGACGGTTCTTGCATGGTTTGTTATAATTTTAATAAATTATTATTCATTAATTAAAAACCTTATTAATTTTCTATATTTACAAGGCTTGTTGCTTAAAATGAGTAATAATTGATAACGTATGAGGAAAAAGTTTAAGATTAAAGTGAATGAAGCATCAGAATTTGAATTTACCGAAGACCAGATTTCAGATTTAGACATTCAAACTACTGATAATGCAAGTTTTCATGTACTTCATAAACATAAATCTTTTAAAGCTTCCGTAGAAAAAAGCGATTTTCTAAAAAGGCAATATTCGATAAAAATCAACTCCAATATTTACAATATCAATATCGCAAACGATTTAGATCTGTTAATCGAAAAGATGGGGCTTTCACTGGGGTCTGCGCAATTGATCAATAACATTAAAGCGCCTATGCCGGGATTGATTCTGGAAGTGAACGTTCAAGAGGGCGCAGTAGTGAAAGAAGGTGATTATTTACTGGTTTTAGAAGCTATGAAGATGGAAAATACAATTACAGCGCCAAGAGACGGAGTAGTAAAAAGTATCCAGATCAAAAAAGGCGAAACTGTAGAGAAAAATCAATTGCTTATCGAAATGGAGTAATCTCTATTCCCCTAAAACCCATGATAAATGAAAAAAATATTAGTAGCAAACCGTGGAGAGATTGCTCTTCGAGTACTTAAAACTATTCAGAAAATGGGCATTAAAACCGTGGCTATTTTTTCTGAAGCAGATAGAAATGCGCCGCACGTAAAATTTGCTGATGAGGCGGTTTGTGTTGGCCCTGCACCTTCTAATCAGTCTTATTTATTAGGAGATAAAATTATTGAAATTTGTAAAGAATTAAATGTTGATGGTATTCATCCCGGCTACGGATTTTTAAGTGAAAATGCCACTTTTGCCGAAGCAGTAGAAGATGCCGGTATCACGTTCATCGGTCCGCGTAGTAAAGCTATACGAATCATGGGCAGCAAGCTCGCAGCCAAAGATGCGGTAAAGAAATACGATATTCCGATGGTTCCCGGAATCGATGAAGCGATCAGAGATACCGTAAAAGCTAAAAAGATCGCTGCAGAAATTGGTTATCCTATTTTGATAAAAGCTTCCGCAGGTGGCGGCGGAAAAGGAATGCGAGTGGTAGAGCAGGAAAAAGATCTGGAAGATCAAATGAAACGTGCCATTAGCGAAGCCGAATCTGCCTTTGGGGATGGTTCTGTTTTTATCGAAAAGTATGTAGCTTCTCCACGACATATCGAGATTCAGATTTTGGCCGATATGCATGGGAATACATTGCATTTATTTGAGCGAGAATGTTCGGTACAACGTCGGCATCAAAAAGTGATAGAAGAAGCTCCATCTATAGTTTTAGATGAGAAACTTCGTGACGAAATGGGAAAAGCAGCCGTTCGCGTTGCAGAAGCCTGTGATTATGTTGGAGCGGGTACCGTGGAGTTCTTATTCGATGAAAATCGAAACTTTTATTTTTTAGAGATGAATACAAGACTTCAGGTAGAGCATCCCGTAACCGAATATATCACAGGAGTAGATCTAGTTGAAGAGCAAATTAAAATTGCAAGGGGAGAGGAACTCAACATCAAACAGGATGATCTGAAAATTACTGGTCATGCGCTAGAGTTGCGTGTTTATGCTGAAGATCCTATGGATAATTTTCTACCAAGCGTTGGAAAATTGGAGAAATATAAAATTCCTAACGGAGAGAAAATTCGGGTGGATAATGGATTTGAAGAAGGGATGGATGTACCGATCTATTACGATCCTATGCTGGCAAAATTAATTACCTACGGAAAAAATCGAGAAGAAGCGATCCAATTAATGATCAAAGCGATCGATGATTACCAGGTGGAAGGTGTTTCTACAACGCTGAGTTTCGGGAAATTTGTTTTTGAACATGAAGCTTTTACTTCAGGAAATTTTGATACCCATTTTGTAAAGAAATATTATTCCCCTGAAAAGCTTCAAAATGAAATTGAAGAAGAATCCAAATTGGCCGCTTTAATTGCTTTAAGACAATATTTAAAAGATCAGGAAAAACTAAGATTACCAATTACTGAAGCCAGAGAGTAAGCGCAGTAGGCAGTTATCAGTTAGGGTAAATTTGAAAATGTGCTAATTTGTCAATTTGGAAATTCTAATCGATAGCATTACTACTGAAAGCTGAATGCTAGCAGCTGACAGCTAAACATTAAAACCCATGAGTAAGAAAAATATAGAGCAATTAAATCAAAGAATTGAACAGGCGCATCTTGGCGGTGGTGAAAAACGAATAGCGAAGCAGCACGAAAAGAAAAAGCTTACTGCAAGAGAACGGGTTGATTATCTGCTAGACGAAGGTTCTTTTGAAGAAATAGGGATTTTGGTAACACATCGTACAACCGATTTTGGAATGCAGGATCAAAAGTTCTATGGCGATGGCGTTGTTACGGGTTACGGTACGATTAATGGCCGACTGGTTTATGTTTTTGCTCAGGATTTTACGGTTTTTGGTGGAGCGCTGTCTGAGACTCATGCTGAAAAGATCTGCAAAGTAATGGATCTGGCGGTTAAAACCGGCGCGCCGATAATTGGTTTAAATGATTCTGGTGGAGCGCGAATTCAGGAAGGTGTTAGATCTCTTGGTGGTTATGCCGATATTTTTCATCGTAATGTTAAAGCTTCAGGAGTGATTCCGCAGATCTCCGCTATTATGGGCCCTTGTGCCGGTGGAGCGGTGTATTCTCCCGCAATGACCGATTTTACAATCATGGTAGAGGATACCAGTTATATGTTTGTGACCGGGCCAAATGTGGTGAAAACGGTAACTAATGAAAATGTAACTTCAGAAGAGTTGGGCGGTGCGAGTACGCATTCCACAAAATCTGGTATTACTCATTTAACGGCCAATAACGATATTAGCTGTTTAGAGGATATCAAAAAGCTGATTAGTTACATGCCTCAAAACAACAAACAAAAGACCGAAAAGTTGCCTTTTGAACCACAGGATGAGATTCGTCAAAAACTGGACGAAATTATTCCCGATAGTTCTAATAAACCTTATGATATGCATTTGGTTATTGAAGGGATTATCGATGCGGATTCTTTCTTTGAAATTCATAAGGCTTATGCCGATAACATCATCGTTGGTTTTGCAAGATTAGGTGGTAGAAGTATTGGTATTGTTGCTAATCAGCCAATGAGTTTAGCCGGAGTTTTAGATGTGGACAGTTCTAAAAAAGCGGCTCGTTTTACACGTTTTTGCGATTGTTTTAATATTCCGATATTGGTTTTAGTTGATGTACCTGGATTTTTACCGGGAACCGATCAGGAATGGAATGGGATTATTCTAAATGGTGCTAAATTGTTGTATGCGCTGAGTGAAGCGACCGTGCCAAAAGTAACCGTGATTACCAGAAAAGCTTATGGTGGTGCTTACGATGTTATGAACAGCAAACATATTGGTGCCGATATGAATTTTGCCTGGCCAAGTGCTGAAATTGCCGTTATGGGAGCCAAAGGTGCAAGTGAAATAATTTTCAGAAAAGAAATTAAAGAAGCTGAAGATCCCGAACAAAAATTAACCGAAAAAGAAGCTGAATATGCAGAAAAATTCGCTAATCCTTTTGAAGCTGCACAACGCGGATTTATTGATGAGGTAATTATGCCAAAAGACACGCGCAGAAAATTATTAAAAGCCTTTAGTATGCTCGAAAATAAAGCGGTTCTAAGACAAGATCGTAAGCATGGGAATATCCCATTATAGAGTTTAGACGGCTAAGCTGTTAGATTTGAGATATTAGATCGCTCTGTTTTTAGAATCTGGATTTTTTTATTTTGAATGCTGAATGCTGAATGTAATCTCGACCTTGTGGAGAGATCTCTTTTATAGCAAAAGAATAATATAAATTCAATACTTTAATTATAACCATAAATTAAAAACTCAGGATTTGATCTAGCTTAAACCCTTAATTTTACTGGTATTGGCAAATATGACGTAGATATGTCGTAAGCTCGACGCAAGCCTTTTTAATCCCTGAACATAGATTTGCTGAAAGATTTAACTTTGTAATTATGAAAAACAGCAAACTCTCTGAAAGAGTAACCGAGCTACGTAACCGAAAAGGATTTTCACAAGAAGTTTTAGCCGAAGAATCTGGATTAAGTTTGCGAACCATTCAGCGCATCGAAAATGGCGAAACAGCGCCACGCGGTGATACTTTACAGCGAATAGCAAAAGGACTCGGGGTTACTTCCGAAGATCTTATCGATTGGAAACTTCAAAAAAACGATAGTTATTTAGCGATTCTTAATGCGTCGGCACTAACATTTATATTCTTTCCTCTTTTAGGGATTTTGATTCCTATGCTCATGTGGATTTCAAAAAGGAAAGAAATCGCTAATGTTGAAAAAATGGGAAAGCTTGTTCTTAATTTTCAAATTAGTTGGTTTATAACTTATTGCGTATTTTTTTTAATAGGTGTTATGAGTAAAATTATGCACTATAGTTTTGCCAATAAAGCGCTAATTTTCATTGGTGTTTTATACGTTTTCAATGCTATTTTGATCTTATTCAATGTAAAAAGAGCTAAAAATGGTAAAAATGTAAACTATTTTATTTCAATACCTTTTCTACGGTAGTTATATATTAAGTTTCAGGAGCAACTGCTGTAAACCGTCAATCGTGAACTATTTCTTTTCATTCCACAGCTGTCAGCTAAAAGCTGAATGCTAATGGCTAAAAATCTTCGAATTTTTCTTATGTTCCCAAAAAATTATAGATGAAATTCAAAAAAATCGCCTGTGTCGATTATACAAAAATGAACGATGAAGCTATTGCTCAGCTTCAGGAATATTCCGAAGAAAAAATAATTCATCCTGATGATTTCCCGGAAACCGATGAGGAAATTTTAAATAGAATTGGTGATGCTGAGGTGATCTTTGTTTCCTGGAAAACGCAGATCACAGAAGAAATTATTCAAAAAAGCCCTAATCTTAAATATATTGGGATGTGCTGTAGTTTATTCGATGATGCGTCAGCCAATGTTGCAGTAGATTATGCACGCGATAACGGAATTACGGTAACCGGTATTTTTGATTATGGCGATCCCGGAGTAGCAGAATTTGTGATTTCAGAATTGATCATGCTTATCCACGGTTATGCTGAAAAGCAGTGGAAGGAAATTCCGCAAGAACTTACCGATCTTAAAATTGGGATTATAGGTCTTGGTGTTACCGGGCAGCTTTTGGCCGATTGTTTATTGCCTTTTGGTGCCGATTTGTATTACTTCAGCAGAAGCAGAAAACTTCAATACGAACAAAAAGGACTGGAATATTTAGAGCTGGATGAACTTTTAGAAACGATAGATGTAATTTCTATTCATCTTCCCAAAAATCTGGAGATTTTTCAACCAGAACATTTTGAGAAATTTGGTAACGGAAAAATATTTATCAATACTTCTTTAGGAATGCCGTTCGATTTAGAAGCTTTTCGAAATTGGATAAAATCGACCTCAAATTTTGCGATTTTCGATGGAGATGCTAAAAAAGATGTTCCGCAGGATATTCAGGAAAGAAAGAATGTGGTGATCGGGAAGAAAAGCGCCGGCTGGACGCTGAAAACGCAAGAGCGATTATCGGAGAAAGTGCTGAGTAATTTTAAAGAATACCTTCAGGAAAATTGATGTAATTTTAGAAATGAATCATAATATGAAATTCCGGATCAAGTCCGGAATGACGAGAATATCAAATCTTAGATTTTATGTTTATTCAATAGTGTAACTAATGTTACAAGCTGTTTCCTTAATTTCCGGTTTATTTGCACAAAAGAAGATTATGAATTGGATTTTTGAACCCTGGCCGTGGTATGTTTCTGGGCCATTGATCGCATTTACCATGTTTTTGCTCCTATTTATGGGCCGTCAGTTTGGAATGTCTTCCAACCTGCGAACCATGTGTAGCATGTGTGGTGCAGATAAGAAAGCAGATTTTTTTAATTTCGATTGGAGAGCACAGCAATGGAATTTACTGGTATTGCTAGGTGCTGTAATTGGTGGCTTTATCGCACATTTTTATTTGAGCGACGATCCAACTACCGTTGCGATTTCTTCAGAAACAGTTCAGGATTTAAACAATCTTGGTTTTGAAAGTGCCGGGAAAGCCTATTTACCAACTGAATTATTTTCAACAAATGTTTTTTCTGAACCGCTTACGCTTTTTGTGCTTTTAATAGGTGGAATTTTAATTGGATTTGGAGCAAGGTATGCCGGTGGATGTACTTCTGGACATGCGATTTCAGGATTAAGCAATCTGCAATTACCATCATTAATTGCCGTAATTGGCTTTTTTATTGGTGGTTTGGTAATGATTCACTTTTTATACCCATTAATATTTTAAGCAATGAGACAGATAGGATTTTTAGTGATAGGAATATTTTTTGGAATTGTGATGTTTAAGTCTGAAGCTGCTTCGTGGTTTAGGATTTACGAGATGTTTAAATTTCAGTCGTTCCGCATGTATGGAATCATTGGTTCAGCGCTATTTTTAGGGGTGATTGGCGTTCAGATAATTAAGAAAAAGAACCTTAAATCTTTCTTTGGAAAGCCAATAACCTTTGTTCCGAAGAATAAAAGCTTTAGCCGCTATATGTTTGGCGGAATCATTTTTGGATTAGGTTGGGCATTAGCAGGAGCTTGCCCGGGACCAATCTACGTTCTAGCAGGCGCAGGTTATTGGCCAATATTAGTGGTTTTTGCCGGAGCTTTGTTAGGAACTTTTTTATACGGACTTCTTCGGAAGAAATTACCACATTAGGAATTATAGCAATTTGGTTTTTATCAGCAATTAGTTCCCTAGAGCTAATTGCTTTTTCTTGGAATCGCCAAATGATCTAAGGCTCAAGGCTTTTCTCGAAATCGAAACTTTCTCTATACTGAATGCTTCGTGGTGATGCCCAAAGTAATTTACTAAGCGAAATTTGAAATTATGGAGATGAAATTTTAGGTGGAGATTTTATGGATTCTTCAACTAAACTTTCAAGTTAATTTTGCTCTTTTTCAGGATAAAAATCAGGGAGTGTGATGTGATATTTTACTGCAAGTAATCTTAAGATTATTACAGTTAGAGACGTTACCAGGTAAGTAATATCAGTATTGATATTTTGATCGTGCATTATAACGAAAATGAGTCCGCCTACCAGACAAGCCGTCGCATAAATTTCTTCTTTTCTAAAAATTACGGGAATTTCGTTACAAAGAATATCCCGAATTACACCACCAAAAGCGCCCGTCATTCCACCTAAAGCAATAGAAATTATAGGATCTAGTTCATTTCTAATTCCTATTTCTACGCCGGTGATTGTAAAAACTCCAAGACCGATCGTATCGAATAAGAAGAGTGATTTCTTTAGATGATTTAAATAATTTCTGAATAAAATGGCCAATATTGTCACTACGCTAATAAGGTAGATGTAGAGTGTGTTTTCCATCCAGGTAACAGGAGTATTACCAATCAAAACATCGCGTAATGTGCCACCACCAATAGCAGTTACAAATGCAATGATAAAAATACCAAAGAGATCTAACCTGCGGTTCATGGCAGATAATGCACCAGAAATCGCAAAAGCTGCGGTACCAAGAATATCGAGTAAATTAAACAGGCTAAACTCCATAATTGGCAAAGGTAATTTTATTGTTTTAAATTTGTAGAAACGCAGTAAGTAATTATTAGTCAGTTAAACAGACTAATATGCTGTAACTATCGATATATAGTAAATCTATATGTGATTTACTGTAAGTTTTTAATTGAAGTTACTACTTTTACAATCGAAATAAAGAATAAGATTTAAAGAACATATGAGCGAGACAATCGAAAGAATTAAGTGTTTGATCATTGGGTCTGGTCCTGCCGGATATACCGCAGCGATTTATGCTTCAAGAGCAGATCTAAAACCAATTATGTATACCGGGATGGAGCCTGGTGGGCAGTTAACTACAACTACCGAGGTTGATAATTTCCCTGGTTATCCTGAAGGTATCGATGGACCGGCCATGATGATGGATCTACAAAAGCAAGCTGAACGTTTTGGTACAGAAGTTCGTATGGGAATGGTTACCGAAGTTGAGTTTAGCAAAGAAGCTGGTGGAATCCATAAAGCTTGTATCGATAATTCTAAATGGGTAGAAGCTGAAACTGTAATTATATCTACAGGAGCTACTGCGAAATATTTAGGATTACCTAGTGAACAAAAATTAAGAGGAGGCGGAGTATCTGCCTGTGCGGTTTGTGACGGATTCTTTTACAAAAATCAGGATGTAGCGATTGTTGGTGGTGGGGACACTGCTGCGGAAGAAGCAACTTATTTAGCAAATATCTGTAGAAAAGTTACGATGTTGGTAAGAAAAGATGAAATGAGAGCTTCTAAAGCGATGCAACATCGTGTAAATAACACCAAAAATCTGGAAGTTCGTTACAATACGGAAGTAGATGAAGTAATCGGTGAGCAAGTGGTTGATGGTTTACGAATGATAAATAATGAGACTGGCGAGAAAGAAGAAATCGAAATCACCGGTTTATTTATCGCGATTGGTCATAAACCCAATACAGATATTTTTAAGGGGCATTTAGATATGGACGAAACCGGTTATCTAATTACTCAGGGAAAATCTACAAAAACAAATATCCCCGGAGTTTTTGCCTCTGGAGATGTACAGGATAAAGAGTATCGCCAGGCAATTACTGCTGCCGGGACTGGTTGTATGGCTGCAATGGATGCTGAACGTTATTTAGCTGAAATCGAAACCACAGAAGAAGAGCAAAAAGAAGTTACTGCCTAAGTATAAGTAGTAATTTACTCATAACTATCAGCAAGGCCGGATTTTAATATCCGGCCTTGCTATTTTAAAATATTTACTCGATAATCATCAAAATTAAATGCTCCGAAGCTTGCCTCCAAATAATAAATAATTTTCTGATAAATGTCTCATGGACTTGCACTGAGGTAATTTACTTGAAATATTAAAACTCAGCTTTCTTTAAAACAGCTTCTCCTGTAAATTTTGCGATTTCGATCTTTGGTGTATTAAAAATGATGGTTTCGCTGCGATCTTCAGCGGTGATGCTTAAATTTTCGGTTACTGAAATTTCGTTTTTAGAACGACCTTCTGCAATAAGCTTAGCATTCGTTGCAGTAAGATTTTTACCCTCAAAAGAGCTGGTGTGTTCTGTTCTTAACTGAAAATCTTCAACTGCTCCTTCAATTTCAGCCTCAGCACGTTCGTAATTATCTAATTTAAAAATTGGAGCATTAACCAAAGCTTTTATTTTACTACTTCCATTTAGTTGGAAATAAGCTTCTTTAGCTTCCAGATTTAATTCAATTTGAGCATCTTCGCCATTTTTAAGCTTAAAATTTGTGGCATTTAAGGTTAGAAATAACTTGGACTTACCCATGGTTTCAATTTCAACATTAGAGAGATTTAAACCTTTTGAAGCATCTAACTCAGCATCTTCTTCAAGTGTAATTTTGGTAATGGTTTCTGGAAATTCAACTTTTATCTCCTGTCGTTTAGAACGTTTAATTTTTTTTGCCGGTTTAATAAAAAGAACCCCATCTACCACATCGGTACGAATTAGATCATGGAGATTCTCGTCGGCCTCAACTTCTGCAAAAGCCGAATTTCCTCTTGCCAGGCTTACCTCAAATTCTCCAGTGATGTGGATTTCAGTAAAATTATCAAGATTTCTCTTTTTATTCACAACATTTCGGTTTCCCACAACTTGCGCTTGTGAAATGAACGTAGCTAAAAACAGTAGGAGACTAATACCTTTTTTCATAATTCTATTTTTCATTCAATAAAGCAATATCAAAAAGAACGCCATAAAACAGATTGTATGAAAACTAAAATACGAAATATCTAGCGGAAAAAAATTAAAGCCTCTTTAGCTAACTAATAGAGGCTTTAAAATAGTTCAAATTTTATTTAAAAAATCATTTTCTTTATAACTACATTCAATCTTATTGGAAACTTCAAGAATTTTATCCTTTTGTCGTGCAATCTCCAATCGAGAGGAAAGTACAAGCATAAGAAAACCGATGATCAAATTTAAAAGACTAATCATGATTGGTTGGTTTTTGATTGATGCTTAAGTTTTAGCAATGATATTTATACATTTTCTTAGTATAAGAAACTAACGCATCAGAAATCATCTGAAGCGTCAGTTGGATCATCCATACCTTCAGGGTCTTGTTCAAATCGCTTTTTTTGTTCCTCGAGATACTTTTTCTCTTCTGCTGTGGTATTAAAACCATCATCTTCTGTATCGAAAACGTCCTCATCTTCTTCTTCGATTAATTCTACAGGACAATCTAAGCAAACAGCATTGTCGTTTTCTACACGTAGTGTGTAACCTTCCTGTCCATTTTGTAAAATATCGTAGGAAGAATAACTGTTTCTGTGATAGGCTGCTACATTTTTATCTACAATAATAAAGCTTTGTTCTGGCAGCCATAGCACTAGATCGATTTCCTGATCTCTGGCTTTTAGATCTCCCTTTACCAAAAAATAACTATCTAAATAGAGCGTTTTATCTGAAAATTCGAAGTGATACTCGATATTTTCTGCTCTTTTCTTGGCATCCAAAATACTTCGACCTTCAGCAGATTTGATAATATCCAATTTTGCGACAGTGTCTTTAGTAGAGCGAATTACTAGATTTAGATCTTCATTGTAAAGTACTTTATTTTCATTTTCATCGTATTTCAATTCAAACTCATCAGAATTCCATCCAAAATGAGAGGAATATTGTGAATTGTTTCTCATAGCTACCATTAACGTATCTTGTGCCTTAGTGGGAACAACATAAGTTTCCGTCACTTCTTCATCAAAAGCTCTACTGGTGGCTTCTCTAATACCAATTATTGCTAATCCTATAACCGAAAGTATCCACAATCCTAGCAATACTAATTTTGCTGTGGTTCCAATTGATTTTAGATTTTTTACCAGAATTTTTAATCCTAATATAAACAGAAAAAACAAAGGAACTCCTGCAGCAAAGAAGCTTAGTATGGCGCCTACCCAAATGGAAGTTTCTGAGATATGCATCATTAATTGATCATTCCAGGGAGCTTCGATTATTCCAAATGTTCCAACAGTAAATAGACTAATAAATAACCCAATTAATCCAGAACCTGCAGTTAACAGTATCACTATACCTACAAAGGCTACGATAATTTTAAGAATTACATTAATAATAGATCCAAAAGCGGTGGCAGCCGTACCTGCGCCAGCTTTTGCGCGATTACCATATTTTTGATAATCTACATTTTTTACTTTTTCTGAAACATTATCAAATCCTTCTCTTATTTTCTTTTCTATATTCGAAATGGTAACATCTTCACCACGCATAGAAAGTTTTTCGGCAGTGGTTTTAGCTTCTGGAGTAAAAATCCAAAAAGCAATATAGACAAATAGAAAAGCTCCGCTTGAAGCTATGGTAAGTACCACCCAAATTAAACGAATCCAGATAGCATCGATTTCTAAATAATGGCCTAAACCACTACTAACACCACCGGCATAAGAATTTTCTGTATCTCTATAAAGTCCTTTGTTTGAAGATTTTTTAGTTTTAGTAGCACCAGCTTCTGGCTCGTCCTCAAAGATATCTTCATCTACCATATAATCTTCAGGTTGCCCCATTATGGCAATTACTTCATCTACATCCTTTAAACTGATTACCTGACTTTTATTTGCTCTCTTTTCAGCAAAAAGTTCAGCAATACGAGCTTCAATATCCATTATAATTTCATCACGTCCCTGATTATCGGTAAACGATCGCTTTATGGCATCTAGATAGTGTTGAAGTTTGTTAAAGGCATCCTCATCGATGTGAAAGAAAATGCCCGCAAGATTTATATTTATTGTCTTATTCATGATTTTTCTTTTTTTGAGTGGTTACAATGTTTACTGCGGTTTGCAGCTCATCCCAGGTCGAGGAAAGTTCAGTTAAGAACAATCTGCCAGTTTCGGTTAATCCATAATATTTTCTTGGTGGCCCACTGGTAGATTCTTCCCAACGGTAGGAGAGAAGTCCGGCGTTTTTAAGTCGGGTTAACAAAGGATATATGGTTCCTTCAACCACCAGTAATTTGGCATCTTTTAAGGTGTCTAAGATTTCAGCTACGTAAGCATCTTCATCTTTTAAAACCGAAAGTATACAATACTCCAGTACACCTTTACGCATTTGTGCTTTGGTGTTCTCTATCTTCATAGCGCTTGGTTTTGAATGTTGTTAAAATGTTCATTTTTTGATTGATGATTATGTTTGATAAATTGGATGACTAATTTACTTTATGATAGACTACATCATTTAGGGTTATAAAGGCTTCATCGTCTATACTTTCGTATTGAATTGGAATTTTAATTTTTTTCCCGTTTTTAAAATATTCGATGGTTGGGATACTCTTAGTAGTGGTTTTGGTATAAACTATTAAATCTACTGAAGAGGAACTGGTCGTGGTTAAGGTTAGTTTGCCATTAATCGTTTCGCTGTTTTTCTTCAGAAATACTTTGTTGTTATTGAATACAATATTTTTTATTGCATTTTCTCCATCGTACAATTCCCAATTTCCGTCTAGTTTGTAATTCTCGGTATCTGCAACTTCATTTTTAATTTTAACGCAAGAAATGTTTAAGAATAACATTAATATTAGGCTGAAGCTTAGAAGTTTTTTCATGATGATTATTTTGATGGATGGTTTTCGGTAATATCTTCTTTGATGAAGTTGATACATATTGGATAAGTATATTCTTTTCCTTCACTTGCATTTTTTGCGGCGCTAATTACTGCATACAGTTCTAGAACTATCAGTCCAAAAAGGAAGAAGCCGCCGGTAATAAGTGTGACTAGCAAAGGAAGAACCTGCTCATTATCTACAGTATCAATCCTGATATTGTATTCATTAAATTCTAAAAATTCTAGAGGAATTCTGGCAACAAAAATAAGTAGTGCGATAATGAGTAGGCATGCAATAACGAGATAATACAGGACTAAACTTAACTGAAAGTTTACGGCATTTCGACCATGATGATTTACAAATTTCTTCTCTTTATTTACCAGCCAGATAATCACCGGAAAGATGAAATTGCCAAAAGGGATAAATAATTTTGAAAAAACCGAAAGGTGGATGATCGTGGCCAGGGTTTGATCTTGTTTTTTGATTGCTGATGATTCCATTGCGTTTTCTTTTTTAATAAACCGGACTTAAAATGATGGTTGTTTGATGGTTTTAAGTCCGGTTTCAATATCCTGATGAAGGATGTTTTTTGATTGATAACTTATTATAAAGCTTAACTAATTAAATGTAATAGTACTATACCAGTTAATTTCTTATACAAATATATGGTTAAAAGAAGGTATTTTGCAAAGCATAGTACTAAAATTTAACATTTAATTATCATTTTAATCGTGATTTACATGTGAAATAATTTAAATATCTTTAAAAGAAATAATTAAGAATATGCAAATAACGCCTAAGAAACTCAATCAATTTTTAATGCTCAAGTTACCAAGTGCATGGATATGTGGGGTAAGGGTGAAAGCAATTTCTAAAACAGATTGCAGTGTTGGGGTAAAACATAGATGGATCAATCAAAATCCTTTTAGAAGCATGTATTTTGCGGTTCAGGCAATGGCTGCCGAATTAAGTACGGGCGCTTTAGTGATTTCGAAAATAAGAGCACAAAAACAACCAATTTCGATGTTGGTAGCTCAAAATAAGTCTGTGTTCAGCAAAAAGGCAACTGGAAAGATCACCTTTAAATGTGAAGACGGTGCTTTAATAGATAATGCGATAGCTAAGACATTAGAAACCGGAGAAGGACAAACCTTTTGGATGAAATCCATAGGAACTAATGAAGATGGAGTAGAGGTTTCTACTTTTGAATTTGAATGGACGGTTAGGGTAAAGGCCAAAATATAAACTTTAATCTAGTTTGTAACATTTTAAGATTTTTCAACTCTAATTATAAAACCACTAAAACTTAAAATATGAATGCCCACGAAATAGATTACGAAATATTTGGAGAAGAAATGCAATATGTAGAGCTGGAGTTAGATCCACAAGAAGCTGCAATTGCAGAAGCCGGTAATTTTATGATGATGGATAATGGTATTAAAATGGATACCATTTTTGGTGATGGAAGTAAAGATAATGAAGGTTTTCTGGGTAAAGTGCTTGGTGCCGGAAAACGATTACTTACCGGAGAAAGTCTTTTTATGACGATCTTTTCGAATATGGGGCAGGGAAAGAAGAAAATTAGTTTTGCATCTCCTTATCCCGGGAAAATTATCCCTATCGATCTTACGCAATTTGGCGGTAAATTTATTTGCCAGAAGGATGCATTTTTGTGTGCAGCAAAAGGAGTTTCTATAGGAATTGAATTTAGCCGAAAACTTGGAAGAGGCTTTTTTGGGGGTGAAGGATTTATAATGCAAAAAGTAGAAGGCGATGGGATGGCATTTGTGCATGCCGGCGGCACTATGGCTAGAAAAGAATTAGCTATAGGAGAAACCTTAAAAGTAGATACGGGATGTATTATTGGTTTTACACAAACTGTTAATTATGATATAGAATTTGTAGGCGGAATTCGTAATACGATCTTTGGTGGTGAAGGACTTTTCTTTGCAACACTTACAGGTCCTGGTGTGGTTTATATACAATCATTACCATTTAGCAGGTTAGCGAATAGAGTTTTACAGGCAGCACCGCAAGCTGGCGGAAAAGATAAAGGAGAAGGAAGTATTTTAGGAGGTTTCGGGGATATTATTAGTGGTGATAACAGATTTTAAAAGTTAAAATAATGTTTACTCTTAAAGTAAGCATCGATTTTTATTATATTTAAGCATCTAATTATTTCAGCTTATAGAAAAAATTACATTATATTAATTCAAGTATTTTTAAAATTATCAAATTATGGCGAGAGCGATGTTTGATTACACAAAAGTCATCTTAAATAAGGTGAGTTTTGATGCTAATTTATTCTGTAAAGAAGTTCAAAAAGCAATTTCTAGATTATTACCTCATGAAGTTGAAGAACTCAAAATTTGGTTAGAAGCGCTTACTAAGCAGAATCCGGAACTAAACCAGTGCTTAATCTATTTAAATTCGTAAAATGATAAAACATTAAAAGCGGCTTTTAGCCGCTTTTTCAGTTTAATATCACTATTTGTCTAATATTGTAATTCGTTCTTTTTCTTTTGTTGTGTGGGACTTATAATTTCTACATTCTGGAATGCAATCGCACCTTTCACCACAGATCCTATTACTTTACGCATCGCATCTATTATTTGCATTTTCAATTCACTACGATTGTAAATTAAACTCACCTCTCTGGCCGGTACAGGATCTTTAAACATTCTCAGATTATTTTTATCCTTATCAGGAAGGTCCAATGTGTGCAAATAAGGCAATAACGTCATTCCTAAACCTTCATTAGCTAATTTGATTAGGGTTTCGAAACTTCCACTTTGGAGTCTAAAATGTTCGGCTTCAGTAGATTTTACAGTCTTACACAAATTGATGATTCCATCTTTAAAACAATGGCCGTCTTGTAATAATAAGATGTCATCAATATCTAAATCTCCTACATCAATTTTATGATCTTTGTGCAATCGATGGCTGGGTGGTATATAACCTACAAAAGGCTCATAATACAACACATTCTCTTTAATTCCATCAATGCTTAGTGGTGTAGCAGCAATAGCGGCATCAAGATGCCCTTCCTTTAGTTTTTCAATAATAGCTTCAGTATGTAATTCTTCTATTTGAAGTTTAACCTTTGGATATTTTTTAATGAAGTTATTGATAAACATGGGAAGCAGGGTAGGCATAATCGTTGGAATAATTCCGAGGCGAAAAGCACCACCAATAAATCCTTTTTGCTGATCTACGATATCCTGAATGCGATCACTTTCATTTACGATATTCCTTGCTTGGGTCACAATTTTCTTTCCGGTTTCGGTCAGTTCAATCGGTTTTTTGCTTCTATCAAAAATTTGAATATCCAGCTCTTCTTCCAATTTTTGTATTTGCATACTTAAAGTAGGTTGGGTAACAAATACTTTTTGTGCAGCTCTGGTAAAATTTTTATGCTCTGCAACCGCAAGAACGTAGTGTAACTGTGTAATCGTCATAATTTGTGAACAATATTATAGTGTAAGTTTGATGCTTAACTTTTTATCATCACTACAAATATATTAGTTTTTTCTATTGAAATTATATAAAACCTAAAGTTTATCTATGCAAAACCCCATAATTGAAGTTCATCAATTATGGGGTTATTTAAAGATTTATATGGAGTTTAGAGTTTGATGCTTATTTCTTTGGAAGAACCATCAAAGCCAAACTTACCATCATCCCAGGTTGGTGGGCCATAAGGATTAATTTTATTGTTCGACATACCATAATCTTCTTTCGGCATTCCATTGGTTTCAAAATCCATTTGATCGTTATCATTTTTGTCATGGTAACATATCACGGCATATTCTCCTTCAGGAATTTCATCAAATGTAATTGTCGATTTTCCATCGTTTATTTTTGCAGTTTTAGAATATTTTGGATTTTTCATAAAAGTGTCTTCGGTATAAAGACCGTATGAAATCTTACCCTTATCACTGCTAATATTTACAATTTCTACAGTAATGCTTCCGGTAGCACCTTTTGATGTTTCCTGGGCCTTGGAAGATACTCCAGTAATAAGTAGGACTAAAATAATTGCCAAATTTTTCATAATGAGATAGTTTTATTTAGTTGAACACTGTAAAAGTAGAAAAGATGTTCTATGAAATAGCAAGTAACCTACTGAACTGTAATTTTTTACTGCTGAATTGTATTTTTGGGTTTACAGTTGCCAGTGAACATTAATAATTAGCGAGAACTGGAGTTCAATTTAAAACTTAAATGTGTTAAAGCTTAAAGCTTATGGTAATATGGTAGGAGAAGTAAAATGCATATTCTCAGCATTCAAAAGATCTAAAATACCAACGATCCCATATTCGAATAATTTAAATCAATCCTCGTGCTTTAATTTCAAGATATTTATTAATGGTATTTACGCTTAATTCTTTTGGTTTTGTAAGTACGGTTTGGATACCGTTTCGTTGAAGTTCTTTAGCCATTTTTATTTTATTTTGGCTAAATTCTTCAGCAATTCCCTGGTGTGCGCTTTCGCTAAGATTTTCAGGGTAGGAGTGCAGCAATTTTGTGATTTCGGTATTTTCAAAGAAAATAACCACTAAAACATGGCGCTTATTTATCGCTTTTAGATAAGGTAATTGTCGTTCTAAAGCTGATGGATGCTCAAAATTAGTGTAGAGCATTAGTAAGCTGCGATGCGTGATAAACCTATTAATACCGGCGTATAAACTTCCAAAATCAGATTCCTTAAAATCGGTATTTACATTATAAAGACTTTCCATGATTCGCTGTAACTGACTCATCCTGGAGGAATCTTTCAATATTTTTTCAACTTTAGAAGAGAAACTAATTAGTCCTGTTTTGTCTTTTTTCCGTAGGGCAATATTTGAAAAAGCCAGACTACTATTAATAGCATAATCCAGCAAACTAAGTCCTTCAAAAGGCATTTTCATCACTCTGCCCGTATCGATCACTGAGTAAACAGGTTGTGCTTTTTCATCCTGAAATTGATTAACCATCAAATTTCGATGTTTGGCGGTGGCTTTCCAATTAATGGTTCTTACATCATCGCCATTTACGTATTCTTTAATCTGCTCAAACTCCATCGTATGCCCCAGGCGACGTATTTTTTTGAGTCCAGATTGCGAAATTCTATTATCAATCGCCAAGAAATCCAGCTTTTTCATCTGGATAAACGAGGGATAAACTTTTACCATTTGTTCAGCATCAAAAACCTTCCTGATTTTGGCTAATTTCAGTATGGTTTGGGCGTAAATATTTAATTTTCCGAAGATATATTCCCCACGTTCTAAAGGCGTAACTTCATATTCAAATTCGAAGTTTTTAGTAGGTTTTACTTCGGAAGTATATAAAAAATCTCTTTTTTGAAACTGAATTGGAAGCTCGTCGATCACTTCAGCAAAAACCTTAAAAGAATAAGCATTTTTAATCTGAATTTTTACTGAATTCGCATCAGAATTACTGAATTTTTCTGGTAAAATTCGTTTTGCAGTCAATCCTTTTCCCTGAAATAATGCAATAATATCAAATAATAAAGCAATGCTTAAAACCACCAATATCACCCAAATAACGGGATAGATTGCAGGTATCCAAAATGAAAATAGGAAAAGTACGGCAATAGTAGCGATCGCGTAAAAGAAACGCTTAGTTAAATATAAGGATTTTAGAAATTTGATCACTATCGCGGAATTTCTACAGATTGGCTAATCATTTGAATTACATCTTTGGTTTTCATGCCTTCCATCTCACGATCTGGCGAAAGGATAATACGATGTCCTAAAACAGGATTTAGTGATTTCTTAATATCTTCAGGGATTACAAAATCACGCCCATTTATGGCAGCGAAGGCTTTTGCTGCATTCATTATCGCAATCGAAGCTCTTGGAGAAGCACCTAAATAAAGATGCGCATGCTGGCGCGTTTTACTTACAATCTCGGCAATATAATGCAATAACTTTTCATCAATTTTGATATCGAAAATTTGCGTTTTTAGTTCATTTAATTTTTCAGGTGAAAGGATGGGAGTGATGTTACTTTCAGGTTTTTGGCCTTTTCGTTCGTTGTGACCTTTAAGAATTTCAATTTCTTCTTCTAATTTTGGATAATCGACTTCAATTTTGAATAAAAAACGGTCTAACTGTGCCTCTGGTAGGGCATAAGTTCCTTCCTGTTCTACGGGGTTTTGAGTGGCCAACACCATAAAGGGATCTTGTAATTGGTGGCGTTTTCCATCGATTGTAACTTGTCGTTCTTCCATGACCTCAAAAAGAGCGGCTTGTGTTTTTGCAGGTGCACGGTTTATCTCGTCGATAAGAATGATATTTGAGAAAACCGGGCCTGGTTTAAACTCGAAGTCTGAGGTTTTCATATTTAATACCGAAGTTCCCAAAACATCACTCGGCATTAAATCTGGCGTAAACTGAATTCTGCTGAAATCGGTTTGCAGACATTTCGCGAAAAGTTTTGCTGTTATCGTTTTTGCAACGCCGGGAACACCTTCTATCAAAACGTGGCCATTAGAAAGTAAGCCTACAATAAGCAATTCTACAAATTCGGTTTGACCAACAATTATCTGCGAAAGTTGAGATTTTAAATCTTCGACTGAATTTTTTAAGTCTTCTAGCGGAATTCGATTGTCAAAATTCAGTTCTTTATTTTGGTCGTTTTCTGGTTGTATATTTTGTTCTTCCATTGGGTTTCGGTTTTTCTTCTTTCGAAGTTTTATTTTCAGTTGATTTTATAGAAAATCAAACGATATTTTTGGTTTTTCTGGCATTCGCATATTTAAATTTATGGATGCCTTTACTTATAGTTTCGTAATCCTGTGCTGTAGCTTTCTTACGTTCTACCGCCTCTATATTTTCGAATAATTCCTTTATAAAATCTATAGAATTTCCTGTTTTATCAGCTAAAATTGGATAAAATTCATCTCCTTTTTTATCGGGATCCAGCTTCATTTCTGTACGAATATATTCTTTAAAATGCTGAATACGCTTTTTTGTCAACTCGTCTACCTGCTTTTTTTCAAGGTAAAGATCGGCAATCGTTTGTGTGTATTCGTAAGACTGATTTTTTAAAGGTTTTACCACCGGGATTGCGCGCTGCTTTCGTTTTCCTTCAAAAATAATGAATAGCAGAGAGGCAATGATCATAAGATAATAGGCCCATTTTAATGGCTTGTTTTGCATGATGATATACAATAGACTTGTAGGTTGGGCTTTACCGGTTTTGTAATAATTATCCCAATAAATAGGCTGATTTCGATCGATATAAGCCAATACATTTTCAGCATATTTAAAATTGTTGTTTTTCAGTATAAAATAATTTCCAAAAGCTTCTGGCGTACTATGTAAAACGATTTTTCCTTCTCCGAATTCAGTTTCAATAAAATTTATTTGCGGCTCAGTTATCGTATCGTCATCATATTTTACGGTTCCCAGAATAGTCGTTTTTAAGGTATCTATTTTACTGAAATAAATAGAACTAAACTCATGCGGAACTTCGAATGGGCCATCCTCGCTAAAATTTGGGTTTACCAGGTCTAATTCCGTTTTGGGGATAAAAGAAATTTCATCCTCAATTTTCTTGTTGTAAGGCTTCGTGTCTAAATTGAGTGTGTCTAAGAAATGCTCACCAAACACATCTGAAGCTATAAAGGCTGTATTTCCTTTTTCAACCCAATTCAGTAATTTATTTAATTCATCTTCATCAAAACTCACGTAATTATTTAAAAAGAAATAGGTGCCATTCTCAATACCGGTACTATCGCTTAGATACTCGAAAGGAGGGATGTTTATCTCTTTAAAATTATCTGGATTGCTGGCTTTCCAGTTTTCATAAAAAACATAAGTTCCTAGAGGGATTTTATCTTGTTTAGCGTAGCTGGGATACCAGTTTATGGGCGTAGGCTCGATAGCTTCTAAATAGGTGAGAAAGGCTATTAAGAAGATAAAAACACCAAGTGAAATTTTATAAAATTTACTCATTTTTGGTGTTTTTAATATTCGTATTTAATTCTGAAAAACCTTTCTCTGCTAACAAAAAGTCTTCTTTAGAAACCTGAAAATCGCCGTACCAGATAAAGTTATAAATGCGGGTAACTTTTTTAAAAATGTTGTTTAACTGCGTATTGCTTATTTCTGAAATATAATCGTCGTTGGTTTTTTGCGCTTCAAAATCGATAACGTTTTTGAGATCTAATTCTTTTAACGCCTGAAGGTAATAGTAACGAACAGCCATGCGATATTGGCCATTTTCAATAGCTTCTTTTATTAAAGCCGGGATATCTGCATTTTGGATTATTTCTTCTTCGTTATCTAGATTTACATTTGCCGCTTTTGGTTCTTGTAAAATATTTTTACCGGGATTTATTCTCGTAAATAACCAGATCACCAAAATGACGATACCAACTAGGAGGATATAAGGAATTATTTTTATGATAAGCCCAAAAAAGCTGCCGGCATCATAATCTCCAAATAACCAATTGAGGAATTGCTCATATTTTTGATTGATCCACTCTTTAAATTGCTGCCACCAGTTTTTATGTTGCTCTTCTTCTAAATAATTAAAATCTTCATTTTGTTTTAGATTTTCAATCGTTGTTTTTTCAAACTTAAGCGGACTTATATTGCTATTTTCATCATAACGTACGCTTTTACTTTCAGGTTCAGATTGGACAATAGAATCTTGCTGCGAAAACGCAAAATGGAAATTCAGCAATAAAAGAAAATAAATTAAGAGTTTCATTCGCGATCGCTACCAAGCTTATCAATACTTTCAAAAGTTCCGGTAAAGTTTTTCTCTTCGTGTAAATGAAAATATAGCAGGCTAATAAATAATGGTGTGATAATGTATAATACGTATTGCGCTATAGAAGAAAGCACAGATAGTATTATTAGAATTGGATCTTTACTTCGCATATTTTCGGCAACTGTTGTTACTCCTGCATCAAATCCAGAGATCATATTTACCAGCATGTAAATAATTAAAGGAAGTTGGAAAACTACATTAATCACATACATGATAATTCCAAAAACAATTAAAAGACCAAAGGTCATCCACCAATTATCTTTAATTAGTTGGAAGCAAGAGGATATCGTATCTCCCAAACTTTTCTGTTCAAAAACTAATATGGGTAAAGCCAAAGTAAAGACCACACCTAGGTATATACTTGGTAAGACTAAGAAAAGAAAGGCTATAAAGATAGATATGGCAACAACTAAATTTAATGCCATACCACTGCCTAAATCATTTTTTAGACCTCGTTTTACATCTTCTTCACTTACGATACCGTCATTTGCTATATATGATTTTATATAGTTAAATACGCTTAAATAAAGTGCGGTGATATAGACAAAAAGAGCGAGCATGTTTATGAGCGCCGGGATCAAAAATCCTGTTAAATTTGTATAACCTTCAAAGCCAGTGCCAATGGTCATATACGTATAATAGGCATTAGTCAAGATTAATGCCACCAAAAATGGAGCACAAACTTTTAAATTTATACTGAAAAAGTTTTTAGCATTTTCCCTTAAGAATTTGAAAGTATCACTTAGTAAGTCTCCAAAATCTCTGGTTTTTCTAAATCTGAATATATTATTTTCCATCAACAAATTTTTTATGTAAACGATGTGGTAATATTACGTAATACCAAAGGATTAAAATAAAAGATAAACTTATAATTAAAATAGCCAGCGCATCTGGCATTTCTGTATGTCTTGTTACAAATCCTTCTAAAAATCCGGCAATAATAAAAAAAGGAACGGTAGAAATTATGATTTTTAATCCGTCTTTAATACCGGTAACAAAAGAGTGCAATCGGCTGTAGGTTTTTGGGAATAAAATACTTTTTCCGACAACCAAACCGGCGCATGCTGCGATAATTATTACTGAAATTTCTATGGTACCATGTATCCAAATGGTTCGTGCTGATTCCCAAAGTAAGCCTTTATCGTAAAAGAAATACTGAAATGAACCTAACATGATTGCATTTTGCATGATTATTACCAAGGTTCCTAAACCGCCAAGAACGCCAAGGGTAAAAGCCATTAGGCCAACCCTAACATTATTTATGGTGATCCCCAAAAACATATCGGTTTCTGAAGCCTGCTTGTAAACAGCCATGGGGTCGTTATTCTCAATATTATTTAGCGTCGCGTTTACATAAGCATCACCTAAAACTGCACGAACAAAATTAGCATCACTTGCCGCAGAAAAAGCACCAATTATGGCAAAAATCGCAAATACTAAAAAACTAAATAAGAGTTGTTTCTGGTACTGATAAAAGAATAACGGAAACTCTTTCGTATAAAATAAAAGAAACTTATTCTTCGATTCCTTTTTATTTTTATAGATCATTCGATGCGCAGAAGATGCAAGATCGTTAAGATAACGAGCTGTATTACTTCCCGCATAAAAAGTATTAGCGTAGCTTAAGTGATCGGTAATTTCTACATAAAAAGCAGAGAGCTGATCCGGAGAAATATTACTATTATTTTTCAGGAGACTTTCAAACTTAAGCCATTTATCTTTATTTTGCTTCACAAAAGCAGCCTCGCGCATATTCAGGATTAGATTAGATCCTCAAAGAAACATATTTAATGGATAATTTTCAAATTGAAACCGCTCAAAATATCGGAATTCAGCAAAATTCGGCTTCTATCGGCGATCGAATTTTAGCATTTTTAATAGATCTTTTTATAATTGCCGCCTACGGTATTCTTAGCATGCTATTATTGGCAGGTTTAGAAGCCGATCGTTTTGGCGAAGGCGTGTATTATGTGGTGATAGGTTTGCCTATTTTTCTTTATTATTTATTATTTGAAACTTTTTGGGACGGTAGAACTCCTGGGAAGTCTGCATTAAAAATACGAGTGGTGAAATTGGATGGATCCCGGCCTGCTTTTTCAAATTATCTTATCCGATGGTTATTGCGAACTATCGATATTAGCTTAGGAAGTGGTAGCATCGCTGTAGTTACTATTTTACTTAATGGTAAAGGACAGCGTTTAGGCGATATGGCCGCAAAAACCACAGTAATTTCTGAAAAAAGAAAAGTGAGTTTAGCGAATACCTTAGCTGTTGAAATCCCTGAAGATTACAGTCCAAAATATCCACAGGTAACAGTTTTAAACGATCGGGATGTACAAGAAATTAAAGAAATTTACAGAAAAGCAAGAATGAATGGAAATCACAATGTGATCATTGCTTTAGCTGAAAAATTATCGAACTTACTCGGAGTGAAATTTGAAGAAAAACCAATGATTTTTGTAAAACGAGTGATCGAAGATTATAATTATTTTACGCAACAGTAGGCTAGAAATTAGATTTACGATAGTATAGCCTAGAAACTAGAAGTCAGACTTTTTTCAAATAGACAAAACCTTAAAAATTGTTTATTGATCACTGCCTACTAAAAAGCTACTTAATAATCTCGACCTTCATTTCGATATTATCGATTGGCCATTCTGATTGTCCGGTTTGGACTTTAGAAATTTTATCTACAACATCCATTCCTTTGGAAACATACCCAAAAACAGTATGTTCATCGTCCAGATGATGCGCTCCATTAGGATTTAAAACCACGAAAAATTCAAACGGACTCGATGCTTTGCTGGTATTCTGCTCGGCATACTTTGCTGCAGAAAACGCTCCACGATTATGGGTGTGGCCTGCATTTAATTCATTCGGGATTAAATAATCTCCAATAGCGTATCTTTTTTTATTAGTAGAAGCATTATCTGAATTACCTCCCTGAATCACAAAATTGGGCGCTACACGATGAAAATAAGTATTATTAAAATAATTGTTTTTAACAAGCATAATAAAATTGGCGCGATGCAGCGGCGTATCACGATATAATGTCACCTCAAATGCTCCAAAAGAGGTTGTTATGCGTACTTTATTCTCTGGATTTTTCTTTCCATATTCGGTTAAAAATGGTATCAATTTTTCTTGCGGAATAGGAAAGGCGGTATCTTTTTCTGTTTTATTTTTCTCCTGTTTATTTTCAATTTCGGAAGAATCTACTTTATTTTTTACCGAATCCTCGCTTTTTATGCTATTTTTAACGGCTGCCGAGCTGTTTTCTGAATTATTATCGCCTGAAGTTTTCTTATCTTCACAACTTGCGAAAATACTAGCAACCAAAATTGCGATTACTGAGATACGTTTAAACATGGAATTTTTTGAGTTTAAAAATAGAATTTCAAATTTAAAAAAAATTGAACTGCCTGGCGAGGCTGCACACAATAAATTAGCCCCTTCTATTAGAGTTCAGGAACTTAAAAAAATTGACTTTTCAGCAAAAAGAACAAATAAAGCGGGAGTAATGGCGGTTTTTTACCCAAAAAATGGTCAAACTTATTTTGTGCTGATTCTAAGAAAAACTTATAAAGGTGTTCATTCAAATCAAATTGGTTTTCCCGGCGGAAGGGTAGAAGAGGAAGACGAAAATATAGAAGAAACGGCTTTACGTGAAACTGAAGAGGAAGTTGGTATCCCTCGAGATAAAATTAAAGTGATAAGAGGATTAACAAATCTGTATATTCCGCCCAGTAATTTTTGGGTATATCCTTTTGTAGGAGTTATGACTGAAACTCCACATCTTATTCCGCAAGAAAGCGAAGTAGAAGCTATATTGGAAGTAAAACTTGAAGACTTTTTAGATGAGAAAAATTTTGTGACCGAGAATTTGAGTACTTCTTATATGGAAAATATTGATGTTCCAGCATTTTTATTGAACGAACAGATCGTTTGGGGCGCAACAGGCATGATGCTTGGTGAACTTCGAGAAATGCTCCAGGAAATTCTATAAAATCGAAATCCTTATATTTGTGGGTTTTTCAGAAAAAATGAAGAGGAATTTTTAGTTTTCGTTAAAATAGAACCATTGCGACCAATAGACCAACTAAATTATGGGATTATTCAAAAAGAATCCATTTGGACATATATTATTTATTAAAAAATGGCTTATTCGAGTTTTCGGATTAATGACGCATCGTCGTTATAGAGGATTTAACGAATTAAATATAGAAGGTTCAGAAATTATTAAAAACCTTCCAGACAGAGGAGTTTTATTTGTTTCTAACCATCAAACATATTTCGCCGATGTTGTGGCCATGTTTCACGTTTTTAATGCCAGTTTAAGCGGAAGGGTAGATAGCATAAAGAACGTGGGGTATATCTGGCAACCCAAAATGAATATTTACTACGTTGCAGCTAAAGAAACAATGAAAGCCGGATTGTTGGCCAGAGTTTTAGCATATGCGGGGGCTATTAAGGTAGAACGAACCTGGCGATCTAAAGGTAAAGAAGTAAAAAGAAAGGTAAATCCAGATGATTCTAAAAATGTGGGAGTCGCTTTAGATGATGGTTGGGTTATTACCTTTCCACAAGGTACCACAACTCCATTTAAACCTATAAGGAAGGGGACAGCTCATATTATTCAACAATACAAACCCATTGTTGTGCCTATTGTTATAGACGGTTTTAGACGTTCTTTTGATAAGAAAGGTCTGCGTATAAAAAAGCGAGGCATTTTACAATCATTTCAGGTAAAAGAACCTTTAGAGATCGATTATGATAATGATAGTATTGAGGATATAGTTGGAAAATTAGAATATGCAATCGAACAACATTCTTCATTTTTAAAGGTAATTCCAGCAGAAGAACTGGAAGAGATAGAACATCTAAATGAAAAACGCCGCTATTCTTATAAAGAAGAATAGCAGCGTTCTTATTCAGAATTATAAAGGTGTTAATCGCAGTCTAAATTTTTTAACTGCGTATAGTTTTTCTTTAATCGCCTTAGTAAAATACCATAAATAAGACGATAAAATAACCAGATCCCGCCAAGAACAATACTAACAACAATTATGATTATCCCGATGAATTTAAAATAATCGATAGTGTCGAAATCTTTTATTGGATTATTTTCGATATGAGTTTCATGCAAATAATGATAAAAAATAAGGAAAGAATACATGACGATTACAAAAGCGCTTGAGATCAACATATAACCAATGTAATGCTTAACAGTTTTCCTGGTTTTTAAAATATTTTGCATCAATTTTTTGGTAGAGCTGGTAGAGGATATTCTTTGGTAGTTTTTATAGAATTTGTACACAAAAAATAAACAGATAATTAGATTAATACCATTTAATGCGATGGTAAACTCTCTTAAATCTACCTTATCCAGATTTTTCCAATAATTATCATCCATTACAAAGAAGTTAAGTGCAATACCAAGCACAAACTCAAATAGACTAATAACAAACAACCACTTTACGATCGAAGAAGATCGTTTCCAGATCATTTTATAAAGATCGTCATAGGAAACTTTGGGAAGATTCACTTCCTGGTTTTTCCAGTCTTTTTTTAATAATTCTAATCCATCCATAGTTTACGGATTTAAAACACTTTTAAGTTTAGTTTTTATTCGATTCATTTTCACTCGCGCATTCACTTCACTTATTCCTAAAGTTTCCGATATTTCTTTGTAATTTTTATCTTCTAGATAAAGAAAAACCAATGCTTTTTCAATATCATTTAATTCTTTAATAGCACTATACATCAATCCTAATTGCTGTTCGGTTTCATCGTCATAATCTTCCGCTTTTATTTTAAAATGAACAGTATCAAAATCCTGAGTTGCAATACCACGTTTTTTCTTTCGGTATAAGGTAATTGCAGTATTTAAAGCTACTCTGTACATCCATGTGCTAAATTTAGCATCACCCCTAAATTTAGGATAGGCTTTCCATAGTTGAATAGTGATTTCCTGAAACAAATCGTTATGCGACTCTCTATCGTGCGTATATAATCTGCAAATTTTATGCGCAATATTTTGATGTCGCTCTAAATTTGTGACGAATTGATGTTCTAATTCTTTCTCCACATTGATTGATTAGCTTCTATAGGTAGCAATAAACTATTTTTTGTTACACAAAAACTTTAAAATACCGTTAATGCCCTTCTTTTTTATGGTTTAAGCCGTAACTTTACGGTAAACCAATCAATAATTATGAATATACCCAGAACCGAATTGCCCAGGGTGGTCATCATTGGTGGCGGTTTTGCCGGAATTTCCCTGGCAAGAAAGTTGTTAAACGAAGAAATACAGATGGTCTTGCTAGACCGTAATAATTATCACACTTTTCAACCCCTTTTATATCAAGTATCAACCTCTGGGTTAGAGCCAGATTCAATTGCATATCCCTTAAGAAAAGTTACAAGGAATTCGCAAAAATGCTTTTTTCGAAATGCAGAAGTGGAATCTATAGATGCCGAAAATAATATTATTCACTCTAATATTGGAGAACTCGTTTACGATTATCTGGTGATTGCTACCGGATCTAAAACGAATTTCTTCGGAAATGAGAGTGTAGAAAAGAATGCCATGTGGATGAAAACGATCCCGCAGGCATTAAATATTAGAAGTCTCATCTTAGAGAATTTAGAACAGGCTGTAATTGAAACAGATCCAGAAAAGCGTAAATCCTTATTAAATTTCGTTTTAGTTGGGGCTGGTCCTACCGGAGTTGAATTGAGCGGAGCTATAGCCGGCCTTAGGAATAATATTGTGCCAAAAGATTATCCCGATCTTAATCCAGCAGAAATGAATATTCACTTGTTAGAAGGTTTAGGGCGTGTACTTCCACCTATGAGTGAAAAATCTTCTGAAAAAGCTCAGAAATTTTTAGAAGATTTAGGAGTGAAAATTCATTTGAACACCATGGTAGAGAATTATGATGGTCATTTGGTTACCACAAATACAGATCTAGCTTTAAAGACAGAAACCCTAATATGGTCTGCCGGGGTTACCGGTGCTCCTGTAAAAGGTTTAAATGCTTCTGCTATGATCGAAAAAGCAAATCGCTACGAGGTAAATGCATTTAATCAGGTTAATGGTTACGAAAACATATTTGCCATTGGCGATATTGCGGTTATGCAAACTGAAGAATACCCAAAAGGGCATCCAATGGTTGCACAACCAGCTATTCAGCAAGGGAAGCATTTGGCAAAGAATCTTAAGAAATTAATTAAAGGTGAGAAATTAGAACCTTTTGATTATTTTGATAAAGGGAGTATGGCTACAATTGGAAGAAATAAAGCCGTTGTAGATCTTGGAAAATCAACTTTTGGAGGATTTTTTGCCTGGTTTATTTGGATGTTTGTGCATCTTTGGTTTTTAATAGGTTTTAGAAACCGATTAGTTACCTTTTGTAATTGGGTATACAATTATATTAATTTCGATCGCGCGGCAAGGCTAATTATAAGGCCTTATAAATCAAATAGAGAAAATTTGGAAACCGATCAGAAAAAGATATAATATTATAAGATAGAATAAAAAGATAAAATAAACCCGAATCGAAAGATTCGGGTTTCGTTTTTTCAATTGGTCGGTAAAAATTTACAATTCAGTTTTCTTTTTTATTAGAGTTGATCTTCCTGAAGCATTTTTGATGTATAAATCAATCAAAAATGAACTTCAACTACTACCTTTTTCTATTCGTCTTTATTTTTATAAGTCAATCGTCATTCGCACAACAGGAAATTTCTGGTGTGGTAACCGATAAAAAAGAGCAACCAATTGCCGGCGCTAATATTTATCTAAAAGGAACTTACGACGGAGCTATTTCAGATGAAAATGGTCATTTTAATTTCACTTCTGAAGAAACCGGGACGCAAACCCTAATTATCTCTTTTCTTACTTTTGAAAGTAAGGAGATTTCAGGAGAAATAAATAGCTTCAAAAATCTCCAAATTCGACTTAATGAAAAGTTTGATGCTTTGGGAGCCGTGATGATCAATGCAGGAAATTTTGAAGCGGGAAGCACTTCAGAAGCTTCCGTTTTAAAACCTTTGGACATTGTTACAACTGCTGGGAGTGTTGGGAATATCATCGCTGCGCTCGAAACATTGCCCGGCACGCAAAGCGTTGGCGAAGATGGTCGCTTATTTGTTCGAGGTGGTGACGCTACAGAAACACAAACATTTGTAAATGGACTTAGAGTGAGCCAACCTTACAATGCCTCGGTTCAAAATGTGCCTTCCAGAGGACGATTTTCACCTTATTTATTTAAAGGAATGTCGTTTTCTACCGGTGGTTATAGTGCTGAATATGGTAACGCGCTCTCCAGTATTTTAGTAATGGATACCCAGGATGAAGCTGAAGAAGATAATACCGAACTAAGTTTTATGAGTTTGGGTTTGGGAATTGGAAAAACCAAGAATTGGGAAAAAAGTTCAATCACTTTAAATGCTAGTTACACCAATTTAGGACCTTATCAATCACTAATCGATCAAAATATTACATTCGATAAAGCATTCCAATCCATTGCAGGAGAAGTAGTTTATAGAAATCAGTTGAAAAATGGCCTATTAAAAGTTTACACGGCATACGATTACACTTCTTTCAATGTAAATCAGCCAAAAGACGGCACTCGCCGTCAAGTGAATTTGAAAAATAATAATTTTTATCTCAATTCTTCTTACGATCATTCCCTAGGGAATAAGTGGCATTTATTTAGCGGAATAAGTTACGGAAACAGCCAAAACGATATAAATTTGGATACGGAAGCTATAGATGATATAGAGAATAGTTTTCATTTAAAGGCCAAGCTCAGCAAAAAGTTTACCGATAAGATTAAACTGAATTTTGGAGCTGAATATTTTAATACCGACTTCGATCAATCATATTTTTCCGAAGACGGGAATTATAATCCTAATTATACTTCAGGATTATTTTCAGTATTTTCTGAAGCGGATGTTTACTTTACACAAAATCTTGCAGCTAAAGTTGGAGTTAGAGCAACACAAGATGCTTTGGCAGAAGAGATTTTTGCTAGTCCGCGTATATCTTTAGCATATAAATTAGATGAAAATCAACAAATTTCAACTGCTTTTGGAAGTTTTAAGCAGCAAGCCTCTCAAGAATATTTAAAATTCAATCAGAACTTATTTCAGCAAAAAGCAACACATTATATTCTGAATTATCAGTATTCTAAAGGCTCAAAAACCTTAAGAGCAGAAGCTTATTTTAAAGAATATCGTGACTTACTAACTTATACTGGCAAAGAAATTACCTACAATTCCAACTTTAGCAATTCAGGTTCGGGATATGCTAAAGGAATTGATATTTTTTGGCGAGATGAACATTTTAAAAATTTAGATTATTGGATTTCTTATTCCTTTATAGATTCAGAAAGAAGATATCGAAACTATCCAACGCAGGTTACTCCTAATTTTGTAGCGAATCATAACCTATCGATCGTAAGTAAATATTGGATTCAATCTTTAAGAAGTCAGGCAGGATTTACATATAATTTCAATTCAGGCAGACCGTATAATGATCCTAATACTTCAAATTTTATGGCTGCAAAAACGAAATCTTATCATAGTTTAAATTTTAATTGGGCATATTTAGTAAGCAAACAACAAATTTTATACGTGTCCATTTCCAATGTTTTAGGAACCGAAAATATTTTTGGATACGAGTATTCCGATTATCCAAATGCGTCTGGAAGATACGCTGCAACGGCCGTTAGACCTTTGGCAGATCGCTTTTTCTTTGTTGGTTTCTTTTGGACGATTAGTGATAATAAAAACCGAAATCAGCTAGACCAACTTTAAAATACAATTCAGTATAAAGTTTTGACGGTTCAGTAATCTATTCTTTAAAGTACAACTGTATTTATTCAATTTTACACTACAAATAAAATCAATCATAAACATGAAAACACTTATTATCCTATTATTAGTTACGGCTGCAGAAGTAATCTCGGCGCAAAAGTACCAAGAAGCGATGCAAAAAGGCATGCAAAACTGGCAAGAAGGGAATATCGAAAGCGCTAGCGCTCTTTTTGAACGTATAGCCAGCGCTGAAAAAGAAAACTGGTTACCAGATTATTATTTAGGACTGGTGAATATTACGGAAGCATTTAATACCAAGGACAAGAAGAAAGTTGAAGCTCAACTTAAAAAGGCGGAAGGTGCATTACAATCTGCGCTATTAAAAACTGAAGAAAACGCAGAGCTATTAGTTTTGGAAGCATTGATTTATACGGTGAAAATTACTCAAAATCCCATGACTAACGGACAAAAATATATGCCGAAAATCAATGAAATTTATGCCAAAGCTGAAAAACTTGAGCCAAACAATCCACGGGTGAAGTTTGAAAAAGCGCAATTTGCCATGGGGAGCGCAAAATTCTTTGGAAACGATCTCGAACCAATTTGCAAAGATATTGAGGCCTCTATCCTTCTTTTTGAAGAATTTGAAAACGATACACCATTTTACCCGAACTGGGGAAAAGACCAGGCTATAAAAGCTTTGGAAAGTTGCCAGCCATAAATCAGATAGAGTACAATTAAAATTTATAGTATTTTTAAAACCATAACATTTCGCTTATGCAAAGTTTACTTAAAATTTTCAAGATCAGTATTGTTGTATGTATTCTGGTTTTTGTTATTAACTTAATATTTAATGATTTTGATATCGATTTTTTTCGAGATATAAAAAACTGGGGAGTGATGGTTTTTTATAGTGTATCGATCACTATCGTTAATGTTTTGTATGCCGATCTTTTTGAAAAATATGTTGGTTGGGAAAATGCAGGAACAAGGCGAATATTCTATTCGGCCTTAGGTGCCATTATAGTTACACTTGTTGCTTATTTTTTGTGTAGGTTAATACATCTTGTGTGGCTTGTGCCGACAAAAACAATAGCCCAGTTTGTTACCGAAGAAAAATTAAGATATTATTTATTTCCTCTTTTGTTTAGTACCGCAATAACCCTGTTTTTTCATTTGATTTATCTTTTTAGGGCTCGACAGGAAGAAAAAATGAAGGAGCAAAAAATTATAGCGGGTACAGCAACCTCAAGATTCGATGCGCTTAAAAACCAACTAGATCCTCATTTTTTATTTAACAGCTTAAATGTGCTAAGCTCTTTGATTGATGAAGATCCAGAAAAGGCGCAGAAATTCACCGGTTCTCTTTCTAAAGTCTATCGCTACGTTTTAGAGCAAAAAAGTAAGGAATTGGTCACAATAGAAGAAGAGCTGAAATTTGCCAATGTGTATATGAATCTATTAAAGATGAGGTTTGAGGATTCTATTATCTATAATTTTCCTGAAAAATTAACAAATCCTGATGCTAAGGTGGTTCCGCTTTCGCTTCAGTTATTGTTAGAAAATACTGTAAAACATAATAAGATCACCCCAGATTCTCAATTAGTGATCACTATTTACGAAGCAGATAAAGTTTTGGTAGTTAAAAACAACCTTCAGCCAAAAGAAATTTTAAGAAATGGTAGCGGTGTTGGTCTTGCAAATATTAAAGAGCGCTATAATTTACTTACCGAAAGAACCATGGAAATCATTAAAACTGAGGATGAATTTATGGTACGTCTTCCATTATTAACTAAAAAAACTAATCAAAAACCAATTATTAAAACTGAAAATATGAAAAGTTTAGAGCTAGAAAATAAAGATTATTTAAACGCTAAAGAGCAGGTTAAAAAAGAGAAAGATTTTTATGGGAACTTAACCTCATATTGTATTATAATTCCTGTTTTAGCGGTTTTCAATTATTTGACTACAGATTTTTTCTGGGTGTTATTTCCGGCTTTAGGTTGGGGACTGGGACTTCTTTTTCATGGTCTTTCAGCCTTTAATTATAGTCCATTTTTAGGAAGAAAGTGGGAAGAGCGTAAGATTAGAGAAATAATGAATAAAGAAGATTAAAATAAGCGATGAGAAATTCAGAAGAAAAATATCTTTCGGCGAGGGAAAAAATGAGAAATATTAAAAAGTTCTATGCTCATGCGATATCCTTTATTCTCTTTAATGTTGTTTTTTTGAGTTTAAACTATCACGAAAACTATATCGAATTTCCGGAGGTTTTATGGGGAACTTTTGGTTGGAGCATAGGTTTAGCTTTTGATTATATGCAAGCATTTGATAAAAATCCGCTTTTAAGGAAGGGCTGGGAAGAACGCAAAATTAAAGAAATATTGGATAAATAAAGATAATTATAGATCATGCAAGATTCAGAAGAAAAATATATAGAAGCACGTAAGAAAGTAAAAAAGATAAAAGATTTTTATACCCACTTAATGGTGTTCATCGTAGTAAATCTTTTTTTATTCGGTGTAAATTGGTACACTATCGATCTACAATATCCTTGGTTTTTGTGGGTTTTATTTGGATGGGGAATAGGTTTGGCATTCGATTATCTAAAAGCTTTTGACAAAAATCCAATGTTCAATAAAGATTGGGAAGAGCGCAAGATCAATGAATACATGAATAAAGAACGTGAACAGCAGCGTTGGGAATAAATTACATAAATGAAAATAGTTATCGTAGAAGACGAGAAGCCGGCCGCACGAGGGTTAAATCGTTTACTGAATAAAAAAGGCTTAGAAGTAGAAGTGATGCTGCATTCTGTAGCTGAAGGTATTTCTTGGTTTTCTGAAAATGAGCATCCAGATCTTATATTTTTGGATATCCAGCTTAGTGACGGATTATCGTTTGAAATTTTTGAAGCCGTAAAGGTGAAAAGTGCTATTATTTTTACCACCGCTTACGACGAATATGCACTTAAAGCATTTAAACTTAATAGTGTAGACTATTTACTGAAACCGATTGATGATGAAGAATTAGATGAAGCAATTGATAAATTTGAAAATACATTTCAATCTAAATCGGTCAAACTAAATGTAGATGATTTTAGAAATCTGCTTAGTTTATCTTCCTCTGATAATTACAAATCCAGATTCACTATTCAGATTGGGCAGCATCTCAAAATTATAGATATAGAGGAAGTAGTTTGTTTTTATTCTGAAAATAAAGCAACTTATATTCACAATAAAGAGGGTAGATCTTATTTAATGGATTTTTCCCTAGAACAACTTGAAAAAGAGCTAAATCCCAAGCTGTTTTTCAGAATTAATAGAAAGTGTATTGTTCAATTAAAAGCTATTAAAGATATTATCTCTTACACAAATTCGAGGTTAGAACTGAAACTTACGAACTTCAATGAATTTCAAATGATTGTAAGTAGAGAGCGCGTTAAGGATTTCAAGAATTGGATTTCTTAATAAATGCTGCTTAAATGTTAAAAATCAAACTTTTAAAAACCGCGATGGTTTTTTATACGTAAATATAAATGAGGAGCAAAGTGAGAAATGCTTCTCAGGCTTGAATCATTTTTTTTGGTCGAATTTTTGGTTTGAGTTTTTGATTTTTTTTGGTTGGTTAGAATGAAAGGCTTGCTTCGGCAAGCCTTTCAGTTTGTCTGAAAATGGAATGATAAACACCTATGAAAAAAGCCCGGCAATTGCCGGGCTTTTTAATTTTATAAAATTAAATACAATCTTAAGGTGCAGCAACTGTCCCTAAAACATATAATTGATCCATCGTTGGCGTTTCACTACCACCTTCTGGCTCTAACGTAATACCAAAGGCTTCAGATTGATTTGCATTTTGTAGACTAAAGATTTTATTTTCATCGCTAGCAAAATCATCTAATAATCCTAAGCTAGTAGGAGTGAGCGGTTGCATTGTTAAAGACCAAACCTGATAAACCTTACCCCTTGGAGGTTTTGGTAAACCTTTAGCATCAATATATGCAGTATTATCTATATCGTTCCAATACACAGTTGCGTAAGCATCAGAAAAACCTTCTTGGCCCTGTAATGGGATTCTCGAGATATTATTATCTCTTATTGCTGCTAAAATTTGTTTGGTATTTTCAGCTTCGTTACGTATATCTGCGATTTGCTGTTCGATAATACTGTTTTTCGTTTCAGCTTCAGTTAAAGATCTTCTAAGTTCACTATTTTGTTGGAATAAAAAGAATAGTCCGATCAAGAATACTAAACTTGCGGCCCATCCTATATAATTAACCCATCTTGTGCGTTGTCTACTTTCAGGGCTTAATTGCCTTACTGGAGTACGTGCAGATAATTTAGATTTTAAGGTCGACAATAGTGCTTCCGGATTGTATGGTGCAATACCGGCGGCTAATTTTTGTAAGGCATCTTCAATTTCTTCAACTTCTTTTTCTACTTCAGGGTATTCTTTTAACACCGCCGTTACTTCCCGACTTTCTTGGTCTGTAAGTGCGCCGTAAACATAAAGTTCTAGAATTCCAGATGATATATATTCTTCGATCTCAGCCATTAGTTTCCTACAATTTCTCTTAATTTATTTATACAGGCTCTATTTCTGGTTTTTACAGTTCCCAGAGGCATTTCCAATTCTTCAGCGGTTTCTTTTTGAGTATATCCTTTGAAGAATAATAGGTCGATTAATTTTTTACAAACTGGCTTTAGAACTTCAATATATTTTTTCAATCCTATAGCGTCTATAGTAGCACTAAAATTAGTTTTTGATTCTAATATATTTACGAAATTATCTGCAGCTAGGTTTTGTCGTTTATTTTTAAAGCTTTTTGACCGTATTTTATCTATAGATGCATTTCTTGCAATGTTTAGTACCCAAGTGAAAAAACGGCCTTTATTAGAATCGTAAGAGGCTGCATTTTCCCATATTTTCATAAATACATCCTGTAAAACTTCTTCGGCAACATCTTTTTCACCGATAATACTAAAAATTATTCCATAAGTACTTTCTGAGTAGAGCTGGTAAATACGCTCAAAGGCTTTTTGATTCCCTTTTTGTAACTCAAGAATAAGCTCATCCTGCTGCATAAATCTGAATGTGGTTAGTTTCTTTAAAAATATATAAAAAAATAAAAGCAGCTATATGAATAGCTGCTTTTATTTAAAATATTGTAGTATTTCTACTAAAATTATTTCATCTCAATAACTCCACATCCTACACGAGTACCAGCGGCACCTGAAGGTTGAGAAGTGAAATCGTCCACACCGTCATGTACGATAATTGCTTTTCCTAGAATATCTTTAGTATCATCTCCACATCCTATACACCACTCATCTGTAGTCACTGTTATTGTTCCTTTTCCGCTAGAATCTACCTCAAAGTTTCCAATATCTCCTTTGTGGTATCCTTCTTCAGATCCCCATTTACCATGAGGCTCATTAGTAGGATTCCAGTGTCCGCCTGCTGAAGTTCCATCTGCTGCAGAACAGTCGGCTTTTTGGTGAATATGGATTGCATGTTTACCTTCTGAAAGTCCCATGATAGTCGCTTCCATAGTTACTTCACCGTTTTCTTCGGTAAAAGTTACTTCCCCAGAAAGATTGCTATCACTTTTAGGTTCTAAGGTTACCATAACTTCTTTTTTCTCAGAAGATTCGGCATCCATATCTTCGTCCATTTCAGAAGTCATTTCTGTGTTTTGATCATCTACTTCTACTTCTTCGTTATCTTTTTTCTCGTTCTTACAACTAGTAATAAAAAGTGAAGCGCAGAATAGTAGCGATAAGCTAATACGTTTCATAATAATGATTGGTTTTGTGATTATAGGCACTAAAGTACTTTGAATATAGTGCTTTCGCAAAGATTTAAGTATAGCTTAACATTGCGAAGGTTCTTTATTCACCTGCTGTCATCATTTGTCTAGAAGTTAATAATACAAAATGTTTATAGCTAACTATTGTAAAATTAACGCAATTAAAACTATTAACGATCTTCTTATTACTGCTTATGTTTAATTGAAATTTATTGAATTCCTAAAATGGATTTCAAGCGATTTTGATCGATTTCGGATCCTGCAAAATCGTCAAATTTCTTCTGAGTAGCTTCAATAATATGTTTTTGTATAAAAGGAGCTCCTTCTTTAGCTCCTTGTTCTGGTGATTTTATACAGCATTCCCATTCCATTACTGCCCAAACATCGCATCCATATTGAGTTAATTTAGAGAAAATGGTTTTAAAATCTACCTGCCCGTCACCGGGGTGGCGATATCTACCTGCGCGGTTTATCCAATCGTTATAACCACCAAAACTTCCTTTTTTTCCGGTAGGATTAAACTCTGCATCTTTAACATGAAACATTTTAATGAATTCATAATAGTGATCGATATAGGTTAAATAATCTAATTGCTGAAGAACAAAGTGACTTGGATCGTAAAGAAGATTTACTCTTTTATGATTATTGGTTTCAGCTAAAAAGCGTTCGAATGTGTCGCCGTCGTGGAGATCTTCACCAGGATGGATTTCGTAACAAAGATCCACTCCGTTTTCATCAAAAGTATCCAAGATAGGTAACCAGCGATTTGCTAACTCTTTAAATCCAAGCTCTACAAGACCATCGGGTCTTTGTGGCCATGGATGAGCGGTATGCCATAAAAGCGAGCCACTAAATGTACCATGCACATCTAAACCAAAATTCCTACTGGCTTTCGCGGCACTTTTAAGTTGTTCTACTGCCCATTGCGTTCTGGCTTTTGGGTCACCTTTATATTTATCTGGAGCAAAATTATCAAACATAATATCGTAGGCCGGATGTACAGCAACTAGTTGTCCCTGTAGATGTGTACAAAGTTCGGTGATTTCTAATCCATAAGATTCCACTTTCCCCTTAAGCTCATCGCAATAAGTTTTACTTTCTTCGGCTTTTTTAAGATCGATCAAAGCTGACTCCCATGTAGGGATTTGTATTCCTTTATATCCTAAATCTGCTGCCCATTTACAAAGACCGTCCAAGCTATTAAATGGAGCTTTAGAATCCATAAATTGAGCTAAATAAACTGCAGGTCCTTTTATAGTTTTCATTAGTTAGTTTTTTGAAGGTTAATTATCTATGTTTACCCAAACATTGCCATTTTTATGGCTTTCTACTGCTTTTTCGATAAAATTCATTCCGCGTAAACCATCGTTAATCGTTGGATATTCGCCATCATAAACTTCTTCTTCTAAAATAGCTTTAGCAACACCGTGATAAATATTTCCCATAGAATCGAAAATTCCTTCAGGGTGTCCCGGTGGTAATTTTGTCCCGCTTAAAGAAAAGTCGCTGTTGTAAGCATGTCCCGGTTTTAGAACCTGTAATGGCTTATTTTCTTCCAAAAAATATAGATAATTAGGATTTTCCTGTTCCCATTTAATACCAGCTTTATCACCATACACTTTTACCGTAAAGTTATTTTCCTCGCCGGTAGCGATCTGGCTTGCTCTTAGCACTCCCTTAATTTGATCTTCAAATCTTAATAGAACTGTACCATCGATATCCATTGAATTATCCTCGTACAGGTAATTGAGATCTGCAAGGATTTTTTTAACTTCCATACCAGTAACATATTCGATCATATCGTAAGCATGCGTACCAATATCACCAATACAGCAACTGATTCCAGATTTTTCTGGATCTAAGCGCCAAATGTTATTACGCTGTTCTTTATCATGGATGATAGGATTGATCCATCCCTGATAGTACTGAACATCGATCTTCTGAATTTTGCCAAGCTTTCCTGAGGTGATCATTTCTCGCATTTGGCGCACCATTGGGTAGCCAGTATACGTATAAGTGACAGCAAAAACTTTCCCTGCTTTATCTTTAACTTCTTTAAGAATTTGAGCTTCTTTCAAAGTCGTGGTCATTGGTTTTTCACAGATCACGTGAAATCCACCTTCCACGAGCTGTTTTGCCATAGGAAAATGGAGAAAGTTTGGGGTAAGTACTGAAACGACCTGTATTCTATCCTCTTCTGGTAATTTGTTTTCTTGTGCTATAAAATCCTCCAAATTTGAGTAAATGCGATCTGTACCAATACCAAGATCTTCAGCGAATCTTTTACTTTCATCGAAATCTGTATTGAAAGCACCACCTACAACTTCAAACATATCGAACATTGAAGAGGCAACACGGTGCAATACTCCAATTAATGAATCACTACCACCACCAAGGATGCCTAGTTTTATTTTCTTTCCCATTCTATTTTTTAAATTTTATTCTGAATATTCAACTTTTTCATTGCGGAAGAAGATAGAAAAAACAATCATCACCACAAAGGCAAAACCAGCTGGTACGATCCAGATATTTGTCCAGTCATGGCTACCATCTGCATTAAGATACATATCACTAATTTGTCCTGCTACCCAAAATCCTATCAACATACCAACACCATAAGTAGCCAGAGTGATTAATCCTTGAGCGGCACTTTTAATTTTTGGACCTGCTTTAGAGTCGGTATAAATTTGTCCCGATACAAAGAAAAAATCATAACAAATTCCATGTAATGCAATGCCTAAATAGAGCATTATAACTGTTTCATCTGCGTTTCCATAAGCGAAAAGTAAGTATCGAGTCGTCCATGCTAGCATTCCTGCAATAAGGGTTATTTTAAACCCATATCTTTTAAAGAAAAAAGGAATCAGCAATAAAAATAATGCTTCAGAAACCTGGCCTATAGCCATTTTTGCAGTAGGGGAACCCATGCCAATTTCAGCTAAAAATGGATTTGCATTTTGATAATAAAAAGCAAGCGGAATACAGATTAATATTGAAGATAAAAAGAACATAAAGAAATTTCGATTTTTAAGTAAACCTATGGCTTCTAAACCCAAAATGTCTTTGATCGTAATTTTTTCTCCTTTACCAGAAGGCGGAGTTTTAGGTAAGCTGAAACTAAAAAGTCCTAATACTGTTGATGCAATAGCCACCATTAAGAACGTATTCTTAAGCATACCTTCAGCTCTTGCCGCCTCAGAGTCCCATGCAAAAACATAACTTATTACCAGTCCAGAAATAATCCACCCAATAGTTCCAAAGACCCTAACATTTGAAAATTCTTTAGATGGATCTTTCATCTGGGCAAAAGAAATGGAATTTACCAAAGCTAAGGTTGGCATGTATAAAATCATATAGCTTAGCACATAGGGATAAAAACTCCCAAAATCTACCGAGCTGTACATCATATACATCAATACAGCCCCCATTATATGAAGCACACCCAAAATTCGTTCAGCATTAAAAAATCTGTCGGCAATTAATCCAATAATAAAAGGAGCAACTATGGCTCCCCAAGATTGTGTAGAAAATGCCATTGCAGTTTCTGCTCCCGTTGCGCTTAAGTTATCGGCCAAAAATGTTCCCAGAGTTACAAACCAACCACCCCATATAAAGAATTCTAAAAACATCATTAGCGATAATTGAAATCTTACAAGTTTCTTCATAGCGTGTAGTTCGTTTAAAGTTTTTCAGCTTCTTTGAGTAATAGTTCTTTAGTTTTTAAAATACCTTCTTCTGGAGCCAAACCAGTGCCTTCATATTCTACACCAATCCAACCATTATAACCCGCGTCTTTTACTATTTTCAAGATTCGGCCAATATCCAATGTTGTTTCTTTACCATTTTCATCAAACTCGTAAGTTTTTGCACTTACTGCTTTTGCATAAGGGATCATTTCTTCAATCCCTTGATAAGTAGGGTATTCTTCAACACATTCTGCACCCCACATTTCACCGTTTTTTCTACGAAGACAAAAATTGCCAAAATCGGGTAGTGTTCCACAATTAGGAAGATCTACTTCTTCCATAACTTCGGTTAGAAGTTTAGCATTGCTGGACAAACCGCCATGATTTTCAACCAATACATTTATACCTTTCGTTGCAGCATATTCAGATAATTCGCTTAAGCCTTTTACAGCGTTCGTCTTCCAGGCTGCTTCTTGATTGCTTCCAAATAAATTTACTCTAATCGCATGACAACCCAAAAATTGTGCAGCATCCACCCATCTTTTATGCTTTTGGACAGCTTCTTCTCTTTTTCCATCTTCTATCGATGCTAAATCGCCCTCATCATCAACCATAATCAAGACATTTTCAACTGAAAATTCTTCACTTTTAGCTTTTAGAGTGTCTAAAAGCTTGGTGAAAGCAGCTTCTGGATCTTTAGCATCACGATATTTGCTGAAATAAAGTTGGTTTACATATTCAATACCATGAAATCCTAATTGATTTGCTTTTTCAGCAAAATCAACCGGATCTAATTCGCCACTATGAATTGGCTTTTCTAAAGACCACTGAGCTAAACTCAGTTTGAAGAAAGGTTTATTGTTTACAATAGAATCAATAGGAGTAGAGATTTCATCTTTATTTTCTGCTCTTTTATTTTTACAAGATAGCAGTGATAAATTGAATATAAATACTCCCAAAAGAATGATTTGAAACCTGGAAATTTGACTGTTCATAAATTATGTTAATATAGTATTGAAAATTATGATATTTATTTTATTTCAGTCATAAATTTATTGTTTTTTTTAAATATGCGAAATTTTAACCAATAATTTATATATTTGAGAAGATTCGATTATCTTATTATTAACCAATAACATTATCGTGAGCAAAAGTTATTATCAAAACGAAACCTACGATGCTATAGTGGTGGGTACAGGAATTAGCGGAGGTTGGGCTGCTAAAGAGTTGTGTGAGAAGGGCTTTAAGACCTTGGTGTTGGAAAGAGGGCGTATGATAGAACATGTAAAAGACTATCCTACGATGAATGATGATCCCTGGGATTATAAATTTAAAGGTCAGCAAACACGAGAAGAAGTTGCGCGCCAACAGAAGCAAGCTCGTACTGGCTATTCCACAAATAAAGCAAGTGCACATTGGTTTGTGGATGATATTGATCATCCTTATAACGAAACTAAAAGATTCGATTGGATGCGTGGTTATCATGTTGGAGGTAGATCAATAATGTGGGGGCGTCATAGTTATCGCTTAAGCGATTTGGATTTTGAAGCAAATAAAAAGGAGGGGATTGGTGTAGACTGGCCTATTCGTTATAAAGATATTGCTCCCTGGTATGATTATGTAGAGTCTTACATTGGAGTAAGTGGTCGGAAAGAAGGTTTAAGTCAGTTACCAGATGGTAATTTTTTACCTCCTATGGATTTAAATTGTTTAGAGGAACATGTAAGAGATCGAATCGCAGAAAATTTTGAAGGTCGCGTTTTAACTGCAGGCCGAGTAGCGCATATTACCGGAGATAAAAAATTTGAAGGTCGTTCTAATTGCCAATTTAGAAACCGCTGTATTAGAGGATGTCCTTACGGAGGTTACTTTAGTAGCCCTTCTTCAACTTTACCGGCAGCAAGCAGAACCAATAATATGACTTTAAGACCTTATTCAATTGTTAGTGAGGTTTTATACGATCCAGATACCAAGGAAGCGACCGGGGTTAAAGTAATAGATACTGAAACTAAAGAGGAAATGGAATTTAAGGCCAATGTAATTTTTCTTTGTGCCTCGTCGATGGCTTCTACCAGTATCCTAATGCAATCCAGATCTGATAGATTTCCTGATGGTTTAGGAAATGATAGTGGAGAGTTAGGACACAATATTATGGATCACCATTTTCAGGTAGGAGCATCAGGAAAATTTGATGGTTTTAAAGATTCTTATTACAAGGGCAGAAAACCAAACGGAATTTATCTTCCGCGTTTTCGAAACCTAAAAGATAATGAAGGATTAGGTTTTAGTAGAGGCTATGGTTACCAGGGAGGTGCAAGCCGTAATAATTGGCAGGAAACCATTGCAGAATTTGGTTATGGTCAAAAAATGAAAGAAGCAATTACCAAACCGGGAGGATGGACGATGGGCCTTGGTGCTTTTGGTGAATGTTTGCCCTATCACGAAAATAAAATGACATTAAATTACGATAAGCTTGATAAATGGGGAATCCCTACGATAACTTTCGATGCGGAATTTAAAGATAACGAGCTCAAAATGCGCAAAGACATGAAAGAGCAAGCTGTCGCCATGTTGGAAAAATCGGGGGGTTATGATATTTCTCCCTATGATAATTTAGGAGCTCCAGGCTTAGGAATTCATGAAATGGGAACGGCAAGAATGGGCCGTGATCCTAAAACTTCTGTTTTAAACGGAAATAACCAGATACATAATGTCAAAAATGTTTATGTAACCGATGGTGCATTTATGACTTCTTCTGGTTGCCAAAATCCATCATTAACATATATGGCCATGACTGCCAGAGCTGCAGATCATGCTTCCAAAAACTTCAAAAATTCGTCTAACGCATAAACAAAGATCATGAATAGAAGACAGGCCTTAAGAAATATAGGATTGGGAGCTGGAGTGATGGTCGTTGGCCCCAGTACTTTAAGCTTACTGCAAAGTTGTAAAAGCGAACCTTCTTACGACTGGCAGCCTATATATTTAACTGCATCTAATGGATTTATTCTGAAAGAAGTTTTGGAAATTATTTTGCCTAAGACAGATACCGCTGGTGCAAGTGAATTAAATATAGCTGAATTTATCGATTCTTACATGAATGAAGTGGCTCCAGAATCCCAACAGAAAGATTTTAAAAAATCTGCTGATGCTTTTGCCAGTGCTTTTGAAAAACAATTTGATAAAAATCCGGGAAATGGAACTGCAGAAGAATACGATCAAATAATAGCTAAATATTTAAAAGCGACTTCTGAAGAAAAAGAAAGTTTTAGGCCAAAACGAACTACTGAAACTCAAGATCCACAGGATAAAGATCCAGAGGAAGAATTAGAAATGAATCACGATTCTGGTGCTCTGGCATATTTAGAAACTGTAAGAGATATGGGAATCTGGGCGTGGCAAACTAGCGAGCAGATTGGTGAAAACGTACTTTGGTATGACCCAATTCCGGGAAAATATATTCCTTGTGGTCCTGTAGAAGAGCTAGGTGGTGGTAAAGCAATGTCCCTTTAAAATTCAAATTACTTTAATTTAAAATAGATTATAAGTGGAAATTGGGATTAGACTTTAAGAATTCATTTTTTTAGATAAATTGATGTAATTACTAATTATCCTGAAAAAGCTGTCTTTTAAAAAGAGACAGCTTTTTTATTACATTTAGATTTTAATCTTTCCGAAATAAAGAAATCTTTTATAGATCTAAACTCTAAAAATTACACTAACAAAGCAATAATTTAATCTTTCTAGCTGATATTTATAATTATCTCATCAATAATTATCTCATCAAGGTGTAAATGTCAGTTTTCCAGTCGATAGAATTTCCTCCCATTTCAGGGTTATGATTAAAAATTTCTAAAACTTGTTCGCTTAAATTGAGATCCTTGAATTTTGCATAATCCTGAAGTTTATACCAACCATAATGTGTAAAAAGATAATTCCCGTTAAACACCACATGCATCGAATTAAAAGATGGTAGCCTTTTTAACTTGATTTTGTCGGTTTCTGGTAAACCTTCTTTTTTTACGATCGGAAAACAAAAATCAAACTTAATTTCATTGGTTTCTTTATCCCAGCTTTTAACTAAAACTCTTGGTTTTGCCGGCATTTTTAGATCGTGTTTTAAAACATAATCTGATAAATAACCAATATTGGTCATCATAAGCATAGCTTTTTGCTGTAGTTGGCCTTTTAAACTCATACAGGCACAATATGTTTTTGGTGCTTTTGCTTCGCCAACGATTTCGATACTGTAATTGGTTTTGTCGCCTTCCAAAGATTCCCTCAGAATCTCGAGTTCAGCTTTGACACTGTCCTGTTCTTGATTTTTTCCGGTTAGTAAAGCAAACCGATTAGAAATTAGATTTCCAGGATGATTTACAAGTGCTTTTACTTGATTTACCGAGTCATTTATAGGTATAATATTCCAATCGATTAGCAAGGATTGATCTTCAAAATTGAGATTATGAGTTACACTTTCATTCAATTTTTCCTCAACGATTTCAGAATTATTAAAATGATCATATTTCCAATACTGTATTTTTTCATAAATAATACCGCTGGGAGTATTGGTGGTAAATGTAATGCTATAATCGTAGGGCTTCAGAGCAAGGTACCAGATAGAAATACCAACTAAGGCTACTATCAATAGTCCCAAAAGTAATTTCTTCATCAATTATAATGCTTTTACGTTAAGAGTTTTTACGACATGCTTTCCAAGATCGATTCCCTGGTCTAATCCATTTTCGATTGCTGCACGATAATGGATGCCGCCATAAAGCCTGCTTAAAGCTGCCTCCTGTGCTGCGTTTCTAAACGAAGTGTATTCCCTTTCCGGCAAACCATAGCGGACTTCAGTGTCATCTGAGAACTGAAATCGATCACCAAATAATCGCGTTAAAATCTCGGCCGAAGCTCCGCTTACCACAGAATGTCCACTGGTGTACTCAGGGAATGGTGGAGTTTGTAAAACCGGTTTCCACTGGTCGTCAATAAATTTATTGATTAATGTTTCCGGCCGTACTAGGTTACTGCGGTATTTTTCGTCCCAGCAACTAATAAATGCGTCGGCGATTCCCATGCTTGTTGCCGTATAAGCGTAAACAGTTTTATCAAAATCGAGATTTGCTTTTTGACTGGCAATTTTTGTGATACCAATCCAATGACCACCCGGAGTGATTTTTTTAGTAGCAAACATTAAATGTCCTCTTTGGGTAGAAACATAAGGATTACAATCCCAAAATTTAGCGATCTGCATTTCTTCAGATTTGTTTCCGGTTTCATCCATTTGGTTACGCACTTCATAAACCTCTATCAGCTCTTTATAAAAATCAGATCCTTCTTCCATAGAAAATTCCGGATGAGGTTCTGGTTTAAATTGTGAAGCCGAATCTAAAGTAAACGGCCTAATTTTCATCCAATGTGGCTCAATCCCATCCATATAGGTTGGGGGAGTAGGTTGCCAACGCGAAACATCTTCAGTATATACTGAAAATTTAGGCATTGTACGCGTTTCTTTATAATTGTCTTTATCAATCCAGTTCTTAAAAGCATCTGCCACCTGCATTCCGTAGGTTTTAGAATTTTTAAAGATTTCTTCGTTATTTTCTTTCCAGCTTACAAATAAGCTGTCACTGTAATTGGTAATTTCAGCTTCAGAAAAAATAAGCGTTTTACCAATTTCCAATTGTGCAATCAAGGCTGCCATTCTGTAATCGATCGCTTTGCTGGTATCTAAGACAGGGATAGAAATTTCTGCGTTTATAGTTTTTGTAAGCGATTCAAAATTAGGATTATGTTGTGCTACGATCTCATAAGCAGCGAGGTTAGCATACGAATAAATTCGGCTTGCTACCGGAGGCGAGAAAATATCATGCACCATAATATTGGTGATCTGGTCTAGAGAGGCGTGATAATCTGAAGCACTAATATTTATAGCTTCAACATTGGTATTCTTATCATCTGCGCAGCCGCTAAGAATTGCAATACTTAATAGAAATATTAGTGCTTTTCTCATGCTTAGTTAATTTTATAAACTTCTGGTTTATTATTGTTGTAAGTGACCAGCAAATATTCGTGATCTTTAAAATTTAAAATATCAATACTAATTACTGCTTTTTGCGTAAAATTAATACCAAGTTCTTTAGCTTCGATATAAGAGTCGACAGATTGCAGAATAATGCCGGCAAATTGATCGAATTTTCCGTGGTATGGTATTGTTCCAAAATAATTACCGCCAATCAACATTTCGGTTTTACCGTCTTTATTAAAATCGCGCTTTAAAAATGCTGTTATTGGCGAAATTTGCAATGGATTTTCAAATGCTTTAAAACTAAAGTTTCCATCATCATTTAAAAGATATCCTGAAGCCAGTGTTTCAACTTCTAAAACCTCCGCTTTTTCTAGTTGTTCTTTATCGAAAATCTCTTCGATTGTTTTTCCTGCAAAACTTTTATAATTAGGGAACTTTTTGCGCAGATAAGACAATTGTCCTACCAACATATCTAAACCATTTACAGGATAATATTTACCATTTTTCTCCTGGGCGAGAATGGTCTCGGTGCTTCCATTCTTATCAAAATCAAGATAATACATTTTAAGCGGATTTTCCTTGTTTGCAACCAGTTTTGTATTTAATCCCCAGTTTCCCAAAAGGTAATCTTTGTCGCCATCGCCATCGATATCAAACGCAGCGATACTTTGCCATAATCCCTTTAAACCAGCTTCAATTTTATACGGTTTAAACTTTCCATTTTGATTTTCGTAGAATTTTGGTGCCATCCATTCGCCAACTACAATAAGATCGATTTGCCCATCATTATTAAAATCGGTCCAGATCGCATCGGTAACCATTCCTATCTCGCCAAGCTCATTTTTTTTATCTATACTGAAATTCCCTTTGTTATTTTTCAATAAAAATGATTGCGGAATTTTACCAAAATCGTTAGAAACCGCTGCACCGCCAACAAACAAATCTACATCCCCATCACTATCATAATCGGCTGCTTTTACAACGCTTCCATTTTCAAAATACTCGGGAAAATCGTTTTTGCTGAAGTTTCTATTTTTCTGAAGGTATAATCTGTCCAATAAAGCTTTGTTTTCACCGTAATATTCTCCGCCACCAGAAACTACCAATAAATCATTCTCACCATTATTGTCAAAATCTTCGATCACTGCGGAAATATCTTCTGAACGAATATCATCCTTTAAAGCCGAAATTGTTTGTTTTTCGAAACCATTTTTAGTTTGAAAATATACAGCCGATTGAGTGAATTTCGCACTTCCGAAGAAGATGTCATCTTTCCCATCGCCATTAATATCTTTTACCACCACCGCGGGACCGCGATCTGAAATTTGATACGGAATCAATTTTTGGCGATCAAAATCCTGATAGCGATTTTCTTTATGCTCGTAATCTAAACCGGGTAAAGAATCTACTTTTATAAACCAGGCTTTTTTCTTCGGAAACAAATGGGCATAATTTACTTTTTTAAGATTTTCAGCTTGATTTATGTAAAGCGTTTGTCCCAAAGCGATATTCGATAATTTTTGAATCGAATTATCGGGCAATATAATTAAAAGAGAATCTATATTTTTTGAATGATCAAAACCAAAATGCAACAAAGCTTCAGAAGCTGATTGAAATCCGCGTGTGGTGAATAATTGCTTTACCTGTCGGTTACCATTTTGATAAACAATAGCTTTACTGCCAATCGCCTGGATATTTGGGTTTTTATACTGCAGTTTTATTTTTAGAAAATTCTTATTGTTTTCAGTAATACGATTTTCATAAATTCGCGCCGGTGCATTGATATTGTTGACGATAATATCAAGATCGCCGTCGTTATCCAGATCTGCATAAGCCGAGCCGGTACTCATAATACTATCTTTCGAGATCCACGCGCCAGAAAGATCCTTAAAATTTAAGTTTTCGTTTCCTTTAAAAATTCGGTTAGCAACCGCGCCAGAAGGCATCATTTCGATCGCTTTTTTATCGATTTTGTTTCCCTTGCTTAACTCTTTTTGAATCTGATTATTCGAAACATATTTTATATAATCGTAGTCGTTTGGGCGTTTTGGAATTCCGCTAGAAATAAATACATCCTGGATGCCATCCAGATCGTAATCTGCAAATAGCGCACTCCAACTCCAATCTGTAGCTGCGAGTCCGCTAATTAATCCCAAATCCTGAAAGTATTCACCACCTTGATTTATTTGCAGCATGTTTCGGCTAAACTGCTCGTGATAATGCAGGCGCTCGCTTTTCATTTTATGAATATCTGGAGAATCGTCGCCCATGCTCGCTTTGATTACTTTTTCATCATCAGGCAGCATATCTAAAGTTAGAATATCCAAAAATCCATCATTATTAACATCAGCCGCATCGCTGCCCATCGAGAATCTGCTGGTATGCCCAAATTTAGATTTTAAACTTTCAGTAAACGTTCCGTCGCCATTATTCAGATAATAAAAATCATCTTCATGAAAATCGTTACTAATATAAATATCTGTAAAACCGTTGTTATTAAAATCGGCTGTCGCAATTCCTAATCCGTAACCATTTGGCCCACCGTAAATTCCGGCTTCTTCGCTAACATCGGTAAAATAATCGCCATCGTTTCTCAATAATTTATCGCCGCTTTTTTTGCTTCGATTTTCTCGAATTTCAGCAGGGCCGTAGGTGTTCACGGTATGCACCGCATGATTCAGTAAATATAGATCTAGATCGCCGTCATTATCATAATCAAAAAAAGCTGCGTTGGTACTATAATTCTGAAAATCTAAACCATATTCTGAAGCTTTTTCAGTAAAAGTTCCATCACCATTATTGATAAAAAGTTCATTTTTTCCTTTTAATCCATTAATACCCACCACCGCACAAACATAAATATCGAGAAAGCCGTCGCCATTAATATCGACGATTGCAACACCCGTATTCCAATCTGAATTGCCAGCAACTCCGGCAGTTTCAGTAATATCTTCAAATTTCAGGTTTCCTTTATTCAAAAATAATTTGTTAGGAACCTGGTTTCCCGTAAGAAAAATATCGGGCAAACTATCGTTATTGATATCGCCAATCGCCACGCCGCCACCATTGTAATAATACAGGTAATCTAAAATATTGAGACTATCGGTTTCGGTTAAGATGTTGCCGAAATCAAGATTGGTGATTTTAGCATCTAATTCTTTAAAAAGGGAAGGAGTGGCGGTTTCCTGGACTTCTTTTTCGTTTTTAGAACAGGCGGCCAAAACAGCAAATATCAATATGGAGCAAAGATTTTTCATTACTGAAGTTTGTACAATTGCGGTTTCTCGTCGTTGATTCCAACCAATAGTCGCTTTTCGCCTTTTTTATTCTGAATTATTTTGAGATCACGAACCTGACCTTTAAAAAATAACCCCGTTTTTTCTGAAGTTTCAGCTTTAAAGCTGCCATTACCGTCGTTCATTAAAACTAATCCATAATTGGCATCTAATCTCGAAAATTGAGGTTTTAGATCGTAATCATTTCCTGCAATAATAATATCCAGATTACTATCATTATTTATATCCATGGTTTCGATGGCGTGGATAGAACTAAATTGAGCCTGCGCCGGCATCTCCTGAACTTCAAAATTTCCGTCGCCTTTATTTATCGCGATAATACTTTTAAAACCGCTAATTTCTTTAACCAATGCTTCATCTAAAACATCTTTTGAAAATAACTGATCTATAGATTTTGTCGCATACTCAGCGAATTTTAGGTTTTGTTTTTTTACTGAAGAAATCTGTCCAGAAAGTTCTCTTCTTAAATGAATAGGAACATCTTTTCTGTTGATCGTTCGGGTAAAAATTTGCTCGGTCGTCCCATTATGATCAAAATCGCTGATGTAAACTTTCACCGGATCTTTTTTACTGGCATTATAAAAAGAATTAGTGCCACGATTTCCCAAAATTAGATCTGGCAGCCCATCTTTGTTAAGATCTGTAATCTTCATACAATTCCACGCTCCGGCATATTCGCTAAGATTTGAGCTTATTAGACTTAATTTTTTATCCTGAATTTTAAAAATTGTAGGAGCCATCCAATCGCCGATTACAATCAATTCAGCTTTTCCATCATTATCGATATCTGCCCAGGATGCATCGGTGATCATCCCCAGATTATCCAAATTTGAAGTGTCTAAAGAAGTAAACTTGCCATTGCCTTTATTTTTTAATAGTTGATGGCTTGGGTTTATTCCGTAAACTCCAGGAACGCTTCGATATCCAATAAATAGATCGATTTTTCTATCTTTATCAAAATCATTCGCGGCGATAACGGCCGCATTTTGATCATTGATTGGTAATTCTGAATCACTTTTACTGAAATTCCCTTTCCCGTCATTCAAATAAATTCGGGTTTCATATTGTTCTTTTTCAGCATAAATATTATTTCCGCCAGCAATTAAAATTAGGTCTTTAAAACCATCATTATCAATATCGGTAAAAACGGCACCGGTCTCTTCAAAAATCTTTGATTCTTCGGTTTCATCTATAATGCTTTTTAAAAATTTACCGCTAGTTTGCTGAATATAAAGTACACCTGACTCATTTCTAGCTCCGGCCACGTAAAAATCATCATTTCCGTCGTTATTTACATCAGCCACAGCGATTGCGGGACCTTCGCGAGAAAGCATTTTATTTATCAAGCCTTCGTAATCGTAATCTATATAGTTGTCTTCTTTATGTGCGGTAAAATCTGTATCGATTTCTTTAAAATATTGGCTGGATTTAATCTTGGGAAGACTAAATTCTTCAGCTTCCTCCTGATCGAAAACCACAAGTTCATTAATGTTAATATTAGTCTTTAATGAAGCACTTTTATTTGGCCAGATTACCAGAATTGAATCGATCTTTTGGTGTGTTCCCAATCCAAAAGTGAGGTTGTAATCTGCTGAAGATTGAAAACCACGAGTAGGAATAAGCTGTTGTGTTAATTGATCGTCTTCGGTATAAATTGTCACTTTACTGCCAATGGCAAAGGTGTTTTTATCGTTTCCTTTAAGCTGAATTTTAGTCCAGTTGTGATCATGTTTTTTATCAGTTTCGTTACGATAAACAAATAATTCCATGTTTACATTATTCACGATAAGATCTAGATCACCATCGTTATCCAAGTCGCCATAGGCCGAGCCATTGGAGAAACTTGGTGTGCTAAATCCCCAATCTTCTGTAGTATCGGAAAAACTTAAATCGGCATTATTTTTAAAAACATAATTAGAAATGGGGGTGCTTGGCATTTTATTCAGAATAGAATCGAATTCTTTTTTTTGCCCTGTAATTACCATATCCTGAAGAATATCATTAGCAAAGAAATCCATAAAATCCTGGTTGGTAAGATCGTGATAGATGCCATTGCTCACAAAAATATCCTTATAACCATCATTGTCCATATCGAAGATAAGAGCGCTCCAGCTCCAATCGGTCTGCGCCACACCGCTATAAAAAGCTATTTCAGAAAAGCTATTATTTCCATTATTCAGCTGAAGGCTATTTTGCATGTACTGATGATAAAAATCACGATCTTCTTTTAATTTATAAAGATCAAAGCGTTCAAATTCGCTGGTGTTTTTTAAACGTTCATCATTTTTTGGGAGCATATCGGTCACAAAAATTTCGGGTAAACCGTCGTTGTTAATATCTGCCATATCGGCTCCCATGGAAGACAAACTTAAATGCGCTATCTGATTTTTGATATCTTCGATAAAGGTGCCATCACCATTATTGATGTACAGGTAATCACGCTCATAAAAATCGTTAGATACGTAAATATCCGGGAGCATATCACCATTAACGTCACCAATAGTTACCCCAAGGCCAAACCCAATAAGACTTCCATAGATGCCGGCTTCTTCGCTAACATCGGTAAATTTTCCATTATCGTTTCGTAATAGTTTATCTCCACCGCCTTTAAAGACTTCAGGTAGATTCCAATCTTTTCCGCGGAGTTCTCTTTTGTTGTTGTACCCAAGACTGGATACAGGGATAAAGCTATTGTTCAGTATATAAACATCGAGATCGCCATCCAGATCGTAATCAAAAAATGCAGCGTGAGTAGTGAAGCCGTTTTCATCTAAATTATATTCTGAAGCAACTTCACTGAATGTAAGATCACCATTATTGATAAAAAGTTCATTACGGCGATCGTCACCTGCGATGTTGCCAGCGTTAGATACATAAATATCTAATAGACCGTCAACATTAATATCTACTATGGTAACCCCGGTAGACCATGATCTGTTTCCTTGCGTTCCTGATGATTCAGAAATATCTTTAAATTTAAAGTTTCCCTGATTTAAATAAAGCTTGTTTTTTCCCATGTTCGAGGTAAGATATACATCAGGAAGACCATCATTATTAATATCTCCTATACCAACACCGGCACCGTTATAGAAATTACGATACCTGAAAATATTGAATTCTTTTTCGTTTCTTACCTGATTTATAAAAGAAATACCTGTAGAATCTGCTGGCATTAGAGTAAAAAGAACATCTTTTGGTTCTTCTTTTTTATTTTCTGAAGTTTTATTACAGGAATAGATTAAGGGAAAGAGCAATCCTATAAGAATTATCTTAGTTAAGTTTGAAATTGATGATGAATTATTCATATTGGGGTAAGCTGATTAAATAAGTTTTAATAGACGTTAAACGCTAAATAAAAGAGACTTAAGTGACGTTAGGGCGCCTCTTAAGTCTCTTAAAAAGCCTGACTTATCCTAATATCCCGGATTCTGCGTCAAATTTGGATTTGAAGTTAGAGCCACAGAAGGAATAGGGAAAAGCACTCTAAATTCTTCAGTATTGTCTTTAAACTCCCAAGTAGAAGTAAAGGTTCCAAATCTAATTTGGTCCTGTCTTCTCCAGTATTCAGTATATAGTTCGCGTCCACGTTCATCTAGCATATCTTGTTCAGAAAGGGAAGGAAGAGGACTTGCTTCTCTAAGCTCGCGTAGATCGTTAACCATAGTTAAAGCATCTTCAGAACTTGAGCCACCTCTCATAATAGCTTCGGCTTTCATTAAATAGGCATCTGCAAACCTAAATACCACTACATGACCAGTATAAGCACCATTTGATGGATGATATTTAAGTACACGAATTCCGTTTCTTTCGTTGTTGCCTAAAAGACCTGGGAGATCTTTGGTAAAAACTAATGGATTACCAGCTCTATCGGTAAGCTCGCTACCATCGGCAGCATATTGCTGATTTATTAGAAAACCTTTGCCTATATAAGTACCAGTCGAATTACCATTTAAAGGTACGTAACCGCGTCTTTCTTCCTGTCCAGATCCTGGCGTATTTACGTTTTCGTCACCTTCAAATAGATCGTAGAATTCTGCTAAAGTTGAGAATCCATTCCATCCACCAGCGGCATTATCATCTGTTCCCTGCGCATAATGAAGCGTAGACCACATACGGTTTCCGGCACTAGAAGTTGTATAAAGAATGGTCTCTGTATCATCTGAAGGTTCAAAAATTTCAAAGAAACCTTCCTGGAGTTCAAATCCTGCGCCTATAATTGCATCAACATGATCTATAACCGCTGTCATGTCTGCCGCTTCAGCAGATGCCATCGCTAAATAAATATGCTTATTAAGGTATAATTTGGCCAATAAATAATGAGCGGCTGCTTTAGAAGCCTGTACTGTACCATTACCAGGACCTATACTTGGTAAATCTGGCATAGCTTCGTTAAGATCCTGCATAACAAATTCAAAAGCTTCACTTCTTGTCATTACTCGAGGATTTACATCTGGACCTTCATCAACTTCTCTAAAAGGAACCTGTCCATAAAGATCCATTATCCAGTACATATGAAATGCTCTTAAGAATTTTGCTTCTGCGATTTGTTGTGCATTTGCATCGCTCTCTGGAGCAATTATTTCAGTGAGATTGAATATAGCAGAATTAAACTCGTTCCATGTATTTAGAACAAAGTTGTGGTTCGCATCCCACGTATGCTGATGTAACGTTCTCCAAACTCCATTATCCCCCCAGTCAGTTCCTCTGGTAGGAATTAATAACTCGTCTGAAGTACCTTCATTAAGTCCGTATAAATTTTCATGGGTTTCTACATTTGTTCGAAGGCTATTGTAGGCGTTACTTAAAGATCCAGCAACATCAGAAACACCAGTAAAGTCTCCAGTAGTCTGCACGCGCGATACAGAATCTGTGTCTTCTAACTCCAGGTCTGTACACGCGATAAAAGATCCCAGTGCTACTAAGAGTATTGAAAGTTTTATAAATCTATTTTTCATAATAATTTTTTAAAATGATACGTTCAACCCAAAAGTGAATGTTCTTGGCTTAGGATAAGCAGTATAATCGATACCGGCAGATGGAATTCCGTTCAATGCTTTGTTAGTATCAACCTCAGGATCTAAACCAGAATAATCTGTGATTACAAATAGATTCTGTCCGTTTAAGTATAATCTTAAAGTCTTGAACATGCTATCTTCGTTAAGATCGAAGTTATACCCTAAAGTGGCATTTTGCATTCTTAGAAAATCTCCTTTTTCCAAGAATCTTGTAGAAACATCTGGAGCGTTTGAAGCAGATTCACCATTATCAACTACATTGCGTGTCACATTACGACCATTATTTAAGGCTCCTTTTGTGAAAAATGCGTTTTCAGTATTATTATAGATATAGTGACCGTACTGTCCTGCCATAAATAGGGAAAGATCCCAATTTTTATATTCTACTCTTGTTGAAATACCAACATTAGTTGTTGGAAGTGCACTTTTTCCTATAAAAGTTTGAACATCACCATTAGGATAAATACTTTGCCCATTCTCATCAAAACCACCAAATTCTCTTAAGTAGTAGGAGAATAAAGGTTGTCCACCAGCGAGTAATTGAGCAAATGCACCGGTAAGCCCCTGTCCATTAATTTCTCCTGTTCTGTTTTGTCCTGCATAATCTTCAACCATGTTGTCATTGTAGGCTATATTAAACCCGAAGTTCCAATACCAGTCTTCGTTATTTATTATGTTATAATCAATAGCAAATTCAACACCTTTATTAATTACATGTGCATCTAAATTTTGATAAACGAATGGTTGAGGTGAAGGCTGCGCAGAGAATACCTGAATAAGTAGATCTGTTGTATTTTTATAATAAAAGTCTAAAGATCCACTTAATCTATCCTGCATAAAGCCAAAATCTAAACCAAGGTTGGTCTGGCTTGTTTCTTCCCATTGCAAATCTGGATTGGCAAAGGATACTTGCGTAACACCTGGGCGATTAATATTTCCATTATCCTGAATACCAAAATCGGCATATCGTTCTCTAACAGTATATTGATTATAAGGAATTTCTTGATTTCCGGTGATACCATAACCTAATCTAAGCTTAAGAGTAGAAAAGGCTTCAGGAATGAAGTCTTCTTCTGCTAATTGCCATGCGAAAGCTCCAGATGGGAAAACACCATATTTATTGTTACCTCCAAATCTGGTAGAACCATCAGCTCTTACCGTAGCTGTAAATAAATATTTTCCTGCCAGCTCAAAATTTACTCTAGCAAAATAAGACTGTAGTTCATCTGTAATATTAAAACTATCGTAAGCTACAGAAGTTGGCCCAATTCCTGAAGGAGATGTCAAATCTTCCGTTGCAATGTTTGGGAACAATCTGGTTACAAAAAAACCGTTAGGATCGTATCCATATTGTTGGTAAGAACCAGATATATTATTTCTTAAGATGTTATTTGCATCATTTAAACTACTGGTCATTTCTCCTAAATCTTCACTCTGGAAACCAAAACCACTTACATTATAACCTTTTCTTTCAAAATCTTGGAAAGAGTATCCAGCCAAAGCTTCAAACTTCGAGTTCTCAAACATCTTTTCGTAATTCAAAGTAAATTCCATCAAACGGTTTGTAGCTTCAACTTGATTTAGCGCGCCTCTACCATTATCTGGTACGCCAGATTGAATCCCGGTTAAACCGCCAGATATTGCTGCTTCTCTGTTCGACTCAGAAGTATCATATCCAAAGTTTATTTTAGCATTTAAGCCTTCAATAACTTCATAATCGGCAGAGAAATTTAGAAGCACTCTATCGGTTTCCGATTCATCTGAAAAGTATTTTAAAAGTGATAAAGGATTTATAATGCTTCCCTGAGGCTGAAAATCTGGATCTGCTGGGAAAGTGGGATTAGCCTGATAAGCTGCGCCTAATAAATCTCCTTGAAATCCTGCGTTATTAGAAATTGGTGCTCTGGTATCGTTTACTCTTGATAGAGTAGACTGTAAATTCAATTTTAATTTATCGTCAAACAAACGCTGAGTAATATTGAATCTTCCAGAAAGACGCTCTAGAGCAGAATTTTCTACAATACCTTCTTGATCTGCATAACTTAAAGAAGCGCGATAATTACCACTATTATATGAGTCGGAATACGACAAATTATGAATCTGAGAAAAAGCCGTTCTGGTAATTTCGTCTTGAAAATCGGTATTTGCGCCTTGGTCTAAGATAGCAAGATCTCCACCTAATTCAGATACAGCTTCTAAATACTCATCTCTATCCAATAAATCATACGTATTGGCGGGAGAGGCTAAACTTAAGGTCGTACCATAATCCAGTCTAGACTCAGTTCCTCTACCAGTTTTGGTAGTAATAATTACCACTCCGTTCGCACCACGAGAACCGTAAATGGCGGTAGCAGAAGCATCTTTTAAAACGCTCATACTTTCAATATCTGAAGGATTTAAAAAATTAAGCGGATTTTTTGCTGAACTTGATCCAAAACCTACATCTTCACCACCAGAAGAAACATCGTTCCCTGCTAATGGCACACCATCTACAACAAATAATGGATTGTTGCCACCTCTTACTGATGATGTACCACGAATCCTTATGTTTACTCCGCCGCCGGGTTCACCACTAGTGGTGGTAATTTGTAAGCCTGCAGTTTTCCCTTGAATTAACTCTTCGGGAGAAGAAATAACCCCCTGGTTAAAATCCTCTGCAGAAACGGTTGCTACAGCGCCAGTTGCGTCTTTAACGGTGGTAGAGCCATAACCAATTACAACAACTTCGCTTAGTGCAGCTGCATCTTCAGATAAAGTTACATTAATTGTTGATCTTCCATTAACAGCAACTTCTTTCTGTGTGTATCCAACAAAACTAAAAACCAATGTTGCATTTTCTGCAACATCCTTTAGGCTATAGTTTCCGTCAAAATCTGTCGTGGTTCCATTGGAGGTACCTTTTACCAGAATGTTTACTCCTGGAATTGGCAGAGAACCATCTGTTACCGTTCCCGAAATCGTTTGCGCTTTTGCAAATGAAAAACAAAGCGCTACAAATAGGAACAGACTTAACCTGAGTAATCCTTTTTTCATAAAAATAATTTTACAATTTGATTAACTAAACCTTATAATTTCCAGATATAAATTTAGTAAAATATTAATCAAAAAATAAAGATTATTTAGTTTTAGGATCAATTCTTTAATTAAAAGTTGTAAAAATACTTTTTAAAATATGAATATGATAATCGTGTTGATTTAACACTTATTCGAAAATCGTAGTATTTATGGGCTTTTAGCGGATTTTATTGAGAAATAAATGTATTTAAAACGCTTAAATAGAATTTTTAATAACAAAAATAATATTTTTTATTAATTTTCTATTTCACGGCGATTTTTAAGCTTTTTGAAGCAATATTTACCTCTATATTCTGCGTATTTTCGATAAATTCTCCATCAATTTGGAAGGCTATAGGTTTTTTGCATTTAATTTTTGCCTGGCTTGTAGAAATGATCTCTGCAAAATCGGTGTTAAATTTCACATCTTCCCGAAGTGTTCCTAAAATTTCAGCAATATCAAGATTTTTGAAAATTAAAATTTCAAATTTCCCGTCATCGTGCATGCCTTCAGGATTAATTTTAGCGCCTGTACCATATTTTTTGCAATTAGCTATGGCTAGCATTATTCCTTTATGATGGTAGGTACTCCCGTCAATTTCAACTTCATATTCATAAGGATATTTACTTCTTATTAGCGTAGGAATAGTTTGCATTAAATAACCAAATTTGCCACGAATAGCCGCCGTTTCGTAATTTTCAATTAATTCGGCATTAAGGCCAATATCGCTTAGGTGCAAACAAAGTTGACTGTTAATTTGCAGTACATCTAAATTTGTAAAGTTATCTCCTAAAGCAATCTTTATTTGTTCTTTTCTATCTTTTGGGATGTCTAGATTTAATGCAAGTCCATTTGCAGATCCCGCAGGGAAAATAGCTATAGGTAGTTCTTGATGTAATAAAGCTTCAGCAACCATATTAATGGTGCCGTCACCACCAACTACGAGCATTCGTTCTGGTTCAACTTTCTTTATTTCTTGTTGGATTTTTTCAATATCGTTTTCTCCTTCAGTTTTAAAAAGATGAAATTTCCAATTCTTATTTTGCACTTCTTTTTGAACATCAGCGATTAGATCGTCTTTTTCTTCGCCGCCCGAAATCGGATTTACAACCATTAAAATATTCCTAAAGTCTCCCATTTTCTTTATAGTTATATTCAAAATTAACTAATTTGGAGCAGGCCTACTCTTTATAAAAAATTAAATATTTTGAAACTTGACTTAAAACTTTACCGTGGATACGCTAACGACAAAGAACTGGTGGTTTTTGGCCACCTTTTTAAAAGCTGGGCTCCCGATAAATATCGCTTAGATAGAAAGGGAATAAAACATACCTCTGCCATTATTCATAAATTTAGAATAAAGCCCTTATCTAATTACGAACTTCATCTGTGTTTTAAAGGAAAAGAATGGAAAACCAAAACTATGGAGGATGGTTATTTTAGATTCACAGTTCCTTACGAAGAAAATTTGCAAAGTGGTTGGCACGAGTACGAGGTGATTGCAAAAATGGAGGATCATTTTGGTATTATCGAAAAAGGTGAATTATTAAAGCCTTACGAGAGTAAATTGGGAATCATATCAGATATCGATGATACTTTTTTAATCTCTCATAGCAATAGCTTCTTTAAAAAGCTTTATGTGATGTTATCTAAAAATGTAAACCGAAGAAAGATTTTTGAGGATGTGGTAGATCATTATAAATCTTTAAGTAAAGCAGGGCAGGACAGTGAAGAGGCATCGAATTCTTTTTTTTATGTTTCGAGTAGCGAGTGGAATTTGTATGATTTTATTGCTGAATTTGCCGACATGCACGAACTACCAAAAGCGGTTATTAAGTTGAAGAAAATAAAAACAGGAATTTCAGATTTTGTTAAAACAGGTAGGGGAAGTCACGATCATAAATTTCAGAAAGTAAAGGATATTATCTCTTTTTATCCAAATTTAGAATATGTTTTATTAGGAGACGATTCGCAGCAGGATGTTCATATTTACGAACGAATCTGTAAAACATATCCCACAAATGTGCGATCTATTTACATAAGACAAACCGAAAAAAAGAAGAATAAAGAAGTTACGGCTACATTAAAAAATATCGAAAGTCTGGATGTCGCAACCTGTTATTTTAAAGATAGTAATACGGCAATTGCACATTCAGAAAAAATTAATATTATCTAAGCTTAAATTGCCTAATTTGAAACTTACTTTTTATAAGCGGAATACTATCTTCGCATTCCGCTAAATTTTCTAATGTGAGTTTACAACAGTTTATTATAAAAAAGCTCGGCCTGCCGGCTAAGAGCATTCAAAATACAGTACAATTACTTCAGGAAGATGCTACAGTGCCTTTTATTGCTCGCTACCGCAAGGAACAAACAGGCAATTTGGATGAAACCCAAATTCAGCAAATTTCAGAAGAACTTTTATATTTTCAGAATTTAGAGAAACGCAAGCAATCTATTTTAGAAACAATTGAAGGGCAGGGATCACTTACAGATCAACTGAAATCAAAAATAGAAAATGCTGAAAATCTTACAATTTTAGAAGATTTATACCTTCCGTTTAAGAAAAAGCGAAAAACCAAAGCCGATACTGCCAGGGAGAACGGTTTGGAGCCATTGGCCAAAATGATTATGGCGCAAAATTCGCCAGATATTTTCTCGGCAGCCTCCAAATTCGTTAAAAATAAAGTGAATTCTGAAGCGGAAGCACTAGAAGGTGCGAAACATATTATTGCTGAATGGATTAACGAAAATCAATTTGTAAGAAAGCGAATTAGACAATTATATTCCAGAAAGGCTGAAATATCTTCTAAGGTAGTGAAGGCAAAAGCTGGGGAGGATGATGCGCAAAAATTTCAGCAGTACTTTGATTGGAGTGAATCTCTTAGAAGAATTCCGTCGCATCGATTTTTGGCCATTTTTCGGGGTGATAAAGAAGGAATTTTAAAACTTAAAATTGAGGTCGAAAAATCGGAAGCTTTGCGGATAATTACCGAATCGCTTATTAAAAATAGAAATTCTGAATCTGCCGATCTAATTGAAGAAGCCGCGACAGATGCATTTTCCAGACTCCTAAAACCTTCTTTCTTCACTGAATTTTTAAATGAAACAAAGTTAAAAGCAGATGAAGAAGCTATAAAAGTCTTTTCGCTAAATCTAGAGCAGTTGCTTTTAGCACCACCGTTGGGAGAAAAACGAATTTTGGCGATCGATCCCGGATTTAAATCGGGTTGTAAAGTTGTTTGCCTAGATGAAAACGGAAAGCTAGAACATAACGAGAATATTTATCCGCATCCTCCACAAAGAGAGCAAAATGTTGCTGCGAAGAAAATTGAATCACTAGTTAAAAAGTATAAAATTGAAGCAATTTCTATTGGTAATGGTACGGCGAGCCGAGAAACCGAAAAGTTTGTAAAATCTCTTTCGTTTGATCGTGAAATTGCGATTTATGTAGTAAACGAAGCTGGAGCTTCGGTATATTCGGCATCAAAAGTGGCTCGAGATGAATTTCCTAATTATGACATCACGGTTCGAGGAGCGGTTTCTATTGGAAGAAGACTTAGTGATCCTCTAGCAGAATTGGTTAAAATAGATCCAAAATCTATTGGAGTAGGGCAGTACCAACACGAAGTAGATCAAAATTTACTGAAGCAACGTTTGGATACCGCCGTAATGAGTACGGTAAACAAAATAGGTATAAATTTAAACACGGCGAGTAAAGAACTGCTTTCTTATGTAAGTGGATTAGGACCATCGCTTGCTGATAATATTATAAAAACAAGAACCGAAAATGGCGCTTTTGAGTCTAGAAAAGATTTAATGAAAGTACCAAGATTAGGCGCCAAGGCTTTTGAGCAATCGGCTGGCTTTCTAAGAATCAAAAATCCTAAAAATCCATTAGATAATTCTGCTGTACACCCAGAAAGTTACTTTATTGTAAATAAAATGGCAAAGGATCTCTCTGTAGAAATTTCAGCATTGATAGGCAACAAAAAGAAACTTCAGGAAATCAAGTTGGAGCAGTATATTACCGATAATATTGGATTACCAACTCTAAAAGATATTCTTGCTGAATTGGAGAAACCGGGCGTAGATCCCAGAGATAAGATTAGTGCGTTTTCTTTTGATGAAAATATCCGGGAAATTAGCGATTTAAAGCCCGGAATGAAATTAGCGGGATTGGTAAATAATATAACTAATTTTGGATGTTTTGTAGATATTGGATTGAAGCAAAGCGGACTTGTGCACATCTCGAAATTATCAAATACTTACGTGAGCGATGTTACGCAGATTGTTCGCTTAAATCAAGAAGTTGAGGTTACTGTTTTAGAGGTGGATTTAGAGCGAAAAAGAATTCAGCTTTCTTTGATAGATTAAAAAAACTCCGACACTATCCCGTAAAGTGTGTAAGTTTTAAATAAGGGGGTTTGGCTTTATTACTTAAAGTCGAACCCTTTCTTCATATATAGTTAAGAACTGATTGAGGATAATTCCCCAGTTTCTAACCGGCATAGTCCACTTTTTTGTGGCTTCCCTTAATGCCAAATATACTGATTTCATAACAGCATCATCTGTTGGGAAGGATAATTTATTCTTGGTGTACTTCCTGATCTTACCGTTTAAATTTTCAATCAGGTTGGTGGTGTAAATGATACGCCTGATCTCGAGTGGGAATTCATAGAAAACTGTAAGATCTTCCCAGTTGTCTCTCCAGCTTTTAATAGCATAGGAATACTTGTCATTCCAATTGCGTGCAAAATCCTCTAGGGCAGCTTCTGCGGCCTGTTTGGTCGGAGCATCATAGATGAGCTTCATATCCTTTGTAAAGGCTTTTTTATCTTTCCAGACCACATACCTGCAAGCATTCCTGATCTGGTGGACTACACATATTTGCGTTCTGGATTCCGGGAATACGTTTCTAATGGTATCGGTAAATCCATTCAGGTTATCTGTAGCGGTGATCAGAATATCCTCCACACCACGGGCTTTCATATCAGTAAGTACGCTCATCCAAAAAGCCGCAGATTCATTCTTACCCAGCCATAGGCCAAGAACCTCTTTCTTTCCATCCCTCCTAAGACCTACTGCGATATAAATCGTTTTGTTGACTACCTTGGAGTTCTCTCGTACCTTAAACACAATCCCATCCATCCAGACAATAAGATAAACCGGCTCTAAAGGGCGGTTCTGCCAGGCGACAATATCATTGCTAATCCGGTCAGTTATTCGGGATATGGTGGAAGTAGAAACATCAAAACCATAGACTTCAGAGATCTGTTCTTCGATATCACTATTGCTCATTCCTTTGGCATAAAGAGAGACAATTACATTCTCGATTCCATCAACCATATTCTGCCGCTTTGGAACAATCATGGGATTAAAGGATCCGTCCCTGTCTCTTGGAACCTTTATAGAATCTTCTCCATAGGAACTGCGAACCTTCTTCTGGGAATAGCCGTTGCGGGTATTACCTTCTTTAGATCGCTGGTTTTTCTCGTAATCAAGGTGACCATCAAGCTCACCTTCCAGCATTTTTTCCAGACCACGCTTTTGGAGTTGTTTTAGGAAATTACTGAGTTCTTCTCCGGATTTGAACTGCTTTAAAAAATCATCGTCAAATAAATCTTCTTTTTTCATTACTGTGTAAATATTAGAGGCCTGAAATTACAGGCAAGATTAAAAAAATATCGGGGTTTGCAAACCCCGATATTTTCTACTTACACAGTTTTTGAGATAGTCCCAAAACTCCCGGTTTTTCCGGGAGTTTTTTAAAATGCTTAAGATTATTGATCTCTTCTTTTAAATTCGCTACGATTGTAAAAATCGTCTTCAGCTCTTAATCTTTTTCTTTCTCTAGATTCTATTTCATCTTCAGATAGAAAATGTTTCTCACGGTTCCAGTTGGTATCGTCGTCGTAAGTTTTTTCTGGCCGAATACCTTCTTTAGAAGTTGGAGTATCGTGAATCGATTTTGTCTCTTTTGAATAGTTATTTTCTGAAGAGGTTGCTCTTAATTGGGCTCTTTCTCTCTCCATTTTTTCTTCCCGGCTTTCTGTTCTTTCACGATCATGAAGCGTCTCAGATTTATAATGAAGATTTGCTTTTTCTTCAGCAATGCGTTTTTCTGTACTGCTGGGTTTATGAGCACTTTTTCTTGCACTATATTCATCTACTACATATTCATCATCAGTCAATTTTGCTTTTTTGCCTTGTATTTCATTAGGCGTATAATTTCTATTGTATGATGAAATTATATTTTTTTCGTAATCTCTAGAGATAGGATCGCCTGTGCGATATCTTTTGGTTTCAGAAAATATCTTATGATCTAAAGAATCGGTATGAATAAATTTTTCATCTACGTTAATATCAATTAATCCAATTGGAATGATGATATGGTTTTCACCTTCTTTATTAATAAATTCTTTAAATCCTGAATTATTATCTGGTGAGTATGGATCGTGGTTTTTATCGATAATAGATTGGTTAACTTCTACATCTACATACACAACCCTATCCAATTCTTTATTCACGATAAGATTGTCTACTTTACCTATGCTCATGTAATCACGATCCTTAACTTCCCAATTTCGGATGTCTGGATCTTTGCTTGATATTTTATAATTTCCAAGCTCGTTTAGATAATATAAATGCTTCTCTTTTGTTTTCATAACATACAAGTTTAGGATAATTAAATAATAGAATTAAACTTCAAAAATTAAGCTATCTGAGGCTTTTCTTGAAGTATGGATTTGTCCAATTTCCTCCATTTCGGTATTGTTTTCAACATCATCATCGGAAGTACTTCCGTAGAAATATAGAAATGCTAATACAGCTACAATGATGATAATGATAATCCAGGGCCAAATTTTTTTCTTCTTTTCAATTTTTATCTCTGCCATTGGTTTCGATTTATTGGTTAATTAGAAACTAAGGTAGAGTTGAAAAGTGCCAATTATACTTAAGTAAAAAGTAAACTATTGTTAATTAACTAAATATGTAAATGTTAAGCTTATCCAATTTTTGATTTTTTCTTTTGATATAGATAATTTTCTAAATGCAAGGCTTGTAGTAGCGATGATTTGCGCTTTAAAAAGTATGTATTTCTTTACTGCCAATAAAAGACAAAAAAATGAGAAATACGCATTTAATTTTGAGATTTGAACATAAAAAAAGGTTCTATCTATAGAACCTTTTGCTACTACTAATTATAGTAATTTTTATCTAAATGTACCTGAAGGAAATACGATTACGCTTTCGTGTCCGTTTTCACTAACAGCAGAAACTCCGAAGAAAAAGTTATCGATTACTACACCATCTAAGGTGAAATTAGTTACATTTTTACTTACAAATCTAGAATGTTGCCACTGTGGAGCTGTAGTTTCTCTCCAATAAATTTTATACCCTGAAATATTACCTTCTACGGCTTCCCATCTCAGCTTAGTATCGGCCTCAACTATTCCGCCAATCTCTACTTTTGCTGGAGCAGGCGGAGCCCACGCGAGGCTTGCAAGATTTATGGCATTAACGGCAGTAAGCTTTTTTGCGTAATCAAAATTAACACCTTCAATTACATCACCATATTCAATTCCATTTTCAGTTCTTATATCTTGATGTTGGCGATTATAATTTTCATGGGCTTCCATAATTCGTACTCCGGCAAAACCAAGATCGTTAAAAGGTCGATGATGCCCTCCACGCCCAAACCTATCGAGTCTATAAATCATCATAGGATTCATTTCTGGCATATAGGTTTTGGTGGTTTTGTGGATATATCTTGCTAATTGTCTTGAAATTCCATCAACTTCGCCTCCGTAAAATCTGCGCATATTACGTTCTTTCTCAGTTTCTGTAGGCGGAACGGGTTCAGAAAAAATTCTAAAATCACGATTACTAATCACGCCATCTACCCCTTCGATATTCCCTATCATATCGTTATTTAAAATACCAATGATATCCCAGTTGTTCTTTTTAGCGTATTGGGCTAAACCTTTACCGCCAAAAAGTCCCTGTTCTTCACCGCTAAGACCCACGTAAACAATACTATTCTCGAATTCATACTGAGATAAAACACGTGCAGCTTCCATGGTACCGGCCATACCACTCGCGTTATCATTAGCTCCAGGTGCATCAATTTTAAAATCCATTGTATTACTCGCACGAGAATCGATATCACCACTCATAATAATATAGCGATTAGGATATTTTTTTCCCTTCTGAATAGCAACAACATTTACAACCCAGGCATCTTTTGGGATTCTGCTGCCATCTTCTTTTTTAACGAAGTCTTTCTGATAGAAAACATCCATACAATTACAATCTGAAGCTATATTATCGAATTCAGATTTTATCCATCGACGTGCAGCACCAATCCCACGTTTATCAGAAACGGTATCACTAAAAGTATTTCTGGTACCAAAATCCACTAATTTTCTTATATCAGCTTCTATACTATCTGCTGAAATTTTATCGATGATATCATATATTTTAGGATCTGTATTTTGAGAATATAAAGATCCTAAAGAAAAAAAGATAATTAGTAGGAGAGAAGTAACTGGTAATTGTTTCATCATAAGATTAGATTATTTTAAATCTGTAATTTAATCAAACTTTGCTTTTACAAACAAATGCATTTACTGTTTTAACTGAATTAAAAAGCTAATAGTGAATACAAATTATGATATAACATCGCTAAAAGGAATAGCGAGCTGTTTGAAGATTTTCTATATCCATCATTCATTTTAAAACATAAAAAAGCCTCGAAAGATTCGAGGCTTAGTAAAACATATTTATTTAAGATTTAGCTTGCTTTCATCTCGTGGATTTCAGCTTTTGCTTCATTTATCTTTTCTTCAGATTTAGAATTGGTAAGGTTAGCTTTTGTTCTAGCCTTAAGAGCATCTATTTTGTGATTAACAGCATCTGAAAAGTCTGTTACTTTACCCTTGGCTCCTTTATAATAATTGTCACTTGTTGTAGCAATTGATTTTCTTGTATCCTTACCCTTTTTAGGAGCAAATAATAAACCTGCTGCAATTCCTGCTGCAGCTCCAGATAATAATCCTATTAAAATTTTTCCTCCTGATCTCATAGTTTCGTTTTTATTGGTTCGTAATTAATTGAGATGTAAAATTACTTATAAACAGACTGATAGCCTCACTTAACGAGTTAATCTTGATATAAACTTTCTCATTATTTCTCAATAATTTTAACAAATTAGTCTAAAAAGGATCTCAAAATCTCTCTAACTCTTTTTGTATCGTTTACGTAATAATTGGCACTTGTCTTTTTGATACCCACTTTTACGGTGTACGATTTTCTTGGTAATTCTTCGAACATGTATTCATCTGTCCAATCGTCTCCTATTGCAAAAATGAAATCGTAATTATCACCCACCAATTTTTTGGAAGAAGCTTTACCTTTATTTACCCCACTGCTTTTAATTTCTAAAACTTTGTTCCCTGCCAATACACTTAATCCTCGATTAGAAACTAATCCTTTTAATGTATTAGAAAGCTCATTTGCTCTAAGATCACCAAGGTCTGGATCTGCTTTTCTATAATGCCAAGCTAAGGAATAGTTTTTTTCTTCTAAAAATGTTCCGGGAGTACGATCAACAAAACTTTCTATAACCGGTCTTACGGCGTCCATCCACTCGTTTTTTACATTTTCAGATAATTCCCATTCGCAATTTTTTTGACGCATCCATGCACCATGCTCAGAGATAAGTTCAATAGATGTTCCTTGCCACCAATCCCCAAGTGTTTCTTTATCTCTACCACTAATTATTACTACATCGGTTTTTTCCTGAGCGTTTAGCTGGGTCACTAAATCAATTAGTTCTTTATCGGGACGCGCTTCTTCAGGTTTATCTTTAAAATCGACTAATGTCCCGTCATAATCTAAAAATAATATTCTTTTTTCTGAAGTTTTATAATCTTCCACTAATTGATCGGCAATTTTGGGAGTTATACGTATAGACTCAAAAGATTTGCGATTATCTTCAGTATGTTCTAAAGCACTCATAAAATCTTTAGCCCATTTTTCAACATTGTATCTTTTTAATCTTTTCTGAAGCGTTTTATTTCTTTCAATTTGTTCTTCTTTGGGCATTTCAATAGCTTGTTTTAGGGTGATAGCTATTTGCTCAAAATTATTTGGGTTAATGATTAGTGCTTCGTTCATTTCGTGCGCAGCACCTGCCATTTCACTTAAAATAAGAACGCCGGTATGATCTGTTCTGGTAGCAATGTATTCTTTTGCGACCAAATTCATCCCATCTCTAATAGGAGTGAGTAGTGCAATATCGCAAGATGTATAAAGATCAATAAGATTATCGAATGGCATAGAACGATAGAAATACCATATTGGCGTCCAGCTTACGGTGGAAAATTTACCATTTATTCTACCAACTAATTCATCTATTTCACGCTTCAGTCTTTGATACTGCGGAACATTAGATCTGGAAGGTACGGCAAGCATTACAAGACGTACTTTTTCTATAAATTCTGGATATTTATCCAGAAAATATTCGAATGCTCTAATTCGGTTGGCAATACCTTTAGTATAATCTAGCCTGTCGATACTTAATATTAGTTTGGCATCTGGAGTAGCTTCTAAATGTAGATCTAATCTTCGCTGCAATTCTGATTGTTCGTCCTCGGTTCCTCGGAAGTGGTTAAGTGCAGCATCCTCGAATTTTTTATAATCAATTCCCATGGGAAAAGAATCTACCTTTACAATTCTCTCTGGCAATGTTACTTCATTAAAATCAACCTGATGGCGTAAAATCCTTGTAACTGAACTTAAAAAGTGTCGTTCGTAATCGTAGGTATGAAATCCAATTAAATCTGCACCAAGCATTCCTTCTAAAACCGATTCACGCCAAGGTAAGGTTCTAAAAACTTCGTAAGAAGGAAAGGGGATATGATTAAAGAAGCCAATTACGGCTTCTGGTTGTTCATCTCTTATAAGTTTAGGGACAAGTAATAATTGATAGTCGTGAACCCAAACCCGATCACCTTCCTCGTAATATTTAAGGACTTCTTTGGCATATTTGATATTTACCTGCTTATAAATTTCCCAGGACGAGTGCTCTGCTTCAGTAAATTCCATAAAATAGTGAAATAGAGGCCAAATGGTACGGTTACTAAAACCGTAGTAAAAACCATCCACTTCTTCTTCACTTAGGTTTACCGCAACACATGCTTCAGCCTTTGCTTTTTCTTTAACGTCGTCTACTAAATGATCTGGAATTTCTTCTTCAGTTAAACCACTCCAACCAATCCAAATACTATCACCATCACGGTGAAAAGATTTTAATCCAGTTGCAAGTCCACCGACGCTCGGCGTGACTTCAAGATCATCGTCTTTTAAAGAAATTTTTAGGGGTAGACGGTTAGAAATAATAATAGTTTTACTCATAATTATATGCTAAGACTGTTGTTGCCAATTTGAATTTTACTAAATTTCGGGAATTCATTTTAGAATACCATTCTTTTAAAAGAAATTTAAGATATATGGACAATTTAGATTACGGAATAATCGGAAATTGTAAGAGTTGTGCGCTAATATCCAAAACTGGATCTTTAGATTGGTGCTGTTTGCCGGCATTTGATGCTGCTGCTGTTTTTGCCAAAATTCTCGACGAGAATAAAGGAGGTAGTTTTGAGTTTAAAGTTAGTGATGATTACAATATTTCGCAAGAATACCTTTGGGAAACAAATATATTATCTACCGTTTTTGATAATGGAGAAGATGCTTTCCAATTAATAGATTTTATGCCGAGATATCCAAGGGACGATGGTTCTTATTATTCTCCACCAGATATTATTAGATTTTTGAGATTACTTAAAGGTAAACCAAAATTTAAAGTCATTTATAATCCAAGATTGGATTTTGCCAGAGAAGAAACGTACAACGAAAATAAAGGAAATTATATTAAGAGTTATACTACCGAGGGCAAGTATGATTCGTTATTCTTTTATTCTAGCCTTGATCTGGAAGATATTTTACAGCAACGCGAAATTACACTTACCGGTAACGCCTATTGTTTAATAGGATACCATGAAAAATTGATCACGCAATCCTTAGATCGTTCGTATCTTAAATTCCAGAGAACAAAAACTTACTGGATGAACTGGAGTGAGAAAACCACCAGGTATTCTCATTACAGTAACGAGATTATGCGTAGTGCTTTAGTGTTGAAACTCCTTAGCTATAAAAAATCTGGTGCCGTTTTAGCAGCAGCAACCACCTCTTTACCTGAAACAATAGGAGAAGAGCGAAACTGGGATTACCGTTTTTGCTGGATTAGAGATGCTTCGATGGTAATTAAGGTAATGGCCGGTCTAGGTCATGTAAAATCTGCAAAAGACTTTTTACAATTTATTATAGATATTATACCAGACAAGGATGAAAAAATCCAAATTATGTATGGTATTGATGGACAAAAAGAACTTACCGAACATATTTTGGATCACTTAGACGGTTACAAAGGTTCTAGCCCTGTTAGAACTGGTAATGCTGCATATATCCAAAAACAAAATGATATCTACGGAATTTTGATGGAAGTAATCTATCAACAATTTCTACAATTTGAAACTTCATTAGAAAATAGTGAGGAATTATGGACTGTGGTTCGTGGTATTGTAATGATTGTTGAGGAAAACTGGCAAAAACCTGATAAAGGAATTTGGGAATTAAGGACTGAGGATCGTCATTTTGTATTTTCCAAACTTCTTTGTTGGGTCGCGATAGATCGAGCTATTAAAATTGGTGAAGTCTTAAGAATGGGGATTAACGATACACATTGGAAAGCACTTAGAGCTGAAATTTACGATGATATCTATAACAAAGGTTGGAACGAAGAGAAACAAGCTTACACGCAGTTTTATGGATCATCAGATTTAGATGCTAGTACTTTATTAATGGAATCTTATGGATTTATAGATGCTAAAGATCCTAGGTTTATAAGTACAGTACAAGCCACAGAAAAAGAATTGTGTAATGATGGTTTAATGTATCGTTATAAGAATAAAGATGATTTTGGTTTACCATCATCGTCATTTACCATTTGCACTTTTTGGCTTATCAATAGTCTTTTTAAAATTGGAGAAGAGCAAAAAGCTAAAGCTATATTTGAGCAGTTGCTTTCTTATAGTAATCACTTAGGATTATTTAGTGAGGATATTGATTTTGAAACAAAAAGACTTCTAGGGAATTTCCCGCAGGCTTATTCACATTTAGCGCTAATTGAAACAGCAGCAAACTTCAGTAAAGGTCATATTTCTGAAGAAAATGCATTTAGCGGTTTTTAATAGTTGAAATAAATAAAATAATCAAATTGAAGGTGGTGTTGTTTCAGTAGGATTCTGATCTTGCTGAGGGAGCACCACTCTTGTTTTTGGTAAACTATGTGGATAATTTTTGCGGATAAAATCGATGATTTTTTCCCGAATATAAACTCTAAGATCCCAGGCAGTGGGCGAGTCTTTAGCACTCACTAAAATTCTAATTTCTACGGATTTTTCAGTAGCATCGGTAACCTGAAGCACATTTACCTTTCCGTCCCATAAATGAGTGCCTTCCAATAATCTTGTTTGTTCTTCTCGAATCGCATCAAATGAAACATCATAATCGGTATATATAAAAACCGTCCCCATTAAATCAGCGGATTTTCTCGTCCAATTCTGAAATGTGTTTTCAATAAAATATGTAGAAGGAACCACCAATCTTCGTTTATCCCAAACTTTTACGACCACATAAGTAAGCGTAATTTCTTCGATCCAACCCCATTCTCCTTCAACGATAACCGCATCTTGAAGTCTAATTGGCTGTGTAATGGCTATTTGTATTCCGGCTAATAGCGTAGCAATTGCCTTTTGTGCGGCTAAACCTACAATAATACCGGCGATTCCTGCAGAGGTTAATAAACTAACTCCGACCGACCGAATACTTTCAAAACTCATAAGCGTAATACCAATGGCTAATATCACTAAAATGAAAATAATAATATTTTCAAGGATAGTAAATTGAGTATAAACTTTTCTAGCTTTTAAGTTATCTGAAGAAGAAACATCATACTTACGAAGCATCCGTTCTTTAAAAACCTTTAAACAAACAATCAAAAACCAGGTAATAGAAATAGTTAATAGTGCGATTATGACATGCCTGGCAACGTATTCATATTCTTCGGAATTTGAGAAATCTGAGATATTACCAATCCATAACAATATAGCCAATAGAAAAAGCAAAAGAGGTATGCGTATTCTACGCGCAAAATTAACCGGCAGAATATTACGCGGATCTTTTCCGATTTTTTTTATAAGGTATGATGCTAAGTAGAAACTAAGCATCAATCCAACAATACCGTAAATTATATATTTCAAGCTATTGCGGGTTAGAGCGTTATCTTCAACAATAAGTGTTATAATCATGTGGGGTGATTTATTTAAGTTTACTTATTTTTGTGGGGAAATTCCTGAATTCTTACTCGAGATGTTGCCAGATGTTCACCATCTTCGAGGTCTGCTATAAACCGAACTAAATCTTCTCTTAAGCTACAATGCAGATCCCATGTTGTAAATGCATCTTTCGCACTACAAAGGCATCTTATTTTTATAGCATTTTCAGTTACTTCTGATACTTGTACAACGGGCGGTTTTTCCTCGTCCCAATCATCAGAAGCTTCTAAAAGTTCTTTAAACTTTTTTCTTACTTTTCCTACATCGATTCGATAATCTGCGTATAACGTAATTGGTCTAATTTGATTGGCGGCAGTAATAGACCAGTTTTCAAAAGTATTAGAAATTACATATTTTAAAGGAACAACTATGCGTCTCCAATCCCATGTTCTAACAATCATGTAAGTAAATCTGATATCTTCTACGTATCCCCAGTTATCTTCTATAATTACGGTATCTCCAATCCTTGCCGGTTTCGTAATTGCAATTTGTATTCCCGCAATGATATTTCCTAAAGTACTTTGCGCCGCAATACCTAAAATTACGGTGGCAACTCCGGCAGAAGCTAATAGCGAAATGCCTAATTTTTCTAAAGATCTAAATTGAGAAAGTACTATTGATGCTCCAACAATTATTACTACAAAAGTTGCTACCCTTCTGGCAACCGAGATATAAGTTAACATTCTGCGAGCATCCGTATTTTCTTCCAAGCTGGTGTCGCCTATTTTTTTCTCGGCGGCATTGAGCATAAAGTAGTCGATAATTCTCATGAAGAACCATGTAATGGAACTTATAACTATGACTAACAGCAGAGCATAAATACTGCTGGCGAATGTGCCTGCAAACGAAATTAGGTGATTTAATAATAAGTAGAATGTAAGGACGCCTACCGCTAAGCCTGCCGGTGCTGCTAGTTTTGTGGCGATATCCTGAATCCAGGTTTTTTTTGATTTAGAAAGTAGTTTTCTTATGCCATACGCAGTTATTCTTCCTAAAAAATAGCATAAAAAAGCAATTATGAGAGTGCTAACAAACTTCCAAATAGGAATACTCCACAATTTAATTCTAGCCCAATCTGGGAATATTCGATCTAATTTTCTGGGGCCAAACTCTGCGTAAATTGCATCGATGTTTTCTACCGTATTTTGTGAAATTAGCCAAAAAGCGCCGTAATCTTTATATTTTATTCTCTGAACGCGCATTATGATATCTCTACCATCCAATTCAACTTCTCCAAATACAATACTTCTTCGCGGCTTTCCTGCTACAGCTTGATTGGTGGTCGTTTGAACATCTATTTGTCCATCGGGTCTATCTGGTAAATCGTCCCAGCGAATATTTACGCGCTGATTGATCACAAAATAGAGTTTTTCAGCTAAAGTAGCTGCTTGCTCTTTTGTAGTAGTATCTGGCAGTAAATTTAAATTTAATGCGTAGGCTGCATCTTCATAATTTTCATTTCGACATTGAATAATAAAGTGTTCTAACGTAGCTTGCGGAGTTTGCAAATTGAATTTTGTAGGCGCAAGTCCTGTGATATTATTCAGTCTATTTAAAACATAATAGGCTTCGTTATATTCTTTAACTGCATTAGATCCAAAATTACCATTTTCAGGAACTGTCTTTTCATTACTTGGTAGCGTTGTAGGATCCTTCTTTACTTTTACTGAATCTTCTGTTGCTTTTTGTTGGGCTTGGACGAAGTTATAATTCAATAAAAATAGTACTATAAAAATCTTCGAAATAGAAAGTTTTCTTGACATATCCGACAAGTTACATTCATTTCATAATAGATTTTATTATCGTTTTGTTAAAATAAAAAGAGCTGCCTTTGGCAGCTCTTTTTCGATTTAAAAATCTCAACTTAACTTAAAAACAATACTTATTTTCTGCGATTAATTTATCGGCAATTTGAGTTCTTAATTTGACTACGTTCGGGAAGTTGTCGTATTTCGTGAAACGTTTCAATCCCATTAACATCATTTTTAATTCGTCACCTTCAGCAAAAGAGATTATTCCTTCTTTAGCTTTTGCGTTGATTTTTTCAACGGCATTATAAAGGTAAAGCTGAGCCATGGCTATTTGTTCTTTCTGACTTTCTTCACCAGAACGTTTGGCGTTCTTTTCGGTTCTTAAAATAGCCGATTCCGCCATATACACTTCAATTAAAATATCTGAAGCTGCTAATAACAATTGCTGATGTTCTTCCAGCTGAGGTCCAAATTTCTGAACAGCGCTACCGGCAACCATTAAAAATACTTTTTTCAGCTTTTTGATCATTTCTTTTTCTTCCGCAAATAATTCAGCATAATCCGGTTTGTCGAACGACGGAATTCCCATTAATTCTTCTCCAACGGCTTGTGCGGGTCCTAAAAGATCTACGTGACCTTTCATCGCTTTTTTTACGAGCATACCAACACTAAGCATTCGGTTAATTTCGTTGGTGCCTTCATAGATTCTAGAAATACGAGCATCTCTCCAAGCCGCTTCCATTGGTGTATCGGCAGAGAATCCCATTCCTCCAAATACCTGAATTCCTTCGTCTGAACAATTTTGAATATCTTCGGAACAGGCTACTTTCAAAATTGAACATTCTATGGCATATTCTTCAACACCTTTTAATTCGGCTTCAGAATGAGAATTACCACTTTCTAGACGAAGGTTAATTCGATCTTCGATATTTTTAGCCGCTCTATATGAAGCCGATTCTCCCACGTAAGCAGAAGTTGCCATTTCTGCTAACTTCATTTTAATCGCTCCAAATTGTGCAATAGGCGTTTTAAACTGAACTCTTTCATTGGCATATTTTATCGCATTGTTCGTTACGCGACGTTGCGCATCTAAACACGCTGCTGCCAATTTAACGCGACCTACGTTTAAGGCATTCATAGCAATTTTAAAACCTTCACCGCGACCCGCTAACATATTTTCTACCGGAACTTTAGTTTCGTTAAAGAAAACCTGACGGGTAGAGGAGGAGTGAATCCCTAATTTCTTTTCTTCCTCTCCAAAGGAGATTCCGTTGTCACTATCGTTTTTTACGATAAATCCGGTGATGTTTTTATCATCTTCAATTCGTGTAAAAACAATAAAAACATTCGCAAAACCGGCGTTAGAAATCCACATTTTCTGTCCGCTAATGCTGTAATGTTTTCCATCTTCAGAAAGTACGGCTTTGGTTTTTCCTGAATTGGCATCACTACCCGCTCCCGGTTCTGTTAAACAATACGCACCAAACCATTCTCCGGTCGCTAACTTAGGCACATATTTTTTCTTTTGCTCTTCGGTACCGTAAAGCGTGATCGGCATAGTACCAATTCCGGTGTGCGCTCCAAATGCAGTAGCGATAGATCCGGTTGCTCCAGAAATATAATCGCAAACCAACATGGTAGAAACAAATCCCATTCCGAGTCCGTCATATTCTTCCGGCACAGCAACACCAAGAAAACCAAGTTCTCCGGCTTTTTGCATCACCTCTTCGGTGAGTTTATAATCTTTCTTTTCGAAGCGTTCTCGATGTGGAATAATTTCACGTTCTACAAATTCTTGTACAGAATCTTTCATCATTTTCTGCTCCTCGTTAAAATCTTCCGGAGTAAAAACGTCTTCGCATTTGGTATCTTTTACTAAGAATTGACCACCACGAAGAATATCTTTTTGTTCAGTTGTATTACTCATTTTCTTTAAGTTTAAATTATTAAAAGAACAGAGAGAAGAGATAATAGAAAAGAGACTTATAAATTGTTTTGAAAGCTCATTGCCATTTTCTGAAATTCTTCAATTTTATGTTCAATTTTGTTTAAGGTTTCTTGATCTATATAATTTCTATGTTTTGCCACTAATAATTGTGTTCCTAACTCGAATGATGAACCAAGAGATATATTAATAAAATGACTGAATGATTTATCTGAGCGAGAAGAGCCTTCAGCTAAATTACTTGGTATAGAAACTGAAGCGCGGCTCATCTGTGAGCTTAAATCATATCTTTCGTGAGTGGGAAAATTGCATAATACATCTGAAATATCATTGGCAATTTCTAAACCTAATTTCCAGATTTTTAAATTCTTATAATTATGCCTTTTCGCCATTAATTTTATGTCTAGTCTATTATCTATATTCTCTACTCTATTCTCTATTTTCTAATTCAAAAATTCATAAACCCCCGCAGCACCTTGTCCGGTTCCCACACACATGGTTACCATAGCGTATTTGTTGTTGAGGTTGCGTTTGCGCATTTCATCAAAGATTTGCACCGATAGTTTTGCTCCCGTACAACCTAAGGGATGTCCCATTGAAATGGCCCCACCATTTACATTTACTAAATCTTGATTCAATCCTAATTCACGGATTACCGCTAAGGACTGAGAGGCAAAGGCTTCATTCAATTCGATTAATGAAATATCATCTTGCTTTAATCCGGCTTGTTTGATGGCTTTCGGAATCGCTTTAACCGGTCCAACCCCCATAATTCTTGGCTCTACACCCACAGCGGTATAACTTACCATTCGGGCGATAGGTTCAAGATTGAGTTCTTTGACCATTTCTTCGCTCATCACCATTACAAAAGCAGCACCATCACTCATTTGTGAAGAGTTTCCGGCGGTGACACTTCCACCTTCTGCAAAAACAGGGCGTAGTTTGTTCAACACCGCTTCAGAGGTATCTTTACGCGGACCTTCATCTTTAGTTACGGTATAGCTTTTAGTTTTCTTTTTTCCATCAGCATCTACATAGGTCTGATCAACTGTAATTGGGACAATCTGATCCTGAAAACGATCTTCTGCTTGCGCTTTTATCGCTTTTTGATGCGAATTGTAGGCAAATTCATCTTGATCTTCCCGAGAAACTTTGTACTGATTGGCTACCGCTTCCGCCGTTAAGCCCATTCCCCAGTAATAATCTTCGTGACCTTCTTTTGCGAGTTTATAATCGGGAACCGGTTTGTAACCACCCATTGGAATGTAACTCATACTCTCGGCACCACCGGCGATAATACAATCGGCCATTCCACTTTGAATTTTTGCCGAAGCAATGGCGATGGTCTCCAATCCAGAAGCGCAATAGCGGTTTACCGTCATTCCGGCTACGTCTTCGGTTTTTAATCCCATTAACGAGATTAACCGACCTACGTTTAAACCTTGCTCCGCTTCGGGCATTGCATTCCCTACAATCACATCGTCGATACGATTCTTGTCAAATTCCGGAAGTTTATCCATCATATATTCGATGGTTTCCGCTGCCAGTTCATCTGGTCTTTTAAATCTGAACACACCTCGAGGAGCTTTCCCCACGGCGGTTCTGTATGCTTTTACTATATATGCTGTCTTGCTCATTTGTTTTATTTTAGAATTTAGAAGCTAGAGACTAGAGTCTAGACTTTTCTATTTAAGATTATCAATTAGTTTTCCTAACATTTTTTGTAATTGATGAATTTTATCTTCTAGGTCTTGAAAAGAATTTTCATCAAGATAACTTTCATTATATGCAACAATCAATTGCGTTTCCCACTCATAAGCAGAGCCTAAACTCGTTTCTAAAAATTGCTTAAAATGTTTATCTGAACTTTTACTAGATCCTTCAGCTATATTCGATGGAATCGATACGGCGCATCTATTCATCTGACTAACAAGATTGAATTTTTCAAAATCTGGGAATGTCCTTGTTAACCTGTAATTTTCGCTAACAAGATAAATTCCGTCTTGCCAAACTTTTAATTTCTGAAAATTATGTCGAGCCATATTGAACTGGTCTAGCTGTCTAGTATCTATTCTCTAGAGTCTTTAATTACCAAATATTAATTCCTTAGTGGTTTCCCCTTCTGCAACATATGCTGAAGGCGTTCTAAAGTTTTACGTTCTCCGCAAAGGCTTAAGAAAGCTTCACGTTCCAAGTCTAATAAGTATTGTTCACTAACGTAAGAAGCTTCAGATAGGTCTCCACCAGCCATTACGTAGGCTAACTTATTGGCGATTTTCTTATCGTGGTCGCTAATGTATTTTCCGGCATTCATTTGGTCGGTTCCTACATAAAAAGCTCCTAATGCTTGTTTTCCTAAAACTTTTATATCGTTTCGTTTGATAGGCTGTGTATATCCATTATCAGCCATTAGCATTGCGTGCTGCTTAGCGATTGTTAATAGATTATCACGATTCACTACTACAATATCTTTTCCTTTTTGAAGAATATTAGTATCGTAAGCTTCATAGGCCGAAGTAGATACTTTTGCCATCCCAATCGTCAAGAAATTCTCACGTAATCGGTTCAACTCTACATCATCTTTCTGGTAGGTATCAGCAGCTCTTAAGGTCATTTCTTTAGAACCGCCACCGCCGGGAATTACCCCAACACCAAATTCCACTAAACCAATATAGCTTTCGGCGTGAGCCACCACTTTATCGGCGTGAAGCGAAAGTTCGCAACCACCACCTAACGCCATATTATGCGGCGCAGCAACGGTTGGAATGGAGGAGTAGCGCATACGCATCATCGTATCTTGGAAGTATTTGATCGCCATATTCAGCTCGTCATATTCCTGTTCAACCGCCATCATAAAAATCATCCCAATATTGGCACCTACCGAGAAATTTTTTCCGTCGTTAGACACTACGAGTCCGCGGTATTCTTTTTCAGCTAAATCAATCGCTTTATTGATTCCGTCTAAGACATCACCGCCAATCGAATTCATTTTACTGCGGAATTCTAAGTTAAGAATGCCATCACCTAAATCTTCAACGACTACACCGCTATTTTTAAATACAGCCTTAGATTCGCGAATATTATCTAAGATGATATAGGAATCTTGCCCCGGAACTTTTACGTGTTCTTTCTTCGGAATTTCATAATAATAGGTGTTTCCTTCTTTTACGGAATAAAATGAAGTAATGCCGGTATCAACCATTTGGGTCACCCAAGCTGCAGGCTTGTAACCTTCAGCTTTCATCATTTCGATTCCTTTTTCTACACCAATGGAGTCCCAAACCTGAAATGGGCCGTGCTCCCATCCAAAACCGGCTTGCATCGCATCATCGATCTTGTAAAGTTCATCAGTAATTTCCGGGATTCTGTTAGAAGCGTAAGCAAATAATGCGGAGAAGTTTTTGCGGTAAAACTTTCCTGCTTTTCCTTCATCTTTAATTAAAACTTTATAGCGATCGCTAAGTTTATCGATGGTTTTGGTTTGCTCTAAAACATTAAATTTCGCGCTTTTTCGATCGCGAAATTCCATCTTATTTAGATCAAGCGATTTGATTTCGCTGGATCCATCTTTTTTCTTTTCTTTTTTATAAAAACCTTGCCCCGTTTTGCTTCCCAGCCATTTGTTATCCATCATGGTTTGGATAAAATCGGGTAGCGCAAAAAGATCGTGCGCTTCATCTTCGGGAACGTTTTCGTAAAGACCGTTAGCGACGTGAACCAAGGTATCTAAACCAACCACATCGACGGTACGGAAGGTAGCTGATTTTTGTCGACCAATTACCGGTCCGGTTAATTTATCGACTTCTTCAATGGTCATATCCATATCTTTTATCATATGGAATAAACTCATAATGCTGAAAATACCAACGCGGTTTCCGATAAATGCCGGAGTGTCTTTAGCGATCACTGATTTTTTACCGAGGAATTTTTTTCCGTAGTGATTCAAGAAATCTAACACCTCTTTGGAAGTATCGGGTCCCGGGATAATTTCGAATAAACGTAAATAACGTGGCGGATTGAAAAAGTGTGTTCCGCAGAAATGCTTCTGGAAATCTTCACTTCTTCCTTCGTTCATAAATTTAATAGGAATCCCGGAAGTATTGGAAGTGATTAAAGTTCCCGGAGTTCTATGTTTTTCAAGTTTTTCAAAAACCTGTTTTTTAATATCTAATCGTTCTACCACCACTTCGATGATCCAATCGACTTCAGAAACTTTAGCGATATCATCTTCTAAGTTTCCGGTGGTTATGCGATTGGCAAAATCTTTATGGTAAATAGGAGAGGGCTTCGATTTTAAAGAATTTTGTAACGAGTCGTTAACAATACGATTGCGCACTTCTTTATCTTCTAAGGCAAGTCCCTTTTTCTGTTCCTTTTCATTGAGTTCTCTAGGAACAATATCGAGCAATAATACCTCGACGCCAATATTGGCGAAATGGCAGGCAATACCGCTACCCATAATTCCTGAACCAATGACAGCAACTTTATTGATTTTTCTGTTCATAGTATAAGTTCTGGTTTTAGAAAACTTCATATTTAGAATATTGAAGTCTGGTTATTTATTCTTTAATTCAATCTCTTGATTATATATTTTTTTGTTTGCTATAAGATCAGTAATAGTATTTGCTACTTCTGTAAAGGTTTTTAGATCCTGTTCGCTAACGTTTTCTTTTACAGCTTCATCAAACCTTAGAACCACTCCTTTAGAGAAATCTCTCATTTCTAATCCAAATTTGGTTAGATAAATTAATACGCTTCTACCATCGTTAGGGTTTTTTCTGCGCTCGATCAATCCTTTAGTTTCCATAGTTTTGAGCATCCTGCTTAAACTGGTAGCTTCCATTCCCATTTTTGGTCCGAGGGATGTAGAGGGTGTTCCTTTTTCGGGATCTATGCTAAGAAGTGCGAAACCTGTAGCCATTGTGCTACCTGCTTTACCTGCTTCTTCATTATACATTTTAGAAACAGCCATCCAGGTTGCTCTCAACACATAATCTATTGTTTTTTCTTTCATAAATTGTTCTAAGCCAATCAAAGATAATAAAATATATTATGCATGCATAATAAGTAAATGTGAAAATTGTTAATTCTTCATTATATCTTTTTCAAAATATAGAATAAATAAAAAACTCTCCTTATAAGGAGAGTTTTCTGTGATAATAAAATAATCAATTTTTTATCTGTCGTAAATTTGATCGTATAAATGACGATACTTTTCTATTACATTTTTCCTTTTCACTTTCATAGTAGGGGTTAAAAGGCCCTCTTCCACACTCCATATTTCTGGAGTTAATTTAAATTTTTTAACCTGCTCCCAGCTACCAAAATTTTTATTATAAAAATCGATTTCTTGCTCTATACGATCATTCACCATTTTATTCTCTGTAATCTCTGATAGAGAACCTTCGCCTAAATCGATATTCTTTCTTGAAGCCCATTCTTTTAAAAAGTCGAAGTTTGGCTGAATCAAAGCAGCCGGCATTTTCTCTCCTTCACCTACAACCATAATTTGGTCTATAAACTGTGATTGTTTCATGGTGTTTTCCAATATCTGCGGAGCTACATATTTGCCGCCAGAAGTTTTGAACATTTCTTTTTTACGGTCGGTAATTTTAAGAAAACCGTCATCGTCGATTTCTCCGATATCTCCTGTGTGGAAAAAGCGATCTGAAGTTAATGCCTGATTCGTTTTTTCTTCATCTTTATAATAGCCCATCATAACACTTGGACCCTTGGTGAGAATTTCTCCGTCTTCTGCAATTTTTACTTCTGAATTCTTTATTGGTTTTCCAACGGTTCCAATTTTAAAGTTATGATCTCTTTGATCGTTTACTGCAATAACCGGTGAAGTTTCAGTAAGTCCGTATCCTTCCATAACAGGAATTCCTGCAGCAGCGAAGACTCTGGCGAGTCGAGGTTGTAATGCAGCACTACCAGAGACAATTAATTCAATATTTCCGCCTAAACCTTCTTTCCATTTAGAAAATACGATTTTTCTGGCTAAATTCAATTTGAACTCATACCATGATCCATTTGCACCGTAAGGTTCATATTGATGTCCTAATGCTAAGGCCCAATTGAATAAAGCTGTTTTTATACCACCGGCAGAAGATCCTTTGGCAACAATCTTGTCGTAAACCTTTTCAAGTAAGCGCGGCACAGCTGTAATCACATTAGGTTTAACTTCTTTCAGGTTTTCACTCAGCATATCGATCGATTCAGCAAAATAGATCGATACCGCATAATATTGATATAGATACAAGATCATTCTTTCAAAAACATGGCAAACTGGTAGAAAACTAAGCGCAGTATATGTTCCAAAATCAAATGGAACCCTTGGAGCACTTCCCAAGACATTACTCACTATATTTTCGTGAGAAAGCATAACGCCTTTGGGTTTCCCCGTAGTTCCAGAAGTATAAATCAACGTAGCGAGATCTGTCGTTTTGATCGCATCCATACGCTCCTGAACCTCTTTTTGATTACCTGTGTCTTCTCCTAACTTCAGGACTTCTTTCCAATTTTTGCAATCTTCAATTTCATCAAAACTATATACTTCTTTAAGCTGAGTATTAGCTTTTATTGCATTGATTTTGCTTAATACCTCTTTATCAGATACAAAACAATATATTGCTTCACTATGATTTAAAACATATTCATATTCCTGTTGGGAAATCGTTGGATAGATAGGTACATTTTGAGCACCTATTTGTAAAATTCCGATATCTGTAATATTCCATTCATTACGATTTGTAGAAGAAATAATCGCAATTTTATCGTTGGGTTTAATGCCCATTCTTAGCAAAGCGCGGCTTACTTTATTAGCTTCATCGATATATTCGTTAGTAGAAATTTTCTTCCATTCACCATTGTACTTTGTAGCTAAAGCAGTTTGCAGCGGATAATTTTTTTGCTGAAAATAAGGGAAATCAAAAAGACGTTTTATAGTATTCATCTACTTTTTCATTATCAGTATATTGCAAAATAGCAAAATACAGCAGTTTTTGGACTGAATATAACAAAAAGAATAGAAAAATTATTAGAATTTTATAAAGTTTTTATTTTGTTTTCTCTTAATGGCGGTTTGACTAGTGCGGCACGATATAATTATTTTGATCTGAAAAGCTTGAAGATTAACTTCCATTATAAAAAGATTTAAACTTTTACATTTTTTATCTCAATTTTAGCGCAATCAGTTAAAATGATTTTAAAATCAATTCAAAATTTTCTTTTACGTTATTGGATGTTTAGTTTCACGTAAAAATTTTATGAAAAATAAAAACATTTTTATTCCAATTTTAATTGCTATCTTTTGTTATGCCTGTGGATCTCAGGTAAAAACTGTAAATCCGGATAAAAATAGCCTCAAGAATTATAAAAGCTTTGCCTTTTTACCCAATGCAAATTTAAATACGAATACGGACGAGCAAGATGTGAGTAAAATAGTGGTTGAAACTATTAATGAAAACATGAAGAGGGCTGGTTACACGTTAGATTCAGACAGTCCGGATCTTTTGGTACTTATAAGTTCTAAAAAAGCGATAGAACCTACAGCGCAACAAAATCCTGCACTTCAAAAAGATTATGCCTCTTATCCTTATACTGATGGCGTAGGTAGAGTAAACCCGGCTTACGGTAATTATTATTATGGTGGTTATGGTAACTTCGGAAGAATTACCGGATATGATACCGATTCTTATGAATATGAAGCTGGTGCTGTAATTATCGATTTAGTAGATCGTAAAACCAAAGAAACAGTTTGGAAAGGCACAACAAAGAAAAACCTTGTCGATCAAGCCGATTTAGAAGCTCAGGAAGAAATGGTAAATCTTGTATTTAGTGAATTCCCGGCATTTCAGAAAGATTCAGAATAATATTAAGTCAAATTATTAAAAAAGCCGCTGAATTTTCAGCGGCTTTTTTATTTAGTAATAATCCTAAGATTATTTATTTTCTAACCATTTTTTAGCATTCTCAAATGCGCTAAGCCACGGCGTTACTTGATCGTTTTTTCTATCTTCAGGGTAATATGCCCAGTTCCAAGAAAATGTAGAACGTTCTAAATGCGGCATCATCACTAGGTGTCGACCAGAGTCGTCGGTTAGCATCGCGGTATTAAAGTCAGATCCGTTTGGATTGGCAGGATAGCCTTCAAAACCATATTTTCCAACGATATTATATTTAGATTCTTCATACGGGAAACTAAATTTACCTTCACCGTGAGCTGCCCAGATTCCTAATTTACTACCTGCAAGACTGCTAAGCATAACCGAATTGTTTTCAGCAATTTCTACGGAAGTAAAATTACATTCGAATTTATGCGAATCGTTATGCAACATTTTTGGTTTTTCTTGATGAGTCGGATTGATCAATCCTAACTCAATAAATAACTGGCAACCATTACAAACACCAAGCGATAATGTATCGTCTCTTTTGAAGAAATTGTCTAAAGCTGTTTTGGCTTTTTCGTTGTAAAGGAAAGCACCTGCCCAACCTTTAGCACTTCCTAAAACATCGGAATTGGAGAAACCTCCAACCGCTGCGATAAACTGAATATCTTCTAAAGTTTCACGACCGCTAATTAAATCGGTCATGTGTACATCCTTTACATCGAAACCGGCAAGGTGCATGGCACGCGCCATTTCTCGTTCAGAGTTTGATCCTTTTTCACGAATAATGGCTGCCTTAATTTTAGGCTTATTCGGATCGATTTCAGGAAGTTTTCCGGTAAAGTTCGCTGGGAATTTATAAGAAAGTGGCTGATTTTTATAGTTCTCAAAACGTTCTGCCGCTTTTTCTTTTCCGCTCTGCTTTTGGTCTAATAAAAATGAAGTTTTATACCAAACATCACGTAATTCAGCAACATCGAAATTCAATGTTTCCGAAGTGTTTTTTATAATCAGTTTACTGCTTTCAGAAACTTCACCAATCTTAAAGAATTCAATTCCGTTATCGGCTAAAACTTTTTCCGCAGCATCATCATTCGCCTGAAAAACAACCGAACTGTTTTCGTTGAATAACAGTTTTACAAGATCGCTTTCTCCTAATGCTGAAAGATCAATGTTTGCCCCCAGATTTTGATCGGCGAAACACATTTCTAAAAGCGTAGTGATTAATCCGCCTGAAGCCACATCGTGGCCGGCAGCGATCATATCATTTTTAATTAATCCCTGAAGGTTATAAAAAGCATCAGCGAATTTTTTATCATCTTTAATCGTAGGAACTTCATCACCAATTTTATTAAGAATCTGCGCAAAAGAAGAACCGCCTAATTTTAACGAATCTTGCGATAGATTGATATAATAAATTGAACCTGCGTTTTTCTTGAAAACCGGTTCTACAATTTTAGTAAGATCATCGCAATGTCCTGCAGCCGAAATAATTACTGTTCCCGGAGAAAGTACATCGCCATCTTTATATTTTTGCTTCATTGAAAGCGAATCTTTGCCCGTAGGGATGTTAATCCCCAAACTAATAGCAATATCAGATACCCCTTGTACCGCTTCGTACAAACGAGCATCTTCACCTTCATTATTACAAGGCCACATCCAGTTTGCAGATAGCGAAACAGATTTTAAACCTTTTTCTAGTGGCGCCCAAACAATGTTTGTAAGGGCTTCAGCAATTGAGTTTTTTGAACCTGCAACCGGATCTACCAAAGCCGAGATAGGAGAGTGGCCAATAGAAGTAGCAACGCCATCTTTCCCTTTATAATCTAACGCCATCACCCCAACATTGTTAAGAGGCAATTGTAGTGGCCCCGCAGTTTGCTGCTTGGCTACACGTCCGGAAACACAACGGTCAACTTTGTTGGTTAACCAATCTTTACAAGCTACCGCTTCTAATTGTAAAACCTGTTTTACATATTCCTGAATATTATCTGCGGAATATACTAGTTTTTCATATTGTCTGGAAACCGTTTTATCAGTCATTATGGTTTTTGGTGAACTTCCAAACATATCTGAAAGATCCAAATCCATAGGTTTATTACCGCTTTGTTTTCCTTCGAAAGTAAAGCGATGTGAACCGGTAACATCACCAACATTGTACATGGGTGAACGTTCTCTATCGGCAACACGTTTTAGGGCTTCAATATTTTTTTCTCCGATAACCAATCCCATACGTTCTTGAGATTCGTTACCAATAATTTCTTTTGCAGAAAGCGTAGGGTCTCCCACCGGTAGTTTATCTAAGTCGATATCTCCGCCGGTATCTTCTACCAATTCACTTAAGCAGTTTAAGTGACCACCGGCACCATGATCGTGAATAGAAACAATCGGGTTTTCTTCCGCTTCAACCATACCACGTACTGCATTGGCAGCACGTTTTTGCATTTCTGGGTTAGAACGTTGGATGGCATTTAATTCAATTCCGCTACTAAATTCTCCGGTATCAGCAGAAGAAACGGCAGCGCCACCCATCCCGATTCTATAATTTTCACCACCAAGAATAACGATTTTATCCCCTTTTTGTGGAATATCTTTTTGCGCTTGGCTTGCTTTGCCATACCCAACACCACCAGCTTGCATAATTACTTTATCGTAACCTAATTTACGGCCGTGTTCTTCATGCTCAAAAGTTAAAACAGAACCAACAATTAAGGGTTGTCCAAATTTATTACCAAAATCTGAAGCTCCGTTAGAGGCTTTAATTAAGATATCCATTGGCGTTTGGTACAACCATTTACGCTCGTTCATGGCTTTTTCCCAAGGTCGATTCTCTTCTAATCTCGAATACGAAGTCATGTAAACTGAGGTTCCTGCCAAAGGGAGTGAGCCTTTACCACCGGCTAGACGATCACGGATTTCACCACCACTTCCAGTCGCAGCACCGTTAAAAGGTTCTACCGTGGTTGGGAAATTATGTGTTTCCGCTTTTAGTGAGATTACAGAATCGTAATTTGTATTTTGATAGAAATCCGGCTTATCGGCAGATTTTGGTGCAAATTGCTCCACGTTTGGACCTTTTACAAAGGCGACGTTATCTTTATAAGCTGAAACAATTTCGTTTGGATTTTCTTCGGAAGTTTTTCGAATCAGCTTAAATAGTGATGAAGGTTTTTCTTCACCATCGATCACGAAAGTTCCGTTGAAGATTTTATGGCGACAATGTTCAGAATTTACCTGAGAAAATCCGAACACTTCAGAATCTGTTAATTTTCGACCTAATTTAGTAGCTAAGCCTTGTAAATAAGCTACTTCTTCGGTATTTAAAGCTAAACCTTCCTGTTGGTTATAAGCTTCAATATCTTCGATTTCCTGAATGGCTTCCGGCTGAATGTCAATTTTAAAAATATCCTGATTTAATTCAGCATATTTTTGAGAGAGCATAGGATCAAAATCGTTAAAATTTTCATCAATTTTATAGAACTCTTCGATTCTAATAATTCCATCGATGCCCATATTTTGGGTGATCTCTACCGCATTGGTGCTCCAGGGAGTGATCATTGCGGCACGTGGACCAACAAAAAAATCTGCCAAAGCAGATTCGTTATATTTTTGCGCGCCTCCAAAGAGCCAGTTTAATTTAGAAATATCTTCAGCTGTTGGCTGAGAGTGCATTTGCACGGCATAAACCTTGTTGGTTTGAGTTCCGAAGAATAGGATCATCCTAAAGAAGTTTTGTGTTGTTGTTGAAAGCGCAAATTTACTTTTTTAAACTGAATATTGAAACTTATTATCAGAAAGCTAAAATTGATTTTCTTTAATTTCAGAATATTTATTCTTTAAACTTAAAAAAGCTCCTTAAGGAGCTTTTTTAAGTTTCAGAGAACATTTTAGTAAGTTCCGATATTTTCTACATTGTTTTTGTCGAATGTTTCCCATTCGTCTTCATCATAAGTTGTAGCGGGTCCATCTACTGTAGACTTTCTTCTTAAAGTAACATCTTTACCAAAATCAACATCACCTGATACACCAATCATATCGATTAATGTTCCGTTATTAAATAAGCCAACAGGATCATCTCCATTAAAATCCATAGGAGCACCATTTTGGGTAATGTCAGCTTCATCTAATAATTGTTGTAGATCAGATTGGGCATTAATTATGACAAATACTTCGCCTGGCGAAAGAGAACCTGATAGTTGCAGTTCGTTACTCCATTCCCCGTTTCCGTTTACTTGCTTTTTAATACTAAAAGCAGTAAGATCGGCAGTTTCCTCAGACATATTTAAGATTTCGATGGCTTTATTGTTTCCGCCACCTTCAACATATTCAGAAAACATCAAGATTGCATTTTCGCTTCCTTCGTTATCGCCACCTGTATTGTCATCTTCCTCTTCATCATCATTTTCACTGTCTTCAGAATCGTCAGAATTATCGGTGTATTCTTCAGAGATAGGTCCGCTATAGTTGGTAGTCCATGTATTTACAGCTTCATCACCTCCCCAAATAACTGTTGCTAAATATGGATTGTCTATAAATGGATTACGGTTTCCTTGCGCTTCTTCAATTGCATTATTTTTCTGTACTTCTAATTCTGAAACAGGATCGGCAGCATTCCATTCTAAAAATAGATCTAAATTTCCAACTTTTTCGAAAGTTTGAGCGTAACGAATATTCATATACATTACTATTCTTGCGATATCACCTCTCCAATCGTCTCCAGGATACCAACTAGTACCCATAGAAGAGTAAGATCCATCACCTTCAGCAAAAGGATAGTTTCCTCTACTAGAATTAATGCCGATATCCGCAGGGTAGAAGTTGTGAAGATCAGATTCACCGGTTTCTACAGTTATTTTAGATCTAGGATAAATATGCTCGGTATTGAAAGTTTGCGTCGAATTATCGTTGTTTCCCGATTGATACTGATTTTTAGGTCTGCTTTCACCAGAGTATACTAGGATAACATTATCAGGGTTGTTTGGGTCTTCTGTAGCATTGTATAAATAGTCGTGACGTTGCCAGTACTCTAAAAAATTGGTATGCTTGTCTGAAGTAAGATTTACTAATTCTTCCTTTAATTCTTCTACAGTTACGTCAAAAGAAACTTCACTGTAATAATCAGCTAAGTTCTCAGAAATTGTAAAATCAAGATTTAGAATTTCATCTTCATTAGATTCTTCATCAGGATTAGAAGGTAATTCTGTCTCTTGATCTGGTTCTTGCGTAATAAAATCATCGTCTTCACTGCAGGCAGTAAAAGACATTAAAAATAAGCAAAGTAAAAAGTAATTAAATTTTGAAATCATTCTTTTGGATTTGAGTTTCGGTTTATAATCGTTTCAATCTCCCAGAGGGATTGGGGGCGCAAAAGTACTGAAGAAGTTTTGATTCCAATTTTAAGAAATTGTTACCAGTTTTTATTGTTAAAAATCGCAACTGAAAACCTGTTCGTTAGCCATTTTTATTTTGTTGAAATTATAAGAATTAGAGAAATAAAAAAAGCCTGAAAGATGCTAATAGCAACTTCAGGCGATTTTGAAATATTTTGGAAATCAATTTTATTTACTCACTTTTTTCCAGCAGCGCCATATAAAAACCATCATAACCAGTTTCTGAAGAAAGGATTTTTTGATCTTCAATCAATTTGAAATCTTTTCCTTCTTCTGAAGCTAAAAAGTCTTTTACCTGCATTTGATTTTCTGAAGGTAAAACCGAACAGGTTGCATAAACCATTCTACCACCATTTTTAACGATTTTGGAGTATTGGCGAATAATTTCCTGTTGCGTTTTACGAATACGGTCTAAAAACTCGGGTTCCAATTTCCATTTGGCATCTGGATTACGGCTCAAGACACCAAGACCGCTACAAGGTGCATCGATCAAAACTTTATCGGCTTTCCCATGAAGTTTTTTGATCACTTTATTCGTATCGATCGCACGGGTTTCAATATTATGGGCACCGGCACGTTTAGCACGACGTTTTAGTTCTTTTAATTTGTTTCCGTAGATATCTAAAGCAATAACCTGACCTTTATTTTCCATTAAAGCAGCCAGATGTAATGATTTTCCACCAGCACCAGCACAAGTATCTACCACACGATCGCCAGGTTGCACGCCAAGAAAATCGGCTACAAGTTGTGAAGACGCATCTTGAACTTCGAATAAACCTTTTTGAAAACTTTCGGTTTTAAAAATATTAGCGCGTTCTACCAATTGCAATGCGTCTGGATAATCTTTAAGATTTATGGTTTCGAAACCTTCTTCACTAAGTTTTTTCTTTAGTGCAGTTGCATCTGTTTTTAGTTTGTTGGCTCTAATAATAACTGGCGCCTGTTTATTTAGCGCACCAATTTCTTTTTCCCAGGTTTCTTCACCAAGTTCAGCAACACCAAGCTCGTCTAACCAATCTGGAATCGATTCTCTAAATTTTCTAATTTTACTAAGCGCATCGAAACGTCCCTTAATACGGCGTGTTGGTGTGTCTTCGATTTGTTTCCAATCGGGTAAGGTAATTCCTTTTAAAGTGGCCCAAACCGCGAATAGTCTAAATAGATTTTCTCTGGAAAAAGGTTCTTTAACTTCAGCAATTTCAGCATACAGGCGTTTCCATCTTACGATATCGTAAGTCGTTTCAGCAATAAAACTACGATCTCTGGCTCCCCAACGCTTATCTCGTTTTAGAGTCTTTTCGATCACCTTATCGGCATATTGGCCTTCGTTAAAAATTTCTTTTAGGGCATCTATAGTTGCAAAAACTAAATTTCTATGTAAACGCATTGCTAAAATTTAAGGGCACAAAGGTAATCTTTTTTATTGCCGAAACATTTATATTTGGAGGAAATCCACCAAAAACCAACCAAATGAAGAAAGTCTGGATGATGGCTTTATTAGCTTTCGCTGCCTGTAAAAATGATACTAAATCAACTGAAAAAAGTTTAAACGAAAAAAAAGAAATAAGTGCTCATGATACTTTTGAGAGTTTAAAAATCGAGCCTATTTTAGAAAATGATTCTTTAAGTATAAGGGCAATCGAAGTTATTGGGAATAATCTGGCTTTTGCAGCAAATAATGGGACTTACGGTCTATATAATTCTGCCACAGGTAACTGGAAGTTATCTCAGCAAAAATATGATTCTTTAATGCCAGAATTTAGAGCAGTAGCCAGTACAAGTACAGATTTTTTTATGCTGAGTGTTGCTAATCCGGCGCTGCTTTATAAAACCGGTGATGACGGTAAGATGAAGTTAGTTTATAAAGAAGAGAACGAAAAAGTGTTTTATGATGCCATTGCTTTTTGGAATGATAAGGAAGGAATGGCCATGGGCGATCCCACTGAAGATTGCCTGTCTGTCATTGTAACTAGAGATGGTGGTAATTCCTGGGAAAAAATTGAATGTGAGAAACTTCCAAAAGCGGCTGAAGGCGAAGCGGCATTTGCAGCTAGTAACTCTAATATTGCAATAGAAGGCGATCATGTTTGGATCTTAAGTGGCGGAATGAAATCACGAGTTTTCCACTCTGCCGACAATGGAAAAACATGGGAAGTTGCAGATACTCCGCTTAAACAAGGAAAACCAACTTTGGGCGGTTATAGCATGGATTTTTATGATACTAAAAACGGAATAATCATTGGCGGAAATTACGAAGATCCAGATGGAAACACCGGAAACAAAGCCATCACAAAAGACGGCGGGAAAACATGGAATCTTATTGCTGACGGTGAAGAACCAAATTATAAAAGTAGTGTGCGCTATGTGCCAAATAGAAACGGAAAAGAAATTGTAGCAACTGGTTTTACAGGAATTTCTTATTCTAAAGATGCGGGAGAAACCTGGAAAAAGTTAAGCGATGAAGGTTTTTATACTATTCGGTTTTTAAACGATTCGACTGCTTTTGCGGCTGGATCTAAACGAATTGCGAAAATTTATTTTCAATAATAATTGTTTAACTGACTAAAAAAAGAATTCCGGAGAACAAATGAATGTTAACCGGAATTCTTACTACTAACTAACCAAAAAACTAAATTATAAAAACTTTTATTCTTCGTTATTTTTTCGCTCTTTTTCTTTACGGGCGCGATATTCTTTTATCAATTTTCTATGGAAATCTTCTTCAAGCTGATGAAGCTTTACGATTTCTTGTGCAGAAAGAATAGACTTTAAATCCTGATAATACTTTTTCTTAAGTTCGTAATCTTGCTTTTCAATTTCAATTAATTCATCAATAACCTCCTGCGCTTTATCTTCAGCCATACAATCTACATTCTCTATATCTCGATGTTCCCTTCGAAATAATGCTCTACGTTTCTCATCATATTTATCGTAGATAGGCCAAAATTTTTGCGCTGTTTTATTACTAAAATTTAATTCCTGAGTTATAAAAGCAGTTTTTAAAGATTTAATTCGTTCTTTCTCGTTATCATCCTGTGCTTGTGCTGTTGCAAAGCCTAAGATCAATAAGAGTATTAATGCAATCTTTCTCATAGCAATTATTCTAAAATATAAGAGGGATCTTCAACATTTTCATCAATGTATTGAAATACAGCATCGCTATTCATTGCAGCAAAATCTGATTCTTCTACAATGTACCCATCTTCAAAGATCATATTAGAAAATTCAGTATCCGATAAATCAACGTATCCATCATCAATATAATCTTCGATAGCCGAAAGTTCTACATCATCCCAACTAGCAGATTGCTCGTTTCCTAATTTAAAAAACGTGGTGTATAAAACAACAAAAATAGCGGCGATAGCAGCGGCATAATAAAGTGTTTTTCTAAAATTTACTTTAATTAATTTTGGTTGTTTCGGTTCGATTTTTTCAACCAAACGATCTTCAAGACCATCAAAGTAAGCTTCAGGAACTTTAAATCCTGTCTCTACCGGTAATTCTATTTCTTGTATCTGCTTTCCTTCATTTAAGACCGTATCAAATAGCTGCTCCTCTAGATTTTCAAAATATCCAGAAGGCACTTTAAAGCCAGAGGCGCCACGATATGGTATTTTCTCTTCCTTCATTTGATTATTTGACTTTTAAAAATCAAAAAGGTTTAATTTGTTTTTAAAAATTCTTCAATTTTTTTTACAGCAATATGATAAGAAGCTTTAAGAGCACCTTCACTGGTTTCCAAAATTTCTGCCATTTCCCTATACTTCAATTCTTCAAAATATTTCATCGTAAAGACCTGTTGCTGTTTTTTGGGTAAACTAGCTATAGCTTTTTGAAGTTTTAGCTGAATCGCGGTTCCTTCAAAATAAACATCGCTTTCAAGATTATTAATTATAGCATCCTGAAGCTCGTCTGAAGAAATTTGTTGAAGTTTCGCTTTTTTATTTAAGAATGTAATCGATTCGTTTGTGGCAATTCGGTACATCCAGGAAAATAATTTACTATCTCCTTTAAATTGATCGATATTTCTGAAAACTTTTATGAAGGTATTCTGAAGTACATCATGAGAATCATCATGATCTTTAACCATATTTCTAATATGCCAATACAAACGCTCCTTATATTGAGATACAAGTTTCCTAAAAGCTTCCTGAGAAGTTTTTTTATCTTTTAATTGATGTATAAGTAAATCTTCGGCTTTTTCCAAGGGAAAAAATTTAGTTTACAATCCCTTTAAGATGATTTAGCTAAAATATAGAAAACTTTAAAGCTGGCTAATTATTGCATTATAATTTTACTTAGACTGCTAGATTCTAATTGATTTTTGCTCTGAAAAATTAAAATCTTGATGATTAATCGAAGATAAAGGGAAAGGAAATTTTAATTTAAAGTTTTCTACGCAAAAGATTGCATTTCGACCAGTTTTTGATAGGTTCCTTTCTTAGCCAATAATTCTTCGTGTTTTCCTTGTTCTACGATTTGACCGCGCTGCATTACAATAATATTATCGGCATTTTGAATAGTGCTTAAGCGATGAGCAATAACTACGGAAGTTCTATTACGCATCATATTTTCTAAAGCCTGCTGAACTAGTTTTTCACTTTGGGTATCTAAAGCAGAAGTAGCTTCATCTAAAATCATAATCGGCGGATTTTTAAGCACTGCTCTCGCTATAGAAAGCCTTTGTTTTTGCCCGCCACTTAATTTATTACCAGAATCTCCAATATTGGTATCCAGGCCTTGTGGCATTTTTGAAATAAACTCCCAGGCATTTGCTATTTTTAGTGCGCTGATAATTTCCTCTTCTGTAGCATTGTCTTTTCCCAAAGCTACATTGTTACGGATGGTATCGTTAAATAAAATAGAATCCTGAGTTACCAGTCCCATTAAATTTCTTAGTGAATGTTTCGAGATTTCACGAATATCATAACCATCCACTTTAATGTTACCTTCATTAACATCATAGAAACGAGTAATTAAATTAGCGATAGTGGATTTCCCACTCCCAGATTGTCCAACAAGAGCAATAGTGTGTCCTTTGGGAACACTCATGCTGAAATTCTTTAAAACAAGTTCTTTTTCGTACTTAAAATTGATATTGTTTACTTCTATTCTAGAATCAAAACTTTCTTTTTTGATCGCATTTGGCGCATCTTTTAAGTTAGTTTCAGTTTCTATAATCTCCAAAATACGCTCTGCACTGGCGTTTCCTTTTTGTACGCTATAAGTTGCTTTAGAAATTGCTTTTGCAGGAGTAAGGATATTATAGGTTAAAACCAGAAAACCAATAAAAGTTGCAGCATCCATAGTTTGATCGATCAAAACCATTTTACCACCAAACCAAAGCACAACCGTGATCACCATAACTCCCAGAAATTCACTCATAGGTGAAGCTAAATTTTGGCGGTGAAGAAGTGCATTTAGAATATTATTTAATCTATTGGTACTTTCGTGAAATTTCAATTTAAACTTTCCTTCAGCATTAAAACCTTTTATAATTTTTAGGCTGGAAAGTGTTTCTTCAACAATCGATAAAAAATGCGCATTTTCTTGTTGAGCGCTGGTTGACTTTGCTTTGAGCTTTTTCCCAATAGAAGAAATAATTAATCCAGAAATAGGTAAGAAAATAAGCACAAAAAGTGTGAGTTCCCAACTAATAATTAGCATTCCTATTAATGTAAAGAGCAATGTTAGGGGCTCTTTTACAAACATTTCTAACATACTAAGAAAAGAAGACTGAATTTCCTGTACATCGCTCGTAATTCTAGAGATAGTATCTCCTTTACGTTTTTCAGAAAAAAAAGAAATAGGAAGTTCTGTAATCTTATCGTAAATGCGATTACGTATATCACGTAACATTCCGTTTCTTAATGAGGCGATAAAGTACATCGCCATATAATTAAATAGGTTTTTGATAAAAAATAGAATAATTATCAAAATACAGATAGTAATAAGGGCAGAAATCTGCCCATATTGTTCTATCCTTTGGTTTAAAAAAAAGTTCGCATACGTTTCAGCAAAATCTTTTAATGTTCCCCAATTGCCATCCCAAATTGGTTTTTCAGTTACGGGATCATTTACTTGAAATAGCACTTGCAGCATCGGTATAAATGCCAAAAATGATAAGGTGCTAAATAGTGCATAAAAAACATTACTAATAATATTCAGAATTGCGTAACGCTTATATGGTTTCGCAAACTGAAGAACTTTTTTTAAATAACTCATAAAATTTCAAAGGTCTTACCCCAGTTGTAATTCAGCTTTAATTCGGCTGATCTTATCTTTTAATTCCTGATTCTTTTCTTCAAAATCACTCACGCTATCTAAAGAAGTATTTACGCTGAAATAGAATTTAATTTTAGGCTCAGTTCCACTTGGTCGTGCCGCAATTTTAGTTCCGTTCTCAGTGTAATAAATAAGTACATTAGATTTTGGTATACTGATTTCACTTTCGGTATGGTCGTTTTGGTTTTTCGCAATAGAAGATTGATAATCCTCAACTAAAACCACTTTTTCTCCATCAATAGTTTCCCAAGGTTTTTCTCTTAGGTCGATAAGCATTTGTTTGATTTCCTGCTCACCTGATATTCCTTTTTTAACCAAAGAAATTAATTCTTCTTTATACAAACCGTAAGTAGTATAAAGTTCTAATAGCTTTTTGTAGAACGAGCTTCCCTGAGCTTTTAGAAATGCTGAAATTTCGCAAGCAAGTAGGGTAGAGGTTACTGCATCTTTATCACGTACAAAATCTCCAACCATATAACCAAAGCTTTCTTCGCCACCGCCAATAAAATCTAATTCTGGATGATCTTTAATAAGTTTTGCGATCCATTTAAAGCCGGTTAACACTTCTTTATATTCTACGCCGTAAGCTTCAGATAAATTCTTAAGCATTGGTGTCGAAACGATGGTAGAGGCAATAAACTCATTACCATCCATTTTATCTGCTTTCTTCCATTGCTCTAATAGGAACCAGGACATCACTAACATGGTTTGGTTTCCGTTTAAAAGCTCTAGTTTATTTTCGTTATTTCTAACTGCAATTCCAAGTCTGTCGCAATCTGGATCTGTTCCTATCACGATATCAGCTCCTTTTTCTTCAGCAATATCCAAAGCCATTTTTAAAGCTTCCGGCTCCTCTGGATTCGGTGATTTTACCGTAGGAAAATTCCCGTCTGGTTCTCTTTGCTCTTCAACTATAGTAACATTAGTAAAACCAGCTTTTTCTAATACCGGCGGAACCATGGTAATCGAAGTACCGTGTAAAGAAGTAAAAACAACACCAAGATCTGCTTTAGCTTCAGCAGAAGTATTAAAACTTCCATTAGCTACGGAAGCTTCAATAAAGGCTTCATCTACATCTTTATCGATTTTATGAATCAAATCGCTTTTAGCATCAAAGCTAATCGCTTCGTACTCCAAACCATTAATTTCTTCAACTAAATCTTTATCTTGAGGCGGAACCAATTGGCCACCATCTTGCCAGTAAACCTTATAGCCATTATATTCTGGCGGGTTATGGCTAGCGGTTAAAACAATTCCGCAGTGGCAATCTAAATGCTTAACAGCAAAAGATAATTCTGGTGTAGGGCGCAAATCTGAAAATAAAAAAACTTCAATATCATTTGCAGAAAAGACATCGGCAACAACCTGTGCCAGTTCTTTACTATTGTTTCTACAATCGTAAGCAATTGCCACTTTTAGTGCCTCGCCTGAAAATTCTCTTTTAAGATAATTAGAAAGCCCTTGTGTGTTTTTTCCTAATGTATATTTATTGATTCTATTAGTACCAACGCCCATCACTCCGCGCATCCCTCCTGTACCAAAAGCTGCATTTTTATAAAAACTATCTTCTAACTCAGAAGGGTTGTTTTCTATAAGTTCATTGATTTCTTTTTTGGTATCTTCATCAAATACATCGGTAAGCCAGGTTTGGGCTTTCGCTAAAATTTCAGGTTTTACTTGTGACATAATTTTGGTTTTAGTTTTAGTAGTTCACACAAAATAGATTTCAAAAATAATATATTCTGTATTCAAACTTAATAATTCTCGGTAGTTTTAGTAATAAGATAACGTTCTTTGTCGCGCTTGCTTCTTAAGATGAGTTCTCCTACAAAGCCCGCAAGAAATAATTGCGAACCTATAATCATCACGGTAAGTGCAATGTAGAACCAAGGATTTAAGGCGACAAGGGTATTAGGCACGCCATGATACATTTTGTATAGTTTGGAGAATCCTACAAATCCAGCCGTAAAAAATCCTATGATAAACATCAAAACTCCCAGCGAACCGAATAAATGCATGGGTCTACGACCAAATTTAGATAAAAACCAAATGGTTAATAAGTCCAAGAAACCAAAAATAAAGCGTTCTGGGCCAAATTTAGTTTTGCCATATTTTCTTGCCTGGTGTTTTACTTCTTTTTCAGTTATTCTATAAAATCCGGCGTTTTTAGCTAAAACAGGGATATAGCGATGCATCTCTCCATACACATCTATATTTTTTATTACATCTTTTTTGTATGCTTTTAAACCACAATTAAAATCGTGTAATTTTAATCCTGAAGTTTTTCTTGCAGCCGCATTAAATAATTTTGAAGGCAAATTTTTAGCCAAAACCGAGTCGTATCGTTTCTTTTTCCAGCCGGAAACGAGCTCGTACCCATCTTTAGTTATTTTTGAGTATAACTCGGGAATTTCGTCTGGATTGTCCTGAAGATCGGCATCCATGGTGATTATCACATCACCTTCGGCTTTTAAAAATCCGGCGTGCAAAGCCTGAGATTTGCCATAATTGCGATTAAATTTTATGCCTTTAACCGCTTTGTCATTTTCAGCAATGGCAGCAATGGTCTTCCAGGAACCATCGGTACTGCCATCGTCAATAAAAATGATCTCATAAGAAAAGGAATTGGATCGCATTACTTTTGCGATCCAATTATATAATTCTGCTAAAGATTGCTCTTCGTTAAGAAGAGGTATTACTACGGAAATCTGCATTTAATTTTATTTTCTAATAAGCCTGAGGATCTTTTTTTCTGAAAATTAAAGCCAGAATAAGACCTATTACTGCCCAAAATGCTAATTGAAATATATACGTTTTAAGTTGATTGAGAATTGTAAATTGATTGCTGTTCATAATTTCTGCCACAGCTTTTGCTATTTCAGCTTCCGGAAGACCAAATCCTTCCATCATGTTTTTAGTCATTTCAGCAGTTAATTCGACAACTGTCTGGGCTGCTTCAGGATCTACAAAGTTAAAGATAATTATAGATACTAATGTACTTATTAATAAACCTATTGCAACTGGTATAAAGGCGGCAATAAATGCATCTTTAAAAGAAAATGCAGGATTAGCAACAGCTTTTCTTGTTTTAATTTCTGAAATTACTAAGAATACAATGATAATTATGAAATTAAAAACACCAAGGTACCAACTCGTAAAAAGTTCTAAATTAAATGCATAAGCTAAAACAGTAATTAGTGAGAGTACAATTCCTAAATAAATTCCGAACGGAGCGGCAACCGATTTAACTGAAGTAGTGTTTTCCATTTTTTGATTAATTTTGTTGTTTATCGGTTAGTAAGCAAATATAGTAATTCGTTACAAAGCTGTTAAATAAAAAATAATTTAAATTATAATTGGATTTATAAACAAATTGGTTAAATTTGCACCCTGAAAAATAAAAGATCAAAGCGATGAAACAAGGAATCCATCCAGAAAATTATAGATTGGTAGCATTTAAAGATATGTCTAACGATGATGTATTCATTACAAAATCTACCGCAAAGACAAAAGAAACTATCGAGGTAGAAGGTGCTGAATATCCATTAATCAAATTGGAAATTTCTAGAACTTCTCATCCTTATTATACTGGGCAGACTAAACTTGTGGATAGTGCTGGTAGAATTGATAAATTCAAAAACAAATACGCAAAATTCAAGAAGAAATAATTTTCTCGAATTTGAAAAATATATTAAGGCTGCATTTTTTGCAGCCTTTTTTGTTTCTAATAATTTTAGTTTGACATCTTAAGGCAAAAAACTAGTCTAGAAATAGCTATTTTAAATTGATTTTAACTTCAATTTCTTTAATCTTTCGCATTTCGCTTTAACTTTATAAAAATTTTGTGCGGAAATGAATTATATACTTTTTGATGGTTCGGTGAGAAACCAGTTGCTTCCATTTACCTTTACAAGACCTGTAGCCGATATTCGTTTTGGTATTTTGACCATGCGAGAGCGTTGGGAATATATTTTAGGTTATACCACTTCAACCATTACTGAAGATTATTTGAGTGAAAAATGGCCTTTAGTAGAATTTGAGGAAAATATAATGATCAATTCGGCTTATTTTCCTTCTGCGGAATTTATTCAGCAAATTAAAAATTTAAATAAAAAGGAAGCAATTTTTGATGGCGAAGAAATCGTTGCTTTTTATACTGAAGAGGATCAGGAAGTCGATTTTTCAGCATATAAACAATTGGAAATTAAGGGTGATGTCTTAAAATTAGAGCATACCTGGGATATATTTTCGAAAAACGGAAAAGCCATCAAATTTGATTTTCAATTAATTACAGAAGATCGCGAATCTCAGCCTATAGATTCTTCAAATTATGTAAAAAACGCTGAAAATGTTTTTATAGAAGAAGGTGCGGTAGTAGAAAATTGTTCACTAAACGCCAGTTCTGGTCCAATTTATATTGGTAAAGATGCATTGGTGATGGAAGGCTGTTTTTTTAGAGGACCTATAGCTATTGGCGAAGAAGCCATTGTAAAAATGGGAGCTAAGATCTACGGAGCAACAACGATTGGCCCTGGAAGTAGAGCAGGAGGAGAAATCAATAATTCTGTATTATTTCAAAATTCAAATAAAGGTCACGAAGGTTATTTAGGAAATTCGGTCTTAGGGGAATGGTGTAATTTGGGTGCAGATACTAATAACTCAAACCTTAAAAATAATTATGCTGAAGTCCGTTTATGGGATTACGAAACTGAAGGATTTGCGAAAACCGGACTCCAATTTTGTGGTTTAATGATGGGCGATCATAGTAAATGTGGCATTAATTCCATGTTTAATACCGGTACTGTGGTTGGTGTGAGTTGTAATATCTTCGGAACTGGATATCCACGGAATTTTATCCCAAGTTTTAGTTGGGGTGGAAGCGCTGGAATGACAACCTATCAAACGAAAAAGGTTTTTGAAGTTGCCAGGCTTGTTTTAGAACGCCGTAAAATGGAATTCACCGAGCAGGATGAAGCAATTTTAGAACATGTTTTTGAGGAAACATTAAAGTATCGTAGGTATTAGATTAAATCATAGATCGCTACGCTTTTAGATCTTATCGGTTAGTCGTTAGAATTTTTAAAAAAGCTTTATTTCTAAAACATAAAATACCAGAAAATACAAATCAAAACAATCATAATTATAGCGGTAAGGACGATTACTCTTTGCCGCTTTTTGTTGTTTTCTGCTTTAATTTTTTGGCCTAGCTTATCTAATTCTTCTTTTGGTAATTTTTTGTAATCATCTAGATTGCTTAAACCAGATCCTGTATTTTTAGCATATCGTTCTAATTGAGAAGAACGTTTTCTTTTATTATTTTTCAAGCTAATTATAGCTCCTATTGAACTTCCAAAACTCATATTTTTAATTTAGAAAATGAAAATAGAAGCTAGAGTATAGACTCAATTATTATTAATTTTTGCAATAGAAAAATATAAAGAATATTGAATTAGTTACTAAAAAAACACTTCGTCTGGTATTTATAATTTTCGCTATTCTAGTCTCTAGTCTTACAAAACCAACTCTTTAAATAAACAATCTAAGGTTTTTTCTAAATCTTTACTGAATCCGGGGTGTGTTTGTGAAGTTTGAATGACCGAACTTCTTGTTGCCGTTAACCATCTAAACCTGGAAGCGGCATCCATTTGCCCAATCGGGCCTGCATTCTTTTCAGCTTTACAAATGCGTTTAAAACTTTCTAAATTCTTCTCGATTTCCTCTAGATCACAATCAGGGCAAATTGCTTTTAATTTTTCCTTGTTAAGATGATAGCGCATATTGATAAATCGTGTGCTTTTAGAAAAAATTCCTACGCCCACATTTATAAATTCTTCACGTTCTACTTTAGGAACGATCCTAATTACGGCATACTCATATAAGTGATTCTCTTGCATCTTGCGCTTGTTTTGTGAAAATTTCAGAATGAGTTAATCGTATTTTTAAGAAGTTAAAGTAAACTTTTCTAATCTCTTCAGGAGATTCATCGGCACCCTCCCAAAGTAACCAATTTTCAGGAATTAAGTTCACGATGTTTTGTAAAACTTCGGGAGTTATTTTCTGCTTAAACTCGCTATTGGCTTTTGCAAGTTTACTGGCTTGTGGCAGTAAAACATGATCTTTTATAAAAATAAACGGAGTTTTTGCAGTTTTTTCCCAGTTGGTCCAAGAGTGATGAAAATACAAAGAAGCACCATGATCGATAAGCCATAATTCTTTATGCCAGCTTAGCATATTTGTGTTTCTAAATGTACGATCGATATTGGTTAAATAGGCATCCAACCAAACGATTTTAGAAGCCGTTTCCGCGTCAATTTCAGTAACTACAGGATCATAGTTTATTGCTCCAGATAAAAAATGAAGTCCGAGATTTAAACCCTGACTCCCTTTTAGTAAATCCTGAATTTCTTCGTCACCTTCAGTTCTACCAAAAGCCTCGTCTAATTCAGCAAAAACGATTTCAGGAACATTAAAGCCCAAAAAACGTGCAATTTCACCCCCAATCAAGTCGGCAATCAAAGCTTTACTACCATGCCCGGCGCCTCTAAATTTAATCACATATTTAAAATCGTCATCGGCATCGGCCAATGCTGGTAGAGAACCGCCTTCTCGTAAAGGCGTGATATACCGCATCACATTAACCGTACGTAATTCCAGAGCTTTGCTCATAGCTTTTATTTTCAGCAAATATAAATTATTCTGAATTTTCATATCACTAAGATTGTTCAAAAATGGCAGTAGTTTTTGTATTTCAGTCTTAGATATATCTATGCTGAAATTAGATGTTTTGAAGTCCTTTTTTTTAAGAATTCTTCAGTAATTATTCTTTCCTAATAATCGATATTGGTTAAAATATGTGGATAATTTTTAAGCGTTTGATTTACAAAGACTAAAACTAAACGGCTAATTTTAGTAAACCAATTTTAGATAGTATATTTGCACCCCAAATAAGGTAAAACGTGTTTTTGCTGAAAAGAGCAGGAAAATGATGGATAAAAAAGTTGCTTTTTATACGCTAGGATGTAAATTAAATTTCTCTGAAACTTCAACGATTGCAAGGTCTTTCCAGGATGAAGGATTTCAGAAAGTTGAATTTAACGAGCATGCAGATATCTATGTGATCAACACATGTTCGGTTACAGAAAATGCAGATAAGCGCTTTAAAACCATTGTAAAACAAGCTCAAAAAAACAACCAAGATGCTTTTATTGTGGGTGTTGGTTGTTACGCGCAATTAAAGCCAGAAGAATTGGCCGCAGTAGATGGCGTCGATTTGGTTTTGGGAGCTACAGAAAAATTCAAAATTACAGATTATCTAAACGATCTTTCTAAAAACGATTTTGGAGAAGTACATAGCTGCGAAATTCAGGAAGCCGATTTTTATGTAGGATCCTATTCTATTGGCGATCGTACTCGCGCTTTTCTAAAAGTACAGGATGGTTGTGATTATAAATGTACTTATTGCACTATTCCATTAGCAAGAGGGATTTCACGAAGCGATAAATTGGAAAATGTTTTAAAAAATGCTGCTGAAATTTCTGAACAGAACATCAAAGAAATTGTACTTACAGGCGTAAATATTGGTGACTACGGAAAAGGTGAGTTTGGAAATAAAAAACATGAGCATACTTTTCTTGATCTTGTAAAAGCCTTAGATGAAGTTGATGGTATCGAAAGACTTCGAATTTCTTCTATAGAGCCAAATTTACTTAAAAATGAGACTATCGATTTTGTTTCTGAAAGTAATACGTTTGTACCGCATTTTCATATTCCGTTACAGAGTGGGAGCAATGATATTTTAAAATTGATGCGTCGTCGTTATTTGCGAGAATTGTATGTAGATCGTGTTGCGCAGATTAAAAAAGTGATGCCAGATGCCTGTATCGGGGTAGATGTGATTGTTGGTTTTCCTGGAGAGACGGATGAGCATTTCCTGGAAACTTATAAATTTTTGACTGAACTTGATATTTCTTATTTGCACGTTTTTACGTATTCTGAACGTGATAATACTCCAGCAGCGGAAATGAGTGGAGTGGTGTCTACCAAGGTTCGTAAGAAAAGAAGTAAAATGTTACGTGGCCTTTCAGCTAAAAAACGTAGAGCATTTTACGAAAGTCAGTTAGGGACAACGCACACCGTTCTTTTTGAAGGTGAAAATAAAGAAGGATATATTCACGGATTTACAGAGAATTACGTAAAAGTAAAAGCTCCGTGGAATCCGGAGCTTGTAAATACACTTCATCAAATTCAGCTTACAGAGATTGACGAAGATGGTTTGGTGCGTTTTGAATATGCTAAAGCAGCAGTAAGCGCTTAAATATTAATTCCAACCGGTAATAGATCTTTATATCTTCTACGATTGCGCCGCATAAATTTAGCAATGTCTGGATGTGTTGGCATTACACGAGAATTGCTGTTTTCTTTAATTTCAGCTAATACAGCCTCTATAAATTTGTTGGTGTTTTCTTCATCCTCAAAATCTTTAGGCATTGTAAGTTTTGTTAGAAAAACCTTTCGATCCTGATCTGAATATTCGATAACTGCTAATTCTCCGTTTAGTGTTGTTTCGAATTGTCGTAAAAATTCATTTTTGGTAATTTTAAATTCCTCATCATTCATCTTATAAATATTTAATCCTGAATTCGGCAAATATAAACTCTACCGAATTCAGAAAATGTTATGCTTACTCCATTGGTACTTCAATAAGTAATATTTTACTGTCCTTACTGAAGGAAACATCAAAAGATGTTGCATCAGAAATTCCCATTGCATCTCTTTTGTTTAGCTTTTCGCCGTCGATGCTGGCTTCGCCTTCAATCAAAAAGGCATAAACGCCACTATTTTTTCCTTTTATAGTATAAGCAAAAGTTGTGCCTTCTTCAAAATTACCAAGCGATAGATAAGCTTGTTGATGAACCCATAGCGCATTTTCGAACTCATTTCCTTTAGGACCAACAACGGTAACCAGTTTATTGGAAATCAATAAGTCTGAAAAGTTTTTTTGGTCGTATCTTGGTTCTACATTTTCTTTTTCAGGAAAAATCCAGATTTGTAAAAGGTTAAGCGTTTCAGACTGATTTGGGTTAAATTCACTGTGCTCTACGCCGGTCCCGGCACTCATCACCTGAACTTCGCCGGTATTAATTGTTGATGCATTTCCCATAGAATCTTTATGAGCAATGGCACCCTGTAAAGGTATACTAATTATTTCCATATTTTGGTGTGGGTGCGTACCAAAACCCATTCCACCTTTTACTAAATCATCGTTTAAAACCCTTAAGAGTCCAAAATGCACATTATTCGGATTAAAATAGTTTGCAAAGCTGAAAGAATAGCGGGCATTAAGCCATCCAAAATCGGCTTTTCCTCTTAGATCTGCTGGGTAAATTGTTTTTTTCATTTTCCTTTTTCTTTTATGTAAGCCAATAATTAAGTCTTATTTTTGAAGGTAAATTTTTTCTGGGCAATCCCGAGAGACATTTACCAAAAAATAATTATTTCGAGTTATCCTGATAGCTATCGCGATCGTAACATTAAATCTCGAATTTAGAGTAAAATTACAATTTCTAAGCCTGAAAAGCCGCCTTACTAACATGAGTGATACTGCTAAAGATTTGATTCACGTATACTTTATGCCGGGAATGGCCGCCAATCCTAGTATTTTTGAATTTATAAAATTTCCAGAAGACCGGTTTGAAGTTCATTGGTTGCAATGGCTAATTCCGATTAAAAAAGAAAGTATTAAAGAATATTCGCTACGAATAATAGAAAATATTCACCACAAAAATATTGTATTAATTGGGGTTTCATTTGGCGGAGTGATTGTTCAGGAAATCGCAAAATACATTAAGGTTAGACGATTAATTATAATTTCTAGTATAAAATGTAGAGATGAGTTGCCTAAGAATATGAAATTTGCCAGTAAAACAGGTGTTTATAAATTACTGCCCATAGGTTTGATGGATTATGTTGATCAATTAGAAAAAATAGCGGTAAACGATTATCTTAAAAAACGTGCAAAATTATATAAACAATATTTGTCGGTTCGGGATAAATATTATCTTTCGTGGGCCATAGAAAATATGGTGAACTGGGATTGTAGTACGGTAAATCCAGAAATAATTCATATTCATGGTAATAAAGATGTGGTTTTTCCTATTAAATATATTAAAGATGCTATTCTTGTAGAAGGTGGAACCCATGTAATGATTATTAATCGATTTAGATGGTTTAATAAATACCTCCCAGAGTTAATTTTGAAAGGAAAAGAAGCAATAAAAAATAATCCGAAAATTATTAAAATATAATATGAAAATCTTAAAAACAGGGCTAATTGTAGTAGGCGCAGCAACAGTTTTTTTTGCCATTACAGAGGCGGTTCAAACTCCCGATATACAGGAAGAACATAAAGAAGTTTATCAGGAAACATTCGATAAAAACGTGGCTAAAGTTTATACAATTAAAGCTTTGAGTGTTCCTGAAAATATAAATTTTGCGGGAGAGTCTGTACCTTTAACAGATCCAGATGTTTACGAACGTTTAGATCGTGAATTATTAGTAAATACCTATTGGCAATCTAATGCTTTATTGCTAATGAAACGTGCGCATAAATTTTTTCCAATAATAGAACCTATTTTAAAAGAAGAGGGGGTTCCAGATGATTTTAAATATTTAGCGGTTATAGAAAGTGGCCTAACTCAGGCTGTAAGTCCTGCAAATGCGGTTGGTTTCTGGCAAATACTAAAAGGAACAGGGCGCGATCTTGGTCTTGAAATAAATAGTAATGTAGACGAACGTTATCACATTGAAAAAGCAACCAGAGCTGCTTGCCAGTATTTAAAAGATTCTAAAAAAGATTTTGGAAGCTGGACTTTAGCTGCATCAGCATATAATGCCGGTAGGGCAGGAATTGCCAGGCAGCAGGAACGTCAAAAAGTAAAAGATTATTATGATCTTTTGTTAGGAGAGGAAACTGGTCGTTATGTTTTTAGAATTTTGGCTTTAAAAGAAATTATGTCTAATCCTTACGAATATGGTTTCAAATTTGAAGAATCAGATCTTTATCAGCATATTCCAACAAAAAAGGTAAAAGTAGATAGCGTTGTAAACGATTTCCCGGATTTTGCTGCAAAATTTGGAATTACCTACAAGATCTTAAAAATTCATAATCCCTGGCTGCGCGAAGCTCATTTAAATAATTCCTCTGGAAAATCATATTATATCGATATTCCAGAAGACGGTTATTATAAATAATTTATTGATTTATCCCTACATTTTATCATGATCCCAAAATTAAATTTTTCAATAGCTTTAATCTTTTTATTCATTATAAATCCATTTAGCGATGTTTTTTCTCAGGAAGAAATAACCAAGCAAGAATTGAAAGATCATATTCAATTTTTAGCACATGATTCGCTAAAAGGACGATTTCCTGGAACTGCACAAAACAAGATTGTAGTAGACTATATAAAAAGTGATTTTATTGCAAACGGAATTACTTCTGAATTTCAGGAATTTAAAGCAAAATTGAAAGTTGATAGTTCCGAAGTAAAAACCTGGAATGTTATCGGGTTTATTGAAGGTAATGATCCTAAATTAAAAAATGAGATTATTGTTTTAGGTGCGCATTATGACCATTTAGGAGAAAGTGAAGGATCCATTTTCAATGGAGCAGATGATAATGCTAGTGGTACTGCCGCTTTGTTAGAAATAGCAGAAAAGGTAAAGACCAATCACAGATTATTAAAAAGAAGCATTTTATTTATTGCTTTTGGCGCGGAAGAACAAGGCTTGTTGGGAAGTTCTTATTTTGTGAATCATCCTACGGTATCTTTAAATGATATTAAATTGATGATTAATATGGATATGGTAGGGCATTTAAATGCAGAAAATCATGTGTATATGGGTGGCGCCGGTACTTTTCCTGGTGGCATGCAATTAATGGATAGTTTAGGTATGCCCAACCATGTTAAACCAGTTGTTCATGCAGGATCTATCGCAGGATCAGATCATGTTTCATTTTACAAAAAGGGAATATCTGTTCTTGGTATTCATACTGGTGGTCATGATAATTATCATAAGCCTACAGATGTTATTGAAAATTTAAATCTTGTGGGTGAGGTAAAAGTCGCAAATTATATTTACAGTGCTTTAATGGCAATTGCGACATCTACGCGAGAAATGAAGTTTATAGCTCAAGATTAATACAGTAGGTATTTTTAAATGAAATCTTATTCTTCTTCCTCCTCATGGGAAGCAGCTAGATCGGCTTGTGGCCTCGCTTCAACATCCTTCATCAAGAAGGAAACAATACCTTCATTAATCTGATTATAATTCTTTTTAAGAGCATTTTCAATGCTTGTATCGTATGCTACAGCTGTGTAGCGCGAAATATCCATGATTTTATGATCAGAATCTATTAAAAAACAGGTAGGTAGACCTAAAGAATGTTTCAATTGTTTTACTACATAGGAAGAATGATTTTGAGTTTCATCTACATACAAAACCTTTACATTTTTATTGAATTCTCTACTTACTCTTTTAACTTTCGCTTTGGTGTCCCAAAAAAGAACAACCAATTGAACATTATTTTTATACTTATTGGCAATATCGTTTATAGCTGGAATAGCTCCTTTACCGGGAATACACCAAGAAGCATAGGTTATTAAATAAATTGGCTTCTTTATATCGTGTAATCTTACTTCTTTGTCTCTAAGATTGAAAAGTCTAAAATCATCAATGTACGATCCAGACAGGCAGTTGTTAGTTAAGGAATCGAATAAGCGTTTTCCTTCTTTAAAATTTCTTTGCTGGTATGCCTTATTTGCTTTATCGTTATATTGAGGAAGGTGTAGGGCTAGAGCTTCCGAAAATAATAATCGATTCTCTTCTTTTTCCTGTTCTTGAGAAATTCCAGTAAAGAAGGTAAAAAGCAGTAAGGTCAATATTAAAAATAATGATCTCTGCATTGGTCGTGGTCTACATGGTTAGTGCATACCAAATTTAGTGAAAATAAACAAGCTAATTAAATATAATCGCTTAAAAGTGAATATTTTAGATAAAGAGTTTGTTGAGGCTTAAATGCTTGGAAATGAGCTTAAATCTTCTTCATTTGCTGCTTCATCATTCTAATCTGGTCATTTAGCATACCGTGTTTATCTAGTTTTTTAGCTTCGGTAAGTAAATTTGTAGCCTCGCGTTTTCTTCTTTTGGTCATTGCAATACCCGCAAGATTCAATTTAGCCATTGCTAAGTCATGATCCATGGCCAACCCTAATTTTATAGCTCTTTTAAAGAATTTTTCAGCTTGTGTAATATTGGTTTGTGAAACCATAAGTCCATGTAAATACCAGTAATAGCCCTGTTGTTTTTTGGTTAAAGCAGCTTCTGGATTTTTAATTTTATCCAACCATTTTTTCGCACCGGGAAAATCTTGTTTTCTTAATCTTAAAAATGCAAGAAGAATAATTTCATTTTTAAAATATAAAAATATAAAGATTCCTGCTAAAAGAACAAGCATAATACCATTACCAATATACCCTTCGATAAATTGCCAAACGGCCGCAGCTAAAACTAATCCTGCTAAAACTAACTTTATATTTTTATTGAACATAATGCATAGATTTTTGAGCGGCCAAAGGTAATAAAAAGATTTAAAAATAATTTAATTTTCTATTTGGAAGAGTTAAAAAGCTTTGTATATTTGCACGCAGTTTTAAAAAGAGCAATAAAAAAGATTTCACAGAAGTTTAAAGATACAGTAAAATGAAAAGAACGTTTCAACCATCTAAGAGAAAAAGAAAAAACAAGCACGGATTTAGAGAGCGTATGGCTAGTGTGAACGGTAGAAAAGTCCTTGCTAGAAGAAGAGCAAAGGGAAGAAAGAAATTATCTGTATCTTCTGAAAACAGACATAAGCACTAATGAAAATTAGTAAGTTAAAATATTAAAGGTGTTACTTTTTAAGTAACGCCTTTTTTTATATCTAATAGCTTCTTACATTTATAGCACCACAACACAATTTAAAATGCCCAAAAACAACAATCTTAAAAGTATTTTGATTATTGGTTCTGGACCGATTGTGATCGGACAGGCCTGTGAATTCGATTATTCAGGAACGCAATCCCTTAGGTCTTTGCGTGAAGACGGTATAGAGACGATTCTTATCAACTCTAATCCCGCAACAATCATGACAGATCCTTCTATGGCAGATCATGTATACCTGAAGCCACTTACCACAAAATCTATCATCGAGATTCTGGAAGCTCATCCAAATATCGACGCCGTTTTGCCAACCATGGGAGGGCAAACTGCATTAAATTTATGTATCGAGGCAGATGATAAAGGCATCTGGGAAGATTATAATGTAAAACTTATTGGTGTAGATATCGATGCCATTAATATTACTGAAGATAGAGAGCAGTTTAAACAATTAATGGGACGTATAGGCATTCCTGTAGCTCCTGCTAAAACAGTTACATCTTATTTGCAAGGAAAAGAAGTAGCACAAGAATTTGGTTTTCCTTTAGTAATTAGAGCCTCTTTTACATTAGGTGGAAGTGGAGCAGGTTTTGTTCATAAAGCCGAGGATTTTGACGAAATGCTTACTCGTGGTTTAGAAGCATCTCCAATTCACGAAGTTCTTATAGATAAAGCCTTACTTGGATGGAAAGAATACGAATTAGAATTACTGCGAGATAAAAATGATAACGTAGTAATTATCTGTACCATAGAAAATATGGATCCTATGGGAATCCATACCGGAGATTCTATTACTGTAGCTCCAGCCATGACGCTTAGTGATACTGCATTCCAGAGAATGCGAGATCTTGCTATAAAAATGATGCGTAGTATTGGTGATTTTGCCGGTGGATGTAATGTACAATTTGCAGTGAGTCCAGATGAAAAAGAAGAGATCTATGCGATTGAAATTAACCCACGTGTATCACGATCTTCCGCATTAGCCTCAAAAGCAACTGGATATCCAATTGCGAAAATTGCTACCAAATTAGCTTTGGGATATACCTTAGACGAATTAGATAATCAAATTACTCAATCTACTTCAGCTTTATTTGAACCATCTTTGGATTATGTGATCGTTAAAATTCCACGTTGGAATTTTGACAAGTTTGAAGGTTCAGATAGAACTTTGGGGCTTCAGATGAAAGCCGTTGGTGAGGTAATGGGTATTGGACGCTCTTTTCAGGAAGCTCTACATAAAGCAACTCAATCTTTAGAAATTAAGAGAAATGGGTTGGGTGCAGACGGAAAAAGTTATACGAAATATGACGAGATCATTGAGAAGCTAACTTATGCCAGCTGGGATCGTGTATTTGTAATTTATGATGCCATACAGGCTGGTATACCTTTAAGCCGTATTCACGAAATTACTAAAATCGATATGTGGTTCCTTAAGCAATACGAGGAGCTTTACATGTTAGAGAACGAGATCACTAAGTACGATATAAATTCGCTTCCTAAAGACTTGATGCTAGAGGCAAAACAAAAAGGTTTTGCAGATCGACAAATCGCTTTTATGGTGAAATGTCTAGAGAGTGAAGTGCATAAAAAACGTAGTGAGCTAAATATTAACCGTGTATATAAACTGGTTGATACCTGCGCTGCAGAGTTTAAAGCGGAAACTCCGTATTACTATTCGACTTTTGAAGCTGAAATCGAAAAGCCTAACGGAGAAAAATATACTTCTAACGAGAGTGCAGTAACCGACCGCAAAAAAATTGTGGTATTAGGTTCTGGTCCAAATAGGATTGGCCAGGGAATCGAATTTGATTATAGTTGTGTACACGGCGTTTTAGCAGCATCTGAATGTGGTTACGAAACCATTATGATTAACTGTAATCCAGAAACGGTTTCTACAGATTTTGATGTTGCAGATAAGCTTTATTTTGAACCAGTATTCTGGGAACATATCTATGATATTATTCAGCATGAAAAGCCAGAAGGTGTTATCGTTCAGCTTGGTGGGCAAACGGCTTTAAAACTTGCTGAAAAATTAGAGCGCTACGGAATCAAAATTATGGGAACCAGTTTTGAAGCTTTAGATCTTGCCGAGGATCGTGGTAGTTTCTCTACATTGCTTCAAAATAATGATATTCCTTATCCTGAATTTGGAACAGCTGAAAATGCGGAAGAAGCCCTTAAATTAGCAGATCAATTAGATTTTCCAATTCTGGTTCGTCCTTCTTATGTGCTTGGTGGGCAGGGAATGAAAATTGTGATCAATAAACAGGAATTAGAAGAAACTGTAGTAGATCTATTACGAAAGATCCCGAATAATAAATTATTACTAGACCATTATTTAGATGGAGCTATAGAAGCTGAAGCTGATGCCATCTGTGATGGTGAAGATGTTTATATCATTGGTATAATGGAGCATATTGAGCCTTGTGGTATTCACTCAGGAGACTCCAATGCGCTACTTCCTCCTTTTACTTTAGGGGATTTAGTTCTTCAGCAAATTAAAGATCATACGCGAAAAATCGCTTTAGCACTTAATACAGTTGGTCTAATTAATATTCAGTTTGCAATTAAAGATGACAAGGTATTTATTATTGAAGCAAATCCTAGAGCTTCCAGAACCGTGCCTTTTATCGCGAAAGCTTACAAAGAACCTTATGTGAATTACGCAACCAAAGTAATGCTCGGTGAGAAGAAGATTAAAGATTTCAACTTTAATCCGCAATTAGATGGATATGCGATCAAACAACCGGTATTCTCTTTCGAAAAATTCCATAAAGTTAACAAGCAATTGGGACCAGAAATGAAGAGTACAGGAGAAAGCATCCTTTTTATAAAAGATCTAAAAGATGATGATTTCTATAATCTTTATACAAGAAGAAAAATGTATTTAAGCAAATAAATTAGGTTGCTTTTAAAAGATAAATCCTCTGTAGTATTTTAGCTGAAAAACAAAATACAACAGAGGATTTTAATTTTTGATACTGAAATTAGCTAATTTAGAGTAGAATATTTAAAGAATGAAAGAACTATTTTTAGTTACAGGTGGAATTTACGGTGGCTTAGCGGTAGTCTTAGGAGCTTTTGGTGCCCATGCTTTAAAAAAGAAATTGTCTGAAGATCAACAAAAAAGTTTTGAAACCGGTGTGCGATACCAGATGTATCATGCGCTAATACTCATAATTACAGCAATTGCCTTTCCGTTTAGAGAAGTTTCGCAGCAAATTACCGGTTGGTGTTTTGTGATCGGAGTGCTGCTTTTTTCCTTCAGTATCTATGGATTGGTATTAAGTGATGCCAACGGAAAGAAAATGAAATTTCTGGGACCTGTTACCCCTCTAGGAGGAATTATTCTAATTATTGGTTGGATTCTTTTTACCATTAATATTGCTGAAATTGCTGCTTATTTAAATCCCACTCAGTAAATAATTTTTGCATTAAAATCTTTATTTAATTAACGTTTTTTGCTAAGAATTTTTTGAAACATGCTATTTTACTATCTATCAAATAGATAATATTTAAAAGAAGTATTGTAGAAATGCGCACTTAAGTTAGCAGGAATTATACCTATTTTCGCACCCCAAAAATTGACAATCTTTTCTCATGAGAATTTTAAGCGTATTTTTATTGATATGCACTTCTACTTTATTTGCGCAAAATAAATTTCAAGATATCTACAATCGTTTAGATCTTCAGGGAAGTACAACGATCTATGATTACAATAAAAAGGAATGGATCTACACCAATAAAAAAGATGCGCAGGTCACAAGCTTACCAGCATCTACTTTTAAAATTCCGAATTCGCTTATTATTCTTAGTAATGATGTTTTAGAGGATGAAAACGAGATCTATAAGTGGGACGGCGAACCTAAATTTCATTTTGGTTTCGAATTTAAAGTGTGGGAGCAAAATACAGATTTAAAAAAAGCGTACAAAAATTCAACAATTTGGTTCTACGAAAAAGCTTCCAAGCAGCTTAATAGAAAGGTGTACCAAAATACACTGAAAAAAATTGGCTACGGAAATAACGATTTAAGTGAAAAAGGTAGCGATTTTTGGAATTATGGAAGTTTTGCTATTTCACCAAAAAACCAAGTTGAATTTCTTATTAAACTCTACGAAAACAAGCTTCCTTTTTCTCAATCAACCATAGAGAAGGTGAAACAAATTATGATTTCGGAAAAAACTGATCATTATATATTTCGGGATAAAACGGGATGGACAAGACAAAACGGAAAAGATATTGGCTGGTGGGTAGGATATTTAACAACGACCGATAATATTTATTTTTTTGCCACTCGTCTTACTAAGAATATCGAAAATGAAAATCCCAACTTTTTAAGTGGTCGAAAAGAAGTAACGAAGGACATTTTAAAAGATTTGGGAGCTTTTTAAAGTAGAACTTCTAAATTACTGGCTAATCTATCGATAAAGCGTATAGGTTATTAATTTACACCACAATTGGTTCTGGTAAGCGGGAAGCTTTCATTGAAAGTATAGTGAATGCTGTCTTTAGTGGCAGTACCTTCAATTAATTGATTGTCTTTTTGCAAAAAAAAGATAGGTCTCACTGAATTTTTTCCTTCGCTCATAAAAGAATATTCTGCGAATAACGTATCTCCTTTCATCTCGCCATCGATGCGCCCACGATTTACGTCTTTTTCCTGAAGCATATATACTAAACTTCCGGTTACCGACTTGTCGAGTTTCTCTATATTTAAACTAATGGTATCTGTTTCAGAGGCGTACATATAACACATCATTACAGGAATTTCTTCTTCTGCTTGTATGGACTCTTCGACAATAGTTTCAGTAGGTTTAGCACTTTTTGTTTCATTATTTTTACATGAAAAAAATAAGATTCCGCATAAGCCTAAAATAATCGGTCGAATTTTCATTTTTTTTATTTTTTATAAAGGTAGTTTGTCTTTTTAAAAACTCAAATCGCTTAACAATTTTTTATTTGTTATTAGACTTCAGCGGTATGTAAGTTGCGTTTACGGTACTTTTCAGCAAAATATGCAATGATTACTAGCTGAGAAGAATGGAAAAGCATTATAGGGAGTAGGAGTAGACCTGTATTTGCTGCATTCCCAAAAATCACCTTTACCATTACCGAACCGTGAACAAGAGATTTTTTTGTTCCGCAGAACTGAGCCGTAATTTTATCTTCTGTAGGTAATTTTAAAAGCTTACTCACTAAAGCCGTTCCGTAATACACTACAAAGAAAAGTACTAAAACACCTAATATTAATTTTATAAATCCAACGGCATCAATGCTGCTAAATAAATTTGAGGTAAAGGAATGGCTAAAACTACTGTAAACGATAACAAGTATTATTGCTTTATCAAACAAACCTAATTGTTTACTATGTTTTCTAGCCCAATTGCCAAAATACTGTTGTAAAACCAAACCTAAAATTAAAGGAAGCATAATTTGCCATCCCAACTTAATGAGTACATCAAGAAATTGAAAATCGGCATTTTTACCTAAAATAAAACTTAGCCATATTGGTGTAGCAAAAATGCCTATAAGTCCAGATAAGCTTGCATTAAAAATAGCCGTAGGTAAATTTCCTTTGGCAAGAGCAACCATTACAATAGAACTACTTACAGTAGAAGGCAGTGTAGCCAAAAAGAATATTGCAGTCCATAGTTCAGAATCTGTTCCCTCTTCAAAAAAAGGTAAATAGGAGAGCGCTAAGAGCGGAAAAACTACAAAGGTTGTGAGTTGTACAATTATGTGCACTTTGTAATTTAAAAGCCCTTGTTTTATTTCCTTCGGTGCGAGTTTGAGTCCGTAGAAAAAGAATATGAATCCAATGCCAATATCAGTAATTGTTTTTAAAGGCAGTAAATCATTTCCCTGCGGAAATAAATAAGCCAATAAAATAATACCAAATAACGAAACAATAAAACCGTTGAATTTCACAGCTAGCGCTCTATTTTTACTTTATAATCCTCTAACATGTGCAGGTAGTTTTCTGAAGCAAAATCGGTTTCTTTAAACTCGTTTACTCGCTTTTTTTTCATTTTATTTCTTTTAAGACTCTTAGTGAATCGTCTTATATCGTGATCATTGTCGAGAATAAGTCCTGGGACGCTAACCGATTTACCTTCTTTATCTTTAGCAACCATTGTAAAGTAAGAAGAATTACAATGTTTTTTCTCTCCGGTTTGTATATTTTCGGTTTCCACACGAATACCTATAACCATAGAGCTTCTCCCAACATAGTTTACAGATGCGCGCATGGTTAATAGCTCGCCAACTTCTATAGGTGCAAGAAAATCTACCGTGTCTACACTAGCGGTAACGCAATATGTGCCAGAATGTTTAGAAGCACAGGCAAATGCAATTTGGTCTAAAAGTGATAAAACATAGCCACCATGAATTTTTCCATTGAAATTAGCTCGGTTGGGTAACATTAATTCTGAAATAGTTACCTGTGAATCTTCTACTCGTTTAAATTCTTTTGAATTGGTCATCGATCTCTAAAATGTGGGGATTTAGCTTCTTCAACTTCGGTGACAAAATATTTACTGTCACCCCAAAAAAGAAATGTGGCGTAACGCTCAATATAATACAGCTTTACGTAATTTCCTTCGTTTTCCTGAAGCGCTTTTACAACGTCTTTATCTTTATTTAAAACTGAAAACTGAAAAATCTGGGCACCACTAATACCCTGGCTTATTTCACCTTCCCAGGTTTTATACACAACTCCTTTTTTGCTGAATTTTATAAGTTCACCCGTTCGAGTTCCTTCACTATATGTAGCAAAATAGGCAAATGCATAATACAGCAAAAATAACAGGAAAATACCGCCAAGGATATAAAATAAAACTTTTTTCATATTTAATTTTTTGTAAGCTTCATAAAATCTAAACGAATTATTCAGTGAAATTTTATGAATAAAATAAATCGGTTTCAAGAAATAATTATCTTACGATTCATCCTCAGATTCTTCAAATATACCAAGATTTTTTTCAGGATGTTGTTCTATTAAGTTGTTAGAATTTTTTACCAGTTTACTATCAATCTGCTTGCTTGCTTTAGCACCTAATTTTTTCAATTTTTCTACTCTAGAAATCAAGTTCCCTTTTCCGGTAAGTTTTTTCATGGCACCATCATAACTATTTTGCACGGTTCCTAACTGTTTACCAATTTTCAGAAATTCTTCGGTAAGATTGGTAAATTGATCGTATAATTTTCCCGCTTGTGTGGCTATTTCTATAGCATTTTCTTTTTGTTTTTCGTTTTGCCACATGCTATCGATGGTTCTTAGCACCGCTAAAAGCGTTGTAGGGGTCACTAAAATGATATTTTTATCAAAGGCTTCGCTGTATAAATTTGGATATTCGTTAGAGGCCACAGCAAAGGCAGCTTCGATAGGGATAAAAAGTAAAACAAAATCTGGACTTTCAACATCATATAATTGGTGATAATTTTTTCGGCTTAGCTCAGTTATACGATTTCTTATCGCGATTAAATGATTTTTAAGATGCGTTGGTTTGTCGTTCTCCTCGGTTTCGTTTGCATATCGCTCGTAAGCATTTAGTGAAACTTTAGAATCTACGATCATTTTTTTATTACCAGGAAGATTAATAATTACATCGGGTAAAACGCGTTTACCATCATCTGTAGTAAAAGATTGCTGCACACTGTATTCTCTACCCTTTTGCAATCCGCTTTTTTCCAGTACACGTTCCAAAATCATTTCACCCCAATTCCCTTGCATTTTTGTATCGCCTTTTAAAGCTTTCGTCAAATTATTAGCTTCTTTGCTCATTTGTAAATTCAAATCTTTTAGGCCAATAATTTGCTCGCGAAGCATGGCATGTCTATCGATACTTTCTTTATTTCCTTCTTCAATTTTCTTTTCAAAAAGTTGAATTTTTTCCTGAAGTGGAGAGAGGATATTTTGAATATTTTCTTTGTTTAAATTGGTGAATTTTTCCGACTTAGTTTCGAGGATTTTATTGGCTAAATTTTCAAACTGAATACTGAATTTTTCCTGAAGGTTTTCTAGCTCTTTTTTTTGCTCGGTTTGGCGTTCTAAAAGATGCTCGTAATCTGCATTTTTTCGCGTTAATTCGTTATGGAAAAAATCTTTCTCTTTCCTAATCTCTTCTCGCTCTTGTTTTACCTCTGCTAATTTTATTAGCAATTCATGTTTGGTGTTTTCAATGTTTCTTTCGTATTCTTTTAAGTTTTTAAATTCCAGTTGTTTAAGTTTATCTATTTCAAGTGTAAGTTGATTGTTTTTTTCTTCTTGAATAGCTAATTTATTTTTGGATTTTAGTCCAGAAATTAGCTTACCAAGAACAAATCCTAAGGCTAACGCAACGATAAATACAACTAAAAAAGGCAAAATTTGGTTCATGGAATAAGCAGGTTTATTTCAAATATAATCATAAGTTTTTTAAGACTTGAAATCAGTAAAATTTAAAGCGATTTTTTAATCAAAATGACATTCATTTTAGAGAAACATTTATAGTGATAATTAGTCTAAAAATATACCAGAATTACCACTCAAAAAGATATCATCCTGAACGTGATTTTAGGGGTTTATTAAAGTAGATTACAATATGAATTTTGAATTAATTTTCGGGATGACAAGATTCTTATTTTTCGAAGCAATAAATAATTAAATAGAAAAGGATAACTTTTAATTTTCGATAAAACCAAATGTGTTTTTATCGAATTTTAGTCTTCATTTTTGATACGAAAAGCTCCTAAAATTTTATCAAATTGAATGAGATCTTGAGGAAATAGATCTTGAAAAGCACCAGACGAAATTAGATTTTCGGGTGTATCGATTTGTGTTTTTTCGGGATGCATTAAAATAATTTTATCGCAAATCTGAATCGCTAAATTAATTTCGTGAGACGCAAAAATGATTGTCTTTCCGGTCTGCTTTACAAGCTTTCTAAGCAGCTTAAAAACATTAGCTTTATAATACATATCCAGATGCGTAGTGGGTTCATCTAGAATAATAATTGGCGTATCTTGGGCAATTGCTCGTGCAATTAAAGCGCGTTGTAATTGGCCATCACTAAGCTCGTAACATTTACGATTTTTTAGCGCCTCTATAGCAGTAAGTTTAATGGCATTTGCGATTTTTTCAGTATCGTTTTTAGAGAGCTTTCCCAACCAATTTGTGTACGGTTGGCGACCCAGTGCGATCAATTCAAAAACACTAAGATTCTTTGAAATTGGTTGGTTGGTAAGCACTAAACCAATTTGCGTTGCGCGCTGTACATTGTTCAGATCCTTCAGGTTTTTGTTTTCAATTTCAATAGTTCCTGAAATAGGTTGCTGAATTCCTGAAATGCTACGCAAAAAGGTTGATTTTCCGATACCGTTTACACCAATCACCGCAATTAATTCAGATTTGTGAACCTCAATATTAATTTTTTCGGCAACCGATTTTATTCCGTGCTTATCCTGATATCCAATTTCGAGATTCGTGGTTTTTAAGGTTATATTTTCAGGATTGGATTGCATTTAAAACTGAAATTTTTGTTTTTTGATGAGTAACCATATTACTACTGGTGCACCAATAAGCGATGTTATTGCGTTAATTGGCAGTGTAAATTCTGTACCCGGTAATTGCGCCACAATATCACAAATAAGCATTAAAATGGCTCCACCTAAAACCACCGCCGGTAATAAAATAAGATGATTATTTATGGGTGAAATTTGCCTAATTAAGTGCGGAACTGCCAATCCTATAAAAGCTATTGGTCCACAAAACGCGGTTATGCTACCCGCCAGTAAGCTGGTAGCGATAATAATTAGCATTCTATTTTGGCTAATATTAACTCCCAGGCTCCTTGCATATTCTTCGCCAAGCAATAAGCTGTTTAGGTTTTTTATGCAGAAAATGGCTAGACTAATTCCTAAAAACCAGAAAACAGAAAGGATACCTACTTCTGCCCAAGAAAGATCGCCAAGACTCCCAAAAGACCAGAAAATATATTGTTGTAATTGCGCAGCCGGGCTAAAATAGCTTAAAATGCTAACTACTGCGCCAGTTAAACTTGCAAACATTAATCCTATAATCAAAATTGCCATCGTGTCTCGTAAACGAACTGAAGCTAATACAACGGCAAAAAGTACAATTAAACTGCCTATACTAGAGGCGATCACTAAACTCCATTTGGAAAGTGCTAGTGCAATAAAACTACCACCAATTAAAGTGGATCCCATTATAAGGATAGCAACGCCCAAACTCGCCCCGCTACTTAATCCTAAAACATAGGGCCCCGCAAGCGGATTTCGGAACATGGTTTGCATTAAAAGACCACTTATACCTAAGCCCGATCCGGCGATTATTGCAGTAAATGCTTTTGGAAGCCGATAATCTAAAATGATATATCGGTAGGTTTCTTTAGAAACTTCAGCATTAAAAAGTGAGGAAAAAATGTCTCTCGCAGGGATATGTACCGATCCTAAACTGATATTCAGTAAGGCTAGCGCACATAAAACAAGCACTAAAATTACCAATATCGATACATATTTTCCTGTATGTTGCATTATTTATTTAAAGCTTTAAAAAATGTAGGTTCATAACTTTCTAAAAGCTGTGGATGAAATATCGAAATTAGATCTTTAAGGATTAGATCTGGACGTTGTGGACCAAGTTCGTAAAAAATCACACCGCCGGTTTCGCCTTTGCTCATGCTTACCGAATAAACTCTTTTATCCTGAACTGCTTTAAATTGGGAGTAATGTTGCGATTGTTCTAACATACCGGAATAGGAAGTAAACTGCCCTGCACTTATCCAAAAATCGGCATTTTGTGCTTTATCTAAAACCGATTCGAACGAAAGCGAAAGACTCCCAGATCCTTCGGTATCTGCCCAAAGATAATTTGCATTTGCATCTTTGATCATTTGCGCCTGCCAGCTATTTCCGTAAGGTACATACCATTGATCGTTATACATAGAGCCGCTAAGCACCGTTGGTTTATTTTCGATACTTTCAGCTAGCTTTTTAGCTTCATTGTAATTATTCTCAATACCTCGAAAAATTGAATCTGCTGCTTTAGATTTATCGTAAAGCGCTCCAAAAAACTTAATCCACTCGGCTTTTCCAAGTGCTGAAGATTCGGTCCATTCGCCATTATAAATTACAGGAATTCCTGTTTTTTCGATCGTGCTAAAACTTTTATTATCAGCGTTAATAGCAAAGCCTATTACAACATCTGGTTGAAGGTCGATCAAAACCTCGGTATTTAAACTTTCGTTTTTCCCCACTTCTTTTATTGCTCCTGAATTTATTAATTTTCTGGTTTCTTTAGACGAGATATAATCTAACCCAGGGAATCCTTTTAAAGATTCAATTTCGTTAAGTTCTTCTAAAGCCGGAATATGAGTAGTAGAGGTCACTACAATTTTCTTTACAGGAATATTCACTTTTTGGTCGTACTCTAAATGATCTGGAAATTGCGCATTCCTTTCAGCTAATAAATATTTGAAAGTTTTATCAGCTTCCGGCCATGGAGAGTTGACTTCGATAATGCTGTAATCTTCAAATTGAGTGATCGAAAATCCGTTTGCATATTTAATTTCAATTTCCTGACCTTGCAGGTTTGTGGTTTTTTTTTCAGACTTTTCTGTGTCTTTACAGGAAAAGCTCAAAAGAAAAATTAAAAGGATTCCGAGTTTCTTCACAAGATTGGATTTTGACTTCAAAAGTAATATTATTTAGAAATTAAGATGCTTTAGAACAGGAAATGATTAAATTCGCACCGAAATTTTGGTTCGGCATTGCCGATTAAAAGGGAATCAGGAAAAGCTAAAATAGTTTTTTAAAACGCAGATTTTTAGTTAAAACCTGAGCTGTTCCCGCAACTGTAAGCTTTGTTCCTTTTAGGAATGCTTGTAATAAACTTCAAAACCACTGTCTTTTAAGATGGGAAGGTAATTTACAAGACGCTAGCCAGGAGACCTGCCAGAGCATAATAAAAAACGGATTGACTTTCGGGATAAAAGTCGCTGGTGTATGGAGAATAAACTACTTTTTTTAATTGTAGCCTTAGGGCTTTTTACGTCTAAAATTTTTTCTCAAACCGATAATATTACGGTTTTAGATACAGTTTTGTTAAGTGACGATAAACTCGAAAAATTTTCGACGGGGCAGCATATTACATCATTATCAGATTCGCTTCTTACAAGAAATAATCCATTACTTACCGAGGTTTTAAGCTTTAACACTCCAATTTATTTTAAAGAAAACGGTCTCGGGATGGTTTCATCACCATCGTTTAGAGGAACTTCAGCTTCACAAACCGCGGTGATCTGGAATGGGATTAATATTAATTCTCAGTTTAATGGTCAATTAGACTTTAATACAGTAAATAGTGGTGCTTACGATCAAATATCGGTACGTGGTGGCGGTGGTAGCGTTGTTTACGGTACGGGCGCGATTGGCGGAAGTGTACATTTAAACAATAGTTTATCCTTCAAAAAACAACAGGAACATCATCTTTTACTGCGTTACGGTAGTTTTAATACATTAGATACTCGTTATACTTTTAAAGTATCCAATCGAAAATGGAGTCTTAATCTTGCGGTTTCCAGAAATAGTAGTGATAATGACTATGATTATCCCAATGATCGCGGTAAGAATCTAAATGGAGAATTTTATAATACTTCAGCCAATGTCACGCTGGGATATCACTTCAATTCAAAAAATACATTGAAACTTATTAGTGAAGTTTACGACGGTGAACGTCATTTTTCGCTTATTCGACCTTCAGAAAACCGTACTAAATACATCGATCGTTCTTATCGAAATCTGTTAGAATGGAATAGTGAATTTTCGAATTTTACTCAGATTACTAGGTTAGCATTTATAGAGGAAAAATATCAATATTACGGAAATATCAATAGTGATAATTTTACCTTCGGAAATGCACAAAGTTATATTGCAAAATATGATCTAGCCTATGAAGCTTCAAAAAATATTCTGTTTAATACAGTGATCCAGAATACCTATACTGAAGGCGAGGGCAGTAGCATTGCAGAAAATAAACGTAATATTTTTTCAGCAGCAGTTTTAATGAAGCATAGTCTTACTAAAAAACTGAAGTACGAAATTGGCTTGCGAAAAGAAGCAACGGAAAATTATGATAGTCCGCTTTTATTTTCTTTTGGAGCCGATTATAGATTTAGTGATTTTTATACCTTAAAATTTAATGGATCCCGAAATTTTAGAATTCCAACCTATAACGACTTGTATTGGGCATCTGCTGGAAATCCAGATTTAAATCCAGAAACCTCAAATCAGGCAGAAATAGGGAATGTTTTCAGTATCAAAAATTTTGAGTTAGGGCTTACTTTATTTTACAATCAAGTAGAAAATATGATTCGTTGGTTGCCGGGAGCAGATGGAGTTTGGCGACCGATGAACGAAGATAAAGTAGAGATTTACGGAGTTGAATCATACATTAATTGGAGAAAGAAATTCTCGAGAAATCAAATCGTAGAGGTCAATTTCAATTATGCTTATAATGTTTCAGAAAATGCTGAAAACAACCGCCAGTTGATTTATGTTCCCTTTCATAAAATAAATGGAAACATAACCTACCAAATTCATCGTTTTACGCCCTCTATTCAGTTTTTACATAACGGAAAAGTTTTTACCAGAACCGATCATAGTGATGAACTCGATGGTTATTTTTTAACCAATCTCGGACTTTCTTACGCGATTGATAAAAGGCAGCATTGGCAGTTAGGCGGAAAAGTAAACAACCTATTTAATAAGGAATATCAAAATGTAGAAAACCGGTGGATGCCGGGAGTTAATTTTAATATGTATCTAAATTTTAAATTTTAATAGTCAACCAATGAAAATGAAAAAAATTTTAGTCTTTGGAGCCATTGCTGGTTCTTTATTTTTTAGCTCGTGTAGCAGTGATGATGATTTTATTGTCGGTAGCGGTAATGATAATGAAGAGCCTGTGGAAGAACCTGAAGAGCCTGTGGAAGAACCTGAAGAACCTGTGGAAGAACCTGAAGAACCAGAAACTCTCCCTTATGAAGATGGTGTAATTGTTTTAAACGAAGGGAACATGGCTGCTGGATCTGTTTCGTTCTTAAATGAAGATTTATCCACTGTTGAAAATAATATTTTTAAAACAGTAAATCCTGATTTGGAACTAGGTGGTTATTTACAGTCTATTTTTTTTGATGGAGATTTAGCCTATATTATCTCTAATGCTTCTAATATAATTACTGTAGTTAATCGCGAGACTTTTGAATATAAAGGTGTGGTGGATAGCGGTTTAAATGTTCCTTATTACGGAGCGGTATATAACGGAAAAGCCTATGTTTCTAACCTTGCAGATTTTAATACCGGTGAGGATGACTTTATTGCGGTAATCGATCTGGAGACATTAGAAGTAGAAGAAACAATTGTAGCAGGAACTTATCTTGATGGGATTGAGGAAGAAAATGGACTTATTTACGTACAGGGATCTTCTTTTGGTAATGGAAATTCAATTCATGTTTTTGATCCGGCCACTAATTCTATAAGCAATACATTTACTACTAATGCCGGTTTAAATTCTTTTGAAATTGAAGATGATCATCTTTATGCTTTATCAAAAACTGAACTTCAGGTATTTGATTTGAATACTAATGAAGAAATAAGAACTATAGATTTCCCAGAAGAAATTACAAGTGCTCAAAATCTAGTGATTGAAGATGATACGATTTATTTTACAGCGGTCGGGGCCGTTTATTCGATGGCAAAGGATGCAATCGATTTGCCTGAGACTAGTTTGTTTAGTTTAGATGGAGTAACAACTCTATACGCATTTGATGTTGAAGATGATATGATCTGGACTGGAGATGCTAAAGATTATGTTTCAGGAGGTGCAGTAAGAGTATATTCTTTATCCGGAGATATGATGCATGAATTTAATGTTGGCTTAATACCTAATAGCTTCTATTTTAACGATTAACCTTTTTTGTACCAAATATTGAGAAAACTTTAATAATCTATATAGAATTATAATAAAAAGTTTTCGTTTTAAAATAGTATCTATAATTAGCGAAAGCTGATAAGATACTATCACCTATGAAAAAGCCCCGGATATCCGGGGCTTTTATTATTATAAGAGGGAAATCTATCAGCTAATCAATTGTTGCTCCTTATACGCGGAACTTTATCGATATACATTCTTTTATAATCAGGTTTTGAAGCACCACGTTCTTTAAATTCCTGATAATTTATCTGCATTTTTTTAGCTGCAAAAGATTGCGCTTGTGAATTTCCAGTAATCTTGGCAATGGCTGCGGCTAAAAGTGGCTCAGATGGATCGCCAAGAATGCCAAAATTATCTAGTTCTTCAGCAATTTCTACATCTGGATCTATACCAGTGTATGGAACCACAATATCATTTGCATTTACAGATTCGTAAACTAAAGGTTGTATGGCATAGGTGTGATTAGGACTTGCATTTTGTCTTGAAAAATCTTCTGAATCATACAAAGTTACCGAAGCTTGCGACTTCCCTGTAGTTCTAGTGCCTATAGTTACAACATTTATGTATGGTTTTAATCCATTAATTACTAATTCGCTAGCAGAAGCTGTGCTAGAAGTTCCTATAACATATAGATTACCTAAATTCAATTTATTGATAGGTATATTATTGTCGATTTTATCTGTAAAATAATCAAACAGACGATCTGGATTAGTAGCTAAAAAGTAATTTTGATAACTGTCGTTCCATTGTTGCTTTGCAAAAATTTTACCGGTATTAGAGCCTGTTATCATACTTGCTAAACGGGTCGCCGAGCTAACGCGGCCACCGCCGTTGTATCTTAAATCTAAAACTAAATCATCAATATTCTCCGATTTAAAATAAGCGAAAGCATCATTAAGCTCATCATCAAAATCGGCAACAAAACTATTGTACATTAAATAGCCAATTTTTTTACCGTCTGTTTCTATAACCTTTTGCAGTAGAATAGGATTTTCTGTTATTTGAGAAGCAGCTATGGTCACTTCTTCTCCTGTCTCCTCAATAGTATTGCCATTAATCTTCGCTAAAGAAAATGTTACAGAAGGACTTGCCAGAAGCGATTGATAGTTACTTAGGTTTAAAGGTTCTCCATTTATCTGCATAAATAAATCTCCTCTGTCTATTCCCATATCTTCAGCATTACTACCCGGCACAATATATCGTACAATTCCAACCAGATCGTTAGAATTTAAAAGATATAGCCTATAATCTACACCAGTAGTCTTAGAAATACCGCTAAAACTATTTTCTAGCTCAATATAATCATCAGTAAGAAAACTAAATCTGTCTAAAGGAACTGTTAGGCTGTCAAATAGTTCTTCAGGACTTTTCATACTTTTTAGATAATCCTCATAATTTTTATTATTGGTAAAATAATCATCAGCCAATTGAGGAATACCGGGCTTGTAAAGGTAAATCTCATTCATACCACGATAAATGAAATCTGCGATTTCCAGATATTGTGGATCTCTAATTTCATCGTCCATATCATCAGCACAAGAGATAAATAAAATACTACAAAGTAATGATGATATAAGTAAGCTTCTTTTTTTCATATAAAATTTTTTAAGTAGGTAAAGTACTAAAATACTTTAAATTAAAGTAAATGAATTTTTTTTGTAACAAAATAAATAGTTGTCCGTCGTAAGTATGAAAGGGTAGTTAAAACCAACCATCAATTCATGAAAGAACGAACATTTTTAAATATTATCAACCCTTTTAAGGATAAGATTTATCGTTTGGCGCTAAGATTGCTTACATCTAAAGAAGCGGCACAGGATGCTACTCAGGATGTAATTATTAAACTTTGGAACCAGCAGGATAAAATAAATGATTATGCCAACATAGAGGCGTTTGCAATGACGGTTACCAAGAATTATTGTTATGATCAATTAAAGCTTAAGCAAAACAATAATCTTAGGATAGTACACACTAATTATGATAATAACGAAATCTCTGGCCAACGGCAATTAGAACTGAAAGATGAAATGCAATGGATAAACGAAATTTTAAAAAGTTTACCTGAACAACAGCAAGTGATTTTTCAACTAAGAGATGTTGAGCAATATGAGTTTGAGGAGATTTGTAAAATAATGAAAATGAAAAACACCGCTGTGAGAGTCGCACTTTCACGCGCAAGAAAAAAAATAAAAGAAAGCCTTATAAAACAACACAGCTATGGAATTGGATAGAATAGACATGCTTCTAAAAAAGTATGATGCAGCAGAAACGAGCTTGGCAGAAGAAAAAGAACTTCAGGATTATTTTGATAGTGAAGCAGTAGATGCGCGGCACCGGCCTTACAAAATAATGTTTAGTTTTTCAGCTTTTAACAGGAAGGAAACTTCAGGTGAAATACTCCAATTAAAACCGGAGAAACGGAAGACGAAACTAAGGCCACAATCATGGATGTATGCTGCGGCGATGATTGCACTTATCTTCAGTATATTTTTCTTTCAGAATAAGGATTCTGAATTGAATTCAGAAAATATGGGCCAATTATCTCAGGAAGAAATAACCTACAGGAAAACCAAACAAACGCTGCAAATGATTTCAAATTTAATGAATGAGGGTAAACAAGATTTAAAGTATTTAAAGGAGTTTAGTAACCCTACAGAAAAAATAATCAATAACAAATAACGAACAGAAAATGAAACGAATAATAGCAATTATAGCCCTTTTTATGGCTCCGTTTTTAGCACAATCACAGGATTTTGCGAAGTATGAAAACATGAAAGATGTCGATGCGATGGTTATGACCAGTAAGATGTTTAAAATGTTATCTAAAGTAGATCTTAGCGAGGGCGATCCCGAAGCTAAAAAATACATGGAAATGATCGAGAATCTTAGTGAGATAAGATTATACAAAACCAACTCATCTTCTATAAGAAGCCAGATGTCTAAAGATTTCGACTCGTATTTAACTAAAGGCTCTTTGGACGAACTTATGCGAATTAAAGATTCTGGTAAAAACATTAAATTTTACTCAAAATCAGACGGAAAGAATGATGATATTGTAAAAGAACTTTTAATGTTTATGGATGGTGATGACGAGGGTAAGCCAATTTCAGTAATCTTAAGGATTACCGGTCAAATCGATCTAACACAGCTTTCTAAATTAACTTCAGATCTTAATGTTCCCGGGGCAGATCAATTAAAAAACGCAAAATCTAAGAACTAAAATTAAAAATTATGAAAATCATCAAAACCATCAGTTTTGCGGCAATATCTCTTTTAATGTTAGCCTGCAATAACGAAAAGACACTACAGCAATATTACGTAGAAAATCAAGAAGATAGCAAGTTTATCGCTATTGATATCCCAACCAGCTTGTTTGCCAATATGGATAATTTGGACTCGGAACAGCGCGAAACTTTGGAAAGTGTGCGAAAAATAAATGTTCTGGCTTATCCTTTAAATGACGAAAATGATACGTTTGTTGCTGAAAAAGCTGAATTAGAAGAAATTTTTAGCAATGATGAATATCAATTGCTTATGAAGTACGGAAGCAATGAAAGAAAAGGGGCACTTTATTTTACAGGAAAAGACGACGCGATAGACGAAATCGTAGCATTTGGTTATGATAATGGACGTGGAATGGGAGTTGCAAGAATCTTAGGTAATAATATGAATCCCCAAAAAATCATGGAGCTCATAAAATCTTTGGATTCTGAAGATATCAATGTCGATGGATTAAAAGGAATCGCCGGAATGATGGGAGGACATTCAGATAAAATAAAAGTTTCGAAGGATTCTACAACGGTAAAATCTGGTATTTCGATCGATGTTGAAGTAGATACATTATCTACAGAAAATTAGTTTACTGTTTTAATTTAGTTGAAAAAAAGGGAATGCAACTGCATTCCCTTTTTCTATTTTGGTTATTTAATAAAGTTTATTTTTAAAAAAGATCTTAATTTTTCTTTAGAGTGAACTTTAAATGTATTGATTAATATTAGAAATACGTTTAATAAAATAATTCCTCCCCAAATATAATTATTATTGATATCTAGGCTTGAATCATAGGAATCAAACTTCAAAAATTGCATTAGGGGAGGTAGTAAGAATTTGAATAGAATATCATTAATAAAGAAATTAGCTAAAAATGCAAAAATAGTCCAGGTAAGCTGAATATTAATAATTTTTTTAGAAAGCGCATCTATTCCTTCAATCTGGTCTTTCTTCCAAACCCACATGATAGCGGGTATAAAACAACTTAAAATTAAAAAGACGGGAAATGTAGTGCCGAACCAAAAGACAAAAATCAGTGAAGATAGCGCCGAAAGATTTAAAGCTTTAAGGTATTGTAAATCGCTAAGTGACTTCGTGTTTTTAGAAAGTTTTTCAATAGGAATTTTTAAAGCCTCAGCCACTTTTTTAAGAGAATCTGCATTTGGCATACTATCATTATTTTCCATACGCTGGATCGTACGAACACTTAATCCCGAATGTTCAGCGAGTGCTTCCTGAGAAAAACCTTTTTGGATTCTGAAGTTTTTAATACGGCTTGATAAATTTTGATTTTCCATAATGCTCGATTTTGATTGATTAAAAATTAACTCGATCATGAATACAAATTTACCAGTCAAATTCACGAAACCGCTGGTCATTTTCACGACAACTAACCGTCAACTTTATGTAATCTTTATTACAAATGGCTTATTCTTAATTAGTTTATAACTTATGTTTTCTATTTTGGTGTAGTTATTTTTATTAATCTAAAAACTGATAGTTTACTAAAACCAACAACATTTAAGATCTTATTCCAAAATTAAATTTCTGTTTTTAGAGTACTTTACAGAATATTCCAGATTGAATTTTATTTCTCGGGATGGATCGAGATTAAATTCCCATTTAATTTCGCCATTTTCTTTGTTCAATTTAGCATTTGATAATTGCTCGATTTCAACTGAAATATCTTCAGTAGTAGAAACAGGAATTTGATCCAGCACAATCATATTGATAGCTTCGTTCTTATTGTTTTTTACTGTAATTTCCCATTCTTTGATCTTTTCTCGCTTGTTACCTATAAACTGCTTTTCAGTAAAATCATTTAATTTTTCACGATTAACAGATACTTTTTTATCCGTTCCCAAAGAAACTTCTAGAGTATCGGTTATATATCGTACATCCATTAGTGATTTACCAATATAAGTGCCTTCAAAAAAGATATTAGCTTCTCCTTCTAGAAGATTATATTTTTCCCAATCTGTAATATTGGCGATTAGAAAAGCTTCTTTTTTTATCTTCGGAACTGCGTAATATTGATATTGTGCCGGTAATTCGTAAGCCGTCATTTCTACCACATAGTTTTTATTATCAGATTTGATGGTATATGGTGTTTCAATTTCAAAATCTACAGTGGTTTGATTTTCTGTCTGAACGCTTGGTACGGGTAAACTTTTCTTTTTACTTTTTGAACCTATAGAAACACCATTGGCTCTTCCGACAAGTGCTTCTGCAGTGCTCTTATTTTTTCCGCCATAACCCACAACAACAACTTCCTCTAAAGCATTAGTATCTTCTTGTAAAACAACATCAATTTTGTTTCGATTAGCTCGTCGAACCTGATTTTTAAAGCCGATAAAAGAGAACTCCAAATTACTTTCCTGGTCTGGGATTGTGATTGAATAGTGACCATCAAAATCTGTAACAGTACCAATCGTAGTTCCTGCAATTACGACGTTTACTCCTGGTAGCGCTTCACCTTGCGGATCAACAACTTTACCTTCTACTGTATTGTTAGTAAGATTATAGGAGGGAGGTAAGGTATTGTAATCTAAATAATAGGTTTGTAACTTAGGAGCCATGCCTGAATTGGATGGATTAGCCGAAGAAAATTTTAATTTTACGTTATTCCAATCGATTTTGGTGTCTTGTTTTACGTTTGCTTTATAGGCAAGAGTAATTGGGTTATTAATATTTAAAGCTCTAATGTCGTAAGAAGGAAACCATCCTGCATTCCCTACAATATAGTTTAATTCGACAGGAAAAGAAGTGCTTTGTTTTGCATCGATTTTTACTAATATTTCGCCATTAGGATAATCTTTTTTGCTATTAATGCTCGTAATCTGTCTTTCAACTTTTGTTCTTTCAACCGTAAGTTCTTCAATAGTTCTTTTTCTATTGAGCTCATTTAGCATCAACTCAGTTAGCTTTTTTCCGTAGAAATCTGCCGTTTGTTGTAGATTGGCAACATTTACCTGTTCATTTTTACCAACAACATTTTTGTTTTCCTTTAGAAAGGCAATTTCTTCCTGGATTACAGTTAAATATGTTCTTTCAACTTCTATTTTTTGAACGATTTTATCGAGTTCAGCTTCTAGAGTTTTTAATTCTGAAGATTTTTCCAATTCATTTAAATAATCTTGTTGATGATTTACCGCGAGAACTGTTATGTTTCCTTCGGCTTTTACCTGAAGACTTTTTCCATCGATAAACGGAGATAGATCGGTAAATTTTAAAACTGTAATTCCACTATTTACAGAAACATTCTTTTTTCTGGTAATCTGGGCGCCATCAAGAAATACAGTGACTTCGCTAACTTCAGTAGCGATTTCTTTTTCATTGATGGTTTGTGCGTTAAATGTGGAGGTGGTTAAGACAATTAAAAGTAAAATTATTTTTCTCATAATTAAGAGCAGATTATCGATCCAAAATTAGATTTACAGGAAAGATAATTAAAAATAGATCACATAACTCTTGAAGATAAAATAGAAGTTATAAAAATATTTAAAAATGAATAGTTATTACTGAGATTGTAGTCTTATCCAATAGTTTATTCATTTTAAAGCAAAAAAAAATCGGCCAGAAAATACTAGCCGATTTTATATAATATTGATTGTTATTTTATAGCCTTTTTAATTGCTTCTTCACCGCCAACGACAGGGATACTAATCGAGGTTTCGTCTAAATCTATTGTAAGCTCGGTGCCTGGTTCTGGATGTAACGTAAAATTCTTGTCGCTAGAAAAAATCATTAAACCTATTTGCTGTCCTTTTGGAATAATTTGATCGTCTGGAATTAAATCGAACTTCAGCTTGTAGAATTTACCTGGTTTTAGAGGTTCACTTTCGCTAATCGATTTGTGATTTTGTGGATCGGCCCAACCGCGTGTAATAATGTTATCGGTTATTTTAGAATTTCGACCGTCTGTCCACGGTAAAGAAACCATCCAAACCGAAAGATTGGCTGCCGGTTTACTACTAGATAATTTTATATTTATTGTCGAAATTCCTGAAAGATGAAGATCTTCTTTTAAAGTAGGTGTAACGAAAAGCAATCGATTATTGGTATATTCAGCTTGCGCTAGTGTTTCTCCGCTAAAAGAATAATTATCAACTAAAGTTTCTTTTCCTTGATTACTTTGTTTTTCTAGAGTAAGACCGCCCGTTGTCGGCGCACCTTTAGTTAGATACATCGTAATTTTCTTAGCCTCAGGATTTGGATAATCTTTATAAGGTGTTGGATTATTCGGGGCATCATTTTCTCTTACAATCCAAGCCTTAGGATCGTCTTCAACTCCATTTTCAATTCCGAATAAAAAATGAGTAAACCAACGATTCATCATACTTATTGGTGGAGGACCACCATGCCCGTTTTGGTGATAATAAATTTGTGTTGGTAATCCCATTTCTTCCGCTTTCTTATAAATACGGTAACTATGCTCTGGCATGACATTCCAGTCATTAAATCCGTGAGACATAAGTAATGCAGCTTTCATTGGTTCCATGTCGTTTAAATAATCACGGCCGGCCCAAAATTCATTATAATCGCCGGTAGCCCTATCGATATTATTCCGCATTTCTGTATCACGAATTGTCTTATTGCTGTAGGCTCTTTTAGATTCGTCTCCGCTATGAATAAAATCATAAAGAACATCGATATCTTCCCCAAGATAACCACCTGGAGATCTTACCAATCCATTAGAGCGATAATAATGATAATACGATGTATTTGGCGCTACAGGGATTATTGCTTCTAAGCCATCAACTCCGGTTGTAGCAGCGGCAAGTGGAATAGTTCCATTATAAGAAGTCCCCGTCATCCCTACTTTTCCGGTAGACCAGTAGGCTTTTACTTCTTCGTTTCCGGTACGTTCTTTATATCCTTTTGCGCGACCATTAAGCCAATCGATTACAGCTTTTGGAGCCAAAGATTCGTTGTCGCCTCCAACGGTTGGAGAACCATCAGATAATCCCGTTCCGGGAGACGAAGAATGAACTACGATATATCCTCTTGGAACCCAAGTTTTAATTTGTGAGTTTGAAATAATTGGACGCTCACCACGTCTTTCAACTTCAGGATGTACGCGTTCTTTTGGTTCTTCGCCAAGTTCGTGATTTACATCCCAAAAAATACCTTCAGCAAAACCTGCAGTTCCAGCGTAATATGGACTAGACTCGTAGATTACTGGAAGTTTTAAACCTTGGCTTTCGGTTTGCTCTGGTCGGGTAACATCAACATGCATACGATCGGGTTTACCGTCTCCATCGGTATCAAATTCGGTTTCTACCCAAAGATCATGACGTATCCATTTAGATTCATCTTCAAATTCAGGAACAATTTGGGCTTCTCCGTCTTTAAAAATAGGGGTAACTTTGGCTGTTTCTTGGGCAAGCATCACGTTTAAAACAAAACATGCAAACAAGAAAAGCGAGTTTTTTCTTATAATCATTTTAAAATAATTAATGAAGTTTAGGGATTAAATTTCAGATTTCGATAAATATAAACATTTCTGCTTATTTGTTTTTCTGAAGTTAATTGAATGAATTAAAATCTTCTTTGCAAAATCAAATGCTATTAATTCGTTGTGAATTTATATTAACTGACATTAACAGAATACTTAGTATCAAAAGAATAGCAGAAACTGAAAAATCGTTATCGATTAAAAATCCAACTATCAATGGTCCAAGAGCAGTACTAATTACCATAAACATGGTAAAAATACTTCGTATGGCGCCAAGATTTTCGGTTCCATAAACTTCAGCAATAATAGCGGTTTTTACCGTTCCTGAAATTCCTGTGGTAATCCCCGTCAAGATTAGAAATGCAAGTGCGCCTATGATGCTGTCCATAAAAGCAAAGGGTAAAAGACCAATATTAAGTGGAATTAGATAAAATCTGAATAGTTTTTTTGCGGTGTATTTATCCACCCAAACGCCACCAAATAATGAAAATACAAGTCGGGTTATGGCATAAGCCGTAAAAAATGAAGCGTAAAGTGTCGCCGACCATTCTTTTTGTTCCACGAAAATATATTGATAAAAAAACACTGCGGTATTGATAAAGCTTACTGCTAAAACCGCCGGCATTAGTATTCCAAATTTTTTATCGAAGATGATTTCTTTATAATTTTTAACCAGTTTTTTTGTGGTATTTCCTTTTATAGAAATCAGCTTATCATCAAAATGCTTAAGATTGGTGAATTTCAGTTTAACGAGGTATAATAATAACAAGACACCACTGCCAATCGCCGCAACTCGCCAGTTATAAAAAGCGATAATTGTTGTAATTAAAATAGGGAGAATAGCTTCGCCAATAGAAAATCCTAGCGAAGAAAAACTAAGTGCTTTTCCACGATTTTCATCAAATATTTTAGAAATTAATGTCATGCTTATATGCGTAAGCAAACCCTGACCAAATAGCCGCAATATGATTATGGCAATAATCAACGGAATAAAATAATAACTAAACCCCAGCAAAATAGTCGCAATGGCGAGTCCGGTAATACTAAAAGCGGTTACGGTTTTAGCCGGTTTATGATCTACAGTGTGGCCCACAGTTAACATTATTACTGATGCGGTAACCGTACAACCGGCGTAGATGGCGCCAAATGTACCTTCAGAAATAGAGAAGGCTTTTATAATTTCTGGTACGTAAAGAGAAATAAGAAACGTTTGTCCAAAACTAGATAAAAATGTAAGAATCCAGCCGAAGCTAAGTTTTCTAAAATTAGTGATGATAAATTTATAGAAATCCTTCAAACGCAGCGTTTTTACAAATATATAATTAAGAGTGCTTTAAATAAATCGCTGTAAAATTTTATTCAATTTCATTATCAAAAACTTTTATTTTGGCATAAAACCAATAAATCCCATAGGTTATTGTGAAAGCTTTATAATATTCTTCGACTATTGTAATCTTAATCCTTATTTTTGGTTTTAAATAGCAAACAAGTAATGAATCTGGAGACAGTAATCAAAGAAATAAAAAACCATAAGAAATTACCTAATCTTAAGTTCGAGATTAAGGAAAAAACGGAAGCTTTTACCAAACATTTATTTTACACGTTGTTTGATGAAGATACCGAGGTTGAAACAAACCTTAAAGCCTTAGAAGAAGAGTTTGAGGCACTTGCCGATCTTGTTTGCTGGAAACCAAATACGCCGTGTAGAAATATTTGGAAAGAGTATATTGAAAAGTTACCCGAGATTCTTCAGAAATTAAATGCTGATGCCCGGGCAATTGCAGAGAACGATCCCGCTGCAAATTCGGTAGAAGAAGTTTGTCTTTCTTATCCAGGTTTTTTTGCTATAGCCATTTATAGATTAAGTCACGAATTTTACAAATTTGGTTTGCCGTTAGTACCACGTTTAATGACCGAATGTGCCCATAATCTCACCGGTACAGATATTAATCCCGGAGCAAAAATTGGAGTTCCGTTTTTTATAGATCATGCTACAGGTGTAGTTATAGGAGAAACAGCGGTTATTAAGGATAATGTAAAGGTTTATCAAGGGGTTACGCTTGGAGCCTTGTATGTAGATCGAAATCTTCGCAAGGTAAAAAGACACCCTACGATAGAAGATAATGTTACTATTTATGCCAATGCAACTATTCTTGGCGGTGATACTGTAGTTGGTGCGAACAGCGTAATTGGTGGGAATGTATGGTTAACAAAATCTGTTCCCGCAAATTCTATGGTTTCTCATACACCACAAATTAATATTAAAAATACAGCTCAAAATGAGTAAGTCGATATTCAGACTAATAGGAAATACACCATTAGTAGAAGCCAGAACATTAGTAAACAATCCAAACGTTAAACTGTTTTTCAAGTTAGAGGGGCAAAACCCGGGTGGAAGCGTTAAAGATCGTGCAGCTTATAATATGATTAAAAGCGCTTTGGATCGCGGTGATATAGATGAAAAAACAAAGCTGATTGAAGCAACTAGTGGAAATACCGGTATTGCCCTAGCCATGATAGCGTCGATGTTTAAGCTGAAGATTGAATTAGTGATGCCTGAAAATGCTACTAAAGAGCGTGTGCAAACCATGCGAGCTTATGGCGCCAAAGTAACTTTAACCAGTGCTGAAAAAGGAATCGAAGGAAGTAGAGATTATGCAGAAGCTAAGGTAGCAAACGAAGCCTATTTTATGTTTAATCAGTTTAGTAATGATGATAACTGGAAGGCACATTATAAAACTACCGGTCCCGAAGTTTGGGAAGATACCGATCATAAGGTAACGCATTTTGTCTCTAGTATGGGAACTACGGGAACAATTATGGGAACTTCAACTTATCTTAAGGAGAAAAATAAAGCTATACAAATTGTAGGTGTGCAGCCTACAGACGATTCTAGTATTCCTGGGATTAGAAAATGGCCAAAAGCTTATCTTCCGAAGATATTCGATGAAACTAAGGTAGATCAGGTAATTGAAGTTAGCGAAAACGAAGCTCGGGAAATGACTAAACATTTGGCAAAAGAAGAAGGAATTTTTGCGGGGATGAGTAGTGGAGGAGCGACAGCAGCAGCCCTAAAATTATGTGATACGTTAGAAGAAGGTGTAGTGGTAAGCATCATTTGCGACCGTGGTGACCGATATTTATCTTCAGATTTATTTGAAAACTAATTAATTAAGTCTTAAATGTTGATTTATGCTCAGATAATTTCTATAAACCTGAAAAATGCGCTATTTTTGCAAAATTGCAGATTAAAACAGGGTTTATGGAAGTTTCAGATTTAGGAATTAGCGAAAAGAAGGTAGATAAGCAGTTATATGGATATCAACAAAACGATATCGATAAGATTTTTAGTGTAATAGATGAAAATCCAGAGCACTATAATCTTCTATATCAGTTACCAACCGGTGGAGGGAAAACTGTAATTTTTTCTGAAATTGTAAGAGAATACATTCAGCGAACAGAAAAGAAGGTACTAATTCTAACCCATAGAATCGAGCTATGTAAGCAAACTAATAAAATGCTTTCCGATTTTGGGGTTAAGAATAAAATTATAAACAGTAAGGTTAAAGAGCTACCAGATCAGCACGATTATATGTGTTTTGTGGCTATGGTAGAAACCTTAAATAACCGTCTTCATGATGATAAATTAGATCTTGAAGATATTGGGATGGTGATTATTGATGAGGCGCATTATAATAGTTTTAGAAAATTATTTAAGTTTTTTGAAAAATGCTTCATTCTTGGTGTAACTGCAACACCGCTTAGTTCTAACATCAAATTACCGATGAAGGATAATTACCGCGAATTAATCGTTGGTGATTCGATATCTTCATTAATAGAAAAAGGTTTCCTGGCCAGAGCTAACATTTATAGCTATAATGTAGGTTTATCTGCTTTAAAAGTAGGAATGAATGGTGATTATACCGTAAAATCTTCCGAAGAGCTGTATACGAATATGTCGATGCAGGAAAAGCTTTTAAATGCTTATCTAGAACGCTCTAAAGGAAAGAAAACCCTAATATTTAATAACGGTATAAATACTTCTATAGAGGTGTATTATACTTTTAAACAAGCGGGGTATAATATTCGGCATTTAGATAATACGACAAGCAAACAGGATCGTAAGGAAATTCTAAAGTGGTTTAAACATACACCAGATGCGATTGTAACTTCAGTAAGTATTCTAACTACAGGTTTTGATGAACCTACGGTAGATACTATTATCCTGAATCGTGCAACAAAATCGTTAACCCTTTATTTCCAAATGATTGGTCGTGGATCTAGGGTGCTTCCAGGAAAAAAGGAGTTTAGTGTTATCGATCTTGGTAATAATATGGCACGTTTTGGTCACTGGAGTTCACCAATAGATTGGAGACAAATCTTCCGTTCGCCAGATTTCTATTTTGAAAATCTATTGAGCGACGAAGAAATAGAACGTGAGTTTAAATATGAAATGCCACCAGAATTACGCGAGCAATTTGCAAATTCTGAAAGTGTCGATTTTGATGTAGAGGCAGCCTATGACGATGTTATTAAACGCGGACTTAAATCGAAAGCAGTATTGGAATGGTCTATAGAACAGCATGTAAAAATGTGTGTAGAAAATAGTGAAGATGTATTTGATGCAAGAATTTTGGCTAAAGAATTAAAAGCTGATATATCTTCCAGAATCAAGCAATATTCCTATTGTATTTCTAAAAGTACCAAGAACTATCGTGATTGGTTAGAAGAAGATTATTCCAGAAAGCTAAGAATGGCTATCAATAAAGAATTCTAAATTTGGATATAAAAAAAGAAAACCTCTTGTGAAAGCAAGAGGTTTTCTTTTTTGAACCATTAGCTGCTATCTATTTTCTTCGGAAATACGCTGCTCGTGAAATTCTTTTGCGGCTCGATGAAGTATGTCTATGAAATCTAGTTTCCTATTTTCTTGAAGCACCGCTGAGGTATAATTCTTCGTTGCCAGATAGTCGATAAAAAGATAATGCTGATGCTCTGGGATATTAAGATCTCCACTCAAAAATTCAGCATTAAACAAATTATTGGTTTCAAAGAGTTGGTGATAATCTTCAGGTGCTAAAACTTTTTCTTCTTCAGTAGTAACTTTTGTTTTTCCGTTTTTCTTAGATAATAGGCCTATAATTAATCGAGGTATTTCTAATAGATTTCCGTTACTGGGACGATAATCTAATGGATTATTTTTAATGCTGTATTGTATTCCTGCATTAAGTTCATCATCTAATTGATCTGGATCGGTTTTAAAACTTTTACCACTATTTATCTTTACTTCATCTAAAGTATTAAAGTTAAGTTCTACAACAACATTCTTATTGAAATCTGTTTTTTTTACAACTAATGTATATCTATTATAAGCAATAGAATTAAATAGAATACTGTCTCCAACCTTAGCTGAGATTTCAAAAAAACCTCTCTCGTTTGTTTCCGTATAAAATCCCTGGTTTTGATTTTTTATCTTGAAATTTGAAACGATGCCTTCACTATCATATAAGTAACCACTAACTTTTTGAGCATTAACGCTCAAATAAAAAATACCGAAAACTACTAATAATAATGTTTGAAGAGGTTTAATGGTTAGCATGGTAAAGCATAATTCAGGTTTATGATCATTGAAAGCTTGGGCAATAAGTAAATTCAGATTCCACAGATTGCATAAAAACTATATCGTATTGAAGATATTAGTAATTAGATGAATATAACGCCGATTTCAATTTTTTTATTGCTGAAGGAGATTCATGAAAATGAAAACAGCAGAAGGGACTATCTCAAAAACTGTGTAAGTAGAAAATATCGGGGTTTGCAAACCCCGATATTTTTTTAATCTTGCCTGTAATTTCAGGCCTCTAATATTTACACAGTAATGAAAAAAGAAGATTTATTTGACGATGATTTTTTAAAGCAGTTCAAATCCGGAGAAGAACTCAGTAATTTCCTAAAACAACTCCAAAAGCGTGGTCTGGAAAAAATGCTGGAAGGTGAGCTTGATGGTCACCTTGATTACGAGAAAAACCAGCGATCTAAAGAAGGTAATACCCGCAACGGCTATTCCCAGAAGAAGGTTCGCAGTTCCTATGGAGAAGATTCTATAAAGGTTCCAAGAGACAGGGACGGATCCTTTAATCCCATGATTGTTCCAAAGCGGCAGAATATGGTTGATGGAATCGAGAATGTAATTGTCTCTCTTTATGCCAAAGGAATGAGCAATAGTGATATCGAAGAACAGATCTCTGAAGTCTATGGTTTTGATGTTTCTACTTCCACCATATCCCGAATAACTGACCGGATTAGCAATGATATTGTCGCCTGGCAGAACCGCCCTTTAGAGCCGGTTTATCTTATTGTCTGGATGGATGGGATTGTGTTTAAGGTACGAGAGAACTCCAAGGTAGTCAACAAAACGATTTATATCGCAGTAGGTCTTAGGAGGGATGGAAAGAAAGAGGTTCTTGGCCTATGGCTGGGTAAGAATGAATCTGCGGCTTTTTGGATGAGCGTACTTACTGATATGAAAGCCCGTGGTGTGGAGGATATTCTGATCACCGCTACAGATAACCTGAATGGATTTACCGATACCATTAGAAACGTATTCCCGGAATCCAGAACGCAAATATGTGTAGTCCACCAGATCAGGAATGCTTGCAGGTATGTGGTCTGGAAAGATAAAAAAGCCTTTACAAAGGATATGAAGCTCATCTATGATGCTCCGACCAAACAGGCCGCAGAAGCTGCCCTAGAGGATTTTGCACGCAATTGGAATGACAAGTATTCCTATGCTATTAAAAGCTGGAGAGACAACTGGGAAGATCTTACAGTTTTCTATGAATTCCCACTCGAGATCAGGCGTATCATTTACACCACCAACCTGATTGAAAATTTAAACGGTAAGATCAGGAAGTACACCAAGAATAAATTATCCTTCCCAACAGATGATGCTGTTATGAAATCAGTATATTTGGCATTAAGGGAAGCCACAAAAAAGTGGACTATGCCGGTTAGAAACTGGGGAATTATCCTCAATCAGTTCTTAACTATATATGAAGAAAGGGTTCGACTTTAAGTAATAAAGCCAAACCCCCTTATTTAAAACTTACACACTTTACGGGATAGTGTCCAGCAGAACTTTCCGGTTCTGCTGTAGCTGAAATATTCAAGACCTATAAATCTAAATCATTTTATCGGAATTTTGGTGTTCCCTTTCTTTCTGATAGTCCGGTTTAGCGCCGCGCTTATTAAACTGTTTATTTTCTTCATCAGGAATATCATTACCGGTGCTGCTTGTATCTGCATCTTCTCTTCCCGGGATGTCCAGATCTTTTGCTGCAAAATCATTATTCGTTTGCTTATCATCTATTGCTGCGTTTTGGCCCTTATTCATGCTTCTTCCTTTTTCGTTAAGGGCTTGCTGATCGTCTTTAGTGATTTCAGGGTTGTAAGGTAATTCCTGATCTTTATTTTCCTTATTTGCGCTCATAATTTTTCTTTTCAATATAAAAAAATAGAGGCATAATGTTCAAAAATCAAACTTAAGCTTGATTTAAAAAACTCTTAAAACAAGGCATAAAAAAAGCGGAACTTAGATGTTCCGCTTTATAGTTTTTATTAGGTGCGATTTTAGATTTCCCCTTCAGAATCTAACATTGCGAAAAATTTATCAAGATTTGGTATTACCACAATTCTTGTTCTTCTATTCTTCGACATGTTTTCTTTAGAAGTGTTTTCAACTAAAGGTGAATAACTACTTCTTCCGGCAGCGATTAGCTTAGAACCATCTACATTATATTTATCCTGTAATTGTCTAACTACAGCTGTTGCACGGCGTACACTTAGATCCCAGTTATCTTCTAACCAAGAATCTTCTACCATTGTGCGATCATCGGTATGACCTTCTACCATTACTTCCATTGCCGGTTCACTATTAATCACTTCAGCAAGTTTTTTAAGTAGCGGTTGCGCATCTCTAGATAATCTGTAACTACCGCTTCTAAATAGTAATTTATCAGAAACATTGATCATTACTACTGTTTTATCTACGGTGATATCTACATCGTCGCCATCTTTACCTTCGGTAATTTGACTTTTTAAATTGTAAGAAATCGCAGCATTAATCGAATCTTCAATTGTCTCAACACCTTCTAATTGAGAAGCATCCATTTTTGCAATGGTTTTTCTCATTTGCTCTTTAGTTTTGTTAGACATTGCCGTTACATCGTTCAATTCTAATTTTTCGTCATTAGAAGAACGTAGCGAATTAATTTTTGCGTTATAATCGGCAACGCGCTCCTCTATAGCGGCATATTTATCTTCAATTTCTTCTTTTTCAACTCTCGTTTTTTGTAATGTGGTTTTAGTATCATTTAGTTCTCCTTCTAAAGCGACATACTTTTTCTTAGAAACACATGAGGCTAAAAGAGCCGTTGAAAAAATTGATACTGCTAAAGTCTTTCTCATCATTTTTTAAATTTTTTAGTGGTTATAGTTTAATAAAAGAGTCTTTCTAAAATCATTTCTACTATTAAGGCATTTTAGAATTATGTCTATTTTTAGCATAATAACATCTTATCAAACTTCTTTCACAATTGGCGAGAGGAAAGTCAAAAATTCGTCCAAGATTTATCAAAATTCGATTATTATAATTTAAGTTACTGTTAATCAATAGTTAGCTTGATATTTAAAAATTAATTGAACAAAGACCATTTTTGAGTACATTTGAGAAAGTGTTGAATTTTTCTAAGCTTTTGTGGAATCTATTCCACAGTTTTGTATTTTTAATTTTAACAGAAGATTATAAGAATATAGGCAGGAATATGCCTTCTTAGTATTTAATTGCAGTCGGAATTTCCACAACTACATAAGACATCCTACATTTGAGTAAGAAGTATCCAAAACTGAAAAAAGCACTAAGAATTACCGCCAAGATCTTAGCGGGTATACTTATATTCTTAATTCTGCTTATTCTATTTATCCGAAGTCCCTGGGGACAAAATATCATTGTAAATAAGGTAGTTTCTACTATCGAGGATAAAACAAATACCGAGGTTAATATCGATCGATTATTTATCACTTTTGGTGGCGCGGTTAGTTTGGAAGGTTTATATCTTGAAGATGAAAAGGGAGATACACTAGTTTATGCTCACAATTTAGAAGCAAATATTCCCATCTGGCCAATTATAAAAGGAGGGGCGTTTGGTTTAAATGAATTAGATCTAAAAGGACTTAAGGCCAATATTTATAGAAAAGATAGTCTTAAAGGTTTCAACTACCAATTTTTGATGGATGCTTTTGCTGCTTCAGATTCTACCGGCACACAGCAACAACAGCCACAAGATACCACATCGTCTCCCATGGAAATTAGTATTGGGGATGTAAATCTTCAAAACATTATCGTAAATTATAATGATGAGGTTACAGGGATGGATGCTGAAGTTAAACTGGGGGAATTAAATGTTTCTATGCGTAATACCGACCTTCAGAATATGAAATTTGCAGTGGCAGATGCGTCGCTAAAAAATACGATGGTAGTTTATAAACAAACCAAGCCCTTACCGCCAAGCGAAGATTCTGAAGCGCCTTTACCTATTATAGAGGTAGATGAGCTTCGTTTAAATAATGTAAATGCAAAATATCAATCTGATCCAGATGGGATACTCGCTGATATTCATATTCCAGAATTTTTGGCTGAAATGCCTAATATGGATCTTGGGAAATATGAAATTAAGCTAAATAAAGTTCAGCTTAAAAAAGCCAATGCGCTTTTAAGAATGCAAACAAAGACAGCACAATCTGAAGATCAGGATTCCACGCAAACAGATACTGCTGGATTTACCTGGCCCGTTTGGAAAGTAGAAGTTAAAAATATTGACCTTGCCAAAAACAATATCGCTTACATTGTAGATAGTGCTAAGATAGAACAAGGAACTTTTAATGCGAATGCATTGAAATTGAGAAATCTGAACCTGAAGATGGGAAATCTACTACTAGCAGACCGTCAGGTAAATGCAGATATAGATAACATTACTTTCAGTGAAGCTTCAGGATTAGAGTTAAGAGATTTTTCTACTGAAATTGCTATGGATAATTCTTATTTAAATATTAAGAATTTAATGGTAGCATTAAATAATAATGAAATTAAAGGGGCAGCGAATTTGTCTTATAATTCTATAGAATCTTTGATAGAAAATCCAGAGGCTGTAACTGTGGAAGCTAATCTATCAGAAATTCAATTAGATATTAATGAAGTTTTTAGGTTTCAGCCCGCACTTCAAGAAAATCAATATGTAAAAGCTTTAAGTCGTAAATTGGTTACGGGAAGGATTAGCGCAAACGGGACACTCGCCAATATAAAAATACCTTCAGCAAATATTTCTTGGGGTAGCCAGACTTCTTTAGTACTTAATGGGCAAATTCAAAATGCAACAGATCCCGATAATATTTATTTTAATATTCCTCGTTTTAAAGCGAAATCTACTAAAAAGGATCTAAATTATTTCTTAGACGAAAAACAATTAGGCGTTTCTTTACCTAAAGATATTAGTCTTAGTGGAAGTCTTGCAGGCACGCCAAATGATATCGAAGCAGATGCCACTTTAAATTCAAGCTTAGGGGCAATTGCCGCTAAAGGAAACTTCCAGAACACCAAAGAAATAGCATTTGATGCTGATGTGAAAATCGATAGTCTTGGTTTAGGAGAATTACTTCAAAATCCGTCTCTAGGGAAATTGAACCTTACTTTACAAGCAAAAGGGAGTGGTAATTCTATGAATACCTTAGATGCGCAATTAGAAACAAACATTAGCAGCTTTACTTATAATGATTATCCTATTAAAGATTTAAAAATCACAGGTGATATAACAGATGGTATTGGTGATGTAAAAAGCTCTTATAAAGACGATAATTTAAACACAAATCTTGTCGCAAATGTTGTGTTAGATTCGGTTTCGCCAGAATTTAAATTGGATTTAGATTTAGATGGTGCAGATTTGGCAGCACTTGGTATAGCCAATCGAAATATAAGAACCGGTTTTAAACTAAATGGATCTTTTAAAGGAAACTCTAAAGAGTACGATGCATCTGCAGAAATAGAAGACGGTGTTGCTGTTTACGATAGCCAAACCTATTTACTAGGGAATTTAAATTTGTCGGCGCACGTTCGGCCAGATTCAACTTCTGTAAAAGTAGATAATAAAATGGTAGATTTAGATCTTCGATCTAATGCGAGTCCGGCAGATTTTAGTAATGCGTTGAGACGTCATTATCAAAATTATTTAACCGAAGAAGATAATACCGACACCGTAAAGAATCCCGTAAATTTATTTCTGAAGGGGAAAATTTCTCAGGCTCCTATTCTTAATGAAGTTTTCTTGGTGAATTTAGAAGAACTGGATACAATAACTATAGATGTAGATTTTAATGAAAGAAAGCACCAGCTTAATGCCGATGTTAAATTACCTTTCGTTAAATATTACGGGGCTTTAGTAGATAGTTTAGGGATTTCTGTGAAGTCTGATAGAAAAGATATGGATTTCAGTTTAGGATTTAATTCTATAAGTTATGGCCCGCTTGCGATTAAAAAAACGCAGTTAAAAGCCAATCTTGAGAATAGAATACTTTTAATGAATTTCAATTCAGTTTATGATAGCGATACACTTGTAAATGTATATTCAAGATTGTCTAAAAATGAAGATACTTTTAAATACACTGTAAGTAGCGAAAATTTAATTCTGAATAAAAACAAATGGAACATTCCAGAAAACAATGCACTACTTTATGATGGAAAGACCATCGAATTTAAGGATTTTAAAATTTCAAGAAGTGATCAGTCATTTGAATTAGTCAATCAGGAAAACGAAAGGAATTTAGAGAATATCACAATGCTTTTTAATAACTATAAATTGGCAGCGTTGCTTAATTTCTTAAATCCTGAAGTAAAATTAGCTGAAGGAAATATGAATGGAAGATTTGCCCTTGTAGAGCCTTTTGGTAAAACCGGAATTTTGGCAGACCTCAATATAGACCATTTGGAATCGATGGATGTAAAACTTGGAAAACTGTCACTACGCGGAATTGCTATAGGCGCAGAGAAGTACAAGTTTGATCTGGGAATGAAGGAAGGCGCTATAGATATGGATCTTACCGGAAACTATACCGCTGCAGATACAACCGCCAGCCTAGATATGAACTTAGATCTCAACAAAGTTGAGATGAGTGCGGTGACTGGTTTTTCTTTGGGAACCTTGAAGGATGGTAAAGGATCATTTTCAGGAAATATAAAATTAGGAGGTACGGCGGCTACTCCAGAATATCAAGGGGAGCTAAATTTTAGTGAAGCTCAGTTTACCGTGTCGATGCTAAATGCTCCTTTTCTACTTAAGAATGAAACGTTAAAATTGGACAATGAAGGCATATATTTCAATAGTTTTAAAATAGGAGATACTAAAGGAAATTCTTTTGCAGTAGATGGTACTTTAGAAACAGAAAGCTTTATAAACCCAACATTCGATTTAAGTTTCAAAGCAAATAATTTTAATATTCTTAATTCTACCGAAGAAGATAATGATTTATTTTATGGAACAGCGAGTTTTAATGCAGATGCCAGCCTAACTGGAGACCTTACTTTACCCAAGTTAGAACTCGATTTAGAAATTGGCGAAAATACAGATGTTACCTATGTAATTCCGGAAACTGAAATGCAGATGCAAAGTCGTGACGGGATTGTAAATTTTGTGAATAAACAAAACCCAGATGACATTCTTACGCAGAGTGAAGAAAAATCCTATGTTTTTAGTGGATACGATATTGATGCACATTTAAAAATAAACGATGATGCAGTAATCAACGTAGTTTTAAATGAACAGACAAATGATAATTTGCAAATTCAGGGAGAAGGAGATTTGCAACTTGGTGTCTCTCCAAATGGTAGGACAACACTTACCGGAAAGTACACGATAAGTAAAGGACATTACGAGATGAGTCTTTATAGCCTTGTTAACAGAAGATTTGAGATTGCAGAAGGAAGTTCGGTTAGTTGGAGCGGAGATCCTATGGATGCTACGGTAGATGCCAGAGCAGTTTACGACATAGAAACATCTGCCTACGCATTAATGGCGTCAAATATTTCAAATAGTAGTGGTAGCGATAAACAAAGGTTTAGACAGGAGCTACCATTTAAAGTATATTTAAATATAGATGGTGAAATTATGCAACCTCAGCTTACTTTTGGATTAGACATGCCAAAAGACTCTCAGGGAGCTATAGGTGGACAGGTGTATAGTAGAGTTCAGCAAATAAATACTCAGGAAAATCAACTTAATAAACAAGTTTTTAGTTTGTTGGTATTAAACCGTTTTTATCCAGACGCTGGTACCGACGGCAGTAATGGCGGTACAATGGCTATGGCTAGAGAAAATATAAGTCAGGCGTTATCAGATCAGCTTAATATGTTTTCAGAAAAATTGTTAGGTGATACGGGAGTGCAGCTTAATTTTGGTGTAGATAGCTATACCGACTACCAGGGTGAAAGCCCCGACCAGCGAACCGATTTAAATGTTAATGCACAAAAGAAATTATTTGACGATCGTTTGATCGTAAGTGTAGGTAGCCAGGTAAATTTAGAGGGAAGCAACTCAGGGCCAGAAGGTACCAATCCACTAATAGGAAATGTTAGTTTAGAATATCTTATTACTGAAGATGGTAGATTCCGCGTTAGAGGTTTCAGAAGAAATCAATATGAAAATGTAATCGATGGTCAACTTATCGTAAGTGGGCTTTCGCTAATATTTACCCGAGAATTTAATTACTACAACGAACTGTGGAAGAATCTTCTTAAAAGCGAGGAGCAAGAAGAACAACCGGCCAATAAAGAAGAGGAAGAAGAATGAAAATAAGGAATTACAGTCTTATAGTTATAATCGTTTTGGTATTAGTAAATGCCTGTAGTGTAGATAAATATATTCCTGAAGACGAATACCTTTATCGCGGTGCAAACATTACCATGAAACCCGATACTACCGGAATAGATGACTTAAAAAAAGTGAAGACAGAGCTTCAAAACGTATTAGTTCCTAAACCAAATACGAAGTTTTTAGGAAATTATTTTGGGTTATACTTTCATTATAAAGCGCAGCGTGAAAAACCCGGAATCATAAATAAATTTTTAAATAAAAAAATTGGTGAAGAGCCAGTGTATTTAAGCGATGTTGAAATTGGTAATACCCAGGATTTAATTTTAAATCGTCTAGAGAATCGTGGATTCTTCTACAGTAGGGTAAGTGCAGATGTAGATACCAACGAAAAGAAAAAAACGGGTACTGCAAGTTATGATGTGAGTGTAACTACACCCTACAAAATGGAATCTTATCAATTAGTAGCCGATAGCTTGTTGCTTTACCGGGATATGAAACCTTTAGTTGACGAAAGTAAATTTTTTGAAGAAATGCGTTTTGATCTGGCAAAAATGAAGCAAGAGCGAGAGCGTCTGGATATCGGGCTAAAGGAAAAAGGATATTATAACTTTAACTCTGGTTTTTTAATTTTTGAAGCAGATACTAATCAATATGATAATAAGCGTTTCGATCTTTATCTAAAAATAAAAAAGGACGTACCTAATAAAGCGATAATTCCGTATAAAATTTCAAAAGTAAATATTTATCCAAATAATACTTTAGAGAGTGATTCGATCGTTAAAGATAGTATTCGTTTTAACGAAAAAACCTACGTGCAGGACAGGGATAGTATTTTCTTTTTACCCAAACGTCTAGATCCTTTTGTTTTAATAGATGAAGGTGATTTTTATGATCCAAAAGTATCTAAAGCAACTAGCCGTCGTTTAGGATCAATAGGAGCTTACAAGTTTATAAATATAGATTATCAAGAAATAGATACACTGGCAACGGATAGTCTTGGAATTCTTGAAGCCAATATCTATTTATCCCCATTGAATAAACGTGCGATTAGAGCCGAATTGCAAGCGGTAACAAAATCAAACAATTTTGCAGGACCAAGTTTAGCGGTTTCTTTAACCAATCGTAACTTATTTAAAGGAGGCGAAATTATTAATATTCAGGGAAGATTTGGATACGAAGTACAAATAGCCAGCGGAAATAACACAGGTTTAAACAGTATTCAGTTAGGTTTGGGTAGTGATTTAATTTTCCCAAGGTTATTGTTTCCGTGGACTCCCAGAGAAAACTTCTTTAAATATGAAATTCCAAAAACTAAGATTAGTTTGAATGTTGAATATCTTAAAAGAAGTCAGCTTTTTGCTTTGGGATCGGCTTCTGCAAGTTTTGGATATATCTGGAATGCCAATAGATATATAACCCATAGTTTCGATCCTGTTTCGATTAACTATGTAGACCTTATTAATACCACTCCAGAATTTGATGAGATTTTAAACAATAATCCTTATTTAGAAAGCAGTTTTACTCAACAATTTATTGCAGGATCAATATATAATTTCACTTATAATGGAATGGTAGATCAACAAGATACACATCAGGTTTTTGTGAATACTACTTTAGATTTAGCAGGAAATGTGCTAGATCTTGTAAGTGGAAATTCTGATGAAGATCCACAAACAGTTTTCAATCTGGAATATGCACAATATGCCAAATTCGATATAGATTTAAGATATCATTTCAATTTTGGAGAAGGGAGCAAAATTGCTACAAGATTATTTGCCGGTTATGGTATGCCTTATGGAAACTCTGATATTATGCCATTTACAAAGCAATATTTCTCTGGAGGACCTTATAGTGTTAGAGCATTTAGAACTCGGCAGTTGGGTCCTGGGACTTACAATCCAAGTGATGAAGAAGAAAACAATCCAGATGATCCCAATGCTATTGATACCGATTATTTTGATCGCGCCGGTAATATTCGACTGGAAGCCAATATCGAATATCGTTTTCCTTTAATCCCGCCGTATGTAAACGGAGCTGTTTTTGCTGACGCTGGTAATGTGTGGACATCAAAGAGCGATGAAAATTTACCAGGCGGTCGCTTCAGCTCTAATTTTACTAACGAGCTCGGGATTGGTACAGGAGTCGGCGTGCGTGTAGATATCCAGGGGTTTGTTATTCGTTTTGATCTTGCTGCGCCAATGCATGATCCTTCATTAGAAGAAGGTCAACGCTGGACATACGATTTCGGCAAACCTGTATTTAATTTTGCTATTGGTTATCCATTTTAGTGAAATTAATGCTGTTTTTTATTTCCGAAGCAAAGATCACCCGCGTCCCCAAGTCCTGGAACAATATATCCGCGACTATCCAATTCTTTATCGATAGCAGCAATCCATAAATGAGTATGTGGAGGGAATTCGTCATCTAGAAGTTTCAAACCTTCTTCAGCTCCAATAACGGCTACAAGATGAATTTCCTTTGGGGTACCCATTTCTTTCAGCGCATGCATCACATTTACAAAAGATCGGCCTGTGGCTAACATAGGGTCTGCAAGCACCAAAGTTTTGCCTTCGATTGAAGGAGAAGCCAAGTATTCTACTTTAATTTCAAATTCTTTATCGTCATTTGGATGATGGCGATAGGCTGAAATAAAGGAGTTTTCAGCATCATCAAAATAATTAAGAATACCGGTGTGTAGTGGTAATCCGGCTCTTAAAATCGAGCAAATCACAATTTCGTTCTTTGGTAATGAAACTTTAGAAATCCCAAGCGGACTAGTAATTTCTTCTGAAGAATAATTCAGTTTTTTACTTAATTCATAGCTCAATATTTCACCCAATCGCTCTATATTTCTACGGAAGCGCATACGGTCATTTTGTATACTGGTATCACGAAGTTGGGCAATAAATTTATTAGCAATAGAGTTATTATTAAGTAAATGATGAACGTGCATCCTTATATGATTTTTTGTAGTTAGGAGCATAAATATACAAACTAATCAATAGCCATTCAATTTTAATAGGGCATATACATCGATAACATTTTCTCAAAATAAGGATCTTATTGAAGTTCAATTAAAATGCTTAATTTTGGTTAGATTTTTGAGTGTATTCTTTTTAGATAATTCAACTAAATAATGAAAAATATATCTTTAACGCTGTTATTTTTAATCTTAGCAACAACCTGGAGCCAGGCTCAGGTTGAAATTCCTCGTACCACCAATACTGGAGGAACTTTAAAATCTACTTCTACGGGGAGCAACAATATTTTTATGCCAAGGATTGAAGAGGAGACCGAGAATATCTTCATGAAAAAGGAGCAGCCAAAAGTAAATATGCGAATAGAAGATAATGGTCTTTTATCTGAGGGTGATCGCGTAGCAAAGGAGTGGAAAAAGGATAAAGAAGCTAAAGCGGAATACAGAAAGGATCAATACTTGGGTGATGTTAAGACCGAAGGGAAATTTGTAGAACTTTACTGCCGAGATCATCAATTTGTTGATGGCGATCGAGTGAAAATAACTGTCAATGGTGAAGTGATCTATAAGAATTTCTTATTAACCGGCGGATATAAGCCCATTTTGGTCACTTTGCAAAGCGGTTTTAATACCATAGAATTTGAAGCTTTAAATCAAGGAACTTCTGGTCCAAATACCGCTCAGTTAAAAGTATTTGGTGAAGATGGCAAGCAATTAGTAGGGCAGGAGTGGAATCTCTTAACCGGAGCCAAAGCCAGTTTAATGGTAATTAAACAATAAAAAAATAGTCAATTAAAATATCTAAAATCGACCTGCTGCGGTCGATTTTTTTATTTTACATCAAATTATAACAGGATTTTAGCACTAAAAATGTTAAATGCTCTTTAGTTTTATATTTTCTAAAAATATTCTATTCTTTAAATTAAATTTTATGCGCGAAGCCATACGTTTTACACTTATCGTAGCTGTAATAGTAGGATTAATTATTTGTACAATTATATGGCCGGCATGGGGATTTTCGATTCTCGGAGTAGTGCTTTTTGGTATCGGTATATATGATATCTTTCAGAAAGAACATACCATTTTAAGAAACTTTCCGCTTTTGGGGCATATGCGTTATTTATTAGAATTGATAAGTCCTGAAATTCACCAATATTTTATAGAAAATGATACTGATGGTAAACCAATTGATCGTAACCATAGAAGTTATATTTATCAACGTGCAAAATTAGAGAAAGAAACACATCCTTTTGGAACTCAGCTTAACGTTGAAGCAGAGAATTTTAAATGGATGCAGCATAGTATTTATCCATCTAAAGTTAAAGAAGATTATCCAAGGGTGGTTATTGGAGGACCAGATTGTAAGCAAGTCTATTCTGCTTCGCTATTTAATATTTCAGCTATGAGTTATGGTTCGCTTAGCAAAAATGCCATTGAAGCTTTAAATAAAGGAGCCAAGGCTGGCAACTTTTTTCATGATACCGGGGAAGGCGGTATATCAGATTATCATAGAAACGGCGGAGATTTGGTATGGGAAATAGGTACAGGATATTTTGGTTGTCGTGCCGATGATGGAAACTTTGATCCTAAGCTTTTTGAAGAAAAAGCCAACTGGCCGGAAGTTAAAATGATCGAAATAAAGATTTCTCAAGGTGCAAAACCGGGACATGGTGGTGTTTTACCGGCTTCAAAAAATAATAAAGAAATTGCTGAAATTAGAGGAGTAGAGCCGCATACAGATGTATTATCTCCTCCAGGACATTCCGCTTTTAGTGATGCTGAATCTTTACTGAAATTTGTAAAGCAGCTACGCGATTTATCTAATGGAAAACCAGTCGGTTTCAAATTAAGTATCGGCTCTAAAGATGAATTTCTGGAGATTTGCGAAAAAATGGTAGAGACAGGTATAAAACCAGATTTTATTACAGTAGATGGTGCTGAAGGAGGAACAGGTGCAGCACCAATAGATTTTTCTAACTATGTGGGAATGCCATGGGAAAAAGCGCTAATATTTGTAGTTGATGTGCTTAATGGCTACGACCTGAAAAAGGATATCAAGATAATTACTGCGACAAAAATCATAACTGCTTTTGATATTTTTAAAGCCTTAAGTATCGGTGCTGATGTTTGTAACTCGGCAAGAGGGATGATGCTCGCACTTGGATGCATACAAGCTTTAAGATGTGATTCTAATAAATGCCCAACGGGTGTAGCTACTAACAATACAAGATTGATGAATGGTTTAGTGGTAGAAGATAAATGGAAGCGTGTTAAAAACTATCAGGAACAAACTTTAGATGATTTTCTAGAGCTATTTGCTGCAGCAGGATGTACTGACCTTTCAGAATTAAACCGAAATTTAATTAATAAAAAGATAAATGATGAGATAAAACCTTATTCGGTATTTTATCCTTCCGTAGCTACAGGTTCTTATTTAAAAGAAGAACTAATAACGCCATAAAATAAAATTTTATAATTATGAAAAAAGTTTTGATCGCCTTGGATTATCATCCAAATTCAGAAATAGTAGCTACCGCTGGTTATGAACTTGCGAAAAAGATGAACGCAGAAGTATGTCTTCTTCATGTATTAGCCGACGTTTCTCATTACGGAGTAAATTATTCTAACTTTTTAGGATATCCTGGATACCAGAATATGGGATTCGATTTGGGAGTTACCACACAATTGCAAGAAATGGCAGAAGATTATTTGATAACGGCCAAAAAGCAATTTGATGACGACAAAGTTAGTACTGCGTTGGAAATTGGTGACAGTTATCGTGGTATCCTTAAATATTCTGAAGAATGGGGTGCAGATTTAATTGTTATGGGAACACATAGCCATTCTACCATTGAAAAAGTATTAGTGGGAACAGTGGCATCAAAAGTTTTAGAAAAAACTAATGTGCCAGTTTATATGATTCCCATAAAAAAATAAAGATCTAAATATTAGTAGGTCTGACACTATCCCGTAAAGTGTGTAAGTTTTAAATAAGGGGGTTTGGCTTTATTACTTAAAGTCGAACCCTTTCTTCATATATAGTTAAGAACTGATTGAGGATAATTCCCCAGTTTCTAACCGGCATAGTCCACTTTTTTGTGGCTTCCCTTAATGCCAAATATACTGATTTCATAACAGCATCATCTGTTGGGAAGGATAATTTATTCTTGGTGTACTTCCTGATCTTACCGTTTAAATTTTCAATCAGGTTGGTGGTGTAAATGATACGCCTGATCTCGAGTGGGAATTCATAGAAAACTGTAAGATCTTCCCAGTTGTCTCTCCAGCTTTTAATAGCATAGGAATACTTGTCATTCCAATTGCGTGCAAAATCCTCTAGGGCAGCTTCTGCGGCCTGTTTGGTCGGAGCATCATAGATGAGCTTCATATCCTTTGTAAAGGCTTTTTTATCTTTCCAGACCACATACCTGCAAGCATTCCTGATCTGGTGGACTACACATATTTGCGTTCTGGATTCCGGGAATACGTTTCTAATGGTATCGGTAAATCCATTCAGGTTATCTGTAGCGGTGATCAGAATATCCTCCACACCACGGGCTTTCATATCAGTAAGTACGCTCATCCAAAAAGCCGCAGATTCATTCTTACCCAGCCATAGGCCAAGAACCTCTTTCTTTCCATCCCTCCTAAGACCTACTGCGATATAAATCGTTTTGTTGACTACCTTGGAGTTCTCTCGTACCTTAAACACAATCCCATCCATCCAGACAATAAGATAAACCGGCTCTAAAGGGCGGTTCTGCCAGGCGACAATATCATTGCTAATCCGGTCAGTTATTCGGGATATGGTGGAAGTAGAAACATCAAAACCATAGACTTCAGAGATCTGTTCTTCGATATCACTATTGCTCATTCCTTTGGCATAAAGAGAGACAATTACATTCTCGATTCCATCAACCATATTCTGCCGCTTTGGAACAATCATGGGATTAAAGGATCCGTCCCTGTCTCTTGGAACCTTTATAGAATCTTCTCCATAGGAACTGCGAACCTTCTTCTGGGAATAGCCGTTGCGGGTATTACCTTCTTTAGATCGCTGGTTTTTCTCGTAATCAAGGTGACCATCAAGCTCACCTTCCAGCATTTTTTCCAGACCACGCTTTTGGAGTTGTTTTAGGAAATTACTGAGTTCTTCTCCGGATTTGAACTGCTTTAAAAAATCATCGTCAAATAAATCTTCTTTTTTCATTACTGTGTAAATATTAGAGGCCTGAAATTACAGGCAAGATTAAAAAAATATCGGGGTTTGCAAACCCCGATATTTTCTACTTACACAGTTTTTGAGATAGTCCCGTAGGTCTCAAGATCTTTTATTTTAGAAACTTTACTAACCGTATATTTTATTTCGTCTAATTGCCCATTTAGTGCTCGAAGTACGTCTTCACTAAAATCATATTTTTCGATAGCTCGCTCGTATTCCTCGGCACTTTCTTGTTCTCCTTTTAAGCATTCTTCTAAAATAGCTTCATCTTTATTTTCCATAAAAATGGTTCTAATATCCATCCAGGTACGCTCCAAAGTTCCCTGAAATGTTCCACAAGAAGAAGGAACTTCATCTAATTGATAAAGTTCGCGCTCTAATTCTTTAGCGAATCTAGCCCGTTGACTTGCCTGTGTTAAAATGAAATCTTTTAAAAGATCACTTTCCGCTTCCTCAATTCCATCTTTGTAAACCTCTCCTGCATCGTGATTTTTCTCCAAAAGTTCTTTTAGTGCATTAGCTATACTTTTGGGATCTTTTACTTTTACCATAGACAATTTTCTATATTTCTAGCAAAATTAGGCTAAGACTTAGAATTAGTATCTTAATTATTTTTAAATTCACCTCGATTTAGCGTTTGGTGTTAATTTTTCTAAATAGTAAATGGGAACAAGCATAGCGATTTTAAAAGGTATAAATGTTGGCGGTCATAAAAAAATACTAATGGCAGAACTTAGGGAATTGCTAAGTGAAGATGGTATACTCGAAAATATAAAAACCTATATCCAAAGCGGAAACATAATCTTTAATTCTTCTGAATATAATACCGCTACTTTAGAGCATTTTATTCAGAAAAAAATAAAAGGACATTATGGTTTTGAAGTGCAAACGATCGTGATTTCGGCTAGAAGATTAGAAAGTATTATTAACGAAAGCCCTTATTCAGAAATAGATATTAAGCGTTTGCATTGCTGTTTTTTTAAATCTGAGCCTATAATCCAAAATCGCCAAAAACTGGAAGTTTTCGATTCCGCTCCAGATGAATTTAAAATTGCCAAAGACTGTGTTTATATTTGCTGTGCTACAGAGCGGTATAGTAAATCGCAAATAAATAATAGTGTTGCTGAAAAGATTTTGAAAATAAATTGCACCACCAGGAATTGGAAAACTTGTTTAAAGTTACTAGAAATTTCTAAGTCTTTATGATCGCTGTAGCATTAGATCAAATTCTATAATTCCTGCATCAATTTCTGCTTTGTAAAGTATTCCATTTTTATAATGAAATATACTTTCTCTACCTTTTTCATTCTCTTTAGCATAAGAATGTTCGCCAATCTTTTTTAGACTGTGAAAAACGCCAGTTTCCTCACTGTAAACGGTACTTTTCCCTACGGGTTCTTCAAAAATGAGCTGTACACAACAATAAGAGACGGGAGTAGTTATACTTTTTTCCCAATCTCCCGACTCGTAAAAGTTATAACCCTTTTTGGCTTTTAGCGTTTTTGTTTTTGTTCGTTCTTTTCCATTCAAATAAATTTCAACATTAGATTTTTGAAATTGAGCTTCTTCAAAAAACACATCAAAAGTATAATTAACGCTTATTTTAGCTAAAATGCGAGTTTCAATATTTGTTTTTGTAATGTATTGCGTTTGGTCTCCTTTTCTTTCTTTAATCGCATTTAGTTCACCTATTTTATCATCTTTGTGAATTACTGAGAAAGTATATTTTTCTGTCTGAGCGTAACAATTTAGTTGAAGCAATAAAATCGTGATAAGAGTAAAAAGCGATTTCATGACAGTAGGTTTTAGTAATCTAAAATACTTAAAAATTAATAACTTTTATTTAAAATTTTCCTTCAGTTTCATGAATTCCTGTTCCAGAAAACTTAATTTTTGTTCAATCTCAACATTATTATTTTCGGGGATTCGTTTAAGAAAGCAATATTTTACACACCACATCTCTTTTATATCTTTAAGTTGAATTTTAATATCGTCGATATTCTTATTAGTCGCTCTTAAAGTGATATGTTCATCAGAATGGTAAAATTTTCGGAGAAGCAATTTATCGTGTACCATAATAAGTACAAGATTACCATTGGCTATTTTTGTGTAACTTTCTTGTTCTATTTTTTCACCTATAACCACATCCTTAGGACAATATCCTTTGTCGTTATTCGTCATTTCCAAATTAGAAATAATATAACCTCTTAATTTTTTTTCTGAATTAATTGGTAAATGAAGTTTTGGTAAATCTTCAATAAAATGGGGTTTGTCATAATATTGTTGATAATCAGCTTCACTTTTAGCAGTTACACAGGGAACTTTAGTGAATTTCTCTTTGTGGAAAGTACCGTGAAAAGCAAGGTCGTCCTTAAACTTCAATAATTTGTTTACGGTTAACTCGCTCGTTAGCAAATCATCTATAGAGATACTAAAATAATTAGCAATCCTGATAATGGTTTCAATCCTTGGTTCACTTCTTTCTTCCTCGTAAGCCCCCAGTGTACCACGTTTTAGATCAAAAAGTTCAGCAAAAGCCTGCTGACTTAATTTCTTAACATTCCTTATCTTCCTAATATTTTTACCGAAATACGACATTTTTTGCTAAAATTATTTGCAATATTGAAATTTAGTAGTATCTTTATCTAACAATATTAGCTAATACATTTGATAATTACTAATTTCTTTGGTTTTTTCTTGAATAAAATCCTTAATTCAAGAAGTTGCTAAAGCTGTTAGCGAGAACTTACTTTAACTTATAACCAATGTAACCAATGATAACTTTACTAATTACTACAGTGATAGTGTTAATAATACCTTAAAAGAAAATAGATTTTCGTATTATTATACCGTAATATTTAACACCAATCAAAAATATTGTCTAGATGAAAAATCACTATCAGATCACCAAAAATTTTCTGCTAGAATTAAACTTTGATATCGAATTCGAAAACGAAAGCGAAGGGATATTAATGATTCAAAAAGAAAGCTTTGGCATTAAAAACCTAATTCTGGGTGTCGCACCGCCTATTTTAATTATGGAGCAGTTTTTATTCAGAATTAATAACCAGTCAGAAAAGATTTTCCGAAGCCTGTTACAAAAGAACCGCGATATTATTCATGGTGCCTTTGTGCTCGACGATTCCGGAGAAAAAGTGATCTTTAGAGATACCCTTCAAATAGAAAACTTAGATCTTAATGAATTGGAAGGATCCTTAAATTCACTCAGTTTATTAATGAGTGAGTATTCAGAAAAAATTATAGAATTTTCAAAATATTAAACCTTAACGTTATGAACATTTTTAAGCGATTATTTAAAATAGGAGAAGCTGAAGCTAATTCGGCTATCGACAATATGGAAGATCCCATCAAGTTAACTGAACAGGGAATTAGAGATCTTAAACAAGATTTAGAAAAAAACATGGAAGCTTTAGCGCAAGTAAAAGCCTTAGCCATTAGAGCTAAAAATGATCAGGATGAATATCTTGATAAAAAAGAAGATTATCACAATAAAGCGATTTTAATCTTGAAGAAAGGAGAACGAGGCGAGATGGATAAAACCGAATCAGATCGTTTAGCTCGTGAAGCTTTAGTGAAAAAAGGAGAAGCTCAAAAACATGTAGAACGCTCTGAAGAAGAAGCAAAAAAGTTCAACGAAAATGTAGCGCAGTTAGAGCGAAATATTCAAACCATTAAATCGAATATTAGTAACTGGGAAAACGAACTTAAAACACTTAAAGCCCGTGTTAAAGTGAGCAATGCTACCAAGAGCCTTAACAAGCAAATGGCTGAAATTGATAGTAGTAGTACGGTTTCTATGTTAGAGCGAATGAAAGAAAAAGTAGCGCAGGAAGAAGCTTTGGCTGAAGCCTATGGCGATATCGCTGGTGCTTCTAAATCTATAGATGATGAGCTTGAAAAAGCAGCAAGCACTACAGAAGCAAAAGCGGAAGATGATCTTAGCAAACTTAAAGATCAACTTGGATTAAATGATGATAAAAAATAACGAAATTGACCAGTTTAACAGACATATTATTCTCTGAGGTAAATATCACCTTAAGTATTCTTTGTATTCTTCTAATAGTGTATTGGATATTAACCATGGTTAGCGGAATCGAATTTGAATACGATATGGATATCGATATCGACGCCGACTTGGATGTAGATATTTCGACCGACGGTTCGAATATGGAATTTCAGGATGTATCTAATGCCGAGCTGAACAAAGAAAGCGTAGTGGGTAAACGTATCCAGCCTTTAAAATGGTGGCAAATTATGTTGATCTACTTCAATTTTGTTGGCCTGCCATTTATGTTCACCTTTACTTGTTTTATTTTTATCTGGTGGTTTACCACGGCACTAACAACAGCATTAACCTATACGTATGATCACTTTTTAGGTTTCGCTATTATGATTGCCGGTTTTTTTACTTCTTTGTTTGTCACGAAAATTTTCACGACACCCTTTAAAGGTTTCTTTAAAAACCTAAATAAAGACGGCGATAAAGCCATCGATTATATTGGCAGGCAAGGTATTTTGTTATCCAGTATTTCTGGAGATAAAATGGGAAATGCCGAGATCCACGCTAATGGCGATTCGCATTCGATTTACGTAAAATCTCTAGATGGGCATCAATTAAATTACCAGGATAAAATTTTAATTATCAAGCAATCTGCTGATAAAAATTACTTCTTAGTACAATCTTATAACGACTAATCTTACTTATTAAAAAATGAATCAAATCTTACCAATTATCGGAATTGGATTAGGGGGAATACTGTTCCTAATCGTAGTATACTTCGCAATAATTGCGATGTTTTACAAGAAAGTTCCACAAGGCCGTGCGATTGTTCGTACTGGTTTCGGCGGAACCAAAGTAGCCACAGATAAAGGACTTTACGTGGTACCTGTTTTCCACAAAGTGGAAGTTATGGATATTTCTGTAAAGAAGATCCAGATCGAAAGAATGGAGCACGAAGGTCTTATTTGTAAAGACAATATGCGTGCAGATATTAAAGTAGCCTTTTTTGTTCGCGTGAATAATGATATCTCTTTTATTAAAAGAGTGGCACAAACCATTGGGGTAGATCGTGCCTCAAGAATCGAAACTTTAGAAGACCTTTTTGAAGCTAAATTTTCTGAAGCTTTAAAAACTGTAGGAAAAAAGTTCGATTTTATCGAATTATACGAAGCACGTCGCGAATTTAGAGACGAGATTGTAAACATCATTGGTACCGATCTTAATGGTTATACTTTAGAAGATTGTGCGATCGACTTTTTAGAGCAAACACCAATTACGCATTTAAAGCCGGATAATATTCTGGATGCGGAAGGGATCAAAAAGATTACCGAGCTTACCGCTGTTCAGAATATGAAAGCGAACCTTATTAAGCGTGATGAGCAAAAAACTATAAGAAAGCAGGATGTTGAAGCTCGCGAAGCTATTCTAGAATTAGATAAGCAATTAGCTGAAAAAGAAGAAGCTCAAAAACGAGAAATCGCAAACATCAAGGCACGAGAAAATGCCGAAGTTAGCAAAGTCTCTGAAGAAGAACGTTTAAAATCTGAAACGGCTAGAATTGCCACGGAAGAAAAAGTAAAAGTTGCCGAAGAGAATATGAACCGTCAGATCATTGTGGCGGCGAAAAACAAAGAACGAACTGAAGCCGTAGAAAGCGAAAGAGTAGAGAAGGACCGCATGCTAGAGGCGACAGAAAGAGAACGTATCGTTACCTTGGCTCAGATCGAAAAAGAGAAAGTGCTTGAAGTAGAGAAGAAAAACATTCAGGATGTCATAAGAGATCGAGTAATGTTAGAAAAAGGAGTGGTAGAAGAGCAGGAGAATATGAAAGATATTCAGGCATTTAAAACTGCCGACCGTGAGAAGCAAGTAAAAGTTACTATTGCTGAAGCGAATGCTCAGGAAGACTTGATTAAAACCATTAAAGCTGCGGAAGCTCAAAAAGAAGCTGCCAAGCAAAAAGCAGAAGAAATTAATATCGAAGCGCAGGCGCATAAAGAAGCTAGTGAGAAAGAAGCTGAAGCCAGAAAAACTATTGCTGAAGCTAAAGCGAAAGAAGAAGCAACAATCGGTTTATCTGAAGCTGAAGTAATGCATGCGAAAGCAGATGCCAGCGAGAGACAAGGACTTATGGAAGCGCTTATCATCGAGAAAAAAGCCAAAGCGGAAGCTGCCGGAATGGAAGCTAAAGCCGAAGCTAGTAGAAAAGAAGGAAAAGCTGCAGCCGATGTGATTAGAGATAAAGCACTTGCCGATGCTGCCGGTATCGAAGAAAAAGCTGCTGCGATGAAGAAACTTGATGGTGTTGGTAAAGAACACGAAGAATTTAAGTTGAAACTGGATAAAGAATTACAAGTAGATTTGGCACATATCAATATTCAAAAAGATATTGCCGATGCACAGGCGCATGTAATTAGTGATGCACTTAAAGCCGCGAAGATCGATATTGTTGGTGGTGAAACCATGTTCTTCGATCAGATTATTGGGCAGATTACCAGAGGTAAAGGATTTGATCGATTGGTTCAAAACAGCTCGAATATTCAGGATTTAAAAGATTCTATTTTAGGAAGTGACGATATCAAAGGAAATTTACTAACCAAAGTGCGTGAGTTTTCAGAGAAATACGGAATCTCTTCCGAAGATATCAAAAACCTAACGATCGCTAATTTGATCATGGAACTAAAAGGGCGCTCAAACGACCAAAATGAACAAACAATGCTAGGCAATTTATTCAATCTTGCTAAAGGTTTAGGATTGTCTGATAAGCGAGTTTCAACCTTAAAGGTTTAATCAAGAATTCATTAAATAGGAATGTCACCCTGAACTTGATTCAGGGTCTCATCCTGTTTTTAGCAATGAAATTTAAAGTATTGCTATTTTCAGGCTCGGCCTGCGATCTCATACTCTTTAGTTCATTCTACTTCAATAAGTATAGCATTTAAACCCTAAACTTACCACAAAACCTAATGAATACTAACGAAGAAAAGTCGGTACAAAAAGATGCTTTAGATGGCGGCACCTACGAGATTATCCGTAAACGACTTAACACCCATAAATTTGCTCTACAGGAACGTCTTAATACCTTAAATGACTCGCGAAAAACGGTTTTTGGTTCGCTAGAAACGCAATTAATTGCCAATAATCGAATTAGTACCGAAAATCATTGTGTCGCCAGAGATATAATTTCGCTAGGAAACACCTGTATTTTTGGCTATAATGTTCATTTTGGATTACGTACAGAAATTACACTTTCTGATGTTTTCAGTATTTATAAATTTGATGAGGAACATTTCGAATCGGTTTCTTTGGATTTACTGGAAGATGAAACATTTAAAACCGATTTTTCAAATCTTTATAAATATTATCGAAATACTATCTTTAGCAAGTTTGCCATCATTGGGAATTACTTGCATATGGTTTTTCAGTTGAGTGAAAGCGTTACCGATATCAAGACCTTTAAATGGCTTATAAAAGATAATTCGCTTACGTATATCGATAATCGGAGCGAACACGAATTTAAGTACCCAAAACAGCATCAATTCAACTGGCAGGAAGCCACGCGCGATATGCAACGCTATGGCGAACATCCGCATGTTGCGATCTTAGACAAGGTTTTTGTAGAAACGATTGGCGGCGATCTTACCATTAAAATTGAAGATAATACAAACGACGGAATGGGAATCTATTCTGAGCCGGTAGATTATAAAGATCAAACGCTAGACGATGGCCAGATTCGCTTTGCCGATCTTGGGAATTTAATAGTTCTTGAAATTAAACCTTTTCAGGAAGAAGCACGCTATTTTGTGTACAATCACAAAATGCAGGAAGTTCAGAAAATCGATTCAATCAAAGAAACGGCAGTTTTATTACCAGACGATCAGGGAATTATTTTTCCGAACGGCTATTATTTACAAACCGGAGAATTTCATCTGTTCTCCAACGAAGTTCAGTCTTTAAAATATCAGGGAATTATAAACTCTCCAAATGGAGAAGATTTCCTCTATATTTTCTATTCTGCTTCAAAAGGTACGTATCTGCTCATGGATTATAATATGATTGAGCAAGAAATTAAAACGCCTATTGTTTGTGGCGGTTTCACCATTTTACCCAATGGCGAGCTATGTTATTTTAAAGCTGATGACGAGCAAACCAAACATCATATGATCCAGATTTGGCAAACACCGTATTTGGAGGGCGATATTATGCCTTCTGAGCATCAGGATTCGATGTTGTATAAAATTGGGAATAAAGATATCGTAAAAGCAATGGCAGAGGCTAATGAACTCATTACATTGCTTAGTAAAGAAGATAATTACGACGGATTGTATGCCGATATTGCTAAATCTTCAAAGAATATTTTAGACGCTTATTATTGGCTAAACGAAAAAGAAACCGCTGTTTTAAGTGAGCCGTTAAAAGAGATCAATATCGCCGCAAATGCAGCGATCGATGAATTTCAGAAAGTAATTCAGCTTAAGAAAAATGCTGAAAAACAAACCAAAGAAATTCAGCAGAAAGCACAAGAGCTTTTCAGTAAAATAAAGAGCACTTCTTTTAAAAACATCAACGAATTTGTCGAATTACTCTCGCAACTTCGAGCTTTACGTGGTGAGGTGATTGGCTTATACGAAATTCGATATGTAAACGAAGAATTTATAAAATCGTTAGAATCTGAAATTGCCGAGCAAACCACTACAATTTCCAGACGCTGTGTAGAATTTTTGCTGAACGATAAAGCTTTACAACCGTATCATGATAAAGTTGAAGAAAAGCAGCAGCAACTCGATAAAATCAGCAAAGTAGTTGAAGCTAAAAAACTGGAAGATGAAGTCAACCAAATTGCGTTAGATTTGGAAATGCTTATCGATATTGTATCGAATTTAGATATCGAAGACACCTCGCATTCCACCAAAATAATCGATAATATTTCGTTGATTTTTGCGACAATTAATCAGTTAAAAGCAGCGATAAAGAATAAGAAGAAATCACTGGGAAGTAAAGAAGCTCAAGCCGATTTTGCTGCACAGTTAAAATTGATCGATCAAAGTATCATCAATTATCTGGATATTGCCTCAACGCCTGAAAAATGTGATGAATTTCAAACCAAAGTCAGCATCCAACTAGAAGAATTAGAAGGAAAATTTGCCGATTTTGAGCAATTTATTACTGAAATTATTGAAAAGCGCGAAGAAGTTTATAACGCATTTGAAAGTAAAAAAAGTGCAATCAACGAAAAGCGAAATAAAAAAGCTATTGCGCTGCAAACCGCTGCAGATCGTATTTTAAAAAGTATTGGCAAAAAGGCAGAAAGTCTGAAATCAGTTTCTGAAATTAATGGGTATTATGCTTCAGATTTAATGGTGAATAAGCTTCGCGATATTGTGGAGCAGTTGCGTGAATTAGACGATAGCGGTAATGCTGAAGAGATTGAAACCTCGCTAAAAACGAGTAGAGAAGATGCGTTGCGTAAGTTGAAAGACAAGCAGGATCTTTACGAAGATGGCGAAAATATCATCAAACTCGGCAATCATAAATTCGGGGTTAACCGACAAGAACTGGATCTTAGTATTGTTTTTAAAGACGATAAATTATTTTATCATCTAAGCGGAACCGACTTTTACCAGGAACTGGAAAATGAGATTTTAAATAATAGCCGTGAATACTGGAATCAGGAATTTATTTCTGAAAATGATTTGGTGTATCGTTCTTCATTTTTAGCTTTCAAGATTTATAAAAGTCAGGCTCCTGAAAAGCTTTACGAATGGAATGAAGATGAATTACTAAAACTCATTCAGGAAGAAAGCAGCAGTAATTATTCTGAAGGTTATATAAAAGGCGTTCATGATCTTGATGCGAGTAAAATTCTGCAAATTTTGGTGCAAAAGCATAAAGATTTGGGCATTTTAAAATATAGATCTGAAATTCGAGCTTTTGCCAGATATTTTTGGAATCAATTAGATACCGATGCTAAAAAAGGGTACAATAATTCGATAAAAGCTTCGGGGCAGGTTTTAAAATATTTCCCCAATACTCGCGAATATGATTTTTTAATCCAGGAATTAGAGCAGGTAATAAGCGAATTTGGGCAAAATTCGGGCTTATTTTCTGCGGAAGTTAGTATAGAAACTGCACAATATCTATTTGAAGAACTGCAAAGCGACGATCAATTTGTGGTGAGCGGATTGGCAAAAAAATTAGCAGATGATTTTCAGCAAATGCTGAAGAAAGAGAAAGCCGAATCTCAATTTAAAAATAGCCTTGACAGTTTACACTCGTATTCAGCAAAAATAAGGTTGGTTAAACAATGGCTTCAGGCGTTTGCTAAGGCGAAATTGTTAGAAAATCAATCAAATTATATTGATGAAGCGACCTGTTGCATTTTATTTCCGCAACAAAATCCGGAGGTGAATCATATCGATCCTTCCTCAGTAATTTCAGGATTAAAAGGAGATCATAAAAACATCGAAAATGGACAGTTTCAGTTCAATTTTCATGAGTTTACGCAAAAACTTCAATTGTATTTTAATTATAGTGTACCGGCCTTTCAGGCGTTTAGAAAAGCAAGACATCAGGTCACTGAAGATTTAAAAGAGCAGCTGAAATTAGACGAATTTAAGCCAAGAGTTTTGACTTCTTTTGTTCGGAATAAATTGATCGATCAGGTTTATTTTCCATTATTCGGAGAAAATTTAGCGAAACAATTGGGAAGTGTAGGGGAGAACCGCCGTACCGACCGGATGGGAATGCTTTTATTGGTATCGCCACCGGGTTATGGTAAAACTACCTTAATGGAGTACATAGCCAACCGCTTAGGACTGGTTTTTATGAAGATTAACGGCCCTGCGATTGGTCACGATATTACTTCGGTAGATCCTGGAGCTGCGACAAATTCAGCTTCCAGAGAAGAATTAAAAAAGCTGAATCTGGCTTTTGAAATGGGTAATAATGTGATGTTGTATTTAGACGATATTCAGCATTGTAATCCTGAATTTTTGCAGAAGTTTATTTCGCTGGCAGATGGAACCCGAAAAATTGAAGGAATTTTTAACGGCAAACCCAAAACTTATGATTTGCGCGGAAAGAAATTTTGCGTGATCATGGCGGGAAATCCGTATACCGAAAGTGGTGAAAAATTCAGGATTCCTGATATGCTTTCTAACCGTGCTGATATTTATAATTTGGGAGATATTATTGGCGATACCGAAAGTTTATTCAAATTAAGTCTGTTAGAAAACTCATTGACTTCCAATCCGGTATTACATCAGCTAAGTTCACGGAATTTTGATGATGTATACACGTTAATCGATCGCGTAGAAAATGATTCGGATGCGGGTGAATTAAAAGGAAATCATACACAGCAGGAAATTAGCGATTATAAATCGGTTTTAGCAAAAGTGTTAAGTATTCGAAATATCGTTTTAAAAGTGAATGCTACTTATATAAAATCGGCCGGAATGGAAGACGAATATCGAACCGAACCTGCTTTTAAGTTGCAAGGATCATATCGAGATATGAATAAATTGGTCTCGAAAGTAGTCCCGATAATGAATGAAAAAGAATTAAATAGTTTAATATTATCTCATTACGAAAACGAATCGCAAACCCTAACAGCCGCTGCTGAAGCAAATTTATTAAAGTTTAAAGAACTTCGAGGAAGTATTTCTGAAGAAGAACAAAAACGCTGGAATGCTATTAAAGAAACTTTTGTGAAGAACAATAAGCTGAAAGGCTTTGGGGACAAAAATGAAATGGCACAAGTGCTATCGCAAATGATGGCGTTTAGTGAAAATCTGGAAGGGATTAAAGAGGTGCTACAACGCGGACTCGAAAAGTAAAAACTTCTTAAAGCTGCCTGAACAACTTGAACATCTTTAAATTTTTGTTTGGGCAGTTTTAATTAATTTTATCTAATTTCAATAACATAAAATATAGTGTATTTTTTGATTGATTGTTGAAAATTATTTAGAGTTCAAAATATATCTTTTTCAAACTTATCTTACTTATTTTTTATTGCTATTACATTTATATTTGCTGTTTTATAGAAACATATTTACTTACTTTTTCAAATCAACCTTTGCTAATTTCCTATAATTTAAACCTTAGATAATGTTAAAAAAACGTTTTTAAACGAATATATACGTGCCTTATCGTAAACTTTTATTTTAGGTAGTTTTTCACTTTATATTCGCGCTGTTTATTAAAAATAAACAGGTTATAAAAGTATAAAGCGATATATAATGGAGAAATTTTACCCTGCTGAAAAGAATTTATTTTTTTCTGTTTTTTTGATTTTTATTCTAACAATTTTCACAAATACATCTGTAAATGCTCAGGTTGGTATAGGTACCACTAAACCTCACCCTTCAGCTGTTCTCGATATTCATAGTGAAAACGCTGGAGTTCTACTTCCGCAAATTTCATTAAAAGATTTGCAAGATCGCAATACAATTAATAATCCTGCAGAAGGATTGTTAATATACAATAAGCAAAAAAATGCTCAGAAGCATTTAAATAATAGTTTCTACATCTGGGATGGCGAAAAATGGGATCAAATTCAATCGCAGCGCGATGCAGATGAAATCAATAAAAGAATAGATAGTTTAAAATCGTCTTTTGGTGATGGATCTGGCGAAAGTTGGACTTTAAAAGGAAACGACTTAGGTTATGGAGGTACTTCAGATAAATTTTTGGGAAGCACTACTTATGCAGAACTCAATTTTAAAGTAAATAATGAGCCTATAGGAAAGTTTCACCCTAATGGAGGCGTGAGTTTGGGGCGGAAATCAATTATTGATGATGCTCAACGATCTTTTGCTTTAGGAGAAGAATCTGATGCCAGTGGTAATCAGGATGCTTTTGCTATAGGAACAAAGGCTAAGGCTAATACTAACAGATCTGTAGCATTAGGGTACAATTCTGAAACCAATCAAACTAATGCTTTTGCCCTAGGTGTAAACTCTAAAGCTGATGGAACTAGTTCTTACGCTATAGGAAATAATTCTTATGCTAGTGCGACCGATGCCTTTGCCGTAGGTACAGATGCTGTTGCAAGTGCAAGTGCTTCAATCGCGATTGGACAAAATAGTAAATCTTCCGATGTTTTTGCTTCTGCTTTCGGTGTAGGAGCTATTGCTTCCAATCAATTTAGTACCGCGATTGGTAATGAAGCCAATTCTTCAGGAATGCATGCCATGGCTGTTGGAGACAATTCAAGTGCTCAGGGAAGCAACTCCATTTCTTATGGTTATAAAGCCATTTCTAAAGGAACAAATTCAATCGCAATAGGATCTGAAGCAAAGGCAACTCAGCAATATTCTGTAGCTATTGGTTATGGTGCTCAAACTAAAAAGCAACATACAGTGGTAATAGGGAATGCGGGGTACGACGCTAACGGAAGTAAAAATGACTGGTATAAATCTAAAGTGGGAATAGGAACTTATGATCCTGCAGCAACCTTAGATGTAGATGGAAGTTTTAAATTAACTGATGGAAGCCAGGGGGCTGGTAAGGTACTTACTTCCGATGCTAATGGAAATGCAACATGGAAAGATCTAAACTCTAGTGGGGGAAATTCGGGAAGTTCAGGTAAAGTATATGCAGATTTATATAATAATAGTTCAGCAAGGCTTAATAATACAGGTCAACCATCTGTCGTGAAATTTGGCGTTAACTCACTTTCAAAAAATATTAAAATAGAACAAGACGGTATTCAGGTTAGTCAAGGTGGTATTTTTAAAGTAAATGCAACAATTACTTTAAATACAGAGGATGACGATGCCGAAGATACTGTATATGAATTTTATTTAGCAAAGTGGGGTAATAAAATAGCGGGGTCTTCTGTATATATTACGATCGATAGTGCAATTGATGATAATGAAAAATATACGGTAACCTTAAATAAACTAATAAAGTTACAACAGTGGGAACAAGTAGCTGTGTACGGTAGACAGGTAAATGTTGGTGGTCACGATCGTGATGCTTCAAAACTTTCATTAGTAAATGGCGCTTGTTCATTTACCTTAGAGAAGATAGATGAAATTTAAATTTTTCTAAGTTTTATAATAAATTCGAGCTCATTTCTATTAAGATTTGAGCTTTTTTATTAAATAATGTTTTTTAGTTTATAATTTTGACATTTAAGATTTTATTGAATTGAATAATAAATGAGAAGAATTAAAGGGACGTAAATAGATTATAGTGGTTTTTTGTCGCTTTTTTTTGTTTAATAGTCTAATTGTCAAAGTTTTTTAAACTTCATTAGAAATTTTTTGTTTAATTCAGTATAATTTTTAGCTACCATTAAAAACAGCAAACTATGGATAATATTTTAGTTACAGGTGGTTGTGGCTTTATAGGTTCAAATTTTATAATTCATTATCTAAAAAATAATTTAGATAGCGCTATCGTTAATTTAGATGCGTTAACCTATGCTGGGACTATTGATAATTTGAGTGAATTAAAAAATAACGATAGATATACATTTATTGAAGGCGATATATGCGATAGAGATTTAATAGAAAAAATCTTTCATCAATATAATATCAAAAATGTTATTCATTTAGCTGCCGAATCCCATGTAGATAATAGTATAGCAAATCCAGATGCATTTATGCAAACTAATATACTTGGTACATTTAATTTATTAGATGTTGCTAAAAATTACTGGATGATTTCTCCTGGAGTTTATAAAGAAGATTACAAAAATTCTAGATTTCATCATGTTTCTACAGATGAGGTTTATGGTACTTTAGGAGAAGAGGGATTATTCCATGAAACTACTGCCTATGCACCTAATAGTCCATATAGCGCTTCTAAAGCATCTTCAGACTTTATAGTAAGAAGTTATCATCATACTTATGGGATGAATGTGGTAACCACTAATTGTTCCAACAATTATGGGCCAAAGCAACACGACGAAAAACTTATACCTGTAATTATTAGAAAAGCCTTGGCGGGAGAAGAAATTCCCATATACGGTAATGGTAAGAATATAAGAGATTGGCTTTATGTTTTAGATCATTGTAAAGGGATTGAACTTGCTTTTAAAAAAGGTATCACTGGAGAAACCTACAACATAGGTGGTAGAAACGAACGAACAAATATTTATATTGCAGAGAAAATTTGTGAATTTTTAGATCATGAAATTCCGTGTGAATCTGGAAAAAGTTACAAAGATCAAATTTCGTACGTTACTGATCGCGCTGGGCATGATTACCGTTATGCAATAGATGCATCTAAAATTGAAAATGAGCTAGGTTGGATAGCAGATGAAAATTTTGAAAGTGGAATTGAATTAACCATAAATTGGTACTTAAATAAATATAGAAATATTCTCTCTAATTAATTCAATCAATATAATTATAATTTATGAAAGGAATAATATTAGCGGGGGGATCTGGAACAAGATTGCATCCTTGCACTATAGCCGTAAGTAAGCAATTAATGCCTATATATGACAAACCAATGATCTATTATCCACTTTCTACTTTAATGGAAGCTGGTATTCGTGAAATATTAATAATAAGCACACCGCACGATATGCCATTATTTAAAAAGTTACTGGGAGATGGAACTAAATATGGTTGTGTTTTTGAATATGCCGTCCAACCTAAACCAGAAGGTCTAGCTCAGGCTTTTTTAATTGGCGAAGATTTTATAGGTAAAGATAAAGTAGCATTGGTATTGGGCGATAATATATTCTATGGTTCAGGATTATCCAATTTATTACAAGCAAATAATGAACCCGATGGAGGAATCATTTATGCCTATCATGTAACAGATCCTGAAAGATACGGAGTTGTAGAATTTGATGATAATCAAATGGCAATTTCTATTGAAGAAAAGCCATCAATACCAAAATCGAATTATGCAGTACCTGGTATTTACTTTTACGACAATAATGTTATCGATATAGCTAAAAATATTAAACCTAGTAAGAGAGGGGAATTAGAAATAACTGATATAAATAAGGAATATCTTAATCGAGGAAAACTTAATGTTAGTATATTGGACCGCGGAACGGCCTGGCTAGATACAGGAACATTTAATTCTTTAATGCAGGCATCCCAATTTGTTCAAGTAATTGAAGAAAGACAAGGGTTAAAAGTTGGTGCTATCGAGGCTTCAGCTTTAAAAATGGGATATATCACAAAAGAGCAATTTGTGAGTTTAACTGAGCCCTTTCTTAAAAGTGGATACAGTAAAAATTTATTAGCGACAATTTAATGGAAGTAAAAAGAACTAGCATAGAAGGCTGTTTTGAAATCGAACCAAAAATAATTAAAGATGAAAGAGGATATTTCTATGAAAGTTTCAATAAAAATCTTTTTCAAAAAAAGACAGATGTAAATACAGAGTTTGTTCAAGATAACCAGTCTTTTTCTCAAAAAGGGGTTTTAAGAGGTTTACACATGCAAACCGGTAAATATGCTCAGGCAAAACTTGTTAGTGTTTTAAAAGGGAAAGTGTTAGATGTAGCAGTAGATTTACGTCCTAATAGCCCTACTTTTAGTAAAATATTTTCTTCAATCTTATCAGAGGAAAATAAAAAGCAACTATTTGTTCCACGTGGTTGTGCACATGGATTTGTGGTCCTCAGTGAAACCGCTCTTTTTTATTATAAATGTGATAACTTTTATAATAAGGAATCTGAAACTGGAATTATCTACAACGATCCGCAGTTGAGTATAGATTGGCAATTAGAGGATGATGAGCTTATTATTTCTGAAAAAGATAAAATGTTGCCAAGTTTCAATGAGTTTTTGGAACAGCTAAAAGCGACTATGTAAATTGGTATGGTAAGTATTTTAGTAACAGGCGCATCTGGCCAGTTAGGGCAGAGTATTAAAAAAATAAGCCTACGATTCCCTGAATTTCAATTTTATTTTAAAAGTTCAGCTGAGTTAAACATTACAGATGCTGAAAATGTTAAAAATACTTTTGCTGAAAACCGTTTTGATTACTGCATAAACTGTGCAGCTTATACAAAGGTAGATTTGGCAGAATCGGAAATGAAAAGCGCTAATTTGATAAATAATGAGGCAACTTCAATTTTGAGTGAATGGTGTAGGGAATTTAGAGTTACCTTAATTCATATTTCTACAGATTTTGTATTTCAAGGCATTCAAAACATTCCCTACAAAGAAGAAGATCAAACCAAGCCTCAGAGTGTTTATGGTACTACTAAATTAGCTGGAGAAGAAACTATTCAGAAGAAATTAGAGCAATATTTCATTATTCGCACTTCGTGGTTATATTCCGAATTTGGTCATAATTTCGTAAAATCTATGCTGAAGTACGGAAAAGAAAGAGAAAGCTTATCTGTAGTCTACGATCAACTAGGAACTCCTACTTATGCTGGAGATTTAGCCGAATTTATATTGAAAATAATAAGCTCTAAATCTAACCAATATGGACATTATCATTACAGCAATGAAGGTGTGGCTAGCTGGTATGATTTTGCATTCAATATTTTTAAAATTTCAGGAATTAACATAGGTTTAAAACCAATTCGATCTGAAGATTATCCAACTGCAGCAAAACGACCTTGCTATAGCGTTTTAGATAAGCGTAAAGCAAAGTCAACTTTCCAAATTCAAATTCCGCATTGGCAGGATTCTCTTATTAAAGCTTTGGAAGAACTCAACTAAAAGCTTCTAATCTGAGATTAAAATATAAAAAAAGCGCTTCGTAAATGAAGCGCTTTTTTATTGAATATAGAATTATTTTATCTTCTGTTTCCAAAAATACGAAGCATAAATAAAAACATATTTATAAAATCTAAATACAATGTAATTGCTCCCATTAAAGCAAGATTATGACCGATATCAGAATCTTCCATACCAGCACGATACATCCTTTTAATTTTTTGAGTATCATAGGCTGTTAAGCCAACAAAGATAAGGACACCAGCATAAGTTATTACCCAATATAGTATTTCGCTAAAAAAGAAAATATTTACAATCGAGGCGATAATAATACCAATCAAAGCCATAAAGCAAAGATTACCGATACTTGTAAGATCTCTTTTGGTGAAATAGCCATAAGCACTCATTGCACCAAAAGTTCCTGCAGTAACAAAAAATGTGGTAGCAATAGAGGCAGAGGTAAATAGCAATAGAATAAATGATAATGTTATTCCGTTTAAAACTGAGTATAAAATAAATAATGAAGTTGCCGTTGTGGTAGATAGTTTTTGAATATTAGAGCCTATGTAACCTACCAATACAACCTCACCTATTAACAACCCGTAAAATACCAGTTTATTAGAGAAAATTAAGTTCATCAATTGTTCGCTACTTGCAGCGAAATAAGCAGTAACACCAGTTATTAGGAGTGCTAGGGCCATCCAATTGAATACCTTATTGATATAGGCTGTTCTTCCTTGTTTTAACTGAGAATCAGAATGAATTGCTTGATCTTCAGAGTGTATTGTGTTTGTGATTTGAGAATCTGAACTCATAAATTTAAATTTCTATTTTGTTGTAAAATTATAGATTTCCATTACTCAAAAATTGAGTATTTCACTTTTTATTCAATCTTTTTTTAAAGATTAAATTCCGGTATAATTTTGCGGAGTTATTTTTTTAAGTTCCTCCTTAATATGTGGTTCTACTTCCAGAGTTTCAATAAAATTTGCGATGCTTGTTTTGTTTATTTTCTCGTTAGTTCTGGTAAGCCCTTTTAAAGTTTCATAAGGATTCTTGAAACCTTCACGTCTTAAAATGGTTTGAATTGCTTCAGCTACAACGGCCCAATTTGCTTCAAGATCGGCGTTCAGCTTTTCTTCATTCAGCAATAATTTATTTAAACCTTTTAGAGTAGATTTAAAAGCAATAATCGTATGTCCTATAGGAACCCCAATATTTCTTAAAACAGTACTATCTGTAAGGTCTCTTTGCAATCTGCTAACCGGTAATTTAGAAGATAAATGTTCGAATAATACATTTGCAATTCCTAAATTGCCTTCGCTATTTTCAAAATCTATAGGGTTTACTTTATGTGGCATAGCAGAACTTCCAATTTCTCCTGCTTTGATTTTTTGCTTAAAATAATCCATGGAAACATACGTCCAAATGTCTTTATCAAGATCCAATAAAATCGTATTTATACGTTTTAAAGCATCGAAAATAGCGGCCATATGGTCGTAATGTTCAATTTGTGTAGTTGGGAAAGAATGCTTTAAAGACAACGTATTTTCTACGAAACCGGTACCAAACTTTTTCCAGTCAACTTCAGGGTAAGCAACAAAATGTGCATTATAATTTCCGGTAGCACCACCAAATTTGGCTGCATGGCTACACGCTTCTAAAAGTTGCTTTTGTTCTTTTAAGCGAACAGTGAAAACTTCTATTTCTTTACCAAGACGAGTAGGGGATGCGGGCTGCCCGTGTGTACGAGCTAATAATGGAATATCTTTCCACTCTTTGCTAAGCGATTTTAATTTACCCAAAATTTCATCTAATTCTGGAATATAGGTTTCTTCGATTGCATCTTTTAAAGAAAGTGGTACCGCGGTATTATTAATATCTTGAGAAGTAAGCCCAAAATGTATAAATTCTTTTGAATTTTCTAATCCTAATTTTTCAAATTCTTCTTTCAGAAAATATTCGACAGCTTTTACATCGTGATTGGTCGTATTTTCTATTTCTTTGATGGCTTGCGCATCTTGAGAAGAAAAGTTTTCGTACAAAGCTCTAAGCTCAGGAAAAATTGCCTCATCTACGTCTTTTAACTGCGGAAGCGGTAATTTGCATAGCGCAATAAAATATTCAACCTCTACTTTTACACGATATTTTATAAGCGCTTCTTCACTAAAATAAGCCGATAAAGCTTTAGTTTTAGAATGATATCTTCCATCTATAGGAGAAATTGCGTTTAGCGATGTCATTTTCTGAATTTAAAAAGTTAAAGTGTAAAGATAGTGCTTCAAAATTATCTGTGAAGCGACTATTTTAATTTCTTTAAAATTTTTGCACCACAAGACTTAAATCCAGCTGAGCCTTGATGTAAATGCTGCTCCAAATAGGCTTTTAATTCGGGATGAATCCAATCAATTTCAAAACCTAATAAGAACAAAGCCTGCATCGCAAAAATCTTTGTGACGGTTTTACTATTGCCCAGTAACCAATCGAATGATACTTCACAAGCGCTTTCTAAATATTGCTGCGGAAGTGAGAAATCATTATTCAAATACTGAAATTCGAAAATTTTGACGAATAATTTTGAAATATATCGCTTTTCGGTTTCAGAGCTAATTTTGGTGGAAACTTCAATAATCTCTTCGGAAAAATTTAAAATTTCAGCTAAATGATTTCTCGAATAAAATTCTAATAAAGCTATTCCTTTTGGACGATATTTATTCGAATATTGAATTACCTGAATTAATTGAAATAGTGAATTATCAATAGCAATCTTTTTGCATAAAGCTGATCGACTCTCAACACTTAGTGTCATGTGTTCAAGTTCAGCTTTAATATTCATCAATTAAATTTTTCTCGAAGTTCTTTTGCCAGCTTCGGCACCCCAGTAACGGCTTTTTCAGCGAATATAGTTAGATGGTTATTTTCCTGAATACTAGGCTTAGGATCGATAAAATACACAGGTGTTTTTGGTTGAGCAAAATCGACAAGACCTGCAGCTGGATAGACCTGCATCGAAGTTCCGATTATTGCAATAATATCGGCATGGGAAACTTTTTGTATTGCTTTTTCCATCATTGGGACCGCCTCTCCAAACCATACTACATGCGGTCGTAACTGAAAATTATGTTCGCAGAAATCACCAATATTAAGATCTCCCTTCCAATCTAATAGCAGATCTTCATCAAAAGTACTTCTTACTTTCAATAATTCGCCATGTAGATGCAAAACATTAGAACTGCCGGCTCTTTCATGAAGATCATCAATATTCTGCGTTATAATTTCAACATTAAAATCCTTCTCTAATTCAGCTAATACAAGATGAGCTTCATTTGGTTGAACGCTAAGTAATTGCCTTCTTCGCTTATTATAAAAATCGAGAACCAATTCTTTATTTTTTTTCCAACCCATTGGCGAGGCTACTTGCATCACATCGTGGCCTTCCCAAAGGCCATCTTCGTCTCTAAAAGTTTTTATACCGCTTTCGGCGCTAATTCCTGCTCCCGTAAGCACAACTAGATTTTTCATGAAATAAAAATAAAAAAAGTAATCAAATTAGCGGTTATAAAATGTTGATCGCTAAAAAGGATATAATTGTTTGTTTTATAGATAATTGCCGCCTTAACAAAACAAACTATATTTTTAAATATTTATGTCATTCTTTTATAAGCCCAAATTTTATATTTTTGGAGTGATGGAAAACCCTGCTCTGCTTACGTATTTAGAAGATTTTCTTACCGATCGTAGAAAATCTCTTATGAAAAAAGTTATTGATCAACGAACTAATCATATAACAGTAGCCACTCAAGATGTTTTTCAATTGCATAATACAAGCGCGGTAATTAGAAGTTGTGATGTTTTTGGGATACAAAACGCGCATGTTATAGAAGAAAAATTTCCCAAGCGTATCGATCGTGAAATTGCAATGGGAGCGCAAAAATGGGTAACAATAAATCGTCATTCTTCAGCAAAAGAATGTATTTCGCATCTACGCGCTAATGGTTATCAGATCGTTGCTACCAGTCCGCATTCTGATTCCTTCCATTTAAAAGATTTTGATATTAGTAAAAAATCGGCTTTATTTTTTGGAACTGAGCGGCATGGATTGTCTGATGAAATTATGGCAGCTGCAGATTGTACTTTGAAAATACCAATGTATGGTTTTACGGAAAGTTTGAATATTTCGGTTTCCGCAGCTATTATTCTACAAACTTTAGCTGAAAGAATGAGAGCGGAAGGCGTAAAATGGGAATTAACAGAAGAAGAAAAAAGCGATTTGAAGCTAGAATGGCTAAAAAATAATTTGAAGAACAGTGCCGAGCTAATTTCTCATTTTTATTCGAAATAACTTTAAAGTTTAATAAATAGCAACCTATAAGAATGACGCTTTTTTTCTACGTCGCCATTGCTTTGATCACCTTTGTGGCCTTTTTGCACGCTTGGTCTAAGAAAGATTATGATGTAAGTAGAACCATTGTTATTAATCGACCTAAGGCAAATGTTTATGCTTTTATACGCCATTTGGAAAATCAAAAACTCTGGAACTCCTGGTATCTAAAATCAGAAAATATTACAACTAAATTTAAAGGTACAGACGGAAAATTAAATGCTATCTGTTACTGGAAAGGGAACGATAAAATAGGAGAGGGTACACAAAAAATTACAAAGATAAAGCCCGGAAAAGTTTTAGAAACTAAAATTTTGCTTTTAAAACCCACAAAAGCTGTGGCGCTGGGTTATTTTGCCACCAAAGAAATTCAACCAGAAAGAACTAAAATAATTTTCGGGATAAGAGGATATTTAGCTTTTCCGTATTCTGTTATATCAATATTCTACAGTATGGAAAATCGCTTAGGTAAAGAATGTGAAGAAAGTTTACAAAACTTAAAACGAGAATTAGAAAAATAATATCTAATTTTTATTTCGCTGAAGTAATTTATACTCTTCCCAACAACCACTTATTGCATCAAGAATCTGCAAATCTGTAGCGGTTCTTACAAAATCTTCAGAGTAACTACATCTACTTAATACCTCTTCAATTTCAGCTCTGCTCATTTGTAGCATTGCGGTGAGCGTTTCACGGTTGTACTTAGATCCTAAAAGTTCACGAATACTTTCGTCATCCTTCATTTTTCTAAGTTTGCGCATCTGGCGCTCTTTTCGGCTAAACAGATTATTTAAAGCATCAGCAGGATTAAAGATAGATCCTATAACTTTATTAAATGCACTAGGAGAAGAATCCCCGGCCTCGTATCCACTGTTAAGGCCGGAAATGCTATATCTCTTATTTTCGTAAATAGGTATGTTCTTAGCATCAATTTCAAGATAGCCTGTAAGTTTTACATCACTCACAGTAACTTCTTCTAAAGCGATACCTACTTCAGTCATTTTTACTTTTACATTGCCGTATTTCAACCAATCGTTTGTAACTCTAACTTTGATTGATTTAAAACCAATATAGGTAAAATATAAAGTATCATTTACAGTTGCCGCAATCTCAAAAGATCCATTTTCATCTGAAATATTTCCTTTAACCTGGTTTAAGTTCACCACATGAACATTCTCCAAAGCCACATCGTTAGCGGCATTCATCACGGTTCCTGAAATAACATCCTGAGCACTTGCAATTTGGCAAGTGAAAATAACTGTAAATAATAATGTAACTAAATGCTTCATAGAAATTGACGCCTAAAATATGAAAATCATTATAAAAAATGATGCCAAATCAAAGATTAGGAATTCTTATTTTTTAGATTTTCTTCTTTTAATTGAACTTTCTATATTATTACCACGACTTCCTGATCGTTTACTTTTCTTTCCTTTAAAACCAGAGTCTTTAGAGTCATTTGATCTTGATCTGCCTTTTCCGCCAGATTTAAAATCTCGTTTTCCAAAACTACCGTCACCGCCTTTACGACCTTTACGACCGCGACCGCCTTTACCGCCACCACTATTGGAGTTTTTGGTAATTTCAACATTAATTCTTCTTCCCTGATATTCGAAATCGCTAAAAGCATTGATAACTTTATCAGTTTCAGAATTTTCAGTATTAAAGAAAGAGAAGCTGTCTTTTACATCTACTTTAAAAACACCATCTTTACCTAACTGCAAGGCATCTTTAAGAAAATCCTTAAGACTCATCCAATCAAATCCATCTTTCTTACCAACATTCATAAAATATCGGGTGGAGTTTGGATCTAGATCTACGTTGGATCCACCACTAACAGGAGCAAGATCATTCGCCTTTTTATAGTAATTAGAGAATCTTGTAAATTCTACTGAAAAGAATTTTTTAATAAGTTCTTCTTTACTGAAATCTTCCAGTACTTTATTGATATTAGGCAGATATTCATCAATATCATGATTAATTTCTGTATTCTTAATATCATTTGCAAGATGAAGAAGCTGTACTTTACAAATATCTTTACCATCTGGTAGTTGCTTTTCATCAAAAGATTGTTTGATGATACGCTCGATACTTTTAATTTTTCTAAGCTCACTTTTAGAAACAATCACCATCGATGTTCCTGTTTTACCAGCACGTCCTGTACGACCACTACGGTGCGTATAGGTTTCAACCTCGTCTGGTAACTGGTAATTTATAACGTGAGTAATGTCGTCTACATCAATCCCTCGTGCAGCTACATCTGTAGCAACTAACATTTGGATTTGGCGAGTTCTAAAAGATTTCATTACCAAATCACGTTGATTCTGACTCAAATCTCCGTGTAGTGCAGCAGCGCTATAACCGTCTTCGATTAATCGTTCGGCTACTTTTTGCGTGTCACGTTTGGTACGACAAAATATTACTGAAAAAATCTCTGGATTAGCATCTGCTAATCTTTTAAGTGCCGCGTAACGATCTCTGGCATTTACCAAATAAAACTCATGAGATACATTTGTTGCTCCCATATTTTTACTACCAACGGTAACTTCGATAGGAGAACGCATAAACTTTTTTGCAATTGTAGCCACTTCCTTTGGCATCGTTGCAGAGAATAACCAGGTGTTTTTCTCTTTTGGAGTATGAGATAAGATAGAAGTTATATCTTCATAAAATCCCATATTCAACATTTCATCTGCTTCATCTAAAACGCAATACTCGATTTTAGAAATATCGGTAAGCTTACGTCTAATCATATCTTGCATTCTCCCGGGAGTTGCAACGATAATTTGGGCTCCGCGCTCTATTTGCCTCGCTTGGTCTGTAATACTAGCACCTCCATAAACGGCTACCGGATGTAGCGAAGGCTCGTATTTAGAATAATTTTTTAATTCGTTCGTAATTTGCAAGCATAATTCTCTTGTAGGAGATAAAATTAATGCCTGTGTGTGCTTTGATTTTGGATTGATTTTCTGAATCAAAGGGAAACCAAAAGCTGCCGTCTTTCCTGTCCCGGTCTGGGCTAAGGCAACCATATCGGTCTCTTCGTCTAATAAAATGGGGATGGTTTTTTCCTGTACTTCACTTGGACTTTCAAAGCCCATGTCTTCAATTGCTTTTAAAATAGAGGAATTTAAACCTAATTCTTGGAATTTATTCATTATAAAATTTAATAAGCTGCAAATGTACGTATTAGTTTACAGCTTATCACATTAATCTTTTTAATTCATACTTTATTTTGATAGGTAGTCTATTAACTCGCTAAAAGCTTTTCCACGATGACTAATTTTAGCTTTTTCTTGCATTTCCATTTCTGCAAATGTGCGATCATAGCCTTCGGGTCTAAAAACTGGATCATATCCAAATCCTTTTGCACCGCTAGCAGTTTCTGTAATGTGTCCTTTACAAATGCCTGTAAAAAGATTTTCGTTATCTTTTAAATTTAAAGCAATAACTGTTTTAAAACGTGCCTTTCTAGATTCTTTGTTTTCAAGTTGCTCTAACAATTTCTTTATGTTAGCTTTATCGTCTTTTTGTTCACCGGCATATCTTGCCGAATATACTCCTGGCGCACCAGCCAACGCTTCAACTTCTAGACCTGTATCATCGGCAAAGCAGTTGTAACCGTAACGATGCCTAACATATTCAGCTTTCAAAATGGCATTTCCATCTATGGTATCGGCAGTTTCAGCAATATCTTCAGTACATCCTATATCATCTAAAGATAATAATGTGATATGCTCAGGAAGCATGGCTTCAATTTCTTTAAATTTATTCTTATTGTGCGTTGCAAATACTAATTCCATTGTTAATTATCTATGATGATAAGGTTCGTTTTTAAGTATGGTAAATCCTCGGTAAATTTGTTCAGTAATAAAAAGTCGTACCATTTGGTGGGAAAATGTCATTTTCGATAAAGAGATTTTACCATTGGCGCGTTGGTATATTGCTTCAGAGAATCCATAAGGCCCGCCAATAACAAAAATGAGTTGTTTAAGACCGCTATTCATTCTTTTCTGAAGATATTCTGAAAAAGCTTCCGAAGAAAATTGTTTTCCGTTTTCATCCAATAATACTAAAAAATCTGAAGTTTGAACTCTATTCAGAATCAATTCTCCTTCTTTTACTTTTTGCTGATTTTCGTCAAGATTCTTTGCTTTTTTGAGATCGGGAATAATATCGATGTCAAACTTCGTATAAAACTGAAGCCGTTTTAGATAGACCTCTATAAGGTTTTGTAATTCCTTACTATCGGTTTTTCCTATGCAGAGTAATTTTATCGTCATTCGGTATATTTAGCGCAGACTTTCCTACATTTACAAAAATAAGTATTGCAAATGATCTCAGCAGCACAATTTGAAAAAGAAATTGAATTAATAATTAGCAATGCCATTCGTGAAGATGTTGGCGATGGCGATCATAGTTCTCTTGCTTGCATTCCGGCAGAAGCACAAGGAAAAGCGAAACTACTGGTTAAAGATAATGGCATTCTTGCCGGTGTAGATTTTGCCAAAAAAGTCTTTGCTTATGTTGATGCTGAAGCGAAATTAGATATTAAAATAAAGGATGGTGAGAAAGTAAAAAAGGGAGATATTGCATTTTATGTTGAAGCAAGTTCGCAGTCTATTTTGAAAGCGGAGCGGCTTATTTTAAATGCGATGCAACGAATGAGTGCTATTGCAACCAAAACGAAAGAATTTGTAGATAAGCTGGAAGGTACCGGAACAAAAATTTTGGATACCAGAAAGACAACACCGGGCATTAGAGCTTTAGAAAAATGGGCGGTTAAAATAGGCGGAGGTGAAAACCACCGTTTTGCGTTGTACGACATGATTATGCTTAAAGATAATCATATTGATTTTGCAGGAGGAATTGCAAAAGCCATACAGAAAACAAAAAGGTATCTGGAAACGAACAATCTTGACCTTAAAATTATCGTAGAAGCCAGAGATATGCAGGAAATTGAAGAAATTTTAAATGAAGGCGGAGTTTATCGAATTTTGATTGATAATTTTAATTATGATGAGACCAAAAAAGCAGTCAATTTTATAAGTAATCAATGCTTAACAGAATCTAGTGGCGGAATTACTTTGGAAACTGCAAGAAAATATGCTGAATGTGGCGTAGATTATATTTCTAGTGGTGCTTTAACACATTCGGTTTATAATATGGATCTTAGCTTAAAAGCTATGTAATGTATGTCTATAGGAGAGCAGATTACAGCTAAAGTAGATGATATTTCAAATTGGTGGGAGAGAAAATCGAGTAAAATCATTTTGCCGGGTACAGATGGTTTATCGCTTTATCACCTTTGGGATATTTATTCTAGCGGAATTGTACAGGGCACGTTTTCAACACGAGCTAGTGCTATTGCTTTTAGTTTTTTTATGGCTCTTTTCCCTTTCTTATTGTTTATTTTTAACCTTATTCCTTATGTAGAAGAAATTAATCTAATAGATGATTTTAGGATTAAGTTTTTACTATTTATGGATTCTTTATTGCCGCCAGAAACTCAAGACTATGTTGGTGATATTTTTGCAGATATAGCTAATAATCCGCGTGGTGGATTGTTGTCATTTTCATTTATATTATCGATTTTTTTAATGACAAATGGCGTAAATGCAATTTTTACGGGATTCGAATTTTCGTATCATACCAAACTAAAAAGATCTTTAGTTAAGCAATATATAGTTGCGATTGGGGTGTCATTAATTTTGGCATTTCTTTTGCTAATTACTGTTATAGTAATGGTATACGCTACTTATGCGATAGAAGATTTAAGCGAATATGGATTAATTGCAAACAATGAGTCGGGCACTGTCGTTGTAAAATATTTGGCTTTTGTAGTGCTTATTTATATTGCGGTCGCCACTTTATATTACTTCGGAACTAAAGAAGCAAGGCAGGCAAGATTTTTTTCAGTAGGAGCATTTTTTACTACAATTCTAATTATGTTAACCTCATTTTTATTTGGATTATACATTGAAAATTTTTCAAATTATAACGAATTGTACGGTTCTATTGGAGCATTGTTAATATTAATGGTGTATATTTGGTTAAATGCTAATATTCTTCTATTGGGGTTCGAGCTTAATGCCTCTTTACTAAAATTGAAGAAAAAATTTTAAAATATTATTTAACTTAATAATACAGAAAAATGAAAAAGTACGTTTTACTTTTGGTTGCCGTATGCTCATTAACAGTAATGAGTGCACAAAAAAAAGTGGGTGGTGTAGAATTACCGGCTAAGGTTGAATTTAAAGGAGAAACTCTTAATTTAAATGGAGCGGGAGTTCGAGAAAAATTTTGGATCGATTTATATGCGGGTGGACTTTATTTAACAGATAAAAATAGTGATGCCGAAAAAATAACGAATGCAGATAAGCCGATGGCTATAAAACTGCATATCGTATCCAAATTAATTACAAGTGATAAAATGATCGACGCGGTAAACGAAGGTTTTGAAAATGCCACCGAAGGAAAAACAGCGCCCATCGAAGCTGAAATAAAAAGATTTCAAGGCTTTTTTAGTGATGAGATTAAGAAAAACGATGTGTTTGACTTAGTTTACATTCCTGGTGAAGGTGTGATCTCTTACAAAAACGGCAAAGAAAAAGGAACTATTAAAGGAATTGCTTTCAAAAAAGCGTTGTTCGGAATCTGGCTTTCTAAAAAACCAGCAGAAGACGATCTTAAAGAAGCAATGTTAGGACAATAAAAAAACATGAAGAAATATATTCTATTTTCCGTATTAATTTGGGCTTTTGGAGCCAATCTAAACGCACAAGAAGGCATTTTTGGAAAATGGAAATGTACTAATCATGATGGTAAAGTGAATTCTATTGTAAGAATTTATCAGAAAGATGATGGTGAAGTCTGCGGCAAGGTAGTGAGAATACTCAAAGAAGAAGATCGCGATAAGATTTGTACCGAATGCGAAGGAGATCTAAAAGACAAACCAATTGAAGGCTTACAGCTTATGCATGGTCTGCACAAGGACGGCGATGAATATTCTGGAGGAGAAATTATAAATCCCAAATCAGGTAAAGTTTATAAAGTAAAAATTTGGGTTGATGAAGACCAACCAGATAAACTTAATGTTCGCGGTTATGTAGCTTTCTTTTTTAAAACAATGACTTGGGATCGGGCAGAATAACTCAAAAAATTAAAAAAACTTTAAAACCATTCTTTAATCGAGAATGGTTTTTATTTTTACCTTTTTTAGATAAGTATAGCGTATGCCAAACTTTGTAGACGTCATTTTACCTTTACCCTTAGATAATAGGTTTACCTACAGCATTTCTAATGAAGAAGCTTTTTTTTTACAGGAAGGAATTCGAGTAGCCGTACCATTTGGGAAATCTAAAATCTACACAGGAATTATTGCCGAAGTGCATGATCGAGACCCTAAAGTTTACGAGGCAAAACCTATTAGTCAGATTTTGGATGAGCAACCACTCTCAACTCAGCAACAGTTGAAATTTTGGAGTTGGATAGCGTCTTATTATATGTGTACTGAAGGCGAAGTTATGCGAGCTGCCCTTCCTGGAGCTTTTATTTTAGAAAGTGAAAGTATAGTTCAGCTTAAAAAAGACGCTATAATTGACGATTCTGAGCTTAAGGATGATGAATTTTTGGTGGTCGAAGCATTGCAAAATCAGTCTTCTTTAAAGATTAAAGAGGTTGAAGCCTTGTTAGATAAGAAAACGGTGTTGCCCGTTCTTAACCGCTTAATGGCTAAAGATATCGTAGTGCTTAGTCAGGAAATCTATGAGCAATATAAACCGAAACGAGTTCGATATATAAAACTACACGAAAATCACGAATCTGAAGATGCTATGCACGCGCTGTTAGATGAATTATCTAGAGCGCACAAACAACGAGAAGTCGTTTTAAGTTATTTTAGCCTAAAAGCGAAAAGCACTAAACCAATTAAGGCAAAAGAATTGCTGAAAATTTCAGGAACAACTTCTTCAGTTTTAAAAAGTCTATTGAAGAAAAATATTTTTCAGGAATATTACATCAACGAAGATCGTGTAGGTTTTGGTGGTGAAATTACTAGAAATCACATTCAATTTAACGAATTTCAGGAGAAAGCTTTTGGGCAAATCAAGGCATCATTTGAAGAAAAGACTGTTTGTTTATTGCACGGAGTAACCTCTAGCGGAAAAACAGAAATTTATTTTAAATTAATAGAAGAAGTTCTTAATAAAGGACAACAGGCACTTTATTTGTTGCCAGAGATTGCACTTACCACACAACTTATAAATCGTTTACAAGCATACTTTGGTGATAAAGTTTTGGTTTATCACAGTAAATATTCGATGAACGAGAGGGTAGAGGTTTACCAAAATGTATTGAATGCAACAGATGATGCTAAAGTAGTAATTGGTGCGAGATCGGCTATTTTTCTTCCGTTTCAAAAATTGGGCATAATTGTAGTAGATGAAGAACATGAAGCTACTTTTAAGCAATATGATCCCGCTCCTCGTTATCATGCAAGAGATGCTGCTATAGTTTTAGCCAATCAGTTCAAGGCAAAAACTTTGTTGGGCTCTGCTACGCCATCATTAGAATCTTATTTTAATGCTGAGCATGATAAATATGGTTTTGCTGAATTATCAAGACGATTTGGAAATGTGATGATGCCGGAAATTGAGATCGTTGATATTAAAGAGAAACATCGAAAAAAACGGATGACCGGGCATTTCTCTGATCGCCTACTCAAAGAAATAGAAGCGTCCCTGGCTGAAGGAGAGCAAGTAATTTTATTTCAGAATAGAAGGGGTTTTTCACCAATATTAGAATGCAATACCTGCGGACATTCGCCGCAATGCCCAAATTGTGATGTAAGCTTAACGTATCATAGTCACACCAATCAATTAAGATGCCATTATTGTGGTTATCACATCGCCATGCAGCAGCGTTGTATGGCCTGTCACAGTGATGATGTTTCCACTAAAGGTTTTGGAACGGAACAGATCGAAACAGAATTGAAAGCTTTGTTCCCTGATCATAAGATAGGTAGAATGGATCAGGATTCTACCAGCGGAAAATACGGTTATGAAAAAATTATTACTGCCTTCGAAGATTTAGAGATCGATATTTTGGTTGGAACACAAATGCTTACCAAGGGATTAGATTTTAGAAATGTAAATCTGGTAGGAGTGATGAATGCCGATAATCTTCTTAATTTTCCTGATTTTAGAGCTCACGAGCGGAGTTTTCAATTAATGCTTCAGGTCTCGGGAAGGGCAGGTAGAACAAAAAAACGTGGGAAGGTATTAATACAAAGTTATAATCCTCATCATCAAATTATACAGCAAGTTTCTACAAACGATTATACGAGCATGTATAAAGAACAGTTGCAGGAGCGTTATAATTACAAATATCCACCTTATTATAGATTAGTGCGTTTAAGTTTAAAGTCTCGTGATTTTAGCAAAACCAATGATGCTGCCGATTGGATTGCAAAAGCTATGCAAAATGTGTTTAAACAACATGTATTAGGCCCCGAGTTTCCACCAGTAGCAAGAATTCGAAATGAATATTATAAAAATATCATGCTTAAAATTCCACAAAATCAATCTTTGGGAAAAACGAAAGCAGTTTTAAATAAGATCCTTGTAAGCTTTAATTCAATAGGTGCGTATCGAAGCGTGAGAGTTATTGTAAATGTTGACCCAGTTTAAGTGTCGAATTGTATGAGCTTTCAACAATATCTAAAAAAAAAGAGAAGAGTTAAAATTACTAAGCTTTACTAGCTAAAGCTTCTACCAAGTTATTTTTCTTATGGCGGCTTAATGGTAATTTTTCACCAGCAATTTCTATGGTCTTGCTATTATAACGTTCTACTTTTTCTAAGTTCACAATATAGGATTTGTGCGTTCTTAAAAATTTCTCTGAAGGTAATTCTTTCTCAAAAGACTTCATTGTAGCCAGTACTACAAAATTATCTTCTTCGGTAACAAATTTTACATAGTCACCAAGAGCCTGTATATATTTTAAACGATTTAGAAATACTTTACGATTTTTAAGATTGCTTTTTACAAAAATATAGTCATCATCCTCAGGGAGTACAGCCTGTGTTTTTAGCTTATACATATTTAAAGCTTTCATAGTGGCGTTTTTAAAGCGCTCCTTACTAACAGGCTTTTGTAAGTAGTCTACTGCACTATAATCAAAAGCTTTATAGGCGTATTTGGTTTTGCCGGTAACAAAAACAATTTGTGGTTTATTAGGGAGGTCGTCAAGAAGCTCAAAACCAGACAAGATTGGCATTTCTATATCTAAAAATATTAGATCGATCTCATTGTCTAAAAGGCCATTCTTAGTTTCGATAGCATTATTGTACTCTGCCACCAAAGTAAGGTTAGGGTGATCCTTTATCATCTTAACAATAGATAATCTTTGAAGACTTGAATCATCCACCACTGCACACTTTAACAAAATATCTTCCACAGTTCTTTGTTGCTATTACTTTTAACAATATTATGGATTAAAATTGAAATAGACAAGATTGGATTAAATTTCATCGATGAAAAGCCTATTTTTAACTAGTTAAATTTTGCTTGTGAATTATAAAAAATAGTTCTATTTTTGCAGCCAATTTTAATAAAATATATTTTTATGAATCATTATGAAACTGTTTTCATCTTGAATCCCGTTTTATCTGATGAGCAGATAAAGGAAACAGTTAAGAAATACGAAGAATTTCTTGTTTCTAAAGGAGCTGAGATGGTATCAAAAGAGGATTGGGGGCTAAAAAAATTAGCTTACGCAATTCAGCACAAAAAAAGTGGTTTTTATCACTTATTTGAATTTAAAGCACCAGGAGAGGTAATCGAACCTTTAGAGCTTGCTTTTAGAAGAGATGAGCGTATGATGCGTTATTTAACTGTGAAGTTGGATAAGCATGCTATTGCCTGGGCTGAGAAAAGAAGAAAAAGAATCCAAGAAAAAGCGTAAGTATGGCTACATCTATTGAACAACAAGCAAAAGGAAAAAAAGACGGTGAGATTAGATATCTTACTCCTCTTAATATAGAAACTACTAAAACTAAAAAGTACTGTAGATTTAAAAGATCGGGTATTAAATACATCGATTATAAAGATCCAAACTTTTTAATGAGTTTTGTAAACGAACAAGGTAAATTACTTCCTCGTCGTTTAACAGGTACTTCTTTAAAATACCAAAGAAAAGTGGCTGTTGCTGTTAAACGTGCACGTCATTTAGCATTAATGCCATACGTTGGTGATTTATTAAAATAAAAAGAAGCAATTATGGAATTGATACTTAAAAAAGACGTAGATAATTTAGGGTTTAAAGACGATGTCGTAGCTGTGAAAAATGGTTATGGTCGTAACTTTTTAATCCCACAAGGCTTCGCAGAATTAGCAACTCCATCAGCTAAGAAAGTTTTAGCTGAAACTCTTAAACAAAGAGCTTATAAAGAGCAAAAACATATCGACGAAGCTAAGAAACAAGCTGAGAAGCTTAACGGAGTTGATATCAAAATTACTGCTAAATCTGGTGCTGGAGACAAATTGTTTGGATCTATCACTAATGCAGATTTAGCTGATGCTTTAGCTAAAGAAGGTGTTGAGATCGACAAAAAATACATCAGTATTGCTGGTGGAAATATTAAAAGATTAGGACAATACGATGCAACTTTACGTTTTCATCGTGAGGTAATTTCTACACTATCATTTGATGTTGTAGGAGAAGCTTAAGAAACCTATATAATTTTTAAAAAGCCTACTCTGTGAGTGGGCTTTTTTTATAGTTACATTTTTTATTATGAAATACGCAAGACTTACAAAAGAGCAGCTGGAAGAAATGCACCAAGAATTTATCAATTTTCTTGCTACGCAATCTATCACAGCCGATGAGTGGAAAGATATAAAAACTAATAAACCTGATGTTGCTGAAAAAGAAATTGATGTTTTTAGTGACCTTATCTGGGAAGGCGTTTTAAATAAAGTTGAGTTTTTAGAGCATTTTTCAAAACAGCAATTGTTTTTATTTCATATAACTACAGCTACCATTAACTTAATAGCGGTCAAAATTGAAAATGAAGCAATTGATATTACCACGCGAGAGGGATACAATTGGCTTAGAGCTAATTTGATGGATGATGCTGTAAATATTTATACTTCAACTAAAGCGATGAGTGATGATCGTAATAAGGATATTTTTGCATTAATAAAACAAGGAGCGAGTATTACAAAAGGTGAATTATACCAATATTTTGCTGGTATCGTAAAAGGTTAATTTTGATTTTTCGGAAAAATAGTGCGTGTAATGTCAAGCGTTAATAGGGCTTGACTATACTTGATATTTGAATGTATTCTTTTCCGAAGAAAGATTAAGATATTTTATTTTCTCTCTATTCGTATCTAAGCGATTCTATAGGATCTTGTTTCGATGCTTTGATCGCTGGATACAAACCAGAAAATAATGCGGTAAGAAGCGTTACCACCACTGCCCATAGCATCGCCAACCACGGCGTTGTAAAATCGAAACCTACTCCGGCTGAAACTGCCATACCAATCAAGATTCCTAAGATTATGCCCAAAACACCACCAAACTGACCAATAATTAAAGTCTCCATAAAAAATTGGGCGGCAATTGTATTTTTCTTTGCGCCAAGTGCTTTACGAACACCAATTTCGCGAGTTCTTTCGGTAACACTAACCAGCATTATGTTCATTAGCGCGATAGAAGATCCAAATATGGTTACCAGGCTAATAATCCATGCTGCCATGTTTAAATAGCCAGACATTTCTGCGATTTCGTTTAGCAGGCTATCGCTTCTTTCTAGCCCAAAATTATTTGGTTCTATTGGATTTAATTTTCTAATATTTCTAAAGGTTAAGATAGCTTCATCCTGTGCAGCATCTAAAACTTGTTTGTCTTCAACTTTAATACTAAGGTTATAATTAATCCCGGGATTAGTGAATATAGATCTAGCATGCTGAATGGGTATAAGTACTCTTAAATCTTCATTATTACCAAATGTAGATCCTTTAGATTCTAATATCCCAATAATTTTAAATTTTGCACCTCTAACGCTTATGGTTTTGTCGATAGGATCTGCACCATTAAAAAGTCCGTTATCTTTAGCAAAATCTGCTCCTACTACGGCTACATTACTATTATTCTGAATATCAAAATAGTTAAATTCTCGCCCTTTTTCGACTGAAAGCCCCGAATTGATTATGTAATTTTCGTTAACTCCCAGTACATTTATTTCAGGATCTGTTTTTTCGTTTTCCCATTTAATTTCCGCAGCAGTGGTTCCGGTGAAGCTAATCGCAGTAGTGGTAAGAGGAAATTGGTAATTATCCTTAAAGCTTTTAACTTCCCTATAGGTAATCACTGGATTTATTTTATTTACTTCGTCGCCGCGTTGCGAAGTATAATTATAGCGCTGAATATTAAATGTATTAGCGCCCATAGAGGCAAAATTTCCACTAATGGTATTCTCTAAAGCACCAACGGCACTAAGTATTCCTACCAAAGCCGTTATCCCTATGGCGATAATGAGTACAGTTAGAATGGTTCTTAAAAGTTGACCCTTAATCGAATCGAAAGCGATATTGATGTTCTCGCGTATGAGTGCAAACATATTTTGAAATTTCAGTCACTATAAGTTAGACTCAATTTTAGGAATAATGTTACTTAAAATTTGAAAATTGTTTAGGTTCGAACAAAATTTAAGATATTTGCAGCCGATAAAATGGTCTGCAAAGCAAATATAGCAGCCTATTTTAACTAATTTGAATAATATATTTTTGAACTGAAAGAATACAGGATTTCTCCTGAAGATAGATTGATTTTATGGCACAAAAACCTTCAATACCAAAAGGAACTAGAGATTTTACTCCGCAGGAAGTGGCAAAACGAAATTTTATTTTCGATACCATAAAAAGAGAATTTAAAAAATTTGGATTTCGAGCGATCGAAACACCAAGTTTTGAGAACTCTGAAACCCTGATGGGAAAGTATGGAGATGAAGGCGATCGTCTTATTTTTAAAATTCTTAACTCTGGCGACTTTTTAAAGAAAGCAGATAAAAGTGCTTTAACCAATCAAGACAGTTTAAAGCTAACACCCTCTATTTCAGAAAAAGCATTAAGATACGATTTAACCGTACCATTTGCGCGTTTCGTTGTACAGCATCAAAATGAAATTGATTTTCCGTTTAAACGCTATCAAATTCAGCCTGTTTGGCGAGCCGATCGTCCACAAAAAGGCAGGTTTAGAGAATTTTATCAATGTGATGCAGATGTTGTAGGAAGCGATAGTTTATGGCAAGAAGTGGAGTTTGTGCAATTGTACGATGCCGTTTTTTCAGGGTTAAAATTAGAGGGAGTCACTATAAAAATTAATAATCGTAAAATTTTATCTGGTTTTGCTGAAGTAATAGGTGAGCAGGATAAATTGATTGACTTTACAGTTGCGCTAGACAAGCTGGACAAGATAGGTGAAGATGGTGTGGTAAAAGAAATGCTCTCTAAAGGTATTGCTGAAAATGCCATCGAGAAAATTAAGCCTATTTTCGGCTTAAACGGAAGCTTCGCTGAAAAGATTGCAGCACTAAAATTAATATTAACAACTTCTGAAGTTGGTCTTAAAGGAATCGAAGAGCTAGAATTTATTCAAAATGCGATCTCAGAAATCCCTTTAAAAACTGCGAATCTCGATTTAGATGTTACTTTGGCGCGTGGTTTAAATTATTATACCGGAGCGATTTTTGAAGTTGCGGCACCTAAAAATGTTAAAATGGGATCGATTGGTGGCGGTGGTCGTTATGATGATCTTACGGGAATTTTTGGTCTAAAAAATATAAGTGGTGTAGGGATCTCATTTGGTTTAGATAGAATTTATTTGGTTTTAGAAGAATTAGATTTATTTCCAGATGCTGTTGTTGATGATGTAAAAGCCTTGTTTATAAACTTCGGAACAAAAGAAGCACTTTATTCCTTTAAAGGAGTTAATAAATTACGTGCGAACGGAGTTAACGCCGAAGTATTTCCGGATGCTGCTAAAATGAAAAAGCAGATGAATTATGCCAACAAGCGCAATATTCCGTTTGTTATTTTAGCCGGAGATGAAGAAATGAATGAAGGAAAATACACGCTTAAAAATATGAAAACCGGTGAGCAGGATCGTCTTACTTTGGAAGAAATTATTTCTAAAATACAATGATAAAAGCCCCAATTTCGGGGCTTTTATTTTTATTCTAGGAGGGTAAATACCCCGAGACTTGTCTCGTTAGTAAATTTTTAAAGTTTGAAAACGCGTTCAGCTAAAATGCTCCGTGGGCTTGCCCCGGAGAAATTTACTGCTCTGTAATCTTTAATTTAATAATTATTAGGAACTCGCTTTATTCAGTTTATTCATATCCTCTTCAGTTAAATTTACTGAAGTAGCTTCTTCAAAAGCTTTTAGATGTGAAGATTTTGTAGCGCTGGCAATAGCGGCGGTAATTCCAGGTCTGTTAATTATCCATGCTAAAGCCACGCCGGCGTTAGAAATTCCGTGTTCTTCAGAAACTTCGTCTAAAGATTTCAAAATATTTTTGCCGCGATCGTCAAGATAGTTTTTTACAAAATCTTTTCTATTCTGCCCTTCAAGATCATCTTCGCTACGATACTTTCCGGTTAAAAATCCACTTGCTAAAGAAAAGTAAGTTGTAATGCTTACATTATTTTGCTGACATAATTCAAGAATATCGCCTTCAACCTTATCACGATTCATCAAATTATATTCTTGCTGAAATACTTGATATTTGGGTAGATTTTTATTTTTTGAAGCATTTAAGGAATCTCGTAATCGCGCCGGACTCAAATTTGAAGCTCCAGTGTACTTTACGTCTCCTTTTTTAATTAGCTTTTGATAGGCTCCCAAAGTTTCTTCAACGGGTGTACGATCGTCGTCCCAATGGGTATAGTACAAGTCGATATAATCGGTTTGTAATCTTTTTAAGGAATCTTGAGCTGCTTTTAGTATATATTCTTCAGAAATATCTTTTTGGCCTTGTCCCATATCAGAGCCTACTTTGGTTGCCAGTGTAATTTTATCTCTAACGCCGCGATCTTTCATCCATTTACCAATGATTTTTTCAGATTCACCACCAGAATTGCCTTCTGCCCATCTAGAATATACATCGGCAGTATCTATACATGTATATCCTTTTTCAAGAAGCTCGTCGAGCATTGCGAAGGATTCTTTTTCATTTAACGTCCAACCAAATACATTTCCTCCGAAGATAATTTTTGGCGTCACTAAATCTGTATTTCCTAAATTATTTAAGTTCATAATTTTTTAGACAAAATTAATTACTTCCTTAAAGCCATAAAAGTCGGTCTTAGCTTTTAAGTTATGATTAACGTACAGAAAATTTTATAGCATTTTAAGATCCCTATATTTAATAACATATTCCTAAAATCGTTAAAACCTCTTTAAATTAATTTTTAAAGATTTAAAATCATGTAAGTTTGCTTCGAAATTATATAAAAATTATCTAAAGCGAATTTATGATGGCTTCAATTTTACTAGCGATATATGTTTTAATTCATATGGCGATACTTTTTATTGCTTGGAATTATTTAAATTCTTCTGAGGAAAATATAAAGCAACCAGTAAATAATGCGAAGCATAATAATTTTGAAGGTAAGAAAGTAGTTTTTGATGGTCATTTAGATAAAGATCGAGAATTCAGAATTAAAAATGAGCTGAAAACTAGTAATGCCATTATCGAAAATAAAATGACTGAAGATACCGATTTGTTAGTTACAGGAAAGAATCCTGATTGGTTGGTAGTAGATGAGGCTAAAACTATAGGCGTTACGATAGTTAATGAAATGGATTGGCAAAATTTAAATAAGGCTAAGCAACAAATTAAATTGAAACGTAATATAGTCTTGATACCGAAAAAAAAGCAAGCGGATTCTGCCGAAATTATTTAAATTTATAGCTCTTAATTAACAATTTCGATTTGAAAATTACTTTTATATTGATAAGTCTTTTTGTAAGCTTTCATTCCTTTTCCCAATGTTATGATTTAGGCCCAAAAAGAAAAAATAATGACTCTTATTTCTTTGCGGCGGTGGGAGCAGATCCTATTCCTAATCAAAAATGGATAAATGTTGAAGATCCCGATTTTACTACAGATGGCTTAGATTTAGTTTTTAAGGCTGGTTATGGTACCAACAAATTATTGTTTGTTCCAATTGAGTTAAATCTTTTTTACGAACGATTTAGTGATGTGAACTATCAACAGTTTGGAATTGGTGGAAGTATATATACTGTTTTTCTTAACGATAAGATACAAGCCCTCGCAGGAGGGGATTTAGGATTGGTAAGTCGAGATTATCCATTTGATGATGATCTTGATTCAGATCAATTTGTGAATCTGGCGATGGATCTAGAATTGAGGTATATTTTGAATACCAATTTTCGATTTGGTGTACAATTTAATTTTGAAAAGAGAGATGATATTAAACCTCAATTTGAAGCTAGAAATTATTATGTAGGTAGCTCTTACGTCTTTTTATACTACACTTTTTAATCTTTTTCTAAGATTATACTGGCTTTTTCATTCTAATAAGAATACCAAAACTTATCAAAGAAATTGCAATCCAGAATATATCTACAAATAGTATCGCGGTTTGATTTTCTTGATACATCATCCACAACCAGTTTCCAGAAGTTATTCCGTTTATTATAGGAACGAAAATTCCGAAGATGCTTCCAAGTAATAACGTATGTTTTGTTGTTAAGTAATTATTCTTTCTTAAACTGAAGAATAGCGTAAAAATTAACCAACCAATAAAAAATACGGCATAAAGGATAGATTGTCGATTAGTATCTAAACTTCTTGGTAAATATTTAGCCACAAGCATGCTGAAAGCGGTAATAGGGTATAGACTCATACAAATTGAAATGTAGAAATAGCCCAATCCTCTATTAAACTTTCGCTTCTTTTCTGATATATGTTTTTTATCTCTCGCTTCCAACCAAATTAAAACACCGCTTAAAATCACAAAGCAGGTAATAATTGCTAAAACAAAATAGATTATTTTAAGGGATAGGCCGCCAAAATCTCCAAAATGAAGTTTTCTAATTGCTACTTCTACAACTTCAGCATACCCAGGATCTTCTGGATTTTTTTCTTCAGTAATTGTATTTGTCATTACATCGTACACTATCCTTCCGTGACCTAGAAAAGCTTTTTTAGAATTTAAAAGTCCGTCAATTTGAAACTTCATATTAGTACCACCATAGTTTTTGATATAAACCTGGGAAGGTTCAAAATCTGGCCATTTTTCGTTGGTTTTTTCAACAAAATCATTAAGGCTTGGTATTTCTTTAGTATCCTCTGCTTTCCACTCATACGTCTTTTGCATGGGACGAAGCTCAGCTAAAGCCGCATCTTGATCGCCATTATAAACATAATTAATAGGTAAAAGTACCAATGCCGATAAGCAAAGAAAACAACTTGTAATGGCGAACATGAACTGAAACGGTAATCCTATAACGCCTAAGGCCGTATGAGCATCTGTCCAAATAGTTTTCAGTTTTGTGGTAGGTCTAAAAATATAAAAATTAGAGACTATTTTTTTCCAATGAACTATAATTCCGCTTATAATCGCTAACAAGAAAAAGAAAGCGATTAAGCCAGCAATATAAATACCATAGATTGGAACTTGATGGAAAAAATGTAATCGATATATAAGCTCACCAATACTATAAAATTCGTAATAAGTGGATAATCTATATTTCCTAGTGTGTAGGTTGTAATAAGTAGCAATCTTGTCTTCGTCACTAGCGTTCTTTGCTTTAGAGCCGGTAATCCCTACAAACATTTTCTGCTTAACGTCTGGAGGAATCATTCTTATATCTCTCCCGGTTAAGTGTAGGCCTTCGTTCTCTAAAGTTTGCATGGCGCGATCATAATCTATATTTGATGCGATTTCCATGTCAACATTTTCACCTTTTTCCCATGCGGTAATTTCATCTTTAATCAGTGCAAAAGCTCCGCAGAAAAAAATGATAAATAAAGCAGCACTAATTATGATACCACTTATAGTATGTAAATGAAAAAATACGTTGTAATTTCTTTTTGCCATATTAGATTATCGGGTAGTATAGTTTACCAAAATAAACGCCAACATATAAAATAAGTGTAATTAGAAGATATATTCCCCATATTTTCCATCCATTTTCAAATAAATATGGTATGATAAATAGAACCATCCAAAATAAAAATATGGTGAAAATTGATGTAATTAGAACTAATTTATGATCGGGAAGCCAAAAGGCTAACAAGACATGAAGCAATGCTGAAATTGCATAGCCACCAAAAAATCCTGCCGTCAACTTTGCAAATTTCTGATGAAAAGATTTAGTAAGATATTTTTTATTTGCTGGCATAATTAGAATAAAATTTCAGAAAATAAGCAGAAAATAAATAATAAGCTAAGTATAGCAAGATTTGGAGTTCTTAATGGCCTACCTAAGATTAATAAGCTAAGGATTAACGTAAAAATGCAAATAAAAATTAATAATCCGGTTACCAGGCCGAATACCTTATAAATGAGAAAATAAGATATTAAAAAAGATATAAGGCTAGTGATTTTTGATAACCAAACGCGATCTGCCATGCTTTTTTCAAATGCAACTTTTTTGATCTTGGTTTTTTGAGACAAATTGTAGTGACACCAGCATCCCAACAAACAAAAAACAATGGCTAAGCTTATCATGTTTATTTAGATTAAATCTATTTAGGCAAATATATACTGCTAAAATTAGCTTTCAAAAATTTTTTGGACTAAAATTTTTGAACTAATTCTAGAGAAAATTTAATTCAAGTTTTTAAGAATAGATTTCGATACTTTTATAAATGATTTGGGAAGAATACTATAGACTGCATCGTTGCTTTGTATATCTTGTGTCGATTTTTAAGCGCACTTTCTTAAGAATCACTATAATATGGCAACAACAATTTTAATAGTGGGAGCTTCCGGAGAACTAGGAATGCAATTAGTAAAAGAATCTATAAAGAGAGGATTTGTAGTAAGAGCACTTACACGCTCTGAGCAGGGGTTTGAAAAATTAAAAGAATATACAGATGATATTTGGCGTTTAGATGCCAGTTCAGAAACAAATAAGCTTCATGACATTACAAGTGGTATTGATTACGTAGTTTCAGCCTTAGGTAAGTCTATAAGCTTGTTCAATCCAACTCCAAATTCATTTTACGATAACGATTATAAAGCGAATAAAAACATTATAAATGATGCCAAAAACCACAATGTAAAAAGGTTTTTTTATGTATCGATGAAGGGAGCTGATAGTGCTTCAGAGTTTACCATTCCCAGAACGCACAAAAAGGTTGAAGAAGAATTAGAAAAATCGGGTTTAGCCTATTCTATTATACGTCCGGTAGGTTTTTTTTCAGGTTTAAATGATTTAATTATTATGGCGAAACGAAAAATTATTCCGCTAATAGGTGATGGGCAGGCTAAAACTAATAGTATTTATCATGGGGATTTAGCAAAATATATAATGACAACTTTTTTAGATCTTCCTAAGCTTATAGAAATAGGTGGTCCATCTATTCATACGCGAGAGGAAATGGCAGAAATGATAAAGAAACACATTGGAGGTAAAATAATAAAAATGCCTACAGCACTTGCCAAAGTAGGTAGTGGATTTTCAGATTTAATTAGTAAAGATCAATTTGGGCACAAATTATCGTATTTTACTTATATCATGACTCATGATATGATTGCCGAAAAAAGAGGATTTTTGCATTTTGATGATTATCTACAGGGTATAGATTTAAGCAAAATTAAATAAGAACTTCAGAAAATTTTCATGAGAGATTTATCAGAAAATAATATCTTATTTTGAGGTAAACCTGGGGAATTTAAATCTGGATTATCCAGTAAAGCAGAAAAAGAAACATTATGCAGGATTATGATGCTGTAATTATAGGAAGCGGCCCTAATGGCATAGCTGCTGCTATATATCTTCAGCAAAAGGGATTAAAAACACAATTAATAGAAGCCAAACCGCAACCTGGCGGAGCTACTAAAACTGGAGAATTAACCTTACCCGGTTTTCAGCACGATATAGGCGCTGCGGTATTACCAATGGCATATAGCTCGCCTTTTTTTGAACAATTACCATTAGAAAAATACGGGTTAAAATGGATATTTCCGGATATTCCTTTTGTACAAACGCTTGGAAACGGTGATGCCGTAGCTTGTTATAAAGAGGTTGAAAAAACGGCAAAAGGTCTTGAAGAAGATGAATTGGCATATACTAAATTGATGGGCACTTTAGTAACAGATTGGCCAAAAATAGCAAATGATATTTTAGGCCCGTTAGGTATTCCATCGCATCCTTTAAAATTTATGAATTTTGGCAGGTATGCATTGCTTCCGGCAAAAACATTAGCGAATCATTATTTTAAAAATTTAAAGAGTAAATCACTGTTTTACGGTGCAGCAGCACATTCCACATTACCGCTTACTAATTTAGTATCAGCATCTTTCGGATTGGTATTAACAATTATGGCGCACCAAAATGGATGGCCTTTTCCAGAGAAAGGAGTTTCATCTTTAATTAATGCTTTGCTAGCATATTATAAAGATTTGGGAGGAGAGCTGATTTTAAATAAAACTATCACCAGTTCTAAACAGCTTCCATCTTCAAAAATTCAGTTATTCGATCTTACGCCTAAACAGCTTTTAGATATTGAAGGTTTGAATTTTAGTAAAACTTATCGTAAACGATTATCTAATTATAATTATGGTTCTGGTGTGTTTAAAATCGATTGGGCTTTAAATGAACCTATTCCTTTTTTGAATGAAAAATGCAGAAAAGCAGGAACGATACATATTGGTTTTAGTCCTGAAGAAATAGAAATTTCAGAACAGGTGATTTCTGAAGGGAAAATTGCTGAACATCCCTATGTTCTTTTGGTACAGCCTACAGTTTTCGACAAAACCAGAGCACCGGAAGATAAACATATTGCCTGGGCGTATTGCCATGTTCCCAATGGAAGTAAAAAAGATTGTACCGAGATAATAGAGCAACAAATTGAAAAAGCCGCTCCGGGTTTTAAAAAAACAATTTTGAAACGTTCGGTTATGAATACAAAACAACTCGAATTGTTTAACCCTAATTTGGTTGGGGGCGATATTAATGGAGGCCGGCAAGATATTACACAACTTTTTACAAGACCTGTAGTAAAAATTTCTCCGTATAAAACCTCGAATGATTCCGTTTATATTTGCTCTTCCTCAACACCACCCGGAGGAGGTGTTCATGGAATGGGGGGCGTAAATGCTGCTAAACAAGCACTAAAAGATCATTTTAATTGATTTTTAGCAGTACAATCTGAGAGCAAGCCCTTGAAGTCATTTATTAGAAATTCTTCTGATGTAAAGGCGAACCTCAAAACATTGGATTTCGATTAATAACTTTACTAATTACTTGTTTTACGAGAATAAACTAAAGATACAGGAGATTTATATAAGCCTTTAAAATCTTTATATATTTGAGTTTATCGAAGTCAATTACCTCAAGGAAATTCCATGAGGCATTTATCAAAGAATAATTTCAAATTTCGAGGTAAGCCTCAAACCAATTAAACTCGATTATCGAATAAATACCCCTATATGCGCATACAAAACGCCTACCAAAATAATTTAAAAAATATATCTTTAGAAATACCTGAAAACCGATTAATCGTGGTAACAGGTTTATCGGGTTCCGGAAAATCTTCATTAGCAATGGATGTTATCGGGAACGAAGGCTACCGGTATTTTTTAGAAAGTTTACCGGCGTATAATCAACAAAACGCAGCGGCAATTCCCACCGCTGAAGTAGATCGTATATCGGAACTTCCACCGGTTATTAAAGTGGAACAATCAAAAAGATTTCAGTCGATTAACGCTACTTTCGGGACACTTTCAGAATTAACCCCAATTTTCAGGATTTTGTTTGCTCGTTATTCCGCAGCAGAAAAAATGAGCAAATCGCTGTTTTCTTTTAATCATCCAAAAGGTGCCTGTGAATATTGTCGAGGTATAGGTGAAGCGGAGTATATCGATTTAAATAAATTAATTGGAGATGAGAAGAAGACACTGCGGGAGGGCGCTATTGTAACTACATTGCCGGGTGGTTATATTGTGTATTCGCAAATTACCGTTGAAGAACTGAACAAAGTATGCAATGCACATGGGTTTAGCGTTGATATTCCGTGGAAAGATTTAAGTGCCGAGCAGCAAGATGTTATTTTAAATGGGAGCGATCGTATTCAGGTTTATTATGGGAAGCATAGTTTAGAATCTCGCCTGCGTTGGGAAGGTTTTAAAGCGAAACCTCGTGAAGTAGGCTATTACAAAGGAATGCTTCCTATCATGAATAACATACTTCGGTTAGATCGGAACAAAAGTATTTTACGTTTTGTAAGTTCGAAAGTTTGCCCAAGTTGCCATGGCGCTAGGATAAAAGCAGCACATCTAAAATTTAAATGGAAAGGGTTACATTTTCAAGAATGGATGGATTTGCCGCTTCAGGAACTGTATGATAGGTTGAAAAATCTAAAATTAAAAGGAGGAGAAAAAGTATTAGTCGAAAAATTAGGTACGCAACTGCATGATTTAATTCGGTTAGGAATGGATCATTACCAGTTAAGCACACCGAGTACGGAAATTTCTTCTGGCGATGGCCAGCGGATTAAACTGATAAAACAGGTAAACAGTAGTTTACAAGGGATTTTGTATGTTTTTGATGAACCTTCTATTGGTTTGTCACCAGTCTATCAAAAGCATTTGTATCATATTTTACGCCGATTAATTAGCCGTGGGAATACGGTGATGGTGGTGGAACATGATCTGAATTTGATAAAAAAATCGGACTGGATTGTGGAATTAGGGCCAAAAGCCGGAATTGAAGGAGGAGAAATTATCTTCAATGGTTCTACTGAACAATTTTTTCAATCTACCCCTACAGCAAGCCCTACTTTAGAAGTTTTGAAAAACCAATCAACTGAAGCAAAATCTAGCCGGGAAGTTGTTGATGAAGCTCATTTTCAACCTAAAAAAAACGGATTATCTGTAATTAGCAGAAAAACGAAAACAATTATACAGCATCTACAAACGTATTGCGATAATGAAGCTGTAAAGCTACAAATGGTATCTGATCAGCCTATCGGGAAAACACCACGAAGTAACCCGGCTACATATACCGGAATTGCAGATAAAATACGCGATATATTAGCGAAAACTACAGAAGCAAAATCGTTACAACTCACTAAAAGTTCTTTTTCATTCAACAATAAAGCAGGGCGATGTGAGCGTTGCGAAGGCGCGGGTGTTATTACTTTATCGATGAGTGTAATGGGAACTATCAATCAAACTTGCCCAACTTGTAATGGTAAACGGTTTAAACCCGAAGTTCTGAAAGTAACATGGCATCAAAAAAACATTGCTGAAATTTATAATTTGAGTATTTCAGAAGCCTACAGTTTTTTTAAAGAAGAAAAAAAATTAGCTGAGGTATTATCGTTAATGATAAGTTTAGGATTAGGTTATATTAAATTAGGGCAACCCTCTAATACCCTATCGGGTGGTGAAGCTCAACGAATTAAATTAACCAAGCATTTTTCGAAAACCGCTAAAAATACCATGTTGCTGCTAGAAGAGCCCAGCATTGGTTTGCATCAGTTAAATGTACAGCAATTGTTAGATGCTTTACATCAATTAAAAAAACAAACAGCCGGAATTGTATGTTTCGAGAATCATGAATTATTTCAGTTAACTAGTGATGTTTGGGTTGCTAATTCCGAAGAAATTCAAGAGAAAGAAGCAGTGATTCCAGAACAAGAAGAAACAACTACTATTGCTATCCAAGGTGCCAGAACCCACGCGTTAAAAGATATTAGTATTAATCTACCAAAAGAAAAATTAAGCGTTGTAACCGGGATTTCGGGTTCTGGAAAATCTTCTTTAGTGATTGATACCCTGCATGGTTACGGAATGCAAGAAATGAGTAAGCAATTTTCGAGCTATCAGCAAAATCGAGTAGGGGTTAATTATCAATTTGAAGTTTCTCATATTAACGGATTAACGCCAAGTATTTGTATTACGCGTAAAGAAAAGAATTTTTCAGACCGATCAGACATTGCCAAGCAAACCGATATTGATAAAAGTTTACGTTTCGCATTTTCTCGTAAGGCACAATATCAAGATAAAGAATGGTCGGCGAGTCATTTTTCTAATCATCATGAATTAGGAAAATGCCCTGTTTGCGACGGAATTGGGGAAGAACTTCTTCCGGATCTATCTAAAATTGTGACAGATGACAATTTAAATATTGCCGAAGGAGTATTTGAGCATAATAAAGCCTTGTACTATTACGGGCAAGCAGGAGGGCAGTATATGGCAATTGTTGGAGAAATTGGAAAAGAATACGGATTCAATTTACAAACTCCTTTTAAAGATTTAAATAAAAAGCAAAAAGCCATCATTTTTGAAGGAATACCTGATAAAGAATGGGAAGCCCAGTGGCATTTTAAAACAAAATCTCGCGAAGGTACACAGCAGGTAAAAATGCTTTGGAAAGGGCTGTTTACGTATTTAATGGATGAATATTTTCTGACTCGAAAAAATAAAAACATTCATCATTTACGCGCTTTATTGTCGACCGCCACTTGTAGCCATTGTGACGGTAGTGGTTTAAAACCTGAGCGTTTAGAAATTCAGTTAGATCAAAAATCCATCTTTGAAATAAAGAAGATGGATTTTAATGAATTTGAAAAATGGATTAAAACTGCTCAACCGAATGATGAAATTGATAGGCAATTGATCGAGAAACTTCAAGAATATCTTATCCATACCTTAGAGCGAGCTAGGCAGCTGCATATCGATCATTTACAGCTTAATCGAAAATCGAAAACGCTTAGTGGCGGAGAGCAACAACGAATTGTGCTAATCAAACAACTTAATAGTCCGCTAAAAGGAATTACGTATTTATTAGATGAACCTTCTGCCGGATTATCAGAACAAAACATTCCGGATTTAATTAATCTGCTTAATGGTTTAGTCGCTAAAGGAAATACGGTTATTGTAATCGAACATCATAAAGATTTGGTTTTAGCCGCCGATCATTTAGTGAAAATTGGCCCGGGTGCGGGGATACATGGAGGCGATATAACTTTTGAAGGTAGCCCAAAAGCCTTTTTAGAAACTGCTGAATGTCATCCGAATTTAAAAGCATCAAAAAAGAGTCTACAACTTCGTTCTTCTAAATCAAGAATTTCAATTCAGCAATTAAAAAAGCATACGCTGGAAAAAGATTCATTAACTATTCCGGTTGGTGGAATTACTGCTATAACCGGAAAATCCGGAATTGGAAAAACCACATTAGTAAAAGATATTTTAATTCCGAGTATTGTGCAAAGTAAACCGGTAAATTGTAAAACAATTAATTATCCAAAATCGTACAAAAGTGCACAATATTTTGAGCCTAAAAAACTACAAGCTCATAATGCTACATTACTCGTTTCATACCTAGATATTTTAAAAATAATCAGTACGCTTTTTGCTAAAGAAAGCGGGTTGAAGCCGAAAGATTTTTCGTATAAAACAAAAACGAGTCAGTGCCCTAATTGTAAAGGAACAGGATATGTAGAAACCAGTTTAGATGTGGCTGCTAATTACATTGAAACCTGCGATGTTTGCGACGGAAAGCGTTACCAAGATCATATCTTAAAACATACCTTATATTCGAAAACTATAGCTGAGGTTTTAGCAATGACTATTGCTGAAGCAAAAAACTGGTTAAATACTGCAAATGCTTCAGAAAAAACACTGTATGTATTAGAAGAATTAATAGCAATTGGCTTAGCCCATTTACGATTAGAGCAACCTGTTAAATCCTTATCATCAGGAGAAAAACAGCGATTATTATTGTTCAATTGGTTTCAAAATAAAACCGAAAATGAATTGCTGATTTTAGATGAACCCAGCATTGGTTTACATTATGCCGATATTGATTTGCTATTTGCAATGCTTTCCAAACTCAGCCAAAAAAATGATTTATTGGTGATTGATCATAACCAATATTTGTTACAGAAAATTGGAGTGGGGATGGAGTTGAAAAATTAATGATGACTTCGGAATTCTTTTGAAGTTAGTTTATTCTTCAACTAATAAATAATGAATAGCAAAAGTAAAGATTACCTTTTCTATAAATTACGCAATTACACTTCAATTTAAATTATACACGAAAGTTCAGTAAATAGTTCGATTTTATAAATTCATACGAACTGAAAATGATCCTTTTCTAAAAAGTTCACGATTTTTTTATATTTTGGAAATTTCATAGAGTTTGTAGAAATAAGCTTATAATATTTTTGCTATGGATGAATTTGCTCGCCTTGAAGATTTGGATAGTTATGAAATTTTGGGGACAGATCCCGAAAAACAATTTGATGAGATTACCCATTTGGCTTCTGTAATTTGTAACACTCCCATTTCTCTTATTAGCCTTATAGATAAAGATCGCCAGTGGTTTAAATCTGTTTACGGCATCGATCTTAAGGAAACTCCGAAAGAGGATGGCTTTTGCCATTATTTGCTAGATGGAATATCTCCGCTATTTGAAGTTGAAAATGCAGTTGAAGATTCACGCTTTAAAAACAGTCCATTAGTAGAAAATTTTCCGCATATCGGTTTTTATGCAGGAGCTCCTATCAAAAGTTCTTCAGGACATGTTCTAGGGGCTTTATGCGTTATAGATCAAAAGCCAAATAAATTAAATAATAACCAGAAGAAAGCATTGGAGATTTTGGCGAAGAAGACAACTGACTATTTAAATATAAGGAAAGCTCTAATTAATCAAAGAAGATCTATTGAATTTAGCGCTATTAGATTAAAGGAAATACTGGATAATACGCCTGGTGTCATATTTCAATTTACAATTAATAAGAATTTTGAAATCAACTTTGATTTTATTAGTAAGGGAATTAGAGAGGTACATACCGATCTTAGTTTAGAACAAATGAAAAAAGAACCTAAGATCTTTTTAAATTATATTCATCCGGAAGATGTTGTGGAATTTAGAAAAAGTATGAGAAAATCTGCATCTAATTTAAGTTCTTATAAATTTAATTTTCGTGTGGTTTCGAATTCGGAAAAAATAAAATGGTATAAGCTGCGTGCCACACCAAAAAAAATTGAAGGGAGAAAGATGGCTTGGTTTGGTACGTTGACAAATATTTCAGGGATTATGGAGTATGAAACTATTCTAGAACAGATAACTTATGATATTTCTCACGTGATTAGAAAACCGCTAACAACTTTACTTGGTTTGAATGAGCATTTAAGAAATAATTCTAAATTAACCGAGGATGATCTGAGAGAATATGCTGATATGTTTAACATAGTTATTGATGAACTTGATATTTTTACTAGAAAAATAGATCAATTTTATCAATTAAAAGTGGTAGACCATCAAAACCGCATTTGAAATTAAATGATACTCCAAGAATTAAACATGTATTTTACTTGAGATTTTAAAGATACATTCCTTAGTCCCATTTAATGATCGGTTTAATATATCATTTAGAGGTTTGTGAAAAAGTCCTGATTTAAGGTAAGAAATAAATGAAGAAAAAGCATTTACCGAATCATTCACTGAATAGAACCATAACCTTTGGTTTTAGATGGTATGCCGTAAAACAAAAAAAACACCGAAAATACTTGATTTTCAGTGTTTTTTCTAAATTTTGATACTTAGTTCGTCGGGGTGGCAGAACGCTTATAACATTCTAAAACCCGCAGTATTTAATAGGTTTCCCATGGTTTCCAATTTCGGAACTCACGATTAACTCACATTATAATTAGAACATATTGAAGTTTTTTGGTACTTCATTTGGATAAAGATATAGAAAAAGTATTATTTAAGAAAATAAGTAAAGATTAGAATTTTAAACTTTCGATTATTTGGGAGGAGGTTCAACTTAGTTCTTTGTTGTACGCTGTTTTGTTACGTGAATTTTAAATAGATCCAATTACAGCTAATTCTGCTCCTGCTTGTTGAACAGAACTATCTAAGTGAGCCAGTACATTACTAACTTTTCTACCTTCTTTATTTGGGTTCTCTAATAATTTCCCTGAGATTCCTGGTTGAACCAGAACGATTGTATAGTTGAACATGTAATCATTATTTAATAATTCCATAAGTTCTTTATATTTCCCTTTAACAAATTTATCTTCTTTGCCATTTAAGCGTTTTTTTAATTTTTCTATCAGTATTTTCTTATTTGATAGCCAATTAGTGCATCGAATACATTGGGATAAAACTTCATCAACATCTCCAACACGAAGAGAAGGTTTTCCACCTGCTTTTTTAATGTGATAAAGGATAAAATTTATTTTACCATTATCATTTTTTACAGCTATATAATCGGCCAACTCAAAAGCGCCATGGTCATATAAGATAAAATCTAAGGAATTATCTTTCTGCAGCTGTGATTTTATACCGTCGTGAATAGATAAAGATTTAGATGCCTTCATATCTTTTTCATTACTGAAGAACTCTGTGTAAATGTCGATATTTTCTTTCTCCCAATTTAGAGACCGAAAAATTTTCATATCAATATTGAAAACATTTGCATCAGGTATTCTATATAGTTCATGATCAATTATATTAGAAAAATCACCTAAGATAAACTGTATCGAATTGTTATTTAAGTAATCTTCAAAAGATTCACCATCACCAGTATAAACTTGTATGTTATCTGGTATAATTAGTTCAAAATGTTCCTTGAAATTGTAAGAGATTTCAAAAGAAAATTTTTCTGAGCAGAAATTAATCTTCGCATTACTTTTGTCCTTTGACAAGTTTTTAGGTTCAATATAACATTCAAAAAAACTAATCTCATGAATTAATTCTTCGTTTTCTAAAATCTTAAGTTCAAATGGATCAGCATAGGTGTCTTTGTGCCATGAGGCATATATTATTTCCTCTGGGAATTTAGAAATAATTTTACCATTTGCCAGATAATCATAGCCAGAGTTAGTTCGAACTTCTCTTTCGCTATTAATTTTAGTTCCTAAACTTTTACACCAATTAATTAAAGTTGGGATTTGTTCATATTGGTGTGACCACACTTTTGAATTACTGCTATATCCAATAGTTTTTTCTTTATTGTTTTCTATAGCTTTAGTAAAAATGTGCCCGGCAAAGTGTAATTTGGCATCACTTGGTTTTACTTTACTTCCAGTATTTTTACCTGAGAACTGTCGGTACGATTCTCCATCTTGAGGACTACGGTTTCCCATTCCTAAACTGAAAATTTCTAAACCTGACATATCTAATAATATTTTATTAATTTCAGATTTGGATAATTTTTCAAAATCATCTCCTGTAAATACTTCTCCTATCAACTTATAAGTACCTTCTGATCTAATTGAAGATGAAGTAATAAATAGTAAGTTTTGAGTTTGATCATAAAATATTATGAACATATGATGTTTATGATCGTCTAAATCGTGGGTTCTAACCCATTTTGGTTTTATATCTTCCCTTGTTACAAAAATTACTGCTTGTAAATCCTCACTAATTTTATGATATAGAATTTGATGCCCGTTAATTGGTAAATCTTCATTAATCAAAAATGTATTGGCTCTATAAATTTTTATGTGGAAATAGGGATAGAGATTGAACATTGAAAAATCAGTTTCACCTTCTTGCTCTTCTACTGTTTCAAATGTATCTAAAGATTGTTTAATTTCGTCAATTTGATCAATTGCTTCATCACTTATTTCATGAATGATTTTTTGCCAAATATTTTCTTCATGATATAGGTTACGTTTTGTAATTTGTATATCACTTATTGGAGCAATGAATTTCGCATCACCAATGCTTTTAGAATTTGTTCTAGCAAAGCGACCAATAAATTGTAAAGTTATCGGTAACGAACCGTGTGGTTTATGTATTGCTGCAATTTTTAAATTGGGAAAATCAAAACCCTCACCAAGCATATTGTTACAGATTATGCCATCCAGCTTATCTTCTCTTAAATCCTTGATAGCCTTTTTTATAGTCTTATATGTATAAGAGCTATTTACAATTTTTAAATTAAGGTTAGTTTTTGCCTTATACAGCCCCAGAAGTTCTTTAGCGTGATCTTTACCTTCTGTCCTAATCATTAATTTATGATTGATTTTAGGTTTAGAATTGTCATCATTAAAAACTTTTTCAGCTTCTTTAGCAATTGCTAAATCTATTGAAGAGTTTCCCTTACTATTGACAGGGATATAACCGATATCTCCAAATATTCCATCTTTATAAGCCTGTGAAAGTGAATATTTGTAAATAATTTTTCCTTCCACTTCAAGTTTGTCATTTCTAAAAGGAGTTGCAGTAAAAAAGATTTTCTTCGCATTCTTAAAATATTTGATTGTCTTATTCCAAGTTTCAGCTGTAGAATGATGAGCTTCGTCAACAATTACCAAATCAAATAATTCTTCAGGAGGGGGATTATTATTTTTTATAGAATTGGAAATATTTATAGGTATTGTCACTACCACATCAAAATTCCTCATTTTTTCCCATTCATTTTTCTGTTTTAAACTCCCTCTAAGTTCCATTACTTCAGGAGTTTTGACATCTTTAGAAAAGACTTTAATATTCTTTAAAGTTTTTAAAGTGTCAAATTCTTCAAATATTTGACCACGAACAAGAACGCTTGAACTTAATACTAATACTCGTTTCGATCTTAAAACGAACGGAGCCATATTAATTACTCCTGTCTTTCCAGATCCAGTTGGCATTACAATTAAACCAATAGTTTCTTGATAAATTGTGAAGTGTGCCGCAATTGAATGAATAGCTCCAAGCTGAGCATTTCTAAGACCTTTTGAACCTTTTAACTTGTTGTTTACTGGATAAGATATTACTGGATAGAGGTTTTCGAAATAAGACATTTAAATTGGGTTGATCTATTTAAGACCCAAAAGTTAGTTAAATTATCTTTATAAAGACCTTATTTCTAAACTATTGCATCAAAAAAATGTCTAGTCCTAAAATATGGCTACAGGTTAAAATTGATTTAAGCTGTTAATTTATAAACCATATTTGGTGTTCTATAGTCTAAAGATAAATGTAATCTTATTTGATTATACAAATTAATTGCATTTTTTGTAGCCCTTTTTGCATGTTGCAGGCTATCCAAGGTCTGATCGAGATAGAATTCGTCTTTTAATATGCCATTTAGACGTTCTGCCATGGCGTTTTCATAGCAATGGTTTTCCTCGGTCATACTGATTCCTATGTTATTTCTTTTAAGGATTTGTGTGTATACATTGCTGCAATACTGAATACCTCTGTCAGAATGGTGTATTAGCCCGGTAGTATCTTTAGCTTGATATAAGGCTTTGTTCAAAGCTCTCTGACAGCCTTTAAGTTCTAGGCTATTGCTGATGTCATAACCAACTATTTTACGACTGTGCATATCTGTAATTAGCGCCAGGTAACAAAAGCCCTTTATGGTCCTTATATAGGTAATATCACTTACCCAAACTTGGTTGGGTTTTGTTACTTTAAGGTCTTTGATATTGTTTTTGTATTTGCGGAACCTGTGCAATGAGTTGGTGGTTCTGGAACTGTATTTTTTTCTAAGTGTAAGCATATTATGTTTTCTAAGAATGTTGAATAAGGTATCCCTGCCTATTTTTAAATCGGCATTTGTAAACTCTTTGCTCAGTGATCTGGTCAGTTTTCTAACCCCTTCTCTGGGAAGGGATCTGCGCCTTTTCTTGACAATGTCAACAACCTTATTTTCTAGTTCTGAACGTTTGTTTTCTCTACGTTTGTATTTATAGTAGGCGTCACGTTTAAGACCAAAATAGGCTGTTATGGCTGAGAGGGATGCAGATCCTCTGGATTTCTGCTTGGCCTTGATCAAGGCTTGATACTTAGTTTTTTTTTAAGTTCAAGCACTGATTTATAGCCCAGCTGTTCTGCTGCCACTTCAAGATAAGAATCTTCTATAAGGGCGTCCATATCCTTTTTCAAAAGAAGTTTCTTCAGCTGTTCAATTTCTTTTTGAAGCTGTTTGATACGTGTAATCTCATCTTTTGTTTTCACAGTCACTCTGGTGTTCATAAGGTCTTTACGGTTATATTTTCTGACCCACTCATTGATGGTTGTTGGAGCAATGCCGTAAGCTTTCCCTAGTTGATACTTGTTTAGTTTTCCTGCCGTAAGTTCGTCTAAAATTTTTAGTTTGAACGATTCGGAATACCGTCTGATTACTCTGTCATTTTTATACATAATGTTTGAAATTATGTAGCCTTTATTCAGGACGGGTCAGTATGAAGCACAACGGTATTGTATACCCGTCAGTTGCGGGAATTAGACAACTAAGATAGAAAAAATCCCCGACTTTTATGCTTGCGCGGTTGTGTCCGCAGGACACAAAGCCGCAATTGCTGGTATACGGTGTTGTACACAGTATTTCTATTCAATTTACTTAATAAATACTATATTTGTCAAGCTTTAGGGGTATTCTATATAAGAATTGAGAGAGTCCCTTTGAACCTGATATGGTTAACACTATCGTAGGGAAAAGTCTAGTAATTAATGAGAGAGAACTTCCTCTTTTATTAATCAGACCTATCTATCCATATTTTTATTAAATTAAATTGTATAAAATATGACTTGGTCAGATAAATCTTGGGAAACAATTAAGCCTATTTTTAACTCAATTTTAAAAATGCCTTTTATTCAGGAATTGATGAATGGTAATTTAGATAAAGAAAAATTTAAGTTTTATATGCAACAAGATTCGAAATATTTAGAAAATTTCGGAAAAACTTTATCCTTACTAGCATCAAAAAGTTATGATGTCAAAGAGACAATATCTCTTATTCATTTTGCTGAAACTGCTATTATAGCTGAAAGAGAATTACACGAGTTCTATTTCAAAGACTTTAATATTGTTCCGTCAAATATTATTGAGCCTTTAATTCATCATTATACAAGTCATATCAAAGCTGTTTCTTCATTCGAATCAGTTGAGATTGGAATGGCTTCAGTATTGCCTTGCTTTTGGATTTATAAAAAAGTGGGGGAATATATCTATGAAAATCAGAAAAGCAAAAATAACCCGTATCAAAAATGGATTGATACATATGCAGGTAATGACTTTGATTTAGTTGTTAAAGATGCAATTGATATTTGCGATAATTTTGCTTTTAATGCATCGACAAAAATTCAAGCTCGTATGACAGAAGTTTTCATTACATCTACAAGATTGGAATTTGAGTTCTGGGATTCATCATATCAAATAAAAAAATGGAAAGAGTTTAAAAAATGAAAGAAGAAATAAAAGCGGTAATTTTTGATATGGATGGTGTTCTGATTGATTCTGAACCTTTTTGGGAAATTGCAGAAAAAAAAGTTTTTGGCTCATTAGGTGTTAGTCTAACACCTGAATTATGTAGTCAAACAAAATTTATGACCACAATTGAAGTTACTAAATTTTGGTACGGTTATTATCAATGGGAAGGTAAATCATTTCAAGATGTTCAAAACGAAGTTATTGAATGCGTGAAATTGCTGATTAAAAAAGAAGGGAAAGAAATTAAGGGAATAAAAGGTCTTTTGAAATTTATAAAAACTAAAGGATTTAAAATAGGCCTCGCAACAAATGCACCATATGAGCTAATTCCAGTTGTTCTTGAAAAATTAAATATATCTGATTATTTCGATTTTTTTACATCTGCCGAATTTGAAAAAAAGGGTAAACCAAATCCAGCAGTTTATTTGTCTGTTGCTAAAAATCTGAAAATAAATCCTAAAAACTGTGTTGTTTTTGAAGATTCTTATTCTGGTTTATTGTCAGCAAAGAGTGCTGGAATGAAAACTGTAGCATATCGTCCAAAAAAAGAAAACTTAATAATGAAAGAAAAAATTGAAGATTTCGTAATTCATTCATTTTCGAATCTAAATTCAATAAATAGAATTTTCATTTAGTGACGGATGTTTTTTTATATTGTGTACAACGTGTTTGTATAAGATTAGTTGCGTGTTTAAGCACTAAAGTTAGCAAACAAATCACAGATAGAAAGTCTGAGAGGACTTTCGTAAGCAAGCTAGAAACTAGCAATTAATTTTATACGGTGTTAGGTAACGTTTAATCATAAGGAATCAGTTACTTCAAAATCTCCTGAATTAAAGTACGCTTTAGGGAAGTTACTTTCTTTCCCGTCAATCGTTGGCCAAATAGGATTCGTTGAGAAATCACTTTCACAATTTTCATAAAAGAAAGTAATTAAATCGTTAGAAACATTACAAACAGTGAAAATTGAATCTCTGAAATATTCCTTATATAATTCCGTGTGTTCGATTGATTTCTGATGTATTATTTTATTTCTGAGTTTCTCAAGTCTGTCAAAGTTGGCAAAAAACTTTTCTTTTTCAATAGGGTCAGTTTCGTATATGTCTGGTAATATTTCTTTAATCTTAGTTTTCAATGGTAAAAGTCTCTCGATAGAGCTTCCTTTGAACCTTTTTTCATAATGAACTCCAGCTTCTTTTTTTATTTCAAAATACTCATATTCTTCTGGAATACTAAGGTTTACAAAAGCTTCAATAGTAGTATAAGTGAATACAATAGAAGTTTGGATTTGTTCTATGAAGTCACAAATTATTTTAGAGCTTTCTTTGATGTCATCAAGAGAGTTTTCAATATTGTCACGTGTCTTAATTTCTTGAAGTAAACGTTTAGCTTCATTTTGAGATTTATTCGAAACGGATAATAATATTGCGATATTGTTCGGCGTAAAATATGAAATTTTCTTATTCCCAATTTTAGCATTTTCTCCCTCTAACATAAGAGCTTCTCCAGAGCCATCTTGAGAGACAAAATGAATTGGACGTTTAAGTCTCTCGTTGAATATTTTAAATTTTTCTGGATTTGCGGAAATAACTAAAGATTTTTTGTTACTTGAATTGGTTGGGGTAATTTTTGGAATTTCAGGTTTATTTCTATTGAGTTTAATAGAACCGAATGTTTTGCCGAATAATTCAGGATGTGGTTTAATTACATCATCAATAAATTTATGCAAAATGATATTATAAAGATGAACAGGTAACTTATCACCTTTAATTAAACTTATTATATCATAAACAACAAGACAGTTATCCTTAATTCCAATATGAACAGTTCCAGCAAATACCTCTTGATCAGATTTTTCTTTTGTATACTTAAAATATGTGGACGAAAAAGAAGCTAATTCATTTTCTTTTAAGTTTTTATTCTTGGTGAATTCTTTCGATAAGATTGATTGTTCTTTCCAATCTTTTAGTTTTAATTTCTTCAATTCAGCAATAAGAGAAATCAATTTTTTTTGATTGTTGAATTCTATTTTCAGATCTCTATAGTGTCTCATAGTGAATGTTACCTAACGGCAGTCTGTCTCAAAACTACCTGATTTGGTCTTAAAAATAGTTGAAATTAGGATTGAAAACAAATGCACTACTTTCTGTTTCCTTCTGTTTTGGCTCGGTTAAAGCTTTATTTCTTCTTATAGCGGCTTTTATAAGCTTTTTTAAGCTTAAAAAGAGGTTGAATATTAGTTCGTTAAGGTCGATTTTACTGTTGAAGAGTCTTCTTAAATTATAGGCCAGTGCGATGAGTCCAAAGTCGGCTGAAGCTGCTTTAATGCCTCTTTTGGTCATGATATGGTCAAAGCCCCATTGTCGTTTCATGGTGCCATAAGGATGCTCGACCAGTGCCTGTCTTTTTTTATAAAGCTCTCCGCTTTGTTCAATGCGCTTGGCATTGCCCTGGATGCTTTTGGTAAATTGAGTACGCTGGATGATTTTACCGTTGGCTTTAGCTGTGGTACAGTGGCTTCTTACCGGGCATTGTTTGCAGGCTTTGGTCTTGTATTGTTTAAAGGTATAGTTTCTAGCTTTGTACCAGGAGCCATTGCTGGATAAAGTATTTCCCTGGGGGCAGGTATAGGTATCCTCATCAGTATTATAGGTAAAGTTTTCAGCGTTATAACGAGGATCTGGTGCCTGGCTTTTACGTCCAATGGCCGGAATGGCCACCAGGGTATTGATACCCAGACTATCGGCAATATAAAACTCGCTTCCGGTATGGTAGCCTTTATCATAAAGCGCGGTAAAGGTATTGGTTCTTAAAATAGCTTTAGCTCTTCTAAGCATGGTACCCATTGCTTTTTTATCATTTTGATTGGTGAGTTTGTAATCAATGAGGAACTTATGTTTGGCATCTACGGTAGTTTGCGCGGTGTAGCATACCTCGGTAACGGTTCCCCTTACAATTTGATGCCTACTATCAGGATCAGAGGTTGATCGTTGTGGATTTTCAGAAGAAACATCATTGTCCAATTCTTTTTGTATTGCCCAGTATTTAGTCTGTTGCTCTTTACGTCCTTTAATTTGCTCTTCAATTTCTTCGGTCTTTTTCTGGTCGCCATCAGCTATGGCTAGTTCCTGGTTATGCTCTTTGAGCTTGTTATCAATATAGTCGAGATGCCGCTGGATTTTCTTTTTGTTGTAGTTGTTCTTTTTGCTGTTCTGTGCCCTTAGTTTGGTAGAATCCCCAGCGATAAGGGTTCCCCCGATCAGGTTGAAGTTGCGGGCAATGGACACACTTTGGCGGAATACCTTTCGGATGGCCTTTGGGTTTTCTTTTCTAAAGCGGGCAATGGTATTGTGATCGGGTTTCAGGTTTTTAAGCAGCCAGATCACCTCGATATTTCGCTGGCATTCTTTCTCCAATCTTCGGGAAGATCGCATCCTATTCATATAGCCGTAGATAAAGAGTTTGAGCAGGTCTGCTGGATGATAGGGCGGTCTTCCCTGAGAAGCTATGTTTTGAAAGCCCATTTGGGATAAATCTAGCAAGTTTACGAATTGATCGATGAGTCTTACGCTATTATCCTGGGGGATCATATCATCCAAACAGGTCGAATAAAGGCTGAGCTGTTCGCGGTCTTGTCCTTGTTGATATTCCATATCCTAAAGATACGGAATTCTTAGGTTTTGAGACAGTCTGACGGCTCCGGTTATAGACAAGTAGCGGGAGTAGGGACGTGAATTTGTCGGCTTAACCTTTTGTTTCTTGGTTTACTAAATTAAACTTTTTCGGAAAAACCCGCTATTTGCTATAACCGATGTTAGGTGCTGGCTATTCCTCATTCAAAATCTTTCTAATTAATTTTAATGAGCTATGATATTCCAAATCATTTTTAAGATTCTTTTCCATATGATTTATCTCAGCTAAAACCTCTTTATTTTTTTTGCATTTATCTCGAAGTAAACCACCAAAAAATTGAAAATCAGAGTAACTTCTTTTGTGACCAAGTTTGCCAAGTTCGTAATGGTAGCTCACTTTTATCTTAACATCAGTTTGAACCATCTTATTTACTAATGTGAAATCATTTTCTGTAAAATTCTTAAATAAAGTTTCTTTAGTTTCAGTCATTGTTGATTCAAATATTCTCTTTTTAAAAGCGTATTCAAACTCTTCCAATGTTTCATCTAACCAAGAATTCAAATCTGTCAAAAATTGATCTACGTTATTTTGATATCTTTTATGTTCATTTCTTCTTCTAAAAGATTCCAATAAATGTTCAGGTTCGTATATATAATAACTGTTAAAAATTTTTTCAAAATCAACAGCAGTTAACTTTACAATGTCTTCGAAGGCCTGAGCTTTCAGTACCTTTTGAAGGTTTTCCACCCTTTTTTTAAATCTCTTTAAAATCTTCTTACACTTTTTAATTACCTCTTCTATATAAGTTTTTAAAAATGAGTAGTGTCTGTTAATTATATCTTCAATCTTATACGATAGTTTTTCAAAAGAGTAATTATTATCAATGTGGTATCTGGAATATGCAATTTCATTGCTATTAGAATGAATATCCATTAAAACGGAAGATTTTAAAACTTCTATTCTTTTACCATTATGCTCGATTCTTATCTTTCGAATAGGATGGCCTACTAATTCATTTCTTAAGTTTCGATTTATGCTGTAATCCCCATCTTCGTAAAGTTGACCTTTTGATATTTTACAACCGAATATTCTTAATAATTCCAGAATTAAATCTTGTTGAATATAAATTGCCTGTAGAAGACCAATGTGGTACGAAAAAGCGCTTTGAAAATTATCCGTTTCAGTATTGTTTTCAATTACTTCTAAAGTATCTCCAAGGTAGCTCATTAAATTGCCGAAGGATGTTGTTTTTATATCATCTTTATCAAAATTAATTTCATTTCTGCATTTTTGGTAATCCCACAAGTAGTGAGTCCAAAAATCAGAAATTTTGTCAAGCTTAAATTTTATTTCTTCAATCATTCTTGGAATAGCTTGCACCTAACTTGTTTTATAAATAAAAAAGTGCCGAATTACCTAAATATTAATCCGGTTATCGACACTTTTTTCAAATCTTATATATTTTTTTCTTCACTATTTTTTTTCCAATAATTTCTCCAAATAAGCCACCTTATCCTTTTCCGCTTGAACCAAACGCTCATAAAGTTCAACGACTTTATCTAAAGGGTTAAACGTACAGTGAAAATTATTTAATGGACCGTTATTCACACTGTTATCGTTGAAATTATTAATATTGTGAAAAATCGATTCCTCGGAAAAATTCTCAATAGCCTCTCTACTCACCCCTAAAACTTTCGCCACTCTTTCCAACTTTTCATCCTCAATATGCTCGCTTTGTTCTAAGCTGGAAACACTCTGTTGGCTGATTCCTAATTCTGCGGCAAGGGTTTCTTGCTTCATTCCTCGAAGTTCTCTGATTCGGCTGATTTTTCTACCGATATGACTGGTTTTTGTTGCTGTGCTCATAATCTCAAATATAAACATTCTTTTTAAAAGTTGCACTCCTCACTCTTTGCAGTAAAAAACAAGTTCTTTATTGTTTTTTACTGATTATTTTGGTTCGCTACGGTCGCTTCTTTTTAAAACTTGAAGGCTCATTGATCATCACTGAAGTTTAACTTTAACACCTTTTGATCTATGCTTACCAACTTGCATTCACCCAAAGTTATAGAATTTGCGTTAACCCAAATTACGGAAATCCTCAAAAAACATATCGAAATTACAAGTTTATACTATTTCGGTATGCAATCATCGGCACAGGGAACTCATAATTCTTTGAATAATGATGCTTCCAAGAAACAGCAACACTATCATTTTTATTTGCTGCTACTTAGCAAACATATTAGCCCAAATGCTGTTGCTAACCTTTCAGATATTGTCTTTCAGGAATCGGGCGGTAAATATACTATTAGCTTATTACTCTATATGCCTAAGCAACTTATAGCAGCTTCGGATCACAATAAATACTTCTTTTCTAAAATAATCCAATCAGGTGGTTTGGTTGAGGGTGCTCCCTTTGAATTAGCTCCTTTACGACTCAGCCAAATCCCTGAACTGGATATTACGGGCATAATCAACTACACACAAGATCGAATCGCAATAGCCAAGCATTGTCTAAACTTAAGTTTTAAGAAAGAAAACGCTGGAATATTAAGCGCTCATTTAATACGATTGTCTTTTGAGCAACTTTGCTTAGGAACTATTTATGCGTTTCTGCATTACCATCCGCAACATCACCATCCGTTTTATCTTTATAAACTTGTTCAATTTAGCCATGAAATACCTCCCAATATTTTTTCAGAAAACCTATTTGAACAGTCCCCACTAAAAAGCATCTTTTGCTTTCATCATACTGAACTTCGCTATAGAGGTAAGTCTTTATTCTCAGTAGCAGACCTTCACATGGCGCATTCTTATTGTCAATGTCTTTTAGATTATCTCTTGCCAATTATTAATCACCAATTACAAACTTTAAAATCAGCATCCCATGAAAACGAGAAAACTTGACCAACTAAAATTGAAACAGCTAAAAAGAATTGGAACGACCGAGTATGGTTTAAAAAAAGAAGAAACCAAACGTCATACGTATAGAAGCGCTACCGTTCGCTTTGGAGATCATACCGATTACGTAATGCGTATTAGATCATTATTGGAAGTCTGTGTCTTAGCCTTAGATGGTGAAGGCGATTTTTATTCTAAAAACTTAAGCCACCAAAGTAAAAATTCCAGTGTCCAATTAGTCATAAAAATGGTCATTGAACTAATGCCAGATGGAGATATGTTTCAATTGGAAAAAATTATAGCCATACTGGAAAATGACACAGACTATATTCATTTCCCTAAGAAACTCAAAAAACAAATCCTTAAAAACCAAGAACGCTATGAAAAAAGAAAAACTCATCAATAAGCTTCAGAAATTTAAGCAAGATCATATGTTGCATTTAACCCCTGATACCAGTAGAAAAGGAAAATGTTATAAGGGGACTTATAGAGTTGATAGCCACTTGGATCTCATGTTTTTGATCACAAACCTAATTAAGGTATGTATTGTAGCATTAGAAGAGAATGAACAATTATGTGATCTGGAAGTACCCAATCCCAAATATAACGTTATGGAAGTACTTCGTTTTGTAACCCAGCTTATACCATCGGAAGAATTAGCTTTAGTCGATAAGCTCTCGGAATTATTGGAAGATATAGAACTAGAAAATAAAGTAGCTACGGAAAATTCCTAACATTGGTTGCTACATAGGAAGTGTACACCAATTTTAAATAGGTACATTGTATCAAATTGCGTGCTAATTCAAGATGTGTGTCTGTGGACACAATCTTGGTTGCGCCCCATGGTTGCAACGAAAAAAAAGAGATGTTTATGGGGTTAGTATTATTTGATTCCATTTACTTTTTTTATCCAGAGCATTTGCCCTTTTAGTTCCATTGAAGCACTACTAAAGATCAAATGAAATAGGCTTTAGGATTATTTCATTTACTTCTTTTAGAGCCGTCACATTACCTTTTTGATATTAATTCTTCTACAGGATTTAGGATTAGGAAAAGGGCTATAAATAGGAAAGCGAAGCTGACCGGTTTATGCGCCCGCTAATGCTAAATCCTGTTCTTTTGAGATCAAAAAGGTAAGGCTGTATTACTCAAAGTAAGCTTATAACTACGAAATACAGATCGGTCAAGGTTATTGGAATGTTGCTAAAGCGAACGTGAGCCAAAAGCAAATATTCCGCTTCAATCCATTCAAATTTTTGTTTGCTTTTGGCTTATGTTCAAGACCATTTCGACGAACCGTTTTGACTGCAACATAGTGAAAGGAAATATGGTGAGGATTGTTCGATTTATACCTAAAATTTCATTTTTACTAATTTTTCACGAAAAAAATTACCTATTTATAGGGCTTCCCAGAGGTTTTACTGGAAATTTAGTAAAAAATATTTCGAGTTAAATATATAAAATATTGATAAACAATAAATTGAGTAACTATAACATCGCTCTGCGTGTTATCCTCTTGCTATTCATTTTTTCGATGCTATCTCTATAATGAATACCTTAAATTTGAAAGTAAAATTCTAAAAGTCAATTAAATGATTGTCTGAACTTAAGAGGTGATACGTTTGTTTTTTTGAAAAACTTACTAAAAGATTGTGGATGTTCAAATCCTAAATGATAGGCTATTTCACTTACTGAAAAATTAGTAGTTGATAATCTACTTTTGCTATTTCGATGAGTTTATTGTGAATGATTTGTTGAGTGTTTTGCCCTGTAAATGAGCGTAACATATCACATAAGTAGCGTGCTGAAACATTTAATTGAGTTTCTATATAAGTAACCGTTGGAAGTCCTTCATTTAATATTTGTTCTTTTTCAAAATAAGAGTATAATAAATGTTCTATTTTGGAAAGCAGATCATTGGTGCAGAACGCTTCAATCAACGTCATTCCAGGATTTATATGCCTTGACATAAAGTCCTTTTTTCAAACTCACGATTAATTCACAATTTGTATAGAACTGTTTGAAGTAGGTTGAAGCTTCGTAAGTCGTAAAATTAATTATTAATAAAATTCCAGCAAAATTTGGAAAAACTATTTCTGACCTAATTCTTTTTCTTTACGCCACCGGTAAAAAACTGAAGGTAAGATATCCAAATCCTCACAAATCTCAGCTATGTTGATTTTAACATAACTTAATTCTACTGTTTTCTGTTTAAACTCTAAAGTGTTCTATTTGGCTTTACATCTAATAATTGCTAAATTAAAAAAATAGAAATACTATTCATTCAACTCTCTGTACAGTTTTATGCAGTATTTTCAATTATAGGGATGTGGGCTTTCATTAACTTAAAGGCATGCTTTTATTGCAAGTCCAGCTGCTCGCTTTTTTAACTTATTTCAGATAACTTCAACACTCGATTATCAACAAGTATTTCAGGGTCAATCTTTCTTTTCTTTTGTGTAAGCTTTTCGTTGTCTATTTTCACTTTTTTGATTTCATCTATCTTTTTTCTTAAATTAACCCAACGGTTTATTTTGTTTATTAAATAAAAATCGTCTTGATAAAAATCATCCTCTTGAATGATTCCTTTTGTCAGGCAATCTTTTACAATCTCCTTCATTAGTATATTCACCTCTTTATTTTGTTTTCCTCCAAAATATTCAGATACTAAAAATTCATACTTGGATTGAAACCACTTTCCGTACTCTTGAGAAATCAAGACAATTCTATTATCAACTATTTTTAAACCACTTAGAAACCATATAATCTCTTTTATTGAAATTTTCCCAATTTGAAACAGGTCCCTTAGCGTATAATCTATTCTATCGGCTGATAAAAAAGGTAGAGGATACTCCAAAAGTTGATATTTTTCAATATCAACAAATTTACTGGGATCAAGTTGATATTTTTTGAGAACATCATTAAGTTCTTTGTCTCTTAAGACTTTTTCAAATCTTTTTTCGTGATAATCTTCTTCTTCGATATCTAAAACATAGTCAATTAAATGAGAGAATGCGGTATGTGATATATCGTGAATTAATCCGGCTATTTGCTCTTCAATACTTCCACCTAATTTTTTTATTAATATCATTACTCCGATTGAATGTTCAAATCTCGTATGGTTTATTTTCGGATTGACTAAAAAAATTGCTCCTCCTTGATGGATCCCTTTTAATCTCTGAAAAACACTTGTATTTATCAGATCTTCGATAACATCTGTGAATTCAAATTCTCCGTAAATTTTATCTATGTACTTCATTTTTTCTAGCTTTCAGGTCAACATTATTACAAATGTAAAATAGATAAATTGGTTTTCACCTTTGATTGATTTTAGAATATAGATGTGATTTGTTTTATCCATTGCTCAATGTTTTCGGAATTTGCTCTATCTGCTTTGTCGAAGAAAAAATGTTGTTTGACTTTTAAACCGCAATACGTATAAATACCTTTGTCTGATGTTAGCGATAGAGCCGTATCCATTCCCATATTTTGATACTCGGTATGTGATTTTCCTTGTGTATTAATGATTACAACTTGTTTATCGGCAAGCAATCCTTTTTGAATACCTTGATCATACCGATAAGCGAAGCCGTAACTGAAAACCCGGTCAATATAGCCTTTTAGTATCGCAGGTAAGCCTGTCCACCAAATCGGATGTATAAATGTAATACAATCTGCCCAAACGATGTAATCCTGCTCAGTTTTCACATCTTCATTAACCCGTCCTATTCGCTGTCCTTCCATATCTTCTAATGAAAGAACAGGATTAAAATTCAGTTGATATAAATCCCTAACTTTTACCTGATGCCCACTTTCGGTAAGGTTTTCTAAAACTACTTGTTTTAACCGACCATTTAAACTTTGGGGATTAGGATGAGCGTAAATAACTAAATGTTTCATTTTCTACTTTTTTAATTTGTTATAACAAAAGTAGAATGTTGCTTTTCCCTAAAATTGTAAGAAAACGAAAATCAATTTATAGGATTACAAATATCTTGTTGGAATTTCAGATATTTTGTGGGGCTAAGATTTAGGTAATGTTTAAAGTCGTTAATAAGTTGGCTTTGGTCGTAGTAACCACAATCATTTATGATCGTAAACCAATCCTCTTTTGTTGCCTTGGAAGCAATGTTTTCAATGTATTCAACGGCTTTTAAAAATCTTTCGTAACGGTTAATTTCTTTTACAGAATATCCGAAATGTATTTTTTGTTTGAGTTGAATAGTTCGTTCTGTTTGGTTATTGTGGCTAGCAATTGCTTTGATAGGATTTAGCGACTGTTCTTTAAACTTTATTAATTGTTCCGCTATTTTGTCCCGTTGTAGTAAATAGGGTTTGCAAAACTCAAGAATGTAATTTACCTGTTCTTCAACATTATCCATTCTATGGAGTTCATACCACAATGACGTAAAGCAATTTTCTCTCAAGAGCTTATCAGGATGTATTGGTGAATGTTTAGTAAGTGAAATATTACCAAAGAACCGATAAAATGCATCGTCTTTGAAATTGGCAACCAAAATTTTTGATTGCGGTGGTAACGAATATTCAAACGCTTTCCTGATTGTTCCTAACACAAGACATTTGTCAATTTCTATTTGTGTATTTTCTTTGGAATTGAGTAATGTTTTTGTTCCGAAACTGAAAATCAAAATGGTTTGGTAAGAAGGTAATAAAGTTTTTGTTATCGTTTCGCGGGATTGATTTTGGGCAAAATAGAAATGAGAAAATACGTTTTCATAGTCTGCCGGAACAGCTATTCTGAAATTGTGGTATGTTTCACTGTTTTGTGTCATTCGTTTTGTTCTTGATGATAAAGTATATGAGCATCGGTATTCAAAAATACTTCTTCATAAATAGTCTCATTTTTGCAATAATCTTTTCCCCATCTTCTTCTAAAGCAAAATGTCCTGTATCATAAATATTATAGTCTATAGTATTCACATCTTTTTTAAATGCCTGAGCACCCTGTTCTGGAAAATATTCGTCATTTTTCCCCCATACAATAAGCATTGGAGGTTGATGCTCTCGCAAATACTTTTGCCATAAGGGATATTGCTTGATGTTATCTTGGTAATCATACCATAAATCTAAATTAACTTTATGAGCATAGGGTCTAGACATTCTAAGGTAATCTAAGTGCCAAGTATCAGGATTTACAGTTTCTGGATTTCTTGTTCCATGGATATATTGCCATTTTAAACCATCCAATGTAAAGGCTGGCAACAATGCTTTTTCTGTTTTCTCATTTCTATCGGCCCAAAAATACCTAATAAGTTCCCATCCTTTTCCAAGTCCTTCCTCATAAGCATTTCCATTTTGATTGATAATAGCCGTAACTCTTTCAGGATGTTTAACAGCAATCCTAAATCCAATAGGAGCACCATAATCTTGGATCATAATAGCATAGGAATTTAATCCCTTCTTTTCCAAAAAGGAATCCATTGTTTTGGAAATATTCTCAAAGGTGTATTCATATTCATCTGGGGAGGGGAAATCACTGTTTCCATAACCAGGATAGTCAGGTGCAATCAAATAATAATCGTCTGATAAAGCATTTAGCACTTTTCGGTACTGGTGTGAGGAAGCTGGATATCCATGAAGTAAAACCAAAGTAGGATTTTCCGGGTTACCGGCTTCTCGGTATGCTATATTTATACCATCTATTTCAATTTTTTTAAATTTTGTCATTCCCATATCAGGTTTATTTTGAGATTTGAAATTTGTTTGAACTATTGAGCTTACGTTATTTGATTTTTTTTTGGGTTTTGATACCCGAATAAAAAAAGCGATGATCCTAAAATAGAATCTGATTGTTTTTTCACTTTATTTATTATAAACTAAAATTTGATATGTTACATTACCGAACATTCGGTAATGTAACATATCAAATTTTTTATCTATATCTATGTGCTATCTTTTTTAATGTGCTTTCAAAAATACTAGCATCCTGTAAACCTTTACTTAAAATAAGACTACCTTGTATATCAATCAGTGTTTGCATAGCCTTTTCTTCTGCTAAATGGCTTGATAATTTCATTGATAAACCAAAATTCTTAAATGCCTTTAACCACTCATTCATACCATTAGAAATACTTTGACGGAATAAATCCATTCCGTTTTGCATGGATAAAGCTCTAAATATGCAAGACTCCATCCCTCCATTATATAGCTTTCCTATTTGTAACAGGCCATTTTTTAATCTATCCTCAGCAGAATCTCCTTCCTTATTAAGAACGTTGAATATATTATCCGCTACCCATTTGTCCATATGATTAAGTACAGATTCCGCCATTTCTTTTTTACCATTGGGAAATCTATGATAAAGACTTGCTTTTTTTAAGCCCGTTATATCAGATAGGTCTTTTAGACTTGTGCCTTCATACCCTTGTGCCCTAAAAATTTTGGCTATAGAAATTATCAACTCTTCGTCGTTTATTTTTTGTGGTCTCATAAAGCAAAGATATGAAACCCTATTCAATTACCGAACGATTGGTAATTTATTTTAAGTTACTCCAATCTATCGCTGAAATCTCATGTCGAGCAGGAAAAGTAAGTTTCACATTTCCCACTCAGAACCGTATGTGATAGTCTCCTTCATGGCTTCTAACCTGACATTATTAAAATAGATCTCCCTTTTTTAAAGTTTGGCAGTATGTACATCAAATTAGCTCATTCCACTGTTCCATTCTCTTTACAGTAGCTTCATCAATACTATGGGTTAGGCTGTCCCTATTTCCAAGAATCGCTATTCTGACTCTATTTGGCGCTATTGTGCATTTCACCTTGCATCTTGGCATAGGTTCCCGAGTTCAGTAAATAAGCCTTAATACTGGTCATGCCTCCAAAATGATGCAAGCTTCCCCTAATTAGAACTGCCTGATTGTCTAAAATTTTATTTTTACAAGCAATCCAATACGAAGAAAAGTTTAAAGAGTATGGAAAGTCAAAAATTATATGTGCGATTAGACAGTCTAAAGCATCAAAAAAATTGAAGGTATTTTAACCGAAAACAATGGCACGCAATATATCTGTTAACTTACATACTAATAGTAGTAACTCTTTTTCAAACTGTGAGTTTTGTCTCTTTTCTAATCTTTTTTTATAGGTTTATTTGTTCTTCCTTATATTTTATAATGAACTAAGTTAATTGTTTTACAATTTTCCTCTCAACTTATCCATATCATTTGAAATTTTAGAATCAATTACTCGTGCATAAATTTGCGTAGTAGATAGCTTAGTATGTCCTAACAGCTTGGAAACTGTTTCTATAGGTACACCATTAGCTAAGGTTACCGTCGTGGCAAAAGTATGTCTTGCTGCATGAAAACTAAGTGCTTTATTGATCTTGACCGCTTTGGTAATCTCTCTTAAGTATTGATTTGTTTTTTGGTTGGAATACACCGGAAGCAAGATATCACTGTTACTTACCCGCGGATGGTCTTTATATTTTTCTAGGATGCGTTCAGCTTCTTCTAGTAGTGGGATTCTAAGCAACGTGTTTGTTTTCATTCGCCTTGTATAAATCCATTTTTTACCATCAATACCGATTTGAATATGCTTTTTCTTTAGTTCCAATACATCACCATAAGGCAATCCGGTATAACAGCAAAACACAAAAATATCACGGTTAATGCTAAGGGTAGAACGTTTAAACTTCTTATCCTTGATCTTTTCTAATTCTCCCTTCGATAAATAAACCATATCAACATGATGAAAACGAAGCTTAAAACGTTTAGTAGGGTTCTTTTCAATCCAATCCAGATCTTCAGCAAGGCGCATAAGCTTTTTAAAGCGTTCCATATGTTTCATGACGCCATTATTACTTAAAGATGGTAAATCACGCAAAAATCGCTCAAAACCAAGCGTAAATTGGTAGTCGATCTGTTTTAGATAAATGTCCGAAATGTTACATTTTCCTTTGAGGTAATTCTTTAGATAGGTTTCTGTAGTCGTATAATTTTTTAATGTTCCATATTTCAAAACACCTTTCATTTTAGTGGAGTGGTAGTCCAATAATTGGGTTAAGGTGTAGTGTTTTTTATCAATGCCCAGATATCTTGACTTTACTGCACTGGCGGTAATCACCTGATCTTCCTTTTGCAGGCTGTCATAGGCTTTATATAAAAATGCCTTGGTATCGTCTATCTTTTTATTGAGTTGTTGGCTTTCCATACTGCTGCCATTTAGCTTGCAAGCTGACTGGTTCCAACGGCTTACTTCCAAGCTACGTTTTAGGCTCATTTCAATATAAATGCCGTTAACTGATATTCGGGCATAAAGGAGGGCTTCTTCCGGCTTGTTTTTTTTCTTGCGGATAAAAAAAGAAATCATAAATGTTTGAGTGGTACGCATCGTTTTGTTTTTAAATGAAACAATAATTAAGGGTTGAAAGCCAAAACGATCAATATGTACTAAGGGGCATGGGGCTAATCAAGATACAAAAAATAAGCTCACGATTAACTCACGAAAAAGACCAAAACTCACGAATAACTCACATTATAGCTGGTACAGTTTGGTAGAATTTAACGCATTAAAAAAGGGTAACTATATGAAAACCATATAATTACCCTTTTTTAACCAAAATTTGGTAGTTCAAAAAGTCGGGGTGGCAGGATTCGAACCTGCGGCCTCCTGCTCCCAAAGCAGGCGCGATAACCGGGCTACGCTACACCCCGAGTAATTTATGAATCGCGACTTGGACGCGATAGTGCGGAGAGACTGGGATTCGAACCCAGGCATCCAAAAAGGATGACAGCTTAGCAGGCTGCTGCATTACCACTCTGCCACCTCTCCGTTTTTTAAGAACTTTGCAAGTATTTTTGCGGTTGCAAATCTAAGCCATACTTACGAACCCTGCAAGAGTTTCAAAGGATTTTTGCTTTTAATTTTAGGAAATAAGTCGTGTTTTAAACTTAAGTTTCTTCATTTCAGTTATTTAAAATTTATAAAAAAATCAAATATTTTCAAGTTTTAGATAATTAGCGACGGTGGCTAATATTCTCTGATGTTTTTTTACAAAAGGATTTTCTAAATTCCATACGTAGCCTGCTAAAACTGCGCATATTTTTTCTTTGAAGTCTGGATTAGGATTATCATGAAATATGATGTCCTGTAAATCACCATTGTACCAGGCTTTAACATAACTGGAAAATACATCGATCCCTTGTTTCATGTAGTCTTCGTACTCTGTTTGCCAGTCTACTTTTTCGCCGTTTAATTCTTTTAGAGCAAGCTTAGCCGCTTTTAAACCAGATTCGGTTGCGAAGCTTACTCCAGATGAAAAAACAGGATCCAAAAATTCTGCACTATTACCGGTTAATGCAAATTTATCACCATAAAGGCTAGTGACACTTTTTGCTATATGTTTGATTTGCTTGGGAGCAAATTCTACTTTATAATTATTAAATCTGCCTTTGTAATGATTTAATTTAGAAAGCATTTCAGCAAACGCAATCTCAGGATCATTATCAAATTTTTTAAACCAATTAGTAGGAGCCACAAAACCTAAACTTGTTTTTCCATTAGAAAAAGGAATGTACCAAAACCAAACTTCGGTTTCTAAAATTTCAAAAGTAATTAATTCACCTTCTTTCCCTTCTGGTCGTTTAGTTTCTTCAATGTGGGTGAAAACCGAAGAATGAGATTCTAATTTTGATGGTTTTTCCAAGTTTAACAAACCTGCTAGGACACGCCCAAAGCCACTACTATCAATAACAAACTTCGCTTCAATTTGTGTTTTATATCCGTTTTTATCCTGAATCGTAATAATAGGATTTTCATTACTGAAATCGGCTGCTATCACTTCAGTTTCAAAAGCGATATCAACACCTCTGGATAGTACTTCAGTAGCTAAAATGTTGTCGAAATCGGCTCTTGGTACTTGCCAGGTCCAATCCCAACCTTTACCGAATTTCTGGCTAAAATCAAATTCTCCAATTTTCTCGTCTTTTATAAAACGCGCCCCGAATTTTTTCTGAAAACCAGCATTTTTCAGAACCTCTAACAAACCGGCTTCTTCAAAATTATCCATGCATCTGGGAATAAGACTTTCGCCAATGCTGAAACGAGGAAATAACTGCTTTTCTACAACTTTTATTTTGACACCGTATTGCTGAAGATACCCAGCAGAAACCATTCCTGATGGCCCCGCGCCAATAATTAAGATATCGATGAATTCTTTAGTCATTCGTCTAATTTAGATTTTATCACTGCGGAAATATTTCTGAAGTAAAAGTAAAAAATATAATGATTCTTCTGGATCGTGCAATTTTGCTTCCCGATGCTTTCCGTCAAAATGTTTTAGCGTAGGGATTTAACAGAATTTCTTAAAATTTGTACTAAATATACTACATTTGCGCTCGTACCAAAACACGCCCATTTTCAGTAATAAATTATGCTTAGCATCAAAGCACCATTAAAATTAAGCGATTTTCAACTTATTTTATTTGAAAATCAACAACTTGAAATTTCAGAAGAAGTTTTCGAGAAAGCAACAAGTTCATTTTCTTTCCTACAGGATTTCGCAAAGGATAAAGTCATTTATGGTGTAAATACGGGTTTTGGACCAATGGCGCAATACAAAATAAAGGATGAGGATCGTTTGCAGTTGCAATACAATCTTATTAGAAGTCATGCTTCTGGAACAGGAAAAGCTATGGGTCCTTTGTATGTAAAAGCTTCTATGATCGCGCGTTTAAATTCGCTTTCCTTAGGATATTCTGGTGTAAACAGGTCGGTTTTGGAGACCATGCAGCAATTGATCAATAAAGACATAACGCCACTTATTTTTGAACATGGTGGAGTAGGAGCATCGGGAGATTTAGTACAATTGGCGCATTTGGCTTTAGTGTTAATTGGTGAAGGAGAAGTGTTTTATAGAGGAGAACGAAAAGCTACAAAATCGGTTTTTCAGAATTTAAAGATCAACCCCATTGAAGTTAAATTACGTGAAGGTTTAGCCTTGATTAATGGAACTTCGGTAATGACAGGAATTGGGATTGTGAACTTAATTTATGCAAAACGTTTATTAGAATGGTCGATTTGTTGCTCTTCTATGATTAATGAGATAGTTTGTGCGTATTCCGATCATTATTCTTCAGAATTAAATAGCTCTAAACTTCATAAAAGTCAGCATAAGGTGGCTGAAATGATGCAGGAGCATTTAAAAGATAGTAAGCGAATTAAAAATCGTCAAGATCACTTATATCGAGAAACGTCAACTTCAGAAGAAGTTTTTTCAGAAAAAGTTCAGGAATATTATAGTTTGCGTTGCATTCCGCAGATTTTAGGTCCGGTATTAGCTACTATAAATTCCGCAGAAAATATTTTGATGGACGAAGTAAATTCTGCTAATGATAATCCTATTGTAAGCGTAGAAAAACAGATGGTCTATCACGGTGGTAATTTCCATGGAGATTTTATTTCTTTGGAAATGGATAAACTAAAGCTGGTAATTACCCGTTTATCGATGTTAAGCGAGCGCCAATTAAATTATTTATTAAATAGCAAATTAAATGAAATTCTTCCACCATTTGTGAATTTGGGAAAATTAGGACTTAATTTTGGTTTGCAGGGAGCACAATTTTCAGCAGTTTCAACCACGGCAGAAAATCAAACACTATCCAATAGTATGTATGTGCACAGTATTCCCAATAATAACGATAACCAGGATATTGTAAGTATGGGAACCAACGCGGCCAACATAACCAAAACGGTGATCGATAATGCATACCAGGTGCTAGCCGTACAAATGATGGCGATTATTCAGGGAATGAAGCATATCGATAATTTGGATAGCTTTAGTACCAAGTCTAAGGAGATTTTCGAAAAATTTAATGATAAATTCCATTTGGAAAAAGAAGACTTTCCATTATATAACTCTATTGAAGATATAACGAAATCTTTGAAAGAAAACGATGCATATTAAATGAAATACGCTTTAGTAACAGGAGGTTCGCGCGGGATAGGAAAAGCAATAGCCATGAAACTGGCAGCAGATTTGGGATATCATATTTTACTGAATTATCATTCGAATACCGATGCTGCTGAAGAAACCGCTAAACTTATTAAAGATTTTGGCTTAAACTGTGAGCTTTTAAAGTTTGATGTAGCCAATCCTGATGCAACCAAAAAAGCCATTGAAAACTGGCAAAACACCAATCCAGATGCCGTTGTAGAGGTAGTGGTGAATAACGCAGGAATTACCAAAGACGGTCTGTTTATGTGGATGGGAGAAGAAGATTGGAATTCGGTAATTAATACATCGCTTAATGGGTTCTATAATGTAACCCAACAGTTCGTAAAAGGCATGCTTCAAAAACGGTATGGTAGAATTATCAATATCGTTTCTTTATCTGGTGTAAAAGGCAATCCCGGGCAGGTAAATTATTCAGCAGCTAAGGGAGCAGTAATTTCTGCAACAAAAGCATTAGCGCAAGAAATCGGAAGACGAAAAGTAACGGTAAATGCGGTAGCTCCTGGATTTATTGAATCTGATATGACGGCAGATTTTGATGAAAAAACGCTAAAAAAAATGATTCCGATGCAGCGTTTCGGCCATGCTGAAGAGGTTGCCGATTTAGTTAGTTTTTTAGCTTCTAAAAAGGCGTCGTATATCACGGGAGAAGTTATAAACATCAATGGCGGTTTATATTCTTAACTTATGGCCGGCTGGAGTGGAAAATCGAGAGGTACACTTTTTACTATTCGAATTTATGTTTTTATAATTCGGAAGATTGGTTTATACCCGGCATATTTTTTACTTGCGTTTATTACTTTTTATTTTTTACTTTTTGCTCCTAAATCTTTTAAAAGTATCTATTATTACTTCCGAAGAAGACACGGTTATAATTCCTTAAAATCTATATGGAATATTTATAAAACCTATTTTGAATATGGCAAAGTTCAATTAGATCGCGTGTTGATTACCGGCGGAGCGAAAGACCGTTATAAATTTAAGTTTGACGGGATAAAGCATATTCAAAACCTTCAGGAACAAAATAGGGGCGGAATTCTTTTAACTGCGCATATTGGTAATTTTAACCTAGCGAAACATTTCTTTGATCAAAAGCACAGCCAAACCAAAATTAATCTTGTAATTAGTGATTTTGAGCATGAAAATATCAAAAATTACATGGAATCGGTTACCGGAAAATCAGAAGTAAAACTGATTGTGCTACAAAAAGATTTGTCTCATATCTTTAAAATGAATGAAGCGCTAAAAAATAATGAACTGCTAGTTTTTGCTGCCGATCGTTACATGGAAGAGGTAAAAACCTGGAAAGCTGATTTTCTGGGGGCAATGGCTCAATTTCCGCAGGGACCTTTTAAATTGGCAGTTCGCAATAATATTCCTGTACTGTTTGTACATATTATGCGAGAGCAGAGTTATGAGTATCATTTCTATGCGAGACCTTATATTCCGAAAAAAAATACACCAAAAGAACTTTTAAAAGCGTATCTTGAAAATCTAGAAAAAATGGTCAAAAAATATCCACACCAGTGGTATAATTTTTATGACTATTGGAAAGATTTCAGCTAAACAATATTTATGGCAGAAAATTTACTTCAGGCTCCAATTTTAGATCCACAGGAGATTATAAAACTTATTCCGCAAAAACCGCCTTTTGTAATGGTGGACAGCTTACATGATTATACAGATCTTACAGGGATAACCGGTTTTTTAGTACCAAAAGATAATATTTTGGTAGATGACGACTGCATTTTTTCTGAACCGGGACTAATCGAACATATGGCACAAAGTATGTCTTTGCATCGTGGTTATCAAGGGTATATTGGCGGACTAAAAAAACCGAAAACAGGTTTTATTGGTGCGATAAAATCGGTGGAGATTTTTCGACTTCCAAAAGTTGGGGAGAAGCTTACTACCTATGTTGAAATTTTGCATGAAGTAATGAATGTAACTTTGGTTACCGCTAAAACTTTAGATGAAAACGACCAGGTTATTGCTACTTCAGAAATGAAAACCGTGACCGTAGATTAATTCTTAAATTTTTTTAAGATGAATAAAGAGTTATCCAAACAGTTACAATTACAGGTGCGTTTTAGCGAATGCGATTCTTTGCAAATTGTATGGCATGGTAATTATTTAAAATATTTTGAAGAAGGTAGAGAAGATTTTGGCCGAAAACACGGTATTTCTTATTTAGATTCAAAGGCAAATGGATTTGCCACGCCAATAGTAAAATCATCTTGTGAGCATAAATCACCATTAAATTATGGTGATGAGTTTACAGTGGAAACCACTTTTGTAAATACCGATGCAGCAAAGATAATTTATAACTATCGCATTTTTAAAGCGGAAGAATTAATTTGTACCGGCGAGACTATTCAGGTTTTTATCGATAAAAATGGGGAATTAGTGCTGAATAATCCTTCCTTTTTTCTAGATTGGAAAAAGAAAATGAAGTTGATTTAATGACGAATTTATACTTACACGATGATTGCATAATTTCTCCACTTGGTTTTACCACTTCAGAAAATTTAGAGAAGCTGAGAAATGGTACTAGTGGTCTAAAGCAATGCGCCAATAATATATATTTAGATTCACCAATTTGTGCTGGAATTATTGATGCTGACAATTTATCTAAGGTGTTTTCTAAAATTGGCAATCCAGAAGATTTTACCAAGCTGGAGCAAATGATGCTACTCGCTATTCAGGATATATTAAACAAAAATCCGGATTTTGATAGAAACCAAAGCGGACTCGTAATCTCGACCACCAAAGGAAATGTTCATCTTTTGGAAGATTTACTAGGTTTTGAAGAAGAGCGCATATTATTATCAAAATTGGGTGAAATCATCAAAGATTTCTTTGGTTTTAAACAGAAACCAATAGTGGTTTCCAATGCTTGTATTTCTGGAGGCTTAGCATTGTCTGTAGCCAAAAAAATGATTAATGCTGGTCAATTTTCAGAAGCGATTGTGGTAGGTGGCGATATGTTATCTAAATTTATAGTTTCTGGTTTTAATTCTTTTCAGGCGCTAAGTGATACAGCTTGTAAGCCTTTTTCTAAAGATCGTAATGGTATAAATCTAGGCGAAGCTGCTGCTGCGGTTTTGGTAAGTGATAGCAAAAAAGCACATTCAAATTGTATAAATTTGGTAGGAGATGCTTCAGCGAATGATGCTAACCATATTTCAGGACCATCAAGAACCGGTGAAGGTTTGCATAAAAGCATTCAAAATTCGCTAAAAGAAGCCAGGATTTCTTCCGAAGTTATAAACGCGATTTCTACTCATGGTACCGCAACAGTTTATAATGACGAGATGGAGGCTATTGCGGTTTCAAGAAATAATTTAACCGAAATTCCTTTAAATAGTATCAAAGGCTATTATGGGCATACGTTAGGAGCTTCTGCTTTGATAGAATCTATTGTTTGTAAACATATGATGCTGAATAATGAGATCTATCCAAGTTTGAATTTTACTCAGTTAGGCGTTTCAGAAAAAATCAATGTGATAACAGAATATCTAAAATCGGTAAACCTGGAATATATGCTAAAAACAGCATCGGGTTTTGGGGGATGTAATTTAGCGATGATTTTTAAAAAAGAAGTAGGGAATGGCGAATCTTAAATTAGAACATTGGGTTCGCATTAAAAATGGAAAGATAATTTGCGACGATGAAATTGTTTTTTCCTCGGAAGAAGGAACTGGTAAATTTATCAAAGCTGCTTTTAAATTCCTGGAAATCAAATATCCGAAATTCCATAAAATGGATCGACTTTCTAAACTTGGATTTATAGCTTCAGCAATATTAGCCAATAAAACCAAGTTTGATGAAGATACTGCCTTAATCTTTAGCAATCACAGTTCTAGTTTAGAGAGTGATAAAAAATATCAAAAATCAATCAAAGAGTTTCCTTCGCCTGCACTTTTTGTGTATACGCTACCAAATATCGTTTTGGGAGAAATTAGCATCTATTTTAATCTGAAGAGTGAAAATGCGTTTTTTATTGAAGATCAGTTCAATGCAAATTTATTATTGAAATATTCTGAGCAATTAATTGAAACTGAAAAAGCAGAAAAAGTGGTTTGTGGTTGGTTAAACTTGCAAAACGATGAATATGATGTATTTTTGTGGCTAAATTCGAATGCTCCGAAAGCGGAAATTTTAGAACCACAAATAAGGAAAATATACGATGCCGATTATGACTGATTTGCATACCGAGTTAAAAGCCAGTATAATAGAACAGCTGAACCTGGAAGATATGGAGGTTAGCGATATAGAAAATGACGAGCCTTTATTTGGTGATGGTCTCGGTTTAGATTCCATCGATGCGTTAGAATTAATCGTTTTATTAGAAAAAGACTACGGAATTAAGCTTACCGATCCTCAAAAAAGTAGGGAAATTTTTGAAAGTATCAATAAAATGGCCGATTTTATTGAAGCGAATCGTACAAAATAATTTATGACCAAGAGCGTAGCGGTTACAGGAATGGGGATCCTTTCTTCTATAGGAAGAAATGTAGAAGAAAACCATAGCGCGCTCGTTCAGGGAAAACACGGACTATCAAATCCTGAGATTTTAGACACAAATCATCGAAATTTGCCAATTGGCGAGATCAAATCTTCAAATAATGATCTTGCTGAAATGCTGAATTTGGATAAAAATCATGTATTTACCAGAGCAGCTCTTTTGGGAACGCTAGCTTTAAAGGAAGCTGTGAAAGCTTCTGGAATAAATGATTTTACCAATATTGGATTTGTAAATGGTACAAGCGTTGGTGGGATGGATATGACCGAACGTTTTTATCGAGATTATGAGAAAGATGGTACCAATCTCCGTTTTATCCAGGCACAGCATCCAGGGTTTACCACCGAGCAAATTGCAAATTACTTTGGGATTGATGCTTACGTTACAACAATAAGTACCGCATGTTCGTCTGCAGCAAATGCCATTATGATGGGCGCGAGACTTATAAGATCCGGTCGTTTAGATAAAGTAATTGTGGGCGGTACCGATTGCCTTTCCCGCTTTACGTTAAATGGTTTTAATTCTTTAAAAATTTATTCTGAAGATTTCCCGAAACCTTTTGATAAAGATCGACAAGGGCTGAATTTGGGAGAAGCTGCTGCTTATTTAGTCTTAGAATCTGCAGCTTCAGTACAGAATAAAGAAATTTTGGGCTATGTTTCTGGTTATGGAAATGCTAATGATGCCTTTCATCAAACAGCATCTTCAGAGAACGGTGAAGGTGCCTATCTGGCCATGCAAAAGGCGTTGAAAACGGCCAATCTTAATCCACATCACATAGAATATATTAATGCACATGGTACGGCGACGCTAAACAACGACCTTTCTGAAAGTAGGGCGTTGATAAGAACTTTTAAAGAAATGCCGGCTTTTAGTAGTACCAAATCTTTTACGGGGCATACGCTCGCTGCTGCCGGAGCAATCGAAGCAGTCTTTAGTTTGCTGGCCATAAAAAACCAAGAAATTTATCCTAATCTTAATTTTGAATCACAGATAGAGGATAGCAAACTAGAACCGGTAACTCAGCTTAAAACGGCAAATATTGAGCATGTTTTATCTAATTCTTTTGGTTTCGGAGGAAATTGTACTTCTTTAATCTTCAGTAAAAATGGATAGAAAGATTTACATAAACGGTGCTGCGAGTATATCTGCACAAACTGAAGAAGAAATTTTTTCAGAAAATGCTATGGTTTTTCATGAAAACATCTTTCCTGCCAGAGAGGTAAATTATAAAGAGCACATCAAACCAATGATGCTTCGGCGGATGTCCAAGGCCATTAAAATGGGATTGCTTACGGCAAAACAAACACTAACCGAGGCTGGGGTAGACATTCCAAACAGTATAATTGTAGGAACCGGTGAGGGCTGTAAACAGGATACTGAAAAATTTTTGGAGAATATCTTAAATGAAAATGAGCAATTTTTAACGCCTACTGCTTTTATCCAAAGCACACATAATACTGTTGGCGGGCAAATTGCTCTAGATTTAAAGTGTAGCGGTTATAACATGACATACACTCAAAATAGTGCTTCATTCGAATCGGCATTAATTGATGCTAAGCTTCAATTTACAGAAGATATGGAAACGCGATGCGTTTTGGTTGGGGGAGTAGATGAACTTGCAAAAACCAGTACGCCATTTTATAACTTAGATGGACAGCTAAAACGAGGAAAAATAAATTCTTCGGAAGTATTAGAATCTCAATCGGGTGGCACGATAACTTCAGAAGGTGCTGCCTTCTTTTTGCTTTCAGAAATACGTACACAGAATTCTTATGCTGAAATTGTTGATTGTGCCATTTATCGAGTAATTTCAGAAGATAAACTTACCGAAGAAATTAGCTGGTTTTTAAAGAAAAATGATCTTGATATTGAAGATCTTGATGCTGTAATTCTTGGTAATAATGGCGATTCAAGATATGATAATTATTATGATCAACTTCAAGAAAGAATTTTTAAAAATACGCTTCAGTTAGGTTATAAGCATTTGGTAGGCGATTATAATACGGTGACAGCATACGCGTGCTGGCTGGGTGCCCAAATTTTGAAAAGAAATATAATTCCGCAGCAATTAAAATTGAATGATATTTCAGTAAAAAAGCCAAAATCAATTTTAATTTATAATCAGTATCTTGGCAAAAATCATAGTTTAACTTTGCTTCGAAGTCTTTGAAATTCCGTATTCTAAATTTCTTTATCTGGATTTTTTTAATTGCCGTGGCGATGTATTGTGGTGTTAACGGACTTGCGCTTTGGCCTATTGCAGCTGCCGCAATTATGTATCCTGTTTTCTTAATCACCATTTCTACAAATATTAGGTGGAATGTATTCGCTAAAGGATTTCATCATCAAAAAGATCATCCTAAGAAAGAGGTGTGTTTAAGCTTTGATGATGGTCCTACTAATGTTACACCAAAAATTTTAGATCTATTAGATAGATACGATGCTAAAGCTTGCTTTTTTTGTATTGGTGAGCAAATGGAAAAATATCCAGAAATTGCGCAGGATATTATCGAAAGAGGACACATTATAGGAAATCATACCTATTCTCATACTCGAAAAATGGGATTTCTTTCCTCTAAAAGTTTAGCGAGAGAGATTGATGCGTGCAACATAATAGCAAATGATATTACAGGTTTAAATCTTAATTTATTTAGACCACCTTTTGGGATTATTAATCCTAAAACTAAAAGTGCCTTAGATAAAACCGGGCATCTGGTTATTGGTTGGAATCTTAGAACATACGATGCTATTTTAAACGATAAGTCTAAAATTGTGAACCGTATAAAGCGAAAACTGAAACCCGGTGATGTGATTCTATTACATGATAATAAAGATCAAACACCAATAATATTGGAACAATTGTTGTTGCATCTAAAATCAAACGGATATCGGGCAATTAGGCCAGATCAATTATTTAAAATCAATGCGTATAATTAGTATAATACTGTTTTTTTGCAGTTTGGGAATGTTTGCACAACGTAGTAACTTTACTAGTGTAAATTTGAAATCATCTTCTCAGCTTACCGAAAAAATGGAATCGGCTAAAAGTCTTTATGGAGAATTCGAGCAAACCAAAGTGATGAAAATGATGGATGCTGAATCTTCTTCGTTCGGTAAAATTTATTACAAATCTCCAGACATTATAAAGTGGGAATACACAAAACCTTTTCTTTACTCATTACTTTTTAAAGATCATTTTTTATATATTAATGATGATGGGCATAAGAGTAAACAAGATATGAGTAGCAACAAAATGTTTGCAAAACTTGGCGATCTTATTACCGGAAGTCTTAATGGTAAGCTTTTAAAGGACGACGAACATTTTGATGTAGAATACCAAAAGAAAAATACTAATGTAGAAGCCATTATTACTCCAAAAGACAAAAATATGGTCGATATGTTTGAAAAAGTAATTATGAGCTTTGGTAATGATAAAATGCTTCAATCGGTGAAATTACTTGAGGAAACGGGGGATTATACTTTAATTAGTTTTAAAAATTGGGAAATGAATAAGCCTATAAAACCTTCTGTTTTTCAACCATAACATAATTTTTTAGCACATTTTTTACTATAAAAGAAAATTTGGTGTTTTTTCAGGCTATAACCTACATTATGTAGTTATTTTTGAACTTAATTCTGTATTTTCGTCAGAATTAAATCCCTATTATGTTGCTTAAAGATTTTTACAAAGTCTTAGAATCTTCTAAAGAAGAAGAAACATTTGTTACTAAAATATCTATTGAAAAATCTCATTCTCTTTATGCCGGTCATTTTCCAGATCGACCCGTGACTCCTGGCGTAATTTTAATGCATCTTTTTAAAGAGGAAGCTGAAAGGCGCACAAATAAAAACCTAGCATTGATTAAAGCAACAAATGTGAAATTTATGGCGGTCGTAGATCCTAATACTTCAGATAAGGTTATTCTCGAAACTAAAATAATCGAAGAAAATGGGATTACGAAAGTACAAGGAGTAGCGAAACAAAATGACGCTTTAGCTTTAAAATTCAATGCTTTATATAAAGCTGTTTAAAAATCATTTTTCTTACTTCGATATTCCTATGTTTCGGGCTTTTTAATTAATACTTTTGCATTTACAAAAGAATTAATTTGAGTACTACTGGAATTTATCAAAATCGATTTAAAGCTTTAAATTGTTGTATCATAGTGCCTACTTACAACAATCAGGGTACTTTAGCTTCTGTACTGGAAGATCTTCTAGTTTACACCAATCAGATTATTGTTTTAAATGACGGAAGTACCGATAATACCAAGAATATTCTCAAGAATTTCGATGCTATTGAAATAAGAAATTTTGAGAAAAATCGTGGAAAAGGCGTAGTTCTCAAAAAAGGATTTAAAATTGCTGAAGAATTAGGGTACGATTATGCGATCACAATAGATTCTGATGGACAGCATTATCCCGATGATTTAGATGTTTTTTTAACTGAATTGGAAAAAAGAAATCCCGGTGATAAAGAACTTCTTTTAATTGGTGATAGAAATATGGGAAGCGATGGCGTTCCCGGGAAAAGTGCTACCGGAAATGATTTTTCGAGTTATTGGTATCTGGTGGTAACTGGATTTCAGCTTCATGATACGCAAAGTGGGTATCGTTTATATCCTTTAAAAGTGATAAATTCTGTCACTTATTATACTTGGAAATTTGAATTTGAGATTGAAATTATCGTTAAAGCAAGCTGGCGAAAAGTTGATGTAAAAAATGTGCCTATAAAAGTGCTTTACGACGAGAAGAATCGCGTAAGCCATTTTCGTCCTTTTTGGGATATTGTAAGAATCACATTATTATACATGTGGTTTGTACTGGTAAGTTTTTTCTGGATTCATCCTCGTAATAAATACCGCGATTTTAAGCAAAAAGGATTTAAGCGATTTTGGAAAGAAGATATTATTAAAAGTAATGATAGTCCGGCGAAAAAAGCTACTGCAATTGCTGTTGGTATTTTTGTGGGATTATCGCCATTTTGGGGAATACATACTTTTTTAGTTTTTGTATTAGCCGCTTTTCTCAAAGTAAATAAAATAATCGCTTTTTTATTTTCCAATATAAGTATTCCACCCTTTATACCTGTAATTGTGTATTTAAGTTTTCAGGTAGGATCTGTAATCCTTGGGAATGGTTGGGATTGGAGTTTAAAATTAGAAAAAATAAGCTCTACTACAGATGTTTTTCTTGGATTAGGGCAGTATATTTTTGGAAGTCTTATTCTGGCAATTACTGCTTCAATACTGGTTTGGATTGTGTTTTATTTGTTATTTTCGGTCTTGAATAAAAAGCAGATCATCAAATCCTAAATGCATCATTTTTTTCTTAAATCTTATTATTTTTTTCAGCGAAAGAAACTGTTACTTTTTTCTGCAATATTGATTTTTGTAGCCGGTGTAGGTTTTTTGGCTTCGAAAGTACAATTAGAAGAAGATGTTACAGGCTTAATACCCTCGGGAAAAAATCAGGATGTGCTAAAGCGAATTCTGAGCGAAACTGAATTTTCAGATAAGATCGTTGTGACAATTTCGTCGGAAAAAGAGCAACCACAAAAATTAACGGCCTATGCCGATCGCTTTATAGATTCAGTCAATTCAAAAATGCCTGATTTTATAGAAAATATTGAAGGTAAAGTTCCTGAAGAAAGCATTAAAGAAATTTACAATTTTGTGTATCAAAATCTTCCTTTCTTTTTGGATAAAGAAGATTATGCTAGAATAGATGAAAAATTATCAGATTCAGCAATATCAAAACAAATAGAGGAAGATTATCGAAGCATAATTTCTCCTACGGGTATTGTTACTAAAAATTTTATTTTTCAGGATCCATTAAGTTTAGCTCCCATTGGTTTAGAAAAGCTTAGAGAATTACAAATAGGGGATAATTATTTGCTTTACAACGATTACCTTTTAACTAAAGATAAAAAGCATCTGCTTCTTTTTATAACTCCTACATTACCAGCTTCAGAAACTAATAAAAACAATCGATTTGTAGATCAGCTTCAGCAGCTTCAGCAGCAATTGAACTCGGAATACCAAGGTGTGGAAGGCGACTTTTTTGGCGGTGTTCTATATTCTTTAGCTAATGCCAATCAGATTAAAAAGGATGTTCAAATCACTATTAGTATTGCTATTTCAATTTTGTTGATTTTACTTATCTTTTTTTATCGTAAAATTTATGTTCCATTAATTCTTTTTATTCCGGGGATTATCGCGGCAATAACGGCAATTGCAATCCTCTATATTTTTAAAGGCAGTATTTCTGCAATTTCAATTGGCATAGGTTCAATTTTACTGGGCATTACTTTAGATTATGGGCTGCATATTTTAACACATTACCGCAATAATCATAATATTGAAAAGCTGTACCAAGAAGTAACTACACCTGTTTTAATGAGTAGTTTTACTACTGCTATGGCGTTTTTATGTCTCTTGTTTGTAAATAGTGAAGCGCTAAACGACTTAGGAATTTTTGCTGCGCTTAGCGTTGTGTTTGCTGCTTTTTTAGCTTTGCTTTTAATACCTGTTCTTTACGGAAAGAGAATTAGCGAAACTCAAAAAATCACTTTTTTAGATAAGTTTGCCGGGGTTCGTTTTTTTAAAATTAAGCCCTTGTTTTATGGCGTAATTGGATTGTTTGTACTCGGGCTTTTATTCTTTTCTAAAGTTGAATTTAACAATGATCTCAGTAAAATTAATTTTCAGCCTGAAGCGATTAAAAAAGCAGAACAGAAAATCCAGAATATCGCCAATAGTAGCGGAAAAACACTCTATCTGGTAAGCTACGGCAAAACCATCGATGAAGCACTACAAGAAAATTCTAAAGTTTATCAGGAAGTTAAAAGTATTAGTGAGAGAGAGGAATTAAATAGTTATAGCAGTATTGGTGGGTTAGTACTTTCTACGCAATCTCAAAATAACAAAATTCAGCAGTGGAAAGATTTTTGGAATGAGCGAGATACTTTAAAAATTAAAAACAAAATTCTTGCAGAATCTTCAAAATACGGTTTTAAGTCAGAAAGTTTTAAGGACTTTTACAATTTACTTCAGAAGGATTTTAATAATCTACAATTAGACGATTATCAAAATACTACCAATCTGTATCTTAATGATTTTATCTCGATTAGCGAGGATTTCGCAACAGTTACTACTACGGTAAATTTAGGTGAATTTGCGTCAGAAGAATTTACCTCGCAATTCGACAATCTTGATAGTACTCTTATCATAGACCGCGAGCGAATAAACGAAAGTTTTTTGGGGAATCTTAAAAATGATTTTAATAGTCTTATTGGGATTTCAATCTTAGCTGTATTTCTTATTCTTTTAATTTCTTATCGAAATCTGGAAATTAGTTTATTAACCTTACTTCCTATAGGAATTACCTGGGTTATTGCACTGGGCATTATGGGAGCATTAGAAATCGAATTCAATATTCTTAATATTATAATTTCAACATTCATTTTTGGTCTAGGTCTGGATTATAGCATATTTATCACCAACGCTTGTCTTAAAGAATATCAAACAGGCAAAAGCGAATTGAAAACATATCAAACGTCCATTTTAATATCTGTAATCACTACTTTATTAGGTATCGGTGCTTTGATTTTTGCCAAACATCCCGCATTACAATCGGTTTCTACGGTTTCTATAATTGGTGTAATTTCAGCAGTCTTAGTGGCTTTTGTGATTCAGGTGTGGTTATTTAATATGTTATTTATTAATCGCCGAAAGAAAGGCTTACCACCATTTCGATTTAGTAAAATAGAAAGCTTTATTCGAAACAAAATCTATTATAAACAGGATTTATACTATCGTGACGCTGTACTGGATAATTATCGATATAAACCGGTCTATAGTGATGTCAAAGCTTTATTTGCTGAAAAAAAAGAACCTTACTTACGCGTTTCTCATTTTATTGAAAAAGGGGAGTGTGTTTTCTTTTTCTATTCGGGAAACGGAGTTTTTCCAATTTACCTGAGTTATATTAATCCTAATTCCAGCATTACCGGTTACGAAATATCGGAAGATATAGACATTGCCAAAAATTGCTTCCGTAGTAAACATGAACTTTTAAATTTTACTATTGAAATAGAAAATGCCAAGACGTGTTCAACTTTTGTAATTCCCAATCATGATTTGAAGGAATTGGAAGCGATTAAAAGAGTTATAAAAGCGTATGGAAAGAAAGTAATTGTTTTAAATAAAGACTTTAAAACACAGTGGTTGCTCGATGCTAATTTCGAAATCACTTATCGACAGAGCGGAATTTTGGTATTTGAACAGAAATAAAATGAAGAAGCTTTTTGCCCTTTTTGGACTATTTTTTGTTTTTTCCTGCGGAATTAAAAAATCCTATCAGGACAAGCCCGATATTTCAGGGATTGCGGAAGTTGATACCGTAAGAACAAAGCTTAGTGAAACTCATTTTACATTAGGGAAAAACAATCTTTTTCAGAATAAATATGGAGTTTGGGAACTTTATATTGAGGGCGATGCCTTAGAACTTGGCTTAGCCAATGGTGCATTAACTCAGGATCTTATACATCATCAGGAAAATGCTTTTATGGGGAAAATTAATGAAATGGTTCCTTCTGAAGGATATCGAAATTTCCTGAAAAAACTCGTTTCCTGGTTTAATCGCAAAATGTATTTGTACGTTCCTGAAGAATACAAAAAGGAAATTTACGGAGTTTCTAGATTCGGATTAAAAAAATATGATGAGTTTGCACCGGCTTACATGCGAATGCTCTACTTCCATGGGGCGCACGATATTGGACATGCTTTGCAGGATTTAATGCTTGTTGGTTGTACAAGCTTTGCAGCCTGGGACAATAAAACTGAAGATGGCAAATTACTTTTAGGGCGTAATTTTGATTTTTATGCTGGGGACGAATTTTCGAATCAGAAAATGGTAGCCTTTGTAAATCCAGATAAAGGTCACAAATTTATGATGTATACCTGGGGAGGAATGATTGGCGCCGTTAGCGGAATGAATGCAGAAGGGGTTACGGTAACGATAAATGCGGGAAAATCTAAGATTCCAATGTTGGCTAAAGATCCTATTACGCTGGTTTCAAGAGAAATATTGCAGCATGCTTCTAATTTAGATGAAGCAATAGCGATTGCTAAAAAACGAGAGGTATTTGTTTCAGAATCTATAATGGTTGGCAGTGCAAAAGATCACAAAGCGGTTTTAATTGAAGTGAGTCCCAACAATTTCGGTATCTACGAAGTTGAAAACTCCAATCAATTGATTTGTAGTAACCATTTTCAGAGTTCTGAATACGAAAATGACAGTCGAAACCAGAAAACGATTAAAGAAAGCCATTCGCAATATCGATATGATCGTATGACAGAACTGGTTAATGAAGCTGATAAATTGACTCCTAAAAAAGCAGTTGATATTTTACGAAATAGAAGGGGCTTGGATGGAGAAAGAATAGGCTACGGAAATGAAAAAGCAATAAATCAACTTTTAGCGCATCACGGTATCGTTTTTAAACCTGAAGAAAAAAAGGTTTGGCTCTCAGCTAATCCTTACCAAATGGGCGCATTTCTCTCTTACGATTTAAATAAAGTATTTGCTGAATTTGAAGAAGGAAATGTAAATGGGAGTGTAATGAGTACAGAAGAAGTTATTCCTGCATCTCGCTTTTTGCAAACCAAAAATTATAGCGATTATGAGCAATATCGAAAATTACGCGCGGCATTTATTTTAGCATTAGATCACAATGAACAGATTAATCCAGAAAAGGCTGAAAAATTAAAGCAACTTAATCCTTATTTTTGGCAGGCGTATTATTTAAGCGGACAGTTTTATTATCGTGATGGCAATTACAAACAGGCTATTATCGACTTTAAGCAAGCTTTAAGACGAGAAGTAACCACACTTCCTGAAAAAGAACGTCTGGAAAAATTACTAAAAAAATCTTATAGAAAACTCTAATGAAAGACTTTCTTTCTCCAGAAATATCGCACCAAGAACAATGGAAATTGATAAAACAGCATCTGGATTATGCTTCCCAAAATTCGCCATTTTACAAGCAGATTTTTAAGGAGAATGCGATCGATATTTCAGCAATAAAAAATGAAGTCGATTTTCGTCGAATCCCGATGACTACCAAAGAAGAGTTGCAACAGCAAAATTTAGATTTTCTCGCCGTCGATTACACTGAAATTATCGATCATGTCACTACATCTGGCACACTGGGCAACCCGGTAAATTTTATGCTAAACGAAGCCGATTTGCAACGATTAGCATACAACGAATACGAATCTTTTAAAATTGCCGGAATCACAAAAAATGATGTGGTACAAATCACTACAACTTTAGATCGGCGATTTATGGCTGGGATGGCTTATTTTTTAGGACTTCGGAAATTGGGAGCTGGTATAATAAGAACCGGTAGTGGTTTACCTGGTTTGCAATGGGATAGTATTAAACGTTTTAAACCTAAATTTTTGGTCGCCGTACCCTCTTTTCTATTAAAACTTATTGATTATGCAAAAAAACATAATATCGATTACAAAAGTTCATCGGTTAGAGGCGTGATATGTATTGGTGAATCTTTGCTGAATGAAAAGTTGGAAGATTCGGCACTTCGAAAAAAGATTCAGGAATTATGGAATATAGAGTTGTTTTCTACTTACGCTTCCACCGAAATGGCTACTGCTTTTACCGAATGTGAGTTTCATAAAGGCAATCATATTTTACCGAATCTTATTTATCCTGAAGTTTTGAATGAGGAAGGAGCGCCTGTTGAGAATGGAGAAATAGGCGAGTTGGTGGTAACGCCTTTGCAGGTAGAAAGCATGCCTTTAATACGATATGCTACAGGAGATATGGTTATGCAAATCTACGAGCCATGTGACTGCGAAAGAAACTCTGTTAGAATAGGCCCGGTGATTGGCCGTAAAAAGCAAATGCTGAAAGTTAAAGGTACTTCACTTTATCCGCAACATATTCAGGAAGGGATGAATGCTTTAGAAATTTCAGAGTATATCATTGAAGCCAAAAAAGATGATTTTGGAAATGACCAGATTTGTATAAAAGTTTCAGAAGAAGTTTTAATGAAACCGACTAAAATTCAGGAATTATTAAGAGATAAACTTCAAATTAAACTTGAAATTCAGCAAATATCAGCTTCAGAATTATTTCAGAAAAAATTTCCTAAAGAAAGTCGAAAGCCAATTATTTTTCACGATTTGCGATCGATTTAAAATTGATAACCAAGTCCCACGTGCACCCCAAACTGACTTAAATTAAGATCACGATTTTCATCTTTAAAATCAATAGTGCTAAATTGTTTAAAATACGGATTGGCAAATACAAAAAAGTCTCCAAAATTATATTGACCACCAAAACCTAAGTGATATCCGATACCTTCTTGGGAGTTAATATTGTTATCATTTAGCTGAAAGCTTACAACAGGTCCGCCATTTACAAAAAAGTAATTCCAAAAACTAAATTCCACTAAAATAGGAATGGATAATAATTCTATTTCTTCAAGTAGTGGAGCAGGTTGTGTGTAATTACTTTCATTATAGTAAGATGAAAGTAAATCATAATATAGCGTTGAGCTAGTTTGCAAATCTGTTTTGGTATAGGTAAGTCCCGGCACTATACTTAGCTTAGCAGAAATAGGAATTGTGTATTCCATCCCTAACTCAAAAAGGTTTTCTACCTCGCTATTGGAGACACCATCTAAGTCTTCGCTTTCTAAAAGTTCGGCGTCAGCAAATCCATAAAAAATACGCAGCGATGATTTTTGTGCATAAGTAGAAACTGTAATTACAGAAAATAAAAATAATAGTAATTGGTTCATTTAATTGATTTTAAAATAGTTACAATAATTATAAAATGGTTGCGTCGCAGTTAAGATTTTTTACAAACAATAACTATTTTTTCTTCTTTTAGATTGGTGGTAAAGAATAAATAATCGGTGCCGCCATCTTTAATTTTATATTTTTTTCGGATACTCGATACATCCATAGGGAAATTACGCGTACTAATATTGGCATTTTTTCCTTTAAATTTTTTCTTTAATTCTTTCGATCCAAAAGCTATAATTTCAGTTATTTGAAATTTTCTTCCTGGGAATTTTATTTCTTTTTCTGAAGTAAATAAATGTGAATGCTGATGTAATTTTTTAATATCGAAATCATAGGAAAGTTTACCGAATAATTGACTTTTCATGATCGCAGCGTTCGGCTCGTAAAGATAATTTTCAGGCAAATTGTAACTGGGGTGTTCTTCTTCATCTAAGATCGTTTGAAAGTTTTGATCATCTTTTTTACTGAAGTTTTTAGTGATAATTTTTACTGCTGAAGTACTATCTTTCTTTAAAATCCAAAGCAATTCTTTCACTTCATTTTCTACGGCTACGATATGAATTTCAGCTACAGATTTCAGTTCAGAAATGCCTAATTTTAGATCGAGTAGAGGGGAAGTCTTTATTAGAATATGATCTGATTTTTCAAATAATAGCTCTAAATTTTCAACTACATCTGGAGTACAATCTGCCAGACGAAAAACTTTCCCACCATGATCATCTCTTCTAGCGGGATCTAAATAGATCCAATCGAACTTAAGGTCTGTAGTTCTTAAGAATGTGAGCCCATCACCAGAATTCATTTCAATATTTTCAGCTTTAAGGGCTTTATAATTATGCTGAACGATTTTAGCTAGATCCTTATTTAATTCGTTGTAGAACAGGCTTTCTACATTTTTCGAAAAGAAATAGCTGTCGATGCCAAATCCACCGGTAAGATCGGCTAAACGCTTTCCTGAAACCAAAGACGCTTTATATTCCGCAGTAATTTGAGAAGAAGTTTGCTCTAAATTTAATTTTGGTGGATATAAGATATGTTCATTTTCAAACCAAACAGGCAGTTTTCTTTCAGCGATTTTTCTTCCTGAAATTTGAGTAGCTAGTTCAGCCGCACTAATTTTTTCAAAAGGACTTCCTTTTAAAACCAATGCAGAAATATCTGCTCGAAGATTTTCATTTACAAATTGCTGAACTTCGGGTTTTAAAAGTTCGATATTCATAAAGTCGAAATTATAAATCGCGGGTGAGTCTTTTTACAATCTTGTAATCACTTAATGATTCTTTTGCAATTACTTTGATAGCGGTATAAACGGGAACGGCAACCACCATACCTACGATACCAAAAACCAAACCTGCAATAAGAATAATCAAAAATATTTCTAATGGATGTGATTTTACACTCGCCCCAAAAATCATAGGCTGAGAAATCAGGTTATCGATTACCTGACAAATAGCATAGCCTAGCATAACGTAGATTAATTTTGGAAGAATGATGGCCTGAAAATCTGCCCCTAAATTGCTTGAAATTACAAAAAGCGCCATTAGTATTCCTGCAAAGACAGGCCCTAAATAAGGAACCAAATTTAAGAAAGCACATATAAATGCAATGGCTACAGGATTATTAATTTCAAAAAGCGTGAGCAAAATCATGTAAAGGATAAACAAAACTGTAATTTGAAGCGTTAACCCCACAAAATATCTGGAAAGCAGTATTTTAATTTTATTAAAAACACGTACAAATTTTTGTTCTTTCCCACGATCAGCAAAAACAAGTATACTATTTAGCATTAACTTGCTATCCTTTAAAAGGAAAAAAGAAATAAATATTACTGAGAAAAGCGCTACGATAGTTGCTCCTAATATGCCGAAAACATTATTTAAAAATTTAGGAATTAAACTTACATCTAAACTCCTAACAAACTGACTTTCTTTTAAACTTTCTATTAGGTTAATCTCTTCAATACCTAGATAGGCATTAATCTGTGCGTTTAGATCGTTTAAGTCGCTTTTAAAAGCCTCGATATCAATACGACCTAGATACTGACTTTGCTCGATTACAATTGGGACAAAAACTAAAATAATCCCTACAAAAATCGCTAAGACCAAAAGTAAAACGATAATTACCGAAATTTGGTTGGGGATTTTTAGACGTTGTCTAAGAAAAATAACCACTGGCCGCCCAATCAAAGAGATGATAGCAGCAACAACTATATAAACGATAACCGACTGGATTTCGTAAAGGAAAAACAATAAAATCATGATTCCCAGAGCGATACCAACGGCTCTTAATATTCCGTACGAAAATTCTTTAGCATTCACAGGCTAAATATAGGATTTTCTAATTTAAGCGGTCAAGCTTTTTGTGATTTCATAAAGAGAAATTCCTATAGACTGTGCCACATTCATACTAGTATTATTCCCAAACATGTCGATATGTACAACTTCATCACAAAGACCGAGGAAATTTTCAGAAACTCCAAAATTTTCATGGCCGGCAATAAGAACTATTTTTGCTGAAGTCTCTATCTTTAATCGTTGAAGAGGGATGCTATTTTCAGTAATTTCGAGAGCAATTATTTTGTAACCTTCGTGTTTTTTCTGCTGAATAAGGCTTACTGAATCTTCCAGAAACTGAAAATCAACATATTCGTGCGTACTTCTTGAAGTTTTCTTTAATCGGTTGCTGTTTAAATTAGGTTCTATTCCGCAGAAAATAATCTTTTCAACATGAAAAGCATCGCTCAATCTAAAAATGCTACCAATATTCGCTTCTCCTGAAATATGGTCTAAAATAAGCGTAACAGGAAATTTCTTAGAACTGAATTTATTTTGGGAGTGACTAAGCTGCGTGTCCATTCTTATTAATTTTCAAATGCATATTTGATGATATTGGCGCCCATTTTTAGCGCTTTCAAGCGAACTTCTTTGGGATCGTGATGTACTTCTTCATTCTCCCATCCGTCACCTAAATCACTTTCAAAAGTAAATAGTAACACTAATCTAGTATCATCAAAAATCCCTAATGCTTGTGGACGTTTACCATCATGCTCATGGATTTTTGGTAAGCCATTGGGGAATTGATATTCTGAATGAAAAATGGGATGCGAGGCTGGTAATTCTTTTAGTTCCTTATCAGGAAAAACCTTTTTAAGTGCTGAAATTAAGTATTCGCGCATGCCGTAATTGTCATCGATATGTAAAAATCCACCACCTAAAAGATAGTTTCTTAAGTTTTCGGCTTCACTTTCAGAAAAGATGACATTCCCATGCCCTGTCATATGCACAAAAGGATACATAAAAATTTCTGGCCCTGCCGGATTTACAGTAACTGGTTTGGGATCTAATTTGGTCTCAATATTTTGATTGCAAAATGCGATAAGATTTGGCAAGCCAGTAGGATTTGCATACCAATCGCCCCCACCATTATATTTTAAAAGTGCAATTTTTTGAGCTTGTATAAATTGAAGTCCGCCTATAAGAAGTAAGACCAAAAAGCACTTTTTAATCATTATTCAGTTTCATTAATTAGGTTAATGGTATGGCAGGCAACAATTCCGGCAGTTTCTGTACGTAATCGGCTTGTGCCTAAACTTACCGGAGAAAAGTCATTTTCTAGTGCCGTATCAATCTCTTCTGTAGAAAAATCACCTTCAGGACCAATTAATATTAACGTATCGGTTTGGGCAGCAGCGGCATTTTGCAATAAAATCCTAGGTTTGTTTTCTTCGCAATGCGCGATAAATTTTTCAGCTTTAAAAGATTGTTTTATAAATTCTGAAAAAACCACAGGTTCGTTTAATTTGGGCATTCTAAAATGTAGTGATTGCTTCATCGCACTTTTTAAAACACGCTCATAGCGATCTAGTTTTACAACTTTACGCTCTGAATGATCGCAGAAAACGGGTGTTATTTCATCTACCCCAATCTCAGTAGCTTTTTCTAAAAACCACTCGTATCGATCGTTCATTTTGGTAGGTGCAACCGCTAAGTGTAGCCAGTATTTGGGCCGAGGTTCTTTTTCGGTATCGATAATTTTAGCAACGCATTGTTTAATATCTGCATTAATAATCTGCGCTGTAAATAGCAAGCCTTTGCCGTTTGTCACTTTAAGTAAAGCACCCTCTGTTCTGCGTAATACTTTAATTATATGCTTGCTTTCTTCTCTGCTAAAAACTATTTGTTGAGCAGATTCATCAATATCTGGCTGAAAAAATAATTGCATACTTATATTTTATATCGCGCCTGTGCGGTTGTCGAATAATCTGAAAATTCTTTCTTCAGAAATTTATAGTGTCCTGCAATGGCAATCATGGCAGCATTATCTGTAGTATATTCAAATTTAGGGATAAAACACTTCCATTTATATCTTTTTTCGGCATCGATCAATGCGTTTCTTATACCACTATTAGCAGAAACCCCGCCACCAATAGCAACCTGGTTAATCCCTTTTTCCTTTACCGCTTTTTTTAGTTTATCCATTAAAATCTCTACGATAGTATATTGAATTGAAGCACAGATATCTTTCAGGTTCTTTTCAACAAATTCTGGGTCTTCTTTCACATGCTTTTCAACGAAATAAAGCACCGCAGTTTTAAATCCACTAAAACTAAAATTTAATCCGCTTACTTTTGGTTTAGGAAACTTAAAAGCTTTAGGATTTCCTTCTCGCGCGTATTTATCGATTAGCGGTCCTCCCGGATAAGGCAAACCTAAAATTTTTGCACTTTTATCAAAAGCTTCTCCAACGGCATCATCAATGGTTTCGCCAATAACTTCCATAGAAAAGTAATCGGTGACTTTTACAATTTGAGTATGCCCACCACTAATCGTCATTGCTAAAAAAGGGAATTCTGGTTTTGCGAATCCATCTTCTTCAATAAAATGTGCTAATATATGCGCTTGCATATGATTAACTTCTATTAATGGGATACCTAATCCCATAGATAAACTTTTTGCAAAAGAAGTTCCAACTAGTAGAGATCCCATAAGTCCCGGACCTCTGGTAAAAGCAATTGCAGATATATCTTTTTTACCGATATTTGCCTTTGCAATGGCTTGATGAATCACAGGAACAATGTTTTGTTGATGCGCTCTAGAGGCAAGTTCTGGAACAACACCACCATATTGTTGATGAACTTCTTGAGTAGCGACAATATTACTACGTATCTTGCCGTTGCAAAGTATAGAAGCAGCAGTATCGTCACAAGAGGATTCTATTCCTAAAATATAGATATCTTGGGCCATATTCGGGTTGTTGGGCATAAATATTGATAATTAGAACGCAAAGTTAAAACATAAAAGCATATCAAAAAATTCTGGAAAATATTAACTAGAACATTGGTTGGATTGCTTTTGCTGTTTATACTACTGCTTATAGTTTTTTCGATACCGTCGGTTCAAACTTCTTTGGCCGATAAACTTACCAAATCTTTAAAAGAAAACAATAATGTGAATATAGATATTGGCCGTGTGTCGCTAAGTTATTTTGGCGACGTTCAGGTTAATAACATTTATATTGAAGATCACCACCAAGACACATTAATATTTGCTAAAGAACTAAGAACTTCAATAGTTGGCTTAGGGAATTTATTGAATGGTTCTCCAAAACTTGGAAAGACCGCCGTACAGGATTTTACGATGCGTATGCGTAGATACGAAGGTGAAGATCTGGATAATATGGGTGTTTTTATAAGTAAATTAAGTTCTGAATCCTCATCCAACAATAAACCTTTTAAATTAAGTGTTTCGAATCTTCAGGTACTGGATAGTCGATATAGTTTTATTGATGAAAATAATAAGTATCCTGAAATTATCAAATTTGATGAATTAAGCATTAATGCTGATAATTTTGGAGTTGATGGAGCTGAAATTACGGCAGATATCAAATTAATTAGAGCGCATGACAGGCGAGGAATGCAAATTAAGCGCTTAAGTACAAATTTTCTCTATAATCCTACCAATATGAAGCTAAGTGAGTTGGAGATTATTACAACTCATTCAGAAATTTATGCCGATTTAGATTTTAACTATCAGGAAGGCGATTTTGGAGATTTTTTCAATAAAGTAAAAATAAATGCAGATTTTCACGAATCTGAAATTTCTTCTAATGATCTTCAGGTTTTTTATGACGCTTTTGGAGATGATGAATCTTTAAATTTAAGCGCTAATTTAAGTGGTAATTTAAATGATCTCCAGATGAACGATGTGCAGCTTTTTGGTTTGGATCGCAGTGCTATCTACGGAGATCTTCATATGAAAGGTGCTTTTACAGGTGAAGCGGAAGATTTCGAACTAAGTGGTGATCTAAGCAATTTTTCTTCAAATTACTATGATTTAGTTAACTTTTTACCCGGAGTTTTAAGTGGAACACTTCCGCAAGAACTTAGTGCTTTTGGGAATGTAAGAGTGGATGGGAACACAAAAATCACCAGTTCTTCTGTGGATTTAAATATCAATCTAACTTCTCAATTGGGATCGGCTACCGCAAAAGTTTATTTCAATAATCTGAATAGCGATAATGCGGGTTATGCCGGAAATTTAAAAGTAAAAGATTTTAATTTAGGAAGGTTAATCGAAAACAAAGAAGTAGGAAAAACTTCTTTTAATTTAGATATTGATGGAACTGGATTTACCGCCGACAATTTAAATACAAAACTTAAAGGCCAAATTTCAAAATTAGGTTTTAAAGGATATAATTATGCCAATATCCGTGTGATTGGGAACATGCGTGCACCGGTATTTAACGGAAATCTGGCAATTAACGATCCTAATTTAAGAATGGAGTTTAATGGTCTCGCAGATTTATCTTCAGATGTTAATAATTATGATTTTGAAGCTTCTGTAGCCTATGCCGATCTTTTTAAAATGAATCTTATTGCTCGCGATACGATTTCTATTTTTAAAGGAGATATTATTATGAATATGGCGGGCACAAATATCGATGATGCTGTTGGTCAAATTTTATTGCTGAATACTTCTTACGAAAATCAGATGGATATGTACAGATTTGATGATTTTAGCATCAAATCTAGCTTTGAAGGGGACATTAGGACGATCGCCATTAATAGCCCAGATGTGCTTAGCGGGGAAATGAAAGGTCGCTTCAGGTTATCTGAATTAGAAGCTTTATTTCAGAATTCTATAGGTTCAATTTATACCAATTATGAGCCGAATGTGATTACCAATAATCAGTTTATGGAATTCGATTTCGATGTCTACAATAAAATTGTCGAAGTTTTTTATCCAGATTTAACCTTATCTCCCAATACTTTTTTGCGGGGTAGAGTAGAGTCTGATGAATCTGAATTCACACTTAATTTCAGGTCTCCAGAAATCGATCTTTTTGATAATATTTTTCAGGGAGTAAACCTTCAGGTAGATAATACCAATCCTATTTATAATACTTATTTTGAAGCCGATAGTGTTTCTACTGCAAACTATAATTTTTCAGAATTCAGTTTTATTAATGTAACACAGCGCGACACCTTATTTGTACGTTCTGAATTTAAAGGTGGAAAAACCGATGAAGATGTTTTCAATATTAACTTATACCATACGATCAATAAAGAAAATCAATCTGTGGTAGGAATTCAGCGTAGTGATCTTACGTTTAAGAAAAACACCTGGTATATTAACCAAAATCGAAATAAGAAAAACAGAATTGTCTTTGAAAACAGCTTTAAAGATATCATCATAGATTCTTTAGTGATGAATCATGAAAACGAAGAAATTCGCTTAAGTGGTGTTGTTAGCGATTCAACCTACAAAGATTTACAGCTAAATTTTAATAATGTTGATCTTCATAAAATCACACCAGAAATTGATAGTTTGGATATAGGTGGGATTTTAAATGGTAAGTTAGATATACTTCAGGAAAAAGGTGCTTATTACCCCAATACTTCGATGCTAATCGATTCGTTAGAAATTAATGAAATATTGCTTGGGAATATGAATTTAGACGTCTCGGGTAACGAAGATCTTACCAAATACGAGATTAATGCAAAGCTCCAAAAGGAAGGCATAGAATCACTTTCAGCTAACGGAGCTATAAATGTTGAAGGCACACAGCCCACGATAGATTTAGAATTAGCGCTTCAGAAATTGAATATGGCTGCATTTAGTCCGTTAGGAGGTGATGTATTAAGTGATATTCGTGGTTTAGCATCAGGTACGGCTACAGTAACAGGTAATTATAAAAATCCAGATTTTGGAGGAAGCCTTTTCTTAAATAAAGCAGGATTAAAAATACCTTATTTGAATGTTGATATTGATTTTCTAAATCAAGCCGAAGTCATTCTCGATCAGCAGCAATTTATCTTTAACGATATTGATATTCGGGACACCAAATATAAAACGCGTGGAGTATTAAAGGGAAATATTGCACACGAGAATTTTACAAAATGGTTTTTGGATCTGGGGATAACCACCGATAGATTATTGGTGCTGGATACAGAAGCCGACGAAGATGCTCTTTATTACGGTACTGCATTTATTAGCGGAGATGCAGGCATTAAGGGGCCAACAGATCAATTAGTGATAGACGTAAACGCGGCTACAGAGGAAGGAACAATTTTTAAAATTCCGCTAAGTGATCAAGAATCTGTAGGAGATAATTCTTATATCCACTTTTTAACTCCGGAAGAAAAGGCAGCACGTGCAGCAGGTAAAGAGATTGAGATACCTGAAGTAAAAGGAATAGAGCTTTTGTTTGATCTTGATGTTACCCGGGATGCTGAAGTAGAAGTAGTAATCGACCAAACAAGTGGTAGTACATTACGTGGTCGAGGCGCAGGAAATTTACTTCTAGAAATTAATACTAATGGTAAATTTAACATGTGGGGTGATTTTATCGTGTATGAAGGTGTTTATAATTTTAAGTATGCTGGTTTAGTACAAAAAGTATTTAATGTAAAATCTGGCGGAAGTATTAATTGGGACGGTAATCCATTACAGGCAGAATTAAATGTTAGCGCTATTTATTCGCTAAATGCCAATCCTGCAGTATTATTAGAAAACCCTTCAGTGAATCGAAAAATCCCTGTAGATGTTGTGATCAATCTACAAGGACAGGTAATTCAACCAGATATTAATTTTGATATTCAGTTTCCAACGGCAAGTTCTGCGGTGCGTTCAGAATTAGAATATCGTATGGATGATAGAGCAAGCAGAGAGCTACAGGCATTATTTCTAGTAACACAAAATGCGTTTTACAGCGAATTTGGATTAAATCAAACTGCGATTACCGGTACGTTAGCTGAAAGAGCTTCGAGTATTGTAAACGATATCTTTGCGGATGATGATGGTAAATTTCAGGTAGGTGTTAACTACGTTCAGGGAGATCGTACTCCAAACCAACAAACAGTCGATCGATTTGGACTTACATTGAGTACCCAAATTAGTGAAAGAGTACTTATTAATGGAGCAGTGGGAGTTCCTATTGGTGGTACTACCGAATCGGTTATTGTTGGAGATTTGGAAATCGATTTTTTGTTAAATGAAGATGGTTCTTTAAGAGCTACAGTTTTTAATAGAGAAAATAATATTCAATTTATAGGTGAGCAGATTGGATTTACCCAAGGTGTTGGATTATCATATTCTGTAGATTTCGATACTTTCAAAGAATTGATTAGAAAAATAACAAATAAAGAATTGGAAAGCTCCAATACTCCTCAGGAAAATGTAAATGAGAAAATTGAAGCTAAAAACTCATTGGCTCCAGACTATATCAACTTTCCTTCTGAAGATACAGATTTATAAACACTAAAAATAATTGATAATTTGAAGTCAATTAAATCCCAGTTCGTTTACTATTTTCGTGTTTACTTTGTAATTTTACAATCCAAATTATAATTATTTTATGAGTAAAAGAATTAAACGAATCGGAGTAATAACTTCTGGAGGTGATGCACCTGGAATGAATGCTGCAATTCGCGCTGTGGTTAGAGCATGCTCTTATTATCATGTTAGCTGTGTAGGTTTTTTTAATGGATATAACGGGTTAATAAACGGAGAGTTTGAAGAGCTTGACGCTCGTAGTGTACGTAATATTATAAATTTGGGAGGTACTTTCTTGAAGAGTGCTCGTTCTAAAGAATTTAGAACAAAAGAAGGAAGAGCAAAAGCTTATCAAGTTCTCAAAAAAGAAAAAGTTGATGGATTGGTTTTGATTGGTGGTGACGGAACTTTTGCTGGGGGACAAATCTTTAGTAAAGAATATGATATTCCTGTTATTGGAGTACCGGGAACTATTGATAATGACATTTTTGGAACTTCACACACTATAGGCTATGATACTGCTTTAAATACAGTAGTTACGGCTATAGATAAAATTAGAGACACAGCAAGTTCTCATGATCGCTTATTTTTTATAGAAGTGATGGGAAGAGACGCCGGTTTTATAGCACTAAACACAGGAATTGGTGCAGGAGCCGAAGAAATTTTAATTCCAGAAGAGAATTTAGGCTTAGATCGATTACTAGATTCTCTAGAAAAGAGTAGGCGATCGGGCAAGTCTTCGAGTATTGTTATAGTTTCTGAAGGGGATAAAATAGGTAAAAATGTGTTTCAGCTTGCCGATTATGTTAAGGAAAATCTGCCTTATTATGACGCCAAAGTTACAGTTTTAGGGCATATTCAACGAGGAGGAGTTCCTACATGTTTTGATCGTGTATTAGCAAGTAGACTGTCTGTAAAAGCTGTGGAGTTATTGTTAGATGATCAAAAAAATCTGATGGTGGGTCTTAAAGATGATGATATAATTTCTTGTCCTTTAGATGATGTGATTCATGAGAAACCATCGATAAATAAAGATTTGCTTAGAATTTCTGAAATACTTTCGACTTAATGAAAACAATTGCGATTATTGCTCATAATGGGAAAAAAGCTGAAATGGTTCAGTTTCTAAACGAATATCGATCGGTTTTAGAATCAAAAGAAGTGCAATTAATTTCTACCGGTACGACCGGTAGCAAAGCCGAAGTTGCCGGATTTAGTGTACATAAATTATTATCTGGTCCGCTTGGTGGCGATGCACAAATCGCGAGTAGACTAGTAGAAGGAAAGGTTGATATGGTGGTTTTCTTTAGAGATCCTATGGATAAACATCCTCATGAACCCGATATTTTTATGCTAATGAGACTTTGCGACGTTCATAATATTCCTTTAGCTACAAATCCGGCAACGGCAAAACTTTTAGTGGAAGGTATTTAAATAAATTTATCTCTTGAAGAATACTAAACCTCTATTATTTATTTCGATACTTTTTTCATTATATAATTCTTTTGGGCAGAAAAATGAATCTAACTATCAGGGTGAATTTTATAAATTAGGTTTCAACTATGGGTTTGGAAGTGTAGATAATCCTATCTTTACAGATGATGATTATTTATATGATTTTCAGCTTAGAAAAATTGAAATCTACTATAAAATTAAAGAAGGAATTTTTTATGATTTAGAATTTATTTTTCAGCCAGAATATAATACCGTTAAACATCAACTCACTAGTGATAGGTATATTGTGGGTGTTAATCATCCGTTAATTGATAGAGTGGAGGAAATGAAAACACTTAAAAAATTTCATGAATATATAATGAATTTTGGGATGATTGCTAGAAAGAAAATCGGCCATTCCAGTAGTCTTTATTTTCTTGCTAGTATTGGTCCAGGTTATTTTGAGAAGACCAGTGAACGTATGGAAAAAGGAATTGGTTTTTCTGATAATTTGGCAATAGGTTTTAGTTACGATATCAACCGATTTTTTTTGGATTCACGGATAGGTTATCGCCATGTTTCTAATGCTAACATCAATCAGGTGAATGATGGATATGATTCTTTAATAATAGATATTGGTATAGGATTTTATTTATTATAAGAATACTATTTGCTTTAAATCTCAAAAAAATCTAAAACTTCTTTCCAGTTTTTTGCTCTGGAGTGGTTCTTAACTTTTAGGTTGTGGAAAGCCTCAAAAAGTAATGTTTCTCCTTTAAAAGGATCAAGATTTTTTGGGTGATCATCAATCATAAAATCTGTATTGATAATACTTTTATTTCCGCAGAAAATAATATTCTTCCAGCTTATAAAAGGAAAATGATTTTGTAGCCAGTTTCTTTTTTCAGTAAGACTAATTGGGAATTCCATAGCGGCTGAGACCACATAAATTTCGTAGTTTTCTTGTAGTTTTTGTACTGCATGTATAGCTCCATCCATAACTGGAGCAGTTTCGAAGAAATGTGATGAGTTTGCGTACTTTTTTATAATGCCCTTTACAGGAAAAGCATTAGATTCAGATTTACCTCGAATATCTTCCCGAGATAAATTTTCACTATATTCCTTATTATACCAGGTTAAAAAATGCGTTTCCACATCTGCCATCACACCATCCATGTCTATGGCTATAGATTGTTTTTTCATTAATTTTTATTCTAAATTAGAATCGCTAGAATTTTCCTACAACACCTATGGTACCCGCGCCCATGGTTAAATGCCAACTCACTTTGGTCTCTTTTCTTAATTCAGGATTATTTTTCATTAATGTTTGCTGATCGAGATATTTATCTACCGAATCTACTACGGCGATAGTCAAAGCCATACTTAAAGCCACATCGGTAAGCCAGTGAGCTCCTTGCCAGAGTCTGGATACTGGTGAAACCATTCCTGCTAAGTATAAACCTCCTTTAACCCAGGGACTTTCAAATTGCTTACTTAAAGCGTAAAATGTCGTAAATGATAATATGGTATGTCCTGAAGGAAAGGAATGGTAAGTACCCTCTTTAGAAAATGGTTTAAAAGATAATCGATCTCTACCATCGCCGGGACGGGCTCTTCCCGCAATATTCTTAGAAATAGTTTGTATAAGTCCTGCACTACTTGCTGCTGAAATCATTAAAATCCCTGTTCTTCTAATTTTAGGACTTTTAGTGAATAATCCAGTAAAATAGATTAATCCGGTGACTCCATAGTTGTTCTGCGGACTTCCAAAATACCATCCAAATTCTTTGATAACGCCCGGAACATCTTCTTCTTGATCTCTAAAAAATTGATGAGCTTCTTCATCCATAAGATTCAGCCCTGCGGCTCCTATAGCCGTTCCCAAAAAAAGACCGATATCATCATTTTGCCATTGGAAAGGTCTAGAATACGTGTATTTTAATCCGCCAAACATAAGTTCAGCATCACTTTTTAGGGTTTCCCAGGTCGATTCATCTGGATTATTAAAAGTAGAATTAAATTCAGGAGTTCCTTCCTGAGACACTACTGAAGTTGTTATTACTAAAAGTAAGCTCTGAAAATATAGCTTTAGATTAAAGCTTTTCAATTTCATCTTTAAAATTTTTTACAAATAAATAGTATTTACATAAATTAAACATCCTATTAAAGATTTTTTTAATTGGAAAGTCCATAATGGTCTATTTTATACAAGTATTTTTTTTTGCCAAATTAAGGGGTTATTTGAATTGTTTTCCTAGCTTGTAGCCTTGATAATAAATAAGTTGAAAATGAATAAATATCAGCCTAAGGAAGATAGGTACATTAAAATGAAATACCGCCGCTGCGGTAAAAGTGGCATCAAATTGCCGATGATTTCGCTAGGATTATGGCACAACTTTGGGGATGTTGACGATTTGGATAATGCTAGAGCTATTTTAAGGACAGCTTTTGACAATGGTATTACTCATTTTGACTTGGCTAACAATTACGGGCCGCCGTACGGTAGCGCAGAAAAAAACTTCGGGAAAATTTTTGCTGAAGATTTCAAACCCTATCGGGACGAATTGATTATATCTTCTAAAGCAGGTTATGATATGTGGCCAGGACCCTATGGGAATTTTGGTTCAAGAAAATATTTAATAGCAAGCCTGGATCAATCACTGCAACGGATGGGATTAGATTATGTAGACGTTTTTTATCATCACAGGCCAGATCCAGACACACCTTTAGAGGAAACTATGGGAGCTTTAGATCAAATTGTAAGAAGTGGTAAAGCGTTGTATGTAGGCGTATCTAATTATCCCGCTGATAGAACTGCCAAAGCTGCTAAAATCTTAAAAGAACTAGGAACTCCATTTTTAATACATCAACCAAGATACAACATGATAGATCGTTGGGTTGAAGAAGATAAGCTGTTGGATACTCTAGAAAATGCTGGACTTGGTAGTATTGTATTTTCTCCGCTTCAGCAGGGAATTTTAACAAATAAGTATTTAAATGGCATACCTAAAGGCTCTCGCGCTGATAAAGAGGGCACTTATCTGCAAAAAGATCGAATTACTCCTGAAATTGTAAATAAAGTGCAACAATTAAATGAAATAGCAAAAGAGAGAAATCAAAGTCTGGCGCAAATGGCTGTTGCCTGGTTGCTTAAAGATGAGCGTGTAAGTTCAGTTTTAGTAGGAGTGAGCAAGATAAAGCAGCTGGAGGATAATATTTCAGCTTTAGACAATCTTGAATTTTCTTCAGCAGAATTAGAGAAGATCGAAAGCATACTTCAAAATTAAAAATATCAAAAAACCTCGAATCTATATTCGAGGTTTTTAATACTTCATTTTATTCTATTACCGCAATAGCGCTTATTTCTACATTTACAAACTTCGGTAAATTGGCAACTTCTACAGTTTCTCTTGCAGGAGCAGTTTCAGCTTCAAAATAAGTTGCATAAATTTCATTAATTTTACTGAAGTTATTCATATCACTAATAAAAATAGAGGTTTTAATCACATTTTCGAATGTGCATCCAGCTTCAGTTAAAATCGCTTTTAGGTTATCCATAACCATTTTAGTTTCCGATTCTAAATCTCCAGTTTCCAAATTTCCGGTTACCGGATTAATTGCTATTTGTCCTGAAATAAAAATCATATTTCCGGTTTTTACAGCCTGATTGTAAGGACCAATAGGAGCAGGGGCTTTTTCAGTTTTTATTATTTGTTTTTTCATAATCTTTATTTAGTGGTTATAGGTTTTAGTTTCTTCCGATAGTTCTTGTTGGCTGTCTACGCTTGTCGTATTTAATATCACTTAATACCGATGATTTTATACCAATAAAGAAATTCCATGATCTTCTTGCGCTAAATGGCACCCAGCTAAAACTCATTCTCCAACTTTCTAAATCTCTTTGGAATCGTAATTGCGTGTATGTAAACCCTCCTTCTCTAATATCAAATCCAGAAGATGCTCCTACGGCCCACTTAGGTGATAATTCAACATCACCAGAAAACATAATGGAATGTGAGGAAATTTCATTTTGTCTTCTTTGGTTACTATATGTCATCGTATATGATAATCGTATATCCCATGGAATTTTATAGCGGTACCATTCTTTGTTTTTCTCCTCTTCTTCATCGCCTTCAAAAGGATCTTCATCTTCATAGAGATTGCCGTCTAAATCGGTATTTTTTCCGAAGAGATCATCCTTACGACCACCATTTCTATAGGATTCGTTATCAATTTCATCTTCATTTTCGTTATCCTTATCTGAAAAATCTTTGCTTGAGAACGAATATCCAAAACTAACATTAGCATTTGTTAATCTAAATAAACTACCGCCATTGGCGATATTTAGCTTGTCGATACGCTGATTACTATTATTAAGCGCATAAGGATCTAGATTTCCGGTAAAGTTTATGTCAAGTTTATTCTGAATAATCGGAATTCCTCCTCGAACGGATACTGGCGCTAATTTTAAAGAATCTGCGGCTAAATTATAAGAAGTACTAAAGCTAAAATTGTTTAATAATTTAATCTTTTTGGGCTCGGTAGCTGTACTGTCTTTATCTCTTACTTTCGCTTCTAACGTGTTACTAACGCTCAATCCAATAGAACTTGAATAGTTTCGGTTAGGCGCTCCATAGAGTGTTCCTGTAAATCTGGAATATTCTACAAGATCTGTTAATCCATCTCTGCCGCTACCCGTTAGAGGTTCGCGCTCGTAGGTATCATAATATTGATCGAAAGCAGGGTTAATTCCGTAGCTAATAGATGGTCTAATAACATGTCTTATAGCTTGTATTTTACTGTCTTTACTAAAATCTTTACGTCCATAAAGCGTAGTACCTAAACTGGCGTTAAAGTTATAGGTACGATAAGAATCAAATCCATTAATAGTATCGATAACCTCACTATTGGTAGTTTCGTCGTAAGAACGCTCGTAAGTTTTAAATACCCAGTTTTCTTCAAAATTGGTACTTGCACTCACACTAAAATACTTAAGAATCTTAAAATTTGTAGCTAGAGGGATACTATGCTGTGCACCCAAAACGGCATCTTCAAACATTTCTGGTTGAAAGAATAAAGAATCGGTGGTATTAAACCGGTTTTCAGCTCTTAAATTATATTGCAAATTTATATTCTGAATGATCCCTTTTTTAGATCCGCCTTTAGGCGCAAAAGGATATATACGATCTACACTGGCCTGCAGTGTAGGCAACGTCATATTAATTTCTCCCGTATTGGTATTTTGACTATGGGTTGCTGTTAAACTGAAATTAACACCGGGATTTCCTTCAAAAGTTTTACTATAAGAGACAGAAGAACTAAGTGTATTATTTAAGAAATTAGCGGTGTTACTCTGGTTTACAGATTGCTGATAGTAATTACTACTACCTAAATTGACGGAAGCCGAAAATCTGGATGAAGGACTCGCCTTTGCATCCTGACTATGGGACCACCGGATGTTATAAACCGAACTTTCCGAAAAGTCAGGAAAACCTCTCTCACTATTGTATTGCCGCTCGTATCTAAAACTAAAATTCCCTCTAAATTTATATCTTTTCGTATAGCTAGATTCAAGTCGCAGTGCATAACTTCCGTTGGTATAATAATCTCCAACAGCCAAAAGATCTGCATAATCGCTTAGTGCAAAATAATATCCTCCATTTTGTAGAAAATAACCTTGCTGGCTATCACCAAAAGACGGAATTATAAATCCTGAAGTCCGTTCTTCAGTAAGCGGAAAATAACCAAAAGGTAATCCTAAAGGTGTAGGGATGTCTGCGATATACATATTTACTAAACCAGAAACAATTTTCCTGTCTGGGACAAACTTTATTTTTCTGGCATAAAAATAGTATTCAGGATCGTCTACGTTTTCTGAAGTTGTAAAACGAACGTTCTTCATAAAGTATACAGAATCATTCTCTCTTTTAGTCACTTGTCCTTTTACATTAAAAGAAGCTTCCTGTGTTCTTGAGTTATAAACTAAAGCTCGTTCTGTATCAAAATTAAACCGAATGGAGTCGGGTTCTACTGTTTTAGCTCCCTGCTGAAAAACAGGTGTTTGTGTATAGGCTCCGGTAGAGTCTGTAATACCGTAAGCATAGACTTCGTTTTTTTCGTTGTCTATAATAATGTAACCGGCGTCTATGGTCATATCCTGGTAAACAACCTGGGCTTCGTTGTAGAGATACATCTTCTTTTCACGATTACTTAGCCTCATATAATCGGTTGCTTTGTAATCTACTACATCGGTAATCATCCGGTTTTTTTGCGCTCGCTTAAGTGTGTCTGTTTGAAAAAGACCAAGAATGCTATCCTGAGATTTAATCATTTGTGCTAAAGGTAAGGTACTTACCATAACAAGAGAATCTTTCTCAGCTTCTATCCTAATACTTTGATTTTGTTCAATTTCCTGAGCCTGTAAAAGCGCACTAGAGAACAATAGGAAAATACAGCAAAAAAGTATATTGGGTATATTTGTTTGCAATGCTTTAAGTACTATTTTTGTAAAGAATGGCTTACTTTTTGAGTTTCCAAAATTACATATATTTTTTTAGCTAACTTTTGTGATCACGCGAAAATAGTAATTAAAATATTCACCCAAGAATTAGCGTTGCTTATTTATGAGAACGAATATACTTCAACTTTTAGTATTAGCTTTTATTTTAGTTTCAGGACAGTTATGTTTAGCTGCAGAAAAACCAATGCCTACAGATCCCTTTGTAGTAGTTTTAGATGCCGGTCATGGCGGTAAGGACCCCGGGAACATGGGAAATGGCTATAAAGAAAAAGACATCGCCCTAAGTATTGTTTTAAAAGTGGGTAAGGAGCTGGAAAAAAAAGGAATAAAAGTAGTTTATACCCGTACTACCGATGTGTTTATTCCTTTAATGGAAAGAGGACAGATTGCTAACGATGCCGAAGCAGATCTTTTTGTTTCTGTACACTGTAATTCTCATAATTCTCAGGCTTCAGGAACAGAGACTTTCGTATTAGGATTAAATAGGAATAAAACTAATTTTGAAGTTGCTAAGCGAGAAAACTCGGTAATCTATATGGAGGAAGATTATAAAGTAACTTATAATGGTTTTGATCCTAATTCTCCAGAGTCATTTATAGGTATGACATTGATGCAGGAAGAATATCTTAATCAAAGTATACTGTTGGCCGATTTAATTCAGAAAAAATTCACATACGATCTAAAGCGTAAAAACCGTGGAGTGAAAGAGGGAGCTTTAATTGTATTGCACCAAACCTATATGCCTAGTGTTTTGGTAGAAGTAGGTTTTCTTACTAATGATAGTGAAGGAGCATTCTTAAACAGTACGCCCGGTCAAAATAAAATGTCTGAAGCTATTGTAGAAGGTATTTTAAACTATGGTGCGCAAATTAATATGTCATCTTTAGAAAGTATTGCGCAAATTCCAAAAGCTGTACCACAATCTGAATCTGGTGTTAGTATAGACGGTAAACCTGCAGACTATTATGAAGGAATCATTTTTAGTGTTCAACTCGCGGCTGGATCTTCGAAACTAGAAACCAAGTCTTATAATTTTAAAGGTATCGAGAATGTCTTTAGAAAAAAAGAAGGAAAATTGTACAAATATTATCTGGGTGAAACCTCTAGCTACCTTGATATACAAAAAATCCATCAAAATGCGATAAACAAGGGCTATCCAAATAGTTATATTGTAGCCTTTAAAAATGGAGAAAAGATTACAGTTAATGACGCGTTAAAAACTAATGTCAATTAAGATACTTTTCTATATTTATGCCTAAATTTGTTTGCATACTAAAAAACTAGCTTTTGAAATATTCTAAAGAGGTTAAAACCGCTATTCTTGCTATCGTTGCAATTGTACTTCTTATTTTTGGGTACAGTTTTCTAAAGGGTAAGAACTTATTAGATTCCAGTCGTACATTTTACGCAATTTATGATGATGTTGAAGGATTGTCACCTTCATCTGCAGTAACCATTAATGGTCTAAAAGTAGGACAGGTTACAGATATTGATTTCTTTAATGAAGTAGGTCAACTTGTAGTTACTTTCACAGTAGAGAAAGATTTTACTTTTTCTAAAAACAGTACCGCTAAGGTATACGGAGGTGGGATTATTGGAGGAAAATCATTAGCTATCGTGCCAGAATACGAAAAAGGTGAAATGGCTCAAACTGGAGATACTTTAGATAGTAATGTTGAAGAGGGAATAATGGAATTGGTTAATGAGCGCCTTACCCCACTTCAGCAAAAACTAGAGAGAACAGTTGTAAGTGCAGATTCATTACTTACCTCTATAAATGATCTATTAAATGATAGCACTACCAATAATATCAATAATACATTCAAAAATTTAAATGCCACGATGCGATCTTTGAAGAATACCAGTGGTTCTTTAGAAGGGATTGTGCAGGGTAATGCTGAAAATCTGAATAAAACTTTCGATAATCTTAATAAAATGTCTGGTAACTTTAAAACAGTATCAGATTCTTTAAAAGCTATTAATCTAGGTCAGATTACAGATGATTTGGAAACCGTAGTAGCAGATTTTAGAAATATAGCCGATAATCTTAATGATGGGCAGGGCACCGCAGGAAAGTTACTAAATGACGATAAAGTTTATAATAACCTTGATCGTGCTACCAAGCAGTTGGAAGAACTCCTTCAGGATATTAAATTAAATCCTAAACGATACGTTCATTTCTCTGTTTTCGGTAAAAATCCTGGTCCTTATGACGAACCTAAGGATTCTTTAAAATAAAATAGATATGCAAATTGTTTCTCAAATACTATTTCTAATAGCATTAGTAGCTGGTATTTCATTTTTTGTTAGAAATATTAGAAGGATGCTAAGAAATATTAAGCTTGGGAACGAAATCGATCGTACAGATAATCCTTCAGAAAGATGGTCTAAAACACTAAGGATAGCTTTTGGACAATCCAAGATGGTAAAAAAGCCAATTTCTGGAGCGCTTCATATTATTGTTTATTTAGGTTTTATAATCATTAATATTGAAGTTTTAGAAATTATCATCGATGGTATTTTTGGTACCCATCGTATCCTTTCTTTTCTGGGAGGATTCTATAACGTTTTAATTGGAATCTTTGAAGTTTTAGCACTCTTAGTATTATTAGGAGTAATTATTTTCTGGATTAGAAGAAATGTATTAAATATTTATAGATTTCTAAGTCGAGAATTAAAAGGATGGCCTAAAAACGATGCTAATTATATTCTTTATTTCGAAATGGTGTTGATGACGCTTTTTCTAATAATGAACGCTGCAGATTATCAACTTCAATTAAATGGAGCTGCTCATTATGCTCATGCAGAAGGTATAATTGGTGGATTTCCTATTAGTCAATTTATAGCTCCTCTTTTTGAAGGACTTTCAAATGCCACTTTAATAATTATTGAAAGAGCAGCATGGTGGCTTCATATCTTAGGAATATTATTTTTTCTAAATTACCTATATTATTCTAAACACCTTCATATTCTTTTAGCCTTTCCAAATGTTTATTTTTCCAAATTGAATCCTAAAGGAGAAATGAACAATCTAGAAGCGGTTAAAAAAGAAGTAGCGCTTATGATGGATCCTAATGCCGATCCTTTTGCCGCACCCGCAGAAGACGAAGGAGAACCCGAAAAGTTTGGCGCATCAGATGTTATGGATCTCAATCAGGTACAACTATTAAATTCTTATACCTGTACGGAATGTGGTCGATGTACTGCGGAATGTCCTGCCAATCAAACTGGTAAAAAATTATCTCCTCGGAAGATAATGATGGATACTCGGGATCGTTTAGAAGAAGTAGGAGAAAATATTAATAAAAATGGCAAATTTGAAGATGACGGCAAGCAATTGCTAGATGATTATATTTTGAGAGAAGAATTATGGGCTTGCACCACTTGTAATGCTTGTGTAGAGGCGTGCCCGGTTGGGATCGATCCTTTGTCTATAATTTTAGATATGCGAAGATACTTGGTAATGGAACAAAGTGCTGCTCCCAACGAACTATCAGTTTCTCTAACAAATATAGAAAACAACGGAGCTCCATGGCCGTATAACCAAATGGATCGACTTAAGTGGGCTGAAGAAAATTAATTGAACATATAGAATAGCAGGAATATGGCAGAAGCGATAAAAGTACCAACCATGGCAGAATATATGGCGGAAGGTAAAAAGCCAGAAGTTTTATTTTGGGTAGGTTGTGCAGGAAGTTTTGATGATCGTGCCAAGAAAATTACAAAAGCTTTCGTTAAACTTTTAAATGAAGCTGGAGTAGATTTTGCAGTATTAGGTACCGAAGAAAGTTGTACCGGTGATCCTGCAAAACGCGCAGGAAACGAATTTTTATTCCAAATGCAAGCTGCGATGAATATCGAAACCTTGAATGGCTATGAGATCGAAAAAGTAGTTACAGCCTGCCCTCATTGTTTCAATACAATTAAAAATGAATATCCTTCTTTAGGCGGAACTTACGAAGTAATACACCATACACAATTTTTAAAATCTTTACTTAATGAAGGTCGTTTAAAAGTTGAAGGAGGAAAATTTAAAGGAAAGCGAATTACCTTCCATGATCCTTGTTATTTAGGCAGGGCAAATGGTGAATACGAAGCACCTAGAGATCTTTTAAAAAAGTTAGAAGTAGAACTTATCGAAATGCGCAAATGCAAAAGCAACGGACTTTGTTGTGGGGCAGGGGGTGCGCAAATGTTTAAAGAACCAGAACCCGGGAACAAAGACGTGAATGTCGCCAGAACCGAGCAGGCGATGGAAACTAAACCCGAGGTAATCGCTGCTGGCTGTCCTTTTTGTAATACGATGATGACTGATGGCGTAAAAAGCAAAAATCAGGAAGAAAATATCGATGTTATGGATGTTGCAGAGATGATCGCTAACGCCAAAGATCTTTAAAATCAAATTCTTATAAAATTCCTTCAATAAAGCTTAATTAATTTGAAATATGGCAGCTTTTTTGCGACTATATATTTAATTATTAAGTTTGAAATCGATAAAATTACCACCACAATATGTTAGTACCTTTTGAATCCTTGCCAGATAGTTCACGAGTATGGATCTATCAATCTAACCGATCTTTTACTGAAGAGGAATTATCTGAAATTAAGCAAAAACTAGATCAATTTTTAACCCAGTGGACAGTACATGGCTCTAGCTTAAAAGCTGGGTATGATATTAAATATAAAAGATTTATAACCATTGGTCTAGATCAAGAAATCAATGCAGCTTCAGGATGTTCAATTGATGCTTCAGTTCAATTTATACAAAGCCTTGAAAAAGAATATAATGTCGATTTATTAGATAAGATGAATGTATCCTTTAAGCAGGGAGAATTTGTGGCTTATAAACCCCTAGCAGATTTTAGGAAATTAGCCAAAAATAAATCGGTTTCTCCTAAAACAATCGTCTTCAATAATCTGGTAAATAACAAAGCTGAATATCTTTCAGATTGGGAAGTCCCAGCATCTGAAAGTTGGCACAAGAGATTTATGAATTAATGAGGATAAAAGCTAAACTAACCGTACTGCTTCTATCGTTCTTTTTTTTATCTCCTGTTTTAAATGCTCAGCAGATAAGCAGCCCCGATCCTTTGGTTGCCAATGATAGTTTGGCACAAAAGAAATGGGTAGATAGTATTTATTCTAATTATTCCCTGGAGCAAAAACTTGGGCAGCTTTTTATGGTCGATATTTTTTCGAGCGGATCTCAAAGAGATTTCGATAAAGTACGATCGCTTATTTCAGATTATGAGATAGGAGGAGTTATTTTTTCTAAAGGAGGACCGGTAAGAGAAGCTAAATTAACGAACGAGTTTCAGGAAATCAGCAAAACTCCGCTTCTAGTTGGTATGGATGCAGAATGGGGACTGGCCATGCGCTTAGACTCTACGTTTGCCCTGCCATGGAATATGACTTTAGGAGCTATTCAGGATAATAAATTGATCGAAGAAGCTGGTGCTGCAATCTCAAGACATACAAAACGACTTGGTATTCATATAAATTTTGCACCTGTTGTAGATATCAATACAAATCCTCAAAATCCAATTATTGGTAATCGTTCGTTTGGCGAGAATAAATTTAATGTTACCCAAAAGGCCTTAGCTTTTATGCACGGAATGCATAAAGAAGGAATATTATCTAGCGCTAAACATTTTCCGGGACACGGGGATACCGATCAGGATTCTCATAAAACCTTACCATCGATCAACTTTCCAAAAGAGCGAATAGAAGGCGTTGAGCTTTACCCATATCGTAGCTTAATAAAGGATAGCTTAAGTAGTGTGATGGTGGCGCATCTAGATGTTCCCGCTTTAGGAACTCAAGAAGGAAGACCAACATCTTTATCTAAAAAGGTTGTTACCGGCATGTTACGTGAAAATTTACAATTTAAAGGTTTAATTTTTACCGATGCTTTAAATATGCGTGGGGCTTCCAATTACGACGAACCGGGAGAAATAGATCTAGCCGCTTTTAGAGCAGGAAATGATATTTTATTAATTTCTGAAAATGTTCCAAAATCTATAGAAAAACTGAAATCTGCCTATTATTCAGGTTTGATAACTGAAGAGAGGCTAGCGCATTCAGTAAAAAAGATTCTTAAAGCAAAATATAAGGCAGGACTTAATAATTATGAGCCCGTAGAAGAAACTTTTCTTTATGAAGAACTGAATGGTGTTATGGATAAGGTTCTATATGAGAAATTGATGGAAAATGCCATGACTTTGATTCGTAATAACAAAGGTATGGTGCCTATCAAAAACTTAGATGAACAAAAGATTGCTTATGTAGGATTAGGCGATGATGACGGTACTGCATTTCTTCAGCAATTGAAGAAATATGCGAGAGTTGATCACGTTTCCGCAGAAAAATTACCACAGCTTCTAGATAAACTAAAGGATTACAATTATGTAATTATAGGTTTTCATAAAAGCAATGATAACCCTTGGAAATCGTATAGCTTTAGTAACCAGGAGTTAATTTGGTTGCACGAAATTGCCAGAGCGCATCAAACGCTCTTAACGGTATTTGCAAGTCCTTATTCATTATTAGACATAAGAAGCACCACAAATATTCAGAGTATATTAGAAGCATACCAAAATAGTGAAATTGCACAGCAAAAAGCAGCACAGGTTATTTTTGGTGCAACCGAAGCCAAGGGAAAATTACCCGTTAGTATTGGTATTGAATTTCCGGAAGGTACAGGATATGATACTAAATCTATAAATAGGCTTACGTATGGTTCTCCAGAAAGTGTGGGGATGAATAGCTTTAAATTGAAGAAAATAGATTCGATTGTAAATTATTCTATTGCCAAGAAAATGACGCCTGGAGCGCAAGTTTTAGTGGCAAGAAAGGGAAAAGTAATCTATAGTAAGAATTTTGGATTTCATACCTACGAGCATATAAATCCTGTAACAGATACTTCAGTATACGATTTAGCATCGTTAACCAAAATTCTATCAACTTTGCCTTTGGTGATGAAACAGGTAGAAGAGGGAATAATTAGTTTTGATACCAAATTGGGCGAAATAATGCCGGTTTTTAGGGGAACTAATAAAGAGTTTATCAAGTTACAGGATATGTTGATGCATTATGCAAAACTTAAAGCATGGATTCCTTTTTATGTTCCCACTATAGATGCAGTTACCAAACATCCATCTACATTATACTATCACAAATCGCCAGACGAGCGCTTTAATACCCAAGTTGCTAATGATATGTATATTAGGAAAGATATGCAGGATACTATTATAGATATTATAGCAAAGAGTGGACTTAATCGTAAAAAAGAATATAAGTACAGCGATTTACCATTTTATATTCTAAAATATTATCTTGAGGGATACTACGGTTCTAACTTAAATAGTCTTACCCAAAATAAATTTTACAAAACTCTGGGAGCTAACTATACAGGTTATCTACCGATAACAAGATTCCCATTAGATGAAATTGTACCAACCGAAAATGATAAATTATGGAGAGGGCAGTTAGTACATGGCTATGTTCATGATCAGGGCGCAGCCATGCAAGGAGGTATTGGCGGTCATGCGGGCTTATTTAGTAATGCTAACGACGTTGCCAAAATAATGCAGACCTACCTACAAGGTGGTAGCTATGGTGATCAAACCTACCTAAAATCTAAAACTATAGAAAAGTTTAATACCTGCTATTATTGTAATAGAAATGTAAGGCGTGGTGTTGGTTTCGACAAACCACAGATTAGTGGTGCAGGCCCGGTTTGTTCTTGTGTTTCGCACAGTAGTTTTGGACACAGCGGATTTACAGGAACACTCGCTTGGGCAGATCCAGAAGAAGAGATTGTTTATATATTTTTATCTAATCGTGTATATCCAGATTCGACCAATAGAAAACTGATTCGCGAAAATATTAGAACCAAAATACAGGAAGTAATCTATGATGCTATAGACTATTAATGTAAATTGTTAGAAATAATTAAATTGAATCGGTTCTAGCCGATTTTAAAAAAGGATTAATGAAAATAGCAATAGTTTGTTATCCCACTTTTGGCGGTAGTGGTGTAGTCGCAACAGAACTTGGCCTGGCGCTATCAAGAAGAGGTCATGAAGTTCATTTTATAACCTACAAACAGCCGGTACGATTAGATCAATTATCTAGCAATGTGAAATTTCATGAAGTTCACGTACCAGATTATCCATTATTTCATTACCAACCTTACGAACTTGCTTTAAGTAGTAAACTGGTAAACATGGTTAAGCTACACGGAATTGAATTATTACATGTACACTATGCTATTCCGCATGCTTATGCGGGCTATATGGCTAAAAAAATGCTAGAAGATCAAGGGATAAATATTCCTATGGTAACTACGCTGCACGGTACAGATATTACTTTAGTAGGTAATCATCCTTTTTATAAACCTGCAGTTACCTTTAGTATCAATGCGAGCGATATGGTTACTTCAGTTTCTGAAAGTCTGCGAAAAGATACATTAGAACTTTTTGAAATTAAGAAAGAGATCAGAGTAATCCCTAATTTCATTGATGCTTCTAAGTATCAGGAAAAAAGCTTCACCGATTGTCAGCGAGAATTGATGGCTGACGGCGATGAAAAAATTATTACTCATATTAGCAATTTTAGGAAAGTAAAGAAAATTCAGGATACCATTAAGGTTTTTTATGAAATTCAGAAGAAATTAAAATGCCGTTTAATGATGGTGGGTGAAGGTCCTGAAAAAGAAAAAGCCGAAGCTTTAGCAGAAGAACTGGGTATTCAGGATAAAGTGATGTTTTTAGGTCAAAGTCACGAGATTGATAAAATTCTATGTTTTTCAGATTTATTTTTACTAACGTCAAAAAGAGAAAGTTTCGGTTTAGCTGCTTTAGAGGCAATGATAAATAGCGTTCCCGTTGTTTCTAGTAACACCGGAGGATTACCAGAAGTAAACCAGCAAGGGGTTTCAGGTTATTTGTGCGATGTAGGCGATGTGAAAGGAATGGCAAAGAAGGCTATTGCTATATTAAGTGATAATGAAACTTTAAAAACGTTTAAAAGAAACGCCAGAAAAGTGGCAGCGACTTTTGATATTAATCAGATCGTACCGATGTACGAAAAAATGTATTCAGAACTTTTAGAAAAGAGCATAAAAAAAGTGGAAAATTAATTTCCACTTTTTTTATATCTCGATTTTATTAATCTAAAACTGGTAACGTACACCAATCGCAAAATCTGGAGCAAGATCGTCGATAGTATCGTAATCATTAAATCCAATTTCTGGTCTCAAATCTAAAGTAAGCACTAGAGGAATATCAAAATTGTATTCAATACCAATATCTCCTGCTATAAGAATATAAGCACCGTCGTTATAGGGATCACCAATTCTATCATCATCTAGACTTGCGATACCGGCACCTGCACCAGCGTACCAGTTAAAGCCACCTTCGATATTCCAAACCCATTGATACAATCCAACAAGTTTAACAATATCATAATGCTTATGATTTCTCCAACCAAGGTCGAATTCTAAACGATTATTATCGCTTCCTACCGCTCTTTGATAAGAAATTTCTGGTCCAAAACCATTACTCCCTCCAAGTCTAAGACCAATAGCATTATCAGCAATCTCTTGTGCATTTACATTCGTAAATAAAGCTGATCCTAAGGTAACCAATGTAATCACTAAAAACTTCTTCATTGTTTTGATTTATATGTTTTGGGCAAAAATACTTTTTGACGGAAAGTAATATTAGGCCTTTTAGCCAATCTATTGTTAATTATCTTTAAAAATCTGTTAAGCAGTTTAGTGAATTTGCTTAATTTTAAAGGCTGTATGGAAAAGAAACTTCAGCAATTAGCAACGCGACTGGATGGCCAGTTATTTTTTGATAAACTTTGGCGATCGATTTATGCAACCGATGCCTCAGTTTATAGAGAACTACCATTAGCGGTAAGTTATCCTAAAAGCAAGAACGACTTAAAAGAACTAATTCTTTTTGCTAAAGAAAATAAAACCTCATTGATTCCGCGAACGGCGGGGACTTCTCTTGCTGGCCAATGTGTAGGTACTGGTATTGTTGTAGATGTATCTAAGAACTTCACCAAGATTTTAAGTCTCGATACAGAAAATAAAACGGTAACACTACAACCAGGAGTTATAAGAGATGATCTTAATAGAATGCTGAAGGAACACGGTCTTTTCTTTGGGCCTAATACTTCAACTTCCAACCGTTGTATGGTGGGTGGAATGGTAGGAAATAATAGTAGTGGTACCACTTCCATTAAATACGGAACCACCCGAGAAAAAACGGTTGCCTTAAAAACAATTCTTAGCGATGGAAGCGAAGCTGAATTTAAAGCTATTTCTAAAAAAGAGTTTCAGGAAAAGCTGAAATTGGATAATTTAGAAGGTAATATTTACAGAAATATAGCTGAAATACTTTCTTCGGAAGAAAATAGAGCAGAGATTATTAAAGAATTTCCGCCGCGAGAATTACATCGTAGAAATACAGGATATGCGATAGATGAATTAATTTATTCTGAAGTTTTTTCTGAAGATTCAGACGAGCTACTTAATATTTGCCATTTGCTTGCCGGAAGCGAAGGGACATTAGCCTTTACTACCGAGCTTACTTTGCAGTTAGATGATCTTCAACCGCCTGAAGCAGCCATGATTGCTTCGCACTATCGTAGTATCGAAGATTGTTTGCAGGACGTAGCTTCTACCATGGAGCATTCACTCTACACCTGCGAGATGATGGATAAAACTATATTAGATTGTACCAAGCAAAACATTAAATATCGCGAGAACAGGTTTTTTATTCAGGAAGATCCTGAAGCTATATTAATGCTTGAAGTTAGAGCTAATACTGCCGATGAACTTCAGGATAAAACAATAGCCTTATTACATACTCTAGAAGAGAATGGAATAAGTTACGCCAATCCCATTCTTTATGGCGAGCAAATTAATATGGCTTCAGAATTAAGAAAGGCTGGGCTTGGTTTATTAGCAAATATCGTTGGCGATAAAAAAGCCGTAGCCTGTATTGAAGATACCGCGGTCGCTTTACCAGTATTGGCAGATTACATAAAAGAGTTTAGCCAGATTATGAAATCGTACAGGCAAAATGCGGTTTACTATGCCCATGCCGGTGCGGGTGAGCTTCATTTGCGCCCTATTTTAGATTTGAAGAAGAAAGAAGATGTCGCTCTTTTTAGAAAGATTACCACAGATGTAGCGAAATTGGTTAAAAAATACAATGGTTCTATGAGCGGAGAACATGGCGATGGCCGCGTTCGTGCTGAGTTTGTAGAAATGATGGTTGGATCTAAAAATTACGCACTATTAAAACAGGTGAAAGCTACTTTTGATCCACAGAACATCTTTAATCCCGGCAAAATTATAGATGCTCCTGCTATGGATACCTCGTTGCGATATCAACCAGACCGAGTTGAGCCGGAAATAAAGACTCTGATGAATTTTGATGAAAATCAGGGAATTTTACGTTTAGCAGAGCAGTGTAATGGGAGTGGAGATTGTAGAAAATCTGCGGAAAGCGGCGGAACCATGTGCCCAAGTTATCGCGCTACTAAAGACGAAAAAGATACTACCAGAGCTAGAGCAAATACGTTGCGGGAGTTTTTAACAAATTCAGATAAAGAAAATAAATTTAGTCATAAAGAAATTAAAGATGCTTATGATCTTTGTTTAAGCTGTAAAGGCTGCAAAAGTGAATGCCCAAGCAGTGTTGATGTTGCTGCTTTAAAAGCAGAATTTCAGTATCAATATCAAAAAGAACACGGATTTTCCAATCGAAGTAAAGCTTTTGCCAATAATGGAAAAATGAATAAAATGGCTTCCAAAGTTCCTGGAGTGGCTAATTTTATGTTCTCTAATAGTTTAACCTCTGGTATTGCTAAAAGAATAATGGGCGTAGCTCCACAAAGAAGTTTGCCAAAATTGGCCAAAATGACTTTAAAATCTTATTTCGAAAAGAATAAAGATCGATTAACACCCCGAAATCCTATAAAGTCTGTTTATTTTTTTAATGATGAGTTCACGAATTTTCTGGATGCTGAAATTGGTTTTGATGCTCTTGAACTTTTAAGCAAGCTGAATTATAAAGTTATTTTTACCGATCACGAAGAGAGTGGAAGAGCGCATATTTCTAAAGGTTTTTTAGAAGAAGCGAAAGAAATGGCGAATAAAAACGTTTCTATTTTTAGCAATTTGGTTGCAGAAGATCAACCGCTTTTAGGTTTGGAGCCTTCAGCAATTCTAACATTTAGGGACGAATATTTGCGCTTAGCCGATGATCGAGAAAAAGCAACCGAATTATCTAAAAATTGCTTTATTATCGAAGAATTTTTGAAGAAGGAAATGGCCCTCGGAAACATCAAAAAAGAGCAGTTTACTTCCGAAGAAAAAGATATAAAAGTCCACGGTCACTGCCATCAAAAAGCATTATCGAATACTGCAGTAACTTTTGAGATTTTAAATCTACCTGAAAATTATAAAGTAACCATTATCCCTTCGGGTTGCTGCGGAATGGCGGGTAGTTTTGGGTACGAAAAAGAACATTACGAGGTAAGTATGGCGGTTGGTGAGCAAACCTTGTTTCCGGCAGTTCGAAAAGCTTCAGATGAAACGATAATTTCGGCAAACGGAACCAGTTGTAGACATCAGATTTTTGATGGAACAAAACGCGAAGCCCAACACCCGGTAAGTATTTTGCTGAATGCCTTAAGAGTATAATATTGTCTAATTTAAGAGTATTGATAAAGTCTTTAGTTGATTTTAAAATCTAACTAAAGACTTTTTTGATAATTTAAGTCTCAAATCAACCTCCGGCGCGTCTTTCTGTATCTGTATTTCCTGATTTTTGCGAACGCACTTTCAAATTATCATTTCCAAACTTGTAGCTTACACTCAGCCAAAATTGTCTGGAATCGTAAAAATTTCTAATTTCCTGAGTAACTCCGTTTATTTTAGCCGTTTTTCGCTCAATAGCGTTTTTAAATAAATCTTCTCCACGCAGGCTAATATTCAAATCTTTATCTAAGAGTAAAAACTGTAGCGAAAGTCCTAGAGAACTTTGCGCTTGGGTTTCAAAAATTCCATCGACACCTTCAAATTGATACCAATAGTTAAGGCCGCCAATAATTGTTTTTTCAGAATTTAAATTAAAATCATTATTAGTGCTAACTCTGCTATTAAAACCGTTGCGATCTGCTTGTGGTTGCTCTAAATTGAAAGTTGATTTTGCATAATTTAGATCTAAATTATTTACGTTAGTCCACCAATGTATTGGATTCCAGGTAAAACTTTCAGAGATTCCTAAAAGCGTTCTGTCAATATAATTTTCGTAACTAAATCCTGTACTATTAATCGATGTATTGGCTATTGGAACTTCACCAAATGCATTGTTTTCCCGAGTAAAATAAAGCCGGGTTACAAAATCATGATGTAAAACACTAAATTCTATATTATGAATAAATGAGGGATCTAAATAGGCGTTTCCCGAGTAAAATATAGATGGGGTTCTATAATAAGTATTAGGATTAAGATCTCTAAAGTTTGGGCGTTCTATCCTACGACTGTAATTGAGTGAAAAGTTTGTTTTCGTATCAAGATTATAATTAATGTAAAAAGTAGGGAAGAGGTTAGTGTAATTATCCTCACGATTGATATCCAAATTTGGAGAAAGGGCGCTTATAGCGGTATTTTCTAATCGTAAACCAAACTGTGCAGACCATTGCTCACCAAAATTTCTATTTGCTGAAATATACGCCGAAGCAATTTTTTCATCGTAATCAAAAGGAACTGCAGGAATATTAGGAATCTCATCTGTAGGATTTAAAGTGTATCCTGTGTTAAAACTTTTAATATCGCTAGAAATATCAGAATAAGTATACTTTGCGCCAAAGTCTAAATCAATCCATTTTAGTGGATTTTCAATGTCTATTTTAGCCGAATAAATATCATATTTATTATTGGTTTTATTGAAAGATCTAAAATATCTATTCTCTGTATTTTCATCTAAGCCAGGAGATTCTATACCCTGATAATACTTTTTATCTTCGTTGGTATTATACAAGTAATCTAGATTCAAAATCACGTTTTTACCTAAGGAATCTAAATTGAAATTGGTATTAAGATTTAACTTGTGAACTCGTGGATGTTGGGGTTCAGATCCATTCATTCTTATAAAGCTATCTTCTGCATTATTTCGTGTGATTTTGGTTTTAGGCAAAGATTCAATATTTGCAGCCGTACCATTAAAATAATATTGTGCGCCTAAATGCCAATTTTGATTCATTTCATAGCCAATTTCTGCGGAAGCTACCGAGCCTTCCAGATCTATATCAACCGGGGTAGAAGTTACTGAGGTTTCTTCTGGATATGTAGATGTTAAGTTTTCCTGAAGCACTAGTTGATGTTTTATAAAACCAAGCCGTCCTGAAAATGTAAATTTATCTTTGTTAATATTGAAGTTGGCCGAACTTCTATAATTCGCTTTGGTTCGCTGTATGTATGTTCCTTTAAGTTGTGCATTCCAAGAATCGCTTTTTGGCTTTTTCAGGATAATATTTATGAGTCCGCTATTGCCTTCAGCTTCATATCTAGCTGGCGGATTGCTAATTACTTCGATACTCTTAATAGTTTCAGAATCGATACTTTGCAGGAAATTTATAAGGTCTACGCCAGAAAGTTGCAGCATTTGCTCGTCAATCATCACTCGCATATTTCCTTTACCAATCATACTTATAGCATCATTTTCTACACGAATACTGGGAACTATTTTTAAAACCTCAACAACATCACCCTGTGACGATTTGGATGAATTTTCTACATTAAAAATAAGCCGATCAATTTTTCGCTCAATCAGTTTTTTCTTAGAAGTCAGGAATACTTCATCTAATTCTTGAGCATTATCGACGATTATAGTTCCTAAATCTATAGCGTCTTCTTTGACTTCAATCTTTTTAGTAAACAATTGTTGGCCTACAAATGAAATTTCTAAACTGTAATTGCCGGGAGTAGTGTTCAGCTGAAAACTACCATCATCCTCGGTAATAGAACCAATAAGTTTTCCAGACGTTACGTTTTTTAAAACAACTTCAGCAAAAGGAATTGCAGTGGAGTCATTTTCGATGATTTTACCTGAAATTTTAGTTTGAGAAATTGCTGAAAAACATAATAATCCAACGATGATGGTGATGAATAATTTCATTTAAGGAATTTGGGGATGTTTATTTTATTCCAGCAAAATACAAAATAATTACGCTTTGGGATAAAATTTATAGGGATTAATATGTCTTCTCGTTCGAAATTTTTACATTCGATTTCTTAATTGTTTATGAATGTTCAAGAATATACTTTCCACCGTAGTTTTTATTATGATAAGCTGTTTGGTGATGGCACAATCAGATCCTTCAATAGAGAATTTGCATCTTGAAGCTGTAGATAAAATTCCTATTGCTGAAGACTGCGATCCTAATGCCAGCAATAAAGAGCTTGCCAATTGTTTTTATAAGAGTGTGCGTAATACGATAATGGCTAATGTGGATACAGCTATTATAAATAGCGAGAATTTAGAACCAGGATTGTATACCGCTATTGCGAAATTCAGAATAAATAAAAAAGGAAAAGTAGACCAGGTTAATGTTGATTTTGAAAATAAAAAGATCGCAAAAAATATAAAACTAGCGGTAAAAAAGATAAAGCGATTAGAACCAGCAATGAAAGATGGAAGAGCGGTTAATATAATTTTTTCGGTTCCTGTGAAATTTAAAATTTAAAGCTTTCACTGCGTATTGAAATTAGGAATTTTCAAAAGCACTCGAGGGATTTGCCATTAGTAAAAAAAGCGGGCATTTGCCCGCTTTTTAAATTCAAAACAATATAAATTATACACTAATTTATAAATAAGGCTTTATTTGGCTGGTTGCTCATGTAAAATTTAAGTTCACCGCCATTCATTACATCCTCGTGAGAAATAAATGGTTTGGATAATTCTTTGCCATTCAGTTCTACTTTTTCCACATAAACATTTTTATCACTTTGGTTTTCAGCAATAACTCTAAAAGTATTACCATTATCAAGATTTAATTTTGCATCTTTAATTGCAGGACTTCCTAAAGCATAATCCACAGATCCCGGAGCAACAGGGTAGAAGCCAAGGCTACTAAAAATATACCAGGCACTCATTTGTCCAAAATCGTCATTACCGCTAAGACCGTCGGCTCCTGTTTGATATTTCATATCTAAAATCATTCGAATTTTATCCTGAGATTTCCACGGAGTATTAGTCCAGTTATAAAGATAAGCCACGTGATGTGAAGGCTCGTTGCCGTGTACGTAATTACCAATAATCCCTTCACGTGAGATATCTTCAGTATTTTCGAAATATTTATCAGGGAGTTCCATAGTAAAAAGTGAATCCAAATGTTTCGAAAATTGCTCTTTTCCGCCCATCATCTCGATCATTTCAGTGGGAGCGTGAGGAACGTATAAACTGTAGTTCCAGCTATTTCCTTCAATAAACCCTTGTCCGTGAGTATTTAATTCATCAAAATCCTTTTTAAAAGTACCATCACTTAATTTAGGACGCATAAAGCCGGTTTTTGAATCATAAACATTTTTATAATTCTCAGCTCTTTTAATAAACTCTTCGTAGATCTCTGTTTTACCAAGTTTTTTAGCGGTCTGGGCAATTGCCCAATCATCGTAGGCATATTCTAAAGTTTTAGATACTGAAGCACCATTTTTATCTTCAGGTACATAACCCATGTCAATATAGTAGCCTAAACCATCGTAGTATCTTGTTTTGGCGGTGTTCACCATCGCTTGTAAAGCATGTTCCTGATCGAAATCTGCATTACCTTTTACAATGGCATCCGCTAAAACAGATGCACTATGATACCCGATCATACACCAGTTTTCGTTGGCATAATGCGACCAAACCGGTAGCATAGAATGTACGCTTTGGTCATAGTGAGCCATCATCGACTGGGCCATATCAGCATTTCGTTTTGGCTGTAATATATTGAATAGTGGATGTAATGCTCTATATGTATCCCAAAGCGAAAAACTGGTATAATTGGTAAATCCATCGGCTTGATGAACATTAATATCCAAGCCCATATACTTACCATCGGTATCCATATATTCTGTAGGTCCTAAAAAGGCATGATACATGGCGGTGTAAAAGTTAGTTAACTCATCTTTATCTTTAGATGATAACTGAACTTTATTAAGCTCACGATTCCATTTGGCTCTTGCTTCTTTTTTAACCTGATCGAAATCCCAATGGGGAGTTTCTTCTTTCATGTTATTTAAAGCACCTACAGAACTTACCGGAGAAATGGCCATTTTGACTTTTAATTTTTCCTGAGGTTCTAGATCGAAATTAAAAAAAATTCTAATTTTCTCTCCGGCGATCTCAGGAAAGTTTTTAGACTGATCGAATTTTCCCCAAAAACCATTGTAAGGTTGTTTATCATTACGAGTTCTACCATAATCTTTGATAGGTTCACTAAAAGACATGGCAAAGTAAACTCGGCGTGTTCTTGCCCAACCATTAGTTTGGCGGTAACCAGTAATTAATGTATCATTTTCTACACGTACAAATGTCCATACATTTTTGTCATCATAGTTATAAATACCATGCATTAGATCGAAAATAATATGTGCATCTTTCCCTTCAGGAAAAGAATATTGATGCATTCCTACGCGCGATGTAGCTGTCATTTCAGCTTTAATATTATAATCGTCCAATATCACACTGTAATAACCAGCTTCTGCAGTTTCCTTGTCGTGAGAAAATCTGGAACGATATCCACTTTCAGGATTCGTAGCAGTACCAGGATTTAATTGAAGATCTCCTGTGGTAGGCATAATCAAAAAATCTCCAAGATCTGAATGTCCTGTGCCACTAAAGTGCGTATGGCTAAAACCAACAATGGTTCTATCTTCATATTGATAGCCTGCGCAATATTTATAAACATCTGGATTGTAATGACCATCTACAGCATAAGGAATAGTATCTGTATCTGGACTTAATTGTACGCTCCCAAAAGGAACGGTTGCACCAGGGTAGGTGTGTCCCATTTTTGCAGTACCAATCATTGGATCTACATACTGCGCAAAATCTTTAGTATCGTTTATTTTTGATGCTGAAACCGAATTTTCTTCGGCTTCAGCATCTTTGCAGGAAGTATATAAACTTAAAGAGCTAAGAAAAATACTGGCGCCTAAAAGTTGAATTCCTTTTTTAAACTTGGATTTATTTTGAAATGAGCTTATAATCATAAATTTATGCTATTCGTTAGAAAATGAATAAGGCAAAGCATCTTTTGTAGTACCGCGATTTTTATTTGGGGAAGTGCTCATTTCGATATCAATCGTTACGCCATCTACTAAATCTGAATGTTTCAAATAGTTTTTGTGGTAAGACTCTCCATTAATTTTCATACTCTTAATATACTTATCATTGTCGCTATTTTTTGGAGCATTGATCTCGATCTTATTTCCATTTTCAAGGTTCACAGTCATTTTTTTAAATAACGGAGCTCCTATTACATATTGATCTACCGCTGGAGTTACGGGGTAAAAACCTAGAGCAGAGAATACATACCAGGCTGAAGTTTGTCCATTATCTTCATCACCACAATAACCATCTGGTGTAGCCATGTACATTCTGTCCATAGTTTCTCTAGCCCATTTTTGAGCTTTCCATGGCTCTCCAGCATAATTATAAAGATAAATCATATGCTGAATAGGTTGGTTACCGTGTGCATATTGTCCCATATCTGCAATTTGCATCTCACGAATTTCGTGAATTACGCCACCGTACATACTTTCATCAAAAATTGGAGGCATAGAGAAAACAGAATCTAATTTCTTTACAAAGTTTTCTTTACCTCCCATAAGACCAATTAAACCTTCAACATCATGAAAAACTGACCAGCTGTAGTGCCAGCTATTTCCTTCAGTAAAAGGATTTCCCCATCTAAAAGGATTAAAATCTTCCTGCCAGCTTCCATCTTCATTTTTACCTCTCATTAATCCATAGCTAGGGTCAAAGAGGTTTTTATAATTCATACTTCTTTCCTTGTATTTTCTAATCTCCTTTTTTGATTTTCCAATCGCTTTTCCAAATTGGTAGATAGCAAAATCGTCATAGGCATATTCTAAAGTTCGTGCAGCGCTTTCGTGAACACCAACATCGTATGGTACATATCCAAGTTCGTTATAATAGGGAGCACCAGCACGTCCTACAGCCGTCATAGGCCCTTCGTTATTGGCTCCGTTTACTAAAGCATCCCATAAAGTTTCGGTATCGTAACCTCGTAAACCTTTTATATAGGCGTCTGCAACAACAGAAGCCGAGTTATTACCAACCATAATATTAGAATAACCGGGGCTAGACCATTCTGGCAGCCATCCACCTTCTTTATAATCGTTAGCAAGACCCTGTTGCATTTCTTTGTTTATAGACGGATAGGCTAAATTAAGGAAAGGGTAAAGGGCTCTAAAAGTATCCCAAAAACCAGTACCCGCAAACATATATCCAGGAAGAATTTCTCCATTATAAGGGCTCCAGTGAACGATCTCGTCGTTTTCATTAATTTCGTATAATTTATTCGGAAAAAATAAAGTTCTGTAAAGACAAGAATAAAATGTTCTCACTTGATCGATCGTTCCGCCGGAAACTTCTAATCTGCCTAATTTTTCATTCCAAAGATCACGTGCATTTTGCTTTGTAGTTTCAAAATCATCACTCGCGATTTCGCGATCCAAATTTAATTGAGCTTGCTGGAAACTTATAAAAGAAGAAGCCACTTTTGCATTTACAACAGCCGCGTCTTTAGTATCAAAACCAACAATAGCACCGGCATGATCTGCTTCCATTTCAGCCTGTCCTTTAGCTAATTTATTACCTTCCCAAGTATTCACATCAATAAATGGTTTATCAAACTGAATCACAAAGTAATTCTTGAAATTGGTTAATTTTCCGCGGGAATATTTTGTGGTGTATCCAATGATCTTATTTTCTTCTGGAATCACTTTTACATAAGAACCTTTATCAAATGGATCGATAACCACATAAGAGCTATCAGATTTAGGGAAGGTCATTTTAAACTGGGCAGCACGCTCTGTTGGAGTAAGCTCTACCGTCACATCATGATCTGCTAAATATACCTTATAATAATAGGGGGTAGACTCTTCAGCTTTATGAGAAAACCAGCTTGCACGATCGTCTTGGTTAAATTTCAGTCCGCCGGTAACCGGCATTAACGAAAATTGACCATAATCGTTCATCCAGGGAGAAGGCTGGTGCGTTTGTTTGAATCCGCGTATTTTATCTGCGTCATAGGTATACGCCCAACCATTTCCCATTTTACCTGTTTGGGGTGTCCACAAGTTCATTCCCCACGGGACAGCAACTGCGGGATACGTATTCCCATTAGATAATTCAGGTTTAGAGTCTGTTCCCATTAGTGGATTTACAAAATCTACAGGATTCTCAACAGATTCTATAAGATGGTTTTGGGCGTCAGCATAATTGAATACGGCAAAGAAGGCCAGTACCGTTAAGAACTTTTTTTTCATAGTTTATGTTGAATAATTTAGATTGCAATTTTTATTTTAAAGGATGTGCCGCAACACCTTCATTGGTTATTTTCACCGGTTTTATATGTCCGTTGCTGTCAAATTCCATCACATCGATACAGGTTTCTCTAGAATTTCCATCGGTTTCTGTAAGCGGTCTGCGATGGTAAATTATATAATAATCGTCATCTTTGGGATGTTTTATTACGGAATGATGCCCGGCACCGGTAGCAATATCTTTATCCTGCTGAAGTATCTTATCTATTCTCTTAAAAGGCCCCAGCGGTGAATCTGCAATAGCGTATGCCACTGAATAATCTGGACCTGTCCAGCCACCTTCAGACCACATAAAATAGTATTTTCCATCTTTAATGAACATAAAAGGCCCTTCAACATAACCTTCAGGTGTAACTTCTTTAAAAATGGTACCATCTTTAAAAGGAACAAAACCTGTAAAGTCGTCGTTTAATTTCGCGACATTACAATGTCCCCAACCACCGTAGTAAAGGTAATACTGGCCATTTTTATCTCTAAAACAAAATTGATCTATAGGTTGCGCACCATTATAGAATTTGCCAATAAGCGGTTTTCCTAAATGATCTTTATAAGGCCCTTCTGGATAATCTGCAATTGCAACACCAATTCCGCCTAACTCTTCATCGCTTTGTATATCGTTTGCGCCAAAGAATAAATAGTACTTATTTTCTTTTTTGATAATTGATGGTGCCCAAACTGCACGTTTTGCCCATTTTATTGTTGCCGTATCAATCACTTTTTCGTGCTTTGTCCAATTTACAAGATCTGGAGAAGAAAAAGCATCGAAAAAAACTTGCTCATCATACGGAGCTGAAAACGTTGGATAGATCCAATATTGATTGTCGAAAACTATTCCTTCAGGATCGGCGTACCAACCCGGGAATACTGGATTATTATTCTGACCATTTATGCTTAAATAGCAAAATATCAACAGTAGAAATATTAGTTTTTTCATGATATTGCAGCTAGAGCTATTTGATCTTGCTATTATACGAAAATAAAGACTAAAAAATAAATCGTTTTAGCTAAAGTTTATTTGTCTATAAATTAGATATTTCGAAAAAAGTATTTAATGTTCTATTTATAAAATCTGAATGAAGTATGAGCTTATTTTGTATCTTTCTAAAGTTCTAATTTCGAATAATTATTAAAGGTTGAAATTCTACTTATCAAGTTGAATTTTCTAAAATTATTAATTCATTTTATGAAAGATAACTTTTCAGATCAGTCTCAAAACTACGCCACTTTTCGTCCCACGTATCCAGATGCCGTTTTTACAGAAATAATGAATCATGCAAATGCTAAATCAAATGCATGGGATTGTGCTACTGGTAATGGGCAGGTAGCAGAAGAACTTTCTAAGCTATTTAAGTTTGTTGAAGCCACTGATATCAGCGAAAATCAAATACAACAAGCACCCAAATTATCCAATATCAATTATAGTATTCAACCAGCTGAAAATGTAAATTTTCCTGATAATTATTTTGATTTAATTACAGTGGCTCAAGCAATTCATTGGTTTGATTTCAATAAATTTTATGCTGAAGTTAAGCGGACCTTAAAAAGTAACGGAATTATAGCAATTTTGGGTTATAGTCTCTTCCGTAGTAATTCAAAAACAAATGAAATAATGGATCATTTTTATTACCAAGTCATTGGTCCATATTGGGATGAAGAGCGAAAATATTTAGATGAAAGCTATAACACAATACCATTTCCGTTTGACGAAATAAAAACATCAAAAATCATTTTTAGAGAAGAATGGAGTTTTGATAGGCTTATTGGATACATAAAAACATGGTCTGCGGTTAAACATTTTATAGCGAAAAATGGATTTGATCCTGTAGATGATATTTATAAGGATCTTAGACTGAGCTTTGGGTCATCAAATACGATAGAATTCCCAATTTTATTTAAAATTGGTAAACTTTTCTAAAAAATGAATATTTAAAAGGAGCGTTAAAGTGTTTCATCTTTATTATTAAGTAAAAAATGATAATTTAGCTTGGCATAAAAAATGCTGAATAACTAAATCAACTTTAACCACTAATGAAGAAATTAACCATAAGTTTTAGCCTTTTTCTTGCTTTTAGCGGAGTTACTTTTGCGCAAAGTCTTTCAACTACTGTTCCTAATGAAACAGTAACCGATCAGGTTCTTAAAGAACTAAACCGCGAGCGAGCTTTACTAAGTCAAAATCTGGATTTTCGAATTAAAGAAATTGATTCTAAAATCACCAATCTTGATGAGAGTATCAAAAATTCTAAAAATGCTTCAGATAAAGTTGAAAAGCTTCTAGAGCGAGTAAAGTTTTTGGAAGAGCGCCAATCTGAAATCGATAAAAATACGGTAAGCGTTTATAAATATAATTACAGTTCCGCAGTATTAAATCTTGCCAGTATGGAGCGCGAGATAAAACCCCTAAACTTATTTAATAGTTCAAGAGAATTTTATTCCACATTGGATAAAGTAAGTAATCCTATGCATTATGATGGGTACAAAGAATGGTTTGGTAAATTTCAGAATTTTGTAAAGGAAGAACAGGATAGCAATGCAAGCTTAGCAGCCCTAAATCACATTATGGCAGTAACCGGTGATCTAAGCCAGGGAACTCCCTTTGTAGGAATGTTCGCCGGGAGCCTTTTTGATGGGATTGGTACTTTTATTGAATCTTTAAATCGAAGACAAAAAGAGTTACAAAAGCAAAGTATAGAAATGCTAAAGTTAACAACTTCGGTATCTCAGTTTACGCACGATAAAGATCTAATTGAAACCGAATGGGAAGCAATTAACAAAAGCCTGGACGAATTAAGAAGTCTTCAGGATAAAGAGATGAAGGAGAATTTTGTGAATATGCTTGGTGTTAATCTTGAAGAATTTGAAAGAAAATTTACTGAAGAAACCGATGCAAAAAAAAGAACGCAATATATTCTTGACATTTCAAAAATTGCTGAAAACAAAATTGTAGAAGAGCGCGAAAAAAATCCTGAAAACTGGAAACAAAGTTACCATGATCAAATGCTAGCCGTTCAGAATCTTAAAATTCGTTTTGGAGATATTACTTTCAGGATTCTGGAAAATTTAAAAAAGTACGAGGGTTTAATTGAAAAATACAATAAAGACCCTTATTTGAAAAAAGAAATGGGAGAATTAAAATTAAAATTAGATATTGTAAAAAATACATTCGAATCTACTTTTAATCCGCAGGAATATATCAAAGCTTCTAACGAAATGTATATCGTAGAGTAATTAAAATCGAATAATTTTTTTTTCATTAAAAAATAGAGGAGAACAGCCAAGTTCTCCTTTTTTGCTTTTATAAAGTTTTTTAGAGATATTTAAAATAGGTATTATCAATTAAATTCGTATCTAATTCTTATCTTTGCAGCCGCAAAATTAATAGCATCAAAATTTAATTTATGAAAGCCGGAATTGTAGGATTACCAAACGTAGGAAAATCGACTCTATTTAATTGTCTTTCCAATGCCAAAGCGCAAAGTGCAAACTTTCCTTTTTGTACGATCGAACCTAACGTAGGAGTAGTTAATGTTCCAGATCCTCGTATCCAGCGATTAGAAGAATTGGTGAATCCAGAAAGAGTACAGCCGGCAACAGTAGAGATTGTAGATATTGCTGGTCTTGTTAAGGGCGCTAGTAAAGGAGAAGGTCTTGGAAATCAATTTTTGGCTAATATTCGTGAAACCGATGCTATTCTTCATGTATTAAGATGTTTTGATAATGATAATATTGTACATGTTGATGGTTCTATAGATCCTATTCGGGATAAAGAAACTATCGATATGGAGCTTCAACTTAAAGATTTAGATACGGTCGAAAAAAAGTTGGATAAAGTAAAACGCGCGGCTAAAACTGGTAATAAGGAAGCGCAAAAAGAAGAAGCTGCATTACTAAAAGCAAAAGAAGGTTTAGAAGCAGGGAAATCGATTAGAGCGGTAGATTTTACTGAAGATGAGCATAAGGAGTTTATCAAACCTTTGCAATTTATTACCGATAAGCCGGTAATGTATGTTTGTAATGTGAATGAAGAAGCTGCGGTAAATGGTAATAGCCATGTAGATCGAGTTCGTGAAGCCGTAAAAGAAGAAAACGCCGAGGTTTTAGTGCTTGCCGTGGGAACTGAAGCTGATATTACGGAACTTGATGATTATGAAGAGCGCCAGATGTTTCTTCAGGATATTGGATTAGAAGAACCTGGATCTGCCAAACTTATCCGTGGTGCTTACAGTCTTTTAAATTTGCAGACCTATTTTACAGCCGGAGTGAAAGAGGTTAGAGCTTGGACTATTCCTATTGGTTCTACTGCACCACAAGCTGCGGGAGTTATTCATACCGATTTTGAAAAAGGCTTTATTCGTGCTGAAGTAATTTCTTATAATGACTTTTCAGAATTAGGATCTGAAGCTAAAGTAAAAGAAGCCGGAAAAATGCGAGTGGAAGGTAAAGACTATATCGTGCAAAATGGCGATGTAATGCATTTTAGATTTAACGTGTAAACCTAAAAAGGATTATTTAAGTTTTAATTCTAATTGCAAACTTCACACGGTGTAGTTTCAGCATACAAATATTTTTTTTGTAAAACATCAAGAGAGTATTTGATAATGCATTTATTTTTAAAATTCAGGGGTGTAATAGCATGGAATTTTAAAAAATTGCGGAATTAACATTTTTTCTAAAGTCTTTGTTAATTACTTTGTGGCAACAAGGTTTTAACTTTTCCCGGTATATCTTATATTAGCCGGGAATCTCCACTATTTACACATATGAGTCAGGAAACAAAGTATACTGAAGATAATATTCGGTCGCTAGATTGGAAAGAACATATCCGTATGCGCCCCGGGATGTATATCGGGAAACTGGGAGATGGTTCTAGTGCAGATGACGGAATTTATATTTTACTTAAAGAAACTTTAGATAACTGTATCGATGAATTTGTAATGGGCGCCGGTAAAACCATCGAGGTCTCTGTACAAAATCAACGTGTTATCGTTCGTGATTACGGGCGTGGTATTCCACTGGGGAAAGTTGTGGATGTTGTATCTAAAATGAATACCGGTGGTAAATACGACTCTAGAGCGTTTAAAAAATCTGTTGGATTAAACGGAGTTGGTACAAAAGCAGTTAATGCACTTTCTTCTTATTTTAGAGTTGAATCTAATAGAGATGGGAAATCCCATGCAGCAGAATTTGAGCAAGGGAATTTAAAGGAAGAAGAATCTTTAGAAGAAACTTCTCGTCGTCGCGGTACAAAAGTAACTTTTGTACCAGATGAGCTTATTTTTAAAAACTTCAAGTTTAGAAATGAGTACATCGAAAAAATGATTAAAAATTATGTGTATCTAAATCCTGGATTAACTATAATTTTTAATGGAGAAAAATTTTATTCAGAAAATGGATTAAAAGATCTTTTAAGTGATACATTAAAACAAGAAGATCGATTATATCCAATTATACATTTACGGGGTGATGATATCGAGCTGGCGATCACGCATAGCAAAGCTCAATATAGCGAAGAGTATCACTCTTTTGTAAATGGTCAAAATACTTCGCAAGGTGGGACACATCTTGCTGCTTTTAGAGAAGCTTTGGTGAAAACCGTTAGAGAATTCTACGGAAAAAATTATGACGCTTCAGATATTAGAAAATCTGTGGTAGCAGCTATTTCCATTAAAGTAATGGAACCGGTTTTTGAAAGTCAGACCAAAACAAAATTAGGTTCTACCGATATGGGAGGAGATTTTCCAACTGTAAGAACCTATATCAATGATTTTGTAAAGCGTAATTTTGATAATTATCTGCATAAAAATCAAGAAACTGCAGATAAACTTCAGCGTAAAATATTACAGGCCGAGCGCGAAAGAAAGGATCTTTCAGGAATAAGAAAATTAGCTAAAGAAAGAGCAAAGAAAGCCAGCCTGCATAATAAAAAACTAAGAGATTGTAGAATCCATTTAGGGGATAGTAAAAAAGAGCGATATTTAGAGACCACGCTATTTATTACCGAGGGTGATTCGGCTAGTGGATCTATTACCAAGTCACGCGATGTTAACACGCAAGCGGTTTTTAGTTTGAAAGGAAAACCACTGAATAGCTATGGGTTAAGCAAAAAAATTGTTTACGAAAACGAAGAATTTAATCTTTTACAGGCAGCTCTTAATATCGAGGAGTCTATGGAGGATCTTCGCTATAATAATATCGTGATCGCAACAGATGCCGATGTAGATGGAATGCATATTCGCTTATTATTGATAACATTTTTTCTTCAATTTTTCCCTGAATTGATAAAAGAGAATCATCTTTATATTTTACAAACACCACTTTTTAGAGTACGGAATAAAAAGGAAACTATCTATTGCTACTCTGAATATGAACGAAAAAGGGCTGTTGAAAAACTTAAAGGAAAGGTTGAAATAACTCGATTTAAAGGTCTAGGGGAGATATCTCCAGATGAATTTAAATATTTTATTGGTGAGGATATACGATTGGATCCCGTGATGTTAGATAAAGATAAATCTATCGAAGAAATGCTTAGCTTTTACATGGGAAAAAATACACCAGATAGACAGGATTTTATTATTGATAATTTGAAGGTCGAACTAGATCTAATCGAAGAATTGGGAATATGAGACTGAATAATAGTAACGAAATAAAAATAATACCTCCAATTTATATTGTTTTGGTGGCCGTTTTTCTTACTAATTTTTTTGTGAATCTCGAATTAATGGGGCGTGATGAGCCTATTAATTTCAGTCATTTTTTACCCAATATTGTATCATTTGTTCTATTTCTATTAGTTCATAGAGTTGGTGTAAGTTTCAATTTCGATGGTGAAGGAGAAACGCTAATTTTTAAGAACAATGGCGTTTTCTTTTCTAAATTTATGGAGTACCGCTTAAAGAAAGCAGAATTTCCAAAAAGAAAACTCGCCAATTATAATTTTACAGATTATGGTGTTTATTCAAGCATCACTATTTATATAAAATCCAGACGAAGAAAAGGTTTTAAAAAATATACTTTTAACACCACATTTTTAAGTAGAAAAAAGAAGCGAGAATTGGTCGAATCTTTAAAAAATGTTTTGGACAAACCTAAAGCTGTGGCTTAACTTATGGAAGAGAATCCCGAAGAATCTAAAGACGAACAACTAAATAATCCTAAAGAAGAAATTATCCGAGTAACCGGTATGTACAAAGACTGGTTTTTGGACTATGCTTCTTATGTAATTTTAGAGCGCGCCGTACCGGCAATGGAAGATGGCTTTAAACCGGTGCAAAGGCGTATTATGCATTCTATGAAAGATCTTGATGATGGTCGTTACAACAAGGTAGCGAATATTGTTGGGCATACAATGCAATATCACCCTCACGGCGATGCCAGTATTGGTGATGCGATGGTTCAAATTGGCCAGAAAGATATTCTAATCGACACGCAGGGAAACTGGGGGAATATTTTAACTGGCGATCGTGCGGCTGCTCCCAGATATATAGAAGCTCGATTATCCAAATTTGCTCTAGAGGTTTTATATAATCCTAAATTAACCGAATGGCAATTGTCTTACGATGGTCGTAAAAAAGAGCCGGTAAATTTACCGGTAAAATTCCCAATGCTATTGGCCCAAGGTGCAGAAGGTATTGCCGTTGGTCTTAGTACTCGATTACTTCCGCATAACTTTAATGAATTAATAGATGCCTCAATAAAGCATCTTAGAGGAAAAAGATTTCAATTGTTTCCAGATTTCCCGACAGGAGGGATAGCAGATATTTCAAATTATAACGACGGGCAACGTGGAGGTCGTGTAAGAGTACGCGCAAAAATAAGTCAGCTTGATAAAAATACGTTGGTCATTACTGAAATTCCTTTCGGTACCACGACAACAAGTTTAATAGATTCGGTTTTAAAAGCTAACGATAAAGGGAAGATTAAAATTAAGAAGATTGAAGACAATACTGCTGCTGAAGTAGAAATTCAGATTCATCTTCCTAATAATATTTCTCCAGATCGAACTATAGATGCGCTGTATGCTTTTACCCAATGCGAAAATTCACTTGCACCTTTAGGATGTGTAATTGTAGATAATAAGCCAGAGTTCTTAGGAGTATCAGATATTTTAAGATATTCTACAGATCACACTCTTCATTTACTAAAGCGAGAACTGGAAATTACCCTAGACGAACTAGATGAACAATGGCATTTTTCTTCTTTAGAACGAATTTTTATTGAAAATAGGATTTACCGCTTAATCGAAGAAGAAGAAACCTGGGAAGGTGTTATAAAAGCTATTGACGAAGGTTTAAAGCCACATATAAAACACCTTAAAAGGGCCGTAACCGAAGAGGATATAATCCGACTTACGGAAATTAGAATTAAGAGAATTTCCAAATTTGACATCGATAAGGCACAACAGAAGATCGACGCTCTGGAAGATGAAATTGCGCGTATAAAACATCATTTAGATAATCTTGTAGATTACGCTGTAGATTATTTCTCTAAACTTAAAGCGAAATACGGCGAAGGTAAAGATCGTAAAACCGAATTAAGATTATTTGAAGATATTGAAGCTTCCAAGGTTGTTATTCGTAATACCAAATTATACGTTAACCGTAAGGAAGGATTTGTTGGTACTGCCTTAAAGCGGGATGAATATGTTACTGATTGTTCTGATATCGATGACATTATTTGTTTTACCGCAGATGGTAAAATGATGGTTACAAAGGTAGATACGAAAACTTTTATTGGTAAAGATATAATTCATGTAGCGGTCTTTAAGAAAAAAGATAAGCGTACCATTTATAATATGATTTATCGTGATGGTAAGGGTGGCAAAACATATGTAAAGCGCTTTGCCGTAACCTCGGTTACCAGAGATCGCGAATACGATCTTACACAGGGTAAAAAAGATTCAAAAGTATTTTATTTCTCAGCAAACCCAAATGGTGAAGCAGAAGTGATTACTGTTTTCTTAAGACAGGTAGGGAGTATTAAAAAACTGAAATTCGATTTAGATTTTGCTGAAATTCTGATAAAAGGTCGAAATGTAAAAGGAAATATTGTTACGAAATACTCCGTGAAGCGCATCGAAATGAAAGAGGAAGGAGTTTCTACCCTGAAACCTAGAAAAATTTGGTTTGATGAAGTTGTGAAGCGACTAAATGTAGACGAGCGTGGTGAACTTTTAGGCGAATTTAAAGGCGAAGACCGTCTTTTAATTATTACGCAAGATGGCATTGTAAAAACCATTAAGCCAGAACTTACGAAACATTTTAACGAGGCAATGGTGGTGCTTGAAAAATGGAATCCTAAAAAGCCAATTTCAGCTGTGTATTGGGAGCCAGAAAAAGAACGCTATTACGTAAAAAGATTCTTAATCGAAAATCCAGACAGGGAAGAGAAATTTATTAGCGATCACGATGATGCTTATTTAGAAATTGTATCGACTGATTTCTACCCATTGATCGAAATTGAATTCACTAAATTGAAAGGAAAAGATCGTCGTCCTAATGAGGAAGTTAATATTGAAGAATTTATTTCAGTAAAAGGTATTAAGGCGCTTGGAAATCAATTAACTACAGATAAGGTGAAATCTATTAACTTACTAGATCCATTACCAGATATAGCAGATCCTGAAGATGAAGAAGACGAAGAAGAAAACCAGGTAGATTTAAATAAAACAGGAACTAGTTTTAAGGAAGATAAAGATTCTTCCGAAGAAAATCAGACTAAATTATTTGATGAAGAATAATGGGAATTTTTAAGGAATTTAAAGAATTTGCCATTAAAGGTAATATGGTAGATATCGCCGTAGGTGTGATAGTTGGCGCTGCCTTTAATAAAGTAATCGATGTTTTAGTTAAGCAGGTGATTACACCGCCGCTAAGTTTAATGACCGATGGAATTCAGTTTTCCGATCGTAAGATCGTACTAAGGGACGCTATAGATGCTTCGGTAGCTTCTGGTGGTGAAGCAGTAGAAGAAGTGGCGATTAATTACGGGGCTTTATTAGAAGCGCTAATCGACTTTTTTATTATTGGCTTTACCATATTCCTTGTGGTAAAATTTATGAATAGATTTAGAGCACAGGCACAAGATCCTAAAAATAAAAAGGTGACTACGCCAAAGGATATAGAATTGCTCTCAAATTTGACCGATCTTGTAAAAGAGCAAAATGAATTGCTGAAGAACAATAATTGAAAATAGGTGTTATTCTTCTACTTTATAAACAGATCCTCGTTCTTTGCGGGGATCTCCTACTTTTCCATATTCAAATGTATATCCATCTTTTTCGGTTTTGATAATGCGAATATGGATAGCCTGTCGTTCCTTCATATTTTTGGGATGTAAATTTTTAATTACATACTCACAATCGTTTACCCATCTTACCGAAGAAGTATCTGTCTTACCCTGAAAAGTATCAATCTCTATACTATCATTACGCACAAAACGGGAAGTAACCATTTCGCCATTTAAATAGGTTTGAAATTCGAAAGTTCCTGTATGAAAATCCTTGCAATTTTTTTCAGGCTCAAAGCAGCTTAAGAATAGGAAAGGTATAAGAAGAAAGATTAATTTTTTCATAGTGCAAAATTAATCCAAATGGCTTAGATATTCAATTTTCAAAGGCATCAAAAGTGCCATCTTCATAAAATATAATTACACGCGCAATTTTCTTTCCGTTATTAGGAATGATAGGAGTCGTATTCTTTTGTTCTTTATTGTTGTTTTCCTGACTTTCTGAAAACAAATCATTATCACTATTCTTCGTTGCGGTTGTTGATTGCTGTCTAGTTTCCGTTTTATTTTCTTCTTTTTTCTGAAAAGCTTTATCTCTTTTAGGAAATTCGCCTTTACCATTTAGTAGCCAGTAAAGTTCCACTTCAGGAAAAGTCTTTACAATTTTCATTACAAATTCTAAGCTTGGTTTATTTCTTCCCGAGAGTAAATGGCTAATAGAAGAGCGTCCCACTTCTATTTTGTCAGCAAAAGAAGAGGCGCTCAAATCGTAATATTCTATGATTTTCTGTAGTCTATTTGTAAACTCTTCAGTGTTTACCATTGTAAAAAACTAATACCTATTAATATTTACAAATGTAAATTATAATTTACAATGATACAAATTACATTTGTAAATCGACTTTCATAATTAAACTATAACTATAATTGAAATATATTAAATAGCTAAAATACAGTTAAATGTGTGATAATTTAAACGTTCACGGAATTTTTCCAATACAGATAAATAGCTAATCATACTCGAGTTTTACAATTGTAAACACAGCTACTGATCTTCTATGTTTACAATTGTAAAATAAAGGTTTTTTACTTTTGTCAACATGAGAAAATACGCAGCAACCATCGATAGTATTATGAGTCTTTATGGAGATTTTAAGCTTAAGGAAATTCAGGGGCGATATATAAATCAGTCCCACATTCAACCAATATTGAATAAGTTTGAAGAACATGTGGAACTTTCTAAAATCGGCTTTTCAGTAAATAAAGAACCTATTCATCTTTTAAAAATTGGTAACGGAAATACAAAAGTTCTGGCGTGGTCGCAAATGCACGGAAATGAATCTACTACAACTAAAGCTATATTAGATGTATTTAATGCATTAATCAATAATGATTCGGCAGATTTGAAAGTGATTTTAGATCATATTACTTTATATTGTGTCCCAATGCTTAATCCCGATGGAGCTAGAAAATACACTCGTTTTAATTATAATAATGTAGATTTAAACAGAGATGCACAGCATCTTACGCAGCCTGAAAGTAGAATTCTTAGAAAGATTTTTGAAGAAGTGAAACCAGACTTTTGCTTAAATCTGCATGGGCAGCGAACTATTTTTAGTGCGGGACTAACTAATAAGTCGGCTGTAATGTCTTTTTTAACGCCAGCTGAAGATCAAGAGCGTAATATCACCCCAAAGCGATTAGAAAGCATGAAAGTGATTGCACAAATTGCTGAAGATTTAAAAGCAGCATTACCAGGACAGATTGGACGATATGACGATGGTTTCAATCTAAATTGTACCGGAGATACGTTCCAGAGTGAAGGCGTGCCTACAATTTTATTTGAAGAAGGACATTTTCCTAATGATTATACCAGAGAAACTACACGGGAGTTTGCAGTTGCCAGTATCTTTTCTTCATTACGAAGCATTGCTACTAAAAGCTATCTGAATTTTAGCGGAGATGATTACTTCAAAATACCCGAAAATGGTAAAAAATTCAACGATATTCTAATCAAAAATGTAAGAATTAAGGATGGTATTTTTGATGTTAGCATTCAATATTCAGAAAAATTAGTAGGAGAGAAGATAGAATTTGTACCAAAAATTGAAAATATAAGCCCTAAAATTGATAAATATGGTCATCGTGAGATTGAAGGTGAAGGCAAAATTCTTGAATTAGTAGGTGAGAAGTCACTAGTCGAAAACGTTGTAGTCGATAAATTACTCTTAAATAAAGAGATTTTAATGGTTAAATGTGATTAATTCTTCAAAAAATTATAAATACTTCAAAGTTTTTGTATTATTTTTGAGGTTCATATAATAAAAAGAAGTTAAGAAAATGGCCAAATTTAAATTAGACGAAACAGATCACCAGATTCTCGACATGCTTATCGAGAATACTAGGACTCCTTTTACAGATATCGCTAAAAAACTTTTAATATCTGCAGGGACTGTTCATGTTCGAGTTAAGAAAATGGAGGAAGCAGGAATTATTATCGGTTCTTCTTTGACATTGGATTACCAAAAATTGGGATATGCGTTTATCGCTTATGTAGGTGTTTTCCTTAAAAACACTTCTCAAACCAAGTTTGTTTTAGAAAGAATCAACGAAATTCCTTTTGTTACTGTTGCTCACGTAACTACCGGTAAATTTAATGTATTCTGTAAAGTTCGTGCTCGTAATACCCAACATGCTAAGGAAATTATTTTCCAATTAGATGATATAGAAGGTGTTTACCGTACAGAAACTATGATTTCTTTAGAAGAAAGTATTAACGATAAGAAGCGTTTAATGCACTCTATCTTCAAGGAGCTGTAAATAAGGGAATACTTAAACTTTTATTAAAAACCCTTTAAGCTCTTTTGTTTGAAGGGTTTTTTTATATTTTTAAATTCAACTAAATACCAAATATTATGCACAGAGAGCCTAAGTTAGAACGCTTTAATGAGAACGTTCTTTCTAAGTATCAAATTTATAATAGCCTTTTTTTAACCCTGCCTTTTGATGATATCAAAAAAACGGGTTCATTACTTCCTCTTTTTCAGGAAGTTTGCGAAGAAGGTTTCAAGCAAAAGAAAAATCCTTCTGAAATTGTAGAAGCTTTTTTTGATAAATATCTCGATAAACCTTCAGAAAAAGAGATGAATGAGCTTCTGTTCAGGTTTATTCAATATATAGAACGACAGGTAGTTTTGTTTGATGCGATAGAAGATGCTGCATTCCCGATTGTGAATAACATGGATGGTATTGGGACTTTAAGAAATATGAAAGAAGAGTCTGAATCACAAAATCAGACTGAAGGAATAAAGGAGTTTTTAAAACGCTTTAAAGTAAGACCAACTTTAACCGCTCACCCAACGCAATTTTATCCTGGTGCTGTTCTTGGAATTATTACAGACTTGGACAAAGCAATCCAAGAAAACGATCTTGTAAAAATTAAACAATTATTATCACAGTTAGGAAAAACACCTTTTTTCAAAAAAGAAAAACCAACACCATACGACGAAGCTGTTAGTTTAATATGGTATTTTGAAAACGTTTTTTATCAAAGTGTAAGTAAGATTTACAACTATATTCAGCAGAATTTATTTGATGGAGAAAGTGTAGGCAACGAGATCATAGAACTAGGTTTCTGGCCGGGAGGAGATCGTGATGGAAATCCTTTTGTAACCACAAATATTACACTTCAGGTTGCGAAGAGATTAAAAAGCACCATTTTATTCTGTTATTATCAGGATGCCAGAAAATTGAAAAGAAGATTAACTTTTGAAGGCGTTAGAGATACAATCGAAGAAATCGAAAAAGAATTGTACGATGGCGCTGTTTCTGAAAGTGGTGATATTAAAATTTCTCTGGAAGATTTAAAATCTAAACTTCGTTCTATTAGAGAAGTACTAATCGACGAGCATCAATCACTTTTCTTGGATGATGTAGATGATTTACTTAATAAGGTTAATCTTTTTGGGTATCATTTAGCTACGTTGGATATCCGCCAAGATAGTGGTGTTCACGAAGAAGTTCTTTCAGAAATTATAAATGTTTGCGAAAAAAGGGACGATAATCTAATTCCTAGTAATTACAAAGAGCTTTCCAACGAAGAGCAAATTGACATTCTAACGAAAGTTAAAGGAAATCTTTCTGCAGATGAATTTGAAGAGGAAAATGGTATGGGGAAAGCGACAATATCGTCTATCCATGCTATGAAGGAAATTCAGCAGAAAAATGGTGAAAAAGGTGCGAATCGCTATATTATTAGTCATAGTGAAGTACCGCAAAGTATTTTAGAGCCGTTTGCATTCCTAAGATTATGCGGTTGGGACCAACCAACGGTAGATATTATTCCGTTATTTGAGACGGTGCCAGATTTGAAAGCTTCACCAGATGTGATGAAGACTTTATACAGCAATCCTGTATATCGTGAACATTTAGAGCGTAGAGGGAACAAGCAAACGATAATGCTTGGTTTTAGTGATGGTACCAAAGATGGTGGCTATTTAATGGCAAACTGGAGTATCTATAAAGCAAAACAAGAATTAACTGAGATTTCTAGAGAATACGATATTAAAGTAACCTTCTTTGATGGGCGTGGAGGACCACCAGCACGTGGAGGAGGAAAAACTCACCAGTTCTATGCTTCCTTAGGATCTGCTATTGAAAATGAAGAAATTCAGTTAACAGTACAGGGACAAACGATTAGTTCTAATTTTGGAACCAAAGATAGTTGCCAATACAATCTTGAGCAGTTAATAAGTGCGGGGGTTTCCAACGAAATTTTCAATCACGGTAAAAATAATTTATCAGAGGAAGATCGCGCCACTATGGTAGGTCTAGCAGAGTCTAGTTATAATACATATATGGACTTTAAAGCTCACCCAAGGTTTATACCTTATTTAGAGAAAATGAGTACCTTAAAGTATTACTCTAAAACAAATATTGGTAGTCGTCCTTCAAAAAGAAATAATAAAGAATTAAATCTGGATAATTTAAGAGCTATTCCTTTTGTTGGAAGCTGGAGCCAGTTAAAACAAAATGTACCTGGTTTCTTTGGAGTTGGAACAGCTTTAAAAAAGTATGAAGAGAATGGAGAGTTCGATAAAGTAAAGCAACTTTATAATAACTCGATATTCTTTAAAACTTTACTGGAAAACAGTATGATGAGTTTAACGAAATCATTCTTTGAGCTTACTTCTTATATGAAAGAAGACGAAGAATTTGGTGAATTCTGGCAGTTAATCCATGATGAATATATTCGTTCTAAAGAAATGCTGCTTAAAGTAACTGGTTATAAAGATTTAATGGAAAACGAACCAGCAATGAGAGCTTCTATACAAGCCAGAGAGCGTATTGTTTTACCATTACTTACTATACAGCAACATGCATTAAGAATGGTACAAAAACTTCAGAATGGTGAAGATAGTGCGCGTTTAGAAGAGTTTGAGAAAATGGTCACCAGATCATTGTATGGAAATATTAATGCAAGTAGAAACTCTGCATAATGACGATTGAGCAAATTAGCATTTCTGAATATAATTCGTTCTATGAAAATTATATCAAGATTATCCCCAAAGAGACTTCTTTGGGGATATTATTTTTAGAGAACCTGAAGGAAAGCTTAGATCTATTTGATAATTTGTCTGAAGATCAATTATCATTGAAATACGAGGAAGGAAAGTGGACTGTTGCTGAAGTTTTACAACATCTAATTGATGTAGAAAGAATTTTTCAATATAGAGCGCTTAGTTTAGCCAGAAAAGAGACTAAGCCTTTGCCGGGATTTGATCATAACGAGTATGTAGTTAATTCAGGAGCCGAGCATCGAAGCTTACAAAGTCTGAAAGATGAATTTGAAATTGTAAGAAAATCGACTTCAATTTTATTTAATTCTTTTACCGAAAATATGCTTAAAACAGTTGGAGAGATGAATGGTTCTGCCGCAACACCAAGAGCTATTGGTTTTATAATAATAGGACATACAAAGCATCATTTAAAAATTTTACAAGAACGCTATAAACTTTGAAGAATCCCCCAAAATATACAAAATCAATCCAGTCTTTTTTTAAACTTTTGGTCAAAGCTTTTAAAAGTTGGAATAAAAACGAGCCTTATTCGCGTAGTGCAACTATTGCCTATTACACTTTGTTTTCATTACCATCTTTATTAATCATCATTGTAAGCATAGCGGGGCGCTTTTTTGGAAGAAAGGCGGTAGAGGGAAGAATAACTTCAGAAATTGGTCGCTTTATAGGGTCAGATGCCGCAGATGCTATTCAAAGTATGATATCAAATGCGTGGTTATCAAAAGATTCTACTTTTGCGATTATTTTTGGAGTAGGAATGCTACTTTTTGGTGCTACAGGTGTTTTTGTTCAACTAAAACTGGCAATGAATAACATTTGGAATGTTGCTGAAAAACGTAATGATTTTTGGGGATTACTATTAGATCGAGCTATTTCTTTTGGGATGATCTTGGTAATTGGGTTGTTGCTGTTAGTTTCACTTGTACTTTCAGCATTGCTAAATCTTATCAAAGAGAAAATACACTTCATTGCTCCAAACATTACTGGAGCTATGTTGTATATCATCAATTTTGTAATTAGCTTTTTTGTAATTACCAGTTTGTTTATGGCTGTTTTTAAAATTTTGCCGAATATTAAAATCAAGTGGAAAACAACTTTTTGGGGAGCAAGTCTAACAACTATTTTATTTTTGATAGGAGAATATTTAATTAGTTTTTATTTTGGTACCAGTGAGCCAACTTCAGTTTATGGTGGTGCTTCTAGCGTCGTACTTATATTATTATGGGTTTATTATGCTTGCATGATTTTGTTCTACGGAGCTGAATTTACTGTGCAGTATGCTTTGGCAAAAAACGAAAAGATTCAGTTGGGTAGAAATGGAGAACCTGCGATCTATCAGGAAATGGAAAAACTAGAAAAGAAAAAAATACAGTTAAAAGAAGAAAAAAGAATAATCGATAGATTAAAGGAGAACCTTAGAATGGCCAAAAAGGATAAAAATCCGAAGTCTTAAGGTACTTCAAAAGAGTTGTTTTATAAAGTTTAACTCTTATTAACTCCAAAAAATATAATTTTAAAATCGCTTTAATACAGCCTCATCTTCATAGTTCTTACTTTTGGAGTAAACCTAAAAAAGAAAAATTATGGAAAAGAGAATCGCAATTTTGGCTACTGATGGATTTGAGGAAAGCGAACTTACTTCTCCAAAAGAAGCTATCGAAAAAGCAGGCTTTACTGCAGATGTTGTAAGTATTAAATCTGGCTCTATTAAAAGTTGGGATGTAGATAACTGGGGTAAAGATATTACTGTTGATAAATTGGTAAGCGAAGTAAGCGCCAAAGATTATAACGCATTGGTTTTACCAGGTGGTGTTATTAATCCTGATAATTTACGTACTAACGAAGATGCTTTAGTATTTATTAGAGATTTCTTTAAACAAAGCAAGATTGTTGCAGCAATTTGCCACGGTCCACAATCTTTGATTAATGCTGAAGTTGTAGAAGGAAGAACAATGACATCTTACCCATCAATTAAAAAAGATCTTGAAAACGCAGGAGCTTTATGGGTAGATAAAGAAGTAGTAGTTGACGAAGGTTTTGTAACCAGCAGAACCCCGGATGATTTACCAGCTTTTAATGACAAATTAATTGAAGAGATTAAAGAGGGGAAACATGATTATCAACATGCCTAATTAGATTAAAAAATTGATGTAAAAAAAGGAGAACTTTAGAGTTCTCCTTTTTTATTAAGTACACTAATTGTCATCTTCTTCCTCTTCTTCGCCCTTTTCAGGAATATCTACAATAGGCTCGTTAAAGTCTTCATCGTCATAATCATCTTCGTCAAAATTAGCCATTTTATTTTCTAATCGAGTACTTACTTTAACTAGATAAATAGCATCTTCTGTTTTTACTTCTACAGCATCTACTGTTTCTCCTTTAAGATTTTTAAAGGAAATAATGTGATCATCATCATAGCCATCGGGATATTTTTCGACCAGAAGGCTTAATATTTCGGGTGTTAATTTTTTAAAGTCAACAATTACTCTTTTCATTTTCTAAGGTTGAATTTTTTGCAATTATAATTAAAAATACGAAACCTAAAAGCTTAAGTATAAATTTTTAATGAAATAATAAAATTATAATAATTAGGCGTTTTTATAAAATTCGAAAGCATTTATTATCAAATCATTCGGCACCTCGCAGTCAATTTCAGCTTCACCTATGTCTTTTAATAATACGAAATTAATTTTTCCGGCTTCATTTTTCTTATCATATTTCATCAAATCGATTATCTGATCGATATCTTCCTGGCTGAATTCCGTTTTTCCGTAGAGATCAATAATTCGTTTTGTGATATCGTTTAGTTTTTCAGAAGGAAAATCTTTCAAATGTTTTGAAATATAGGTTGCTAATATCATCCCTATAGCAACAGCTTCACCATGTAATAAGGTCTTTTTTTCGTTATGAGTTAAGCAGTATGATTCTATGGCGTGGCCCAAGGTATGCCCGTAATTTAAGGTTTTTCGTAATCCCTTTTCGTATGGATCTTCTTTTACTACTTTTGCTTTTATATCTACGGAAGTTCGAATAATTTCATCTAAATCATTTAATGTAAGATCACTTAATCGACCAACTTTATTCCAATAATCTTCATTAGCGATAAGACCGTGTTTTAATATTTCAGCTAATCCACTGCGCATTTCTTCTGTAGGTAAAGTTGCTAAGTAATCGGAATCAACTACAACCAACTCTGCATTAGAAATTACACCAATTTGATTTTTTAAATTACCTAAATCTACACCGGTTTTACCACCTACAGAAGCATCTACCATAGAAAGTAGGGTAGTAGGTACATTTATATAATTAATTCCTCTTTTAAAAGTAGAAGCAACAAAACCACCAAGATCGGTTACAACTCCACCTCCCAAATTAATCATTAAACTTTTACGATCCCCTTCAAGATCAGACATTGCTTGCCATACTCCCATGCAGGTATCTGAATTTTTATAGGGCTCACCGGCATCTATTTCAATAACCTCAATCCCAACCTCTGTAATGATTTTAGGTAAAAAAGCCGATAAACAGTGTTCGTGCGTATTGGTATCTACAAGAACAAATATTTTGGAATGATTGGCTTCCTGTAGGTAGTTATTGATTTGCTGGTATGCTTCTTCTTTATAATAAACGGTTCCTTTTGCCGTATTTGCCATGATTTTGATTGTTTGTAACAGATTCGAAAATAAGCAGAAATAATTAAATCGAAATCAATATTCAATAATTATATTTGCGAAAATTAACGCTATCCCATGATTAGAAAAAAGATATTTAACAATACTAAAACTGCTTTTAAATTAAAATCGGATAATGAGCTAGATAGAGCAATATTTTTATTTAGTATGATGGGGAAACCATCTTTAGTAAAGTCTGGTATAGCGCTTACTAAAATGTCTTTACGATTAAAATTACCTGTAGAAGGTCTTATAAAAAAAACGATATTCGAACAATTTGCTGGCGGTGAAACAATGGAAGATTGTAAGCCTACTATCAAAACCATGTACGAAGCGAATCTTTGCAGTATTTTAGACTATTCTGTAGAAGGTAAAGAAACCGAAGAAGAATTTGATGCGGCTTTAGAGAAGAAATTAAGCTTAATAAAATTTGCTAAGGAAGAAGAAGAACTTCCCTTTGCAGTATTTAAACCTACCGGAGTAGGAAGATTTGAAATCTGGGAAAAGTTGACTGCCAATGTAAGTTTGGATGATGATGAAAAAAAAGAGTGGGACAATATTAAAAGGCGTGTCGATAAACTTTGCAAAACCGCGCACGATTTAAAGGTTAGACTTTATGCCGATGGTGAGGAGAGCTGGATGCAAACAGCGGCAGATGATCTAATGGAAGAGATGATGCGAAAATATAATAAGGAGGAAGCATTAATTTTCAACACCTTACAATGTTATCGCTGGGATAGGATAGAATATCTAAAAGATCTTCATGAAAAAGGTAAAGCTGAAGGATTTAAAATTGGCGCTAAAATAGTTAGAGGGGCTTATATGGAAAAAGAAAATGAGCGCGCTAAAAAATTAGGGTATGTATCACCTATCTGTGAAAGTAAAGAGGCTACCGATGTAAACTTTAATAGTGTGATGTCTTATTGCCTGGGTAATCTGGAAGATATAGCTGTATTTATTGGTACTCATAACGAGGTAAGTAATTACTTAGCCTTGCAAATTATAGAGGATAAGAATATAGATTTAAATGATTCTAGAATCTGGTTTAGTCAACTTTTTGGGATGAGTGATCATCTAAGTTATAATCTTGCTAAACGTGGTTACAATGCAGCGAAGCTTGTGCCTTTTGGCCCTGTAAGAGATGTTGTACCTTATTTAATGCGAAGAGCACAGGAAAATTCTTCAGTAAAAGGACAAACGGGTAGAGAACTTTCTCTTTTATTAGAAGAGCGTAAGCGTAGAAAAGGTCACGAGACAAGGCACGATCGTCAGGAAAAAGAAAATTTTTAATTATCTATCTGGATTTACTGCTTTTTATCACAGTAATCGCAGTGAGCATTTGTGGAGTTTTATTCTTTTTGGAATTAAGTTCAGGAAAACTAATAAGTTCCCAACGCTTATCATTATACTCCAGGGCGGTTAGATTTTCAATCCAATCGCCTGAATTTAAATAGAGACAAGTTCCCTTTTTATTGGTTTTTCTTACAATTCGCGGTTGGTGAATATGACCGCATACTACATATTTGTATCCGTTTTCTATCGCAAGATCTGTGGCAGTTTTTTCAAAATCATCAATAAATTTAATTGCTCCTTTTACACGATTTTTGATTTTTTTTGAGAGTGAATATTTCTTTCTACCCATTCCCACTAAACACCAATTTAAAAATCGATTAATTAAAATTAAAAGATCGTAGCCCCAGCCTCCAAGTTTAGCAATCCATTTTGCATTTTGAATGGAAACATCAAAAACATCTCCATGAAAAAACCATGCTTTTTTTCCATCCAACTCAAGCACAAGCTTATCTACTATAGAAAAAGAACCCATTAACGTTTCGCTAAATTTTCTTAGCATTTCGTCGTGATTACCTGTAATATAGATCACTTCAGTTCCACCAGTACTTAAATCAATAATTTTTTTTATAACCTCTAAATGTGATTTTGGGAAATAACTTTTTCTAAACTGCCAAATGTCTATAATGTCACCATTTAAAATAAGTTTTTTAGGATTTATACTGTCTAGGTATAATAGCAATTCTTTTGCATGACATCCAAATGTTCCTAAATGAACATCTGAGATTACAACCACTTCAATTTCTCGTTTTCTTCCCAATACAAAAATATTTATAGCAAAGAAACTGGAATTGAATCGATTATAGATTTCTTGTATTTTAAACATCTTTTACCAAATTATTAAATCTGATCCTTGTTACTTTAATATTAATCGTGTTAACATTTTTAAATTATAGGCTAAAAAATTACATTTGTTCAAAATCGAACTAATGGCAGGAAATTCCTTCGGAAAACTATTTAAACTCACCACCTTTGGTGAATCACACGGGCCGGCAATTGGTGGAGTCATCGATGGATGCCCGGCAGGATTACAATTAGACTTTGAAGCAATTCAGGAAGAATTGAACCGAAGAAAACCTGGACAGTCTGCTATAGTAACGCAGCGTAAAGAACCAGATACGGTAGCATTCTATTCGGGTATTTTTGAAGGACAAACCACTGGTACGCCAATTGGTTTTGTAATTCATAATTCAAATCAAAAATCTAAAGACTATTCTCACATTAAAGATGCGTATCGACCTTCGCATGCAGATTATACATATGACGAGAAATACGGCGTAAGAGATTATCGCGGTGGTGGCCGTAGTTCTGCAAGAGAAACGGCAAGTAGAGTAGTAGCTGGAGCGATTGCAAAACAAATGCTTCAGGATATCAAAATTACTGCATACGTAGATTCTGTTGGAAAAATATCACTAGAAAAACCCCATTATGAAGTCGATTTTTCTTTAATTGAAACAAATCCTGTTCGCTGTCCAGATAAAGCAAAAGCTCAAGAAATGGAAGCTTATATTAAGCAAATTCGGTCTGAAGGTGATACTGTAGGCGGTACTGTTCGTTGCGTGATTAGCCATGTACCTAAAGGTTTGGGAGAACCGGTTTTTGATAAATTACATGCCGAATTAGGAAAAGCTATGCTTTCTATCAATGCTGTTAAAGGTTTCGAATACGGTAGCGGATTTGAAGGAACCAAGATGAAAGGAAGTGAACATAACGATCTCTTTAACGAAGACGGTTCTACAAAATCAAACTTAAGTGGCGGAATACAAGGTGGCATTTCTAATGGAATGGACATCTATTTTAATGTTGCTTTTAAACCTGTAGCTACGATAATGCAAAATCAGGAAACCATTGATAAAGAAGGTAAATTAGTAGAAATGCAAGGTAAAGGTCGTCATGATCCTTGTGTTGTGCCTAGAGCAGTTCCTATTGTAGAAGCAATGGCAGCACTTACCATTGCCGATTTTTTACTTCAGAATAAATCTTCTAAATTATAATAAAACAATACAGAAAACCACACTATGAAGAAATTAGCACTGCATTGGCAGATTTTATTAGGAATGTTTGCCGGAGTTGTTTTTGCTTTAATCATGACCAATTTTAGCTGGGGAGCTGAATTTATAAGTGATTGGATAAAACCATTCGGGAATATTTTTATAAATGCATTAAAATTAATCGCAGTTCCGCTAATTCTAGCTTCATTAATAAAAGGTATTTCCGATTTAAAAGACATCTCCAAGTTATCTAAAATGGGATTCCGTACTATCGGGATTTATATAGCTACCACCATTGTAGCAGTAACAATCGGCCTGGTGATGGTTAATTTGATTAATCCGGGAGGAACGATTGGTGAAGATACCCGGCAAGAGCTTATAGCCAGTTACGAAGGTGATGCTGTTGGTGTGCAGGCAAATGCCGCTAAACAAAAAGAAGCGGGACCTTTGCAGGCGTTAGAAGATCTAGTGCCTAGTAATATTTTTGCAGCCGCCGGTGATAACGCCAATATGCTTCAGGTGATTTTCTTTGCTATTTTCTTCGGAATTGGATTGATTTTAATTGATGAAAAAACTGCTAAACCCGTAAAAGATTTCTTTGATGGTTTTAATGAAGTAATTCTAAAATTAATCGATTTAATCATGCTTTTTGCACCATACGGTGTTTTCTCATTATTAGCAGCTTTAGTTGTCGAATCACCTAGTACAGATCTTTTTGCCGCATTAGCGATGTACGCGCTAACCGTTGTTATTGGATTGGGTTTAATGATTGGTGTTTATGTTTTACTAGTATGGATTTTCACTAAAAATAAACCATCTTTTTTCATCAATGGTATCGCTCCTGCGCAGCTTTTAGCATTTTCTACCAGCTCTAGTGCAGCTACTTTACCAGTTACGATGGAAAGAGTAGAAGAGCACATGGGGGTGCACAAAGAGGTAACTAGTTTTGTATTACCAATTGGAGCAACAATCAATATGGACGGAACTAGCTTATATCAAGCCGTGGCTGCCGTATTTATCGCGCAGGCTTTTGGTATGGATCTAAGTATTGGTGCTCAGTTAGGTATCATTGCTACAGCCACTTTAGCTTCAATTGGATCTGCAGCGGTGCCAGGCGCGGGGATGGTGATGTTAGTAATTGTACTAGCTCAAGCTGGTATTCCTGAAGCAGGTTTAGCGTTGATCTTTGCTGTAGATCGGCCATTAGATATGTGTAGAACCACCGTCAATGTAACTGGTGATGCTGCCGTATCGGTAATGGTTGCAAAATCTGTAGATATGATGGGCCCACCAAATGTGAAAGAATGGGATGATGAGTATGCTAAAGAAGAAGATAAATAATTTTTAAAATTTCTGATTTACACTTTTTATTGCTTCGGAAAAAAGATCATTCGGCGTTTTTCTACCTAATGATTCATAATTTGTATGAAAAGTGATTTGAAATATGGAATGCTGAATTATTATTTCATATAATAAAATTTCAGATCACTTTTAACTTTCGGTGCTCCGTGAAAAGATTTTAGAAAATCTAATTTAAGATCATAATTAATATTGTAGGCAGAAAGTGCGGCATCAACTTCAGATTTGTTTGCTTTGGCAATATTTAAGTTATTTTGATAATTGTTTAAAGCACCCCAACCCATTCCCAATAGAACTATAGCAATTGCCGAAATAATGATAGGCACGGTATAAGCCATTAGAAAGAAATGTTTTAAATAATTAAGAAATATGTAATCCAGATAGAAAAGTACAATAGCGAGAATATTGAACAGAATAAAGTAACTATATACCCACCATTTGTTTTTCAGTATCTTCTGAAATTTTGCATTAGTATCGATTACTTTTTGTTTCCTTTTTTCTCCAAATTCGATAGTACTGCAGGTATTTTTAAAATTTGGCTTATTTGCTGTTAATCCACAAACATTCCCTTTTCTTAGGTTTACATCTTGGTGTTCGCAAAGTTCACAATGCCAGTGAAGCTCCATAAATAATAGTTTAAAACGGTAAGATATAAAATTGCTTTAGCTACAAAAAACCTAATCCAAAAATTTACCTTTAAGCTCGGGTGTGGGAATCATACAGCTTTCTTTTTTACCAAACCATTTGTAACGATTATTGGCGATACCTTTGTAAAAAATGTCTCTTAGACCTGTAGGCAAGAATTTAAAAAATTTTAAGCCTTGATAGATTCCGCTTAATTCCTTTGCAATTTCCAGTGCAGCATCAGATTTTTGATACCAGGCGATTCCGGGTTCAATAAGAATAATGGAATCCAAATAGTTAGGATCCAAACCGCGTTCTTCAAGCAGTTGCTTACCAATGTCTCCTTGCAATGAAGCAAAGCGAAATTGGTCTTTTTTGTCATGCTTTATTATGAATATCACGGCATCGTTGCAAAGATTACAAACACCGTCAAACAAAACAATTTTCTTATTTTCTGGAATATTCATCATGATTTTTTCATGGCTTGCACCAACTCTAGTTTTTCAATAGCCACCTGGGTGGTAAACATACCGTAATTAACTGTTGCTTTTCCTTTTTCGATCTTATCTAGTGTTCCTACACTACGGCTGTCTTCAAGTCGAACACGATCTCCAAGTTTTACCTTAGCTTTTGGCTTATTCGCTTCTTTTTTAGCCTCGATCTCTTCTTTCTTTTTTTCTTCTTTTTTCTTTTGCCGAATTACTTCAACTTTCTTTTCTGCTTCAGCTTTAATCTTCTGTTCCCTGGCTTTTTCCGCTTTTCGCTGTTTTGCGTTTTGTTTTTTACGTTTAGAATTTTCAATAGCAACAAACTTCAAAAATTCTCCAATAAGCTCTTTTTTGTTATTATTAGTGAAGAATTTTTCGCTGATGTCATTAACTTTCTGCCCCAAGTAAATCATTTGTTGGTTGGTATCAAAAAGTTCCTGATAATCTTCTAATTTTTGCTGAATACGTGCATTGGTTTCTTCCAGCTTATCCTTTTGTACTGCTGCTTTTTGCTCTTTTTGCTTTAACGAATCTGTTGTTTTTTGAAGTTTGCTACGTTCTTGCTGAAGTTTTGCGATACTTCGATCAAAACGAATTTTACCACGCTCAACTTTTTTCTTCGAACGATTAATTAAACTATAAGGAATTCCGTTTTTCTGGGCAACTTCAAAAGTAAAAGAGCTCCCGGCTTCACCAACACGTAGTTTAAACAATGGCTCTAAACTGGCCGAATCGAACAACATATTCGCATTGCTCATATTCGGTAATTCGCTTGCTAATTTTTTTAGATTTGCATAATGCGTTGTTAGAATCCCAAAACTTTCTTTTTCGTAAAATACTTCAAGAAAAGTTTCAGCCAAGGCACCACCAAGTTCAGGATCACTACCAGTTCCAAATTCGTCAATTAAAAATAAAGTTTTATCGTCACACTTCCGCAGAAAATAATTCATATTCTTTAAGCGATAAGAATACGTACTTAAATGATTTTCAATAGACTGATTATCGCCAATATCGGTTAAAATTCTATTGAAAAAAGAAACTCGACTAAATTCATGAACCGGAATCAAAATTCCGCTTTGCAGCATTAATTGCAATAAACCAACCGTTTTTAGCGTAATACTTTTACCACCGGCATTGGGTCCAGAAATCACTACGATACGATTATCTTTACTTAAATCGATATCTTGCGGATAAGTTTTAGCACCTTTTTTATTGTTGCTAATTAGCAGTAAAGGGTGATAAGCCTCTTTTAACTGAACTTCTTGATCTACCGTAATTGTTGGTAAAAGGCCATTAATTTTTTCAGCATATTTCGCTTTTGCCGCGATCACATCAATTTTTGTAAGTAGTTTTTGATACTGAATTAAAAGCTCTCTAAATGGTCGAACAAATTCTGTAAGTTCTTTTAAGATTCGGTTAACTTCCTCTTTTTCTTCATATTGAAGATTATTAAGTTCTCTTGTATATCGAAATGTAGATTCTGGCTGAATAAAAACAATACTTCCAGTTTTAGAACTTCCCATTATCCCGCCTTTTACCTTACGGCGGTGCATAGCCGTTACAGCTAAAACTCGTACATTTTCAACAACACTTTCCCTTATATCATCTAAATAGCCATATGACGAATAAGTACTTAAAGCGCTACTAAAGCTGCCATTAATCTGGCCTTTTACTGAATTGATGTTGCGACGAAGACTTTGTAAAAGGGGAGAGGCATCATCTTTAATTTCACCAAATCGATCAACAATTTTATTGATTTGATCGATTAAAACGGTCGTATATTCAACCTCTGAAACCGTTTGATATAAATTTGGATAAATCTCCTGAAATTTATTAAAATACCGAAGATGCATATTTACCGTCTCCGATAAGCTTGCAATTTTTCGAAAGCCAGAAACTTCCAAAATAGTTTCTTCAATATTCAATAATTTTAGTTCATTATTTATTTGATCGAAACCATGGTTAGGAATAGGTGTTTCCTGCAATTTGGAGCTTACATATTCGTTTGTTTGATGCAGTCCAAAATAGGTTTTTTTATAAGTTTTATAAGGCTTAATCTCTAAGGCTTTAGCTTTTCCGGGATCGGTAACACATAAATCACTTATTTGTTCTCGTACTACAGGAAACTCTAAATCTGTAAGGCTTTTTTCTGTAATTTTTATCATAAACATTCCCTCACTGAGGGTTTAATTTTCAATTTTTATTCGATCGGTTTTTACAATCGAATTTCTTGAAATTATAAATTCTGTTTTTCTCTTTTTTATAGCTGTTCTCACATTCCAAGAGTTGTTTAAAATTTCCTACTTTTGGAACACTGCAAATTTACTTAAAATTATAATGAACGTAAATATTAACGAAGGCTGGAAAACGCATTTAGACACCGAATTTGAGAAAGATTATTTTAAAAATCTTGTAGGATTTGTTAAAACTGAATATTCAAACTTTAATGTGTATCCAAAAGGCAAACATATTTTTGCAGCTTTTGAGCATTCGAAATTTGAAGATACCAGAGTTGTAATTTTAGGGCAGGATCCATATCATGGGCCAGGCCAGGCAAACGGACTATCATTTTCTGTAAATGACGGAATAGCACAGCCACCGTCTTTAATCAATATTTTTAAGGAAATACATACTGATACCGGTAGCGAAATTCCACAAAGTGGAAACTTAGAGCGTTGGGCAGATCAAGGCGTTTTATTACTTAATGCTACGCTGACGGTAAGAGCGCACCAGGCAGGATCACACCAAGGTAAAGGTTGGGAGCAGTTTACCGATCGCGTTATTGAAATTGTTTCTGCTGAAAAAGAAAATGTTGTTTTTATGCTTTGGGGTGGGTATGCCAAGAAAAAAGCTAAAAAAATTGACGCCTCAAAACATTTAATCTTAACTAGTGGACATCCTTCACCTTTAAGTGCAAATCGCGGGTACTGGTTTGGGAATAAACATTTCTCTGAAGCTAATGAATATTTGATCGCAAATGGTAAAAAACCAATTGATTGGTAGGTTTTTTACGATTAAGACAATTTTACTAAAATTTAGAGATAAATCCTTTTCATAAGGCTTAGTCTAATTGGTAGATATATTTTTTTATTCCGAAGGGTTATAATATTTTTATTCAGAAGATTGACTATATTTGGAAACACTGTTATTTATGTAGCTGTTTGAAATGGCTTGTTTTTCAAATATTTAATTGAATTTGATTAATATTATCACTCACCAAATAAAATAGGATGGCTGAATCTTGTCTAAATTGCGGATGGCTAGTAAATGAAAATTATTGCGGAAACTGCGGTCAAAAAAAATTTAATAGAATCGATAGAAGATATGTATTAAATGAATTAGAAAGCACTATTTTACAAACTAATAAAGGGTTTTTATATACTATAAAAGGTGTAATACGCAACCCAGGAAAGACAGCAAAAGAATTTATTAATGGAAATAGAATAAATCATTACAAACCAATTCTTTTGGCTTTTTTATTGTGCGGTATTTCTGCATTTATTTCCTTTCAGATTCTAGGCCTGTTGGAGATAATGAAATCGTTTTATTCTGAACAAAAGGTTCTTTCAGGATTTATGAATGATTATTTAGCGCTCTCATCGCGGTACAATTCAATAATTATGATTTTATTAGTTCCTTTTTATGCCCTTGTCACGAAATTGGCTTTTAGAAAATGGGGACAAAATTACTTTGAGCACATAGTGATGAATTCATATATCTTATCATTGTACCTGATAATGAATATAGTAATTTTTTATCCTTTAATATATATATTTAAAAATAATATAGATCTAGTAATTCAAATACCTAGCTTATCACTATTAGCGTTACCAATTATTATCCTGTGGTTTTTTAGGGGCTTTTATGATAAAAAACTGTTTAAAAGTATTTTTGGAAGAGTCTTGTTAACGGTATTATATACAATAATAGGTTTCTTAATCTTTATAATTATCGGTATCATTATTGGGATTATTGCTGTAATGATTAAGGGACCGGAAGTGTTGGAATATTTTGGTACACAATAAGCGAAATTAGATTATAGAAAAATAAGCTAAACACTTTTGAAAGATTCCTAATTGATTATAATTGAAGATTGAGAATAATTTAATATTGGTTGTGGTGTAACATAATTGAGATAGGTATACTTATAAGCAAATGAAATAGATAGAACACAAGTTCGATATACTCGAAAATTTTTTGATTTTCATTGACTAAACCATAAGCAACCACTGGAATGAATAATTACCTTGATAAAATACAGAATATATTATATCTAGGATATATTTTTTTAATATTTCTTGGTATTATCAATGAGACACTTTTCTACAGTCAATTTGGAATTAATATTTTAGAATACTCTGATATTCTTGATGTCTTGATTAGTCCCATTTCCAAATTGTCTTCTAATGTCTCATTATTGATTATATCATCATTCGTAATTTTAATTTTGATTGCAGTTCCGAAAATGAGTAGAAAATTAAAAGATAAGAAGTGGTTCACATCATTTTTAAAATTAGATCCATCAGAAACCAATATCGAAAAAAAAGTATTTGAGGGGTTAACCGTATTTTCCATTATATTTTTTATAGGAATTTTTGTAGGTGCAGGATATGGTAAAGCTCTAAGATTAAAGCAAAAAATAGAGTCTAGAGAAGTAAAATATACTAATCAGATTAACTTTCTTGATGGTGAATTACTAGATGTCAAATTAATTGGAAAAAATAGTTCCTACGTTTTTTATCTAATAGAGGGTGATACGGAAGTAAAAATCTCTCCAATTAACGGAACCATAAAGTATTTAAGTAATTAGAATTTATAATTATAAACCAATCTAAATTGAAAACTTAGAAAACATGAAAGAATACAAAATTGAAACATTAATTTACTACTCTAAATTAACATTAGATGTTAATCATATCGCCAAAAGTTCAAAACTTGAAATTCAGGAAAAGTTAGACGAATATGCGAAGAATGGCTATCGACTAGTATCTACAGATGCGTCAAATTTTGGGGCAGCAATGTATATTTATCTGTATTTCGAAAAAGAGGTTTAAAGGAATAGGATTAAAAAAAGGAAAAAAATCAATTCAAATTCTTTTCCTTTTTAGTCTTTTTTAAAAATCTTAGCGCTTATAAATTATATAGAATACAAGAATTATCGATAGTATTCGATATTAGATTAAGCTGAAGTAGTTGCTGTTGTACTTTTTCTAATTCTTTTTGAGAGATTTGATGTTGACTCCATGTGGTAATTTCCATCCACTTCCTGATATCCTCGATTTTTTGGCCATAGCGTTCAGCAAAAATTTTATCAATTCCCTTTATATTTAAAATTTCGGCGGATTTCGCATTTACAATATCCATCATTTTGCGAACATCACTATAATCAAGTCGAAGTATTTCGTTCTTTACAGCAATCACAAAACATGGCCACGGAGTAGGGCAGTCGTCTACTCTTTTAAAAGTATTGTTATCTACTAAAGGTTTGGTAGTAAAATGTTCCCACATAAAATAATCTGCACGACCTTCTTTTAATGCCTTTATTGCACCGTTAATGTCGCCGACAATTTCAAAATCAAGATTTGAAATATCCCAACCTTGATTTTGTGCATTCACATAAGCCATTAATTGAGAACCAGAGCCAACACGACTAATGGCTGCTTTTTTCCCTTCAAGGTCTTTTATCGTATTATATTCTGAATTGGCATCTACATGAATTCCCCAAACTAAGGGTGAAGCAATATAAGATTGCACAATTTTAGCTTCATTTCCAGAAATTATATCTTTTACAGCACCTTCAGTAAGCAACACAGCAACATCAATTTCTCCATTACGCAGCGCCTTGGTCATTGCTCCCGTACCATCAGGAAAATCTTTCCAGATAACATTTATGTCTTCTTTTTTGAATTCTTCATTTTCTATGCATAAATGCCATGGAAGGTTAAAGTGTTCGGGGACTCCACCTACTTTAAGAGTTTTCATAATGTATGTTTTTGTTTGAGGTATTCATAAATTGAATATTGAGACCGATTATATTTTTCTCCTTCTTCAGTTTTAACATACCGATTGTTTTCCCCGGTATCCTGAATTCTAGCTTTCACGTTATCGCTAAGTTGAATTGTAAGAATATCTTTTAATTCAGCAAAAATATCTTCGTCGTAAATTGGAGTAACTACTTCAATTCTACGATCAAGGTTTCTATTCATCCAATCTGCACTTCCGAAAAACATTAACTCTTCTCCGCCATTTTCGAAGAGATAAATTCTGCCGTGTTCTAAGTAACGATCTACAATACTTGTAATATAAATATTTTCACTCAAACCTTCAACTCCTGGGATCAAACATGTAAAACCTCTTACTAAAAGTCGAATTTCGACACCGGCTTTACTAGCTTTGTAAAGAAGATCAATAATTTCGTAATCTTCCAAACTATTCATTTTAGCAGTAATTTTTGCTTTTTTACCCATTCGGGCATTTTCTATCTCGTTATAAATTAAGGTAGTAAATTTCTGGCGAGTTGAAAATGGGGAGATTAACAAATGTTTTTCTCTGGGCACAATTAGTTCTCCCTCAAGCACCATAAAAAGGCGAGACATTTCTTTTGTTAAATCCTTATTAGCTGTAAATAAGGCATGATCGCAATAAATCTTGGAAGTTTCGCTATTAAAATTTCCCGTACCTATATAAGAGTAATTAATTACCTCTTCGTCCTCTTGGCGGGTAATCATCATTATTTTAGAATGTACCTTAATTTTAGGATAGCTATAGATAACGTTAGCGCCTTTTTCTTCTAATTTTCTTCCCCAAATAATGTTATTTTCTTCGTCAAATCGTGCTTTTGCTTCTACAAAAACCGTTACATTCTTTCCTTTTTCTAAAGCTTCTAATAAGCTACTGGTTAAAGGTGAATTATCGGCTACCCGATATAATGATATCTTTATGTGAGTAACCTGATTATCTTTTACCGCTTGATCTAAAAATCGTTCAACATAATGAAAAGACATATATGGAAAATGAACTAATTGATCTTTTTCTTTAATTGTTTTGAAGTAATTTTCAGAATGCTCTAATATGCTATGCGGAATAGGAGGTTGCTTTCCAAATTGAAGTTCAGGATTTCCGGTAGGATCTTTTAGTGATAAAAAGTCTTTAAAATTATGATATTTTCCTCCGGGCATCATGTCTATTTTGCCCAACTTCAACAGATTTCTAACTTTTTTTTGTAGATCTTTTGGCATCTTAGCATCGTAAAGTAACCTTGTAGGTTGCCCATCTGCTCGTTGATCTAAACTTTTATAAATCTTTTCAGCTAAAACACCTTCATATTGATCTTCAATATAAAGCTCTGCATCTCTGCTTAATTTTATCTCGTAAATTCCTGTAATTTCATCTTCCGGAAATAAGCAGGGTAATTCGCTTCTAATAATTTCATCTAAATAGGTAAGCATGTTTTTACCATGCTCAAAATATACAAATCGCCCGCATTGGGCTACCGGAATATTTACTATTCCTAAATGATCTTCATTCTTAAAACTAATTAAAAAGTAGATCATAGCATTATCAAGAAATAGATCATTATCAGTCGATAACTTGATCTTTTTCATTTCAAGATGATTTTTTACACTATGCTCAAAATAGTGGTTTGCAAACTGTTGTTGCTTATTATCAAAATGATCTGAATCAATAAGGTGAATATCATTAGCAGAAAGCTCTGGCAGTATTTGCTTGGTGTAAATATCACCAAAACGTTCCTGCTGCTCTTTTACAATTTTTAAAATTTGTTTAGTGAGACGGTTAGGCTTTAAATCCAGTTTTTTTCGAATACTTTTCTCAACTCGTTTCATTTGTCGAAGTTGGGATACTCTAACTCTAAAATATTCGTCCAGATTTGAAGAAAATATGGCTAGAAAACGTATTCTTTCAAAAAGCGGATTTATTTTATCTTCTGCTTCCTGTAAAACTCTTTCATTAAAAAATAGCCAGTTAAGATCCCGATGTCTAAATCGATCTTCGGTTGGTTGTTGCATTTTTTGGTTCACTTGTTTGACCAAAAATACAAAGTTGAGCTATGTTCAGCTTCTAATTTTCTGTTAAATAAGGTCAATTAGCAAGCTTATCTAAACAATATATAATAAGTTTTTCCATTGTTTCTTTTGGAGTCTTAGTAAATTCTCCAGTAGCTCTATTTGCTAAAATTACATTCATAGAAACGGCATTATGCCCTAAAAGTTTCGACATGCCATAGATGCCAGAAGTTTCCATTTCAAGATTCGTTAATTTTTGATCCTGAAATTTAAATTTAGCCAATTTATCGTTCATTTTTTCGTCTTGTAAAGCAAGACGCAACGAGCGTCCCTGTGGGCCGTAAAAACCAATATTTGTAGCGGTTACGCCCTTATAGATTGTTTCTGAATCTAATTTTTCCTGAAGTGTTTTACTATTTTCAACAACATACGGAGTCGCTTTTTTAGCATTCCAATCCATATGTTTTACAAAGGCTTCAGAAAAGTCTTCATCTAAGAATTTATCGGCTTGATAAAAATGAAGCAAACCATCGAAACCAACGGCTTTCTCGCTTAGTAAAAATGATTCTATCGGTATTTCAGCCTGAATACTTCCGGTAGTTCCAATTCTAACGATATCCAGAGATTTCAATTCTTTTTTAACTTGCTTTTTTTCGAAATCAATATTTACTAAAGCATCAAGTTCGTTAAAAACGATATCAATATTATCGGTACCTATTCCGGTAGAAATTACAGTGATTCGCTTTCCTCGATAGGTTCCTGTTTGGGTATGAAATTCACGTTTTCTGACGCTAAATTCAATATCGTCAAAATGTTTGGTTACTTGGTCTACGCGGTCGGGATCTCCTACCGTGATTACTGTATCTGCCAAATGTTCTGGTCGCAAATTTAAATGATAGATGCTGCCATCTTCATTCAATATAAATTCAGAAGCTTTTAAGCTCATGCTATAGTTTTAATAATTGGTGAACTTCAGGATCGTAAAGAAAATCATACATTTTGGAACCTCCAAATATGTCGTCATTCTTTAATTCTCTATAAAAGTTCTTTTTTCCATCTAGTACCAAATGACCTTTTTCGGTAAGTTTAATTTTATCGCCCTCAGCAGCGTAAAAAATAGATAGTTTCTCTAATATTCTCTTCATTTGTAGGTCACTATATCCATAATAGCCTTGATACTCTAAAGCATATCCCAAGAGTTGGGTGAAATTATGTATTTCGTACTTTTCAATGAGTTGAAGGATATTTTTTTCTAAAGAATTAATACCGGTAACGGTATTTGGAAAGCGTTCAACATGCGCCCGAATGCAACTGGATAGATATTCAAAATTTGTAATTGTTGTAATCTGTCGCTTTAGTAAATTAGGATTTTTGCCACAGTATAATTCCCACATAAGATTGGCAACTTCAAGATCATTTTCAATCAATAAAATTTTTTTCTGATAATGTTTTAAAAGTTGTTTTTCTGAAAGTTGAGATAGCGCAGTAAGTTTTTTATCTCCTTTAAGTTTTTTACTACATACCAGATAAAATGGTGTGTTGTTCTTCTTGTCGGTTAAAAAACTAATAGTTGCCAAAACATTAACGTGGCAAAAGAGATCAAATTCAAACCATAAAATAATATGATCATAATCTTCTAATTCTGCCAATTTTTTTAGTTCTGAAACAAATTTTTCTTGATAATCCTGCGCTGAAATACCATAGTAATCCTGCAGAAAATTAGATCTTATTTCAATAAAATCATCAGATCCAACTTCCTGTGTTGTTGGGCCTTCACATAGCATCTCACGCCAAATGATCTGTTGACCGGGTAGATCTAGCGCTGCAACACTTTCTGCAAGGCTATCTCCATTAATAATATGTAAAGGTTTTTTTTCCAAATTTATCCGCCTACGCGCTTTACGTTATATCCTTCTTTTTTCAGGATTTGCATTATTTTATCGCGATCATCACCCTGTATAATAATTTCGCCATCTTTTGTAGACCCTCCTACGCCACACTTTTTCTTTAAAAACTTACCAAGGGTGACAAGATCTTCTTCGGGTCCTACAAAACCTTTAATAATGGTAACGGTTTTACCACCGCGACCTTTATTGCTAAAATGAGCTTCCAGACGCTGATCTTTTGGTTCCAGGTTTTCTTGTTCTTCACTATCTACGTATTGACTATCATCAAATTCATCATTAGTAGAAAAAACAAATCCGCCTAAATTCTCTAGTCCTAGTTTCTTTTTGGCCATAAATCTTTTACTTTTTCAATAATCCAATTTCAACAAGTCGCTGATGCAAAAATTCTCCAGCTGTGATATCCTCGTAATGTTTTGGATTTTCTTCATCTATACATTCTTCTAAACAATTTAAAGGCATCTCGCTTCTTGGATGCATAAAAAATGGAATAGAATAACGAGGTTCGCTCCATTTTTCTTTAGGTGGATTAATAACCCGGTGTATGGTAGAACGTAATTTGTTATTTGTGTGGCGCTCTAACATATCCCCAACATTAATCACCAATTCGTCTTCTGCTGGTATGGCATCAATCCATTCGCCATCTTTACGTAACACCTGCAATCCCCCGGTAGAAGCTCCCATTAAAAGGGTAATTAAGTTTATATCACCATGGGCTCCTGCACGAACAGCACCTTCTGGTTCTTTTGTAATTGGAGGATAATGAATAGGTCTTAAAATTGAATTACCATTACTTGCCCAATGATCAAAGTAAGTTTCTTCTAAACCAATGTATAGTGCTAAAGCGCGTAAAACGTGAATTCCGGTTTTTTCTAACATTCGGTAAGCCTCCATACCTGTGTGATTAAAATCGAGTAATTCGTCTACATGAACGTTTTCAGGATATTTCTCTATTAAATTTGCATCTTCAGCCGGCTCTTGCCCAAAATGCCAAAATTCTTTTAAATCACCTTCTTTTTTTCCTTTCGCGTGTTCTTTGCCAAAGGAAATATATCCGCGCTGTCCTGCTAAACCTTCAATTTCGTATTTTTTTTTCGTTTCTAATGGAAGATCGAAAAATGACTTTACTTCTTTATATAGTTCAGATACAAGGTCGTCGCTTAAAAAATGATTTTTAAGTGCTACAAATCCAATTTCTTCATAGGCTTTTCCTATTTCATCAACAAACTTTTGTTTTCGTTCAGCATCCCCAGATATAAAGTCTGCAAGATCAACACTTGGTATATTCGTCATTGCCATTTATTTCTCTTATTTTTTGGTAAGGCTTACAAACTTAATGAAAAAAGGATAAATCTAACAGGAATAAAATATCTGTTTATGCTTTTAAAATTAAGTAATTAAAATGAATAATTACGATTTATTTTAAAGTAGAGCGCAAGGTCGTTTACTAATTTGCTACATTTGAATATACCTTTTTTATATGTTGTATAACGCTACAGATATGATTTTTGATTCTGAAGTATACCCACAAGATTTCCTAATAGATCTTTATAAAAAATTACTGAAGCCTCGTTTAGTAGAAGAGAAGATGTTAATTCTTTTGCGACAGGGGAAGGTAAGTAAATGGTTTAGTGGTATTGGGCAGGAAGCTATTGCAATTGGTGTAACTTCCATTCTTAATGAAGATGAATATATTCTTCCCATGCATCGCAACTTGGGTGTTTTTACAAGTAGGAATATTCCTTTACATAGATTGTTTTCTCAGTGGCAGGGTAAACTAAAAGGCTTTACAAAAGGTAGGGATAGAAGTTTTCATTTTGGTACGCAGGAATATAAGATTATTGGTATGATTTCCCATTTGGGTCCGCAATTAGGAGTTGCAAACGGAATTGCACTTGCGCATAAACTTCAGCATGAAAAAAAATTGACAGCCGTTTTTACGGGAGAAGGCGGAACAAGTGAAGGAGATTTTCATGAGGCGCTCAACATTGCTTCGGTTTGGGATTTGCCGGTATTATTCTGTATTGAAAATAATGGTTATGGATTATCCACACCTACAAGCGAGCAATATAGATGTGAACATCTTGCTGATAGAGCAAAAGGATACGGTATGGAAGCACATATAGTAGATGGCAATAATATATTGGAGATTCATACAAAGTTGTCTAAAATTGCTAGCGATATTCGCGAAAATCCGCGTCCTGTTTTAATCGAGTTTAAAACATTTAGAATGCGTGGTCACGAAGAAGCTAGCGGAACTGCTTATGTCCCTGACCAGGATTTAGCGCATTGGCGAGAAAGAGACCCTATTGTAAGATATGAGAAGCATCTTTTGGATCTTGGTGTTTTAAATTGGGATTGGGCGGAGCATATTAAATGGGAGATAAAACAAGAAATTGAAGAGCATTTATCAATTTCTTCAGAAGACCATTTACCGGATTTCAGTGAAAGTATTGAGTTAAATGATATTTTTAAAAATACTGAAAATCAATATTATAAAATTTCAGAAGAAAAAAAAGAAATTCGATTTATAGATGCAATAAGTGATGCCTTGCGATTATCGATGCAAAAACATCTTAATCTCATTCTAATGGGACAAGATATTGCTGAATATGGAGGGGTATTTAAAATTACCAAAGGCTTTATTGAAGAATTCGGTAAAGATCGCGTAAGAAATACACCTATCTGTGAGAGCGGAATTATAGAAGTTGCAGCCGGTTTATCCATAAAAGGAATGAAAGCGGTAGTAGAGATGCAATTTGCAGATTTTGTAAGTTCTGGTTTTAATCCTATAGTTAACTATCTGGCTAAGTCTTATTATCGATGGGGGCAAAATGCCGATGTGGTGATACGTATGCCTTGTGGAGCGGGGGTAGGCGCGGGTCCTTTTCATAGTCAATCTAACGAAGCATGGTTTACTAAAGTCCCTGGGTTAAAAATAGTTTATCCCTCAAATGCCCAAGATGCTAAAGGATTATTGATAGCCGCAATAAACGATCCAAATCCTGTTTTATATTTTGAGCATAAAGCTTTGTATAGAACACAAAGACAAGAAGTGCCTCTAAGTTATTATGAAACTGAGATCGGAAAAGCTAATCTATTAAGAAATGGAGAAAAACTTAGTCTTATTAGTTATGGTGCAGCTTTACAAGAGGCATTAAAGATTATCGATGAAGAACATATCGATAATATTGATGTTATTGATTTGAGAACACTTCAACCTTTGGATACTCAAACGATTTTCGCTTCAGCAAAAAAGACCGGAAAAGTAATTATTCTAACCGAGGATTCTTTAATTGGGAGTATAGCATCAGAAATTAGTGCTCAAATTTCTGAATATTGTTTCGAGTTTTTAGATGCTCCGGTTTTGAGAGTGGGAAGTTTAGAAACTCCAATACCTTTTGCTTCCATTTTAGAGAAAAACTATTTACCCTATCAACGTTTCAGACAAAAACTAATAGAATTAATAGAATATTAGTAAATAAGATTTTTATTCTTATTTAATTAAGATTTGTTAACAACACCTCTGTTAAAGTATTAATAATCTTTTGCTAGCGCTGCATACCTGAACTAATTTAGACTTAGCTAATCAAAAAAAAACTAATATGATACGTCTAATTGTTATTTTCTTAATTATTGCGATTGTTGCGGCAATCTTTGGATTTGGTGGAATCGCTGAAGGAGCAACTGATATTGCTAAAATTATATTTTACATCTTTGTTGTGCTACTTGTAATATCTCTAATAAGCAGGCTTTTTAGAAGATAATAAAATTACTAGATAACTTATCCAATGCGGCGACGTTCTTAATTGGCGTGCTGCATTGTTTTTTATGAATAATAACTACTATAATGAAAAAAGTAATTTCAATTTTCGCACTTCTAGTGCTGTTGGTTTCATGTGGAGGGCCAAGTAAAGTTGCCAAAGAAGCAAGAAAAACCTTTGATGGTAACTGGACGCTAACCAATATTACCTATCCAAATAATACGGGACAGTTTAACGTGACTTTATTCAACGATGCATCGGCCAGTTGTTTTGAAGGAAGTACTTGGGATTTCGTGTCCAATAATAATCGCGGAACTTACGAGGTATCTGGTTTAGATTGTGTTTCTGGTAATAGAAACTTTATCTGGTCTATAGATGAAGAAAATACTCCTAGTGGAATGTACGATTTCTTACTTAAACCGGTAAATGAAAAATATAAATCTACTAATGGCGACCAGGGTTTTCGATTGAATTTGGTGAATCTTTCTGAAAATTCAATGGTTTGGGAGCAAACTGTAACCTTAGAAGGCTCTCCATTCGTAATAAGAATGATGTTTACAAAATAAGAATCAGTTAAATAAATAGAATAAATATGAAGAGGACTTTAAATAAAATAATGGCGGTTTGTTTTGCTGCAAGTATGCTCGTTGGATGCGATGCCATTCAAAATGCAAATAATAAACAAAAAGGTGCGGTAATAGGATCTGCGGGTGGAGCAACCATTGGTGGAGTAATAGGAAACAATACCGGTGATGGTAATAGTGCATTAGGCGCTATAATAGGCGGTGTTGTTGGTGGTGCTGCTGGTGCTTATATTGGTAATAGGATGGATAAGCAGGCTAAGAAAATCGAAACTGAAGTTCCAGGAGCGGAGGTAGAACGTGTAGGTGAAGGTATCAATGTAACCTTTGATGAAAATAGCGGTGTTTATTTTGCTTCAGAAAAATATAATATTAATGAAAAGTCTGAAGAAACCTTAAATAAATTAGTCGGGATCTTCAAAGAATATCCAGATACTAATATCTTAGTTGAAGGACATACCGATGATACTGGTAGCGAAAGTTACAACCTTACGCTTTCTAAGAACAGAGCACAGGCGGTAACTAATTTTTTAACCAGCCATGGTATTTCGGCCAGTAGATTTGAAACTAAATGGTATGGTGAAGCACAACCAAAATTTGATAATACTACAGCCGAAGGTCGTTCTAAAAATAGGCGAGTAGAATTAGCGATTGTAGCTAATGAAGAACTTAAGAAAGAAGCTGAACAAAACACTACAGAAAACTAAATTGTAGTTTTGCTTATTGAAAATATACAGCCGTCCATTTGGGCGGCTTTTTGTTTTTATAGAATCAAGAAATTTCGGGCTGAGTTAAGGCTTTCCTAAATACGAGTTAAACCCATCTAAACACTTTTGTCGTTATTCGCATTGGTTTGTATCTTCAAACTAACTAATAAAAAAATCAATTTACAATATGAAGACTGTTGATAAAATGGAGGTACTGCATAGCCAATCTGCTGAATATATTCTGCAAGGCGAAACTGGTAAATTTTTAAAACTTATTCCAGATACATTCTTAATTAAAGGAAAAGAGAAAGATGGCGTATTCAATCAGGGATATGCTATAAGACACATCAATCGTCGTGATATTATCTTAATTGATGTTGTAGAAGAAGAAACCAAAGCAGCAGTTAAAAAATTGATTGATGAAGGTTATCAAATCAAGGGTCTGCTAATTACCTGTGATGGCATTTTAGATAATGCTTATGCAGATCTTAAGACTATTTCTAAAGATGCAAATAATGCTCCTATTTATGCGCATCCAAGAAATAATTTTAAAGACGATTTTAAAACTAAAGATATCATGACGCAGGCTAATGACCTGAAACATTTTGGGATTAAAGTAATCGACTTACCAGGAAATGGAGGAGCGTCGGTTTTAGTTTATTCTGAAATCAATGGCGGTATGTTATTCCCGGGAGATGATGCTGTTGGATCTTCATACGATTCAGATTTAAATACTTTTAAGCGTCCTGAAATGAAGCGTGAAAACGATGATTTTGGATTAGCTGAAAGCTGGAGTGCTTTTGAAGATGAGTTTAGTTATTTTTTCCCAAGAAAAGGAAAACCTGCATTTAATGTAGAAGAAGGTCAGCAAGTCGATATCTTAAACGATTTGAGTAGAGCAAAATAAGAAATATAATTATCCGACATATAGGATAGAAAAACCCTGCTAATTCAATAATTGAAGATGCAGGGTTTTTTATGCTTTCTTTTTAAAATTAAACAAGATCAATTTTCTAAATGGTATGAGAAAATTGTATGGTTTCAGCATAACGTATTGTTAAAGAGTTCACTCCTTAAAAGTGTATTTCTTAAATTAAAGGATAAAAGAAAACTAACTATGTCAAAATTAAATGTCACTCAAAAACTTATTAAAGAGCATCTCTTAGAAGGAGATATGATGACGGCCGGTAAAGAAATCGGAATAAAAATCGATCAAGCTTTGCTTCAGGATGCCACTGGTACACTTGTTCAGTTAGAACTGGAAGCGATGGGGCTTAAAAAGGCTCAAACTGAGGTTGCTGTGCAATATGTAGATCATAACCTTTTACAAACCGATTTTAAAAATGCCGATGATCATAAATTTCTACTTTCCGCAGCAAGAAAATTCGGACTATGGTTTAGTAGACCGGGAAACGGTGTAAGTCACCCAGTACATATGGAGCGCTTTGGAAAACCGGGCAAAACTATGGTTGGATCTGATAGTCATACTCCGGCTGCAGGCTCACTAGGAATGCTTGCAATTGGTACTGGTGGTTTGGATGTTGCAGCAGCGATTGCCGGGCAACCTTACTATGTGAAGATGCCACAAGTGATGGGAGTAAAGCTTACCGGAAAATTACCGGATTGGGTAAGTGCGAAAGATGTTATTTTGGAAATGTTACGTAGACATGATGTAAAAGGTGGCGTTGGGAAAATTATTGAATATTATGGCCCTGGATTAGATAATCTAAGTGCGATGGACAGACATGTTATAGCCAACATGGGAGCAGAACTGGGGGCTACAACAACTGTTTTTCCTAGTGATCACGAGACAAAGAAATTTTTAAAAGCCCAACAACGCGAAGACGATTGGGTAGAACTATTACCAGATGAAGGTTGTGAATATGATCTTCATGAAGAAATTAATTTAAATGAATTAATTCCTTTAATTGCATTACCTACAAGCCCGGGAAATGTTGTTCCTATTGAAGAAGTTGCAGGTAAAAAAATTAGTCAGGTTGTTATAGGATCTTCTGCGAACCCTGGATTAAGAGATTTTTGGATTGCCGGTGCAATCGTTAAAGATAAATCTGTAAATGCAGATGTGTCTATGGATATTAATCCAACTTCTAGACAAATGATCCAGAATATGATTGATAATCGTGCTTTTGCCAATTTAATAAAAGCAGGTGCGCGTTTTCACCAATCTGGTTGTATGGGTTGTATAGGTATGGGACAGGCTCCAGCTTCAGGAACAATAAGTCTTAGAACGATGCCTAGAAACTTTCCCGATCGTAGTGGTACAAAAGATGATCAGGTACATTTGGTAAGTCCGGAAACCGCGGCAGCTTCAGCACTAACAGGTGAAATTACAGATCCTAGAGATTTAGAGGAAATTTACGATATGAAATATCCTAAGTTTGAGGCTCCTGAGATCGAAATTATAAACGAAGATATGTTGCTTCCGCCAGCAGATAATGGAGAAGAGGTAAGTCTTGAAAAAGGACCAAACATAAAATCTCTTCCTGAAATTGAGCCTTTAGCTGATGAAATTGAGGTTCCGGTTTTATTGAAAATGGGCGATAATATTTCTACAGATGAAATTTTAAAAGCAGGCGCTGAAGTTTTACCTTTTAGAAGTAACCTTCCCGAAATAAGTAAGTTTACTTTTACGGTAATCGATGAGTCTTTTTACGATAGAGCAATGGAGGCTAAAGAAAAGGAGGGAGGCCACATTGTTGTAGCTAAAGAAAACTATGCGCAGGGTTCTAGCCGTGAGCACGCTGCAATTGCTCCAAAATATTTAGGACAACATGCGGTTATTGCAAATAGTTACGCGCGTATCGCATGGCAAAATCTAGTTAATTTTGGTATTTTACCATTAGAATTTATAAATGCCGAAGATTACGATAAGATTGAACAGGGAGATACAGTAAGCTTTAAAAATCTTCGCGAAGATGTAGAAAAGCGAAATAATATTAAGATAATTGTAAAAAAAGAAAGTGGCGAAAATAAAGAATTTGAAACTAAGCATACGCTAAGTGATCGCCAGATAAATATCCTTTTAAAAGGTGGAATTATAAATGAATTTAAAGAGCGTCTAGAAAAAGAGCAAGCTCAGGATTAATTTAGGCATTCAATAAAACAAAAAAACCTTTCAATATTGAAAGGTTTTTTTGTTTTTCAATTTTTTAGTGCGTTTGCATTTGCCCTTTTTTCTTATCCAACTGTTTATCTAATTCTTTAACAGTTTGGGAAGCAGCAGCTTCAAAAGAATCTGAATTTGATTCTGCAAAAATTTGTGGTCCTGGTACGCTTACTTTTATATTACAGATATAACCTTTTGGATCCTCGGCGTGATTTCTTTTAAAGTGTACTTCTGCACGAGTAATAAAGTCATATTTTCTTTCAAGCTTCTCAAGCTTCTCATTTACAAAGTTTTGTAAACGTTCACTTTTGCTAAGAGCAACAAATTGGTAAATGGTTTCCATATTATCTTTTTTTGAATCACCTAAGAACGCTAATAATGCTAATTTAGACAAGTTTTTAAGTTGTATTTTGCACTTTTTTGTGAAAGATTTTATAATTAATAGGGTCTCCCGCAATAATTAGTTAATTAAAGCCTTATGAACCCTTAAAATTATAGGGTAGAGCGATCAAAAACATAAAGTTTTCTTAAATCTAAAGCTTGTTGGTGGTTTGCAAATAAACTTTGTTGATTTTGGGAATCTCAGTTTTAATTTTTTCTCTTAAGCTTTGTAAAGTGTTTTCAGCGTCTAAAAGCTCCAAATCGTCATACAGATCTACTTCCACAATTAATAAAATACTTTCAGGACCAAAATGCATGGTTTGCGGCAGTCCGATCTCTTTTACCTTAGGGTTGTTATTTAGGATATCTTCAACCTTTATCAAAATTTCAGGTTGGGCACTTTCACCTAATAAAAGACCTTTGCTTTCTTTAGCAAGAAAAGTAGCTACAAATAAAAGAATACAACCTATAATGATACTGGCGATACCATCGCAATAAGGATTGTTGAGCGTCTGGCTTAGAAAAACACCTATCAAAGCAACAGCCAAACCAATAACCGCTGCCGTATCTTCTATAATTACAGCAAAAGTAGCAGCATCTTTACTTTGTGTAATTTTGGTAATTAAATTACCTGTTTTAGCGCCAGCTCTAGATTTATTAAAAGTTTTAAGTGCTAGGACCAGGGCAGTACCTTCAAATAAAAGTGCAGCAATAAGTACGGCATAATTCCATGTAGGATCTTCGGCGACTTCAGGAGCTTCAAGCGCATGAATTCCTTCATAAATGGCAAAACCGCCACCCAGAGCAAAGATGAGTATACTTACAACAAAACTCCAAAAATAGACTTCTTTTCCGTAACCAAATGGATGTTGTTTGGTAGGTTTACGTTTTGATCGCTTAATCCCTAGTAATAGCAGAAAGCCATTGCCGGTGTCTACGAGCGAATGAATACCTTCAGCCATCATCGCTGAGCTTCCTGTAAAAAACGAAGCTGTAAATTTGCTTACAGCTATTAAAAAATTAGCGCCTATCGCGCCAAATATTGCAATGTTTGAATTTCCGGCCATAATTAGTTTAGTTAGATGCTGCAAAATACAATAAAAAAGATGGGGCTAAAAAAGCTAAATCCTGTTTTAGTAAGGATTTAGCATAAATGAGGAACAATAGTTGTAAATTAAAATGTGATTAATTAGATAATATGTTAACTAACTAAACCTATGAAACGTTTAAATATAAAATTATCTGTAAAAATAGTTGGTTGTATAATAATGCTATTAGGTATTTTGAGTTGTGGTTCTTCAGCAAGTACTGTTGCTGAAGTTAAGAATTATGAAGATTTAAAATTATTCGCTCAAAAGAAAGAATTTGAAATAGAAAACCGCTGGGCAAATCCTATGCGCGCTAATACGGTGAGCTTTATAAATCATCCAAATTTTAATAGCGGAACTATAAACTTAAATGGCAATGCCAACTTTATAAGATTTAAAAGAGATTCTATTAATGTATTCTTGCCGTATTTTGGTGTTCGCCAAATGAGCGGTGGTTACAATGATCGTGGTGCGATAAAATTTGAAGGAATTCCTGAAGATTTGGAAATCACTGAAAATGAAGATAAGAAATATGTTCGGTTTGAATTCACTGCAAATGATGATTCTGAACATTATCAATTCTATATTACATTATATTCTAACGGAAATACAAATACATCGGTAAATAGTTCACAGCGAGATAATATTTCCTATACCGGAAAATTTAGTAAACTATCATCGGAATAATAATAGCGAGATTTAAGAAACGTTCTAATTCGGTTTATAGACGAGAATATGAGGAGAAATGGATAATAAAATATTCTATTTTACATAATATAAATTATAGGTCAAAAATTAGCCCTAAAAAAGACGGTTTGGCAGACCGTCTTTTAGAATGTAAATAAATACTACGCATCTCTGCATATGGGTTATTTAACATCAACAGGAAGACAAAGTTAAGATTTAGAAAAATCGTAACTAAATGTTTTCAGAATATTTTAGGACTAATTTTTTGACCGAGTCGATTAAAGCCTTAATTGGTAGATTAAATCAATAATTTGTTGTGTAAAATATCCTGCCAAGAATAAACAAATTACGTAAATCAGATAATTAAGGAGTTTGAGCCAATTTCTAAAAAGGTAGGTCATCGTCGTCGGTTGATGAATGACTGTTAGAAACTGAATTTTCAGATTTATCAAAGGTTTGTAATTCAATATCTCTAGCGTTAACGAGTACTTCAACCTTAACACCGTTGCCATGTGTGTTAACATTAAACGAAGGTTCGCCAGTTACTAAGACTTTATGACCTTTTTTCAATAAATCAATTAATTTTTGTGGATTCTTTTTTGTTCGTCTAAAAATCGTATACCAATTAGTACGTGATTGTAGTTCGCCAGTTTCCGGGTTTACCCATCTTTTAGTAGCTGCCAAGCTAAAACGGATTAAAAACTGATTTTCTGATTGTTGTTTTACATCGGCGTCAGCCCCGATATTTCCTGTAATAGTTAAAAACTCCATAGGTTTAATTTTAGGTGCGTCCTAAAATTTCCTTAATGCAAAAAACTAACCGCAGTATTTCAAAGAACTCTAAAGCAAATTTAACATCTTTTTTGAGTAAACAAGCGTTTTTATAAGAAAATTCTTAAAAAAACGTTTAAGTAGTTGTATTACAGTTGGTTATATGCACTTTATTCAACCTTTTATTTAAGTAATGGGTTAATGTATTGATTATCAATAAATTAATACGTTTGGTTTTCCGAAATAATCGTTTTTCGCTAGTTTGTTGGTTTTCAGCTATTAAAGTCAAAAAAGGTTGCACAAGTGAAACTTAGCAGCGTATGTTATTAACGGAACGCTGCTATCCTACTCGACCCTGATTTAATCCCTTTCGGGGGCATTGATAGCCGTTCATACTTCACGGCCACCAATGATGGAAGTATTTATTTTTTGTTGCCCTGCGGGAAGCTCCAACCAGAAAAGGAAAAGCCGGGGCATGTTCTTTTGCCGTATCAAAATGAGAACTCTAGCACTTACCCGTGCAAACTCTCCTTAATCGCATATTTCTTTCACAAACCTAAAATATCTTTTCAAAAGGACTTAGCGCAATTGCTATCGCATTGCACTACTTCAGCGCATAAACTCAGTAGGCAAAGAAAAATGACGCTAAAGCTATTTTTCTAAGCCTACATAGTTATAGCTGACCTATTGAAAAGATATTTTTTAACGGTTGTAGAAATAGGCGATTCCGAGTTTACACGAGTAAGTAAGAGTTCTTTACATTTTGAAACAGCAAAAAGGAAAATTTAGGGTTTTCCTTTTTCTGGTTGCAGCCAACAAAAAGAAATAAGGCTTAAACCGGATTGCCAAGTAAGATTTAAAATTTGAATTATGGGAATAAATAAAAGAAAAAAAGAGGTTTTAAGGCTCCGTAAGCTTCGGAAAAAGTTTGCAAAGCAACCGAACACCATTAAGAAGCTAAACGAGCAAATTAAAACCCATACGGCTATAATTAGCGCACACCAACAAAATCAACACAATCAAAACTTATGGAAAATTACAACATTGGGATAAATTCGGCTTGGTATGCTGAAAGCCTTAAACTTTTGAAGCGTGAAAATAAACTTAATGAACGTGAGGATTATATATGTTTTTCTCAAAAAAAACACGCTTTTAGAATTGATGAAATTTGGATTCATCCACAAACCCAAGAAAAAATATTCGTTGAACATTATAAAGGGGAATTTCCCCGGATTTATCTAAAAGAGCAACACGGCAGTTATTTTAAAATTCAATGTAAATCCCTGTTTTTCGATAAAAAATACGATACTATACAGGAAGCCGTTAAGGATGCTAAAAGCTTAATACAGGGTATTAATGGGGCTGATTTATACGTAATTCAAAACCGAAATAAAAGGGCTAAAATATCCAATGTTCACGGAGATATAAAAATGCAAATCCTTTAATTATGGCTATTCTTATTCGTAAACTCACAGAACGCCAACAAGAAGAACTCGATAAGGCTAAAAAATTATTCGATGAAAAAACCGACAGCAAAACGGTTCTTAAAATGATTGAAAGCTTTGCCGAAATGATGGAAACAGCAGAAAACAGACTAAAAGAAAATGTAGAGCTTCGTAGACAACTGAAAGCACACAAAGAAACATTTAATCAAATCAAATGGAATTTAGATGTTTTGGGTGATGATGAAAGCGAGTTTTATTAATGATAACAAATTTTTTCTGCAGGTTGCCGGATCTGTCCAGGCCCGCAGCTGTAAAAAGTTTAAAATGATAACATTTTATGAATTTAGAACAAATTGTACTTAGTATAATGATTTTTATTGCCGTCGTTCTTTTAATTCAATCCATAAAAAAAAGCCCCTAATTTGGGGCTTTTCTTATATCTGTTTTTCTAAAGGGTTCTTTTCCGCTAAAGCTTTATAGAAATGTTTCAACATAAAACCCCGTTCGAGGTTGTTATATGCGTAATATTCGCTTTTTGGGTCAATGTTCCATTTCGTACTCATAACGTCCGGGAATTTATCGGAATCCTTTAAACCAAAATATATACCTAATCGCCTATTGACGATAATTTTTAAAAGGTTTGGGAAATTTGCTAATTCGCTATTTATCGTTATTACTCCGTTTTCTTCCCCGGCTAAAAAGTTCCGGTCAGCAGTAACGAGCCGAATAGCTTTAAGATTTCTAACTTTCTCCTGATAGTCGACACCGTAATATTTACAGCCATCTATAAAATTGTTTACAATCTTCGGGATTTCCTTATGATTGGTTATTACTGCTTTTTCGTCTATTTTCTTTACTTCGGAATAGTCTTGACCGAAAGAAATTGCTATGCTGAATGTCAGCATTAAAATGCTAAATAGTTTCTTCATCTTATTTATTTTATGGTGTTTGCATTTGAATTATAAAACCTCTAAAAAAGCCTTTGCCGTCTATTTCGTTTCCGTCATTATCATAAAATTTACATTCTGTAAATGTTTGATAAGCTTGGCTTAAATCGTCGATTTTTATGACTTCATCCCCATTATAAAATAAATGTGCGTTCACATTTTCAGGGAGTGCCAAAACGCCAAAATAAACGGTGTTTTGTTGCGCTGGAAATTGCATTTTATTACCCGATAAAATTTTAGGCTTATGGGTAATTTGATAATAGCTATTTTCTTCCTGTAAACAGGCTATTACGTGCGCTAATGAATCTAAAGTAAACTGCATTATTCAAATATTTTAAATTTTATATCGTACGCTTGATATCTAAATTGCAAAGGGGTTGTTTTCCTATAAACAATTTTAAAAGCACCAATTAAAGGAAAAGAAACTCCACCTATATTAAGCGTACCTTGATCTATAGTTAAAAGCTTTTTAGTTGACGCCATTCTAGTTTGTGAAACACCAGTTTCCCCAGTAGAATCAACAATCCATTGATAATTAGAACCTCTTTTCGAACGATAACCGCCCACTAAATTACCAGAAGAATCTAAAACATCTAATTCCATATCATCTCCATAAGCATCAAACACGCTGAAATAAAATTCCATTTTAAAATTTGTATTATCAGCAGCAAATATTTCAGCATCTCCAATACCACTAACTTTCCCTTGATCGAAATAAATAGTACCATTAACGTTGGTAACATTAGTATTATCAACTAAGGTTATAACACCTTGAAAAACCTCAAAAACCTTACTAAAAGTTTTTGAAACTCCATTATCTATAGTTAAATCAATAAGACCACTCTCATAAGTAGTAAAAGTTATTTCTATAAAATTATCATTAATAAAAACATAATTATCAACGACAACACCACCAGATAAAGAAACAGTTGTTTCAGGAGTGAAAAAAGAACCTTCAATAAGCCAAGTATATTGAGTATTAGGATAAGCGTAGGATTGATTTAATTTTCTTAAATAAGGTAATTCAATAGGAGCCTTAACGTGTTTCTCTACCTCTTGAACTTCAAAACCTGATAAAGCGTAATCTTTTAAAGGCAATTCTTTTAAATTTCCCTGAACATCAATAACCTTTATCGTACCGTTACCGCCTTTTTTTCTCGATTGGTATGTTATCATTATCTAATCTTCTTTTGAATTTTTCCAAATCTGGTAAATTGTCCAAATGGCGACACCTAAGCTTAAAACCGCACCGCCTAAATCCAAATAAACCACCTCTTTAGGTGTTTTTTTATAATCCATTGTCTTTTTTGTTTTTCGCCATTGTACCGAAATAGAAGCCTAAAACGGTAATCCCGGCATTTTGGAATATATCCACTACCCTATTTACAATTGCTTCGTTTTCCTGCGGAATATCAAAGTAAAAAAGGCTACCTAATGCAAGCATCATTATACTAATTACGATGGCTGATAGCACGTAAATAAATCGTTTTGAAAATAAATCGTTTTGCGCTAAAGCAGCTTTTTGCATGCTTCGTGCGTCTTGACGATCTTCTATTTCTTTATCTAGCCTTTTTTGAAATTCTTTTTCAAGGGCTAACTCAAAATCTCTTTTCTTTTGGTCTTGCCCTTTTAATAGTTCGGTTAAACTATTTAATATCTGGCTTTCCCCCTGTGGGGTTTTTCCGCCAAAAACTGAACCTAAAGCCGTTTTTATTATCTCGAACATTGCCAACAATTTTTAAAATCAATAGCACTATTGTAAGTACTGAAATGATAACATTTAATAACGGCTTCGTGTCTATTAGTATATTTTGACTAAAGGCAAAGCCTGAAAGGATATAATATTTTAAATCGCTCATTTTCTCTTAATCAAAGGAAATATTAGGAAAGAAGCTAAAGCAAGGAGTAAGAAGCCTATTAGACTTCCAACTCCTTTTTTTTTAAATCTTCCGTAGGGTCTAAAGGATTGTTTCTATTTACGTCCGTAGCCTTGTATTTCTCCACATGAATATGCGGAGTTATTCCCGGGTAACGGGCTGCAATATCCTGTGCGATGCCAATAAATTGCCCTTTCGGGATTTTATCGCCAACGTCAAAAGCGTCATCTAATTCAGTATAGAAAAGTCTAACCTTATCGGTTTTTCCTGTAATCTCTATATATCTGTAATTAGCCCCGGCATAAGCCCACCCGTATTTTGTTATTTCCCCATCAAAAGGACTATAAACGTAATCGCCCGGGCTTGCAACCAAATCAACACCTATGTGTTTTCTATTGCCACGTGATGCGCCAAAATAGCCGCAGCCCTGCGAATCACACTCTCTAAATTCGTGTATATCTAATACTCTCATTATTTATGCATCATTTGTAGATAATCGAAAATTGTATCTTTTTTTAAAGACTTTTTTTCATTCAATTTTGAATTGCAACTTTTTCGATAAATCAAATATTCTTTGATTTGATAGCTAACAAAACAAATTGTTATTGCCGGGCTAAGTGCGACTATAAAAGCCAATAGCAACACAATTACACCCAATGCAATAGGCAATAGCAGTATTATACCAATTAGTTTAAATGCTCCTTTCATTTTACTTTTTCCAAATGGTTACACTAGGGTTTTGGCTTGTTAGCTTTGCCCTTGTTTCTTCGGTTGTTTCATAATTTAACCAACTGGTTAAATCATATTTATCTGATGTAATAGGGTCGCCCCCGTTTTTCCATGTTACCGAATATTGGCGCTTTTTAAAGGCGTTATAAACTTTGTTATAATCTGCATCGTTTTTTATGCGCTTCCATATTGGTAATAATTCGTCATAATCTGAACCGAACCAAGAAACCATAACATTAAATAATTGTTCGGCTATGGCTTCGGCTTGTAGGTCTGAAATGGTCGCACCGTATGCGGGCTTTTCCTTTTCCAGATCTTCACGGCTTCCAAAATTTTTAGTTCCGAAAAGAGTATCCCTAAATAGAATTACAACGACCACCAGAACAACGCCAATATTTTTAACTAGAAATTGCATTTTGACTAAATTTTATAAAACCACCGTCAAGAATTTGACGTTTAATAATTGAATCGGAAACGCTCAAAACGTCCGTATCGTTAGCCCGTTCGTATAACTCCCGGTTTACCGTTACTTCCTTATTTTCGGCTTTAAAGTCTGGCTTATTGGGGATTGTAATAGTATTATCCTTTTCATTATCACATGAACAATCTTTTTCAAAATAAGATTTAATTTCCTGCGGTAATTTATCCCTGAAAAGCAAGACCAAAAGCAATAAAATCAAAGCGATAAAACCGCCTTGATTTTTATTGTTTTGATATCTCATAAGCTTTTAGCGTTTCATTCGTGAAGCGTAAGCAGCTTTTCTTTTGGCAATGTTCCCAAGAGAAACAGCTAAACCAATATTGCCGGCTCTTGCCGCGTTTCTTGATTGTCGCCAAACTCTTGTAACTGAACCTTTACCCTTTGCTCTTAAAGCGGAATTAACCATTCTTTTTGCATTGCTGCTTTGAATGCCTGTAGAAGTTCGACGACTTCTTTGGCTTCTTCTTCGTCTAGCCATGATTATAATTTTAAATTGCTAAGTTTTATTTCTTTAACATTCGGTCTTATTTCAAATATTTAAAAGCTCCAAAAGCTATTGCAGCGAGACCAAGTAAACCGCCTGAATTTGCTTGTTTTACTTCTAACTCTCCCGTTTCCGGGTTACGTTCGATTTTTGAAGCTTCGGGATATTTTATTGAATATTCGTAGTATGTTTTATTCATATACGTTTCATAATCCCGGGGAGTATTAAAAGTTGCTCCCGTGTATATTTGCCTTGCCCTTTGGTGAATAATCTGCGGAGAATAACGCACCGATTTACGGCTTAGGGTTGCCCCTGATGCCTTTAATTGCGCCCGGCTTTCCGTCCAGATTTTCATTAAAAGGTTGTTTAGTTCCTTTTGTGTCCAATCATTCGCCAAACGTGTACTTTTGGCTTTACTATGTTTATCCCTTAAAGCGATAAACATGTAATGATTTGAACGTAAATGAAAATCTAATTCATTAAGAACGTCCGTAATATTTTGCGCATTAATAGAGCTTAGTTTTTGCTCCACAAAAGGCAATACTTTTTGCGCAAAATCGGCTTGATGTTGTTCGGGGTTTGTACTTGCCCCCCAACTGGATAAACCGTATTTAAAAACATTGCTTAAATTATCGGCTAATCCTATCTTATCTAAAACGCCTTTAACAATAGAGCCGAAAGGAATAGCACTAGCAGCAACGTCCAGTGCGGCATTTGCGGCATCCCCGGCATCAATACCGTTTTTTTGTGAATCAGCAACATTATTAAAGAGATTACCAAAAGCCGAAGTACTTGTAGGAGCGTAAGAAGTTGAACCCCCGGAACTACCTAAGCTTAAATTTGATAGAAAACTCATTGTCTATGGTATTAATATAAGCCCCTTTCGCCCTGTTCCTGTGGTTCAGGGTTCATAATTGATGTAACTTGACGTAACATGAAAAAGTAAAAAATAGGCATTAACAGACGGGTAAAAACGCCTTTGTGCATTTTTCCGTAGAAATGTTTAACCTTATCTTCACTTCCTTCCCTTGCATCTTCTTCCCATGATTTTACATCAAGTTTTAGCTGTGCGAATTCTTCCGAATCAACTAAATGAAAGGCTTTGATTATTTTTAAAAAAACGTCGAATAAACGCATATTTTAGAGAGATTTTAAAACAAAGCCCCAAGTATGTTTGGGGCTTTGAAATGGAGATTTAACTAACTAACAGTAAATGGCAGCTACTGTATATTTTCTAAAGCTACAACCACGATTTTTGCCTTTTCTTCGGCTGCCTTATCTAGGTTCGCTCTTAGTTTTACATCGTCTAACGGTTCGCCTTGATAAATTACCAAGTCTTCAACATCCGACTCCGGGTTATTGTCAAACATGTGCATGTTTTCACACAATAACTGTGTATCGTTAAAGGCTTTTTCAAAGCCCTGTGAAGCTTTTAAAGCACCGTCACGGATTTTCGCCTTTTGCGAGCTTAAATAATCAGCTGTGAAGTCTGTAATACATACAATCTTTACAACTCTATTACCTAAGTCCATATCGATGTTTTCTTTACCGTAACCAATAGGGAACGACTTAATTACCGGAATCCAAGAAGTACCTTGTTTTTTGGTCATGGTCTGAAACTCGATAATACTTTCATCTTCACTCGTTCTTATGTCCGTCCATGCATCACGAGGGGCATTGAATTTGATTTGTAGCTTATCTTCGCCATTTAAAGCAATTGCAGCCGGGTCAAAATCAATATAGACTAAAATTCCCTGTGTTGTCTGTTTTGTAACAAGTTCGAATTTCACGGTTTGGGCGTAGAAGCCTAAAATGTTATCCATTAGATAACCACGCATAATAACGAGTTCGTTACGGTTTGCCTTTCTTAGGGTTACTTCAATTGAAATTTTATTCAAATCGGCAACCGTTGCAGCCTTTAAACCGCCTTCGCCGTCTGATGCTTTACCATCTAAGCGGAATAATAAACCGCCTACCGTTTCTTTTGTAACTTCAAAATCGTAAGCCGTGTTAAAATTTAAAATTTTACGCATTCTTTAGATTTTAAAGCCAGTCTTTTAATACTGGAACGTTAGACAATTGGGTTTTGATTTCGTCATGGAATTTTACCCCGATAAATGCAGCCGCACCAACTACAGCAGCAGTAAATAGGTTTGCTCCAAAAACTTTTCTTTTCTTATAAGCCATCACTTAAACTTTTACTTATTCGTATTTGTGCAAACAAAAATAGGGGCAGATTTGCCCCTATGTGATTTTGTATACAATTTAGATGTTTTTGTATATTATTTAAGAATGTCTAAATGTTCTAATACTCTTTTAATTGATTTTATTTCAAAATCGCAATTTCTCATTGCTTTATCGTCGCCCCTCAATAAATGGGATTCTTTAGCCAGACTAATCGCCCTTAATTCTAAATGTAAAAAGGTAATTAATGATTGACGATTGATTTTGTTATCATTTTTAATCAATTTTTGTTCCGGTTCCGGTGGATCTTGTTTGGATATCGGTTTATTTTGATAACATTGCCCTATTTTCTCGAAATGATCTATTTCTGATTTTACATTCATACATATGCAATGCTCTATTAATTTGTATATGAGCAGAACAGTACAAGAAATTATAATACATACAGTTATTTCTAAATTCATAATTCCAAGGCGTTATTAGTGTTATTAGCTTTATTCAATTCATTCGTCCAATACAATGCTTTATATTTTATTTTCATCTCTTTAAATTCGCTTAAAATGCGTTCTATTGTAATTGTCTGCTTAGATTCTCCCAATTCTTCTTTAAGCTCATGCAATAGCGAAGTCGCTTTGGGCGTCAAACGGATTAATCCCATAATCTTCAGATTTTAATTTAATGTTTCTATAAAAGTTTTTGGCGTATTGCAGCCCGGAGGTATTCCAATAGTATTTTTCAAAGGTCATTTTCATGTTCACAGGTTCAGCAACACTTAAAGAGTTGTCGAAGACTTCAAAAAATTTCAAGTCCGCCTTAATTCGGCTTTTGGTACTTTTATTTGTTCCCAAATCTTCAAAGACCTGTGTTAAACTCTTTTTATGGTGGTACATCTGTGTAAGTACAGAGCCTAATATGGTTGCATTCACGGTTTTTAAACCTTGTTGCATAAGTTCTTTTCTCGTAAGCAATTGTGTTGCTTTAGTCATTTTTTGCCCGTTTCTTTTACGAATAAATTCGCCAGTTCCGGGATTTACAACCTTAAAGCGATTACGTTCGTTATATGCATCTACATTCGATTGAACATTATTATTATATTCCTTAATCCTATCCATGATAGCTTCAAAAGGTTCAATTTCATGTATCGTATAATGTTTAACAAAGGCTTTAAAACGCTTTATACATTGCATCAAAAAATATTCTGAAAAATGAACCGTATCATGTTTTCCTAATACCGTGTAACGGTATTCAAAACGGCTAATATTATATTCTCCGCTTACATGGTTATAATCGCTTCCGGCTTTAGTGCAATAACGTTTTAAACTTTGGTTATCGCCAAGAATTAAAGCTATTCCCCTATTTAAAAAGCCGTGCATCATTTTATAGTTTTTCCGGTCTTTTCGGGTTACATCCGAAAATTGCTTATTAGAATTTGCGTAAATACTTGCAGCTTGTTTGTATCGTTTTACGGATTCCTGATGTATTTTGTCATTTCTTCTAAAGCAATGACGTTTGTACAAGTACATGAAATAGCGATTTGACATCGATATTTCAAACCTTAAAACCTTATCCATTTCCTTTTTTAGGAATGGGATTTTATACGGGGTTTTCTCGTTAATATCGGCTATAACTGCCCTTAAGCGTTCTTCATCTTTTGGCGTTAATGCAAAATGATTGTCTTTGCCTTTAGCTAAAAAATAGTTCCAAATTTCCCCCTGGTTTTCTCTATAAAACTTTTTGGTATCCGGTGCGCAATTGCGGTTAATATAGCTTTCGATAAATTCCTTATTGATATTTAAGTGTTTTCTTAAATCCCCAAATTTAGAACTGGAATATTCCGAACCTTTGTGATATATTTTATATGCCGTGCCATGTTCGTTTTTATACCAAATCGAAGTATCGAAAGACTTTTCAATTGCCATTGATGAACGTTTTAACTTCATTTGTATTTTTCGTTGCTCTTGGAGTACTCGCAAAGCTTCTTCTTTACTTTTAAAGTACATGTTATAGCAAAAATCCAAACGACATATTTCGATATAATCATTGTTCGGTATGCTCTCACAGGAAAAGAAAATACATAAGTCAGTAAAAAATTTGTCGATGAATTTAAACAAGCGGTCATAAATAAATTTCGCCTGAAAATCATAACTATTGAAATTTATGCCATGCTCAAATTTTAAATCGCTTTCAGTTTGTGGGATAAATTCCGCTAAAGAATGACCGTATAAGTATTTCGGGATTGAAACCTGAAAATCTATAAAGCCGCCGTTTTCGTTAATTCTAAAGGTTACATCTGAAAAAGACGAGGGAACAGAATAAGAGCCGTTAATGGCTTTATTTTTGTCCTTTACTTTGCCCTCTTCATAAAATTTCATCCTATCCCTTACCTGATAGTGTTTTGTTACGGTATTTGAATTTTTATTTAACATCCATTCATCCTCCGCAATCGGTTCGTAGTCGTCAATTTCACGATTGTACGTTAAGTGCATCGTGAAGTTTTTACCTTGTTTCGTTAAGATTTTACGGTAGAGTTCGTTATGCTCCGGGACGGCAAAACGGGGTAGCCCGTTTTGCGCTTGGATTTCTGCCAACGTTCCCGTTTTGATATCATTTGCACCGTAAAGCCTAAGCCTTATTGTGTCAAGCATAATAACTCCCTGTTTTTGATGTAGAATTTAAAAGCTTGGAAAACTCGAGGGTTGAACCTTGACGGTTCTAGACTGTTATTTTTATAGTCCTTGTACATGTTTTCGAAAGCTTCTTTTGCTCTTTGTTCCGGTTCTAAATCCTTATCGGTTTTTATATTAACGTCCGGTAAATCGAGCAATAAGGCTACATTAAAAAAGAAAGTATCGATTATAAAATTGTGTATTAGCATGACATAGATTTAACGTTAAACAATTGTGTGAAGGTGCATAGCATAAGGCGGTCAAATTTGTTGAATAACCTTATTTCTTGCAGAATTTGTTTGTAGGTTGCCAAATCGCAATTTTTGTCTAAAAAAGAGATTTCTTCCGTTAAATCTTCTAAGTATAAATAGCGAACAGATACGCAAAACCAATTGCCAAAATGATTTTTATTGCTCCATTCTATAAATGAGTAGGCATAACCCGGCACGATTTGTTTATCGTACCGGAGTACCTCTATAAATGTTTGTTGATCGTGTTTGTCTGTTTGACTGGAAGTGATAAGCCTTAAGGGGGCTTTAGTTCCCAACAGAGTGTTTTGTAGTTGTCGATTCATTTGACGTAGTATTTAAGATTCTTACATTCGATGAATCCTTTATAAAAATACTGCGTTTAGTATGCTCTAATTGCTGTTTCTGTTGATGTAATTGTACAATTAAAGGCTTTGTTACATTAGTTATTCCATAATTTTTACTTCGTTGCCCGAAAACGTGCATGTCTTCAACAATTTCAATCAGAATATTAAAACATGTTTGAATATTCTGAAAAATAAATGCATTCGCATTTCCGGGAGAAAAACGTTTAAATATATAATTAAAACGTTCGTCAAAATCCCTGAAAAGACGATAATATAAATTTATTTTCCTTTCAGGAAATTGAAAATAATTATAACGAAATATTTGGTTAACCGTAGGATGAGAAATATTAAGTAAGCTTACATTATCTCTAAGAATCTTTTTATAACTTCTTAGGAATTTCTGTGCTTCGGTTTTATTCTCAAAAGTTAACCATTGTGTTTGCCCTAAATGAATACGATACTTATCTCTATACTTAGTAAGATCAAAATTAAGATGTTTCATTCGGGCAATATGTTCAAAGAATATGCAAAAAGAAAATTTTAGGACTAATTTTTGAAAATAATTTTAAATGTTTAAAAATGAATAAGTACGCATTAAGCATACTATAAATTATAGATCAAAATAGTGTATATATAATTTATGAGTAAAAAATTATTCATTGCTATCGAAGCCAATCTATAGCTTTTATAACTTTCTGATCTTTTCCTAATTGATTAAAAGCATCGCCGCCAATAATTTCAATATCGGGTTCTACGTAATTATGGTATTCCTTTTTATTTCTGTCTAAACAATATCCCGATGATAATTGATAATAAAGTTCTCCTTCAATATTAATTTGAATATTTTCAGTAACATAACCAGCGGTTTTTTCTCCAAAAAACTTTACGTTCTCTTTTCCTTTTAAAGCAATTGCCGTCATTTCTCCAGAACTCGCGGTTATTGGCCCCAAAAGCACTGCTATTTTAAGCGGCTTTTCTAAAGAGCATAATTTTTTAAACTTTATCATTTTATTTTTTCCACTATATATTTTATTCTTTTTTAATTTCCATTCCAATAAATAAGAATCTTGCTCAAAATAACCTAAAATCCCATTTTCTAATATTGGCGCAAGTCCTGCAATCATGGGCCACATGTTTCCTCCAGTATTTATTCGAAGATCAATGATAAGACCAGATAAACTATTTATATCTAGCCCACAGAGCGCTTCCATAAAAACCTGAGCATCACTTTCATTATGACTACCGGGTATCCGTATGTATCCAATATTTTCTAGTTTCGTAGTATAAAGTGTGGCGCCAGATTTTAATATACTTCTAGTACTATCGTTTAAGCGTTCAAATTTATCGGTTGGATTAGCTCTGCCAGAATGCTTGTCGCGGAAAGTCAGCTGAGAATGACTATCATCTAAAGCATCTAACAAAATGCCTACAGCTGGCGCTAATTGATCGTATGTATTATTGGCATTCAGATCGACTGCCTCTTTAACTTTTGGTGTTAAGCTATCCCAATCTACATTATCTGTATAGATAGAATTTCTTTTAGTAAGTGATAGAATCTTTTCAATGGGCTTCTCTTGTGCAGCTGAGAATTGAATACCAAAAAACAATAAAATTAAAACGAAATACAAAATACGCATTAGTCTAATTTTTAAGTAATTATAAATGATCAAAATCCTTGCTTAACCCCTATGAATCTGGCTATTAGATTTGCAACTAAAATAAAAAAATATACGGTACGGTATAAAATAAATTAAGGCTAAAAATAATAAAAGCCCATCATTTCTGATGGGCTTTTGATAAACCTTGAAAATATAAAAATATATAATTATATAACTTCTACGTTTACTGCGTTTAATCCTCTCTTACCTTCCTGAAGATCAAATTTAACCTCGTCGCCTTCGCGAATCTCATCGATTAAACCTGTTACGTGTACAAAGTGATCTTTGTCTACTCCTTCTTCAGTGATAAATCCAAATCCTTTAGTGTCATTAAAGAATTTTACTGTTCCTTTACTCATCTTAATATATTAAATTATAAGTGACAAATATCTAACTAATATTCCGATAACACACTATGATTTGAAGAAATTTATATAAAATCTGTATAATTCTAAATAATATTCTTCAATTTCAGTTCTTAGCTTAGTATTGGCGGGAATTGCGTTTTAATGTTAAATTATAAGATAATTTACGATTTTCAGTTATTTGCTTGCGATCTCAAAAAATCACGATACCATAAACCAGAGTTTTTGATAATGCGTTGCTGACTATCAAAATCGATATAAACTAAACCGAATCTTGGATGATAGCCTTCTGCCCACTCAAAATTATCGGTAAAACTCCATGCAAAATAGCCGTTTACGTTTGCACCTTGTTTTTTGGCTCGTAATGTTGCTTCTATATATTGCTGAAGATATTGCTTCCTTTTTTCATCTTTTACCTGTCCATTAATTAGCTGATCTGGAAAAGCAGCACCATTCTCGGTAATCAATATATTTTTTACTCCTGGATATTCATTATATTTCATTAGAAGTTTTGATAATCCTTCAGGATAGATTTCCCAACCCATTTCAGTTGTAGGAATATTTCTTTTTTCCGCTTTAATATTTATGGACTGCACATAAGGAATCCACCAGGCACTTTTTACAATCTCTCTAGTATAATTCTGAATTCCTATAAAATCAAATTCAAATTGAAGCAACCTATCATCTTCAGCCTTATAAAACTTATCTACTCTTTTCAAAAAAGGCAATTCCTTAAAAGGATACCCATAACCCAAACTGAGCTCTAAAAACAATCGGTTTACCAAACAATCTACTTTTTTTGTAGCCTTATGATCTTTTTCAAGATCGCGATAGGGCTCTATATACGAACAGGAAAATGTAGTGCCAATATTTAGCGTTGGATCGTAAGCTCTTAAAATTCTTCCTCCTTCGGCCTGGCAAAGCGAAGCGTGATGCATCGCCGGGATAAAATTCTTGACTCCTCTCCTACCCGGAGCGTGAATTCCCAAAAAATGTCCGGCTCCCAAAAACACCAGAGGTTCGTTTAAAACCATCCAGTTCTTAACGCGATCTCCAAATCTATGGACACAAATCTTTACATATTCTGAAAACCAATTTACGATTTCACGATTTGTCCAACCGCCTTTATTTTCTAATGATTGTGGCAAATCCCAATGATAAAGTGTTACCCAAGGCGTTATCCCTAACTGTAGACACTCGTCTATTAATCTGTCATAAAAGTCGAGTCCCGCATTATTTATGCTTCCGGTGCCGTCTGGTAAGATTCGGCTCCAGGATAATGAAAATCGAAAATTTGTAATGTTCATCGATTTCATTAAAAGCAGATCTTCTTTATAACGATTGTAAAAATCGCAAGCGATATCTGCATTTTGTCCTTTATGTATTTTTCCTTTTTTATGAGAAAACTCATCCCAAATAGATGCTTTTTTACCATCGTCATAAGGACTTCCCTCAATTTGAAATGCGGCTGTAGAAGTGCCCCAAATAAAATTATCCCCAAAATCACTTTTTTTTAGGTTATTAAATAGACTATCCTTCATTTATGAAATTCCGGTTTTCTTAACAGCAAAATTCTGCTCTTTCAAGGCAATATCGATTAATTTATCGATGATCATTTCAGTCTCGTTTGGAAAATTTACTTCAATAATTTCTTCTTTTAGAAGCCATTTTTCAATTTCAGGATAATGTTTGTTCTTTAGGTTTTTAAGTACTTTAACTCCCATTGTTTTAAGCATGGCAGCATTGCATTGTTGCTCCAATTGCCCTTTCATTGGTACGACTAATAGTTTTTTCTTCAGAAATAACGCTTCCGCAGGGGTCTCAAAACCAGCCCCACAGATTACACCGCGGCAACTTCTTATGCTTTCTATAAAATCTTTATTATTTACTGGCTTAATATTGATATTATCAATTTCTGAATTCATTTTAAAATGTTTTGAGAAAATCTCGAATCTGAATTGCGGAAAACTACTAAACACTTTAAATAATTTTTTATCGGAATAAGAAGGTAAATACACGGTATAATGATTTGATTTTATAGGCTGAAGATTACGAATCTCAGAGCGTATTACCGGAGTAAAAATACGATCATCAAAAGCTTTAAAATGAAAACCAAAACTAAAGCTACAAGGCGCGTAAGACTTTAAAATCTTTAATCCCAGCCAATCTTCTTTTAAAGGTTTTGGTGCAGAAGGATGTAAAACAGCCGATTGATGACTTAAGCCGTAGCAGGGTTTATGAGCCATCGAACATGCCCAGGCACTCACAGGCTCAAAATCGTTAATTACAAGATCATATTTTTCAACTGGTACGCTTTTTATCTCATTGTAAAGGCGTTTCATTCGGTTTTTGCGATAGGTGTTCCAAACATCGACACCGCCTTTTTTTCCGAAGATAAAACTGAGTCCTTTAAACCGATATTTTACAAAATACGGCAATTTTAAATCGCCTTGAGTTCCGCTTACCAGTAAATCTAGATCTCCTTTTTTCTGAAGAATGGGAATAATTTCTAAAGCACGACTTAAATGTCCATTTCCGGTTCCCTGAATCGCATATAATATCTTCATTAATGCGATAGTCGGAAAGGCGAAATCATCGAGCTTAACCGACGCTGAACAAAAATGGCTACTAATAATTGCTGAAATCGCTCTTTAAAATAGTAGTTTCTATGACCACTTTTTTGGAATGCACTTTTTCGTTTCATAAACTTTTAAATTAAAAACGATTAATCGAATTCAATGTATAAGAATATGATTTAAAAGTGTTTACGCGAATTTTAAATAAGTGTATGTTTAAGGTTAAGAAATTTAGCCTGGGCTAAGATAATTTAACCGAAGTCATTGTAAGTGACCCGCCAACGGCTTTATCATTAAAAAATTCCAACTCATCTTTATTTTCTTGTAACGCCAGTGTATAAAGTAAAGGCAAATAATGGTCTGAAGTAGGAATTGCCAAATTTACTGCTGTTCCCAGTTGATTATAATTCTGCAGCGCAATATGATCTTTGGCACTTATCAGTCCTTTTATTTTTTCATCTGCTTCTATAGCCCAATCGAATGCGTGATCGATTTTATTCATATTCTGCCAATCGATGCGTCTAAGATTATGGACGATATTACCGCTCCCAATAATTAAGATTCCTTTTCTTCTTAGTACGGCTAATTCTTTAGCAAAATTGTAATGTTCTTGTGGAGTTTTATAGGCATCTAGACTTAGTTGAACAATAGGAACGTCAGCCTCTGGATAAAGATGTCTAAGTACACTCCACGCACCATGATCTAACCCCCATTGATCGTCTAAATGAATACTTTCGCTGGTAACTAAGGAAGATGTAGCTTCGGCGAGTTCACGGCTTCCTTTTGCAGGATATTGAACATCGAATAATTGCTGCGGAAAACCACCAAAATCATGTATTGTTCTAGGAGAATTCATAGCAGTAACTGCGGTACCTCTTGTAAGCCAGTGCGCTGAAATACACAAAATAGCATTGGGTTTTGGTAAACTTTCGGCTATTTTACGCCAATTACTAACGAATTCATTTTCCTCGATTGCATTCATGGGGCTACCGTGTCCAAAAAACAAAATTGGCATTTTTGGAGTAGTTTTTAAACCTGTACTTATATTGTACAATTCATTGATGTTCATAAGCCGAGCTATTGAGTTAAACAAAAAAGCCTTTCGAAAATCAATCCGAAAGGCCAGTGATAATTTTTCTTTTTCTCTCAGATATTACGCCAATATTGCAGCAAATTCTTTTTCAGCTTTAGCTAGCGCATCTTCTCTTAATTCAGGAATAGCAACTCCTTCTACTCTTATTAATTCTACATCTGTCATTCCTAAGAATCCAAAAACTTTAATCAGATATTCAGATACAAAATCATAACCAGGATTTTCAGAATAAACACCACCAGAACTCATTGCGATATAAACTTTCTTACCAGTTACCAATCCTTGTGGGCCTTCTTCAGTATATTTAAAAGTTTCTCCAGCTTTAGCAAGATGGTCGATCCATGCTTTTAATTGCGAAGGAATCCCAAAATTATATAAAGGAGCACCAACAACTAAAAGATCTGCGTCAAATAATTCTTTGATCGCTTCTTCTTGGATAGCGATATTTTCTTTTTGAGCAGCTGTTCTGTTTTCTTCAGGAGTAATAATTGCTTGCCATCTGTCTTCAGTTAGATGTGGGAAATCTTCAGCAACAAGTTTTTTTTCTACGACTGTACTTTCGGGATAACTTTCTTTAAGTTGTTGAACTATTTTATTCCCTAAAGCTAAACTGTAAGAGTTTTGACCGTTTAAACTTGAAATTACGTGAAGTATCTTTTTCATGACTTATATTTTGTATGACATTTGTATATACAAATATAAGACACTAATGCCAGTATTTATAGTGTTAGCAAGGATTTCCCACTAACATTTAGGTTAGTGCCTTCTAATACTCTTCTAGTAATTCTCTACGGAAATTTTCTGGTTTGATGTGATATGTCCTTGATAACGCTTTTTCGAAATCTGAATAATCATCGAATCCGCAGGCTTCAGATAGACATTTTAAGTCACATTCTTGATATTCAGGGATATTGAGCATTTCTTTTAATTCCATAATTCTGAAATCGTCTAAATATTCAGTGAAGGTTTTTCTTTTCGCTTTTAATAAAATATAGTCTAGCTCTCCCGGTGTTAGCATTAAATGCCGACTAATTTGTTTAATCTTTAAGTTATGGATCAAAAAAAACTTCTCCTTACACATAATCTTGTCTAGAAGTTTCGAATATTCGGTTGCTGTTTTATAATCTATATAGCTTTGTTCTGATTCGGAATCAATTTCTTTAAAAATTAATCCGCGATTACAAAGCATGATTAAAAAGCATGCAAGCAAAATAAATAAAATAAAGGAAATTGAGTTAAATGTAAAATTCCCTAAACTAATATGAAATACGAAGTACGCTATGTAAGACGCTAACAAACTCATAAATGCGATTGTTTTTATCTAAAAGCCTTCGTTTGTAGTAGGGTGTAAAACGCTACGGCTATTTAAAAATTAAATAAGTATTTGTAAATAGATATCAATTGTAGTGCCATTATCTATTTCTGTTTACTTTTCTAAGAAATTTTATTAACAATTTTGATTTTCAATAAAATCATACAAATTATATATGCTTTAATTTAATATTTAGAACTTAAATTAGCGAATCAAACTGAAATGTCCTCTTTCTTCTCGTTCTAAGTTAATTGTTGCTTTAAACCAATAATCGTCTTCAGGTAATGGTTTTCCATTAGAAGTCCCATCCCAATCTTCCCCATTTATGAGAGTAGTAATTAAAGTTCCGTATCTATCAAAAATAAGGATACTGAGCTTTTTTTCTCCAACTCCATCAGGCTTCCAGGTGTCATTTATGCCGTCGTTATTTGGGGTAAAATAATTAGGGAATCCTATTAAATATATCTTATCGCTGGTAAAAGCACAACCATCAGTTTCTATAATTTCAATTTTATGAACACCTGGCAATACATTATAAAATTTCCCATTAGTATTATCACGATTATCCAGTTTAAAAATGTAATTTGATTCATATTCAGCGTTTAGATTAATATCATAAGATCCGTCATTATTATATTTTGTTAGCAGTTCATAATTTATAGGTTCATTTCTATCAAAAAGTGTAACGTTAATCTCACTCGACAGCACTTCACAATTTTCATTAGATACTATATATTTATATTTACCGGCATTAATTATTTGGGGATCAAAAATACCATTTGGTAAAGTAGGTTCCCAATAACCACTTGCATCTGGGGTACCACCTAAATAATCAATTAAAGGAAATGAATTTTCATATTTACATATGGAGATGCTTGAATCTATTCCTGGGTCTGGTTGAGGCGTAAAAATGACTTCGACTATCGCCGTTTTCGACACACAATAATTACTCACGGTATAGGTATACAGTCCTTCATTGTCTAAAGAAGGGTCAAATACAGAAGAATTTGAACTTAGTTTAGGACTCCAAGCTCCGCCTATCTGTGCATTAGGCCCCAAGTAATTAAATAAATCTACTGAGCTTCCATTTTGACATAGATTAAGATTTATATCATCACCTGCATTTAATATAAATGTTTCCTGAAAATCAGGAATATCATTATCATCTTCATCTAGAGGTTCTTCATATCCTAGTGTTTCATTAATAATTAGTCCATTTTCATCTACAGTATCAGGTAAATTACCTAATGTTCCATTATTATCTTTATCGGTAAATCCAGCTTCTATGACATCAAAACAATCATCATTATCACTATCTAAATCTCTCTTATCAGGATGACCATCTTGATCTGTATCTCGATCTAAAACACCATTATCTTCAATGACATCTAGAATTCCATCATTATCATCATCCAAATCAATATCATCGGGAATTCCATCATTATCAAAATCTGGTAAACATTTTTCCTCAATTTCTTGTCTTGTACTGCATTCAGAAGGATTATTTATAATTTCTACATCATCGTAAACTTTCTCATTAGCTAAGAGAGTACAAATTGCAGAACAATCTATCAATTTTGCGTTGTCAGAAACAATAAGTCCTATGATTCCAAAATTTCCACTAACTGAAATTAGACTCTCTAATCCCATTAAACTTGGAAGATTATTATTATTTTTAATAATCAAGGCTTTATCAATTTTTTTGAGATTACGAAATCCGCTGATCGTTGGTAATTCAGGATTATCTTTTATAATCATATTACCATAAATTCTTTCCAAGCTATTAAATCCAGTAAATACTGTGAGTTCTAAAGATTCACTAATTTCAAAATTGCCCCCACCTAGACTACCTATAGATATGAGTTTATTAAAGCCATCTATTTTATTTATACCAGTCCTCCTGATAAAAAGGTTATTGCCGACATACTTTAGTTCCGAAAACAGACCTACTCCATGTGGATAGTCCTCCATTATAAGAGAACCTTTAATATATTCTACGTTATTAAATGCATTAAATAATCCTAAAACCAGACCTGAATTGTCCATATTTATACTATTTTCAACAAATTTTAGATTTTGAAAAGCATCAAGCGAACTCCCAAGCCTCTTTAGGTCGACTGTATTGACCTGCTCCAATTTAGAGAAGCCATCAAGATAACCAAACATTCCGTCTATGTAAATATTATTGACCTTTATTAGTTCATTGAATGAATTAAGATCTTTCAGAAGAGTATTTGCATTTATTCGAAGATCACCACCTATTTTGGTAATCGAAAGATTTAAAGTTATATCTTCAATATCGGTATTTTTAATAATTAAATTCCCCTTAATTTCTTCAATCTTCTTAAGAGGTTGCAAATTGGTCACTGCGCCAGTAATTGTGAAATTTCCATTAACAATTTTGCAGTTAGAATATTTAATAACAAATTCTTCGAATTCTTGTTGCGAATTGATTGTTATATTACCTACAGGGCATTGTGCCTGAAAAGTAAAACTTAGCAAAAAAATGAGAAAAAATGTGATGAATTTCAAAACGGTTAACCTTATAAATTGACAGGCAATATTAAGCTTTTGTGCTGAATTTATATTTTTATTAACATTATAATTTGAATATTATTTTTCTAGCGCTTCTACACTTGAAGTGATATTTATATATAGATCGTTTCAGGTCTAGAACTAAAAGTATTTAAATAAAAAATCCAGATAGCAAAAGCAGTCTGGATTTTTTAAAAATATTCGTTATAAATAAACCTTGGCTATATTCTTGCCGCGGCGTCTTGATCAACGTACCACATTAATTCGCCAGCCGGATCTATAATTTGGGATGGGTATTTTTCAATATTTTTTTCACCTTTTACGACTTCGTAAAGTGCATCTGCCTTTTTAGCGCCAAAAACAATAAATGCAATACTTTTCGCGGCATTGAGTATTGGTGCTGTTAAGGTGATCCTATACATATCCTGAGGTTCTAGAAAATAGGCTGCGACTTTTTTGTCCTTTTCGTGAATTACTTTTTGACCGGGAAATAATGATGCAGTATGTCCATCGTCTCCCATTCCTAAAAAGATTAAATCGAAAGTTCTACCATCTTCTAAAACTTCATCCATAATTTTAGAATACTCTTTGGCATAATCTTCAGCAGAAACACCATCCTTATACATAGGATAGATTTGTTCCTTGGGAATAGCAACTTTATTAAGAAAGTCCTTAAAAGCATTTCCGGCATTGCTGCGCTCATCTTCTATAGGAACCCAACGCTCGTCACCCCAGAAAATGTAAATCTTTTCCCATTTTACCTGATCTTTAAATTCGGTAGTCAATAGATCATACATTCCCGCTGGTGAAGAACCTCCCGTTAGCGCAACTGTAAATTTTCCTTTAGCTTCGATCGCTAACTTTGCATGTTCTACAAAATGTAGTGCTGCTGCATGGCTAGCTTCTTCTTTGGATTTATATATATTTAGCATTGATCTTCTTTCTTTTCTTTCTTATTTCGAACGTTTATAGACCAAACATGTCCTTGCTGAGCGATTAAAGCTTCCGCATTTTCTGGACCGTAACTTCCGGCTTGGTAATTTGGGAAATTAAGTGATTCTCTGCCTTCCCAAGATTCCTGTACCGTTTTAATCACGTCCCAAGCTTCCTCTACTTGATCTGAACGCATAAATAATGTTGTATCTCCCAACATCGCATCTAATAACAAAGTTTCGTAAGCTTCTGGAGTATGTGTAGAACAGCTATCATAATCAAAAACCATTTCAGAAGGATTTAAATTCATTTCTAATCCTGGCTTTTTAGTCATAAATCGCAATCTAATGTCCATTTGAGGTTGCAGATTGATCGTTAATCTGTTTGGCATTATATTACTAGCCTGTTCTCCTGGGAAAGTAGCGTGTGGTACAGGTCTAAATTGGATAGTAATAGAAGAACTTTTTTCTTGCATTCTTTTACCTGTTCTTAGATAAAAAGGAACATTTTGCCATCTCCAATTATCAATAAAGAACTTAATCGCTGCAAAAGTTTCAGTATTAGAAGTTTCACTAACACCTTCTTCTTCTCTATAACCCGGTACTTCTTCACCTTGTACCCATCCATTACTATATTGACCACGAACGGCGTTTTTAGCAACTTCGTCTGGTTTTATTCTTCTAATAGCACGTAATACTTCAACTTTACGATTTCTAATTTCTTCAGCATCCGAAGAAATTGGAGCTTCCATGGCGACCATACAAAGTATTTGAAGCAGATGATTTTGTATCATGTCTCTTAATGCCCCAGAACTCTCATAATAACCGCCACGTGTGCCTACGCCAACTTTTTCTGCAACAGTAATCTGAACATAATCTATGTAATTTCGATTCCAAAGTGGCTCGAATAATGCATTCCCAAAACGAAAGGCCAATATATTCTGAACGGTTTCTTTTCCTAAGTAGTGATCGATTCTAAAAATCTGCTTCTCATCAAAAGTACGTCTTAGAAGTTGGTTAAGCTCAATCGCAGATTCCAGATCATAACCAAATGGTTTTTCGATTACTAAACGGTCTTTTTCTAAAGATTCTACGAGTTTCTGATCTTTTAGATTCGTGGTAATATCGTCGATAAACTTTGGTGATACAGAAAGGTAGAATAAGCGATTTGCTCGCTCTCCCCATTCCTTATCCAAATCACTCAATTTTGTGTGTAAATCTATATAAGATTTCTCATTAGTGATATCTGATTTGAAATAGTGAATTGACTCCTGAAATTCTTTCCAAACCTTATTATCTGGCTCTCTACGAGAAAATTCTTTTAATTTTTTGTATAAATCCTTTCTATAGGATTCATTATCAAAATCAGACCTACCTAAACCGATAATTGCAAAATTATAGGCCATGCGATCGTCTATAAATAGGTTATAAAACGCGGGGATTAACTTACGACTGGCAAGATCTCCGGTCCCACCAAAAATTACTATAATCGTAGGAGCAGCTTTTTTTTCTGTCTTCATTTCAATTTAATTAATTGATTATACCCAGTCTGTATGGAAAATTCCTTCCTGGTCGTTACGTTCGTATTTATGAGCTCCAAAGTAATCTCTTTGAGCCATAATTAGATTTGTTGGTAAAATCGCACTTCTGTAAGAATCAAAGTAAGAAACTGTAGAAGTAAATACGGAAGCAGGCACTCCTTTATCAATAAAAGTTTTTACCACCTTGCGAGCAGCCCCTTGTTTTTCTTCAAGTGCTTTACCTAATTTTTCATCTAATAATAAATTAGGTAGCTCTGGGGAATTTTTATATGCCTGTCTAAAATCTTCTAAACACGTCGCTCTAATTATACATCCACCACGCCAAATTTTAGCTACTTCCTCAAGGTTTAAGCCATAGTTATACTCTTTCGAAGCGAGATTTAATTGCGACATTCCTTGTGCATAAATGTTAATCATCGCGAAGTAAAAAGCATCCTTTAGTTCTGCGAAAATTTCTTCTTCTGAAGTTTCAGAGATATCTTTCCATTTTAAACTTTTTGAAGCTTTTACGCGCTCTTCTTTATATTTAGAAATATCGCGCATTTCTACCGCAGCGTTAATAGCAGGTATTGGAGCCTGAATATCCATAGCATTTTGGGAAGTCCATTTACCAGTTCCTTTCGCTTTTGCAGCATCAGAAACATAATTTAGTAGAATCCCTTTTTCGGTAATCTGATCTTCTTTTTTAAGAATATCTGCGGTAATTTCAACTAAGAAGGATGATAATTCTGAATCGTTCCACTTTTCAAATAATTGCTGAATTTTAGCATCTTCAACACCATAGCCTCTTTTTAGAAGGTCATAAACTTCAGCGATAAGTTGCATAATAGCATATTCAATACCATTATGAACCATTTTCACATAGTTTCCGGCAGATCCTTTACCTAGGTAAGTAACACAAGGCTCGCCATTTACTTTAGCGGCCACGGCCTCAAAAATAGGGCGAAGTCTTTCGTAAGCTTCAGAATTTCCACCTGGCATCATACTTGGTCCAAAGCGGGCTCCTTTTTCTCCACCAGATATTCCCATTCCGAAGAAATGAATTCCTTTTTCAGCAAGTTCATTAACACGACGGTCGGTATCAGGAAAATAAGAGTTACCACCATCTACTAACACATCGCCTTCTTCTAAAAACGGCAATAGTGATTTAATGGCGGCATCTACAGGTTTCCCTGCGGGAACCAATAACATAATTGCTCGCGGTTTACGAATAAGTCCGCAAAACTCTTCTGCCGAGGTTGTTCCTTTTATAGTATGATTTTCTAAGGCTTCTTTTTCTAGAGATGCAGCTTTTTCTGGATCTAAGTCCAGACCGGCTACAGAGAAATTATTATCGGCCATGTTAAGTAAGAGGTTTCTTCCCATTACTCCAAGACCTACTATTCCAAAATCGAATTCTTCCATGATTCTTTTTTAGTTTCTACGTTATTTAAAATATTCTTTTTCTATTGCAATTACTTTGTCTAATCTTCTTTTAAAACGATCTTCTTGCTGAAATTCAGCATTCAAAAATGCTAAAATGATTTCTAGAATTAGTGAAGTTCCTAAAACACGACCTCCTACACATATCATATTCATATCGTCATGTTCTACGCCCTGGTGTGCAGAATACGTTTCAGAAATTAGTGCGGCTCGTACTCCTGGGAATTTATTGGCAGCGATAGACACTCCTACTCCGCTACCACAAACCGCAATTGCTCTATCGATTTTATTCTCGATAATAGCGTTCGCTAATGGCGTTACAATGTCTGGATAATCGTCGTCACTCTGATATTCGAAAGCTCCAAAATCTTGTATATCGAAATTTTTTTCTTTTAAAAGATCCAGTAATTTTCTCTTTTGTTCTAGTCCAGCATGATCTGCTGCAATTCCGATTTTCATGTAATTTCAACTTTTGATTAAGCGTTTGGACGATAAATTTAGCCAATTAAATTTGTTCTTGGGTAAGAGAAAGCCTTATAAAAATACTAAAACCTTTGAAATTGCTTAGATATCCCAGCTTTTTGGAAAATTATCCTACTCAAGGAGATTGGATTTCCCGATTTTTGTAGTTTATTTGATAATTTCCATAATTCCAATAAACGAAATTACGCTAATAAAAATCCATATAATTATGGCTAAAAAAACAGGTCGAACTCCTACTCTTTTAAAACTTTTGTAATGCAATCCGCTACCTATTAAAAAAAGAACTAGCGTTAAGCCTATTTTAGATATTGAAACAATTTTGGGCGACAGTATCGCTATATTTGGAATATATGTATTCACCAAAATCGCTAAAATGAATAAACCTATAAAATAGGGAATCTTGATTTTTTTTAATGGGGTATGACTGCTTAATGCAAATAAAACTGAAACCGGTAAAATCCATAGAGCACGTGCTAATTTCACGGTAGTCGCAATTTCTAGAGCTTCGTTTCCGTATACTTGCGCTGCGCCAATAACAGAGCTCGTATCGTGAATGGCAATGGCACTCCAAATACCAAATTGATGCTGACTCATATTAAAAAAATGTCCTATTGCCGGAAAAAGAAACAGAGCAATACTATTTAAAAGAAAAACACAACCAATTGCAATAGAAATCTGTTTTGGGTCAGCTTTTATTATTGGAGAAACCGCAGCAATAGCGCTTCCACCGCAAATAGCAGTTCCAGAACTTATAAGTTTTGTTATTTTTTTATCGATTTTAAAAATCTTACCAACTAAAATTCCCAAACCTATGGTTAAGCTAATTGAAATTATCGTAAAAAAGAAGCCGTCTTTACCTGCTGCTAAAGCTTTGTCGATATTAATTACAAAACCAAGGCCGATAACCGATAATTTTAATAACCAGTTTATGCTCGATTGTGTTTTTTGCTGAAAAGGATTTTTAGCCATCTGCGCGTAAATAATACCGAGAGCTAAAGCTATTGGCGGATTTACCATCGGAAGGAAGCATGCCATGCAGAAAAGCAAAAAAACGATCTGATGAATTGAAATTTTCATAAGCTGAATTATAATATCCAAAGATAGCTACAGCCTTGTTTGCATTCAAATCATAAAAAGTAATCCTATATAACTAAAAGTTATAGTGATGCTGTAGAAATTTCAGAAAGACAGCATTCAATTTGGAGTGATGTCCTTGTTGCTGAATAAAGAAGAAATCACGGGTTATTTGAAGATTTTCAATATCCAAAATGTAAACGTCTCCGTGTTTTAATTCTTTTAAAACCGTATTGACACTTAAAAAACTAGCGCTATGCCCGTTCGATAAATACGATTTTATACTTTCTGAGCTACCTAACTCTATTTCGATATTTAAATCCTCTGTTTTAAGATTTTTATGTTGAAAAGCTTTTAAAATAACCTCTCTTGTACCCGAGCCTTTCTCTCTTAAAACAAGGGGAATATCTTTTAATTCTGAAATTGAAATCTGATTAAGTTTGGCTGAAAGATGAGATTTATCCACTACAAGAACAATCTCATCTTTTAAAAATGCCTGATAGGATAATTCCCGGTTTTTGGACTGTCCCTCAATAAAGCCCAACTCTACTGAATTATTCATTACCGCCTTTTCTACTTTTTCGGTATTCATATTCAATAAATGGATCTTGATTTTCGGGAATTTTTGATGAAATTTGGCTAAAACCTCGGGTAAAATATACTGTGCGATAGTGGTGCTTGCCGCAATTCTAAGCGTTCCTTCATTTTTATCTATTAAGGAATTCATATCAAATTCAGCTTTTTCATACTGCTGGAAAATTAGCTTAGTATGTGATAATAAAAGTTTCCCCGCAGTGGTAAGTGCTATACTATTGCCCTTTCTAGCAAAAAGCTTTTGGTTAAAATGCGCTTCAATTTGCCGAATATGTTTGGTAACAGCCGGTTGAGTAATATGAAGATCTTCAGCAGCTTTAGAAAAACTTAAACGTGATGCTACATTTTGAAATACCTGTAATTTAAAATCAAACATTATAATCAAAAGTAATAGTTATACGTTTAAAAGTACATTTATTTTTAAATTTTAGAAATAAAAAAACAGCTTCTAATTATAGAAAATCAGAAGCTGTTTCAATTTAAATTATTAAAAACTACAATTTACTTTTCCCAAGTATTATTATCTGGTGTGGCATCCATCCAGATTCCGCCTTCCATCGCTACAGCTTTTACTTCTTTTTCCGTAGCAATTTTTATAGAAGTTTTATTTTCCGCATTTTCCCAAATTGTAGATTTTTGATGAACTCTTTTGGTACTTCCATCGGTATAAGTCAGTTTTACATCAAAAGGTGCCGGCATTCCACCAACATTGGTTATGCTAACTTCAACTGAGTTATTTTGCTGGTTTACATCTTCAATCTTAAAATCAATATAGTTAGGACTAAAATACCAGCTATCCCAAAACCAATTTAGGTTTTCACCACTAATATCATTTATGCTATAAAAGAAATCCCAAGGGATTGGATGTTTACCATTCCAGCGTTCCATATATCCTTGCAATGCTTTTTTGAAAACTTCACCACCTAATAAATCTTTTAGTGCGAGATAACCAAGAGCCGCTTTTCCGTAGGAATTATTTCTATAAACCGGTCCGCTTAAAATATTGGAAGGTGTTATAATCGGCACATCCTGCTCCATATTATTATCACCAATCCATCTACGTACTCTAAAATTTTTAAAACTCTCTACTGCCTTTTCTTTTCCTAGATCTTCGATTCCGATTAAATGTTCCAGTGTAGTTGCCCAACCTTCGTCCATAAAACCAAAGCGAGTTTCGTTGGTTCCCATATAAAAAGGAAAATAGGTATGTGCGATTTCATGCTCGGCAACAAAACGAGCCATATCTGGATCTTCATGAGAATTATCGTTAACCATCATTGGATATTCCATATCGCCATGGCCACGTACTAAAGTAGATTTGGAATATGGATAAGGAATGCCCGGGTAATTAAAAGAAAACCAGTTTAATGCATGCTGTCCATAATCTACCATTTCTTTAAAATCTTCGGAAACATTATCATAAGAAGCCTGTACGCTTACCCGGCGATTAGTAGTAGAATCGACAACCACGCTTGCTGCATCCCAATTATACTCATTGCTTATAGCGATGGCAACATCTGTAATATTTGAAGCTTTCCACTTCCAGCTATTATTTCCGTCTTTAGTAATTTCTTTTTTCTTAAGATCTTCAGGTGTCGCAATACGAATCACTTTATCGCTTGTCATTGATTTTTCGAGTTTCTTCGCATATTTTTTCTGAAGTACTTCTTCTGGATTTTGTAAATCTCCCGTAGCCCAGACAATGAAATCTTCTGGTACATTAACGCTAATTTCATAATCATTAAAATCGTTGTAAAATTCCTGCATTCCGAAGAAAGTCATCGTATCCCAACCCATATAATCATCGTACACCGCAACTCTTGGATAAAAATAGGCCAGATAGAACGTATTTTCTAAAATAGCACCTTCTCTCCCACTTTGTTTAGAAATATCAAAATGCCAGTTAATGCTTAAGTCTATACTTTCGCCAGGTTTAAGCGGAGTATCCAGTTTGATCATTTTATTAGTGCCATCGTTCTTAGAATTCCATTCTTTTTGGTTTCCATTTTCTGAATAGGAATCGATATGAATTCCGCTAGTCATATAATCTTCTGAAACCATACCTAAACGCGGAACTCCGGGTTTATGGTTATTCAGAATTAGTTTAAAATTTAACGAATTTAGAGTGTCAGGACTATGATTAGTATAAGTGATTTCTTCGGAAGCTTTTACGCTGCGATTTGGTGGATTAACTTCTAAATTAATTTTATATGTTGCTGAATTTTGCCAATAATTATCTCCTGGTTTTCCTGTTTTGCTACGTGTTTTATTCTCGTAGGCTTCTTTAACATCTCTTGGTATATACAATTCTTGTCCTATTGCAAACTTTCCAAGAAATAGTAAACCTAGTGATGCTGTTAAAATTGATTTTTTCATGTAGTTAAAGTTATTTGTATTCGAAAATAATGCTTCGAATTTAAACAAGCTTGCTAATTCAGCTTTTTTCAGTATAAAAGGATTTTACTGTTTATTTATTTAATAAATGAAAGATTAAAAGATAATTGCATAATATTTATTTCAATTTTATTGCCAATTTTTTTACTTCAGATCTTCCAATTGCTTAAGTATTCCTTAAATAAAGTTAATACGGTTTAGTGCTTTTACATGATTCTTTAAATTACCCAAAAAGCTTAATATAACAGATGAAAAAAATCGCTATTATTGGTGGTGGTGCTTGTGGATCGGCTGCTCTTATCGAACTTATTATCCAAAGTATCACTGCCAAATTACAAGATCAAATTTCCTTTGTACTTATTGAACGTAAGGAAAAAGCAGGATATGGTTTAGCCTTTGGATCTAAGCAACGTAGCCATATTTTAAATACGCAAGCAGACTTGATGGGAATATATGCTAACGAACCGGCACATTTTGCGGAATGGTTAAAGGAAAACGGCAGGAAATATAGAGACGATGTTAAAAGTGAGAGTGATGAAGATAATGCTTATACCAGCAGATTGCTATACGGCCACTATGTTTCGCAGCAATTAAAAGAAACCATCGAAAAAGCAAAAAAGCATAATATAAAGGTAGAGCGGATTAAAGATGAAGCTTATAATATAGACAAACTGGAAAATGAAAAACTGCTTATTCATCTAAGTAGCGAAAACACAGTTGAAGTTGACGAAGTTTTGCTAGCTCCGGGAACTCCGAAACCAAACATATTCAGTCATTTTAAAGACAATCCAAATTATATAGATTTTCCATGGCCCACAAAGCGCTTGTTAAAAAACACCAATAAGAACGATCATGTTGGTGTTTTAGGAAGTAGCCTTAGCGCTATCGATACGGTGATGACTCTAATCGATAACGGTCATGAAGGTAAAATCACCATGTTTTCTCCAGATGGCATGCTACCCAGAGTTCAACCAGATGAAAACAAAGGTTTTGAACGTAAATATTTAACCCTTGCTAACCTGCATAAAATAAAAAGAGAAAAAGGACATGCACCAAGAGCTAAAGACTTATTTCGTTTATTTATCAAAGATATTGAAGCTGCCGAAGGTAAATCGCTAGATTGGAGTTCTTTTAACCGGGATTCTAAAGATCAACTTCCCTTATTAGAACATGATATTAAAATTGCTGAAAAAGGTGGAGATTCATTGTCGAACATGGCATATTCAATGCGTTACGATACTTCTACCATTTGGAGTTGGATGAGCTTACATGAGCAAATAATTTTTACAAAATGGATGGGTAGACACTGGACGATTACTAGGCACGCAATACCACTTTACAATGCTAGAAGGCTGTCTAAACTCATGAAAGAAAGCAAGCTTGAAATTATATCGCAAAACCAGAAGGTAGAATTTATTAAAGATAAAAATTGTTTTAGCATCGCTACAGGATTAGATGGAGTTTTCGAGATTGATAAACTTGTAAACGCTACCGGTAGCGCCGGAAGATTAGAAGAAATGGACAATGTACTTGTACAAAATCTTTTAAAGAAAAAATATCTAAAACCGCATCCAATTGGTGGCGCAGTAATTAACCCGCATACTATGCAGTGCATATCTGAAGCTGGAGGAGAACATATTTATGGTGTAGGCCATTTGGTAAACGGCATGTTGATGGATGTAAATGCCGTTTGGTTTAATGTAAAAACAATAGCTCGCCTAGCCTCAGAAATTATATTCAAAACAACTTCTAATGGACACATTTAAATCTTTATATTCAAGTTTATTACCCTATTTATGCTGCATTCCTGTAGGTTATTTTATTAGCAAAAAAGAATTTATTCCTAAAGCATGGATCCATAAACCTTTACTATTTGTTTTATTACCAATTTTAGTAATAGACCATGTTCTTAATGCCGAATTTTCTAATTTATTAATATTAGCCAGTATTTCATTCTTATTGGCTTTTCTAATGATTTTTCCGGCTATTTTAGTAGACAAATGGCTCGATAATTCTGGTGATATTAATATCTTAAAAAGCGGTTTTTCTTATTTTAATGTCGCATTCTTCGGGATTCCTACGGTAAAATCTTTATTTGGAGAGGAAGCAGTGACAACACTTATATGTATATATGTAGGGACGGCTCTCTACGGAAACATTGTAGGTTATATTCAGGTTGCAAAATCCAAATTCGGGACTAAACAGGCTATTATTGAAGTCTTAAAAATTCCGTTTATATACGTTATAATTTTAGCATTAGTATTAAAAGGCTTTAAGGTAGAAACACCTGAAGTGGTAAAGCCGGTAGTTGAGGTTATGGGAACTGTAGTTTCTGTGATGGGAATGCTAATAATAGGAATGAATTTAACGAATATCGAGTTTAAATCTTTAGACTGGAAATACTACGCTAAAGTTCTTGGGGTAAGAGCAATTGCAGCTATCCTTATCACGGCAGCTTTGATAGGATTAGAATACTGGTTTATTGATGGATTGGAGCAAAAGGAGCGTCAGGTAATGGCGCTAATTGGTCTTTTCCCGATTGCTGCTAATCTCGCGGTTTTTGCTTCGTTTCTGAAATCACAAGAAAAACAATCGGCGTTACTTATTGTATTTTCAATGATTTTATCGCTAGTTCTGGTGCCTTTAGGAGCGATGATCTTTGGTGGAAATTAAAGAAACGTCAAAGTTTTGGAGATGCATAATTCTTGTTTTAATTTTCATTAAAAAATTATGAAAGCTATAGGAATAACCAAATCTTTACCAACATCAGATAAAAATTGTTTTATCGCGTTTGAAACTGAAAAACCAATGCCAGAAGATTATGATCTTTTGGTTAAAATACATGCGGTTTCTGTAAACCCGGTAGATTACAAAGTACGCCAAAATGCTGCTAAAGATGAAGAATTGGACGAACCTAAGGTTCTGGGTTGGGATGCAGCCGGTATTGTTGAAGCAGTTGGAAGCGAAGTTTCTAATTTTAAAGTTGGGGATGAAGTTTATTATTCGGGAGAATACGAAAGACCAGGTTGTAATGCAGAATTTCAGTTGGTTGATTCTAGAATTGCAGGACACAAACCTTCTAATTTATCTTTTGCTGAAGCCGCAGCGATGCCATTAACATCTCTTACTGCCTGGGAAGCAATTTTTGATCGTTTGCGCCTAAAAAAAAATGGAGAAAGTGGTAAGAAATTATTGATTATCGGTGGCGCTGGCGGTGTTGGATCTATCGCTATACAAATTGCTAAAAAATTGACTAATATTGAAGTGATCGCTACCGCATCTCGAGAAGAGACCAGTGATTGGTGTAAGAACTTAGGAGCAGATGTTATTGTTAATCATCATGAACTCATTCAGCAAATGGAATCAGCCAATATTAGTGAAGTTGATTTTATTCTGAATTTTTCTGATACCGATATGCATTGGGATGCTATGGCAAAATTAATTAAACCACAAGGCCAAATTTGTTCGATCGTAGAAAATAAAGATCCGTTAGATTTAAACAAACTTAAAAATAAGAGTGCCTCTTTTCACTGGGAATTTATGTTTACGCGTTCTCTTTTTAAAACTGAAGATATGATCGCACAGCATAAAATCCTGGAAGAATTACGACTTTTATTTGAAGAAGGAACTTTAAAATCGACAATCAACAAGACTTTTGAAGGACTAGACACCGGTGTTTTTAGAGAAGTGCATGAATTTCAGGAAAGCGGAAAATCAATTGGTAAAAATGTGATTAGTTATATTTAATGATTTAGAAGTCAAAATTCAATAATTATAAAAGGGATTTCAGTAATGAAGTCCCTTTTTTAATTTTCAAAGATTGGGTTAAATAATTCTTAAACAAGTAAAATAGCATAGATTTCGCTTTATATAAGGTGTAATTCAGTTAGCAATCCACAGTATTTGCATTTTGAATTTCAACTGAAAAAAGAAAACTAAACCATACTGCTATGACAACCGAAACCATAATTATTGTAACCTATGTATTGATTTTTCTATTAATCTCATTCTTAGTGATTCAGCATTTATCTGAAAAAAATAAAGAATCAAAAAAGAAGAAAATTAAAACTTTAGCTGAAGAATTTGAAGGACAGAAAGTTTTGATCGACGGGAAATTGAACGAAGATTATTCTAAAATTAAAGAAATATTGAAGCGATTTAATGTAGAAGTACAACACAAAATGTCTACTAAAACGGGGATTTTGATCACAGGTAAAAATCCAGATGATTTTGTTGTTGAAGAAGCTAAATCTTTCGGAACTAAAATTTATAGCGAAGCTTCGTTTCTTGAACTTTACTATGCGCCTAAATTTATGTTGAAAAGCAAACTGAAATCTATGCAACGAGCAACCGTCAAGGTTAAAATTTAAAAAGTCATACAATAAAAAATCCCAGCAATTTGCTGGGATTTTTAGTATTCAAATAGTTCTATAATTAATCTCTCGCCTTAATTGGATAATCCAAATAGCCTTCTTTTCCAGTTGTATAAAAAGTATCTTTATCCCAATCGGTAAGCGCTACATCCTTCTCGAATCTTTCCACTAAATCTGGATTAGAAATATATGGTTTTCCGTAGGCAACCAAATCGGCATTGCCTTTTTCAATTACATCATTTCCAGATTCCTGATCGAAACCTGCATTAATAATTAAAGTACCTTTATATAAAGGTCTGTAATGTTTCGCAATTTCAGTAACCGCAAATTCATTATCTGAAACATCGGTAAAAGGTTCAGACAAATGAACATAGGCAAGATCATATTCGTTTAATTTGTTTACGATATAATCGAAAGTAGGAATCGTTTCTTTATCCAACGTCATCCCGAATAAACCATCTAGAGAGGGATTTAAACGCAATCCAACTTTTTGTTCCGGCATTACTTCTTTGATCGCGTCAATAACTTCAAAAAGAATTTTAGCACGATTTTCTATCGTTCCGCCGTATTCATCTGTTCTGGTATTCGAGGTCGCATTAAAAAACTGATGCAATAAATAACCATTAGAAGAATGAATTTCTACACCGTCAAAGCCTGCATCCATTGCATTTTTTGCTGCTGTTTTAAAATCTTCTATAGTTTGCTTAATTTCATCAATAGTCATTTCCTTCGGAGTAACGGTATCTTTAAAACCGTCTGCAGTAAATGCCTGCGCATCTGGATTGATAGCAGATGGTGCTAATGGTTTTTCTCCATTATGAAAATCTGGATGCGACATTCTTCCTACATGCCAAAGTTGGATAAATATTCTACCATTTTCTTCGTGTACTTTATGGGTTACCTTTTTCCATCCTTCAATTTGTGCAGGTTTATAAATCCCAGGAACATTAATATATCCAATCGCTTTATCGTTAATTGGAGATCCTTCAGTTATAATTAAGCCTGCTGAGGAGCGTTGTGCATAATATTCAGCTTCATATTCTTCACGCGGTGCGTTTTCTTCATTATCTGCGCGAGTACGCGTCATGGGAGCCATTACCACACGATTTGGTAATTTTAAGCCATTCAGATTATATTCTTGTAATAAAGGTTGTTTACTCATTGTTTTTCTTTTTTAATAAAAATTCCGGCAATCGTAGATGTGCCGGAACTTATATAGCAATTTTAATCCCTTTTTCAGTACAAATTTAAGCGATCTTATGATAAGATGACATTGACCTATGTTAGCGTAGGCTGTTAAATACTGTTAAGCTATATGAGCTCTTTCCTAATTCTACTTAAACTTTCGGGTTTAATACCTAAATAGTTAGCGATATGATAATTCGCAATCCTATTTTCTAATTCAGGAAAACGATCGTAAAATTCTAAATAACGTTCTTTACTGCTTTTTTGAAGGCTGGACATTATTCTGCATCGTAGCGCTATAAACGATTTGGTTACTTTAATTCTAAAAAATCGTTCAAATTTAGGGATACGTCTATAGAGTTCTTCTTGCGCATCTCTATGAATGGCAATTAACTCGCAATCTTCAAGACATTCTACATTTAATCTTGCGGGAATACCTTCTAAAAGCGCTTCATAATCACTAATCCACCAGTCTTCCATAGCAAATTGAAGATTAGCTTCATTCTCAAAATCATCACGATAAAAAGCTCGCAGACATCCTTTAACCACAAAGTAATTATGATGCACAAATTCTCCGTCTCTAATTAAAAGATCTTTTTTAGCATGCTTCACTGGAGTTAGAATGCTTAAAAATTCGGCCTTTTCTTCTTCAGTAAGATCAATAATTTTAGAAACGTGATCAAGAATTGGTTGACTCATAGATTTTCAATTTGAATAATTTTTCGATATAGTCGCGAACGACTTATTAAACTTTCTTAAAGAATATTGAATGTAATAATTAAACAGACATTTCACCAGTAATATGTAGTAGTAATACTCTAAATCATGGCCTAAATATCCAAAATTAGTCTGAGAACAAATTTGATTCAATTTAAATCAAAAATATTTTGAACGGAGCATTGAAAAATTCACCCGTTTTAATAAAATCTGCCGTTTTTTTGCAAATCTTAAAATTCATTTAATATTTTTTGAAATCATGAATTTATAGTATTCATTTTTAAGGTATTAGCATTGCTTAATATTGTGTTAATTTCTAACTTTAAAATGTAACACAAATACCACAAATTATGAGTCTTAACAGAAGAGAATGGCTAAAAAGAGGAGCGCTTGCGATGGGGGCTGCTGCAGTAGCGCCGGTAGATCTTTGGGCTAAAGCCGTTTCTGATGCACATGCAGAAAACAATAAATTTTTATACAATTATAGTAACTCGTTCGACGAGTATACCCCTCCCCGATTTCCTGATCTTAAAACAGTAAAAGCAAGATTGGTTTGGAATGAAAATCCCCATGGTCCTTCTAAAATGGCTGCGGAAGCATTTCAAAAGGCAGTTACAGAGGGGAATCATTATTCTTGGGGTGCTTTAGGAGCATTGGTAAAGCAAATTGCTGAATATGAAGGTGTCGAGCCAGCAAACGTGATGATGGGGCCGGGATCTTCAGATTTATTAGAAAAAACGGCCATTGTCAAATTTCAGCATGGCGGAAATGTAGTAAGTGCAGATCCAAGTTATATGTCACTGGTTAGTGTTGCAAAAGCAGCCGGCGGAAATTGGAAAGCGGTGAAACTTACCGAGGATTATCAGCATGATCTAAAGGCTATGGAAAAGGCTATTGATAAGGACACCAAACTTGTCTATATCACTAATCCCAACAATCCAACGGCTACTATGACCGATACCGACGATCTTAAAGATTTTTGTAAGCGAGTTTCTAAGAAAGTACCGGTATTTATTGATGAAGCCTATATAGAACTCTCTCCTGGCGGACTCAACTCGAGCATGGCGCCGCTTGTTGCAGAAGGTTATGATGTCTTTGTAGCCAGAACTTTCTCTAAAATCCACGGAATGGCCGGGCTTCGTGTCGGTTATATGTTAGGAAACAAAGAGTCTTTAGAAGAAATGAATGAGATTACTCGTGGCGGGATGGGATTAACTGGGCCTAGCATTGAAGCTGCTTCAGCAAGTATGAAAGACGACGCCTACCTTACCGATTGTAAAGCCAAAATTGAAGAAGCCAGAAATTATACAACATCATATCTTCAAGGTCGTGGGATGGATTATATGCCTTCTAGCACCAACTTTGTGATTTTTCCTATAAATATGGATGGTGACAAATTTCTAGAAAAAATTTACGAAAAGAAGGTTGTTGTTCGTGCTTTTAAGTTTTGGGATCAGGATTGGTGCCGTGTAAGTATGGGAACCATGAAAGAGATGAAATATTTTACTGAAGCTATTGATGAAATTCTAGTCTAGTTATATGGATGTAAGCCTACAAAAAACAATAACTTTTATTCTTTTTATTGCTATAGGATTACTTTTAAAAATGAAATTTAGTACCAAAGCTGAAGTGGTTGGTATTAAAAAAATAATCCTGAATCTTGCCTTACCAGCGACTATTTTTATTGCGCTTTTGGGAATCGAAGTTGAAGCAGATCTTCTTTTATTGCCGATTTTGGCTTTGATTTTAAATGCATTGCTATTTTTTATTTTTCCATTATTATTACCAATCTTAGGTATAGAAAAAGAAACGCCAAATTACCGAACCGCAAAAATGCTAATTCCTTCTTTAGCGCCGGGATTATCATGTTTTCCTTTTGTTTTGGAGTATTTAGGGGATGCTTTTTTAGCCAAAGCAGCAATGGCCGATCTTGGGAATAAAGTTTTTGTACTTATGATCCTTTATGTTGTAGCTATGAATTGGCATTATAAAGTACAGCAGAAAAAAGCACAATCGGGAAAAGCAAAACTTAAATCCTTGGGTATAGCAATGATTTCTGAACCAGTAAACTTGTTTATTGCGGCTGCGCTATTACTTGTTGGCTTTGGTTTTACATTGGATTCGCTTCCATTTTTTGCAAGTGAAACATTAAGTAGATTAAGTTTACTAATGACGCCTTTAGTTTTGCTGTATATTGGATTGGCTGTAAACATTAAAAAGGATCAGTTATTACAGATTTTAGGAATGTTGATGTTGCGGGCAGGATTCGTGATTTTAGCAATTGGTTTAATAATAAGCATCGCCGGAATTGCTATTGAAAACGAAGTATTGTTAATGCTTTCCTTTGGTCTAAGTGCTTGTAGTTTTTGGCCTTTTGCTCATATCTCTGCTGTTGATGCAGCTGAGCAAGACAGAGAAAGAAAAACATTCAATCCAAATTTTGCTGTAAGCGTTTTGGCGCTATCATTTCCGCTTTCAACCTTATTAATTTTGGGAATTTTATCGAGCGGAAAACTTTTTGCTGAACCACCAGCTATTTTTCTCTTAGGAGCGGTCTTAAGTGTCGCAGGATTTGGATTACCTTTAATATTACAGAAGAAAACATCAAATATTGAAGAAGCTGAAGTTATAAATACCGAATTAGAAATTTCAACTAACGAAAGCTCTTAAAATTTAACCAACCAATCAATTTGATGATGGAAAGGTAGTCAGTTTTTGGCTACCTTTTTTTAATCGAATTGAGAAGAAACTTTTAAAAATAAATAAGAATTCGGCCAATCTTGAGTTTCAGTATGTAATGATATTTTAATAATGCGAGATTCAAAATCGATTGATAATCCATTTTCTAAGATATATTTTACGGCTTCTTCGTAAGATTTAAACATCGATTTATAAAAGGCATCTTTAATCTTAGAACGATCTTCAGCATAAGTCTGTGCAATTTCAATATTATAAAGCATCAAGTCTGCCGTTTTTATGGGATCTACACCTAATTTTTTAAAATGCTTTATCAGTTTTTGCGCAATCGACCTGCGAGCTTTTGGTCGCTTTCGCCTGTTCTCGGGAAAATACTCCTTCCCTATCTTAACTTTCGCATTTTCAATAAGCTTGCGCTCGTTGGGATTAAAAACAAAATTGTAAAATACTTTTACTTCATCTAAACGCTCGTAAAGATCCATGATTTGTTCTTCCAGATCTTCTTTATCCAGCTCTTTTAAGTACTTTTTTAATGCTCTTTTGCTCATAATTTAGATCGAAGTCGTTTTATAGACAGTTTTTCGAATATTTTTTGAAATATCTAAAAGCCATTGCAGCTGATTGGTAATAAGTTGCGCTTCTTGAAGCTGTAAACGCATATCGTGATCTGCTAACTCTTTCCCTTCAGCAATTTCTTGATTTCTTATTTTAACTAAATCCTCGTATTTTTCATCCAATCTTGATTTTGCTTCCTTCAGCAAACTAACATTCGTTTTCTTTTGCTCTCCCTGTTCAATTAAACCTTCTTCAGCATTATCCAAACTGTGCAAAATTTGTTTCACAAAAACTTCAAAATGCTCTGAAGCATCAGTGGTATTATGATTTCTAATGTAGGTTCCCATAGAGGCTAATGCCGATAAAAAAGTTTGGTTTAAACTAACCAGGCGATAAATTAAACCTAAATCTTTTTGCTTAGATTTAGGTTCCTGCGTCATTCGTTGAAAAGCAGTACTTAAATTACCCATTTCTAAAAACGCTTTTTTTCTGGATAATTTATAGCTCGTTGGCAATTCTCCTTTATTGTGGTAGAATTTATCGATTTCAACAAAGTAATTTCGATTTGCAGCAATGCTTGTCGCTATAATATTTCTAATATTTTCGGCTTCCCATGCAGGCCATAAAAATAGATTCCCTAAAGCTGCCAATACTGCTCCTACCAGGGTATCTATAATTCTAAATTGTATTACCTGCAGTACATCGGGCTTCATTAACGCATATATAAATATGATACTTAAGGTAATAAAAACCGCGGCCGTTCTATAATTACGTTGAATTAAAGAAAATGCCAATGTTAAGGATAGCAATCCAAGTGCGCCATAAATATAGACATTCTGAGTAATAAATACGATCCCAATTGCAATTGCACCACCTATTAGTGTCCCGATAATACGTTCTTTGGTTCTTGATTTTGTGAGTCCGTAATTAGGACGCATTATAACGACAATGGTTAAAAGAATCCAATAGGCATTTTGAATAGAGAAATAAGCTCCTATAGAAAATCCAACTAAAACAATAATGGCTAGACGGAGTGCGTGACGAAAAATGGGAGAACTAAAGTTGAAATTTTCAACTAAAATTTTAGATGAATATTCTTGCGGAGTAATAAATTTTACAACTTCTTTTTGTTTCATAAAGATGTTGTTGCCCATCTTTAAATTATTGATAACGGCAAAAATAGTATTGATTTTATGCGACTGGCGCTCCTGGTAATCAAACAAATTCCGAAGCATTAAAATATGTTCGCGTTTTTCTGAAATATCAATATTTTCTCTGTACTTATTAATTAGCTCGCGGTTCTTTTCAATATAATCTGAAATTCGATTATCAGGAATCTGCTTTTTATTTTCAATAGATTTAGAGATTTCTATTAGTTGTTCGCCGAAATAATATGTAACATCACTAAACATTTTCAGGTACTTTTTATCCTCTTTGAAAAGCGCATCCATACGCTCATAATTTACTGGATTAGCCATACCTAGCTCTAAAATATCGATCAACTCAATAAAAATTAAAAGTCGCTTTCTAGTATAATTCGAATTCCCCGAAATTTTTCTAGAACTGATTAAAATTTCTCGTAAACTCTCATGTTTTTGATTTAAATCGTTTTGTAGATCGAAAAGCCTTCTTTGGTAATTATCCCGTTCTTTTACCTCTAACAGCAATTTAGAGCGTACCTGCAAGTATTCTCCTGTAAGTTCTAGACATTGTCCTAAAAGCTGTTCTGTTTCGTGCTTAGGATTAAGAAAATGCCAAATAAGACTAAGCGTTAAATACCAAAAGCCACCAGCTGAAATTAATAAGCAGTGTTGCCATAAAGGCATTGATGTATCTACATTTGCAAAGCTAAGAACGATTGCCATTAAACCTGCAAAAGCTACCATAGATGCTCTAAAACCATAGATAGCGAGATAAGAAATGGCGAAGACAACAATTCCTAAAATTGGAAGGGTTAAATAAAAATTTACTGAAGCAAATCCTAGCACAAAAGACGTAACCCCCGCGAGAATTGCTGCTGCAATAACTCCTACAACTTTATGCTTTAAAGTTCCTATAGTATCACTTGGGGCTGTAAGCAAACAACCTACCGCCATTGGCACACCAATTTGGGATAAACCTAACGCATTAAAAATCCCAATCGACGAACCAATACTAATCGTAAGAATTAAAGCTTTCGTAAAATCTGTACTGTGTAAAAATCTTAAAGTAGAATGCCAATACTGGGATAGTTTATTTGCCAATGCGCTTAGTTAGATTAAGTAATTGTTGCTTTAGCTACAAAGTTATCAATTTCAGATTTGCAAATGTTAAAGCGAAGCTAAACCATCTCTTGGTAGTTTAATTTTGCTGAAATATCGAATATAGTATTAAGGATAAATTAAGACCGGCATTTTGGTGATGGTTTTAGATTAAATTAATTTCATAAAAAAATAAGTTATGAGTAAAGTAATCACATTAAAGGAAAGACCATCCGGAAAACCGGAAGAGAAAAACTTCGAATTTAAAACGGAAGAAAAACCTGAAATTGCAGATGGTGAGATTCTCTTGAAATCGAAATATATTTCAGTAGATCCATATCTAAGAGGGAGAATGAGAGATGAAGATTCTTATATTCCTCCATTTAAAATTGATGAGCCATTAGCATCAATGGTCGTAGCTGAAGTGATCGAATCTAAATCTGATGATTTTGAAAAAGGAGATCACGTAAGCGGAATGTTAGATTGGAAAGAAATCCAGAAACATACTGGTGAAGGTTTAAACAAAATAACCAATAAAGATGTGCCACTTTCAGCGTATTTAGGCATTCTTGGCTTAACCGGTTTGACTGCCTATTTAGCTTTAGAAACTATTGGAAAGCTTAAAGAAGGAGAAACACTATTGGTATCTGGGGCTGCCGGAGCCGTAGGAAGTGTTGTTGGGCAAATAGGAAAAATTAAAGGTTGCCGCGTTGTTGGTATCGCCGGAACTGATGAAAAAATTGATCATATAAAATCCAAATTTGGTTTTGATGCGGGGATCAATTATAAAACGACAGAAAACATTAAGGAAGATATTGCTAAAGCCTGTCCAGATGGCGTTGATGTTTATTTTGATAATGTTGGTGGTGATATTTTAGATGCTGCAATGCAAAACATTAATGATTTTGCTCGTATTATAAATTGTGGTGCTATTTCGATTTACAATAAAGAAGAAGTACCAAAAGGAATGCGCTTAGAAGGAATTATGGTAAAAAAACGCGCTTTGATGCAAGGTTTTATAGTTCGTGATCATGCCGATCAATTTCAGGATGCGATCAAGCAATTAGGAAGCTGGCTTGCTGATGATAAATTAAAGTTTGATGAAACGAAACGAGAAGGTTTCGATAATGTGCCAAAAGCTTTTATCGAAATATTTGAAGGTAAAAATACCGGTAAAATGCTTGTTGAAGTTTAATCGCTTAACTCATATTATAAAAAAAACCGCTGAATTAAATCAGCGGTTTTTTTATGAAGTTTTTTGAACTAGAAATTACTGTTGTTGCTCTGTTGGCATCACATAAACTTCATTAATATTTGCTCTTCCTGGTTGAGAAAGTGCATAATAAATTGCTTCAGCTATATCTTCAGACTCTAATGGCGTTAACTCATTAAGACTCGAAACAAAGTCTTCTTTAATTTCATCATCGGTAATGGTATCGGTTAACTCGGTATCCACAGCACCTGGTTCGATAGAAGTTGCTTTAATTCCGAAGTTTGGCGCTAATTCCATTCGCAATCCTTCAGTAAACATTTTTACTGCTGCTTTTGTAGCGCAATAAATAGCTCCACCAGGATAAATTTTGTTCCCTGCTGAAGAAGAAATATTTACAATATGTCCAGATTTTTGCTCTTTCATCGTTGGTAGCACTGCTGCCACACCGTTTAAAACACCTTTAATATTTACATCTACCATGGTATTCCATTCATCGGTATGTAAATTTTTCACGTAAGATAAGGGCATTAAACCAGCATTGTTGATCAATGCATCAATACTTCCAAACTCGGCTTTAGCTTGTTTTGCAACATTTTCGAAATCTTCTTTTTTAGTAACATCTGCGGTTACCACCAAAGCTTTACCACCTTCTTTTTCGATCGCTTCTTTTAAAGATTTAAGGCGATCTTCTCTTCTGGCACTAATTACTACGTTAGCACCTTCTTTAGATAGTTTCTTTGCAGTTGCTTCACCAATTCCGCTTGAAGCTCCAGTAATAATGATTGTTTTTCCTTTAATACTCATAACAGTTTTCTATTTTTTTTCTGAATATACTATCAAGATTATTCCAGAGCAAAATAGAGACCTCATTTAGCGGATATTTAACGGCTAAAATAGCATGATGTTAAGGATTTTAAACTTGTTGAAGTTTATACAAAGTAATATCTCTAGAGACTATGAATTACTTTTGTTTAAAAAAGCTTCAATTTCAGAAACTGTTTTTCTGGCTGATCTGCCAACGCCAATTAGGGTTGCAGATGCAAATCCCGTCCATTGGCCAAAACCTACCAACCATAATCCTGAAATATCTTTTGCTGAAGTGTTATCGGTTTTGATCTTTCCATATTGGTCAGTTTCAACCAAATTTTTTAAATAGTCTGTAGCGTATCCAAACCCGGTGCACCAAATTATGGCGTCAAAATTTTCTTCCTCACCATCCTGCCATTTTACACCATCTTCAGTAATCGTTTCAATATAATTGAAGTTATTATAAACTCCGCGATGCCGAGCTTCTTTAACCTGCGGAACCATCACAATACTACCAATATTGTAGTTTTTCGGTTTATATTCTTTGCCTTGTTGTTTAGCTCTATATTTTGCAGAAGCCTGATCAAACAGATCTTTACCATCGATATCATCTGGTAAAAATTCAGGTTTACTTTTTACTGCCCATCTCGTTGTTGTAATTTTTGAAAGTTGTGCTAAGATTTGAGCGCCGCTATTCCCCTCTCCTACTACTAATACTTTTTTATTAATGAAATTTTGGGCTTTATGATATTCTGAAGAATGAACCTGTAATCCTTTAAACTTATTTCTTCCGCTAATAGTTGGAATGATTGGTTTCGATTGGGTTCCTGTGGCTGCGATGATGCATTTTGCGCTGAAGTTTCTATTATTACTTTTCAGAATATATAAATCGTTCTCTTTTTGTATATTCTCAATCTTAATCCCTCTTTTTATCGGGAAGTCGTAACGCTTTTCATACGCGCATAAATAACTAATTGCCTCTTCTTTAGTAGGATATTCACTTTTAGTCTTGGGCATTAGCCAGCCGGGAAGCGAACTATGTTTAGCAGCTGAAAATAAATCTAAATTCTCCCAGTTTTTTGCCCAGGATCCTCCGCATTCTTTATTTGCATCAAGGATAAGGTATTTAAGCGAAGTTCTTCGAAGATAATAAGCACAGGCTAATCCGCTTTGGCCTCCGCCAATAATAATAACATCATAAACCATTTAGCAACACTCCTTTCCGCAGATTTCCTGCTGAAAAAATGCACTCAATAAATCACGAATCTCGTTCCATTTTTCTTCATTTATGCAATAACAAACGCGTGTTCCTTCAATATCCCCTTTTATAATTCCGATATTCTTTAATTCTCTAAGATGTTGCGATATGGTGGGTTGCGCAAGACCAATTTCTGAAACCAGATCGCCACAAATACAGCTTTTAGATTTAATAATTTGCTGAAGAATGGCAATTCTTGCAGGATGTCCCAAAACTTTAGCCATATTGGCTATTTGATTCTGACTATCACTAAAAATTTCGGATTTTGTAACGCCCATAGCTTTATTTTAATTGCAATATTACGATAAATATAAACTCAAAAAAAGCCACAAAACTAATGTGGCTTTTTGTATAATTTCAATTAAGAATTACTTTTTTGGTGGTTTAGATGGTCGAACTTCGATTTTACTAGGTAAAGTTCTCGGATTCATTTTCATTAAATCTACCACTAATTCACCAATATCTTCTTTCTGTATTTTCCACGCATCTTCGTCGCTTGGCGTATGCCCATTAAAATGAGTAGCAACAGATCCTGGCATTATCGTACTTACTTTCACACCTTTTTGTCTAAGATCTAGCATTATCGCCTGTGAAAATCCTGTTAGTCCAAATTTACTGGCGTTATAAGCCGCTCCACCCGCAAAATAATTTGTACCTGCAAGACTAGAAATACTAATTACGTAACCTTCAGTTTTTACTAATTCTTCTAAGCTCGATTTTACGCTGTAAAATACACCGGTAAGATTAGTTTCTATGGTTGCATTCCACTCTTCCGGAGTCATATCTTCAATAGAATTAAATTTACCAACGCCTGCATTAGCTACTAATAAATCTAACTTTCCAAATTTATCTACCGCAGCTTTTACTGCTTTCTGCTGACTTTCGTAACTTCTTACATCTGCTTCCAGACCAATAATTTCTCCTTTACTTTCTAATTCTTTCGCAGCATCCTGTGCAGACTCTAATGTTCTACTGGTTATAGCTACTTTAAAACCCTCATTTAATAAAGCTTCGGCTACTCCGTAACCTATACCTTTACTTCCACCGGTTATAAATGCGACTTTTCCTTTTAAAGCACTCATAGTATATTTTTTTATTTATAAATTCACTTAAAATTAAATCTAACAAAGTAGCTAGGCCTTATGAAATTATTACTGGTAATTAATTGTTAATTTTAAATCTAAAACCTTTATTAATTTAGGTGTTAAATAGTTTCAGAACTAGCATAAAAAAGTATTTTTGCAAAAACTAGATTTCTTACTACTACAAATAAATACACTTATATTTTGAAACCTTTAGAAAACATAAAAGCTCAAAAGCTGCTGAATAAAATACAGCGTGATTTAATGCGTAACGGTATAATCACTAATACGTTAATTGGAGATTTAAAACAACTTAGGGATTATGTTGTCGAAGAAGGACAGCCACTGTTAGCTAAAGTGATTCGACTTACTACCGAGCATGTAGAAGAATACCAATCTTTTAATATCGCGATTCCTGAAGACGATCCTATCGAAGATGATGAGGAAAATCAAGAAGTACGTGTTGAAGAGGAAATTACAGGACAGGAAAGTCTTGCTTACCTTTTGTCACTAATGGAAGATCATACAAACAGGGTTAACGAGATTGAATTACGTGATTACATCCAGGCTTTTACAGAGTATGCTGAAGAACATTAGAATAGTTTCTTCTGTTTATATTCGATAAGCTAGATTAATTTCTAAAAGATTGCTGATGAAGAAAGATGCGAAGTCTAGAAAAAAATCGAGACTGCGCTTAATGCACCAATATTATAAATATACGGGGTTCTATAGTTTTGTTTGGAAAAGTCTAAAAAAAGCTATTTTACCGATTGCTTTATTTATAGGTGCTTTATTTGCTTTAGATTATTTTGTTATTGATATAGAGGATACTTTGGTAATGGTGACAGAAAGCTATTCTCCAATAGTAGTCCTTAGCATCTTTTTTGCCAGCGAATCTATTTTGGGGCTTATCCCTCCTGAATTATTTATTGCATGGGCGGGTAAATCTGCTAGCCCAATTTTATTTCTTTCTTTTTTAGCCGTAGCTTCTTATGGAGGCGGAATTGTTTCCTATTATATAGGGCGCGGTATCACTAAAATTCCAAGTGTACGTGAAGCGATGGAAGTTAAACTTGCACAACACATTAAAAATACCCGAAAATGGGGTGGCTTTTTAATTATTGTAGGTGCTTTGCTTCCTATTCCTTTTGCTATTACAAGTATCGCTGCCGGAATTATTAGATTCCCTTTTGGTAGTTATCTTATGTTTGGGCTTTTACGCTTTGTTCGTTTCTACCTTTACGCGCTCGTAATTTTTGAAATGGTTTAACGCTTTATAACATTTTGGCGTTTAACTAATTAAACTTGTGCTAAATATCTTTATCCCCCATATTTATTGAGGTATTTTTGATTTTACCAACCTAAAACTCAATAAATGGATTCAAAATTAAAGAAAATTGCACGTACTGGATACGTTGCTAAAGGAGCGGTTTATACAATTACCGGAGTACTTACATTATTAGCTGCACTCGGCGAAGGAGGGCAAAAAGCAGGAAAATTTCAGGCTTTAGATTTCCTTGAAAAACAAGCTTATGGAAATGCTATTTTAATAGTTATGGCTATTGGCCTTCTATGTTATGTTGTTTGGAGAGGGATACAACTTTTTCAAGATCCTGAAAATATTGGAAGTGATAAAAAGGGAAAAATAAAAAGAGTAGCCTTTGGGGTAAGCGCTGTAATTTATTTAGCTCTAGCTGTTTCAGCAGTAATGAAAGTTATAAATGCTGGAGGTAGCTCTGGAGGAAGCGGTAGCAAAAGTCCTGATTTTATGACTGGACAAATTGGGGTGATCATATTCGCAATTATAGGTGTTTGCGTTATCGGTGCCGGGATCAATCAGATTAAAAAAGCATATACAAAAAGTTTCTTACAGAAATTCGATTATAAATCTATTTCAGAAGAAAAAAGAAGAAAAACGATTAAGAATACCGGTTTAATGGGACTAATCGCTAGAGGTGTGATATTTTTTATATTAGGTTATTTCTTTATAAGAGCGGCAATGGAATCTAATACTTCAGACATTAAAAGTACAACCGATGCCTTTTCTTTTATTCAGGAATCTTCTTATGGTCAATATTTATTAGGTGCCGTGGCAGCAGGATTAGTTTGTTATGGTATTTATATGTTCATGATGGCTAAATACAGAAAATTTAAAGCTTAAGTTAAACTAAGTTAATTTAAGGCTAATTGTATCAGTGCCTTAAGCAAACTACCATATATTGGCTCTTTATTAAAATAACCAAACCAAAAAAATCAAATTATGTCTATTCTTACAATTATTCTAAACATTTTATTACCACCATTAGCTGTATATATGAAGCACGGTGTGGGTACTACATTATTAATTAGTATTGTACTAACACTAATTGGATGGATCCCAGGAGTTATTCATGCTTTCTTAGTTAATGGAACAAAATAAATAAGAAAGTATTATATAAAAAAAGTCCGGTCAAAACTGACCGGACTTTTTTTATGTTCTAATATGACCAAAATCTATTCCTGTTCGCTAACTTTCTTTTCCCATTTCCAAGCGCTAGCTAAAGATGTATCTAAATTAGTATCTGCTTTCCACCCCAATACTTCGTTTGCTTTAGTAGTATCAGCATAAGCAGCAACGACATCTCCTTCTCTACGTTCTGCTATTTTGTAATTCAACTTTTCTCCTGTAGAACGCTCAAACGAGTGAACAACTTCTAAAACAGAGCTTCCTTTGCCTGTTCCTAAATTGAAGACTTCATAATTAGGCGCTTTTTCGTTTTCCAAAAGTCTGGTAAGTGCGCTAACATGAGCTTCAGCTAGATCGACTACGTGAATGTAATCTCTAATGCATGTTCCATCTTCGGTAGGATAATCATCTCCAAAAACAGATAGTTGCTCTCTTTTCCCTATAGCAGTTTGGGTGATAAAAGGCACTAAATTTTGTGGAGTTCCTAATGGTAATTCTCCGATTTCCGCAGTTTTATGAGCACCAATAGGATTAAAATAGCGCAAAGAAATTGCTTTAAGACCTTCAGCGATCTTACAGGTATCAATAATAATTTCTTCCCCTATTTGTTTAGTATTTCCGTAAGGAGATTCTGCTTTTTTAACTGGCGATTCTTCTTTAATCGGTAATTCATCTGCCTGCCCGTAAACCGTGCAAGAGGAGCTGAAGATAAAATTAGCTTTATCTTTTTTGCTAAGTTCCTGTAAAATATAAATTAAAGAAGCTAAATTATTCTCATAATATAATAATGGATTTTGTACACTTTCACCAACCGCTTTGGATGCTGCAAAATGGATTACTCCATTAATATCATTATGCTTTTCGAAAAAATCTTTAACACTCGATTTTTCTCTAAGATCTATTTTTTCGAATTCTGGTGTTTTGCCGGTAATTCTGGTTATGCCCGCCAAAACATCTATAGAAGAATTTGAAAGGTTATCGATTATAACAACATCATATCCTTTTTCCTGAAGAGCAACTACGGTATGAGAACCAATAAATCCCAAACCACCTGTTACTAATATTTTTCTACTCATAATTTAGGTTGATTAATCTGCAAAATAAGCAAAATATCAATAATAATAAATTTCAATAGCCATCTTAATCATTTCTTTATTTAGGATAATAATCTTCAGGAATTCGCAATCAAAAAACTTATCTTTGCAGCCCTAATAATTTTTATATGGAAAGAACGATATCCATTAAGATTTTCAAAATAATAAGCACGCTAGAAGCTATTTCCTTTTTGGTTTTACTACTAATCGCCATGCCTTTAAAATATATTTGGGACATGCCATCTATGGTAAGAATCGTAGGAATGGCACACGGTATTTTATTCGTTTTATATGTTTTAGGAGCCTATTATATGTACGAAAAATTAAACTGGAACATCAAGCAGCTATTGATAGTAATCCTTTGTTCTATTTTACCATTAGGTCCTTTTTACGTTGAAAGAAAATATTTGCCATGATTAAATTGGATGAATTTGTAAAGCATCTTTCCTGCCTGTTAGAGGACTTCTTGCTATCTAACGGAGTGAATTATAAAATTGCTCATTATTCAAATCTATTATTAAACATTTTTGTTCTTCTAGTTGTTGTTTTAGGAGCAAATTATCTTATTAAGCGATTTGTAATAAAAACATTTAAAACGCTTACCGATAAAACAAAAACTACTTTTGATGATTTTTTGATTCAAAGTAGATTTCCAAATTATGTAGGGCAGATTATTCCTTTAATGCTGCTTTATTACCTGGTTCCCATCGTTTTTGTAGATTATCCTGCCATTCTATATTTGTTCGATAAACTGTTTGATCTTTACGTAATTATCTTATGTATCTGGATTTGTAGAAGTTTATTAAGAACTTCCAAAAAATTTTTAAAGACATTACGTCAATTTAATGATAAACCAGTAGATAGCTACATTCAGGTAGTTATGATTATGGTTTGGGTGATAGGGCTAATGTTTATTTTTGCTGAAATCACCGGAGAATCGATCCAACGATTTATAATTTCATTAGGTGCCGCTTCAGCTGTACTTTTATTGGTTTTTAAGGATACTATTTTAGGATTTGTAGCTTCTATACAAGTTGCTGTTAACGATATTGTACGTATTGGAGACTGGATTACGTTTGAAAAATATGGAGCCGATGGAAATGTTACTGAAATAAGTTTAGCGACGGTGAGAGTTCAAAACTGGGACAATACGTTTACCACAATTCCTACCTATAGTTTAATTTCTGAATCCTTCCAAAACTGGAGAGGAATGCAGGAATCTCCCGGACGGCGAATTAAAAGAGCGGTCTATGTAAAGCAAAACTCAGTAAAATTTATGACTTCTGAAGATTTGCAAGAAATCAGTAAAATTTCATTGATCAAAAAATACGTCCACAATCGCCAGGAGGAAATAGATAAATATAATTCAGAAAATAATATTGATCGTTCGTTGCCTTTAAACGGTAGAAATCAAACTAACTTAGGTATTTTTAGAAAATATATCGATTCTTATCTTAACGACCATTCAGCCATTCATAAAGAATTATATATCATTGTTCGCCATCTTGCTCCTACAGATAAAGGTATCCCGATAGAAATCTTATGTTTTAGTAAAGACAAGCGATGGGAAAATTTTGAATATATAACTGCAGATATTTTTGATCATATTATTGCTGCGATGCCCTATTTTGGGTTACAAATATTCGAATCACCTTCAGGAGATGATATTAAAAGATTCTATGATATTCAGGAGAAAAATTAACCTAACGTAAACACAGTGCTACAGCAATTTGGTATAAATTGCTTGCTATGAAACTACGTCGCTTCCTCCAAGTATTTGGTATAATAGCCATTGTTCTTACAATTTTTCCTTTTGTCGCCGCAGATTATTGGTGGATTAGAGTATTTGATTTTCCGCATGTACAATTAACTATTCTCACAGGTTTAGCTTTATTATTATACTTTATAAAATTTAATATTCGATGGACAGAGGACTATGTTTTTGTAGCTTTGCTTATAGCTTGTCTTGTAGTCCAATCAGGTAAAATCTACCCTTATACCGTTTTAGCGGAACCTGAATTAGGAGACAGCAGTATAGATAAGCCTTCAATTAAGCTGCTAACCGCGAACGTTCTTCAAAAAAATAAAGATCACAAAAGTATTTTAGCTGAAGTTGAAAGACTTGATCCAGATTTATTGATATTGGATGAAACAGATGCTCAATGGATGAAGGATGTATCGCCAGAGTTATCTAAAAAATATCCTTACAAAAAAGAAATTCCGTTAGATAACACCTACGGAATGCTATTCTATTCCAAATTAAAATTAATTGATCCCGAGGTACATTATATGGTAGAAGACAGTATTCCTTCTATCGATACTAAATTTATTTTCAACGGGGATACTATTCAGTTTTATAGCATCCATCCTACTCCTCCTATGCCGCAACATAATCCTACCTCTTCTGATAGAGATGCAGAAATGATGCGAATTGCTTTACGAACTCATCATTCTAAATATCCTGTTATTGTTATGGGCGACTTTAATGATGTTGCCTGGTCGCAAACTACCAGATTATTTAGAAAAGTTGGCGGATTATTAGATTTACGTATTGGTCGTGGTTTTTACAATACGTTCAATGCAAAGAATATTATTATGCGCTGGCCTTTAGATCATGTTTTTACTACAGAAGAATTTAGAGTAAAAAGATTAGAAGTAGGAAAAGATATCAGTTCCGATCACTTTCCGGCTTTTGCTGAAATAACTTTCGAGCCAGAAAGAGCCGATGCCCAAACTCCTGAGCCGCCTACAGAAGAGCAACTTAAAAATGCCCAAAAGCAAATAAAAGAAGAGAAAGAAGAGGACCAAGAAAAAACAAAAAAATGATCATTCAGGAAACAAATCAAATTCACGATTTAACAACTGCTACAACTAATTACTATCAGGATTTTATCGATCAATTACCTGGTATCGGCTTTGGTTTGCTGTTAATCATTTTAGGCGTTTTAATTGGATCTTCAATAGGTAACTTCATTACCCGAAAAATCTCTAGGCGCACTCAAGATCCCTTAATGAGTCGTTTTTTAGGGAAAGCTATAAAGTTTGTAATAATAGTAATTGCCATTATCTTAGGGCTAAAAGCAGCCGGTTTGGGCGCCATAGCAACAGGAATTTTTACAGCTGCCGGGGCGAGTGCGTTAATCCTAGGATTTGCTTTTAAAGATATTGGAGAAAATTTTATTTCAGGAGTTATTCTAGCTTTCAACAGACCATTTGATGTAAACGACACCGTGGAAATTGGAGATAACTTCGGAAAAGTAAAAGCGCTAGAATTTCGATATACAAAATTGAAAACTTTCGATGGTAAAGATGTTTATATCCCAAATAGTGATGTTCTTAGAAAACCAGTTACCAATTATACCGAAGATGGATTTTTTAGATGGGATTTTATAATTGGCATAGCCTACGAGGATAATATTGATGCCGCTAAAAAAGTTGTTATGGAAACACTTCAGAAAGAACCCACAGTAATTTCAGACGAGTTACATGAAAACTTTGTTATCGAAGATGAATTGGCGACAAGTACAGTTAACTTAAAGGTTTTCTTTTGGGTAGATACTACCGACTTTAGAAAAATGGCGCTTATTACTAAAGGAAATGTAGTAAGAACAATAAAAGAAGCCTTAGAAGATCACGGCTTCTACATGCCGGCAGACATACAGGAAATAAAGCTCTATGGTGGGGAAACAGAATTTCCTGTGCGATTAGCCAAGGATATAAAAAAGGGAGAATAATTATTTATCTCCCAAACGATCTTTTACATATTCTACCTCTGTTTTTCCGTGAGGCTTTGGCTTTCCATTTTCGTCTAAACCAACCATAACAATTTTGTCCACCGTAATAATTGTTTCTCTGGTCATTTTATTCCTAACCTCACATTTTAGAGAAATAGAAGCCGATCCAAATTTCACAACTTCGATACCAATTTCAATGATATCGCCTTCTTTGGCCGAACTTTTAAAATCTATTTCACTCATATATTTGGTTACCGTCTTAGGATTTTCAAGCTGAATGATGCTATATAAAGCACATTCTTCATCAATCCATTCTAACAATCGGCCACCAAAAAGGGTTCTATTTGGATTTAAATCTTGGGGTTTGATCCACTTTCTTGTATGAAATCTCATTTTTTTATTTTCAAAATTACGAAGAATTCATCCAAAAAAATAGCTCAGCGATGTCCTATAATGATATTTAGATAGAGTACGAATATTGATCAAATTTGTTAATTCCATATTATAAATATTGATAAGCTGTTTTTATGATCTCATCATGATCAAAAGCTAATTTTGGTAAATTATCAATACTAAACCATCTTGCATCTGCCGCATCACTATCTCCTTTTAATTTTTCTTCTGAATTTATTAAACTTAAGTATACCACTGAAATCATTCGGCCACGCGGATCTCTATTTGGTTTTCCAAAAGTTCCCACCTGTTCGTTATTCTCTACAATCAAACCGGTTTCTTCTTTAAGCTCTCGTTTTGCAGCATCGGGCAAGTCTTCATTTTCCTCTACAAAACCTCCTGGCAATGCCCATTTTCCCTTAAAAGGATCATTTTTGCGCTTTATTAGCACAATTTTAAACCTATCCTTAGATTTACATAATATTACATTATCTACTGTAACAGCTATTTCTGCACTCATAATTTATTTTTTAGGTGGTAAAGTCTTTGGAATCACAATATCGGTTCCAAACTTTTTATTGAACTTTTCAATAAAATATGCTGAAAGTAACGGAGAGGCTTCTTCAAGATTTTGATGCACATAGAAATAAAGCTGCTTTAATCCCTGCTCGTACCACTCTCCTATTCTTTCCAGCCAGTCATCTAACCTTTCATAATCAGATGGGTGATTAGCTCCGTTATATCGAATAAATGCAGTATCATTTGTTAGTCGCATATGCAACAAATCTCTTCTCCCTGCAGCATCTACAATAATGCTCGAAATATTATACTTAATTAATAACGCATTCAATTGATCTGCAACTTCGGCATCGTTATGCCATTCGGTATGGCGTAATTCTACGGCTAATGGGATCTCTTTAGGCCAATGCTTTAAAAAAGGCTCTAATCGCTCTATCCACTTCGGCATAAAATTATCTGGCATTTGCAGGAAACAGCAACCAAGCTTTTCTTTTAAAGGCAGCATATTGGCAACAACATCATCTACTAAACGTTCAGTGTCGTTAAGACGTTTTATATGACTAATGATTCTTGGAACTTTAGGCGAAAACTGAAAATCGTCTGCAGCTTTACCATACCAGGTTTCAAACTGTGTATCTGGAAAGATTCGGTAAAAAGAAGCATTTAATTCAATGGCATTAAATTGCGTTGCATAGAATGTCAATTCATCTTTTGTGCCGCGAGGATAAAAGTTTTTTAGATCCTGTCGATTCCATTTCGCACAACCAATTCTAACATTCTCAAATTTCGAGGTCTTTTGTTTATTTAAAATTTCTTTTGTTTGAGGATGATCTTTTGGAAGCGTGAAATCTACGCTTCCCGGATCATCAACTTTTCCAAATTTCATGGATTGTTCTTTAAATTAATATTTGTTGAAATACACTGTTTTTCTATTCACAAATTCCTGAATTCCGTGAGAAGAAAGTTCTCTACCGTATCCCGAAATTTTAGTACCTCCAAAAGGCAATCTGGGGTCACTTTTTACAAGCTCATTTACAAAGACTGCTCCGTCTTCAAACTCAGAAATAATTCCTTCAGCAAAATCAAAATCTTCCGTAAAAATGGAAACTCCCAATCCAAAATCTGAATAATTTACGAGATCTATAGCTTCCTGATTTTCTTTAAAAGTCGTAACTGAAATTGCCGGGCCAAAAGTTTCTTCATCAAAAACTCGCATACCTTTTTTCACATTGGTTAAGATAGTAGGCTCAAAATAGGCTTTATCGCGCTTACCGCCAAGTACGATTTTTGCTCCTTTTTCTACAGAATCTTTAATTTGGGATTCTAAATCTTCAGCTAAATCTTCACGCGCTAGAGTACCTATGTACGTATCTTCATCCATTGGATCTCCACTTTTTAGCTCTCTAACCTGTTTAACGAACTCTTCCATAAATTGATCTTCGATGCTTTCGTGCAATAGCAAACGTTTACCGGCAATACAACTTTGCCCGGTATTTTGGTATCTTGCCTGCACACAAGTTTCTACGGTTTTTTGAATATTTGCATCCTTAAAAACTACCAGCGCATTACTACCGCCAAGTTCTAAAACCGATTTCTTTATCTCGCTACCAGCTGTAGCGGCTACTGCACTTCCTGCAGGTTTACTTCCCGTAAGCGTCACTGCTTTTACGCGATCGTCCTTTAAAATCTCTTCTATTTTACTACTTGAAATTACTAAGTTTTGAAAACAGTCTTTTGGAAAGCCGGCTTTTTCAAAAACTGTCTGAATATTATTTGCAGAGCGCATCACATTACTTGCATGCTTTAAAAGCCCAATGTTTCCTGCCATTAAAGCTGGTGCCGCAAATCTAAATGCTTGCCAGAATGGGTAATTCCATGGCATAATAGCTAAAACAACTCCAATTGGTTCGTAACTAACATAGCTTTTTTGTGCATCTGTTTCAATCGTTTCGTTTGCTAAGTGATTTTTTGCATTTTCAGCATAATATTCGCAAACCCAGGCGCACTTTTCAATTTCTGCCATGGCTTGTGAAATAGGTTTGCCCATTTCTGTAGTAATATCTTCGGCATAAGCTTTTTGATTCTCACGCAGTTCTTTCGCTGCATTCAGCATTAAATCACGTTTTTCCTCATAACTTACCTTACGCCAGGTTTTAAAACGATTATCAGCTCTTTCGATTGCTGCATTTACTTCTTCCTTTGTATATTCTTTAAATTCCTCTACAACTTCTCCTGTATAAGGATTTTTTGAAGTGATCATAAAACAATTTTTAAATGGTTTTTCTTAAAGGTAACAAGAAGAAAACAGCACAAGCGAACGATTAAGACGATTTTAACTCACTTTGTACCAATGATGAATGTTGATTAGGCAAAATCCAATTACACTTATTATCGCTGGGATAGCGCTGTTTTGTTTATAACCGGTTTACAAGTAAAATTTGCGTATGATTTATGCAGCCTAATAATTAGTATATTAGAGCAAACGCCTTTATTATGAATCCACGTGATTACCAATTAACCCAACTAAGGCCAGAAATCCCTTCAGCTAAAGTTTCGGAAAATATGAGTGCTGAAGAGAAATTTCAAAACGGGACTCTTCGGCCTATTGTAAAACTTCAAAATGATTTACTGGTAGCAGCTTTTAGAAACTACATAACGAAGCATAAAAATGCATTTTATGAGCTGGGCATCGATAAACGTTTGATGTATATAGAAAATGCGATACAGCGAGATATAAAATTTCGTAATAGCCTAAAAGGTATGATAATAGGACAATTCACTATTGAAGAATACCAAAGCTATATCGAAAATTCTTCTGCCTTAAATAAGCGAATGATGAATTTGGTTAGGCAGAGGTTACAGGATAATATTCAGCTTTTAGAACGCGATATGGCGTACTAACAATCCTATTATAATTGTAATCGAAAAACTCATAAGTGTCCCGATAAGCACATACTCTGTTTGTTTACGGGCACTTGCTTCATTTTTATCTGCAAATCTTAAAATAGATTTTGCGGCTATAAGAAAACCGATGGCTGAAAAGTTATCGGTTAAGATTAAAGTTAGCACTAAAATACGTTCAAAAATACCAATATAGCGTCCCGCAGCTTTCAGGCTTAAAGATTCTTTCGTGTTCTTAAGAATCTCATCATTCCATTTTTCTGTCGCTTTACCAATTATAAAACCTACCGGAAAAATGACTAATAGATAAGCGACTAGTATAGCTAAAAATACATTCGATTCTAACAGTGATATTAAATTTGGCACTACGGTATTAAATCCTGAAATTAAATACAGATATGCGATTGTAATGATTACGATATGGAATAATTGATCGAGTAAAAAATAGGTAAGATTATCCCTTTTTTGATTTAATTTCCATAAGTCTATTAAAAAATGGGTAACACTTATAAAAACAGGAACAAGAAATTGCTCCCAATCTCGCATAATTAGATAAGATAATAGACCGGCCAAAAATGCATGAACATAGAGAAATACAGATTTAGATTTTTTCTTCTGCTTTTGCTTAACCCATTTTGTAGTTTGAAAAACAAAATCGGTAAGAATATGTGCTAGAAGAAGTTGTAAAAAAATCATTCTTGTTCTTTAAATGTTTCTGAAATTTTCTCTTTAAAACGTGTCAATAAATCTGAAATAGGGTCCCAGCCCGCAGTTTTTTTCCGTTGATTAACCGCACTTTGACTAATACCCAGAATCTTTGCAATTTCCTTTTCCTTATAATCCTGAAGCAAATAATAAATAACTTCAGCAGACGCGGTACTCCATCGGTCTGCAATAAAATCGAATAAGGCTAGACTAGTATAAAACTCACCATTTAAATCGATGTTAGGCGTTTTCAGCATTAATTTTCGTCCAGTAAATTTCATTTCATCTAGAGTTCTTCCTGAAAGCTGAAAGGCTTTTCCGTTACTTTCAGAAATTTCATCCCGCTTTAAATCAATACTTCCAATCCCTATAGCGATTCTTAAATCTGCTTTGATTGCTGAATCCTTTTCATATTCAAGCTTATTTAAAGCTGTTTTTAAAAATAGAGAAAATAACAAGGCATTTTCTGGATTGGTTAGCATCCCCTGGACGCTATCTCCTCTGTATATCTTAAAATTACTCTTTTCTTCTGAAAAATATTTGGCGAAAAGATCAAATTCTTTTTGCATAGTTTCTATCACCAAATCCAGAAATTCTGTTGGGTAAGATGAAGAATCTATCAAATCTGCGCTAATTACTGCTACCATATTTCCAAAGATATAAAATATAAGTCAAATAACTAATATTTTATAATTATAAGCTTTTAGACTTATAAATTCACATTATAAGCTTTAGGGCTTATTTAATTAAATTTCCAGATTTAGCAGATACTAAACTTTTATTAATTCTTAGAATAGGCAAAAACAGATAAGTATTTTTAGAAAAATTAAAAAAATTACAATGAAAACTAATAAAAAAGAACTGTATTATAATTGCATTGACATGATTAATGCTAAGATCGAACAACATCAAAATCGCATGGACGAAATTAAACAGTCTATGGAAAATAACGATATAAAAACTGATTATGATGAGGATAACAAGGGGCAAATGCTTGGAGATTTCGAAAAACATGCAGGTTATCTAAGCGAAGCTCAAGAACAGAAAGAAGAACTAAGCAAAATAGATCCAGAGCATAAAAATAATATCATAGGATTAGGCAGCGTAGTAGAAACAGATAGAAATTATTATTTTGTCTCTGTTCCTCTAGGTGAAATAAATATGGAAGATGGAAGCCAGATCTTTGCGATTTCTACGAAAGCTCCTATTTATAAGGAATTAGAGGGCAAACAACCCGGAGATAAATTCACCATTAATGATGAAGAACACGAAATAAAAGGAATTGAATAATTCATTATTCGGGATATTCGATACGTAAATGATAGATATTCTTAAGTTTACGCTTAAGAATTTTTTTGATCATTTGAATTTCTTTGAATGTAATATTAGCATTTAAGAATTGTCCATCTTCCATTTGCTTATTGATGATTTTTTCTACAAAACTATCTATAAGTATGGAAGTTGGTTCTTTTAAACTTTTACTGGCCGCTTCAACGCTATCACACATCATTAGAATAGCAGTTTCCTTACTAAAAGGAATAGGACCGGGATATCTAAAATCGTTAGCATCAACTTCATCATCCATCTCTTTAGCCTTCATATAAAAATAATAAACCGTACTCGTACCGTGGTGTGTGCGAATAAAATCGATTACGCGATCTGGTAAATTATTTTTTCTAGCAGTTTCTATTCCCAAAATCACATGATCGATAATAATCTGCGCACTTTCCTGCGGTGCAAGATCGTCGTGAGAATTTACCGAGGAAATCTGATTTTCGGTATAATATGTAGGATTTTCCATTTTCCCAATATCGTGATACAAAGCTCCTACCCTAACTAGCATGGCGTTTGCGTTAATTTCGTTTGCTGCGGCTTCAGCAAGATTAGCAACATTTAACGAATGGTGAAATGTGCCTGGCGCTTTTTCAGAAAGTTGTTTTAATAGTGCACTATTAGTATCAGATAACTCCAACAAAGACATATCTGAAACCATCCCGAAAATCTTCTCATAAATATAGATTAAGGGCTGCACAAATAATGTAGCTAAACCGCCTAATAAAAACGTAAGAAAAACTTCAGCTTTAATATCTTCTATCGTTCCTTCCTGAATAATAGTAAATGCAAAATAAGAAATAATGTAAACCAGTGTAATTTGACCTACAGATATAAAAAGATTTGCTCTTTTATATAATTCTGAAATTGTCAAAATCGTTACTATTCCTGCAATAATCTGCAAGAACATGTACTCGTAACTATTCGGAACGATAAAGCCCAAGAGTAATACTGTAATTACGTGCGTAAACATTCCCAAGCGAGCATCAAAAAATGCTTTTAAACTTAAAGGCAGGATACAAAGCGGAACTACGTATACATAATTCACATCAAAATTTACTACCAGGGTCGTCAACATCACCATAAAAATGATGTTGAAAAAGATGAAAGTAACTTTTACATTATTCTCAAAAATCTCTCTACGATACTTTTGTATAAATAGGAGTAGCATCAATAAAGCCATAGCCACTAGAGCACTATAGCCTACAATTATCCAATTATAATTTGATTTGCTCCAAACCTGTGACTCATATTCAGCTTTTAAGGAACGTAAAATATCATACTTATTACCTTCTACAACTTCGCCTTTAGCAATTACTCTACTACCTTGCTCTATATTTCCACGGGTATAAGAAATGTTATCAAGTTTGCTCTGTAACACACGATCGGTAAATTCGTTATCATAGAACATATTTGGACTAATACTATTAAAGAAAACCTCTAATAAATCATTGCTAAACCTGTCTAAATTAGCATCATAGATCTTTTGATTGATGTAATCTCTAATTTCTCTCTGTTTGAATACATTTTGATAAGGAATTTCGAAAGCCTCATTACCTTTACGCAAATAGATAAGATCGCCTGGTTCCATACGATCATTTTCCTGAGCCAGACCATATCGATAAATATCGTCTAACCTAGAAGTTACAAAATTGGTGATTAGGTTACGATTATTATCTAGAATACTGTCTCCAAATACCTCGTTAATCTCTTCTAAGGCTTTATTTTTAACCCTATCTGCAATTTGTTGATCGTATTCGTAATAAGGAATATTATTGGCAGAAATAGCTTCTCTTTCTAATTTGAGCTCTTCGTCAGATTTTAGAATTGCAAAATCAAAAGGAGCATAAAGACTCTCATGCTGCCATGGTTTTCCTTTAGGAATTTCATATTTGAATTTTCCTCCCTTGGGCAGCAAATAAACAATTAAAACTGCCGTTAGTATGAATAAGAATACCTTGTAAAAAAGCGCCTGATTTTTGTATAGCTTGTTTACGAAATCCACCATATAAGTCGAAGTATTCGCCAAATGTACTAAAAATTAGTGGTCATTAGGGAGGTCTTGTCAAGTTCCTTATAAAATCACTAAATTCGCAAAATAGGAATAGCTAAATTACAAAATTATGAATAATGAAGTAGTAATTGTAAGTGCTGCTCGAACGCCAATTGGTAGTTTTTTAGGTAGCTTATCGAATATACCAGCCACAAAATTAGGATCGATCGCAATTAAGGGAGCTTTGGATAAAATAAAACTTAAGCCAGAGTTAGTAGAAGAAGTTTTAATGGGTAATGTGGTACAGGCTGGTACGGGCCAGGCTCCAGCTCGCCAAGCGGCTTTGGGAGCGGGGATTCCAAATACTGTTCCTTGCACGACTATCAATAAGGTTTGTGCTAGTGGAATGAAAGCAGTAATGCAGGGAGCTCAGTCTATTATGCTAGGCGATGCCAGTATCATTGTTGCCGGTGGAATGGAAAACATGAGTATGATTCCGCATTATCTTCATTTACGCCAGGGTAAAAAATTTGGTGCTGCAGAAATGGAAGATGGCATGCAAAAAGATGGATTAGTAGATGCTTATGATAAAAACGCCATGGGCGTTTGTGCAGATTTATGTGCTCAAGAATATAATTTTAGTAGAGAAGATCAAGATGCGTATGCGGTAAAATCTTACGAACGTTCTGCTGCTGCTTGGAAAGCAGGAAAATTTGATGACGAGATTGTTTCGGTTGAAGTTCCGCAGCGGAAAGGTGACCCTATCATTTTTAAAGAAGATGAAGAATATAAAAATGTCAGAATGGACAAAATTTCGTCTTTACGTCCTGCTTTTAGTAAAGATGGTACTGTCACAGCAGCTAATGCTTCTACAATAAACGATGGTGCGGGCGCAGTTATTCTTATGAGTAAAGCCAAAGCCGAAGAATTAAGTCTTGAAATTTTATGTACAATTAAAAGTTTTGCTGATGCGGCTCAAGAACCAAAGTGGTTTACTACAGCACCTGCAAAAGCACTACCAAAAGCTTTAGCAAAAGCCGGAATTTCGCAAGATCAAATCGATTTTTTCGAATTTAACGAAGCTTTTTCAGTGGTTGGATTGGCGAACATGAAAATCTTGGGCTTATCTGATGAAAATACAAACGTCAATGGTGGTGCTGTATCTTTGGGACATCCATTAGGTTGTAGTGGTGTGCGAATTTTAATTACATTAATTAATGTTCTTAAACAGAACAATGCTAAATTTGGCGCTGCTGCCATTTGTAATGGCGGAGGCGGCGCGTCTGCTATGATTATTGAAAGAAATTAGTCCTAAAAATTGAAATTTACCTTTTAAATGCAATATGGTATTTGCCCTCTAAGCATTGTGCCACTTCGTTTAGCTCCCTCAGATGAAAGCGAAATGGTTTCACAGCTTCTTTACGGAGAACATTTTAAAATACTAGAAGAACGTGCAAAATGGAGCCGAATTCGTGTTGCATTTGATGCTTGCGAAGCGTGGGTGCGAAATAAACAAATTCATAGAATAGAAGAGCAATCTTATATCAAAATAAATTCTGAAGCTCCATTGCTTACTGCCGATTTGATTGAGTTCGTAGTAAACGAAAATCAGCAATTAACTCCGGTTCCTATGGGGTCACAGCTTAATGCCAATTTCTGTCTTCGTAATACATTTGATGGACATACAGTTTCTGGTATTTCAGCAAAAGAAAATATTGTAAAAACGGCGCTATTTTATCAAAATAGTCCGCATTTGTGGGGAGGAAAATCTCCTTTGGGAATAGATTGTAGTGGATTTACTCAAATGGTTTATAAGCTGAATGGTTATAAACTTCAGCGAAATGCCTGCGATCAGGCAAAACAGGGCGAAGCTTTAAGTTTTATTGAAGAAAGCGAGGCTGGTGATTTAGTGTTTTTTGATGATAATGAAGGGATTATAAATCACGTAGGCATTATGATGCAGGATAATTATATTATTCATGTAGATGAAAAAGTAAGAATAGATCGAATTGATCATTCCGGTATCTTCAATACCGAATTACGCCGGCATACCCATAAATTAAGAGTGATCAAAAAAGTGATTTAAAATCCTTATTAAAAAAATAACGCATAAAAAAAAGCCGCTTTAATAGCGGCTTTTTTTATGCGTTTCAATATATAATTATTGCTCTAGCATAGCTTTCATTTCAGCAGCTTTTTCTTTATTTCCAACTTGTGTGTAAATATTCATTGCTGTTCTGATCGCATCTGTATTATCAGGATTTTTCTTTACAGCAGCTTCTAGGTACGGAAGCGCTTCCTGATAAATTTCTTTACGCTGTTCAGATAATTCTTCATAACGCTTATTATCTTCTTTGCTCATTCCAAGACCATTCATCTCTTCAATGATTTCGCGCTCTTTGCTTAAGATAACAGCTGCGATATTCATTCGGGCATTATTCATATCAGGATCAATTTCCAATGCCTTTTTGTAATATTCCACCGCTTGTTCTTGATCACCTAATTCTGCAGTACTAACACCTAAATTGTAATATAGATTGGCATCATTAGGATTTTTCTTTACTAGCTCGTTCATCAATTTATTATACTGCTCCTTATCACCCATTTGGTAATACATATTGGCTTCTGCCTGCAATAATCCCAAATCGTCAGGATTATTTGCTTTAGCATCGTCCATAGCCGCAATTGCTTTATCATTATTTCCTTCTTGAATATAAATTAAAGCAATATTCTTCGCAATTTCACCTCTTTTAGAGGGTTGCTTTTCGTCTTTAGGATCTGTGTAATTGTCTGTTTTGGCCATTAAATCCCTTTGTTCCTTAGAACCAAAAGATTCAGTTTCGCCACTCTCCTTATTTACGGCAGTATAGGATACTGTTGCACCATCAAAATTTAGATCTTTTAATTCCTCGTAATATTTAAGAGCATCATCATAATTTTGACCATTAAGAGAATTTGCTGCAGCATAATATAGATAAATAGTATCTTGCTTATTCAATTCGTAACTCGCTACTAATTTATCTGCGGCACTTTTATATTCCTCAGCATTTTGGTCATCAATAGCACTTTGTACTAATTGATTTCTAAGTTTAGACATTCCTTCCTGAGCTTCGTCGCTACCCATTTCGATAGCTTTTTTGTAAGCATCTCCAGCAGTTTTGTAGTCATCTACTGAAACCCCTTTGCCATCAGCTAAGTAAGCTTGAGCTTTATATAAATAAAATCGCTCTGTCCACTTGCTGTTAGCTTCAGAAAGTTTTTGCTCTGCAGTTGCTAATTCGGTTTTAGCCTTGTCGAAATTACCATCTTCGATAAAATCTTCAGCATTTTTAATTTCATCTTTTTGAGCTATTGCTGAAAGACTAATGAATGACAATAGCGACAATGTCAAAATATTCCTTTTCATTGTATTGGTTTATTTATTTAGTTTATTCTTCTGAATCATCTTGAACAATATCTGTGCCATCCGTAGGTTCCGTTGGATTTTCTAGTTCTTCAGCATCTTCAGCTAAATCTAATTCTTCATCTTCATGCATCACTTTCGCAACAGCGGCTATAGAATCTTTTCCTTTAAGATTTATTAATCGAACTCCTTGTGTAGCTCTACCCATTACACGAAGATTACTAACCTCCATCCTAATAGCGATACCAGATTTGTTGATAATCATAAGATCATCTTCATCGGTTACATTTTTAATAGCAACAAGACCTCCGGTTTTTTCAGTAACAGAAATTGTCTTAACTCCTTTACCACCACGATTTGTTACCCTATAATCCTCTAGGCTAGAGCGCTTTCCATATCCTTTTTCTGATACTACAAGAATATTTGAATCCATATCGTCTACAGATACCATGCCCACAACTTCATCATTGTCGTCGGCTAAAGTAATTCCTCGAACCCCTGAAGCATTTCTTCCCATTGGTCTGGTTTTACCTTCTTCAAACCTAATTGCTTTTCCGCTTCTTACAGCAAGCATAACCTGGCTATCCCCTGTAGTTAATTTAGCTTCTAATAGTTCGTCGCCATCTTTAATAGTAATAGCGTTAATACCGTTAGTTCTAGGACGAGAATATTGTTCTAAAGAAGTTTTTTTAACCTGGCCTTTTTTAGTGGCCATAATCACAAAATGATTGTTGACATATTCCTCATTTTTGAGGTCTTCTGTACATATAAAAGCTTTTACGCGATCATCTGGCTCGATGTTAATAAGGTTTTGGATTGCTCTACCTTTGGAAGCTTTACTACCTTCTGGAATTTCGTAAACTCGCATCCAGAAACATTTACCTTTCTGAGTGAAGAAGAGCATGTACTGGTGATTGGTTCCAGAAAATAAGTATTCTAGGAAATCTTCATTTCTTGTTGTGGAACCTTTCTGACCAACTCCTCCTCTATTTTGTCGTTTATATTCGTTAAGAGATGTCCTTTTTATATAACCCGCATGTGAAATGGTAATAATTACGCTTTCATCTGGGATCATATCTTCGATACTAAGATCGCCTCCGGCGTATTCTATTGTAGATCTTCTGCTGTCGCCATATTTCTCTTTAACTTCAACAAGTTCGTCTTTAATCACCTGCATTCTGCGCTCTTTACGTGCCAAAATGTCTTTCAGGTCTTTAATAGTTTCTATAATCTCATCATATTCTGCTCTTAATTTATCCTGTTCTAGTCCTGTAAGCTGTCTCAATCGCATATCCACGATAGCCCTGGCCTGAAGTTCTGATAATTCAAAACGTTCTATTAATTTATTACGAGCTTCTTCCGCGTTACTAGAACCACGGATAATGGCAATCACTTCATCAATATTATCTGATGCAATGATTAATCCTTCTAATATGTGAGCACGATCTTCAGCTTTTTTAAGTTCGTATTCGGTTCTACGAACAACAACCTCATGCCTATGTTCTATAAAATGAGCAATAATGTCTTTGAGGTTTAACATTTCTGGTCTTCCATTAACCAGTGCAATATTGTTTACACTAAAGGAAGATTGTAGTGCTGTATGCTTAAACAGTGTATTTAAAACAATGTTAGGAATTGCATCACGCTTTAATTGATATACGATTCGCATACCATGGCGGTCAGATTCATCTCTAATAAGACTAATTCCCTCAATCTTTTTCTCATTAACTAGATCGGCAGTTTTCTTAATCATGTCTGCCTTATTCACTTGATAGGGGATCTCTGTCACTACAATACACTCGCGACCTCTAACCTCTTCCAAGCTACTTTTAGCGCGCATAACTATACGTCCACGCCCTGTTTTGAAGGCTTCACGAACTCCATCGTAACCATAAATAATTCCTCCTGTAGGGAAATCTGGCGCTTTAATATGTTGCATTAAAGCATCAATCTCGATATCGTGATCTTCTATATAAGCAATTGTTCCGTCAATAACCTCAGATATATTATGCGGCGCCATATTTGTGGCCATACCTACAGCAATACCACTAGCTCCATTAACCAGCAAATTCGGAATTCTGGTAGGAAGAACTATTGGTTCATTTAAGGAATCATCAAAATTTAATTGGGTATCAACGGTTTCTTTGTCAATATCAGCAAGCATATCCTCACTGATTTTTCTCATTCTAGCCTCGGTATAACGCATTGCAGCTGGACTATCCCCATCGACAGATCCAAAGTTACCCTGGCCGTCAACAAGCATGTATCTCATACTCCATTCCTGCGCCATTCTAACCATAGTGTCGTAAACCGAAGAATCGCCATGTGGGTGATACTTACCTAGAACCTCACCTACAATTCTCGCTGATTTTTTATATGCTCTATTTGATAGTACGCCTAATTCGTACATTCCAAAAAGTACTCTACGATGTACCGGCTTAAGACCATCACGAACATCCGGCAACGCACGTGACACAATGACCGACATTGAATAATCAATGTAAGCCGACTTCATCTCTTCTTCAATGTTGATAGGAATAAGCTTTTCTCCTTCAGCCATATTTCAAATTGTTTAGTTCACAAATCTAACGTGGCAATTTACATATTTTCTATATGTTTCATGGTAGATTACCCTATGTTTTCGTATTTTTTATTAACAAAATTTTATTGGGTAAAAGTTGATAAGTTAACACCGTTACATTTTGATTTTTGAAAGTTATTTTGTCAATTAGCTATAGATTCAGCATTAGGTACAGTTTTTGGTCTATTCTGGATAAAAAATAATAAAGAGAGAAAGGAAAAAAACATGGATGATAATTTTTCACCAAGAGTAAAAGATGTTATTGCGTACAGTAAAGAGGAAGCTTTAAGATTAGGGCACGACTTTATAGGTACAGAGCATCTAATGCTCGGGTTATTGAGAGACGGTGACGGGAAAGCCATAAACATCCTAAATGCTCTGGATATTGATCTAAGCCATTTAAGACGAAAAGTAGAGATTCTAAGTCCTGCTAATCCAAATATGACCGCAGTTTCTAATGAGAAGAAGAACCTGCACTTAACAAGACAGGCTGAACGCGCTTTAAAAACTACGTTTTTAGAGGCTAAATTGTTTCAGAGCCCAAATATAAATACGGCACACCTGTTATTGTGTATTTTAAGGAATGAAAACGATCCCACCACTAAATTGCTTAATAAACTTAAGATCGATTATGATGGGGTAAAAGATCAATTTAAATTTATGATCGCAAACGACGACTCAGATTATACACAAGGTCCAGCAGCAGAATCATTTTCTGATGATGATAGCACAGATGATGCTACCAAGGATAACCCGTTTAGTGGAACAGGTTCTGCCGGTGGCGGAGGTTCTACCGGAAAAACCAATAAAAAATCTAAAACTCCGGTTTTAGATAATTTTGGTAGAGATCTTACAGCAATGGCAGAAGCCGATAAGTTAGACCCTGTTGTTGGAAGAGAAAAAGAAATAGAGCGTGTTTCTCAAATATTAAGTAGACGTAAAAAAAATAACCCGCTTTTAATCGGAGAACCCGGTGTTGGTAAATCTGCGATAGCTGAAGGTTTAGCGCTAAGAATCGTTAAGCGTAAAGTATCTAGAATACTTTTTGATAAGCGTGTGGTGACCTTAGATCTTGCAAGTCTTGTTGCGGGTACAAAGTATCGCGGGCAATTTGAAGAACGAATGAAAGCAGTGATGAATGAACTTGAAAAGAATGACGATATTATTCTTTTTATAGATGAAATTCATACCATTGTAGGAGCTGGTGGCGCAACAGGAAGTTTAGACGCAAGTAATATGTTTAAGCCTGCATTAGCCAGGGGTGAAATTCAATGTATAGGTGCCACTACTTTAGATGAATACCGCCAATATATTGAGAAAGATGGCGCTTTAGAGCGACGTTTCCAAAAAGTGATTGTAGAACCAACATCTGTGGAAGAAACCATTGAAATTCTTAATAATATTAAGGATAAATATGAGGATCACCATAACGTTGAGTATACTCAAGAAGCTATAGAGGCTTGTGTGAAGTTAACTAATCGTTACATGACCGATAGATTCCTTCCAGATAAGGCTATTGATGCTTTAGATGAAGCAGGATCACGTGTTCATATCACCAATATAGATGTTCCTAAACAGATTCTTGATTTGGAGCGTAAACTTGAAGAAGTTCGTGAAAAGAAGAACACTGTTGTTAAGAAACAGAAATATGAAGAAGCAGCTAAACTTAGAGATGACGAGAAAAATCTTGAAAAAGAGTTAGCAATCGCTCAAGAACGTTGGGAAGAAGATTCTAAAAAGCATAAAGAAATTGTTAGTGAAGACAGCGTTGCTGATGTGGTTTCTATGATGACTGGCGTACCGGTTAACAGAATCGCGCAAACAGAATCTAATAAACTGGTTGAGCTTCCTAAAAAGATTAAAGGCAAAGTCATTGGACAGGATGATGCTGTTGCTAAAGTTGTGAAAGCTATACAGCGTAATCGTGCCGGACTAAAAGATCCTAACAAACCAATTGGTTCATTTATATTTTTAGGTCAAACAGGGGTAGGTAAAACACAGTTAGCTAAAGTTTTAGCTAGAGAGCTTTTCGATAATGAGGATACCCTCATAAGAATCGATATGAGTGAATACATGGAAAAGTTTGCCGTATCTAGATTAATAGGTGCACCTCCGGGATATGTTGGCTATGAAGAAGGTGGACAACTTACAGAGAAAGTTAGAAGGAAACCTTATGCTGTAATTCTTTTAGATGAGATCGAAAAAGCCCATCCAGACGTATTCAACATGATGCTACAGGTATTAGATGATGGTTATCTAACAGATAGTCTTGGTCGAAAAATTGATTTTAGAAATACGATCATTATCATGACCTCTAATATTGGTGCAAGAAAACTCAAAGATTTTGGTCAGGGCATTGGATTTGGCACACAATCACAACGTGCACAGGCTGATGAAAACACTAGAGGCGTTATCCAAAATGCGCTTAAAAAAGCTTTTTCACCGGAGTTTTTAAATAGAATTGATGATGTAATTGTATTTAATGCCTTAGAAAGAGAGCATATTCACAACATTATTGATATTGAACTTGCAAAACTTTATGGAAGAATTGGTGGTTTAGGATACGAACTTAAATTATCAGATGATGCCAAAGATTTTATTGCTGAAAAAGGTTTCGATAAACAGTATGGTGCTAGACCATTAAATCGTGCAATTCAGAAGTACATCGAAGATGCTTTAGCTGAAGAAATAATTAATTCTAAAATATCTGAAGGTGATGTAATCGAGATGGATTATAAAGAAGGTGATTCAGAATTGTCAATTAAAGTTCAAAAAGGTAAAGATACAGAGGAATCTGAACCGAAAAAATAAAATAAGAATCTTTAATGATTAAAAAAGCCTCATGTTTCTTCATGAGGCTTTTTTATTGATCTTTAGTGATTAATTCAAATTGCTTTTTATTTGAAATACTATTCTAATAGATTTTTTTAATCGCAGTAAAGAGGAACATATTTCAACATAAATAATCCTCAGAATTGATATATTCTTCCAAAAATATTTTAGATTGTTTAATAAAAGGAGCCATCATTACGTCCTCGGTAACTATCGGAACTTCTTTTCTAAAATTGGTTAAAGTTTCTTGTATTTTTTCTGAAGAATTTAATTCTTTTCTAAAATGTAATGCTTGTGAAGCGTTGAAAAGTTCGATAGCTAATAAAGAATCTACATTTTCCATAACTTTGGTAAGTTTTGTAGCCGCATTAGCTCCCATACTTACATGATCTTCCTGTCCATTTGATGAAACTATAGAATCTACCGAGGCTGGGGTACACAACTGCTTATTTTGGCTAACGATACTTGCCGCGGTATATTGCGGAATCATAAAACCACTATTTAAACCAGGATTCTCGACTAGAAAATTAGGTAAACCTCGCAAACCAGACACTAATTGATAAACCCTTCTTTCAGAAATATTACCAAGTTCGGCTATAGCTATCGCTAGATAATCCATCGCTAAAGCCAAAGGCTGCCCATGGAAATTGCCTCCTGAAATAATTTTATCTTCTTCTACAAAAACATTTGGATTATCGGTAACTGAATTAATCTCTGTTTTAACCGTTTTATGCACAAAATCTATAGTATCCTTTGTCGCCCCATGCACTTGAGGCACACATCTAAAGGAATAAGGATCCTGAACATTTTCTTTTTCTCGACTAGCTAATTGACTTCCTTGTAAAAACTCCCGAATTCTTTTTGCTGTTTTAATCTGACCTCTATGAGGTCTAACCAAATGAACCAACTCGTCGAAAGGAGATAGATTACAATCGAAAGCGTCCATCGATACTGCACTAATCAAATCGGCACAATAAGATAATTTATAAGCTTTTATCAAAGCATGGACAGCGTGAGCACTCATAAATTGTGTTCCGTTTAATAATGCTAAGCCTTCCTTAGATTGCAATTTTACCGGCTGCCAGCCATATTTGTTTAAGATTGTAGCTCCACTAATTACATTTCCTTTATAGTACACTTCTCCTTCTCCAATAAGAGGTAAAGCCAAATGTGCAAGCGGCGCCAAATCGCCAGAAGCTCCTAAAGAACCCTGCTCATAAATAACAGGTAAAATATCTTCGTTAAAAAAATCAATCAGGCGTTCTACGGTTTCTAACGCAACGCCGGAGTTTCCATAACTTAAGGATTGGATTTTTAACAGCAACATCAATCTAATAATTGGTTTTGCTATTTTTTCTCCTGTTCCGCAAGCGTGCGATTTCACTAAATTTTCCTGTAAAACTGTCAATTTTTCAGGAGTTATTTTTATATTACATAAAGCACCAAAACCTGTATTGATGCCGTAAACGGGAACACTGCTTTCTTTTAATTTTTTGTCAAGATAATTTCTAGATTTTTTAATATTTAATCTAGCTTCATCACTAAGTGCTAGTTTTTTGCTACTATCGATGATATCTCGAATATTTTCTAGATCTAAAATTTTTGAAGATATATAATGCGTATTTTCCATTTAATGGATTTGTTTTTTAATAGTATCAATTTGCTGTAGTATGCAAAATTCCATATTCAAAAAATTGAATCCAAATTTTAATAATTTTAATGGGACTTTCAGTTTTAGACTCTCGTAAAGTCAATAAATGGTTTTCTATATTTCAAGCTTAATCGGCAAATAAAGATTGATATGCAGCTCCCATATTTTCAGCAATATCACCAGAAATAAGTGCCTGGTAAGATTTATTTTCAGCAACAATATCGCCGGATAGTCCATGAAGATACACCCCAAATATTGCTGCAGCTAAAGGTTCGTATTGTTGGGAAATTAACCCGGCTATAATTCCTGATAGCACATCTCCACTACCTGCGGTGGCCATTCCCGGGTTTCCACTATTATTTATATAAATCTTCCCTTCTGCACAAGTAAATGTATGAGATCCTTTTAGAACCAAAATTATATTATATGTTTTGGTAAATGTTTCAATTTTTTGAAGCTTATCAAAATCATCCTCCCATTCCCCTATCAAACGCTCTAATTCCTTTGGATGCGGAGTTAAAACTGATTTTTTCGGAAGAAGATTTAGTAATTCTTTGTGCTCTGAAAGCATATTAAGCCCATCGGCATCAATTAGCATAGGTTTATCGATATCTTGAAGCAGCTTTTTAAAAGCTTCAATGGTTTCGGGATCTTTCCCTGCTCCCATTCCAAAACAGATTACAGAAGGCTCCATGCAATGATCGATATTGGTTAATTTTTCTTCGTTTTTATCTGTGATCACCATGGCTTCTGGCAAAGCAGTTTGTAAAACTATATATCCACATTTAGGCACAAAAGTACTAACCAATCCTGCTCCTGTTCTAAGTGCTGCAGTGGTACTTAATACAACACTCCCTATTTTACCATAGCTACCGCCAACTACAAGCGCGTGACCATAATTTCCTTTATGCGAATTTGTTTTGCGAGGCTTATATAAAGCTCGCGCTTCGTGTTTGCTTATAAGATTAGCATTTGTTTTTTCAGAAGTAAGAAATTCTCGGTCTAGGCCGATATCCAAAACCTGTAAATCCCCTACATAATCCATAGTTTGTGGCAAAAAGAAAACAAGTTTAGGTGTTTGAAAACTTATTGTGAAACTGGCTTTAATTAGTTGATCTTCTTTCCCGGGAATTTTGTCTGAAAACAATCCAGAAGGCATATCGATAGCCAAAATAAAAGCTTTCGTTTTATTTATGTGTTTCACTAAATTAGCCACCCAACCTTCTAAAGGTCGATTGAGACCTATCCCGAAAATCGCATCGATAATAAAGTCGTTTGTATTCAATTCAGGGAAATCGCCCTCGTCTTTTATATATTCTGGCCAATCGTTTGTCGTCTCTTTTAAACGATCATAATTCACTAAAAAATCATCAGATCTTTTATCGGTATAATTCACCACAAAAACTTTAACGTGGTAACCTTTTTCAATCAAAAGTCTGGCTATCACTAGTCCGTCTCCACCATTATTGCCTACACCACAAAATATTTTTATGTTTATATCGGCGTTTTGAAGTCGCTTGTGTATTTCTTCAGTAGTTAAACTCGCGGCTCTTTCCATTAATTCCGTAGAAGTAATATTCTGGTTTTTAATGGTAATGTTGTCTGCTTTTTTTAGCTGCGCTGCAGAAAAGATCTTCATAAACGATGATATTTAAAGGTTTTTCTCAAATATAACACATAGTCAAAGTATAAAATAAGGTTTGACATTTCCTTCACAATTTCATGGAATCTATGGTCAGTTCAGGCTTAATTCTATAAATTTGCAAAAATTAAATAATTAAGATGAAAGAAGTAGCACTAGCTGAAAAACATAAAGCTCTTGGGGCAAAGATGGTTCCCTTTGCAGGTTATAATATGCCTGTTTCTTACGAAGGTGTAAATGCAGAACATCAAACTGTTCGTGAACATTTGGGAGTTTTTGATGTTTCGCATATGGGAGAGTTTTTAGTCACCGGCGAACATGCTTTAGAACTTATTCAGTCAGTTACTTCTAACGATGCTGCAAAATTGGTAGATGGGCAAGCACAATATACCTGTATGCCCAATGAAGATGGTGGTATAGTGGACGATTTGATTATTTACAGATTTGATGCCGAAAAATTTTTGCTGGTAGTGAATGCTGCTAATATCGAGAAAGATTGGAATTGGATAAGTAAGCACAATTCTATGGATGCGCATTTAACAGATTTAAGTGATGATATGTCTCTTCTAGCTATACAAGGACCAAAAGCTGCAGAAGCGATGCAATCGCTAACCAATGTAGACTTAAGTGCTATGAAGTTTTATACTTTTGAAGTGGCAACATTTGCAGGCATGGAAAAAGTAATTATTTCGGCAACAGGTTATACCGGTAGCGGCGGATTCGAGATTTATTTTAAAAACGAATGTGCTGAAGAAATCTGGAACAAAGTAATGGAAGCCGGTGCAGATTATGGTATTAAGCCAATAGGTCTTGCTGCTCGTGATACACTGCGATTAGAAATGGGATTTTGTTTGTACGGGAATGATATCGACGATACAACTTCTCCTATTGAAGCAAAATTGGGATGGATCACAAAATTCAATAAAGAGTTTGTAAATTCTGAAGCTTTAAAAAAGGAAAAGGAAGAAGGCGCTAAACGTAAACTTGTTGCGTTTGAACTTGATGAACGAGGCATCCCAAGACAGGGATATGAAATCGTGAATGAAAAAGGAGAGGTTATAGGAAATGTTACATCGGGTACCATGTCACCTTCGTTAGAGAAAGGTATTGGTTTAGGTTACGTAAAAACTGAATATGCAGGTTTTGGAAAGAAAATTAATATTCAGATACGTAAAAAAGCAATTCCAGCTACACAGGTGAAATTGCCCTTTTATAAAGGATAAATTTATTTGGAACGTATTTTAATTTTAGGAGCTAGCGGCTTTATTGGCAATGCCATATATAAAGAGCTACGCTCCTTTTTTGATACCCACGGAACATATTTTAGAGATGATCCCGGCTTAGAAAGTAACAATCAGTTTCATCAATACGATATGGAGACTGATAGTTTAGATCTTTTACTTTATAATCTTAAGCCAAGTATTATCATCTCTGCAGTTCGGGGTAGTTTTGCTGCGCAACTGGCACTGCATTATTCTGCAATTAGTTATATTCTTACCAATCCTTGTAAACTTATTTTTTTAAGTTCTGCCAATGTGTTTGATGCGTTTACCAACTATCCAAGCTACGAATATGATAAGACTTTATCCCAAAGTGTGTACGGTCGATTTAAGATTAAAATCGAAAATGCTTTACTTCGGCTTCCAAATGATAAATACAATATTTTAAGATTACCAATGGTTTTTGGGAAAGGCTCTCCAAGAATTAACGAGATAAAGGCTTTATTAGACTTAGGAGAAGCTATAGAAGTTTTCCCAAACGTGGTTATTAATGTTACCGAAATTAATAAAATTACGCAGCAAATTCATTACATCATAAATAGAAAGCAACAAGGAGTTTTACATCTTGGTAGTAGTGATTTGGTACATCAAAAAGATTTTATACAAGATGTTTGTGAAATTTTGGGTTATGAAAATCCGCTTTTTAAAAATGTATACGATAGCAACGAAGATCGATATTTAGCTGTTTTACCCAAGGACAACCTCTTACCGCCTAATCTTCAGATTAATGTACAGCAAGTAGTAGAAGCTACCATTAAAAAATAGGTTAATCTTATATTAAACCAGCGCTATCATCCTGTTTTCACTTTTAGTATTATTAAATTGAATAACATAATTTAAACATTACAATAATGGAAAAGCTAACCGAAGATCAAATTCATAAAAAACTAGAATCCTTACAGGGCTGGACGTACGCAAAAGATGCCATTCATACTTCTTTTCAGTTTGAAGATTTTAAAGATGCTTTTACAGTGATGACGAGAATCGCTTTTGAAGCTGAAGCTTTACAACATCATCCTAATTGGGCAAATTCTTTTAATGAATTAGAAATTTCACTTTCTACGCATGATGCGGGCGGCGTAACAGCTAAAGATTTTGAAATGGCAAAGGCAATAGAAGATATTGTAGAGGCTAAATAACTTTAAAAAACAGTTAAAAAAAGCAATATTTTAGAAAGCTCCTAATTTGAAATCATTTTAGGAGCTTTTTTTATATTTTTGCCCGGATTTCATTTTTATTATCATGGGAAGAGCATTTGAATTTAGAAAGGCACGTAAGATGAAACGTTGGTCGGCAATGGCCAAAGCCTTTACTCGTATAGGAAAAGATATTGTAATGGCCGTAAAAGAAGGCGGGCCAGATCCAGACGCTAACTCTAAGCTTAGAGCAGTTATACAAAACGCGAAGAGTGTTAACATGCCGAAGGACAATATCGAAAGAGCGATCAAGAGAGCATCAGATAAAAGCCAGGGGGATTATAAAATTGTTCTTTTCGAAGGTTATGCTCCACACGGGATTGCTATTTTGGTTGAAACCGCTACAGATAACAATAACCGTACTGTTGCCAATGTTCGATCGCATTTTAATAAATGTGATGGGAATTTGGGAACTTCAGGATCTGTAGAATTTATGTTCGATCACACCTGTAATTTCAGAATAAATGCTGAAGGACTTGATGTTGAAGAATTAGAGCTTGAATTTATAGATTATGGAGCTGAAGAAGTTTTTGAAGATGAAGATGGAATACACATCTACGCGCCTTTCGAAAATTTTGGAAGTATTCAGAAAGAATTAGAAAATCAAAATATAGAAATTATCTCTTCAGGATTTGAGCGAATTCCTCAGGTTACAAAACAATTAAATCCAGAGCAAGCTGCAGATGTAGAGAAACTTTTAGAAAAATTAGAAGAAGACGATGATGTACAAAATGTATATCATACCATGGAAGAATCTTCTTCAGAAGAATAATATACTTCTTCGAGAAATTGAAAAAGTCTTGTTAGTTGCTAATTAACAAGACTTTTTTATTTATAGATCTCTATTTCTTTTTCTCAGCTTTATGCATAAAATAATGGTCTAGTGAATATTTTCCTGCACCTGTATAAAATAGCAATAGATACGAAAGCAAATACAAAAACGGTAATTCTTGTTTTGCCATACCATCTGGCATATGTACAATTATTGCCGCAATGCCCATCGTAATAATAAGTGGTATCGTAGCTATTCTAGTGGCTAGTCCTAAAATAATCATCACAGAACATACAAATTCGGCTAAAACTGCAATTGTAAACGTTAAAGTTTGGCCGGCACCCAAGGGATCTGCAAAAGTTATTTCATCCTCGGTAAAAAAAGTGATTAATTTCGGTACACCGTGGAAAAGCATCAATATCGATATACCAATTCTGAATATAAGTAATATAAAATCTAGTTTTGGAAGGTTTAAGCTGGTGGTGTAAGTGTTTTTCATAAAGTAGATGTTTTTTCTGATTTGATTTTGGAAATAACTTCTGATACTGTTTCAGGAATCTCTTTATTCACTTCTACCTTAATAGCATTTTTAGGTTCTTCTAAAGTTTCGAATTGAGATTTTAATAATTCGGGTTTAAAATAATGTCCCTTCCTAGCCATCATGCGTTTGTAAATAAGCTCATATTCTGCATATAAATAAATAAACACCACATATTCTTTTAAATTATGGGATAGTGCCGCTCTGTATTTGTTTTTTAAAGCCGAACAAGCTAAAACAGCACCTTCATTATCTTTCCATTTATCGATATTTTCAGCCAAAGATTTTAGCCAGGCTTTTCGATCTTCATCATTTAGGGCTATACCTTTTTTCATCTTTTCAATATTCGCTGGTGGATGATAATCGTCGGCATCAAAAAATGGAATCTCGAGCGTACTGGCGATTTCCCTGCCGATAGTTGTCTTTCCACTTCCAGAGACTCCCATTACAATATATACTTTCATATTTAATATGTGATTTCGAGAATTTCGAGTGTTCGTGTTTCGTTTCCTAATTTAAATTCTGTTGTATCTCCTATTTTTAAACCGGTCACCGCTCTAGCTATAGGTGCTACAAACGCAATTTTTTGTTTTTTTACATCAGCTTCATCAACTCCTACAATTTGAAATTCCTGAATACTTCCATTGGAATGATTTTTCAATTTTAATTTTGCTCCAAAACGTACTTCATCTTCAGGTTGTTGATTTGGATATATAATTCTAGCGGAAGCTCTACGCTCGGCCAATAATTTTAATTTACCATCGATAACTGCCTGCGCCCTGCGCTTTTCGGTCTCATTATCTTCAGGTAATTTTGTACGTTCTCGCTCTAAATCATGTTTTTCATTTTCTAAAGCCTCAAAACCTAATGGAGTAACATAATTAGTTGCTCCTACCGGTAATGCAGCTCTTGGTGGTATTACCGGAGCTTCTTCCTGATCTTCCTCTTTTACAAACCCTCTACTCATTTCATTTCCTTTTTCTAAATATAGAAGATACGAAATTTATCACAATTACTAATTCGTGCACTTCTTTTTAAATCTGTTGTAAAAAAGAAGCTTAATTTTGCTGAAATTGATAGATTTCAAACTTCATGAAGAAATTACTTGTTATTGGATATGTTTGGCCAGAACCAACTTCGTCTGCGGCAGGAAGCCGAATGCTACAATTACTGAAGTTCTTTCTGGAAGAAGATTATCACATTACTTTTGCAACAACAGCCACAACTTCAAAATATGCTTTCCAATTAGAATTATTAGGTATTGAAACCGCTAAAATCGAATTAAACAATTCTAGTTTCGATAAGTTTCTTTTAGCATTGGATCCTAAAATTGTACTTTTTGATCGGTTTATGATGGAAGAGCAATATGGTTGGCGGGTGGATAATCATTGTCCAAATGCGCTTAAAATTTTAGATACAGAAGATTTACATTTTTTAAGAAACGCTCGAAAAAAGCATTTAAATTCTAATCTCACATTAGAAGAAATCATACTAAATTCTGATTTGGCAAAACGTGAAATTGCGTCTATTTATCGTTGTGATCTTAGTTTAATTATTTCAGAATTTGAAATGGAATTACTTAAAACTCTTTTTAAAATTCCAGCTGAAATTATACAATATCTCCCCTATTTATTACCTGAAGCAGAGATCAAAAAAGCAGATTCTTCGCCAAATTTTTCAGATCGTAAAGATTTTATGTTTATAGGTAATTTTCTACATGAACCTAATTGGAATACCGTCCTCTATTTAAAACAAAACATCTGGCCAAAGATTAGAAAAGAATTACCAAATGCCCAATTAAACATTTATGGCGCCTACCCGAGTGAAAAAGTTTTTAACCTTCAGAATAAAAACGAGGGTTTTGTAGTGCATGGTCGTACCGAAAGTGTTGAAGAGGTTATGCAAAAAAATAGAATTTTGCTTGCTCCCATTCAATTTGGTGCCGGTCTTAAAGGTAAAATGATAGATGCTATGCAAAATGGTTTACCGTCAATTACAACGAAAATTGGTGCTGAGGGAATTTCAAAAAACAATGATTGGAATGGATTTATTTGCGACACTGAAGATGAAATTATCCAAAAATCAATTCAACTTTATACCGATCAAAAACTATGGTTGGAGAAACGGAAATGCTCTGAATCCATTTTAAAAGATCGATTTTCAGTATCAAAGTATATTCCTTTTTTGAAAACACAATTGACTAATTTAGAGATAAATATAAACGATCATCGAAATAAAAACTTTACAGGTAAAATGCTGAAATTCCATAATAATAGAAGTACTTATTTTATGTCGAAATTTATCGAAGAAAAAGAAAAGAATAAAAAATCAGGAACAATTTAAGAATATCAAAAAAGCCGCTTGAAAATTATTTCCCAGCGGCTTTTTTTTGCAAAAGAACTAAAATCTAAACCATCTGAGTGGCAAAACCTTCACTAAAAAGTTTTTGATTTAAACTTCTAAGAGTATCAATTTTATTTTGAGTATCAACTAAAATCGAAATATTATTGCTACTTCCGCCATAGCTTATCATACGTACAGGGATATCATTTAGCAATTCAAACAATTTATAAGTAGATTTATCTTCAATTACAGATTCTCCAACAACGCATATTATACTTTGATTACGATCTACGGTAATTTCACCATATGCATTTAATTCTTCAAGAATTTGGTCTAGATTACTCGTATTATCTATCGTTAGCGAAATAGCAATTTCAGAAGTAGTAATCATATCGATAGATGTTTCGTAATTATCAAAAACATCAAAGATTTTACGAAGAAAACCGTGCGCCATTAGCATTCTATTTGATTTTATTTTAATAGCGGTAATATCATCCTTTGCAGCGATGGCTTTTAATCCTTTACTTTTAATTTCTGAAGATATTCTTGTTCCTGTTTTCTCTGGTGTAAATGTATTTTTCAGAAAAATCGGGATTCCCTTACTAATTACCGGAGATACGGTTTGTGGATGAAGAATTTTTGCTCCAAAATAAGCTAACTCCGCTGCCTCTTCAAAAGTCAGTTCAGAAATTGGATGAGTTCCCTCTACATGCCGCGGATCATTATTATGAAAACCATCAATATCGGTCCAAATCTGCACCTCTGTTGCCCGCACTGCAGCACCAAGTATAGTTGCGGTATAATCACTTCCGCCCCGTTTTAAGGTGCTAATTTCGTTTCTCTTATTGATACACACAAATCCCTGAGTAATATAAAGATCGGCAGTTTGATTTGAAATGTAATCGTCCAAAAGTTTCCCAACCTTATCGGTATCTGGATTTTCGAGATTATGAACTTCCATAAATTCTTTAGCATCCAGCCAAACGTTATTTATACCTAAAGATTTAAAATATTGAGATACGATAAAAGTAAGCATGGTTTCACCATAAGTTACTATTTCAGCATAAACAACCTCGGTATGTTCCTTATTTGCAGAAAGTAATAAATCTTGTAAACGGCCCGAAACAAAAGTTTTAGTTTGTTTATTTAAGGTTTCATCATTAATCAATTGATCGATAGCTGAAAAATGGCGATCCTTAAGTTTATCTACGATATCCTGAACTTCTTCAGTTTTATTAGCCTGAACAAGATTAGATATTTCTACGAGCTCATTTGTAACACCACTCATGGCAGAAAGAACTAGTATTTTTCTTCCCTCTTCACCTAGAGTAATATTTTTTACATTCTGAATACTTTGAGGAGTACCAACAGATGTACCTCCAAATTTTAAAACTTTCATTGCTATACTTTTGATGCTGCATAATTAAAAATATAGCAACAGGAATTAAAAAAAATGATTCATTTTATATACATTTGTACAAAATGTGTAATAATTAACAATGAAAACGATAACTACCTGCGTACATGATATAATACGGCATCAACCATTTTTGGACGATGCTATCGCGAGAGATATCATAAATTTTAGCGGACTTGCAGAAGATTTAAGACCTGAAGTTGAGAAAGAAATGCGTAAACCTGTTAAAACAGGTAGTATAATTATGGCATTACGACGCTATGCTCCCAAGCGCACAAAAATTAATAAAAACAGTTTACGCGAATTGGGAGATATAATCGTGAGATCTGGAATAACTGAATATACTTTTCTAAATTCTAAAACTATTATTGCCAACAAATCAAGATTATTAGATGCGGTAAAAGATCAAACGGGTGTCTATCTAAACTACTCGAGCAATTATCAGGAAAGTAACATTTTAGTTTCTTCTTCCTTAACCGATTTGGTTGAAGATTATTTTAAAAATGAAGTAAGGGTTACTATTAAAGAAGAATTATCTTCGATCACTATTGCTTTACCAAAAAATAGTAGTCAATCTGTAGGACTTTATTTCTATATATTCAAATTATTAGCTTATGAAGGAATTCCTGTTTTCGAAATGATTTCGACTTCTAACTATTTTGCGCTATTTTTAGAACGCGAATATGTTAACAAAGCTTTTCTACTTTTAAATGAGATCAAAAAATAGTTAGATTCTACCAGTAATCAAAATACACACCCGTCATAGCAACTGCAGCAATAATAATTACTATTACAATAGCGATAAAGGTTGCCCCAAACTTTGTCTTTTTATTTTTTTGTAGAATGTAATCTTCAGATTTATTATCCTCCTTATCTCTAATTTGCATCTTAGTTTTTTAAATAATATTAAAATGAGTATTATTTTCTCAATCGTTTTTGTTGAAAACTTTGCAAAGTTAAATAAAACTTTTAGTTTTCAATTTGGCTAAATATGTAAATTATTCTTAAAAATAAATAAGGATTTCAAAATACAATGCCGTAATTAGTGTTATATTTTTACAAACTTAATTACGGTTGAGTTGAAGGAAAATCTTTTTATAGATAGACCTAGTTTTTTCATTTATATTCTTTGATTAGATTTTCCCACTCCATACTCTTAAGCATTCTTACCAAAGCAGGATTAATAATTTTTACCAAATCTGAATTTTTAGGAAATGCATAACTGTAATAATCCTTTTTTAAAGTTTGCTCTAAAACTTCAATATCTTTCCCCACTTCCATTTGTTCTATTGTGTAACGCAATATCGGTTCGTCGTAAACTAGCAGATCCAAATCATCATTTTGTATTAATTCTATTCCATCACTAACGCTGTTTAATTTTTCAGACTTAACGTTGTAAAGATCTAAAAGCTCTGCTGCACTACTGCTCACAACTGTTCCTACATTAAATCTATTTAAATCTGAAATTCCGCTAATCTCATCATTAATACTTTTTACCGTTAAGGAAGATGCAATACTTGCTGTAAGACTAGAGATAATGATAATGGCCATAAACATCCAAATTAGACCAACAATTCTACCACCAGTAGTTCTAGGCGATTTATCCCCATATCCAACGGTAGTCATCGTTACAGCACTCCACCAAAAGCCCTCTAACAACCCTCTTCCTTTACCGCCACCAAATTCTTCGGCATTCTTTTTTCTTTCAAAAATCCACACTAAAAAGCCAAAAATAAAAATCGTGCCTAATAGAGCTAATATTGCTGAAATAAACTCCCAACTCCATAAATTCTTCAGGATATTAAACACCTGAGACTCCTTCTTTTTTGCTACACCTGTATGTGATATAAAATAAGGCTGAGAAAAATCCATTCGCTCCATACGGTTATCGGTAACGGTAATAGGATTTATACTAAAATCTACTTCTCCACTTTCTACGGCATTTAACAGCGCTGCCAAACTTTCGTAGGTTTTATATTCAAAATTGTAATCTAAATTTTCGTTAACTAGATTCCAACTTTTAATACTTAAGCCATCAAAATTACCATTTGGTTTTTGAGTCACAAAGGGAGCAGTAAGCTGCACTCCTATTTTGTAAACTTCAGGAGTAGATTTTGTAGAATCCTGAAAAGTTTTGGCGCTAGTTATAGTAGTAAGAAACAGTGAGAAAAGGACTAGGTAGTATTTCATATAAATTTCTGAAATGATTGAAAAGTAAGTAGCGAAAATTAATCAATTACAATCCATTTTCAAAACTGAATTTATTCAGAAGCAACTTCAGCTTTCGTACTATCTTCTGGTTTTTTGTAATAAATCTCGAGTTTCTTTTTTCCAAAATTTTTAGCCCTTTCTATATCATTTCCCATATAAATATCTACGCGCTTTTTCCAGCGGTAATGCATTTTATCCTTCACGACAAAAACCGAATCTAAGCCAGCGATTTTTATCTCATCATTATGGTTTATTCCCAATCCTATAAGATCTCTGGAAATGGCAACCGCATTCATCCCGGGTTTTAGTGTATCGCCCCAGGCGGCTAAATTAGGATCTGATCCTGCTGTTTGATATTGAACTGAGTTAAAAGCAGAAACCGTTACTTTTAGTGTATCCCAATTTTCAGTAGACTTATCAGTTACTTTTTTAGCTGAAGAATTACAAGCAAAAAGCCCTAAACTTAAAAATAGAAATTGACAACACGTTTTTATTGAAATGGAAATAGAGTTCATTTTAATATCTAAATTGAGACCTAATGAGCTTCAATATAAATAATTTCTGTTTATCGTTATAAACTACTTGAAATTCAGATTTATACTTTCTTAAATTAAGTTTATAAGATAATGACCTCAAAATTCATCCAATTCTGTATCACTACTGAAACGGGTACTTAGTTATCAATCTACTAAAAATAGCGTTCAGAATTGAAGAATATTAAATAAGATTATGAATTAATTTGAGTATATCCATCTGTTTTTCAGCTCTTTCGATATTCAAAATGAATAAATAAAAGCTAAAGTTTGTTAAGAAATTACCAAGTAAACCGAATTAAATAGCAATATAGTTGTGAGTGCATTTGAGAGCTGTAACTTTGCAAACTTAATTGGCTGAAACCAAGAAGTAGGCCTTAATTAATCTTTGAAAAACAAATTTATGAGTCAAGTAAAGCAAGATGACACTGTAAAAGTTCATTACACAGGAAAATTAACCGATGGCCAAGTATTCGATAGCTCTGTAGATCGCGGAGAACCAATCGAATTTACTATGGGACAGGGGCAATTAATTCCTGGATTCGAAAAAGGACTTTTAGATATGGAAGTTAACGAAAAGAAAACTATAAATATCCCTAAAGAAGAAGCTTACGGAGAGCCAAGAGAAGAACTAGTTCAAGAAGTTGAAAAAAGCCAACTTCCAGAAGATCTTGAGCCTAAAGTAGGTATGGGACTTGTTTCTAAAACTCCAGATGGTCGCGAAATGAACCTAGTGGTAAAAGAAGTAAAAGAAGATTCTATTGTTGTAGATGGGAATCACCCATTAGCAGGGAAAGATTTAGTATTTGATCTTGAGGTAGTAGAGATCAAATAAGCAGTCTACCACAACAATTATAAAAAATCCCTTTTTGGTCAATTCAAAAAGGGATTTTTTTATGCAATTCATTTCGATTTCAAAAAATACTATTAAATCATTGACTCCAAGACTTAAGCTTTTTATAAAATTCTTTTCAGCAGCTTTTATAGATTGTATCTTTATTTCAAACTAAAACAAAAAATTATTATGATAAGAAAAGCGAGCGCAGTTTGGAAAGGAACATTAAAAGAAGGTAAAGGTAATTTATCTACAGAGAGTGGTGTACTTAACGAAACTCAATATTCGTACAAAACCAGATTTGAAGACGGAAAAGGAACAAACCCTGAAGAATTAATAGGTGCAGCACATTCTGGATGTTTTACCATGCAATTGTCAGCTTTTTTAGCTGAAGAGGATTTTCCTGCTGAATCTTTAGAAACAAAAAGTGAAATCACTTTCAAAGACGGAGTTGTTTCTAAATCACATCTTATTTTAGAAGGTAAAGTTCCAAATATTTCTGAAGAGAAGTTCCTTGAAATCGCTAATAATGCGAAAGAAAAATGTCCTCTTTCAAAATTACTTGATACCGAGATTACTTTAGATGCTAAACTTTTAAAGTAAGATTTAAAATATAGTGCAAAAAAAGTCCGGATAATTTCCCGGACTTTTTTTATGCTAATTATAGCGCTTAAAATACCTTGAAAAATAATTAGAAGTTTCCTACAAACTTGCCTTCAGACTATTTTTTATTTCGAACATTAAAGCTTTAGGAAAAGTATTCCTTTTTGCCATTTTTTGATTCACCTCCAACTCTATCCCAATGTAATTATTGGGAAATTTACGACGAAGATACGTTGTAAAACCATCTGCCCTTCCCAAATAAGGATAATTGAACCTGATTTTAATATCCAGCTCTTTGGTTAAATTAAGTTTCCAGATTTGAGCAAACTTTTTTTCAGCTTTACTCGATGGATCATAAAGCAATCCGATATCTGTTTTTCGCTCTACACCATTAAGAATTGGTGTAAAACTATGTACTGAAATATGTACGACTTCCTCTCCAACTTTAATTATTTCTGAAATACATTTCTCAACTTTATTTCTATATCTTAAATAGTATGAATTGATGAGATCCCCTTTTTCTTGCTTAGATAAAGATTTAGAATATTCTGAAAATAAGTTTGGATGATGCAAAGAGCGGTTTGGCTCGATCAATAATCGACTAAATTTATAGGTGAAACTGAAATCTGAAATTTCTAATAGCTCCTGAAATAATCTAAACGCTCCAGGATCGTAAGCGCGATGTGTTGTCCAAACCGTATCTTGGTCGTTCTTTAAATAAGCAAATTTTTGCGGCAATACATTACTCGCATGCTCGCAACTAAGTATTAGTTTCAAGGTTTGTAGAGCTCATTTTTAGCAAGACATTTCGCGATATCGGCATATACTTTACCTATATTTTCTTCGGAATAATTCCCTCTTAAACCACCTATAATTCGATTGGCAAGTGATCCTTTCTGAATAATATATTCGATTGATTGCTGATGTTTTTCAGAAATGTTATTTTTCACTCTTTCATATATATTCTTCCATACATCACCAATTTCTGAAGTTTCCGTCAATCCAAAAATTTTAAGATAAGCAATATTGCTAATCACACCTCGTTCAGCATCTTTTATAGCCTCATTCAGTATTTTGAGCAAATCGTCCTCTTTCCAACTTTTCTGATCTGCTAGAGAAATAAATTCTTCATTTACCAAAGCTTTTAAAGTTTCTATGATAAAAACTGCAATTGCGATGTCTGCTTTGGGGCATTCCTGTAAATCGATCACCCTAATTTCTATGGCACCACGATCAAATCTTGCGATTGCTCCTCTAGAATTTAGAAAATGATGTTCCAGGATTCCATTTTTATCATGGACTTTTATGGCCTTTTTTATAGGTTCAAAAATACCTCGGTGATATTCTTCTTTATTATAAAGACACTCGGGAATTACTTTCCCGGCCATCTCTGGTATTTCTTTTTGGTTGGTTTTATAAACTTCCATACGGCTATCCATAAAACCGGTTAATTGTCCTTCGAATATTGGTGAGGACGCACTAATCGCCGGGATAATTGGTAAAAGAATTCGTATAGCAGCGTGCAATTTTTCAAATTCAGCATCATCTGCAAATGGCAGATTTATATGCATGCTTTGTACGTTGCTCCATCCATGACCACTACAATCAAAAATTTGGTTGTATAGCTCATAAATATCATTATTATCGTGCTCCCATAATTTAGTTTCCTTTAAGGGATTCATTAGCGGATGTGCAGCTGTAGGCAACAATTGAGCATCTAAACCTTCTAAAAGCTTATTGATCTCAGAAACGTTTTCGGCAAATAATTCATCTAAATTTTCAATATTAGAAATTGGTACAGCTGTTTTTAACTCTACCACATGAGCTACTAACTCGTTACTCCATTCAATTTTACCATTAGCAACATCAGAAGTTAGCTTTCCTGTTTTTTCGATAAAAAGTTTATCAGTGATCGGCACAATTTTTAGCTGGCGATTTACCAGCATATATTCCAATTCTATTCCGTAAACTTCGAAAATATGATATCCCATATTATTTTTTCTCTAGCCTGTTTTTTAAGGCCGTGATGATTAACTTATACACTTCTTCGCCATAAAAACGATCCTCTACACCAAAATCGATATTTGGATTATCATTAATTTCGATCACCATAGCTTCTCCATTAATTTCCTTAATATCAATTCCGTAGAGCCCTTCTCCCATCAATTTAGTAGAGCGTAATGCTAAATCTAATATTTTTTCTGGAACTTCTTCTAAGGCCATCGTATCTGCATTGCCATCTTGATCGTGTTTATTTTTAGCATTCCAGTTGTATATTTGCCAGTGTCCTTTTGCCATATAATATCGACAGGCATAAAAAGCTTTTCCATCTAAAACACCGATTCTCCAATCGTAATCTGAAGGTGTAAATTGTTGTGCAATGATAAGCTCAGATTCCTTAAGCATTTTAGTTACAAGCTCCTGGTATTCTTCTTCGGTTTTTGCTTTTTTAACGCCAAAACTAAATGTAGAATCTGGAGATTTTAAGACTACCGGTAAACCAATTTCAGCCAAAATAGCATCTTTATTCTCTTTATGAATAATCATGGTTTTTGGCGTCAATATTCCGGCATTTTGTAAAGCTTCTGCCATAAATACTTTATTGCAACATTTTAAAATGGCATCTGGATAATCGATGATAGCGATACCTTCCTGTTGTGCTTTTCTGGCAAATGCATAAGCTTCATTGTGAACTTCGGTGCTTTGTCTTATAAAAAGGGCATCAAAAGAGGATAATCTTGATAAGTCTTTTGGGGAAAGAAATTCAACATAAAAATTCATCTTTTCGGCAACTTCTGCAAATTTCTTTAATGCCTTGGCATTACTAGGCGGTGCCGGATCGTCTTTTTGCACAAGAATAGCCAAATCGTAATCATACTGCTGCGGTTTTACAGTATCATACCTTTTTTTAGAAAAGTAATCACTGGCAAAAAAGTACATACTTTCTAAGTGATCTTCTGGAATTTCAGATTCAGATAAAGCTTTTATACTTTTAATATTCCACTTATTACTAAAACTGAACTTTACTTGTAAAAATGGAATCTGAAAATGTCTAAAAAAAAGTGAACTTACTTCTTTATATTTTTGAGCTACATTTTGCCCAAAATAAATACTAAGAACAAATTCCTGAGATTTGATAGATTTTAGTGATTTTTGAATCACATCATCAAATTCTTCAGAAATTACTTTCACCAATTTCGGCTCTCTTAGATCTACAAGATTTTTCACTGTGGGAATAGCCAAATGGCCTCTTGCTTCAGCTAAAAGAGAAACGTAATACCCTCTAGATTGATAATTATAATTTTTGGAAAGATTGAAAATACGTGCGTTTTTTATCTTAGCATATTTAGGATTGGTTAGATAATCCTGAGAAGATATAATATGCACATTTTCAAGTTTAACCGGCCACTTTTCAGGCTGATTTACTATTAAAAATTTATTCATTTATTATAAGAAATAATCAATCAAATGTAGCTGAAAAAATAATAGAAAATCATAAAATTTTGAGAATATATAGATTTCTCTGCAAATAAAAAGCCACCTTAAAACGAAAGTTTAAAGGTGGCTTTTTGATACTAAATTCTTTTTACTTTAGTGAAAAGAATACTGCAAGCCTAAAGTCCAGCTGCCATCATTTTTAAGTTGAATTCCGTTTAAATCCTGATATAATGGAAAAGCATATTCAACACCAATTCTTACATTTTTTAATGTTCCCTGAGGGATATAAAAATTAGCTCCAAAAGCCGAATTTATATATTTTCCACCCTGATTTTGCGTATTTGCGGTTGTTACCATCATTGGATTTAAATCTGCATAAGAATCATCAATCTTCCCTACTGTTTTAGCTTCTACCCTGCCCGAAACACTTAATGAATTTAAAAGTTTAGCAGCAATCCAGTTATTCCACATTAATTGATTCCCAAAGCGATAATCATGATCATTTTTGCCCAATCTTAATACTCCGTTTACTTGAGAACCAAAAGATAAAATTTGCCCTTGTAACAGATAAGTCACTGCAAGTTTTGGGTCCCAGGTGCCGCTACCTATTTGCATTGGATAAGGCAACGACATTTCCATAGGGGCACTCATAGGCGTTACATCTTTTTGATCTATGCTGCCGTTAGGAATACTTAAGCCAGCCGTTAAATGAATACTTTGTTGATTTTGATCATACATTTTAAACATTCCAGACAATTTTAAATCGCCAAATCCGGAAGAATTTGTGGTAAAGCTTTTTCCCATTTTATTGATCAATTGCATATCATTCTCAATAACGTTTGCCATTACCATTAATGTGAAATGATCAGACGGTGCGTACATCGCGCCTAGCATGTGCATTTTCATATCCATACTAAAAGGAGAAACCATGTAATCGTTAAAAACCGATTCCTGAGAAATTTCATCGCTACCATTATTCAGCCCTTCCATATCCATACTCATATATCGGTAGGAAAACATCCATTCGCCTTTGTGATGAACGTGATCGCGCATAACACCAATTGGTGCATGGCCATCTGGCCGGCTAGCGGTCCATTTTTCAGAAGAATTATCGTTTTGAGCAAATAAAGCCACTCCACAAAAGACGCTGGCTAACGCAAGAATTTTTTTTTTCATTTTTGAAGAATAGTTTTGTCTTTTCAGACTTTTGTAATTTATTTTTTTGAATGCTGAGTAGTTCTTCTATTTATGATCCGTTTAATGTATAATCACAATTAGAAAAACCATTGTAGCTTTTATAGCAAACTCATAAACTTGAAGTTTGGGTCTTCAGTAAAAAATTAACTACAACTTGGGGGATGTTCTATTCTTCTGTAATATGGATTGGAAATAAAATGTTTATAAAAAACAATCTTTTTATTTACTTTGAATAGCTCTAATTGGCTAAAATCAATATGCCTTGGAATTTCTAGATATAGAGGAAGAAAAGAATTGGCGATTCTGGCCGAAGTATTTGCTTTCTCCGTTTTGTTAGATTGATTCAGCTGCTGCATTAGATAGCATTTCCCATTGCAGTTAAGTGCCGGCTGATCTTGATTTACACAGTAATTCTCAATAATATAATCCAAATTAAATTGGTAATAAGAAATCTCTCCCATTTGGAAAACCGGGCGGTAAGCAAGAGAAACTAAAATTAAAATCGCTAAAAGTTGTTTCAACATCTGGATTTAAATTCTGCTTGCAAAAGTACGTTGAGAATTCAAAAAAAGAAGAGTTATTTTTAAGTTTTCTTAAAATAATGGATCAAATTTTTCTATTCAATATTCTACCTTTCAGTTCAAAAATTAATTCCTATTTTACCAATCTTAACCATAAATTAAATACATGAAAATAAGACAAATTGGCCTTTTTGCGCTGCTATTTGCGCAAGTAGGTTTCGCTCAAAACACCGAAAATGAAAAGTTAGTTGAAAAAGCAAGAAAAATTCATGAGAATGTAATTACCATTGATACGCACAACGACTTTAGTGTCAATAATTTTACCCACGATCATAATTATACAGAGAATTTAGACACTCAAGTAAATCTTCCAAAGATGGAAGAAGGTGGTATGGATGTTTCTTGGCTAATTGTTTATACAGGGCAAGGTGATTTAAATGCGGAAGGATATAAAAAGGCGTATGATAATGCGATGGCGAAGTTTAATGCGATCCATAAGCTAACAGAAGAAATAGCTCCAGATAAAATAGGTTTGGCTACAACTTCAAAAGAAGTAAGAAAACTGGTAAAAGAAGGTAAGAAAGTAGCCATGATCGGTGTAGAAAACGGCTATCCTATCGGTACCGATATCAAAAATGTTGAAAAATTTTACGATTTAGGAGCACGATATATGTCATTGGCTCATAATGGGCATAGTCAATTAAGCGATTCGAACACAGGAGAAGCTGATGATGTATGGTTGAACAATGGATTAAGTGATTTGGGGAAGGAAGTACTTAAAGAAATGAATAGATTAGGCATTATGATCGATGTTTCACATCCTTCAAAAGAAGCAATAAAGCAAATGTTTGAACTTTCTAAAGCACCGTTAATCGCTTCACATTCTTCTGCCAGAGCATTGTGCGATCATAGTAGAAATTTGGATGATGAGCTACTGGAACTTTTTAATGAACATGGTGGCGTAATCCAAACCGTCGCATTTAGTTCTTATGTAAATACTGAAAAAGATAAAGCTTTTGGTGACGCTAAGAATAAAGTGTACGAAGATAAAGCTGAAAAAATGGGTTTCGAAGTACTTTCTTGGGGAGAAGTTCGTGAACTTGATGAAACCGAAAGAGAATCTTATATCGAAAAATATAAAAAGCTAGTAGCAGATTCTGAAGAGGAAGTTGAAGCATTAAAACAAACCATAAGCCCGGTTAACGTTTCAGATTTCGTAGATCATATTGATTATTTGGTTGAAAAAGTTGGAATCGATCAAGTAGGAATCAGCTCAGATTTTGATGGTGGCGGCGGAATTGATGGTTGGGATGATGCCTCTGAAACTTTCAACGTAACTTTAGAATTGGTGAAAAGAGGTTATTCTAAAAAAGAAATTGCAAAACTTTGGGGAGAAAACTTACTACGGGTTTTAGATGAAGTTGAAGCGGTAGCTAAAGAAATTCAAAAGGCATAAAATCTCGAAAATTTTAAAAATCGTTATTCTAATTTGATGTTCTATAATTGGAATAACGATTTTTATTTCCGAAGAAATTATAAAATGCTGCGAACCTTAATCTTTATTTCGTTTCTTTTTGTCCCAAAAAACGTATAATCCAAAGAGCGCTAAACTTACCAGAGATCCCCACAATAAACCAGATTTTAACTGATCTGTACTTCTACCTAAAACAGCTATAAAAATGGTTAAAGGCGCAATACCAACCAGTGTTGCTCCTATAAATTTCCAATAGGTCATTTTTAAAATGCCGCCTACAAAACTAATGGCATCATTAGACAGAAACGGATTTAGTCTTGTAACGATTACGGCCCAAAAACCATAATCGTCAATAAAATCAGCAATTTTTTGCTCATTCTTCTCTCCTATTAATTTCTCAACGATTACAGGACCAAAATAACGGCCAATAATATACCCAATGCTACTTGCTAGGAAAACGGCCACAAAAACAATTAAACTTCCCCAAATTGGTCCGTAGGCAATAATAGAAACAACCATTAAAGCAACTGAAGGTATTACGATTAAAAACATCTGAACGATCATGGCTAATATTAGCATCAAAGGTCCAAACCAGCCAAATCGCTCTACCCAATTACTTATTTTTTTCTCGTCTCCGCTAGTAAGCACTCTCCAGGCTTCATCCATAAAATCTTGAACAGAAGGAACCAAAAAATAAGATGCCACTATAGCGGCAACAAGTGCTAGTGATACATACAAGGGTGTTTTACTCTTACTAACCGAAGTCGATTTTATTTCATCTTTCATAAATTAGTTTAGATTTACTCTAAGAATATTTGCTGGATCACTATGACCTTCATTTGAAATGAAAAGCTCTCCGTTCTTTTTGAAGGCAATACCCTCTGGCTGATAAAACTTTTCACGCTTTAACAAATAAAGTTTTTTAGACTCTCCATTAGGCGATAAAACCAATAATTTAGGATTTCTACCGTCGGTAATATAAATCTCTCCGGTAACCGGATTAATATTTACTTCAGATGGCATCATAACCATCAATTTATTTTTTCTTTTAACATCAGAAAATATGGGATCTTCAAGATCTATAGCATACGCCGGGGTTTGAAGTAATTTTTTAGTTTCAAGATCAAAAGCATAAATACCCTTTGTATTATTGCTAAGTGGATCACGATCTTTTACGGCGATTAACAATCGGTTATTTTTTAAATCGGCACACAATCCTTCAGCATTATGCTTTGCTTTTATAAACGTTTCGTGTTTAGTGACTTTTTTATTTTCATCTAGATAGTGCTGTACTTCAAATATTACACCATCACTGCGCAATACATAAGCATTATTCCCAATTAAAGCGAGTCCTTCGTAATCACCAGATTTACCAAATTTTATTTCCTGTTCAATTTTTTTAGAAAGAAGATTATAGATAAAAATAATTCCTTCTTCGTCTTGTATTGCGGCCATACGTTCGTCGTCCACAAAATCCATCCCCGATATTTCTTCTAATCGATTGGGAAGATCCCATTTTTGCTCAATTTCATATTCTTCCTCAAAATCTTTTCTTTCCAAACTAAAAGGAAAATCCATCGTAAAATAGATAAAGGCTACCAATCCTAAAATTCCAATTACAATGACTGCTGCAATTTTACTCATATACTTTTTCTTAATCTCTGTATTTATTAAAAGTCTAGGCTATTTTGAAATTATCCAGAATAATATTTATTGCTGAAGATTTCGATTACTTATTAAAGATGTATCATGCTTATATACAAAAATTTAATAGCACTTACTTGAATTATTTATTTCGATCAATAGAAATTTTATAATTCAATTATAACTAATTGATCCTAGATTTAATTTTGATAAATTAGGAATTTAACAAAGATAGAAAGCTTAAAACAAAAGTATACTTTTCACCTTTTAAAACTTTGATAAAAAAAGACACAACAGCAATTATATTAAAGCTCCTATTTATCCCATAGCTATAATGCAGCTAAATTTTCTCTACCAAATTTTCCAATTCTTTTGCGACAGATGTTCCCTTCAATCCAACCTTATTTTCTAAATATTTCAAAATTTCTACAGAAGTGAACTGATAAGTTTCCCGAAGTCCTAAGATAATTTTTTCTAAATAGAACGGATGTGGCGCATTAAGTTCCTCGCTCATAAACTTAGCGTTTGTAAAACTGAAAACCGGCATCTCATCATGAAATCCTAAAAATAGAATTCGGTCATACCAAACTTCGGTGGCCACATCTAAATATCCTTTTTTTATTACCTTTTCAAAATCGATAGACAAATCCCCTTCAAAAGCGATTTCTTGTTTTACCAGATCTACAAACTGGCCTTTAGATATACTATAGATCTTCCCGTAAGTTTTTGCAGTTTTATCCTCATTAGGCCTAATAAAAGCTGCGGCCCCGCCACTCCAAGTTTTGGAACTCTTTGCAAAATATAGTTCATGATTTATAATAAAAGATTTATTTGCTTTTGGTAATGCTTTATCTTCACAGCCAACATATGTTCTTTTCGCACCTTTTGGAGTTCCACCAGCAACATAGCAAAGAAAACGATCCTCCATTAAATTAGAGCCGTAGCAGGCATACCAAATCCTTTCAAAATTTCTCATAATTTGTTTTGAAAGAACTTACTAAAATTTGTTCGGAAATCGCCTAATCTTAACTATTCTTTCATATTTAATTAGATATTAAGAATACTTTGAAGCCAAATACATGCAAGCATAGTATATTACTTCTTTAAAATTACCTTAAAATCAAAAGTTAATATTCTAAGACTTTGTTTCTTTGCAGCTAATTATTTCAATTTTATGCTTTCCAGACTTAAAAAATCTCCCATTTTGAAATGGGCTTTACGAATATTTCTAGGTTTATTTGTTCTATTCATATTATTTTTCACAAGTATTTATTTTGGGATGTGGGGCAAAATCCCGTCTAAAGAAGAACTCAGCCAATTACAGCAAAATAAAGCCACTCAAATACTTTCTAATGATGGAAAATTAATTGGGAAATTCTATATTTTTGATCGGCAGCCTATTCAATTTAAAGACCTTCCCAAGCATTTAATTGAGGCCTTAATCGCTACTGAAGATGTTAGGTTTTACGAACATAATGGAATCGATAATCGTAGTTTAGGACGTGTATTTTTTAAATCTATTCTTTTGCAGGACGAGAGTTCTGGCGGTGGTAGCACAATCACACTTCAACTAGCTAAAAATATCTACGGAAGAAAAGATTACGGAGCGCTTGGGATTGTAGTGAATAAATTTCAGGAAGGCATTATGGCCAAGCGTATTGAAGATATTTACAGCAAAGAAGAAATAATTACGCTTTATTTCAATACAGTTCCTTTTAGTGATAATACCTACGGAATTGAAAGTGCTTCAATGAAGTTTTTTGGAAAGCATGTAAATGATCTTAATGTTGAAGAAGCAGCTGTTTTAGTGGGAATGCTGAAGGCTTCGCATCGCTATAATCCTAGAATTTTCCCTGAACGTAGTAGACTACGTCGTGATGTGGTGCTTACACAAATGGAAAAATACGGATATCTCACTGAAGGACAAAAAGAGAACTACATAAAAAAAGATCTAAAACTGAATTACAAAAATTATAGTAATAAAAAAGGTCTTGCTCCCTATTTTAGAGAACAAATTAGAAAAGATCTGAGTCAGGTTCTGGATACGATTAAAAACAAGGATGGTGAGAAATATAATATTTATAGAGACGGACTCATTGTTCACACAACTTTAGATTACAAATTGCAAAGTATTGCTGAAACTGCTATGAAAGAACATATGGCAAGTTTACAGCAAGAACATGAAGATTCCTATGGAAATCGCGCCCCTTGGTTAATCAACGACGCTATTCTAAAGGATGCGATCCATCGTTCTAAAGCTTATAAAAATTTAAAAGAAGATGGATTTTCTGAAGAAGAGATCATGAAAGAACTTCAGAAGAAAAAGCAAATGGAACTCTTTGAATATGAAGGAACCGTGACCAGGCAAGCAAGCACAATAGATAGCATCCAACACTATTTAAAATTCTTAAATTCAGGCTTACTTTCTGTAGATCCAAAAAATGGAGCTGTAAAAGCCTGGGTTGGTGGGGTAGATTTTAGATATTTTCAATACGATCATGTATCGCAAAGTAAACGGCAGGTGGGTTCAACGTTTAAACCTATTGTGTATACAACAGCTATTGATAAAGGTATTGAGCCTTGTACCTATTATTCTGGTCGTGCCGTAACTTATAAAGATGGATGGAAGCCTACAAATGCTTCAGCAGAGGAAGATGAGGAAGGTATGAATTACAGCATGAAATATGCCCTAAGCCATTCTATGAATACCATTGCCGTGAAAGTTTTATTAGACGCGGGAATCGCCAATGTGATTAAAAAAGCACATCAAATGGGAATAACTTCAGATCTTCCTGAAGTTCCGTCGATTGCCCTTGGTACTGCGGAATTGAATATGGAAGAACTTACAGAAGCCTATACAAGCTTTGTAAACCAAGGTCGACCTTCAAAACCATATTATATAACCAAGATTGAAGATGGATCTGGAAATCTATTAGCAGAATTCAAATCAAAGAGTCCTAAACAACAGGCTTATTCCGAAGAAACGAGACAAATTATGATCAATATGATGCAGGCAACGGTAAATGAAGGAACCGCTACCCGACTGCGTTATACTTACAGATTAAATAATGATATCGCCGGAAAAACCGGAACTACTCAAAACAACAAAGATGGTTGGTTTGTTGGGCTTACGCCAAATCTTCTTACGGTAACCTGGGTAGGAAGTGACGATCATCGTATTGGTTTTAGAAATACAAGAATTGGACAGGGAGCTAATTCAGCTTTACCAATTTTTGGAAGAATGATGCAAAAAATGAATGGCGATTCTTATTTCAATGAGATTACTAACGCTCGTTTTAAAAGACCATCGAGCGAAGTTGCCGAACTTTTAGACTGTGAACCAAAAAAAGAAGACAGTTTCCTTAAAAAGCTTTTTGGCAGCAAAAATGATGATGCACAAGAAATAGATATGGACAAAGCGGTAGAAGAGAAAAAAGAGAAGGAGAAAAAAGGCTTTTTTAAACGGTTATTTGGTGGCAAAAAGAAGGATAATTAGATTCTAAACTATGCTGAAATAGCTATTTTGTTGGAAATACTTTTATATACATAAGTCTTGATATTTTATATAAATATCCCGCAACGGGAAAATATAGACAAATACTGAATTTTTAATTTTAATCTACAATTCAACAGATATAAACCAAAATTATTTGTTCAACGAATTTTTGCTTTTTCGGTCTAATAATTTCTGCGGAAGTTAATTTTACTGCTCTATAAGCTGAAAAACCTAATCTAATTGGATCGTCCATCCCTGAAATACGCTCAAAACTGATAATTTCTAACCTTTTATAAGAACAACCCACTCTTATTCTGTAAAAGTATTATTCAATATTTAAAATTTTGATATACGGTTTATCCGGATTCAAAGAGTATAAAGTGGATTTTGCAAAATCCCTAAAAACGTGCTTTCTAATTTTATCGATCCTAATTTCAATCTAAACTAAAAGCCGCAAAATTTTATAACTTAAAGGCTTCAGCTACTTTTAGTTTCTTGAACATCGTCAGTTTCAAAATATAAATGGTAATGATTACTACATCCAGGATTAAAACTGGCATTACAGACTGGGCAGTTATTTCCCGATTCCATGTATTCGATTATACTAAGTTCGTGGCCACAAACACCGCATAAGATAGCCTTTTCAGAAAACTCATCTTTTGGCCATACCTCATGTCCATGATTCGTTGCTTCTTCATGGCAAGAAAAGCAAGGATAGTACCTATCACAACATTTAAATTTAATAGCTATTACATCTAGCGTACTATGCCAATGTACACAGCGAGTTTGATTATCTATGGATTGCCCGTAAACAGTTGTATTGTTAATCTGGAAAATATTTGTAGATTCTGGTTTCCTCATCTGAGAATAAGTAAAATTGAAATAAAACAAGCATATTAAAGCGCTCAACAAATATCTTGATTTCATCATTGCAAAGTCTTTTTTAAAATGGATTACTCCTTCCAAACTATATTTTTTTGTTTCAAATATACTAAGCATCTTATTAAAATTAGGACGGTTTTCTGAATTTTAAGATAAAAAAAGTACTTTTAAATTGTTGATTTTCATTAATTAAAAAATCAATGAAATAGTTCCAATCAGATATAATCTTCTATAGTAAAATGGCACTCAAAAGGGAACTCATATATCGACGGGAAGGATGAAACCGATAGGATCGAAAAATATTCGTACAAAGCTAACCGATGTGTTATCGTATTCAAAAACAGTAACAGAGAATTTGCTTATGGTAAAAACCGAGCCAAAATTATCAAAACTGCGGTTAGCAACGATGATGCTTTCGAGGTTTTCAAGTATTTAAAAGAAATTGCAGATGCGATAGGTCTAAAATCAGAAACTGGAAAGAATATACTTGCTAAAAGTTATGAGAGTATTTATGCCATTCCTGAAAAAAGTGTGCTTTCCAATTATATCAATGCTAATTTAAATTCGGGAAATTGTGATAGTTTAGATCTCAAATATTTCCCTAAAAGAATTGAACACTCGCAACAGTCTTTAAAAAACTTTTCTTTTGATGAAAAAATGAAAACGTATACAAACTACTGTATCTTTTGTTTGAAGCCGATTTCCATAAACGTTATAAAAAACAGCCAAGGAAAATATATAGTACTATTTATTGAAAGAAATAAAATCAACATCTAAAATCGACAATTTCTCTCAAAAAAAGAGACCCCAACGGGCCTCTTTACATGTAAAATTCACACTCAAAAACTATTTTAAAATGATATATTATTTCAAAATTATCGTTTTTGGCTTCTTAGATAACGGAATTTTATAAGATCCGTTCATTTTATCAAATTGTAGATCAAGTTCTTTGTTGGATCTCAAATATGCTTCCGGGCTATCCGCTTTTTTTTCTTTTAAAACCAATTCTATTTCTCCTGAAGAGGTATCATAAATCAATTTTTTAAAAGTACCAGCGTCTAGCGTTAACCATAACTCCTTTGGTTCAAAATAAATTTTACTTTTAGCAGCGGTGGTAAGCATTACCTTTATTTTATCGTCCTCTTTCTCGATATTTCCACCAAAAGAAAGCCATCCAAAATCTGGATTATCGATAATGTAAGTAGCCGAATTGATTGCATAACCAAAGAAGTTAGATCCATAATCACCAGATAAATAATCGATTCTCATCGTTGATGGATACGAGTGGAAAGCTGCAGATCCAAACCCGTCTTTTGTGATATTGGAGATCGCTCCTAAAGTTCCGCCATAGCCAACTTTCAGTAAATAAAAATCTGGATTATTTCTATACGCTTTCAACACAGGAATCGCATTTAAACCAGAGCCATAATGATGAATTTGGCGTTCTACTCTGGATAATTTACCTCCATAAAGGAAATCCCAATATCTACGTGCGTTACCGTTATACGCCCAGTGCGGCATTGTTGGCATGTACGCCAAAATCGCATTTAAAGTAACGTTTGCCTTTTGCTGATACCCAAAATAATCACTCCACATAAATACTTCTTCCTGCCCGGTAGAATCCCAAGGCATTTCACTACCAAATGGATAATTAAGAGACTTCCAGTGATCGGCTCTTTTCTTCATCGAAGCTTCTAAAGTAGTCGCCATCTCGGTTAATCCTTCCGCTTGTAGATCTTTTAGGATGTTTAGGAACACTGTTCCTTCCATTTGTCCAAAAACAGCATACCAAGGCGCTAATTCTGGCATCGTAACCGAGGTATGATACGCCTGCTCTAAGTACCACTTCCAATCGTGATTATTTACCAATCCTTTGTGATATCTGGATAAACGATACATTACCCAATAAGCGGCAGCAACGTGAGGATAGTTATAAGATCTTCCGGGGTCGTCTGCTCCTTCTTTATTCCATGCAGCCCATGTACTGTAATTTATGGAATCATTATACGTTCCTTTTGGTAACGAATCTGGCTCGTAAAAGAAAACACTTTTTTTAACTCCGTATTTTCTTTTTCCTTCATCATACTGAATACCACCCCAAAGTGTTTCATCAATAAACAATTCCAGTTTTTCGATCTCCGCTTTTTCTGGCTGAATTAGTTGTTTCATCATGGCTCCTAACCAGCTTCCTGCACCACCTTCATCACTTAAACCAGCTACCCATGCACGACTATCCTGAGTAATTTGTTTTTTATCTTCGTAATCGTAAGAGATCACAGAGTTTGTTCTTCCGAAGAATTCATCTGGTTGATCAAACCATTGTTCGGTCATCAAGAAGTGTCCAAAATCATCGACAACTTCGGTTTCTGGCTTAATGACTTTATAGTTGATCGTTTGTTCTAAACCATCTTTATAAGTTACTGTTACGCGGCTTCTACCCCATATTTTTCCTTCTACCTGATATTCGGTAAAACCAGATTCTTTTTTACCAATTTTGGTTATCGCAATCGCTCCTTTTGGTTCTACTAAAATATTTTCTACGTCTTCAGGATAATTAAGGAATAATTTTCCTTCAACATCCATTGGTAATACATAACCAGGGACACCAACTGCTACGGGTCTTTTTTCTTCGATTAATTTATCTTGAATTTTTTTTATGCTTGGTGCCAATACAAATTTCAATGCAAAATTCTGCGTTTCTCCTGCTCCAAGGCTTAGAGACGTTGGTTTATTCCATTGATCTTTATCTTTCCATTCTTTTTCTGCATAAGCTTTACTAAGCGCCATCCACTCGTGAACACCTTCAAAAACAATACTTCTTCTGCTAGGATCATCATTTAATGGCCGATAGGCTTCAAAAGGCATATTGTTTTCTGGTAATACTAATAATGCTTCGCCTTCTCCCGTAAGATGTTTTACTTCTAAATATCCGGCGTCGTTGCCAATATATGGATCAAAAAATACATTATCGGCATGGGTTTCATCCAAATGCTTTCCTTCTAAAATGTTATTGAAAGCCATTGGTGTTCCCAAAGCACCAATTTCAACCGATTTGCTTGTTGGGTTTGTAATTTCAAAACGTAATACCAAACCACCGTCCTTTTTCTCATAGTATCTTTTAATGCTAAGTGGATTTTCTTCGCCTAAAGTATTACTTAGATCGGCTGCTGCTAACACATTACCAGACAATGATAAAGCTTCTACTTTTTTACGATTCTTAGCAGTCGAAAATGATTTCCACTCGCCATCTGCTCCTTTTATTCTGAAGTTTAAATCGCCAATATAATAGATGCCATCTTTATCGCGAATTTCGATACGTTCACCCGGAGTAAAATCGAAATCTGGATCTGAATTTGGATATAATCCGGCTACCGTCTGCGAAGCATTTACCAGTTTTAAAGTAAATTCATCTGTTTTTAGTTCTGTAAAACCTTCATCGATCCCAAGAGTAGATTCCCTTTCTTTAAGGTTATCCCAATAAGTAGATTTTTCCTGTGCACTTGCTGTTATCGTTATCAAAAACAATAAAAGCAACGTCTGTAATTTAGTTTTCATTTTCATTTTTTACTCAATTCTCAAGAATTACATCCAAAAATGGCTAATCCTGACTTCTATTTTTAATGTTTATTTATTTCTTCTGCCGACTTATTTATTCACTTTAAACTTATAGATTCCTGCACTTTCCTTCGGAATTTCTATAGCTTTTTCTGAAATTTCTATCCCAGCTTCAGTAATACTTATTCGCTCTTTATCTTTTTCATCATTAAATACCATATCATTTTCTCCTGAAATAATAAATGATTTTCCTGAAGTGGCTATACTTTCTGAAATTCCGTCTAATTTTAAAGATTGAGTCTCATGCGTAGCGTTAACTACTGAAATTGTAAGAAATTTGCCATCTTCCGTAATCGTAGCGGCAATATCTAGAGGCTCTGGCGAGCCGGTAAATGCAATCGGCTGTGTACCAAATTCCTGTCGATATAATTTTAAAACCAATCCTGTTCCTTCTAACCAAGCATCAGTCTTAGTGGTTTTAATGGCTCCAATTACATTCACGGTTTGCGCATAATTGGCCATATAATAAATATCAGACTGGCGAGAAAATTCATTCAATCCGGCAGCAATACCTAAGGCGTCTCTTAAAAAGTAGCGTGTACCTAGTAAACCGTAAACATGAGGGCCATACCAATAATTCCACTCATCCATCGCTATTTTAATATTCTTTTCTGCAATGCCAGGGATTTCTCTACGAGCACGTCGATGCTCTTCAGCAACTTCAGCAATAATTTCAGGCATTTGGTTTACGTGCGTTAGCAACCCACCGGCATGCCAGTTTTGTTTGTAAAAATGCTCACTAATAAAGGTCATATATTCAGCACTATTCTTGTACATCATATCATTCCATTTACCGGGATAACCAACCGCAATAAGATCGATATGTGGATCCACATCCCACATTGCTTTAGCCACTTTATTATGCTTTTTCACATAATCTTCGATTGGCATGTGGCCTAGTTGCCAATCACCAAACATTTCGTTTCCTACGGCCCAAAGTTTTACGTTATAAGGTTCTGGATGCCCATTTTCAGCTCTCCACTGTCCCATTTTGGTAGAAGCTACTCCGTTAAAATATTCCACTTCGTTAGCAGCAAGTTCTGCCGTTCCGAGTCCGGTGTTTACTGCAATGTTCGCTTTGGTATTTAAAATTTCGCAAAGCTCCATAAATTCGTGAACACCAACATCGTTATATTCTAAACCATTCCAGGCTCGTTCAAATTTTGTAGGACGTTTATCTGGATCGCCAATACCATCTTTCCAATCGTAGCCCGAAACAAAATTTCCACCAGGCCATCTGTAAATTGGTGCATCTAACTGCTTCATTAGTTCGATCACTTCAGGGCGGTATCCTTTAATATTATCCGAAGGCATTAAAGAAACAGCCGCTAATGTTAATTTCCCAGCTCCTTCAAAAGTAATTTCTAAACTTCCGTTATCGCTAGTTTCTTCAGAAGAAAATTCAAAAGCTATTTTCTGAAAATTACTGCCAGAAACATCGAAAATATCCTCATTCCCGTTTAATGCAACAGTAACTTTTTTAATATCATTTCCTTTAAAAACCAATCGGCCTTCATAAGTTTTACCAGCAACAAGCGCTAATTTTTGTTGTTTTAAGCTTAAATTATTTTCTACCTGATACACCGGTAATTTTCCCTGAGAATATGAATACGAACTATCGATACTAACCAAATTGGTATCTACAGCGGTTTCCCAAGGAGATTTTTTTGTACCCGGAATATAATAAAACTTACGATCGTCCAGCATTTCTGCCCACATACCGCCATAAATAGATTTTCCCATATGCTCGATAAACTGCCCATAAATGTATGGCGACATAGGATCTAATTTTTCGTCAAGATTTACGGTGATTTCCGGTCTTAATTCTTTAGCTGAAATTTCTTCTAATTGAAAATTATCAAAATAGATCTTCCCTTTTGCCTTTCCTTTTTTTCCAAGTAAAAGCTCTAGCATAAAACTGTCGTCCATTTTTGTAGAGAATTCCATATCGACTTTTGTCCAATCGGTATCTCCCTTAAAAATAGTGTCTCCCGTAAATTCAAATTTTCCAAGTCGTAATCCGGCACCGCTATTTTCTCTTTCTCCTTCTACACCTTCGGTTCTTACGAAACCAGTTACTTTATAAGTTGCAAAAGGTTTTACATTGATCTTTTTAAACCAACGCTCAACAGTTAAGGTATCTGAAGATAATATAAGTACCTGCGAATCGTATTGATCTGAAGCTGCATCTGTATAATGAGCCGGTGCGCTCCACGGCTCATATTGCCAGCCGCTTTCTTTTACATCTGCATTTTTTGCCGGAGATAATAAATTTTCATTTTTTTCCTTTTCACATGCTCCAAGTAAACAGACCAGAATTAAGAGAAAAAGGATATTTATGTTTTTCATTTGTTAGGTTTTATTAGCGGTATGGTTAGATGTTTCGGCTTAGTTAAAATCGGTTGAGAATTCCCAACTTGCTTTATAATCTTTTGGTATTTTTTTATCCTCCAACAGTAAGCGAAGTACAGCAACCGGCATTATATTTTCTTGCATCACACGATCATGAAATTGCTTTTCTGTCCATCCCATTTCTAAAAGTTCATTACGTAGCGCATAAAACTGAAGTCCACCAATCATATAGGCTAATTGATATAATGGCGGTGTGTACGAGGTTGCAAAAGATCGGCGAACTTCAGCCTCGGCATTAGCATACTCGTGCCCTACTTCTTTTACTAACATGTCTATACATTGTTGCGGAGTCCATTCTCCTAACTGATATTTTAATGAGAAAATGATTCGCGCACAACGGTGAATTCTCCAAAAAAGCATTCCCATTTTTTCTTCAGGCGTTCTTGGAAAATCTTTATTCCACAAATTAATCTCCCAATATAAAGCCCAACCTTCCATCCAAAACGGAGTATCAAACGAACTACGATAAGGTTTGTTTCGCTGGTTCATATAAAATTGAAGATTATGCCCCGGGTGTAATTCGTGTTGCACGGTAGGAAATGAGAAGTTTGGATTGTTACCACGCATACTCATTAATTTATCTTCGTGCTCCATTCCTTCAGTTGGATACGAAATACTAATTTCCCAGCCACCGGTAAAAAACGGATTCACTTTTTGTCTTTCTGGCGTCATCATAATCATTCCCCAAGTTTCTTTTGCCAACTCTGGGATGGTAATTAGATCGCGTTCTTCAATAAAATCTACTGAATGCTCATATAATTCATTAATGGTTTCCGGTTGCATTCCCGGTGCTACATAGGTATTTTTCACATGCTCTAAAGCCGCTTTCCAATCGTCTCCATAGCCCATTTCGTTAGCAGCTTTAATCATTTCAGCTTTACACCAGTCAAATTGTTTCTCCGCAGTTTCGATTAATTCTTCAGGCGTGTACGGAATAAACTCATATTCGAGATTTTTGATGAGTGTTTTTCTTCCCACTGGTTTCCCTATGATTCCGCTTCCATCGTCTTTCTGACTATCTTTTGAATAGTTTTGACTAAGAAATTCAGCATATTCCTTCAATTTTTGATCTAAAGAAGCATACGGCGTCTTCATCCACCAGGTAAAATCTGGATCGTAATCATAATAGAACTTATAAGCTTCTACTAAACCACGTTGAAGTGACGAAATGATCGCTGCAGCTTTTTCAGCCTTCAACCAATCCTCAAATTCGTTGTTTTTAAGCGCTTTTATTTTTTCTGAAATGTTTTTTTCAGCATCATTAAAAGCCATCGCCAAAGCTTTTGCATCTGGCTGAGTTCCTCTTCTTCTTTGCTGAATAAAAGAGTACAAATTATCTGCAAAATCTACTACTGAAGCAACTTCTTTAAAAGCCTCGTAATCCTGATTAAGCAGATATTCTTCTTTTTCGATAAGGTTTCTTAACAGCACATAATCTGCTTTTCCATCTTTCGATAATCCATTAAAATCAATATCCTTTAGTTTGGCTTCCCATGCTGTATAAAATTGATTGTAACGCTCGTAGTATTCTTTAGATTCACGCATGGTATAAGTACGTCTTAACGCAAATTTATCAGCTCTAAAGGTGTTAATTACATCGATCATTTCATTAGCATAAATGCTACTGGAAAAGCTTATAAATACGAAAAGACAACTTAATAATTTCTTCATAATAGGATATTAGATTTGAAAATTTAGAATTCTAATAAAAGCATTAATCAAGATCTACATCCAGATATACAGAATGTCTTCCGTAGGTATCATAAAATGGTTTGTAAATCACGCCGTCGATCTCGAAAGTAAGTTCTTCTGGATTTCCTTTAATTGAACCTCCAATATTTTCAGCATCAAAATTTACTTTACGCCATTCAGTTCTTGGTTCGTCTTCCTGAGCGGCTAATAAAACAGGTCCATAAAATAAACTTGCAATATTTTGCTGATCCATCACAGGATCTAAATGGAAACCAAAAGGCATTTTTAATGCTACCGTATCACCATCTTTCCACTTTCTACTTATTGTTACATAAGTTCCCGGTGTAGCTTCTACGCTTTCTTCTTTACCATTGATTTTAACGACAAATCCTTTGGTAGCCCAACCTGGTACACGTAATTTAAGATCGAATTTCCCATTACCGTTAATCGTTAATTTGGTATGATCTTCTTTAGGGAAATTAGTTTCCTGTGTCACTTTTACTTTTTGCTCATGCCAATGCAAGGTCGATGGCACATATAGATTTACGTATAAAGATTTGTTATCTGCTCCTTTAAAATAGATCGAATTCTGAAGTTTTGTACTGCTCTCTAAAGCGGTACCGTTACAACATGTAAAACCGGTCATATTTGGGTTTCCAAAACTTTTTTTGGAACCTGGGCGCAACGGAACATGATAAGTATTTGCCGGAGAATCTTCAGCTACGGAAGCTAAAATATGATTATACAATCCGCGCTCGTAATAATCCATAAGTTCCGGGCGTTGCTCGTAAAGAAATAAATCACGAGTAAGTTTTAGCATATTGTAAGTCGCACAGGTTTCGTTTTGCCCACCTGCAGATAAACCATTTTCGTATAAAGTGCCCGGTTGTGCTATAAAACATTCGGCATTTGCAGGATTTCTGGCTCCGGCAACTCCGCCAATACTATACATATAATCGTTTGTCGCTTTAACCCAAAAATTATCGGCCACATTAAAATATTCCGGTTTATCAGAATCCCGATACATTTCTAAAGCGCCAACAATTTGTGGAATATGTTGATTGGCGTGTAATCCTCTAAACGTATCTACATTTTTGGCTAAACCATGAGAATGATTGGCATCTCCAAAAAATACTTTGATATTATCAAAAAGTCGGGCGGTTTCTAAATAAGAATCTTTGCCTGTAATTCGGTACAAACGTGCCATAGCTTCATTCATACCACCAAACTCACCAGCGATATACCGATTCCACATGCTAATAAGGGTTTCTGTAGGTAATTGGCTTAAACGAGCATATACCCAATCTCCCATTCCTTCTGCAATAGTTAAAGCTTTTTCATTTCCGCTTACTTCGTAGATATCCATTAATCCGGCAAGGATCTTATGAAGCGTATAATACGGCGCCCAGATTTTTGTTTCTTCTGTACCATAAACTGCTCCGTTTTCAAGCATAATAAACTGGTCTGGTGGATATGCACTAATAAATCCTTCTCCCCAGTTCCAGTAGTCGGTGCGAATACCTTCTTCACTAAGATCGGAGCTGTAAATTTCTTTTCCCGGCCCAACAGGAACTGTTGTTGGATCGGCATTAAATTCACCTCCTTGTTCAGTAGCTTTTCCAGACATTTGCGATAAATCGTATAAAGTATTTACCATATACGCCATTTTATCAGCAAAGTTTTGCTGCAATTTCTTATCGTAACCTGTGCTTGCGTAAGCTTGTGCAATTGCCGTTAAATAGTGACCAGAAGCATGGCCGCGTAATTTCGTTTCCTGCGTATCCCAAACGCCAAGAGGTTTTGCTCCCGCCGGTTGCTCTTGTCCAAATGCATTTCTGAACATGTATAAGAATGAATCGGGATCGGTCTCAGCAAGGGTATTTATAAATTTATCACGATTTTCAATGAATTTTGTGTTTTGGCCATTCGCATTGGCATCTAAACTTACCGCGTCTAAACCAAAAGCTTCTAAGGCTCTAGATGGTTTTTCAGCAGCAATGGTTTGCACTACATTAACGGTAGCTTTTGGTTTTAAATCTGTTCCGGCTACGCTTCCAGTTACGGTATAGGTTCCGGTTTTTAAAACTTCACTATTATCTGTTGGTGCTGGCCAGGTTACTTTTACTTTTGGTCCTTTTAGGCCATTTTTATAAGTTCCTTCTAGTGTTCTTGGTAGTCTTGGTAAAACGCCTACTGCGGTTTGTACTTCAATATCCTCTACGGAAGTTAAAAACTCGTTGTATAGTTGTGGTGTAGTTGCTGAAAACACTGGAAGGTTATCATGAGGTTCTTTACGCTCGTTTACCACACCATCACGTTTTTTTAAGGCATTTTGAAAAATTCCTTTAACCTGATTATCGGTAAGACCTATTCTATAAATTCTAAAATCATGAATACTGGCATCTAAAGCAGGCTTGTCTTCAGCAATAGATCGACCAATATATAATTTGTTTTCTTCGCCAGATTCTACATTAAAAACATCAGACAATTCCAAGTCGATTTCTTCTTCTGAATTTACCTGAACGCCGTTGATATAAGTTTTTATAGCTTTTGATGGAACATCGATCACCAATACCAAATGCGACCAGCGATCTTTTGAAACTTCAGCTACTGAACTCGATAATGTGTATTTTTTGCTTGAATCTTTAGCAACTTCCGCCGTAAAATCTTTAGTTTCTCCATTTCCAAAGGGCGCTAAATAGGCGTGTGTATTTTTATTTTTTCCGAAGTCGAAAAGAATTTGATTGGAATCTGTTGAATTCAACTTGATCCATCCCGCCATACTAACCGACTCTACATTGCTTAATGCGGAAGCTGGTAATGAAATATAGGCTTTTCCTGAGAGAGATAGCACATTTTTAAATAACTCGTCTTTTACAAATTTGGCATCACCTTTAATTGTTGCATGCAGATTATTACGAGACCAGTCTTTGGCATCCTTATCAAAAACATAGCGTGCAATTAAACCTGTTTCTCCAATTCCGTCAAGAATTTGATCGCCTTGAGCGCGGACTTCAACTAATCCTGCGATCATAACGCAAATAAAACAGGTGATAATTTTGTGCAATTTCATATTATAAATCTTTCGTTATAAAAAATTAAGCTTGTTTCTACGATTATTAGTGCATTAGTTGTAAACCTTATCCCATGATGGTGGATCTACCTCTAATAAATGCTTCACGAAAAAGTCTCTCCGTTTACGTTCGCCAAAAACGCCACCAGAAGTATGATTCTCTCCCGGTAAAACCACCAAATCAAAATCTTTATTGGCTTTTATCAAGGCATCTGCAAATTGCATAGTCGATGCAGGATCTACATTATCATCTAGTTCCCCAACGATAAGCATTAAATTCCCCTGTAATTGGGCAGCATTTTCGATATTCGAATTCGCCGCATAATGTGGCCCTATTGGATATCCCATCCATTGTTCGTTCCACCAGATCTTATCCATTCGATTATCGTGACAACCACAAGAAGCGACGGCAACATCATAAAAATCTGAATTAAAAACCAAAGCAGCACCAGCACTTTGCCCACCGGCAGAAGTACCACGAATCCCTACTTTATCGGCATTCATATAAGGATATTTTTCAGCCGCAGCAGTGATCCAAAGTTTACGATCTGGGAAGCCGGCATCTTTTAAATTCTGCCAACATACATCGTGAAAGGCTTTAGATCGGTTAGAAGTTCCCATTCCATCGATTTGTACCACGATAAATCCAAGCTCAGCTAAAGAGCTTAGCGCCCAATAATAACTACTGAATTCCTTCGGAACAAATGAATCGTGTGGACCTGCATAAATATATTCGATGATCGGATATGTTTTTGAAGGATCAAAATTGGTAGGTCTTACGATAATTCCCCAAATATCTGTCTCGTCATCTCTACCCTTTGCGGTAAAAACTTCAGGTTGTTTCCACCCTGTTTTCTCTAATTCTGTAATATCTGCTTCTTCTAAAGTTAAGATTGGCTTTTTCTTACCTGTTTTTTTCAGAACCGTTACCGCCGGCATATCAACTCTGGAATATTGATCTACGTAATATTCTTTATCCGGAGAAAAAGTCACTTTATGGTTTCCGTTTTCAGAAGTAAAACGAGTGAAATTCTTTCCGTCGAAATCAATTCGGCAATAATGGATCAAATAAGGATCCTGCCCTTTATCCAAACCGCTGGCCGTGAAGTAAATTTGACGATTTTCGTCATCAACTTCTACAACTTCTCTAATCGGCCAATTTCCTGAAGTTATTTGATTCTTAACTTTTCCGGTGTTACTATCGTAAAGATAGAGGTGATTGTATCCGTCACGTTCTGAAGCCCAGATAATTTCATCTTTTCCCTTTACATCATGGCGATATTTTTTACCACTATAATCAATAAAAGTAGGGCTGGTTTCATCGATTATAGCTGTAGTCTTTCCTGTTTTTGCGTCAACTTTAATTATTCGGTATGCCTGGTGACCACGCTGATTGAACTCGAATGTAAACGAAGAACTGTCGTCTTTCCATTGATAATTATATAACGAGAACTGAGCATTAAAAAGATCTGTAGATACCGGAATATGCTTTTGAGAAGCCACATCAAAAAGTTGCGGACTCTTAAAATCCAGCTCATCTCCCGGTTTTGTGTAATCTCTGGTATGTAATTTTGGTTGAAGCTGATCGTCTGGGCTAGATTCTACAAAATAGATATCATGCTTTTCGCCTGGTCTAACTTTATAAGCTATAATTTTTTCGCTATCTGGTGACCAGATAATATTTGCAGCATAAAAGAAACCTTTTGTACCGTCGAAACTTAATTGTGTTTCTACTTTTGTTTTATTATCTTTTATATAAAGATTAGAATTCTTTATAAATGCGGTATGTTTTTTATCTGGCGATGGCACAGGATCGCCTTCCCTTTCATTTCCTCTTCTCCCCCAGTATCCTCTGTCCCTTTTTTTACTAGGAACATTTTCGACAACACTAATCTCGTAACCTGCAAGATCTATATTATATTTTATGGTATCTAGCTCAAATTCTAAATTCGATTTATTGTCATCGAATTTTAGATTAGAAATATCGATTTTAAAACTTTCAATTTCCTTATCTAATTTTTCTGAAAGTGCTGCTGCTAATTTTTGATGATCAAAAGCTGATTTTTGCTCTTGTGTTTCAGCATTTACAAAAACATATTCACTACCTGTTTTTGTGTTATTTTTATACCAAAACTCTTTGTCGTTTAACCAGTTAAAGCTGTTTGGCGTATTAAAAACTTTATTTCCAAAAAGAGTATCAAGAGATTCTGCTCTTTTATAATCTTCTACCGTTCCCTGTGCGAATAGTTGCTGCACTACAATTGCAAACAAAAAAAAGGATATATATTTTGTTTCAAATATTCTCATGTTTTAAATATATAAGAAGTAATTATAAAAACTTCGACCAATAGTAGCTGTTTATAATACAATATTGACTTTATACTATAATTTAGGTCATTAAATAATAATTATTATATCATGATTGACAGATAATAGAGAAACCAACAAAGTGGAGATACACTTTGCTGGTTTAAAACTAAACAAATTAATAAAGGCTAATTTTTTAATATCCCGGGTTTTGTTGCAGGTTTGGGTTAGCATCTAAAAAAGTTTGAAAAATTGGGAAGACATTTTTATAATCTGCCCCTGGTTCGGCATCTTTACAGAACCAAGACTTTCCGTTATAAACATTAGTATTAGATCCTGATAGCCTAAATCTTATAAGATCTTGTCTTCGATGATGTTCTCCAACAAATTCCCAAGCTAAATCATCTAGTAAGCCACCTAATTCTATATCGGTACCACCTTCATAAGTAGCTACTAAATCATTGTAATTGGTTGCACCTTCACTAGTATATTCTCTATGTCCGTAATCATAAACACTACCTCCAGTTAAATCTTGCACAGTTCGAATAGCCTCATTTTGGTCTTCAAAAGCACGAGCACGTACTTCACTAACCAAACGTGCCGCTTCAGACTGATCTCTATTTAATCTTAATAAACACTCTGCTTTTATAAACATAGCATCAGACAGCCTAAAGAATGGTACATCATCACCATAAGTTCCATCGACACCCGGTACAATTTCATTTTTTACAAAACGATAACCTTCCATCATATAAGCTCCTGGATTATCTATAGAATGAACTTTTTTTGTATACACTAGATTTACTTCTCCTTGATCATCAGCATTCATTTTTAAAGGCTCTCCACTATAATAATCATATTGTTGGCCATAAGCCCAAGTATCATCTAAGCGGGAATCATTTTCATGATAAGTATCTATAAACTGAGGTATTGCACAGCTACCATTCCATGGTGCACCATCGTAGCCAAAAGCTTTAGCTCCTTCGCTGGTAAGTGCTTTATTTACAAGATAATTTGCATTAGCATAGGTGTAATCTAGTGGAATGGCAAAAATAATCTCGTTATTTCCTGCTAAACTAGCTTTAAAATTGTCTTTATAATTAGCTGATAAAGAATACCCTCCGTTATTTATTATATCATTTACCTGTACTAAAGCGAGTTCAAAGTATTCAGTATTATCATAATCGTTAAACCACGCATTATGATTTAAATACATTTTTGCCAGAATCATTTCAGCTGCATATTTATTAGGATATCCATAAATTTTTTCCGTTCCCAAATCTTCTTTCACAGCATTAAGCTCTGATACTACAAAATCAAAAACTTCTTCTGGACTGGCTTGCTCTGGCAGATAACCACTTTCTACCAGCTGGGTCGTTTCTAAGGGAACATTTCTAAACAAATCGAACAAAATATAATAGTACAATGCACGCATAGTTCGAAGTCGGGCACTTTGTAATGGATTTTCTTGAATTTCTGGAAGATCCAAAATTGTATTCGAATAACCAATACCTGAATAAGCATTATCCCAAATTGTACTTAAGTGACCTATATTGGAATTGAAATCATGTTTATGCATCGAAATATAAAGATCCCCCCAACCTACTCCTATACGTAAAGGTGTCATAATTAAGTCTGAAGACTCTTCCTGAATATCGAATAGTCCATTCCACTCCCAATATGTATAGCGTAAATGATTATATACATATCCCGTTAATCTAGAAATATCCTGTTCGTTATTAAAATCGATATCCTCGTTAGTTAAAATACTATGGGTATCTTCAGAAAGATCTGTACAGGAAAATGATGCCAAGAAAAAAACAGCTACACCTGTTAACTTTATTAATTTATGTTTGAATATATTCATGATGTCTTTTTTAGAAGTTTAATTTGGTACCTATTGTGAACGATTTGATTGTAGGGTATTTATCCCTAAAGTCATTCCCGGCAGCATAAAAATCTCTATTATCCAATTCAGGATCCATTCCGCTATAATCTGTAATTGTTAAAAAGTTTTTAGCAGAACAGTATAGGCGAATATTCGAAATATAATTTGATATTTTTTCAATTTTGAAATTATAGCCCAGCGTGATATTATCCAATTTCACAAAATCTCCTTTCTCTAAATAATGACTTACAAAAGCCTGAGCTTGAGCTCCAGATAATGGACGTTCTCCATAAACTGGGTCTGCAGCAGATTTTAAACGATTATATTGGATCGAGTTATTTTCGTAAAACATGCGTTGCGTATTTAAAATATCGAAACCAAATTGCCCACTAATTAATGCGGTTAAATCGAAATTTTTATACCTAAAAGTATTAGTCCATCCCATATAAACGGTTGGGAATCCATTACCAAGATACTGGCGATATTCGTTTGTATTCAAACTTGTGGAATACGGTATAGCTTCACCGGTATTTGGGTCTTCTACCAAGAATAATCCATTCTCTGTTACTCCAACAGATTTTAATCCCCAAAAATTTCCTATTGCCTGGCCTACCTCAACTCGATGTGTAGGAACATTCACCGGATCCCCTGCGTAAGCAACATCTAAATAATCCTCTGTTTCATATAAATCATTTGATAAGCTTAAAAGTTCATTATCATTATGCGTTATTGTAACTGTGGTTTCCCAAGAAAAATCATCGTTGGTTACAGGAAGCGCATTAATCATAAGTTCAAATCCTTGATTTCTAATTGAACCAACATTCGCTAATGTTTGTGCGTAAATATTTGGGGGTAAGGGCACATTATATGAATATAATAAATCATCGGTATCCTTTCTATACATATCTAAAGAACCACTTAAACGATTGTTCAAGAAAGAAAAATCAAGCCCTAAGTTAATTTCTGAAGTTCGTTCCCATTTTAAATCTGGATTAGGATTTTGGGTGACCATTAAACCAGCAACCCATTCACCATTTTCATTTACAAAATTTCCGTAATCACTATCATAATTATAAGTTGTTAGAGAAAGATAATTATCATTAGGTCGTTGCCCAGTTACCCCATAACCTGCTCTAATCTTTAAATTATTCATCCAGTTGGCAGAAGCTAAGAATTCTTCATTACTAAGTGTCCAGCCCGCAGATACTGATGGAAAAAGCCCCCATTTGTGATTATCACCAAATTGGGATGAACCTTCTCTACGAATACTCGCAAGCAAATTAAATCGATTGTCGTATCCATATTGAATTCTTCCAAAAAAACCTATTAAACGAGAGTCAATTTTTCCACTACCCATTCCGGCATTACCTTCATTCAGCCTAGAACCAACTCCTATATTATTATAGAGATAGCCATCTGTAGGAAAATCTGAATTGCTGGCATAAAAGTTACTCCTACTAAAATAACTGTAACTATATCCTGCTAATGCACTAAAACGATGACTAGTATTAATATCGAATTCGTAATTGGTAGTAAGTTCCAAAAATTTATCTTCTTTTTTCTCATAACTTTTATAAGCACTACCACTAAATCCGGTGGTTTTAGATGAATAATATCTGGAAGTACTATAGGTAGAAATATCGGTGGCCGCTAAGTTTTTTGCGATTAGAAGATTAGTTACCCAGTCTTTTATAGGTTCGAAAGTAACATTACCAGTAATATTGGTTCTGCGTAATTCACGATCTCCAATTAACTCGTTATTCATCGCTACAGGATTGAAATATTGGTACCGCCCAAATTCTTCAAAATAATCGCCATTTTCATCATATATAGGTGAAGTTGGATTACGAATAATTGCTTGACGATAAACATTACTTATTCCGGTATCCTCAATATTATTAGGGGTTCTTTTACGCTGCTCAGAAAAGATTTTAAACCCGACTTTTAAAATATCTTTCAAAAGATATTGTTCTAAATTAAGCTGTAATCGTAATTGATCGTTATTCGATTTTTTAATTGTTCCTTCTTCATATCGATAGGAAATGTTCCCTGAATAAGATGTAAGCTCTGATCCTCCATTAATAGTTAAAGCATGATTATGCATAAATCCTGTTTGTGAAATCTTATCCAACCAATCTGTTTCAAAGCCTCCATCACTATAAGAAGTTAATCCGTTACGAATATCTTCCGGAGTCATAAAATCAGCTTCTTTATAAAAATCGGATACCGATACAAAACCATCATAAACTATACTTGTTTTACGGTCGAAAGTACCGGATTTTGTGGTAATAAGAATTACTCCATTTGCACCGCGAGTTCCGTAAATAGCTGCGGCACTAGCGTCTTTAAGCACGTCTACTGAAGATATATTTTCTGGAGCAACCATTGTTAAATCTCCAGGAACTCCATCTATGAGGATAAGTGGACTTGTACTACCATTTAATGTAGTTACCCCCCGTAACATAATATTCGATTCATTATTTGGATTTCCAGAGCTATTGCTCACTACTAAACCTGCAACTTTCCCTTTAACAAGCTCAGCCGCATCTTGTATTTTTCCAGGATTAAAATCTTTTTCAGAAACACTAGCAACTGCACTGGTCACCTGGCTTTTATCTTGTTTTCCATAACCAATTACAACAACTTCATTAAGTGATTGTAGATCTTCTTTTAAAGTAACTTCTAGTCTAGATTCAGTTTTAGTGACACTAACTTCTTTTTTTGCATATCCTATAAAACTAAAAACAAGAATAGCATCATCCGATGTTGTATTTAAAGTAAATTCACCATCAAAATTAGTGACAGTACCATTATTCGTATCTTTTTCTTTAATAGATACACCAGGTATCGGTAATCCTTTTTCATCCTTTACAATCCCGTTTACTGATAATTGAGCAAATAAAGTTTGTGAAATTATAAGCATTAAGAATAGTGATAAAACCGATATTTTAGGGTTTAAACTATCTTTTAAATAAAATTGTCTTTTTTTAAACATACACACTAGTTTTAATGTTTTTTGATGAATTTAAATCATCTATTATCAAAATAAATTTCAATAATGATAATGTAAAACTACAACTAGACTTAGTTATTTTTTAAGATAAAGTTATCATAAAATGATACTATATTAACAAAGTATACATACATATTAAATTATTTAGTAAATACTATTTATTAAATAAAAAAAATCAGCCAAGTTGGCTGATTTTTATGAATATTAGCGTAGTTTAATTCAGAAACGCTCTAAATCAAATGGCTCTAATAATACTGAAGTATGATTGGCATCAACAATTTCTGAAATTAATTTTCCGGTAATTGGGCCAAGACTCCATCCCATCATCGCATGTCCGGCTGCAACGCTAAGGTTTTTGAATTTTGAAGATTTACCAATAAACGGTAAACCATCTGGTGAAACCGGTCGTAATCCACTCGTGGCCGATTGTTTTTCTTCAGCAGTTAATGTAAAACCCGAGTAATAATTGGAAGCCGCTTTCGCAATTGCTTCAACCCTGTTTGGTAAAATAGTATTGTTATCGCCAGATAATTCCATAGTTCCAGCAAACCTAGTAAAATCTTGCATTGGGGTTACCGCTACTTTAGCTTCAGTAAGAATAGCCGGCAAAGTAATATTGGTCTCCCTAGTAATATTCATGCTATAGCCTTTACCGGGCTGGATAGGAATATTAAGACCTAATTTTTTGGCAAGAGAAAATGTCCAACTTCCGGCCGCCAGAATAAATTCATCTGCTTCGATCGTATTTTTTTCCGTAGAAATAGCTTTAATCGTTTTTCTATCTACTTCTAAACCGGTAACCGTTTCCTCTAAAACAAAATTTACTCCTTTATCTTCTAACCATTTTTTTAGGTTTTTCATAAATAGATTCGGAGTGCTATGCGCATCACATTCATAATGAACGCCGCCAAGAACATCTTCGCTAAACTGAGGTTCCAGATCATGCAATGCCTTTTTTTCCAAAACACTAACATCCAGACCTAATTCTTTTCCTTTTTCAGCAAGTTTGGCTTCGTGCTCTTCGTTCTTCGCACTTTTATAAACCATAAGAAGACCTTTACGCTCCATGTGAAAATCAAAATCTAAAGATGCTAACATCTCAGCATAAAGGTCTCTACTTTTTTCATTTAATTCCTTAAGTACAGGGATAGCTTTCGCTACTTTTTGTTTAGTTGAAGATTTCTTGAAATACCAGGACCACCTGAAGAAATCCATATCCCAACGCGGTTTTATATAAAACGGACTAGAATTATTGAACATCCACTTAATTCCCTGATTAATCATTCCAGGTTCTGCAATGGGTACAAAATGACTGGGAGTCACATAACCGGCGTTAATAAAAGAAGCGCCATCTGTAATATTACCTTTATCTACTATGGTAACATCGTGGCCGGCTTTTACCAAGTAATAAGCCGAGCATAAACCAGTAATTCCACCACCAATAATTGCAACTCTCTTCATAATCTACATTTTTAAAGTACCTGAAATCCGTGAGCATAAGGATCGTCATCATCGATAACGATATTATTATAACCGGTGACCATTGCCCAACCTTCTATGCTAGGAATAATGGCTTTTTTACCGCCTAATTCTGTTTCTTCTTCAATTCTTCCAATAAATTTACTGCCAATAATACTTTCGTGTACAAAAAGATCGCCTTTTTTCAACTTACCTTTTGCATACCAATGCGCCATTCTTGCTGAAGTTCCTGTACCGCAAGGAGAACGATCTATAGCCTTATCGCCATAAAAAACAGCATTACGCGCTGTAGAAGTTTCATCCATCACTGCACCTGTCCATTGGATATGACTTAAACCATGTATCGTAGGATCTTCTGGATGAATAAATTCGTGTGCTTGGTTTAATTTACTTCTTAATTCCCTACTCCACGTAATTAATTCACTAGCCTGATAATGTTCTAAACCTTTAAAGTTTTCCTGAACTTCTACAATAGCATAAAAATTACCACCGTAAGCAACATCAACTTTTAATTCGCCAAGAACATCGCTATCTACACTGATATCTTCTTTCGCTAAATACGATTTGATATTTACAATCTTAACAGATTTCACTTTTTTTCCTTCCTGAACATAACTCACTTTTACGAGTCCCGCCGGAGTTTCCAGCCTAAGCGTTCCCGGATTTTTAGGAGAAACCAAACCTTCTTCAATCGCAACCGTTACGGTACCAATCGTTCCATGCCCGCACATAGGCAAGCATCCACTGGTTTCTATAAAAAGAATTCCGCAGTCATTTTGGGGATCTGAAGGCGGAAACAAAATGCTTCCGCTCATCATATCATGGCCACGTGGTTCGAACATCAAACCACGACGAATCCAATCGTATTCCCGCATAAAATTTTGACGCTTTTCACTCATGTTCTTTCCTTCGATAAACGGGCCACCACCAGCAACCACTCTTACCGGATTCCCACAAGTATGGGCATCAACACAAAAAAAAGTTTTTCTTGCCATTAAAATTTATAAGCTATCTGTTGTGTATTTATTATTGATATTACGTAAAATACCTAAAGGATTTTCGTCTTTTAGTGCCTGCGGAAGCAATGCTTGTGGCCAATCCTGGAAAGAAACTGGGCGCACCCATCGTTGTACCGCTGTTAATCCTACAGAAGTGAATTTAGCATTAGAAGTTGCCGGGAATGGCCCGCCGTGCGTCATTGCCGCACAAACCTCTACACCTGTGGGTACACTGTTATAGATAATTCGACCAACAGTATCGGTTAAGGTGTCGATAATCGTTGCAAATTCACTTAATTCTTCTTCCTCGGAGTTTAATACAGTTCCGGTTAGCTGTCCTTCTAATTGCTGAAGCACTTCGGCCAGTTCGGTTTTATCTTTACATCTTACCACTACTGAAAATGGTCCAAATACTTCTTTATGGAAGTTTTTATTCTGAAGGAAATTAGCACCAGAAACGGTGATTACCTGCTGTCTACCAAAGTTTGGCGCAACTTCGCCCTCATATTTGCTAACTTCGGTATAACCCTCTTGTGCTAGAACTTCAGATTTTGAAGCGTCATATTGATTTTGAATGCCAGGACTCAACATCACTGAAGGAGCAATATTCGATAAATTCTTCCCTAATTTTTCAACAAAACTATCTAAAGCAGCGCTCTCAATTCCTAAAATTAGTCCGGGATTTGTACAAAATTGTCCGCATCCAGCAGTGATCGAACCCGCATATTGCTCGGCCCAAAAATCTCCTTTAGCTTCTAAAGCAGATGGTAAAGCCAAAACAGGATTAATACTACCCATTTCTGCATAAACCGGGATAGGCTCTGGACGATCTGCAGCTAATTTAGTCAGTGCAGTACCTGCTTTATAACTTCCGGTAAATCCAACCGCTTTTATTTTTGGATGTTTTACCAGCCACTCACCTACTTCAATTCCTTTACTGTTTAAGTTAGAGAAAACACCATCTGGCATTCCGGTTTTCTTAGCGGCTTTAATGATCGCTTCAGCAACCAATTCTCCTGTACCAGCATGTAAAGGATGAGATTTTACGATAACCGGAGAACCAGATGCTAATGCACTGGCAGTATCTCCACCGGCTGTAGAAAATGCAAATGGGAAATTACTTGCGCCAAAAACAGCTACCGGACCAAAAGGCACTTGCATTCTTCTAATATCAGGTTTTCCTTCAGGATTACTAATAATCGCTTCTACCCAGCTACCTTCTTTAAGCATTTCGGCAAAAGCTCGTAACTGGTTACAAGTTCTAGCAAATTCTCCATTAGAACGTCCTTCTGGCAAGCCAGATTCTGCTCTATAGATTTCTTTTAAGGCTTCAGCATTTGCCTCTAATTCATCAGCAATTGCTTCTAAAAATCTAGCTTTTTCAGCATCAGATTTTTGTTTGTACACTTTAAAAGCGGCTGTCGCTTTTTCTACAGCAGCATCCACCTCCTGTGTTGTTGCTTCAGTAAAAATAGCGGCAGTTTCTTTATTTTCTTTTGGATCAAAAGTTTTAAAGGTAACCTCACCTTTACTGGAAAGCTCCTCACCAATATAATTTTTTCCTGTAATCATGCTTTCTGTTTTCTTGATTTATAAAGATTTGTAATCTACTAATTCTGGCCTTACAGCCATCGCAGTATCAATAATTCCCTGTACTCTTTCTCTTTCTACTCCCTGTAATACTAATCTTGGTGCTCTTACATACTCGGTTCCTAAACCAGTTGCAACTTCAGCCAACTTGATATTTTGTACTAATTGCGGAGAGATGTCCAATTCTAATAATGGCATAAACCATCTGTAGATTCTTAAAGCTTCTTCAATATTACCAGCTTTTACTAATTTATAGATTGCCACAGTTTCTGCCGGATAAGCGGCTACCAATCCAGCAACCCAACCATCTGCACCAGCAACCATACTTTCTAATGCTAATGTATCTACACCACATAAGATCTTGATACGATCACCAAACTTATTTTTTAAACGTGTAACATTACTAATATCACGAGTAGATTCTTTTACTGCTTCGATCGTAGGACAATCTGCTAAAAGTTCTTCGAACATCTCGATAGTTACTTCTATTTTGTAATCTACAGGATTGTTGTAGATCATAATTGGCAGTGAAGTGCTTTTTGCGATCTCTTTAAAATACACTACGGTTTCGTGATCTGTTGCTTTATAACGCATTGGTGGTAACAACATTAATCCTTGTGCTCCCCATGCTTCGGCATTTTTTGCGACCTCGATTGCTTCTTTAGTAGACTGCTCGGCAATATTAATGATTACCGGCACCTGTCCTGCTGTAATTTCTAAAGTTTTCTTTACAAGCGTTTCCTTTTCTGCCGGTGTAAGAGTACTAGCTTCACCCAAAGTTCCTCCTAAGATGATTCCGTTTACACCTGCTTCCAGTTGTGCGTTAATGTTCTTTTCAAAGGTTACTAAATCCAGTTCATCTTCTTTTGTGAATTTAGTGGTTACTGCGGGCATTACCCCTTCCCATTTAATTGCCATGTGTTTATTTTTTTAACAAAAATATGGGCATTAAATCGCTTTCAATTTGTATTGATTATCTAAACATGATACGATATTATCATATAAATTGACTAATTCGGTTTTTTTTAATAATATTTACAAAAACTCACACTAATGAAAGTCCTTCCGTTTAAAATCCCAAAACCCGAAAAAGAAGCCCTTGTATATCAGGAAGATCATGAAATTATATTTTATGATAAACTTCACCAGCACGAAGAGATACAAATTAGCTATATTATGGAAGGTAGCGGCTCCCTAATTGTTGGTGACAGTATAAACGAATATCATCCGCACGATATCCTGATTATAGGCGAAAATATTCCTCATGTTTTTCGGAGCGATGCCGAGGCGCATCCAAATTCGATAATGTACACGCTTTTTTTTACCAAAAAGTCCTTCGGAAAAGAATTCTTTAATCTTACTGATCTTAGTGGAATACAGAAGTTTTTTGATGAATCTGAATACGGAATGAAAATTAAGGCTGATGAAAAAAAGTTTCATCTTTTTAATAATCTTAAGCGACAAAGTAAAATTGAAAGAGTTGCCACTTTGTTATTACTACTGAATGAACTTACGCATGCCGAGCGGCAACCATTATCTTCTTTCGTTTACCAGAAAAAATATACAGAGGATGAAGGAAAACGAATGAATGATGTTTTTCAATATGCTATGGATAACTTTCAGGATAATATTTCTTTAGATGATATTGCAGATATTGCTTTTATGAGTAAAAATGCTTTTTGCCGATATTTTAAGAAAAGAACCAATAAAACGTTCTTTCAGTTTTTAATTGAAATAAGGATAGAACACGCCTGCAAGTTATTATATAAAGATCAGGACTTATCGGTATCGGCGATCTCTGAACTTTGTGGATTTCAGAATATCGCCAATTTTAACCGAAAGTTTAAAGAATTAAAAGGAATTACGCCTACACAATACAGGCAGCAAACCGATTAATATTCATCTTCTATATTATTTCAATCCGTTATGCTCCAAGAAATAATTAGTAATCAAAGTATACAGGTGAATCGAAGTGTTTTTTCCTTCGTAAATATGATGCGCCCTGTTAGGATAAGCCATCATATCGAATTGCTTGTTATTTCGAATTAGCTCATTCACCAAATATTCCATATTCTGATAATGCACATTATCATCTCCGGTTCCGTGAATTAGTAATAAATTTCCTTCCAGATTTTTAGCATACGTTACCGGCGAACCTTCAATAAACTTTTCTTTATCTTCACTCGGCAATCCCATATAACGCTCCTGATAAATATTGTCGTAGAATAACTGATTGGCAACTCCGGCTACAGCCACTCCTGTTTGATAAACTTCAGGATATCTGAACAACAAATTCTGAGTCATAGAGCCTCCGCCGCTCCAGCCCCAAACATTCACGCGTTTTTCATCCAGAAAATCGTAAGTTGCAAGCACTTTTTTAGCTGCCGCCGCCTGATCGTTGGTATTAAGTACGCCCATATTTTGGTAAATACTTTTTCGCCAATCACTGCCTTTTAAAGTTGGTGTTCCGCGATTGTCAATACTTATCACTACAAATCCCTGTTGCGCCATGAATAGCTCGTATAAACCAACCCATTGATCGGTTGCGACAACACCCCACGGTTCGCCATAAACATGAAAAAGGACCGGATATTTTTTAGCCGAATCAAAATTTAATGGCTTCGTCATTCTAGCATCCATTTCGATTCCGTTCTCAGTCATGACTTTAAAAAATGACGTTTCTGGTAAGGCTAATGAACTTAATTTGTTTTTTAAACGCTCATTATCAATTAAATTTTTAACCGATTTATGTTTGGGCAAATTAACTAAATTCACCGTATTTGGTGTGCTAACATTCGTAAATTTATGGATAGCATATTTTCCATTAGGCGAAACATCATACGTATTTACGCCTTCAAATTGTTGCGGAGTAACTTTGGTTAGTTTTCCATTTCCATCTAATGGTACCCTGTATAAATAGCGTTGCGTAGCATTATCTGGTGAAGCTACAATATATAAATTCTTATCATCAGTTTGGTAATATGTGGCTACATCATAATCTCCTGGCGTAAGCAATGTTTTTTCGCCAGATTCCAGGTTAACTTTGTAAATATGGCGCCAACCATCATTTTCTGTCATTCGTAAAAACGATTTCCCGTTGTCTACAATTAGCTGATCGTTATTTCCCCATTGGTTCGAAGAAATATCCGGATAACGCAAATCTACCCAGGTTTCTTCAGTTTCGGTATACACTTTTTTTAATGCTGAAGTTGAAGGTTTATACGTAAAAATATTGAGCTTGTTTTGCTTTCTATTCATTTGCTGAATAAGCACCAAATCTTCATTAAGCCATTGCATCGCCGGTAAATAATGCTGAACAGGATCGCCCGGCATCGGTATCCATGTTACTTCGGAAGTTTTTGTATCTACAATTCCAACTTTTGCTGAAGAAGGATTGAATCCTGCTTTTGGATATTGCAGCGCAATCGGTTCAGAATAGACTGAGTCGGTATTGTTGATCATGTAGAATGTGCCAATCTCTGAAGCATCTAATTGCCAAAACGCAATTTTTGAAGCATCCGGACTCCACATAAAACCATCGCGCATTCCAAATTCTTCTTCATAAACCCAATCGAACGTTCCGTTAATAATATCTCCTGTTCCATCTTCGGTTAGCTGAGTAAGCTCTCCCGTTTTAAAATTCTCTTTATAAATATTGAAATCGTGCACATAAGCCACAAATTGATTATCTTCTGAAAATTTCGCAAACATCAACGAGGAAGATGGAAAATCTTTTCCTAATTGCTTTAGTTTTTTCGTATCAAAATCGTACACCCAAAAATCACCTTTGGTATTCGATCGCCAAACTCGGCTGGAGTTTGTAAAAATTAAAACCTTGCTAGCATCGGGAGATAATGAAAAATCTTCTATTGTCAGGTTTTTACCATTTATATTAAGATTATTGGCTGCTAAATAAGTGCTTGATTTGTAGTTTTTACTCTCGTAACGAATAAGTTCATCATTACCTGCTTTATCTTTTTCGATACTTACAAAAGCATCGCCATCTTCTATCCAGAAAATAGGACGCTGGTAATCACTACTAAATTCTGAAGAAGAAAAAATACGCTCTAAGGTTAATAAAGAATCATTTTCTTGTGCACTACTAGAAAATGGAAAAAATAATAATAAAATTATTCCAACTAAGTTTAATTTGGTCATTTTGTTATAATTGGTTTATGGTTTTTTTGCTATTAACTATAGGCGCTTAGCTATCAGTATTTAATACTATATTGATTGCATTTTCTTACCAACGTAATCCAGAACGTAGTAAAGGTATCTATATGAGATACATTTTCTCGAATTCGTTACGTCATTCCGTGCTTGACACGGAATCTCATCCTGCTATTCAGAATCTGCGAAGCATGATGGGATGCTGAATCAAGTTCAGCATGACGATCAAAGAAGCATTCTGACTGCCAACTATTCAAGTTTCAGCATTCAAAATTTGAAATTGATCATCTCTCAATAGCTCAAAATTTTTTTCAAATCAGCACAGTATCAAATCAAATCTATTTTCTATGTTCTAACAGCAAAGCCATCTAAAATCTAACTTCTCAATACTCAATTCTAACTACTCACTAATCGGTTCTAAAAAATAAGTATAGCTGTAATTCTTAGGTTTTAGCTGATATTTTTCCCAGGTTTTGGCACCCCAACTATTATCGCCACCAACGCCCATTTGTTTGTAATCAATATTTAAATAAATCGCATCTCTTGGTTTAATATCATTAGTATGTCGTTGTGCTTTTTCCATACCGGCATCAAAATCTGAAGTCGGGTTTCTAAGCGCACTAAACGAAACTAGTGGCATACCGCTGAATTTGATTCCGTTTCCTTCATTATCAGTAAGTTTTACCCAACGATTATCGGTTCGATAACCATTTTCTTGCGGACGTATATAGGCTACATACAAATCTTCTACAGTCGATTGATATATGCCAACAAAAGCCGATGTTTTTCGATCCCAATAATTTTCGTAAGGTCCGCGACCGTACCATTCAACTTTGTCATAATCTAACGGAATCACCATCGTATTTCCAAATCTTGGCAACGAGCTTATTTTTTCTGGATCACCGTTGAATTCAAAATTATTGCCGACTTCAATAACACCATTTTCGTAAATTTTATAGGTAATTTTTAAAGTTGAAGAAACCGAATCTAATTCAAAATTGGTATTCACTTCAACATAGCGGTCTTGTTTTTCCGAAGAAAAATTAACCAATTTTGGATTATTTGTAGCTTCTTTCCATGCTTTTGCTCGCTTCTGAAAGCTATTTCCGAAGTCATTATCGGTTGGCGCTCTCCAAAAATCGGATTTTGGCCCTTGTTTGATCAATTGTTTTCCATTAAAAGTATATGTTGAAAGTTGACCGCTCTCTTTATTGAAAATAATTTCAAAATCTGTATTCGAAATTGTAAGATTTTCACCCTTATTTTTTGTCTTTAATTTATCTGAAGCTGTAATTGGTAATTTAACCTCATCACCTTCCTGAAGCTGAATTTGCTTTTTGGCAATAATATGCCTACTAGGAATTAAATTAGTCGAACTCGTTGTTTTTACATAAAAATTTATAAAATACTCGGCATTTTCATCAAATTCAAAATCCGAATTCCAAGTTGTTACTCTTTGCGGTTCTAGTTCAATTTCATCAAGCGTTTCCTTCTTGATAACTTTACCCTCTTTCAGCAGCTCATAAGAAATTTCGTATTCATTTAAATCGGTAAAAAAGAAGCGATTTTCAATTTCAAAACTAAAATTTTGGTTCTCTTCATTTTTTAATCGAAAATCTACATTCTTATAGACATCTTTTACCTCATAAAGTGCAGGATGAGGCGTACGATCTGGATTTACCAGTCCGTTAATTACAAAATTTGCATCATGCCGATAGCGGTCTGGCCCATAATCACCGCCATAAGTCCAATAATCTTCGCCATTTTCATCGGTTTTTACAAATCCCTGGTCTACCCAATCCCAAATAAATCCGCCCTGAATTTGTGGATTTTCGTATACAAAATCCCAAAGATCAACTAAATCTCCCGTACTATTGCCCATGGCATGAGCATACTCACACCAAATAAAAGGGCGATCGGGATAGTTGCCCAAATAATTATCTTTTATATAATCGACGCTGGCATACATCCAAGGAATAATATCGGTATGTGGTTCCTGAAAACTCTTGCCACGTTCGGCTCTTTCATATTGCACCGGGCGGCTAGGATCGTTTTTCTTTAACCAATGGTAATTTTTTATAAAAGCAGGGCCATCTCCTGCCTCGTTCCCCATCGACCAGATAATAATCGAAGGATGGTTTTTATTGGTTTGCATCATTCGTGCAATACGATCGTGATGCATTTTCTCAAATTCGGGTTTATTGGCGGGCGTTTTATCCTCGTCGTAGCCAAAACCATGACTTTCAAGATTGGCTTCATCGATCATATAAATTCCGTATTCATCACACAGCTCATACCAATACGGATCGGCAGGATAATGTGAATTTCGAACCGCATTGATATTATATTCTTTAAAAAGTTTGATATCCTGAAGCATCGATTCACGCGAGATCACATGACCAGAATTTTGGTCGTGTTCATGGCGATTCACCCCTTTCAACAAGATTGGTTTCCCATTTACCAAAAGTTGGCCGCCTTTAATTTCTGAAGTTCTGAAACCTATTTTTGCTGAAGTAGCCATCAGTGTTTTCGTGCCATCCTTCAAGCTTAAACTTAATGTATATAAATTTGGTTTTTCAGCCGACCAATGTTTGATATCTAATTCTGAAATTTGAAAGTTTAGCGTATCATTTTTAGCTTCAACAATTGATTTTGATATTTCTGAAATGATCTTCTCTCCATCCCAAATTCTAAGATCTAACTGAAGTTTTTTGTTTTCTGAAGCAATTACCGCATAACCATCAAGAATTCCTTTATCGTAGTTTTCATCCAATCCCGGAGTCACAAAAAAGTCTTTGACCCGAGATTTCGGAGTTTTATACATATACACATCACGCTCGATGCCGCTTAAACGCCAAAAATCCTGATCTTCTAAATAACTTGCAGAAGACCAACGATATACTTCTACCGCAATGCTGTTTTTACCCGGTTTTAGAAACTGAGTGATCTTAAATTTTGATGGTGTTTTGGTTCCTTCTTTGTAACCGACTTTCTCACCATTTATCCACACATAAAAAGCACTGTTTACAGCTCCAAAATGTAAAAAATAGTCGTTATTTTTATTCATTTTGGACTCAGCCAAATCGAAAGTTCGTTTATATGATCCTACCGGATTGTAGGTAGAATCGACAAATGGCGGATTAATTTTAAAAGTAAAACCAGCACTTACATATAGCGGAAAATCATAGCCCTGCAATTGCCAATCGCCGGGAACTTGAATATCGTCCCAGTCTTTTGTATCGTAATCGGTTTTATAAAAATCTACCGGTCGTTTTTCTGGAACTTCAGCAAAGTGGAATTTCCAATTTCCGTTTAAACTTTTATAGTTTCCAGATTTCTTATAGTCGCCGGTTAGCGCTTCGGCTTCAGAATCATAAATATGAAAAGTAGCGCGAGAATCTTCAGTATTAACTGATAAAACATCTAATCGTTGCCATTCGGGATTTTCTTGAGCTTGTATTGAAAAAGAAAATGCTATGAACAAAAGGCTAAAATATTGGAGAAATTTAAAGGAGAGAAAGTGGTTCATAGCATTTCTAGATTTTATGTTGTTAGGAGTTTTTAAGTTCTTCTATTTCGTTTATTGTTTTGGCGAGCGGATCACCCAACAGCTCTTTACCATTTTTGGTGATTACAAAGTCTTCTTCTACACGCATGCCGCCAAAAGTTTTAAATTTTTCGACTTCATCATAATTCACAAAATCGGTATATTTTCCTTGTGCTTTCCAGGAATCGATCAAAAACGGATTAAAATAAATTCCGGGTTCTACGGTAAGCACATTTCCTTCTTCCAGTTCTTTTCCTAATCGAAGCGATTTCAGACCAAATTCGGTACTCTTTTTAACATCATCCGTATAGCCCACTAATTGTTCTCCGAAATTTTCCATGTCGTGTACATCCATTCCCATAAAATGGCCTAAGCCACATTGAAAAAACAAGGTATGTGCGCCTGCATTTACGGCATCCTGAGTATTTCCTTTCATTAAACCAAGACCTTTAAGTCCTTCTACAATTCGGCTACAGGCCAATAAATGGGCATCTTTAAAACGATAACCCGGTTTTAGTGCCGCAGAAGAGGATTCGTGCGCATCTAGAACAATCGAATAGATGTCTCGTTGAATATCGGTAAACCGTTCCGCTACCGGAAAAGTACGCGTCATATCCCCGGCATAATTCATAGCGGTTTCTGCACCACAATCACATAAAACGATATCTCCGTTTTCAACCACAGCTTGTGTAGCATGATTATGCAGATATTGGCCATTTTTGGTTAGAATTATCGGGAAAGAAATATTCCCACCACCGGCAATAGCAATCGCTTGTAATTCTCCTGCAATCTGTTTTTCGGTAACACCGTGCTTTGTCCATTTAATAGCATGACGATGCATAGCTGCGGTGATATTTACCGCTTTATTGATTTCTGCAATTTCTTCAGCAGATTTTATGGCACGCTGCGCGATCACGGCTTTGGTGAATGCTTCCGATTTATTCGCATCAACTTCGTTTACAGGAATCCCGGTAAGATTGCTAATTTCAATCGTTACTTTATTTCTATACGGTGGCAAATAATGCAGCTTTTGGCCTTTTTGCTGTGCGTTTTTAATATAACCTTCCAGCTTCGCCATGGGCTGAACTTCAGCAACACCACATTTTTCAGCATAAGTTGATAAAGGTTCTACCGCACCAACCCACACAAAATCTTCCGGAGTTAGATCATCTCCAAAAAGAATTTCTTTATCATTATCTAAATCGATAAGTACATAAAGATCGGGAAGGTTTATTCCGAAGTAATATAAAAAACTACTATCCTGACGAAACGGATACCAGTTGTCCTTGTAATTCATTCCGGTTTCCTTATTTCCTGGGAAAATAAGGATTCCCGATTTCATTTTTTTCTTTAATCGCTCTCTTCGCGCTACATAAGTTTCTTTTGAAAACATCTATTCTTTCATTTTATATTGAACAACCTAGGGCTTAAATCATTAAATTTTTATCAGAAATTATCTTCTTCTTCAAGGCAAGCCCCTAAATATTTAATCTCGATTATCAAGCAATTCTACATCTACATAATACATATGCTCTATCCTCCATGGCGTAAATAAATACTGATTTTTATGCTGAATAGCAACACTTTTCCATTCTGCTGAAGGGATAATCTTTATTTTTTCTTCGCTACCTTTTAAAACTAACGGCAAATTAAAACCATCTACAATATTGGTGTATCTATAAAAAATCTTGCTGTTTGGCGCATCAATGTATAGCTGAAGCTTCGGAATTTTTATCGTGGTTAAATATTGCTCAAACACTTTTGAATAATCGTACCCCGCTTTATCTGATATGTATTCCTGAATTTCTGAACCGTCTACCGTTTTATTATGAAAGGTCATATTTAAACCAGTAAGAATATTCTTAAATAGTTTATCATCGTCCATACTATGCCGAATCGTATGTAACATATTTCCACCTTTTGGATACATATCACCACTTCCCTGTGCATTTACACCATAAGGCGCAATAATAGGTTTATCGTTTTGAATACCACTTCTGGTTCCAAAATTATAATCATTTGCAGCTTCTTCGCCATACACATAATCCAAAAACAAAGTTTCGCTGTAATTGGTAAAACTTTCGTGAATGTACATATCTGCCAAATCGTTGGTGGTAATGTTATTCCCAAACCACTCGTGTCCACTTTCATGAATTATGATAAAATCCCAGGTTAAACCTAAACCTGTTCCAGAGCCATCTCTACCACGATATCCACCAGCGTAATAATTTCCGTAGGAAACATTAGATTGATGCTCCATCCCGGTATGCTCGGTTTCTACCAATTTATAGCCATCTTCATAAAAAGGATACGGACCAAACCAGTACTCAAATGCATTTAAGAGATTATGAACTTCTTTAGGCATATAATTTTTAGCCTTTTCCAAATTATAATCCATAACCCAGTAATTAAGGTCTAAATCGCCTTTTATGCCGGTATAAACTTCGGAAAAGTTTTTGTAGTGCCCGATATACGGAATGATAGTATAGTTACTAATCGGGTTTTCTACGCCCCATTTATAGGAAATTGTTCCGTCTTTATGTTCCGTTTTATCCAGCATTCTACCATTTGCCACCGCCATTAGTTCGTTTGGAACCCGCATAGTTAGCGAAGCACCACGATCGGGCTCGTCACTTTGGTGATCTTTATTAGGATACCAGATAGAAGCACCAAGCCCCTGGCAGGTCACCGTCATCCACGGTCTACCTTTTTCATCTTTGGTAAACGTCCAACCACCATCCCATGGAGCACGAATAGCTTCGTGTGGTTTTCCGCTAAAATAAATTTTTACTTCATGCTCAGATTCGAGCTTCTGCGGCGGCGTTTCTACGTAATATACATTCTCTTCTCTACTAAAACTTAAAGATTTTTTTTTGTCGTAAATAATACTATCGATCACCAATGGTTTCTGAAGGTCGATTTGCATTAAATTTGGATGCTCTTTTTGCACCACTTTATAAGTGATATTGTTGAATCCTGAAGTATATTTTTTATCGAAATCTGGTGTTACTGAAATATCGTAACGCATCACATCCCACCAGGCTCTTTCTGGAGTGATACTTCCTCTAAGCGTATCGGCGTGAGTAAATTGAGTTTCTTGAGCCTGAAGCGAAAATAATGGCAGTAACAATAAAATTAGTAGGGAATTATATTTAAGCATAAATTTAGAAGATAGTTTCCCGTAAAGTTGTAAAATATTTGTGCAATAACCAACGAAAACTACATTTATGGTTAATATAGTATTAGTTAAAGTTAAAATATGCTGAATGAATTAGTCTGTGTTAAAACAGCACTGTCAAACATTCGGGATCAGCTTCTTTACTCGATAAGCTTATGATTACATCATATAAAGAAAAAAGCGCCCTAAGAATTTAGGACGCTTTTGTTTTTCTAAGATATTTTGGGATAGCTTAAATTACTCATATTAATTAAATATCAAGGATTTGGGTTCTTAATGTTTAATTATGAAGCAATATAAAATATATAATTTGATCCCACAAATATTTTTTTTATAAATATTTAAAATAGAGGTTATTAGACTCGTGCTTTCCAAACCGAATTCTGAGTGTTAGTCGGCCGTCAGCACTAAAAATTCACAATCAAATTGAATCTTGATTTTTTTCATTTATTGTTACAACTTCCAGCTCAACTTTAATTTTATATCTTGAATTTCTTATTTTAGTTCCGATTATAATTCTATTTTTCAATAACGAAAGCACGCCTTTCACTACCTGTAGCTATCCTTCGGCAATGTTACACAAAGAAAATTTTTTATAAGAATTTGTTTCTGTAAAGATAAAATTCACTCAAAACAGTTACTTAAATGAAATTAAAATGATGATTTTTAGAAAAGATCTATGTTATAATCAAGTAAATGAATTATTTTTCAAATAAATCAATTGGCACGTTTCAATTTTTAAAGATTAAATGAATAGAAAGAATTTTATAAAAAATATAGCCATCATCTCTGCCGTAGCTGGTATTCCTGGGTTTTATGCCTGGAAGGTAGAGCCTTTTTGGTTAGAATTTGTATATCAAAAGATGCCAATAAAAAATCTTCCTTCAGCATTAGAAGGGAAAATGCTAATGCAAATTAGCGATATTCATATTGGTGATTTTTTCGATTATCAATATATAATTGATTCTTTTAAAAAGGCACAACAGCTACATCCAGATTTTGTGGTTTACACGGGTGATTTTGTGACTTACGATGAGCCTAGAAATCTAGATCAGCTTGCTGAAGTTATTCCGTTCTTCCCCAACGGAAGTCTGGGAAGTATAGGTATTTTGGGCAATCATGATTATGGAATTGATTACAAGGAAGACCATGTTGCTAAAAACATAGTAGATCAATTGGCTTCGAGAGATATTCAGATTTTAAGAAATGAAGCTGTGATTACCAACGGAATAAACTTTATTGGGATAGATGACTTTTGGGGAACTAATTTTCATCCTGAAAAAGCTACTAAAAATTATGATTCTCAGATGGCCAATATTGCCTTATGCCATAATCCCGATGTTTGTGATCTAGACGTTTGGAATGAGTATAAAGGGTGGATTTTAAGCGGGCATACACACGGTGGGCAATGCAAACCTCCTTTTTTAAGAGCACCGATTTTACCAGTAGAAAACAAGCGTTACGATGCGGGGATAATCGACCTTTACGACGGGAGAACTTTGTATATAAATCGTGCACTAGGCTGCTTACGTCAAGTTCGTTTTAACGTACGACCAGAAATTACTTTATTTGCATTAGAGTCGGCTTGAAAAAATCGCAGAAATGAAAATTGCCTTAGCACAAATAAGCTCAATACCCGGAAATATTAATGAAAATCTCAAAAAACATCTTGATTTTATCACAAGAGCTAAAGATGCAAAAATCGACTTAATTGTTTTTCCTGAATTATCATTAACCGGTTACGAACCTACTTTAGCAAAATCCTTAGCTTTTTCTAAAAGTGACGATAGATTGAATTTGTTTGAGGACTTTAGCTCTAAAAACAATATTTCGATCGCTTTGGGCTTGCCTTTAGCACTAGGTTCTAAACTGCATATTGCAATGGCCATTTTTGAACCTAATAAAGAGATTCGCTTTTATTTCAAACAATTTTTGCATCCAGATGAACTTCATTTTTTTCAGCCTAAATCAAATTCTTCTATAATTAAAATCCAACAGAAAAAAATAAAAATCGCTATTTGTTATGAGGTTTTGGTTGAGGCACATCTCAACAATATTAATTCAGAAAAAATTGATTTCTTTTTAGCAAGTGTAGCAAAACATCAAATAGGAATGAAAAAAGCTGAAAATGCATTGAAAATGATTTCAGAAAAATATAAAATTCCGGCGCTATTAGTAAATAGTATCGGAAAAGCAGATGGAATGACCTGCTACGGAAAAAGTTTGGCATTAAATAAATATGCCGAAAAAATAAGTTGCCTGAATCAAGAAGAATCCTTGCTAATAATTAACCTCGAATAATGACAAGTTAAGCTTAAATTTAGCTACATTGCTTTTAATTTTTCAGAAATATGGAAGTAACAATTAGGCAAGAAAAACAAGAAGATTATAATGATGTCTTTAAGGTAATTAAGGCATCATTTTTAAACGAATCTAATAGCGATCACCAAGAACAATTTCTTGTAAATCGCATACGTAATTCTTATGCCTTTGTTCCTGAACTTTCTATGGTAGCCGAAGTGGATAAAAAAATTGTTGGCTACATTATGCTTAGTGAAATTACCATCCAAAACGACAAAAATAAATTTCCTGCGCTTGCACTGGCTCCGGTCGCAGTGCTTCCAGAATTTCAGCACAACGGTATTGGATCCAGTTTATTACAAACTGCGCATGATAAGGCTAAAGAACTTAAATATGAAATTGTATTAGTTTTAGGACACGAAGAGTATTATCCAAGATTTGATTATGAGCCAGCTATTAATTTTGATATACAGGCTCCTTTTGAAGTTCCAAAAAAGAATTTTATGTTGAAGGAATTAGTCCCAAATGCAGCCAAACACATTTTTGGTATTGTTGTTTATCCTGAAGAATTTCACATTTAATAAATCAAAATATAATCATTGATTGCAATTAATAATACTTTTTCCAAACCTTTAGTAATTTGTCGGTTCTCTTTTTAAAGTATGGTACTTTAATTATCCAATATCACCTGTCTATCACGTAAGTGGTCATTTTAGCAATCTTATCTCCTGCCTGGCAAAATTCGTAAACATCACAAAAAGAAAAACTTAATGATTCACCGTTTGGAGTCTTAATTTTCATATTGCCATTTACACATCCCTTGTTACCATGGCTAATAACATCTACAAGTTCAAGATCATCGGTTACATGGTCCTCCATTTCAAGTAATGCTTCAGCAAAGCTTTCCTTACCTTTAACTTCTTTTTTGCCAATCATAATCCAATGAAAATCCTTAGTAACATGATCTAGCATAAACTGATTATTTCCGCTAGCAAACGCCTCATTAAAATCTATTAAGAGTTTTTCTTTTTTATTTTCCATTCTCTGATGGTTTCTGTGAAAGATGTTTCAAAATACTATAAATTTTTAAAATACCTAAACCGAAATTAGTATTCAGTCATTTTAATAGTTTAAATTGCTATAAAACACAACAAGACCTATAAATGGAAGCTTTGCAGACAAATCCCGGAAGAAATCTAGAAACCTACAGAATTCTTTTTATCATAAAAGCTGTCTTAAATTTAGCTTTTACGTTATTTGGGCTTATATACATTATTATTGGCTTTGTAATACCTTCACAAGCAATGCCAAATCATTTTTTTAACTTATTTAATGTAGTGTTTTTTATAGTTGGTAGTGTGTTCATCCTTTTATCTATAATACTAGCCGTTATTACCTTTTTGGCTGCTAAATATTTGAAAGAACGCAAAAATTGGAGTTTTATAGTTGCTGTTTCCGTAGTGAATTGTTTGACTGGTGTTTTAGGAATTGTACTTGGAATTTTGACCATTATTGAATTACAAAAGCCTGAAGTAAGAGCGCTTTTTGATACCAATAAATTTAAAGAATAAATTATGAAAAAATGGCTTATAGTAAGTTCTAGCCTTGTTATAATATTGCTAATCCTAACCTTTACAACCACAAATTTAGGCACACATATTTTTAATTTTGCTGAAGTTTATGCCGATGAAGCACTTTATGAAAACGCCATACATTTAGCCAACCAAAATGAAGAAGTGAAAAACAACTTCGGAAAAATAGACATTAAAGATAATCTATCACTATTAAATGGCGATGTTCAATATTCAGAAAATCATGAGAAGGTTAGTCTCACATTTAAAGTCACAGGAACTAAAGCTAATGGCGTAATGGCTATTGAGGCACATAGACAAGATGAAGCATGGCAATACGATCATATTCAGATAAGAACTAAAAATTCTCTAAAGGTTACCATTGAATAAAATTGCGGTTGGATTTAAAATAATCTAATCTATCATCGAGATTTAAATACACCCAGAATTGTCTCGTACTAAAAATTATTGTTCAAATTAATGATTTTCGGCATTCCCTCTAAATAGTCTATTTTGCCTGAAGATTAAATAAAAAAGCCATTCCTAAGAATGACTTTTTTTAATTGTTTTAAATGCGATAATTATCTGTTAACAGACACTTCTAGCAATTCGCAATCATCAGAGCTTATTTCAACTTCATTATTTTCTGCAGGAATTAATAATGTTTGCCCCTGCTCTATTACTTCAATATTTCCGGCAACACTAATAGTCGCTTTACCACTTACCGCCATATAAATTATAAAGCTATCAACATCAGAATAATCTTTGGTAATACTGCCTTTTACCGGTAAATAGTTGGTGGTGAAATATTCACAATCGGCAATATTAGAGGATTCATTAGGAGTTTTATCATACTCCATTTTAAAATCGTCTTTCTTCTCAAAGTCTATCGCATCTATAGCCAAAGCGGTATGTAATTCTCTTGAATTTCCTTCATCATCAACTCGGTCCCAATCATATATTCTATACGTAATATCTGAAGTTTGCTGAATTTCAGCTAAAAGAACGCCTGCGCCTATGGCATGAACTTTCCCTGTGTTTATAAAGAAGCTATCTCCTTTTTCAACTTTTTCAAAATTCAATACCTCAGTAATCTTACCTTCTTCAAGATGTTTTATATAATCTTCTTTGCTGATTGTTTCTTTAAAACCTACATTAATATCGGCATTGTTATCGGCTTGCATAATAAACCACATCTCTGTTTTTCCAAAACTATTATGGCGCGTTTTAGCAAGATCATCATGAGGATGAAGCTGAACTGACAGCGCAGTTTTAGCGTCGATATATTTTATAAGTAAAGGGAATTCTGCACCAAAATCGGCATAAACTTTGGCTCCTAAAAATTTATCTTTGTATTCTTCTAAGAGCTCATTTAATGTTTTTCCTTTAAGTGCTCCATTTTCTACGATAGAGATATCACCTTTTACTCCTGAAATTTCCCAGCTCTCACCAAGATTTTTAGCATCTGAATTTTTATTTAGAATGGTGGCTAATTTTTCACCTCCCCAGATTTTCTCTTTGAGAATAGGTGTAAATTTTATTGGGTAATTAAGCATTTTGATATTTGTTAGAATTTAATTTAGGCTAAAAATAAGGAAAAACTTTAAGAATGCATTGTAATATGATATTTTCAAATTTTAGCATAAAAAAAATGAAACCACTAACTATTTGTATTTCAGCATTAAAACATTCCGATTAAATAAAAAGCTAATTTTTCTTAAAAAAAGGCTTGTTTTAAAATAAAAAGAGATTATATTTGCAACCGCAAAAATGGTCTCGTAGCTCAGCTGGATAGAGCATCTGCCTTCTAAGCAGACGGTCACAGGTTCGAATCCTGTCGAGATCACTTTAAAAACTCAAAAGCCCTGTAAACACAGGGCTTTTTTAATGCTTAATTTTAAATGATACGACCATTGGCCGACGGAAATTATACTGCAATATTATTCTCGAAGAACAAAAAAACGGGAATCTCAAATCAGAAACAGATGCTAACATCTTAGGAAAATATTTAATTAGTATTTGGTGTGGCATTAATTCCTTACGAAGAATTTACCCGGAAGAAAAAATCTTAAAAAAACAGATCGAACTACAATTAGATATAAGCAACTAATTTTTTTGATCATTTATTTAACGAACATTACAAAATAAAATGGATTTAAAATTAAAAGGCAAAAAAGCATTCATTAGCGGTTCAACTCAAGGCATTGGTTTTGCCATTGCCCAACAACTACTCAAGGAAGGCGCTTCGGTTACAATTAATGGTTGACAATCGGAAAAAACCAATAAAGCCAAAGAAAAGCTACAAAAGCAATTTCCTGACTCCGATATTTCCGCGATATCGGCAGATTTTACGAATAAATCAGAAGTAAACAAACTTTTAGAAGAACTTACCGACATTGATATTTTGATTAATAATGTCGGAATTTTCGACATATCTGACTTTGAAAATATTTTAGATGATGATTGGTATAAATATTTTGAAATTAATGTAATGAGTAGTGTTCGCTTATCGAGACAGTTATTCCCACAAATGCTTACCAAGAAATGGGGCCGAATCATTTTTATAAGTAGTGAATCAGGTGTTAATGTACCACCAAATATGATTCATTATGGAATGACAAAAGCTGCCTTATCGGCTGTAGCGAATGGGCTATCAAAATTGACTAAAGGCACAGAGATTACAGTTAACACAGTTTTAGGAGGCCCAACGTATTCTGATGGTGTCGCAGAGGTAATTGAACAAATTGCTGGTGCTCAAAACATCGAAATAGACGACATGAAAAGTTCAATTATTCAACAATCAAATCCACACATCTTGTTACAGCGATTTATAGACCCTAAAGAAATCGCAAATTTAGTATCTTATTTATCCAGTCCTTTGTCTATCGCCACAAATGGAGCATCCTTAAGAGCAGATTCAGGAGTGCTAAAAACCATATAGGTACTATCGAAGGGGAAATTAAAAATTGCGGTTTGAGTGCAAATTCCAAGCGGAATTCTAATTGAGCATCTTGCAATTTTGGAAGAAAGTTTAGTATATCAAGAACTGCGTTTATAAAAAAATTGACGGTAATTCTGCTCCATCTTGAAATTAGGCAGTAAATTTTAATGATTATAACCAAAAAAAGTCAGACCTAAAAATGGATAAACTTTTGATAAACTGAATTTTCAATTTCAACATATTATATCTAATATTTCCAAGAGTCACTAGCCTACCCAAAACTTCAATCCAATTATGAAACATTCCTATAACCCATTTATTCTAGCTCTAAAAGCACGAAACCTGACCGTAAAAATTCATCATCATTCAGCGTATCAGATTGTACTGTCTAACGACCTGTCCAAGTTTTGCGTCTCAATCAAAAAAGACCATTTTTGATTTGAACCGGGCGATGTCCTGCTGCCCTACTCCCCTTTTAAGTCCTTATTAATCTATTAAATTGAATAGAGTAGATATCAATAAAAGGATAACAGCAATATGGCTCTAAAGAAATTAATTAAAAAGCAGAATAATATTAGGCCATTAAAATTGATACGAATTGAATATTATATGGTATTGATTGCTTACGTTTCAACCTGAATTGTCCAAAATGCAATTCAAAAGGTCAACAAATTATTGTTTATTGAGAAATGCTATTTGAATAATATGATTCTATATTAGTTCAAATTCTCCTTAAATATCTACATCAAATCACAGCATTGGCTGGATTATGTTTTTGGTCTCAAGCTTAAATATCAGTTTACTTTTTCTTTTCTATGATTTTTAACACTTAATCGTCTTCCATAGAAACGACTAATTAATTATTTTTATATTCTATAAATCAACATTTTATGCCCTAGGATTATGAACAAATCGATAACTCTTATTCCACTTATCCATCGTGGAAGAAAGCAAATTGCTATAAAATTTGGAAATGACAGTAAGACTCGATCTTTTATCAAGTCTTATAAAGCTATAAAGTGGTCTCAATCTAATACTACTTATTACGTTAGTTATTCTCCTTTTCAATTTATCGATTTAAAGCTTTATTGTCTAGATGCGGGATTCGTGCTAAATAGAGAGGCTTTTAAGAATGACGAAATTCCTGAATATCTTTATGATGCAATAAAAAAGAATTCTGACAAAAAGCCAACAATGAAGAAATTATACAAAGCCTTACCAAAAGAACATCGGGCTTTACTTAAAGACTATATTGGCTACTTACGTGGCAAAAGATTAAGCGAAAGCACTTTAAAAAGTTATGGCTTTTTTGTATTGAGATTCATAGATTTATTAAAAAATAAAGCCATTGATGACTTCGCTAATGTTGATTTGGATTATTTTATGACCAATGTATTGGCAAAAGAAAACTATAGCATTAGTAGCCATCGGCAATGCGTTAGTGCTTTAAAATATTTAACTGAATTTTGTAATGTTGAAAAATTTGATGCCAGTGAATTTAACCGCCCCAAGAAAAGTAAATATTTACCCATTGTGCTCTCTGATCATGAAGTATTAAAATTGATACAAGTTACACGTAATTTGAAACACCGAGCAATTATTGCCTTGTTGTATTCTGCCGGTCTTAGAATTGGAGAGTTAATTAATCTAAAGGTAAGCGATATTGATTTCTCTAGAAATGTAATTCATATCAAACAGGGAAAAAATAGGAAAGATCGTGTGGTTAATTTGAGTGAAACTGTAAAACCACTTTTGAATAATTATTTGATGACTTATGAGCCTAGAAATTTCTTAATTGAAGGAAGGGCTAACAGTGCTTACACCCCTAGCTCTGTTAGAAATTTTCTTAAAATAAGTTGTAAACAGGCGGGTATTTTAAAACGAGTAACCCCACATACTTTAAGACATAGTTACGCGACACATATGCTGGAAAACGGAGTTGACATTCGATATATTCAAGAATTATTAGGTCATTCTAAACCAGAGACAACAATGATCTATACCCATGTAGCCCAAAAAGATTTAAATAAAATCAAGAATCCTTTAGATTTGGCTATAGAGCGTATAACAAATATCACAAATAGAGACGAAAAAGTGTTGATATCCGGAAACTGAATCGGATAAAAGCGTATTTTTATGATGATATAACGAGTTGGCATACATTTGACAAAAATTGAGCAGATTAGATAAAATTAAACTTGAAGGAGCAAAAATAAATTTAGTTCATACTAATGATTTCTTGACGAACCTATTTTCCAAGAAAGAGTTCATTATTAAAAGTAAATATCCAACTATAAACACAATAAAATGTTCTCTAGAAAAAGGGAAAAGGTGCTTTAAGTATTCCGCAGGAGAAATATTACTTGAAGGTCCACCTGTCAAATATCAACATAAAAGTTATGGTTACCAAGAGCCATTTGAGCTAATTAATGATGAACTTCATTTTAGTGCTTATAATGGTGCAGGTTTAATTAACTTAAAAATTGGAAAAGGATTTAAATCAACTGGAGAAATTAGAGAATTAAAGTCAAATTCATTTAATAACTCTGCTGGAATTCATAGAGCCATAATACCTAAACCAAAATTTCATAAACTTCCAATTAGATATATAAAATCAGAAGGTTTCAATGTCGGTTCTTCAATTAGGGTTGCAGGTTATTTAAATATTGTAATCAAGAACAAGCGAATTGGAATTTTTGACTACAAGGTTAATGAAGTTGAATCTTTGGTAATTGAAAGCTATGACAAAATACAAAGCAATGATTTTGAAAACTATATTTCAGCAATTACTTATTGTTTTGGTTTAGTTAGTGGACATCTTTTTAGAGATGAAATTATAATTTTAAAGTATGATGATTCTAGATTTGAAAAAATAAATTCTTTCAATTATAAAAAGTTAGAAAATTCAATATCTGGAATTCCAGCGTTAGACCCTCAATTGTATTGGGAATTATCTGAATTTAATAAAGTTAGACCATATTTGGAAAAAGAAGTTTTTCAAAATTTAGTAAATAAAAGTCTTACGGATTTAAGATTATTCAGAGCTATTAGAATAATGTCGGAAAGCTGTCAATACCCAATAGAAATAAAGGCTTCCACATATTCAGTTGCTTTAGAAACTGTAAAAAATATAATTATAGAAGAAAATGAAGAAAAGATAAATCCATTCAAAATAAAGAAGAAAGCTAGTAATACAATCAAAGAATTAAAAAAAATAGTAGAGACTATTCCGGATTCTGAATTTAATAGCAAAAAAATGGTTTTAAATAAATTAGAACAAATAAATCAAGTCGGGAACAGAGACAGTTTTTTACTTTCTTTCAAACTATTAAACATAAACTTGAGCGAAGATGATGAAAGGTGCATAAATATGAGAAATGATTTTCTACACGGTAGAATTCCTTTTGATATTGAGAATGATACAAAAGCATATGAATTGCATCACATCGTTTATAAACTTCATTTGTTAGTTTGTTCATTAATTTTAAAATATTCAGGCTTTTCTGGACTATTACTTAACAATATAAAATTAGCGGATTTATTACATTTTGATAAGAAATTAAAAGAACCGTTATTCCGAAAAATATAAAAACGTATGCCAACACCGTATAAAATTAATTGCTAGTTGTAGCCTACTTACGAAAGTCCTCGGGGACTTTCTATCTGTGATTTATTTTATAACTTTAGTGCTTAAAACACGCAACTAATCTTATACAAAAACGTTGTGCAACATATAGAAAAACTGAAATTGTGAAATTAAAAATTGGAATATTAATTATACTTCTTTGCCAAATTGCAAAAGCACAGCAATCGGAAATGAGTGTGAATCAAAACCAGTATAATTCTGATTTTGTTGCTAATTCCGAACTTAAAGAACAATTTGATACAAAAATAAAATCCAAAAAAGAATTTGAATTAATTGCTTTACCGAATACTGATGGAAAAATTTCAGTATTTATTAAAAATAATTCTTCTGATACAATTTCAATCTCTCATCAGGACTTTAAAATTTACATTCTACAAGAAGCTATGGACGAAAATGGAATTTGGAAGCCAATAGAATATTGGGAAAGTTCTGATTGCGGAAACAGTTTTGGAAAAATTAAAATTGAGCCAAATGGAATAATTGAGACTAAATCGACAAAATATAATGGAAATTTTAAAACCAAAATTCGATTTAAGTTAAGTGAAAATAATAAAGTGTATTATTCCAATTCAATAATTGGAAATATTAATCCGAATAAATTGATTTTGCCAACTGATTTCAGTTTTACTTGGCCTTTAGCAATAATGGAAAACTTAGGAAATAAAACACCAATGGAATTGCAAAAAAAAGTAGTTTTCCTAGAACCTAATGGAATGGAAGCATTTAATGAGTTTTTTGAGAAATCAATGAGCAAAAAAAATTGAAAAATACGTTGCACAACAATGCGTATAGCCAATTGCGGCTAAATACTTAGTCGATATTCGATGTTTTTAGCTATATTTATTTTAAGCGGACAAAATCTGGAAATCCAGCCCGCAACTGTCCATACTCAAGACCGTTGTAAAAAATAGCTCCGGAACTAATCTCCCGCTGAAAAAAGAACTGATCGAAGATGACTAAAATTCGATAAAATCGGACAAAATTTTTAAAATAAAACTAACAAAATCACGCTCTGAAAAACTATGTGAAAGCAGAATAATAATACTCGAAAATCAATGAAGTTTGACTAGATTCTTTAAATCATAAACCGACAGAATCGCTCTCTTAAATTCCAGTAAAACAAATTTCTGACTTAATGAATGAGCAACTCCGCAGACTAAAAATTAGAAAAAATAGTAGTGAAATTGTACAAAATAAGCTGCCATTTTATTAGTTTCAGCAACAACGAATAAAGCTTCTTGCCGCAAACAGAATTAAAAAAAATAATTGAAAATTTAAAAGCTAATAATTACGCTGAAACCAATCGCTCTCAAAAATTATGATTAAAAAATTCAACTTAAATTAAAAAGCAACCCTGGAAAAACTTTCGAAAGCTTCTCTCCCACTCTGTAAAATACTAAATAGATAAAAGCTCCTAGAAACGCATATTCCATAATCCTGACTATCATTTTTAGTTTGATAAAAAAAGTAGAAAATAAATATCAGAACGTGTCGCTACATTTTACAACAACGTATAACAACAATTGCGGTTTTGTGTCCTGCGGACACAACCGCGCAAGCATAAAAGTCGGGAATTTTAGCTATCTTAGTTTCCAAACAATCCGCAACTGATTGTTATACAAAACCGTTGGCAACAAGCTGAAAAATGAAAACGACAATCAAAATATTAACAATAATTCTATTCTTTGGAATTTTTAGTTGCGATTTAAAGAATGAAAATCAAGAATATGCCGAAATGTTAATTGAAAAAGTTGAAACATTTAAAAAGAAAAATAAAAGACTGCCAAAAAACGTGTCCGAATTTGGATTTACTGAATTTATAGACAGTCCAGCCTTTTATGAATTGGAAACCGATTCAACATACATAGTTTGGTATGGATTAAGTGTAGGAGAATCCAAAATATATAGGTCGTCAACTAAAAAGTGGTCTGAAGAAGGATGAAAAAAATAATTCTTATTTGTTTTTGTGTGTTAGTAGCTTGTGGACCAAAACAAATGGAATTTGAACGATCCAAATGGAATAAAAGCTTTGACGGATTTTATGAGTATCGTGAAAATATGGTTCAAGATTTAATGGCAAATCACCTTGAAAAAGGAATGAAAATAAAAATTGGTTGAATTGTTAGGCAAACCTGAAAACTATCAGAACAAAAAAGAAAACGAAATCACTTATGAAATAATGGTTGATAATGGTTGGAACATTGACCCAATAAAAGGAAAAGAATTATATATTAAATTTGACAAAGACTCTATAGTAATAGATTTTAGATTAGAACATTGGGGGAAATAAAAAAAGCCAGTTGCCAACAACGTATAACAACAATTGCGGCTTTGTGTCCTGCGGACACAACCGCGCAAGCATAAAAGTCAGTAATTTTAGCTATCTTAGTTTTCAAACAATCCACAACTGATTGTTATACAAACACGTTAGCAAACATTTGAAATGAAAATTACGTCAAGAAAAATAATTGGAAAAAATGGTAAAGTACTAGAGCATATTATCAATGAATTTAATCGTGATGGAATAAAAGAGAAAACTGATTTTTTCGAGGAAAATGGAGATTTAAGATATTCAGTAAGATTTAAATATGACTCGAAAGGCAATTGCATTTCTGTACGCCAATTCGATTCTGAAAATAATTTTGTTGGCTCAATCGAATGGAAATTTGATGAAAAAAACCGTGAAATTGAACAAATTGAAAAGTCGGATGATGGAGAAATTTTGGAATGGTATGAAAAACAGTTTCCTGAAGAAAATATTATAATTTATCTATCAAAAAACAAAGTCGGAATTATTGAACATAAAACTATCTTCAATAAACTTTCGGGAATAGAAGAAAAATTTGATTCAAATGGAGATTTATATGCAAAAGTAATAACTGGATTTGATGAAAATAATCGAATTGTAAACCGCAAAACATTTGATACAAAAGGAAAAGTTACGCAAGAAGATGTTTACGATTATATTGGAAAAACCGAAAAATGGACTTTATTCATTGATGGAAAATTCACAAAAACGGAAGAGAGAACAAAAGATGATAATGGAAATGAATTATTGTATGTAAGAAAAGATGATTCTGGAAAATCGACTGAATATGTAAAATGGACTTATGACAATTTTGGAAATGCAATCAAAATTGAAAACGGAATTGAATTAAACAAACCGACAAACATTTCGGAAGTAAAAATTGAGTATAGGAAAGAAAAAACGTTTGCTAACAACGTATAACCGCAATTACGGCGGATTCGACTACGTCCGAATCCACTCGGAATTGCTAACGCCTGTGTTGAATCGAAAATTAATATCTTTAAATCCGTAACTGACGGTTATACAAATCCGTTGGCACACATTTAAAACGAAATCTATAATTAGCAAATTGAAGAAAAATAAAACAGCCGAAGAAATTGAGAATGAAATTAAATTGAAAAAAACTGATGACAAAAGAAAATTAAAAGCATTAACAAAAATCTGACACTATCCCGTAAAGTGTGTAAGTTTTAAATAAGGGGGTTTGGCTTTATTACTTAAAGTCGAACCCTTTCTTCATATATAGTTAAGAACTGATTGAGGATAATTCCCCAGTTTCTAACCGGCATAGTCCACTTTTTTGTGGCTTCCCTTAATGCCAAATATACTGATTTCATAACAGCATCATCTGTTGGGAAGGATAATTTATTCTTGGTGTACTTCCTGATCTTACCGTTTAAATTTTCAATCAGGTTGGTGGTGTAAATGATACGCCTGATCTCGAGTGGGAATTCATAGAAAACTGTAAGATCTTCCCAGTTGTCTCTCCAGCTTTTAATAGCATAGGAATACTTGTCATTCCAATTGCGTGCAAAATCCTCTAGGGCAGCTTCTGCGGCCTGTTTGGTCGGAGCATCATAGATGAGCTTCATATCCTTTGTAAAGGCTTTTTTATCTTTCCAGACCACATACCTGCAAGCATTCCTGATCTGGTGGACTACACATATTTGCGTTCTGGATTCCGGGAATACGTTTCTAATGGTATCGGTAAATCCATTCAGGTTATCTGTAGCGGTGATCAGAATATCCTCCACACCACGGGCTTTCATATCAGTAAGTACGCTCATCCAAAAAGCCGCAGATTCATTCTTACCCAGCCATAGGCCAAGAACCTCTTTCTTTCCATCCCTCCTAAGACCTACTGCGATATAAATCGTTTTGTTGACTACCTTGGAGTTCTCTCGTACCTTAAACACAATCCCATCCATCCAGACAATAAGATAAACCGGCTCTAAAGGGCGGTTCTGCCAGGCGACAATATCATTGCTAATCCGGTCAGTTATTCGGGATATGGTGGAAGTAGAAACATCAAAACCATAGACTTCAGAGATCTGTTCTTCGATATCACTATTGCTCATTCCTTTGGCATAAAGAGAGACAATTACATTCTCGATTCCATCAACCATATTCTGCCGCTTTGGAACAATCATGGGATTAAAGGATCCGTCCCTGTCTCTTGGAACCTTTATAGAATCTTCTCCATAGGAACTGCGAACCTTCTTCTGGGAATAGCCGTTGCGGGTATTACCTTCTTTAGATCGCTGGTTTTTCTCGTAATCAAGGTGACCATCAAGCTCACCTTCCAGCATTTTTTCCAGACCACGCTTTTGGAGTTGTTTTAGGAAATTACTGAGTTCTTCTCCGGATTTGAACTGCTTTAAAAAATCATCGTCAAATAAATCTTCTTTTTTCATTACTGTGTAAATATTAGAGGCCTGAAATTACAGGCAAGATTAAAAAAATATCGGGGTTTGCAAACCCCGATATTTTCTACTTACACAGTTTTTGAGATAGTCCCAAAAATCTCTATAATCACGTTATCACTAAGAATTTTTATTTACTTTTTACCTTTTGAAATTGGCGGACTTTTAATAGAGATTTTATGGATTCCACCATTATTATTGATTATTTCAATACCATTTTATGGATTTGAAAAACTTTTAGATAAATTCAAAAAATAACAAACAGTCTTAATCTAAATTTTACTTTAAACTTGTAAATGGAATTTTATCTAATCATATTATTAGCTATAATTGGACTAATTGTCGGACTTATAGTTTGGATAATTAGACTATTCCGACTCTACAAAAAAGGAAATAAGAAATCATTCGTGATTCAAGTCTCCATTTTGACTATTATTCTATTTTTTTTGACTTGGGAACTTCAAATATTTCCACTTTCGAAAAACTTCTATATACAAGACCGAACAACTGAATTGACAGGAAAGCAATTTTGGAGTTGGAACGAATTCGATTACGAAGAAATTAGTGTTCGTGGAGAAGGCTACGCATTGGATATTTATAAGTTCAATGAAGAAACTGCCGAATATTTTAAGAATCCTGATAAAGAATTTTTGAACAGCCTTCCAAAAAAAGAACTCGCTGACATTAAATGGACAAAAACACCAATAAAAGAAAACGAATCCGGAATTTTAGAATTCGTAACACCAACTTACGGAGGTTGGAAAGGAGAAATAGTTGACCGACAAAATTTTATAAGACAAATAGCAAATCAACCAGGAGCATATTACTCCTATCAAAAAAGCGGAAGTACGAATTTCTATTTAATTGTACCTGAAAAAAGGTTAGTTATTTTGATTAACCATAATATGTAATTAAAAAAAAACGTGTGCCAACAATGTGTATAATTCATTGCTAGTTAGAGCTTACTTACGAAAATTCCGCTGGAATTTTCTATCTGTGATTTCTTTGCTAACTTTAATGCTTAAACACGCAACGAAATCATACACTAGACCGTTGTAAACAAGAGCTCCTGAAAAAATGATAAACAAAGACTTAATAGATAAATTAAATTTTCTTTTCGAACAAAAAGATAGATTTTTGGATTATGATGGTTTAGTTGTACAATTTAAAAAGAAAGAAGGTGCTCTGACCAAACATCTTGATATGATAAAATCTAAAAGCAATTTAAGTTTACCACCAGAATATTTAAATTTTCTTAAATATACAGATGGATGTTCATTGTATAAATATGAAGATATAGGCGGTTTTGAATTTTTAGGAACAAGAGAACTTAATCAACAAAATGAACTTCAAAAAGATACTTATGAAGAAGATTGGGATGATAACCTAACTGTTTTTTGTAATGTTATTGGTGATGGAGATTTTATTAGCTTTAGAAAAAATCCCAATTTTATTTATGACATTCTTGACTGTTATCATGATGATTCTCCGCATAATTGGAAAATAATAGATAATTCGTTTGAAAGTTTTATGGAAAAATTAATTGAAGCAAAAGGAGAAAGATATTGGTTACGATAAATAGGTCCAAATTATAAACATAAATAATAGAAATAAAACTAAAAAAAATCAGGATTTAAAAGCATATATTTTTGCTTATGAAAAATACCTATAAAAAGATATGTACTACTGTCGCTCCAGTTTACAACATCGGTTATAATTCATTGCGGCGGAATTTTCTGCCGAAAATCCCAGGAATATTTGGTAAATTACAACCGTAACCGAAAAGTCCTAGCGGACTTTTCCGCAACAAATCATAACCGGAGCCGTCAGACTGTCTCAAAACCTAAGAATTCCGTATCTTTAGGATATGGAATATCAACAAGGACAAGACCGCGAACAGCTCAGCCTTTATTCGACCTGTTTGGATGATATGATCCCCCAGGATAATAGCGTAAGACTCATCGATCAATTCGTAAACTTGCTAGATTTATCCCAAATGGGCTTTCAAAACATAGCTTCTCAGGGAAGACCGCCCTATCATCCAGCAGACCTGCTCAAACTCTTTATCTACGGCTATATGAATAGGATGCGATCTTCCCGAAGATTGGAGAAAGAATGCCAGCGAAATATCGAGGTGATCTGGCTGCTTAAAAACCTGAAACCCGATCACAATACCATTGCCCGCTTTAGAAAAGAAAACCCAAAGGCCATCCGAAAGGTATTCCGCCAAAGTGTGTCCATTGCCCGCAACTTCAACCTGATCGGGGGAACCCTTATCGCTGGGGATTCTACCAAACTAAGGGCACAGAACAGCAAAAAGAACAACTACAACAAAAAGAAAATCCAGCGGCATCTCGACTATATTGATAACAAGCTCAAAGAGCATAACCAGGAACTAGCCATAGCTGATGGCGACCAGAAAAAGACCGAAGAAATTGAAGAGCAAATTAAAGGACGTAAAGAGCAACAGACTAAATACTGGGCAATACAAAAAGAATTGGACAATGATGTTTCTTCTGAAAATCCACAACGATCAACCTCTGATCCTGATAGTAGGCATCAAATTGTAAGGGGAACCGTTACCGAGGTATGCTACACCGCGCAAACTACCGTAGATGCCAAACATAAGTTCCTCATTGATTACAAACTCACCAATCAAAATGATAAAAAAGCAATGGGTACCATGCTTAGAAGAGCTAAAGCTATTTTAAGAACCAATACCTTTACCGCGCTTTATGATAAAGGCTACCATACCGGAAGCGAGTTTTATATTGCCGATAGTCTGGGTATCAATACCCTGGTGGCCATTCCGGCCATTGGACGTAAAAGCCAGGCACCAGATCCTCGTTATAACGCTGAAAACTTTACCTATAATACTGATGAGGATACCTATACCTGCCCCCAGGGAAATACTTTATCCAGCAATGGCTCCTGGTACAAAGCTAGAAACTATACCTTTAAACAATACAAGACCAAAGCCTGCAAACAATGCCCGGTAAGAAGCCACTGTACCACAGCTAAAGCCAACGGTAAAATCATCCAGCGTACTCAATTTACCAAAAGCATCCAGGGCAATGCCAAGCGCATTGAACAAAGCGGAGAGCTTTATAAAAAAAGACAGGCACTGGTCGAGCATCCTTATGGCACCATGAAACGACAATGGGGCTTTGACCATATCATGACCAAAAGAGGCATTAAAGCAGCTTCAGCCGACTTTGGACTCATCGCACTGGCCTATAATTTAAGAAGACTCTTCAACAGTAAAATCGACCTTAACGAACTAATATTCAACCTCTTTTTAAGCTTAAAAAAGCTTATAAAAGCCGCTATAAGAAGAAATAAAGCTTTAACCGAGCCAAAACAGAAGGAAACAGAAAGTAGTGCATTTGTTTTCAATCCTAATTTCAACTATTTTTAAGACCAAATCAGGTAGTTTTGAGACAGACTGCCGTTGGCAACAATAAAAGAACTCACCATAAATGAAAGAACAAATCAGAAAGTATTTCAGCCGATATGTTGAGTTTAGTAATTCTGAAATAGACGATATTTATTCTAAATTAACATTCAAAACAATTCAAAAAAAAGATTACATACTTAAGGAAGGACAAGTATGTAAAAACAACTATTTTATTATAAATGGATTAGTTCGTTCTTTTTATATAGATAATAAAGGGAATGAAAAAATAACTCAATTTGCTCTTGAAAATTGGTGGATAACGAATATGGAAAGTTTTATCAACCAAACACCTTCTCTTTCATCTATTCAAGCTCTTGAAAAAACCCAAATATTAATATTTAACAAAGAAGACATAGAAAATCTCTACGTTTCTATTCCAAAACTTGAAAGACTATTCAGAATAATTACCGAAAATATGTTAATTGCTATTCAACGTAGAAATGACATTTATTTACAAATGAAAAGTAAGGATAGATATGACAATTTGATAAGCTATTTTCCTGATTTCACTCAGAGAGTTCCTCAATATATGATTGCCTCATATCTGGAAATTACACCTGAATATTTAAGTGAGCTGAGAAAAACTAACTGATTTTCATTTCTTAAGATATCTTAATTTTCAAGATACAGGTATACAATAAATTTGTTACATAATTAAAACAATATAAATTATGGAACGAATTACATTTAGCCAAATCCCTAAAGGAATGGTAGAGAAATTAATGGGAATTGAAAATTACATAAAAGAATCAACATTAGATTTACAACTTTTAGAGTTAATGCGTTTACGAGTTGCTCAAATTAACAAATGTGCGTACTGTATTGATATGCACTACAAGGAATTAAAACATACTGGAGAAACCGAATTGCGTATGTCAACCCTTAGTGTTTGGAATGAAACTTCTTTCTTCACCGAAAAAGAAAAAGCAGTACTTCAATTTACAGAAGCATTGACAGAAATAAGTGAAAAAGATATTTCAAATGAAATTTTCAATTCTCTAACTAAATTCTTTGACACGGAAGAAATTTGCAACTTAACTTTTGCTATTTCTCAATTAAATACTTGGACAAGATTAGTGAGAACGTTCAAATTTACCGCAGGAAATTATGAAGTAAAAAAATAATACTGTTGCCAACACAGTATATAAAAAATAGCAGTTAAGATCTAAACTTAAAGTTTATTTCTTTTCTGCTATCTTTGTTTTTAAACAGAAAATTATCACATATAAATCTGCTACTTTTCATATACAAACACGTTGTGCAACATATGACAAAAACTGTAACTGAAATAGAAAAAGTTGTAAAGCAACTGGCCAAAAAAATTAATTCACCAAGATATTTACTTCCGACATTTAGCTCACCAATTGGAGATGCAACACCAAATATTGAAGTTGATAATGTGGGACTTTACAACTATGTGATTTCGGAACGAGGAAACGAATATGAAAGAAAATTGACTTCTGACTTGAATGAATTACTATATTGGATATTTTCTCCTGTAACTTTCTCTATGGCTTGTGATTACGAATTGAAAAACAGAATTGAGGAAAAAGACTGTAGAAGAATAATATTCGAAAAACAGGAAAAATTACTAGGAATTTTGGACAAAAAGTGGGAAGAAAAAGAAAGGAAAGAACATCAATCTATTCTTGTAAATAATCCATTTGATGATTTAGCTAGTTTAAGAGCAAAATATTGTCGAGAATTAAGGACAAAAGGATTATCGGAAACTAAAATTGAAAAACTGGCCTACGAAAAATATCCTGAATAAAATACGTTGCACAACAACGCGTATGGTCAATTGCGGCTAAATACTTAATCGATATTCGATGTTTTTAGCTATATTTATTTTACACGGACAAAACCTGGCTAACAAAACCGCAACTGGCCATACTCGAAGCCGTTGTAAAAAATAGCTCCTGACCCAATCTCTCCCGAAAACAGAACTGATAGCAGAAAAATCAACACTCGAAATTCGATAAAAACGAAGAATTTTTTTAAAAAGACAAAAGGAAAAACTTACTGATACAACCGATCTGGCCGCAAAAAAATTATATTCAATATTCAATAAAATCGGACACTATTTTTAAAGATTTAAAGGATAAAAACCAAATAAAAGAAATCCGATATTGTATAAAATTGACTGGTATTTTTAGAAGCTAAAACTGACTTTAAACGGACAAAAAATGAAAAAACTCAAAACCTGAATTTTTAAATCAAATCGGAACTCCGCAATCATCAACAACACAAAAAGCATTACGCAGAATCAATCTCTCCCAAAAGTTATAATTGAGAAATTCAGCTAAAAATTAAAAAGCAAGGCTGGAGAAATTTAAAATTGTGAATTTTTACTATAAATTTCAAACTTGAAAAACCTCTCTCCCCTTTTTTGAAAAAAAGAAAAATCTGATCAGAGCTAATATTCGATAAATCTGACAATCATTTTAGAGCAAGGAAAAACGGATAATTTTATATCAGAACGTGTCGCTACATTTTACAACAACGTATAATAGCAATTGCGGCATTATGTCCTTCGGACAAAAACGCGCAAGCATAAAATTTGATGTTTTTTTGCTATCTTTATTTTAAACCAACCCGCAACTGACTATTATACAAAGCCGTTCTACAACATGTAAAACCAATAAAATGAATAGAAAAACTACTTTACTAATTTTAATTTTCTTGACTTTCTTGACAAATGTAAATGCACAAGAGAAAGTTGACCCTTCTGACGATTTAATTTCAAGCATAGGTTTCAGACCTGTTGACCCAATTAATTATGTTTATCCAATAGCTTATTATAAATTTTCGGATTCGTATTATCAAAAGATGATGATGGGTCAATCTTCAAAAGAAGAATTAATGAAAATTGCTTCAAAAGACGATAAATGTTTTATAAGAGAAGATAGGAATATATACTTTAGTGATATTCCTAATAATAAAATTGTTGACTTATTACCAAACGAAACAGTCGAAATCCAAATTTCAGAAATTACAAAAAAAGGAGGTCTTTCATTAAAAGGAGCTGCTGCTATTTCAGCGAAAAACACCAGTTACCAAGTTACTATGGATTACGTCAAATTTGTAACAATAAATGTGGTTGATACAGTAAGTTTTGGAAAAAATAATCAACTAGAAAACTTAAGTATTTTCTCATATGCAAGAGTTGGAGTTGGTCTTCGTGTAGTTGCATCAATTGAAACTAAAAAGAAAGGCATAAATTTAGGAGACTTATTTGCAATAGGTTTTGCAGCGAGCAGAAACGAAGTTAGCGGCTCGTTAAGCGTTAATATTTTAGGTGTTGAATCTCAAGAAATCACTTCACTACTTCCAATGCCTTCCGAAATCAGTTCATCTTCTATTCAAAATGCAATGCAAGCCATGGCAACTATTAAATCAAAAATATATGATGAAAATGTCGAAATTAGACCTCAAATAATTTCCATACGTTCAGTAAACCCTTTAATCACAACTGATGATTTAGTTTTTAATACTTCCAGAGTATTAGGTCTTGGGAGAACAAGTAATATCCTTTCGACTAAAAATGAAGTATTAAAATATGCACCACAATTAATGAAATGTGAGGAATAAAACGTTGTAGAACAACGTGTATAATTAATGGCTAGTTCAAGCTTACTTACGAAAATCCTCGCGGATTTTCTATCCAGTTTTTATTTGCTAAATTAGGTGCTTAATCCCGCCACTAATCATACACAAAACCGTTGTAAAACATTTGAATGAAAATCCTGCTAACCACTTTACTACTACTGAATTTTGGAGTTTCTAACTCACAAAGCTTCATTGATGGAATAATTTCTTGTGCCGAACATCGAGTTGAAGAGAAACTTAAATTTATAGTTGATAAAGACATACTGGAAACAAACTTTAAATTTGATGAATCAAAAACAATAGTAGAAATTCATAATCCCGAAAAAGGACTGGAACGCATAAGTTTGGCTGAATTCAAAAAATCTGATTACCCAGCGATACAGTTTTGGCTGAATTATAAAATAACTTGTCAAAACCTCGAATTGACGGAATTATTGATTCCATTCAACCTGAATTGCAAAACACCTTGGAGCAAAAAAGACACTCAAGGAATTTTAGAGCCTTATTTAAGAGTCTTGCAGAATAAGACAAAAATTGACTTGAAAAAAGCAATTGAAATCGGAAATGAATATGGTCTGAATGAAATATATTTATGGGACATTGATTTTGAGAAAAAGAAACTGATTTGGACTTTGAAAAGTAAATTAGAAAATAATCAATCGAAAGTGATAAAAATAAATTCTAAAAACGGAAAAATATTATCGGAATTTATTGAAATCCCAATTGATTAAAAAACGTTTTACAACACCGTGTATAGCTCATTGCGGCTGAATTCCTAATCGGAATTCATTGCAATTTGCTATCTTTGGTTTACGGCGGAAAATCCTTGCGGATTTCCCGCAACGAGCCATACACAAAACCGTTGGCAACAAGCTGAATAAAAATTCGAAAATCATAAAAGCAACTGAAAATGATAATTTTGTACCTTTGATAAAAAGCTAATAAAATGGATTTACAAACGAGAAAATTAGAACTTATTCAGGAATTTTTGAAAATTCAAAGTGAAGATGTCATCTCACGTCTGGAAAAGATTTTAAAAAAAGAAAACAAAAAATCTGGACACGAAGATTTTAAGCCAATGACAATTGATGAGTTTAATTCTCGAATTGACCAGTCTATGGAAGATTCAAAAAATGGTCGATTAATCGAAGCGAGTGAATTAAAAGCCAAAATTGATAAATGGAACTAAATTTATTCTGGACTGATTTTTCTCAAAAAGAGCTCGAAAAAATCTATGAATATTATCGAGAAAACGCAGGAATAAGAGTTGCTAAAAATCTCGTTAACGGAATTTATAACGAAACACTAAAATTAAAAATTCAGCCGAGAATCGGACAAGAAGAAGAAATTTTAAAGAACAGAAAACAAGAATTTAGATATTTAGTTTATAAAAATTATAAAGTCATTTATTGGATTAAAGAAAAAGAAAACCGAATTGAAATCAATGATGTTTTCGATACTCGACAGAACCCAACAAAAATCAAAAGAACAAAATAAAGCCAGTTGCCAACAACGTATAACAACAATTGCGGCTTTGTATTCTGCGGACACAACAGCGCAAGCATAAAAGTCAGGGATTTTAGCTATCTTAGTTTTTAAACAATCCGCAACTGATTGTTATACAAACCCGTTGCCAAAAATAGCTCCGAAACCAAATCAGAAGTTTAAATCATTGAATTTATTGAAACTTATCAATCTTTCGGGAAAAGCAGAAATGAAAAAACGGAATGGCTAAAAGTGACGTAAGCAATACGCGGACTTAAACTCACTCGAATAGAAAAAGAAAAAGGATGAATTGTTGCGGATAAAATTTTATCAGCACTACTCTATTTTCTAATCTTTGCGGATAAAAGTTCAATTTATAATTCATTTTCAAAATAATAATTTAATCTAAATGGACTAAAAAGCTCAGGGACGATAAACAGGAATCGCTTAGCAGTTCGTAATCAGCAGAACGTGTCGCTACATTAGGCAACAACGTATACCAGCAATTGCGGGTTTGTGTCCTGCGGACACAATATCGAATGCGTAAAATTCGTGGATTTTTTCTATCTTAGTTTTCTAAAAACCGCAACTGACGGGTATACAATACCGTTGTGCACAATTTTGACTCGTCCTGAATAAAGGCTACATAATTTCAAACATTATGTATAAAAATGACAAAGTAATCAGACGGTATTCCGAATCCTTCAAACTAAAAATTTTAGACGAACTTACGGCAGGAAAACTAAACAAGTATCAACTAGGGAAAGCTTACGGTATTGCTCCAACAACTATCAACGAGTGGATCAGGAAATATAACCGTAAAGACCTAATGAACACCAGAGTGACTGTGAAAACAAAAGATGAGATAACACGTATCAAACAGCTTCAAAAAGAAATTGAACAGCTGAAGAAACTTCTTTTGAAAAAAGATATGGATGCCCTTATAGAAGATTCTTATCTTGAAGTGGCGGCAGAACAGCTGGGCTATAAATCAGTGCTTGAACTTAAAAAAAAAATAAGTATCAAGCCTTAATAAAGGCCAAGGAAAAATCTAGAGGATCTGCATCTCTTTCAGCCATAACAGCCTATTTTGGTCTTAAACGTGATGCCTACTATAAAAACAAGCGTAGAGAAGGTCAACGTTCAGAAATAGAAAATAAGGTTGTTGCCATTGTCAAGAAAAGGCGCAGATCCCTTCCTAGAGAAGGAGTTAGAAAACTGACCAGATCACTGAGCAAAGAGTTTACAAATGCCGATTTTAAAATAGGCAGGGATACCTTATTCAACATTCTTAGAAAACATAATATGCTTACACTTAGAAAAAAATACAGTTCCAGAACCACCAACTCATTGCACAGGTTCCACAAATACAAAAACATTATCAAAGACCTCAAAGTAACAAAAACCAACCAAGTCTGGGTAAGTGATATTACCTATATCAGAACTATAAAAGGCTTTTGTTATCTGGCACTCATTACAGATATGCATAGTCGTAAAATTGTTGGTTATGACATCAGCAATAGCCTAGAACTTAAAGGATGTGAAAGAGCTTTGAATAAAGCTATATATCAAGCTAAAAATACTACCGGACTAATACACCATTCGGACAGAGGTATTCAGTATTGCAGCAATGTATACACACAAATCCTTAAAAGAAACAACATAGGAATCAGTATGACCGAACAGAACCACTGCTACGAAAACGCGATGGCAGAACGTGTAAATGGCATATTGAAAGACGAATTCTATCTCGACCAGACCTTTGATAGCCTCCAACACGCTAAGAGGGCTACAAAAAATGCAATTAATTTGTATAATGAATTAAGATTACATTTATCTTTAGATTATAGAACACCAAATATGGTATATAAATTAACAGCCTAAAATCAGTTTTAACCTGTAGCCATATTTTAGGACAAGACATTTTATAATAGATGAAAATAACTTATTTAATAATAATTTTTTCTACAATTTCTACATTTAGTCAAGAAATTGAATACGAGCTTATTTTTAAAGATTCTTGTTCTGAAAAAATTATTTTAAGTGATTTATACCATCTTGAAAAGAATGGAAAATCCTATTCGACATTTGAATCAGATGAAGGAACAATTAAACTTCCCGAAAAAGGAGTTTACAAACTTTTTGCATCAGAAATAGCAGAAGTTCATCTAGTGGAATTAAACCAGGAGATAAATTCAGATACTTTATATATACCTAAAATTAGAGAATATCTTATAACTCATACTCAACCGAATTATATCTTTAGAAAGTGTAACAAAAAATGTGAAGGTATTGAAACAGGATATTACTCAAATGGTTCAATTCGGTTAGTTGCGGAATTTAAAAATGGACTCGTAGTTGGAGAATTAAAAAGATTTTATCAAAACGGAAAAATAAAAGAGATTTCTATTTATAACAAACGTGGCTTTCTAACCAAGAAAACTGAATTTGATCAAAATGGTGAAATAATTAAATAAAACTGTGCACAACAACGCGTATGGTCAATTGCGGCTAAATACTTAATCGATATTCGATGTTTTTAGCTATATTTATTTTAAGCGGACAAAACCTGATTAATTAACCCGCAACTGTCCATACTCGAAACCGTTAGCCTTAATTTAAAAAATGTACGTAAAACACGAGGATTTAAGAACAGAAAATACTTCAGAACTTCCACTATGGAGATATATGGACTTATGGAAATTCTTAAAGATAATTAATTCATCAAGTCTGTTTTTCCCATCGGTAGGATTACTCGGCGACCAAATGGAAGGTAAGATTCCTGAATTAGTTTATTTAGGAATGAAAGAACACGATAAACAAAATGGTAGAGATGACAGTTTCGTAGATGTTTTCAAAAATTTTATGGAAGACTATTCACGGAATAAAACACTTGTTTTATCTTGGAATGCCGCTAAAACCGAATCTTTTGCATTATGGAAAATGTACGCTAAAGATAAATTAGGTGTTGCCATTAAAACTGACCTTAAAAGTCTCAAAAAATGTTTTAATAATACCAAAGAAGAAATTTTTATTGGAGAGGTCTCTTATTTCGACGAAAACAAACCTGAATATAATATTGGTCAGTTTTCAACCCTATTAACTAAACACATTTACTATAATTACGAAAAGGAAGTTAGGTGCCTGACTCGAATGAAAGATGATGAAAATCTTACGTTTAAAAATATTTCAGTCGATTTGAACGAATTGATAAGAGAAGTTTATATATCGCCTTTTGCATATGAATCAGGACTTTTAGAAATAATTGAATTTTTAAGAGAAAAGCATAAACTAAATTTCGAAATTAAAATGTCTGGAATTAATGATTCTTGGTTATAAAAAACTAAGGCTAACAACGTATAACAACAATTGCGGCTTTGTGTCCTGCGGACATAACCGCGCAAGCATAAAAGTCGGGAATTTTAGCTATCTTAGTTTCAAAACAATCCGCAACTGATTGTTATACAAAACCGTTACCCCTAATATGAGAACAAAATACTTACTATTAATATTATTATTTTCAATTAAAGGTTTTGCTTGCAGTTGCGATACTCCAAAACCAGCTGTAGAATTTTATGAATCTGCTTATGTTTTTGAAGGGCAAGTCATCAAGGAGAAATATGCCTCAGATTCACTTACTAAAACAGTTACATTCAAAATAAGTAAACATTATAAAAATGGAGATAACCCAAAATATTTAGATTTTAAACTTAATTCAGAAGCAGAAGTCACTGGTCGTTATTCCTCATGTTATTGGACTGCTAATTTAGGAGAGAAATGGTTAGTATATGCAAAGAAAAGAGATGGCCAATTAAAGTTTCACTTCTTTTGTTCAAATAGTGAGTATTTAGATGAATCAAAAATATCTTTAACAGAGCAAAAAGTACTAGACAATGGAAATAAATTAAAATTGACCGATTATCGATACCAATTTTTTCAAGCCAAACCATTAACTAATGTAGATTCGATATTAAAACCATATAAAAACAAAAGGTTTGATCCTTCTGGCTTCGCACCATTTTGGGTAGACGTAAACGAAAATGGATTATTAGAAACAGTGAATTTATCACCAAGAAGAAAACTTAACTATGAAGTCATCGATACGATTTTTGGTATGAACCAATTTAAAAATGAGTATGAAAAACCTCGATCAAATTTCGAAAGAGTTGCTTTAAAAATTGCAAGGAAAATTAAAGAATGGGAAAAATACTATTATTTAGATTTAAAAGAATCTGTAAATTATAGAACATACTTCAAGTTATTTATTGATAAAGATTCTATTATACAATTTGAGAAATAGAACTCATACTAGGGCTAACAACGGTTCATCGCCAATAAGCGGCACCGTTAGTAAGAAAATATTTAACTTGACCAACGAACCAATACTAAGCCGACAAATCCGCGTCCCCTACTCCGCAAACTGGCGATAACCGAGACCGTTAGGTGCAATTTTCTACAAAATTCTCACTTAATACCTAAAATCTTAATCAAATATTTAATTAAAATCTTTAATTTTTTAAGAGGTATTATATATTAGCAATTTTAGGAATAAATTCAATACTATATGGCTTTTCACGAAATATCTCAAACCCAATTTGAAACATATAATGTACAAAAATCGCCATTTGTTTTCACTATCGCAGAAGAAGTACAGTGGTTCATAGATCAAGAATATAACCTACTGGGAACTGTAATTCGTGACAAAATTGACAGAGATTGGAGCTACGTTTTGATGGCGCTTGACAGCGATGGTGAATATCGAGCAATTGATGTTAATGTTTCCTACGAAAGCATAGAAATTGCAAATAGTGAAATTAGAAGCAATGCAAGAAGAATAGCTGAGAACGGAAAATTCAAAGAAAAACTTTATGAAGATTTAGAGAATAAAATTGATCTTGAGATAACCGATATAAACAAGGAAGTTAAAAGTTACTTTAATAAACATCCTGAAAAACTATACATTCTGAACCCTAGAAAATTTGAGGAATTAATAGCAAGTATTTTAGAGGATTTAGGATTTGATATAGAACTTACAAAAGCTACGAGAGATGGTGGTAGCGATATAATTGCAAGAATTAAAAATGCAGTCACTAGTTTTCTAATTCTAGTAGAATGTAAAAGGTATTCACCAAATAATAAAGTTAGTGTTGACATTGTTAGACAAGTTGCCGGAGTCCATACTTTAAAAAATCCTTCAAAAAGTATAATAGTAACAACATCCACTTTTACAAAAGATGCAATTAAAGAAGCAGGAAAACTTAATGAAAAATTAGATTTGAAAGACTATTACGATTTAAAAGATTGGCTTAAGAAGTACTAAGAAAACTGCACCTAACAACGATTCATCGCAAATAGCGGTTTTTAGCTAAAAAAAAAGTAATTTTAGATTCAAAGCAAGAAAAGATTAAGCTGACAAATCCATGTCCCTTACTCCGCTACTTGCGATAATCGAGACCGTTGGCAATAATTTGAACTCAATGAATAAAATAGCCTCAAAAATAATTGATAATTTACCTGATGTCATCAAAAATGTCGCTGACTGGACAAAGAATAATTTTGATGAAAATGCTCAAGAAGTATTAGACAATTCTACTGGTACTGCTGGAATAATAATTAAGTTGTTTGGTAAAACTCTGATAGATAAATACTTTGATAAACTTGAAAAAAATAAGCTCAAAGATTTTGGAGAAAAAGTATATCTTAAGTCAGCCTTTATTCAAGCAAATAATTCAATTGAAAAAATTGAAGATGATTTAACTAGCTCCTTAACTACCAATGATTTTTCTTTGATTTATGAATCCGTAGTAGACGGAGAAATTAAAACGTTTCATTCTTCCAATGTTCTACTAATATTTCAACCCGAATATCATCCATCTATAAACTTTGTAAAAAATAATTATGTAAGTATTCTTAAGAAACTTGGTACTAAAACAAGTGTAATTAATAAGTTTCTTTTAGATTTTAACTTAAATATCAGCTCTGAAGTTGAAAAAACATTCGGTAAAAGTTATGAGGAGCATTTAAAACAAATTTCTGAATATGCATTAGAAAAAAACGAGACTAAATTACTTTGGGATACCTCAAAATTAGGAGTAATAGGATTTACTTCTGATGAAAATCTAAAATATGAGCAAACATATGGCATATGGCAAGATGTAAATACATTCAAAAGTTTTGAAAGCGAGAATGAGAATTTATATGAAGAAAATGATGAAGAAAAAGAAAAAAAATTATTTCCTGTATTAGAATTGATTGAAGAATATTTTAAAATCAATTCAGAAAACAACCTCGACAAAATTTTATTTATAGTGGCAGATTTTGGTAAAGGTAAATCGGTTTTTCTTAAACATTATGCTTCTGAACTTGCTAAAAAATACATTAACACTAGAGAGGGCGAATTTCCAATCTATTTTAATCTGCGAAACTTTCATAATTATTCACACAATACAAAACTTGGTGTAATAGAGGATTATTTATTAACTGACTATGCAATTGATATTGAATCAGACAAATTTGCTAAAAAGAAATATGTGTTTTTAATAGATTCATTAGATGAAAGTGGTGAGTTAAATAAAGTTAGTATTGAAAAAGTTATTAACTCTATTCAACAGATACAAAACATTGACAAACAAAAATATAGGACTAATGAAATTTTAATCACTACAAGACCTTTTGACGATGGTTTAGACCAACATTTAAAATGTCATAAACCCAAAACCAGATTAAATAAAGCAAAAAGAGAAATTCCTCAATTTATTTCGATATATGGTTTCAAAAAAAATCAGTTCAATGATTGGCTAAATTCCTCAATAAAAAATGCACCTAGAATCGATATATCAAAAACGAGTGGAATTATAAATAAAATATTAACAGCTGTTTATGAAGATGGAGAATATGACATTTACAAAGCATTAGTTGAAAATAAAACATTGTCAAAAAGTGAATTGAGAAGACCCATTTTTGCTTATATGATTTATCAACTAATCTTGAATAATGTAAATTTTCTTGAGGTTGGTAAAATAGGAGTTTATTTATCATTTCTAAATCTTCTTTCGAAAGACGCAAAGCATATTAACGATCCTAGCTATAACGTAAACTTAAGTGAAGAATTTGAGTATCGAAATTTGCTTCATTCAATATCAGCATTATGGATGTTTGAAAGACATCAAGGTAAGCAAGGTTCATTAAAAAAAGCTGACATATGTAGAGTTCTTGATGGAGATAATCGCCACGAATCTGACAATGAAATATTAGAACGCTATAAAAACAAAAATGTTACTGAAATTGAATTTTTATCTCATTCATATTTTGGTGAGAATGATAATAAATTACATTTTCAACATCAATCCTTTGCAGAGATACTCTTGGCGGAGTATTATTTAAAAGTATTTATTAAATATTCATTAGACAAAGATTTCAATATTGCAGAAGCCAGAGCAAAACTTCTTCTGGGTTTTCCAACTGAACAAACAATAAGATTTTTAATTGACCTATTAATTTTATTAAAGGATTCAACCAATGATACAAAAGCTTCAGAAACAATTGAAAAAAGAAAACTCCTGTTTCCATTATTAGCTACATTGGCTACAGAAAAAAACAATAACCTATTTTGCAATAGCTTATACTACGAGTGGTTTAACAAATACCCTATAAAACCAGATGAAACGGAATATCCGATAGAACTAATTGAAGATTGGGCTTTTAATAAATCTAAAATTGATAAGATTCTTAACTTATGTAAAGAAGTTATAAACTCCAATAACACTTACCTACTTACAAAAAGTGATTTAAAATCATCGTTATACGACAATGAATTAACGTTAATCCAGAATGCCTCAATTAATGAATTACCTCTTGATTTTGATAAATGGATAGCTTTACTAGTTGGTAACAAACTTTGTAATGACTTAAGCGATGTTAACAAACCTATATTATTTAATAAAGAGTATAGTATAAACCCTAAGAAATTATTTGATTTAATAATTCAATCTACCAATAGAAGAATAAATGAGAATAATATTCCCGAATGGGGTAGAAATTTATTTAAAGGAATTGATATGAGTCAAATTAACGAACCTACTTCTTTATATGCCGTTTTGAATCATCTAGATTTCTCATTTAGCTACCTTAAGAACATTGATTTTAGTGGTTGTTTATTAGGCGATACTAAGTTTAATCATATAACTTTAGTCGATGTGAATTTTTCACATAGTTATATGTGGAGCACTAGCTTCAAGAACATAAATCTCATTGAAAATTGTAGATGTAGGAATGCAGTTATTTCGGGTTTACTTATTCCTTTTAATTTAATGCCAAATAAAAGAAAAGAAATTAGAAAGAATGTAATGTTTAATAACATTAAAATCCCAAACATCCCTGATAATAAAAAGGGTAAATTTGAATTCAGCTATTTTAGAAATGTTACACTGATTACAATTGAACTATTTGCGTATTTCTATGCTAAAAAGGATATTTCAATTAGAAAAATAAATGAGCTTATTAAATTTCAAGCACCAGAAATGAAAAAAGAATATTTGAATGAAATAAAAACTATTGCCAACAAAGAACTGAGGTAAAAACCAAGTTTTTTCTACATTAAATTTGAGACATAAATGATCCACGCTAAAACCTGTATCATCAGATCTTAACTGTTTCATTTTTTGTTTTTTCTTGACCTATACTTTTGCTAAAACAGACACATGGTTTTCATCGTAGGGTAAACCTGATTTAGCAATAGCAAAGGCTTGTTTTAAAAGCTTATTGGCCACGGCGATCAAAGCAAGTTTCTTGCTCTTGCCCTTGGCTACAATACGATCATAAAGAGCCTTACACGCCCTATTGTGCTTGCAAGCATTGAAGGCACACAAAAACAGAAGATTCCGGAGCTTCTGGTTACCTACTTTACTAATCCTGCTTTTGCCTCTTACACTACTCCCTGATTCACGGATCGTTGGGGTAATTCCTACATAACTACAGAGTTCTGATGCCTTCTCAAACTTAGTGAAGCCATCGGTAATCACTACTAAAAATAAAGCAGTCTTGATTCCTATTCCAGGGATACTGGTAAGTAAACTCAGTTGCTGTTGCTGCTCCTGTTTGACAAGCGCAAGTAGACGCTCTTCAATACCCTTGACCTCTTTGTTTAAATGCTTGAGATCTCGCTGTAAAGACCTATAAACATATTTAGAGGGAATACCCAATGATTCTTCTCCGTGAAGTTTATTCTTGGTAGCCGTACGCTTCTTAAGATAACTATCCATAAGTCTGAAGAGTTGCAAGCATTCTGCCTGTACCTCTGTAAGAGAATTATACAGTGGAACTTCAATGGACAACCCATAATGACAGATAGCCTTGGCATCGCTTTTATCTGTCTTTACTTTGGCCAGTTTCATCTGGAGAAAACGCTTGACTGACAAAGGGTTTACTACCGATACCGGTATACTGCTTTTGTAAAGAAACTGTGCAAGTCGATAGTGGTAATAACCTGTGGCTTCCATCACTACAAGACTATCTTGAGATAATGACTTTAGAAATAAATTAAAGCCGGAAGTGTCATTCTTAAATTGAGAATAACCACAAACACTACCATTAACATCAAAGACATCCTTACTGATGTCAACTCCAAAAGTTTCTTTATATTTATTCATAAGAACTGATTTATGAAAGAGCATACTACCTTTTGCACAACAACTTGAAAACGAGGTCTGGCCTCATAGAACTGAACGTGTTTGAAGTAGTTAAAGAGAGGGGATTATCATTGTTGACGAAGTCTAACGCTTCCACGTATATCTTAACCTTAATCCTCTCTTTGTTCTTTCTGATTTATACTATAAAATTAATGAGAATCAAACTTAAGACGTGTATAATTAATTGCTGGTTCTGTGTGTACTCGGAAAATCCTAGCAGATTTGCCTCTGGTTCGTTTTCTTTTATTAATTTAGTTGCTAGCCATCGCAACTAACCATACACGAACACGTTACCCAAAATAGCTCAAGACAAAACTGGCCGAAAAAAATTTAGAATCAAAATTGGTTAAATTCAGAGTAAATTATTTTAGAAATTCAAGAAATAATCAAGCAGTAAAATCGCGCGCTATAAAACCTTTGAATCAAAATTCTAACTTAAAAGGATTAGCAACTTCGCGGACAAATAATTAGAAAGATATAAATAAAATTATAAAAATCTGCGCGGTAATTTTTGGTATTTAAAGCATTGCGAAAGACCAGTTTTAAAATAAGTTCAATTTAAAATTTAAACTTAAAAAGCTAATGTTGTGCGGAACCAATCGCTCTTAAAATTAAATTAGAAAAATTCAACTTAAAATTTCATCGCAACGCTGGAGAAACTTCAAATTGTAGAATTCTATCATCAATTTTGAAGCTCAAATCCTTCTCTCCCACTCTGAAAAATTTAAAAAGTAAAATCACATCAAAACAAATATTCGATAAATCTGAAAACAATTCTAAAAAAGGATAAGAACAAAAAACAAATCAAAGCGTATCGCTACATTGGGTAACATCGGTTATAATTCATTGCGGCGGAATTTTCTGCCGAAAATTCCAGGAATATTTGCTAAATTACAGCCGTAACGAAAAGTCCTGGCGGACTTTTCCGCAACAAATCATAACCGGAGCCGTTGGCTGTAATGCGAATGAAAAAAAATCATTACATATTTTTAGTAATTTTAAACCTAATTATTGTTAGTTGTGATCCGCCACATTCTATTGATATAATTAACAACAGTAACTCTGACTTAAAAGTTAAATTTAAATTAGATACTTCGTTAAGTTATAACGAGTACTCAAGTTTTGAAAACTCAAACTCGGACTCTCTTATTTCAAATATTAAACCAAAGGATACTTTAAATTTATTTTTTGGAATCGGTACTTGGTCTGATAACGAGATAAGAAGAAATATAAAGTGTCTAAAAAGCCTAGAATTTGAAAATGAAGAATTGAAAACTATATATAAAACTAAAAATAAAATTTTCGAATTATATCGAACGAACCGAGAAAAAGGTCTTGGTTGGAAGACTCTTATTGAAATAAAAATTAACTGATGCAAAAAACACTATTTATTTTATTAGCGATTTTTTCCATTTGGACTAAATCTTATAGTCAAGGAGAACCTGAAAGAAATTATATTACTAAGATTATTTCTGATTTTAAAAAACAAGAAAAGATTTCCGAAAATCCTGTATTAGTTATAAATGAGACTATAATTGATAATAAAAAAATTGATTCTTTAAAACTGACAAAAGATGATATTATAACTCTGAGAATTTTCGAGAAAGGTCAAAATTCATTAATTGAAATTTACGGTAAAAATAGCAAAAATGGAATTATATTTATTGAACGAAAACCTTTAAACAAAGAATAAAGCACTACAGCCAACACCGTATAACAACAATTGCGGCTTTGTGTCCTGCGGACACAACCGCGCAAGCATAAAAGTCGGTAATTTTAGCTATCTTAGTTTCCAAACAATCCGCAACTGATTGTTATACAAAACCGTTACCCAAAATAGCTCAAGACAAAACTGACCGAAAAAAATTTAGAATCAAAATTGGTTAAATTCAGAGTAAATTATTTTAGAACTTCAAGAAATAATCAAGCAGTAAAATGGCGCGCTATAAACCCTTTGAATCAAAATTTTAACTTAAAAGGATTAGCAACTTCGCGGACAAATAATTAGAAAAATATAAGTAAAATTATCAAATCTGCGCGGTAATTTTCGGGATTTAAAGCATTACGGAAGACCAGTGTTAAAATAAGTTCGATTTAAAATTGAAACTTTTAAAAAAAAAGCTAATGTTGCGCGGAACCAATCGCTCTCAAAATTAAATTAGAAAAATTCAACTTAAAATTTCATCGCAACGCTTGAGAAACTTAAATTAGAGAATTCTATAATCAATTTTGATGCTCAAATCCTTCTCTCCCACTCCCGAAAACTTAAAAAGTCAAATTACATTTAAATTAATATTCGATAAATTCGAAAACATTTTAAAAAAGGATTGGAACAAAAAATAATCAAAGCGTGTCGCTACATTGGGTAACATCGGTTATAATTCATTGCGGCGGAATTTTCTACCGAAAATTCCAGGAATATTTGCTAAATTACAGCCGTGACCGAAAAGCCCTAGCGGACTTTTCCGCAACAAATCATAACCGGAGCCGTTAGGCAACATATGAAAAAAACATTCGGAATATTATTTACAATTTGCCTTTTGATGTTTAGTTGTACTAAATCAGCAGATAATACCGACCGCAAAAGTGACCTGTCGAATTATAACTTTAATGGACAAATAAAATCTGTAAAATCTGAACTTTTCGACCTAATTGTTGAGAAAGACACTTTTAAAATCGGAGAGAAAATAAATTCCCTTGCATTTGACCGAAATTCTTTGCTCGAATTTAATGAACTCGGAAATCTGACTTCAATAAAAGAGTTTCTTTACAATGGCAAAGTAATTAAAGAAGATATCTATACTTATGATAAAAATGGCTTATTAATTAAAAGAAAGGAAATTGACAATTATGGTAAAGGTTCCTTTTTAGACTTCGAATTTAAATATGATTCTAAAGACAGCTTGACTAGCGTTTTAATATCTAGCGATGGATTTAAGAGAACTCTAAAAATTGAGCGAGATAGTAATAATCGACCAAAAAGAAGAGAAACTATTCAAAATGACACAGTTCAACTGACTTACAGTGTAGAATATGACCAAAACGACAATTTGATTTCCGAAAGCCAATTTAGATATAAAAACATACCAGTAAAATTATTCGAAAGAAGTTTTAACAGTAAAAACTCAAAAGAAAAAGAAAAGATTATCGAATACAGAACTTGGGATACAATCATAGTAGAAAACGAATATCTTTATAACAATAACAATCAATTAGTTGTTGAGAAATTTAACGTAGAAAACGACTCAACTTTTGACGAAACAAAAAACAAATATCACAAAAACGGAAAACTAAAAGAATCAATTACAGTAATGGGAGAAAATGAATTCGCCATTACTGAAAAAAATTTATACAATGAAAATGGGGATTTAACTCAAAGAACAGTTAAAACCGATGACGGAAAAACTAACGATGTTTGGAGTTATGATTTTAAATATGATTCAGAAAATAATTGGATAGAAAAAAAAGAATTTAAAAACAATGAACCGTTGAGAATTGTAAAACGGACAATTGAATATTATAAATAAAATACGTTGCCTAACAATGGCTATAAGCAATTGCTAGTTCTCGCCTACTTCTGAAAATCCTCGCGGATTTTCAGTTTGGTGTGTACTTGCAAAGTTAAGGGCTAAACCACGCAACTACTCATAGCCGAGACCGTTAGCCAAAATAACTCCTGACATAAACACCTCCTGAAAACTGAGCTGACCGTAGAATAATCAAAATTCAATAAAAAGAAAGAATATTTTTAAACGGAAAAACTCGCTGATAAAACCGATCTGGCCGCAAAAAAAATTTATAATTAAAATTCGATAAAATCGGACTCTATTTTTAAAGACTTCAAGAATAAGAAACAAAATAAATAAAAGCTAATATTGGATAAAATTAACTGTTATTTTTAGAGAATAAAACTGACTTTAAGAGGACAAGCACGAGAAAAATTTCTGAAAATTTGAACTTTTAAATGAAATCTGAACTCTAGAATCATCACGCAGAACCAATCTCTCCCTAAATTTGAATTTAAAATTCAGCTAAAATTGAAAAGCAACACTGGAAAAACTTCAAATTTTAAAATTTCACTTTAAATTTTAAACTTCAAAACTCCTCTCCCACTCTGAAAATCATTAAAATTTAATCTAAGCCGATATTCGATAAATCTGATAATATTTTTTAAAAGAATAAGAACTAAAAACAAAATTTGGCGTGTCGTTACATTGGCTAACAACGTATAATAGCAATTGCGGCATTTTGTCCTGCGGACAAAACCGCGCAAGCATAATATTCAGTAATTTTAGCTATCTTAGTTTTAAGCAACCCGCAACTGACGATTATACGAAGCCGTTGGCAAATATTTGAAAATAAATAATGAATTTAAATATACCTGACAAATTTCATAAATTATTAGTTCTTTTAGGATTACTATTAGTAGGATATAGTTTTTTACAAACCGAAAAATCTCAAAAAAATTATTTTTCAAAAATTGATGAGTACAGAAAAATTAGTGATTCTGTTTCTATATTAGAACTCCAAATTCAGCATAATAGAGAACTTATCATTAATATAGCGGATAATTTATCTAAAACTTATAATGTCAAAAAAGTAATAAAGTATAATGATTCAGTAATATATTTTAATCGTATTTTAACTGGAAGTGAGAAAGAAAAAATAGTTAGCGACTCAATACAAAAGCTTTGGTTAAATTATAAAAAGGATAAATTTAATTTGACCTTATTAGATAAAAAATTATCCTCAGCTAATGAATATTTAAATGAGCAGAAAGATTTGAAAGAGTCTTACATTAAAAATTACTCATATTCGGGAATTATCGGTGGTATATTTTTCTTTTTAGGTATATTACTTTGGATGATTGACGGCGAAAGCAATTCTTCTGTTAGAAAAAAGCAACACGAAAAAATATATGGTTTTTGCCAAAGTTGCGGTGAAAACTTTTCTTCTATGAAAACTTATGGATCAAATAAAGATAAGTCATTCAATTATGCATTTTGTATAAAATGTTATAAAAAAGGTAAATTTAGAGAACCTGATTTAACAAAAGAAGAGGCAAAAAAAAGACTTTGTGATTCAAAAAAGCAAAAAAGTTGGTTAGTGAAAAAGTTATATAAAATTAGATTTTCCAGACTTGAAAGATGGAAATAAAACATTTGCCAACACCGTATATAACAAATAGCTAAGGTTTTTCTTAACCGGAAATTTTGGTATATTTGGTTAGTCGCCAAATCTTTTGATTTGGCTTTTTGAACTAAAATTAAAAATCAAAATGCAAAAGTTTTGGCTTGTCACGAATCGAAAATTAACTCCAATTTGCTCGCTACTTGCCATATACAATCTCGTTGTGCTTAATTTTCAAAATGAGTTATAAGAAAAACATATTACTACTTATCCTAATCTTTTTGTCTGTTAATACATTTGGACAAAAACTAAATGATTTTTACACATCATTCTCAGAAAATGGAATAAAACATAATTTGAATTTCGATGAAAATGGAATAGTTGAAATTGGAAGTATTCGTCGCCATATGTCACCATTTTACGACATTGTTGGAACTTACCACAAAAGAGGCGACTCTATTTATATAGAAATGGAAAAAATCAATTCTCTTGAATTATCAAAAGCGAAAAAATTTGGACTTGAGTCATTTAGTGAAATGAAATTAGTGCTTTATCAAAATGGTTCGGAATTAATTGACATAAAAAACCAAACTGTTTATGTAACATCAAAACGATTAAATAATAAAAAAATAAAACGGAAATCCATAGCTTTTATCGACAACCAAAAATATACTTATGAAAGAATTGTAACAGATGGTTATGGACTAATTAGAAGAGTACCAAGAAAAAACAAGAGATTTGATAAAGCATTAGCTGGGGTCCTGGAAAACCCAGAAAATTATGAAATAAAAGTAATTCGTGGATTAGCAGCTTATGAAAAGTACGGATTGATTGGAATAAATGGAGTTTCAATTATGAATAAAAAAAACTAAGCACAACAACGTATAACAACAATTGCGGCTTTGTGTCCTGCGGACACAACCGCGCAAGCATAAAAGTCGGAGATTTTAGCTATCTTAGTTTCCAAACAATCCGCAACTGATTGTTATACAAAAACGTTAGCCAAAATAACTCCTGACATAAACACCTCCTGAAAACTGAGCTGACCGTAGAATAATAAAAACTCAAAATTCAATAAAAAAAAGAATATTTTTAAAAGGAAAAACGGAAAAACTTGCTGATAAAACCGATCTGGCAGCAAAAAAATTATAATTAAAATTCGATAAAATCGGACTCTATTTTTAAAGACTTCAAGAATAAAAAACAAAATAAATAAAAGCTAATATTGGATAAAATTGACTGTTATTTTTAGAGAATAAAACTGACTTTAAGCGGACAAGCACGAGAAAAATTTCTGAAAATTTGAACTTTTAAATGAAATCTGAACTCTAGAATCTTCAGCGATACGAAAATCATCACGCAGAACCAATCTCTCCCTAAATTCGAATTTAAAATTCAGCTAAAATTGAAAAGCAACACTGGAAAAACTTCAAATTGTAAAATTTCGCTTTAAATTTTAAACTTCAAAACTCCTCTCCCACTCTGAAAACCATTAAAATTTAATCTAAGCCGATATTAGATAAATCTGATAACATTTTCTAAAAGAATAAGAACTAAAAACAAAATTTGGCGTGTCGTTACATTGGCTAACAACGTATAATAGCAATTGCGGCTTTGTGTCCTGCGGACACAACCGCGCAAGCATAAAAGTCGGAGATTTTAGCTATCTTAGTTTCCAAACAATCCGCAACTGATTGTTATACAAAAACGTTGGCAGTAATGTTTTACAGAAACTTATGAGATTAGAAGATTTAGAAAAAAGAGTTAATCAGTTGATCGAATTAGCCGATAAGGTTCTAAAATCAAGACATAATAAATATCCTGAATTATTAAACTCAGAGATGTTTTTTGAGTATCGAACTTCTTCACTTTCATTTACTAAAAGTGTCGTTGGTGAAAATCATCCTTATTATCAAGAATTTGATTATCTAGTAAAAGACATTGAACATTCCGATGCAGAAGAAGGACGTGGAGTTTTAAAATCGATAAAAAAAGAAATTTGAAGAAGGGTATTTGATAACCATAAAAGGAATTATTTCAGCAGAAATTTTTACTGATTTTTTAGAAATGGCAGAACATCTTTTAGAAGAGAATTATAAAGATCCTGCTGCTGTAATGATTGGAAGTGTCCTAGAAGAACATCTTAAACAATTATGTCAAAAAGAATCGATAGAAACTTTTATTATTAAAAACGACAAAAAAATTCCGAAAAAAGCCGATAGATTAAACTCTGAATTAGCCTCTAATAATTGTTATAACAAACTAGATCAAAAATCCATCACAAGTTGGTTAGATTTAAGAAATAAAGCTGCTCACGGGCATTACAGTGAATATTCAATTGAACAAGTAAACTTAATGTATCAAGGAGTTTTAAATTTTATATCAAGAAACTCGTTATAAAACACTACAGCCAACACCGTGTAACGCAAATGGCGGGTTTTTCGACGAAATTCGATATTTTAGAGACCAATTAAAAAACAACTAAGCTGACAAGTCCGCTTCCCTAATCCGCGCCACTTGTCGTTACACAAGACAGTTGCCAAAAATAGCTCCGAAACCAAGTCAGAAGTTTTAATCATTGAATTTACTGAAACTTATCAATCTTTCGGGAAAAGCAGAAATGAAAAAACGGAATGGCTAAAAGTAACGTAAGCAATACGCGGACTTAAACTCACTCGAATAGAAAAAGAAAAAGGATGAATTGTTGCGGATAAAATTTTATCAGCACTACTCTATTTTCTAATCTTTGCGGATTAAAGTCCAATTTATAATTCATTTTCAAAATAATAATTTAATCTAAAAGGACTAAAAAGCTCAGGGACGATAAACAGGAATCGCTTAGCAGTTCGTAATCAGCAGAACGTGTCGCTACATTAGGCAACAACGTATACCAGCAATTGCGGGTTTGTGTCCTGCGGACACAATATCGAATGCGTAAAATTCGTGGATTTTTTCTATCTTAGTTTTCTAAACACCGCAACTGACGGGTATACAATACCGTTGGCAACCATAGATATGAATATTCGAAGATATTTAGAAAATCTTTCACCTGAAGAGATAGAAAAAAACAATTTGGAACATATTGAAGAAACTGATAAAATCTTCGAAGAATTCCAAGATGCTTATTCTAAATCTTGTTGTTCTTTATGTGGAAATAAAATAGATAAATTCATTTCTGACGAACATTGCTTTCATTGGTTTACAATACCGAATGGAATAAGAAAAAAGGATTTTAAAGAATATTTATCTAATCCTATAGGATATTTCAAATTAGAAAGTTATTTCAGATGGATGGCTACAATCGAAAAACCTTTAGCTAACATCAACGACTTGCCAGAAGAGAATTCAAGTAAACTTAAAGAAATAACAATACGATGGAAAAATTTAGAATGGTCTTTAAATTATGGAGAAACTGATTTAAACGGTCATCAAAATTCAAAAAATGCTGATTTTCCTCATTTTCATATTCAGGTTCTTTTGGATGGCAGACCATTTATCAGATTTAATGATTTTCACGTTCCATTTTCAAAAGAAGATCTTTTTACCTTTAAAATGATGAAGGAGGCTGGAGATTTAGTAAACTTTAATGAAGGCATAGGTAGAGGAATGTCGGCAATAAAGGATCCAAAATACTTAGAAGAATTAGATAAAGCAATGAAAATAGCTTATGATGAAAGTAAAGCCACTTTTGACACTTCTTCTATGATTAGTTTACCTGACGGTAAAAAAATGCCAGGAAAAATTTTACAGGAAGCATTCAAAGAAAGTAGAGAAACAGGTACACCAATTAGGCATATAATCCATAAATATTTACCAGATGCTAATATATATACTGAGATAAATCCAGGTAAAGGAGTTCCAGATATCAAAGGAAGGAATAAGCGATAATCTACGGATTGCCAACAATGCGTATAGCCAATTGCGGCTAATTACTTATTCGATATTCAATGTTTTTAGCTATATTTATTTTTAAGTGAGCAACACCTTGCAAACCAATCCACAACTGGCCATACTCAAAACCGTTGTGCCCAATTAAAAAATTCCGTTTCGATTTAAATTCATAAATAAATGATTGTATCTTTGATAATATCAAATGATAGTATCAAAATGAATCCTCCTTACGAAATAACTCCAGAAATTTTAAAACTAATAACTTCAATCTCAGAAAAAATTGGAGAAATTAATGCTACATATCTTAACAAACCTTCTCCTAAGTTAAGAAAGCAGAACAAAATAAAAACAATTCATTCTTCATTAAAAATAGAAGGAAACAGTTTGACAGAAGAACAAATAACTGCTCTTCTTGAAAAGAAAAGAGTTATCGGACCAAAAAAAGATGTTCTAGAAGTTTTAAACGCAATAGAAATCTATGAAAATTTAAATCAGTATAATCCAAATAGTGAAAAATCATTTTTAAAAGCACATCAACATTTGATGAAAAACTTAATTGATGATGCCGGAAAATACAGAAAACAAGGAGTTGGAATTGTAAAAGGCTCAAAAGTAGAACATTTAGCTCCACCATTTGAAAACGTAGCTTTTCTAATGAAAGATCTTTTCAAATATTTAAAAAATTCAGAAGAAATCGAATTAATTAAAAGTTGCGTCTTTCATTATGAGATGGAGTTTATTCATCCATTTTTAGATGGTAATGGCAGGATGGGAAGATTATGGCAGACTTTAATTTTAATGGAAAAATATCCAATCTTTGAGTTTTTACCATTTGAAACGATGATCAGTAATGACCAAGAAAAGTATTATAAAGCATTAGCTCAAAGTGATAAATCGGGAAAATCAACTAAGTTTATAGAATATATGCTAAACGTTATTGATGCCTCAATCAATAAATTATTAGACTTTAATAATCGAACCTTAACTGAAAATGATAGACTGGAATATTTTATTTCATTAAATAAAAATGAGTTTTCTAGAAAAGACTATATGGATATCTTTAAAGATATTTCTTCCTCTACTGCAAGTAGGGATTTAAAAAGAGGATTAGAATTAAACTTTTTCGAGAAACTCGGAGAAAAAAATAAAACGAAGTACAAAATAATAACTGGGCACAACAAAGAACTGAGGTAAAAACCAAGTTTTTCTACATTAAATTTGAGACATAAATGATCCACGCTAAAACCTGTATCATCAGATCTTAACTGTTTCATTTTTTGTTTTTTCTTGACCTATACTTTTGCTAAAACAGACACATGGTTTTCATCGTAGGGTAAACCTGATTTAGCAATAGCAAAGGCTTGTTTTAAAAGCTTATTGGCCACGGCGATCAAAGCAAGTTTCTTGCTCTTGCCCTTGGCTACAATACGATCATAAAGAGCCTTACACGCCCTATTGTGCTTGCAAGCATTGAAGGCACACAAAAACAGAAGATTCCGGAGCTTCTGGTTACCTACTTTACTAATCCTGCTTTTGCCTCTTACACTACTCCCTGATTCACGGATCGTTGGGGTAATTCCTACATAACTACAGAGTTCTGATGCCTTCTCAAACTTAGTGAAGCCATCGGTAATCACTACTAAAAATAAAGCAGTCTTGATTCCTATTCCAGGGATACTGGTAAGTAAACTCAGTTGCTGTTGCTGCTCCTGTTTGACAAGCGCAAGTAGACGCTCTTCAATACCCTTGACCTCTTTGTTTAAATGCTTGAGATCTCGCTGTAAAGACCTATAAACATATTTAGAGGGAATACCCAATGATTCTTCTCCGTGAAGTTTATTCTTGGTAGCCGTACGCTTCTTAAGATAACTATCCATAAGTCTGAAGAGTTGCAAGCATTCTGCCTGTACCTCTGTAAGAGAATTATACAGTGGAACTTCAATGGACAACCCATAATGACAGATAGCCTTGGCATCGCTTTTATCTGTCTTTACTTTGGCCAGTTTCATCTGGAGAAAACGCTTGACTGACAAAGGGTTTACTACCGATACCGGTATACTGCTTTTGTAAAGAAACTGTGCAAGTCGATAGTGGTAATAACCTGTGGCTTCCATCACTACAAGGCTATCTTGAGATAATGACTTTAGAAATAAATTAAAGCCGGAAGTGTCATTCTTAAATTGAGAATAACCACAAACACTACCATTAACATCAAAGACATCCTTACTGATGTCAACTCCAAAAGTTTCTTTATATTTATTCATAAGAACTGATTTATGAAAGAGCATACTACCTTTTGCACAACAACTTGAAAACGAGGTCTGGCCTCATAGAACTGAACGTGTTTGAAGTAGTTAAAGAGAGGGGATTATCATTGTTGACGAAGTCTAACGCTTCCACGTATATCTTAACCTTAATCCTCTCTTTGTTCTTTCTGATTTATACTATAAAATTAATGAGAATCAAACTTAAGACGTATAACAACAATTGCGGCTTTGTATTCTGCGGACACAACAGCGCAAGCATAAAAGTCAGGGATTTTAGCTATCTTAGTTTTTAAACAACCCGCAACTGATTGTTATACAAACGAGTTGGCAACAAGCAAAATTGAAAATATTATGAAGACAACAAATTTTATTCTACTCTTTCTTATCCCTATAATTTCTCAAAGCCAAAATTTTAATCTTAAAGGTGAATTTTCAGGAGAAAATACTGATCAAATTGTTTTGTTTTATACCGGTATTAACGGAAAAGTAGTGACTGATACTTTACAAGTTAAAAATAATAAATTTCAAACATCTGGAAAGATAAAAGGAATTCAAAGAATATCTGTAGTTGGAAATATGAAGACCAACAGAATGGAAGACCCTAATTTAGGTCATTTCTTTATGGAGCCAGGAAATATAAAAGTTAATTTAAAAGAAAATCAATTTAAAGATTTGATTGTGATCGGTTCAAATTCTCAAAATGAATTTGAGAAAGTTCAAAGCAAAACTAAATCAATCCGCTTGGAATTAGACAGTATCGCTAAAAATAGATCTCAAAATTCTACAAATTTACTTACCTCGGGGAATTATAAAATTCAAAAAATAGAATTGAATTATGCTATTAAAAATCCTGAATCCAGCATAAGCCCATATTTCCTTCATCATTACCAAAGAAGAATTCCCCTCGATTCGGTAAAAACTATATTCAATTCATTCTCTGATCAAAATAAAAATTCAATATATGGAAAGATTATTTATGATCTTATTGATAAAAAAATTCCGCAGGTAAATGATAATGCTCCTGATTTTAAAGCAAAAGATATAAAAGGAAATGAAATTTCACTTGCTAACTACAGAGGTAAATATTTACTAATAGATTTTTGGGCAGATTGGTGCAAGCCGTGTACTGCAAAATTTCCTGAAGTAAAATCATTAATTGAAAAGTATAAAGCCCAAGATTTGAAAGTACTTTTTGTTTCATTTGACAAAACCGAAGAAGAATGGAGAAAAAGTGTTGAAAAACGTAATATAAAGAATTGGGATAATACTTACATTGGATTACGCAACCTAAGTAATAAAGAATCTATTAGTTATAAGTACGATATTCAACCTATTCCTGCGTATATCTTAATAAACAAAAATGGAAAAATAGTTGGTAGATATGATGGTACTTCTAAAACAAACAAAGGTTTTGATGATTTAAAAAATAAGCTCCAAGAATTAATGAAAAGATAGGTAGTATTTGCCAGTTGCCAACAATGCGTATGGTCAATTGCGACTAAATACTCAATCGATATTGGATATTTTTAGCTATATTTATTTTAAGCGGACAAAACCTGGCTAATCAACCCGCAACAGTCCATACTCAAAACCGTTGGCAACAAGCTGAAAATGAAACACGGAATCAAGATTTTATATGGAATTTTAATAATTGGAATATTAGTTTCAATTTTTCACATTTCAAATGACCAAGGTGGTTCGGCTTTAGGAAATATAATAGACGCTTTAACTATTACTTCAATAATTCTATTTCTTTCAACAATCATTTTCATTTTTCTTTCATTTAAAAAAAATATCAGAAAAATAAGCGTTTGGATTTTTCTAATTTTAAGTTGTCCACTTGCACTGATGTCTATGACTCATATGACAAAAGAACTTTCTTTAAAAATGACTGTAACTACAACACCAGATGAGTTTGTATATAGTGTAAGTGTTTCGAAAGATAAATACGAACGAGATAAAATCAGACTTGAAAATCTTGTTGATAGCCTAATAAAAGTTAAGACTGTTCAAAGAACATCAGAATTGACTTTAAGATATTTTAGTGGGAAAACTTATAATGATACAATAGAAAGAGATTTGGCAATTGATTTACCAACAAAACTTAAATATAAAAAATCAATTATCGACACACTATTTTACTCAAAGAATGGAAATGAAATTGTCGCAGGATTACTTATAAACAAAGTGTTAAATGAATATATGGACTATCCAAATGGCGGAATCGAATATTTTGGAAAAGGATTTGAATTTGATAGAAACAATTGGAAACCATTTAAAATGCTGAAATATTCAGTGTCAGGATATGACAATTATAAAGCTTGTTCGGAAAATTTGAGATATTATTACCTCAAAAAAATCGGAACATACGAGAATGAATTTAATATGAACGATATTAGATTTTTAAATCGAACAGAATAGAAAAGCCAGTTGCCAACAATGCGTATAGCCAATTGCGGCTAAATACTTAGTCGATATTCGATGTTTTTAGCTATATTTATTTTAAGCGGACAAAATCTGGAAATCCAGCCCACAACTGTCCATACTCAAGACCGTTAGCAAACAGCAGCAAAAACAAATCACTTGGAGAGAATCAAAAAATTATATATTCAAATAAGAGAGATAGCTAAAAGTAAGGAATTTCTTGAATTGAGATATATTAATCATTTAAAATTGATTTATCCATTGCAAAATTTAAAGTATACAGAATGGGAAAAATTAAATAGAATTATTCCTGATTTGACTCAAAATGAAATGCAAGTTATTGCTGATTCAATAATGGAAATAAAAAACAATAAAAAATCGAACTTCGATACGACCACAATTTATGCACAAATATTTACTCTTTCGGATGATTTAATAGCTGAATATATGCTCGAAAATTTTGATTTTATTGACAATGATTTGCCAAAAAGGATAGAGTTAATCGATGGACTTGCAAATAGATTGAAAATGTTGGAAGGAAAAACAAAGGCGCATACGGAATTTACTAAACAATATGCACTGATTAACAAACTGTATGATAAAGCCGTTTGCTAACAACATATATAACAAATAGCTAAGCTTTTTCTAAACCGGAAATTTTGGTATATTTGGTTAGTCGCCAAATCTTTTGATTTGGCTTTTTGAACTAAAATTAAAAATCAAAACGCAAAAGTTTTGGCTTGTCACGAATCGAAAATTAACTCATTTTTGCTCGCTACTTGCCATATATAATCCCGTTGGCAAACATTATGAAAAAGATTCTGCAAATAACTATACTTCTAATTTCTATATTGACTTTTTCTCAAGAGAAGCTAAGTGGAAAATATTGCTCAATTCCAATTGGAGAGTCAGATGTTGCTTGCATAGACTTTAAAGAAAATAATCAGTTTGAATATTCTGTTGCTGGTTGTTTAGGAACTTCTCATATTGGAACCGGAATTTTTGAATTAAAAAACAAAACTCTAAGATTGACATTTGATAAAAAAGAACAGCCGACAAGAAATATAGTTAATATCAAAGAGGTTAAATCAAATTCTGAAAACATAAAATTTAAATTTGTAATAAAAGATGAAAATGGATTTTCTCTTTACGCAAACGTAGTTGAACAACCTAACATCAAAGGATTTGAAATTTACAAAGAGAAGAATACGATTGAGGTTGAGAAAAAAGATTCTAAAGTCAAATATCATATATTTTCATTGGGCTATGAAATCGTTGAATTGGAATTGGAACATAATTCAAGTAAGTTAATTGAAATTACTATGTTTCCAGTTCAAGCAAAAGTAATTTCAGAAAAAGTGTTTGAATGGAATTTGACAGAAATCAATGATGGTGAATTTAAAACTGGACCAAAAATTTGGAATACATATCGAAAAATAAAAAGATAACGATTTGCCAACAACGTATAACAACAATTGCGGCTTTGTGTCCTGCGGAAACAACCGCGCAAGCATAAAAGTCGGTAATTTTAGCTATCTTAGTTTCCAAACAATCCGCAACTGATTGTTATACAAAACCGTTAGCAACAAGCTAAAACTTAATAGATGAGAAAGAAAATTGGAGAAATTTTAGTACAAATAATACCCGTTATGATTGGCGTTTATTTGGGGTTTCTTTTATCAAATTGGTCGGAAACGAATAAAAGGAAATCTCAAACAAAACTCTTAAGAAAAAATATTAGAACTGAAATGAAATCAAACAAATCAAAAATTTCCGAGGTATTAGATTATCACATAATGCTTAGAGATAGTTCACGAATTATTCAAAATTCAGATAATATTGAAATGGTAACATTGCCGCCGTTTTTTAAGGGAACTCGGACCGTTATTTTAGGTAATGGTGCTTTTGACACAGGAATTCAAACTGGGCTTATCAACAATTTAAAATTTGAAGAAATTCAGGATATTAACGAGGTCTACACTATGCAATCAGCATATAAAGATTTTACTCAACTCATACTGTCAAGTTTGATGATGAAAATTGATTTTAAAGAAAACGATAATGGTGATAGAAAATTTTACGGTTTTTTAGCTGTAACAATGTCAGACATTGTAACTCAAGAAAAGAGACTAATAGAGAATTATAAAAAATTATTGGAAGAGATTGATACGGAATAAAGCCAGTTGCCAACAATGCTAACAACAATTGCGGCTTTGTGTCCGTCGAATAATTTACTAATGATCATAGAAATAAAAAATGAAGAATAAAATCGGTTTCAATATAATTTTTGCAATTTTGGCTTTGCCAATAGGAATGGCATTGCTTCGTGAATTTGATTTCCAAACATTTAGGTTTAGAAAGACGGTTTTAGGTATTATTTACTTAGTTACATTTATTGCCTGTATTTTTTTAATGCTTAAGAAAAAGAAAACAAATAAAAATAATTAGAGAAAAGCCAGTTGCCAACAACGTATAATAGCAATTGCGGCATTTTGCCCTGAGGACAAAACCGCGCAAGCATAATATTCAGTAATTTTAGCTATCTTAGTTTTAAGCAACCCGCAACTGACAATTATACGAAGCCGTTGTACACAATACCCGAAAAATGCCAAGAATAGAACTTCAAACCGAAATAAAAGCTGATAGAAATATCGTGTTTGATCTATCTCGAAGTATTGAGTTACACAAAATATCGACCGGACATACGAATGAAGAAGCAATTGCTGGAAAAATAAGCGGATTAATTGGGATGAATGAAAGTGTGACTTGGCGAGCAAAACACTTTGGAATTTATCAAAAACTGACTTCAAAAATAACGGAATTTGATAAACCGAATTACTTTGAGGACAAAATGGTTAAAGGAGCGTTTGCGGAATTTAAACACGAACATCACTTCGCGGAATCAAATGGAGGAACTTTGATGACCGACTTTTTTGATTATAAATCGCCCTTGGGAATTTTAGGAAAGTTGGCTGACAAGCTCTTTCTCAAAAAATATATGACTGAATTACTGACCGAAAGAAATCGAATTGTAAAAGAGTTTGCGGAATCTGACAAATGGAAAGAGGTGATAAACGAAAAAAGTACTATATGAAAAGAATCAAATCAGATATCCTTTTAGTTCTATTAACAATGTTTACAATCATTAATTGTGGAACTGCAAATGATTTCACTCACAAAAATGGAAATCAAAAAGTCGTACTTGAATTCGAAAACGGAAAAAAGTATTTGGAATATGGAAAATCCACAAAAATTGACTTTACTCTAACGAATATAAAAATTGCAGATTTCAAAGTTATTGGAGTTGGTGTGAGAATTATTGGAATGATGAAAGTACACTAAAAACTGAAATCAAAGTTGCTGAGAAAGAAAGAAAAGATAACATCCTGAATGAACGAATAATGTATGGAGAAAATAAAAAAGAACACAATTTTAAAATTCCAATTAAGTAATTATCAATAAAGTACTGTGTACAACAATGCGTATAGCCAATTGCGGCTAAATACTTATTCGATATTCGATGTTTTTAGCTATATTTATTTTAAACATACAAACCTGGCAAACCAAACCGCAACTGGCCATACTCAAAACCGTTACCACACATTCTCCACAAAAGAAAAACCTGTTAATTTCTTGAACTAACGACAAAAGAAAAAGATTAAAAATGTTAAAGAGAACAGAGAAGTTCAAAAAAATTAACTAATTGATAATCAATAACTAAATTTGACGTTAGTCAGAATTTGAAAACCGCTACTTGAGAATAACTATTTATATATCGATTTTGACATTTTTACTACTTGGATGTTCAAACCCAAAACAAAATTTAATTTTTGTAGAAAATGATTATGAAATTGACCTAACCGACTTGGATTCTGTGCGTGAAAATTTAAATGGATTTTGGATACCTAATAACAATATAAACGGGGAAGAAATTTTATGGTTGAATTTTCATAGAACTAAGAACTTTTCGGAATGGGAAACAATACCCTATACGGAAGAAATTGAACAGACCGAAGAACTTTTTATGGGATCTTGTCCGACATTAGCTGGATTGATAAAACTGAATGGTAAAATCCAAATAGAATTTGTAAGCTTAGGAGGTTCGGATACAACAGAAATTGAATCTTTGAGTAAAACGAAATTCAAAATAGACGGAACAACATATTTAAGACATAAAGGTTATGATTTTTTAAAAACTTGGAATGTTCACGAATATGATTCTGAAAAATAAAAAACGTGTGGTAACAACGCGTATGGTCAATTGCGGCTAAATACTTAATCGATATTCAATGTTTTTAGCTATATTTATTTTAAGCAGACAAAATCTAGCTAATCAAACCGCAACTGGCCATACTCGGAGCCTTTAGCCAAAATAACTTCGGACAAAAACACTCCCTGAAGACTGAACTGACCGCAGAAAAATCCAACACTCGAAATTCGATAAAAACGAAGAATATTTTTAAAAAGAAAAGCGGAAAAAAATCGCTGATAAAACCGATCTGGCCGCAAAAAATTAAAATCAAAATTCGATAAAATCGAACACTATTTTTAATAATCTCTAAAAGTAAAAAATGATTAATTGAAATCCGATATTGTATAAAATTGACTGTTATTTTTAGAGAATAAAGCGGACAAGCACGAGAAAAAATTCTGAAAATTTGAACTTTTAAATGAAATCTGAACTCTAGAATCATCAGCGATACGAAAATCATCACGCAGAACATATCTCTCCCTAAATTTGAATTTAAAATTCAGCTAAAATTGAAAAGCAACACTGGAAAAACTTCAAATTGTAAAATTTCGCTTTAAATTTTAAACTTCAAAACTTCTCTCCCACTCTGAAAACCATTAAAATTTAATCTAAGCCGATATTCGATAAATCTGATAACATTTTCTAAAAGAATAAGAACTAAAAACAAAATTTGGCGTGTCGTTACATTGGCTAACAACGTATAATAGCAATTGCGGCATTTTGTCCTGCGGACAAAACCGCGCAGGCATAATATTCAGTAATTTTAGCTATCTTAGTTTTAAGCAACCCGCAACTGACGATTATACGAAGCCGTTGTAGTGCATTATAAAAAATTGAAAAAAGAATAATAATGAAGAAAAAGAAAATATATTTTGCCGGACCACTTTTTAGTCAAGCAGAAAGAAATTTTAATATTGAACTTACTAAAAAAATTGAAAAATTTAATTTCGAAATATTTCTGCCTCAAAGAGATGGTGCGGAATTAGATAAGCCTCCATTTATAAACATGACTCAGAATGAAAGAAATAATAAAATTTTTGAACTCGATATAAAACAAGTATCAGAATGTGAAATTTTCCTGTTCATATTAGATGGTAGAGTTCCAGATGAAGGTGCTTGTTTTGAATTGGGAATTGCTTATAATCAAAATAAAAAAATAATTGGTCTTCATACAGATATGAGAGCCTCCTTTATTGACTCAAAATTAAATGCAATGATAGAAGGTGCTTTTTATAAAATCTTTACTTCAGAAAAAGAATTATTAAATCATATTATCGAGTTACAAGAAAATGAAACTGAACATTGTTCTAATCAATATTAATACGAGAGATTTTACGTAAAACGCACTACAACAAAGAACTGAGGTAAAAACCAAGTTTTTCTACATTAAATTTGAGACATAAATGATCCACGCTAAAACCTGTATCATCAGATCTTAACTGTTTCATTTTTTGTTTTTTCTTGACCTATACTTTTGCTAAAACAGACACATGGTTTTCATCGTAGGGTAAACCTGATTTAGCAATAGCAAAGGCTTGTTTTAAAAGCTTATTGGCCACGGCGATCAAAGCAAGTTTCTTGCTCTTGCCCTTGGCTACAATACGATCATAAAGAGCCTTACACGCCCTATTGTGCTTGCAAGCATTGAAGGCACACAAAAACAGAAGATTCCGGAGCTTCTGGTTACCTACTTTACTAATCCTGCTTTTGCCTCTTACACTACTCCCTGATTCACGGATCGTTGGGGTAATTCCTACATAACTACAGAGTTCTGATGCCTTCTCAAACTTAGTGAAGCCATCGGTAATCACTACTAAAAATAAAGCAGTCTTGATTCCTATTCCAGGGATACTGGTAAGTAAACTCAGTTGCTGTTGCTGCTCCTGTTTGACAAGCGCAAGTAGACGCTCTTCAATACCCTTGACCTCTTTGTTTAAATGCTTGAGATCTCGCTGTAAAGACCTATAAACATATTTAGAGGGAATACCCAATGATTCTTCTCCGTGAAGTTTATTCTTGGTAGCCGTACGCTTCTTAAGATAACTATCCATAAGTCTGAAGAGTTGCAAGCATTCTGCCTGTACCTCTGTAAGAGAATTATACAGTGGAACTTCAATGGACAACCCATAATGACAGATAGCCTTGGCATCGCTTTTATCTGTCTTTACTTTGGCCAGTTTCATCTGGAGAAAACGCTTGACTGACAAAGGGTTTACTACCGATACCGGTATACTGCTTTTGTAAAGAAACTGTGCAAGTCGATAGTGGTAATAACCTGTGGCTTCCATCACTACAAGGCTATCTTGAGATAATGACTTTAGAAATAAATTAAAGCCGGAAGTGTCATTCTTAAATTGAGAATAACCACAAACACTACCATTAACATCAAAGACATCCTTACTGATGTCAACTCCAAAAGTTTCTTTATATTTATTCATAAGAACTGATTTATGAAAGAGCATACTACCTTTTGCACAACAACTTGAAAACGAGGTCTGGCCTCATAGAACTGAACGTGTTTGAAGTAGTTAAAGAGAGGGGATTATCATTGTTGACGAAGTCTAACGCTTCCACGTATATCTTAACCTTAATCCTCTCTTTGTTCTTTCTGATTTATACTATAAAATTAATGAGAATCAAACTTAAGACGTATAACCGCAATTACGGCGGATTCGACTACGTCCGAATCCACTCGGAATTGCTAACGTCAGTGCTTAACCGAAAAATTTGCGTACTTTAACCCGTAACTGACGGTTATACAAGCCCGTTGCAAAGCATTGCTCTTAACAAGATTATATACTTTAAATTGCCAAAAAAACGCTTTTCAATAAATTTTAAATTATTTTAAAAAAAGAAATGGACAAAAAAACTAAAATAACATTAATAATAATTGGGATTCTGAGTGTATTAGCAGGGATTGGTTTTTATTTCGAAAAACAAGAAAGTATTAATGCTCTTTTTGCTATTTTTATCGGATTTGCTTTAATTGGAACAGTTTTTTTTATAAAGAAGGAGAAATGATGAATAGTTGCAAAGATTGCAATTTAGTTATGGAAGGCAATTTTTGTCCTAATTGTGGAAAACCTAATGAATTAAAAAGAATAAACAAAGAGTACATTTTAAATGAAATTAAAAGTGTATTAAATTTTGACAAAGGTTTTTTTTATTCAATTAGAGAGTTACTCGTAAGACCCGGAAAAACAATTAGAAAATTTATTTTAGAAGATAGAAATCGACTAGTAAAACCCATTGTTTTCATTATAATTTGCTCACTAATTTATACAATTTTGCAACAAGTTTTTCAATTTGAGGATGGATATGTAAATTATAACAATTTGGAGAAAAACACAGTAACAGTAATTATTGATTGGGTTCAAAATAATTACGGCTATGCAAATATTATTATGGGAATTTTTATTGCATTTTGGACAAAAATTTTATTCAGGAAATATCATTATAACTTCTATGAAATTTTAATTCTTTTGTGTTTCGTTATGGGAATGGGAATGCTCATATATTCAATATTTGGAGTTTTAGAAGGATTAACCAGTCTAAAAATTTTACACATAGCAGGAATTATTGGTTTTATCTATATCACTTGGGCAATAGCACAATTTTTTGATAAGAGAAAGAAAATGAATTATCTCAAAGCTTGTTTAGGCTATCTTGTAGGAATGACAACATTCACTGTTTCTGTGGTAGGTTTAGGCTTATTTATTGATTTTATAGCAAATTGAAGGTGAAAATATTCAAGAATTTAAAATATTTAGAACTATCGCAACGCTATGCAACATCGGTTATAGCAAATAGCGGGTTTTTCCGAAAAATTGTAATTTAGGAAATCAAGAAACAAAAGATTAAGCCGACAAATTTGCGTACCAATTCCCGCTACTTGTCCATAACCGTAGCCGACGTCAGGCACAAGCTAAAACAATACGAACAGAAATGACACCGAAACAACAATTAGAATCAATCCTTTCTAACAAATACGAATCGGAAGACGGAGATTTTTATAAGGTAGAATTGTTGGACGGAATGACTGAAAGCAAAATAGAAAACCTGAAAGGTCAGCTTCCGAAAAACAACCTACCCACTGAAATTGAAGAACTACTGAAATTTAGCAAAGGTTTTGAATTTTATGGACTCGAAGAAATCCGTTTTGATGCTTACGGACATTTTGGGTTCGAAGAAATGTTTCCTAACTCAATTCAACTTGCAGGTGATGGATTTGGCAATTTTTGGATTTTAGACATAGACTCCGATGGAAATTGGAATTCAGTTTATTATGTCTGTCACGACCCAACTGTAATTGTAAAACACTCTGAAAATTTAGCTGAATTTATAAAACACGTTGATGAGTTCGGACAAAAAGGAAATGAATCCACCTTAGACATTATTCACGAACAGACCGTAATGGACATTTGGAGCGAAAAAGTTGGAATAATGGAAAAAAATGAAAAGGACTATAACTTTGAAAACAGACAAGTTGAATTGCCAGAAATGTTTTTAGTAGCAGACTTGACTGATAAACCAATAAAAACGGGATTTCCGTGGGGCAAATCAGGACCGAATACAAAAATTATAAGACCGAATGACGAACCGATTTGGATAGTTGAGAAACGAGTAAAACAAAGTTTTCTATCGAGACTTTTCGGTGGAAAGAAATAAAAAGCCAGTGCCTAACACCGTATAACAACAATTGCGGCTTTGTGTCCGGCGGACACAACCGTGCAAGCATAAAAGTCGGTAATTTTAGCTATCTTAGTTTTTAACCAATCCGCAACTGATTGTTATACAAGACCGTTACAAGCAATATAGACAAACTTTATGGTAGAAAAGGAACTTAACGAATTTGACTTTGAAAAAAAATCTGTTCAAGAAATTGAGAAGTTCTTTTCTGAAAAAATTTTAGGACATAGTCGTCCGACAATCAATATTTCTCCAGACGGATTATTTAGAGCAAGAATAATTACTAATACAAAACAAGAAGATTTAGCCACAGTTAAATCTATTTGGTATCCTGACTTTAATGAAATCGATGAAAAATATCATCGCCTGAATAGATGTAGCAATATTGGACAAAACTTTTTTTATTCATCAAATTATTTAGGAGCGACAATTAAAGAATTAAATCCAAATAATGATGATTTGATAATGATTGGCATTTTCCATAAAAAATTTGACGACACCAAAATTCGTTCTCAATACGCAGGGATTGAGGCTTTAAAAACAAATGATAATAGAAATTCTGAATTGAATAAATACAAGTATCCGAGTAAAAAGGATGAACTGATTGAAAAATTTATTTCTTCAAAGTTTCAAGAGAGAGTTAAGAAAGGAGAAGAATTTAAATACAAAGCAAGTATTGCGTTTAGTAATATACTTCTAAAAAATGACGGAATTGATTGTATTATTTACCCAAGTGTTGCATCAGATCTAAAATTTGAAAATTATGGAATAAAAGCAAAATTTGTAGATGATCATTTATATTGTGACAAAGTTTATATTTATCGTGTAATTAAGAACTCAACAGGATTTGAATTAATTCCAATTAGATTTGGAAAAAGAATTTTAGTTGACCGTGAAACACCAAAAAAATCTGTTATTGAGTGGCAAGAAAATTCGGATTTAGATAGAGACAGAAAAATAAAATACTGCTTGTAACAATGTATAACCGCAATTACGGCGGATTCGACTACGTCCGAATCCACTCGGAATTGCGAGCGTCAGTGCTTAATCGAAAAACAGTAACTTAAAACCCGTAACTGACGGTTATACGAGACCGTTAGCCAAAATAACTCCTGACATAAACACCTCCTGAAAACTGAGCTGACCGTAGAATAATAAAAACTCAAAATTCAATAAAAAAAAGAATATTTTTAAAAGGAAAAACGGAAAAACTTGCTGATAAAACCGATCTGGCAGCAAAAAAAATTATAATTAAAATTCGATAAAATCGGACTCTATTTTTAAAGACTTCAAGAATAAAAAACAAAATAAATAAAAGCTAATATTGGATAAAATTGACTGTTATTTTTAGAGAATAAAACTGACTTTAAGCGGACAAGCACGAGAAAAATTTCTGAAAATTTGAACTTTTAAATGAAATCTGAACTCTAGAATCATCAGCGATACGAAAATCATCACGCAGAACATATCTCTCCCTAAATTTGAATTTAAAATTCAGCTAAAATTGAAAAGCAACACTGGAAAAACTTCAAATTGTAAAATTTCGCTTTAAATTTTAAACTTCAAAACTTCTCTCCCACTCTGAAAAGCATTAAAATTTAATCTAAGCCGATATTCGATAAATCTGATAACATTTTCTAAAAGAATAAGAACTAAAAACAAAATTTGGCGTGTCGTTACATTGGCTAACAACGTATAATAGCAATTGCGGCATTTTGTCCTGCGGACAAAACCGCGCAAGCATAATATCCAGTAATTTTAGCTATCTTAGTTTTAAGCAACCCGCAACTGACGATTATACGAAGCCGTTAGCAAAAATTAAAATCGAACTAAATGAGAAAAATTATTCCTATTACATTATTGATTTTATTACCTATTATTTCTTATTCTCAAAAAAAGATGGGAGTTTTAATTGGATTAAATAATTCATCTATATCAGAGGGAGTTTTAGGGCAAGTTTCAATAACAGATAATATGGGGTTTCATTTAGGTGGATTTTATGAATTTGACTTAAATGAAAAGATAAAGTTTAGACCTAAATTAGTGTATTCTCAGCAAGGAAATCGTGATGGAGGTTCTAGTAGTATTGAACATATCGATTATAAATCTAATTATTTTAATATTCCTCTAAATTTTAAATTCTATGAATCAATATATATTCTTGCTGGACCTCAAATTGGAATTTTAGTATCTGAAGAAAAATATTCCCCCTTTATCGAGGGAGAAACTTTTGATTTAGGAATAAACCTAGGGATTGGACACAAAATTAAAGACTTTTTTCTAGAACTAAATTTATATCAAGGATTAACAAAGGCAATTGACAAACCAAATTATGATGGTGAGTTAGTAAAAGGAACAAATACGTTAATTCAAGCTAGTATCGGATATTATATATTTTAAAAATAACTTTTGCTAACAACGTATAATAGCAATTGCGGCATTTAGCCCTGTGGAGAAATTCAAGCAAGCATAAAAATCCGGAATTTTAGCTATCTTAGTTTTCAAACAATCCGCAACTGACGATTATACGAAGACGTTGTAAAAAATAGCTCCGGAACCAATCTCCCGTCAAAAAAAGAACTAATAGCAGATGACTAAAATTCGATAAAATCGTATAAGATTTTTAAAATAAAAATAACAAAATCACGCTCTGAAAAACGATGTGAAAGCAGAATAATAATACTCGAAAATTGATGAAATTTGACTATTTTTTTTAAATCATAAATCGACAAAATCGCTCTCTTAAATTTCAGCAAAACAAATTTCTAACTTAATAAATGAGCAACTCCGCAGATCAGAAATTAGAAAAAATAGTAGTGAAATTGTACAAAATAAGCTACCATTTTATTAGTTTCAGCAGCAACGAATAAAGCTTCTTCCTGCAAACAGAATTAAAAAAGATAATTGAAAATTAAAAAGCCAATAATTACGCTGAAACCGATCGCTCTCAAAAATTATAATTAAAAAATTAAAAAGCAACGCTGAAAAACTTTCAAAAGCTTCTATCCCACTCTGTAAAATACTAAATACATCAAAACTCCTGAAAGCGCATATTCAATAAATCTGAATATAATTTTTAGTTTATTAGAAAAGCAGAAAATAAATATCAGAACGTGTCGCTACATTTTACAACAACGTATAATAGCAATTGCGGCATTTCGTCCTGCGGACAAAACCGCGTTAGCATAATATTCAGTAATTTTAGTTATCTTAGTTTTCAAACAATCCGCAACTGACGATTATACGAAGCCGTTAGGCACAATACGAAAAAATGTACTTTCCTGAAATAGGTTGACTAAAAATTAAACCTTTTAGTACTATACCTAATGAAAGAACAAAATCAACACTGTCGAAAAAATTCCTACAAAAAAGTAGGTTATGATCTCAAGCTACTGATCATTGATCAGATTCAAAATGCACAGATTTCGATCAATCATGCTGCACATAAATATCAAGTTTCCAGAGCTTCTATCTATTATTGGTTAAAAAAATACAGTACATTAGAACAAAAGAAACATGCCATGAGTAAAAAAGAGGAGATTAAAAAACTTAAAGAAAAAATAGAAGAATTAGAGTTTGTAAAAGACTTTCAACAAGACATTATTGCTGATATGGAACTTATCACTGGGGTTGATATGGCAAAAAAGTCTTTACCCAAAACATTAGCAGACGAGATCGAAAAAAAGAAACTAAACCGTTCAAAAGAAAATGGTTGATCCAATGTTTTGGGATTTCTAAACAAGCTTTTTATAAACGATTAAGATCTCACAAAACCAAACAATCGCAACAACAGTTGATCATTCGGCTTATAAAAGAGTACCGAAGTAAGTATGGAATACGTACCGGTGGGATTAAGCTCTATAAGGAATTAAAGGATGATATGAACCGACTCGGTATTAAAATAGGAAGGGATAAATTCTATCACGTAATGCGTATCAACAATCTTTTAGTACCTAAAACAAAGCGATTCCATATCACAACCGATTCAAAACATCGATTCTTTAAATATAAAAACATGATAAAGAATAAAGTACCTAGTAGACCTGAACAACTTTGGGTAAGTGATATCACCTATATCAAAACACAGAGTGGCCATAGTTACCTGGCTCTGGTCACAGACGCCTATTCAAAGCGAATTATGGGGTACAAACTAGCAAGCCATATGAAAACCTCCCTGTGTGTAGATGCACTTAAAATGGCGCTTAAAAATAGAAAATACAAGAATCAGAAACTCATCCATCATTCCGATCGCGGAATCCAGTATTGTAATCCACTATATACCGGTTTCGCTGAGCAAGAAGGAATACTTATGAGTATGACCGAAAAGTATGATCCCTATGAAAATGCGATAGCAGAACGCATTAACAGAACACTCAAATATGAATACGATCTAAAACGTACCTTAAAAAACACTAAATTAGCCAAGAAGATGGTCAAACGAGCAGTGGAAATTTATAATAACAAAAGACCACATTTTAGTCTCAAATTGAACACCCCTAACTTTGTTCATTTGAATAAAAATGTAGACTATCATTCCTACAAAAGAAACAAACAAAATTTAGAAGTATTGACCATTTAAACTGTCAAAAATTAAAGCAAAAATGGTCAACCTATTTCAGTATAATTCACAAAATATGGAAAACAAAGCACACATTGATGGAAATGGGAATATTGTCATTCAAGGAGTAGACGGTGCTACTATAACTATTAATCCAGATAATTCAAAAGAGCTACGTCAATTGATTATGGACTTGGGTTCAAGATTAACTGATTTACCAAAAGATATATTAGAAATGATTCAAGAAAATCAAGATGTAAATTCTGAAGTTGAAAACGGAGCCAATATGTACTTAACTGTCTTGGCGGAAATGCATATGTCAGGTTATAAAAGATTAAAGTTTGGATTAACAATAACAAACTTGACTAAAGAAAATAGATATTTTGGCCAACCTTTTTTTAAAATATACCCAAAATATGAGTTTTCAGAAGGGTTTGAACACGATACCTTTATTATGATTCCCGAAGCCAATAATAATTTTCCTAAAAAACTGGAATATGGAGAGCAAGTATCATATAGTTACGAAATTAAAGATGGAGCATATGATATGTATCAAAGCATTTTAGACAAAGATGATTCTGCCAACATTCAGGCTTTTTCAAATACGACTGTAGGAGAATTATATGAATCAAATCAATTTAGTATAAAAAAACTCTTCGAATATAAAAACTAATAATCTATGATAGAATACGAAGAAATAGCAAGAGAAGCCATTTCTACAATAGCGCCTTATTTGGCTGTTGGTGGTACAGAGATAATAAAGGATGTTTCATCAGATTTATGGAAATCTATAAAAGGTGTTTTCAAGAAAAAAGACGAAGAAAAGTTATTGTCGGAATTTGAGAAAAACCCAACTGACATTTCAACAAAAGCTAAAATAGAATATGTTTTAGAAAGTGAATTAAAAGAAAATAAAGAATTAGCTGACAAAATATCGGAATTGACTAAATCTGTTCAAAGTACAGAGGAATATAAAAATTATGTTTCGCAAGTTGGAGACAATAATATTTCCATTCAAGGAAAAATATCTGGTTCAAAAATTAACATAAAGAAATAACTGTGCCTAACAATGGCTATAAGTAATTGCTTGTTCTCGCCCACTTCTGAAAATCCTCACGGATTTTCAATTTGGTGTGTACTTGCAAAGTTAAGTACTAACCCACGCAACTACTCATAGCCGAGACATTACCCAAAATAGCTCAAGACAAAACTGACCGAAGAAAATTTAGAATCAAAATTCGTTAAATTCAGAGTAAATTATTTTAGAAGATCAAGAAATATCAAGCAATAAAATCGCGCACTTAAAATCCTTTAAATCAAAATTCTAACTTAAAAGGATTAGCAACATCGCGCACAAATAATTAGAAAAATACATGGAAAACTATCAAATCTGCGCGGTAATTTTTGGGATTTAAAGCAATGCGGAAAACCAATTTTAAAAAACTTCAATTTAAATTCGGACTTAAAAAGCTAATGTTACGCGGAATCAATCTTTCTTAAAATTAAATTAGAAAAATTCAACTTAAATTTCATCGCAAAGCTGGAGAAACTTCAAATTGTAGAATTCTATCATCAATTTTGAAGCTCAAATCCTTCTCTTCCACTCTGAAAAACTTAAAAAGTCAAATCACATTTAAACCAATATTCGCTAAATCTTACCACAATTTTAGAAAAGGATAAGAACAAAAAACAAATCAAAGCGTATCGCTACATTGGGTAACATCGGTTATAATTCATTGCGGCGGAATTTTCTGCCGAAAATTCCAGGAATATTTGCTAAATTTCAGCCGTAACCGAAAAGTCCTAGCGGACTTTTCCGCAACAAATCATAACCGGAGCCGTTGGCACACATATAAAAAACACTTTTTAAAATTGAAAAATAAGGTAATTTTAATATTTCTACTACTAATTTCATTTAGCGGATTTACTCAAAATCTGACTGAAAAAGAATTCGTGATTCTGACTTTTGAAATGGACAGAAATAAAGATTCTCACGGAACTTTTATTTACTATTGGGTTGCGGAATTAAAAAAATATGAAAAAGTGGACGAATATAAAGAACCGAAAATTTATTCTCTTTTTTTACACGAATTTTACGGAAGTGAACAATTAGAATCTTGTTGTTTAGGAAATGTTTCTTACCCATACACAATGACAACGGCAACGGCAACGGAATTTAATTTTCCAGAAAACCATAGTGAATATCTGACTGAACTACGTGAATTAGTTAAGAAAAACAGAGAGAAAATACAAGTAATCAAGAAAGAATGGAAAAATGGCTACAAAGAAAAGGTAACCGTTTACGCAACATCAATTCGAGGAAAATTATGTGAGTGCGAATTTGGTGGCGACACTTATTTGACAAAAGGCGACCGAATTAGTTTTCCAAAAGGAGATTATGAAATAATAAAAGACTATTTGACTAAAGAAAAACGGATTTTACTTTTTAAAGACTTTTCCGATTTTGACTATTCAAATACCGACTATAGAACTGGAAAATGAAAAAAATACGTGTGCCAACACCGTGTAAAATTAATTGCTTGGTACAAGCCTACTTACGAAAATCCTCGAGGATTTTCTATTCGGTTTGTATTTGCTAAATTAGGTGCTTAAACTACGCAACTAATCTTACACAAACCCGTTGGCAGCAATACGGAAAAAATTGTGAAATTCATATTTTGTACATATATTTGTACTTAAATAAGTATTGAATTATGCAAATCACAACTGTTTCTGACTTTAGAAAAGATATCAAAACATACCTGGACAGAGTTATCAAAAACTTTGAAACCTTAATAATTAACCGCGGAAAAGATTCTGGAATTGTTGTTATGTCTCTAGAAGAATACAATTCTCTAATGGCTACCAATCACGAATTATCTTCCCGAAAAAATGAATTACGTTTAGATTCTGCTATTGACAAACTAAAAAATGGTAAATCATTTTCAAGAGACTTAATCGAAGACTAATATGAAATATACATTTGTTGACGAATCTTGGGAAGATTATTTATATTGGCAAAAAACAGATAAGAAAAAACTCAAAAAAATAAACGAACTTTTAAAGGATATATCAAGAAATCCATTTGATGGAATTGGAAAACCAGAACCTTTAAAACATAAATACGCTGGATTTTGGTCAAGAAGAATTGACAGTGAACATAGATTGATTTATCAATATAAAGAGGGGGAAATTTTAATTGCAAAATGCAGATTTCATTATGACTAGAAAAGTACAGCTGCCAACAATGCGTATAGCCAATTGCGGCTGAATACTTATTCGATATTCAATGTTTTTAGCTATAATTTATTTTAAGCTGAGAAAACCTTGCAAACCTAATCGCAACTGGCCATACTCAAGCCCGTTACCTGCAAGCTGAATGAACAACACGCTGAAAAAAATAACGCCATTTCTGATTTTAGCATTATCGTCTATAATTTATGCGATATTCATTGTAATTAAGGAAAGAAATTTAGGTTGGGGATTATTTGCCGTTATTGCTCTAATTGTAATTGGAATTTTACTTGTTGGAATTGACTTTGGATTAAAAAAATGTCTTAAGAATTACAAAAAGATATTTCTGACTGAATTAGCTTTAGTGCTATTAGTAATTACGCTTTACGGCTATAAGTTTAATCGGACAAAAACACTCATTATACCAACCGAATTTGACAAAGGTTATGTGACCATAATTTATGGAGTTGAAAACTCAAAAGATTTGTCAATATCAGCTTTGACTTGGAACAAAAGTATAGAAATCCCAATAAGCGGAATTTTGTTAACGTCTTCTGACTATAATGAAAATCTACGTGAAACTGGTATGAAAATGGGTTCTGGAATATATTTAAACTCTGACGAAACCGAAAAAGGATTTACTCAAATGGCGGAATCTGAATTTGAATCTAATGGTCAAGTTTATAAATTCAGAACTTGGAAAATACAAGACGGATTTTGTTGCGGATATTCGACAAAAGAAGTTGAGAAATATAAAGTAGAATTGAAAAACGAATTTGAAAAAATAAAAGCCAGCAGGTAACACCGTGTATAATTAATTGCTTAGTTCTAGCCTGCTTGCGAAAATTCCTGCGGAATTTTAACGGGTTCGTAAATGTTTGCTAACTTAGTTGCCTAACCATGCAACTAATCATACACAAACACGTTACCCAACATTCCCTACACAAGAAAAGCCTGTTAATTTCTTGAGCTAACGACAAAATAATAGGATAAAAAAGTTGATCGGAATGAAAAAATTAAAAAAATATAAATACCTAATAATCAACAACTAATTTGACGTTAGTCAGTATTAAAAAACAAATGACCGAATTTAAGCCTCCAATGTCGGACAGAGAAACCGAAGAATTAATTGAAATAGCAAATTGTTCGGACGAGGATATTTGGCAGCGTGAAGCAACGTTGCAAGCCAAAAAAGAATTGATAAAAAGAAATATATCACAAGAACAACAGAATGAAGTAATAGAAAAGTGGAATAAAGAAGCCGAAGAATACCTCAAAAAAGAAGCGGAGAGATTAGAAAGAAACAAAACCGAGAGTTATGGAAAATGCCAAATGGTTGTACTCTTTTTATTCGGACCGATTTTATTTATTAAACCATATTTATTTAACTCTCATACATTATTTACGTTAAGAGGAGAAAACTATTATTTAAAATTTAAGCAACGAATTATAATATTTGGATTAAGTTTTATCGCCTGGTTTTTCTATGTAAATTTGTCTTTCCAACAATCGGAAAAGAAAAGACTTGAGGAAATTGATAAGATTGACATTTCTGACTGGAAAAAGAAACACGGATATGAATAAAAAACGTTGGGTAACAACGTATAAGCGCAATAACGGCTGAATTTCCTAATCGGAAATTCCTCCCATTTTGCTATCTTTAGTGCGTTAGCGGAAAATACTCGCGCATTTTCCCGTTACTGACGCTTATACAAAACCGTTGTACCAAATTATTTTAAAGAAAATTCTCCTATGCAAGCTCCAAAATTCATAACTCTTCTTTCAATTTTACTTTTAACTTCAAATAACTATGCTCAAAGTAATTCAGTAGAAGAAAAAATAGACTCATTTCTAAATGAATTAACAGCTGATGAGTTTTCAGGAACTATACTGGTAGCCAAAAATGATAATATAATTCAAAAGAGAGCTTATGGGCTTGCTAGTAAAGAGTTAAATGTTGAAAATGAAATTGACACTAAATTCAACATTGCTTCAATTACCAAAACATTTACGGCAGTTGCTATACTACAATTATTCGAAGAAGAAAAAATTGATTTAAATAAACCAATAGGCCTGTATTTAGAAAATTATCCCAATAAGAAAATTAAAGAGTCGGCAACTATTTCTCAATTATTAACTCATACAGCCGGACTACCTAACTTTTATGTAACCAACTTTTTAGATAGATGTAAGTTTGACTTTAAAGAAGTTAAGGACTTTTTACCACTTTTTGAGAATGATACATTGCTCTCAGAACCAGGAGAAGAATATAATTATGACGCCGCAGGCTATGTATTACTTGGTTTAATTATAGAAAAAGTAACAGGGTCAAGTTATTATGATTACTTAGAAAAAAATATATTCCAAAAAGCAAAAATGCCAAATACTGCGGCCTATGATGTTGATGCTATCATTGAGAATAAAGCCGATGGATACACTTTTGCAGGTGACACAACTAAACCATTAAAGAATAATGTTTTCTACTTGTCAAAAGCTTCTCCAGGAGGATTTCATTATTCTACAGTTGAAGACCTTTTTAATTTCAACCAAGCTCTTTTCGATAATAAATTGATTAACCAGAAAACATTAGACTTAATGATCAAACCTAGGGTCAAAGGTTACAATACTCATTTAGGATATGGGATTGATGTAGATCAAAGATATAATGAAAAAAATCCTTGGCCATAGTGGAGGCTGGTATGGGATAAGTGGTGAGATAATTTATCTTCCAAAATCAGATTATACCATAACTATTCTATCCAACGTAGATTCAAATATGGATTCAGGTAAAGCAATGGTATCTGATTTCTTTAAATCCCTACTGGCAGGAAATATTTAGAAAAATAAACTTCAAGCTTTAAATATGCTACACTTTAGAATAATCTTTTTTACCCTTAGCTTAATACTCATATTACCTAATTCCTATTCCCAGAATAATCATAATCTTGATTCGGAAATTGTTTCATTTTTAGACACATTAAAGCCAGAAATATTTTCAGGAATAATCTTAGTAGGAAAGAATGATAGTATCATCCAAGAAAGAACATACGGATACTCCAATATCGAAAATAAGACCAAAATTGATAAAAACACTAAGTTTCATATAGCTTCCATTACTAAATCGTTTACAGCTGTTGGAATTCTCAAACTCTATGAACAAGGAAAAGTTGATTTAAATAAACCAATTGGGAATTATATAGAAAACTATCCAAACCAACGGGTTCTAGATTCGGTTACAATTAACCAATTACTTACCCATACAGCTGGAACAAAAGCAATCTATGGGGAAGAATACCAAAAGTCAAATAAAAACAGATACAGAGAACTTGAAGATTACTTACCTCTATTTGCTAATGATTCTTTAAACTTTCCCCCAGGAAGTAAATATGAATATAATGGTGGAGGTTTTGTTTTATTAGGATTAATCATTCAAAACGTAACGGGAGAAAATTATTATGATTACCTAAAAAAGAACATTTTTGATCCTTTGGGGATGGATCAAACAAAAGCATTAGAAATAGATGGTGTAAACTATAACACCGCAGATGGTTATTCTATTTATTTACGTGAAGATAAGTCTATAGCTAAAAATGATTACTTAATATCGAAAGCTTCAGGAGCATCAGGTTATTATTCAACAGCCGAAGATCTTTTTAAATTCTCCAAAGCTTTAAAAGAATTTAAATTACTAAATAAGGAAACTACTGAACTAATGCTTGAGCCTAAAGTTAAAGGTTATAATACACATTTAGGATATGGAATTGATATTGATCAAAGATATGAAGAAACAATTATCGGACATAGTGGTGGCTGGTATGGTATAAGGTGTGAATGGATGGATTTTAAAGATTCAAATTATACTGTAATCATTTTATCCAACTTTGATAATGACGGTCAACAAGATGTTTCTGATTTTTTTAAATCTAAGATTTCAAGAAAATTAGAGGTAAAATAACTTGGTACAACAATGGCTCATCGCAAATAACGGGTATTGCCGAAAAAGTGTAATTTTAGAAACCATGAAAGAAAACAATTAAGCCGACAACTCCGCGTCCAAACTCCCGCAACTTGCGATAGCCGAGACCGTTAGCAGAAAACTGAAAATAATGAAATCTAGAATAAATTTAATTTTGACAGTTTTATTTTTTTGTAACTTCAGTTTCTCACAACCAAAAAACACTTCAAATTCAAAAGAATTTTTTTACAATATTAGTATAGGTGCTGTAATCGGTACTGTTGGTGCAATTATAAATAAAGAACCTAAACAACAATTTGGCAAAACTTTTTTTAAAGGTTTTTATCAGGGTGCATTGGGCGGTTACATAACTTTTGAAAGTAAACGATTAATTAGAACAGCAATGGAAAATAAATCTTGGGAAATCTTTTGGGCTGCTAAAGTTGTAAATGCTGGTGGAGTATCAATAAAAGAGAATGCTGCATTAAACAAAAATTTTTGGGAAAAATGGCATATCAATATTGGCTTCAATAGAATAGAATTTGAAACAAAAGATAATTTTAAGGTTAATTATAAAGTTATGCCGATAGCATTAGTTCATACAATAGGGATTTCGGTTCAAACTAAATTTGAATTGGAAAAAACATTAAAAACAGGAGAATTTATATTTTCTAGTAACACAAGTAGATTTCCCGAAACAAATTCAATAGGTAGAGCATTTCCTGGTAATATAGTTCTTTATACTCCATATAAAAATGATTTCGAAGTAATTTCTCACGAAATAATTCATCTCTATCAGTCTAATGATTTTTCCCAACTAGAAACTTTTTTGAACAAACCTATAAATCACCTAAATGCAAAAAGTGATTTTTTAAACTCTATAAACAATTATATTCATTATGACTTTCGCTATATACCAGAAAAAACCTTAAATATTATTGAAAATAATAATGCATATTTTTATTACGATAATTTTTTTGAAAGAGAAGCTGGGTTTTATTCAGGTAGTTTTAACAATTATTATTTAAGATAGAAAGTCTTCTGCTAACATCGTATATAACAAATAGCTGTGTCTATTTTAAACCGAAAATTTTAGTATATTTGGTAAGATCGCCAAATCTTTAAATTTGGCTTTTTGAAAAATAAGATAAAAACAAAATACAAAAGATTTGGCTTGTGCTTGGCGGAAAGTTACTCGTGTATTTGTCCGCTACTTGTCATATACAAACACGTTGTGCAACATAATGAGACAAACTTTTTTCTACATACTAATTTTAGTTTCAACCTTTGGATATTCTCAAGAATTCTATGATTCAGATATGAAAAGAGAAAAACCGAATCTGAAAAATTACTACCTGAAAACAACTGTCTTAATCGACTCAACGAACCAAATACCTTTTACCTCTTTAATTGAGATTTATGATCAAAAAGGTAGACATAAAGTCCAATATGAACTGAATAGACAAGGAGACACAATTGAAACAATAGAATCGACTTATCCGGATAAGTGGACAGAAATAGAAGTTCATAGCTACGTTAAAGAAAAAAGTGATACAGCCATTTTTCACTACAACAAAAGGAATTTACAAACTGTAGAAATATGGAAATGGGGTGAAGATTCTACAATTGACACAACGAAGTTTTTTTACGACAAAAAAGACCGACTTATAACTTCAGCTGACATTTATGATTTTGGCTCAGCAATAGATAGTTTGTTCTATCAAAAAAACAGATTATCCTACTCAAAAAGTTATGAAACAAATCAGAGAGAACGAGATTCTGTAATTTACATTTACGATAGAATTGGATTTGTAGAATTAAAGAAATATGATAAAAACAATGTTTTAAAATCAGAGTATGAAATTGAAATTGGAAAATTTAAAAATCCTAAAAGAATAGTAAATAGTTATAAAACATTTGCTTCAAAAGAATTTGACAGAAAGACTATAACCGAAATAGAGTATTTCAACAAAACCACTTTGAAATGCAAAAAAATATATTGGTTTTCAAATGGAAAACTTGAAAAAATAACGGAAAAATTCTATTCAAAAAAAGGTTTTTTAGAACGGAATATCGTCAAAGACGGGAATGGAAAAACGACCTATGAAAATAAAATTACGTTGCACAACAAAGAACTGAGGTAAAAACCAAGTTTTTTCTACATTAAATTTGAGACATAAATGATCCACGCTAAAACCTGTATCATCAGATCTTAACTGTTTCATTTTTTGTTTTTTCTTGACCTATACTTTTGCTAAAACAGACACATGGTTTTCATCGTAGGGTAAACCTGATTTAGCAATAGCAAAGGCTTGTTTTAAAAGCTTATTGGCCACGGCGATCAAAGCAAGTTTCTTGCTCTTGCCCTTGGCTACAATACGATCATAAAGAGCCTTACACGCCCTATTGTGCTTGCAAGCATTGAAGGCACACAAAAACAGAAGATTCCGGAGCTTCTGGTTACCTACTTTACTAATCCTGCTTTTGCCTCTTACACTACTCCCTGATTCACGGATCGTTGGGGTAATTCCTACATAACTACAGAGTTCTGATGCCTTCTCAAACTTAGTGAAGCCATCGGTAATCACTACTAAAAATAAAGCAGTCTTGATTCCTATTCCAGGGATACTGGTAAGTAAACTCAGTTGCTGTTGCTGCTCCTGTTTGACAAGCGCAAGTAGACGCTCTTCAATACCCTTGACCTCTTTGTTTAAATGCTTGAGATCTCGCTGTAAAGACCTATAAACATATTTAGAGGGAATACCCAATGATTCTTCTCCGTGAAGTTTATTCTTGGTAGCCGTACGCTTCTTAAGATAACTATCCATAAGTCTGAAGAGTTGCAAGCATTCTGCCTGTACCTCTGTAAGAGAATTATACAGTGGAACTTCAATGGACAACCCATAATGACAGATAGCCTTGGCATCGCTTTTATCTGTCTTTACTTTGGCCAGTTTCATCTGGAGAAAACGCTTGACTGACAAAGGGTTTACTACCGATACCGGTATACTGCTTTTGTAAAGAAACTGTGCAAGTCGATAGTGGTAATAACCTGTGGCTTCCATCACTACAAGACTATCTTGAGATAATGACTTTAGAAATAAATTAAAGCCGGAAGTGTCATTCTTAAATTGAGAATAACCACAAACACTACCATTAACATCAAAGACATCCTTACTGATGTCAACTCCAAAAGTTTCTTTATATTTATTCATAAGAACTGATTTATGAAAGAGCATACTACCTTTTGCACAACAACTTGAAAACGAGGTCTGGCCTCATAGAACTGAACGTGTTTGAAGTAGTTAAAGAGAGGGGATTATCATTGTTGACGAAGTCTAACGCTTCCACGTATATCTTAACCTTAATCCTCTCTTTGTTCTTTCTGATTTATACTATAAAATTAATGAGAATCAAACTTAAGATGTATAACCGCAATTACGGCGGATTCGACTACGTCCGAATCCACTCGGAATTGCTAAAGTCAGTGCTAAACCGAAAATTAATATATATTAACCCGTAACTGACGGTTATACGAGACAGTTGTGCCCAATATTTCAGATAAATGAATAATTCAAAACAGAGTTTTGACTATCTATTAAAGGATTTTAAACCAAACATAAATTACAAAGATATCTTGGTAGAAAATTACCATGGTGGCCATACATTAACAAGATATCCAGTCGAGATTCCCGAAAAATTGAAAATTCAATTTCCATTCATGGTATATTTAATTTTCGTTGAAATTCTGAAATATCCAATACTTCCATTATTTGAAAAAGTAAAATGGGAAATCCCTATTTTATATAAAGGTTTTCCGTTCGTTTTAGCTCACCGTAAATTTGGTTTTGACATGACTACCCAAACTCCCAAAAAGAATTATAAAAAACTTGCAATTGAGGCAATTGAAAAAATTTCAAAAGCTATTCCTCACGCTGAACCGCAGTTAAGTAATCTCATTCAATGTAGAGTTTCCGAAGGAAAAATTACAATTGAAAGTCAATATCAAGAAATAAGAAATAGATACATTTTCTTTAAGGAAAAGTTCTTTGAAATTAATGAAACAGATCAAAAGAAATTACACAATTCTATTGAGAATTTTAATCCGAAAAAACACCAAGATAAAGACACTTTCTTAGAAAATTATAAAAGGATACAACGGTTAAAATCTGCTAAAATTTACTATATTTTTTCTATGGTTGACGCTTATTTCAGCCTATTAGAACATGTTTCTGTTTTATTACTTCCATTCATATCTCATATAAATATCAAGAAGATAGATATTGAGAGTTTTATGAGAAAAACCTGGAAAGATAAATTGAAAATTGTCATCAATCATCCTTCTGATCAATAAACAACTGATTTTCTTAATTTATTAGACCAAATTAAAGAACAAGTCAGAAATCCGATTGCTCACGGCCATTTTCTAAAAGAAGGAAATTCTTTGTATGTACAAATTGATGGGCTAGGTTCAATTCCATACACTTTGATTAAATCCCAATATAAGTTCAGCAATGGATATTCAAATCCGCCAATTGTTCCTTTATCAAAAATAATTAGAACGTTTGATGAATTCGATTCCTTTTTAGAAAGAACACATACAAGATTCGGGATGGAATATATAAAACGTGATTTACCAGTTGGATTTGACAAGAAATCCTCAGCAGAATATAGAAGAAGAATGAGAACAGAAAAATCAACAAAATGTTATATTGACGAAACAATAAGAGATTTAGAGAATCAAATAAATATGGATTGGTGAGAAATACTGGGCACAACAACGGTTAATCGCCAATAGGCAGCACCGTTAGAAAGAAAATAATTAACTTGACCAAAAAATCAATACCAAGCCGACAAATACGCGTCCCGCACTCCGCCAACTGGCGATAACCGAGACCGTTGTACTGCATTTAGGAAATGAGAAAACCAATTAACATTTTAGACAAAAACAACAATTGGAATTACCTGTTGGAATCTACAGTCTAAAAGTTTTGGGTGGCTGGAAAGTAATTACAAATAACTTTTCAGTAGTTCTACGAGAAGTAAATGGAGAAATTATAATAAAACCAAAAGAAACGTTTTGGAAAATTCAATCCTTTGCTTTTGGAAAAAGAGCAAAAAAGATATCTTCAATTGACATTCCTAGAAGAGCAATATACGAAATTGAATTTTTAAATCCATCGGACTTAAAAGTCAAAAAATCAAACCTTATTACATTAGGTTTTTTCCAAAATTTTCTACCAACCAATGAAATTCAAGTTTGTATCGAGTGAAAAAGACTTACGACGTAAAATTAAACGGAGTAAAATAGGAACGACTGATTTTGAGTTTGCGGATACACCAATGGGAGTTGTCTTTGGCAAAGTCAAATTTGAAAATATTAGCTCACCTTACGAGTTGATTAAAGAACATTGCTTAAAAAATGGAATTGCAATTAATGATGATTATCCAGAAGACAAGTTCATCAATACAATGATAATTCCCGAATTAAAAGTTTTCGACAACAAGCAAACTGAATTGAAAGGTTGGGGAGCATATTTTATTGGAATGGACAGCGACGGATTTGAAATACAATTTGGTGGAATAACATCTGACTTAATGCAATCTGAATTTAAACATCATTATGACGAATATTACAAAACTGAATAAAAAACGCAGTACAACACCGTGTATAGCTCATTGCGGCTGAATTCCTAATCGGAATTCATTGCAATTTGCTATCTTTCGGTTACGGCGGAAAATCATAGCTGATTTTCCGCAACGAGCCATACACAAACCGTTCTACGCAATTTAAAAAAAATGACGACCGAAAAATTAAATATCACATTCTCGGAATTAAGGCGAATTTACTCGGCGGTAATTTTATTTACGGAAAAGCGAGCTTCTTGGTATAAAAAACCGAATAGCAAAACGCGAATAGAAGAGGATTTAGGATTTTACGGAATGGATAACGAACAATTCCTATTAGATTTCTCAAAGGAGTTTAACGTGGACTTTGAAAATCTAGAATATTCTGAGTATCTAACATCTGAATGGGAAGTTGCAAATCCGAAGTATTTAATTTATTTGCCAATCGTAGTACCTTATAATCTGATTAAAATTCTATTACGAATTATAATATGGTCTTTAGATAATAAACTAAGCGGAAAAATAAAAAAAAATAAACTGCCAATTAAGGATTTGAAACCGAAAAAAGATATTACAATTGGAGATTTGATTTCAACGATTGCGAAAAAGGAATTTACCGAACGAAAAACAATACATTACGAAATAAAAACTGCGTAGAACAACGTATACAACTCATATCTAGTCAGTTGATTAACCGAAATTAAGGTGTATTTGTGAGTCCGCCAAATTTTTAAATTTAGCTTATTAAGTAAAAAGGTAATAAGAAAAATTTAAAAATTCGGCTCGTGCTTCATCCGAAAATAATTGTTTAATTTGCACGCTACGAGCCATATACAAAATCGTTACCCAAAATAGCTCCTGACAAAACTGAGCGAAGAAGATTTAGAATCAAAATTCGTTAAATTGAGAGTAAATTATTTTAGAAACTTAAGAAATAATCAAGCAATAAAATCGCGCGCTCAAAATCCTTTGAATCAAAATTCTAACTTAAAAGGATTAGCAACATCGAGGACGCGTAATTAGAAAGATATAAACAAAAATTGTAAAATCTGGACGGTACTTTTTGGGATTTAAGCAATACCTAGAACCAATTTTAAAATAACTTCAATTAAAATTTAAACTTAAAAAGCTAATATTACGTGGAACCAATCGCTCTCAAAATTAAATTAGAAAAATTCAACTTAAAATTTAATTGCAACGCTTGAGAAACTTTAAATTAGAGAATTCTATAATCAATTTTGATGCTCAAATCCTTATCTCCCACTCCCGAAAACTTAAAAAGTCAAATTACACTTAAATTAATATTCGATAAATTTGAAAACATTTTAAAAAAGGATTAGAACAAAAAATAATCAAAGCGTGTCGCTACATTGGGTAACATCGGTTATAATTCATTGCGGCGGAATTTTCTACCGAAAATTCCAGGAATATTTGCTAAATTACAGCCGTAACCGAAAAGTCCTAGCGGACTTTTCCGCAACAAATCATAACCGGAGCCGTTAGCACCAATTTGATGAAAAACCTGACTGTATTTTTAATTTTCATTTTAGTTCTAAGTTGTAACAGCAAAAAGTCGAATAAGACTGATTTAAAATCTGAAATCGAAAAAACGATCAAAGAAAAATCTTTGAAAAACAAGATTACTTTGGACTCTTTTCAAATTCAGGTAACTGAACCAAAAAATGAACCTTTTTTATTTGCAGACGTATTAATAAAATTCAATAATAGTAATGAATACTACATCACACTGAGTTTTGAAAATCAATATTCAGATTCAATTGCTAACATAATTCAAAACTCTTTTGGAAAGACAGTTTTTAAAAATGAACTAGAATCAAGAGTCGAAATACCCGAGAATATTGCCCAAAAATATTTTTCTACAGCCGGCCTTGATAAGCTTATTGTAATTAACAAAGAACAAATCGTAATAGACACGATTTATAGAAAAAACTATGAGTTCTACGACGCTTCAATGGAATCTTCTTATGTTGCAACCTATGAATCCCCGAATCAATTAGGTGATTCAATAATGGTTATATCAATCAACTCAAGTTACTATTTAAATTTAACTAAAGTTCCTGAACCGCATTCTGATTTAGTCAAAAAAGAAAAGTTGCTTAAAAGTGTTCAGCAGCACTACGATGAAATATTTTCGCGAAATTCTATGATATATAAATCCGATACAATTTCTATTCTATCTTTTGGAAAATACGCAAAACCTGAAAACTATTTATATTTATACAAAAATGGCAATTTGACAGATTCAATAATAAACGATTACTTGGCTGTTTACTCGTTGACTGGTATTCCATTGGGAACTGAAAACGAATTAACGTATATCTATGAAGGATTCAAACCCGATACCGATTTATTTTGGATCGGTTTAATAGGAATTGATTTAGAGAATTGGAAATTCAAAATTTATGAGAGAAATAGAATAAAAAGATAAAACTGGTGCTAACAATGCGTATAGCCAATTGCGGCTAAATACTTAATCGATATTCAATGTTTTTAGCTATATTTATTTTAAGCGGACAAAATCTGGCAAATCAACCCACAACTGGCCATACTCAAAACCGTTAGCCACAAGCTGAAAAAAAACGATGGACAAAGAAAAAGCCGGACTTCCAATATTGACGGAAGAAGGAAAAGGTTATTATATTATGGAAGGTTTAATTGTTAATCAATGGTCGAAAATATTTGAAATGGAACTGAATAGAACCTATGATGCAGACTTTGAAATTTTCGGAGAAAAAGCACAAAATCCATCAAATGCCGAAGTGGATTTTTATGTAGGTATAAAAAAAGAAATGAATGGGTAAACTAACCTTAAAGACAGACCCAAGAGTAAATGAAGTTTTTGCGAATTATCCCGAATTTGTTCGAGATAAATTGCAACATCTTCGGGAGTTGGTAATAGAAACAGCTGAAGAAACCGAAGGAGTGACTGTTTTGGAAGAAACATTGAAATGGGGAGAACCCAGTTTTGTCACTAAAAACGGTAGTACTTTACGAATGGATTGGAAAGAAAAAACACCTGACCAATATGCAATGTATTTCCAATGTACAAGTAGATTAGTTGATACCTTCAGGTTGGTTTTTGACCACAAATTTCAATACGAGGGAAAACGAGCAATCGTTTTTCAGTTAAACCAAAAAATCCCTGAATTGGAACTAAAAGAATGCATAAAAGCATCTTTGATTTATCACAATGTAAAGGAACATTTTACATTGGGAATTTGAGGAATGAATAAAAAAGCCAGTGGCTAACAAAGAACTGAGGTAAAAACCAAGTTTTTTCTACATTAAATTTGAGACATAAATGATCCATGCTAAAACCTGTATCATCAGATCTTAACTGTTTCATTTTTTGTTTTTTCTTGACCCTATCCTTTTGCTAAAACAGACACATGCTTTTCATCGTAGGGTAAACCTGATTTAGCAATAGCAAAGGATTGTTTTAAAAGCTTATTGGCCACGGCGATCAAAGCAAGTTTCTTGCTCTTGCCCTTGGCTACAATACGATCATAAAGAGCCTTACACGCCCTATTGTGCTTGCAAGCATTGAAGGCACACAAAAACAGAAGGTTCCGAAGCTTCTGGTTACCTACTTTACTAATCCTGCTTTTTCCTCTTACACTACTCCCTGATTTACGGATCGTTGGGGTAATTCCTACATAACTGCAGAGTTCTGATGCTTTCTCAAACTTAGTGAAGCCATCGGTAATCACTACTAAAAATAAAGCAGTCTTGATTCCTATTCCAGGGATACTGGTAAGTAAACTTAGTTGCTGTTGCTGCTCCTGTTTGACAAGCGCGAGTAGACGCTCTTCAATACCCTTGACCTCTTTGTTTAAGTGCTTGAGATCGCGCTGTAAAGACCTATAAACATACTTAGAGGGAATACCCAATGATTCTTCTCCGTGAAGTTTATTCTTGGTAGCCATACGCTTCTTAAGATAACTATCCATTAGTCCGAAGAGTTGCAAGCATTCTGCCTGTACCTCTGTAAGAGAATTATACAGTGGAACTTCATTAGATAACCCATAATCACAGATAGCCTTGGCATCGCTTTTATCTGTCTTTACTTTGGCCAGTTTCATTTGGAGAAAACGCTTGACTGACAAAGGGTTTACTACCGATACCGGTATACTGCTTTTGTAAAGAAACTGTGCAAGTCGATAGTGGTAATAACCTGTGGCTTCCATCACTACAAGGCTGTCTTGAGATAATGACTTTAGAAATAAATTAAAGCCGGAAGTGTCATTCTTAAGTTGAGAATAACCACAAACACTACCATAAACATCAAAGACATCCTTACTGATGTCAACTCCAAAAGTTTCTTTATATTTATTCATAAGAAATGATTTATGAAAGAGCATACTACCTTTTGCACAACAACTTGAAAACGAGGTCTGGCCTCATAGAACTGAACGTGTTTGAAGTAGTTAAAGAGAGGGGATTATCATTGTTGACGAAGTCTAACGCTTCCACGTATATCTTAACATTAATCCTCTCTTTGTTCTTTCTGATTTATACTATAAAATTAATGAGAATCAAACTTAAGATGTATAACAACAATTGCGGCTCTTTTTACTGTGGACACTACCGAACAGACATAAAAGTCGGTAATTTTAGCTATCTTAGTTTCTAAACAATCCGCAACTGATTGTTATACAAAACCGTTGGCAAACATTTAAACCAAACCGAAAATGGGATTAGATTCTGTAGAATTATTGATGTCAGTTGAGGACAAATTTGGAATACAAATTGAGGATTCCGAAACGGAAAAAATTTATACCGTTCAAAATTTTGTGGATTCTGTTTACGACAAAATTATTACCGATCCGAATGAAAAATGCTTAACTCAAATCGTATTTTATAAAATTAGAAAAGCATTTCAGAATCTAAAATTGACCGATAAAGAAATTAAACCCGAAAGAAAAATATCGGAATTGCTTACTCAAACGAAACTGAAAGAAAAATGGTACCTTTTGAAAACAGAAATAGAACTTGAATTACCCGAAATGGTTGCTCTTGACTTTAATCCAAATTTAGGTTCTCACGTCAAAATTTTCGGAATTAAAACCATAAAGCGGACAACACCTGTTTCGAGCGGAACGATTCGTGACTTAATTGATTGGACAATTGCATTGAATCAAGAAAAACTCATTCACATCGAAAATGTAACAAGTAAATATGAAGTTGAGCGTATAATAATTGGAATTATAAACAGAAATATGGGAATACCAATTAGTGAGATTAAATTGGAACACTCAATAACAAATGATTTAGGAATTGACTAAAAAAAACGTTTGCCAACAACGGCTATAGTTCATTGCTTCTGACTTTCCTCACGGAAAGTCCATGCAAATTTGCTATCTTCGGTTTACGGCGGAAAATCCTAGCGGATTTTCTCGCAACGAAACCATAGCCAAACCCGTTGGCACTAATTTAAAAAAAATGACCCGGATTCAATAACTCAACGCAACAAATCATATCCTTAGATTTGTTCAAATGAAGACCAAAAAATACAAACGATTATCTTTCAAAGAAAGAGTCATTATCCAGACACTGATCGATGAAGAAAAAACGAAGGCCTGTATCGCCAAAAAGCTGAACAGAGCTAGATCTACCATATCCAGAGAAATCAATAAGCTTGTCGTTAATAAAGATGATAAATACGATGCGACATTAGCCAATTGGTTAGCAAAAGACGACTATCTCAACAAAAGAAACCTTGATAAAATTAATACGCATATAAAACTTAAGTTCTTTGTTTATAAAGGATTATTACAAGGTTGGTCACCAGATCAGATATCGGGTAGACTCAAAGATAAATACCCAAACGATCCCGTGATGTCCATTTCTTATGAAGCTATCTATATGCATATCTACAGGCATAGACAGGCCAGTTTAAACAAAAAACTAATCAAACTACTACCCTATCAAAAATCACAACGCAGAAGAGCTAATGCAAAGACCAAAAGAGGTTCGAAAATAAAAGGTATCATTAACATCAAAGACCGACCTAAACACATTGAAAATAGACTAGAGATAGGACATTGGGAAGGTGATCTGGTTATCGGTAAAGGACAAAAAAGTGCCATAGGAACTATCGTTGAAAGAAAATCAAGATTCGTATGTATCATAAAGCTAAAAGACAGAAAATCAGCAACAGTAACAAAGCAATTTGCTAAAGTATTACAGGGCTTTAATCAACATTTAATTAAAACAATGACCTACGATAATGGAGTTGAAATGGCTAAACATAAAGACTTTACCAAACAAACAGGAATCAAAGTTTATTTTGCAGATCCATACGCTTCATGGCAAAGAGGTACCAACGAAAACACCAATGGACTTATCAGAAGATACTTCCCTAAACGAACTGATTTTAATAAAGTTACAGCTAAGCAACTAAAGTATGTTCAGGATAAACTCAACAACAGACCCCGAAAAATTATTAACTATAAAACTCCCAATGAGATTTTTAAACAAAATGCCGCATAAATTTTGATATTTATACTAAATTGTCCTAAACCAAAAATAGCAACAGTTGTTGCGTTAGAACCTTGAATACGCCCTAGCTTATAAATAAAAATTATGAGAAAATCAATCAGTCTGTTCATAATAATCTTCACACTTATTTTAATATCTTGTGATAAGGATGATCTATCAGATAATATAATTGAAGAAGAAGTTATAAAGGTTCCTGAAATTAAAACTTATGAGGTATCTGATATAAATGTGTTTTCAATAAAAATGGGATGTGAAATTATTGACCAAGGTGATTCTGAAATAACGGAAGTTGGATTAGTTATAGGTACGTCTACTCAAGCTACTGTTAAAAATAATTTTAACAAATTCACTTTTACCATTAATGATTCAGGAGAATATATAACTACTGTAACGAGCCTACCTGAAGCGAAAACAACGTTTTACATTAGAGCTTATGCAATTAATAACCAAGGAATTGGATATGGTAATGAAGTACAATTTTCTTCTTTAGGAAATAAAACATTTCATGGTAGCATAACTCTTTCTACTCAAGAAGAAGTAATTGAATTTGGCTCGAACAACTATAACACAATTGATGGTGGCTTGAGGATACATGGTTCAGTAACGGAATTAACACCTTTAAAAGACCTATTTGTAATAAACAATGATTTTGAGGTAACAAATACTTCAAATTTAAAAAATTTTAAAGGGTTAGAAAATTTAAAACGAACGGGAGCTGTTTTTCCAAATGGGTTTTTAATTAAGAATAATCAATCATTGAAAAGCTTTTTAGGGTTAGAAGGCCTTGAAATAACAAGAGGCGATTTTTATGTTCTAAATAATAAAAACCTAATTAACCTAGAAGGTCTGGATAGTTTCTACGCAGCAAGTGCTGGTAGTTTAAGAATTCAAAGCTGTGAAAATCTAATTGATTTAACTGGTCTAGATAAATTGGAATTTATTGGAGATGGATTAGCTATTGCTAATAATTCTAGCCTCAAAGAAATTTCTGCATTAAGTAATTTAAACTTTGTGCCTAGTATAATTTATATTGGAGAAAACCAGACTCTAAAAAATTTAAATGGATTAGGAGCTATAAAAAATATTGATTTTTTATATTTAAACGATAATCCATCTCTTTCAAGTATAGACGCAATTAAAGATTGTGAATCTTTAAATTCGATTAAAATAGATGGTCATAGTAGCTTAACCCAATTACCTTTTTTTGAGAATTTAACAACGATTAACTCAATTCAAATTAGATATGGCGGATCTCTTACTAATTTATCAGGCTTTAAAAACTTAAAAACCATTGGTTCAATTAATTTTTTCCAATCGAATATTCTAAGTTTTGAAGGTTTAGATAATTTGGAAGATATAAGCTCTAAATTGGAAATAATGTCTTGCGAAAACATAAAGGATTTCCACGGACTTGAAAATTTAAAATCCATCGGAAATGGCAATTATTACTCAGGGTTAGTAATTAATGATAATCAAAATCTCTTAAGTTTTAATGGTTTACACAACTTAACAAATTTAAGAGGATCATTTAATGTCGCTTCTAATAATTCTCTTTTAAACTTTGATGGTCTCGAAAATTTGATAACAATTGATGAAACTATGCATTTACATAATAATGAGTCACTTAACAATATAAATGCCATAGCCAATTTATCTTCATTAAATGGTTTTGTTTTAGAAGGCAATAACAGTTTAGCAAAATTGCCCATTTTTAATAATTTGACCCATTTGGAATATATTCATATGGCATATGGTGGGGGTTTATATAATTTACAAGGCCTTAATAATTTAAAATCCGTTAGATCAATTTCTTTTGAAGAATCAAATATTGTCAGTCTTGACGGCTTAAATAGTTTGGAAAACATTGAAAAACTATTGAAAATTCAAAGATGCCATAACTTAGTTGATTTAAAAGGTTTAGAAAATGTGACATCTATAGGTAATGGATATTCAAGCCAAGGAATAAGCATAAATTATAATTCAGGTTTTAAAAATTTAAGTGGTATAAATAGTCTAACCCAAATTAAAGGAACTTTAGAAATTAGAGGAAATGAGTTAATGAGTAACTTAGATGGACTCGAGCGTTTAACAGAGATTCAAAATGATATTCAAATAATTGGTAATAAAGCTCTAACCGACTTTTGCTCTCTTTCTTCTTTTTTCAAAAATTATTCTTTTGACGGAAATTATGGAGTTGCAAACAATTTAAAAAATCCAACAATTCAAGATATAAAAGATGGGAATTGCAATTAAAACTATTGCCAACATCGGTTCATCACAAATTCCGGGTATTATGGAAAAAGTGTAATTTTAGAAACCAGGAAAGAAAATGGTTAATCCGACAATTCCGCGTCCCTACTCCCGCAACTTGCTATAACCGTAACCGTTGTGCATAATATTGACCCGTCCGGAAATAAGGCTACATAATTTTAATGATTATGTACAAAAATGACAAAGTAATTAGACGCTACAGCGAATCGTTTAAATTAAAAATTTTAGACGAACTTACCACCGGAAAACTTAACAAGAACCAACTTGGCAAACTCTACGGTATTAACCCTACCACCATCAATGAATGGATCAGGAAATACGAACGTAAAGACCTAATGAATACCCGTATTAAAGTGGAAACAAAAAACGAAATTACTCTAATCAAAGAGCTTCAAAAAGAGATTGAACAGCTTAAAAAGCTTTTATTAAAAAAGGATCTGGATGCTATGGTATTGGATTCCTATCTAGAAGTAGCTGCCGAGAAACTAGGTTATAAAAACGTAATAGAGCTCAAAAAAAAACTAAATATCTAGCCTTAATCAAAGCTAAAACAAAAAGTAAAGGATTTGCATCGCTTAGCACTGTTTGCGAGTGTTTTGAATTAAAACGTGATGCCTATTATAAGTATGTAAACAGGGAAAATCAACGTTTGAAACTAGAAAAACAGATTATTCAGATCGTTAAAAAGCGACGCAAGTCCTTACCCAGAGAAGGTGTTCGAAAAATGATTAAATCATTAGAAAATGAGTTTAATAAAGCCAATGTAAAAGTAGAAAGAGATACCTTGTTTAAGGTACTCAGAGACCATAATATGTTGACATTACGCAAGAAATATAGTGTAAGAACCACCCATTCTTTACACAGGTTCCGCAAGTACAAAAACATTATGAAAGACGTTGTGGTGACAGCTCCTAACCAAGTTTGGGTAAGCGATATTACCTACATAAGAACCTTAAATGGATTTTGCTATCTGGCTTTAATTACAGACGCTTACTCCAGAAAAATAGTGGGTTATGACCTGAGTGACAGTTTAGAACTTAGCGGCTGTGTAAGAGCTTTAAACAAAGCATTGATGGACTTATCCTTCATTCAGACAGAGGCATACAATATTGTAGCAATGTATACACTCAGATACTGAAAAGAAAACAAATAGATATTAGCATGACCGAAGAGAACCATTGCTAAATATCATTAGTTATATCGATACGGTAGTTATTCAATTTACAAACACTACAAATTTTGACGGTTACGAATGAAATTTAAATGAAATAGTGTATAACAGAATCGTTAAAATACATAGAAAGTAAAAAAATATACCATTCTTCTTCATCATGCTATAATTGATAGGAAAATATATTATATTTAGTTTTCAATTAACGACGCCATCAATCAAACTCATTTGCTATGTTTCAAAAATTAGCTATTAAAATTTTTGCTTACAGCATCATTGTTTCCTTAGCTTTTGCTTGTAAGAATGACGTGAAAATTTCAGAAGATGCATATCAAATAGCTTCAGACACTATAAATTTTCAATGGCTTAAACTGAAACAAGATGGTTTCATTATTAATCACGGCGCTATACTGTTACCAGTTAAATTTGAAGGTATCGATAAAACTTTCAAGATGCAGTTGGATCTTGGAATTAATCACAACGTAATTTATGGTGATTCGTTAGAAGTAATTACTTCAGCCTATCCTAATTTGAGTGAGAATATTCAGCATCGAGATAGTTATAATGTATTTTACAATAAATTAGCTTTCAGAAATGATCAAGAATTAAAATCTGATAATCTACTTATTCAGCAGAATTTTGGAGATAATGGAGATCTTAATGATTTAGATCTAATTGGAACAATTGGGGCCAACGAAATTAAAGGAAAGATTCTTATAATCGACTTTAAATCTCAAAATCTAGTTATTACCGATAAACTTGAAACCTGGGAAGAACAGAATTTTAGTTTTACGCCATTAAAGTTCAAAAATAATCAGCTGTATTTAGATCTAATCGCTGGTGGCAATCGCCATCGTTTTATGTATAGTACTCAGGCTAGTCTGTTTCCACTAACCACTGTAGATAAAAATTTATTCGATAAATTAACCAATAAGAGCATCAAAGAAAATAAGCAACTCAAATCCTTCGGAGAAAAAATAAGTTTTACAGGAAGCGATATAACAACAGCAGTTAGAATTGCCGATTTAAATCTACCGATAAACAACAAAAAAGCCTTTTTTACGGAAGCAAAAACAGCAGTAAAAACTTTAGAATCTGAAAATATAAAAGGTGTTATAGGGAATGACCTTTTTCTGAATAATACGATAGTAATTGATTTGGTGAATAATAGATTTGGAATTCAATAATTCAAGCCAAGATTAGTCAGCAGCAATTTTACTCTTCAAAAAGGATTGAAACCAAACCCAAAAACTTCAACTACAATTATCTAAAATCACTTGAAATCTTGTAGTTTTTTATCTGTAATTTTACCTTACCTGCATTGGTATCTGAGTTTCGCATGGTTTTACGGTCGATTTTGGTATCACTTCCCATAAAATTAAGCGGAATCTTAAGATTCTCGATAGCAAAAGAAACTTCAACATAATTTGGCAATATTTCTTCGGAATTGTAATTCATATCCAGACGGTAACTTCCCTGTTTTTTTGTTGTAATTTCTGAAGTAATTATATTCTTATTTTCAGTATCCAAATAAAGTGTTACCATAGCCATATCTGCTTTATCATCTTTCGGAATAATACTTAAAACTTTCAATTCTCTATTTCCGACCGTTTGTAAGCCTCGATCTACGCTTATAAATGGATGATCAAAAATTTCTGAAAACGTAAAATCCAATCCGCGTTTGGGAAAAATAAGAAAGTCAGTACTAGAAAACTTTATTTTCTCACCACGATTGTAATTTATAGTAGCCGTCTTTGTTGGCATATTTATAAAAGGGGCTTCCACATCAATTACAATATCAGCAGTAAAATGGGAAATCTGATCCATTTGTTTTTTAATCACAAATAGATCCTTGTCTATTTCCTGGGCTTCTAAAGCTGAAGTAACACTAAGTAAAATGTAAAAAATTATTCTTAATTTCATCCAATGTCGCTTTTACTAAATTTATAAATCCCAAAACCAGCAAACAACAACGTATAGATAAAAAGGAATAAATTATTAAAAGCGATTTTCTTTACATCTAAGTTGTAATTGAAAAACTGCTGCCAGGAATTAGTTAATTTCGGAAATAAAAGATCATTAATCATTCCAAAATCTGCTTTTAAGATAAAGGAGCACAGAATTAGGAAAAGCGCAGATGCTATCCAGGTCTTAGTTGGCTCCTTCAGAAAAATTCCTAAAGTTATGCTTACGGTAGTGAAAAAAATCATACTTAATGTTCCTGAAGCAAAAGCACAGGTTATTCGAAAAATGGCTTCTTCCGAAGAGAAAAAATTTAAAGTTCCCAGATAAACTACTAAATCTCCATCACCAAAAATGCTGTAAGCCAGTAAAAAACTTGTAAGCATTAAAATTCCCAACATCAAAATAGTAAATATAAGAGAGGTTATATACTTGGCTATAATTAGCTTTTTTTTGCTCACTGCCTGTAGTATTAGCGTCTTCAGCGTTCCCGTTTTATATTCCTCAGTTATTAATGCTGAACTCACGATCATCAAAATTAAAGGAAGATTAAACCAAAGTGAATTCAATACGATATAAAGTAAAAGGTTGCCATTAAGCAAATTTCCTTCAAAATAAAAAGATTGCCTTAAATTATCTAATAAGAGTTCTAAAACAGTTTTTCCCTGATAATAAGCCGCAAAAAAGATTATGAATTCTATGATTAGTACCGCAGCAATGGCATACCAGGTTTTTGCTTCTTTGAAGAGCTTAAATAATTCGATCTTTAACATCCTATATAACATTGCGGATAGGATTTAAAAGTTCATCTAAAGTTACTTGAGGGGTGCAGCTTGAAATTAAAAACTCTTTTTCAAGTAGCATTCGTAAAACCTCTGAGATTTCAGAAGTTGTACACTTAATAGTTATTCTATTTACTTCTACAGAAATTAGATTTGGTAAAAATTTTTCCGCTTTTTCTATTCCATCTCCTTTAATTATATATGTCGAAACACAATTTTCAAATAATACATTGGTCTCTCCTTGATTAACGATTTTCCCACTATCGATTACGTATAAATAATTACAGCAATTCTGTAATTCATTCATTAAATGCGAAGAGATAAGCACTGCTTTATTATTTGCAGCAAGTGATTTTATAAGCTGAATCAAAGAAGAAACTCCGGTAGGATCTAATCCTGAAAATGGCTCGTCTAAAATAATAATTTCAGGATCATTTAGAAGTGCAATAGCAATTGCTAACCGTTGTCTCATTCCCATAGAAAAATTACGTACTGCATCTTTTCTATCTATTGGAAGTCCGACATTTTTTAAATATTTCTGAAGACTTACTTCCTTTCTTGGGGCATTTTGAACTTCAGCAAAGATCTTTAGATTCTCGTAAGAATTTAAATAACTATACAAGCCGGGATTTTCGATGATTGCACCAATAGGCTTCAATTTAGCTGAGTTGATTTTTAGAAAGCCTTCATCTGGTGTAATTAGGTTTGTTAATAGTTTGAATAATGTGGTTTTACCAGCACCATTTTTACCTAGCAAGCCATAAATTCCTCCTGACTTTAGCTGAATAGAAATGTTATCTACTGCATTACCAGATTTGTATCTTTTAGTTAAATTGGTTGCCTTTAAAATCAATAAAGTAGATTTTGTTGGTTTCTGAAATCAAATTTAGGAGTATAATAACGTTCCAAAAATGTACGCGACCAAAAATATCTTCGGAAAAGAAATAAAGGATCTTTAAGCATAAATAGAGGAATAAAATGGTACCAGGCTACGCCACATTTTTGATAAAACCGTTTAACATCATTATCCAGACCAAGCTCTTTCGCCGCTGCAAAAAATGCCATTCGCTGGCACTTACTTCCCATATAATTTTTGGCAATTTTTGAACTAAATCCATGTCGAAATAATTGATCTTTTACCCTTTTATAGTTTTGAAATCTGGACCAAACATCTGCCAATACCAAAAACATATGGATAAAAGAAAACATTAAACACCACAACCAAAAGCTAATAATCAGTAGATCTTCAGAATCTAATGATTTATGAAATTCAGAATAATAGAAAAGAGTTTCTATAATAAATAATAGAAGTGCACCGTATAAGAGTTTCCCTACATTCCAATAAGATTCTAAAATTGTAGGCTGTTTTGGTAAATCATGGAAGTTCATACGGGAAATGCAATAACAATCCTTGCAAATATAAAATCATTGATTCATACAAGTACATTCATTAATTCGCTTTAACTTAAATTTATAATCGGTGAAATAGGTCTCTTTTTCATAACATTGTCAAACTTCTAAAGTTTATTTAAGAACCATTAAATACGGCTTTTTTGGTTCTTCACTAACGCGTAGCAGATGAATCTCGTTCGTTTAATGTCGTAGAAAGAACTTTTTGACTGCTTATGGGCTTACCGCTAGGATCCTTCAACATTTTTAGCATGATATTCATCACTTCCTGCCCTATTTTCTCCATAGGTTGGGATACGGCGGTAATAGACGGCGAATAAATTTCAAAGAAGTCGTTATCATCAAAAGTGCTTATACCTATTTTATTCATCAAATCAGGAAAAGATTCTGTGATCACCTCTAAGCCAATCTGAGTTAAATAATTGGTTGCAAAAAATAGCGCGTCTACATCCTCTTTGTTTAGAAAATTTTGAATGAGTCCTTTAATTTTCGACTTATTATTTTCATAAAAAGGAACTTCTAAAATGAACTCATCAAGATTGTTATCTTCTAAAGCTAATTTGTATCCATTTTTTCTATCTTGCATTTGGGTTTGCTCTGATGCGATAGTCACAAATGCTATTTTTCGAAACGAATTTTCAATTAGACGATTGGTTGCATTCTTAACTGCTTCAGCATTATTTACAATTACATAGTTCGTCTCGAAATCAGGAAAGTACCGATCAAATAAAACTACAGGAATATCATCTTCTACTAAATCCTGAATTTCACCTTGTATACCGGGTGAAGGTACTACTATATAACCATCTACTTGACGCTCCCTAAATAAATTGATGAGTTCCCTTGATCTTTCATCATCATTTTCATTACTACAAAACAATACTTTGTAACCTTTTTCGTAAGCGATATCTTCAATTATCCGAGCAACTTTAGAAAAAAAATAGTTCGAAATATCTTCGACCATCACAACTATAATTTTACTACGCCCCGTACGTAAACTTTGTGCAAGTAAATTAGGTTTGTAATTAATAGATTTGGCATATTCGATAATTTTATCGGCCACTTGATCTGAAATGCGTTTTTCTTTAGCCTTTCCATTTAAAACGAATGAAACCGTAGTTACAGATACATTAAGAGCTGCGGCGATATCTTTTATGGAGTATCGTTTATTTTTCATTTTAGGGTAGTGTTAGAATATATCGAATTATAGTTTATATAGTTAGTATTAGTTTTTTAAAATTATTATACATCCCAATACACTTTTAACTGCGCACAATGAATATAATTTTAATTAAATGACATTTATAATAGCTATAAATAAGGTTATTTATTTATAGCATAAATTTTCTTAAAAGAAACGAAAATTATTCCATATTTCACCAAAATATCTAGGTAAATACAGCTAATTTAGAATTATGACAGCCATTTAACTATCATAGTATCATTAAAAAAAATCGGACTTAAAGATTACTGAAGTTATCTTTTGAATATACAGTCATATATTTCAAAAAAAAGGGAGAGAGACACTACCCTCTCTCCCATCCATGTAAAATTCACACTTAAAAAACTCAAGCGTAATACTAAAAAATTATGCTTCTAATATACGTAAATCCTTTTAGCAAAAAATACTTATTGTGATATAAAAAATTAGAATAAAAAAAAACCGATAATTTAGAATTATCGGTTTTTTTTATTTAAGGCTGTTTTACCAAAAATACCAGTAAAATGCTCCTGTTAATCCAAGAATAATTACCGAATGTATAACATCCCAATGATTCCAACTTTTTCGGTCTTCATCATCATCTTCTTTAGTGGTAGTTCCGAAAACTAAACCTTTAATTTTTGCAGCTTCCGGCGCTTCAGTTAATAAACTAACGATTACCACTACCAGTATACAAAATAAGAACATCCAACCGCAAAAGTAAAGCCAATTTAGATCATAAAACACGTATTGGAACAGTGAGTCTCCAGATACTTCTAAATTGCTATAATAAACTTTTGCACCTAAACGAGTCAATCCAATAATTAGTCCTGTAATCAATCCCCACATACCACCTTTTGCACTGGTACGTTTCCAGGTGATTCCCAACAAGAAAGCCGCAGCAATACCCGGGGCTAAAACCGATTGTACATCTTGTAAGTATGTATATAATACATCACCAACGCTTCGCATAATAGGAATCCAAAGAATACCCAGTACTACAATTACTAAAGTAGCAATTTGTCCTATTCTTACTAATTTATTTTCAGGCGTTTCCGGTTTTAATTTCTTATAAAAATCTATTGTAAACAACATCGCAGAAGAATTAAACAAAGAAGCCAAAGAGCTCATCAAAGCTGCTAGAATTCCGCAAACTACCAGTCCCTTTACCCCTGCTGGTAATAATTTAGCTACCAAGGTTGGAAATGCTGCATCGGCATTGGCTACACCATTATCTAAAAATGGTAAGAAGCCTTCTCCTCCTGCGGATACGTTTTGATAATGAAGCGAAAATGCAATCATACCCGGAATTAAAAATAAGAACACCGGTAATAATTTCAAGTATGCTCCAAATATAGTTCCGCGTCGAGATTCTTTAAGATTTTTTCCTGAAAGAACTCTTTGAACAATATATTGATCTGTACACCAGTACCAAAATCCAATTATTGAAGATCCGATTAATGCGCCCAACCAAGGAAAATCTTGATCTTTATTACTTCTTATAAGATTTACCATAGAATCTCCATAATCATTCACTTCTACAGCACTGGTTATGGCCATCATTTCATCCCAGCCTCCTAATTCTTTAAGTCCTAATACTACAATAATCGCTGAACCTAAAAGTAAAATTGGTGTTTGCAAAATTGAAGTATATAAAACCGACTTCATTCCTCCGAAAATAGTATACAAAGCAGTAATTAAAACTAATCCAATCGCTGCAATCCAGAAGAAATCAATTCCCCATAAGGTTTCAATTCCAAAAACTTCCTGAAAAACTAATCCACCAGCATAAACGGTTACGGCAACTTTGGTAAGCACATAACTAATTAAAGAAATCACAGAGAGAATCGTACGGGATTCCTTATTGTACCTTCTTTCTAAAAATTCGGGCATAGTGTACACCATACTACGACTATAAAAAGGAACAAACACCCATCCTAAAATAAGTATCATCCACCCCTGAATTTCCCAATGTGCCATTGCCATACCGCTTGACGCTCCGGCTCCGGCGAGACCTATTAAATGTTCAGAACCGATATTGGAAGCAAATATGGATGTACCGATTGCAATCCAACCAGCATCTTTTCCTCCTAAAAAATAATCGGCTGAATTATTCGATTTTTGACTTACAACATATAGAATCACACCTATAAGTAAAAGACAAAAAACACCAATAACAACCCAGTCTAATAATTCGAATGTTTGCATAGTATTATTTTACAGAGAATTTAAATGTAGTTTTCGAATTGTACTTCTCTCCAGGATTTAGCACTACTGAAGGAAATTTTTCCTGATTTGGTGAATCTGGATAATGTTGTGTTTCTAAGCAGAAACCTGAACGTTGTGCATATGTTCCTTCTCCACCTTGGCGCGGTAAAGTTCCATCTAGAAAATTACCTGTATAAAACTGGATTCCTGGCTCGGTAGTAGAAACTTCTAAGAAACGACCACTTTCAGGATCATAAGCTGAAGCTGCAAAATGCATATTCTCAGACTGGTCATTTAAAACCCAACAATGATCGTAGCCTTTACCTAATTGAAGTTGCTCATTTTCAGTTTCAATTTCTTTTCCTACTTTTTTTGCTTCCGTAAAATCAAAGGGTGTACCTTCAACTTTTCTTAATTCTCCTGTTGGAATCAACGTCTCATCTACAGGCAAAAATTCGTCGGCATTTATAACCACTTCGTGATCTAAGATAGTTTCTTCAAAATTACCGGTTAAATTAAAATAAGAGTGTTGGGTAAGATTAACAATCGTTTTCTTATCGCTTTCAGCTTCATATGCTACATCAAGAGAATTATCTTCATTCAAAGTGTAAGTCACAGTAACATCCAGATTTCCCGGATACCCCATTTCTCCATCTTTACTAGTGTATTTTAATATTAAAGAAGTACTATCAGAAGGAACTTCTGCAGTCCAAATCACTTTATCAAAACCTTGATCACCACCGTGAAGAGAGTTTTCTCCATCGTTTTGCGGAAGTTGATATTCCTCACCGTCTAAGCTGAATTTCCCTTCGGCAATTCTATTCCCATATCGACCAATTAAAGCACCAAAATAAGGATGTTCTGAAGTGTATTGGCTCAATGAATCGAATCCTAAAATTACATCTTCAAATTCGTCATTTTTATCTGGAACTTTTAATGATGTTATACGACCACCATAAGTAATAATTTTTACTTCCATCCCTGCTTCGTTAGTTAAGGTATACTGTTCTACCTTTTCGCCGTTAGCAGTTGTACCGTAATTCTCTTTAGACAAGAAATCGATTTCGGATTTGGTTGTGGATATTTCTTCTTCTGTTTTTTCAGACTTTCCGTCTCCCTTACAATTAGTAAGGGAAAACAGAAAACTGAATAAACATAGGAAATAAACCGTATGTTTTATTTTTTTCATAATTAAGTATAATTACATTTTATGTTGAAAGAGATGGTAGTACGCTTCATTTGCATTCAAGGTATCTTTAAACTCTCTTAATCGGGTATTTTCATCGATTACCAGAAGTTCTACTCCTGCAATATCTGCAAAATCTTCCATATATTCTGTAGTTAAAGCCTGAGAATAAACTGTATGATGCGCGCCACCCGCCAAAATCCATGCGGTAGCAGCTACCTCTAGATCTGGTTTACAATCCCAAAGAACTCTAGCTACTGGTAATTTTGGCAATTCTTGCTCGGGAGCAACTGCTTCAACTTCATTAACTATAAGTCTAAAGCGATTTCCCATATCAATCCAAGTAGCGTTTATAGCATCTCCAACTGGAGAATTAAAAACTAAACGTACAGGATCTTCTTTTCCTCCAATCCCTAAAGGATGAACTTCACATGAAGGTTTCGCATCTGCAATACTTGGACAAATCTCTAACATGTGCGATCCCATTACTAATGATTTTTCTGGAGTAAAATGATAGGTATAATCTTCCATAAAAGAAGTTCCACCTTCCAGGCCATGAGCCATAACTTTCATTACTCGTGTTAAGGCAGCTGTCTTCCAATCACCTTCGCCTCCAAAACCATAACCATCGGCCATAAGACGTTGTACGGCAAGACCTGGTAATTGTTTTAATTCGCCAAGATTTTCAAAAGTATCTGTAAATGCTTTAAAACCGCCTTCATCTAAAAATTTACGTAAACCTAATTCGATTTTGGCAGCGTCGATTAAAGATTGTCTTTGATCGCCGCCTTCTTTAAGGCTTTCGGTAAGATTATAATCTTTAGCGTAAGTTTCTAAAAGTTGATTTAGTTCCTCATCGGTAATTTCATTAATCTTAGCTACAACATCAGAAGAATCGTATGCATTTACAGCAACTCCAAACTTCAATTGTGCTTCAACTTTATCACCTTCAGTAACGGCTACATTACGCATGTTATCACCAATACGAGCAACTTTTAAATTTTGCATTTCGTCCCATCCTAAAGCTACACGAGACCAAATACCAAGTTTCTTTTGTACCCTTTCAGATTTCCAATGTCCTACTACAACTTTGCGTTTTTTACGCATTCTGGACATCATAAAACCAAATTCGCGATCACCATGAGCCGATTGATTCAGATTCATAAAATCCATATCGATATCACTCCACGGCACCTCAGCGTTAAATTGTGTATGTAAATGGCAAATTGGCTTACTTAATAAAGTTAAACCTTTAATCCACATTTTTGCTGGAGAAAAAGTATGCATCCAAGCAATTAAACCGATACATCCTTCTGAATTGTTTGCATCGCGCATCACTGCAGCGATTTCATCCTCAGTTTTTACTGTATCTTTATAAACAATTTTAACCGGAATTTGTGAAGAAACATCTAATCCTTCTACAATTTCTTTTGAATTTTTTGCTACCTGCTCTAAAGTTTCAGGTCCGTATAAATGCTGGCTTCCTGTTATAAACCAGATTTCTTTACTTTCTATAGCAACCATTGATTATTTTGTTAGGGTTATTAGTTTTGACCGTAATAGGCATTTTTACCATGCTTACGCTCGTAATGTTTTTTAATTAAAGAATCTTTTAATCTTGGGGCATTAGGATTAATTTGTAAAGTTAGATAAGCCATTTTACCAACTTCTTCTAAAACCTTACTGTTGTAAACTGCCTTTGCCGCAGTTGGGCCCCAAGTAAAAGGACCGTGGTTTCCTAATAGAACCATTTGAACCTCCTCGTAAGACAAGCCTTTATCCTTGAAGCAATCCAGAATCTGAATACCGGTATTATATTCGTAATTACCAGCAATCAACTCATCCTTCATTGGTGGGGCACATGGAATATCGGCTGTTAAATGATCTGCATGGGTCGTTCCAAAAATTGGAATATCTAGCTGTGATTGCGCCCAAGCTACAGAGTATGTTGCATGGGTGTGCGCAATTCCTCCAATATTTTCCCAGTTTTTATATAAATAAGCATGAGTTTTTGTATCTGAAGAGGGACGCATCTCGCCTTCGATTACATTATTATCGAAATCAAGAATTACAATATCTTCAGGCTTAAGCTCTGCATACGGTACACCGCTAGGTTTAATAGCAAAAACCTTCTCTTTGCGATCTACTGCACTCACGTTACCAAAAGTATAAATCACTAGATCTAATGCATCCAATTGCATATTTGCCTCGTAACATTCCTGTTTCAGTGCTTGATATTTAGAACTCATTATTTATGTTTTTTTGTGATACTTTCTTCAACAAAATGACTTAATTCTTTATAAGCTGCCATTTGTTTTTCGTACGCTACCAGCATTTCTGGTTGTGGATAATATTCCGCTTCAAAATCGCTTCCTAAAGTTTTGCTGGCTGAAATAACGTCGTCGTATAAACCAGCAGCGACTGCAGCATAAACAGCAGATCCTAAAGCTGGTGCTTCGTCTGAAGCCGCAACTTTTATAGGCATATTTAAAGCATTCGCAAGAGTCTGCATGATATAAGCAGATTTTCTAGCAACTCCTCCAATACCAATAACTGTTTTTATTTCTACCCCTTCTTCTTTAAAACGATCTACGATTTCTTTTGCTCCAAAGCAAATAGAATTAACCAATGCCTTAAAGATATGTGGCGCTTTACTTCCTAATGAAAGATTGCTAATTGCGCTTTTTAATTCCTGATTTGCATCTGGAGTACGACGACCATTAATCCAATCTAAAGCTACCGGAATACTATCGCTAATATCTATAGCCTCTGCTTCAGCAGATAATTCAGCAATAAATTTTTTATCAACTTCAGTTTTTAATGCTGCAATTTGTTCTTCAGAAAGAATCTCAGAATTGTATACAAGATGGTTTAATGGCCATGATAATACATTTTTGAACCAGGCCAGCACATCACCAAAAGCAGATTGTCCAGCTTCTAAACCAACCATTCCCGGTATTACAGATCCATCTACCTGTCCGCATATTCCTTTAACCGTATTATCACCTACTACATTATAAGGTGAAACAATAATATCACAAGTTGAAGTCCCCATAACACGTACCAAAGCATGCTCTTCTACTTTTGCACCTACGGCACCAGAATGTGCATCAAATGTACCAACAGCGATAACAGTATCTTCAGAAAGGCCTAATTTAGAAGCCCATTCTTTACTGATTTTACCAGCAACTTCATCTGAGGTATAAGTTTTGTCGTATAATTTTGACCTTAAATCTGCACAATATGGATGTAATTTTCCTAAAAATTCTTCTGAAGGTAAACCTCCCCAGCTCTCGTGCCACATTGCTTTATGTCCTGCACCACATCTACTTCTTTTAAAAGAAGCTAGATCGGTATCTTCAATAAGAAGATAGGTCATGATATCACAATGTTCCATCCAAGAATATGCAGCGTTTTTAACCGCTTCATCTTCTCTAACGATGTGTGTTATTTTTGCCCAAAACCACTCTGAAGAATAGATACCTCCTTCGTATTTTGTATAGTTCTCACCACCCCAGTTTTCTGCTAACTCATTAATTTCGTTGGCCTCTTTAATGGCTGTATGATCTTTCCATAAGATCATCATGGCATTGGGGTTATCTTTAAAACCATCGGTTAAAGCTAGAGGTGTACCGTCTTTAGTAACTGGTACAGGTGAAGAACCTGTGGTATCTATACAGATACCTTTTACAGCTTCGCCATTTATACCACTTTTTTCAATGACTCCTTTTATTGTTTTTTCCAGACCTTCAATATGATCTAGGGGATGTTGCCGAAATCGATTGAGACTTGCATCGCAGAAAAGCTGTTTTTTCCAGCGCGGATACCAAAACGTGTCTGAAGCAAGCTCCTTTCCACTTTTACTATCTACTAAAACAGCTCTTACAGAATCTGTCCCGTAATCAAGTCCTATTACATAACTTTCCATGTATTCTAACTTTTTGTCTGAAACAAATATATAATTTTTGTTTTATTAAGTGTAATAGAAACACTTATAATTTTAAGATTTCTTTAATTTCCTTGGTGTCAAAAAAATAAAGCAGCAATTAAAGTTTAATTTTTAAATGAAATCTAGCCTTATTCTCAGTAAACTTTGTTTTGAAGACTTTAGAATACTATCCTATCTAAGCCTTTCATATATAAGATAATAGATTAATACAATTCAAAAACTGGTCTTCCACTATCATCAAATTTCACCTCCATCAATCTTGCATGACGGTTAGGATCATACAATGGATCTGCTTTAATTTCTTCTAAAGATCTTTTATCTGATTCTGGAACCATTTTAGGATCACCAACTGCCTTTTCATAATCCCTGGCGTGATAGATCATTAATGGATCTCCATTTTCATCTATGGTAAAGGAATTATGGCCTGGGCCATAAATGTTTTTTTCTTCATTCGTTTTTAAAACTGGATATCTTGATTTTGTCCAGGAATTTCTGTCCAATAGATCTGCATTAGCATCAGCTTCCATTATTCCCATGCTGTAAGAAGCTCCTGTGGCACTTGCAGAAAAAGTAATAAAAATCTTACCATCATTTTTGATTACTGCAGGACCTTCATTTACCCAAAAATCTACTCGCTCCCAGTCGTAATCTGGTGTTGTTAGCATAAATTGAACCGTTTTTAATTTGATTGGTGATTCCATTTCAGCTAAATATAAATTTGAAGCCGCAAATTGTCCGCCGGTTTTTTCGGCCCAGCAGAAATAACGTTTCCCATTATTTTCGAAAACAGTTCCGTCTAAAGAAAAATCAGTAAAACTCATCGGATCATTGTCTGCCGCTTGCATCATTCCAAGTTCTTTCCAATCATCTTCTAAGGGATTCTGGCCGGTACATTCTAAAACATAAGGTCTTAATTTCCAGATATCACTTTCTTCGCTTCCTGCAAAATACACGTACCATTTTCCATCTAAAAAATGGATTTCTGGTGCCCAAATATGCCGACTCATAGGTCCACTTTCATGTTTTTCCCAAACCCGAACCGGTTTAGCATCCTGCAAACCTTTAATAGTTTTTGCTCTTCTTATTTCGATAGCATCGTAAGTAGGAACAGATCCTGTAAAATAATAATATCCATCTGTATGTTTATATACAAATGGATCTGCTCGTTGCAACACAATAGGATCATTAGATTTTACAAAATTTTTATCTTTTGATGGATCAGCCTGGGCATTGATCTGAGAATAGTTAGCCACCCCAAGAACAGAAACAGCTACCAAAACCATATTTAAAAATGATTTCATTTTCATATTATTAATTTTTCGTGAGAATTTTAATTCAATTTTAATTGTTTTGGCCATTCATTTTCCCAGCTTAATTCTTTGATCCTTAATTTTGGCTTGGCTCCGTCTTGAGCATCATAAGCATGGAAAAACATATAATCTTTACCATCAAAAGTATATACGCTATTATGCCCTGCTCCATACCAGTTTTCATTTCCTTCTACTACCAACGTACCTCCGCCGTTGGCCAGAGATTTACCCGATTTATCTAAATAAGGCCCTTTAACCGATTTTGATCTTCCTACTACCACTTTATAAGTACTGTCTTCCCCACGACAACACAGATCCCAAGAAATAAATAGATAATACCAACCACCTTTCTTAAAAATAAAAGGAGCTTCTAATGCCGCATCACCAGGATTTTTATCTGGAATATCAAAAGAGCGCTCTCTTCTGGCAATGGTATACCATTCTTCCGGTTGCGCTACAGATTTTAAATCTTTGCTTAATTTCACTAATTTGAGTCCGTCCCAAAAAGAACCAAAGTTTAACCAGGCCGTACCTTCTTCATCAAAAACAATATTGGGATCTATGGCATTCCACATATCGCGATTAGGAACAGATTGCACAATAATCCCCTGGTCTTCCCATTTATAATCCGGGCTATTTGGATCTAAAGTTGAATTGATCGTTAAGCCGATTGCTGAAGTATTTTTAGCAAATGCCGAAACAGAATAATACAAATAGAATTTACCTTCATGCTCAACAATATCGGGTGCCCAAATATGATTTCTGAATTCAGGAACTACCTCATCGGTCCATGAAGGTTTTTCTTCAAAAACCGGAGCTTCATGTTTCCATTCTTTTAAATCTTCCGAAGAAAACATTGAAATCCCTCTACCGGTACAAAACATATAATATTTTCCTTCAGCTTTTATAGCTACCGGATCATGTACCATGGTTTCGTTAGTTGGAGTTATCATTTGTGCTGAAGCTAGAAACCCATTCAGCAATAATCCTAATAAACAATATCTTAAATTTTTCATACTATTCTTGTATGCCTTCTGAAGTCATTATCACCCTTTTTAGTGTATTATCATCATTATAGTACAAACGATCGATACAAACAGATCTTCTAAAGCTACCACCATGAGTTGGGATGCTTCCGTTATGATATACGAAATACCACTTATCTTTAAATTCAATAATTGCCTGATGGTTGGTATTAGAATTTCCGGCAACTTCGTTCAATATTCCTTTATATTCCCAAGGACCTTCAATAGATTTACTCATTGCGTAGGCTGTTTTCTCAGGAAATTTATAAGCATAAGAAAGATAATACCAATCGCCTTTTTTATGAATCCATGGAGCTTCGGTAAAATGGGGTAAATCTACCGTTTGAATTTCACCTTCAAATTCGACCATATTGTCTTTTAATTTTACCCAATATAATTGTGTATTTCCCCAATACAAATAAGCATCACCATTTTCTTCGATCCAAACCGTTGGATCGATATCGTCCCAAGAAATGTTAGTATACTCGGTTGTCATGTCATTAGTGATAATCGCACTTCCTCTGGCATCTTTAAAAGGACCAACCGGCGAATCGGACACGGCAACTCCAATAGCTTTACCGGGATGGCTATCATCATGTTCTACAGTTACATACCAATAGAATTTACCATCTCTTTCAATAACCTGGGCAGCCCATGCCGAGCCTTTAGCCCATTTAAAATCTGTTGCTTTTAGCGGAACTTTATGTTCTTTCCAATTCACCATATCTGCAGAGCTGTACACCAACCATTCATCCATTTTATAAAAGTTACGGTCTAAAGGTGCTTCATCGTGCCCTGCATAAATATAAACTGAATCTTTATACACCAATGCAGCAGGATCTGCCGTGTATTTATCAGTTATAATTGGATTATTAAAATTTTCTTCCTGTGCTAGTCCTACAGCTGAAGTAGCCATAAATGCACCACATACTACTAGTTTTGCAATTTTTTTCATTGTTTTTTCATTAATCTAACGCCATAAATACCGGCTGTTCTTGAATTTTCAGCAGCTTCAAAGCGTATGGTTAGGGTATTATTTTTTTGTTCTACAATTTTCTTTGGCAGTTCGTAGTCTTTCGTAAAAAATTCAGCTCCATTTTCACCTTTTAGATGTTCATTGGCAACAAGCTCTCCATTCAGCAAAATCTTAAATTTTCGATTGCTATCTTGTCCAAAATAGGTTAATCTAATTCTGGCGGCTTCGTTAGCTGCATCCTGAAACTCGTAGCTAAACCAACCACTAGCATCTCGCCAGTGACGATCTTGATTTACGCCTGCATTAGAATTTTCGGTTTTAATAAAATGATCTGATTCAGGCTGTTGTTCACCGGGGCTCACATAATCAATCGTTTTTTCCTCTAGCTCACGTTCGGCAATTTCCTGTTCTTTTCTTTTTTGCTGAATAGCCTCAAGACTTTCTGGAGTTTGTACCGGCAGATAAACTATATACCTAGAGTCGTGTATTTTATAAAACGGCTCGAATTCTAGATCTTTAAATTCTGAAGGATATAAAACCGATTTTGCTGAAAACTGAAGTTCTTTTTTAGAATCTACCTTAACTTTAGAAGCCAGATTATCTAAATTATCTAAAAGAAATATTGGTGTTTCTGAAAGTGGGATCTTTTTACCTTCAGCTATATGTCCACCTCTACTGGCATCAGCAAAAAGACCTTTTAAATCATCCTTTCCGGTTTTTGCAGCTAGTACTAATGGACCATATTTCAAAGATTCGTAATTAGAACCATCCGGCAATCTTTCCGAAGAAATACTCATCGGTAAATGCATCGAAATTTGATCTCCGTCTTTCCACTTTCTATTAATCGAAATATAAGAGCCCGGTTTTTTATCGAATTTTACTTTTTTTCCATTTACCTCAACATTAAATCCTTTGCCAGCCCAAGAGGGGTAACGAAAATTTATAGTTAATTTTTGCGATTTTCGGATTTCAATTTTAAACGAAGTCTCTTCTGAATTTGGGAAATCGGTTTCCTGAATCAATTTGAAATTCTTGGCTGACCAATTAACTTCTGAAGCTATAAAAAGATTAACATACAGCTCATTTTCGCTATGAGCGTAGATCATTTGGTTGTATTTACCATGATTTTCTAAACCAGATCCTACACAACACCACATACTAGTTTCAGGCTGAGAATACACTCGATAATGGCCGGGACGCATTGGCGTAAAATACACAAAACCTCCTTCTGGATGCTGGGACGATAGAATATGGTTGTACAATCCCTGCTCATAAAAATCCATATATTTTTCTTCAGCATCAGCTAAGAACAGCTTTTCACTTAACTTCAGCATATTATAAGTATTACAGGTTTCTGGTCCCTGTACGCTACTCATCATACTTGAAAAGTCATTTGCGGGATGAAAATGCTCCCGAACGCTATTTCCTCCTATTGAAACGGTTCTATTATTTACAACGTTTTCCCAAAAATAAGTAGCCGCATTGTGATACTCTTTATTGTGATCTAAAGCAGCAATGGTTTCAAAACCAATAACTTTCGGAATCTGCGTATTCGCATGCATTCCATTTAAAATATCTTCCTCGTTTTCTAAAGGATTCAGGATTTGTTTTTGGGTAAACGCATAGGCTAAATATAAATATTTTTTATCTCCAGTAATTTTATAGACATCTGCGAAGGTTTCGTTCAAACCGCCATGCTCTGAAATAAGCATTTCCTGGATTTGTTCTTCGGAAAGATTTGCAGTAGTACCAAGCATCCAATCGGTAAGATCGATAAGCATCTGCTTTGCCTGTTTGTTACCGGCGATAAGATAGGCATCTCGTAAACCTGCATAAGTTTTATGAATATTATAAAGTGGCACCCAACCACCGTTAAGACTAAAACCACCTGCATTTATTTTTCCTTCTGAAATTTCTTTCCAAATTCGGTCGCTTTCCGGAATACCACCTATGTAACCATTTCCATTAGCATCCTGAGCTTTTTTTAATTCAGCGATCATATAATTTAAACGCTCCAAAGCTTCCTCGCTACCGGCTGAAGCATACATTTGGGCAAGTGCAGTTAAGTAATGCCCGCCAATATGTCCATCGAGACCTGTATTTTCCCAGTTTGGATAACTTTCGGCTTTCGGCTCTAAACCGGCTTCGCGTAAAAAAGGAACTAAAAGCCTATCTGGATCTAATTGCATAATATAATCCAAATCGGTATACATCGCTTTTTCAAAAATACTTTGATGAAGTTTTACATCATTAAGTTTGAAAATTGATAGTTTGTTTTGCTGTGCGAGTAAATTTGTGGATAAAAATACAATTCCAACAATTAAAGCCTTTCTAAAACCTGGAAGTTTAATTTTCATTGATACTTTTATTATCTGGATTTTTTGCCCCAAACAGAATAGCCGTTATTTGCTATACCTGCGTAGGTAATTGTTGTTTTTCTAGGAGATGCTTCCCAATCCCAAGCATTATCTAATATAAAACTATTTCCGTTAATACTTAATGTCTGAGAATCTTCATCAAAAGACCAAGATCCACTGATAGCTCCGCCAAGCTTGTTATCTTCGTTAAGAATTACATCTACAGAAGTTTGCATGGTTCTATATTGATATTGCAAGGTGATCTGTTCCCAAGTTCCAATTAAATCTTCTTTAACTATGGTTTCGTCTGGTACTGCTGCATATCTCTCAGGTGCTACTAACGGCCAACCATCTTCTGTCCAATAAATTTCACGAACATGCCCCATCATAACAGCATTAGAGGCATTAATCCCCTCAACACCTTCCGGCAACCTTCCCTGAGAGGAATAAAACCATTTTCCGGTTTCTTCATCTCTAAATACCGTACAATGCGCAATACCCACCCATCCCGGATGGTTGTCAAATTGATAAGGATGTGTTAAAACAGGGAAGGCTTCTGCTCCATTAGTCACATTCCCTCCATCAATCCCATAATAAGGACCTTCAATATTTTCTGAACGGGCAACACGAGTGTTATACGCTACAGATAATTCATCATAAGCCAGAAATAAATAATAATATCCGGTATCTTCATTATAAACTATTTCTGGTCCCTCCAAAGCCTGCCAACGATTTTGGGTCACATTACCACGACCCGCAATACGGGTACCATAATCTTCTAAAGAATTTAATTGAAAAGGTTTCCCTGTAGACGGATCTACTTCAACTGCTGCAATCCCAGAATGCCAAGAACCATATATTAGCCAATGATCACCATTATTGGTTTGGATAAAACTTGGGTCGATAGCATTATATTTAAAATAACCACTCCAATCTCCACTTCCGGTTCTAGTATAAGTCTCTAAACCATCGGAAATAGAACTTATAACCATTCCTTTATCTTCCCAATTATTAGAAGCAAGATCATCGGTTTCAGCTAAACCAATAAACGCTCGCTCTGTCCAGGAAGTATTGTTGTCATTTCCTACAATAGGATTAGTAACAACTACGCTATAATAAAATCTATATTTGCCATCAACCTCCGCTATTTCTGGGGCCCAAAATCCATATTCTGGATTTTCAATGGCAGGCAGTGGCGGATCCATTTGTGCTCGCATACTATTTAATGAATCTTTGATCCACGAAGGCACTTCAGAAAATACCATTCCCTGGAAATCCCAATTTACAAGATCTTTTGATCGTCTATAAGGAAAATGCCCATTACCCGCGTGTGCATTGCCATAAGAAGCATCGGTTTGAACCATATAAAAATATTCACCGTCTTTGGTTATACTAGGATCATGAACATTTGCCAGGTTCCAGGAAGATCGATCTCCCCATGATGCCGTCGAGGTATAATCATCACTGTAGTTTGGACCATCAAAATCTGATTCTTCGTCTATGGTTTCTTCTTCCTCTTCTTCAACTTCGTCTACAAAACCTCCAGAATCATCATCGGAGCAACTATATGCTCCGATGATGATTAATATTGCTATTAATCCTTTTAAATATAATTTTTCATTAATTGTTCTCATAACTTTTATTTACTCTCCAAAACAACTACAGAAAAAGGAGGTAAAGTAATCTTCAAATTCCCTCTTTTGAATTTAAAATCTTTAAATTGTTTCGGAATTATTTTTTCTGGACTATCAAAAGTATTGTGATCCTGAAGATTTTCAGAAACCAATATTTCTGCATTAAAATCATCGATATCAAATCCTGAAAGATCAAATTCAACTTCGTTCTCTTTTTCAGAATCTATATTCACCGCGGAAATATGAATAACATTCTTATCGTCTTTAGACGCAGATACTGATACTGCAGGTAGAGATTCTCCTTCATAAGAATATTGAGGGGAATCAAATGAAACCGGAAGTAATTTAGCATCTTGATGAACTTTATACATTTCCATTACATGGTACGTAGGTGTCAATAACATCTTAGCTCCGTCAGTTAACGCTACTGCTTGTAATACATTAACAGTTTGAGCCAGATTTGCCATTTTTACACGTTTACTGTGATTATTGAAAATGTTTAAAGACACTCCCGCAATCATGGCATCACGCATTGTATTTTGCTGATATAAAAATCCAGGATTCGTACCATCCTGAACGTCATACCATCCACCCCACTCATCTACGATAAGCTCAATATTTCCTTTAGGATCATATTTATCCATTATCGCACTATGTTTAGTTACCAGCTCTTCCATTTTTAAAGCTGTTTGCATAGTAGAAAAATACTGTGCTTCGTTAAAATCTACAGCATCTCCTTTATCACCCCATTCTACAAAAGAATAGGAATGTAAAGCCACACCTTCAATTAAATTATGAGGAACATCACGCATTAAAACTTCTGTCCAATGATAATCGTCTACATTCGCACCAGATGCGATACGATACAATCCCTTATCGTTATTCCAACTGGTCATAAAGGTCGCATATTGCCGATAGAGATTTGCGTAATATTCTGGTGTCATGTTTCCACCACAACCCCACATTTCATTGCCTACACCCCAGTATTTAACTCCCCAAGGTTTTTCTCTTCCGTTTTCTTTACGAAGATCTGCCATAGGACTTGTACCATCATGATTTACATATTGGATCCAATCTGCAAACTCTTTTACGGTACCACTACCGATATTCGCCGCTAAATAAGGCTCGGCTCCAAGCTCTTCGCATAGATTAAGAAAATTATGCGTACCAAAGCTATTATCTTCGGTAACTCCGCCCCACCATTGATTTACAATTGTTGGGCGATCCTCCTTAGGACCGATCCCGTCCATCCAATGATAAGTATCCGCGAAACATCCACCTGGCCATCTTAAAACTGGAATCTGAAGATTTTTTAAGGCTTCGATCAAATCATTTCTTACACCATCGGTGTTTGGAATATCACTGTCTTCTCCAACATATAAACCATCATAAATACTACGCCCTAAATGTTCTGCAAAGTGCCCATAAATATTACGGTTAATTCTTAAAGAATCTTGATCCTCAATTTTAACTTCAGTTTGAGCACTAAGTCCTGTAAATCCGATTAAAAATAAAACTATCGATAATATTGTTAAGCTGTTTTTCTTCATAGTCAATTAAAAATGGTTTATTAATTAGCTGAATTTGGTTCAGCATTTGGATTAACATCAAGTTCAGATTGCGGGATAGGTAAATATTCTTTACCCGGTCTCCAAGAATTGAATTCATTATCACGTTCTCTAAGTTCAGCTAACTTTTCAGCATCGTATAACCATCCCCATCTTCTAATGTCGTGCCATCTGATACTCTCAAGAGCTAACTCCAGTGCCCTTTCGTGAGCTATTTGATCTCTCATTTCTTGCTGAGTAAGGTTCGGAGATACCGTTTCTAAATCTGGTAAATTTGCTCTATTTCTAACCTGATTAATATATTGATAAGCATCCTGAGTCTGCCCTAACTCGTTTAAAGCTTCTGCATACATAAGTAAAACGTCAGCATATCTCATTAATCGATAGTTAATTTCAGACAGCTCTGCACTTCCTTGGCTTTCAGATTCAAAACCTAGTCCATCATGTGTATATTTTCTTGGGTAAATAGCTTCATCAGCATGTGGCCATTCCACTCCACCATAAACCGTTGTTGAATTTGCGTCTGGTTCGTAAGAAGCAATCGATACAAGTAATCTTGGATCTATGTTATCATTTGCTGTCTCTTCTTCTTTATACTCGCTATAAATCCAACGTGTAGGCAGAAAATCTGAATAACCAAATCCATCCTGCGCATACGTATGACCAACTGACGAAACTTGCATCCATGAATTTTGAGGCTCTCCACCATAATTTTTGGCAGATCCACCAACTTGATCTGGATTAGCAAATTGAACTTCAAATAAAGATTCTGCATTATTTTCACTAAAAGGACTAAAATTATCTCTATAATCATCCATCAATGAATATATATTTACATCTGGACCATCAATCAATTTTTTGAATTCTGCAGCGGCTTCACTCCATTCTTCTTGATATAAATGCGCTTTACCTAAAAATCCCGTAGCTGCACCTTTTGTGGCTCGTCCTAACTGACTACGATCTGGTCCAGTAACGTTCGAATAATCAACCGGTAACATGGTTTGAGCCTGTGAAAAATCAGATTTTATTTGTGTCCATAATTCTTCTTCGGTACTAGTAGGTATATAATAATCCTCCTCTCCCTCGGCAGCTGTTAAAGGCACAGGTACTCTTTGAAAGTTTATGGCCAAATGAAAAAAGGCTAAACCTCTTAAAAAATATGCCTGTCCCATAATTCTCTGTTTCAGATCCTCATCCATTTCAATATCCGGAGTGTTTTGTATTACCTGGTTGGCTCTAAATACCTGTTGGTAATAGGCTTCCCACATCCATTGTATAGGAGCTGAAGTGGGTAAAATAGTGAAATTTGAAATTTGACCTAAATCCGGCCACGGACTATCTGCTCTAAAATCATCTGCACGACCATCTGTTAAAGCAGGCGTCATTCTCATATAATAACCATCATTAATTAGTGGCGTATATGTTGCATTTACTCCTGCTAAAGCCTGATCTCCATCAGCCCAATATTCATCAGCAGTCATGTTGTTAGGGTTGTATAAATCGAGTTCGTCTTCACATCCTGTTAATGCTAGCAAGCCCAACGAAAAAGTTAAAATTTTATATAATTTCATGATATTTTTTTTTAAAATGATAAATCAACACCAATCATAAACGTTCTTGGCCTTGGATAAGTTCCATTATCAAAACCAGGCTCTAATATTCCCGAATTAAAATCTGGATTATATCCCTTATAATGTTGGAAAGTATGCAGGTTCTGAATTGTTGTATATACTCTAAATGAATCTAAAGTATCAGTAAAAAGATTCTCTGGTAAAGTATACCCTAAAGACAAGGTGTTGATTCTAAGATAATCTCCTTTTTGCAACCAACCTGGTCTGTTGGAGTCTCGTGCATTGTTATTAGGGTCATCTGCAACAACACGAGGTATATTCGTATCTGTGTTATCCGGTGTCCATCGATCCAATATATCTTCATGAGCATTTATGTATCCAGTGGAAAGCATTAGCGATCTATATAATCTACTATTTATATAATAACCTGCTGCTCCCGAGGTAAATAATGTAAAATCAAAATTTTTATAATTAGCTGCAAAGTTCAATCCAAAAGTTACACTTGGAAGGGCGCTACCTAGAAATGTTCTATCATCAGCATTGATTTCACCATCACCATTTAAATCTTGAAACCTTACATCCCCGGGCGCAGCTCCTGGTTGAAGTGCATGATCATCCACTTCTGCCTGAGTTTGAAAAATACCGTCATAAACAAATCCGAAATGCTCACCAACCTCTCTACCGATCTGTGTTCTAGATCCTGCACCTCCAATAGGTTCCTGATTTCCTCCTAATGCTAATACTTCATTATTTATTGTACTTGCGTTGGCAGATATATCGAAATTTAAATCATCACTTGTATAATGATAAGTTATTTCTCCTTCAATACCAGAATTCCGAATTCTTCCAGAATTCACCAAAGGACGAACATTAACAGAGCCCGTAGAATAAGGAATAGGAACTCCTACTAAAATGTCTTCTGTTTCTCTGTTATAATAGTCAAGAGTCAAATCGAACTTCCTATTAAATAAGGTTGTTTCTATACCGATATCCAAAGACTTTGTTGTTTCCCAAACAATATTATCATTTATTACACTAGTTTGAAGTCCACCTAGAACTCGTTCTAAATTGAAGTTATAAGGTACAGTTCGGTTGATAACAGCCTGATATAAATAATCGCCAATATTTTGATTTCCAAGCTCTCCATAACTTGCTCTTAATTTCAAATTACTAACTAACCCGTCTGAAACATTGAAAAATTCTTCATTATTAATTCTCCAACCTAACGCCAATGAAGGAAAAGTACCCCATCTATTAGCTTCTCTAAATCTAGAAGAACCATCCCTTCTTATGGTAGCGGTAAGTAAATAACGATCATCAAAATTATAGTTAAGTCTACCAAAATATGACGCAATAGAACTTTCAATTTGCTGACCTCCTACTGTTTGGTTAATACCGTTAGAAAGGATTGGATAATAAGGCTTAGGTAAGTCTTCAGAATGCGCAGTTCTAATTACAGTCTTATTTTCTTGATATGTTTGACCTAAAATAAGATCAAAAGTATTTTTACCTAATGTAGTTTTATAATTTAAAGTATTTTCAATAAGACCTACGGTGTAAATTGTAGAATTATCGTCTAAACGAGATATTCCAGATCCAAAGAAATAACCCATCTCAAATTCTGGCACAAAAGAAAAACTTCTTACATGAGTTTTGTCATAACTCGTGTTCAACTTATAGGTTAATTCGTGATTATCGTTATCAATAATCTTAAATTCCGGATTAACAATCGCAAAGATTCTATCTACTTCTACGTTATTTGTAAAAAGGCTGTTGATTCCTGGCACATTCAAAACAATTTCTTTGTGAATGTCAGAAGAAGTTCCGGCGTAACCACCTTCATTGTTTTCATCATAAACTCCTAAAGTTGGTATTGCGTTGATTAGATCATTTATTAAAGGAGGACGACCTCCAGTCAAAACATCGTCTCTAAAAGTTAATGAATTTTCAAAGCTATGCGTATAGTATAAAGATGGAGATATCTTAAATCTTCCTTTCTCCATTACGGTATTAATTCTTCCAGAATATCTTTCATAATCTGGTCCATTACCTACGAAAACACCTTCATTTTCAAAATAATCAATAGAGGCATTATAAGTTATATTTTCACCACCACCAGATAATCCAATGTTATGGTTTTGCCTGTGTCCACTTTTCAAACCAACTTCTTGCCAGTCTGTATTAATATCATCTACAAATAAATCTGAATTTGGGTCATTTCCTGGTATTAAATCCTGACCTGCATTACTTCTTTTTTCGTTAGAAATCATCTGATAATCTTCTCTACCCAAAACAGGCATTCTTTGAGCAACTTCATCAATACCATAATATCCGCTATACTGAATTTTTAATGGCGAATTCTTTCTACCTTGTTTAGTAGTAATAATAACAACCCCATTAGCAGCTCTAGATCCATAAATTGCCCCTGCAGAAGCATCTTTAAGAACCTGAATACTTTCAATATCATTTGGATTAAAATCCCTGATCGATGTTCCAACTGGCACACCATCTACAACATAAAGTGGCTGGCTATTACCAAAAGTAGCGACTCCTCGAATTCTAACATTTGCTCCAGCTCCTGGCTGTCCATCGGCAGTTACCGTAACACCGGCCGTTCTACCTTGTAGCATTTGAGAAACATCACTGTTAGAAACTTTTTGCATTTCGTCGGTGTCTATTACACTAACCGATCCGGTAAGATCTTCCTTACGTTGAGTACCATATCCAACTACAACGACATCATCTAAAGCATTCAAATCATCAGATAATGAAACATTAATTTCAGTTTGGGTACCAACTGAAACCTCCTGCTGCTTATATCCAATAAAGGAATAAACAATTACATCGTTTGCGTTAGCCTCAATAGCGTAATTACCATCGATATCGGTAACTGCTCCATTGTTTGTACCCTTAATAATAACGTTAACGCCGGGCAGTGGAAGACCATCGCTTTCAGAAGTTACAGTACCAGTAATCAACTGGCCATCTTGCGCATTAGCAGAAAAGCCTATAAATATAAAAAAGGCTAAACAACGAAAAGGTTTTCGTAGTGTACTAATTGCTCTTAAAAGTAATTTTAAAATTAGCATAAGTTAAACTTTAGTTTATAAGTGTGAATTTTACATTTCCAAATATAATTAAAGTTTACTTAATTTAGCAAATGTTTTTTTACATATTTTTAACTTTACCTCTTAAAATAAACGAATTTAATAATTATAAACCGCTTAAAGTGTAGTATCCTGTGGTATCATGCTTTAAATGTTAAAATTTATTATGTTTTAAAAAAGTTAAGGCTATTATGATTTATTTTTGAAAAAACCTAAATTGCCCAACTAATTCCAACCAATGATTCATAGTTATAGTTCCGAAGATAAAATTCTGCTCGCTGTAGACTGTATTATTTTTGGCTTCGATGACGAAGAGCTAAAAATATTACTGATTAAACGTGATTTTGAACCAGAAAAGGGAAAATGGTCACTAATGGGTGGCTTCTTAAAAAAGGATGAAAATTTAGACCACGCAGCAAAACGAATTCTACATCATTTAACAGGGCTAAATAATGTATATTTAGAACAGTTATATAACTTTAGTAAGGTAGACCGAGATCCTGTTGAAAGAACTCTATCCGTATCTTATTTTGCTCTTATAAATATTACTGAGCACGATACAGAGCTTACAGAGAATTATTCTGCTAAATGGTTTTCCTTATCTGAAGCACCATCGTTAATTTTTGACCACGGTAAGATGGTAAAACATGCCATAAGTCGATTAAGATATAGAGCTTCCAATGGTCCAATTGGATTTGAATTATTACCAGAAAAATTTACAATGCGTCAGTTACAAAAACTTTATGAGGCGATTTTAAACGAAGATCTGGATAAAAGAAATTTTATTAATAAGATAAATTCATTCGATATACTGGTAAAGCTAGAGGAAAAAGACATGAGTTCTTCCAGAAAAGGTTCTTTTTTATACAAATTCGATCAAGAAAAATATAAGAAAAAAACAGATGATGGCTTTTCTTTTAAACTTTAATTTTAAAATTAAGGCAATTTCTTATTGATTTTACTAAAAGTGTCCGCCTTAAAATACTCCATTTAAATGTTGAGCAATTAAAAAGCCAGACGTTTCGGCCTGGCTTGTTTCAAAATATGTTTGGGAGCTTTCTTATCCTAAAGTTATAGTTTTTGTAATAGTATGCCCTGCTACGTTAAGAGCAATCACATAGTTTCCTGCAGGAACTTCAGAAAAATCGAATGTTTTCTTAACTACTAAATCGTTACTTGTAGAAGATGTCATTAGATTACCTGCTTGATCGTAAACCTTAAAAGTTGCGTTATTATAGCTTGGGTTTGTAAAAGATACTAATACCTTGTCTTCTATTGTTTTGTAAAAAGGTTTAAAGAAAATTTTTGATGCGCTCTTATTTACTTTAACTCCTTCAGCATCTTTAGTTATAACAGTAGTAAGAATACTATCGTCTTTCTCAAAATTTAAAAAATATGTACCGGTAGGAATTGTATGAAGATCTAATGCTTTTTTATAAGAAGTCTCCATAAGTGCATCTTTAAAAAGAACTTCACCATTAGTATCTGTAAGAACCAAAGTAGATCCTTTTTGGCTATGATCTAATTCAACTACTAATTTATCATTGTTTATTTTAACTTCTATATCTTTAGCGCTCAAAGTATTAGTTAATACTAATGCTAAAACCAAAACTGCTATTCTAGATAGATTTTTCATAATTTTCGGGATTTTTGTTAATTCTCTAATTATTGTTTAGCAAATATAAAACGAAACTAAGCTGTAGCTAAGTAGAAAATATACTAAAACATGTTCTATATTAACCGAAAATATTATCGTAAATCTATTATATTGCAAATTGAACACATATGGGTTAATTTTAGACATAATTAATTATTCATAAAAGATACCCTAAATTCCACTAAAACGTTATCGATATGATAAAATCACAAAGAGCAGCTTTTCAAAAGATAGAACCTCAATTTGGTAGTTCTTTTAAATACGAAACTTTCGATTATCACCATCAAAATCAAAATAATAACTTTTGGCATTATCACCCTGAAATCGAACTTGTATACATAAGCAGTGGATCTGGAAAGCGACAAATAGGAAGTCATGTTTCTTATTACCGTCAGGGAGACCTTATATTAATAGGATCTAATTTGCCGCATTGTGGTTTTACTGAGAAACTAAATAAATATGAACGAGAAACTGTAATTCAAATTCATCCAGAGTTTTTAGGAGATACTTTTTTTAATATTCCTGAAACAAAAAATATAGTAACCCTTTTGGAAACTGCTAAAAAGGGTATTGTATTTCACGGAGAAGACAAAAGATATATAGGTGAAAAAATTGAAGAACTTAAGTATCGTACACCATTTAGTAGACTTATTGCACTCTTAGAAATTTTTAATCATCTGGAAGAAGCCAAAAATTACACCATTTTAAATGCTAAAGGCTTTGTTTTAGAAACAGAGCTTCAGGATAATAATCGTATTAATCTAATTTTCAATTTTGTAAAAGAAGAATTTAAGCGTTCTATAGCCTTAGAAGAAGTAGCAGAATTAACCAGTATGACGGTACCGGCTTTTTGTAGGTTTTTCAAAAAAATTACCGGAAAAACCTTCACGCAATTTGTAAACGAATATCGACTTTCTCACGCTGCTAAACTTTTACACGAAGAACAAATGAGTATTACTGATATATGTTTTGAATGTGGTTTTAATAATTTTAGCCACTTCAATAAACAGTTTAAAAAATTCACAGGAAAGTCTCCTTCTATCTATAGAAACGAATTACGGGTGCAGATTTCATAAAAAAAGTCCGCCAAATAGCGGGCTTAATATTTTTCAGAATAAAATAATTCCTTAATCGTGCATAAACTTTTGCTTTTCTAGCAATACTTCTTCACTTTCTACGTGATCGTCATCTGGTACGCAACAATCTACAGGGCATACCGCTGCACATTGCGGCTCTTCATGAAAACCTTTACATTCTGTACATTTATCTGGTACAATATAATAGTATTCATCACTTACCGGTTCCTGCGCTTCTTCTGCATTTGCCTCGGTACCCGATGGTAAAACGATATCACCAGAAAGATCGGTACCATCTGCATAGCGCCAATCATCTGCTCCTTCATAAATCGCAGTATTAGGACATTCTGGCTCACAAGCGCCGCAGTTTATACATTCATCTGTTATAATGATTGCCATAGCTGTTTTTTTAAGTTGTAAAAATAAAACGAATCTTATTTTCTGTCCCAGCTTTTAGGAAATTTTATAGTTTTTCCAGCTAGGAAGTTTTAATTTCGCTTTTACAAATTTAACGTGAAGCCTTTTCATAACCAAATCTAGGAATGACAATAAAAGAACGGATTTCATATTTTTCCAAATTAGGCGATTTTCTTAAGAATTTTAAAGCGGAAGACACTTCTGCTTTAAATCTTTCAGAAATAGATAGAAAATATTTTGATAAACTTCAAGAAAAAGTAAACTCAGCTGTACATTACAATGGCTGGTTTACTAAAGAAAATGTTTTATTCTCTTTAGACCAGTGGAGTAAAGCATTAACTTCAGAAAATCTTGAGACCTGGATGGCTCCTTATAATTTTCAAGAAGAAGAAAATCCAAAAACGATTGCCGTGATTATGGCGGGAAATATTCCTTTGGTTGGATTCCACGATTTTCTAAGTGTTCTTATTAGTGGGCACAATGTGCTTATTAAGCAATCTGATAACGATAAGCAGCTTTTACCGATTCTATGTGATTATTTAGTTGAGTTAAATTCAGAATTTGAATCTAAGATCAGAATTACAAAAGATCGCCTGGAAGATTTTGATGCAGTGATCGCCACTGGAAGCAACAATACCGCGAGATATTTTGAATATTACTTCAAAAATAAGCCGAATATTATTCGTAAAAATCGAAATTCAGTCGCTGTAATAACCGGTGAAGAATCCAAAGAAGAATTGAAATTGCTTGCAGAAGATATTTTTAGATATTTTGGTTTGGGATGTCGCAACGTTTCAAAATTATTTTTACCTAAAAATTACGATTTTGATCATTTCTTTAAAGGAATTTATCATTGGAACGATATTATCAATCAAAATAAATACGCAAATAATTACGATTATAATAAAGCGGTTTATTTAATGAGTCAGTTTAATATTCTAGATAATGGATTTTTAATGCTGAAGGAAGATGAAAACTACGGCTCCCCTATCTCTGTGTTATTTTACGAATATTATGACGACCAAAACCAACTTCAGCAACGTTTAAATGATGAGGCTGAAAAGTTGCAGTGTATCGTAAAAAAGGAAACTTCAGCAAAAAATGAAGTGAAATTTGGAGAAACACAGCATCCCAAATTATGGGATTATGCTGATGCTGTAGATACCATTCAGTTTTTAATTAATCTAAACTAACTAATTTTGGGCATATTATAAAATTTGAAATTGCGTTAAAAATCATCAAATTTTATAAGCCTTAAAAAATTCCTTCTAATAGGACAAACTTGAAGTTACTATGAAAAAACATAATTTTAGCGCCGGCCCATGTATTTTGCCACAAGAAGTTTTTGAAAAAGCATCTCAGGCGGTTTTAGATTTTAACGATAGCGGACTTTCAATCTTGGAAATTTCACATCGTAGTGATGCGTTTGTGTCGGTAATCGAAGAAGCGCGTTCTTTGGTTTTAGAACTTTTAGGACTTCAAAACAAAGGCTATCAAGCGCTATTTTTGCATGGTGGCGCAAGTATGCAGTTTTTGATGGTGGCGTACAATTTACTTCAGAAAAAAGCAGCGTACACCAATACCGGTACGTGGAGTTCTAAAGCTATAAAAGAAGCTAAAATGTTTGGCGAAGTTGCTGAGGTTGCTTCTTCTAAAGATAAAAACTTTAATTACATTCCAAAAGATTACCAAATCCCTGAAGGCATAGACTACTTTCACTGTACCAGTAACAATACTATTTATGGTACCCAAATGAAATCTTTTCCCAAAACTACTGCTCCACTTGTTTGTGATATGAGTAGTGATATTTTATCTAGAACTTTAGATTTTTCTCAATTTGATTTGATCTATGCCGGTGCGCAAAAAAATATGGGGCCTGCGGGAGTAACTGTTGCAATCGTCAAAGAAGATATTCTAGGCAAAGTAGAGCGCCAAATCCCTTCGATGATGGATTATAAAGTACATATCGATAAGGATAGCATGTTTAATACGCCTTCTGTTTTTGCAATTTATACTTCTTTACTGAATTTAAGATGGTTAAAAAATAAAGGCGGAATTTCAGGAATTGAAGCTCAGAACGATGCAAAAGCAAAATTACTTTATACTGAAATAGATCGAAACCCGCTATTTAAAGGTTTTGCTGAAAAAGAAGATCGCTCTACTATGAATCCTACTTTTAATCTTACTGAAGGAACAGATAAAGCAAGTTTCGACAAACTTTGGAAAGAAGCTAATATCAACGGTATAAACGGGCATAGAAGTGTGGGAGGATATCGTGCTTCTATGTATAACGCCCTACCTCTAGAAAGCGTACAAACACTTGTTGATGTAATGCAACATTTCGAAAAAATCTCTTAAAAATTAAAATTAAGCAATACATGAATATTTTAGTTACCGATGGACTTTCACAAGCCGCAGTTTCACAATTAACCGAAGCTGGTTTTAATGTATTATCGGTTAAAGTAGCCCAACCTCAACTAAAAGAATATATCAACGCTAAAAAAATTGAAGGCATTATTTCACGATCTACTTTTATTGAAAATGAAATTGTAGATCAATGTCCACAACTTAAGTTTATTGCGGTAATTGGTGATCAAAAAATAGTTGATTCTGTAGAACGCACCGAAAAAAATGGAATACAAATCATCACATCGAATGTTGCAGCAACAAGATCTGTAGCCGAGCTTGTGTTTGCACATCTACTGGGTGGCAGTCGTTATCTGCATCATGCCAATAGAACCATGCCTTTAGAAGGTGATATGAGTTTTAAAGACTTGAGGAATTTCTATGCAGGCGGAATTGAACTTAAAGGTAAGACGCTAGGAATTATCGGTCTAGGAAAAGTAGGTCACGAAGTGGCTAAAATAGCTTTTGGTTTTGGAATGAAAGTTATCGCTACCGATCCTAATGTTGCGGAATCTAATATTCAGCTGCAAATTCAGGATCAAACTGTAAATATTAAGCTTGAAACCGTTTCTTTAGAAGAAGTTTTAAAAACTTCAGATTTCATAAGTATAAGCGTTTCTACTCAACAAAAACCACTAATTGGCACCAAGGAGATTGCCATGATGAAACCTGAAGCAGGAATCATTAATATTTCTAACGGAAATGCAATAGATGAAGAAGCCTTAATCGCAGCCTTAGAAGATGCTAATCTGAAATTCGCAGGTTTGGACACTTTTGATAACGAACCGAAACCAGCCATAAAACTTTTAATGAACGAGAGAATTTCATTAACGCCACATATAGGTAGCCTTACCAGTGCAGCCACCGAAAGTGCCGGAGATTTAATTGCGCAAGAAATTATCTCTAAATTCCACGGAAAATCGGGAATGGATTTTTTTAAATAGCTTTTTATCAGGATTATAATATTGCTTTAACAGCCCGGCTAGAATTTATTGATTACATTCAAACAAATGAAAAATTATGGCCTCAATCTTAGATATATTAAACACAAATCTTGGTAACGAGCTTATAAGTAAAGCTTCAAATGAAACCGGAGAATCTTCAGAAAAAGTTTCTTCGGTTTTAAGTATGGTACTGCCTATTATTCTGGGTAATTTCAAAAATAAGATACAGGAAGGTAGTATTGATAGCTTATACGAATTACTAGAAGAAGCTCCAGATCCTTTTAAATTTTTGAAAATATTTTCAGAAAAAGACAATAAAGAGCTTATTAAATGCGGAGAGGATTATAGTGAAATTATTTTAGGTGAAAATTTAGAGAATATCGCTAAAACCATTAGCGATTCTTTGAGTATACCACCAAATTTGGTGCAAAAAATCGCGAAACTTGCTATCCCTGTGACCATTGCTGTCTTAAGTATCCAAAAACAAAAAGAGAATTTAAAGAATGATGATATTGAGTTGTTAATAGATAGCGCACTTGGATCTTCTTCAAAATATAATAACTCTTTTTTAGAGGTTATTTTGGATCATCAGGAAGGTGCTAATATTATAAATGAAGCTTCTGGTATGGTATTAGGCAAGCATAATAAAAAAGAAAGTGTTTTAAAAGGATACACCGGTGGCAAATAAATATCTTTTTAACTAAATTGCCCTAATGAAAAACGTACTTTATTTAGTCTTAATGGTGCTGTTTGTATACAGCTGTGGTTTAACCAAGAATAACGGCAGAAGCGGCAGAAACGCCAATACTAAAAACGATACCGTTCGCATTGCAAATGATAGTTTAGAATATGAAATTATAATTATAGAGCCTGGTTTTAATCTTTTTATAAATAGTATTGCAAGGCCAGAAGGTTATTATTCTCAAAATTACTTAGAAAATAAAAACCGCATTTTAGTAACAGATTATAATAACCGCGTGCTCCAACCGATGCGTTATAACGATAATCTTTACGTGCAGCAAATTAATTACGATCCTCAGATCGATTATGGGTACGAAGTAAATTATCTTCTATACTATTATTTTGTTTATTTAAGCCGGCAATATAATCAAAGGTTTAGCGTCCCTACTCGCATTTAAGAGTTGAACTCTTTATAACTTCATTGGTTTTCATATCTTTGCACTATGGAGAAATTAAAAGAACGCTGGGGATTAACTTCTAACCGCCAGCTTATTGTAATCTTTATAGTTTTTGCAATTACCGGATCCACGGCCGCAAAATTAGCAACACCGGTTACAGCTTTTCTAGGCATTACTTCAGAGCATGGATGGTATATCTACTGGCCCGCAAGAATCTTGCTTATATTTCCTATTTATCAGGTTTTGCTAGTAGTAATTGGATGGATTTTTGGCCAATTTGAGTTTTTCTGGGCTTTCGAAAAAAAAATGCTAAGCCGATTGGGATTGGGTAAATTTTTTAAGTAATAGATGATTAAAACCCTTAAAAATATCCTCATAGTTTTTGCGGCGTTTATTATCGTATTCCCGGCAATTGCTAATTGTGCACATATTTTTAGCGGTCATCATCACGGTCTTTGTGATAATTATGCGAAACAACACATCCATCAGTCCGATTTAGATTGTAATCTTGCAAAATTTCATCAAAGTCCTTCTTTTAATTTCGGTGTTTTCACATTCGAGCCTGTTGTGATTAACACGCAGGTTAAACATATTTTTAGTGTTTACGATTTTTTAAGTGATTACCAAAAACTCTCTTTTGAGCTTCGAGGCCCTCCTGGCCTATCTTAATTAAAGCTCTTAATTTTTCGATATTCTTTCTTCGGAATTAATTTTTTCGTCATCCATTTAAAAACTTCACAATGAGAATGTTACTCATTACATTGCTTTTTACGGCAATGGCTCCCATTATATATGCTCAAAATCAATTTAGCGGAAATATAACCAATCAGGAAACCGGTGAACCTGTTTTTAGTGCCACCGTTTATTTTCCTAGATTAGAAAAAGGTACAACTACTGATATTGATGGTAACTTTACAATTAAAAATTTACCATCAGGAAATTATAAATTAGTGGTTTCTTCAATTGGTTTTACCTCGTATTCTAATGAAGTAAACATCCCTTCATCCAACTTCAAGCTTCTTTTAAATCCTTCCGCAGTAGAAATGGAAGAGGTTATTGTTTCTACACCTTTTCATCAATTACAAAGTGAAAATGTGATGCGTGTAGAACGCGAGAGTGTTTCTGAACTCAACAAGAAAGGTGCGGTAACGCTTGCTGACGGAATTTCACAAATTGCCGGAGTAGAAAATTTAAGCACCGGCGTAGGGATTGGAAAACCTGTAATTCGAGGATTAAGCTCAAATCGAGTGCTTACGTATACTCAAGGTGTTCGTATGGAAAATCAGCAATTTGGTGGCGAACATGGTTTGGGAATAAGCTCTAAAGGTATTGGTAGTGTAGAAGTTATTAAAGGCCCTGCTTCTCTTCTCTACGGAAGTGATGCATTAGGTGGAGTTCTTTATCTAAATCCCGAGCAATATGCTTCTGCTGGGGAAACTAATGCTGAAGTCAACGGAGATTATTTCAGTAATACTTTAGGTTATCAAGCCAGCGCTATGGCTAAAACCTCGGGAGATAAATTAAAATTTATCGCTCGCGGAAGTCTTGCAGAACATTCAGATTATAAAGCTGGTAGCGGTGAGCGTGTTACCAATACGAGATTCAACGAAAAAGATTTAAAAACCGGAATTGCATATCAAAATGCTAAATTTAAATCTGATTTGAGATATAATTTTAATCGTAGCGAGCTAGGAATTCCCGAGGAAATTGCTGAACAAACGACATCGAAAACTCTTGTGTTGCCATACCAACAAATCGATAACCATATTCTTAGTTTAGACAATAAAATCTATTTTGCAAATTCGAGTATCGATGCAAAATTTGGTTATCAGTTTAACAATCGAAAAGAATTTGAAGATCATCACGAGCATGGCGAAGAACATGAAGATCATGCTGATGAGGAACATGATCACGAGGGAGAGCATGAGGACCACGACCATGAAGAGGAAAGCGAAGAATTGCATCCTGCTTTAGATATGGAATTAGAAACCTTCAATTATAATATTAAATACAATCTTCCTAAGCTAGGCAATTTTGAAACTATCGCCGGCATACAGGGAATGTGGCAAGAAAATAAAAATACGGGAGAAGAAGTTTTAATACCTAATGCTGAAACGGTAGACTTTGGAATATTCGCTACAACGCATTTTCACTTAACAAAGTGGGATTTTCAGGCGGGTTTAAGATACGATACCAGAAACATCGATAGCGATGTGTATGGCGATACAGATGATGCTGAATATATTCAAGCTGTAGATCGTGACTTTAATAGTTTTAATGGTGCCTTTGGTGCGAAGTATCAGTTTAATAAACATTTAAATGCTCGCCTAAATTTAGCAAGCGGATTTAGAGCACCTAATTTAGCTGAACTTACCAGCAATGGTTCTCACCACGGCGCAAATCGTTATGAGGTTGGAAATGCTAATCTGGATAACGAACAAAACTTTCAGATAGATTTTTCTCTTGAGTGGAGAAATGAACATTTTGAAGCGTTTGCAAATGCTTTTCATAACACGATTAACAATTACATCTATCTAAATCCCACAGGTGAAACAATAAATGAAAATCCTGTTTATGATTATGTGCAAGATGAGGCTGAACTTTATGGTGGTGAGGCTGGTATCCACATACACCCGCATCCCTGGGATTGGTTGCATATAGAAAGTAGTTTTGAAACTGTAACCGGCAAAAGAAGTGATGATGCCTACCTTCCGTTAATTCCGGCTAATAGCATTACAAATACGTTTAGAGTTGAATTTAATGAAGGCGAAATTATCGAAAATAAGTACGCTTTTATTCGCTTAAAGAATGTTTTCGATAAAGAGAACACCAGCGCTTTTGAAACTAGAACTGGTGGTTATTCATTATTAGGGGCAGGTTTTGGCGGCCGTGTTCAATTAGAAAAATCTGAAGTGCAGATATCGGTTAACGGCAATAATCTTTTAGATAAAACATATATATCGCACTTATCCCGACTTAAAACCGACGGGATTGCCAATATTGGAAGAAATATTATGGTTTCTGTGCAGTGGTTTTTATAATCCTGAATTAAGATTTCATTATAAAGAAAAAGCCTGTTTGAGAGTTCAAACAGGCTTTTTTGTTATTTTATAATTGATGATGTTACCAGCTTTCAACTTCGATAGTACGTACTTGACCAACAGTGTCTTTTTTATAAACATAAGTATACAAATACATCAAGGTGAATGTTGGAACGATATCGGTAAATGGTAGAATCTCTTCTATAAACACAATAGCCGAAGCTAATTTTCCTTTTTTACCGGGATACATTTCTCTCATTTTTCGTGCAGCATAAGGTGCCCACAAAATATCCAAAAAAGGCCCGATTAATGGAACTCCCATAGTAACCATACCAATACCATCTAGCAATAGTCCTTTTAAAAACAATTTATCTTTTAGCATCTTTTTTTTGTATTGATTCAGTTAATTAAATCAAATAAAGTGCCAGTTTTCAGATACTTACTAATATTATATAATTATTTCTTAAGTTTTTCGGCAAAAAGCGCATTTAATTTCTGAATTTTAGGATCGATAATATATTGGCAATAAGGTTGTTCTCGATTCTGATTATAAAAGTCGAAATGTTCCGCTTCGGCTTCATAAAACGCTGAAGCTTCGGTAACTTCAGTAACAATAGGGTCTTGAAAGACTTCCTGCTTTTCTAATTCAGCAATAACCTGCTCTGCTATTCGCTTTTGTTCTTCTGAATGATAAAAAATAGCACTACGATATTGTGTTCCTCTATCGTTTTGTTGACGATTTAAAGTTGTGGGATCGTGAGTAGAAAAGAAAATCAATAATAATTCCTGAAAACTTATAATTTCAGGATCAAATAAAAACTGAATGCCTTCAGCATGCCCAGTTCTTCCTGTCACTATTTCGCGATAAGGAGGATTTTGAATAAACCCGCCGGTAAATCCAGATTTTACATCACTTACACCTTCCAGCCGTTGAAAAACAGCTTCGGTACACCAAAAACATCCTGCAGCTAATGTGGCCAACTCTTCATTTTTCATAAATAGCAAATATTTATCTCAAATGTAAGATTTACAATAGCAAAGGCATAGCCCGTTCACGTTATTTTAATAAAAATTGAACGATCGAAACCTCTTAAAATTTCAGAAAATAATTAAAAGATGTTATACTTGGGGGTCGCGATTAAATTAGCTAATTTTCGAGCTCTTTATAGACGTTATGATTACAATTGAAAATATTCATAAGTATTACGGCGATTTACACGTATTAAAAGGTGTCGATCTTCATATCGCAAAAAGCGAAATTGTTTCTGTAGTTGGTGCCTCGGGTGCCGGGAAAACAACCTTGCTTCAGATTTTGGGAACACTAGATTTGCCTGAAAAAAATAAGGAATCTAAACTTATAATCAACGAAACTGATATTTATGGTCTAAATGCTAAGAGCCTTGCGAAATTCAGGAATGATCATATTGGTTTTATATTTCAGTTTCATCAATTGTTACCAGAGTTTACTGCGTTAGAAAATATTTGCATTCCAGCGTACATTAAAAATACTCCAAAAGCCGAAGCCGAAAAAAGAGCGATGGAATTATTAGGATTTCTAGGACTTAAAAATAGAGCGAATCACAAACCTTCTACTTTAAGCGGTGGAGAACAACAACGAATTGCGGTAGCCAGAGCATTAATGAACAACCCTGCTGTTATTTTTGCTGATGAGCCTTCAGGGAATTTGGATAGTGAATCTGCTGAAAATCTCCATAAACTCTTCTTTAAACTTAGAGATGAATTTGGACAGACCTTCGTAATTGTAACACACAACGAAGAGCTTGCCGATATGGCCGATAGAAAGTTGACCATGGTTGATGGTGAAATTGTGTAATCTTCTAAGTAATTTTCGACTAAACATCGCCTCTAAAAGATTATATTTTTGAAGAAAAGCGAATTAAAAGAGTTTCTAGATTTTAAAGTCAATCAATATAACACTCCAGATTTTATAGGTACAGATCCTATTCAGATTCCACACCAATTCAGTAAAAAAGAAGATATTGAAATTGCAGGTTTTTTGGCTGCAACTATTGCCTGGGGAAATCGAAAAAGTATTCTGAAAAATGCGAATGATCTTATGGAACGCATGGAGCGATCTCCGCATGATTTTATCCTGAATTTCCAAGAAAAAGATTTAGAAACCATGGAAGGTTTTGTGCATCGCACTTTCAATAGTATTGATCTTTGCTATTTTATGCGTTCGCTTCAGAATATTTATAAGAATCATGGAAGCCTGGAAGAAATCTTCAGTAATCATGCTACTGCAATTTCGCTTCAGCCAGCAATACATGAGTTTAAAAAGATTTTTTTTGAACTTCCGCATCAAAAAAGAACAGAAAAGCACGTAAGTGATCCGCTAAAAAATTCTGCAGCTAAACGTATAAATATGTTTTTACGCTGGATGGTAAGAAAAGATAACTGTGGTGTCGATTTTGGTATTTGGGGGTCGATTTCTTCTTCGCAACTCTCTTGCCCGCTCGATGTGCATTCCGGCAACATTGCAAGAAAATTAAAGTTACTTAAGAGAAAACAAAACGATGCCAAAGCTTTAGCCGAATTGGATACCGCACTTCGTAAATTAGATCATCAGGATCCAGTGAAATATGATTTTGCATTATTTGGTCTTGGTGCTTTCGAAAAATATTGATGGCCTTATTTGCTTGATTTCGATCTAAAATTGTTAAATTCGTCTTAACGTTTCGCGCAATTTCCGTTTTTTCAATCAGAAAATTGTGAAAATTCAATGATTCAACCCGCTACACCTCTTAACGAAAAAGAACGTTTAAGTTCTCTCAATTCTATAGAACTTCTAAAAGGAGTTTCTGAGGAAGAATTTGATAACATTACGCAACTTGCATCTTATATCTGCAAAACGCCGATCTCACTAATCACTTTGGTTGAAACCGAAAAAAACTGGTATAAATCTAATCACGGTGGGCCTTCCATTACTGAATCTGAAAGAAGACTTTCGCATTGTGCCCATGCCATTTTAGAACCTGGCGATTTAATGGAGGTTCAGGATTTGCGTGAAGATTTACGATTTAAAGATAATCCCTTCACCTCTAGCCCAGAGTCGCCAATTCTCTATTATGCCGGTATGCCCTTGCTTGATAATAATGGTTATGCACTAGGGACCTTGTGTGTGCTAGACACAAAAATTAATAAGCTAGACGAGGATCAAAAAATGGCGTTAAAAGCTTTAGCAAAGCAGGTAGAGAAATTATTCGAATTACGACGTAAAAATCTATATCTAGAAAAGATAAAACAAGAATTAGACGATCACAACTCTTTACTGAAAGATTTTGCCGGAGTAGTTTCTCACGACATGAAAATGCCTTTAGCAAACATGATTATTACTGCAGATTTAATTAAAGCCAGATACAAAGATCATGTAGATAAAAAGGGGCAAGAACATCTCGCTAATTTAAAAAAATCGGCCTTAAAGCTTAGCGACTATATTAATGGAATATTAAATCACTATGAGAGTGATCGCATTGTATCTTCTGATCTTGTTGAATTTGATTTACATCATCTGCTAGAGGATATCATCGATTTGATGAATATTAATGATAAATGCGAAATTAATTTCCCTTCAGAAAATATTATGCTGAATTGTAATCGATCTGCCTTAGAGCAGATTCTAATTAATCTAATAAACAATAGCATTAAATATAACAATAAGGAAGAGATTATTATTGATATTGAAAGTTTTGAAGATGAAAATTTTTACTATTTCACCGTAAAAGATAACGGAATTGGTATCCCCCAAGATCAGGTTTCCAATATTTTTCAGCTATTCAAAACACTTTATATTACCGACAGACAAGGAAATCAAGGAAATGGTATTGGACTTTCTACCGTTAAAAAATTGGTGACCTCCCTTGGCGGAAAAATTAGCGTACAATCAGTTTTAGGAGAAAGCACTTGTTTTGAATTTAGTATAAAAAAGGCGATTAAAATCAACTAAGCACTCTCTATAAGCCTATACCAATTAATTTAAACATCCCGGGTTCTTAAACATCAGTGATAGAAAGAACCAATATTAGACAAAACGAGAAAAAATTCTCTGAGCATTTAATCTCGATTATCAAGTTTCCCTGCCACACAATTTCTTTATATTTGAGAAATCTTTAAAAGCGGTATGCAGTTTAGACATCCAGAACTTCTTTATGCTTTAATTTTACTGGTAATTCCATTTATTGTTCATTTGTTTAAGCTTCGTAAATTTCAGAAAGAAGCATTTACCAATGTAAAATTGCTTAAGAAAGTAGTTCAGGAAAACCGCAAAAGCAATCAGCTTAAAAAGTGGCTGATTCTTATAGCGCGGACTTTAGCTTTGGCTTTTTTGATTCTCGCTTTTGCGCAGCCATTTATTCCTTCAGGAAAAACAGCTAAACAAAGCACTTCTACCCTGCTCTATCTGGATAATTCGTTTAGCATGCAATTGCCAGGCGATCACGGACCAATGTTACAACATAACATTCAGCAATTATTGGAAAATAGCCAGCAAAATGATCATTTTGGCTTGTTTACCAATAATAAAGACTTCGGAATTATCTCTCCTTCAGAAGATCAATCTGAACTTCAGGATATCGATTACAGCTCAAATTCGATGAATTTTAACCTGATCAATTTAAAAGCTCGACAGTTTTTTAATGAACACCCGGCAGATGTACAGCGACTGGTTTTAATTTCAGATTTTCAGCAAAATTTTGGGAATTTAAATAAGCTTGAAAATGTAGCATATCATTTCGTAAAAAATGAAGCGCAAAACATCTCGAATATTAGTGTAGATTCGGCTTATGTGATCGATAAAAACCTGAATCAATTTAGCATAAAAGCCAATTTTAGCACTACTGAAAAATTAGATCGTGATATCCCTATTAGCCTGAAAAACGGCGAACAGATTTTGGCTAAAAAGAGCATCAATTTTAAAGAAAATAAGCAACAAGAAGTCGAATTTCGATTACAGGCTGAAGAAATTGAAAACGGAATTATTTCGATTGAAGACAACGCACTTGTCTACGATAACGAACTGTTTTTTACTTATGCTGAAACACCAAAAATCAATGTTTTAAGTGTTTCGGGTAGCGATGCCGACTTTCTTCACCGAATTTTCACTAAAGACCAATTCAGCTATACCAATTTTAATGAAAATGAAGTTGATTTTAGTGCTTTTAGCAATGCAGATTTGATCATTTTAAACGAAGTAGAGCAAATTAATAACGCTTTACAAAACCAGGTGCTGGAAAAAGCAAAAGAAGGCACGCCTGTTTGTATTATCCCAGCTTCTAATCTTCAGCTTCAAAATTATAATTCACTTTTATCGAATCTTGGCTTACCAATTATCAAGAATAAACAAAACAAGGAATTATTAATTACTGAAATTTCTTTTGAGCACCCACTATTTGAGAATGCATTCGAAAAAGAGATCAGCAACTTTCAATATCCTGAAGTACAAAGCTTTTACAATTTTAATAAGGATGCTTCAGCCGCATTAGCTTATCAAAATAATAATGCTTTTTTAATGAATTCTGGCAATAGCTATTTATTTTCAGCACCAATCAGTCAGGAAAATTCTAACTTTCAAAATTCGCCGTTAATCGTTCCTGTTTTCTATAATTTGGGAATTTCAGCTTTAAAAACGCCAAGCTTATATTTTGAAGTCGGCCAGGAAAATACCTTCGATTTAAATATAACAGGAAATGGTGATCACGTAGTTGAAATTCAGCAAAACTCTACCGATAGTTTTATTCCGCTTCAACAAAATACCTCAGACAAGATCACGGTAACCACCACAGAGCTGCCTGAAAATGCTGGAAATTACATGATAACATATCAGGAAAATAGAATTTTACCAATTAGTTATAATTATCCAAGAAACGAAAGTGATCTTAATTATCTGGATATTAACGAATTTGAAAATATCGAAAAGCAAACCGACCTAAATACATTTTTTGAAAGTGCAAAAGCTGCGCAACAAATCGATGTGCTTTGGAAATGGTTTATTATTTTTGCACTGATCTTTTTAATCATAGAGATGCTCCTCTTAAAATTTTTTAAATGAAGCTACTTATAAAATCTGCCACAATCGTAGACCAGCAAAGCGATTATCATTTAAAACAAGCCGATATTCTTATTGAAGATGGCCTTATTAAAAAAATCGGAAATGCTATTGAAACTAAAGCTGATAAAGAAATTAGCATTGAAGGATTACACGTTTCACGGGGATGGTTTGATAGCAGTGTGAGTTTTGGAGAACCAGGTTATGAAGAACGTGAAACAATCGAAAACGGGCTAAAAACAGCAGCATTTAGCGGATTTACCGATGTGGTCTTAAATGCGCAAACCAATCCTACTATTGATAATAGTTCTGCCATTTATTCGGTAAAAGCAATGGCACAAGGAAATGCAGTTAACCTTTTGCCAACGGGCGCCTTAACAGTAAAAACTGAAGGTGTTGATCTTGCTGAACTTTTTGATATGGGAAATGCCGGTGCGGTAAGCTTTGCAGATTATAAAAAACCGGTGAGTAATCCTAATCTGCTTAAAATTGCTTTGCAGTACGCACAAAATTTTGATGGATTGGTGCAATCCTTTCCGTTAGAAAAGAAAATTGCGGGAAAGGGAATTGTAAACGAGCATCATAACAGTACCCTCCTAGGCTTAAAAGGAATACCTAATCTGGCTGAAGACCTGCAAATTGCACGTGATCTTTATCTTTTAGAATATGCTGGTGGGAAACTGCATATCCCAACCGTTTCTACAGAAAAATCTGTTGCTCTAATTAAGGAAGCTAAGAAAAAAGGTCTGGATGTGACCTGTAGCGTTGCTATCCACAACCTTATATTGACCGATGATCTGCTAAACGAGTTTGATACTCGAGCAAAAGTGCTACCTCCGCTAAGGACAAAGAAAGACACCAAAGCCTTAATTAAAGGATTGAAAGAAGGCACGATCGATTTTGTGACCAGTGATCACGATCCAATCGATATCGAAAATAAAAAAGTAGAATTCGATAACGCCAATTACGGAACTATTGGTTTAGAAAGTGCTTTTGGTGCTTTACAAACTATTTATTCTACAGAAGAAAGTATTGAAATCTTAACTCGTGGTAGAGATCGTTTTAAAGCTGAAAGTTCTATAATTGCTGAAGAAGAAATGGCAAAACTATCTTTCTTTTTACCTGAAGAGAAATACACTTTCCAGAAATCTGATATTCTTTCAACCTCACAAAACAGTATATTTTTAGGGCAGAATTTAAAAGGAAAAGCGATTGGTATTTTTAATAACAATCAATTAATCATTTCCGAAGATTTATAAAACTATGACTCAAAATACCCCAACTAAAACTAAAGATGGTAAAACTGCAGCGATTACAGCCTATATAACCATATTTGGCTTTATACTTGCCATTTTTTTTAATATGGAAAATAAACATAAATTAGCTAGTTTTCATATTCGACAAGCTTTTGGGACACATATACTGTTTTACGTGCTAGGAGCTATAGCATCAATATTCACTAATTTTTTTATACCAACTGCTTTTTATTTAGTTTATGTTGTTTTAGCTATTTATGGTCTCGTAGCTGCAATACAGGGGGAGTTTAGGTTGATTCCTTATATTGGCGAATATTTTCAAAAATGGTTTAAATCGATTACCTAATGCAAACAGCGAATCTTTCTTTAGAACACGTTATAAAACAACCAAAAGGTCAAACTGAAAAAGCTTCCGTAGTTTTTATGTTTCATGGCTATGGTAGTAATGAACAAGATCTTTTTAGCTTTGCAGGCGAGTTACCCGAAGAGTTTTTTGTAATCTCGGTGAAAGCTCCATATCCCATGCAGCCAAGTGGTAATGCCTGGTATGCAATATATTTTGACGACGCTAGCGGAAAATTTAGCGACGACGAGCAAGCCATTAAATCACGGGATTTAATCGCTCAATTTATCGATGAAGCCATTGAAGCTTACCCAATAAACAAGAATAAAGTTACGCTACTAGGTTTTAGCCAGGGCAGTATTTTAAGTTATGCCGTTGCACTCTCTTATCCAGAAAAAATTAAAAATATTGTTGCTCTAAGCGGATACGTAAATAAAGACATCATTAAATCTGGTTTCGAAAATAATGATTTTAAACATTTAAATTTCTATTGTTCCCACGGAACTGTAGACCAGGTTATCCCAATCGATTGGGCTAGAAAAACCAAACCTTTCCTTGATCAATTAAATATCAAAAACATCTATTCTGAATTTCCCGTTGGTCACGGTGTAGCACCACAAAACTTCTTTGAACTTAAGGAATGGCTGGAGAAAAATGGGTAATTAATTCTCAAAGCTCTTCCAACCTATTAAAGTTCTTTTAACTTTATAATATGACATTTGTTAGGTTTCATGCTCAAAAATACTGGTAAATTTGTACCACTTCTTGCAAATAAAGAAGCATTTTTTGGAAACTAATTTAATTGTTAATAACCTCGCAAAAAACGAGAATTAACATCAAGAACTCACTTTTAGGTGAGCAAAAAATAAGTATTATGAATAAAGGTATCTACATTGCTACAATGGAAGAAGACAGTGGAAAGTCATTAATATCCCTGGGGCTGATGCAAACTCTTTTAGGAAAAACAGATAAAGTAGGATATTTTAGACCAATAATCGATGATTTTCCCGAAAGCCAAAAGGACAATCATATCGAAACTGTTCTATCTCAATTTGATATTGAAATTCCATACGAAGAAGCCTATGGAGTAACCAGAAAAGAATTGGTTGATAAAAGAAATGACGGTAAAGCAGGCGAAATTATAGACGTCATCATTCAGAAGTACAAAAAGCTAGAAGAAGAGTTCAATTTTGTTTTAGTGGAAGGAACCGATTTTTCTGTAAAAGGAAATGTTTTTGAATTCGACACCAATGTAACCATCGCAAAAAATCTTGGTCTGCCTACCATAATTATCTCAAGCGGAAAAGATAAAACGCAAAAGGAACTTGTTGACGCGCTAAATTTTGTTTACAGCTCTTTTAGTAATCGTGATGTAAAAGTAATTGGAGTTGTTGCCAATAAAATTGAGGAAGAAAATGTTGATCACGTTAGAAAAGATCTCAATAATTTTTTTCCAAAAGAAGTAGAAGTTTCTATTGTTCCTATGATAAAAAGCTTACTTCATCCTACCATTAAGGAAATTGTAGAAGAGCTTGAAGGCAAAGTAATTTTTGGAGAAACACATTTAAATAATCAAACTGGTAATTTTGGGGTTGGAGCAATGCAATTGCGTAATTATCTTACAAAACTTAAAGAAAATAGTCTTGTAATTACTCCTGGGGACCGTGCAGATATTATTCTTGGTGCTTTACAAGCGCATATTTCTGCCAATTATCCTCCAATATCTGGAATTATTTTAACCGGCGGACTAATCCCTGAAGATAGTATCTTAAAACTTATCGAAGGACTTTCACAAATTGTTCCTATAGTTTCAGTACAGGGCGGAACTTTTAGTGTTACTAATCGTATTGGTAATATTAAGTCCAAAATTTATAAAGACAGCAAACAGAAAATCATGACGTCTTTGGCTGTTTCAGATAAATACTTAAATCTTGATAGTCTTACTGAAAAACTCTTCAATTTTCAGCCAAAAGCGCTTACACCAAAGATGTTTCAGTATAGTCTTTACAAACGTGCGCAGCAATCCAGAAAACGTATTGTACTTCCAGAAGGTACCGACGAGCGTATATTAATTGCTACAATGCGTCTTATCGCACTTAATATTGTAGACATTACGCTATTAGGAAGCATCGATAAAATTAAAAATAAGATCGCAGATCTTGGGTTAAATATTGATTTGAGCAAAATTAATGTTATCGATCCTGTACATTCAGATAAATACGACGAATATTCAGAAACTTTTTATGAACTAAGAAAACATAAAAATGTAAATATGGATATGGCTCGTGATATGATGGCCGATGTTTCTTACTTTGGGACCATGATGATCCATAAAGGTGATGCAGACGGCATGGTCTCGGGTGCCGCACATACCACCCAGCATACCATTAGACCCGCGCTTCAGTTCATCAAAACAAAACCAGGCGTATCTGTAGTTTCGTCAGTATTTTTTATGTGTTTAGAAGATCGTGTTTCAGTATTTGGTGACTGTGCGATTAATCCTAATCCTAATGCTGCTGAACTTGCTGAAATTGCAATTTCTTCCGCAGAGAGTAGCCTTGCATTCGGTATCGAACCAAAAATTGCGATGCTTTCTTACTCTTCAGGAACTTCGGGTAAAGGTGAAGATGTAGATCGTGTTCGTGAAGCGACCGAGATCGTTAGAAACAAGCGTCCAGACCTTAAAATTGAAGGACCTATACAATATGATGCTGCGGTAGATGCTACTGTAGGAAAAAGTAAATTACCAGGTTCTGAAGTTGCGGGACAGGCAAGCGTACTTATTTTCCCAGACCTTAATACCGGGAACAACACCTACAAAGCCGTACAACGAGAAACCGGCGCATTGGCTATAGGACCAATGTTACAGGGACTTAATAAACCGGTTAACGATTTAAGTAGAGGATGTACCGTGGACGACGTTTTTAATACAGTAATTATAACCGCAATACAAGCACAAGGATTTTAATATGAATATTTTAGTTATAAACTCAGGTAGTTCTTCTATAAAATACCAACTTATAAAAATGCCCGAAGAAACCGTTGCCGCAAGCGGTCTTGTAGAGCGAATAGGTTTAGATAAGGCTTTAATTCATTATAATGCAGGTGAAACCAAACTTAGTAAAGAAGTAGAAATCCCAGATCACGAAACCGGATTAAAAAGAATTACTACTTTTTTGATGGATAGCGAAGTTGGTGTAATTGAGGATGAAAATCATATTCAGATTGTTGGACATCGTGTGGTTCATGGCGGAAAAAGTTTAACAAAAACAGTTGAAGTTACTGCGGAAGTTAAAGAAGAGATTAGAAATGTATTTCCGTTGGCTCCTCTACACAATCCTCATAATTTAAGAGGAATTGAAGTGGCTGAAAAAGTTTTTGCAAATGCGAAACAAGTGGTCGTTTTTGATACTGCTTTTTTCCATACCATGCCGCAAAAAGCGTATCAATTTGCTATTCCTAAAAAGTTTATGGAAGAAAATGCGGTACGATCGTATGGATTTCATGGAACCAGTCATAAATATGTTTCTGAAAAAGCAATTGAATATTTAAATGAAAAAGGGCTTCCTTCAGAAAAAATAATCACAGTACATCTTGGTAATGGATGCAGCATAACCGCAATTAAAGATGGAATTGCTATCGATCATTCTTTGGGAATGGGACCGGCAAACGGGCTTATAATGGGAACTCGTGCTGGTGATATCGATCAATCTGTAATCTTTTATCTAATCGATAAGCTTGGTTACACACCACAACAAGTAAATGATATTTTGCTGAAAGAAAGCGGAATGTTAGGTCTTACCGGTTATAGCGATATGCGCGATATAGAAGAAAAATCGGCTGAAGGTGATGAAACCTGTCGATTGGCGCTTTACATGAACGGGTATCGTATAAAAAAATATATTGGTTCTTATATCGCAGCTTTAAATGGTGTTGATGGTATTGTATTTACAGCCGGAATTGGTGAAAATAGCAGTGTAATTCGTAAAATTGCTCTAGAAGATATGGAATATTTAGGGCTTCATTTGGATCATCGAAAAAATGATGTTCGCGGAAAAACAATTCGTCCTATAAATCCGCCAGAAGCAAAAACAAAGATTTTGGTTGTGCCTACAAATGAAGAATTAGAGATTGCCAAGCAGTCTTATGCTTTGGTAAACTAAATTAGTTTTCTGTAAAGTTGATAAAGCTCAGATTCTAAGAATCTGAGCTTTTTTTATCTAATTTGAAATTTGAAAAATTATTTATTATCAGTTAACGCTATCACTTTGGGGAGTTGTTCGTAATATTTTTCAAGACTCCACTTCATCTGAAATCCTTGCTGAAGGTAAGTTTGCATATCAGGCAGACCTACTTCTGCTCTTAAGCTATCAACTTTTTCAGGATTTTGTATTGGCCGTACATATTTTTCGCCAGTAGCATTATCGATCCAAACCTGGCTACCATAAATTTGCTTCCCTCCTTCCCTTAGTGCTATTCTATCTTTTAATAATGCAAGATTCGATGCGAAAGTTTTACCTTCTTCAACGGCAGATTCGATAAGAGGAAGATATTTTTTCTGCTTACCCAAATCGGCGTGCTGAATGACTAAAAACAGGGTTTGATTTTGCTGTAAATTCAGGTTTTCTGGCCATCCATTTTGTAAGATTTCAATCACTTTTTTTTGATTGATCGAATCCTGAGTTTTCATTTCGCCAATAAGCTCCTTGAATTCTGAAGTATTCGTTTTTCCCTGTTGCTGAAGTTGAATGAGTTCCATTCTAATCCCCTGATCGGTTTTCCAAATGGAATCTAATTGTGCTGAAATTTGCTGATTTTGGGCAAAAACAGATTGAAAAATAAATAATAAAGAAACTAAAATAACTGATGATAATCTTTGCATGATTGATCTCTTTATTTAAAGACGAATCACGTAAAAATTTGTTACTCATAAATAAGTATAAAATTATTCAGTAGGATATAGAAAAGAGTTTAGTGGCTCAAATTCTACTTTTCCATTTTCGCTAATAAAATACTTCAATAAAACTTCGCCCCAATGTTGTCCATCAGTGAATTCAGCGATTACCCATTTATGATTAAGCAATTTGATTTTATTGATACGCATAGGATCTTTCATGCCTTCAAAAGGAACCATCTCGTTATCCTCTTCCGCTTTATTCATATCAATTAAAGCATCCTGAACTTTCTGCTCTACTTCAGCCGCTTTAAAACCATTATTTTCAAAATAAGTGATTGCAGGTTCATTTCTTTTCAGACTAAAATCGTAGAAATTTTCAGGTTTAGTAGTTTCTTCATTTTCCTCTTCAGCTTCTAACTTATCTAATTTCTTTTGCAAGCTTACAATTCTGCTTGTTTGATCGTCAAGAATTTTCTTGTCGTTCACATAAATAAATATAGCAAACAACGCAGCGAATATGAATAAATATAGTAGGATCTTATTTTTCATCAATCGTTATTTTCAAATTATCATAAGCTAAATGTACATTTTCGGGTAAAGATCGTTCTACCTCTTCGTGAAAACCAAGCAAATGACTAATATGAGTTAAGTAAGTTTTCTTAGGCTTTATTTTCCCAATAAACTCTAAAGCTTCAGCAAGATTAAAATGCGAATGATGAGGCTCTATTCGCAGCGCACTAACAACGACAACATCAAGATTATGCAGTTTTTCTGCTTCTTTTTCAGAAATAGATTTAATATCGGTTAAATAAGCAAACTTATCCATTCGATAACCATAAACCTGTAATCGATTATGCAGATAGCTTACAGGAGTAATTTGTTTTCCTTCAACTTCAAAATTATTATCGGTAACTATATGCTGTTTTACACCAGGTGCGCCTGGATATTTATTTTCGGTTACAAAAATATAATCAAAACGCTTTTTTAATGAATCCAACACGCGATTGTGAGCATATATAGGAATATCTCCCTGTCTAAAGAAAAAAGGACGTATATCGTCTAAACCAGCAACATGATCATTATGTTCGTGGGTAAAAAGAATGGCATCCAGCTTTGTAAAATTGTTTGCCAGCATCTGCATTCTAAAATCTGGACCACAATCTATAAGTATATTTAAATCGTCCCACTCTACCATTACCGAAACCCTTAAGCGTTTATCCTTAGGATTTTCGCTTAAACAAACGGGGTGATTACTACCAATTATTGGGATTCCTTGTGATGTGCCTGTACCTAAAAATGTAACTTTCAAGAATGTTATATTTGTGACAAAGTTAATTAATATTTTTTGTTTACCTTGGTGTTTTAGTACCTTTGACAGCGTAAAAAAGGAATTCATCTAAAAGGAAAAATATGCCAATCACCATAATGGGCGACAAGGAATTTGAGAATGTTCCTTCAATAAAAAGTAAAGCGCTACGTATAAATCTAAACGAAAATATTTATGGTACTTTTTCTGAAATTGGCGCAGGACAGGAAACCGTAAGAAATTTTTTTAGAGCGGGTGGTGCATCGGGTACGATCGCAAAAGCAATGAGTGCTTACGATAAAGATTTTAGTGATGCTATCTACGGTGTTGAAGATGACAGAAGGTACGTTACTGAAGCCCGACTAAAAAAAATGCTTTCTCACGAGATTAAATTAATCGAAGAAAGAATTTCCAGAGAAAAACACCCCAACAAACTCTTCTTTAGCTATGCAAATACTGTAGCTACAATCGATTTTGCAAAAAAATACAAAGGTCATGGTTGGGTTGGAATTCGTTATCAGGTAAGTCCAGAGGAAGATTATAACGAAATTAGTCTTCACATTCGATTTAAAGAAAACGATGCACGCCACCAACAAAATACGTTGGGAATTTTAGGAGTTAACTTAATTTATGGTGCTTATTATAAGTATGATAATCCTAAAAAATTACTTCGATATTTATACGATCATATCGATAAAGATCAATTAGAGATTGATACCATCAACTTTTCGGGACCAAGATTCGATAAAGTTGATAATAGATTGATGAGCTTACAGTTAGTTAAGAACGGAATGACCGATGCGGTAATGTTTAGCCCGAACGGAAATAATGTTTTACCAGCAAAAATTCTTTACAAGAAAAATATCCTCGCCCTTCGTGGTAGCTTTAGACCAGTAACTAAGGTGAACATGGATATGTTTGAAAAATCTAGAGAATTATTCTTTAGTGAAAATAGAGTTTCTGAAGAAGATACCGAGGTTATTTTTGAAATTACGCTATCCAACCTAAGAGCAGAAGGTGAGATCGATGAAAGAGATTTTATGGATCGCGCCGAGCTTCTTTGCTCATTGGGACAAACGGTAATGATTTCTAATTTCCAGGAATATTATAAAGTAGTAGAATACTTTAGTAAATATTCTAAGATGAGAATGGGTCTTGCCATGGGTGTAAACAACCTAGTAGATGTGTTTGATGAGAAATACTACCGTCATTTAAGCGGTGGAATATTAGAAGCTTTCGGTAAATTATTCTTTAAAGATTTAAAAGTTTATCTGTACCCACTTAAAGATTCTGAAACCGGAGAAATTACTACCAGTGAAAACTTAATGGTTCACCCACGTATGAAAGAATTATATAAATTCTTTAAATACAATGGCCGTGTAGAAGATATTGAAAATTATAACCCAGAAATTCTGGACATTTACTCTAGAGAAGTCTTACAAATGATAACCGACGGTAAAGAAGGCTGGGAAGATATGCTACCTGAAAAGACGACTGGCATGATTAAAGAACAAAATTTATTTCATTATAAAGAAAATAAAGAAAAGGCTCAGAAAGTCTAAAATTTGCAATTATAATTTAATAAAAAAGCGATCAGATTATTGATCGCTTTTTTTTATGTTTTGAAATATACATTTACACTTCTTTATTTAATTTTGAATAATTAGATTTTCTTACCAAAATTAAACTTCCCTAATTCAGATGCTTAAAGCGTCCCATCGTATATTTCATTCCGAAGATATTATTTAGATTGATTAAAAATTACGTTCAAATTTCTTGTGAATATCCGTTTTGCTTTAATACATTTGTGATATTATTTATAATCAATCTAAATAAAAATTAAATGAAAAAAGCATTACTCATTGTTATTCTTGTTCTGAGTAGATTTTATGTCGGATTTTCACAAAATCAAGACATAGAACTTAGAGGATTTGTTTTGGATGAACAACAAAATCCAGTTAATAAGGCCAATGTATATTTAAAAAATTCTACCTACGGAACTTTTACCGATCAAAATGGTTCTTTTAGTATTAATGGAATTGAAAAAGGGGAATATACCATCGTTATTTCTGAAATAGGGTTTATAAAAAAAGAACTGAAAATTAACCTGCAATCGAGTCAAAATATAAATATTGAACTGCGGACAGAAGTTAATACTCTTTCAGATGTTTGGCTTTCCGGAGAAAAAGACAAAGGCTATACTAGTAGGAATGTTTCTTCTTCATTAAAATTGGATCAGGAATTAATCAATATCCCACAAAATATCCAGATTATTACCAACGATGTTTTACAAGACCAGGCAACCATCTCAATGATGGAAAATATTACCCGAAATGTTAGTGGCGCTCAAATGATCGAACATTGGGGCAATTTTGCCAGGATTAATATGCGTGGTTTCAGGATTCCGCCTTTTAGAAATGGAATGAATGTATTATCTACATGGGGACCAATGGCAGAAGATCTTGCACTAGTTGAAAGAATTGAAGTAGTAAAAGGCCCCTCGGCTTTTATGCTCTCCAGTGGCGAACCAGGTGGATTATATAATGTGGTCACAAAAAAGCCAACCGGAAGAGAGCGTGGTGAAATAAGTTTACTTACCGGAAGTTACAGTACGCTTAGAGCAACTGTAGATTTAGAAGGTAAATTATCTAATGATAATAAATTGCAATATCGATTTGTTGGCGCTGCATCTACAAAAGAATCACACAGGGATTACGAGCCTGAAAACCGTTATACCTTTGCCCCTTCCTTAAAATATCAAATTGACGAAAAAACTTCGGTAACAGCACAATATACTTATCAGTATTACAAAACCAAACTTATAGGATCGGCTTATGTTTTTGCCCCAAACAAATATGCCGATTTAGATAGGGATTTTACACTTTCAGACCCACGTTTAGGACCATCTGTAATGAAAGAGCACTACGGTTTCATTAATTTCGAGCACCAGTTGGCTGATAACTGGAATTTAACTGCACAATTAAGTTATATTAATTATCAACATGAGGGACAAAGTTTATGGATAGACGGCAATTTTGGGGTTAAAGAAAATGGTGATCTATTAAGGGATATTAGTATTTGGGATGCCCATGAAGAGCAAAAGCTGGGACAGGTATTTATTACCGGTAAAGAACAAACCGGTAGTATTTCCCACAATATTCTGGCTGGTTTAGATTATGGAAACAAAAAATATATTGCCGATTGGTCGCAGTCGGTTACTATAGATACCATAGGAAACCCTTTTAATATTTATAACCCTCAACCGGCTGCCATCCTACCTGATTTTGATAGAGAAACAAGCTTAGAGCAAAGAGCTGATGGAATAATTACCTCACAATATTTGTCTTATTATCTTCAAGATGAATTAGGGTTTTTAGAAGATGATTTACGAATAACATTAGCAGGAAGATATACTGAATTTGAAAGTAGTTACAATGCGAAATCAGATGATAATGTTTTTACTCCACGCGTGGCATTAGCATATTCGATTTTGGATAATCTTACCATTTATGGAATGTACGATCAATCATTTTTACCAGAGCAGGGAACAAACAGGTTAGGAGATCCTTTTGATCCTGTTACTGCTGAGGATATTGAAGGTGGCCTAAAATTCCAATTTATGGATGGAAGATGGAATGCTACCGCTACTTACTTCAATATTCATAAAGATAAATTTTTAGTTATCGATCCTGAAGATGCCAATTATTCCATTCAGCAAGATACCGATATCACATCTAAGGGATTTGAATTTGATACTCGTGGAGAAATTACAAGAGGTCTGAGCTTAATCCTCAACTATGCTTACACAAATTTAGAAGACGAAGATGGTAATCCTATTGCCGGTTTTTCTAAACATGTTACCAATGGTTGGCTAAATTATAAATTCCAGGATGCAAAATTAAAAGGATTTGGAGTTTCCCTTGGTTATCAATATCTGGTTGACCGGTCGTCATGGGTTTGGGCTTCAGAAGGACAAACCGATTTACCTGATTACTTCAGGATGGATGGTGCATTAAGCTGGGAGAACGAAAAATTCCGTGTATCACTTAACCTTAATAACCTTCTTAACGAATATCTTTACTCTGGTGCCGATTACGGAAGTTATGTATATTGGCAAAGTGAACCTGGTAGAAATTTTAGACTAAGCCTTAACTATAAATTTTAACCCTCGTGAAGGGATTCAAAACAGCAAACCAAATAACCTCCACCTCCCAGATAGCAAAACTATAGTGGAAGTAATCAGAAAACGCTAAACCCAAATGATCTTTTCAGAGATTTAAAAAATTGAAACTAAATATTTTAAATATGAAAAAACTAAGTCTTATTTTACTATTCTTACTATGTTACACATCTTCTTTTGCCCATTATTTATGGATCGAGACCAATCCAACAGGTAAACTGAATAAAGAGCAGGAAATAAAAATTCATTATGGCGAATACACCTACGGAGTTCTTGAAAAAACCGATGGTGAGGCTTTTAAAAGCGTTTCGAAGTTTGAGGTTTGGGTAATTAATCCTGATGGAACTTCGACCAAACTAAATTTAGACAAAAAAGAAGATCATTATTTAGGTTATTTTACTCCTAAAAATGAAGGAATATTTACCATTCAGCTTAAAAATGATAATATCGATGTTGTTGATTATACTGAATATGACTTCGGAATTTTTAAAACCTATTATCAGTCTTTCGCAAAAGTAAAAGTGGGAAAAGGAGAAAAAGCTTCAGAAATAACCGAAAAAGGATTAAGCATCAGAGAATTACCGTCTGAGAATGAAGAAAAAAACCTTCAGGTGTTTTATAAAGGACAACCGATTAGCGAACAGGAAGTAAAAATCTATGTTTCAGATCTTTGGTCTAAAACATTAACTACCGATGCTGAAGGTAAGATCTCATTTAAACTTCCGTGGAATACAAAATATACCGTAGAAACCACTAAAAATGAAAATGTCCCCGGCACTTATAATGGTGAAGACTACGAATTTATCTGGCATTGTGCTACATATTGCTTTCCGCAAAAATAAATAACTATTTATCGAAAATAACCTATTCGCTGGCCATCCATATTTTTGATGATAAACATCAATCAGCAGCAATAAAAAAGCCTCGAAAAAATCTCGAGGCTTTTGTTTTATAAATGAAAATCTTAATTCTATTCAACACGTTCAATTTTAGCTCCTATACTTTTTAATCGTGCTTCAATATCTTCATATCCCCTATCGATCTGCTCGATATTATGGATGGTAGATGTTCCTTTTGCAGAAAGCGCCGCAATTAATAGGGAAATTCCCGCTCTAATATCTGGAGATGTCATTGTCGTAGCCTTCAAGGTCGATTGAAAATCATGACCTATTACGGTAGCTCTATGCGGATCGCAAAGGATAATTTTCGCACCCATATCAATAAGCTTATCTACAAAGAAAAGTCGACTTTCAAACATTTTCTGATGGATAAGCACACTACCTTTAGCCTGTGTTGCCACTACCAAAATAATACTCAGCAAATCGGGTGTAAAACCAGGCCAGGGTGCATCGCTAATATTCATTATAGAGCCATCTATAAAACTTTGTACCTCGTAACCTTCAGTATGTGCAGGAATAAAAATATCGTCACCTCGCCGCTCAATTCTAATTCCAAGTTTTTTGAAGGTAGTAGGAATCAAACCTAGCATCTCCCAGTTTACATTGGTAATAGTAATTTCACTTTTTGTCATTGCCGCAAGACCAATCCAAGATCCTATTTCTACCATATCTGGTAAAATAGTATGCTCGCAACCTCCTAATTCTTTTACTCCTTCAATAATTAATAAGTTGGATCCTACGCCACTAATATTAGCTCCCATAGAATTCAACATTTTACAAAGCTGTTGTAAATATGGTTCACAGGCAGCATTATAAATTGTTGTAGTTCCTTCTGCCATTACTGCAGCCATCACGATATTAGCAGTACCTGTTACCGATGCTTCTTCTAAAAGCATGTACTTACCTTTAAGTCCGTTTGGAGCTTCCACTCCATAAAAACGGTCTTCTTTATTATATCGGAAAGTAGCTCCAAGATTTATAAAACCTTCAAAATGCGTATCTAAACGACGGCGACCAATTTTATCACCACCCGGTTTTGGAATATACCCCTTACCAAATCGTGCTAAAAGAGGCCCTACAATCATAATAGAACCACGTAAACCACTACCGTCTTTTTTAAATTGTTCGCTTTGTAAATAATCAAGATCTAATTGATCACTTTTAAAAGAATAACGCCCTTTTCCTAATTTTTGAATTTTAACACCTAGATTCTTCAGTAAGCTAATTAGCTTATTAACATCAATAATATCGGGTATATTATTAATAATTATTTCTTCTGAAGTTAATAAGACAGCACAAAGAATCTGTAAGGCTTCATTTTTCGCTCCCTGAGGCTGAATTTTCCCCTGAAGCTGATGCCCTCCTTCTATTTGAAAAGTTCCCATTAAAATTGGTTAAATTTTAGTAACGTTTACGGGGTTTGCGACCCGATCTTTTAGAATTATTATTTTTGGTAAATTTCTTTTTACCACGCATAAGATTAGAAGAATCGCTTAAATCTTCGTCAGAATTTTTCAGATTTAATTCGCCACCACTCAACTCTTTCAAATGCTCAAAAATCACATTATCATCTACAGTATCACGATTCCAATTAAGAAAAGATTTCTTCATGTGGTTAGCAATCGCTAATACTAATGCATCCTTAAATTCACCCTCCTCATATTTTTTAGCCTCATCGATCATCCTTTTAATATTGTTACCGTAGAAACGATATTTCGGAAAATTTTGTGGGTAATCAAGAGTATCAGGGCGTTCCTCTAGCTTTTCACGACTAGGTTTAGGAAACGGAGATTCTACATCTAATTTAAAATCACTGATTATAAAAAGTTGATCCCATAATTTATGTTGAAAATCTGCAACATCACGAAGATGCGGATTCATATTTCCCATTACCGAGATAATAGAATTAGCAACACGGTTTCTCTCTTCATCATCCTCAATACTTACAGCATGCTCTACCATTTTCTGTAGATGTCTTCCGTATTCAGGAATTATCAACGTACTCCTTTCAGAGTTATATTCTAATGCGTTTGTCAAAAAAATAGATTTAAATTAGGTAATATTTAATTGCAGAAGTTTATTCTGCCTGCAAAATAAGAAATATTAACTAAGTTGAATAATAATAACGGCTTTTTAGCAATAAAAGTGTTATAGCGAGATTACGCCTTCTACTTTTTGCCCTACTTCTTTATACTTGGCAATTACTTCATCAGGATTTTTCATCGTAACATTTACAGAAACGCTGGTGTATGTACCCTTTTTAGATTTTTTAGTAGTAATAACCGCCCCCATATTGTCAAAAACATCCTCTACTCCTTTTATTTTCTCTTCGCTTGAAGGAACAATAAATTTATATAAATATTCTGAAGGCCAAATGGCTGTATCCTGAAGTTGAGCTTTTAGTTTTGCGTAAAATTCGTCAGGATTTTTAGATTCACTCATAATTCTTTGTTCAAAAATTTAAGGTAACAAAGATACAAGCTTTATACCATTTTTATAATCAAAATCAAATGTCGAAATTTGCAGGGTGAAAGCAAAAAAAATTGTAATAACCGGGGGACCGGGAACGGGAAAATCTTCGATAATTTTCGAATTGGAAAAAAGAGGCTACACCTGCCTGCATGAGATTTCTAGACAGGTTACTTTAGAAGCTCAAAAAGAAGGGATAGATCAATTATTTTTAGAGCAACCTCTCTTATTTAGTGAGAAACTTTTGGAAGGAAGAGATGCGCAATATCAAGAAGCAGAAGCTTTTGAAGAGGATCTTATATTTATAGATCGTGGCGTACATGACGTAGTGGCATATATGGATTATTTTAATACAAAATACGACGAGCCTTTTATTTCTATCTGCAAGAAAAGGAAATACGAACAGGTTTTTATGTTACCGCCATGGGAAAAAATTTATAAGAGCGATAATGAACGATATGAAACATTCGCTGAAGCTGAAAAAATATCACTTTTTTTAACTGATACGTACAAGAATTACGGATATAAACCCTTAATTGTACCTACCGGAACAGTAAAAGAAAGAGCTGATTTTATTTTAAAGAACATCGAGCCCTAATAGTGCAGGAAGCTTTAAATATATTAAATAAATATTGGGGGCATAAAGCGTTTAGATCGCTGCAATGGCCTATTATCTCTTCAGTTCTTGAAGGGGAAAATGTACTTGCTCTAATGCCTACGGGGGGTGGAAAATCTATATGTTTTCAAGTACCTGCTCTTTTACAAGATGGCATTTGTATTGTAGTTTCTCCACTAATTGCTTTAATGGAAGATCAGGTAAGCAGTCTACAATCCAAAGGGATAAAGGCTATGGCGATTACCGGAGGAATTTCCTTTGACGATTTAGATAAAAAACTGGATAATTGTATTTATGGAAACTATAAATTTCTATATCTCTCACCAGAAAGATTACAAATGGAGCTTGTACAGGAGCGCATCCGATTAATGAATGTAAACCTAGTCGCAATAGACGAAGCACATTGCATCTCGCAATGGGGACATGATTTTAGACCAGCATATAGAAATATTTCAATTTTTAAGGAGTTAAAACCTGAAATTCCATTAATTGCGTTAACAGCAACCGCAACTCTGGATGTTATCGAGGACATAAAGGATCAATTAGAGTTACCCGACTTAAAGCTGCACAAAAAGTCCTTTTATCGTCCCAATATTGCCTATAATGTTAAGGTTGCTGAAGATAAATTCTATGAAATCTCTAAGCTCTTAACTTCGGCTGAAGAAACAGCTATCATTTACGTAAGAAGTAGAAATGCAACTACAGAAATTGCAAACTATCTAAAAACCCAGGGATACCAGGCTGAAGCCTTTCATGGCGGAATGAAACAGCAAGAAAAAAAGCGAAAACTGGAAGATTGGTTAAACAATAAATTTAGGATAATGGTCGCAACAACCGCCTTTGGTATGGGAATCGATAAACCCGATGTGCGCCACGTGATTCATTTAAATTTACCAGAAAATCTAGAAAGTTATTTTCAGGAAGCCGGGCGTGCCGGTAGAGATGGAAAGTTTGCAACGGCCACAGCCATTACCAATAAAGGCGATATTCCTGTTTTAGAGAATCAATTTTTGGCAAAATTACCTTCAGTTTCCGAAATTAAAGAAATCTATAAGAAGTTATTTAGCTATTTTAGAATAGCATACGGCGAAGGTGAACAAGAGATATTTAACTTTAACTTCAACTCTTTTTGCAAACAATACTCATTCAATATTCATAAAGCCTATTCAGCTTTGCAAATATTAGAACGCTGTTCCATACTGAAACTGAGTGAAGAATTTCACAAAAAGACACTTGTAAAATTTGAAGTATCGCCAGGAAGTTTAAACCATTATTTGCAATCACGCCCTGAAATTTCTGAATTTGCAAGAGCTATTTTACGCACCTATGGTGGTGTTTTCGAAAATCTCACTGCTATCAATATTTCTTCCTTATCGCAAAAGACAAATCTTACTGAAGACAAAGCACTGCACTTACTTCAGAAGTTAGAGAAAGATGAAATTATTGAGTTTGATTATGCTCAGCATGATGCTTCTGTTACGTTTTTAGTACCAAGAGAAGACGAGCGAACTTTGATACCGCATACTAAATTCATTCAGCAATATCTTCAGAATAAAAAAGAAAAAATAGAGCAGGTTTTAAACTATATCGATAATAACAAAAGCTGTAGAAGTAAACAGCTTTTAAGTTATTTTGGAGAGAAAGAAATAGATGACTGCGGAATTTGCTCGGTTTGCACACAACAACAAACCGGTAAATTAACTCGGAATTTAATGAATATGATTTATTTGGAAATCATTAAAAAATTGAGACATTCTGAAAAATCATCGCGCGAATTGGTAGCTGAATTAGCTTTTTCTGAATCTCATATTTTACAAGTTTTACGCCTTTTAGTTGAAAAAAATAGAATTATAAGAACACCAACAAATACCTACAAAGCCAATTAAAATGAAAGATTTACGAATATTATTTATGGGAACACCAGATTTTGCAGTAGAAGGTCTTGCAAAAATTCTCGAAGCGGGCTACAACGTCGTTGGTGTGGTAACTGCACCCGATCGACCAGCAGGACGTGGCAGAAAACTAAACCAGAGCGCCGTTAAAAAATTTGCACTTGTTAAAGGTTTACCTGTTTTACAACCCACTAATTTAAAATCTGAAGAATTTGAAAATCAGCTCAAAGAATTAAAACCCAATCTACAGGTTGTAGTAGCATTTAGAATGTTACCAGAAAAAGTATGGAAGTTCCCAGAATATGGCACTTTTAATTTACATGCTTCTCTCCTACCCGAATATCGTGGCGCCGCACCCATCAACTGGGCTGTAATTAACGGCGAAAAGACAACTGGTGTAACTACATTCTTTATTGACGAAAAGATAGACACTGGCGCCATTATTAAATCTAAAGAAGTAGATATAAAAGTAACAGAAAACGTTGGTGTGGTACATGATCGATTAATGCATTTGGGAGCAGACCTTATTTTAGACACCTTAACGCTAATCGAAAATGGTGAAGTAGAAACAATTCTACAAAACAAAGAAGTGGAGTTAAAACCCGCTCCAAAATTGACCCGGGAAAATACCAAAATCGATTGGACACAAAATACTACTGCTATTTACAATCTTATTCGCGGCCTCAACCCCTATCCTGCAGCTTGGTGTTATTTTATGAATGGAAAAAAGATGAATGTAAAGATTTTTGATTGTGAAATGCTTTTAAAAGAACATCAAGAGTCTTTAGGAAAAGTAAGTGTTGAAGATAATCAAATTAAAATAGCAACATCAGATGGATTTATTTTCGTGAACGAAATTCAGTTACCTGGGAAACGCAAAATGAGAATAAAAGATTTGCTAAACGGTTTAACTTTAGAGAAGGATGCCTATATGCTCTGAACCCTGATGAATACTGAAATCATAAAAAATCAATAATTTTCTTAATCAATTATTAACATTTTGCCAAAGTTATCAACAAAGTATCCGTTTTCCCTTGCTATTACTTGCACGGCTGAGAAATCCATATAAATTTGTAAGAGCAATTGAACAAAGTGTTTAACCAACAATTATTTAAATTTAAATTATGAACAAAACAGATTTAATCGACGCAATGGCTGAAGACGCAGGGATTTCTAAAGCGGCAGCTAAAAAAGCATTAGAATCATTTTTAGGAGGAATTGAAACTTCTCTTAAAAAAGGAGATAGAGTTTCATTAGTAGGTTTTGGATCTTGGTCTGTATCTAAAAGAGCAGCACGTGAAGGTAGAAATCCACAAACTGGAAAAACAATTAAAATTGCTGCTAAAAATGTAGTAAAATTTAAAGCTGGTGCAGATTTACAAAAAGCCGTAAACTAACAATTTTCAGCTTTTAAGTTAAAGTATTAAGGCTTTCCTATCGGAAAGCTTTTTTTATTATTTTTTTTCAATATTTTTTTTGTATGCCTAATAATTATTAGTTAGATTAGTTAAAAAGTATGCCTATGATTGCACTAAAACCCTCTAAAGGCCACCTTTTAATAGCAGAGCCTTCCATAATAGGAGATGTCTCTTTTAACAGATCGGTCGTTTTATTAGCTGAACATTCTAATAATGGCTCTGTTGGATTTATCCTAAATAAGGTGCTGGATTTCACACTTAAAGATCTTCTGCCCGATTTGAATGTAGACTTTCAAATTTATAATGGAGGTCCCGTAGAGCAGGACAACCTCTATTTTATACATCGCATACCAGATTTGATTCCCGATAGTGTAGAAATTGCAGATGGCATTTATTGGGGTGGAAATTTTGATGCCGTAACCACTTTGATCTCTCAAAATTTGATTGATGAGAAGCAAATTCGATTTTTTCTTGGGTATTCAGGTTGGGATGCGGAGCAATTAAATGTTGAGCTAGATGCAAATTCGTGGATCGTGGTAACCAACGAAGATCAGAAAAATGTTATCGAAAGGCCATACGATTCTTTCTGGAAAGACCAAATGATGCAATTGGGTGGTGAATATGTTTTATGGTCTAACGCACCAGAAAACCCTAGTTACAATTAGGAAATTCCGCAATTGACGATTTTTCCCTAGCCTAATCTTGCTTTTGCATTTAACTTGGCAAGCAGATCTCTGGCTATTGCATTTTTGTATTCTTTTTTACGGTATTTTGAAATGGGCTGAATACCTACAATTACATTACTTATAAAAAGCTCATCTGCTTTTTGCAATTCGAATGGAGAAATAGATTTCTCTTCAAATTTATATTCCTGCAACTTCTTTAGAATACTTATTAATTGTTTTCTAGTAATGCCGTTTAGAGCTCCATCTGTTAGTGGTGGCGTCTTAATTGTATTTCCCTTTACAAGAAAGAGATTTCCATTTAAAGCCTCTACTATAGATTTATTCTCGTTTATCAATAAACAGTTGTCGTAATCATTTTCTTTAGCGAATATACCACCCAAAACATTAACTGCTTTGTTATTTGATTTGATGGTAGACAACAATCCCGAAGTCACATAATGATCCTTAAAAAGTTCCACCTCATAAAAATCATCATTCAGCATATAAAATGAATTTTTAATTTCTGAAGTAAGAATAAAATATTCAATATCTCTAACTTCTGGAGTATACAAGCCTCCTTCTTTTCTGAAAACTGAAAATTTAACGCGAACAGATTTCGTCTCAAGTTTATTCTCTTTTATTAAACTAAGAATTTCTTCTTCTAGGAACTCAGGTGAAAATTGGTTTGGAATTTCCATTCGCATTATTCGCATAGATGCCATCAATCTAAAGTAATGATCTTCCCAAAACATTACTTTTCCGTTAATAACTCTTATTGTTTCGAAAACTGAATCACCATAGGCGTAACCACGATTGGTAATTGATAAATTAGCTTTATTTTCTTCTATTAGAGTTCCGTTAAAATTGATCATAAAAAAAGCCCCGTTTTATAGCGGGGCAAAGGTAAGTTTTAAATATTGAATATTAAACCGATCCCAAAACCTGTTTAAGATCTGAAATCATATTTTCCCAAAGCATTTTTCCTTCTTCCACTTCGTCTTCATCTTCAGCAAAGTCAGTAATCATTATAGATACATCTTTGGTGATATCATCTACTTGTATACGAATTTCAAAGTAAAATGGGGTGTCTTCTTCTTCCATCCATCTAAATTTCACACGCTCATCACTTTTTTTACTAACAAGCTTAGCTTGTTCTTCACTACCTTCCCATATAAAGGTAAATAATTCGCCTCGCGAATTTACATTGTCGGCATACCATTCACTTAATCCTGAAGGAGTTGAAATATATTGATATAGCAATGAAGGAGAAGCATGTATTGGAAATTCCATTTCGTACTTTATCTTATCTTCCATTTTTCGATTTATTAGTTTCGAGCAATATATATATTAATTAGTAACATTAAAAGAAAACAATTTAAATATTTTTGAAAATAATGTTTGCAGCATTTCAAATTGTTTATATATTTGCACCCGCATTTGCAGATCACCGCAAATGTCTTGTATAGCAGTAATACTGCAAGATATGGCGAGGTAGCTCAGTTGGTTAGAGCGTCGGATTCATAACCCGGAGGTCCCGAGTTCAAATCTCGGTCTCGCTACTAGGAAATCAAGGCTTCACAGAAATGTGAAGCTTTTTATTTTTACACCTAGTACAGAATAAGTACAGAATTTTAGCTATTTCGAATAAATTGAAGAGAGTAACTTAGAATGATCTCATTTGATAGCAATTGGAACCAAATTCAAAGTTTTATTCCGAAAATTTAATCGAGAAAATAACTATTACCTCATTTTCTAAGTTTAATATTTAACATTATTTTTAATTGTTTCACCAGTAAGTAGTGGCGGATTTCTGAATTTTTGCCAAAATTTAAAGTTTCTTTTTTCTTTTATAAGACTATATCAATAACTGAATAATTGAAAATTTAGGGGTTTCTCAATCCTCTTATTTTTTAACCGTAACTAATTATTCAAGGCTCATAAAGAATAACTAGATCTAAGCAAGACAAAAAGTAATTGCTAAAAATTTAAATGAAACTTAAAATGGAACAGTTCCACTTCTAATTTTCAAACATTAATATTCGGTATATAACTAATATCTTTCTAAGTCAGGTTTTGTTTGGATTTAGTCCGATAAAGGCCTTGTCAGCATTAATAAATAACTGGTATAGGGTTCGAAGCTATTTTAACACCCCTAGCAATTTTTAATTTAAAGTCAATAACTTTTTTTTAGAAAAAAATATCAAAAGTGTTGATATCTGGAAACTGAATCGGATAAAAGCGTATTTTTATGATGATATAACGAGTTGTGCCTCATTTAAAGAAAAAAATCTGAAAATTAAGAAAATGATTAGTAAAGTAGCATATGTTGATGAATTTGGGAATAATTCCTTTAAGTTTGATTCGCAAGGTAGCCATTTTATTGTCGCTTCAATAATATGCAAACCAGACAAAGTTAATGATCTAGAAAAGTCAATAGATGAAATAAGAAAAAAACACGGTTTTCAAACGGGAGAAATAAAATCTAGTAAGGTTTCTAAAAATCATAAAAGAAGAATTAGAATACTAGAAGATATTGTAAAACTTGACTTTTCCATCTACGCTGTAATTATAGATAAAAGAGAATTAATTGGTCAAGGTTTTAAATACAAAAAATCATTTTATAAATATCTCAACAATCTATTATATAAAGAATTATTTAGAACATTTCCTGAATTAGATTTATACGTTGACGAGCACGGAGGAAATGATTATATGTTAGAGTTTAAAAAATACGTGCATAAACATCATACAAAGAATCTTTTCTCTGGGAGTGATTTTGACATAAAAAACAGTAAAAATGAAAAATTAATTCAGTTAGCAGATTTTATAGCTGGAACATTAGGGTTTATATTCGATATAACAAAAGCTAGTAAATACTCAGATGAATTTAAAAAAATTATTGAACCTAAATTAAGTGATCTTAATTTCTTCCCCAAAAAATATTCGTTTGAAGAAGTCAAACAAGCGAATACAGATAATGAATTTGACCCATTAATTGCAAAAGTAAGCCTTCAAAGAATCAATTCATTTTTAGACAATTGCCTTGGAGATGAACAATATAAAGTTGATCAAATTAACTTTTTAAAATTATTACTACTCTTTCAAAGAGTTTATTATAAATCAAAATTTGTTTTAACAGATGAAATATTCAAACATCTAAATCAAAGCAGAGATTCTGATTTAAAGAAAGAGTATTTTAGAACAAAAGTAGTTGGAAATTTAAGAGATCAAGGAGTTTTGATTTCGTCAAGTCGGAGTGGATATAAAATACCAACTACACGAAAAGATCTAGAATCTTTTGTTAGTCACGGCAATGGAATAATTTTACCGATGCTCAATCGAATTAATGAGATGAGAAAAGCGATAAAATTAGCATCAGGAAAAGAGTTAGATATATTAGAAAATTTTGATGAATTAAAAGATATAATTGATAAAAACAAATAAAAACGAGGCACAACAATGCGTATAGCCAATTGCGGCTAAATACTTAATCGATATTCGATATTTTTAGCTAAATTTATTTCAAGCGGACAAAGCCTGTAAAATCAGCTCGCAACTAGCCATACTCAAGACCGTTGTAAAAAATAGCTCCGGAACCAATCTCCCGTCGAAAAAAGAACTAATAGCAGATGACTAAAATTCGATAAAATCGGATAAGATTTTTAAAATAAAAATAACAAAATCACGCTCTGAAAAACGATGTGAAAGCAGAATAATAATACTCAAAAATTGATGAAATTTGACTATTTTTTTTAAATGATAAACCGACAAAATCGCTCTCTTAAATTTCAGCAAAACAAATTTATAACTTAATAAATGAGCAAATCCGCAGATCAGAAATTAGAAAAAATAGTAGTGAAATTGTACAAAATAAGCTACCATTTTATTAGTTTCGGCAACAACGAATAAAGCTTCTTGCCGCAAACAGAATTAAAAAAGATAATTGAAAATTAAAAAGCCAATAATTACGCTGAAACCAATCGCTATCAAAAATTATAATTAAAAAATTCAACTTCAAATTAAAAAGCAACGCTGGAAAAACTTTCAAAAGCTTCTCTCCCACTCTGTAAAATACTAAATACATTAAAACTCCTAAAAGCGCATATTCAATAAATCTGACTATAATTTTTAGTTTATTAGAAAAGAAGAAAATAAATATCAGAACGTGTCGCTACATTTTACAACAACGTATAATAGCAATTGCGGCATTTCGTCCTGCGGACAAAACCGTGTTGGCATAATATTCAGTAATTTTAGTTATCTTAGTTTCAACCAATCCGCAACTGACGATTATACGAAGACGTTGTGCATAATATTTAAGAAATGAAGAAACTCCTATTGATTGGAATATTTTTATTAAGTTTCTCTTGTAAAAGCCAGTTCAAAACTAATGAATTAGAACATAACTTTACCTCTTCACAAATTCAAGATTTGAAGAAAATTAAAGATTTCTTTGAAAGTGAAATTTGCAACAATAAAAATTCTGATTTTGAGAAATGCTTTTTAACAATATTACCTGAGCTAATTGAATATGGATGGCAACCAATTTTAGATAATATAGATTTTGATAAACAAAGAGAATTATATAATTCTATATCTAATTCAACATTTGACCAAATATGGCAGCTTGAAAAAGCTACAAATTTAAGAACTGGATTAAAGTATTTTAGTCTCGGTTCGAAATATAACGGAAAATATCAAAAATATGTTGAGGAAGTTGGAGCAAAAAATCCAAAAATAAAAGAGTACTCTGAGAGGTTAATCGCGAGTGGAGATTTTGAATCGATGGATTTACTACAAAGATGGATATATCATAATCCAGAAAATTTTGATTTAAGTGACCCTAATATCCAATTGATAATTTCAATACATTACTTAACCCAAAACGATCAACAAAAAAGAAAAGATAAATGGAAATCGGAGTAAATAAATTTATAATATTTTTAATCTTTAATTTAACAGCATTCAATTCTTTCGGGCAAGTTTTAAAATGCTCAGACTTTAAAAATGGGACATTTACTTCACCTGCAACAGAGGAAGCCCCTTTGAGCTATAAAATAATTAGAAATGTAAATTCGCAAATAGAAATTACAGAAGACCCAAATGGAATTTTACCAACTGACTTTCAGAAAAAACAATATGTCATTATTGAATGGATTGATGAATGTAGCTATCGAGTAAAATACGATGAATCCAAAATGAAAATGGGCCAATTCCATAGATTGGTAAATGATAATGGCGGAATTTTAACAGAAATGATAAAAATTGAAAATGGTTGTTTTTTCTATAAATCTTTTCTCACCGTAAATGGAAAAACTGAAAGATTAGACGGCAAAATGTGTATAGAATAAATACTATGCACAACAACGATTAATCACAAATAGCGGTTTTCGAATAAAAAGTGTAATTTTAGAAACCAATCAAGAAAAGGTTAAGCCGACAAATACGCGTCCCTAATCCCGCAACTTGCGATAATCGAAGACGTTGTAAAGCATTAGAATAACAAAAATGGATAAAGAAATTTGGAATAATTGGATAGAAAGAATCGAATGGATTCTAAATATTGCCAAAAGAAGAAATTGGGATTATTCAGAATTAAGAATAAAGGAGCCTATTTCGGAAAAAGCATTCGAAATTCTGGAAAAAGACTTAAATCTTGAGTATCCTGCTGATTTCAAAGAAGTGTTGACCAAATATTCATCTGGAATTTTAATGGATTGGCAAATTGAAGGAGAAGAAACTGAAGGAGAATTTCGAGAAATTTTCGGTGGTGCTGGGCGTGGTTATTTATGGGATTTTGAAACACTGAGAGACGACTATAAAAACATACAAAGTTGGATAACAGAATGTTTTTCAAATCCAGAAGATGATTATGATAAGATTTGGTATAATAAAATACCTTTTTTGGATGTCCCAAATGGAGACGTTATCGCATTTGGAGATAAAACTGAAAAAGGAAATCAAGTTGTTTATTTAAGTCACGAAGGAGATGATTTTCACGGACAAATACTTGGCGACAACTTTATTGACTTCATAAATAAATGGACTCAATTAGGTTGCGTAGGAACTGAAGATTGGCAATTTGAACCATTCTATGACTATGAAACTAAAACTATGCTATCCGACAAAACAATATTAGAAAAATGGATAGAATGGTTAGAAAATAACGCTTTACAACAACGGCTATAGTGCATGCCCTGCGGGACACGCACCATAGCCAAACCGTTGGCGTACATTTATAAAATGAATAGAAAAACTAAAATAATTTTATCATTATTAATAATAATTAGTTGGTTAATGATTGGAATAGGATTTATGACAGAAATCGGACATCCAATAAGCACTATTCTTTTTTTATCTGGAATTGGATTTGTATTTTTTGGAATTATCTGGTTTCTAACTTTAATAAAATCTAAAATGCGGTCTAAATCATAAAATGACAAATACAAAAGGATACACATACTTTGCAATAAAAACGGAAAATGAAAAATTCGGACTTTCTGAATTTGACTCATATCTAACCATAAAACCTTCGGATTTTAAAAAGAAATTTGAAAATGGAAAAACTCCTATATGCACAACCTGGGAATTGTCTTCTGGAAAACTTATAAATCCATACTATTTTGAAGAAATCGAAAAATTAATTGACAAACTCCAAAAACATAAAACCGAATTAATAGGATTGAAAACTAAAAACCCTGAGTTTAAATATGTTTTAGAAGTTGTGATTTTTCTTGGAGACGAAAGCCCAGGGCTTCATTTTAGTAAACGGACAATAAATTTTATGAAAGATATTGACGGAGAAATAGATTGCGACATATATAATGAAAAATAAAAAACGACACGCCAACAATGAGTATAGCCAATTGCGGCTAAATACTTAAATGATATTCGATGTTTTTAGCTATATTTAATTTTAAGCGGACAAAACCTGGCAAACCAACTCGCAACTAGCCATACTCAAAACCGTTACCCAAAATAGCTCCTGACAAAACTGACCGAAGAAGATTTAGAATCAAAATTCGTTAAATTGAGAGTAAATTATTTTAGAAACTCAAGAAATAATCAAGCAATAAAATCGCGCGCTCAAAATCCTTTGAATCAAAATTCTAACTTAAAAGGATTAGCAACATCGAGGACACGTAATTAGAAAGATATAAACGAAAATTGTACAATCTGGACGGTAATTTTTGGGATTTAAGCAATACCTAGAACCAATTTTAAAATAACTTCAATTAAAATTTAAACTTAAAAAGCTAATGTTGCGTGGAACCAATCGCTCTCAAAATCAAATTAGATAAATTCAACTTAAAATTTCATCGCAACGCTGGAGAAACTTTAAATTAGAGAATTCTATAATCAATTTTGATGCTCAAATCTTTCTCTCCCACTCCCGAAAACTCAAAAAGTCAAATTACATTTAAATTAATATTCGATAAATCCGAAAACATTTTAAAAAAGGATTAGAACAAAAAATAATCAAAGCGTGTCGCTACATTGGGTAACATCGGTTATAATTCATTGCGGCGGAATTTTCTACCGAAAATTACAGGAATATTTGCTAAATTACAGCCGTAACCGAAAAGTCCTAGCCGACTTTTCCGCAACAAATCATAACCGGAGCCGTTGGTAACAATAGCTCCGAAACCAAATCAGAGTATTTAATCATTAAATTCACTGAAACTTATCAAACATATGGTAAAAGCAGAAACGAAAATCTGGATGGCTCATCTCTTCGTAGATTAAAAATTAAAAAATCTAAATTAAACTGATAAACTTACTCAGGCGGATAAATTGAAGTGGACAATTTGTTGCGGATAAAAAATTTTTTCTCAGCACTACTCTATTTTTTGAATCGTTACGCATTTAACTTGCATTAAAATTCATTTCAAAGATGATATTTCAGGCTTATTTAATTTAAAAGCAGGAACGATGAATTGGAATCGCTCAGCAGATCGTTCTCAGCAGGACGTGTCGCTACAGTAACCAACAACATATATAACAAATAGCTAAGTCTTTTTTAAACTGGAAATTTTGGTATATTTGGGAAGTCGCCAAATCTTTTGATTTGGCTTTTTGAACTAAAATTAAAAATCAAAACGCAAAAGTTTTGGCTTGTGACGAATCGAAAATTAACTCATTTTTGCTCGCTACTTGTCATATACAATCCCGTTAGCCACAATATGACCACGAATGCGAAATTTGACTGAAGAAATACAATCATTACTCGAATCAAAGGAATCTCAAGATTTCTTAAAAATTGCACGCGGATTTATTGAACTTGTTGAAAATAAAGAAATAACGGAACAGGAATTCTATCCTCAAATCCATAAAAAACTGACTGAATTATATAACGCCGGACTTTCCCTAAAAACGGTTGACTTAATTCACTCAAGCGAAAAATCGAAATTCGATAACGTTTCGGAAGATGAACTAAAAAAACGGAATGTCAATCTGATTTCTTCACTTGGAAAAGACTGTTTTTATTGGGAAGTTTTTGACCCAACTTATGAAAAGGAAAACGAACCGACACAAGGCTGGTTAGTTGATGATGTTGCGGACATATACGCTGACTTAAAAGAAGAACTGTATAAAATTGACCAAATCGGAACTGATGAAGCTATCGAAGACGGACTTTGGCAATTGAAATTTGGATTTACCTCGCATTGGGGAAATCATTGCGTGAATGCAATTCGAGCTTTACACTATATTTATTATGACGGAAAGAAAACGATGTGAAAAAATACTGTGGCTAACAAAGAACTGAGGTAAAAACCAAGTTTTTTCTACATTAAATTTGAGACATAAATGATCCACGCTAAAACCTGTATCATCAGATCTTAACTGTTTCATTTTTTGTTTTTTCTTGACCTATACTTTTGCTAAAACAGACACATGGTTTTCATCGTAGGGTAAACCTGATTTAGCAATAGCAAAGGCTTGTTTTAAAAGCTTATTGGCCACGGCGATCAAAGCAAGTTTCTTGCTCTTGCCCTTGGCTACAATACGATCATAAAGAGCCTTACACGCCCTATTGTGCTTGCAAGCATTGAAGGCACACAAAAACAGAAGATTCCGGAGCTTCTGGTTACCTACTTTACTAATCCTGCTTTTGCCTCTTACACTACTCCCTGATTCACGGATCGTTGGGGTAATTCCTACATAACTACAGAGTTCTGATGCCTTCTCAAACTTAGTGAAGCCATCGGTAATCACTACTAAAAATAAAGCAGTCTTGATTCCTATTCCAGGGATACTGGTAAGTAAACTCAGTTGCTGTTGCTGCTCCTGTTTGACAAGCGCAAGTAGACGCTCTTCAATACCCTTGACCTCTTTGTTTAAATGCTTGAGATCTCGCTGTAAAGACCTATAAACATATTTAGAGGGAATACCCAATGATTCTTCTCCGTGAAGTTTATTCTTGGTAGCCGTACGCTTCTTAAGATAACTATCCATAAGTCTGAAGAGTTGCAAGCATTCTGCCTGTACCTCTGTAAGAGAATTATACAGTGGAACTTCAATGGACAACCCATAATGACAGATAGCCTTGGCATCGCTTTTATCTGTCTTTACTTTGGCCAGTTTCATCTGGAGAAAACGCTTGACTGACAAAGGGTTTACTACCGATACCGGTATACTGCTTTTGTAAAGAAACTGTGCAAGTCGATAGTGGTAATAACCTGTGGCTTCCATCACTACAAGACTATCTTGAGATAATGACTTTAGAAATAAATTAAAGCCGGAAGTGTCATTCTTAAATTGAGAATAACCACAAACACTACCATTAACATCAAAGACATCCTTACTGATGTCAACTCCAAAAGTTTCTTTATATTTATTCATAAGAACTGATTTATGAAAGAGCATACTACCTTTTGCACAACAACTTGAAAACGAGGTCTGGCCTCATAGAACTGAACGTGTTTGAAGTAGTTAAAGAGAGGGGATTATCATTGTTGACGAAGTCTAACGCTTCCACGTATATCTTAACCTTAATCCTCTCTTTGTTCTTTCTGATTTATACTATAAAATTAATGAGAATCAAACTTAAGATGTATAACCGCAATTACGGCGGATTCGACTGCGTCCGAATCCACTCGGAATTGCTAAAGTCAGTTCGAAACCGAAAATCATTAACTTTAAACCCGTAACTGACGGTTATACGAGACCGTCAGACTGTCTCAAAACCTAAGAATTCCGTATCTTTAGGATATGGAATATCAACAAGGACAAGACCGCGAACAGCTCAGCCTTTATTCGACCTGTTTGGATGATATGATCCCCCAGGATAATAGCGTAAGACTCATCGATCAATTCGTAAACTTGCTAGATTTATCCCAAATGGGCTTTCAAAACATAGCTTCTCAGGGAAGACCGCCCTATCATCCAGCAGACCTGCTCAAACTCTTTATCTACGGCTATATGAATAGGATGCGATCTTCCCGAAGATTGGAGAAAGAATGCCAGCGAAATATCGAGGTGATCTGGCTGCTTAAAAACCTGAAACCCGATCACAATACCATTGCCCGCTTTAGAAAAGAAAACCCAAAGGCCATCCGAAAGGTATTCCGCCAAAGTGTGTCCATTGCCCGCAACTTCAACCTGATCGGGGGAACCCTTATCGCTGGGGATTCTACCAAACTAAGGGCACAGAACAGCAAAAAGAACAACTACAACAAAAAGAAAATCCAGCGGCATCTCGACTATATTGATAACAAGCTCAAAGAGCATAACCAGGAACTAGCCATAGCTGATGGCGACCAGAAAAAGACCGAAGAAATTGAAGAGCAAATTAAAGGACGTAAAGAGCAACAGACTAAATACTGGGCAATACAAAAAGAATTGGACAATGATGTTTCTTCTGAAAATCCACAACGATCAACCTCTGATCCTGATAGTAGGCATCAAATTGTAAGGGGAACCGTTACCGAGGTATGCTACACCGCGCAAACTACCGTAGATGCCAAACATAAGTTCCTCATTGATTACAAACTCACCAATCAAAATGATAAAAAAGCAATGGGTACCATGCTTAGAAGAGCTAAAGCTATTTTAAGAACCAATACCTTTACCGCGCTTTATGATAAAGGCTACCATACCGGAAGCGAGTTTTATATTGCCGATAGTCTGGGTATCAATACCCTGGTGGCCATTCCGGCCATTGGACGTAAAAGCCAGGCACCAGATCCTCGTTATAACGCTGAAAACTTTACCTATAATACTGATGAGGATACCTATACCTGCCCCCAGGGAAATACTTTATCCAGCAATGGCTCCTGGTACAAAGCTAGAAACTATACCTTTAAACAATACAAGACCAAAGCCTGCAAACAATGCCCGGTAAGAAGCCACTGTACCACAGCTAAAGCCAACGGTAAAATCATCCAGCGTACTCAATTTACCAAAAGCATCCAGGGCAATGCCAAGCGCATTGAACAAAGCGGAGAGCTTTATAAAAAAAGACAGGCACTGGTCGAGCATCCTTATGGCACCATGAAACGACAATGGGGCTTTGACCATATCATGACCAAAAGAGGCATTAAAGCAGCTTCAGCCGACTTTGGACTCATCGCACTGGCCTATAATTTAAGAAGACTCTTCAACAGTAAAATCGACCTTAACGAACTAATATTCAACCTCTTTTTAAGCTTAAAAAAGCTTATAAAAGCCGCTATAAGAAGAAATAAAGCTTTAACCGAGCCAAAACAGAAGGAAACAGAAAGTAGTGCATTTGTTTTCAATCCTAATTTCAACTATTTTTAAGACCAAATCAGGTAGTTTTGAGACAGACTGCCGTTGTGCGTCATTTAAAATCACATTCTTAGATTCAATAACTCAACGCAACAAATCAAAATCTTAGATTTGTTTAAATGAAGATTAAAAAATATAAACGATTAACTTTTAAAGAAAGGGTCGTTATTCAAACCCTATTAGAAGAAAACAAGACAAAATCATTTATAGCTAAAAAGCTTGACAGGTCGAGATCTACCATTACCAGAGAGGTTAATAAATGGGTTGTCAATCCTGATGATAAATATGATGCAACCTTAGCTAATTGGTTAGCTAAAGACGACTATCTTAACAAAAGAAACCTTGATAAAATAAATACATACATAAGACTCAAGTTCTTTGTGTATAAAGGCTTGTTAGAAGGTTGGTCTCCTGATCAAATTTCAGGAAGATTAAAAGATAAATACCCGAATGATCCGGTGATGTCAATATCCTACGAAGCTATCTATATGCATATTTATAGACACAGACAGGCTAGTTTGAATAAAAAATTAATCAAACTACTGCCCTATCAAAAATCACAGCGTACAAGGGCTAATGCGAAAACAAAAAGAGGTACTAAAATAAAGGATATCATCAATATCAAAGAAAGACCTAAACACATTGAAAACAGACTAGAAATAGGCCATTGGGAAGGTGATCTAATCATTGGTAAAGGACAAAAAAGCGCGATTGGTACTATCGTAGAAAGAAAATCCAGGTTCGTCTGTATTATTAATCTAAAAGACAGAAAATCAGCAACCGTAACAAGTCAGTTCGCTAAAATACTAAAAGGCTTCAATCAAAACCTTATTAAAACGATGACCTACGATAATGGTGTAGAAATGGCTAGACATAAAGAATTTACTAAACAAACTGGGATCAAAGTATATTTTGCTGATCCATATGCTTCTTGGCAAAGAGGGACCAATGAAAATACGAACGGACTTGTTAGAAGATACTTCCATAAAGGAACTGATTTTAATAAAGTTACAGCTAAGCAACTAAAATATGTGCAAGACAAACTCAATAACAGACCTAGGAAAATTATTAATTATAAAACGCCTAACGAAATATTTAAACTAAATGTTGCTTAGTTTTTATAAATTATACTAAATTGTACTAAACCAAAAATAGCAACACTTGTTGCGTTAGAACCTTGAATGCGCCCTTTTACATATTAATATTCCTGTTTACTTCGATTAGTTTTGGTCAAAAAATCAAAACAATAACTGAATTTAGAAAACAAAATGACAGCTTAATAAAGACTCGAAAAACCGAATTCAATAAGTTTGGGAATCTCACGAGAGAAGTTAGGTTTGGCGGTTATGATGCTATTTCGAAAACGTTTAGAAACAAAAATCGAATTATCAATTATAAGAACGGTAAAAAAAATTCTGAATATTATTGTGAAGATTTTGTTGCTAAAGATACTTGTGTTATACGTTCATTTTCTACCTATGAGTATAATTCAAAAAATAATGTTGAGAAACAGATAAGATTCGAACCTGATTCTCTAATCCGTTTTATTAGAGAAATAAAAACAGAAAATAAAATGAAAGTTTCGAAAACAAGTTCTTGGGAATTTAATCCTGTAAAAGAGCCTGATTACGACAATGCTTTGGTTTTAATCGATACCTCATATTTTGATAAAAAAAACCGATTGATAAAAAGTGTAAATTACAATAGAAAACTAAAAGAACCTTATATTGAAAAATATGTTTACTCAAAAAACAAATACACTTATCAAAGAATTGGAACTGCACGAGATACGATTATTACTTTTAAATATACTAAGTTACAGAAGGAAATAGATAAAAGAAATTTAGATTACAGATTCAGTTCTGAAGATAATTACAAGTACAAAATTGAATATTACTAGAAAAAGCACAGTGTACAACACCATATATAACAAATAGCTAAGGTTTTTCTAAACCGGAAATCTTGTTATACTTGGTTGGTCGCCAAATCTTTTGATTTGGCTTTTTGAACTAAAATTAAAAATCAAAACGCAAAAGTTTTGGCTTGTGACGAACCGAAAATTAACTCAAATCTGCTCGCTACTTGCCATATATAATCCGGTTGTGCGCAAGCTTCAGAAAAATCTGAACTAAATAACAAAAAGAAAAAATGAATAGAAGTTTAAACAAAAGAAGACTCACAGGTACATTTGGAATAATGAGTTTTCTATCATTCCTATTGGGATTTGCAATTCTTTATTGGTATTTCGAAACAGAAACTTTACACGCAACAAACTATTTTTTCTCCGTTGGATTTAATATACCAGGAATGAAAGGATTAGAGTGGGCTCAATACTTCAATTACTTTTTTGTCGGATTTTTGATAATTGCCTTTTCAATTTCATTATTAAAGAATGTCAACAACGTGGGATTGAATAAAATTGGTAAAATTCTAATCTTAATTAGTGGAATAATTTATAGTTCATTTGGGTTTATGGAAATAGAAGATTCCTCCAATTTAATATTTGTGATTTATGTAGCTCAAATTATTTTGACATTAGGATTAGGAGCTATTGGATTCATATTACTTTCAGATGATTATTTGAAAATTCAGAACAATAAGATCTTAAAATATATAATCTTAGTAATTGGAATACTAATTATTATTAATGGTATACTTGAAGTTTTAGCCATGCAGATATATCCATCTTATATGGGAATGTTTTCTTGGCTTTTGTATTTTTTAGGTATTGGTGTGATAGGCTTATCATTAATAATAAAGCCAGCGCACAACAACGGTTAATCACCAATAAGCGGCACCGTTAGTAAGAAAATAATTAACTTTACCAACAAACCAATATTAAGCCTACAAATCCGCGTCCCTTACTCCGCCAACTGGCGATAGGTACTATGTTATAAAACAAATTTTTTGAGGAAAATTTTAGGAGGAAGTTAATATTATTTTGCTTCTATCCTGTGCAGCAAGGACTTTGGTTCTTGCTGTCTTTTTTTGTTCATACTCTATATCATAATCCATCTCATTTTTCCATAAACTATACATCAATACTAATAGTTTTCTTTCAACCGCCACCAAAGCTATCATAGGTTTGGCCTTAGCAGGTTTTACCCGGTCATAAAATGTCTTAAGTGTTGGATTGCACCTAGCTGCAGTCATCGCAGGCATATAAAGAGCTCTACGGATATTTTTGTTTCCTTTCTTACTAATTTTGGTCTTACCTTTATAAGCTCCAGACTCTTTAAGTACTACATCAAAGCCAGCGTAACTAGTGAGCTGTTTTGCATTACTAAAACCTGTAAAACCTAATGTCTCTCCAACTACTGTTGCCGCTGACACAAAAGATATTCCAGGAATACTTTCTAAATGTTTGATTCTTTGTTGTTAATCTGAACTTTTATCAATTAATAAAGCCATCTCTATCTCTATTTCCTTTAATTGTTACGCTATTAACTTTAATCGCTGTTTAAATCGTCTAAGCTCCCTTTTATTGTTAATCGCAGCTTGTTCACTAGCATGAAGTCTATTCTGCTCGAGACACTAAAAATTTATAGAATACATATAATTTTAAAAAAATATCTAAGACAGAAATTGATTTATTTCCGTCTTAGATATTTATTCATTTAGTCTAAAACATCCACAGAGGTTGCTTTAAAACCTTTAGGAGACATTTCCTTTTTAAAGCTCACTTTTACGCGTTCAGATAACGGCTTAAGCACATCATTACTGTGAACAAATATATTCTCTCCAGATTCGTCCTCTTTAATAAAACCAAAGCCTTTACTATCAAAATAAGAAATTACCACACCTGTTTTACGAGTTTCTACCCGTTCTTCTCGATCGTGATCCAGATTAATATCTTCCGCATTAATTTCCTGTCTTTTACTTTCGTTTGGCGGGGTATCAGTCAAATTTCCATTCTCATCAACATACGCAATCATATCTTCAAAGCTTTTACCCTTGTCATTTTCTGTTTTGCGTTCTTCTCTTCGCTGAGCTTTCAGCTTCTTCTTTAATAATTTCTTTTTGGCATTTTGTTTTTTAGAAAAGGAGTCTCCCATATAAAATAATTAGATTAATATTTAGTACTCAGCAAATATTGCTGAACATATTCGATATTTCTTAGAATTATAGTACTTCAAGATGCACATATAATATCACAATGTGCTTTTTAGAAAGATAAACCCAGCGTGAATGAATAATGCTGAGAATTGGTTGTACATACTAATTGGTAGCTGAAAAATGAAAATTGAAAGATCGATTAAATACATCAATCTTTATTTAAGCCAGCAAATACCATTTTGAAATATATTGCAAATATACTATTTATTCGTGAGCTTATTGGGATAATTTGATGTTTTCTGATCTACTTCTATTCTTTATGATAAAGGAGAGCAACTTATTATCTAAAAAAAGAAAAGGATGCAGTCCCTAAACTCCATCCCAGGGCTAATTCTTATATAGATTGAAATAAAAAGGGGGTGTGACGATTATTTCAGAATTGCCCCCTTCTTTTCCATTTCAATTTATTTACGACAAATATAAATTTAAAGAAATACTTCTTAACAGATTCAATATTAACAAATTAATAATAATTTATTTCTAAATTATTAATTAGTCAACATATTATTATAGATAGAATTATCTAAAAACAAAAAAGCCTTAGTCAAATGACTAAAGCTTTTTCTAAGCCGCTAAAAGTTGGAAATTATAAGGTTTGGTTAATCGCGACCGTAAAATCAACCTAAAAATTTTCGTTTAATGATTTGTTATATGCTATTTATAGTGTAACGACTATAACTGTTTAAATAACTCAATTTTTTATGAAATATTGCCTTAGCTGTGTCATAAAGTATTTCACCTCTTTTGGAAAAGCGCTTAAAGAAAAGTCAAATTTGAATTCCTTCTTTTCAGCATATTAAATAGCTAAACTCAGATAAGCGCTGAACTATAATTTTAAAGATTTGTATTAATACATTAGGCACGCAGAAAAATTATTTCTATAATCCCTGATCTTGTTTATACTGGATTTAATTTAAAAATTCAATACAAACAGGTGTTGGTACGGCCACTGGATCTCCCAAAACATCTAATGTACCATTTGTTTCATCAATCTTATACGATTGGATATCGCCAGAATCCTGATTAGCTGCATAAAGATAACTTCCGTTTTTAGATATAGCGAAGTTACGCGGGGTTTTTCCGTTAGTACTTGCAAAACCTAATTGCTTAATCTCCCCGTTTTCTTTATTGATTTTAAAAATAGCAATACTGTTATGACCACGATTAGAAGCATATAAATAATCTCCTGAAGGCGAAATGTGAATATCGGCGCCGCTATTATCTTCTTCAAAATCTTCGGGAATACTAGAAACCGAATTTAGTAAGGTTAAACCTCCATTTTCTTCAACCTTAAAAACGCTTATAGTACTATTTAATTCGTTCATACTGTAAGCAAATTTTTGATCTTTGCTGAATTCGAAATGTCTTGGCCCGGCACCTTTTGCTAAAGAAACCGATTCTTGTTCATTTTTCTGAATTGTTTTTTCTTCGGCATCAAGATCGTAGATCCAAATTTTGTCTAAACCAAGATCACAGATATAAACATGCTTGTTATCTTCAGAAATTGAAACCGAGTGGGTATGCGATTTTTCCGAATTTGGCATATTAAGCTGCTTATGCTTTTCCAAACTTCCGTCCTGCTGAATTCGATACATCACCACTACTCCACCCATGTAATTAGAAACAAAAGCAAAATTATCTGTTTTATCTATTTCGATATGGCATGGTGCAAAGGCCTCTGTAGAAACTTTATCTACTTCATATAAACTATCATTGTCTCGAACCTGAAAACTATGTATAAAGCCAGAGGTTCCGTCTTTATCTCCTAACTCGCTTACAGCATATAAATATTTGTTATCACTGGTAAGCTTTACAAAGGATGGATTGGTAACTTCAGCTAATGTTTTTTCTAATCTTATTTCACCTGTTTCAGGATCTTGTTTTATGGACAGAATACCATCGGCCTTGCCATCTACATGACCTTCCTTTTTGGTATAGGTGCCTATGAATGCGGTATTTAAACTTGCGTTCTTTTCATTCATTTTAGAAATATTTTCTTCACTTTCTTTGTTTTCATTTTTACAGCCAGTAAGTGAAAGGCCTGCAAAAACCATGGCTATAGCCAATTTTTTATTGATCATATTCATTATTTTAATCACAAAGGTAATTTGGAAATTTTAGCTTAAAGCCATTTTTTTCGCTTAAAATAATAAAGCATTAAAAAGAAAACCACGATCATTACCCCCCAAAGAACAAAGTAGCTGTATTTCCATTTTAATTCTGGCATATATTCGAAATTCATTCCGTAGATACCAGCAATAAATGTTAAAGGAATAAAAATAGATGCCATGATGGTAAGCACCTTCATCACTTCGTTCATTTTATTACTTATTGTAGTCATGTACATATCCATTAAACTCCAGATCATCTCACGATAAATTTCAATATTTTCTGAAATTTGTATAATGTGGTCTACTAAATCACGTAAATAATTACCGGTTTTCACCTCTATTATAGGATGTTCTATTTTTTCTAATCTACCTAAAACTTCTCTTAAAGGAAAAACTGCTCGTCTAATCCTAACAATAGCTCTTTTTAATTCCTGGATTTCTCTTACTAGATCCTCGTCCTGATCGTTAAGAAAAATTTGATCTTCAAAACCTTCAATCTTCTCACTAATATCTTCTATAACGATAAAATAATTATCAATAATTGCATCCAATAAAGCAAATATCAAATAATCTGCCTTTCTATTTCTTATACGTCCTTTCTTCTGCTCTATTCGTTCCCGTACGCCATCAAAAACATCACCTCCTGCTTCCTGAAAAGTCAAAACATAATCTTTACCAACTACAAGACTAATATGCTCTATTTCTAAAGTTCCATCTGCATTATAATAAAGCATTTTTGCTACAATAAAAAGATAGTCTTGATACTCGTCTATTTTAGGCCGCTGATTGGTATTTGCAATATCTTCTAAAATAAGAGGATGCAGCTCATAGTATTTACCAAGCTTTTCAATCTCTTCGGTATTATTTAGACCGTCGATATTTATCCAGGTAATTTTAGATTCATCTACAAAATTTAAGGCATCCTGTGGATTCTTTGATTTAAAACGCTCAAAATGATCTGCATTATAATCAATTACATCTAATAAAGTTTCAGTATGTTCTTTATTTCCAACATAGGTTACTGTTCCCGGAATTTGGTTTAGGGCTTTGCTAGACTTAGGTCTGCGAAGCGAGAGTCGTTTCCTTTTTGTTTTCGACATAAGACAAGTTTAGAAGCTAAATGTAATAATATTCCTTAATTTCAACTTGATTTTTATTTTTGGCTTTTTCAGGCTGCTTTCTTTTTTAACTTTGCAATATGGAGAAACAGCAGTTGCATAATACACTAAAAGAATATTTTGGTTACGATAAATTTAGACCATTACAAGAAAATATCATTCAATCTATTTTCGAAGGGAATGATAATTTAGTGATTATGCCTACCGGTGGCGGTAAATCTATTTGTTACCAGTTACCCGCAATTTTATTACCAAAACTTACTATTGTTATTTCTCCGCTTATTGCTTTGATGAAAGACCAGGTAGATGGTTTAAAAGCAAATGGTATTGAAGCTGAATTTTTAAATAGCAGTCAGGATTCGGCAGATCAAGAAAGCATTTTCCAGAAAATTGATAAGAATGAACTGAAATTACTGTATATCGCTCCTGAAAGTTTACAGATTTTAGATCGTTTTTTAACTGAAGAAACCGTTAGTTTAATTGCAATCGACGAAGCGCATTGTATATCGAGCTGGGGACACGATTTTAGACCAGCTTATACCCAACTTGGATATTTAAAGAATCGATTTTCTAAAACTCCAATAGTTGCATTAACCGCTACAGCAGATAAGGCGACACGCCACGACATCTGCCAACAGCTAAATATGCCTGATGCCAAAAAACATATTTCCTCTTTCGACCGAAAAAATTTGAGTCTTGAAGTTCGGCAGGGAATCAAACGATTTGAGCAAATCGCAAAGTTCATTAAAAGCCGACCTAATGAAAGCGGAATAATTTACTGTCTTAGCCGAAAAAACACAGAAGAACTTGCTGAAAAACTCCAGCAAAAAGGTCTTGATGCGAAGGCTTATCATGCGGGATTGAAACATGAAGAACGCGAAAGCATTCAGGACGATTTTATAAACGATAAAACCGAAATTATCTGTGCTACCATCGCATTTGGAATGGGGATCGATAAATCCAATATCCGTTGGGTTATTCATTATAACATGCCTAAAAACCTGGAGGGGTATTATCAGGAAATTGGGCGCGCCGGTAGGGATGGATTACCTTCAGATACGTTGTTATTTCATAGCTATGCAGATGTTGTACAGCTACAACGTTTTGCTGAAAACACTAAAAATAAAGATATCCAGATTGCCAAGTTAGACCGAATGAAACAATATGCTGAAGCGCTAACATGTCGCCGAAAAATATTGCTAAGTTACTTTGGGGAGATCAAACAAGAAGATTGCGGCAACTGCGATATTTGTAAAAATCCACCGCAATTTTTTGACGGTACAGTTGTTGCACAAAAAGCACTTTCTTGTATTTATAGACTAAAAGGTAAAGAACCTATCACTACAGTTGTAGATGTGCTGCGTGGTAGCCAAAATGAGCAAACGCTTTCTAAAAATTACAATCAACTATCAACTTATGGCGTTGGCAAAGATATTTCTTGGAATAACTGGCAACAGTATATACTGCAGTTAATTAATTTGGGGTATGCTGAAATTGCTTTCCATCAGGGTAATGCTTTAAAGTTAACTAAACATGCCAAAGCAGTTCTTTTTGAAGGAAGTAAAGTACATTTGGCTAAAATTCCAGATCGTAAGGTCCAAACCTCAACATCTGCCCAAACTTCAGATCAGGTTGCTTCAGAAAATTCACTTTTCGAAAAGCTACGCCAACTTAGGCTAGAGATCGCGAGAGAAGAAGAAATCCCGGCTTATCTTATTTTCAACGATGCCACTTTAAAAGAAATGGAACGTTCTCGACCAATGACCGATGAAGAATTTTTGCTCATAAATGGAGTTGGCCGCAAGAAAATGGAAGAATATGGATATCGTTTCATAAAAGAAATCATCTCGTTTTCTAAGCAAAAAAGAACCCGTAAAAAACAAAAAAAAGGAAAAACCTATAAGATCACAGGTGAACTTTATGCTGAAGGAAAAACTCCTGAAGAGATCGCCAAAGAACGAGAACTTTCTGAAATTACAATTATGTCTCATCTTTTAAAGCTTTATGAAGAGGGCGAAAATATAGATTTAACAAAGTTTGTATCAAAATCTGATATAAAAGCAGTTAGAAAAGCAAAAAAAGAACTTGGTGATCCCGATAAATTAAAACCTTATTTTGAACATTTTGAAGAAGCAATTCCCTACAACAATATAAAAATTGCTCTCAAGATTATCGAAAATGAAGACTAATTTTATTCGAATTGCATATCGTTTAGGATAAGTCCGCTTGCCGGTGCGCTATAATTCATTTGCAAATGATCATTACCTTCAGTAAGACTTTGCTCTATTTGATCTAAAGTAAATTCACCTCGTCCTAGCTGAATCATAGCGCCCATCATTAATCGCACCTGATGGCGTAAAAATCCTTTTCCATGTACATTAAAAATATAAGATTTCTCAGGGAAGAAATTGGCAGTATAAAGTGTATTCTCTACAATTTCAGCCTTTAATATTTCACGCTCAAACGTACTTTTTTCTGAAACTCGAACGCAGTAATTCCTGAAATTGTGTATGCCATTAAAAAGATCTGCACCCTTTTTCATCAATTCAATATCCAGATCAAACTGAAAGTTCGCCATAAATGGCGCGCAAAATGGATGATTTTTACTTCCAAAAGAGAATAAATAGGCATATTCCTTGATCTTAGAATGCTGAATGATATTAAAATTTGCATCTACTTCTTCAATATTAGTAACCCGAATATCTTGTGGTAGATTTAAATTAAAAAGCCTTAAGAAAGCTTCAAGATCTTCCAGAGGTTCTTCATCTACAAAAAGTTCGAAAGCAGATCCATTTGAAGATACCATAGCATCGGTACGGCTACAACCCAGTATTTTATATTTTGCCTCAGGCATTACATAACGAAGCGTTTTCGTGATCAAACCTTCTACCGTTTTTAAATTTGGTTGTTTTTGCCAGCCGTGTAAACGATAACCTAAATATTGCACTTTTATAAGATAATAATAACGGACTCTCTGCATTCTTCAGTTTTGCTCAAAAGTAAAAGAGTTTTTTAAATTATAATTGAAAGGAAAACATTTATCAATCAGAAATTTTATAAATATTAAATCCAACTTTTCCCACACTTAGTAAACTTGCAGATATACCTGAGGATATAGCACCGGTCAATTCATCTCCTTTTTTTAAACGCTGAAGCGTATTAATTTCAGAATGAACTTTAAACAGAGCAGTACTTTTTGTGAGCAATGCTAAAGCCTCTTCTTCCAAAAGTTCTAATGAAGTGGCTGATAAAGCTTTTTTCAAAATCCCTAATCTTCCACCACCACCAAAAGTCAAACTAGTTAACGAATTAGACCTGAAAGAGTAATTAATACTGTAAATCCCATCTTCGGGAACTTTATAATAATCACCATTAAATTCAAAGTTCTCCAAACCAATTTTACCATCACTTGGTGCGAAATTTACGGCTTTCCAATCTCCTAATATAGCAATATTAACGAGTGTCGTTGTATTATCTGTAACAAGCTTAGAAACTGTACCGTTTAAATTAGAAAAATTAAAATCATTTAACAATTGCTGTACACTAATTTTTTTTATCTCCCCGTCAGCAGTTGGTAGTAAAATATGATCTGATAGTTCAAGGGTAAGCTTTTCATCGATAGATCTAATTTTAACTTTTCCATTAACATCTAGAGTCATTAATGAATCGGGCTCTGAGGTATTAATTCCAACCTGCCCAAACATCACATTGCAACGTGAAAATTATAGAATAAATAAAAATTTTCATAGACTATGAGTTATAAAACATTATAATATCAAAATCTAAGGTTTTTGGGATTTGACTTACACAATTACAAAAAAAATCTTTAAAAAACACAAAATATAGTGTGTAATGCATTTTAAAGAAACAAAAATACAAAACCACCTACAATTTTAATGATTTTTAACACACATATTTTGATGTAACGTTTTAGTATATCGCATTAAGTTGCATTACCTTAAAATTGTTTTTTACACTGTTATAAATTAAATTTGTGATTGCTAAATTTGAAGTGTATTAATTTAAAAGAAGAGATAAGAGGTTTTTTAATCACGCCTACCATTTGGGGATCAAAAAATTCTTCTTTTGGATTAAATTCATTCCAGCTACCCGAAAAATCAATTGAATTAACAAACTTATCAGAACTACACTATCAGTTAAAAGATATTTTTGTTCTTGGAAAACGTGTAGAACGCTTTTTTGAATATCAAATTCAGCATTCTAATATCTACGATCTAATAAGTAGTAATATCCAGATCATTGAAGATAAAAAAACTTTAGGTGAGTTAGATTTTATTCTGAAAGAGAAAGATACGAATCAATCTATACATGTAGAATTAGTGTATAAATTCTATGTGTATGATCCTTCTTTTAAAAACGAACTTTCCAGATGGATTGGCCCTAATCGCAGGGATTCTTTACTCGAAAAAATCGATAAACTGAAATCTAAACAACTTCCGCTTATTTATAAAAAAAGAACACAAGATATACTACACGGCAAAAATATAGCTACTAAAAATATCGTTCAGAAAGTCTGTTATAAGGCGAGTTTATTTGTTCCAAAGCATTTATTAAATCACCACTTTACAAAAATCAATAATAAGTGTATAAAAGGATATTATATTTCTTTTTCTGAATTTACTTCAATAGAATATGGATTTTATCAATTTTACAGCCCGGGTAAACAATTTTGGCCGGTAGATCCTTCTAAAAACGAAACATGGTTTTCATATCAGGAAATTCTTCCGCAGTTAAAAAACTTTATAGAAAACAAAAAGGCTGCTCTAGTCTGGATGAAGACAAATAAAAAAGTAGAGCAGTTTTTTGTGGTCTGGTGGTAAAATTTCAGGAATTACTTACGCAGTACAGCTTTTGCTTGTACCTTTGCGTCCTAATTTTCCAAAATGAGTGAAAAGGTTAAAGAAGCGATTAAGACATCCTACCTAAGTATAGCAGGAAATGGAGTACTGGCCGTAGTGAAATTTTTAGCAGGCTTCTTTGGAAACTCTTACGCTCTTATTGCAGATGCTATAGAATCTACCGCAGATGTCTTCTCTTCTTTCCTAGTACTTTTAGGTCTTCGATACGCTGCAAGACCTGCCGATGAGAATCATCCTTATGGGCATGGGCGTGTAGAGCCATTAGTCACCTTTGGTGTTGTTGGATTTTTAATCGTATCTGCTACGGTGATTGCTTATGAGAGTATCGAAAATATAAGAACTCCGCATGAGATTCCAGAGCCATACACTCTTATCATTTTAGCCATAATCATTATCATCAAAGAAACTTTTTATAGAATCGTTTCTAAGAAAAGTGATGAAACTAAAAGTACTTCCCTAAAAGCAGATGCTTGGCACCATCGTAGTGACGCTATTACTTCGCTAACTGCCTTTATTGGGATTACCGTTGCGTTAATTATGGGTGATGGTTACGAAAGCGCAGACGATTGGGCTGCACTCCTAGCATCTGGATTTATCTTATTTAACGCGTATCTAATATTGCGACCCGCTCTGGGCGAAATTATGGACGAGCATATGTATGATGATCTTATCGAAGATATTCGAAAATCTGCTGAATCTGTAAACGGAGTGCTAGATACTGAAAAGTGTTTTGTGCGTAAAACGGGAATGACTTTTCATGTGGATCTTCATATTAATGTTGACGCGCAAATAAGCGTAAAAGAAGGTCATGACATTGCGCATGAAGTTAAAGATACTCTGGTAACTGAACTTCCTGAAATTGCTGATGTTCTTATTCATGTAGAGCCATCGCACTAAATTTACTTGATTGCTTCAGGAGAGTATAAAATACAACTAAACCAAATTCCGCTCATCATTAAAACAAAGCTAATCTAACAAGGATTACTTTTTCTTATAAAACAATACCTTTGTATAAAATTAAAATGAATGGATAATAATCTAGCGGTACTTATAGATGGTGACAATATTCCCTCGGCCTATGTCAAAGAAATGATGGAAGAAATTGCAAAACATGGTAATCCTACTATAAAACGTATTTATGGTGATTGGACTAATCCACATCTTTCTAAATGGAAATCTGTCTTACTAGAAAACGCAGTAAGTCCCATACAGCAATATGGCTATACACAAGGTAAAAATGCAACCGATTCTGCCATGATTATCGATGCCATGGATATTTTATATTCTAACAAAGTTGATGGTTTTTGTTTGGTGAGCAGTGATAGTGACTTTACACGCCTGGCCACCCGATTAAGAGAAGCCGGGAAGCGCGTTATAGGTATTGGAGAAAAAAAGACACCAGATCCTTTTATAGTAGCCTGCGATCGTTTTATATATCTAGAGATTCTGAAAAATAAAGATAAAGAAGAAGAACAGCCAGAAGCGGTAAAAGGAAAGCAACCTAAAAAATCGAATGTAGATCGCTTAACACCACGTGTAATTAAATACATCGCCAATACCATATCTGATGTTGCAGATGATGATGGTTGGGCTTTTATGGGAGACGTAGGGAGTTTGCTACAGAAAAAACAACCCAATTTTGATTCCCGTAATTATGGATTTCAAAAATTAACTCCAATGATCGCTTCTATAGACCAATTTGAAATAGAATCGCGTGAGAATAATAACAACAGTAAATTCAAACTTATTTTTGTTAGAAATAAAGAGTAATTTTTTCTACAATTTTATGCTGAATCAAGCTACTAACTCACATGTTAGTTAAAATTTATAGTGAAAAAGGAGGCCTTACGGTTTCCTTTTTTTAATTTTAATAAAAAAATTATGCGAAGTATAAAGAAAATTCATCAGGCAGAATGGCGTCCTATAGGAGATCTAGTCACTTATTCTCCTATGCCAACGGCCAGCTTGCAAATGATCGATCCTTTTATTTTCCTAAACCATCATGGTCCACAGGTATATCCTGAAAATAACAATGGCTTGCCATTTGGCCCACATCCGCATCGTGGTATGGAAACCGTGACTTTTATTTTAGACGGCGATATTGCGCACAAAGATTCTGGCGGACATAAAAGTGTTATTGAAAGCGGCGGTGTACAATGGATGACGGCCGGTAGCGGACTTATACATGCTGAAGTTTCTTCGGAAGAATTTAAGAAAAAAGGTGGTGATCTTGAAATCTTACAGCTTTGGGTAAATCTTCCCGCAAAGCATAAAATGGAAGAACCTAAATATATAGGTTTACAAAAAAATGATATTCCTGTTGCAATTACCGAAGATAAAAAAGTAAAAGCTCAGGTAGTTTCAGGTGAGTTACTTGGTATAAAAGGTGCTTTTGAAACCTTTACCGATATTAATCTATCTACCGTATTTTTTGAAGCAAATTCAGGTTTAAATATTGATATTCCTGTTTCTCAGAATATATTCTTTTATGTAATCAAAGGAAGTTTAGAAGTAAACGGAAAAACAGTACAGGAAAGACATTTAGCTGAGTTTAATAACGATGATCCAAAACTTCAAATTTCAGCAACAGAAGAAAGCATTTTGTTGTTTGGTTTCGCCACTCCTTTTGAAGAACCTGTGGTTGCTCGTGGTCCTTTTGTGATGAATAGCATGCAGGAAATAGATGAAGCTTATCAGGACTTCCAGGCAGGAAAGATGGGACGATGGACAGAATAACAAATATTTGAGCCCTTAATAATAAAATAGAAAAACCGCTGATACAGCGGTTTTTCTATTTATTTCAAATTATCGAAAAATTAAGTATAGGTTAATTATTTAAAGACTGCACAAAGAGCAATAAGTTTCCAGATGAAAATCTTATTTCAGCAATATTTCCAGTAATTGTATTTCGGGTTCCAATTCTGGTGGTAATGCTTAAATTTTCACCGTTTAAAGGATATTTTACACCTTCAGAATAAATATTCTTTGCTTCAGGAAACGGAAAAAGGGAAATTATTTCATCCTGAAAATCGATAATTTCGATATAATTTTCAGCAAAAAAATAAAAGCCAAAATCATCGAAACATCGAATCTCAATTTCATCTTTATGCCTCAACATCGAATTTAGATTCCCCAAAAAATGATCTTGCTCTAAACCGCTACAACCATAAACGGCCACACTTTTAAAACCTTCTTCGATAATAATTTTTAAAATCTTTTCGAAATCTGTCGCATTTTGATCTGGAGTTTCAACAATTTTGGTTTCGGCATTAACCTCAGAAACCGATAATGAATCAAAATCTCCAGAAACCAGATCTGGCTGAATTCCGTTTTTCAAGAGCTTGGTATAAGCGCCGTCTGTACAATAAACTTTCTCAAAATTTGCCAGCAAAGGCATTTTTTCAGGAAACTGGCCGTTGATGAACAAAACGACCTGTGCTTCAGATTTATGCGTTTCCCTATCGATCTTCATTTATTGTCTTGCTTCTAAAACTTTAGCAATATCTTTTAATCCGTAACCTTTTGCTTTCAGCAGAATTAAATAGTGAAATAATAAATCGGCACTTTCATTCAGGAAAAGATTTTCATCATTATCCTTAGCTTCAATAACCACTTCAACAGCTTCCTCTCCTACTTTCTGCGCAATTTTATTCATTCCCTTATCAAAAAGCGATACCACGTAAGAATTTTTGTCTTCACGTAATTCAGGCTCTACTTCGCTCATCTTTTTACGTTGCGCAATAACCCCTTCTAAATCGGATAAAAATCCAAAAGAAGCTTCGTTTTCTTCGCCCCAACAGGTATCGGTTCCTTTATGACATGTTGGACCTTGCGGATTCACGATTACCAACAGCGTATCATTATCGCAATCATTTTTTATAGAAACCAGGTGCAAAAAGTTTCCACTTTCTTCACCTTTGGTCCACAAACGGTTTTTAGTACGACTATAAAAAGTAACTTTTTTTGTTTCGTTGGTTTTTAGATAAGCTTCTTCATTCATGTACCCCAACATCAAGACCTTTTTGGTGGTTGCATCCTGAATGATTGCGGGTACTAATCCGTCGTTATTTTTATCAAAATCGATATTCATCTTTATAATTTTATATTCTTACCGGAATTCCCTGGTTTGCCAGTTCTTTTTTAAGATCTGGAATTTCTATTTCTTTAAAATGAAAAACACTAGCGGCCAAAGCTGCATCTGCCTTTCCTTCTTTAAATGTATCTACAAAATGTTGAATATTACCTGCACCGCCCGAAGCGATAATTGGGATATTTAGATCTTCAGATAATTTCTTTAGTGCAATATTAGCAAAACCATCTTTAGTACCGTCATTATTCATCGAAGTAAACAAGATTTCTCCTGCACCGCGCTCCTCGACTTCTTTCGCCCATTCAAATAGATCGAGTTCTGTCGGCACTTTACCACCTACTAAATGGACAATCCATTGCCCGCTTACCTGCTTGGCATCAATGGCTACCGTAATACATTGCGCACCGAATTTTTGAGAAAGCTCGTTAATTAAATCTGGATTTTTTACCGCGGAAGAATTTACCGAAACCTTATCTGCACCATTCTTCAGTAGAATATCGACATCTTCTACAGAAGAAATTCCGCCGCCTACAGTAAATGGAATATTTACCTTTTCTGCCACTCGCAAAACAAGATTAGCTAATGTTTTACGACGTTCTTCAGTTGCTGAAATATCTAGAAAAACGAGTTCGTCGGCACCGGTTTCAGCATATTTCGCCGCCAGCTCTACGGGATCACCAGCATCTCGTAAATCAACAAAATTGACTCCTTTTACGGTTCTTCCGTCTTTAATATCTAGACAGGGGATTATTCTTTTTGTTAGCATTTTTTTAGTTTACAGTATACGGTTAACGGTTTACAGTTTTCTTGGCTGTAGGTTTATCAAGTTTAATTCTTTCTTTTTTCCGTTGCGGAAAAAAAGGCTAGGCTTAGGTAACTTGATCTAAATTCTTCATTCAAAGTTCAACATTTAGCATTCAAAATAAACCCTGATTCTTGACTCTTTTATCTTTAGTCTAAATTCTAATCTCTCAAATCTAACTTCAAACAGCAAAGCGATCTAAAATTTAATTTACTGCCCGTCATTTAAAATATAGTTTTCTAATTGTTTTAAGCTGATTCTTCCTTCATAAATCGCTTTACCAATAATAGTCCCTTCACAACCTAAATCAGAAAGTTCTAATAATTCATCGAATTTCGATATTCCTCCAGAGGCAATTAAATTAATTTCAGGATTTTCAGCTAAAATACGATCATAAAGATCGAAAGCAGGTCCCTGTAACATTCCGTCTTTAGAAATATCAGTACAAATCACATACTTTACTCCCTCTTTTTGATATTCAGCAATAAACGGAATCAATTCCTTCTCAGATTCTTCTAGCCAGCCACCGACTGCTACTTTTTCGTTATTGGCATCAGCACCTAAAATGATCTTTTGTGAACCAAATTTTTTCAACCAGCTTTTAAAAGTCTCCGGATCTTTTACGGCGATACTTCCACCGGTAATTTGTTTTGCTCCGCATTCAAAAGCGATTTCAAGATCTTTGTCAGTTTTCAATCCGCCACCAAAATCAATTTTCAAATTGGTCTTTGAAGCGATCGTTTCTAAAATTTTATGGTTTACAATATGCTTCGATTTTGCACCATCCAAATCTACTAAATGAAGATACTCGATCCCATGAGCTTCAAAAGATTTGGCAACCTCAAGCGGATTTTCATTATATACTTTTTTGGTGTTATAATCACCTTTAGAAAGGCGAACACACTTTCCGTCTATTATATCTATGGCTGGTATTAAACGCATTTTTTAATTTTTGTTTTTTAGCTATTAGCTTTTAACCAAATTAGCTCTTTGATTATCTCGTCCTTTCTTTTTTTCATATGCATTCCTCTCCCTGTGGTCGTCGGATGCAGAAAAAGAAACAAAAAAGGCTAGGCTTACGAAACTTGATCTAAATTCTTCGTTCTGAAGCTAAATTTTAGGAACTCGCTACGCTCAGACAGCCTAAAATTTAAACGCTTCTTTCACTTCGAATTTTACGACCATTTTTCGATAGGCCGTACTTTCATTCAACATTCAAAATTTAACATTTAAAGTTAATCCTTGTGCTTAAGTCTATTCTCTCAAATCTAACAGCGAAGCGGTCTATATTCTATTTTCTAACTTTAAAAAGTTTTCCAAAATCTTTTCTCCGGCTTTACTGCTTTTTTCAGGGTGAAATTGAACGCCGTAAAAATTATTCTTTTTGATGGCTGAAGTATATTCTACTCCGTATTCCGTAGAACAGATCGTTTCTTCGCATTCTTTTACGTAAAAACTATGTACTAAATACACATACTCTTTTTCGTTCACACCTTCAAACAAATCGGATTGTAAATCGTAAATCTGATTCCATCCTATTTGCGGCACTTTAACTGAAGTATCAAATTTTACCACTTTAGCATCAAAAATTGATAATCCGGTAGTATCTCCTTCTTCACAGTATTCACACATCAATTGCATTCCTAAACAAATCCCTAAAACAGGCTGTGTAAGTTGCGGAATTACTTTATCGAGTCCGGTTGACTTTAGCATTTTCATAGCGCTACTTGCCTCGCCTACTCCTGGGAAAATCACCTTGTCTGCCGACTTAATCTCTTCAGCGTTATCGGTTAAAACAGCATCAAAACCTAATCGTTTTACCGCGAATTTAATACTCTGGATATTTCCTGCACCGTAATCTATAATTGCTATTTTCATTTTTATAGTCGTTAATAGTTAGAGTTGAGTATTAAAGCATTCCTTTAGTTGATGGCAAAATCATTTTTTCCGTATCTCTTTTTACTGCCATTTTAATGGCTTTGGCAAAGGCTTTAAAAATCGCTTCAATCTTATGATGCTCGTTGGTACCTTCTGCTTTCACATTTAGGTTTGCCTTGGCACCATCGGTGAACGATTTGAAAAAATGATAAAACATTTCCGTTGGCATTTTACCGACCATTTCACGTTTAAAATCGGCTTCCCAAACTAACCAATTTCGACCTCCAAAATCAATCGCTACCTGAGCCAGGCAATCGTCCATTGGCAAACAAAAGCCGTATCGCTCGATTCCCAATTTATTACCTAATGCTTTAGCATAGACTTCACCTAAAGCAATTGCCGTATCTTCGATGGTGTGGTGCTCATCAACCTCAAGATCACCATTTACTTTAACTTCTAAATCCATTTGACCGTGGCGTGCAATTTGATCGAGCATATGATCGAAAAATGCAATCCCGGTTGCAATTTCAGATTTCCCGGTTCCATCAAGATTCAGTTTGATCTGAATATCCGTTTCATTCGTTTTTCTGGCGATTTCTGCGGTACGATCTTTTAGTTTCAAAAACTCATAAATATCCTTCCAGCTTGAAGTTTTCAGTGCAATGGTTTCTTTCAGTTTTGCAACATTATTTTTCAATTCATCGGTCGCTAAATCTTCGTGGGTATCGATAAAAATTCCTTTTCCGCCGAAATTATAAGCAAATTCAATATCCGTCATCCGATCACCAATCATAATTGAGTTTGCCATATCGTAGCTATCAGCATTCAAATATTTACGCTCTAACAATCCTGTATTTGGCTTTCGGGTAGGTTGATTATCTTTTGCAAATGTCCGATCGATTAGAATATCACTAAATTTCACACCTTCATTCTCGAAAGTCTTCACCACAAAATTCTGAATTGGCCAAAATTGATCTTCCGGATACAGCTCAGTTCCCAAACCATCCTGGTTGGTCACCATCACCAATTCGTAATCTAATTCTTTGGCAATTTTCGATAAATAGAACAATGCTTCTGGATAGAACTCTAATTTTTCCAGCTTGTCTACCTGATAATCTTCGGGTTCCAGAATAATGGTTCCATCACGATCTATAAATAAAACTTTTTGCATTTTAGTTAATTTAAGCTTTTTAAAGCAGCGATTAATTTTTGATTTTCTTCAGTGGTTCCTACGGTTAAACGTAGGGTATTTTCGCAAAGCGGTTGTGTGGTTCTATTTCTAATTACAATTCCTTTTTCAATCAATTGATCGTATCTAGCTGTTGCATTATCAACTTCAACTAGGATAAAATTCGCATCTGAAGGGTATATTTTTTCGACATAAGGAACTTCTAGCAACACTTTAAATAACTCTTCTCTACCCTTTAGAATATCAGTAACTTCGATGCTTACTCCATCTACATCTAGAATGCGGTTTAAGGCGCGTTGTTGCGTTAATTGGTTTACGTTATATGGTGGCTTAATTTTCTTTAAAATCTCGATAATTTCTTCGGAAGCGCAACAGATTCCCAAACGAATTCCTGCCATCCCGTAAGCTTTAGAAAGTGTTTGTGTAATCACTAAATTCGGATACTGCTGAAGCCTGTTTAACCAGCTTTCTTTTCCTGAAAAATCAATATAAGCCTCGTCAATAATTACGAGTCCGTTAAACTTTTGAAGCAACTCTTCTACTTTTTCTTCTGAAAAGGTATTACCCGTTGGATTATTAGGCGAACAAAGGAAAAGCAATTTAGAATTAGCATCAGATTTATCTAATATCGCTGAAACCTGAGGCTCAAAATCTTGCGAAAGTAACACTTCCCTATTTTCGATATTGTTGATTTCTGAAAGCACTTTGTACATTCCGTAGGTTGGTGGAAGTGTAATTACGTTGTCTTTTGCCGGTTCACAAAACGCCCTGAACAATAAATCCAACACCTCGTCACTACCATTTCCTAACAGAATTTGCTCTGGTTGGATTCCTTTAATTTTTGCTAATTCATTCTTTACATTTCGCTGGTGTGGATCAGGGTAACGATTTACATCGGTTTGATAAGGATTTTCGTTGGCATCCAAAAAAACCATCTCGGTTCCTGTAGCTTTATATTCATCGCGAGCTGAAGAATAGGGTTTTAATCTCTTCACGTTCTCACGAACTAGGTTCTGTATGTTTACTTTAGTTGGCATTATTATTTTTTTGCTTTCAGCTGTTAGCTTTTAACTTTCAGATATTTTATTTCAGTATTGATCATTTCGGACTTGATCTGTAATCGCATCATTTTTGAATTCAACTAGATGAGATGCTGAATCAATTTTCAACATGACAAGGGCTCTTCGTCATCCCAGACTCGATCCGGGATCTCATCGCCATTTTTCCTCATTTAAATGAAATGCTGAGACAAGTTCAGCATGACGACTAGTTTTTAAAATTAATATTCTAAAGTTTCAAATTTTGGATTTAAAGATTTAATCAAATCTAACTTCCATTCCTTTTTCCAATTCTTAATTTGTTTTTCTCTGGCAATTGCCTGTTTAATTTCTGAAAATTCTTCAAAATAGATCAAATCCGTAATTTGATATTTAGAAGTAAATTTACTTCCATTCCCATTGTGATGTTCTGCTACTCTCTTTCTTAAGTCATTTGTAACACCAGTATAAAAAACCGTGCGGTATTTATTAGTTACTCTGTAAACAAATGAACTTTGCATTTTAGTTTAAATTCTACTCAATTTACTCAATGATCTCTAATTTGACCTTACAAGCCGAGTGAGATGCTGAATCAAGTTCAGCATGACGACCACTTTTCTTCATCTCGGACTCGATCCGGTATCTCATCTCATTTTTCCAATCAAAATTCAACATTTAGCATTCAAAATAAATCCTGATCACTTTTTCTTCAGTCTATACTCTAACTTCTAACAGCACAGAGATCTAAAATCTAATTAGCCTATTAACTCAAATCCTTCAATCGCAAGCTTACGGCATTTTTATGTGCTTGTAAACCTTCGGCTTCGGCCATTAACTCGATCGCAGGACCAATGCTTTTAATTCCTTCTTCAGAAATTTGCTGAAACGTCATACTCTTCATAAAACTATCCAGATTTACTCCGCTATATTGCTTTGCATAGCCATTTGTAGGTAACGTATGATTGGTTCCTGAAGCATAATCGCCAGCACTTTCAGGAGTGTAATTCCCTATAAAAACTGAACCGGCGTTAATAATTCCTTCAGTATAAAATTCGTTATTTTCAGTTGAAATTATAAAATGCTCAGGGCCATACTCGTTAATTAGATCTAAGGCAACCTCATCATTTTCTACATAAATCAACTTTGAATTATCGATCGCTTTTTCTGCTATTTCTTTTCTTGGTAATTCGTTAAGTTGAGTTTCAACCGCTTTTTCTACTTCATTTAAAAATGATTTTGAAGTCGAAACTAAGATCACCTGGCTATCAGCACCGTGCTCTGCCTGACTCAACAAATCTGAAGCTACATAAGCTGGATTTGCCGAATCGTCTGCGACCACCAGCAACTCTGATGGACCTGCCGGCATATCGATCGAAACATTATGGCGCGTTCCCAACTGCTTTGCCACAGTTACAAATTGATTACCAGGTCCAAAAATTTTGTATACTTTAGGAACTGTCTCGGTTCCGAACGTCAATGCAGCAATCGCCTGAATTCCACCAATCTTATTGATCTTAGTTACACCGCATAAATTTGCCGTGTATAAAATCGCTGGATGAACTTTTCCTTCTTTATTTGGTGGCGTACAAAGCACGATTTCTTTACAGCCAGCAATCGCTGCCGGCACTGCTAACATTAATATTGTAGAAAATAAAGGGGCACTTCCACCCGGAATATATAATCCGATCTTTTGAATAGGTCTTTTTTCTTGCCAGCACTTTACACCGCTAGTGGTCTCTACTTCAACTTTCTCGGTTTTCTGTGCAACATGGAATTTCTCAATATTCTTTTTTGCTAAAAGAATAGCCGATTTCAATTCTTCTGAAATTTCAGCTTCGGCTGCTTTAATTTCTTCTGAAGTTGCCAAAGTATTGTCCAACTTGATGCCATCAAACATATCGGTATATTTGGCTACTGCAGCATCTCCTTTAGCTTTTACTTCAGCAAAAATTTGGTTTACCGTGTCTTCAATATCGTCTACGGTTTTTGTTGGCCGTTTTAAAACAGCATCCCATTCTGATTTTGAAGGATTATATATTTTATTCATTTTTTTAAGTTTACAGTTTGGCTGGTTGTAAGCAATTAGTTTTCAGCTTTTAATTAATGATTCTATTTCTCCGCTGTCATTTCGAAAATAGTGAAACGAAGTCGAGAAATCTCATCATAAATAATTCTCTATTTCAAATTTAGAATCTAATATTTTATTTCATTTTCTGACTCTTTCTTTTTTCCATTGCCGAAAAAAGAAACAAAAAAGTCTAGGCTTACGAAACTTGATTTAAATTCTTCATTCTGAAGCTAAATTTTAGGAACTCGCTACGCTCAGACAGCCTAAAATTTCAACGCTTCTTCATTTCGAATTTTACTATCAACTTTCGATAGGCCAATTTTCAAATTTCAAATAACAATAATCAACTAATTAGTATTTAGCATTCAAAATAAATCCTGATTCTTGTTTCTTTATTCTATATTCTAACTTCTAAAGCAAAGCGATCAAATATCTAAATTTACAAAACCATCTTTTCGATCGGCACTACAAGTAATCCCTCCGCTCCCAGTCGTTTTAATTCGTCTATTACCTCCCAAAAACGCTCTTCGTTAATTACGGTGTGGATGGAGCTCCATCCTTCTTCTGCTAATGGCAAAACGGTAGGAGAACGCATTCCTGGCAACAAACTAATAATATCATCCAACTTGTCATTCGGTGCATTAAGTAATATATATTTTGAAGTGCGTGCGTTTAAAACCGACTTCAACCTAAATTGTAACTGATCTAAGATCTGCTGACGCTCTTCAGAAATCTTTGGTGAAATGGCTAAAATCGCCTCACTCTTCAACATTACTTCAGCTTCCTTCAGATTGTTTTTAAATAAGGTACTTCCGCTGGAAACAATATCACAAATCGCATCGGCTAAGCCAATATTCGGCGCAATTTCAACAGAACCATTAATAATATGCAGATCTGCAGTAATTCCTTTTTCAGCTAAATACTCTTTAACCGTATTTGGATAACTGGTGGCTATCTTCTTTCCTTCCAGATCCTCGATACCGTTATACTTTACAGATTTTGGAACCGCCAAAGAAACGCGACATTTAGAGAATCCTAGTTTTTCACCACGAATAATATCTTGTCCTTTCTCTACCAACACGTTTTCACCAAGAATAGCTACATCTACCACGCCATCTCTTAAATATTGCGGGATATCCCCATTTCTTAGATATAGAACATCTACCGGAAAATTACGAGCCGAAGCTTTTAACTGCTCTTTTCCATTATCTATTGAAATCCCTGCGTCTTTTAAAATCTTAAGAGAATCTTCGTTTAGGCGGCCAGATTTTTGAATTGCAATTCTTAGTTTTTCTTTTTTCATCACAAAAGCATTTTATTTTTAGTGCTTAGTTTAATTTCAGTTGTCAAATTTGAACAAATAAAAAACCCGTTTGAGTAGCTCAAACGGGTTTCTAAATATGCTTAACATTACCACATATCAAATTTACCTCGCCTGAGCGCAGTAGTAAATATGATGATGGTGATGTAGTTGTATCGTTCTCATTATGGAAGCAAATCTAAGTATTAATTTTAAAATTCAAAATCAGAATTTAAAATTTCTAAGATAATTTTTAGTTATTTCCTAAAATCAGTGGTAATCCGCTTTCACCAGAGCCAATGATTACAGTTTTAGCATTACCAGATTTTGCCAGTTCTAAAGTTGCCTGTATTCCTTTTTCCTGTAAAATTTTATCGGTTAACGATTCACTTAAAATTCGGTTTGCTCGGGCTTTACCTTCCGCATCGATACGTTGGCGCTCAGCTTCCTGCTCGGCTTTGGTTAAACGATATTCGTATTCTAAAGATTCTTGCTCTTGTCTTAGTTTACGCTCTATAGCATCTTTAATGGTCGACGGTAAAGAAACATCCCTTACTAAAACTTCATTAACCTGAACATATTGTTCGCGCAATAAAATTTGAGTTTCTTCTAAAATTTCTTCCTGAATTGCTTCACGTTTGCTAGAATATAATTGCTCTGGGTTATAACGTCCAACTACGGCTCGCGTTGCAGATCGTAACGCAGGTTTTAGCAATCTTTCGATATAAGCTTCACTTTTTTCTTTATGAAGTTTTCCAAGATCGCCATAGGCTGGTTGAAACCAAACCGAAGCATCTAATTTTATCTCCAAACCATTTGAAGATAAAACAGTCATTTTTTCGTCTAAAGACTGCTGGCGGACTTCGTAAATAAAAACCCTATTCCATGGAGCAACAAGATGAAATCCTTCACTCATCGGTGGCTCATCAGTTACTACACCATTGCCAAATGTTTTATATAAAACACCAGCCTCCCCAGAACCTATGGTGACTGTAGATTTGGAAATAAATATGATTAAAATAACCAATCCTATAAAAATTGGTATTGCAATTTTGGGTAATCTATTCATAGATAATTTATTAAATTAAACCTTTATATTTTCTGTAAAACCATTCTCCAGCTAATAAACCAACTAAAATAAATAATAAAATATACCACTCGATTATAGCTTGAGACTTGATGTTTTCTTTTCTTATTATTGAAAAACGATTATCGTTTAAAAGCTCAGATTTCAAATTTTCCAATTGATCGGGGAAGTAAACCTGACTTTCATTTTTATCAGCCAGATTTTTAAGTTTTGAAAAATTCGCTGAAGAAAATTGCTCTTCTACATTGAACGAAATTACGGAAAATTTATCGGTTTTCTTGATTCCTGAATTTTCTTCTGAAACGGTGAATTGATATTCCCCTGGTTGAATATCATTAAAGCTTACCTGATAAAAATTATTTCGCAACAAAAATCTTGAATCTGAAACTACATTTAAGCTGTCATTCTTAAGCTCGATCTTAAGATTTGCATTGGGGTCGAATTGATAATTTTCATCAAAAAATTGAGCGTCAAATTTTATAATTTCGTTTGAATAATAGAACGACTCAAATTCGATATTTAAGCGCTCTTTTTTCTTTTTTGAAGATAGATTTTGAACAAGACCGCCAATAAATTTATCAAACTTTTCGAAGCTTTTATTTTCCACAAAAATCTTAGTCCGCCATCTCCAAATATTTTCACCAAATAAAAAAGATGAACTTTTAGCGTTATTTTTAGAGATCATCAATAACGGTTGTTTGGTAGTCACTCCTTCTAATTTCTGATAAAGCAAAGTCTCAAAATCGGTATCAATTTTTAGATCTCCAAACTTATCCTGAAGCGGAGGAAGTTCTGAAAATCCAATATCTTCAAACTGAAATTGGTTAAAATTCAAATTCATTTCCGCATAAAAATCTTGCTCAGTATTACTATTACTTTTGGATAAAAAAGGCAATGAATTTTTAATTACGTTCCAGTCTGTTTTAGTTCCGGTTATAACAAAATAGTTTAAATTAGCCTTATCTATAGCCTCAAACCAATTATTAAAGCTATTGTTTGGTTGGTAAAATATAATTAACTGATATTCATTTAATTTTACTATATTTTCGCTAGCGTATCTTATAGTTGCTTTTCGCTGCTTATTCGTCTCGATTGATTTTTTTAGAGTACCTAAATCTGGATGCGGAAAACTACTTAAAATTAATACTGAAGTACGCTCATCGATCATCTCGACTGCAAAATTATTTTGATTATTTACTGTATTCTTTTCATTTTTCAACGGAAGAATTTCTGCGGAAAAAGTTTGTGTTCCTACTTGTGAAGCTGGTAAATTTGCTTCTAGCCTAACAGATCTATTTTCTTCTGAAAAATTCACTTCTTCAGAAAAAACGGTCTCTCTATCATTTAAAATCACAAACCTTGAAGCGATATTTTTTGAACCTGAATAATTCAGAAAAACTTCTACAGGAAATTTATTTTCAAGAAATGCATATCGATTCACATTCAATTTTGAAATACTTAAATCGGGAAATTTTGTTGTATCCCCAACAATAATAGGAAAGATTTTTTGATTCTTAGAAGCCCTGAAATATTGAAAATCTCTACCCAAAGTTTGATTACCATCGGTAACTAAAATGCTAGCGTTTTGCTTCTTTTTAAAGCTGGATTTCACATCATCCAAAACCTTAAAAATATCAGTTTGTTTTGCACCGAAATTGGTGGAATCTATCCCTGAAATTTCACTTCCGAAACCTATATTATGAACATTAAAACGTTCATTTATTTCTTCATCTTTCTTAAAAAATAAGGCAATTTCAAATAAATTATTCTCTTGTTTGAGATAAGAAATCGATTCAGAATTATCTAAAGCGAGCACTAAATCTGGTTTCACTTTTTGTATTGTAACCGACTTGATCTTTGGATTGATCAATAAAAAAAGTAGTGTAAAAACACTTAATGCACGTAGCGTAAAAAGGATTAAACGCTCTTTTTTATTACGTTTGGACTTTACATAATATTGAAAATAAGAAAACCCCAGCGCGAATATCACAGCCAGGGTTATATATATAATGTTTAGTAAAGTCATTAATCGATTTTGGGTTGTAATTTAAGAGAATATTAAGCTTCTACCAACCTAAAATCAAAAAACAAAATCAATAATTTCAATTAGGAAACTAGGTTAGCATTCCGCCATCTACATTAATTACCTGCCCGGTAATATAAGCACTAAGGTCACTACCTAAGAAAACACAAGCATTTGCTATATCCTCTGGAGATCCACCACGTTTTAATGGAATGTTATCTCTCCATCCCTGTACTACTTTTTCGTCTAATTTCTCCGTCATTTCAGTTTCGATAAAGCCAGGAGCAATCACATTTGTACGAATATTACGAGAACCAAGCTCTAATGCCATAGATTTGCTAAAACCAATGATACCTGCTTTAGAAGCCGCATAATTAGCCTGTCCTGCATTTCCTTTAACCCCAACCACAGAACTCATATTGATAATGCTTCCTTTGCGTTGTTTAAGCATCGTACGTTGTACTGCTTTGGTCATGTTAAAAATTGACTTAAGGTTTACCTCGATCACACGATCAAAATCTTCCTCACTCATACGCATTAGCAGGTTATCCTTGGTGATTCCTGCATTGTTTACCAGAATATCGATAGCGCCAAAATCTTCAGCTACATTTTTAATTAATTCCTGCGCCTGCTCAAAATCGGCTGCATTAGATTTATAACCTTTAGCTTTTACTCCGGTTTCAGAAAGCTCGTTTTCCAGCTCTTTGGCTGCTTCTTCAGAAGAGTTGTATGTGAATGCTACATTAGCTCCGTGTTCTGCAAATACTTTTGCTATACCTCTACCAATACCACGGCTTCCACCGGTTACGATAGCGTTTTTACCTTCTAATAATTTCATATGTATTATAGTAAGTTAGAATTTTCTGGTCCAAAGATAAGAATAAGCATTGTTTAGGTATAAAAAAACCTCCTTTTTCAAGGAGGTCTCTATTTTTTTAGCCAAAAATTTTACAATTTCAGTTGTTTGTCTTCTTGTTTTTCGTAATTGAAAAGATAATCGATATCTAATTCTTTTACTTCACCTAGCTTGCTAAGTGCTTCCATATCTACATCTTTTTTATTACCAATTACCAAAACATTATAATCCTGACCTTTGATATTGCTATCAAAAAAGTTTTGTAAATCATCAAAACTCATCTCTTTTATAGCATCATACATTTCCTGGCGCGTATCGTGATCTAAACCGCGATCTTTTAATCGCTCGTAGCTCCAGAAAATATTTGTTTTTGTAATTCGATCTGCTGCAATTTTCTTTAAAGTGGCTTCTTTAGCAGCTTCAAATTGTTCTTCTGCTTTGGGCATATTCGTCATGAGGTCCATCATAGCATCTACTGCTTGCGGCATTTTATTGGCTTGTGTACCAATATATGCCATCGTGTAATTGGGTTTATCCATTTCTGAGGCCATTTGGTAACTTGAGTAAGCTGAATATGCTAAAGATTTAGACTCCCGTATTTCCTGAAATACAATAGATGATAAGCCACTACCAAAATATGTATTGAATAATTGTGTAGCCGCCATCTTTTCTGCATCAAAATTTTCCCCTTTGGCAAGAAAAACCATTTCACTTTGCACCATATCATAATCTACAAAGTAAACATTTCCTCCTGTGTCTTGTTCAGCGTATTTTTTAGCTTCAGGGTAATCTTTTAACTCTTGGGGAACATCATGTTTTGCGCTTACGGTAGCAACGGCTGCTTCAGGATCTTTCCCGTAATAAAGCACTCGTTGTTTGTAATTACGAAGGTCTTTTACTTTGTCTACCAATTCAGCCGGATCTAAGGCTTTCAATTCGGCTTCAGTATAAATATTACGTAAACGTGAATCTTCTCCATATTTGCCAAAGTTCATTAGACCATTAAACAGAATATTCCCTTTTTGAGTTTTAGCATCGTCACGACCTTTCATAATCGAAGCGACGTATTTCTCGTAGGTTTCTTGATTTGGCTTAGCATTTTGCCAAAGATGTTCCAATAATTCTAATCCTTTTGGCAAATTTTCTTTTAAGCCACTAATACCAACATAAATTTGATCTGAACCTGCGCTTACAAAATAGTTTATACCAAGTTTGTAAAACTCTTGCTTTAATTCTTCAGGAGTATATTTATCTGTGCCCAGATAATCTAAATATCCAGTCGCCAGCGAAATCTCTTTATCATTATCCTGCCCCATATCAAAAATAAAATACAGGTTAAAAAGATCATTATTTTCATTCAAAATATAAGAAACCGGCAATCCATTTTCGGTTTCTTCTTTTTTGATTGCCTCTTCATAATCTACATACTGCGGAGTTAAAGCAGGTGCTTCCGATTTGTTGAATTCGGTTATAAAATCAGATTGCTTATCACGATTTAGCTGAACGGGAGTGATCCCTGGGTTTTCTACTTTGGCGATATTTGGGTCTTCCCCTATTCTTTTATAAACCGCTACGTAGTTGTCTTTGTAATGCTCGTTGGCGTAAGTAACAAGTTCATCTTTGGTAATAGATTTTAAATCGTCTGTAAAATCTACTACTTCCTGCCAGTCTTGAAAATGAATAAAAGCATCCATATGTGCATACGCTACTGAAGATGCATCCTCAAATTGGCGAATTTCAGATAATTTTAAATCGTTAATTACGGCATCGATTAACCAATCTTCAAATTCTCCTTTTTTGACTTTTTCGACTTCAGCAAGTAACAGATTTTTCACTTCTTCTAAAGATTGATCGGCTTTAGGCATTCCGTATAACAAATGGAATCCATAATCATTATCAAAATTTGTATAAGAAGACGCTGCTTGCACTTTTTGTTTTTGATTTAGATCTAAATCGATTAGACCAGCTTGCGAATTGGCCAGAATGTAATCTATTAAGTAAACAATTTTTTGATCTTTACTGCCCACACCATCGGTACGGAAAGCGACATAAACAGATTCTGAAGTTGGTCCAAATACCTCTTTTTCTATTGGTGCAGTGATAGGTTGTTCTTCAGGAAATGTGGGATGCGTCACTTCTTTAGATTCGTAGCCGCCAAACGCATCATTCACCTTCTGGATCGTGCTATCAAACTCTAAATCTCCTGAAAGGATTACAGCCATATTATTTGGCACATAATATTGTTCATGGTAATTGTGAATTGCTTCCATAGAAGGATTCTTTAAATGCTCAGATTTTCCGATGGTTGTTTGTGTACCGTACGGATGTGTAGGATAAAGTCCTTCTAAAACTGCATAATATTGTTTTCTGGAATCACTATCCTGCCCGCGGTTAAACTCCTCGTAAACCGCTTCTAATTCGGTATGAAACAATCTTAAAACTAATTCGCTAAATCTTTCGCTTTCTATGGTAAGCCATTTGTCTAATTCGTTAGAAGGAATTTTATTTACATAGACTGTTTGCTCATTCGAGGTAAAGGCATTGGTGCCTTCGGCTCCCAAAGAGCTCACCATTTTATCATATTCGTTTGCTATAGAATATTTTGAAGCTTCCTGCGAAACCGAGTCGATCTGGCGATATATCGCTCTTTTCTCTTCAGGATCTGTAGTAGCTTTATGCTTCTCGTATAGATCTGAAATCGAATCTAAAAGCACTTTTTCTGTCTCCCAATCCTGAGTACCTATTTTACTTGTCCCTTTAAAAACCATATGCTCAAGATAATGAGCAAGCCCTGTATTATCGGCTGGATCGTAAGTAGATCCCGCACGTACGGCAATTAAAGTTTGAATTTTAGGTTCTTCGTTATTCTGACTCAGGTAAACTTTCAAACCATTGTCTAAAGTGTAAAGACGTAAACCGGTAGGATCGTTTTCAAAAGTTTCATAAGAAAAACCATTGGCATCGGTGTGCGAATTTGAATTTGAATCTTCTTCTTTCTTACAAGATGAAAAAGCAAGAAAAAGGATTGCCATAAGGGGCAGATAAAATTTCCTCATAGTTAAAATTTTGATTGATAAATATTTATAAAAATAAAAAAGTCCGTAAGCATATAACGCTTACGGACTAAAATTATTTAAAATTATCTTAAATTTTAACTTTTATCCAAGAACCTCAGCAACTTTTTTACCAATCTCAGCAGGAGAATCTACAACGTGTATTCCATTTTCTTTTAAGATTGCTTTCTTAGCCTGTGCAGTATCTTCGCTACCACCTACAATAGCACCAGCGTGCCCCATCGTTCTACCTGCAGGAGCAGTTTCTCCAGCGATAAATCCAATAACAGGCTTTTTGTTACCGTTTTCTTTGATCCATTTAGCGGCATCAGCTTCTAACTGTCCACCAATTTCACCAATCATCACGATAGCTTTAGTTTCGTCATCGTTCATTAAAAGCTCTACCGCTTCTTTAGTGGTCGTTCCAATAATTGGATCTCCACCAATACCTATCGCAGTAGTGATTCCTAAACCTTCTTTCACAACCTGATCTGCAGCTTCGTAAGTTAACGTACCAGATTTAGAAACGATACCTACAGTTCCCTTCTTGAAAACGAAACCTGGCATAATACCAACTTTAGCTTCACCCGGAGTAATAACACCAGGACAGTTAGGACCAATTAAACGACAATCTTTGTCTTTAATATAATCTGAAGCCTTAACCATATCTGCAACAGGAATACCTTCCGTAATAGTAATGATTACTTTAATCCCGGCATCGGCAGCTTCCATAATGGCATCGGCAGCAAACGCTGGCGGAACGAAAATGATCGTTACATCTGCTCCTGTTTCTTTAACAGCATCTGAAACTGTATTAAACACCGGTTTATCCAAATGAGTTTGACCACCTTTACCTGGAGTAACACCTCCAACTACGTTGGAACCATATTCTATCATTTGCTCTGCATGGAAAGTACCTTCGCTACCGGTAAATCCCTGCACGATTATTTTTGAATCTTTATTTACTAAAACGCTCATAAGTATTTTTTGTAATTACGTATACAAAAATATGTTTTTAAAGATAAAACATAAAGCTTTTTTTAGATAATTGCAGTATAAATTAATACTTTAAATAATAAATTTCGCAAACGGTCGAAAAATTGAGTTTAGTTACCTTCTTTCTTTATAATTGCTCCATCTTTCTCATAATAAAGTTCAGGAGATGGTGGTGGCACAAACATATATGGTACTTTCTTTTTATCTTCTTCTTTAATTTTTAGATAATATTGCAATGTTATTTGTAACTGTGAACTAATACGATCTTGATCTTTTGGTGATAGATTTAAAAAAGATGCAGGATATCCTTCCGGCAACATTTTTTCAAGTTTAGCTCTTTCATTAATATATTTAGCCATATTTTCTTTGCTATTATCTTTCTGAACAGAAGTAATCGGAGACTCCTGAAGTTCCTCGACTTTTGGTGGTACTGCTGGAGCTGGTGGTGGCGTCGGTTCTTTTTCTATCACCTCAATCACTTCAGGAGATTGCGGACTTGGTGGTGTTTTTGGGTGATTCTCAATAACTTCAATCACTTCTGGTTTTTCAATAACTTCAATTATTTCTTTCGTAAAAAGCTTTAAAATTAACCGCTCTGTGACAGGAAGCTTTCCATCTTTTACAATCTGATAAGATATAAATTCATTCGGAGAATATTTTTTTAATTTATCTTTGGAAACTTCTTTCCCATCAATAAAAAAATGACCGTAATCTTTTCAATTTTGATCTGATAATATAGATTTTGAAGGTGGATTTTTAGAATATTGAGTATACACGGTATTCAGATATATTTTAGTCCCCATCTCATTAACCTGTTTTGAATAAAGACTTATCACATTTAAATCGATATCATCAAGTTTTTCTTTTGAAATTGGATTGTTGTCAAAAGAAAATGTATAGCCTTTATTTTTCCATTCCTTAATTTGTTGTTTAGAAGGACTATCTGTGGTGATATAAGAAGTTCCGCTTCTTCCCGCAATTTTCATTGGTGGTGTTGGTGCCGTTGGTGGAGCTGGAACTCCTGAAGGAAACAAAGAAGTATTTCTGGAATTTTTCTTCATTACCTGGTAATATTGAGTTTTAAGATACTCCTTACCTAATTTCTTTTTAAAATCTTCAGGAACGTTTTTTAGATCTAAGCGCACATTATTTTTCAGTAAATCTTTATCTGGATATTGAGTTGTGATTTTATCTAATTTCGAGGCAAATTCTTCTAGCGCCACCTGCTCCCCGTTCAGTTCGATCCTTTCGCCGTGAACTTTAAGCGTAAATGCGTTTAAAGTTTCAGTAACAATAGGAGATTCCTTCTGTATAGTTTCAGCTACAATATCATTATTGAAAAAATAAATACAACAACATAAAACCGGTACTAAAAATCCAAGTTTTAGCCCTACTCTCTTTTTTGAAAATGAATTTGAAATCATAACGATTCGTTTTTTGATTAATGAATGTTTAAATGAACTCGTCATTGTAGCTTGATGGCCGGCAAACGAGCTGTTAAGTAATAAATTAGAATATGATAATGCGCTAATATTTTGTTTTAGAACGGCTTCATCGGCAAGAAACTCGTGATTTAAACGTATTGATTTTTTAATAAAGATGAACAGCGGATTAAACCAAAAAATGACCTGTAAAATCTCCAATATCAATAAATCTAGCGTATGTTTTTGATGTACATGAGCTTCTTCATGCTTTAAAATTTCCTTCGGAATATTATTCTGTTCAAAAGCATCTTTTTCAACAAAAATATATTTGAAGTAAGAATATGGAGTTAGCGGAAATGGTAGCAAAACTTTGATATTCCAATATTCATCTACTTTTTCGTGCTTCTGAATTAGACTTTTTAAACGACTAATATTGCCTAAAAATCGAAATAGAAAAATAACCACACCAAAACTATAAACACTCCATAAAATTGCCGGAAGCTGATCTTTCCAAAAGCTTGTTTTTACTTCCGCTACTTTGGTTGTAGCTTCAGGTATTAAGATTCCTGTTTGCTGCATTGGTTGTGCTTCAACCTGATAGCTTATGGTAATTAGCGGAATTATTACTGAAGCTACTAATGCAAATAATAAGTAAAATCGCTTAAACCTATGATTTTTTTCGCTTTCCAAAAACAACCTATAAAACGCATACAAAACCAAGAGACAACCCGAAAATTTTAGAATATAGATGATCATAAGCTATTGATTTTTAATTCTGTCGTCGATGATTTTTCGTAATTCTTTTAGTTCTGATTCAGATAAGTCGGTTTCTTCCGTAAAGAAAGAAGCAAATTGGGCAGCCGAATTATTGAAGAAATTTTTGATGAGTCCGTTCATCTGTTTAGAGAAATAATCTTCCTTTTTCACTAATGGAAAATACTCTCTAGATCGACCATATTGTACAAAATCAATAAACTTCTTATCTCGCATGCGCTTCAATAAAGTAGCTACTGTGGTTGTTGCCGGTTTTGGTTCGGGATATTCGTCAATCAGATCTTTCATAAAAGCTTTTTTCAGCTTCCATAATATCTGCATTAGTTGCTCTTCTGCATTGGAAAGTTTCATTTTTCTACTTTATTAGAATTAACTCTACAAATGTAGAGTATAATTTTAATTCTACAAACATAGAGCTAATATTTAACAAAAAACCATCTGGTTTTCAGATGGTTTTACTATTATTCGTTTGGCAACTGACTTATTTGTGAGCCTTGGTAAAGTAAATTATCTTTTAAATGCCAGATGGTCATAAAATGTGCAAGTGGAAGTTCTTCTTCAGGATTTTCTATAGTTCTAACGTGATAGGTATAATAGATCACCACCTTCTGGTCTTCCTTAATTGTTTCTTTAATCTCTAAGCGGAGTGCCTCGTAAGTTGTAGTCATTTCCGTTAAGAGTTCACGCATTGTAGTTTTATTTAGCTGGCGATATCCAGTGCTGCTATGCCAATCTAAACTCATATCAGCGTGCATCAATTTTAGCGCCTCCTCGGGATCATTCGAAAATAATTTATAAAATTGTTCTACTAACTTCTTGCCTTTTAAACTCACATGCTTATTTTTTATTTGAATTCTTCATAAATTCAGGTAATTTTTTTAGATAAGCCTGTTCTACTAAATACGAACGCACTTCTTGTAGTGGAGTACCCCAATACGTAACTCCCGGTTTAGAGTTTTTAGTAACACCGGTTTGCCCCATCATTATAGAACCTTTGGCTATAGTAACATCGCTTCTTACCCCTACTTGGCCCCAAAGTGTAACCTGGTCTTCAACAATTACGCAACCAGCAATACCAACTTGTGAAGCTATAAGACATCGCTCACCAATAACAGTATCATGCCCCACCTGAACCAAATTATCTATTTTAGTGCCTCTTTTAATTAAAGTATCTCCTGTTACCCCGCGATCTATAGTGCAGTTACAACCAATCTCTACATCATTTTCCAAAACTACGCGACCGCTAGAAAGCAAGCGATCAAAACCTTCTGGACGAGTTTTATAATAAAAAGCATCTCCGCCAATTACAGTACCAGCCTGAATAATCACATTATCGCCTATTATCGTATGATCGTTTATGCTAACGTTAGCATCAATTCTACAATTTTTACCGATAATTACATTGTTTCCTATAAAAGCTGTTGGCTGAATATGAGTCCCCTGCCCTATTTTTGCTGAGGAAGCTATTTTTTCAGTCGCTTTTTCAAAAGGTTTAAAATATTTAGCGAGCTTATTAAAGTCCCTGAATGGATCATCTGAAATTAGCAAAGCTTTTCCTTCTGGGCATTCAACTTCCTTATTAATTAGAATAATGGTCGCAGCAGAGTTTAGTGCTTTATCATAATATTTAGGATGGTCTACAAAGACAATATCACCTGCAGTAACAACATGAATCTCGTTTATTCCTTCTACCGGAAAATTTCTATCGCCAACAAATTTGCATGAAATGATCGTGGCAATTTGCTCTATGGTATGTGTTTGTGGAAACTTCATCTAATTATTAAATATAAAAAAAGGAAAGATATATTTACCTTTCCTTTTTCAATTATTAGTTATAAAACTTATTCTTTAATTCTTTCTTTGTAAGTTCCTTTTTCTGTTTCGATTCTAATCTTATCACCTTCATTTATAAACAAAGGAACGTTAACCTCAGCTCCAGTCTCTACGGTTGCAGGTTTAGTAGCGTTTGTTGCTGTATTTCCTTTAACACCAGGCTCGGTATGCGCAACTTCTAGAACTACGCTTGCAGGCATCTCTGTAGAAAGCGGCATATTATCTTCAGTATTGATTATAACAGTTAGCACTTCGCCTTCTTTAAGTAATTGCGGCATATCCAAAGCACTTTCTAGAAGTCTTATTTGTGTATAATCTTCTACGTGCATAAAATGATAAAACTCCCCATCCTGATACAAAAACTGATATTTATGTGTTTCTACACGAACATCATCAATTTTGTGTCCTGCTGAAAATGTATTATCAACAACCTTTCCTGTGGTTACACTTTTTAATTTAGTTCTAACAAAAGCTGGACCTTTACCTGGCTTTACATGAAGAAATTCAACAATCTTATAAATATCGTGGTTATATCTTATGCAAAGTCCGTTTCTAATATCGCTTGTACTGGCCATTCATTTAATTTTTTAGTTCGAGCTGAAATATCCCTTCATGATACCTCGCTGCGAGTTTTTAATAAATTCTAATATTTCGTCACGCTCGGCTGTGGCCTGCATTTCAGCTTCAATAATGGTTACAGCCTGCGTATTGTTATAATTTCTTTGATATAAAATTCTATAAATATCCTGAATTTCTCTAATCTTCTCAGTAGTAAATCCTCTTCTTCTAAGACCTATAGAATTGATCCCCACATAGGAAAGTGGCTCACGACCGGCTTTTACAAATGGTGGTACGTCTTTTCTAACCAATGATCCACCAGTCACAAAGGCATGCTTACCTATGCTACAAAATTGTTGTATTGCAGCCATTCCTGCAAGCACAACATGATCGCCTACGTTTATATGTCCTGCTAAGGTACTATTATTGGAAAAGATACAATTATCACCCACAATACAATCGTGAGCAATATGGCAGTACGCCATAATCCAGCAATTATTACCTATCACAGTTTTCATGCGATCTGACGTTCCTCTATTGATGGTAACACACTCTCTTATTGTTGTATTATCTCCAATGATGGTAGTGGTATCCTCGTCATCAAATTTTTTATCCTGTGGAATTGCAGATATTACCGCACCAGGAAAAATACTACAATTTTTCCCTATGCGTGCTCCCTCCATAATGGTTACATTAGAGCCTATCCAGCTTCCTTCGCCAATAACCACATTATTATGAATCGTTGCAAATGGCTCAATTACCACATTTTTGGCAATTTTCGCTCCCGGATGCACATATGCTAAAGGTTGATTCATTATTTTTTATTTTGATTTTACAATTTGTGCCATTAAAATAGCCTCTGTAGCCAGCTTTCCATTTGCATATGCATACGCCTGCATTTGGCAAATACCTCTTCTAATTGGCGCTAAAAGTTCTAATTTAAATATTAAAGTGTCCCCAGGTACTACTTGCTGCTTAAATCTTACATTATCAATTTTCATAAAATACGTAAGATAGTTTTCTGGATCTGGTACAGATTTTAGCGCTAATATACCACCTGTTTGTGCCATAGCTTCTACTTGCAGTACGCCTGGCATTACAGGTTTACCTGGGAAATGCCCCACAAAGAAGGGCTCATTCATTGTAACGTTTTTAACCCCCACAACAGTAGAATCTGTCAATTCGTAAATTTTATCTACAAGTAAAAACGGTGAACGATGCGGAAGCGTTTCCATAATGTCGTTAACGTCCATTATTGGCTTCGCACTTAAGTCGACCTTTGGTACTTTATTACGCTTCTCTTCTTTTATAAATTTCGCCAGTTTTTTAGCAAACTCAGTATTCACATAATGTCCTGGTTTGGTAGCGATAACTTTACCTCTTATTCTAGTACCAATAAGTGCTAAATCTCCTAAGACATCTAATAATTTATGCCGTGCTGCTTCATTAGGATAATGTAGTGTAAGATTATCTAAAATTCCATTAGGTTTTACTGAAATTTCGTCACGATTAAACGCCACTCTTAATTTCTTTAAAGTATCCTCACCAATTTCTTTATCTACATAAACTATAGCATTATTTAAATCACCGCCCTTAATTAAGCCATGTTTTAATAATTCTTCTATTTCATGAAGAAAGCTGAAGGTACGCGCGTTCGATATATTATCTTTAAATTCTGAAACATGTTCTATAGAAGCATTTTGCGTTCCCAAAACTTTAGTTCCAAAATCAACCATTGTAGTAACTTTGTAAGTATCTGCAGGCATCACTACAATTTCACTGCCAGTTTCTTCGTCACGATAGCAAATTACCTGATTGATTACATACTCCTCTTTATCTTTATCCTGCTCTTTGATGCCAGCTTTCTCTAAAGCTTCTACAAAGTATTTTGATGAACCATCCATAATTGGTGGTTCTGAAGCATCCAATTCAATAATAATATTGTCGATTTCTAATCCTACACATGCGGCAAGCACATGCTCTGAAGTTTGAATTTTAACTCCGTTCTTTTCAAGATTTGTTCCTCTTCTAGTATCAACAACGTAGGTTACATCAGCCTCTATAGTAGGTTCTCCTTCAAGATCTACTCGTTTAAATACGTAACCTGTATTCTCTGGCGCTGGTTTAAAGGTAAGTTTTACTTGTTTTCCTGTATGCAGTCCTACTCCTTCGAGAGAAACTTCATTTTGAATAGTTTGCTGCTTAAATACTTTTTCAGCCATTCTTATTTACTTTTTTATCCAACTGATGTAATAAATCAACAGTTTTAGGTAAGTTTTTAAAATGAATAAAGGATTTATTAAAATCTGAATATCCTATAGCCGGTGAGCCTTGTAACACTTCATCATCTTTAACATTTCGACCAATACCACTTTGTGCCTGGATTTTTGTTCTATCTCCAATAGTAATATGCCCTACAATACCAACCTGGCCACCAATAATACAGTTTTTGCCAATTTTAGTAGAACCGGCTACACCTGTTTGTGCGGCAATTACCGTATGCTCCCCTATCTCTACATTATGCGCTATTTGGATATGATTATCCAGTTTCACTCCTTTTCTTATAATCGTAGATCCTAAGGTTGCTCTATCTATAGTTGTCCCGGCACCTATATCAACGTTATCTTCAATAATAACATTTCCTATTTGCGGTACTTTAGAATATTCTCCTTTCTCGTTCGGACTAAACCCAAATCCATCAGCGCCTATAATACATCCACCGTGTAAGGTTACATTTTCACCAATTACAGTTTCCGAATATACTTTTACTCCGGCAAATAATGTTGAATTATCGCCAATTACCGTATTGTCGCCTACATAGGCATAAGGATAAATCTTCACATTATTACCTATTTTCACATTATCTCCCAAATAGGTAAATGCTCCCAAATAAATATTTTCACCATATTCTGCAGAATCTGAAATATAACTAGGTTTCTCTATACCGCTTTTGCGAAGCTTTACCTGATTGTAATATTCTAATAAAGTAGAAAATGCTTTATAGGCATCCTTTACTTTAATAAGCGTGGTATTAATAGGCTCATCTGCTTCAAAACTATCATTAACGATAGTAATTGATGCTTTTGTGCTATATATATACGAGGTATACTTAGGATTGCTTAAAAAAGTAAGCGATCCTTCTTTTCCTTCTTCAATCTTAGCCAATTCTGAAACCTCTGCATCGGGATTACCTTCTATTGTCCCTTCGAGAATTTCGGCTATTTGTGATGCTTTAAATTTCATTCTGGCAAAAGTAAAAAAAATGAGTTAATGTTTTGACTTAGGATAACATATATAAAATTTAGTCACAGTTTTTGATAATGCTTTCAAATTAAGCTGGTCAGAAACTTTAATTACATCATTAATCTTTCCGTTTTTATGAAGAATATTGATATTATTCTTTTCTCTTGTATACGCTAGATTTGCGATTTCCCCCGTAAAAACAAAATAAGAAGCTTCTTTATCAGATAAGTTATACTTCTCTTTCAGTTGCGTGGTATGCTTTTCAATTTTAGCTGAAGACGGCTTTTTCTTCTTCAATTTAACTTTTAAAAGATCGCGATTAATCACCATTTTACATAAACTGCTCAAAATAAAGTCTTCGTGATTCATCCATTCTTTCATTGCAAGGACAATATCATAATCGTCAAGACAAGCAAAAATCTTTAAGGTTTCAGTATCAAAACTTTCTGAGGTAACTTTGTTTTCTAGAAAATAGCTAAGTGCTTTGCTTGCGTTAAGCGAAGTACCACCGGCCGTTAATTCTTTTGCTCTTTTTAGGACTCTTATTAAAAGCTGTTCTGCTACTAAACTTGTTTTATGCAAATACACCTGCCAATACATTAACCTTCTGGCTACCAGAAATTTTTCTACAGAATAAATGGCTTTTTCTTCTAAAACCAATTCGTTATTCACCACATTAAGCATCGTAATTAACCGATCACTATTAATATTTCCTTCAGTAGTACCCGTATAAAAACTATCTCTCTTAAGATAGTCCAGTCGATCCATGTCTAACTGACTTGTGATTAACTGGTACATGAACTTTTTTGGATAATTTCCAGTAAAAATCTCGATCGCCAGCGTTAAATTTTGGTTAAAAACCTCATTCAATTCTTTCATAAAAAGCAACGAAATAGACTCATGATCGACGCCTTCAACAATGGTATGTTCCATGGTATGCGAGAAAGGACCATGACCAATATCATGCAATAAAATGGCGATTTGCAGGGCTTCCTCTTCTTCCTCACTTATCTCAACTCCCTTAAAGCGAAGGATTCGCACTGCTTTTTGCATTAAATGAACACATCCTAATGCGTGATGGAATCTTGTATGATGTGCGCCCGGATATACCAAATAGGATAATCCCATTTGAGATATTCTACGCAATCTTTGGAAGTAGGGATGCTCGATAATATTAAAGATCCGCTGACTTGGTATGGTAATAAATCCGTAAATTGGATCGTTTAGAATCTTGAGTTTGTTTTGTGAAGCCAAGCTTTATTTAATTATATGGTAGAACAAAAATAGACATTGAAGCTCTTTTGGATCAATTTATATCCAAAAAGAGCAATATAAATTAAAAATATAAATTTTTAACCGGCTTATAAATTAATCAAGCATGAATAATATCAAAATACTATGGGTTGACGATGAGATCGACCTTTTAAAACCACATATTTTATTTCTAGAATCTAAAAATTACGATGTATCCACTTGCCAAAGTGGTACTGAAGCAATTGAGAAGATAGACGAGGAACGCTTCGATATTGTTTTTTTGGATGAAAATATGCCCGGTTTAACAGGTCTGGAAACATTATCTGAGATAAAAGAAAAACAGGCCAATATTCCTATTGTGATGATCACAAAAAGTGAGGAAGAGTATATTATGGAAGAAGCAATAGGCTCTAAAATTTCAGATTATCTAATAAAGCCCGTAAATCCAAATCAAATTCTGCTTTCTATAAAGAAGAATTTAGATCACTCTCGACTAATTTCTGAAAAAACAACCGCCAACTACCAGCAGGAATTCAGAAAAATCGCAATGGATTTAATGAATGTGAACACTTACGAGGATTGGACAGATATGTACCAACGTCTAATTTATTGGGAACTTCAATTAGAGAATATAGAAGATAGCAGTATGTTCGAAATTCTTGAAACTCAAAAACAAGAAGCGAATAATCAGTTTTGTAAGTTTATCGATAAAAGTTATCCTGAATGGTTTAAAGACAAAGCAGAAGCACCTACGATGTCCCATACCCTATTCAAAAGAAAAATTTTACCTGAAATTACCAAAGAACAACCAACATTATTGGTAGTGATCGATAATTTACGATACGACCAATGGAAAGCTTTTGAGCCAACCATAGCTAATTATTACAAAAAAGAAAAAGAACAGCCCTTTTGCAGTATTTTACCAACGGCAACGCAATACGCCCGTAATGCGATCTTTTCTGGTTTAATGCCGAGTGAGATGGAGAAGCTCTACCCACAGTACTGGAAAAATGATACCGATGAAGGCGGAAAAAATAATTTTGAAAATGAATTTCTAACCGAACAATTGAAGCGTTTAGGAAAAGATATTAAACACGAATATCACAAAATAAGCAATCTAAAAGCCGGTAGAAAATTAGTTGAAAATTTCAAAACTCAAAAAAACAACGATTTAACTGTTGTGGTTTATAACTTTGTAGATATGCTTTCGCATTCTAAAACCGAGATGGAAGTAATTAAAGAGTTAGCCTCTAATGATAAATCGTATCGATCTTTAACAGAAAGTTGGTTTAAAAATTCGCCACTTTTAGAAATTATACAGCAAGCGCAGCAATTAGGATTCAAATTGATCGTCACCACAGATCATGGAACAATTAACGTTAAAAATCCGAGTAAAGTAATAGGTGATAAAAACACAAGTTTAAATTTAAGGTACAAAACTGGTAAAAGTCTTACCTACGAGAAAAAAGATGTTTTGGCTGCTAAGGAACCTAAAACCTTGCATCTACCAACTCTTAATATGAGTAGTTCCTTTATTTTTGCCAAAGGTGATTTATTTTTTGCCTATCCTAATAATTATAATCATTACGTAAGTTACTTTAGAAACACCTACCAACATGGCGGAGTATCTTTAGAAGAAATGATTATACCTTTTGCCGTTCTTTCACCAAAATAAAATTTTTAATAAGTAACCGCAATTAAACACGCCTAACCGAACCTGATAGTCTCTATCAGGTTTTTTGGTATATTTGAAAAATTAAATAATTGGTAAAATGGAGTTGAAATATCATTTGTCGGAGATCGATAAAGCTATTGAATTCATTCTGAAAAACACAACTAGTAAGACAATTCTCTTTTATGGAGAAATGGGCGCTGGTAAAACAACATTAATCAAAAAGCTCGTAAATAAGCTAAGTATTGAAGATCGGGTATCCAGTCCTACTTTCTCTTTAGTTAATGAATATAAATCTGAAACTGAAACTGTTTTTCATTTCGATTTCTACCGTATAGATGAAGAAAATGAGGCTTATGATATTGGATTTGATGATTATTTAGAACAACCGGGATGGAAATTTATTGAGTGGCCACAAAAAATTACAAATCTTTTACCAGAGAAACACCAGAAATTGGAGCTACAAAAAATAAATCCAGAACTAAGATTGTTAAAGTTAAGTTAATAAAATGTGAAAATGTTTATTTTTGATGTCTGATTTTAGCCAAAAACGTATTAGCAATTACTGAGTTTTTACTAAATAATGAGTCATATAAAAATGCCAAAAGTATTTTATTTTAAGCATAACAGTTAAAAAAATATTAATCTGTAAAAATTTTACAAAATCCATTGAAATCCGCTAAAAAGCCGCAAAAGTACAATTAATGTATTTACTAATAGAAGGTTATAACGTAGTAGGTTTGTATCAGAAACAAAACGAAATACGATTTAAAAATATTATTAAAACCAACTATTATGAAATTAAAAGCATTATTATTCGGAGCAGCTATTTTTGGAGCATCAATTTTTGTAACTTCAACAACTGATAATGACCAAGCAAATGACCCAATCAAAAAGCAAGCTGTTGATAGGACAACGATCAGGATTCCTGTTAACGGGTAGTATTATTGCTTTATTAATAGCATTTTCACCATATTTATTTTATTTATATGAAATTTTCCCAGACGGACCAGTTTGGGAAAATTTTTTATTTACTTATGAAAGTAAATACTATTTAAACGTAATGACTGCGATGTGGACTTATCTCGGAAAGATAACTCCATTATTTTTACTGCTAATATGGTTTTTTACATGTAAACATTGGTGGTATCATGTAATATTAGTTCCGACTATAATGTACGGATATCAATTGATTACAGCATTGTATCAAGATATGTATATGGATATTAAACCCATGGATACTAATCAATTAATCTATTTAGCACCATTTTTTATTATAATTATCTGCATAGTTTATTTAATTCGAATTAAGATTTTCGATAAGATTTATGGAATAGATTTAAGCGAAATCGACGAAACTAATATTTCTGTTTTTTCATCTATGTCGGAAAAAGATCTAAAGGAAATCGATGATATGAAGAATTCTCCAGATACCGATGAAGATTACTACGCTAAACTTTAGGGAATCTATTCTTACTATTTCAAAAATAATTGTAATTTAACTTTTCCAAATCAGCTGAAAAGAAAAATATGAATGAACAGGTTTCTCCTTTTACCAAAGAAGAGCTAATACCTCAAGAAGAAAAACTTGAAATTTATAGAAACAAAGGAGAACTATTTATAGGAATCCCCAAGGAAACCTCTTACCAAGAAAAACGTATTTGTCTTAGCCCTGATGCTGTTGGAGCTATTACAGCCCACGGGCATCGTGTAATGATTGAATCTGGAGCAGGCAACTATGCAAATTTTAGCGATAAAGATTATTCAGATGCCGGTGCAGAAATCACTAAAGATACCCAAAAGGTATTCTCCTGCCCTACGATTTTAAAAGTAGAACCACCATCTATCGCGGAATTAGAAATGATGAATCCGCAAACGATTTTAATTTCAGCACTTCAAATTAAAACGCAGAGCAAAGAATATTTTCAAAAACTAGCATCGAAAAGAATTACTGCTCTAGGTTTCGAGTTTATTAAAGATGATGATGGTAGTTATCCCATAGTTAGGGCGTTAAGTGAAATCACAGGAACTGCTTCGGTTCTTATTGCTTCTGAAATTATGAGTAATAATGGCGATGGTAACGGACTCCTTTTTGGAAATATAAGTGGCGTTCCTCCTGTAGAAGTTGTGATTTTAGGCGCGGGTACAGTGGGACAATTTGCAGCAAGATCGGCTATTGGCCTTGGAGCCAATATCAAAGTATTTGATAGCTCGATTACCAAATTGAGAAATCTTCAATCGTCATTGGGATGCACTTTTTACACAAGTACAATTCAACCAAAAAATCTATCTAAAGCGCTTAAACGCTGTGATGTGCTAATTGGCGCTGTTCGCGGCAATAATCGTTCTCCGGTTTTAGTCACCGATGAAATGGTTGCCTCTATGAAACGTGGCGCTGTAGCCATAGACGTAAGTATTGATGTTGGTGGCTGTATCGAAACCAGTGAAATTACCAGTCATGAAAAACCTATTTTCACCAAACATGAGGTAATTCATTATTGTGTGCCTAATATTCCTTCACGCTACGCAAGATCAAGTTCGCTTTCTCTAAGTAATATTTTCACTCCTTATTTATTGCATATTGGCGAGGAAGGCGGACTGGAAAATACGCTTCGTTTTGACCGCGGATTGCGAAATGGTTTGTACTTTTACCACGGAGTATTAACCAACAAATCTATTGCAGACTGGTTTGATCTTACTTATCGAGATATTAACCTCTTGATTTTCTGATCCCCTGCACCGATTTTAGCTATTTTATATGAATATATTTCAGCGTCTAGGATATTTTTCTGTAGGACTTTTTATGGGAATCATTATTCTCATTTTCTTTTTAAGCGGAAAAAAAACCAGTTGTTCGTATTTTCCAAATGCCAGAACTTTAAAAAGTATTCGAGTAAAAGAACGCCAATTTGATGATAAGGCGATGAAGTTTTTTACTGAAAACGCAATAGATACCAGCAATATCTCTTCAATTTTGGAAAATGGTGAAGTTCATTTTACTGAAAGTATTACCGATAGAGATTCTTGTAACATTTATCTAATTTCAGGAGAAACTACAACAAAACCAATTCAATTTAAAGTTGAAAATTGCGATAGTATTGCTACTATTCAGGAGGTTAATTTTTATTCTGAAAAGTAAAGTATTTCCGAGCAAGCCGGAAAGGCATTGGTTAGAAATAACTTTTTAATTTCGTGGCAAGCCTCGGAGAATTACACCCCTTGGCGGTGCCAATAAAAAAGCCTGCCAAAATTATGCAATTTCGACAAGCTTTATAAGTTTAGTTGAAGTTGATCCGAAGAAAAAATATTCAGAAATTATAGAATCTGGGCGGCGTGATCTTTGGTTTTCACCTTACCAATCACTTCTTCAATTTTACCCTCTTGGTCGATTATAAAAGTAGTGCGATGAATTCCATCGTATTCTTTACCCATAAATTTTTTAGGTCCCCATACACCATAAGCGTTTATCACTTCTTTATCTTCATCTGCTAATAGCGGAAAAGGAAGCTCGTTCTTGGTTTTAAAATTAGTTTGTCTACGCTTAGAATCTGCACTTACTCCCAAAATCGCATAATCCTCCTTTTGGAACACTTCCCAATTATCTCTAAGATTACAAGCTTCTGCCGTACATCCTGGTGTACTAGCCTTTGGATAAAAAAATAAAACCAGTTTCTTTCCTTTAAAATCTGAAAGCTTTACTTCATTCCCATCTTGATCTTCTACTGAAAAATCTGGTGCTTTATCTCCTGCTTTTAATGTCGTCATAATTCTTATTTTTGCCTAAAATTAAAGCTTTATGAATAAACAGCAAAAAGTGCAATTTGTAATTGATACTTTACAAAATATTTATCCTGAAATTCCTATCCCCTTAGATCATAAAGATCCTTACACGCTTTTGATTGCTGTTTTACTTTCTGCCCAAAGTACCGATGTTAAAGTGAATCAAATAACTCCACTTTTATTTGAAGTTGCCGACACGCCGCAAAAAATGGTTAAATTAAGTGTTGAAGAAATTAGAGAAATTATAAAACCCTGCGGATTATCTCCAATGAAATCTAAAGGTATTCATGGCCTTTCTGAAATATTATTGGAAAAATACAACGGGCAGGTACCGGCAGATTTTGAAGCTTTAGAAAGTCTTCCTGCTGTAGGTCACAAAACGGCGAGTGTGGTAATGGCTCAGGCATTTAATGTCCCTGCATTTCCGGTAGATACTCATATTCAAAGATTAATGTATCGATGGAATTTATCTAATGGAAAAAGCGTTGCGCAAACTGAAAAAGATGCTAAACGATTATTTCCAAAAGACCTCTGGAATGAGCTTCATTTGCAAATAATCTGGTATGGCCGGCAATATTCGCCAGCAAGAGGTTGGGATCTTGAAAAAGATATCATTACTAAAACTATCGGTAGAAAAACAGTTCTGGCAGATTATGAAAAGAAAATAGCTAAAAAGAAGAAATAAAAAAACTCCAGAGATTCCGGAGTTTTCTTTTATAATTAATAGTCAGAATTATGCATTAATTTTGGATGCTAAACTTACAACTCTTTTTACCTGAGCTGAAATCGCTTTTTTATCATTTTCTGATAGATCGCTTCCTCCTACCATACTAAAACCATAAGGATTTCCTCCGGTTTCAAAAATAACAGGATCTGTATATCCAGGATTTGCAATTACCGCGCCCCAGTGCATCATTGCTTTATATAAAGAAAGTAAAGTAGCTTCTTGTCCTCCATGAGGATTTGCAGCACTTGTCATTCCACTTACTACTTTGTCCACTAATTTTCCTTCTTGCCATAACGGCCCTGTGGTATCCATCAAACTACTAAATTGTGATGGCAGGTTACCATATCTTGTTGGCGCTGAAAATATAATTGCATCGGCCCAATCCAGATCATCGGCAGAAGCTACTGGAATATCTTTAGTCGCATTATAATGCTTTACCCAATCTTCGTTTCCTTTCATTATTTCTTCAGGAACCGTTTCTTCTACTCTTAAGAACTTAATCTCTTTTACTCCCAAATCTTTAGCAGCTTCTTCAGCTACTTTAGACATTTGATAGTTGGTACCGGTTGCGCTATAATAGATTATAGCAAGTTTTATATTTTTCATAATTTATTTTTTTCTAATTTAAAGCGAATATGCTAGCTTAGGAAAAAACAAGTTTTAAAGTTTTGATAATTCTCTTAGAATCTGATCAATAAAAAAGCCTGCAAGAAGCAGGCTGTAGGTTTTAATTTAAAAGCATTTCATAATTTTCAGTCTTACCGGGTAAAACTTTCAATGCTTTCGAATAGTTTAGTAGAAACTTAATGGTCTCTTTTTTAGGTTTCAAATGTTGTGATTTTTCTTCTCTCGAAGGTTTTTCAAAGTAAATGTTCTTCATTAATACATTATTAAGATGGTTATATAAATAGATAACGGCACTTATAACGTATTATTGCAACTTTAATTTGTTAAAACCATATTATGCTTTTCGATAATTTTTCTAAGATTTATTAAAGCATATCTCATTCTCCCTAAAGCGGTATTAATGCTTACTCCGGTTCTTTCAGAGATTTCTTTAAAACTCATTTCTTTGTAAATACGCATCGTTAGCACTTCTAATTGATCTTCAGGAAGTTCTCTAATTACTTCGCGCAAATCGGTTTCGATTTGGTCTTTAATAATTTGTTTCTCAGCATTTAATCCAGAATCGCTTAAAACTGAAAAAATATTAAAATCACCGCTATTATCAAATTTCGGCATTCTTTTATTTCTTCTGAAATGATCGATAACTAAATTATGTGCAATACGCATCACCCAAGGTAAAAATTTACCTTCTTCGTTATACTTTCCTTTTTTTAAAGTATTAATGACTTTGATGAATGTATCCTGAAAAATATCTTCAGATATATCCTTATCAAATACCTTAGAATAAATGAAACTGTAAATTCTTTGTTGATGACGATGAATAAGTTCTGAGAGGGCCAATTCGTTTCCGTTAATGTAGTCTTTAACAAGAATGGCATCTGTTACCTTAGTTTTTTCCATACAGTTACTTTTAAAGGGATATACCCTGTCTTAGAATAGGTTATTTAGATAAAAAGTAACTGTGTTTAATAGGCAACGTTGTTTTTTAGATTGGCTTCAAATATAATAAACAAAATTTAAGAAATGCAAACGAAAGCTTAAAATTTTAACAATACTATAGGATTTTAATGGCTTTTAGCACTGGTATAGATTAAGTACCTTTGCATACTTATTGCTAGAAAGAGACCATGAATATTGATTTAGATAAAATAAACCCCAAAGAAAATATTATTATTAAGGGTGCCAAACTGCACAATCTTAAAAATATAAACGTCGTTATACCGCGTAACAAACTGGTAGTGATTACCGGCCTTTCTGGCTCGGGTAAATCCAGTTTAGCCTTCGATACTTTATATGCTGAAGGACAGCGTCGATATGTTGAAAGTTTATCTTCGTATGCACGCCAATTTTTGGGGCGACTTAACAAACCCAAAGTTGACTATATAAAAGGTATTGCTCCTGCAATAGCGATCGAGCAGAAAGTAAATTCAACCAACCCGCGATCTACCGTAGGAACTTCTACTGAAATCTACGATTATCTGAAGTTACTATACGCACGTATCGGTAGAACATTTTCTCCGGTTTCAGGTAGAGAAGTAAAAAAAGATACAGTAACCGATGTCGTGAAGTTCATTAAAGAATTTCCAGATCGCGCAAAGCTCCTTTTACTTGCTCCTATTTTTGTAGAAGAAGGAAGAGATTTAGATGAAAAAATTAAAATTCTCGCTCAACAAGGTTACAGCCGAATTAAAGTCGATGATGAAGTTTTAAGAATCGACGAGGCAGATTTAAGTAAAGTAAAGCCAGAAAACACTTCTCTAGTAGTAGATCGTGTTATTAAAAAAGACGACGAAGATTTCTATAATCGTCTGGCCGACGCTATCGAAGCAGCATTTTTTGAAGGAAAAGGTGAATTATTTGTAGAAACACTTTCAGATAATAAACTACATCACTTCAGCAATAAATTTGAGTTGGATGGGATGAATTTCCTTGAACCTAATGTTCATTTATTCAGCTTTAATAATCCTTATGGTGCTTGTCCAAAATGTGAAGGATATGGAGACGTTATTGGTATAGATGAAGATTTAGTGATTCCAAATACAGGATTATCTATTTACGATAATGCTATTTACCCATGGCGTGGCGATAGCATGAGCTGGTACCGGGATCAATTGATTAATAATTCTCATAAGTTCGATTTTCCGATCCATAAACCTTATTTCGAACTAACTCAGGAGCAAAAAGATCTGGTTTGGAACGGTAATCAATATTTTGAAGGTTTAAACCAGTTTTTTGACTTTTTAGAAAGAAAAGCTTATAAGATTCAAAATCGCGTGATGTTATCGCGTTACCGCGGAAAAACAAAATGTTCGGCCTGCCATGGAAAAAGACTTCGACCGGAAGCAGAATACGTTAAAATTAACGGAACCAGTATTACTGAACTTGTAGTAAAACCACTTGATAAAGTAAGAGCTTTTTTTGCCGATCTGAAATTGGACGAGTATGAAGAGGTAATTGCCAAACGCCTGCTTACTGAAATCAATAACCGACTTAAATTTTTATCTGAAGTTGGCTTGGATTATCTCACGCTAAACAGAAAATCTAACACACTTTCTGGCGGAGAATCACAACGTATTAACCTGGCAACTTCTTTAGGAAGTAGTCTTGTAGGGTCTATGTATATTTTAGATGAACCTTCTATTGGATTGCATCCCAGAGATAGCGAACGTTTGATAGGTGTTCTTAAAAATCTACGCGATTTAGGAAATACCGTAATTGTGGTAGAGCATGATGAAGAAATCATGAAGGAAGCTGATGAAATTATCGATATAGGTCCTGAAGCTGGTACGCATGGTGGGCATGTAGTTGCTACTGGAACCTTAAAAGAAATTCTAAAATCAGATTCTCTTACCGCTCAATATCTTACAGATAAAAAACGTATTGAAGTTCCTAAAGAAAGAAAAAAATGGACTCGAGAAATCAATATTCTTGGCGCAAGAGAAAATAATCTTAAGAATATTGATGTCACTTTTCCATTAGGAATATTTACTGCGATAACCGGTGTTTCAGGAAGTGGTAAAAGTACGCTGGTGAAAAAATTACTTTATCCTGCGGTACAAAAACAACTTGGCGGTTACGGTGAAAAGGTAGGTCAGTTTAGCGGAATTAAAGGTGATTTTAAAAACCTAAAATCGGTTGAATTTGTAGATCAAAATCCGATTGGTAGATCTTCAAGATCAAACCCGGTAACTTATATTAAAGCTTACGATGACATAAGAAATCTTTTTTCATCCCAAAAAATTTCAAAAATTAGAGGTTATAAGCCCAAGCATTTTTCTTTTAATGTTGATGGCGGTCGCTGCGAAACCTGCAAAGGTGAAGGTGAAGTAACCATCGAAATGCAGTTTATGGCTGATGTTCATTTGCAATGCGAAGCTTGTGATGGTAAACGCTTTAAAAAGGAGATCCTTGAAGTAAAATTCAATGAAAAAAATATCGATGATATTTTGAATATGACCATCGATGATGCGATTGACTTTTTTGACGAGCATAATGAAAATAAAATAGCTAATAAGCTTCAACCATTACAAGACGTTGGTTTGGGCTATGTTCAGTTAGGACAAAGTTCTTCTACGTTATCTGGAGGGGAAGCCCAGCGTATTAAATTGGCTTCGTTTTTAGTAAAAGGAAATACAAAAGATAAGGCACTATTTATTTTTGATGAACCAACTACAGGATTACACTTTCACGATATTCAGAAATTATTAAAATCCTTTAATGCTTTAATCGATAAGGGCCATAGCGTGATCGTGATCGAACATAATATGGATTTGGTAAAATGTGCAGATTACGTGATAGATTTGGGTGCTGAAGGTGGTGAAAACGGAGGATATTTAGTTACTCAAGGTACACCAGAAGAAGTTTCTAAACATAAAGATTCGTATACAGCTACTTATTTAAAGCCTAAACTAAAATAATTACTTTTATTTTTCAAACAACTAGATTTCAAAACATTAAAATGTTTTAGCAAATCTTTTAAAATTACTTACAGGAGCCTCTAAAAGGCTCCTTTTTCTTTTTTGGCACGCGCTTTGTTTCTATCAAGATGTAGATAGCTACTACTTCAGTATTAATTTAAAAACAAAGCCATGAAAAAATTTTCCTTAATATTTTCGATGTTGTTTCTAGGCTTGGTAACTATTGCCAAAGCCGATGAAACTTCGAGCAGATATGGCTATAATAATTCCTTCATTTTCATGGAAGGTGGTGTTGAATTTTCAGTTTATCCAAATGGTGAATTCGACTTCTATTATAACCCCGCATTCAGAAGATCTAGTGTTGTAAATATATCTGTACCTCATGTAAACATAAGTTTTAACTCCGGTTATAACTACGATCCATATATTCAGTATGATGATTTTGGTGCGGTAATTCAGATTGAAGAAGTGCCAATATTTTATGATTACTACGGAAGAATAGTACAGGCGGGTAATATTGTTATAAATTACGATAATTACGGCTATGTGATAAGCGTAGGAAATCTATTTGTACAATACGACCCATATCACAGAATCGCAGGTTATAGAGGTTATATTAACTCCTACAATCGTAATTATGTTTATCGCCCATGGCATAGATATTATAGAAAACCACGATCAAGATTTAGTATTGTTTTTAATAGACCGTACAGAGCCTATTATCAACCAAATCGAATCACTTATGTAAAACATGTAAATTATTATAATACTCATCATAACAGAAAATCTTATAAAAAATTCTATAGACCGGGAGAAAAAGTGAGAAGTTATAACCGGGGAAGAAGAGTTGCTGAGCGTAGAGATGTGCGATCTAATTTATCTAATTCTAGAAGAAGTGACCGGGTAGCAACTAGGTCTCAAGTTTCAAGAAAGAATAATAATAGATCGACTAGAAGCACTTCTTCTAGAAATCGAAACAAAACGATTATTGGATCTAGAAATGAAAGAAGTTCAACTTCCAGAGGTACTTTAAATAATAGTTCTAGCAGGTCTAGAAATAATGCCGTAATCACCAATAAGCGAGCTTCAGAAAATATTAATAAGTCTAGAAGAAATACAAATTCACGATCGTTAAGAACCGCTCCTAGCAGTTCAAATAGTTCTGCAAATCAAAGAAAAGCAGCCGTTGTGAAAAGAGAACGTACCGCAAGCACCAGAAGTGCAAATACCAGATCGCAGAGAACGGTAAAAGCGCAGCGTCCAACGCAGCAAAAAGAAGTAAGAAGAGCAGCAACAAGTAGTAGTAGAAATACATCTGCAAGAAGCTCTAGATCAAATAATAACACGAAAAAATCTACTCGCTCACGAACTTCGGCACGAAATGTGAGAAGTAGAGATTAGAGTTCATAATTTAATTTTTTGGTTGGTTAGTTGGAAAACCCCGAGCGGCGAAAGCCCGGGGGTTTTCTTTTTTATATCTCTTGAATATATACTGAAAAATATTACCTAATTTTGGCTAAGATCGACCTGAGCATTGTATTTATCTCTTCGGAAAAATTTAAAAAATATACGGCAGAAATATATAAAATAGACGTAATCCCGCCCTTCAACGCTATACCTAAAATTGGATGAAAAGGGAGTTCCCAAAAATAAAATACAAGTGTAAATAAAAGGCATAAACCTAATAATAAAATACTATGCTTGGTAAAAGGATTCATTTTAAATTTCTTCTGTACCAAGATAATCTTTGAAGTATTATAAATAAAGAAAGCTATAAAAGTAGCCATCGCCGCGCCTTCTATCCCAAATCTTGGAATAAAAAATAAATTCAGTAAAAAGGCCAATAACACCAATAAAACGCCTATTGCTAAAACCAATCGATAGTAATCTGAATTAAATAGAATACTATTATTTATCGCTAAAACATTGTCATAAAGTTTTACCAGAGAGATCAAAAGCACGATCAGGATACTTAGTGAATATTCTTCAGGAATTAGTTCGTATAATGTATGGACGTTGGTAATAATTAGAATAAAAATAAGCGCACTAACAATCGATAAATTAATCGAGCTTTTTTTATACAAATCTTCAAGTTTCCCAAAGTTTCGGGTATTTAGATATTCCGCGGTAATTGGATTGGTAATTTGATGCATTGCTTTTTGCGGTACAGAAATTACGGTAGCAATATAAATTCCTATTCCGTAGATTGCCACATTTTCGATTGGCAAATAAGATTCAATCATCACTTTATCCAAATCCAGCAAAGCCGTAGCTACCGACGCCGCGATTAGAATTAGAGCGGTATATTTTAGAACTCTGCTCAAATTAGAAGGAAAACTAAATTTTAGCGTAGGTCGATGCAAATTAAATGCATAAGCGCCCATCACCAGTAATCGAAGTAAAAACACCACTCCTACTCCATACATAAAATTATCTGCTGCCAGCAAATCAAAATAAACAAGAAATAGCAGAATCGTGGTACCCAATCGATGTACTACTTCTTTCATAAAATTTCCAAAAACGCTTTTATAGTAAATCTTTGCCCAGGCAAAAAAGATTTCGAAATACGCTGTTGCAATCCCCAAAAGATAAATCAACCACACATAAGGTTTTACCAGTTCGTTTCCGTTAGAAAAATAATCCAATAAAAACTCATACGTAAAATGACCAATAAGCCCCAGAATAAGCGAAATCGCTAAGGGCAGAATCAAAGCCAGATTTAATAATTTATCCTGCTCTTCTTTTGTTTTGTAGCTCGAAAAAAACTTTACAACGGTACTATGAACGCCAAAGGCCATAAACGGCCACATTAAATTCGCCGCAGAAAGCAGGAAACTTACCAGTCCATAATACTGCTGATCTAAAAAATAGGTATATAAAAAAAGCGTATTTAACGCACCAAGCCCAAAACCTGCATAGGTGGTCATCATATTTTTGACCGACTGGTTAATTATTACGCCCATACTCTATTTTTTGATCAATTCCGCCAATTTTTTTGTGAGGTTTTTGCGATGATAATCCTCGATATTTTTGCTATCCGAAAGTAGTTTGTTTTCACGATAATTTTGATAAGAACTTAAAATAAATTCTTTTAATGCCCTTTCTTCTTGATATTGAAAACTTTTTCCTGAAGAAGTTTCTTCAATAATTCTGGCGACATCCCAATCTGATGGTCCAATAGCTAATATTGGACGTTTTGCTGCTAAATACTCGAATAGTTTCCCGGCAATAATACCTTTGGTTTCTTCGGAATTTATTTCGATCAATAACAATATCTGAGATGTTTTTTGAAGACCTAAAGCTTCAGAATGACTTATATAACCACCTAAAAGCAAATTCTCTTCCAAGCCGGCTTCATTTATACTTTGCACCACTTCATCACTAACCGCTCCGTATAATTTCAGTTTAAGATCGCTTCGGAAATGTTTATTCTCTGCGGAAATCTCAGCTAAAGTTTTCCAAAGGGAGGCAGGATTTCTACCTGAAAGTAATGAGCCAATATGAGAAATACTGAAGTTTTCATCTAATTTCAATTCCAGATTAGTTTCAGCATTCAACTCCGTATCAAAACCATTGGTAATAACATGGATAGGTTTTGATGTTTTTGAAGCAAATTCTTTTTTAGTGGTAAAACTGGTGGTAATAATCTTATCAGCCGAGTTTAAAACTTCCTTTTCTAATCTTTGATGTTTTTCAGCAGAATTTTTAGTGAGCTTCAGCTCTTTTTGGTAGCCAATTTGCGTCCAAGGATCCCTGAAATCGGCAATCCATCGCAGTTGGAGTTCTTTTTTTAACGCTAAGCCAATAAGATGCAAACTATGCGGAGGACCTGTGGTAATAACGGTCTCGATATTACTCCTTTTTAAATACAATTTTAGAAATTTCACCGATGGTTTTATCCAAAATTTTCGAGCATCTGGAATAAAAAAATTACCGCGTATGTAAAGCATCAGTTTCTGCATAAAACTCTGCTTTTCTTTCCGCTTAATAATTCCAGAACTTATGGTTTTTGTATCCTTTTTAGATAAAAAAGAAGCAAATTTATACGGTTCAAAAATTGGCCGACGAATAATCTCGATATCTTCTGGAACTTCTTTTAAAAAAGACTCATCTATTAAAGGATAATTAGGATTTTCAGGAATATAAACTACCGGCTCGATCCCAAAATCCCTAAGATATTTAACGAATTTCAACCAGCGCTGAACACCAGGACCACCAGCCGGTGGCCAGTAATAGGTAATAATCAGCACTTTTTTCATAAACTATGCTTTTTTGCGATAGGCAAAAACAAATCCACCAACGATAAGGATCACCAGAACAAGTGTACTCGTTAAAGCGATTGTTCCCCCAGTTTGAATCACTTCAGGTTCAAACCTAAAAGTCACCGTATGCTCTCCCTGCGGAATATTCATCGCTCTAAGCACATAATCTGCGCGAACATGATCTACTTTTTTTCCGTCGATATAAGCTTGCCAACCTGGTTGGTAATACATTTCAGAAAAAACGGCTAATTGCCTTATAGAAGCTTTCGTTTTATAAATCAATTCGTTGGGCTGCTCACTCACCAATTCTATCGATCCAACTTCATCATAAACAAAATCCATTTTAATATCGTTCTTAAAACGATTATCGATAATAGCACTATCCTTTAAGTCTGTTTCTTTAATGGCTAAGATTTCAGCATTTGCATCTTCTACCCATTCCACATCGCGAACAAACCACGCATTACCATAAACTCCCGGGTTTTGCTGTGCCTGCACACCATTTTCAGTAGGAATAATAAAATACTTCACATTCAACATGTTTAGAACTTTCATGTTATTCTGTGAAATATAAAAATCATATAGATCCTGCAATCTACCAGGTTTAGCACCGTGATACCCACCAATACTATTATGAAAATAAGAAGCTCGGGAACTTGTTAAAGGATCACCACTAAGATCGAAAACTCGATATCTAGAAGTGTCTTGCATAATTTGCTGATCGGCAGCGTTTGGTTGATAAGGCTCTTCCATTTTACGAGCATTCACAAAATCGTCACCATTTACATAGCGCCTAGCTACCGGAACTAAATCGGCTAAAAATAGTATCGTAAAACCACCAATTATAAGTTTCTTAGAGATTTTCTCCTGAAGATAAAACCAAATAAGAAAAACGCTTAAAGCAACAAAAATAAAACTACGAATGGCATCACCAACGAGCATCGACTGGCGATCTTCCTTAAGTGCATTCATTAAATCCATACCCAATTGCTGCCGTAATTGACCATCACGAAGACCACTAAAATCAAATAAAACTGAATTGAAAAGGATTAAAACCAAAGCCAGTCCTGCCGATACTATAGCACTCCATTTAAGTGCTTCGATCTTTTCCTCTTTCGTATGCTTATTAGCAAAGAGGCAGGATAATCCTACAATCGCCAATAAAGGAACACAAAGCTCTACAATCACCTGAATAGAAGAAACTGCTCTAAATTTGTTGTAAAGCGGCACGTAATCGATAAAAAATTCAGTAAAAAAACCAAAATTCTTACCCCAGGAAAGTAATAGTGTTAGCACAGTTCCGCCTACAACCCACCATTTTAATCGCCCGCGGATTAAAAATAGTGCAAAAATAAAAAGAAATACAACGGTCGCACCAATATAAGCTGGCCCGGCAACAATTGGCTGCTGCCCCCAATAGGTTGGTGCATTTTTAACAAAATTATTAGCCTGAACAGGAGAAGCTCCCATTTTTTGCAATTCAGAGTATAACTCAGAATCTTCACCAATATCTTCAGCACCACTTCCTCCCATTAAACCTGGAATAAAAAGGTCTAAAGTCTCAGCAATTCCGTAGCTATATTCTGTAATATAATCGTAGGTAAGCCCAGTTTCCGTCTTATCATTACCAGCTGGAGTAATTGTTAAACCGGTATCGCCACGTGTACTATGGCTGGTATATTCCTGTGTGGCGATAAGATTGGTTGCATTGGTTCCAATAGCCAGAATTACAGCAACTACCATCACACCCAATGCTTTGAAATACTGCGGAAGTTTTTGTTTTTTAAAGGCATCAATTAAATAAACGATTCCTAGAACGATAACCAGTAACAATAGATAATAAGTCATCTGGAAATGGTTCGCTTGAATTTCTAAAGCCATCGCAATAGCCAGCAAACTAAAACCTCCAATAAACTTTTGTCTAAAGGTGAGGATTATTCCTCCTAAAACCATTGGCATATAAGCTATTGCATGAGCTTTGGCATTGTGACCAACGCCAAGAATAATTATAAAATAAGTAGAAAATCCAAAAGCTATAGCGCCAAGAAAGGCTAATTTATAGTCGATTTTTAGACATAACAGCAGGATATAAAAACCAATAAAATAAAGAAATAAATAATCTGCCGGTCTCGGTAAAAATCGTAGAACTGAATCTAATTTTTTGATATAATTATGGGGATAGTAAGCTCCTAACTGGTAAGTTGGCATTCCACCAAAAGCAGCATCTGTCCAATAAGGCTCTTCACCCGTTTCCGCTCTAAAGTCAGATTGTTCTTTAGCCATTCCGATATACTGAACAATATCGCTTTGGAAAATTTCTTTTCCTTTTAAAACCGGATTAAAATAAAAAAGGGCAATTATTACAAATCCCAGTAAAACCAGAAGATGCGGAAGAAACTGTTTTAATTTAGCCATTTAAAGATTTTTTTTATCTCTCGGAAAGAGACGCGCAAATTAAGAATCCCGAAATTAATCAATTTCTTCGTAATCGATATATTCACCAACCTCTTTGTTTGATTTTCTACGATTTTTCGGCTCTTTATCTATACTAACCTTGCCTTCTTTTGCACTATTTTGTTGCTGAGTTCTTTGTTGCCCACCGCCAAACTGCTGGCTAAATTGTTGTTCGAATTTTCTTCCCATTTTTCTCATGGCATACTTCAACAACATTGGCCCAAAATACTTCAGTAATATTTTGAAACCGAAGTATACTAACATAATTATTAGTATCATTTTTATCACTCCGGAAAAATCTGCCTGAAACATAAAATTTTAATTTCAGCAAAAATAAAAATTAAGGCTTAGAAATGGAAAGCCTACAATCTTAAATAAAAAATAAATTCATTTATCTTTGAATGAAAAACCTTTACTATATGCAAAGACTAACCGCTATTGTATTCGCTTTTTTAGCAAATTCAATCTTATGCAACGCGCAATTTACAGAAACCATTAATTCTAATAGACCAGGCCAATCCCAAGGTGCTTTTGCAGTAGGAACAGGCGTTTACCAATTAGAAGCTGGTGGCTTTTATGGTAATAATAATCATGATCTTCGTGGTACAGACACCGATTTGTACGGAGCTAACTATATGCTTAGAGCTGGTTTTCTTAGTGATATTTTGGAACTAAGCATTATGGGGCGATATCAATTTGAAGAAACGAGCATTTTACAGGGAGGTCAAAACCGTATTTACGAGAGAAGTAACTTTCCTTTTAATACCATTGGAGCTAAAGTATTACTTTACGATCCCTATAAAAATGGTGATAATCGTCGCGAAGTAAATCTAAAAAGCTGGAAAGCAAATCAGAAATTCGATTGGCGACAATTAATTCCTGCGGTTTCACTTTACGGTGGTGCGAATGTTACGATACAAGATGACAATCCCTATCGCTTTGAAGGTGAAAACAAGTATACCCCAAAAGTTACTTTGATTACTCAGCATAATTGGGGTAGATGGGTTTGGGTTATGAATCTTACTGCCGAGAAATTTACTGAAACCTACCCAAGCTACCAGTTTATTGGAACGCTAACTCATGCTTTCAATCCCAAATTTGCGATTTTTGGAGAATATCAGGCTATATTTGGGGATTTATATGCCGACGATCTTTTTCGAGCAGGAGCGGCTTATTTAGTTACTGATTATTTACAATTTGATCTTGCAGGTTTGGCAAATGTAAAAGACACACCGTCTCGATGGCAAGTGCAGGCAGGCTTGTCGGTTCGGTTAAACTTTCATAAAGATATAAGAACTAATAACGAGCTATCGAGAGAAGGCAAACGCAATGAATTTGATTTCTAAATTAGAATAGCTTTCAAATAAAAAAATCCGCTGAAAAATTCAGCGGATTTTTTTTTATTATTAGTATTCTTCTGCTTTAATTGAAGTACTATGACTTATTGGCCATTGCTGCCTCTACCGATGCAGAAAGCCTTTTATAAGTTCCGTTTTCTAAACGTTCTCTAATCGCTGAAAAAGCTTCTAAAGTTTCTTCTACATCCTGTAAAGTGTGAGAAGCAGTAGGTATCATTCTTAATAAAATTAATCCTTTTGGAATAACAGGATAAACAACAATAGAACAAAATACACCGTGATTTTCACGAAGATCCTTCACCAAAGCCATAGCCTCGGGAATACTACCTTTTAGATAAACAGGTGTTACACAACTTTGCGTTGTACCAATATCAAAACCATTATTTTTTAAGCCGTTTTGAAGTGCGTTTACATTTTCCCAAAGCTTATTTTTAAGATCAGGAATAGTTCTTAACATTTCTAGACGCTTTAAAGCTCCAACCACTAATTGCATTTGCAGAGATTTCGCAAACATTTGTGATCTTAAATTATACTTTAGGTAATCTATAATTTCTTTGTCACCTGCAATAAATGCACCTGTACTAGCCATAGATTTCGCAAAAGTGGCAAAATATACATCGATATCATCTTGCACACCTTGCTCTTCTCCTGCCCCTGCTCCGGTTTTCCCTAAGGTTCCAAATCCATGTGCATCATCTACAAAAAGGCGAAAATTATATTTCTTTTTAAGCTCTACTATTTCTTTAAGTTTTCCCTGCTCACCACGCATTCCAAAAACACCCTCAGAAATTAAAAGGATTCCTCCTCCTGTTTGTTCTGCGATTTTGGTTGCTCTTTGCAGGTTTTTTTCGATACTTTCCATATCATTATGCTTATATGTAAAGCGCTGCCCTAAATGAAGGCGAACCCCGTCGATAATACAAGCATGAGCATCTACATCATAAACAATTACATCTTGTTTAGATACTAACGCATCGATCGTAGATACCATTCCCTGGTATCCAAAGTTTAAAAGATAAGCAGCCTGCTTGTGCACAAAAGAAGCCAGCTCGTCCTGAAGTTTTTCATGCAAACTGGTATGACCGCTCATCATTCTTGCTCCCATTGGATAAGCAGAACCCCACTCGGCTGCTGCCTCGGCGTCTACTTTTCTTACTTCCGGGTGATTAGCAAGACCTAAATAATCGTTCACACTCCACGTGATCACATCTCTACCTCTAAACTTCATTCTGTTAGAAATAGGCCCTTCCAGCTTAGGGAATACAAAGTATCCCTCTGCCTGTTCTGCCCATTTTCCTAAAGGTCCTTTGTCCTTATATATTTTATCAAACAGATCTCTCATTGAAATTTTTTTATGCGAACCGCAAAAATACTGAAATTTGGTTCAATTCTACAAAGTATTTATCTAGGTTTTAAAAAAACAAAGCATCCCTAATAAAAGGATGCTTTGTTTTTATATGTTTTTGGTTTTAAGCAAAATCAACTATTTAATAAACTCTATTGCTTTAACCTCAGCTTCATTTTTAGTATCAAAGAAGCCTTGTTCTTCCATCCATTTATCGCTATAAATTTTGCTCATATAGCGACTACCATGATCTGGAAATATCATTACCACCTTACTGTTTTCATCAAACTCACCCGCTTCAGCCAATTGTTTTAATCCCTGCATCGCGGCTCCGCTGGTATATCCTACAAACATTCCTTCAACCTTAGCAAGCTCTCTAGCAGTATGTGCACTTTCCTCATCTGTTACTTTAACAAACCTATCGATGGCATCAAAATCTGTAGCAGTAGGGATTAAATTTTTACCCAATCCTTCAATTCGGTATGGATAGATTTCTTCGCTATCAAATTCTCTGGTTTCATGGTATTTTTTTAATACTGAACCATAAGCATCAATACCGATAATATTAACATTTGGATTTTGCTCCTTTAAATATCTTGCTGTTCCAGAAATTGTACCTCCAGTACCACTACAAGCAATTAAATGAGTGATTTTACCTTCTGTCTGATTCCAGATTTCAGGGCCGGTAGATTTATAATGTGCTTCTGTATTTAATTCGTTAAAATACTGATTAATATAAACAGAACCTTTAATTTCACTATGAAGTCTCTTAGCTACTTCGTAATAAGAACGTGGATCGTCTGCTGCTACATGCGCAGGACAAACATATACTTTCGCTCCCATTGTTCTAAGCATATCGATTTTATCTTTCGATGCTTTAGAGCTCACTGCCAAAATACAGTCGTAACCTTTAACCTGACTAACCATCGCAATACTAAAACCTGTGTTACCAGAAGTGGTTTCTATAATCGTATCACCAGGTTTTAAGATTCCTTTTCTTTCAGCTTCTTCTATAATATATAAAGCAATTCGATCCTTAGAAGAATGTCCTGGATTAAATGATTCTACTTTTGCATAGAAATCTCCTTTGAAACCTTCAGTGATCTTATTAAGTTGTACTAGCGGTGTTTTTCCTATAAGTTGTAGAACATTGTCGTACACCTGCAAATCTTCTTTCATAAATGAAGTTCTTTACGTTTTAAGCTTGGCTTATTTATAGCCAGGAAATAATGTTTCAAAACCGTTCAAAGTTAAGGCAAATTTTTTAATTATTCCTTAATTCCGGCTAAATCGAACAAAAAAGCATATTCTTCGGCAACTTCTTTAAGCGCCTCAAATCTTCCGGAAGCCCCACCATGACCGGTGTCCATATTTGTATGCAATAACAAAAGATTATTATCGGTCTTTAACTCGCGTAATTTGGCAACCCATTTTGCAGGTTCCCAATATTGCACTTGTGAATCATGCAAACCTGTAGTTACTAACATATTAGGATAATCCTGAGCTACTACATTATCGTATGGTGAATATGATAGCATATACTCGTAAAAATCTTTTTCGTTAGGATTTCCCCACTCGTCATATTCTCCCGTTGTTAATGGAATACTATCATCTAACATGGTGGTTACAACATCTACAAAAGGAACTGCGGCAATAACACCTTTGTATAATTGTGGCGCCATATTGATCACCGCACCCATCAACAAACCTCCTGCTGAACCTCCCATAGCGAATAATTTTTCTTCGGAAGTATATTTTTCTGTAATAAGATGTTTAGAAACGTCTATAAAATCGGTAAACGTATTGCGCTTGGTAAAAAGTTTACCATCCTCATACCAGTTTCTTCCTAAGTATTCTCCACCACGAATATGTGCAATCGCATAAATAAATCCTCGATCCAATAAACTTAATCTTACCGTTGAAAAATAAGGATCGATGGTTGAACCATACGAACCATAAGCATATTGAAGTAAAGGATTATTCCCATCTTTTTGAACTCCTTTTCTATACACCAAAGACACCGGAACTTTTGTTCCATCCTCAGCAGTAGCCCAAATACGTTCTGAAGTATAATTCTCTTTATTGAAATTACCACCTAATACGGCCTGCTCTTTTAATACAGTTTTTTCTTTGGTAACCATATTAAAATCGACAACTGAAGTTGGTGTCGTCATCGAGTTATACGTATAACGAAGCACCTCTGTATCAAAATCTGGATTGATAGAAGTATATGCGGTATAGGTTTCATTATCAAACGGAATAAAATAATCATCACTTTCGTCCCAGCGAATAATTCTTATTTCATTGAGTCCGTTTTTACGTTCCCCAATTACCAGAAAGTCTTTAAAAATATCGATATCTTCTAACAATACATCTTCACGATGCTCAATAACACCTTCCCAGTTTTCCATTTCGGTTGCTGAAATTGGTGTTTTCATCAACTTAAAGTTTTGGGCTTCATCTTTATTGGTCAAAATATAAAAATAAGCTCCAAAATGTGAAATACTGTATTCTAATCCTCGTACTCTGGGCTGAATCACCTTAAACTCACCTTCTGGCTTATCGGCTTCTAAAACGCGATATTCCGTAGTTAAGGTACTATGCGAACCAATGATGATATATTTTTTAGATTTCGATTTATAAACATAGGTGTTAAAGGTCTCATCATCTTCCTGAAAAACCAACTCATCCTCTACAGGATCTGTACCTAAAATATGCTTATAGATCTGAAAGCTTCGCAAAGTCTGCTCGTCTTTCTTGGTATAATATAATGTCTTATTATCGTTAGCCCATGTAGAACCACCGGTTGTATTCTCTATTTTTTCTGGGTATAATTCCCCGGTTTCCAAATTCTTGATCTGGATGGTATATTTTCTTCGGCTAACCGTGTCGGTTCCAAAAGACACCATTTTATTATCAGGGCTCACATTTAACCCACCCAAACGATAATATTCGAAACCTTCGGCCATAATGTTCACATTAAACATCACTTCTTCCGGTGCATCCTGAGTACCTTTTTTTCTTGAAAATATTGGATAATCGCCACCCTTTTCAAACCTTGTGATATACCAATAGCCATTTAAGCGATAAGGTACAGATTGATCGTCTTCTTTGATCCTTGCCTTCATTTCTTCAAACAAACTGCCCTGGAAATCTTTGGTATGCGCCGTTTGCTTTTCATTATATTCATTTTCGGCATTTAAATAAGCAATTACTTCTGGATCTTCACGATCGTTCATCCAGTAATAATTATCGACTCTAATATCGCCGTGAATCGTTAATTCTGCAGGTATTTTTCTAGCCTTTGGCGGCTGCACTTCTTTATTCAAAATCAATTCAATTTTTTAACCTTGGCAAAGGTAAGGCTTCAAATCTAAATTCGTATTCCCAGATTCACAATTTCTTAGAACAACTTCAACTTAGATTTTACTAATTTTGCATTTCTAACAAAAAAAGAAACCGACTATGTTTGGAGATATGATGGGTATGATGAATAAGATCAAAGAAGCCCAGGACAATGTAGAAAAAACAAAAGAACGCCTAAGAACAGTGCTTATTGATGAGCAATCTAGCGACGGACTATTAAAAGTGACTGTGACTGCAGCTCGCGAAGTGAAAAGTATCGATATCGCTGATGAACTTTTAGAGGATAAAGAACAATTAGAAGATTATTTAGTGCTTACACTTAATAAAGCTATCGCGAAAGCTTCAGATATTAACGAAAAAGAACTTGGAGCTGCTGCAAAAGACGGAATGCCAGATATTCCTGGTCTTGGTGATATGTTTAAATAATATTTAGAAGTTAGAAGTTAGATTTGAGAAACTAGATTTGAGACATTAGATACTGGATTCGAGATTATTTATAAAAATTACAACTCTAAATCCAATATTAATAAAAATAAGTGGTCGTCACCATTAACTTGATTCAGCGTCTCATTCTTAGATTTTCGTTTCTCAATACCGCATGAGATTCCGGATCAAGTGCGGAATGACGAAAAGCAAAGGAATGCAAATTTTGAATAATCACATAAAAAACCTGCAATATCGATATTGCAGGTTTTTTATTTCTTTTTTCTGATCATTAAGCTTCACCGCGAGCGGGATAATTTTTATCCAGCACAAAATCGACAGCCTTTAAAACGGCATCAAACTCTGGTCTGGCAAATGGCATGGATTGTATGCTTGCTGCGTAAACCGAATTATCTGGCTTAATTAAAAATAATCCAGGTTCAAAAAAGGCATCTGGTTCTTTATCATTTATCCCTTCAGATATATAAAGATCCCATTTTCTCGCATCTTCAGTTAATAAACCGTAGCCAATATTTAGTTGATCTACATCCCAGGATTCTACTGTTTTTTTCGCTAATTCTTCAGTATTCGCACTTATGCAAATCACATCGATTCCACGCTCTTTAAATTCATCGATCTTTGAATTTAATTCGGTTAGATATTTCTTACAAACCGGGCAGTGAATCCCACGATAAAAAACGATCATCGTAAAATTCTCTGGATTTGCATTTGTAAGATCCCATTCTACCCCCTTTGTGGTTTGAACTCTTAATTGTGGCGCTTGCTTTTTTGGCAATACATTTTTCATTATCAATAGCTTTTTTTTATTGATTTCAAGCTAAAGATTAATGATCGAAAATTGTATTAAAAGCTTTGTAAGCTTGCGTTAAGATTTCTGAAAATCTAAAAATTACAGACTTATATTTTTTAATACTGAAAGGAACTTTTGATGCATCTCCTCAGTATAATCCAAATGCGTTACAATCCTTAATTTTCCTTTACCTAGTGCACTAATCCTGATATTATTTTCCTGAAGCGTTTTATTGAATTTATCTTCAGCTGAAGCATCCTTCAAATTAAAAATAATAATATTCGTTTCTACAGGTTCTATCGCACCAACGTACGACTGCGAGCTTAATACTTCAGCAATTTCACTAGCTCTTTTATGATCTTCAGCTAAGCGATTTACATGATTATCCAATGCATAAATTCCCGCTGCCGCCATAAAACCAACCTGGCGCATACCGCCTCCTAAAACTTTACGTACGCGCATTGCACCTTTCATAAGATCTTTATTACCAATTAAAACAGATCCCATAGGAATTCCCAATCCTTTAGAAAGACATACTGAAATGGTATCGAATAGCTTTCCATATTCTTTAGGACATTCTCCTTTTGCCACCAATGCATTAAACAATCGGGCACCATCTAAATGCAAACCAAGATTATGGGTATTACAGACCTTTCTAATCTTTTTAATTTCCTCTATATCGTAACAAGCGCCGCCACCTTTATTAGTTGTATTTTCTAAACAGACTAAGGTTGTAAGCGGACTATGATAAAAATCTGGTGGATTTATATTCTCCTCTAACTGCGCGGCCGTGATCATGCCACGATGACCATCTACCAGTTTGCAACTTACGCCACTATTAAAACTAGCCCCGCCACCTTCGTAATTATAAACATGCGCCCATTTATCACAAATTAACTGATCGGCTGGTTGCGTATGCAATTTTATCGCAGCTTGATTGGCCATACTCCCGGTAGGAAAAAACAACGCCTCATCTTTCCCAAAAAGTTTGGCTAATTTTTCTTCTAAAGCATTTACTGAAGGATCTTCCTTATAAACGTCGTCGCCAACCTCAGCATTCATCATCGCCTTTAGCATTCCTTTGGTTGGTCTGGTTACTGTATCACTTCTTAAATCTATTTCGCTCATAAAATCTATTCTCGTTTTCTATAATCTTGTACACATAAAACTTCCTATTGGTGAACCATCGGGAATTTTAGGTGCATCTGGCATTGGCTCGAACTCTCCCGGTTTATCCATAAACCGCTCAATTTCTTCAAGCATTTGCTCGTACATTGCACCATCTTCATCATCTAACCAATCTTCTAATTCAGCTAACTGATAATTCACCTCAGCTTTCACCAAAGAAGTTGTATTTTTACTTACTGCTAAGTTAAATAAATGCTGCAGGACATTATAATTTATAGTTTCCTGTGCTGCACGCAAATAAGAATCTTTAGGTTGATATTGGATAGTTTCAGCGATTAATTTTTCAAGCAACTCTTCTAATCCTAATTGCTTTTTGTTTAAAGATTTTTGCTGAATTAACCTGGCCATACGTTCTGGATTCAGCAATAAACTCAGTGTCATATCGCTGGCTGTAGCCGGTGCTCCCAAAGCATCGAAAGCTACACCTGTATTGCTTTTAAAAGATTCTCGCGATCTGCCGTAACCAAAAGCTCTTGGCGGGAAAAGCGATAATTTTTCTTGCGGAACAGCTAGCGTTTCTGCTTTTAGTGTTTTTAACAGCGCATCTAAAGCCGATTTTTGACGTTTTGGCGATAAAGTTTCAACAATTTTTTCAGTGCCGCCTTTTACCGCGTAATTATAATCCAAACCACCAATTAATTTACTTACCGCTTCCGTTTGATATCTATGGAAAAAATATAAGGGTACAAAAACATCTTCTAATACTGAATATGGTTCGTTTGTTCTAAAATTATCTTTAGAAAAATTCTCTATCGCTTTTTCACGAATTTCGAGTACGTTTTTTAATTCCGCGGTAACATCTTTTCCGTTATCCCATAAATGAGCATTAACATGTGCTCCACTTTGCGCTCTGGCATCACTATCGCTTATAAACTGAATTCCCTGATCGTAAGCTTCCTGAATAATCGAATTCAAATATGTCCTTTCTGAAGTTTCCTTCGGAATATCAGAATATGCATATTTTACGATCAATTTATCCCATTCTCCAATATTGGTATCGTAAGCATCTGCAGCGCTTATCTCTCCGTTTTCTATTCTGAACTGCGGATGGGGATAATCCATCACTGAAGCTCTATCACTAACACTAGCTGCAAAATTATGTGCAAAACCTAAAGTGTGCCCCACTTCGTGAGCCGCAAGTTGACGGATTCTGGCAATGGCCATTTCCATCATTTTATCGTGATTTTTATCGCTTTCAGCAAAAGGTTTATTTAGCAGTGCCTGAGCGATCATAAAATCCTGCCGAATTCTTAAACTTCCTAAACTTACATGTCCTTTAATGATCTCTCCCGTTCTTGGATCAATAACGCTAGCACCATAACTCCATCCTCTAGTTGAGCGATGTACCCACTGAATTACATTATATCTAACATCTAAAGGATCTGCATCTTCTGGCAACATTTTTACCTGAAAAGCTTCTTTATATCCTATAGCTTCGTAAGCCTGGTTCCACCAACTTGCACCTTCTAAAAGCGCTGATCTAACCGGTTCTGGTGTTCCGGGATCTAAATAATAAATAATTGGGTGTTTTGCTTCACTAACTTCAGCCTCTGCATCTTTTTTTTCTAAACGGTGTCGAACGGCATATCTTTTTAAAATTGGCTCGTAAACCGGCGTTGCATAATCGTAATATGAAACTGAATTTACCCCACTGCGCGGATCAAAAAGTCGTTTTTCATACTTATCATCTGGCAATTCTACAAAAGAATAATGCTGAATAAGGCTAATATTGGCTGCATCTGGCACTACACTTCTTACTGTTCCGCTTTTTGGGGAACCTTCAAAAGTTAGCAAACTCTCAAATTCAACATTCTTCGGAAAAGCTTTAGTTCGATCTAGCTGTAATGCGCTTTTATTTTTACTTATTTTATAACTTCCGTAGTCACCACGTTTTAAACGCTCTGCGACACCATGCGCATCTTCCATAATAAAAGGTGTAAGATCGATAATAAAAGTATCGTCTTTTTCTTCTTTTATTTCGAAACCATAGATTACGGATTTTGCAAAAGCTTCTTCTATACTCTGTTTTTCCAGTTCATTATCGGTCACTGCGCGATAACGCTGATTGGGTTCTACCAACAATAATTTATCGCCGGCGCGCTGAAATTTTACTACAGATGCGCCGCCTAACTGGCCGCGATCTAATCCTATATCGTTACTTCCTACTCCACTTCTTAAAGCATGATTGTATAAAAACAGGCTGTCTAATTTATCTACTTCAAGATAGATTTCATCGGTTTTTTGATTATAGTAAAAATTGAAGAAACCTTCGTATTTATTAAGATCTTCTTTTTCTTTCAGAAATTGACTAAAGATAGATTGTGTAAATAATAAAGTAAGTAATAGTATTTTCTTCATAAAAAAAAGGTTTAAAGACATTCAAATTTAATTTTAAAAATCGTTTAAGAAAGCCACTTCAGTCATTAATACCACTAAATATTAATTTCATACAAAACAAGCTTTTATTTTAAGGACATTTCAATACAAAAGTTAATTAATACCAAATAACTAACGCTTTGAACTGAAAAAATGAGTATTTTAAGTCAAAATATTTTCTATGAGTCCAAACACTAACCAACCAAGCTTTTCTTCTTACCGAAAAGACGATAATTTTTTTGACGAAATTTTCACCAAGGACAATAAAGTCAAAGAAGTATACAAAACGCTTTTAGACATTTATAGTGGTCATTCTGTTCAGGATTTTGCAAAGTTAAATGAGAAAGCCAAAGCTTCTTTCTTTAACCAAGGAATTACTTTTCAGGTTTACGGGGAACATGAAACCAAGGAAAAAGTTTTTCCTTTCGATCTTTTTCCAAGAATTATTGATCATGAAGAATGGAATATTATTGAAAAAGGAGTGCTGCAGCGTAGCAAAGCGCTTAATCATTTTTTATGGGACATTTATCATGATAAAAAAATATTGAAACAAGGCATTGTTCCTTTAGATTTAATTAACTCGTCCGCAAATTATTTAGATCAAATGCAAGGGATCGATCCACCTGGTGGTATTTACAATCATATAAGTGGTACTGATCTTATTAAACACTCCGATGGTAAATATTATGTTTTAGAAGACAATATTAGATGCCCTTCTGGTGTAAGCTATGTTATTTGTAATAGGACAGCGCTTAAGCGAGCATTGTTTGGTGTTTTTAATCATTATCAAACACATACCGTTACCGATTATGCAGAAAATCTTTTAGAGATCATGGAATCGGTAAAACCAAAAGGCGTGGATACTCCAACTTGTGTAGTAATTACACCGGGAATTTATAATTCGGCTTACTACGAGCATTCTTATTTAGCAAAAGCAATGGGTGTAGAACTTGTAGAAGGTAGAGACCTTTTTGTAGAGAATGATTTTGTATATATGCGTACAATTAACGGGCCTAAAAAGGTGGATGTTATCTATCGTAGAATAGATGATATTTTTATGGATCCGTTAGAATTTCGACCAGATTCAACTTTAGGAGTTCCTGGTTTATTATCTGCTTACAAATTAGGAAATGTTTGTTTAGTAAATGCTCCAGGAACTGGAGTTGCAGATGATAAAGCGGTATATACCTATATGCCAGAAATAATTAAATATTATTTAGATGAAGAACCAATTCTTAATAATGTACACACCTACCACTGTAGCAGACCAGATGAACTAAAGTATGTTTTAGAGAATATAGAAAAACTGGTTGTAAAACCCGTAGATGAAGCTGGAGGATATGGTATTTCTATAGGAAATAAACTTACCAAAGAAGAAATAGAACGTGTAAAAACTGTAATTAAAGAAAATCCAAGAAAGTATATCGCACAACCAATAATGTCTCTTTCTGTTCATGCAACGTATATTGAAGACAACCAAAGTTTTGAACCCAGGCATGTCGATCTTAGAACATTTTGCTTGTTAGGCAAAGACACCAACTTCGTTCTAAAAGGAGGCCTAACGCGAGTTGCACTAAAAAAAGGAAATCTAATTGTAAATAGCTCTCAGGGAGGTGGATCTAAAGATACCTGGGTATTAAAAAAATAAAAATATAATATGTTATCAAGAGTTGCAAATAACCTCTTCTGGATGGGTCGCTATATAGAAAGATCTGAACACATAGCGAGATATTTAAATGTAAATTATTTTTCCTCGTTGGATGCGCCAAACGAGCTTTCACAATCAAGACAATTTGTGCTTAGATCGATGCTGTTTATGGCCAGTGATCCCGTTGATGATCCTAACATTCAGCTAGATGAAGAAAAAGTTTTATTCGATATCGCTTTAAACAAGGAGAATCCAGGCTCTATTATTTCTTATCTTCAAAATGCCAGAGAAAATGCCAATAGTGCCAGAGATTTAATTTCGACAGAATTATACGAAGCTTTAAATAAATTCTATCATTATACCCTTAATTATCCCATCGATAAATTTGTGAAAAATGGTCTTTACGAGTTTACAGTAAATGTAGCTGAATCTACATCGATCTTAAAAGCTAAAGTGCAGGGCACATTATTACATGATGATGTATACAGTATCATTATGCTGGGAATTAATATAGAAAGAGCAACCCAAATAATTAGGATTATAAATGCTAAATATAACGATGCAAATTTAGCGGGAGGAAGTTACGGTGATCATTTAAAAAACAGTTACGAATGGACAACGCTACTAAAATGTACCGAATCCTACGATATGATGAGGCGGTTTTATAAAAAACCCCCTAGAAGTCTAACAACTTTAGAGTTTTTAATTCTTAATCCACTTTGTCCAAGATCGGTAATGACTTGCTTGAACGAGGTGTGTAAACATATAGACGATTTATCAAGTGAAAAATCGCCCTCTAAACATTCAGCAGAATTTTTAGTAGGAAAAGTAAAATCTGAATATCAATTTAAAGTGATAGAAGAAATTGAGGAAGATTTACAGAGTTTTATAGAAAGAATTCTTAAGCAATTAAATGATATTGCCAAAAAGATAGAATTTGAGTATTTTTTATGATTAAATGAACCTCATTATTTTTAAATTCGCATTTATTTTAAAAAATGTCTTTAAACTATATTATAAAATATAAAGCGACTAATTTCTACGATAATTTCGTACAGGAAGCCTTGTGGCAATTTTTAATTGCTCCTTTAGATTTGGGGCCTCAGCAATTGGTTTATTCAGAATTTAAAAATTCTTTAAACATTCCTACAGAGACTTCAGTTAATGGATATGGCTTTACTACTTATAGAGTTCATCCTAAAACTAAATTCAATAAAATAGAATTTGAAGCTGAATTTCATGTATTAAAAGAAAAATATAATCCTTTTGAAAATATAAATCAGCTTAGCATAGAGCAGGAAAACAAAATTTTAGATTCATTAGAATTCAAAGTACATCATTCTTTATTCTTAAAAGAAACCGCACTTACCAAATTACCCAAGCATCATACTATTCACTTTACTTTTTCAGAGCAAAGTTCTGCTTTCGAAAACTTAAAAAATCTAAACAAGTGGATTTTCGATACGTTTAGTTTTAAGGTAAATGTTACAGATGTAGATACAGATTTAGACATCATTTTAGAAGAAAAACAAGGTGTTTGCCAAGATTTCACACATCTTTTTTGTGCCGTAGCCAGATCTTATAAAATCCCTACTCGCTACGTCTCGGGTTACTTGCACCAGGGCAATGGTTATTTTGGTGATTCACAAATGCATGCCTGGACAGAAGCTTTTATACCAGATTGCGGGTGGATAGGATTTGATCCTACAAATAATCTAATTGCTGCAGAAAATCATATTAAAGTAGCACATGGTAAAGATTATTCCGATTGTCCTCCTATAAAAGGCGTTATCTATGCCGAAGGTGCCAACCGCACAGAGTATTCTGTTGATGTCCATGCGCAACAAAATATGCAACAGTAGAATTAACAAATTCTTCAAATTTAGATCACCCAAAAAGAATTATACTGCAATAAATTACGATATATGATAACTACCGATCAGGTAAAAGATATAGCTAGTAGAATAGATAACTTAAAAGTTCATTTAAATATAGACCAGAAATTAATTGAAATTCAGAACGAAGAAGAAAAAACATTTGACCCTAGTTTTTGGGACAATCCTTCTGAAGCTGAAGTTTTCATGAAAACGCTAAAAGGCAAAAAAAAGTGGGTTGGTGATTACAATTCTGCCAAAAGCGGTTTAGAAGAATTACAGGTTTTACTTGAATTTTATAATGAAGGAGAAGCTGAAGAAAGTGATGTTAACAAACAGTACGATAAAATATTAAAAACTGTAGAAGAGCTCGAATTCAAAAATATGCTTTCTGATGAGGGCGATGATCTAAGTGCAGTACTACAAGTTACCGCAGGAGCCGGCGGGACTGAAAGTTGCGACTGGGCAGAAATGTTGATGCGCATGTATTTGATGTGGGCTGAAAAAAAAGGATTTAAAATTAAAGAATTAAACTATCAAGCTGGCGATGTTGCAGGTATAAAAACGGTAACGCTAGAGATTGAAGGAGAATTTGCTTTTGGCTGGTTAAAAGGTGAGAATGGCGTACATCGATTGGTTAGAATTTCCCCATTTGACAGTAATGCCAAAAGGCATACTTCATTCGCTTCTGTTTATGTCTATCCTTTGGTAGATGATACTATTGAAATAGAAATTAATCCCGCAGATATAGAAATAACTACGGCACGATCTAGTGGTGCAGGAGGGCAAAACGTAAACAAAGTAGAAACAAAAGTGCAGCTGGTACACCATCCTACCGGAATACAAATCTCTTGTTCTGAAACCAGATCACAACATGAAAATCGAGACCGGGCGATGCAAATGCTAAAATCGCAGCTTTACGAAATAGAATTAGAAAAACAACGGGAGCAACGAGAAGATATTGAAGCCAGTAAGAAAAAAATAGAATGGGGATCGCAAATTAGAAATTATGTAATGCACCCATATAAGCTCGTTAAAGATGTTCGTACGGCTGAAGAAACCGGAAATGTAGATAGTGTTATGGATGGTGATTTAGATCAATTTTTAAAAGCTTATTTGATGATGATGGGACAAAGGAACGATGATTGATAATCATAAAACAACATAAAAACTATTTTAGAAAAAATAAAAAATTGCTTATTTTATATAAAAAGAATTATTGAAAATGATCACGATTTATCACAATACTCGATGTAAAAAATCCAGAGAAGGTCTAGCCATTGTAGAAAAGTCAGGAAAAGATTTTAAAATAAGAGAATATTTAAAAGATCCATTATCTGAAGATGAGCTAAAGAATTTGCTTGTAAAGCTTAACGTTGCTCCATTGCAATTAATAAGAACCAATGAGAAAATCTGGAAAGAAAATTATAAGAATAAAGATCTTAGCGAAAATGAATTGGTACGAATAATGACAGAAAACCCTAAGTTAATAGAGCGCCCAATCGTAGAAAATGAGATTGAAGCTGTAGTGGGAAGACCACCCGAGGACATTAAAAAAGTCTTATAACTTTTATTTCTCCAAAAACCTAATACAATGAAACTTACACTAAACCAACGAATATCATTAATAAGTCTTGCAACTGTAATAGTTGCTGGATTTGTTGCCTCACAAATTTACATGAACAAGAAAAGTAGAGAAGAAATCAAAGAAATTGCTGAAGAGCTTTCTCTACTTTGGAAAGATAGATTATTCCTAAACGAAGAACAAACACGTAAAATGGAAGATCTAATAATAGAATATACTTTAAAGAAAAACGAGATTATCAATAGTAGCATGAATCCTGTAGCGCAGGTTAGAAAGCTTAAAGCGATACAAAAAGTAGAACATCGCAATCTAGCTAAAATGCTATCTAACGAACAATTTGAAAAATATATTAACATAAATAAATCTATTCAGAAAAAAGTTTAATTACTGAAAATGAATAATTAACTATTGCATTTAACATAAACCGACATCTGTGTTAACTCAATTTTAACCAAAGACAATTAAACCTTTTTGTGTATTGGCGGTCTTAAAAGAAAAAGTTTTAATGACCGCCAAATTTTATTTTAGACAAAGCCTAGCGCTTTTATTCTTTCTTAGTTTAAATCTTACCCTTCTTGCCCAGGGTAAAGAATATACGGTAACAGGTAAAGTTATCGATGATCAACTACAAGTTCCTTTAGAATACGCAACCGTAAGTGTGATAAACGCTAGTGATCCCAGCAAAGTTACGGGAGGGGTTACCGATGTAGATGGTAATTTTAGTATAGATGTTAATCAAGGTACCTACAATATTATAGTTGAATTTATCTCCTACGAAAGCAAAAAATTTAATAACAGAACAATTAATGCAGATTTAAATCTGGGAACTATATCATTAGGAGTAAGTTCTGCCAACTTAGATGAAGTTGTTGTAAGAGCCGAAACTACTCAGGTTGATGTAAGATTAGATAAAAAAATATACAATATTGGTAAAGACCTTACCACTGCCGGAGGTACAGTTAGCGACGCTTTAAATAATGTTCCCTCGGTTTCTGTTGATATTGAAGGAGGGATTAGCTTAAGAGGTAACGAAAACGTAAAAATCTTAATAAATGGTAAACCGTCTGCAATGGCTGGGTTTGGATCTACAGATGTATTAAGCCAGTTACCTGCAGATGCTATAGAACGCGTAGAGGTAATTACGTCGCCTTCTGCCAGATATGACGCTGAAGGTACCGCAGGTATTTTAAATATTATTCTTAGAAAAGAAGAAACCTTAGGTTTCAATGGTTCACTTACCTTAACAGGTGGAGATCCTGCAAATGCCGGGGCATCTGCAAATATTAACTATAGGACAGATAAATTCAACTTATTCAATACTACTGGTTATCGTTATAGAGAAAGCCCGGGAAATGGATTTTTTGATACCGAATATTTTGAGGAAAGAGATATTCCCCTTTTAGAAGATATTAAATACGACCGTAACGTTGAAGATCGCGACATGGATCGTGAAAGTAAAGGATTCAACACAAATATTGGATTAGAATATTATATAAACGATCAATCGTCAATAACAGGTTCGATTTTTTATAGAAATGGCGATGACGAAGATCTTACTACAAACATCAACGATTATTTCCTGAATGGCGCTGAACGATTAGGAACAACAAGATCTGAACTTGAAACTGAAGAAGATGAAAGCTACCAGTTTGCGTTAAACTACATTAATAAGTTTAATGATGAAGGACATCAATTAACCGCCGATTTTCAGTTTGAAACCGATAAAGAAGAACAATCTGCTTTTATTTCTGAAAACGTAAATTATAATAATACCGAATTGGATGAGGTAAACGTTCCAAGAGAAGAAACCAATACTTACGAAGATCAAAAAGAATATTTAATTCAGGCAGATTACGTTTTACCAATTGGTGAAGGTTCTCAATTTGAGGCAGGATACCGTGGTAATTTTGAAAATACAGTTACCGATTACGAACTTCGCCAAGAAAACGAAAATGGTGTTCTTGCAGTAAACGAAAACCAGACTAACATTTTTGATTATACTGAAAATGTACAGGCGCTTTACTCGCAGTATGGGTCTAAGTTTGGTGACTTCAGCTTTCTTTTAGGACTTCGTTTAGAAAATACGAATTTAAAAGGAAGAATCGATTCTGAATTGACTGAAGACGAATTGAGAGAGGAATTTGGATTCCAAATCAATACCGATTTCGATAATACCTATTTAGGACTTTTCCCAACGGTAAACTTTATCTACGAACTAGGCGAAGAAGAAAATGTTACTTTAGGATATAATAGAAGGATTAACCGCCCACGTGGTTGGTTTATCAACCCGTTCCCATCTAGAGATAGTAGAACAAATATCTTTCAGGGAAATCCTAATTTACAACCAGCATACTCTAATGCATTCGATTTAGGATATTTAAAAAGATGGGAGAAATTAACTCTAACCTCTTCAGTTTACTTCCAAAGAGAAACTGAATCTTTTCAAAGAGTACAGGATCAAATCACGATATCTGGACCTAATAATACCGAAGTTGAAGTTATTCGAAGCTTACCTATTAACTTAGGTAATAATGATAGAATAGGTGCTGAACTTGGATTACTTTACAATCCTGCAGATTGGTTAAGATTGAACGGAAGTTTCAACTTCTTCAAATTCGACATTACAGATGCTGTTTACGAGGGTCAAGATTACGGAAGAGACGGGACAAGCTATTTTGCAAGATTTAGTTCTAAAGTTAATCTTCCATTGTCTATCGATTGGCAAACAAATGCATTTTATATGGGCCCAACAGACGAAATTCAGGGTCGTAGAGATGGTATGTTATCTATTGATGTTGCGCTTAGTAAAGAAATATTGAATGATAATGCTACAATATCAGTTAATGCAAGAGATTTACTGAACTCAAGAAAAAGACAGGGAACCACAGTTACCAATAGTTTTTCTCAGTATAGCGAATTTCAGTGGAGACAAAGACAAATTAATGTTTCTTTGATTTATAGATTCAATCAACAAAAGAATCAACAAAGAAGACAAAATGCAAATGAAGAAGATATGGAAGGGGAGTTTTAATACACTCCTTCTTTTCTTGAAAAGAGATAATAAAAAAAGGGACTTTAGAAAGTCCCTTTTTTTATGCTTTTTGTTCTTTGGCAGCTTTTCTTTTGGCTTTCTTTTCCTTTAAAAGATCCATTATAGAACCTCCTAACCAATAAGGAACGATCACCGCAGTAAGGAAGATCATTAACCAAAATCCCATCGTAAGGATCGCTAAAAATGCCAAAAACCCTAGAAATTGATCGAATTCGAACATCATAATTATCAGTATTTGGAAAACAAAGATAAAAACATTAAAAAGCTTATCACAATTTAATTTAGAATTTTTGAACAATACTATCAACAATTCAGAATATCAGCGATTTTCAACCAATTTTAAAGCTTTTTTATATCTAAAAAGTGCTTTAAACCTTAAATTTGTGTAACAATCAATATTTCAACTTATGAACTATAGAATAGAAAAAGATACCATGGGGGAAGTTCAGGTTCCTTCAGACAAACTTTGGGGCGCGCAAACCGAGCGTTCTCGTAATAATTTCAAAATAGGACCGGCATCTAGCATGCCTCTAGAAATTGTTTATGGTTTTGCTTATTTAAAAAAGGCTGCCGCATATACTAATTGTGAGTTGGGGGTTCTTGCTGAAGAGAAAAGATATCTTATTGGAAAGGTTTGTGATGAAATTTTAGAAGGAAAACATGATGATCAATTTCCATTAGTGATCTGGCAAACTGGTAGTGGTACACAATCAAATATGAATGTGAACGAAGTTATAGCCAATCGTGCCCATCAGATTGCAGGAAAAACTATAGGTGAGGGCGATAAAACGCTTCAGCCAAATGACGATGTAAATAAATCGCAGTCTTCTAACGATACTTTTCCTACCGGAATGCATATTGCTGCATATAAAAAGGTTACTGAAGTAACACTGCCGGGAGTAAAACAACTTCGAGATACTTTAAAGAAAAAATCTGAAGAATTTAAAGAGGTAGTAAAAATTGGGCGAACTCATTTTATGGATGCCACTCCCCTAACCTTAGGACAGGAATTTAGTGGATATGCTGCACAGTTAGACTACGGAATTAAAGCTTTGGAAAATACCCTTCCTCATCTTGCTGAATTAGCTTTAGGCGGAACTGCTGTTGGAACAGGATTAAATACTCCTGAAGGATATGCTGAAAAAGTAGCCAATCAAATTGCTGAATTTACAGGATTACCTTTTAAAAGTGCGAGTAATAAATTCGAAGCTCTTGCAGCCCACGATGCTTTAGTTGAAACACACTCTGCATTAAAACAACTTGCTGTTTCACTAAACAAAATAGGAAATGACATTAGAATGATTGCTAGTGGACCACGTTGTGGAATTGGTGAAATTAATATTCCTGCTAACGAGCCTGGTTCTTCAATAATGCCTGGTAAAGTAAATCCAACGCAGTGTGAAGCTTTAACTATGGTTTGCGCACAGGTTATTGGTAATGATGTAGCGATTAGTGCTGGTGGTATGCAGGGACAATTTGAACTTAATGTATTTAAACCTGTTATGGCAGCAAACTTATTGCAAAGTGCAGAACTTATTGGTGATTCTTGTGTTTCTTTTGATGTAAACTGTGCGCAGGGCATCGAACCGAATCATTCCAGAATTCAGGAGCATTTAAATAATTCTTTAATGTTAGTAACCGCTTTAAATACTAAGATTGGATATTATAAAGCTGCTGAAATTGCGGGTACAGCTCACAAAAATGGAACTACTCTTAAAGAAGAGGCGGTTAATCTTGGATATTTAACTGAAGAGGAATTTGATGAATGGGTAAATCCCAAAGATATGGTTGGAAGCCTAAAATAAGTTCTTCCGCATAAAATATAATTTAAAATAAAAAAGGCTATCTCTAATTGAGACAGCCTTTTTTATTTATCCATTCTAAATATATTCAGAAAATATTAGTCAATAAGTAAAACTAAATATTCCTTATTAAATTGAAAAAAAAACAACTTATCAAATAAGGATATACTACTATATCCTTTCCTCCTTTTGCTCCTTAATTTCTTTCTTAGCTTTTTTCTTATAATGGATACTATATCTCCAATAGGAAACTCCACCTAAAATAGCAATAACAATTAAAGCATAATACACAAATGTAGGTGTAATCACTTTATCACCACTAGCATAAGAATGAAGCCCTGTTAAATAGAAATTTACACCAAAATAAGTCATCATTATTGATGAATACGCTACAACAGTCATAAAATTAAATGTCCATCTACCTCTTAATCCAGGTACCAAACGCATATGGATTACAAATGCATATACCATAATGCTTATTAAAGCCCAGGTTTCTTTGGGATCCCATCCCCAGTAACGCCCCCAACTTTCATTAGCCCATTGTCCTCCTAAAAAGTTTCCAATGGTTAGCATTACTAAACCTACAGTAAGCGCCATTTCAGTAATTATCGTTATTTCCCGAATACTTAATTCGATTTTCTTTTTATTATTCTCGGTAGTCATAATCATTAATAGTAATGATACTACGCCTAAAACCATTCCTAAAGTAAATGGACCGTAACTACCTACAATCACAGATACATGGATCATTAACCAATAAGAATCCAATACCGGTACCAGATTCGCAATAGCGGGATCCATCCAGTTCCAGTGAGCAACCATCAAAATCATAGAAGCCACAAAAGCGGTAGAGGCAATAGTTAAATTACTTTTTCTACCAAAAGCCAAACCAAAGAACATCGTAGCCCAACCTACATAAATCATCGATTCGTAGGCATCACTCCAAGGTGCATGTCCAGAAATATACCATCTAAAGCCTAATCCCGCAGTGTGCAATACAAACAATATAATTATCGCTACCGTACAAACATTGATTATTAATTTAATAGCTTTTTGATTTTTAAAAATCTGAACAATTACAAAAATTAGCATTACAGAACCTGCCAGCATATACATCCAGAACAAATTCCTAAAAATATCGTATTTATTATATAAAATTTCAGCTTCAACTTTCTTTTGTGAAGGCATTACTTCTTCACCATATTTTTGCTGATAATTTTTAATACTTTCCAGATACTTTTCAGCTTCGCTATAATCTCCAGTTTGTCTGGACATTTTTAACGCATTCATGTATAAAGGAATGATTTGCTGAGTATAAACCGAATCCATTCCTTTTAAATTAGCATCCTGAGCTTCTTTATGGGACACCCATTTATTGTTCTCGTCGCCAGGAATCGGAAATAATCTAAGAATATTTCCGTCTAAAGTTTGCCAAAGTAAATTAACACGCTTATCTGCTTCAATAAAATCTTTTTGAAATTGATTGGGAACTGCAGCACGATAGGCTTCCCCTAAAAAAGGAGATAGCTTATAATTCCCTTCATTATCCATAAAGTCTAACAGACTCAGATATTCTTTATCTTCCGGTACACCGGCAATATGACGAATACTATCGTTATGCTTTTTTATGTAAATTAATGGAATATCGTACCATAAAAAAGGACTTTCGCTCATGGAAAGAAAAACCTGATCTGAATTGAGTCCTTTATAATCATCTTTTTTACTAAGCTTTCTCAATAACTCTGAAGAAAAAGTATTGGCAGGCTTCATACGACCACCTGCATCTTGGATAATCAATCGGCCAAACTTCGCTGCGTGCTCTTTTTTAACCGCGTTTGCCATGATCACAGAATCTAATTGCTGCGCTGTAGTTTCTACATGCAAATGATCATCCATTTCCTGAGCAAAACCTCCAAAAGTAGTTCCAAAAATCGCTAAAATTAAAGTCAGTTTTTTCTGCTTAGTTTTCACTTTATCCAGCATTACTTTTAAATTTCCAAAACGGGAACCTTTATCAAAAAGAATCCACATTAATCCAAAATACAATAAAAAGTATCCTATATAAGTAATCCAGGTACCCCAAAAATCGTGGTTTACAGAAAGTATGGTTCCTTGTTCATCGGGATCAAAACCAGATTGGAAAAATCTATAACCTTGTATATCTAAAACGTGATTCATATAAATCTCGTAAGGTCTAGGCTTTTCTCCATCTTCGATAATTTCAATTTTACTTTTAAATGAAGAATAGCTGTTCTCTGTTCCGGGATATTTATTCGCAATAAAGTCCTCTAATTTTAAAGAGAAAGGAAGCTCCATTTCTTTAGATCCATAATTAAGAAAAATATCCAGTCCGCCTACCGAGATTTTTTCTGGTTCGTTAGCCATACCTTTAGCTCCCATTAGCGTTACCTTTTTGGTTTCACCATTACTGGAAATATTAAGACTTACTGCATCTGGCTGTTCTTTATTTTTTTGCTGGGTTGCTACAATATCATAATTACCTCTAACCACTGGATCTGGAATTACAAATTGCATATTTCCCATAGTGTAAAGAGATCTAAGCATTAATGGCTGAATAGAGTCTGCTACCAAATTGCCTCGTTTTTGATCGGCCATTCGCATATAATCTGCCTCAAAGGGAGATTTTATAAAATATTCACCATTCTCATTTAAGCTAATATTAATCGCACCTTCTGTCTCCTTATTTAAGGAAAATAAAACATTATGAATACTGCTTACTTCTCCTTCTTTTAAGTAATGATCGTGTCGAGATCCGCCACCGGCTTCAACTATTTTTAAATAATTATCACCGTTAGGATTTTCAACCAACTTCTCTTCTGCTCCATGAATAAAATTAGTAAGCTCAAATTTTACCGGCTGGCCGTTATAATCTGTATTAAGCACATAATTATTATCGTATTCTGGACCAAAAAGAACTGGTTCCTGTAGTACTCTTCGTCTTGGTTCACCATCAATCTCTCCGTCAATAAAAAAGGTGAAAAAGGTCTTTTCTGAAAGAAATTTATTAGTGGTTTCTCCTTCGCGAATGGGCATTATTCCTTCATAACTAATATAACGTGTTACAAAAGCACCAATTAAAATTAATATAAAAGAAAGGTGAATTAATAGCGACGACCATTTTTCGCGTTTATGGAGATTGTAACGTTTTATATTTCCGAAGAAATTGATAAGAAAAAATACCATTATAGCTTCAAACCACCAGGTATTATAAATCATTAACCGTGCAGTCTCTATACTGTACCAGTTTTCAATAAATGTTCCCAATGCCATGGAGATGGCAAAAACGACGAACAGTACTGCCATGATACGTGTAGAAAATAGGACAGATGCGATTTTTTTCTGCATGAAAATATACTCTTTTGAAATGGCTGCAAATTTAGGGATTTTGAATTAGTTAATAAGTCTTAAATTAGATCAATCTCGGCATACAAATGTTAATTTTGTTAGCGTAGTTTTTTTAATAATTTAGCGGCATGATTAAAGTTGTACTTCTAGGCGCAGGAAATCTTGCTTATCACCTATTTAGGGTTTTTGAAGCCACCAAAAACATAAAGGTCATTCAGGTTTTTAATCATCATGAAGAAAAATTGGCTAATTTTAAATCTGAAGTTGCTACTACAACTATAATTAATAAATTAGATGAGGCAGATTTTTACATCATTTCTATTAAAGATGATGCTATTGCTGAAGTTGCTTCGCAATTAAAAGAAAAAAGAGGGATTGTTTTGCACACTTCTGGCGCGGTAAGTATGAATGTTTTAGAGAATCTTAATAATTATGGAGTCTTTTATCCGCTGCAAAGTTTTTCAAAGGATAAGGCTGTTAATTTTGCTGAAATCCCCATTAATATTGAAGCAAATTCTTCAGAAAATTTAGAAAAATTAAAAAGTCTAGCTTTAAGTGTTTCAAATTCGGTTTATGAAATTTCTTCAGAACAACGTAAGATTTTACATTTAGCAGCAGTTTTTGCTAATAACTTCAGTAATTTTATGTTTACTACTGCGGCAGAAATTTGCGAAGAACACCATATTCCTTTTGAAATTTTACAACCACTTATTCAGGAAACTTTTCAGAAAATAAAAACAGTTTCTCCAAAAGTAGCACAAACAGGACCTGCAATTCGGAATGACGAAAAAACTATGCAAACACATTTGCAATATTTAGATGAAGATCATAAAAAATTATACAAAACCATATCTGAAGCGATAATAAAAACCTATGGACAAAAATTATAAAGAATATTTAAACGATATAGATACTTTCGTATTTGATGTTGACGGCGTGCTTACAGATGCTTCAGTTCACGTTACTACAGATGGCCAGTTGTTAAGAAGCATGAATATTAAAGATGGTTATGCGTTAAAACAGGCGATCAAATCTGGATACACAGTTTGCATCATTTCTGGTGGAAAAAATGAAGGTGTTCGTATACGTCTTAGAGATTTAGGAATTACCGATATTTATCTGGGAATTACCGATAAAGTTGAACAATTAGATGAGTTTTTTGATATTTATAATATAAAACCTGAAAATGTTCTTTACATGGGCGACGATATACCCGATATGTACCCCATGAAATTGATAGGTTTACCAACGTGCCCACAAGATGCGGTACCAGAAGTTAAAGAGGTTTCTAAATACATTTCTCACAAAAAAGGTGGTAAAGGTTGTGTTCGTGATGTTATCGAACAAGTAATGAAAGTACAGGGAAAATGGATAGAAAAAAACTGATTTTGGACAAAGATTTTTATTGATGCCATATTTAAAACTTATTAGATGTGGTAATTTGCTTTTTATAGCCTTGTGTCTGTTATTAATACGCTTTGGCTTTTTTCAGCAATTCGACGCTAGCACAACACTTAGCAATTTAGACTTTATTTTACTCACTATTGCCGTAGTATGTATTGCAGCTTCTGGGTATGTGATTAATAATATTTTAGATTATGAGGCCGATCGCATTAATGCACCTAAAAGGCTAGTAATACACGAGAAAATAAGCGAAAAATCGGCTTATAACCTATTTTTTACTTTAAATGTAATTGGTGTTGGTGTTGGTTTTTATATCGCAAACGTGATTGAAAAACCGTCTTTTTCGGCTATTTTTATATTTACCTCTGCCCTACTTTATTTTTATGCAACCTATTTAAAACATGTTGCAATTGCAGGAAATCTAGTGATTAGCTTACTGGTAGGGATTGTAGTATTACTACCGATAGTTTTTGATTTATATCCAGCAATAAATACTAATAATATTGTAAATCAGCGATTCATTTTTAACATCCTGGCGTACTATTCTTTGTATGCTATCCTTATAAATTTTTTACGAGAAATTATTAAAGATCAACAAGACATAAATGGAGATTATAAAGTACAAAGTAACACGCTGCCCTTACTTATTGGCCAAAAGAGAACCAATGCGGTAGTTTTTGTATTTTGTTTTATTCTTTTTGTTTCAAGCATCATTTTTTTAAGCGAAGATTTATACAAAAACACCAAAGCAGTTGTTTACGCCTTGGTATTTATAATAGCGCCATTACTTGCTATTCTGGCAGGAGTATTAAAAGCTAAAACAAAGAAAGATTACGCAAAATTTAGCCTTATTTTAAAATGTATGCTATTTTTTGGATTATTGTCCTTGGGCTTTCCAGAATACTTAATATCTTAAATTTATGCTGAAGGAAATTTTAAAAAATAAAGAGATTATTTTAGCCTCAGGTTCTCCTAGAAGAAAACAGTTTTTTAAAGATTTACATATTCCATTTAAAGCTGATGTTCGCCCAGTGAACGAGGTTTACCCTCAAGATCTAAAAGGCACTGAAATTACCGATTATTTGGCTAAACTTAAGGCAGAAGCTTTTAATGATTTAAAGGCAAATCAGATTTTAATCACCAGCGATACCATTGTAAGTAATGAAGGTATTGCAATGGGCAAACCTAAAGATACAGCCGAAGCCAAACAAATGATCGCATCACTTTCAGGAAAAACACATAGTGTAGAAACCTCTGTTTGTTTTACGACCATAAAAACTCAAAAGATAGTACATTCTTCAACAAAAGTGACTTTTAAAGAACTTTCTGAAGAAGAAATAAATTTTTATGTTACCAATTACAAACCTTTCGATAAAGCCGGCGGTTATGCAATTCAGGAATGGATTGGATTTATTGGCATCACACATATCGAAGGAAGCTATTTTAACGTGGTGGGCTTACCTACGCATTTAGTGTATAAAATTTTAACCGAATTGGCATCTGCGTAATTTTCTTTAATTTTAAAAGAAAATTATGCTGAAAATCGCTAAAATTAGATATACAAGTATTTTTCTGTTATGCGTTGTATTTACAAACTGCAATAAAATTCCTGAGCCACCACAAGAACGCAAATTATCTTCTGAATTTAAAGAATATTGGTTTGATGGCACTGCTGAAGTTACTTCGTATAAATTAACACAGGCGCGATATGGAGAACTACGAGAAGGATCTGCTGTAAAAATCTTTGTAAAAGAAGATTTTTTACCCGAAGAGCAGGTAAAAGCCAACGAAGCTTCAGAAAGAACATTCCCGGTTTTAAAATTAAACAGTACTAAAAAATTTACCACAGGCATTTATCCATACTCGATTATGGAAAGTAGCTTTTATCCTTTGCACAAAGAAGGTCACGCTACAAAAATTTCTTCCTCGATCCAGGAATGGTGTGGACAGCAGTTTATTCAGCTTAACAATCGCACAAATTTTGAAATTCAATTAAATTCTTATTTCGAAAACCCGGCAGATAAACATTTCAATATTCCGAAGACATTTTTAGAAAATGAAATCTGGAATCTTATTCGTTTAAATCCTGAAGAATTACCTATTGGAACATTAGAAATGATTCCCTCTTTTGAGTATTTGCAGTTAGATCATAGAGAAACAAAATCCTATAAGGTGAATGCAAAAAGATCTAAACAGGATACGTTAGAAATTTATACACTACAATATCCAAAACTAAATCGCACTTTAAAAATCTTCTTTAAAGCAGAGTTCCCTTTTGAGATTGAAAAATGGGAAGAAATCACACCTTCCGGAAGCGGAGGAAATGCAAAAATGTTAACTACTAAAGCAATAAAAAATAAACGTCTAAAAATTGACTATTGGAACAAAAACAGCAAGAATGATGTATCTTTGCGCGAAAAATTAGGATTGTAAAATGAAGATTCTTGAAATTGCTTATTCCTCCCAACTCATTTATACAGGCTTAATGGTCGTATTGTTGCTGGTTATTAATCTTATTCTTAAAAAAACTGCACAACGTATAGGGAATAAAGGAGAAATTCACATCACAAGAATTCGTTTAATGTTTCGCTATATCAATATTCTTATAGTGATATTGGCCGTTTTTTTAATGGCTCTTGTTTGGGGTATGGATCTTCGGGATCTGGCTTTGGTTTTCTCTTCAGTCTTTGCGGTATTAGGCGTTGCTTTATTCGCAATTTGGTCTATTTTAAGCAACATTACTTCAGGAATCATCATGTTTTTTAACTTCCCCTATAAAATAGGCGATAAAATTAAAATACACGATAAAGACATGCCGATTGAAGCGGTAATCGAAGATATAAAAGCATTTCATCTTCATCTACGAACCGACGATGGCGAATTAATTACCTATCCTAATAACCTCATTCTTCAAAAAGCGGTTTCTCTAATTCAGAAAGATGTATTTTTAGATGAAGGCAAAAATGCGCTTTAAGATACTTAAATACTACATTTTAGATTAAAATCCCGCAATTTCGTCTAATGAAGCCTGTAAAAATTTTATATTTGGTTTTGTTTTAAACCAGGCATAACAATGCGCAGACTCCTATTACTTCTTATACTATTACTAAATTTAAGAATATCAGCCCAAGCACCAGAGAAGCTAAGCGCTTCAGAAATTTATGAGAAAATAGAAAAATTGAATTTCCTTGGTTCAGTTTTATATTTAGCTGCTCATCCCGATGATGAAAATACACAGCTTATCTCTTACTTTTCTAACAAAAAACATGCTAGAACTGCCTACCTTTCATTAACTCGTGGTGATGGTGGCCAAAATCTTATAGGTCCCGAAATTAGGGAGCGATTAGGCCTAATTAGAACTCAGGAATTACTTGCAGCTCGCCGTATCGATGGTGGAATACAATTTTTTAGTCGCGCTAATGATTTTGGATATTCTAAAAATCCTGAAGAAACTTTAGAAACCTGGAATAAGGATAAAGTCTTAGCAGATGTGGTTTGGATTATTAGAAATTTTAAACCAGATGTGATTATTAATCGTTTTGACCATCGTACCCCGGGAACCACACACGGTCACCATACTGCTTCTGCTATACTTAGTGTAGAGGCATTTGATATTGCTAAAGATAACTCTATTTATTCTGAACAATTAAAGTATACGAATACCTGGCAGCCCGAACGATTATTCTTCAATACGTCTTCTTGGTTTTTCGACAGCCAAGAAGCTTTTAAAGAGGCTACAAATGACGAGAAATATTTAGCTTTTGATACCGGCGCTTATTTTCCGCTAAAAGGACTTTCTAATCCAGAAATTGCTTCGCTTAGCCGTAGCCAACACCAATCCCAAGGTTTTGGTAGCACGGGCTCTCGTGGTAAACAAATGGAATATTTAGAATTGATAAAAGGATCTCAACCAAATTCAAGAGAAGATATTTTTTCAGGAATTAATACTACTTGGAGTCGCGTTGAGGGCGGAGCGGAAATCGGAGAAATTTTAAGCAATGTTCAGAGAAATTTTGATTTCACCAATCCTTCTGCGAGTTTACCACAGCTTTTAGAAGCTTACACGTTAATTCAGAATTTAGAAGATGAGCATTGGAAACAGATCAAATCTGAAGAAATTAAAGAAATTATCGAAGCTTGCGCCGGTCTTTACATGGAAGCCATCACAAACTCAGAATTTGCTTCGCCAGACGATCAGATTAAAATTAATATTGAAGCGATAAATCGTAGCGATGCCAAAATTGAATTAAAATCGATCGTTTTAAATCCACAAAATCGAGTTGAAGAAATTAATGCTGTTCTTCATGATAACGAAGATTGGAAAAAATCTTTCGAATATAAAGTTCCAAAGGATGCACCCTACACTTCGCCATACTGGTTAAATAAAAAAGGAACAGTGGGAATGTATCGTGTAGATAACCAAAAATTAATTGGAAAACCAGAAACTCCACACACCTCTACCGTTTCGTTTAAAATTGATATAAATGGTACTTCTATTCCGTTTGTAAAAGATATCGTTTATAAATATAATGATAATGTAACGGGAGAACGTTATGAGAATTTTGAAATTATCCCTCCAGTTTCCGTAAGTTTTCTGGACGATATAGTTCTTTTTCCAAATCAGGAAAGTAAAAATATCCAGGTAAAAGTAACGGCTAAAAAAGATAATATCAATGGTACTTTAAACTTAAATTTACCTTCAGGATGGCAAATATCGCCTAAATCTGAAGCGGTAAATCTTCCGCAAAAAGGAAGCAGTAGCACTTATACTTTTAAAATCACACCACCTTCAGAACAAAGTGAGATTTGGGTGAATCCTGAGTTTGAAACTTCAGGAAAAACCTATGAAGACGATATAATTACAATTAACTATCCTCATATCCCTACGCAAACTTTAGTAATTCCTTCTAAACTTAAATTAGCCAAAATAAAACTTCAGAAAAAAGGAGAAAATATTGCATATATCACCGGTGCAGGTGATGTTGTTCCAGAAAGTTTACGCCAAATTGGTTATAAGGTGAGTGTTCTTAACCCTGCAACAATTACTGCGGAATCTTTAGCAAAATATGACGCTGTTGTTACCGGAGTAAGAGCTTACAATGTTCTTGAAGAACTTCGCTATAAAAACGATGAGTTACTAAAGTATGTTGAAAATGGCGGAACGCTTATTTCTCAATACAATAAGGATCGCGGAATAACTGTAAACCAAATTGGACCTTTCCCTTTCAAGTTATCCTACGATCGCGTAACCGAAGAAGATGCTGAAGTAAATTTTGTTAACCAAGATTCGCCTGTTTTAAACTTCCCCAATAAAATTACCAAAAACGATTTTGACGGCTGGGTACAGGAACGCGGCTTATATTTTCCACACAGTTGGGACGACAATTATAGTACTGTTTTAGCTATGCACGATAAAAATGAACAAACTACTGAAGGTAGCCTTTTAGTTGCCAAATACGGTAAAGGTTATTATGTATACACCGGTTTAAGTTTCTTTCGACAATTTCCTGCAGGAGTTGCTGGATCGTATCGCCTTTTTGCTAACTTGCTTTCTTTAGGAAAATAATGGAAGAAAAGCCAGAAAAATACGAATGGAAAGTGCGATATACCGCCGTGCTTATCGTTAATGCAATTTATATTATTGTATTTTATTTTATAATGAAATCTTTCGCCTAACATGCAATTAATTGACTGGATAATTTTAATAGTTACCATAAGTTCTATTGTTTGGTATGGTGTTTACAAATCGCGAGGCAGCAAGAATGTACAAGATTATATAAAAGGCGGGGGTGATGCACAATGGTGGACGATTGGTTTATCGGTGATGGCCACTCAAGCTAGTGCAATTACTTTTTTATCTACACCAGGGCAGGCTTTTAATGATGGGATGGGCTTTGTTCAGATTTATTTTGGATTACCTATAGCCATCGTGATTATTTGCGTGGTTTTTATCCCGATTTATCATCGCTTAAAAGTATATACTGCATACGAATATTTAGAATCCAGATTCGACCAGAAAACAAGAATCTTAACCGCACTATTATTTTTAATCCAAAGAGGTTTAGCAGCAGGGCTTACCATTTTTGCTCCGGCAATAATTTTATCTGCAGTGTTAGGTTGGGATCTTACAACACTTACCTTCTTAATAGGAATATTGGTTATTATTTATACGGTCTCTGGCGGAACAAAAGCCGTTAGTGTAACTCAAAAACAACAAATGGCCGTTATCCTAACGGGGATGATTGCTACTTTTTTTATTATTCTACATTATTTACCAGAAAATATTACGTTCACCAAAGCCTTAGAAATTGCCGGTAGCGAAGGTAAAATGAATGTATTAGATTTTTCATTCGATTTTGATAACCGTTATACATTTTGGAGTGGAATTATCGGTGGAACGTTTTTATCGTTATCGTATTTTGGAACCGACCAAAGCCAGGTACAGCGCTATCTTTCTGGAAAAAGCGTAAGGGAGAGTCAGCTTGGAATGGTGTTTAACGGTCTACTTAAAGTACCCTTACAATTTTTTATTTTGTTAGTTGGAGTAATGGTTTTTGTTTTTTACCAATTTAATGATACACCACTTAACTTTAACCCTGCGGCAACCGAAGCTGTTTTAGATTCAGATTACGCAGAACAGTATAAAGATTTAATGGTTAACCACCGAGAACTCTTAGAGCAAAAGCAAGAACTTACTTTAAATTATGCTGAACAACTAGATCAAAATTCAGATACCCAGAATCAGCAATTCAAAGATCAGCTTTCAGCGTTAACTACAAAGGAATTTGAAAATCGTGAAAAAGCGAAAATGTTTATCGATGCGGCCAAAAGTACTGCAGAGAGTAATGATAAAGACTATGTTTTTATTCACTTCATCTTAAATAATTTACCGCGTGGAGTCATTGGCTTATTATTAGCGGTGATTTTATGCGCCGCTATGTCCTCTACAGCCTCAGAGCTTAATGCCCTGGCATCGACAACGACAATAGATCTTTACCGAAGAAATATCAAGACAGAGAAAGACGAAAATCATTATCTAAAAGCTTCAAAATGGTTCACGTTCATGTGGGGTGTTTTAGCCATCTTATTTGCTAGTTTTGCTAATCTTTTTGATAATTTAATTCAACTTGTAAATATTATTGGTTCCATTTTTTACGGCAATGTACTGGGAATATTTTTATTGGCTTTTTTCATCAAATACGTTAAAAGCAATGCCGTTTTTATTTCTGCAATAATTACTCAACTAATGGTTATCGCCGTTTACTTTTTAGACATCCTTCCTTACTTATGGCTAAATGTATTAGGGTGTTTATTAGTAATTTCAATAGCGCTGATAATCCAAACCATATTTTTAAAACCTAAATCTGCTTAACGATGAGTAAAAAAATTAACTGGGCTATTTTAGGTCCGGGTAAAATCGCTAAAAAGTTTGCTCTTGGCCTTACACATGTATCTAATGCCAATCTTTATGCTGTAGCCAGTAGATCCTTGGATAAAGCTAAAGACTTTTCTAAAGAAATGGGTGCTGATAAAGCCTACGGAAGCTATGAAGAAATGCTAAACGATACTGAAGTAGACGCTGTTTATGTAGCGACACCGCATGTATTTCATCACGAGCATACGTTACTTTGCCTAAAGCATAAAAAGGCTGTCTTGTGTGAAAAACCTTTTGCTATGAATAAAAATCAGGTAAAAGAAATGATCGATTTTGCACAAAAACAAGACACCTTTTTGATGGAAGCGATGTGGACGCATTTTCTTCCACATTTTCAATACACTGCGGAAATAATAAAATCTGGAAAGTATGGTAAAGTCCTATCTATGGAAGCTGATTTTGGCTTTGATGCGCCTTTTGATGCTGAAAGTAGAATCTACAATAAATCTTTGGGTGGCGGAAGTTTATTGGATATTGGTATTTACCCAATTTTTGCTGCCTTAAGTTTTTTAGGTAAACCAGAAAAAATAAAAGCAACAGCTAAAATGGCCGATACCGGTGTTGATGCCAGATGTCATGCAACTTTCATTTATCCTGAAAACGTAAAAGCTGAACTTTATAGTTTTGTTGATAAAGAAACCGATGTTGCCGCAACCATAAAGCTAGAAAAAGCTGAAATTTATATAAAACCCAGATTTCACAATCCAAGTTCAGTAGTAATTACCACACCTACCGAAAAGTTTACCAAAGAATTTGGCGTAACTGCTAACGGATATAACTTTGAAGCGGAACACGTAGGAAAAATGCTTTTGGAAGGCAGGAAAGAAAGTACAGAAATGACTTTTGCAAAAAGTTTAGAACTTATAGAAATGCTAGATAGCGTTCGGGAAAAAATAGGTTTAAAATATTAATAATATCATCCTTGTAAAAAATAAAAAGCTGGTCTCTCGATCAGCTTAGACTATCCAAAGTTGTGCGGATTAGTATTTAATTTTGCAAGAATATATACCAACTTCAAAATCCGCAGAGGGATTTTGAAGTTGGCGAAAACAAGCAATTACTTATAGCCATTATTAACATAAGCATTTTGTATTTTAACCTCATCAAGTTTATACAAAATAATTTTTGTTGTATCCCAGTAATGTTTTTTTAGAAACTTTTTTAATGATTGAAATTTAATCGGTTGGTGTGCGCCGTTTTTTGAGTAAAAAATATCATTTTGAAAATAAACAAAATGAATTATCCAATCATTTTTATTGACAAATCCCAATAACACATCATTAGGGATTGTGCTTTTTAAATTTTTAGAAGGCTTTGTTGGAATTTCTCTAATTTTTTTGAAATAATTATTTAAAATTTTCTCAGCAGACGCTCTATCAATAGTAGAACGAATTCCGAATAGACTTTCCTCAAAATTTTCATTATTCTGAAAATATTTCTCTAGGGCGTATGTATAACAATTTTGTCCTCCTTTTTTTACGGCTAATTTAAAAATATCTATATCTTCTTTGGTTCTCCATAACGTACTATCTTTAAATACTTTCCTGTATCTTTCGAAATAAGAAGTATCAATTTTTATATTTTCATTTTGAATACTGACTGTAATCGTGTCATTTAACCATAACATTCGCATTACTGTCGAATTCAATTTTGTTTCAACCGTATCTAGGACAACAGAGCTAATAGAAATTGGATTTTGAGATATTGCATCTGTCTGGCAATAAGCAGAAAAAAGTGCAAAATAAAATAACGAAACAGTAAATATTTTTTTCAACTTAGCCATCCTTTAAAATTATGCTAACATCTTCTTCATATTGTATATTTTGTTAATACAATTATTTAGCTTCCCATTCTTTCAAAGAGTCTTTATTCATTTTAATGTAATCTTTGTTTCCGGCTTTTTCAGCAGCAGCCAAAGATTTTTTCGCGGCTTCAATGGCTTCGTCTTTTTTACCAAGATCTGCGGCTATTAATGATTTTTTTCTTAGCATCCAGTAAGCATTAGGATTCGCTTCAGTAGCTTTAGTAATCCAATTCCAGGCTTTGTTTAAATCCTTTCCTGCATCGTGGTAATAAGATGCGGCAGCAAAGTAGTCCGCAGCGCCGGGACCATTCATCACTTTATCGATACTGGCCATGGTTTTTTCCTCCGTAGGAACTGAAAATTCTAAAAAAGCAATAGTATTTTCCCACAAGAAATTTAGATTTGCACCATCATTAGTCAGCTCATCAATTAAAATAGTAAAACTTTGCATCTGCATTCCCTCTGGCATCTCTACAACATCCGCTTTTGCTTTTAAGGCCACCATGTTATCGTCCCAAGTTTGTGGATTTCCCCAGTTATTGGTTGTTTTATAAAACATTACTTCCCAAGTCTCTTTATTAGGGATGGTATAAATAGAATATTTTCCAGCTTTTAAAGTTTTACCCTGAATTTTTATATCATCAGAGAAACTGATTACTGTATTTTCATTTGCTCCGGTTCTCCAGATTTCTCCGTAAGGTACAAGATCTCCAAAGATAGTCCTACCTCGCATTGCAGGACGCGAATAATCTAAAGTTATGGTTGTTAAACCTACCATCTGCTCTACTTTTGCAGAAGGACTTGGCTTAGGCGCCTGGATCTGTGCAGAAACCGACACTCCTAAAAATAAAATGAATAATTGTAGTAGTTTTTTCATGCTTATAGTTTTTAGTTTTGCTAAAGATAAAGACAATTTAAATTTAATGATTCTGAATTTTAAATTTTATTAAAATTCAGATCATTTACAATTTGTTTAACTTTAATCATTTTTAATTAAACATTTCTAATCGTAGTTTTATTCCAACAAAAAAAATTGCTACGAAATGCACCAGATCCATACCTTTCAAAAACTACCTATTTCTAAACAAAAAGCTTGGGAATTTTTATCTGATCCTAAAAATCTTAAAGTAATTACACCAGATTACATGGGATTCGATATCACTTCTGGTGGCGACCGCCCGATGTTCGAAGGACAGATAATCCAATATGTTGTTACACCTATTGCAGGAATTAAAACCAAATGGGTAACCGAAATAACCCATGTTAAAGATGGTGAGTATTTTGTGGATGAACAACGATTTGGTCCTTACGCATTGTGGCATCATAAACATTTTATTAAAGAAATAGAAGGTGGTGTAGAAATGGAAGATATCGTAGATTATAAATTACCGATGGGTAAATTGGGTGACTTGGCGCATCCATTTATGGTTAAGCCCAAACTCCAGGAAATATTCGAATATCGTAAAAAAAAATTAGTAGAGCTTTTTGGTGAATATAAAGCTCCACATAAAGATAATGATGCGACGCTAAAACAAGATATACTAAACTAATATGAAAAAGAATATTCTGCTTATAGGAGGTTCTACAGGAATAGGATTTGATATCGCAAAAAAGCTTTACAAGGATCATCATATTTTTATCGCCTCAAGAAACAAAGGTGACACTGAAGAATTAGAGATTACCCATTTAGAATTTGATGTTTTAAAAGATGATATTTCTTCTTTGGATCTACCTGAGAAGTTAGACGGACTTGTTTACTGTCCCGGGAGCATCAATCTTAAACCTTTTAAAATGTTAAAAACCAAAGATTTTGAAGAAGAAATGCAACTCAATTTCTTTGGTTTAATTAATGTTTTAAATGCATTGATACCCAAATTGAAAGAAGCTAATAAAGCAAGTCTTGTTTTCTTTAGTACGGTTGCAGTAAAAGTAGGCATGCCATTCCATACTAGCGTGGCTGCGGCGAAAGGGGCCGTTGAAGGTTTTGCAAAATCTTTAGCTGCAGAATATGCACCTAATCTAAGAGTAAACGTAATTGCTCCTTCTTTAACCGATACCCCTCTAGCCCAAAAACTCTTAAATAACGATAAGAAAAAAGAAAAGATGAGCGATAGACACCCGCTTAAAAGAGTGGGAACTACAAATGATATCGCGAGCATAGCTACATTTTTATTAAGCGATGACAGTAGCTGGATAACTGGGCAAATAATTGGAGTTGACGGCGGACTTTCAACGCTAAACATTTCGTAATGGGTAAAGAAAAAGTAAATATATTTTGGTTTAGAAGAGATTTACGATTGGATGATAATGTTGGATTTTTAGCAGCTTTAAAAAGCGATAATCCTGTTTTGCCAATCTTTATTTTTGATTCTGAAATTTTAGATAATTTACCGGAAGATGATGCGCGAGTCACTTTTATTTTCGATACGCTACAGAAAATGCGAAGCGAGCTTCAGGATAATTACAATTCGTCTATTGCAATGTTTCATGGGAAACCATCGGAAATATATAAGCAACTTCTAAAAGATTACCAAATCGGTAAAGTATTTACCAATCGTGATTACGAGCCATATGCTAAAGACCGTGATGAAGAAATTGAGCAGTTATTAGAAGATCATGACATAGATTTCGAAACTTTTAAAGATCAGGTAATTTTCGAAAAGGATGAAGTGGTAAAAGGTGACGGGGATCCTTATGTGGTATACACTCCTTATATGAAAACCTGGATGCAGCAATTCAAAGAGATGGATCTAAAGATTCATTATACTAGCCAGTTTTTAGATAATCTCATTCAAAATACAAGATTACCTAATTTAAGTCTTAGTGATATTGGATTTAAAAAATCATCTTTAAAAGTGCCTGATTTTGACACTACACCAACGCTTATTCAGCAATATGAAAATACCAGAAATATACCTTCTAAGGATGGCACGAGCCGATTGGGAGCACATCTTAGATTTGGTACGGTAAGCGTTAGAAAAATGGTGAAGAAAGCTAATAACGAAAAGAATAAAACTTTTTTGCAGGAATTGGTATGGCGCGAGTTTTTTATGCAGGTTTTATATCACAATCCTTCTACAATTACCGATGCTTTTAAAAAGAAGTACGATAAAATCAACTGGAGAAATAACGAAGATGAATTTGAAAAATGGAAAGCAGGTAAAACAGGATATCCTTTAGTTGATGCCGGTATGCGTCAACTTAACAAATCTGGTTTTATGCATAATAGGGTTAGAATGTTGGTTGGAAGTTTTTTATGCAAACATTTGCTTATCGATTGGCGATGGGGAGAAGCCTATTTTGCTGAAAAATTATTGGATTACGAAATGTCTTCTAACGTAGGAAATTGGCAATGGGTTGCCGGTAGTGGTGTTGATGCTGTCCCCTATTTCAGGATTTTTAATCCTACTACCCAAATTGAAAAATTTGATAAAGATGAAAAATACATTAAAGAATGGGTGGAAGAATATAATACCGAAGATTACCCTGAAAAAATGGTAGACCATAAAGAAGCTAGAGAGCGAGCGCTTTCAACTTATAAAGAAGCAGTTAGTAATAGTTAGTTGTTAGTTAAATTGAATAATTGCTAAATGACGAGGGCAACTTTAATAAAAGTTGCCCTTTTCTATTAATCGCCTTTTGTGATCAAAATCTTTACAATTTAAGAGTCGATCTATTGATCGTTATCATTCTTCAAATAACTCCTTGCTTTATCTAAATCTTCTGGCGTATCAATACCGATTGTTTGCATTTCGGTTTCTACCATCTTTATGTTTTTACCATATTCTAAATACCGAATACATTCAATTTTTTCAGCATTTTCTAACTGAAGCATGGGCAAATTGCGGAAGTCTAATAAAGCTTGTTTTCTAAATGCATAAATGCCAATGTGTTTATAATACATAACTTTAGCTTCGGTATTTCTTGGATAAGGAATTGGAAATCTCGAAAAATACAAAGCGTAGCCATTATTATCGGTAATTACCTTTACATTATTAGGATTGGTAATTTCATCGCTATCTTCTAAACCAACTTTTAAAGATGCCAAGTCTATACTGGCTGCATCGTCCTCAGCAAAAACATTTAGCAATCGTATCAAACTATTTTTATCGATAAAAGGCTCATCTCCCTGAACATTAACAACAATATCTACATCTATATCGTGAACGGCTTCTGCAAGACGATCACTGCCACAATCGTGCTCCTCCTTGCTTTTAATAACTTTACCGCCAAATGCTATAGCCGTATCGAAGATTTTATCACTATCGGTAACGATATACACCTCATCAAAAAGTCCTGTATTTTTTGCAGCTTCGTATGTTCTTTGGATTACCGGCTTGCCGTTTAGATCTTCCATTAATTTTCCAGGAAATCTAGAAGCGTCGTAGCGCGCGGGAATCATGGCTATTATCTTAAGTTTTTCTTTCATCAAAAATTTTTGATTATTTTTTACAAAATTAAGGTTTTAATTATGCTACCGCTGTTTAAGTTTCGTTAATCCTGCGTAACAAAAAAATCATCTTTAAAACCTATTAGATAAAGTTTATCAGTTGCACGTGTAACCGCCGTATACAGCCATCTCAAATATTCTTTCCCAACTCCGTTAGGTAAATAAGGTTGTTCTATAAAGACCGTATTCCATTGCCCACCCTGACTTTTATGACAAGTTATGGCATACGAGAATTTAACCTGTAGTGCATTAAAATATTTATTATTCTTTACCTTTAAAAATTTTTTATACTTCGCAGTTTCCTCTTCATAATCTTTCATTACCTCCTGGTATAGTTGATTCGATTCTTCAAAAGTTAGTGAAGGAGTATTACTCGTTAAAGTGTCTAACATAACCACAGTTTCAAAAGGCCTCATTTTTGGATAATCAACCATTTGTACAGAAACTTCAGCAAATCGAAATCCGTAAAGCTCTTTAATGGCAAAAATCTCTAAAACTTTTACAATATCGCCATTGGCAATAAATCCTGCTTCTGAAGTTGGTTTTACCCAAAAATAATTATTCTTAACCACCATTAAATAATCCCCCGCTGAAATTTCTTCTTCCTGAAACATAATTCGGGATCTTATTTGCTGATTGTATTGATTAGCGCGTTTATTAGATCGAACAATAATACTACAATCTTCGTTCCCCAAAGTATGATAGGCATCCTGTATGGCTTCCATAATTTCATAACCATCAACCAGCCTAACAACATCGGCTTTAGGACCTAATTCAAATTTAAAACTATCGTAAAATTCTTCTCGAATAGCTTCTCTAATAAGCGTTGCGTTATGCAGAATATCACTTTCTTCACTTTGCCGCACAACCTCGTCTAACTCGATATCTCCTACTTCTTTAAAAAAACCGGTGCGTAATTTATCTTGATCTAGTGCGGGACTCATATCCATTTTCACCGGTGGTAGCTGAGCCGTATCCCCTATAAATATCAACTGGCAATTACGCCCACTGTATACATATTCAATAACATCATCAAGCAAAGAGCCATTATCAAAGTTTTTAGAATCACCTGGATGATCTGCGATCATAGAAGCCTCATCTACAATAAAAATAGTATCCTTATGCTTATTGGGCTGTAACACAAATTGTACTCCACTACCACCTGTTTTCTTAGGAAAATAGATCTTTTTATGAATAGTAAAAGCTTCTCGCTTGGAGTAATTGGCAATTACCTTGGCTGCACGTCCCGTTGGTGCCATTAACACCCCAGATTTTTTTATTTTCCATAAATTTTTAACCAAAGCACTGATAATTGTTGTCTTACCAGTACCTGCAAACCCCTTAAGTAAAAAAAGGTCTTCATTACTTCCATCTACCGCAAATTTAGAGAGTTGTTGCAATGCAATATCCTGTTTTGCACGCGGTTGAAACCCCAAATCATTAATTAAAATTTTATAGAATGCTGAAACATTCGGTTTTTCCATAGCTGAATCTTCAAAAAACCAAAGATAATCATGGATTTTTAGGCAAGAAACTTTTACGAATAAAAAAAAATTGTAGATTTGTCGTATAACTCTAATAACTTAAATTAATTTCTTAAAAGCATGAGACTTGTAATTCAATTACTATTGTGGGCGGTTATAGCTTTTCTGGCTTGGTTAACTTTCGACGCTGTATACCGACCAATTCAATTCAATAAGGTTAAAGAACAACGTTACCCCAAAGTAATTGAACACCTTAAAGACATTAGATCTGCCGAACTTGCTCATAAAGAAATCGTGGGTGGTTTTGAAGATGATTTCGATAAATTAGTTCAGTTTATTGATACAGCAGAATTTGCTATTACTCAACGTAGAGATACTACCGTATTAGATGAAGAGTACAAAAAGGCTTATGGTGTAGATGAGTATATTGAAAAAGTTCTTATTGATACATTAGATTTCATACCTGTAAAAGACTCTTTATACAAAGGCGATCGTGATCGTTATACTAAAATGATCAATATACCAATTAAAGGTGCCGATGGTAAAATTGAGCTAGAAGCAGGATCTATTTCAAAAGGAGGTAACAAAATACCGGTTTTTGAAGCAAGAGTTGCTAAAAGTGTAATTCTTTTCGATCAGGATAAACAATTAATCCTTCAGGAGAACGAAGCGCAATCTGTAGAAGAAGTAAATGGTCGTTATATCAAAGTAGGTTCTATGGAAGAAGTTAGTACTACTGGAAACTGGCCACAAACATATGGTGACCAATAATCAAGAAAATATTTTTTTGAAACTGTCCATTCAGGTTAGCCTGAATGGACTTTCTTTTTGTATCCTAAATACAAAATCAAACACCATTGTTTATTATCACAAAAAAATCTTCGATAAAGAACTGGATCCTATAAATCTTCTTCAAAAAATCGAAGAAGAATACAACACGCAATCACAACTAAAAACTCCCGTTAACGAGGTGAAATTGTGTTTTTGCAATACATTATTTACACTAGTTCCCAAAAAATGGTTTAAGGAAGATGCCGCTGCTTCCTACCTAAAATTCAATACTAAAATTCTAAAAACAGATTTTGTTGCCATAGATGAAATTGACGATAAGCAAATTGTAAATATTTATATTCCGTATACAAATATTCTAAATTACTTTTTTGAAAAGTATGGAGAATTCGAATATTCACATCATCTGTCTATTTTACTGCATAAATTTCTTTCTTTTGAGGATCACAAAGGCATAAAAATTTACGCCCATAATCGCAATAAGCAACTCGACTTATTTGCTATTGAAGATGGGAAATTATTACTATGTAATAGTTTTAGTTATTCTACAGGAGAAGATTATTTATATTACCTTCTTTTTGTTGCTGAGCAATTAAACTTAGATCCTAAAAAATTCAGTTTAAATCTAAGTGGAGAAATTCACAAAGAAGACGAGATTTACAAATTGCTTCAGGATTACATTCAGCATATAATCTTTTTATCTTCAGAAATATCATACGAAATCGAAGAAGGTTGGAATATTAATAAATCTGAAGAATACATACTTTTAAATACACTCTAAATGCGCATCATTTCAGGAAGTAATAAAGGAAAAAGAATTATAGCACCCAAAAAATTACCGGTTCGGCCAACAACAGATATGGCTAAAGAAGGATTATTCAATATCCTTAATAACCATTATCATTTTAGTGCTTTAACTATTTTAGACCTATTTTCTGGAACAGGAAATATCTCTTACGAATTTGCTTCTCGAGGAGCTGAAAAAATCACTTCGATAGATGGAAATTATGAATGTGTAAAATTCATTAAAAAAACAGCTAACGAGTTAGATTACTCCATTACCGCGATAAAGAGCGATGTTTTTAAATATTTAGAAAAAGCTCCTATTAAGGCAGATGTAATATTTGCCGATCCTCCCTATAATTTTTCAACAGAAGAATTTTTAAAAATCGCTGCTCTCGTATTTGAAAATAATCTGCTTACTGAAGACGGAATGTTAATTATAGAGTCTGGAAAACACACCGATTTATCTACTGGCCCAAATTTTGTAGAAAAGAGAGGTTATGGAGGTTCTGTTTTTTCATTTTTTTATAAAACTAGTGAAGAAGATTAGAAATACTAAAGCTAATTTTCTATACTATTTTCTTGCAATCATAGCTTTTTTATCTATGAGTATGAGTGCCCAGGAATACGAGTTGATTTGGAGCGATGAATTTGATTATCGCGGCAAACCCGATAAAGATAAATGGACACATGAAACCGGCTTTGTTCGTAATCTTGAAGAGCAGTACTACACGGAAAGAAAAAAGAATGCCATTGTTAAGGATGATGTTCTAAAAATCATCGCTAGAAAAGAAGAATATCGTAATAGAAAATACGATCCAGATATTCAAAACTACCGTTATAATACAGAAAAGGCTTTTTACACATCAGCAAGTTTACATACGCACAAAAAATTCGATCTTAAATTCGGTAAAATTGAAGTGCGTGCTAAACTTCCGCAGGGAAAAGGCGTTTGGCCGGCAATTTGGATGCTAGGATCCAACTTTTATGATGTCGAATGGCCTTATAGTGGCGAAATCGACATTTTAGAATTTGTGGGGAAAGATCCAAATTCCATCCATGCAACAGTGCATTATCCACACGGGAAAGATTCTAAAATAAAAAGCGAAGGAGAGCAATTAAGCCTAGAAACCTCCCCTACTGAAGATTTTCATCGCTATGGAATAAACTGGGATTCAGAAAAAATAGAATTTTCTTTTGACGATCATATCTATTATACTTTTAAGATTGATGAAGCGGATACTGAAAATAATCCTTTTAGAAAGCCATTTTTCTTAATTATAAATTTGGCTTTAGGAGGAAATTGGGCGGGAGAAATCGATAATGATATTTTTCCGCAAGAATTTTTAATAGATTATGTAAGAGTATATAAAAAAGCAGGTCTGTAAGCCGGATTCTGTTCACCCTGAAATACATCAGGATGCCCTAGTCATTTATCTGCGAACCTTGTTACCAAAGATCTTTAGCTGCCTACCCTCCAACGACAAACGAGCAATTTGATAGTGTTGGTTTACATGGCATTGCACCGCATAGAGTTTACCTGGTTTCACTACAGCATTACCTGTACATTCTTTCTGTTGCACTTGTCCTGGCCTCACGACCGGTGGGCGTTACCCACTATGCTGCTCTACGGTGTCCGGACTTTCCTCTAAGCCGCAAATATGAGCTTAGCGATAGGGCCGACCTGCTTGGCTGCAAATGTATTTAATTTAAATTGAAAGTTTAGAGAAAAGTTTACCGTTTACGGATGGGGGTAAGCAGAAAAAACAATTCTTTATTCACGATTTCTAACATCATAGCATTTTCGTCATTCCGCAATTGATCTGGAATCTTATAATGAGGCGCTGAATTAAGTTCAAGCTGAAGACAGGTCCTTATAATTCTTTGCATTCCTTCAAAAAGACTATTTAAATATTTTCAAACCCACGCATTAACAGATTTTCAAATTAAAACATTTTTGGCTCATGTCTCTTTAAAAAAGATATCATTTAATTTTACGCCTTCTCATTTCTATTTTCCATCTTCTATACGGTTATCTCTTTTTCAACCAACTTTTATAAAATTGATGATTTGTTTATAAATACTACTTCAGATTTTAGAAGTTAAGCAGGTGATTTTTATATTTGCCTTTCAAACTTGTTAGATGGAGCATTTTGTAGTTTCGGCACGTAAATACAGGCCACAAACCTTTAAAGATGTAGTTGGGCAGCAGGCAATAACCAATACATTGGCTAATGCTATTGCTCACAATCACCTAGCGCAGGCTTTATTATTTACTGGTCCGCGTGGAGTGGGAAAAACTACCTGTGCCCGAATCTTGGCAAAAATGATTAATCATGACGGCACCCAAAGTCCTGATGAAGATTTTGCTTTTAATATTTTCGAGCTGGATGCCGCCTCTAACAACTCGGTTGATGATATTAGAAACCTTATCGATCAGGTTAGGATACCGCCTCAGGTAGGGAAATATAAAGTGTATATTATCGACGAGGTTCACATGTTATCTACTTCGGCTTTTAATGCATTTCTGAAGACCTTAGAAGAACCACCAAAACATGCGATTTTTATCCTCGCCACAACCGAGAAACACAAGATAATCCCAACAATTCTTTCGCGTTGCCAGATATTTGATTTCAAAAGAATTACGGTTACAGACGCTAAAGAATATTTAAAATATATCACTGAGCAGGAAGGCGTTAATGCAGAAGAAGATGCGCTACAAATTATTGCTCAAAAAGCAGATGGTGCGATGCGTGATGCGCTTTCTATTTACGATCGTGTAGTAAGTTTTAGCGGAAAAGACCTAACAAGACAGGCCGTCACAGAAAACCTGAATGTATTAGATTACGATACCTACATGCAGGTAACTGATCTTCTTTTAGAAAATAACATTCCGCAATTGCTGGTATTATTTAATGATATTTTATCCAATGGATTTGATGGTCATCATTTTATCGCCGGCTTAGCTTCCCATTTTAGGGATCTATTGGTTTGTAAAGATCAAAGAACCATTCAGCTTTTAGAAGTTGGTGAGCAGACTAAAGCAAAATATTTCGAACAATCTCAAAAGACCTCTCAGCAATTTTTGCTTCAGGCAATAGACTTGGCTAATGAATGTGATTTGAAATATAAAAGTAGTCGAAATCAACGACTCTTGGTCGAATTAACATTAATGCAAATTGCCTCTGTCACCTTCGACGGAGAAAAAAAAAACAGCAATCCTAAAATAGTTCCGGCTACCCAGTTCGAACAACCTGCTAAATCGATCTCAAAAGAAGAAAAATCGATTATCAGAAATAACGAATATGGACAAAATAATGCTGCCCCTGAAATCTCACAACAACCTTCTGTAGAAAATCGTACAGAAAACGATAGTTGCTTACCAGAAACAAAACCGGAAAATCAGGAATACTTCAGCAATGAAGTTCCAAAAACCTCTGAAGAAGAATTTAAAAAGACTGAAAGCACTAAAATTGAACCTGAACAGAACGAAGCTCCAAAAACAAAGCCAGTTACTGATCCTGAAATAAAAAAAGAACGGGTTTCTGGACTTTCTCTTGCGAGCATTCGAAAGAAAAAAGAGCTTGAAGCACAGGTAAAAGATAAAGCACCAGAGCGCGAAGCGGTAATGACCGAGAAATTTACTGAAGCTCAATTACAAGCTGCTTGGGATGATTACGTGCACCGATTAAAGAAACATGGAGAAAAAATTTTAGCATCAATTTTAGAGACAGATCTTCCGACGCTAAAAGGAAATAACGAAATTCATTTAGAACTGCCCGCCGAATCGATGAAAATGGATTTAGAAAGAGGTCAACATAAATTGATGGGCTTCTTAAAGGCGAGGTTAAAGAACACTACTATTTCTTTGGTGATCGATGTGAACGAAACCACTGCGAAAAAATTTGTATTTACGCCAATAGAAAAGTACAATAAGCTAAAAGAAAAAAATCCGCTTTTAGATAAATTACGAACAACTTTTGATTTAGACGTATAATTATGCTTGGTTTAAAACTTCCTACAGATCCCAGATGGGCAGATATTGCCAATAAAAATATTGAAGAAATTTTAATAGATCACGCCTGGTGTGAGCAAAAAGCTGCTTCAACGGCTATATCACTTATCGTAACCTATCCTGAATATCCAGAGTTGGTTACTGCCATGGTAGCGTTGTCTCGTGAAGAAATGGGACACTTTAAAATGGTGCATGATAAAATTTTAGAACGAAATATTGAAATGGGATGGGATCGTAAAGACGAATATGTAGTTCAGCTTTTAAAATTCTTTCCTAAAGGTGGAAGCCGGGAAACTCAGCTTATTCATCGATTATTAATTGCAGGACTTATTGAAGCCAGAAGTTGTGAACGTTTTAGATTGCTTAGCGAAAAGCTTGAAGATAAAGAATTAGCCGAATTTTATAAAAATTTAATGATTAGTGAAGCCAATCACTATACAATGTTTCTAAAATTTGCCCGAAAATATGGTGATCGAGAAATTGTAGATAAAAAATGGAACGATCTTTTAGAATTTGAAGGGAAAATGATCCAGGGCTTAGGAAGTAAAGAAACTATTCACGGTTAATCCTTATTTACGATATTAAAATGGCGGTAATAATTTACCGCCATTTTTTATTTCCGAAGTATTAATTCTAGCTAACTAGAATGGTAAAGGGATTTAATAATTCCATCTGCCAAACCTATTTTAGGTACAAATATTTGTGCTGCTTTTGCCCACTTCATAGAATTTAAATAAATCCTGGAAGCAGGAATTATAACATCTGCACGGTCATTTTTTAAATCTAATTCAGTTATTCTTTCCTCGTAGGTATAACTATTTAATAATTCATCGTATTTCTTTAGATAGGAAAGACTTAAAGGTTTTCCATCCTTTTTACCGCTATTCTTAAAAATATTGTTGATATTTCCACCAGAACCAATTAAGCTAATATCCTCTAGGCCTTTCGAGTTTTCCCTTACCCAAGATTCCATTTCTCGCCAGGTTTTATTTTCTACCAGATCATTTAATAATCTCACCGTACCCACTTTAAAAGAACGTGAAGCGATGCTTTTACCATTACTGTAAAACGTATACTCGGTGCTTCCCCCACCCACATCTACATAAAGGTAATTATGATCATCCTGAATTAAAGCATGTAAATCTGTAGCAGCAATAATAGCAGCTTCGTGTGTACCGTCTATAATTTCAATCTCTACACCAGTTTTTTCTTTGAGCATCTCTGTAACCTCATCACCGTTTTTAGCTTCTCGCATTGCCGAAGTCGCACAAGCTTTGTATTTTTCTACACCATGCGCTTTCATCAATAAACTAAAGGCATGCATGGCATCCAGCATTCGGTTTTGATTATTTTCTGATATGTTTTGTTTCAAAAATACATCGGCTCCCAAGCGAATAGGGACACGTACCAAAGAAGTTTTTCTAAAATTGGGTTCTATTCCTTCTTTTTCAGTAATGGTTGATATTAACAATCTTATGGCGTTAGAGCCAATATCTATAGCGGCATAATTCTTTTGTACTATCACTGTTTAAAATTTTCATTCTTATTTACATAATAATCGTATAAAGCTTCCTGAGAACGAATTATAGGTTTTGTCTTTTTACGGTAAGCATTATTTTGCTTTTCTGAAAAAACACGAGCTTTCACATTGTCACTCCAACTAATTTCGAAACCATCAATGATTTCCTGCTTGATGTCGTGATCGTAAATAGGACAGGCAATTTCTACGCGATTATCTAAGTTCCTGTTCATTAAATCTGCTGAAGAAATAAATACTTTAGGGTTTCCTGCATTTTCAAAGATATAAACGCGGGGATGTTCCAAAAATTTATCTATTATACTTATCGACTCGATATTCTCACTCATACCTGGTACTCCCGGAATTAAACAATTAATTCCTCTTACTATCAGCTTTACCTTCACGCCGGCTCGACTTGCCTGGTATAATTTATCGATCATTGGATAATCTGAAAGACTATTGAGCTTTAACTTTATGCCGGCTGCTTTCCCTTGTAATTGATTATCTATTTCATTTTGAATAAGCTTATTCAACACTGTTCTTGTATAGTGCGGAGAAACAATTAAATGGCGGTATTTACTTACTTTATAATTGGTTTCAAAAAAGTCGAAAACTTTGTTCACTTCTTTTAAAATCTCCTGATTAGCGGTAAACAAGGTATAATCAGTATACATTTTAGACGTAGACTCGTTAAAGTTTCCAGTACTTATAAAGCCATATTTCTTTAATTTACCATTACTTTCTTCACGTTCTATTACACAGGTTTTACAGTGTACTTTTAAGCCGGGAACGCCAAATATAAGCTTTACTCCTTCTCGCTGCATCTGCTCGGCATATTTGATATTGGCAGCTTCATCAAAACGCGCTCTAAGCTCTATTTGTACCAGTACCTTTTTGCCATTTTTAACTGCATTTATTAAAGAACTGGCAATATGCGATATTTTGGCGAGGCGGTATATTGTGATCTTTATTGTTTTTACGCGAGGATCTAAAGCAGCTTCACGCAAAAATTTAACGACATAAGAGAAACTTTGGTAAGGTGCATAAAGCAAATGATCCTTTTTACCTACCCCGTTTATTAAGCTGGCTTGTAATGCTAATCCCGGGATGGGTAAGGCTTCTTTAGTATCATAAAGCAACTTTTTGCTACCTAATCTAGGAAATCCCATATAATCACGCCTATTATGGTATCTACCACCGGGAATAATACTATCGGCATGATCTATTCCCATTTTATTCATTAAATATTTTAAGGTATCCTTATCTATATTTTTATCGTAAACGAAACGAACAGGATCTCCTTTAATTCTATCTTTTACACTTTCAGAAATTTTTTCAATAAAACTTTTACTCAGATCACTATCAATATCCAGCTCGGCATCTCTGGTAATTTTTATCATATGTGCCGAGATGGTTTCATATTCAAAAATATTAAATATGCTATTTAGGTTATATCTAATAAGATCGTCCAAGATAATTATATACTGCTTCTCATCATCTGATGGCAACATTACAAAGCGCTCGATACTCCTTGGAATTTCGATTAAAACATATTTACGCTCTTTTTTGCTAACAATATTTGTAAGTTTTCTTGACGATTTTGGAGACTTCATTTCCATCGTGACCGCTAGATAAGCTGCACTATCTTTTAAGCTGGGTAATTCTTCTAAATCATTTAAAACGATCGTAACAAGCGCCGGACTTACATGAGACAGAAAATAATCTTTTACAAATTTTTGCTGCGATTCAGAAACTTCTTTTTCATTAATAACGCAAATGCCATGCTCATCACGAAGTCTATGCTGAATTTTATCTAATATTTTTAAACTTTCAGATTGTTGTTTAATTACTTCCTTGGTAATATCCTCAAGTAATTTACTTGCTTTTACACCACCTAATGCACTTTTTCCCGTTTTTCCCGCTAAATCAATACGTTTTACTGTAGCGTAACGCACTTTAAAGAATTCATCTAAATTATTACTGAAAATCCCTAAAAATCGAAGACGTTCTATAAGCGGTACCGATTCGTCTTCCGCTTCCTGCAAAACCCTATTATTAAATTGAAGCCAACTTAATTCTCGATTGATGTATTTATTTTCCTGCATACTTAGCGTAAATTCTTTGGAAATAAAGTTAATAATGTTTTACCTGATGAAATGGATTGCCAACTATCCTCATTAAATTCGATAACGCACAAGCCGGTAGTAGGTATATTATCATATGTGGCATGCCCTGCATTATTTACAAAACTGGTAACTGCCGGATTATGCGAAAAAATGATAAGTGTTTCTGTGGAATCTGGAGCATTTTGAATCACTTTCTTTAATCGGGAGTAATTAAAAGTATATAGACTTTCTTTCACTTCAAAATCTTTATTATCCACAGCCAATTTATCCTTAAAAATTTTAGCAGTCTCATGAGCTCTTACGGCATGGCTACTCCAAAAAGTAGCTTTAGCTTTATTGACATTTTGATCGTAATATGGTTTAAAAACGCTCAAAACAACTTCAGCATCTTTGTAGGCTCTTTTCTTTAAAGGCCGCTCTAAATCTTCAACATCATGTTTCCAAGACGATTTACCGTGTCTTATTATTACTAGACGTTTCATTATTACGGTGCTAAGCGTTTAGAATTCCATTTCGCATCTTCTAAATTGAAAGTAATTCGATCATGCAACCTATTTTTTCTACCCTGCCAGAATTCTATATTTAAAGGTTTCACAATATAGCCTCCCCAATGTTGAGGCTTAGGAACCTCTTTACCTTCATATTTTTGCTCCACCTCAGCGAGATTTTCTTCCAATACCTCTCTAGATGCAATTTCTGAACTTTGGGGCGATGCCCAAGCTCCTAGCTGACTTCCTCTGGGACGGGAGTGGTAATATTCAGTGGCAGTTTCTTCATCTACTTTTTCCACCATTCCTTTTACAATTACCTGTCGCTCTGTAGACGGCCAAAAAAACGAAAGACAAACACGAGGATTACTAGCAATAGACTTTCCTTTTTCAGAATTAAAATTGGTATAAAATATAAAACCATCTTTGCTATATGATTTTAAAAGAACTACCCGAGATTTTGGAAAACCATCCAACCCAACCGTGGCAATCGTCATAGCATTAACTTCTCCTGAACCGCCTTCGGCTTCGGTTTCGTTAAACCACTGCTCAAATAAAGTAAAAGGATTATCTGGAATGCTGCTCTCTAATAATTCGCTTTTTTCGTAAGATTGTCTATAATCCTGAAGATTTTTGCTCATCGCTTATTTTTTCAGTTTTGATTGATTTAAGATTTCACTTGAAAATCTTGAAATCGAAGTCATTTTAATATTTATAAAATCATGCAGACCTTGGTAGGTGCAGCGTACTGCAATTTACGAGTTTTAGAAATAAGCCAGAAAAAAATAGGTCTAGCTTTATCAATATTTTATAAAAATTTAAAGAAGCTTATTTTACTCTGAATTAAAACTCAAAACTCTTACCATCTTCTGCTAGAGAAACATTTGGAAATACTTGCTCTGCTTCAGATTTAAAAAGCTCAATATCAGGGTAACGCGTAGAATAATGTCCCAAAATCAGTTTTTTTACATTGGCTCTCTTCGCAATTATGGCGGCCTGCATTGCTGTACTATGTTTAGTAGGATCTGCGTATTTCAATTGTTCCTGCAAAAAGGTAGATTCGTGATACAACACATCAATATTCGCTATCTGCGGAATAATTTCTTCAGAAAAAGCAGTATCGCTACAGAATGCATAACTTTTAGGAGCCTCTCCAGCTTTGGTTACCATCTCGTTTTTAATCAATTCGCCATCTTCAGAAATTACATCTTTACCCTTTTTAAGGCTTTTAAAAAGTGCCACATCGATCTTATGCTTTCGAGCTTCTTCGATTAACAGTTTACGATCTCCTTCTTTTTCTTTGAACAAAAAGCCATTGGTGTACACTCTATGCACCAGCGGAATAGTTTCTACAGAGAGTTTTTCATTTTCGTAAATTTTCTCAGGCTTTGTTGAAGATAATTCGTGAAAATAAAGTGGATATGGCGTCCAGGCATTCGATAATTTAAGTTGAAGCAAAATAACTTCTTTAATTCCTTTGGGACCATATACATGCAGTTCCTTCTCTCTGTTCAGCAGCATAAATGTAGAGATAAGACCTATCAAACCATAAAAATGATCACCATGCAAATGCGAAATAAAAATATGCTCGATTTTGCCGAATTTGATCTTATTTTTACGCAGCTGTACCTGGGTTCCTTCCCCACAATCAATAAGGAACATTTGGTTTTGCAAAGTTAAAACCTGCGATGTAGGATTGGTGAGCGAACGTGGCGTGGCTGCATAACAGCCTAATATGTCAATCTTCATTCAGAATAAATTTAAACGGCTAGAATTTATTTAAAATCCCAGCTCTCGTTCAAGCTCTTCCATTTGGATAATATCTTCTGCCTCTTTTAATGTTGGTGCCACGAATAATTCTTCTGGTATTTTATCTATATCTATAGAATTATTGGCAATCACGAAAGATTTTTTATGAGCACGATGTACTGTTGAAAGTTCTAAGAATCCAAGTAATTGCTCTAATTCTAACTGCTCATGATTTAAAATATCTATAATAACGTTTTCACCCTCAAATTCGTGATGATTTGTAGTTAAACGCGATGCAAAATCTGTTATTGAATCTTTTGCATCCGTAATTAATAGATAGTTTGATTTCTTTTCAATTTTCATCAGCTTCTTTTTAAGTAAGATCTACTAATTTAAAAAATAAAATCTATTGCTTGATCTTTGAAGCTAATAAATAAATAACAGCCATTCTTACTGCAACCCCATTTTGAACCTGATCTAAAATAATTGCCTGATCGCTATCGGCTACATCGCTGGTAATCTCTACTCCGCGATTAATGGGCCCGGGATGCATTACTACAATTTCTTTATTTAAGTTGTTGAGAATTTTCTTATTTAAACCGAATTGTTGTGTATATTCTCGTGTTGAAGGAAAATAACTAATATCCATGCGCTCGTTTTGCACTCGTAACATATTAGCGACATCGCACCATTCTAAAGCTTTTATAAGATTAGTTTCTACTTCTACTCCTAAAGATTCGATATATTTTGGAATTAAAGTTTTAGGTCCACAAACTTTTACATTCGCTCCCTGAAGTTTTAAAGCAAATATATTAGAAAGTGCCACCCTACTATGAAGAATATCCCCAACGATCACTACGTTTTTACCGGCAACATCTCCCAACCGTTCTCGTATAGAATAAGAATCTAACAGTGCTTGTGTTGGGTGCTCGTGAGCACCGTCTCCTGCATTTACGATACTGGCATTAACATGTTTTGAAAGAAAAATCCCGGCACCAGGGTTAGGATGCCTCATCACAACCATATCAACCTTCATAGAAAGAATGTTATTAACGGTGTCGATAAGAGTTTCTCCTTTTTTTACTGAAGAAGAAGCGGCAGAAAAATTGATGGTATCTGCACTTAATCGTTTCTCGGCAAGTTCAAAAGAAAGTCGGGTTCTTGTACTGTTTTCAAAAAACAGATTAGCTATCGTTATATCACGTAATGAAGGAACTTTTTTAATAGGACGGTTAATAATTTCTTTAAAATGATCGGCAGTTTTAAAAATTAAATCAATATCCGATTTTTGCAAGTACTTAATCCCCAATAAGTGGTTAACACTTAGTTCGCTCATTACGCTTTTTATTTTGAAATAAGGTAAACAATATCTTCACCTTCATTTTCTTTCCAGTTTACTAACACTTTTTCTTCGTTTATGGCATCAACCTGTCTTCCATTATAATCTGGCTGAATAGGCAAATGTCTGCTAAAACGACGATCGATAAAGCTTAGTAACTCAATTTCTTTAGGCCTGCCAAAAGATTGAATCGCTGTTAATGCTGCTCGTATACTTCTACCGGTATAAAGAACATCGTCAATAAAAACAACACGCTTTTCTTCAACTACAAAATCAATTTTCGTTTTATTGGCCTCTAAAGGTTTATCACTTCTTCTAAAATCATCACGATAAAAAGTGATATCCAATTGGCCCGTTTTAAGATTTTTGATTTCGTATTCCTTCTCTAGTATTTCCTGAAGTCTTTTCAGTAAAAAAATACCACGTGGCTGAATTCCAATAAGAACAGTATTAGAAAAGTCAGAATGATTTTCTACAAGCTGGCAAGCCAGTCGTTGCAGAATAATTTGTACTTCTTTAGCGGTAAGTAGCACTTTTTGACTCATATACTGGATTGAAATGATGGTTCGGAAAACAAAAATAAGGTATTTTTCATTTCTAATATAAATTAGATTACTACATTTTTTAAAAGATCAAATATTTAAGAGCTTATTCAGAATAAAAAATAAAAATTTCTTATAAAAATCTAGTAAAATCACAAAAGTAAAGAAACAGGTATATTTTTTTGATTTTCAAGTTTATATAAGCTAATTTTAAATAGTTATCCAATATGAATTGATTTAAGAATTGAACGATTTTTTTTCATTTAACCTATTAATTAATAGACCAAAAATGTAACCCTAACAAAAGACCAAAAATGAAATTAATTTACAATGGTGGAAATAGAAAGCTTTCCAGAGTTGTTAATCGTGCCAATGAAATATTGTTAAGTAGTTTTTATTTTTTAGAAATTGAGAAATACCTTCGAGAGAATTATGGAGAAGAAAAATGTTTAATTTTTTTGACAGCGCTAAAATCTTTGGATGAAAAAGTTGCTATCAAAGGTTTTTGGAATCCAATAGGTAAAAAGTATCTAGAAATTAAAGATGACTATATTCAAATAAATACGGCCCATCTTAGCAAATCGCATCGAACGCTATTAGCTCAATTAATTGGTGAGTATTTAATGATTTTGGATCAGAGAAAGCAATTATCGCAAATTATACCTTTAAAAAATGGTAAAGATCTCCCTGCTAATTTTGGATCTATAGCTAGAAATTTTATGTGATTTTATATAGTTTCATAATAAAGCTATAATCTTTTCTAAAGAGTAAAGTTGCCTTTTCCATTTTAACTACCTTCATCAAAAATTTTCTATGATTGTAGCCAGAAATTTAAAATGGAAGCAGGTTTTTTTCTACATGTGGAAACCTATGCTCTATTTTCTTGTTTTATCACTAGCGGTTTACATATTGCACATTAAGTTTGGGATGAAGAGCTTAAGTATTCCTTTTAATGCCGTTGCAACATTAAGCACAGCGCTTGCTATTTATTTGGGATTCAAAAACAATAGCGCATACGATAGATGGTGGGAAGCTCGTAAAATTTGGGGACTATTGGTTAACTATAGCAGAGCCTGGGGTCGAGAAATTCTTAGTCTAAGTTTTACTACAAAGAATGAGGAATCTCAAGAATTTGCAAACTGGCAAAGAAATGTTATTTATCGCCACATTGCTTTTGTACATTCCCTGCGAGTATTTCTTAGAATTAAACATCCTTACAATCAAAATAAAACTGAAATTTACGAAGGATCCAACAGGTATGATGATATAAAAGATTTTGTAAGCGCTGAAGAATTTAAAAGTTTTCTTGATAAAAATAACCCACCTAATTATCTAATACAACTGCAAAGTGAAGACTTAAAATATGCTTATAAAAAAGGATGGATTTCAGATTATAGATTTGTAAGATTAGATGAAACTCTAACCGAATTTAATAATCACCAAGGTATGAGCGAGCGAATTAAAAACACTCCTATGCCTCGCCCCTACAGCTTCTTCTCAAGAGTATTTGTATATCTTCATGGCACATTGGTGCCTTTTGCTTTTATTGAAGATTTAGGATGGATAAATATTCCTTTATCCTTAATTATCAATTTCATCTTCCTTGCATTGGATACTATTGGAGAAAGAACAGAAGATCCTTTTGAAAATAGAATGGACGACACTCCCCTTAGTGCTATTAGTCTAACTATAGAGACCAATCTTAAGGAAATGATTGGGGATAAAAATTTTCCTGAAAAACAACAAGAAATTGAAGGCGTGGTTTTATAAAAAACTATTCCATAAAATGGCAGTTCAAAAACTGTCTTTTTTTATTTAATTTTGAAAAAAGAAAAGAAGAATTATGACTGAAGAAGATAAAAAATTTATGCGACGAGCTATTTCTCTGGCCGAGGAAGGAATGGATACAGGCGCCGGAGGACCTTTTGGAGCCGTAGTTGTAAAAGACGGGGAAATTGTTGCTGAAGGATGGAATATCGTTACTTCTAGTAACGACCCCACTGCTCACGCTGAAATTACTGCGATAAGAAGAGCTTGCGAAAACTTAAATACTTTTCAATTAGAAGATTGCATTTTATACACAAGCTGCGAACCTTGCCCAATGTGCTTGGGTGCGATTTACTGGGCCAGACCAAAAAAAGTCTTTTATGCATTAAACCACAATGATGCTGCAAAAATTGGATTCGACGACCAGTTTATCTACGAAGAATTAGATAAGGATATAGAAAATAGAAAAGTCCCTTTTGAAAATATAATTCGAGAAGAAGCTTTACCTGTTTTTGAAAAATGGGACAGAAAAGAAAACCGAATCGATTATTAAGATTCGGTTTTTCTTTTTATTATTAAAATGTACTATGGGTGATTTTAGTTCTCTTTTAAATTACGCCATACTCTTGCACTCCTTCTTATTTCTTCATCTAATCGCTCTAGTTGTGATGGTGTCTGTGGAGTTGTATTAGGAACCAATTCAGGTAAAACGACTTCAATCATTATTGTGCCTTCAAAATTTAATTCCTCTAAAACAGCATGATGATTTACAAAATCTACCTGCCCTCTGCCTATTCCAGATCGATTAGAATCTGAAATCTGATAACTAAACATAAAATCAGAAGCTTCTTTTATCGCCTGTATTGGATCGCTTTCTTCGATATGCATATGAAAACTATCCAATATTAAACGAAAATTATTGTGGCCAACAGCATTTATTAAATCTAAACCTTTTGAAACTGTGTGGATCATCGTCGATTCGTATCTATTAACACACTCATAAGCTAATTTCACTTTTTTGAGCTGTGCATAGGCATCTAAAGTTTTGCAGCACTCCACTAACATCGACCAACTTTCTTCAGCATTAGGACAATTAATAGTCCACTGCGCTAAACCTTGTAACGTAACTACCGGCACATCTGTCTCAACTGCAAAATCTATCATCTTTTTATAAAACTCGATTGCCGATGATTTATTCGCCTCCTCTAAAATCGGTGGAGCACAGTTATAAGGATCTATGGCAAAAATTTCAATTTCAAAATGATCTGCCGCGGCTCTTATTTCTTTAGCATCGTAATTACGCCAATCCCCAGAAAACTGTATCCCGTCAAGATTTAATAATTTTACTTTTTCCATTAATTTATGAGGATCTTCAATCCCCAAAATCCAAGAGCAAACTCCAATTTTATTCATCTAAATTCGTTTTACTTCCTAAAGATAAATCCAATTCTTAAAATCCTTGTTAGTTTCTAGTTAATTCTGAAAATGTTTTTAAATGAACTACTTTTCACTCATCTTCCCAATCATTTTATATAACAATCGGTATAATTCTTTGGCTTCATCTAAGGATAATGGAAGTTGTTCGGCTAACATTTCTGGTACATCGCAAGCCTGGTCTTTTAAAGCCTTTCCTTTTTCGGTTAGGGTTATTACAATATTACGCTCATCGGCTTCAGAACGTTTTCTTTCTAAAAATCCGCGTTGCTGAAGTCGTTTTAAAAGCGGCGTTAAAGTGTTAGATTGTAACTGAAGTTTCTCTGCAACTGTACTTAAATTTACCTCATCTTTTTCCCACAGCACCATTAACACCAAATATTGCGGGTAGGTAAGATCTAACTCTTTCAACATTGGCTGATATCGCTGAATCACTAAGCGCGAAGCCGTATACAACGGAAAACAAAGTTGATTTTCCAGTTTTAAATTTTCATATTTCTCACTCATTTTTCAGCAATTTTTGAGGTTTACAGCCCTATTTTTCAATTGGAAAATTAATAAAAAAAATCCCTTTCCGCAGTAAAGCAAAAAGGGATTTTTAAATATTAGTTTTAGTTCCTGTTCACTTTTAAGTCGAAGAAAATTAGGTAACTTGTTTAGTCTGACCAGTAACTTTTCACGATGAGACCCGGAATCAAGTTCAGGGTGACGAACTATTGAATTTAAATCACTTCTAATTCTACTTCAATATTTCCGCGAGTGGCGTTAGAATACGGACAAACTTGGTGTGCTTGTTCTACCAATTCTTGCGCTTTTTCGTTCTCAACTCCGGGAATTTCTACCGCAAGTTTTACGGCTAATTGAAATCCTCCTTCATCATTTGGGCCAATTCCTACGGTAGCTTTTACTACTGTTGGATTTTCGGGTTTTACTTTGGCTTTGCTCATCACTAAATTTAAAGCGCTATCAAAACAAGCTGCGTAACCTGCTGCAAATAATTGCTCGGGATTGGTAGCTCCTCCATTTCCGCCTAATTCTTTCGGCATTAGCACGTCAAAATCTACAAATCCGTCTTCACTTTTTACGTGTCCGTTTCTTCCTCCGGTTGCTTCTACTGTGGTTTGATATTGTGTTTTCATAACTATTTATTTTTTAATTCATTTACGATTAAATCGCGAACGATACAAATATATCAAAAGAAGGTTAGTCTTTGTGTTAAGCTTCTCTCAAAGTTTACAATAAATTTTCTAAAAGCGATCTTACGAGGCGTTCAATAGAAACATTTTTATTTCCTAGCAAGGCTTTAAACATTTAATCTTGATGATCGAGTAAATTTTCTATGGAAGTTTTACTCGGAATATCTGATACGGAAATTCAACTTTAGACTCGCCATCATTCCAAACCGATTGGCGTTGCAATTGCGAACACGAAAAATACAAAAATCCATCACTGCCTATGCCTAAAGAATCGGGCCAAAGCAATCTAGAATCCTGAACCAACGTATGTACTTTGCCATCTTTCGGACTGAAATATTTTACTGAATAGTCTACAGAATTGGTTAAATAAACGTTCCCTTTTTGGTCGGCTATCAGTCCGTGAGTAATACCAACTTCGCCCATATCTTCTACTTTTGCTTCCAGCTCACGTTCAGAAAGCGAAGCATCGGTTAAAAATTTGGTTTCAATTCTATACAAATTCAATTTATTAATGGGTTTAAAGTAGAAATACTTGTTGTCTGAAGTCAGCGCAATTCCATTTACATTCGAGCTAAACGGCTTTCCATCTTTGTTACGCATTTCTTTTCCGTGATATGTCAAAACTACCTCCGGATTCGCTTTAGTAGCTTCGATATCTTGTAAAACCGTGCGTGTATTTCCGGTTTTTAAATCTAGAATTACCACTGCTGCTTGTCCGGGATCTGAAAGATACCCAAGCTGTTTATCGGTATCAATTCGAATATCATTCAAGCCGGAAACTGTTTTGTCTAAATCTTCAAAATAATAGACATGTTCAACCTCATCAGTTTTCAAATTGATTTTCAGCAATTTAAACTTTCCTGCTTCCGCTTTTCCGTCATCACCAAAAATAGATCCGCCAGATGATGGTTTTGAATCGAGTACCCAAAGCATATCATTTGCATCTACATACAAATCTTGCACTTTTACAAAGCGTTTTTTCTCGTTACCAGCATGTGTATTCCACGCTTTGTTAGGATATGGAACAGTTTTATCCTCAATAATTTCTGTTAAACCATATTTATAAGGCTTACCTTCTCTATAAGGAAACGAAACAAAAACGCGATTATCAGCGGAAACGCTTAGACCAATGGCCATATATTCGCCTAAATTGGCTACGGTTTCTAGATTATCACTATGATATTCTTGTGCTACAACAGGTTGAAAAAAAAGTGCTAAGACTATACAATATAAATTGGTTTTCATCATTATTTGGGTTCTGGTGCATTTTGAGCTATTAAACCTTTTGTTTTTAATTCTTTCCAAAAATCAGATGGTATGTTCACCGACATCGATTTTGCATTCGCCGACGACTGCGCCGCAGAACTTGCTCCGGGAATAACACTTGAAACAACAGCAGGCGCGGCACAAAACTGAAGTGCTGCCGTAGCTAAATCTACCTTATATTTATCGGCTACTTTTTGTAATTCAGCTCTTTTTTCTAGGTATTTTTCAGGAATATCTTTGCTATAATCAAACCGATCTTTCCCTGCTAAAAATCCGGAATTAAAGGGTGCTCCAACCACAATACTAATTCCTTCTCGCTCGCATACCGGAAAAACATTATTTAAATCATCTTCGTGATAGATCAACGAATATTGTTTGGCCGACAAGAAAATATCAGGATCGGCCACTTTAATGGTTTCTAAAATGGGTTCGGTAGTATTTACGCCCAATCCCCAAGCTTTAATTAAACCTTCTTCTCGCATTTTGGTGAGCTCGGGCATCGCGCCATTTTTGGCTTGTTCAAAATATTTTTCATAATCACTTCTAGAGAAATCAGGATTATCGGGTGATAAATCGTGAATAAAAACAATATCCAAATAAGCCAAACCTAAACGATGTAAACTATCTTCAACCGATTTTCTGGTGGCCGCTGCGGAATAATCGTATGTGTAATTCATATTTAACTTTCCTTTCCATAAACCATCGGGCATACTAAAGTTAGCATCGGGTATTAATAATCTTCCCACTTTGGTAGATAGCACAAAATCTTCACGGTTTTTATTGAAAAGATAACTTCCCATTCTACGTTCACTTATGCCTAACCCATACCAAGGTGAGGTATCGAAATAACGAACTCCATTTTCCCAAGCAGCATCCATTGCGCCACGAATTTCTTCATCTGAATTTACGTGAAACCCATTTCCGGCAGCAACGCCACCCATCCCAAATTTCCATTCGGGTTTAAATTTTTCTCGTAAATGGTTATTTTTGATTTTTGCTGAAGGAATGGCATCACTAGCTGTGCTTGCTGCACTTAATATGGAAGGTGCCGCCAGTATTCCGGCAGAACCTAAAATTGACTTTTGTATAAAATTTCTTCGGTTAGCCATAGTTTTATTTTTGATTCAATTAGAAACAATTTGTTTTTATCCCTAAATTATTAAGTAAGGGCTGAACAGAAAGATTTTTGAAGTTAAACTCTAGTTAATTTGAAGCCACTTTGGTGTTGGTTTCCGGAGTTTCAAAAGGGATTAATTTCTTATAATGTTCGTAACGCAAAAAAATTTCTTTTACATATAAAAAAGGTTCTCGACCTCTTACAAAACCGTATTTTACTTCCGGCCGACTAAAAAATTCGCGTGAGCTTAACTTCAGCATATAATCTTCTACATTATCGTCCCATTGGTATGGATCTTCATCAAAAGCTTTGGCCAATCGTTGAGCATCACGAACGTGACCTAAACCACAGTTATAAGCGGCAAGGGTAAATTTTATTTTTTGAATACTATCTGTTACGTTTGTAAACTTCTCCATTAACTGTTCTAAATATTTGGTACCGCCTCTAATATTTTGAGCAGGATTTGTAATATCAGAAATTCCTAAATCTTTCGCTGTGGCCGGCATAATTTGCATTAAACCTCCTGCCCCAGCCCAAGAATTTTCATTGGGTTTAAAACGAGATTCCTGAAAAATCTGAGAACTCAGCAATCGCCAGTCCCAACCTAATCGTTCTACATTGGTTTTTACAATTTCGTCGTACTGACTAATTTTTCCTTCATTTTTACTGTAAAACTGACTTTTAATTCGGCGTCTGTACGATTTCTTGTTTTTGAAATATTTATTGTAAACCACATAGTAAAAGTCTTTTTTCTTGATATTTTTTAACCACGCATTAATTTCAGCTAATAGTTCAGGGGAATTTTTTCGAACTGCCCAAGCAATGCGTTGCGAAAAACTGATCTCGGTATCAATATCCAGAATCGGATTGTAGGTTTGATTGATTGCCGCAATATTATAGTCGGCAATGGTATAATCAATCTCTTCATTCACCACCATTTTAATAATATCTTCGGTAGTTTTATTGCCCGGCACTAACTGAATATCGATCTGCCCGCCAATCTCGTCTTCTAAATTCTCCAATCGTTCAAAATAAGACGAATTTTTGCGTACGTGCACTGTTTTCCCAATCATCTCGATAGGATCATTGATCGTTTGCTTTTTTATTTTGTACATCGGTAATCTTCGCCAATCTTCCGGACGGCGCTGCACCAAAACCTGATGGGTGAGGTAATGATAATCGGTAAAATTCACCAGCTTTTTTCGGTCTTCAGTCACCGAAAGCCCAAAGGCTATTAAATCGCCTTCGCCGGCATTCAGCATATCAAATAAATGATCGATATCTTCGGCAACTTTTATATCTAATTCCAGTTTTAAGTGTTCAGCTAGTTTCTTCACCAATTCATATTCAAACCCCATCGGTTTTCCGCGGTATAAAAAGTAACTGGTAGAATTATAAATGGTAATAACGGTGAGTTTCCCGTCCTCTTTTATTTCTGAAAAAGATTTGGAATATTTATTAATTGCAAGTTCGGGAGAATCTTCAGCGTTAGTATTTCTACTCTCAGAACAATTTAAAAGAGTCCCTAATAAGAATATACAAATGCTAAACTTGAAAATATTACTATGTGTAAAAAAATGGCGTAAAGGTCTAATCATTAAATAGCTGATTTTCTTAAATATAGCTATTTATCTCCAGATATAAAATTTATTCATTTTTTATCAATTATTCATTCATAATAAAAACAAATAATCATAATTATTTGGATATAATTTATAATTATCAATTATAAACTATCGAATATTAAATTAGTATTCTTTAAACATTCAATACCACGACAATTTGGTAACTTTCTATAAAAGTGGATTTTATGAGTTACAAATTCAGTGCAAAAAATATTACTTATAATTTTAGAGATCTTAAAGAATTGCTAGCCAAAGCTAGTCCATATCGTTCTGGTGATGTTCTTGCCGGTCTTGCTGCCAAGGACAATAAAGAACGCGTGGCAGCGCAGTATGCTTTAAGCGAAGTTCCACTAAAAGACTTTTTAGAAAATCCAATTATTCCTTATGCTGAAGATGAAGTTACTCGCTTAATTATAGATAGCCATAATGCCGAGGCTTTTTACCCAATATCGCAATTTAGTGTGGGAGAATTTAGAGATTGGCTGTTGAGTTATGAAGCTACTCCGGAAATACTAAAAAAAAATTCTCCCGGCCTTACTCCAGAAATGGTTGCAGCAGTTTCAAAATTAATGCGGAATCAAGATCTCATAAAAGTTGCACAAAAATGTGAAGTCGTTACAAAGTTCAGAAATACGATTGGGCTAAAAGATCGATTTTCAGTTAGATTACAGCCCAACAATCCGGTAGATGATCCTAAAGCAATTGCCGCTAGCACGATAGACGGACTACTATATGGCTGCGGCGATGCCGTGATAGGAATTAATCCTGCAACCGATAGCCCAACCGCTGTTTCAGAATTATTGAAATTATTAGATAATTTTAGGCAGCAATACGAGATCCCTACTCAAACTTGCATTCTTAGTCATATTAGTACGACAATGGAGATTATTCAAAAAGCACCTGTAGATCTAATTTTTCAATCTATTGGAGGCACTCAAAAAGCAAACGAATCTTTTGGAATTAACTTGGCAATACTTCAGGAAGCTTACGAAGCCGGACTAAGTTTAGATCGGGGAACCATTGGAAACCAAATGATGTATTTTGAAACCGGACAAGGATCGGAACTTTCGGCTAACGCACATCATGATATCGACCAGCAAACCTGTGAAGTAAGGTGCTATGCCGTAGCTAGAAAGTACAATCCATTTTTAGTAAATACCGTAGTTGGTTTTATAGGACCTGAGTATTTGTATGATGGCAAGCAAATTACTCGCGCCGCGTTAGAAGACCATTTCTGTGGAAAATTAATGGGATTACCCATGGGATGTGATGTTTGTTATACGAATCATGCTGAAGCCGATCAAGACGACATGGATTCTTTATTAACGCTTTTAGGAGTTGCCGGATGTAATTACATTATGGGTGTTCCGGGAGCAGATGATATTATGCTGAACTACCAAAGCACTTCTTTCCATGATGCCATGTATTTACGAAAAGTTTTAAATAAGCGCCCCGCACCCGAATTTGAAGAATGGCTCTTAAAAATGGGGATTATTGATGAAAAAGGAAATCGTCAGCCTTTACCAGAATCTCATAAATTGATCAGCAATGGATAAATCAAAATTATATAAAAATAACATACAAAAAGATCCCTATACGCAACTTCGAGAACTTTCAAGAGCTCGTATAGCTTTAGGAAACACAGGGGGAAGTCAATCTTTGCAACATGTACTACAATTTCAATTAGACCACGCTAAAGCAAGAGATGCTATTTATTCTGAATTTGACATTCAAAAACTTGAAGTAGAGGTTGAGAAATTCGATCTACCAATTTTCAAGTTTAAGACTCAGGCAAAAAATCGTGAAGAATATTTAAAACGTCCTGATTTGGGAAAATTATTGGCAAATACTACAGTTGAAAACGCCAAAGAATATGATATTATTTTAAACCTTGTGGATGGCTTATCTCCCGAGGCTATTAAACATAGTATTCCTATTATAGCGCAATTATTACCCGATTTAAAAGCAACCTATTCTTTAGCAATAAGTATTATTGAAAATGGTCGGGTAGCCATTGGAGATGAAATTGCAGAAAAATTGAATGGAAAATTTACCGCTACATTTATTGGTGAGCGACCAGGGTTATCAAGCCCGGAAAGCTTAGGAATTTACACTACTTACAATCCAAAAAGCGGCACTACCGACGAGAAAAGAAATTGTATTTCTAATATCCATAACGATGGCATGAAAACCACGGCGGCGGTAGACTTACTCAAATTTTTAATTGAGGAATCCTTTGCTAAAAAGATCAGTGGCGTTTCTTTAAAATCTGATATTAAAGAGCATAGAAAGGTAGATGAGACAAAATGATGGCAAATCCACCATAATTCTCATTAAAGATTGACACTTCAAGTTTCACCAAAAAATTAAGAGTTATTTATGGTTTGGAGATCAACTCCAAACTGAGTTACATTAAAAGTTTATTTGAAATACGGATTTAAAAATAAACACCTGATTATACAATCTTAATTAATTAGAATAAGAGTAAAGACTCATTTCTTTTGAGTTGAATGGAAATATCTTTAATTCAAAGAATTATATTTTATTAAGGCCCTTGTATAAATTATTTAATAGTATTTTTCTTACAAAGAAACTTCAAAAATAACATTTTTCGCATTTTTTTTACTACAAATAGAGAATATCATCGATTAAAAACCCACTAAACCCGATAAATTGCTAGTTTAGCAATTGTTAATTTTTTCACAATTTAAAACTATTCCCCAAAACAGTATTTAAGTAGTAAGATGATGATGAAAAACCTTTTGCCCCAATTCTCCCTAAAAACTTTCTTAATCCAATGTTTTCTATTGCTTTCTATAGCCATGTTTGCGCAAGAAAATGAATCTTCCAGATATGCTAATAAATATGCTATTGCCGTAAATGGCTCCACTCTAGGTGGTGGACTTGAAATAGCAAAGAATATCTCACCACATTTTAATCTCAGATTGAGAGGTAATACTTTAAGCATTAAAGATTTTGTACAAGAAATTGAAATAGATGATGCTAACCTTAATGTTACTGCAGATTCAAGATTTCTAGAGTTCGACTTAAGTTTAGAGTATCTCCCTTTTAAACAAAGTAGCTTCAAAATTGTTGGAGGTGCTGCATATTTTAGTGATGGTGAGACTAAGGCATTAGCAACATACGATGGCTCATTCGAGTATGGTGAAATTCTAATAGGACCTGAAGATATTGGTGATTTGAGACTTTCCTTAGACTACAACGGGATTGCACCATATCTTGGTATAGGAATGGGTAGAGCCGTCCCGAAAAATAAATTCGGAATCGCTTTCGAAGCAGGCAGCTTTTATTTACCCGAGCCTCAGGTTGGTATTAATGCTACAGGAATGCTCGCTCCTACTGCAAACCAGGCTGATTCCCTTCAAGAAGATATTAAAGATTATAGATGGTATCCATTCCTAAACTTAAGACTCGCTGTTAAAATTTAAAAAAAGTCATGAAAAAATATACATTAATAATAATCTTAATTGCCTTAATTTTTATTCCATCTTCTTGCGAAAAAATGCCTGATGAAGTTGTTGATAATTTTAAACTCGGCGTTAATTCGGATTTTCTTGAATATACCTTGGTTGTTCAATTTGTAGATGCAGGTAATCCCATTACAGCTCCTGAAAATATAGAATTGAAAGTGTTAAATAACGAAAACAATGGTTTATTGGATTCTGAAGGTAAAGAAGGATTTACGGTGGACAACGGTATAGCATCCTTTATTTTGAATCCTACAAGTAAACCCAATAGCCCTGATGATATTAAAACGTATAATATTTACGCCACTGCATCTGGATTTCTTCCTGTCAATTTCACTGTAAATTTTACAGAAGATCAAAAAAATCAAAACTTAACAATCAATATGGTTAATACTGCATCCCCGCCAGAGGGTGTTGCTAATAATACGAAGAATATTCCTTTAAGTGGTGGAAATCTTAATAATACCACAAGCGTTTCAGTAGCTTCTGCGGGGAATAAGATTACAGGAGCAGATCTTAAAATCGATTCTGGAACAGAATTTTATGATTTAGATGGTAATCGAATCTCAGGAGGAACACTCAATGTTAGTTTAACACATTTTGATGCGAATGGCGATGCTTCTTTAAATTCATTTCCTGGAGGTTTCACGCCTGAAAGTGTAATTGGTGAAACCGGAGAAGAAGAAAATATTTTCTTTGTTACTGCTGGTTTCGCATCCATCGATATGAATATAGCTGGTACTAACGTTAGAAAATTCAGCAAACCTATAGAAGTGACAATGGAAATAAATCCTGAAGGATACAACTTAGAAACGGATTCAAAAATAAAAGTAGGTGACAAAATTCCTGTTTGGAGTTATGAAGTAGAGTCTGGCCAATGGGTTTTCGAAAAAGAAGGAATCGTTGTAATGGATAGTGAAAAACTTAAAGTTAGTTTTGAAACCGATCACTTAACATGGTATAATCTAGATTTTTACGGCAGAAGATGTTATAAATCGAAATCAATTGTAATAAAGGCTCCCGGAACAGATACTTATGATTATTTTTATACAGAATTAGTCTATGCATACAACGACCAGCCAGTTAGTTATTATGCAAGTAAAAATATGCGACTATATAATAATGCAGAAATAAATTTCTATCGCTGCCCTCTAGCCAATTGTAAGTTTAAAATATATTCTGGATCATCATGGTATAACAAAGGAGAACTAATTGCTGAAACTGCACCGTTCTTTCCTTGCGACGAAAATACAACGATAACATTACCTGCTTCCGCTTTCCCTGAAGTAATTTCTGCAAATGTAACTTTCAGTTGTCCAGATTCTAATTTTGAATTCAAACCTTCATATTACTTTTATTATAAAGAAAAAGGATCATATTGGTGGAGATATGGATATATGAGCAACGGGAAATTTCAATCCTATTTTATGACTCCAGGCAAAACTTATGACTTTAGGACATATTTCGGAGGGCTAGTCGAAACAGAATTCACCGTATCCTCTGGTGTAAATTATATTACTATTAATAGCGATGAAATTTGTGAATTTGCACTATAGGCAAATTAATAAATTCACTAAAAGTCTTCTATAATTATTAGGAGACTTTTTTTATTTAACAATACTTTTCTTACAAAAATCATATTTAAATAACAATAAAAGAATTTTTATTGCCACAAAAAGAGAATATTATCGATAAAAAGCTATTTTCTTAGATAATAAACTATCTTTGCTTCGTAAGTTTAACATAAGTTTAAATTACGACCCCTAATAGTAATTAAGTAGATAAATGATGATGAAAAACTTTTTACCCCGTTTACACCTCAATTTCCTTTTAATTTTATGTTTTCTTTTGATTTCTTGTGTAGTAATAAGCCAAGAAAATGAAACTTCAAACTATAGTAAGAAATATGCTATTGCCGTAAATGGCTCCACTCTAGGTGGAGGAATTGAAATAGCAAAGAATATCTCACCACATTTTAATCTCAGATTGAGAGGTAATACTTTAAGCATTAAAGATTTTGTACAAGAAATTGAAATAGATGATGCTAACCTTAACGTTACTGCAGATTCTAGATTCCTAGAGTTTGATTTAAGTTTAGAGTATCTCCCTTTTAAACAAAGTAGCTTCAAAATTGTTGGAGGTGCTGCATATTTTAATGATGGTGAGACTAAGGCATTAGCAACATACGATGGCTCATTCGAGTATGGTGAAATTATAATAGGACCTGAAGATATTGGTGATTTGAGACTTTCCATAGACTACAACGGGATTGCACCATATCTTGGTATAGGAATGGGTAGAGCCGTCCCGAAAAATAAATTCGGAATCGCTTTCGAAGCAGGCAGCTTTTATTTACCCGAGCCTCAGGTTGGTATTACTGCAACGGGTATGCTTGCTCCCACTGCAAACCAAGCTGAATCTCTTCAAGAAGATATTAAAGATTATAGATGGTATCCATTCCTCAATTTAAGATTATCAATTAGAATTTAATTAAATCCCTTACACATGAAAAGAGTATTATTATTAATGATGATGATGGCTGTAATAATTATTCATACAGCTTGTGAGAATACCCCCAATGAAGTTGCTGACAATTTTAAACTTGGACTCGATGTAAATTTTTTAGAATATACTGCGCAAGTAGAAATCCAAGATTTGGAGGACGGTAGCTATCCTGAAAATATTAAATTAACTCCTGTGACCGATTATGGCACAGCAATTCTTAATTCTGCCGGGGAGCGAAACTTTAAGGTTTCTGAAGGAAGTATAACTCTTATACTTAATCCTATGGATAGACCTCAATCGGCTAATGAAGTTAAAAGTTTTGATTTTATAGCATCGGCTCCAGGTTATCAATCTTCAAAAGTAAAAGTAAGTTTTACTGAAAACAATAAGACTGTTCAAATTCCGGTTTCTTTAATTAATAAGACTAAAGAATCCAATGGAGTAAGCTCTGTATCTGAGGATGCTGATCTTTCTGAAAGCGAACTTAAGGAAAGTAAAACTTTGAATTTTGGAAATCAAACTACTAAACAAACCAATGGATCTGTTGAAGTTAAGGCAGGAACAAAGTTTTTAAATAAGAGTGGCGAAGTATTATCTGGCAATTCTATTAACATGGAAGTTATCGACGTAGATGCTAATACAACAAATTTAGCTAAAGTTTTTCCTGGCGGTTTTGCAGATCAATCTGTTTCTAAAAATGGTAACACTGAGAGAACATCTTTTTTACCGATGAGCTATACTTCTATAAATATGTATGTTGGAACTGAAGAAGTAAAAGATTTTACTGAATCTATTGAAGTAAAAATGGAAATAGATCAAAACTTGTACAACCCTAAAACAGCAACGAAAATCAAAGCTGGTGATCAATTGGCCCTATATAGTTATGAACTGGAAAACGGTATGTGGGTTTATGAAAAAGAAGTTACCATATCATCAGTAGGAAATCAATTATATGCCAACTTTGAAACTAATCACTTAACAGATTATTCAATCGTTGCAGAGTTACCTGTTTGTTCTGATATTTTTGAAATTAATAATCCAACCGAATCAAATATTCAGGCAAAAATAGAATTAGAAATAACTGGTGATACCGAAACTAGAATTTATAAAATTATTGAGCAAAATCTTGTTCCTGGTGTAAATCAAATTCCTTATAACGGTATAGGAGACAACATTTCTTTAAAGCTTTACACATCTGGCGATGTAATTACTGTGGATAATATATCATGCGGGGAATCTCCTGTTATCGAAATGCCTACACCTGATAGCGAATTACTTACAATTACTATCAATATTCCATGTGAAAATGTGGATCTGAATATAGCAAGCTATCCAATCAAATATAGAAAATTGGGAGACACTCAATGGATTAATGGTATTATCAAAGACCTGACTTTAGAGTCTTATGAGATGGAAGCGGGAAACACCTACCAATTTCAAATTGAATTTGATGGCCAAATTTATACCTACGATGAATTTATTAGCTCTGCAAACTATCAATTTAATGTCGATAGTGAACTTTGCTCTGAAATTGATTTTTAAATAAAATAACTATTCATAAAAAAGGAATGCTCGTAGCATTCCTTTTTTACTTTAAAAACAGCCTAGTTTTAAAATAAAAATTGGCTAAAATCCAATATTCTTTTCTACCGAAATATTTCATTATATTTCAGTAACCAAAAATTACTTTATTCAAATTCAACAATTAAAGACTTCTAGATTAGCCATCATGAAATATTTATGATTTAACTGGAGTTCTATATAAAATAAAATACAATCTATTTATAATAATGCAGTGAAGTCTTAATAATAGTTTGAATACTTAAAATCTTAATGTAGTTTTGAAAAAATAAACAAAAGGAGATGAGATCGGAATTATTAGATATCCTAAACAAGGATTCAGAAACAAATATTGAAAAAAGTTTACCAAGTATTTCCATCGATTGCGTAGTTTTTGGATTCGATACCGCTTCGCTAAAAGTGCTACTATTAAAGATTAAAGAAAAAGACGGTTGGCTACTCCCGGGTGGTTATTTATATAAAAATGAAGATCTAGAAGACGGTGCCTATAGAATATTGGAATCAAGAACCGGCGTTAGTGAAATTTATCTCAACCAATTTAAAACATTTGGTAAGTTAAACCGTAGTAAAGAATTCTTTTCTGAATATGATGACAAACTATGGCATAAGCAAAGATTTCTTTCCGTGGGCTATTATGCGCTAACCAATTTTGCCAAGGTAGAACCTCGAGTAGATTACCTGTCTGAAGCTTGTGAATGGAAGAACATTAGCGAACTTCCTGAATTATTGATGGATCACCAAGAAATTTTCGATGCAGCACTTTTGGAGCTTAGAAAAGGTTTAAACTATCGTCCTGTTGGTCTTAACCTTTTACCAGAGAAGTTTACAATGCCAGAGCTACAAAGATTGTACGAAATCATTTTAGAAAAGCCGCTAAACAGAGGGAATTTTTATCGTAAAATGACCAAATATGGTATTTTAAATAAATTAAAAGAAACCAGAAAAGGTGGAGCTCATAAAGCACCTAACCTTTATACATTTAATACTGAAACTTATAATGAGGCGCTCGAAAATGGCTTTAAAGAGGCATGGTAGAAGCAGCATTATATATTTATAAACAAGTTTTTTGAGAAATATCAGTTTTAAATAAAATATTCATTAAAATTTACAAATTGAGAATATAAAAATTCTACCAAATATAGAGTAGCATTGTTGCTAAACAGTATGCTCTATTTTCATGAACGAGTGTACTTTGTCTGATCGATTAGAAATAAATAAATAATAATTCATTAAATTAGATTGAATTTCCAATAATTAATTAAATACCCAAATTAATTATTCTAGATTCTGCCTTCTTTACTTATAGATTGGATAAAAAAAATGAATTAAAGAATAAACTACTTACAGCATGAAAAAAATTGATCTTGCCTGCATCATCGATGACGATCCCATATTTGTATTTAGTGCGAAAAAAATAATGGAACTGGCCGATTTTTGCAATGGTTTTTTGGTTTTTGGAAATGGTGAGGAGGCCTTAAACCATCTTAGGGCTCTTATATCGTCTGATAAAGAACTACCAGACGTTATTCTTTTAGATTTAAATATGCCTGTAATGGATGGATGGGAATTTCTTGAAAATTTTATACAAATAAAGAGTGAAAAAGCTATCACGATCTATATCGTTAGTTCTTCGGTAGATCCAAGCGATATCAATAAAGCAAAGTCTTACGATCACGTTAATAACTATATTGTTAAACCCGTTACCATCGACAGTCTAAAAAAAGTTTTAAAAAATCATAAAGCTTAAGTTTTATTACATTTTAATCTTTTTGCAAGCGGAAGAGTAATTGAACTTTAAAATTTAAATCCCTCAGAAATTCAATTAAAAAGTCAAATCCAAAAGCTTTTAGCCATAACTATCTAGTCTATTTCAATTGTGTAATAATTTACTCCTTCTCAAGCCGATGGAGCAATGTCATTGGATCTAAAAGTTTAATTTAACACTACCAATCAAGAGTAAAGAAAAAAATCTATCGTTATAAAATAAAAAAACCTCCTTTAAAAAGGAGGTTTTAATTTTTATAAAATCAGGAAATTACTTTCCTTCCATTTTATCTTTAAGAGCTTGAAGATCTGCGTTTACATCACCAATAGTGGTTTTGTCGTTGTTTTGAGCAGCAGCTTTCTTAGCCGCTTGCTTAACAATCTTTTGCTCTTCTTCTCTGTGAATCGCAGCATGAGATGCTACAACACGTTTAAACTCTTTGTTGAATTCAATGATTTGGAATTCTGCAGTTTCACCTTTCTTAAGTTTACTTCCGTCTTCTTTTTCTAGGTGTCTTTGTGGAACAAATGCAGTGATATCTTCATTAAATTCAATAGTAGCTCCTTTGTCTACGATTTCAGAAATTGCAGCAGTATGTGTAGTACCTACAGCAAATTCAGTTTCGTATTTATCCCAAGGGTTGCTCTCGATTTGTTTGTGACCTAAACTTAGTTTACGTCCTTCAACATCTAATTCTAATACAACAACATCTAATTTGTCTCCAACATTACAGAATTCTGATGGATGCTTAATCTTCTTAGTCCAAGAAAGATCAGAGATATAGATAAGTCCGTCTATTCCTTCTTCTAACTCTACGAATACACCAAAGTTAGTAAAGTTACGAACTACACCTGTATGCTTAGATCCAACAGGATATTTAGAAGTGATATCAGTCCATGGGTCTGGAGTTAATTGTTTAATTCCAAGAGACATTTTGCGATCATCACGATCTAAAGTAAGAATTTGTGCTTCAACCTCGTCACCAACATTTACGAAATCCTGAGCTGAACGCAAATGCGTACTCCAAGACATTTCAGAAACGTGGATCAATCCTTCTACACCTTCAGCAACTTCGATAAATGCACCGTAATCTGCGATTACAACAACTTTACCTTTAACTTTATCACCAACTTTAAGATTCTCATCTAGAGCTTCCCATGGGTGCTTGTGTAATTGCTTAAGACCTAACTGGATTCTAGTCTTAGCCTCATCAAAGTCTAAGATTACAACGTTAAGTTTTTGATCTAGCTCAACGATCTCGTTTGGATGGTTGATTCTAGACCAGCTAAGATCTGTAATGTGAACAAGTCCGTCAACTCCTCCAAGATCAACAAATACACCGTAAGAAGTAATATTCTTAACAGTACCTTCTAATACCTGACCTTTTTCTAATTGACCGATAATCTCTTTCTTCTGCTCTTCGATATCAGCTTCGATAAGTGCTTTATGAGATACCACAACGTTTTTGAATTCGTGGTTGATTTTCACAACTTTAAATTCCATTGTTTTACCTACATAAGCATCGTAATCTCTAATTGGCTTCACATCGATTTGAGAACCTGGTAAGAAAGCTTCAATACCAAATACATCTACGATCATACCACCTTTAGTACGACACTTAACAAAACCGTTAACGATTAGACTTTCATCATGTGCTTTATTCACACGATCCCAAGCCATAATCACACGAGCTTTACGGTGAGAAAGTACTAATTGTCCTGTAGCATCTTCTCTAACGTCGATTAAAACTTCTACCTCATCACCAACTTTAAGGTCTGGGTTGTAACGAAACTCGTTAAGAGAAATTACACCTTCACTTTTAGCATTAATGTCGATAATTGCATCACGATCTGTAATATTAATTACTTTTCCTTTTACAACCTCATCATCAAGAGTGTCTACGAAGTTTTCTTCAACTAATTTTTCGAATTCTTCCAACTTAGAATCATCGATAGGATCGATTCCTTCTTCGTAATTGTGCCAGTTGAATTCTTTAAGGAATTTTTCTGGATTAGCTTGTTGCTCAGTCACCTCTGGTTGAGATGCTGTAGTCATTCCTGCTACATCCTGAACGTCCTGATCTTTAATTTCTTCAGCCATAATAATTTGCTGATTTAAATTTGTATTCTGCGTCTTTCGGAAAATTTTAAGCAAAATAAAACACAGAAGATGTTTACATTTTGATTTTCAAGCCTTTCTGATTCTCCGTACTCCTGCCAAAAAGGAGTGCAAAATTACAACTAATTTTACTATTTTCAAATAGTAGGTAAATCAATTTTCTTTTGAAATAGATTTTTTAAAAGCAAAATGAAATATTAAGATCAAAATAGCATAAAACAGGCCTAAACTAGCCACACCTCTCCATTGAAAAAGTTCCCAAGCATAGGCTCCAGTAATAGTACCCAGCGCACCACCAATAAAGTAACCAACCATGTAGATAGTGTTAATCCTATTACGAGCATCTGGATTTCTTGAAAAAATAATATTTTGGTTTGTAATATGTAGCGATTGCAATCCCATATCTACTAAAATAACGCCTATAACCAATCCGAATATAGAATGGCCCGAAAACTCAAATACACCCCATGCAAAAATCATAATTGCAGTCGCAATGGTTATCAGCAGGTTTTTATTCATTCGGTCACTTAACTTCCCAATAAGACTTGCCGCTAAAGCTCCCGCTATTCCTAAAACTCCAAAAGCTCCTGCGATACCACTTCCGTAGTTAAAATTATCTTCCATCAAAAATACAAGCGTCGTCCAAAAAGCACTAAAACCTGCAAAGCCTAAGCCTCCTCTTACGGCTGCTAATCTTACTGATGGTTCGGATTTAAAATATCCCCAAAGAGATTGCATTAACTCTTTATAGGTTCCTTTAAAATCTGGCTGCAATTCTGGTAATTTCAATTTTAGCAATAAGCAGAAAATCAACATAATCCCGGCGGCAATAAAGTACATTAAACGCCATCCAAAGTATTCTCCTACAAACCCACTTATAAATCGGCTACCCAATATACCGATGAGTAATCCACTCATCACTATACCAATAGCACTACCTCGCTTTTCCGGTTTTGCAAGTTGTGCAGCCATAGGGACAAATACTTGCGGAACAACGCATGAAAATCCAACAAAAAAACCTGAGATTATTAAAATAGGAAGACTTTGTGCTAAGGCCATCGCCAATAGACTAGCGATGATAAATATAAAATCTATCATTACCATTTTTTTTCTAGGAAACTTATCTCCTAACGGAATGATAAACAACAATCCAAAGGCATAACCTAATTGTGTAAAAAGCGGAATATTACTTACCGCCGATTCTGAGACCTGAAAATCTTTGGCCATTAAACTTAATAATGGCTGATTATAATAATTATTTGCGACCACTAAACCGGCTCCCGCAGACATTAAATATAAAACTGATGTTTTTAAACCCTCTTCCCTATTTGCTGGCATTACTTAGGCTTCAGTTTTTTCTTTTACCAGAGAAAGTATTTTATCAAACTGTTCTTCTTTGCTAAGATTTGAGTTATCAATAATTATCGCATCATCAGCTTTTACCAAAGGCGAAGTTTCCCTAGTAGAGTCTAGATGATCTCGCTCTTCAACATTTTTTAGGACATCCTCGTAATTTACGTCTTCTCCTTTTTCTTTTAATTCTGCATATCTACGTTCGGCTCTTTTTTCAGCAGAAGCCGTCATAAATAATTTCAACTCGGCATCCGGGAATACCACCGTACCAATATCGCGACCATCCATTACCACACCACCATCTTTACCAATTTCATGTTGCTGCTTTACTAACATTTTTCGCACCTCGGGAATTGCAGCTACTTTACTCACGTTATTGGAAACTTCCATTAAACGAATTTCTTTTTCAACATTCTCGTTATTTAAATGAATTATACCATAACCTAGATCTTCGTCATAAATAAACTTCACGCTAATGAAAGCAAGATGTCTTAATATTGCTTCTTCATCAACTTTATTATCGGTTACCATAATTTTACGCATCGCATATAAGGTTACTGCGCGATACATTGCGCCAGTATCTACATAAATATACCCTAATTTTTTTGCTAATTGCTTTGCTACAGTGCTTTTCCCGGTAGAAGAGTGACCATCTATGGCAATAGTTATTTTTTTACTCATTTAGTTGAAGTTTTTACAAAAATAGAGAATTGAAATTTGATTAAAGAATTCATACGCTACGGTAAAATATTTTTTCCAATCTTTTATAAGGAGAATAAATTATTACTCATATCGCACTGAAAAACAAACATTTAATAAAAAAATAAACTACCCTAGACTGAAATTGAGTAAAATATCTTAAAAATGTTAACAACTTTATTTGTGTACAAATATTTTTTTAGATTTTTTTAACAAAAAATTCAATTTAAATAAAACAATGAAATCAATCAACATCAAAATTTTAGCTATTTTATCTATTCTAGTTTTAGGAAGTTGTGCTTCTCGTTATTCTGAAATTGAACCAGAAAGTCTACCGTATGGTTCTATGAATAAGAATAAAGACATTGCTATGCAATTTCAGTATCGACTACTTTCCAAAAAATATGCTAGTAAAGAAAAAAATAAGGGATTAAAATTAGTTGCTCTAAAAATTTTAAACAATAGTGATAAAAGTTATTTTTTTGGTGAAGATTTAAGACTTACTTATAATGATGGATCTCCGGTCGTTTTTGCAACTACCGATCAAACTTATGATATGTTAAAACAAAAATCTGGCTTCTATTTTCTTTATCTATTACTTTCTCCCACGAAATTTACTACTTCTCGTAGCGATCAATACGGTAACATGCAAACAACTAATAATATTCCAATAGGCCTTTTAATTGGCCCAGGTATTTCGTTGCTTAACTTTTTTAAAGCTAAAAATGCTAATAATAGTTTTAAAGCTGAACTTGATAAATATGAATTGTTCAATAAAGAGATACCGGCTGGAAAAACTGTGTATGGACTTGTAGGAATAAAATCTACACAATTTAAAGAATTGAAAGCTGAAATCGAATTTTCTGATAACTAAAGACCGTATTTAAAGTTTTCTTGCAAGGAGTGAGGATTACTATATTTACAAAAAATCCGGCATGATTAAACTGTGCCGGATTTTTTTATCTACCTTATTAATTAAAATAAATTACTCTTATAATTCCTTTGCATTTTTTACTTTTTCGTTCGTGATAGCAATGTCTATTACCTCACTCATATCATTAACGTAATGAAAAGTAAGACCTTTTAAATATTCATCTTTAATTTCCTTTACGTCGCGTTCATTTTCTTTACAAAGAATAAGTTCTTTAATTTTTGCCCTTTTAGCGGCAAGAATTTTTTCTTTGATTCCGCCAACGGGAAGAACTTTTCCTCGTAAAGTAATTTCTCCTGTCATTGCGATACTGTTCTTTACTTTTTTCTGCGTAAATAAAGAAACTAAAGAAGTAAGCATAGTAATCCCTGCACTTGGTCCATCTTTAGGCGTTGCCCCTTCTGGCACGTGAATGTGTACATTGTACTTTTCAAATATCCCAGAATCTATACCCAAATCGTCAGAATTAGCTTTAATGTATTCCATCGCTAGGGTAGCCGATTCTTTCATTACTTTACCAAGATTTCCGGTAATATTTAAATTTCCTTTTCCTTTAGATAAAATAGACTCTATAAAAAGAATATCTCCGCCAACCTGCGTCCAGGCCAAGCCTGTAACTACTCCGGCAACCTCGTTATTCTCATATTTATCGCGTTCTAAACGCGGGCTACCAAGAATTTCCAGAATATCTTCATTGGTTACTTTTACATTATATTCTTCTTCCATCGCGATACTCTTAGCACCATAGCGCACTACCTTTGCTATCTGCTTCTCTAAAGCACGAACTCCAGATTCTCGCGTGTAACCTTCCACTATTTTCTCTAACTGAGATTTACCGATTTTAAGATCGTCTTTGGTTAATCCATGCTCTTTTAACTGCTTCGGAAGTAAATGACGCTTCGCTATCTCGATCTTTTCTTCAATAGTATAACCAGTAACATTAATAATCTCCATACGATCGCGTAAGGCCGGTTGAATTGTATTTAGATTATTACAAGTTGCAATAAACATTACCTTAGAAAGATCGTAACCTAATTCTAAGAAATTGTCATGAAATTCACTGTTCTGCTCTGGATCTAAAACCTCTAATAATGCTGAAGAAGGATCTCCTGCATTACCGATACTTAATTTATCAATTTCATCCAGAACAAAAACCGGGTTACTGGTTCCTGCCTTTTTAAGACTTTGGATAATCCTACCCGGCATTGCACCAATATAAGTTTTACGATGCCCCCTAATTTCAGCTTCGTCTCTTAAACCACCTAAAGAAATTCGTACGTACTCACGCCCAAGAGCTTCTGCCACAGATTTCCCTAAACTTGTTTTACCGACTCCCGGAGGGCCATAAAGACAAAGAATAGGCGATTTCATATCATTACGCAATTTTAAAACTGCCAGATATTCTATAATTCTTCGTTTTACATCGTCCAGACCATAATGATCACGATCTAAAACTTTTTTAGCACGTTTAAGATCAAATTTATCTTTACTAAATTCTTCCCATGGTAAGTCTAAAAATAAATCCAGATAGTTACGCTGTATGGAATATTCGGCTACCTGAGGATTCATTCGTTGCATTTTAGATAGTTCTTTATCAAAATGCTTTTGCACGTTTTCATCCCATTTTTTATCCTTCGAGCGTAAACGCATTTCTTCAATTTCATCTTCATGAGAAACACCACCTAGCTCTTCCTGAATGGTTTTCATCTGTTGATGCAAGAAATATTCGCGCTGTTGCTGGCTCATATCACTCTGCACTTTAGACTGAATGTCGTTTTTAAGTGCGAGTTTTTGATTCTCAACGTTCATAAATTTTAAGGTCGCTAATGCGCGTTCCTTAAGATCGTTGGTTGCCAATAAATTTTGCTTCTCCTCTACTGAAAGATTCATATTTGAAGAAACAAAATTGATTAAAAATGAGCTACTTTCTATATTTTTTATAGCGAAAGAAGCTTCAGTTGGAATATTTGGGCTGCTCTTAATAATCTGAAGTGCCAAATCTTTAATCGAATCGATAATAGCTCCAAATTCCTCGTTTTCAGCATTAGGTCTGGTTTCAGGAATTTCTTCAACATTCGCTCTCAAGAAAGGATCTTCCTGAGTAACTTCAGTAATATTAAATCGTTTTTTTCCCTGAATAATTACCGTTGTATTCCCATCGGGCATTTTAAGAACCCTAAGAATACGAGCAACAACTCCGATATTATTAATGTCTTTAACGCCGGGATTTTCTACCTCTTCATCTTTTTGAGAAACAACACCGATAGTTTTTTCAGCATTATTTGCTTCGTTTATCAATTTAATCGAAGCATCTCTTCCCGCTGTGATTGGTATTACCACACCCGGGAAAAGTACCGTATTACGCAAAGGTAAAATTGGGAGATTTTTGGGTAATTCTTCTTTATTTATTTCCTCTTCATCTTCAGGCGTCATTAACGGTATTAACTCTGCATCTTCATTTATACCTTGTAATGACAAACTGTCAATATCCGTAAATTTTGTTTTAGCCATAAGTTATCTTTAAAAGTCAAACTGTCACTGCAGTTTGTATATTTTGTTTCGTTTTGAGACTTTAACCCCTACAAATAGTGTAATTCAGGTAGTTAAATTTGCTGCTTTATAATTGTTTCAATTCCTATGCCATCATATTTTTTTGTAAAACATTTTCTAAAAGTGTAACAAATCAAATCCTATTCTATCTTTATAATAGAAACAGGATAATTTTTGCAACCAACCATCACACATATTGAAGATCTTGTAAATGGATGCCGCGTAGGAAACCAACGTGCACAAATGGAGATTTATAATCGCTATTACAAAGCCATGTATAACACTTCTCTGAGAATTGTGCATCATAGCGCTGAGGCGGAGGATATCATGCAAGAGTCTTTCTTGAATGCTTTCGAGAAAATCGATCAATTTAAAGCTGAAGCTTCTTTTGGCGCCTGGCTGAAGCGAATTGTCGTTAATAATAGTATTAATGCGCACAATAAAAAATCGAAATACGAAGAAGTAAGTTATAAGGATTATCTAAAAAACGAAACCGAAGAAAATGAAGGGATAACAACTACCGATACTCAAAATAAGAAAGTAAAAATGGTTTTAGAGGCTATGCAGGATTTAAAAGAAAATTACAGAATCTGCCTTACACTGCATCTAATCGAAGGTTATGATTACGAAGAAATAGGAGATATTTTAAATATTTCTTATGCCAACTGCAGAACTACCATTTCTAGAGCTAAAGAAAGTTTAAGAAAAAAAATGATGAAAGATGAAAAATGATGATTTTTTTGAGGATTTAAAAGAATTAGACTTCGATATTGCTGAACCTAACGCAGATCACGAAGATCGATTTTTAGAAAAGCTAAACACCAAAAATAAAGCTCCTAAAACAGGAAAACTTAGAAAGCTCTGGATTCCCATAAGTAGCATTGCTGCGGCCTTAATTATCGCATTCCTTGCTTTTGGAAATGTATTTTCTTCTCCGGTTTTTGGTAAAGAGAGTGGTTTAGCAGCTGTTTCACCTAAAATGAAAGAAACGCAAGACTTCTATAGCATGCTTATCGAAAGAGAGCTGAAATCACTGGAAGGAGAACGTAGTCCTAAAACCAATAAGATCATTAATGATGCATTGGTGCAAATGGAAAACTTAGAAAAAGAATACAAAAAATTAAAAAAAGATCTTTTAGAAAGTGGGCAGGATCAACGAGTAATCTATGCAATGATTAACAATTTTCAGCAAAGAATTGAATTGCTAAATCAGGTTCTAGACCAAATTCAAACTATAAAACAACTAAAGACACAAGAAAATGAAACTAACATTATATAAACTGTTTTTGCTTGCATTTTTGCTACCATTAGTAAGTTTTGCAAGTAACGATTTAGTGGCTAAGCATACTAAAGATAAAACCATTAAAAAAGAATTTAAGGTTTCTCAAAGTGGCATCTTAGACATTAATAATAACTACGGAAATGTTGATATTTCTACCTGGAACGAAAATCGAATTGTAATTCAGGTATTCATAAAAACGAGTGGTAATGATTTGGAACGTGTTCAGAACAAATTAGACGATATTTCAGTAGAATTTCATCAAACCGGAAATCGCGTAAGTGCTGAAACACATTATCAAAAAGAAGATCGATCTTGGTGGAGCGGATTGTTTAGCAGCAATAATAATGTAAACATGGAGATTAATTATGTTATTAAAGCACCTGCAAATCATGACATGGTTATCGATAACGATTACGGCGCTATTTACATAGATAAAGTTCTTGGCAACACCGATATTTCTTGTGATTATGGTAAAATAGATATTGGCGAGTTAAGAGGTCGAAGGAATATATTAAATTTCGATTACACCCGTAACTGCCATTTTGGATATATAACTTCTGCGGAAATCGATGCCGATTATTCTGGTTTTACTATTGAAGAAGCCGAGGAATTAATAGTAAGTGCAGATTATAGTGATTCGAATATCGAAAAGGTATCACGCTTAAAATTCAATTGTGATTATGGCAGTATTCGAATAGATAAAGTAAAACATCTAAATGCAGACGGGGATTATTTGAGTACTAAAATTGGTCGTGTGTTCGGTTCTCTAAATATCAATCAGGATTATGGCTCGATAACTATTGAAAAATTAATAAACGGAGTAGAAAGCGTTTACATCGATACAGATTATGCAGGAATACGCCTAGGTTACGATGCCGAAATGGATTTTGTTTTCGATGTACAAACATCTTATGGCGGCGTTAAAGGAACCGAAGATTTACAGGTTACTAAGCGGCATGATCGCAATACCAGCAAAGATATTTCCGGATATTATGGCAATCAAAATAGCCGAAATTCGATAAATATTTCAACAAGCTACGGAAGTGTAAGTTTTCAAAAAGTAAGATAAAATTTAAATAAAATCAATAAAGCCAAGTTGGCATAACCATTAATCAATCAAATCATGAAAAAATCAATTTTAGCAGCATTCACTTTAATTTTAGGAATAACCTCTGCCAATGCCCAATGGTGGAGCAGCAATGAAAAGATTAAAGGAAACGGTGAAATGGTCACTAAAAACCGTAAAATATCAGATTACGATAAAATTAGTCTTGTAGGCTTCATGGATGTCGTATTAGTAAAAGGAAATGAAGGTGATTTAACGATTGAAGCCGAAAGTAATCTTCAGGAATATATCACTACGGAAGTTAAAGGTGGTTCTCTAAAAATTTCAGTAAAAAAGGGAGTAGATATAAGTCCGTCCAAGAATAATAGCATTAAAGTTACAGTTCCTTTTGAAGATATTAAAAGTGCTTCTGTAACAGGTAGCGGTGATATTTGGAATGAAGATAAGATTACAGCCAAAGAATTTTCAATCTCGGTGACTGGAAGCGGTGATATCAAATTAGAAATTGATGCCGATGAAATTAAAGGACATGTTACAGGTAGTGGCGATGTTATATTAACCGGAAATACAAATGAATTGGATTGCGGAGTGACAGGTTCGGGAGATTTTGATGCCTTCAAACTAAAAGCAAAATTAGTACATGCGCAGGTTTCAGGATCTGGAGATGTAATGGTTTGGGCAGAAAACGAGCTTAATGCAAGAGTAGCAGGATCTGGAGATATTGAATACAAAGGCAATCCTAAAAGAGAAAATTTTAAAACTTCAGGATCTGGAGATATTTCAAAATATTAATCGGCTTAAAAAATAATTATTGTTTAGTTTTTGAATCGAAAAGTCTCTTCTATTATTACAGAAGGGACTTTTTTGTGGATGGGTTTTAGCAATCAGCAATCTAATGTATTCCTTTTGCCCCCAAAAAAATCAGTGAATTAAAAAATTTTTTTTCTATTTTATCATCGTGCCGTGTATCGGTATTATTTGTTTCAAAGACATATAGAATTCAGAATTAAACTTAATGTTATCCTGATCCTACCTCTTTTTTCTCTCGTCTATTTTCTATATTCTAACAGCGAAACGATCTAATATCTTATTTCTATTCACTAATTTTCGGAACTCTAAACAGCAAAACAATTCCGCCGATAAAAAACACCACTAAAAATAAAATTGAGTTTCTTATACTTCCGGTAAGTTGAGCAATTAAACCATACATAAACATTCCTATCACGATACCTATTTTTTCTGATACATCATAAAAACTGAAGTAACTGGCGGTATCGATAGCATTTTCGGGCAGCATTTTGGAGTATGTAGATCGAGAAAGCGACTGAATCCCTCCCATCACCAATCCAACACTGGCTGCTGCTACATAAAATTGATTGGGAGTAGTGACAAAATAGGCATACACACATATTAATACCCAGATAATATTTATAAAAATTAGTGTTTTAATATTACCAATCTTAGCTGCTAATTTAGAGGTGAGTGTCGCTCCTAAAACTGCTACTAACTGAATCAATAATATACTTACAATGAGCCCCGTAGTAGCATCCTTTTCTCCCCAGTCTAATTCTTCAATACCAAAATATGTGGCAATAAGCATAATAGTTTGCACCGCCATACTGTAAACGAAAAAAGCGATAAGATATCTTTTGAGTTGTAAATTGTGTTTTAAGGATTTCCATATTTTCCGAAGTTCTTTAAATCCATTAAATAATACATTTTTGGTCAATTTTGCTTTTTTTGTTCCTTTTGGCAAATAATAATAAGTATACTGACTAAAGCCTATCCACCAAACTCCGGTTAGCACAAAAGAAAGACGAGTAGGCAAACCTTCATCTTCGAAACCGAACATCTCATATTTTAGGATCATCAATAAACAAAGAACTAACAAGATCACACTTCCAATATATCCTAAGGAAAATCCCTTCGCACTTATTTTATCTTGCTGATCGGGAAAAGCGATATCGGGTAAGTAACTATTATAAAATACTAAACTCGCCCAGAACCCAATTAGGGCTAGAAAATAACATAGTAGTCCAAACCATAAATAATCCAAATCGAACCAAAACAATCCTATACAGGAAATTGCGCCCAGATAACAAAAGAATTTTAAAAAATTCTTTTTATTCCCCACATAATCAGCAATTCCCGAAAGAAAGGGACTAAGCCCAGAAACTACTAAAAAAGCAGCCGCAGTTACATAAGAAATTAAAGAATCGTTATTAAAATCTATTCCTAGAAAACGAACCGTATCGTCAATTTTATTTCCTTCAGCATCTTTAATAATGGTAAGTGCTCCGTAAAAAATAGGAAATATCGCAGATGATATTACCAAACTATAAACAGAGTTTGCCCAGTCGTAAAATGCCCATGCATTCAGTAATTTCTTGCTACCCTTTGGAAGATTTTTCATGGAATAAAAATAAAAAAGCTACACCAAAGTGTAGCTTTTTATTATCTATTTATTTTGAGTTGTTACTGAAATGAAGTAACACCGTATTTTTGAGCTTCAGCTTTAGCTTCTGGAGCCCATGCCTCTAAATTACTTATCCTTGTTTGGTTTGAAGGGTGGGTACTTAAAAACTCTGGTGTTGAAGCTCCACCACTATTTTGTTGCATTCTTCTCCAAAGATCGGCTGCTTCATCTGGATTATAGCCTGCAATTGCCATTAATGTTAGACCTATTCTATCTGCTTCAGCCTCCTGACTTCTACTAAAAGGTAACATTACACCAACCTGAGATCCAATCCCGTAGGCCTGGGCAAATATTTGTTGAGTTTGCTCACTTTTTCCACTTAATGCTACGGTTCCTGCAACTGCGCCTAATTGCTGTATTTGAGCTCTACTCATTCGTTGTGCACCATGATCTGCCAACGCATGAGCCACCTCGTGTCCCATAACTACTGCTAGACCAGTTTCATCCTGGGTAATTGGTAAAATTCCAGTATAGACCACGGTTTTCCCTCCTGGCATTGCAAAAGCATTTACTTGATTATCCTGAACAAGATTATACTCGAATCTAAAATCATCTAAAAATCCTTGGTAACCATTCGCATTTAAATAACGCTCTGCTGCGGTTTTGATTTTATCTCCTATTCTTTTTACCATTCTGGCATCTGCCGTACCCGTTACCACATTACTACTATCTAAAAATGCGTCGTACTGCTGAAATGATGACGGGAACAATTGATCATTACTTACAAAATTGATATTCTTTTCTCCTGTGAAAGGATTTACCTTACAAGCGACTACTGTAAGAGCAATAGCAAAAAGAACTAATACCCACTTCTTAATTTTCATAGTTTAATAGATTAATTTTGTTAAAATTACAAAAGCGAAACCTGTTTAAAGATTTGTTTAAGTAGGATTTAACAAATAAAATATGGGAAAACAAGAAATAATTAAACATCATATCCTCATTAAATAATGGCGAAGAAACATAAAGATAAAACTCCAGTACAGCAATTATTACTTCCCACCTATCTTTTATATACCGGAAAGATTTTAAACTGGCTGTCCCCTTATTTGGCAAGTAAATTTGCAGGGAAATTATTTCTCACTCCACATAAATACAAATTACCTCAGCGTGAAAAAGAAATGGATTCAAATTCCATTCAATCAAAAGTTATTCTACCTAATAGTAACAGAGAAATTGTGGTCTATGAATATGGAAAAAGCAACAAAAAGGTTTTATTAGTTCATGGTTGGAGCGGACGTGGAACTCAACTTTCTAAAATCGCAGATGCTTTGCTAAAAATGGGATTTAGTACGCTAAGCTTCGATGCTCCCGCGCATGGAAAAGCTCCCGGAAAAATGAGCATGATGCCACATTTTATCGAAGCCATTCATTTCCTTAAAAAGAAATACGGGCCATTTCATTCAATTGTTGGTCATTCTTTAGGTGGGATGTCAACTTTAAAGGCACTAAAAGAAGGTTTCCCCGCAGATAAAGCCGTCATTATAGGTACTGCGAATAGCATCACTAAATTAACTGAAGAATTTGTTCAAAATCTACACATGAATAAAGAAGTAGCCTACCTGCTTAAGTCCAATTTTGACGAAAAATTTGGTCAGGATATGGATAATTATTCCGGAGCAATTTCAGCACAAAGTGTTTTTACCCCAACACTGGTGATTCACGATAAAGATGATGTTGATGTACATTATCAGTGTGCCGAAGAAATCCATAAACAACTAAAAAGCAGCGAACTTTATTTAACTGAAGGCTTAGGCCATCGCCGAATATTAGGAGATCCAACTGTTATTAACAAAATCACAACGTTCATCACGGCATAATCTTTGTAACTTTCAAAATAAAAACAATGAGAAAGTTACTATTTATAATGCTTGCGACTTTTTCGCTTGTCAGTTGCAAGGGAAATGCTCAAGAAGAAAAAGCACAAAAAAAGCAACAATTTGAAATTTCTAAATCTGAAAGTGAATGGAAAAAAGAACTTACAGATGCCGAATTTAAAGTGCTTCGAAAAAAAGCTACAGAACGCCCTTTCTCTAGTGACTTATTAACTGTAAAAGGAAACGGAACGTTTACCTGTGCTGCTTGCGGAAACGAACTTTACGAAAACAAATATAAGTTCGAAAGCGGTACTGGCTGGCCAAGTTTTGATCGCGCTATCGAAGGCGGGGTTGCTTTTGGATCTGATTCTAAGTTAGGTTATCAAAGAGATGAAGTTCACTGCGCAAAATGCGGCGGTCATTTAGGGCACGTATTTAATGACGGGCCAAGTGAAACTACCGGAAAGAGACACTGTATAAATGGTGTCGCTATGGACTTTGCAGCAACCAAAAAATAAAATTAGCAATGAAAAAATACAATATAAAAAAATCGGATGCTGAATGGAAAGAACAGCTTTCTGAAGAACAATACCGAGTATTAAGAAAAAAAGGAACAGAAGCGCCGCACACCGGTAAATACAATTTACATTTTGAAGATGGAGCGTATCGATGCGCAGCTTGTAACGAGAAATTATTCGAAAGTGACAGCAAATTTGAAAGTGGTTGTGGATGGCCAAGTTTCGATGAAGCTATTGAAGGGAAAATCGAGTATGTGCAAGATCGAACTTTCGGGATGATTAGAACCGAAATTTTGTGTGCAAACTGCGGAAGTCATTTAGGCCATGTTTTTGATGATGGCCCTACAGAAACCGGACAACGCTACTGTGTCAATTCAGCAAGTATAAACTTTAATAAATAACCTAAAACTTAAACCTATGAAAAAGATATTCACCTTATTATTCGCTACTACATTTTTATTCGCCTCTTGTTCTGATGATGGAGAACCAGGTCCACAAGGCCCACAGGGTCCTCCTGGTGAAGATGGATTGATAGGAACTACTCTAGAGAAAACAGTGACTTTTACCGCTCCAGAATATTCTATATTTTATAATTTTCCAAAAGATGTTGATGTTTTTGGATCTGATGCGGTACTAGTTTATCTATTAGAAAAAGAAGATGATGGAAAGGACGTTTGGACTTTGTTACCGCAAACTTTTTATCTAGAAGGTGGTGGCCAAATGCAGTACAATTATAATCACACTCTAGATGACGTAAATATCTATCTTCAAGGTAATATTGCTTTAGAAACTCTGGGAGAAGACTTTACAGTAGATCAAACTTTCAGAATAGTAATCGTTCCCTCAGGTGTCTTAGCTAAAAATAACAATATTGATATTTCAGATTACAAAGCCGTAATGAAAGCTTCTAATATAAGAGAAAACGCGGTTAAAAAACTTGACTAATTTTAATAAATAGAAATTAAGTTCAAATAATAAAAAAGCCTATATCAAAATAGATAAAGGCTTTTTTTATTTCAGCAAATCTTTAAACTTTCAAGCAATCCCATAACTTCAAAACTTTTCGGTTAAACTAATATTCCTTAAATTCGCAGGAACTATTTTTTGTTAAAAAAAAATCCAAATATGAGTAAATACGATATCATTGTTTTAGGTAGTGGCCCGGGTGGTTATGTAACGGCAATCCGTGCTTCACAATTAGGCTTTAAAACAGCTATTGTGGAAAAAGAAAACCTTGGTGGTGTTTGTCTAAACTGGGGATGTATCCCTACAAAAGCGCTGCTTAAAAGTGCAGAGGTTTTTGACTATCTTAAACATGCCGGAGACTACGGTTTAACACTAGAAAGTCCGGATAAGGATTTTGGTGCTGTAATTAAAAGAAGTCGTGATGTTGCTGGTGGAATGAGTAAGGGCGTACAGTTCCTTATGAAGAAAAACAAAATCGATGTTATCGATGGTTACGGTAAACTTAAAGCCGGTAAAAAAGTAGAAGTTACCGATGCTAAAGATAAAAAGACAGAGTATTCTGCAGATCATATTATTGTAGCAACAGGAGCTCGTTCTCGTGAATTGCCAAACCTAAAGCAAGACGGTAAAAAAGTGATTGGATATCGTGAAGCTATGTCTTTGGATAAGCAACCAAAGAAAATGATCGTTGTTGGTAGTGGTGCGATTGGCGTTGAGTTTGCTCATTTTTATAACTCAATGGGTACCGAAGTAATTGTTGTAGAGTACTTACCTAATCTTGTACCTTTAGAAGACGAGGAAATCTCTAAGCAATTTGAGCGTAGCGTTAAAAAAGCTGGTATCAAAGTTATGACAAACTCTTCTGTAGAGAGTGTCGATACCTCTGGCGAAGGCGTAAAAGCGAAGGTAAAAACCAAAAAAGGTGAAGAAACCTTAGAAGCTGATATTGTACTTTCTGCAGTTGGAATTAAAACAAACATCGAAAATATTGGTCTTGAAGAATTAGGCATCAAAACCGATAAAGATAAAATCGTTGTAGACGATTTCTATAAAACAAATAAAGACGGAATTTACGCTATTGGTGATGTGGTTCATGGACCGGCGCTTGCTCACGTGGCTTCTGCGGAAGGAATTATTTGTGTTGAAAAAATTAAAGGAATGAATGTACAACCTTTAGACTACGGAAACATTCCTGGTTGTACTTACGCTACTCCTGAAATTGCATCAGTTGGTTTTACTGAAAAACAAGCTAAAGAAGCTGGTTACGAAATTAAGGTGGGTAAATTCCCATTCTCTGCTTCTGGTAAAGCGAAAGCTGCCGGAAAATCAGATGGTTTTGTAAAAGTGATCTTTGATGCAAAATACGGTGAATGGTTAGGTTGCCATATGATTGGTGCCGGCGTTACTGATATGATTGCTGAAGCGGTTCTTGGTAGAAAACTAGAAACTACAGGTCACGAAGTTTTAAAAACAGTTCACCCCCACCCAACAATGAGTGAAGCGGTTATGGAAGCTGTTGCTGCTGCTTACGATGAAGTAATCCATATCTAATAGATATGAGATGTAAGATTTGAGAAATTAGATCTTATACTTGAAATAAAAGCCCGGAAAATATCAATTTTCCGGGCTTTTTTATTCGGTTGAAAAAGTGGTTAGTCTTTAGACGTTAGTACCGGTTTTCCATTTAACGTTTTCCGCTGAAAAAAAACACTTCAAAAACGACGTACCTGAATTCCCCTAGCCCCTAAGGGTGAGTATGTTGAGCATTAAAAAAAAGTCTAAAAACGCCCAATTTGGATGTTTTTCATTCAGCATTAAAAATTAAACACATTTAGCATTTAAAAAAGTCTATCTTCTAACATCTACCAGCGAAGCGGTCTATATTCTAGAATAAATCACAATACCAAAATCCGGTATCCCAGTTGGTGTCTTCATCTGTAAAACAATTATCCTCACCGTCTTCTACTCTTTTGTAAGTTCGATGCACTTTTTCACCAATTTCGAATTTAATTGCTTCAGAAAAAATTGGTCCGTCGAAAACAAAGCTGTGAAATTCACCATTTTCACCGCAGGAATCTACATTTTTAGGCAAGTCTTTTAAAAACTGATGATCAATTATTCTTCCGCAGAAAGATTCGTCTAGATATTCAGCATTCGTACAAACTACAACGGCTTTAAAGCCAAATTCGATGAATTCTTCTACTAATTTTTTGGTGTCTTTTTTCCATAGTGGATACACTCCGCTAAGACCTATTTTGGATAATTGCTGATCTCGATATTCTTTCAAATCTTCTAAAAATATATCGCCAAAACAGGCAAAATCGACACCCTCTGCTTTTAGTTTTTTAGTTTCGGTTTCCATCACTTTACTATAAGTTTCCATAGAAACATTCCCAGAAAATTCGGCTAGTTGCAAGGGCAATCCAAGACTTTTAGCCTGTGCTTCGAGCAGTTCAAGGCGTACTCCATGCATCGAAATTCGGTTTACATCGGTATTAACAGCAGTAAAGAGTTTAACGATCTCCAAATCGTCTTGTTGCTGAAGTTTATATAAAGAAAAAGCAGCGTCTTTACCGCTACTCCAATTTAAATAGGCTTTTTTCATTTTGAATAAAAAATGGATATTTTCTTTTATGAGGAAGAAAACAAACTGATCAAAATTTTTGCTGAAATTATCGAATCTCGACTGATTTTACAGAAAACTTTGGATCGCGAGATCGTAGCTTTTTAAACCGAAACCTAAAATCACACCTTTTACCACAGGAGATAAATAAGATTTATGTCTAAATTCCTCTCTTGCGTGAGTATTAGAAATATGAACTTCTACAACTGGTGTTTCGATCGCTTTTATGGCGTCTGCTATAGCTACTGAAGTATGCGTGTAAGCAGCAGCGTTTAATATGATACCATCAAATTCCTTACGGGCATCATGTAACATATCGATAAGCTCACCTTCAATATTACTTTGATAATACGAAAGGTCTACATCACCAAACTTCTTTTGTAAGTCATCAAAATATTCCTTGAAAGTTTGATTTCCGTAAATATCAGGCTCTCTTATTCCTAAAAGATTTAGGTTTGGCCCATTGATGATAAGTAATTTCATAAAAAAGCAGTTAGTGAGGTAAAGGTATAAAAAAAGCGGAAATCTTTTTCCGCTATATGTATCTCAAAATAAAGTCTTAGAATTTGTAACCTACACCAAGCGTAAATGCATTAATTTTAGAGTCTACCTCTACACTTCCTGCCGCATCTTGAATATCACTACTATATCTATTTGTAAGCTCGAAGCTATATTTCGCTTCTATAAAAAAGTTCTCATTTATAGTATAACCAGCTCCAATAGCTAAATCGAAACCAAAAACCTTAAAAACATCTATTCCATTAATGGAAGATTGATTTAACATTAAAGTAGCCTGAGGCCCTCCTAAGAAATAGAATCCTGAATTTTCAATATAATATTGAACGATCACAGGAATCATTAGTAAATTTTCTTCATCAGCATTTACATAATTTACCGAAGGTTGAAGATGAAAAGCCTCGGAAAGCTGAAAATTCAGCAGACCTCCTAGATAAAAACCCGAAGAGGTTCCTGAATAACTAATATTCTCTAAAGAATTTGAAGATTTCCCGTTAAGGCTGGTAAATCCTCCTTGCAGTCCGAATTTGACATCCTGTGCCGAAACCGCTAATCCTGAGAAACAAAGGATTAAAATAACGCAAATTTTTTTCATTTTAGTTAAGTTATAAATTCAACAATTTTAATATAAAAATCGTTTGGTTTTACACTTAACCGTAAAATTTATAGATATTTTTTTTTTGGAAATATTTGATTATTTTGAGAATGCAAAAAAAAGCGGAAGAAAAATCTTCCGCTTAGTTTCATAATCTAGTTAGTTAGTCAGGTTTTTATATTCTTTTAGAACATAAATCCAACACCTGCTTGGATTACAGAGTTGTGGATATCTAGATCTTCAAAAGTTTCAGAGAATCCATAAGTATATCTACCTTGGATAAAGAATCCGTTATTGAATTTGTACTCAAGACCTGCTGCTCCACCAAATTCAAAGTCCTCAGCTCCTGGGTAAGGATTATCGATATCCCCACCATCTTGTGTTGGTTCGTAATCAATTTCTTCATTAACTTTCCAATTAAAAGTAGGACCTGCCTGTATGCTTAAACCATCTACTAAATAAATTTTAGCTAAAACAGGAACACTTACATAATCTAATTGATATTCTACGTTATCATCAACATCTAAGAAATTAGACTGATCATTTTCATAAATTTCATATCCTTGTCCAGAATATAAAACCTCTGGCTGAATAGAAAAACGATCTGCAATTGGAATTTCTGCTAATACACCTACATTAAAACTAGTTCTAGAGTTATCTGAACTAAAATCGTCTCCAGTAAAGTTAGCAAAGTTTACCCCACCTTTAATACCAAAATTCCAAGCTTCTTGAGCGCTCATTGTTGTCGCTCCAAATAATAATACTGCAATTACTAAAATTGACTTTTTCATAATAACATTTTTGTTTTTGATTATGGCGCAAATGTAATGATGGGATTCTTAAAGAAAACTTAGCAAAGCCTAAAGTATTATTAAGGTTGAATGAGCCAAAATTGTATCTTTAACACATGAAATGGGAGCATATTTTAAAGGATTACCTTACCTATCTAAAGTTAGAACGCGGACTTTCAGCTAATTCAATTAATAGCTACGAATTAGATCTTATAAAATTAATAAGCTTTTTAAAAGTTAAAGGTATTTCTAGCACACCGCTTACAATCGATCAAGAAACCTTACAATTATTTTTATATGAGATAGCAAAAGAGCTAAATGCAAGATCTCGTGCACGACTCATTTCTGGATTAAAAAGTTTTTTTAATTATCTGATATTTGAAGATTACAGAGAATACAATCCTACAGATCTTATAGAAGCGCCAAAAATTGGTAGAAAACTACCAGTTACTATCTCTGTTGAAGAAATAGATATGTTGATTGCTGCTATTGATCTGAGTAAGGCTGAAGGCGAAAGAAACCGCGCAATTATCGAGACCTTATACGGTTGTGGTTTACGCGTTTCTGAACTTACAAATCTACAAATTTCAGATTTATTTTTTGATGAAGGTTTTATAAAAATAACCGGTAAAGGGGACAAACAACGCTTCGTACCTATCTCAGATTATAACATTAAATACATCAATATTTACAAAGATGAAGTAAGACCAGACCAAAAGATAAAAGATGAAGCGGCCGATACACTTTTTTTAAACCGGCGCGGTGGGCAACTTACCCGCGCAATGATTTTCACCATAATAAAACAACTGGCTGCAAAAGCAAATATTAATAAAAAGATAAGTCCGCACACTTTTAGACATTCGTTTGCCACTCACCTTTTAGAGAACGGTGCAGATTTAAGAGCTATTCAGCAAATGTTAGGTCACGAAAGCATAACAACAACAGAAATCTATATGCATGTAGATCGAACTTATTTGCGTGAGGTGCTCGAAAAATTCCATCCTAAGAAAATTAACCAAGGTTAAGAAACGATATTAAATTTCTGCTAAAACACGCTATACACTTCATATTGGTCATTTCTCTTCTTAATTTCGAAAAAAAGAAATTATTATGAAACCATTACGAACGTTAAAATATAAGAACGGCGATGAACAACCAGCAATTGGTTTAGGAACCTGGAAGTCTGGTAAAGGAGAGGTTGCCAAAGCTGTAGAAATAGCTTTAAATAATGGCTATAGACATATTGATTGCGCTGCAACCTATGGGAATGAAGCCGAAGTTGGTGAAGCTTTTGAAAAAGTATTTAACCAAGGCAAAGTTAAAAGAGAAGATGTTTGGATCACCTCTAAATTATGGAATGATTCTCATAAGAAAGAAGATGTGATTCCCGCTTTAAAACAAACCTTAAGCGATTTAAAATTAGATTACTTAGATCTCTATTTAATCCACTGGCCGGTAGCTTTTAAAAAAGGAATTGGTTTCCCTGAAAAAGATGAACAATATTATTCTTTGGAAGAAGTGCCAATTATCGAAACCTGGGAAGCTATGATCGAAGCTAAAAAACAAGGGCTAGTAAAACACATTGGAGTTTCTAATTTCAGTACAAATAAACTGGAAGACCTTATTGGTAAAACCGATGAAAAACCTGAAGCCTTACAAGTAGAATTACATCCCTATTTACACCAAAATAAACTTTTAGAATTTTGCAGTAATCATAAGATCAATGTAACTGCTTATTCTCCTTTGGGAAGTGGTGATCGTTCTGAGGCGATGAAAGGCGAAAATGAGCCAAGCTTATTAGAAAATCCTACTATTGTAAAAATCGCCAAGAAACATGGAGCTTCAGCAGGACAAATTTTAATTAATTGGGCTGTGCAGAGAGGAACTGCGGTGATCCCTAAATCTACAAATGAAAGTAGAATTAAAGAAAATCTAGCTAGCTCTGGTTACCAATTGGATAAAGAAGATCTTGCAGAAATCGATCAATTAGACGATCATTTTAGATATGTAACAGGAGAGTTTTTTGTGACCGAAGGAAATTCATATTCCAACATTTACGACGATTAATTTTCTTCGGAAAATATCATAAATAAAAAATCCCCGAATTATCGGGGATTTTTTTGTTTCATATAAATTTGGTTTACAACCTTATTTTGCAATATTTACGGCTCTTGTTTCACGAATTACGGTAACTTTAACCTGTCCCGGATACGTCATATCGGTTTGAATTTTCTGTGAAATTTCGAAAGATAGATTACTTGCTTTCTCATCGTTCACTTTTTCACTTTCTACAATCACTCGCAACTCTCTACCTGCTTGTATTGCATACGCTTTTTTAACGCCACCAAATCCAAAGGCAATTTCTTCAAGATCTTTCAAACGCTGAATATAAGAATCTAAAACCTGTCTTCTAGCTCCTGGTCTTGCACCACTAATAGCATCACAAACCTGTACGATAGGAGAAAGTAAAGAATTCATCTCAATTTCATCGTGGTGTGCTCCAATAGCGTTACAAACCTCGGGCTTTTCTCCATGTTTCTCTGCCCACTGCATTCCTAAAATAGCGTGAGGAATTTCAGTTTCAGTTTCTGGCACTTTACCAATATCGTGCAATAATCCTGCTCTTTTTGCTAGTTTTGGGTTAATCCCCAATTCAGCAGCCATCACACCGCAAAGTTTAGCAACTTCACGCGAGTGTTGTAATAAATTTTGACCATAAGAAGAACGATATTTCATTCGTCCTACCATCTTAATTAATTCTGGTTGCAAACCATGGATACCAAGATCGATAACGGTACGTTTACCTATATCAATAATTTCTTCCTCAATTTGTTTTCTCGTCTTTTTAACTACCTCTTCAATTCTTGCCGGGTGAATTCGACCATCGGTTACTAATTTATGCAAAGAAAGCCTTGCAACCTCTCTTCTAACCGAATCAAAACAAGAAAGGATAATAGCTTCAGGAGTATCGTCTACAATAATTTCTACACCAGTAGCAGCTTCTATCGCTCTAATATTTCGCCCTTCACGACCAATAATACGACCCTTTACATCATCACTTTCAAGATTAAAAACCGAAACGCAGTTTTCTACCGCTTCTTCAGTTCCTATTCTTTGGATAGTGTTTATGATAATCTTTTTGGCTTCCTGCTGTGCGGTAAGTTTAGCTTCTTCTACAGTATCTTGTATTAAAGCCATAGCATCAGCCTTTGCAGCATCTTTTAAGCTTTCTACTAATTGATCTTTAGCTTCAGCTGCAGACAATCCAGAGATTACTTCTAATTGTTGTACTTTACTATTGTGAAGCTTATCAATTTCTTCCTGCTTCTTTTCAAGATATTCGTTACGATGGTCATAATCTGCTATTCGACTATCTAACTCTTTACTTTTGGTATCTAATTCTTTATTTAATTTTTTGTTTTTAGAAAGTTCACTAGAGACCTGAGATTCTTTATCACGGGTTCGCTTCTCTGCATCCCCAATTTTTTTGTCTCTGGCAAGAATTACCTTTTCGTGCTCAGACTTTAATTCGATAAACTTTTCTTTAGCCTGAAGAATTTTATCTTTCTTAATGCTTTCTGCTTCGCTCTTGGCTTCCTTTAAAATTCCTGCTGCTTTATCCTGAGCTTCTTTAATTGTTGCAGAGGCCTTTTTCTTTTCTAAAGATTTGGCTATGGCAAAACCTATACCTAAGCCTACTATAATTCCAACTATCGCTAATACTATTTCCATATGTTATGTTTATATATAAAAAAAGCCTGTATTAGCAGTTGTTTTGTATTAAACTCCTTAAAATCAAGTTTAGGGCTAACAAGCTGATCAAGAATCCGTAGTCCCTTACGGGAACGGCGCGCTTTTACAACTTAGACTCACCCTCTTTAAAGAATTATCTGTTGAGTTTATCAAAATATAACTAATACAGGCAGTAACCTTATTTTATTTAAAGAACGTTTAGGAAGCCATATGCTGTTGCAACAAATCGTTAAGCGATCTTAACTTATCTTCTGCTTTTTGCATCTCTTCACTTTTATCTATATCTTTTTGTTCCGTCTGGGCTGCAAATTGTAATGCACACATTGCTAATACATCCTGCTTATCCCTAACGGCATAACTTTTCTCAAATTGCTTAATCATTGCTTCGATTTTCTTCGCAGCCTTTCTTAATCCTTCTTCTTGACGAGGATCTATAGTTAAAGGATACACCCTATCTGCAATCGAAATTTTTATTTTAAGCTTGTCTTCCATCTACATTTATTCAGATAACTGAACGATACATTGATCGATCTCCCTTATAAGACTGTTTATTTTGAGCTTAGTTTCTTTCTTGTAATCATTACTGCCAAGCATCGCATTTGCTGCTTTTAGATCTTTAATCTGGTTATTAGAACGTTCTAACTCTCCTTTTAACCAGGTATTTTCAGATTGCACCGCTGTCATTTCCTCTTGGATAGAATGCATTTCCTGCTTTAGCAATTCGTGCCTATGCAGCAATTTGCTAATCCTATTCTCAAGATTATCAACTATTTCGGTGATATCACTCATAAAAGCCAAACTCGATACTAATCCTTACAAAGTTAACATACCGTTTTAAATTTGCAATGATTTTTTATTTCATTTTTCTTTTTTAAGCCTTGTAATTCCTAACATTCTAAATTATAGTGATTTAATTTTGCATGAAGTTTGATTACCTTTACGCGAGTAGAATTTAATGTATTTAGACGATTTATGAAGCAATTTTTTATTCTTTTTATTGGCTTATTTTCTTTGGCAACCTATGCGCAGGTTGATAACGTACCCCAAGATTATTTTGAAAAACCCCTCGATATCCCATTAATATTATCAGGAACTTTTGGTGAACTTCGTTCCAATCACTTTCATGCAGGATTAGATATTAAAACTCAGGGAAGACAGGGATTAGAAGTGAAATCTTCAGCAAAAGGATATGTTAGTAGAATTAAAATTCAGCATTATGGTTATGGGAAGGCACTTTACATTCAACATCCCAATGGTTATACTACCGTATATGGGCATTTGCAAAAACTTTCCCCGAAGATAGAAGCTTATCTAAAGGAGCGACAGTATAGCAAAGAATCTTATGAAATTGAACTTTTTCCTGAACCTGCCGAATTGCCTGTTGAACAGGGAGAGTTAATTGCTTTTAGCGGAAATACGGGAGGAAGTGGTGGCCCACATGTTCATTTTGAAATTCGTGATGGTAGCCAACGACCAATGAATCCTGAAATGTTCGGAATTGATATTGAAGATAATCGAGATCCCATTGTAGATGGTCTTTTTGCATATCCAATAGGTGAAGGAGCACATGTGAATAATTCAGCAAATCGACAAAAATTGAGATTAATCCCGCAAAATGATGGTTCTTACACTACAAATACACTAGAAGCTTGTGGAGAAATTGGTTTTGGTATTTCTACAGTAGATCAAAAAAGTCTTGCTCCAAACAAAAACGGAGTTTATAAAATTGAAGCAAGTCTTAATGGTTCTCCCGTTATTAATCTTGACTTTCAGCGCATTTCATTTGGAGAAAGTAGATACCTTAATTTTTTAATTGATTATGAATACTACTCGAATCACAGGAAAAGAGTGCAGAAACTATTCAAAGAAAGTAATAATCCGCTTAGCATTTATAATGGTGTGGTGAATGAAGGAAAATTAGAAATTGAAGATGGATTAGATTATAATTATGTAGTTGAAGTTAAAGATTTTAAAGGGAATTCTAAAACGATTAGAATTCCTATCAAAGGAAATTTTGCTGGAGAAATCACCCCAAAAGATGACAAAACTACCGACTATTTTACCAATTACAACGAAACTTTTTCTATACAAGAAAACGGTATTGATATTTACATTCCTAAAAATGCATTGTATTATGACACATTTCTAGATATCCAATTTATGGGCGATACGGTAAAAGTACATCATAACGATGTGCCGCTGCACAAAAATATGACTATAGGTTTTGATGTTAGCGATATACCTGAAGCTGAAAAAGAAAAATTATTTATTGCAAGAATAAACAGCTACGGCAGGCCTAGCTATTCTACAACCTATAAAAAACCGACTCGCTTTACAACCGGCACCAGAACATTTGGCGAATATACATTGGTTGCAGATGTTACTCCACCATCCATCAGGCCAGTTAATTTTAGTGATGGCCAGTGGATTTCGAGTAATAGTACGCTAAAGGTAAAAATTAGTGACGACTTATCTGGCATCCAAGGATATAGAGCCACGGTAAACGGAAAGTTTATTTTGATGGAATATGAATATAAAAACAATACGCTAACTCACGATTTTTCTGACGGTGTGATTACAGAAACAGAGAATAATTTTAAACTTATCGTCACTGATAATGTAGGTAATGTTAACATCTATGAAGCGAAGTTTTTCAGAAAAAATTGATCTTTAAATTAACTAAAAAAGCCTCGCAGATGGCGAGGCTTTTTATTTTATTAAAAAAATAAACTAAGATTCTATAAATTCTTTCAAGGTTTTCACCACGTAATCAATTTCTTCTTTGGTATTAAATTTTGAAAATGAAAAACGTATGGAAGGTGTTTTTAAATCTTCTTCACTTAAAAATGCGTTTAAAACGTGCGAACCTTTGTCGCTTCCACTTTGGCAAGCACTTCCTTTAGAACAAGCGATACCCTTTAAATCTAGTTGAAATAACAACATTAAGGCCTTTTCTTCGCTTACAGGAAGATTTGCGTTAATTAATGTATACGTACTTTTATCTAAATCCCCACTTTTCCCATTAAATTTAACTCCGGGAATTTCACTTTTAAGAGAGTCAATAAAATGAGATTTTAAGCTTGTGGTGTACGCTTTTTCTTCTTCTAAATTTTTATAAGCCAACTTAAAAGCTTCTTCTAAACCAACAATATTATGCAAACCTTCGGTACCGGCGCGATAACCACGTTCTTGCTCTCCTCCAAAGATTAATGGTTTTAAACCGCTATTTTTACGAATATAAGCGAAGCCAATTCCTTTAGGACCGTGAAATTTATGTGCACTAACTGCTGTAAAATCTACGGGAACTTCCTGTAAATCTATTTCGTAGTGTCCAATAGATTGTACAGTGTCTGAATGAAACAAGGCTTTATGTGCTTTACACATTTCAGCAACTTTCTTGATATCAAGTTTGTTTCCTACTTCATTATTCACATGCATTAAACTAACTAGGGTTTTCACTTCAGAAGAATTAAGGCGATTTTCTAAATCTTCAAGATCTATTTCACCTTCATTAGTTAGTTTTACATATTCAACTTCAACATCAAAACAATCTTGCAACTGATTCACACAGTATAAAACAGCATGATGCTCGATTTTCGAAGTTATTATTCTTTTTACACCAAGATCTCGAACAGCACTGTTAAGTGCTAAATTATCAGCTTCAGTTCCTCCTGAAGTGAAAATAATTTCAGCAGCTGTAACGTTTAACTGTTTTGCGATAGTTTTACGAGCTTTCTCGATTAACGATTTAGCAGACCGACCAAAACTATGGGTAGATGAAGGGTTTCCATAATTTTGTTGCATCGCTTCGGTTATTTTCTCAATAACTTCGGGGCGCATTTGGGTCGTAGCGGCAGAGTCTAAATATACTTTTTCCATGGTGCGCAAAGGTAAGGCTATTTAAAATAAATTTAAAGAAGCTCCGTTGAAAATCTATAAAACTTCTATTTTTGCCCAAAAGCTTTTTTATGAAAAAGATATTAGGATTATTAAGTCTTTGTTTATTAATATTATCCTGTGACGATGGCGATATAGTAGTTACCGATTTTGCTATTGAAGATGCTACCCTTAGCGTCTGCGGTTTAGAGCAAAAAGTAATTTATGCTACCAACAATGACGGCGTTTATGAAAGCCTTTCCCTTATTTTGGATGCTACTGGCGCTATAAACGATAGTGTAAGTAATCTTTTGATTACAGAAGTTGGTGAAGATGAATATGTTTTTAATTTAAACAGCAATAATAGACTTATATATAGAATATATGATGGTGCTATCTCTAACGATTATTTTTGCTCTAATGTTCCTCCCAGCCAGCCTAAAGTGCTGCAGGAATTTGTAAGCGGAGATGCGGGAACGGTGACCATTCGCGTTGCTTATAGCGATCTTTCTAATGATAATAATGATGCCGATACCGATGGCGACGGCATACCAAATAGAATGGAAGGCTATGATCCAAATTTATCAGATTCTGACATGCTGGATACAGATGGCGATGGAATTCCCGATTATTTAGATATTGATGATGATGGTGATAATGTACCTACCAAGCTTGAAGTTGATCCAGAAGAAGGAAGTTGGGAAGATAACGGTTTTTTAGATACCGACAGTGACGGAACGCCTAATTACTTAGATGCAGATGATGATGGTGATGGTGTACCTACCAGAAACGAAGTAGACGAAAGCGATTTAGAAAATTTAGATGAAGGGCAGATTCTAAATCCATTAAATTATAGAAATGAAGGTGATCCAAACTTTTTAAATAAATTTTACTCAGAATTTGGAAATAATCCGACGTATATCGAAAATCGTATCAATAGAAAGATTATTACTGAAGTTATTATTTCTGGTTTTAGCTTAAAAGATAGCAACGGAAATTCTCCAGATATTAATACTAATATTGAATATAATATGGGTTCTTTCAACTCTTCATTCAATAAAACTTATCTAAGAAATACAGATTCTGAAGAAGATAGCGAAGAAGAAAATCCAGCCGATACTGTTGAAGATTAAAAATTGTGGATTAGGCGTTTTGGAAAATATATACTTCTGTGGCGCCTAAACCATATTGCTGATAATTGGCATCATAAAACTTTACATTATCATATCTACCAAATAGATATTCTAATTCAGCTTTTAAAACACCCTCGCCCACTCCGTGAATAAAAACAATACGCTGAATTCTTTTTCTAATCGCAAATTCTAGCTGCCCACGTGCGGTATCAATTTGTTTTGTAAGAATATCATGATTAGATAGTCCTCTTTTTGAAGGTAGTAATTTCTCTATGTGAAGATCTACCTCCATTGCAGGAATTTGTTTTTCCTTTTTCTTAGAAATAGTTCTTTTCCTGTTCTTTTTGAAGTTCTCTTTCTCTTCTAAGGCTCTACGAATAACCTCTTGCTCTACATCCAGCAAAGGATCATTATTCCGCTCGATCTTTACTAAATCCTTCAATTCAAAACTCATAGGAAAACCGTCTGTCGTTTCTATTGTAGCGACACTACCTGAAAGTTCTACAATTACTCCTTCGATATCATCATCGAGAACATGAACTACATCTCCCTTTTTCAAAATCATTATTCTTGTTCTTTTTGATCTTTTTTATAATCATCCTTGGTCACAGACCAATATTGTGTTGCACGATAAAGACCAAGCATTAAAATTATAATCCCAAAGATCTTTGCATAAGGAGAATTGTCATTAACCGACATTCCGTATATCAACACGACACCTCCAATTATAATTAAAAGAGTATTAAGTATTTGAGATTTATTATTTTTCATCTTCATTTTAGGTCTATTCGTCTAAATTTCAAAAAAATCTGCATCCTAAAGAGAAATTTAGAGTATTTTTGTGGAGCAAATTTAAAGCATTTATGAAGCAATATTACATTATTTTAGCACTAATCTTTCCTATTTTAATACAGGCTCAGACAGATTTGAGTGTTTCTCCATCTAAAAATGGAGAAGATAATTACGTATATGTAAAAAATGAATTACTATTTGTAAATGGAGCTATTGATTTAAAGAAAAATAATTCTAAAGAGACTGAAGCAAGTATATACTTACGAGAAGATGCCCAGTTATTACAGGGATTAGATACCAAAAACCAAGGTGATGGCTATTTATCTGTTTTTCAAGAAGGAACAGCCAATTCTTTTGATTATAATTATTGGGGTATGCCGGTAGAAACAAAGGGAAAAACTTTAGACCAGGTGTTATTTGAGCCAGTAAACAGTACCCGTAGCAATCCTGTTAGGCTAACTAATGGACTTGATGGTAGTGCCAGCCCTCTAACTATCTCTACAAGATGGATCTATAAACTCTCTGGTGTGGGCTATAAATCGTGGGATCCAATTGGTAAGCAAATTAATAAACTTCAGCCAGGTATGGGATTTACCATGAAGGGCACCAAAGGTATAAATACAGTTACCGTAAATGGCGTTCAGAATAATCCTGGCAGTCATCAGCGTTATGATTTTAGAGGAATACCTAATAATGGTGACATCAAGGTACAGGTAAACGAAAATAATACTGTATTACTAGGTAATCCTTATCCCTCTCCTATTGATTTAAAGGCATTCCTTAGTGATCCTGATAATGATATTACAGGAATCGCTTATTTTTGGGATAGTAAAGAAAATGGTAATTCCCATTATGTTAAGGATTACGAAGGTGGATACGGTGCATACTCTCCCGGTGCAAACGATTATGTTCCTGCTACCTTTAAAAAATATAGGAATCAAACCGGGGAACAGATAGAGAATAGCGGAGGTGCTTTAGGCAAAGAATACGAAAGACGTTACGCGCCTGTAGGGCAAGGATTTACTGTAGTAGGCACCAAAAATGGCGGTAGAGTAACCTTTAGAAATAGCTATCGTGTGGATGAGCGCGGAATTGATTTAAAGGCCAGAACAAAAGGCTCTAATGGAAATAACGGAAATAACAAAAATTCTTCGGTTATAATTGATGAGGAAAAGTCTAATAGCGTTCGATTAAACATCAGCTTAAATGATACTTACACCAGACAGCTTTTAGTAGCCTTTAGAGATGATGCCACTAAAGGAGCCGATAAAGCTATGGATGCGCCAATGTTTGGTAAATTATCCAGCGATGCATCTTGGAATATAGACGGAGGAGAGTACATGATAAATGTGTTACCATTCGATCGTTCTTCTATGCTACCACTTAACGTATTAACTTCTAGTGAAATGGAAGTTGATTTCTTTATCGCAGAAACGGACTTTCTGGATAACGAAAATATCTATCTGTACGACTCAGAAAATGATAGATTTACAGATATAAAAAAGGATCATTATAAAGTTCAGGTAACTGGTGATTCTAAAGATCGTTTCTTTTTAGCTTTTCAGGATGATCAACCCACTGAAGAGGAAAAAGTTCAAGAAACAAAAGAAGAAGAAATTTTTGTTGCTTCGATAGATATCTTTCAAAATAACAATGAAGGTGTCTTGCAAGTGAAAATACCAAAGGATGTTGAAGTTAATCACATTGCTATATTTAACTTAAATGGCGGCGCTGTAATTAGTAAAAATCTTTCTACCAGCGATAAAGAATTTAGCTTTACTACTGCTAATTTTAGAGATGCTATTTATATAGTTCAACTAAACACTTCTGATAATCGTAGTGTTACTAAAAAAATTACTGTAAAAAATTAATACGGGATACGAAGAATATATGCTACCATGCCTTAACAAAACTCTTTTGGGGGTTGAGTGTTATGGTTGCGGAGGACAAAGAGCTGCGGTGCTATTATTTCAAGGACATTTTAAAGAAGCCTTTATAATGTATCCAGCTATATACAGCCTCCTTATTTTTGCTGTTTTTTTAATTATCAATATATTTTATAAATTTAAAGGCGATTTTAAAATTAAAATTGCCTTTATTTTTTTTAATGCTTCTATAATGATCATTTCTTATATTATTAAAATGTTGCAATTTTATAATCTAACCAATTAAACATATTTATGAAAGAGAAACTACCTAACTCAACACTTATTTTAGTTTTTGGAATTTTATCCATCATCGGTTGCTGCTGTTATGGATTGTTCGGGATAATTTTCGGAATTTTAGCCATTGTACTAGCAAATAAGGCGAAAGAACTTTATTATGCGAATCCAGAACTTTACATGGGATACGAAAATGTAAAAACAGGCCGAATTTTAGGAATTATCGGTTTGATACTAAGTGTTCTTTCATTTGTTAGTGGATTAATCTTTTTCTTTACAGCAGGTGGCCTAGATGCGATGTGGGAAATGCAAAGAGAGATATATGGAAATGGCTTTTAAGATTTCCATAAAAGAAAATTTATTGCATTTTTAATAAAAGAATATAAATCAAAAAATCCCCGGAAGTTCCGGGGATTTTAATTTTTTAAAAATTCTTCAATTACTACTTTTCAAACTGCTTTAAAGTTTGAATAATAATATTTACGCAATCTTTTAATTGTTCTTCGTTCATCACTAAAGGCGGTGCAAAACGAATAATATTGCCATGAGTGGGTTTAGCTAACAAACCGTTCTCTTTAAGTGCCATGCAAATATCCCAGGCTGTTGTACTATCTGGTGAATCGTTAATTACAATGGCGTTTAAAAGTCCTTTACCTCTAACAAGTTCAACAATATTAGAAGTCCTTATATAATCATCTAAAAGTCTACGGAAAAGGCCTCCAAGCTTTTCTGCATTTTCGGCTAGTTTTTCATCTTTAATAACTTCAAGCGCAGCATGGGCCACAGCACAAGCCAAAGGATTTCCACCAAAAGTAGAACCATGTTGACCCGGTTTGATAACATCCATTACATTATTATTTGCCAAGACTGCTGATACAGGATAAACACCTCCAGAAATTGCTTTACCTAGTATAAGCACATCTGGTTTTACATCTTCGTGATCTACCGCAAGTAATTGCCCGGTTCTCGCAATTCCTGTTTGTACTTCATCGGCAATAAATAATACATTATGTTTTTCACAAAGCGCTTTAGCTCTCTTTAAGTATCCATCGGAAGGAACATAAACTCCCGCTTCACCCTGTATGGGCTCCACTAAAAATCCCGCAATGTTATTATTTTCCTTTAATGCCTGCTCTAAAGCATCAACATCGTCATAAGGTATTTTCTGAAATCCAGGAGTATATGGGCCAAAGTTCTTTCTTGCACCTTCATCATTCGAAAAAGAAATAATGGTTGTCGTTCTTCCATGAAAATTGTTTTCGCAAACAATTATTTCAGCTTCGGTTTCCTTCACGCCTTTGGTTTCATAAGCCCATTTTCTCGCCAGTTTAATAGCAGTTTCTACGGCTTCAGCTCCGGTATTCATTGGTAATAGTTTATCAAAACCAAAATATTCGGTAGCATATTTTTCAAAAGGCCCTAAAACATCGTTATGAAAAGCTCTCGAAGTTAGCGTTAACGTTGCTGCTTGCTGGTTTAATGCTTCCAGAATCTTTGGATGGCAGTGCCCCTGGTTTACAGCAGAGTATGCTGAAAGAAAATCATAATATTTTTTTCCTTCTACGTCCCAAACATGCACACCCTCTCCTTTACTTAAAACAGCCGGTAGCGGATGATAATTGTGAGCCCCATGCTGTTCTTCTAATTTTATTGCCTGTTCAGAAGAATTAATTTTAGATAATGACATTCTTTGTTCAAATTTTTATTCATTAATATTTACAATTCCTTCTTATTCTGTTTTACAGATTAGGAGAGAAATCACCCATTTAATGTCTCGGCAATTTACTAAATGTTTACTGATTTTTTTAAAGACATCCTCTTTAAATCCTGCAATTATTCTATTTTTGCGCTATGGGAAGAAGGAATAAAAATAAGCTTTTTGAAGCTGTTGAAGTTGTAGACGCCGGCGCTAAAGGTAAAAGTATCGCAAAATCGCCAGATGGCAGAGTGATTTTTGTAAACAATGCAGTGCCAGGTGATGTTGCAGATATACAAACTACCAAAAAAAGAAAGTCTTATTTTGAAGGTACTGCTGTTAATTTCCATTCACTTTCAGAGAAACGGGTAGAACCTGTATGTCAACATTTTGGAACCTGCGGTGGTTGCAAATGGCAATTTATGGATTACAAATATCAGCTAGAATATAAACAACAAGAGGTTACCAATAATCTGCAACGTTTAGGTAAAATAGAATTGCCAGAAATTACACCAATTTTAGGAAGTAAAGAAATCTACTTTTATCGTAATAAAATGGAATTCTCTTTTAGTGATAGCCGTTGGTTAACATTGGATGAAATTCAAAGTGGAAAAGAATTTGATGATAAGAATGCATTGGGTTTCCATATTCCTGGAATGTGGGACAAAATCCTGGACATCAAAAAATGTCACTTGCAGGAAGATCCCAGCAACGCAATTCGGAATTTTGTGAAAATTTTTGCGACACAAAATGATATCCCATTTTTTAATACCAGAGCGCAAAGTGGATTGTTACGAACGCTGATGATTAGAACTTCCAGCAATGGTGAAATTATGGTTCTTATACAGTTTTTTGAAGAAGAAAAAGAAAGTAGAGAATTATTACTTAATGCCGTCGCTGAAGAATTTCCTGAAATCACATCGCTTCAATATGTGATAAATAATAAAGGTAACGACACGATTTATGATCAAGAAGTGATTTGCTATAAAGGAAGAGATCATATCTTTGAGGAAATGGAAGGCCTTAAATTTAAAATTAATGCAAAGTCTTTTTATCAAACCAATTCAGCCCAAGCTTACGAACTTTATAAAATTACTCGAGAATTCGCCAATTTAAAAGGCGATGAATTAGTTTACGATCTATATACCGGTACCGGTACAATAGCTCAATTTGTGGCAAAAAAAGCTAAAAAAGTTATTGGTGTAGAAGCTGTCCCAGAAGCTATACAAGATGCCAAAGAGAATGCCGAAAGAAATGGCATCGCGAATACTGAGTTTTTTGCAGGTGATATGAGAAAAGTTTTTACTTCAAACTTTATCAATAAACATGGTCATCCAGACGTTATTATTACAGATCCACCACGGGACGGGATGCATAAAGATGTTGTTGCACAAATTATCGGTATTTTGCCAGAGAAAATAGTATATGTAAGCTGTAATTCGGCGACACAAGCAAGAGATTTAGCGTTACTAGACGGGTATTATAAGGTTACTAAAATTCGTCCAGTAGACATGTTCCCACAAACTTTTCATGTAGAAAATGTGGTATGTTTAGAAAGAAAATAATGCAATTAAAATATAACTATTCTTACTTAATCATTGGGCTTATGGTATTCCTATTATTTGCGGGATGCCAGCGAGACGATATTTGTCCTGAGAGTACAGATATAACACCAATGTTAGTGATTAACTTTTTTGATGCTAGTTCGTTAGAACCCCGGCCTTCAGTTAATCTAACCATTCGCGAAGTAGGTAGAGAAAAAATAGATACCTTATATTACAGAGAAAATCTTCAAAGTATTACAATTCCTTTAAGAACAGATCGCGATAGTACCAAATATGAGTTTGTACAAAATGGTTTGATTTTCGACGAAAACGGAGATCCAGATACAGAGCTAAATGAAAATAACGATACAAACACAGATGTTATTACATTTAATTATAGCCGTGAAGAAGAATATATTAATCGCGCATGTTCGTTTAAAGTAAATTTTCTGAATGTAAATTATCTTACCGAAGGAGGAGACGACGGGCGGTGGATTAGCCGAATGACTCTTTTGGTCGAAGATATCCTAACGGATAATTTTAATAATCCCGAAAACGATCCTGATGCCAACACTGCTCATTTAAATTTATATTTTGAATAAAACAGTAAAAAAACATACGAGCAAAAAATGCTTAGCCTTTGGGATTCTTAACCTATGCTGCTTGCTTTTTTTAAATTTAAATGTATTTGCTCAAGAAGATTTAGATTCAGAAAGCATAAATCCAGAAACACCCACAGATACGACGTACAGAGAAAAATACGGACTACGCGTAGGTATTGATATTAGCAAATTAGCAAGAACTTTTTTTGAAGATGATTATACTGGTTTCCTTATTGAAGGAGACATGAGAGTCTACAAAAATTATTATGCAGCTGCTGAAATTGGTAACGAAACTTTACCATTTAATGAAGACGAAATTGAAGTTTCAGCTTCAGGTAGTTTTATCAAATTAGGTGTAAACTATAATGCTTACGAAAATTGGGCTGGGATGGAAAATATTGTCTTTGCAGGTTTGCGATATGGATTTTCTACTTTTAGTCAAGAAATAGAGCAATATAGAATCTACACTAGAAATAATTATTTTGAAGATGATATTAGAAGAGATCAAGAAGAAACTACGGGCCTTACAGCTGGATGGATAGAATTGATGGCAGGATTTAAGGTTGAAGTTTTAAATAATTTATTTTTATCGGCTAACGTTCAATTAAAAAGCCGAGTAAATGAAAGTAAACCAAATGGTTTTGATAATCTTACCATACCTGGCTTTGGCAGAACATACGATGATAGTAAATTTGGAATAGGATATGGCTATTCCATATCCTATTTAATTCCTATTTTTCGAAAAGCTAAAAACTAGCCTTGCTTCTTATGCTTTTTACTGCCCTCGTAAATTTCATATTTTAGAAATCGGGATTCCAGGCCTCCGTTAAACATCTTTACTTTTCGAGAAGGTCTTAAACCTACGCTCTTCATAGCTTCATTATCCGACGTTATAAACCAGGCTTCTGTACCGGGATAACTTTGCTTTAAGGTATCTCCTATTCTTTTATAAAATTCAGTAATATTAACCTCTAAACGTTCCCCATAAGGCGGATTAAAAACCATATGCAGGTGACCGTTTGTTTGCTTTTCAGTTTCAAAAAAATCTGTTCGTTCTATATTAACGAATTCAGACAGATTAGCATTTTTAACATTCTCTCTAGCCTTTTCTACTGCAGATGGTGCTTTATCGTAACCTAAAATCTGAAAATGAAAATCACGAAC